>NZ_JAPDPF010000003.1 GCF_026283925.1 Dyella halodurans
TCAACTCCAATGCGCGTAAGCTTCATGAGTGGACTCCTCTTCGCCAACGACTGGTTCTATCGCTTCCAGTCTGGCACTCGATGCCGAAGACGGAGAGGAGTCCATCTCATTGCTGTGGGTCGGAAGCTGACCTTAGCCTCGCCCCGCTCACCATCCACGTGTCAGACAATACGCGCTCTTGTGCCGTCACCCAAAAACCCGCGCCGGCGGCGGCGTACAACCAGAACAATCAACCGAAGACCACAACTGGGATGCATGCGCTCCGCTCGGCCCCGACCTTTTGCTGCTCGACACTCAAAGCATATCTGTGAAGCCCACCTACACCCTGTCTTCAGCTACGCCTGGCCGTGATCGCGGCCCGGATCATCCGCCAAGCATGCAGGACCGCGTAGCCACAAGAAATGGACCGATGACCGCCCCCAGGGCTTCCGGAATAAGGTCCAGATCGGCCATCAGCGCAACCATCGCTATTAGCTCACCCCACGGCAATTAGATGTTCGGTCGGGCTGTAGCTCTGCGACCGCCCCCCCGATAACACGGGCAAGTCACCTTTCAATGGAAAGAGAGCCTTTTGGGCGCCAATACGCCCAGGAGCTCTTCGAGCAGACGCGCAGCGACAGCACTAGGCGTAAGATCGGAGCCCTCGCGCACTCACTACAGCCTTAAGGGAGTTCCTATGTCCCTTCTTCGCTACGCCGTTTCAGCAAGTTTGGTAGTGGTTGCTACCATCGCTATCGGCCTTCCCGTCCGTGCCTCGCAGGATGTGCCGAAACCACAGCAGAATCCCAACCTTTCTGGCGTACACGATTTCGACTTTTTCGTCGGCAGTTGGCGCACTCACAGTCGCCGACTGAAATATCGTCTTGTCGGCAGTCACGACTGGGAGGAATTCGACGGGACGATCCGCTCGTTCAGTCTTATGGGCGGGTTGGCGAATGTCGACGACACCGAGTTTGATACACCGGAAGGCATCTACCGCGGTGTAGCGCCACGCGCCTATGACCCGAAGACGGGTTTGTGGGCCATCTGGTGGATTGATGGCCGCAATCCCCATGGCGCACTCGACCCGCCGGTCAAGGGTCGTTTCGTACACGGCGTCGGTACTTTCTACGCAAGCGATACGCTTCGCGGCAAGCCCATCAAGGTGCGTTTCATTTGGTCGCAGATCACCCCCACTAGTGCGCACTGGGAGCAGGCCTACTCTGGAGATGGCGGCAGGACTTGGGAAACCAACTGGATCCAGGACGTGCGCCGGGTCCAGTGAACCCGAGTCCCGAGACTAAGCACGTAGCCGGATTTTGAGAAACGGTCATCCGAGAGCTAAGAGCGCAAGGGGATAGACGAACACGCTCGAAGGCCATGGCTGACAGGCAATCCAACGCACCTTGATGTCTGCTTTGGGTTGCGACTTCAGCCGGTCGATGCAACACCCCTAGACTGCGGCAGCAGGAGGTGTGTGGCAATGGCCCAGCGACCACGGATCCATTACACAGTGACTCAGAAGGCGGTGATGTGGCCGTTGAGTGGCCAATGGCCGGGCTCGACAGTTTGGCAGTTGGCTTGCACGTCGCGGAAGGCTTCGCTGTTGGCGAGCAGGCGCGCGAGGGCGTGGATGCCGGTGCAGTGCATGGCCAGCATGGCTTCGGCGCGTGCCGGGTGCCGTGGCAGAGGCGACGGCGTGGGACACGGCTGATCGACGGATAAGCGCCGGCGGCGATCCGTGTAGGGCAAAGCCATGTTTTGAGGTAAGCCGTCACCAAGGTGCGGTGCATCGCCAAACCAGCCGATGCACCGCGGGAACGATCACAAGGACTCGCTTACCCGTTCATCGCTTGCTCATCGCCGAGCTGCTTGGCGTACTGCTCCAGGCACTGGATCGCCACGGTCACTCCTTGCTTGAACAGCGGTGGAAGTGGCCATGTCATGGGCTCGGCGCTGTTATGCCGTGCCCTCGCCACGCGATACCGCTCGTCTTCAAACCACAGTTGCGCAAGCGCGTAGTGCGCCAGTGCAACGTCGTCGAGGGTGGAAAGGCGCAGCGAGTATGCCTGGGGGCCGTGCGCCGGTGGATCGGCGGCGGGCGAGGCGGTGAACGGGTCACCCAAGGAGGAAAAAGACAGGCGTGCGGGTGCCGTATGATCGTGGACAGCCATGATCAACTCGTAGTCAGTTGGTGATGGTTAGCGGGTCGTAGGTGTTGGTAGCACCTGCGGCCCGCGCCTCATGACATTGCTGCCATGGTCACTCGCGTAGCCCAATCCAAAGAACCCCGCGAGTGACGCGCCGAAAGTAGCAAAGGGAAACATTGCCGCCTGTCAGGGATTGCCGTTGCGGCGCATCCGGTCGCATGACATGGCTAGTGTGGTCCTTGGACTGCGGGGATTTGGCGGGTAACAGGTTCACTTATCGCTCGACCTCACTGGCGATGGTTGGATGTGAGCCTGGAACCGGTCTTTTGCGGATCAGCGATGCGTCGCATGGAAGTCACTAGTGCAAGGTCGCCGAAGCATCCGCATCGTCGCGCACCACGCGCCAACCATCACGCATCAATGGTCGAAAACAGCCGCTCGGGCAATTGCGCGCGCAATGCCACTGCGTCCAGATGGACGAGATTCTTGTTCACTTCCAGCATCACCCTCTCGCGGGTGCCCGCATCCAGTTGTTCGCGCATGGCGCCGAGGAAGGCGGGTGCGGCGATCAAGGCCAAGGCATGGAATTCGCCATCGGTACGCGCCTTGCGCAGACAGCGGGACAGTGCCGTGGCGAAGCTGGTCATCTCATGCGCGGTTGCCGTGGTATCCGGATCTTCGGCATGGCCGCCGGGGCCGAATCGCTCGAAACCGCGTCCCGCGCGATCTGAGACCAGCTCCTGAACGAGCATGCGGCCCTCGGGATGGATAAACGAATCCATTTCTTCCAGCGGGCCTGTCGGCTGACTCGTCCGGAACAAGCGCGCCACGGCGCGATTGGCGACCACGATCCACACGGACTTTTTCATCATGCGCTCCCAGAGAGATTCACCAGGAATGCCCTGCCGCATCGACTGCTGTGCAGAGCAGGAGCCAAGCCTCGTCGGCTTTGCCGCAATGCTCAGGTTCCCCGAGCTGGCGTCAAGCTGACGTGAGTGGTCTGCTTGACGCCGCCATCAGGGGATCTCGAAAGACCGTCCTTGTTCCCGTCATTCCCGCGAAAGCGGGAATCCAGCGCTTTGTGTTCAGTGGGTTGAAAGTCTCTGGATTCCCGCTTTCGCGGGAATGACGAGCTTTTCGAGGTTCCCATGAATGACTAGACGCTGCGAAACAGCGTGAGCTGATCCACGATCTGCTCGCCCTGGACCTTGAGCCACGGCTCTTGCAGAACCGCATCCGTGCACGGACCCAGGGTACAAACGCGAATCTCGCGCTTGCCCGCTTCCGCTTTCAACATGTCGAGCACGCTGCGCAGTACGCCGCCTTTGAACGGCGTGTAGAGGTAGAACACCGTACCTTCCGACAGATCAGCTGAACGCACGTCCTGCTGAAGAAAGGTTACTTGTTTCAAGTCCAGCGCCTGCGCACTGCGGCGAGCGCAGTCCGCATAGACGCCTTCGATTTCAATGCCGATGCAGCGTGCGCCCGTGCAGATGTTTGCCACCAGCGGTACATGGCCCAGGCCCGAGCCGAGATCGATCAGCACATCGTGCTCGTTGAGCGCGCTGCACTGGATCAGGTCGAAGATGAAGCGTGCCGGCGTGGGTTGATAGAACACCATTTCCGGCGCCAGCTCGGCGATGCCGCTGTCGGGCTCGTCAAACTGCAGGACGCCAGTGACCAGGGCATCGAGATAATCGTAGCCGACGCCGTTCAACTGATAGTCCGCGTGCACGGCCGGGTCGTAGACCTTTGCCCAGGCAAGCAGGCGCTTGGCGCCGTCACCGCGACGGATTTCGGCGCGGATTTCCTGGTAGAGCTCACGATTGGCCGCGTCCATCTGGTCGGAAATGGCTTCCACGCGACGCTGAAGAGCGGATTCCTCCGCCATCGCCGCATCGTCTTGCGGTCGCGGCATATGAAAAAGACAGGTTTCAATACGATCGAGCGCTTCGATGCGCTGACGCAGTTGGTCCGGCTCGTACAACGAAACATCCTGTTCCAGTTCGGCGACCAGATCTTGCAGCGCAACCTTCATTTGACAGCATTTCCTAGGTGAAACCATGCGATAGCCGCAGCGCCTTCCAGGCATGCCTGCGGGACCGGCATCTGCGCTATGTGTCCGTTCGATACCTGACGAACCGGGTGCCTATATTAGCCCTTTAGCGCCAGGCGGACCGGGAATGGCGCCACGCCTGCTTCTGTTGGCGGCTTCAGGCCGGCGCGAAGCGCTTGCGGAATCGCCCGATTGCGGCGGTGTGCCCGCCCTACTTCCAGCCGCTGACCGCGCTGAGCAGGGCCGCACCGGCTTCGGGCAGGCAGCCTTCATTGACGATGGTGAGTGCATCGCCCGGCGCGACGTAATTGTCATGCCGCGCGAGGCGCTCCTCGATCTGCTCGGGCGTCTCGCCGCCACGGGCCATGAGGCGGCGCGCAATGCTTTCGCGGCTGGCCGTGATCAGCACCGGCACCATGTCATTGAAGCGAGCCCGGGCCAAGGGAAAGGCTTCACGCGACCCGTTGACCAGCACGTTGACGCCTTGGCGCAGCCAGTGCTCGATCTCCTTGCCCAGGCCGCAGCGCAGGCCGTGGGCCTGCCAGGTGAGTGCAAACAGACCGCGGCGCTCGCGACGTTCGAACTCCTCGGCGCTCAGCGCCACGTGAAGTTCGCCACCGCCGTGAGCCGGGCGGGTGATATAGCGATGCGCGCACACCACCGCATGGGAGGGACCATTGTCGCGCACCCAACCAAGCACGCTGTCCTTGTCGGCGCCGGACGGACCCATCACGTAGTAGAGGCGCCCCGCATTCATGCCACGGAAACCTTGCGCAGTGCGAAGCGTTCCAGCGGCTCGAAGGCTGCGCCGGGCGATGGTTCGACGCACAAGCTGAGTGCATCGATGCGGGCGGCGGGCAGCATGGCGGCACGCAAGGCAAGCCAGCGCTGCAGCGCACGCTCCTCGTCGACCGAGGCGGGTGCGGACAGCGTCATGTGGAAGCGGTAGCGTTCGAACACGTAGGGGTATCCGTAGCGTTGAAGGTAGTGGGTTTCGATGGCGTCGAGCTCGACGGCGCGACGCTGGAATTCCGGTTCGATGAGCGGCGCGCGCAGCGGCTCGATGGCTTCGGTGCAGGCCGCGGCGAGAGCATCCACGGCGCGACACTCGCTGACTGGCCGCAAGGCCAGAAAGCCATCCAGCCGGGCGACCCGCAGCGAGAGATTAATCGGCGCATGGGCTTGCGCCACCGAGGACAGCACGCGACGCACATCGGCGACGTCGTGATCCGGGGACAAGGTGAAAGGCGAGCGCAGGGTGGCGTGCCAGCCGTAGCGGCGCACGTCGGCAAGCAAGGCATTCCAGCGCGGCAAGGGAATGCCCGAAATGCCATCGGGCGTCAGCTCGGCACTCAACCAGTCGCGACCCAGTGCGGCAAGCGCCGTGGCGGGAGCTGGGCAGAAGTAAATCGCGTAGCGCATCAGTCCTCCGCCAGCGGGAGGCGCGTCAGCCGATCGCGGCGGCAGCGGCGATGGTCGAACCATGCGCGAACAGCACTCGGGTCGCGCCGTCCTGCCTGTACCAGCATGGGTTCTTGCGTGTCTTCGGTGATGCCAAACTCGTTGAGCCTTCGGGTCACGGAACGGGTACGCCGGTAGAGGTCGGAACGATTAGGAAAGCGCTGTCCCGGAAAATACGCTGTGCTGTGGTCGACAATATGACCGTCCGACCGGGCCGGTGTGCGCAGCAGCCCCTGCTGCCGCGGTGCGTTCAAGATGCCCTCGGCGAAGGTGTCCCGCAGCGGGCGCCACAGCGCCACGCCCCCTCCCCTTATGGCTTGCTCATGCCACCCGTGCCCCCTGTCTGTTCACCGTCATGGCATCCGCATGTGCCACTGCCGGCATGCGCCGGACCGGGAGCACGCTGCCCCGGCCTGTCTAAATAACCAACCTTTGTGACAAGACGAGGAAGCCGCGTGGGCGCGCCGCTACGGCGGCGCCCTGGGGCGCGCACCCGGCGCTAGAACGAGCCGAACATCGTCCCAAGCACGATGACGGCGATCAGGCCGAGGACGGCGCCGACGATGCCAACCATGACGATGTCGCCATAGCTCTCGCCATGCTTGGTGCCGCATACGGCAAGCAGGGTGACCACCGCGCCGTTATGCGGCAGCGTGTCGAGCGTGCCGGACCCAATCACGGCGACCCGGTGCAGCAAGGCCGGGTCCATGCCGATGGCCGCCGCACGTGCCATATAGGTGGGACCGAGCGCATCGAGGGCGATGGTCAGGCCACCCGATGCCGAGCCGGTCAGCGCGGCTAGTACATTGGTGGCGACGGCCAGGGAGGTGAGCGGCCCGCCACCGATATTGAGCACGGCGTCGCGAACGCCGGCAAACGCCGGCAGGGCAGCCACGACCGCGCCAAAACCGACCAGGCTGGCCACGCTCACCGCAGGCAATACGGCCGCGTTGGCTCCAGCATCCAGGGTCGCGCGCAAGCCGGTGAGCCGGTGGAAGTTCAAGGCCAAGGCCACCGCAATGGCACAGGCCAATGCCGTCACCACGGCCCACACGCCGCCGACCCGGGCCAGCGAGGTGTTGCCCCACTGCGGCTGGTTGAGATAGCTGGTATCCAGCGCCGGGAGGATGAACAGCGACATGGCCAGATTGACGGCCACCACGGTCAACAGCGGCAGCGCGGCGGCCAGGGTCGACGGTGCATCGGCCTGGGTGCCGTGCACGATCTCGGTGGGGTCGAATTCGTGTGCGGTGGTGGCGCGCTCGCGCAGCGTCTCGCGCTTGGCCACGTCCTGCGGCGACAGCAGGTCACCCTGCCCGAAACCCTCGCCCTGCTTCCTGGCCGATGCCTCGCGCCGCCCCAGCCACCACATGCCGAAGACCATCATGATCAGGGACGCGATGACACCTAGCCCCGGCGCGGCAAATGGCGTGGTGCCGAAGAACGGCATCGGGATCGCGTTCTGGATCGACGGCGTACCGGGCAAGGCCGACATGGTGAACGTCGAGGTGCCCAGCACGATGGCCGCCGGCATCAGGCGGCGCGGGATGGCGGCGGTACGGAACAACTCCTGGCCCATCGGCGCCAGCACGAAGAACGCGACGAACAGGCTGACGCCACCGTAGGTGACGAAGGCGCCGGCCAGCACCACCGCCAGCACGGCATGCTTCTGGCCCAGCTTGCTGATCATGAAGTTCGCAATGGCCGTGATCGAACCGCTGTCCTCCATCAACTTGCCGAACACGGCGCCGAGCAGGAACAGCGGAAAGAACTGGGCGAAGAAGGCGGCGCCGCTGACCATGAAGGTCTGCGTCCAGTGCGCCAGCAGCGGCTCACGCGCGAATAGCGCGGCGACCAAGGCCGCCATCGGCGCCAGCAGCAGCACGCTCCATCCGCGAAACGCCAGCCATACCAGCAGCGCCAGGCCGAGCAGGATACCGAGCAGTCCCATGGCCTCAGCACTCCGCCAGTAGCGCGTCGAGATCGGCGGACGAACGGTGACCGAGATCGTCCCCGTGCACGCGCAGGAACTCGTCCGCGCTGCGCCGCCCCTCCTCCTTCAGCAGGCTGAGGAATTCCCATTCTGCATTGAGTTTCGAGGAGGCGCCAAAGGTCTCGAGTTTCTCGGTCATGATCCGGTGCACCCGCATGCCAGCCCACAACGCACCCTCGCCGTGACCGGGGTCGGCCACCTGGCGCAGCAAGGCGATCATGCGCAACTCCTTCATCAGCGGCGAATTGAAGGAAATTTCGTCGAGACGATTGCGAATCTCGTTCGCCGTTCGCGGCGTTTCCTTGCGATGGCGTGGATTGATCTGCACCAGGATGCTGTCGTGCGCATCGCTTTCGCGAATCAGCGGGGTGATGGTCGGGTTGCCGACATAGCCACCGTCCCAATACGGCTCGCCATCGATTTCCACCGCCTGGAACATCGTCGGCAGGCAGGCGGAGGCCAGCAGCACGTCCACCGTGATCTCCGCATTGCGGAAGATCCGGCCGCGGCCGGTGTGCACGTTGGTGGCGGTGACGAACAGTTTTATGGGTGCGCCGGCGAGATGGTCGAAGTGAATGGTGTCGGCGAGCACCGAGCGCAACGGGTTCATGCCGAGCGGATTCACGTCGTAGGGGGAGAACACGCGCGATGCAAAATCCATGGCGATATAGCCCGGCGATGCGTCCAGCCCCCAGCGCCCCATATAGCGATCGATCGGCGAGCGCTGCAAGGGGCTGAACATCGCCACTTGGGCCACGCGTAGCCAGTACGCATCGAGTGCCGCGCGCGCGCCCTCGGCGCCGCCCTTGGTCCAGCCATCCACCAGGACGACGGCATTCATGGCACCGGCCGAGGTGCCGGAAATCGCGTCGATGCGCAGCCACGGCTCGTCCAGCAGGCGATCGAGCACGCCCCAGGTATAGGCGCCATGGGAGCCACCGCCCTGCAGGGCAAGATCGATCAGTACCGTCGGACGCACCGCCGCGGGTTCCACCGGGGGCGTCGAGCTGGCCTTCCCCTCCACCGACTTACTTGTCACGGGCGGGCCCTTTTCCACCCGGGCCACCCGCCATGGGCCACAGCTTGCTCCACTGCGCCATGATGTCGTTCCACGGCGCAGCGCCGGCGGTGAGGTCGCCCACGCCGCCAAGCGCGCGCGAGGTGTCCTGCTGCCAGGTCATGATCGCCTCCTGCAGGCCCTGCGCGAAATGCGCCTGGACGTTGGCGGCGATTTGATTGGTCACTTCGGTATCACCCGCGCGCTGCTGCAAAAGGCGCCAGAACGTTTCGCCGGGCATGCTGGCCAGCGCGGTCCAGTCCTGCGCCTTGAGCAACTGCTCCACGCGCGCCTGCGACTCGCTGATGCCGTCGTCGACGGCACGACTGGACAGCTCCAGCCACTTCTTCCAGTTCTCCATGACCAGCTTGCTCACACGCAACTGGAACTCGGTGTTGGCCTTGTAGAGACTCAGCGGGAGATCACTTGGATTGCTCATCGGTCATGCCCTCGGTGGAGTGATGCGTCCTGCGACCGGGCCGGCGGCCCACGGACTTGCCAAAACGATGCAGCGAAGCGCAACGCATGCCGCCGGCAGCGGATTTCGATCACCACGACACAGAGGGCAAGGCGGCCATGCGCGGCCTGACTGACTACGCCCAGCCAAGCGATGACGTCGCACGAACTAGCCCCTGTCCATCGCCAGCATGACTTGCTTAGGTGCGGTAGAGCTTGTTTTGACACTACCGTTCCCATCGTGATGCCGATGTCATGGCTTGCGATGGCGCTTTTTTCGAGCCCGCTAAAAGTCTCGGTGTCGACAACTGTTCGAGTTTCCTTCCTACTCGTCATCCCAGCGAAGGCTGGGATGACGGTGTCTCTTGATGGCGTTGACGGTGTCGCTTGAGGGCTTTTGGGACGCTCTTACGATCATGGGCCCGCGCCAGCGCCACCGCGATTCAGCTCGCGGTCCGTTTGCATTCACCGCAAGTTGCAATACACGGAACAACACTCGGTGCCCCCCTCCAGCAACGAGGTAGGTCCATGAAGAAGATCGCTTCATTGACGCTTGCGATGGCCCTGGGCGTCTCCGGTGTCGCCATGGCGCAGGATGCACTGACGGAACATCAGGTGCAGGCATCGCTCGAGCAGCAGGGTTACACGAAGGTGCACGAGCTGAGCTTCAACCATGGCGTTTGGACGGCCAAGGCGCACAGCGCGGACGGGCAGAAAGTGTCGCTGCGCATCGACCCGAAGACCGGCCAGGCGTTTCCCAACGAACAGGTATCGCGACTGAGCGAGAGCGATATACGCGCCTCGCTATCCACCAAGGGCTATACCCGCGTCCACGACCTGGATTTCGATAACGGCGTGTGGACGGCCAAGGCCGACAATGCCGCCGGCAGCAGCGTACGCCTGCAGATCGATCCGGAAACGGGCCGAATCCTGGGTGGCGACAAGCGCTGACGATGGGGGGACCGGTGGGTCCGGGGCTTCGAAGGAGCCAGTCGGGCGCGCCCTTGCAGCGGCCCCAGGTCATCCTCGACTCGTCAGGTGCGGCGAAACCGCCGCACCTGACGTTTGACGCTATCGAACAACTACGCTCAAAGAGCGGCGTCCTTCAGCTTCTTCAGCGGGCGAACCTTGAGCTTCACCGTGGCGGGCTTGGCAGCGAACCACTGCTCTTCCTTGGTGAAGGGGTTGATGCCCTTGCGCTTCGGCTTGGCCGCAACGCTGACAGCGGTGATCTTCAGCAGACCCGGCAGCGTGAAGTGGCCAGCGCCCTTCTTGTGCACGGAGCCCGTGACAGCCGCTTCGAGCGAAGCCAACACGGCACGGACGTCCTTGGCCACCACACCGCTGGTTTCAACGATGTGAGCAACCAGGCCCGACTTGCCCAGGGCTTCCTTGATCGGCTTGTGAACGACTGCCTTCGCGGCGGCCTTCGGAGCTGCCTTCGGAGCGGCCTTCTTCTTTACTGCTTTCTGCGCCTTCGCCATACGTTTCCCCGTGGTCATCAAGATGATGGTGTGTGCAATGCCTTTCGGCATGCGGAATGTATGGCATGCCAGGGCTTCGCGCCAAGCTGCAACACGGAAAAAATGCGGTTTTTTTGCATCCGGGGCCGAAAAGGGGTGAAGAAAGTCACGCTTGGACCCAGCAGAGGCCTGTTTTCTAGGGCTTTTCCTATCGGCCGACCGCCACCCCACCCCGTTTACGCAGGCGTCAGGCTATGGACCGGCGAGGCCGGCGGTATCTACTATCGAGCCTCGTTTCCCCGTCCAGGTGTCGCCCATGAAGCGTTTGGCTTTATCCCTTCTTGCCCTGTCCGTGTCGTCGGCCCTGTTCGCCGCTGCCGCCACGAATGCCCCCAGCATCGACCCGCACCGCTTGTCGGACGACGTCAAGACGCTTTCCTCAGACGCCTTTGAAGGCCGTGGCCCCGCCACCGCCGGCGAAACCAAGACCGTCGACTACGTCGTCGCGCAGCTCAAGGCCGCCGGCGTGCAGCCCGGTGGCGACCTGAAGAACGGCAAGCGCGAATGGACGCAGGCAGTACCGCTGCTGCGCACCGAAATCGTCGGTACGCCGACGCTGTCGTTCGCCAACAATGGCAAGGTCGAAGCGCTGACCCAGGGCGACCAGATCGCCGTGCGCGCCGCGCTGGACGGCTCCAAGCAGGTGTCGATCAAGGACGCCCCGCTGGTCTTCGTGGGCTATGGCGTCAAGGCGCCCGAGCGCAATTGGGACGACTACAAGGGCGTGGACCTGCACGGCAAGATCGCCGTGGTGCTGATCAACGACCCGGACTTCGAGACCGGCGTGGGCGACTTCGGCGGCAAGGCCATGACCTACTACGGTCGCTGGACCTACAAGTACGAGGAACTCGCGCGCCAGGGCGCCGCCGGCGTGCTGATCGTGCACGAAACCGCGCCGGCCTCGTATGGCTGGGCCACGGTGAAAAATTCCAATACCAACACGATGTTCGACATCGTGCGCGACCACCCTGCCGCGGTGCACCCGCAGGTGGAAGCGTGGGTCCAGCGCGACGTGGCGGTGAACCTGTTCAAGAACGCCGGCCTGGATTTCGAGGCACTCAAGAAGCAGGCGCAGACGCGCGACTTCAAGCCCGTCGTGCTGAAGGGCCAGACCTTCTCGGCCAACTACAAGGTCGATTCCAAGGTCATTACCTCGCACAACATCGTGGGCCGCATCGAAGGCAGCAAGCGTCCCGACGAGACCGTGATCTACAGCGCGCACTGGGATCACCTGGGCGTCGGCGAGCCGGATGC
Organism: Dyella halodurans; assembly: GCF_026283925.1. Lineage (GTDB taxonomy): Bacteria > Pseudomonadota > Gammaproteobacteria > Xanthomonadales > Rhodanobacteraceae > Dyella > Dyella halodurans. The sequence continues at coordinate 11,930 of NZ_JAPDPF010000003.1, forward strand.
CAAGGGTGACCGCATCTACAACGGCGCTGTCGACAACGCGACCGGCACGGCTGCCCTGATCGAGCTGGCCCGTGCATTCGCCAGCCAGCCGAAGCCGGAACGCTCGGTGATCTTCCTCAACGTCACGGCCGAGGAGAAGGGCCTGCTCGGCTCCGAGTACTACGCCGCCAAGCCGCTCTATCCGCTGGCCAAGACGGTCGCCAACATCAACATGGATGCGCTCGACCCGCACGGTCCGGCCCGCAACTTCACCATCTCCGGCAGCGCCAAGCTCGATCTGCTCGACGAGCTGACCGCTACCGCCAAGAAGTGGAACCTGGTGTACGAAGCCGATCCGAAGCCGGAAGCAGGCCACTTCTTCCGCTCCGATCACTTCTCGTTCGCCAAGCGCGGCGTGCCGGCGATTTCGTTCGGCTCGGGCAATGACTGGGTGGATGGTGGCGTGGCTGCCGGCAAGGCCGCCGAGGACGAATACGTCGCCAACCACTACCACCAGCCTTCGGATGAGTGGCAGGCGAGCTGGCCGTTCACCGGCATGGCGCGCGACCTGCAGATCCTCTACACGCTGGGCAACGACCTGGCCAATTCGGACACCTGGCCGAACTGGAGCAAGGATTCGGAGTTCCGTGCCGCCCGTGACGAGACGGCTTCGCAGCGCAAGTAAACGCGCCTGAAGCCGCTTGGCGAAAACGGCTCGCAGTGATGCGAGCCGCTTTTTTTTTGCGCCTGTTGAACGGTATTTTCACCACGCGCGGAGGTTCATGACGCTTGCAACAGAACTGCAGCATGGGCGTCATCAACCAGCCCTGCGAGCGCCATCTAACCGTCGCCATGGAATAACAGCGGGGTCATGGTAGGTGGTCAGGCTAGAGCACCATCAGCCGTTCACGATTGTTCATACCATGCTGGCCCAATACGTCTACCCGTCGAAAACCGGCCTGTTCCGCATCATCCGCCATGGCCGCCTATGGCGCGTGCTGTGCGAGGCCCAGGAATTCGGCCGCCACGAGACCGCCGAAGCCGCCCTGATCGCCGCCCGCATCGCCTGCCCACAAGCACGTCTGCCGGGCGCGCTGGAGCAATGGCGGCATCTGCCGGAACTGGCTTTGGCCCATTCGCGCGTTTCCTCTGACGGCGGCACGCGTTGGCGGTTGGCTGGCTGAGCTCTTGGCTCCCTCTCCCCGTCGGGGAGAGGGCTGGGGTGAGGGGCCAATCTTGCTGGCACGCTGGCTCAGGGAATCGCTTCTTTCAGCTCTATCGCAAGCACCGGCCCTCACCTCAATCCTCTCTCCCACAGGGACTACCTTCGGGTCGCCCGGAGGGGAGAGGAAGTTGGGGGGGCGCCTTTTTCAGCGCTATCGCGAGCACCAGCTCCTCACCTCGATCCTCTCCCCTTTGGGGAGAGGAAGTTGGGGTGTCGTTTTTTTCGGCTCTATCGCGAGCACCCGCCCCTCACCTCGGTCCTCTCTCCCACAGGGACTACCTTCGGGTCGCCCGGAGGGGAGAGGAAGACCAGCGGTCACTCTTGCGCGTTGATTACAGCCAGGAAATCCTGCCCATAGCGCTTGAGCTTGGCTTCGCCGACGCCGCTGATTGACGACAGCTCGGCTTCGTTCGACGGCAGCGCGCGCAGCATCGCCAGCAAGGTCGCATCGTGGAAGATCACGTACGGCGGCACGCCATGCTGCCTGGCGAGCTGGGTGCGCAGCTTGCGCAGCTCGTCCCATAGCGGCTGCTCATAGGCTTCCACGCCGAGACTGCCGCCCGTCACCAGCTGGCTATCGCGACGCTTGCGCGAGGCACGGGCCGGTCGCGCGTCTTCACGCAGGCGCACGGACTGGTTGCCGGTGAGCACGTCGCGACTGGTCTTGGTCAGGCGCAGCGTGCCGAAGCCTTCCGCGTCGGCCTCCAGCAAACCCATCGCCAAGAGTTGCCGGAACACCGAGCGCCATTGCTTCTCGTCCATATCGGCACCAATGCCGAAGGTGGACAGGCGGTCGTGGCCCAGGTCGGTCATGCGCGTGCTGTCTTCGCCGCGCAGGATGCTGATGACATGGCCTGAGCCGAAACGCTGTCCGCTGCGATAGACCGCCGACAGGGCCTTCTGCGCAGGTACGGTGGCGTCCCAGGTCTTGGGCGGCTCGATGCAGTTGTCGCAGTGCCCGCAAGGGCCGTGATACTCCTCGCCGAACGCCGCCAGCAGCAACTCGCGGCGGCATTGCGTCGCTTCCGCGTAGGCCAACAGCGATTCGAGCTTCTGCCGTTCCACTCGCTTGCGCTCATCCGCGGATTCGGACTGGGCAATCATCTGGCTCATCGTCACCACGTCCGACAAGCCGTAGATCATCCACGCCTCGGCCGGCAGGCTGTCACGGCCCGCGCGGCCGGTTTCCTGGTAATAGCCTTCCATGCTGCGCGGCAGGTCAAGGTGCGCCACGAAGCGCACGTCGGGCTTGTCGATGCCCATGCCAAACGCCACCGTCGCCACCATCACCAGGCCGTCCTCGCGCAGGAATCGTCGCTGATGCGCGTTGCGCGTGGCGGCATCCAGGCCTGCGTGATACGGCAAGGCATCGAAGCCTGCTTCGGCTAGCCACGTCGCCGTTTCGTCCACCTTGCGCCGACTGAGCGCATACATGATGCCGGTTTCGCCGCGATGCCGCTCCAGGAACTCCATCACCTGACGTCGGGCGTTGTGACGAAGACCGACGTGATAGCGAATATTCGGTCGGTCGAAGCTGGATACGAATTGCTTGGCGTCCTGCAGGGCCAGGCGCTCGACGATTTCCTCGCGCGTGCGGTCATCCGCCGTCGCGGTGAGCGCGATGCGTGGCACCTGCGGGAAGCGCTGATGCAGCACTGCCAGTTCGCGGTATTCCGGGCGAAAATCGTGGCCCCATTGCGATACGCAATGCGCCTCGTCGATGGCGAACAGCGCCACCTCGTTGCGTTCAAGCAGGCTCAGGAAACGCGGCGTCAGCAAGCGCTCGGGCGCCACATAGAGCAGGTTCAGTTCCCCGTCCAGCAGGCGCCGTTCCACCTCGCGCTGGTCTTCCGCGCTGAGGCTGGAGTTGAGGTAGGCCGCTGCGACACCGGCCTCGCGCAGCGCGTCCACCTGGTCCTGCATCAAGGCGATCAGGGGCGACACGACGATGGCGGTGCCTTGCCGGATCAAGGCGGGAATCTGGTAGCACAGCGATTTGCCGCCGCCCGTAGGCATCAGCACCAGCGCATCGCCACCCGCAATCAACTGCTCGACGATGGCCTGCTGCGGGCCGCGAAACTCGGTGTAACCAAAAACGCTGTGGAGGATTTCTAGGGGAGAGGAAGCCATCGCGAGATGCTAGCAGTGGCACCCCCGACTCGACCCACGTCGATGGCGATCGCGACAGAAGCTGATGAAGAAAGCGCAACTTATTACGTCGCGTAACGACTGAGACTCGCGCCTGCGATGGATGAAAGCTTGCGCGATAACTGTCGCCAACCTTGCGACAGGTGTATCGGAATACACATTGACAGAGCGAGGCTCTGCAAAAAGGCCACTTGCAAGTCCATGTATTTACGTTAATCGAATTTCCACGTGACCAGCCTGCGAATGGTTCGTTGACAAATCGTTAGTTTCGTCCGTAAGGTTCAAGCAAGGATGCGGGGGGATTCCGCAATTTCCTGCCCTGTTGGCTCAAACGCGGACCTGTGGAAACAGGCCCGAAGGGGAGGCTGTTGCCTCGAGAAAGGCCGCCATCGCTCGGCCTGATTGTTGATTTCAACAACGATGTTTAGGGGAGTTCACACGTGAAAGAATTGGGTAATAGCAAGCTTGCCCTGGCCGTTCGCCTGGGCCTGGCCATGGGTGCCTTCGTGGCAGCCGGCTCGGTTTTCGCCCAGGATGCGGCCGGCAGCAATCCTGAATCCGCCAAGAAGCTGGAAACCGTCACGGTCACCGGCTCGCGCATTCGCAGCGTCGACGTCGAGACGGCTCAGCCCGTCATCACCGTCACCCAGGCCGATATCCAGAAGACCGGCCTGACCAATGTCGGCGACATCCTGCAGAACCTGACCATTACCGGCCAGCCGACTTTCAGCAAGTCCGCCGTGCTGACATCCAACACCGAAGAAGGTGGTCAGTACGCCAACCTGTACAACCTCGGTGAGAACCGCACCCTGGTGCTGGTCAACGGCAAGCGCTGGATGACCAGCCTGGCCGGCTACACCGACTTGTCGACCATCCCGGCAACGCTGATCGACCATATCGAAATCCTCAAGGACGGCGCTTCGGCCATCTATGGTTCTGATGCCATCGCCGGCGTGATCAACATCATCCTGAAAGATCACTTCGAAGGTGCCGCGGTCAGCGGCCAGATCGGCGAGAACGAAGGCAACGACGGTCGCCAGCAGGCCTACTCATTCACCGTGGGCAGCACCGGCGCGAAGTCGTCGATCGTGTTTGCCGCGACCTACAACAAGACCGATCCGGTCTGGGCAAAGTCGCGCGACATCACCGACTACACCTATGGCCCGAACCATATCGAAGACGGTTTGAGCAGCACTGGCCCGTGGGGTCGCTTCAAGGCTGCCGATCCGACCACCGCCACGGTGCCGGGCACGTATTACCTCAACCACACCGGCAGCTGGAACGGCCAGGGCGTGGGCGCAGACTCGACCCAGCTCAGCAACTACCACTCGCCGGCCAACTTCCCGGACGATTACTACAACCCGTCGCAGCAGATGATGGCCCAGCTGCCGACCGAGCTGAAGTCGATCTTCACTTCGGGCAGCTACACCTTCAACGACTACGTCACCTTCAAGGCGACGGGCATGTACTCGGAGCGCGATTCGTCGACGCAGACCGCCGGCTATCCGTTGAACAGCGCCAGCCAGCCGACCTTCCCGGTCTATATCAGCGGCCAGAGCTACTACAACCCGGTACCGGGCCAGGATGAGTTCTTCTATCGCCGCATCGTCGAGATGCCGCGCGTCAGCGACGAATCGGCCAAGTCGTTCCATTTCGACGGCTCCTTCGAAGGTGCGTTCGAAGTCGGCAAGTACAGCTGGAACTGGGATGTCGGCTTCGGCTACAACAAGTACGACGTCGACACGACCGGCACCGGCAATATCAACCTGCTGCACCTGCAGAGCGCGTTGGGTCCGTCGTTCCTCAATAGCGCCGGCGTCGTCCAGTGCGGCACGCAGGCGGCTCCGATCGCCCTGTCGCAGTGCGTGCCGTTCAATATCCTCGGCGGCCCCACCGCTTCGACGCCGGAAGCGCTGAAGTACATCAATGCGCTGGAGCAGTCCAGCCAGCAAAGCCTGATCAAGGACTACACCGCCAATATCACCGGCGGCCTGTTCGAAATGCCGGGCGACGCCGGCACCTTCAGCTTCGCAGCAGGTGTGGAACATCGTGGCGTCAGCGGCTATGACTACCCCGATGAACTGGCCAGTGCCGGCTACACCACCGACCTCGCGGCCGGTGCCACGGTGGGCCGTTACAACACCAACGAAGCCTATCTCGAGTTCAATATCCCGGTGCTGAAAGACCTGCCGGGCGCGAAGTCGCTGTCGTTCGACGTGGCCAGCCGTTACTCGCACTACAGCAGCTTCGGTGGCACGACCAACAACAAGTACAGCTTCCAGTGGATGCCGTTCGATGATTTGATGGTGCGTGGCACCTTCGCCAAGGGCTTCCGCGCGCCCACGTTGTCCGACACCTTCGGCGGCGGCTCGCAGACGTTCGACTATTACACCGACCCCTGCGACGCGACCTTCGGTTACACCAGCAATCCGACGGTGGCCAAGGCCTGCGCAGCCGCTGGCCTGTCGCCGACCTTCCGCCAGACCGACAATGCGGGCAAGCCGGTCACGGGCCCGGATAGCCAGGGCACCACGCCGTTCAACACGGGTGCCGGCAATGCCTACCTGCAGCCGGAGCACAGCATCAGTCGCACGGCGGGCTTCGTCTACAGCCCGAGCTACGTGCAAGGCCTGGACTTCACGCTCGACTACTACCATATCAACATCACCAACGTGATCACGGCGATCAGCGCGGACTATGTGCTGCAGCAGTGCTATATCTTCTCGGTGCAGAGCTACTGCAACCAGTTCAGTCGTGATGCGAACGGTCAGGTGGTGGGCTTGAATCGCGGCAACGCGAACCTGGGTTCGCTGGATACCGCCGGCTACACCTTCGGTGTGCACTACCGCCTGCCGGAGTTCTCGTTCGGCAAGTTCGTCGTGACCCTCGACAGCAACTATCTGTCGAACTACACCACCGTCAGCACGGCCGGTGCGCCGCCGCAGGACTACGCCGGCACCTATGGCTTCCCGCGCGTGCGTGCCAACCTGGGCCTCGACTACACGAAGGGTAACTGGGGCGCCACCTGGGGCCTGCGTTACTACGGTGCCTTCCGCGACGAGTGCTGGAGCGCCCCGGACATCGAGTGCAACGAGCCGAACTACAACGGCCACAGCTGGCCGTATGGCGTAGGTGCGAATCGCAAGGGCGCGATCATCTACAACGACGCCCAGGCCCGTTACGAGCTGCCGTGGAAGGCCAACATCGCGTTCGGTATCCGCAACATCTTCGACAAGCACCCGCCGACCACGTACTCGGTCAACAACAGCAGCACGGGTCTGCTCGACCCGACGCTGGACCTCGATCGTTACTTCTACCTGCAATACAACCAGCGGTTCTAAGCCCCTGCGTTGAGTGCTCCATCCCGATGGCGTCCCGCAAGGGGCACCCTTTTACGGAGTCCCGCAAGGGACTCCGCTTTTTTTTGTGCGGATGGAAAAAGCCGACGCTGGCGATGCGCCGGTTTGGCTTCAAACCAGCCTCAGTCCGGCATGCCCCACAAGGCCCGGTCCAGGTCCGCGTCCATGCCGAAGCCGGCCAGCGGCACGCGCCTATCTTTCACCATCACGCCTTCGGCGCGCAGCGATGAAGCCTCGCATCACAAAGCCATGAAAACTTGCGTAATGACAGCCATTAACTTACGCGAAGCGCGCTGACTTCAGTATTGACAAAGCAACTAGTTACGAAATGGCGAGCCATAAGTCTATGTATTTGCGAAAAATGAATTTTCACGCGACAGAAATACGAATATTTCGTTGACAATTTGTTATTTGCGCTCGTAAGTTTGTAAAGGGGATGCGGGGGAGAGCCGCATTTTCCTGCCCTGTTGGCTCAAGCACGGACCTGTGGAAACAGGCCCGCGGGAAGGCATGTGCCTCGAAAAAGGCCGCCATCGCTGAGCCAGATTGTTGATTGCAACCACGCTTAGGGGAGTTCACACGTGAAAGAGTTGGGTAATAGCAAGCTTGCCATCGCTGTTCGCCTGGGCCTGGCCATGGGTGCCTTTGTGGCAACCGGCTCGGTTTTCGCCCAAGACGCGGCGGGCAGTAATCCTGAATCCGCCAAGAAGCTGGAGACCGTGACGGTTACCGGCTCGCGCATTCGCAGTGTTGATGTCGAGACGGCTCAGCCCGTCGTCACCATTACCCAGGCCGATATCCAGAAGACCGGCCTGACCAATGTCGGCGACATCCTGCAGAACATGACCATCGCGGGCCAGCCGGATTTCAGCAAGTCCGACGTGTTGGTCTCCAATACGGAAGAAGGCGGCCAGTACATCAATCTGTACAACCTGGGCTCGAACCGTACCCTGGTGCTGGTGAACGGCAAGCGCTGGATGACCAGCCTCGCCGGTTACACCGACATGTCGACCATTCCGGCAGCACTGATCGACCGCATCGAAGTCCTCAAGGACGGCGCCTCCGCCATCTATGGTTCCGATGCCATCGCTGGCGTGGTCAACATCATCCTGAAGGATCGCTACGAAGGTGCCGCGGTCAGCGGCCAGATCGGCGAGAACGAGGGCAACGACGGTCGCCAGCAGGCCTACTCGTTCACGGTGGGCAGCACCGGCGAGAGGTCGTCGATCGTGTTTGCCGCGACCTACAACAAGACCGATCCGGTCTGGGCAAAGTCGCGCGACATCACGCTGTACACCTATGGCCCGAACCATATCGAAGACGGCTTGAGCAGCACGGGCCCGTGGGGTCGCTTCAAGCCAGCGAACTCGGCTACCGCCACGGTCAAGGGCTCGCATTACCTCGACCACACCGGCAGCTATGACGGCCAGGGCGTGGGCGCAGACTCGACCCAGCTCAGCGACTACCACTCCCCCGTCAACTTCCCGGACGACTACTACCTGCCGTCCCAGCAGATGATGGCCCAGCTGCCGACCGAGCTGAAGTCGGTGTTCACCTCGGGCAGCTATGTTTTCAACGACTACGTGACGTTCAAAGCCACCGGCATGTACTCGGAGCGCGATTCGTCGACGCAGACCGCCGGTTATCCGTTGAACAGCGCCAGCCAGCCGACCTTCCCGGTCTATATCAGCGGCCAGAGCTACTACAACCCGGTGCCGGGCCAGAATGAGTTCTTCTATCGCCGCATCGTCGAGATGCCGCGCATCAGCGACGAATCGGCCAAGTCGTTCCATTTCGACGCCGGCTTCGAAGGTGCCTTCCAGGTTGGCAAGTACACCTGGAACTGGGATGTCGGCTTCGGCTACAACAAGTACGACGTCGGCACGATCGGCACTGGCAACATCAACCTGCTGCACCTGCAGAGCGCGCTGGGTCCGTCGTTCCTCAATAGCTCCGGCGTGGTCCAGTGCGGCACTCCTGCGGCGCCGATCGCGCTGTCGCAGTGCGTGCCGTTCAATATCCTCGGCGGCCCCACCGCGTCCACGCCGGATGCGCTGAAGTACATCAACGCCCTGGAGCAGTCCAGCTTGCAGAGCCTGACCAAGGACTACACCGCCAACATCACCGGCGGTCTGTTCGAGATGCCGGGCGATGCCGGCACGCTCAGCTTCGCAGCGGGCGTCGAACATCGTGGCGTCAGCGGCTATGACTACCCGGATGAACTGGCCAGTGCCGGCTTCACCACCGACCTCGCGGCCGGTGCCACGGTGGGCCGTTACAACACCAACGAAGCCTACGCCGAGCTCAACATTCCGGTCTTGAAGGATCTGCCGGGCGCGAAGTCGCTGTCGTTCGACGTGGCCAGCCGTTACTCGCACTACAGCAGCTTCGGTGGCACCACCAACAACAAGTACAGCTTCCAGTGGATGCCGTTCGAGGATTTGATGGTGCGTGGCACCTTCGCCAAGGGCTTCCGCGCGCCCACGCTGGCCGACACCTTTGGCGGCGGTTCGCAGACGTTTGACGCGTATACCGATCCCTGCGACACGAATCCGAACATCGGCTCCACCACGAATCCGACGGTGGCCAAGGCGTGTGCGGCGGCCGGCTTGCCTGCCAACTTCCACCAGACCGACACCACTGGCAAGCCAGTTTCGGCCCCGGATACCCAAGGCGTGACGCCGTTCAATGCGGGTGCCGGCAATGCCTACCTGCAGCCGGAGCACAGCATCAGCCGCACGGCCGGCTTCGTCTACAGCCCGAGCTATGTGCAAGGCCTGGACTTCACGCTGGACTACTACCACATCAATATCACCAACGTGATCACGGCGATCACCGCGGACTATGTGCTGCAGCAGTGCTACGTGTTCTCGGTGCAGAGCTACTGCAACCAGTTCAGTCGTGATGCGAACGGTCAGGTGGTGGGCTTGAATCGCGGCAACGCCAACCTGGGTTCGCTGGATACCTCCGGCTACACCTTCGGCGCGCATTACCGCCTGCCGGAGTTCTCGTTCGGCAAGTTCGCGATCAGCTTCGACAGCAACTACCTGACGAACTTCACCACCGTCAGCACGGCCGGTGCGCCGCCGCAGGATTACGCGGGCACCTATGGCTACCCGCGCGTCCGTGCCAACGTGGGCTTCGACTGGCAGCTTGGCAAGTGGAGCGCGAATTGGGGTGTGCGCTACTACGGCGCCTTCCGTGACCTGTGCTTCGACGACACCGAGTGCAACCAGCCCAACTACAACGGTCACAGCTGGCCGTATGGCGTAGGTGCGAACCGCAAGGGCGCGATTGTGTACAACGATGCCCAGGCCCGTTACGAACTGCCGTGGAAGGCCAACATCGCGTTCGGTATCCGCAATATCTTCGATCGGAAGCCGCCGACCACGTACTCGGTCAACAACAGCAGCACGGGCCGGATCGACCCGACCCTGGACCTCGATCGTTACTTCTACCTGCAATACAACCAGAAGTTCTAAACGATTGCGTTGAGCGCACCATCCCGACGGAGTCCTGCAAAGGGCACCCTTTTTCGGAGTCCCGCAAGGGACTCCGTTTTTTTGTTCCGATGGAAAAATTCGGCGCTGTCGATGCGCCGGTCCGGCTTCAAACCCGGATCAGTCCGGCATGCCCCACAAGGCACGGTCCAGGTTCGCGTCCATGCCGAAGCTGGCCAGCGGCACGCGCCCGTTCTTCACGACCACGCCTTCGGCGCGCAGCAGCCGGCATTGTTCGCGAAAGCCGCGACTGCCTGTCGGCAGAGCAACCTGGCCGCTGGAGCGCAATACCCTATACCAGGGCAGGATCATGCCTTCAGGAGTCTCGCCTAGCAGCTTGCCCACCAGCCGCGCCCTGCCCGGCAAGCCAGCACGGGCGGCTATCGCGCCGTAACTGGCGACGCGACCGCGCGGAATGGCCGCAATGGCGGCATAGATGCGTGCATGTGCTTCGTTCATGGCGTGATCGGAAAGTTTGAACAGGCTCTTTACGCTAGGTCGTGGCACAGTAGCGGCGGCAAAACTGCCTGCCAAGGACACCGCGCCATGCGCCATTTTGAAGCCGTGCGCTCCCATATCGGCAGCATGCATCAGTTGCGCCACAACGACCCGTACCTGATCAGCTTCGATCTCACCCTGCCGCACGATCGCCACCAGGGTATTTATCTCGCCGAACTGGAAGACGAGGCCGGTCGCCGCTACCTGCGGATCTCCACGCCGATCGGCCCGCTGGCAGGCACCGACCCGCGCCGCTGCCTGCGTTTCAACTGGGAGCAGCGGCAGGGCTTTCTGGCCCTGGCTGATCTGGACGGTTCGCCTTACCTGCACCTGTGCGAGAACCGCCCCTACGAACTGCTGGACGCCGCGGAGCTGAAGCGGCTGATCGAGGAGCTGGGCGTCCTCGGGGATCAGCTGGAGCGGATCGTCGCTGTAGGCGGCGACGATCTGTGAGTAGAAGTTGCAGGGGCGCACTGTAGGAGCGCACCCTGTGCGCGATCACGGCGTCACCGCTCCATTGGCCGATCGCGCACAGGGTGCGCTCCTACAATAAAGCCGGGTGTTACAGCAGCGCGGCGAGACGCACCATGCCGTAGGCAAGCAAGGCGGTGACCGGCAAGGTGAGAATCCACGCCCATACCATGCGCTCCACCACCGACCAGCGAATCGCATTCCAGCGCTTGGCCGCGCCCACGCCCATGATCGAGGCGGACACGTTATGCGTGGTGGACACCGGGATACCGAAGGCCGACGCGGTGAGGATCACCGCCGCCGAGCTGCCTTCCGCGGCAAAGCCGTTGATCGGATGCAGCTTCACCATCTTGTGACCCAAGGTCTTGATGATGCGCCAGCCACCGCCTGCGGTACCCGCGGCCATGGTCAAGGCGCATACCACGGCCACCCAGGCCGGCACGTTGAAGCCGCCATCGGCCGAGCCCTGGATGCGCAGGAAATGCAGCCACGCCGGCAGTCCCTCGAATTGCCCTGCGGCGGTCGCGCCGGCAAGCGCGAGGGCAATGATGCCCATGCTCTTCTGCGCGTCGTTCATGCCATGCGCCAGGCCCATCGCACTGGCCGAGAAAATCTGCGCCTTGCCGAAGAAGCTGTTGACGAACGGCGTTCGCCCGAACCGGCGCAGGAAGCCGGAGCGACCGGAAAGCCAGCTAAGCAGCGCGTACAGCGACCCCATCAACAGGAAGCCGAGCACAAAGCCCATCAGCGGCGATATCACCATCGGCAGGATCACCTTCGGCACGACGCCATTGCCTTGCCACCAATGGGCGCCACCGTGCCACCAGATCACTGCCGCGAAGTTGTTGCCGGAGGCGGCGACCGCCGCACCGACCAGCGCACCGACCAGGGCATGGCTGGAACTGGACGGCAAGCCCACCCACCAGGTGATCAGGTTCCACACCGTCGCCGCCAGCAAGGCGCAAATCAGCAACTGCGGTCCTGCCGCAATGACATGGGTGTCGATCAGGCCGGCGGCGATGGTCTTGGCCACCGCCGTACCCCACAGCGCACCAATGAGATTGGTGACCGCCGCCATCAGCACCGCCTGGCTCGGCGTCAGCACCTTGGTCGCCACCACCGTGGCAATCGAATTGGCGGTGTCGTGAAAGCCATTGATATAGGTGAAAGCCAGCGCTATGAGGACGACGGCAACCGCAAGGCCGATACTCATGCGCACACCCCGCGCAGGGCACGCAAGGGGAGGCATGCCCGGTAGTCGACCGGGCGGCTCAGGTAAGGCGAGGTCATCGGGCGGGCCTCAGGAGTTCTTCAGCACAATCGAGTAGACGGTGTTGCCGACGTCGCGGCACTTGTCGATTGCCTTCTCGAGCAGCTCGAACAGATCCTTGGCCAGCATGGCGCGCATGGCGTCGTTGCCTTCCACGTAAAGCGTGCGGTACGGCGAGAGCAGCATGCGATCGCCTTCCGATTCCAGCGTCTGCAGGCGGTCCTGCAACTTCTTCACCGGGTCGATGCGCAGGCCACGGCGAAGCTCGCCGATCATCTCCGACACGACCTCGGTAGCACGCAGCAGCACATGGGCACGCGCGGCGAAGTCGACATCCACCAGACGCGTGGCCACGATTTCGTAGCGTTCGGCAAACTTCTCGATGGTCTTGGGAATCTTGTACAGCGCAGAATTCAGCGCCTCGATGTCCTCGCGATCGAGCGCGGTGACAAAGGTGTTCACCAGTTCTTCGCTGATCTGCCCGGCAAGCGCCTTCTCGCGCTGGCGAGCGGAGGCGAAGGCGGCCATCACGGGCGCATGGTCCTTGCGCGTGACCAGTTCGTGCAGGGCCTTGGCGCTTTCGCGGGCGGCGTCGGCACTCTGCTCGAGCAGGCCATAGAACTTATCGCCTTTGCCGAAAATCGTTTGCAATGAAAACATGCGGTTATTGCCTGGGTGCGGGGACGGCGTAAATGACGGGTATGTTACAGGACGCCCCTAGTGCACCGCATCACGCCTGCCGGGCCGGGCCTTTTGGGGCTTCGCCAGGCACCCGGAGCCCTTCATTGGCGGCGAAGAAGACCCGTCGAGGCCTTACACTGCGTCTCATGCCCATCCGCGACCTTCCCCGCGACCGTCTGCCGCCATGCTGACTGAAATCGCGCTCGTCATCGTCCTTTCGCTGTTCAACGGCTTCTTTGCGCTCTCCGAAATGGCGCTGGTGGCCTCGCGCAAGTCCCGCCTCAAGCACATGGCACGCAGCAGCCGGCGCGCCCGCATGGCGTTGCGGCATGCGGAGGCGCCGGAGCGTTTCCTGTCGACCGTGCAGGTGGGCATGACCCTGGTGATCCTGATCACCGGCGCCCTGGCCGGCGACGTGCTGGGCGACCATATCGCCACCATGATCCATGGCGGCCGGGCGGCCTGGATGGAGCCTTACGCCAAGGTGATCGGCTTCGTCATCGGCTTCACCATGATCTCCTACATCCAGATCGTGGTCGGCGAGCTGGTGCCCAAGCGTCTGGCGCTGTCCTCACCCGAGGTGATCTCGGGCTACGTGGCGATGCCGATGCTGGTGCTGTCGCGCGCGGCCACCCCCTTCGTCTGGCTGCTCAATTTCTCCAGTGGTGTGCTGCTGCGCATGCTGAACGTGCGTGGGCGCGGCAGCGATGTGGCCTCCGAAGAGGAAATCCGCCTGCTGGTGGCCGAAAGCGCCGAGCACGGCGTGCTCGATCGCGACGAACACAATATGGTCAACCGCGTGCTGCGCCTGGGCGACCGCACCGTGGACAGCGTGATGACCCCGCGCACGCGCATCGTCTGGCTGAACCAGGCCGCCAGTTACGAGGAAAACGCCGAGATCCTGCGCAGCACGCCCTACTCCCGCTACCCGGTCTATCGCGGCGACGAGAGCGACATCCTTGGCGTGGTGGAAGTAAAGCGACTCCTGCGCGGCTTTGCCGAAGGCAAGCCCGACCTTTTTGGCCAGCTGTCCAAGCCGCTGTACGTGCCGGCGACGGCGCGCGCGCTCGACCTGCTGGAAGAGTTCCGCGACGCGGAAACGCAGCTGGCCCTGGTGGTCGACGAATACGGCGACATCGTCGGCCTGGTGACGCTCAACGATCTGCTCGCCGCCATCGTGGGCGCGACCCAGCTCGGCAGCAGCGGCCCGGAGGAATCCCAACCCATCGTGCAACGCGAGGACGGCAGCTGGCTGATCGATGGCTCCTTGTCGACCGACGATCTGCGCGAGCTGCTGCACGTGGATTCGCTGCCGGGTGAAGAAGAGCACGAGTACCGCACCGCCGCCGGCATGGTGATGGCCGCGCTCGGCCATATTCCGCAAACCGGCGAAGTGTTCGAGTGGCGCGGCTTCCGCGTGGAAGTGGTGGACCTGGACGGCGCTCGCATCGACAAGCTGCTGATCACGCCGGTGGCTGGCGTGGATGTGGACGAGGATGGGTTCTGACCCGCCCCCCATCACCCTGCCTTGGTGTAGGAGCGCACCCTGTGCGCGAAAAGCCTACGGAGCGGTGACGGCGAGACGCTGATCGCGCACAGGGTGCGCTCCTGCCGAGCGAAGGGCGTCAGCCCTTTGGACCCTTGAGCTTGTCGTTCGCAATCTGTGCCATCCGCTGCGCATCGGCAAAAATCCCATGCATCACGCGCAGCTCGCGTTCGTCCATCTGGGCGCGCTGAAACAGCTTGCGCAGACGCAGCATGATGGTGGTCGGCGCGCGGCCCTTGTGGAAGTCGATGTCATCCAGCATCTGGCCGAGGTGCTCGTAGAAACGCTCCATCTGGGCGGCATCGGCCGGCAGCTCGGCATCCGCGCGAACCGGGGCTGCCACCTCGCCCAAGGAGGCGACGCGCAGCTCGTACGCCATCACCTGAACCGCCTGCGAGAGATTCAGTGAGCTGAAATCGTCCACGCTGGGGATGCGCACCATGGCGTGGCAACGGGCCAGTTCCTCGTTCTCCAGGCCGGTACGCTCGTTGCCGAAGACCAGGGCCACCTGCTCGCCGCGCGCCGCCGCTGCCAGCGCGCGGCTGGCGGCCTCGCGGGGCGTGATTTCTTCCAGGTCCACGCCACGACGCCGGGCCGACAGGCCCAGGGCGAGGCTGGTGCCCGCCAAGGCATCGACCAGGCCCTCGTGGATGCCGGCGCCTTCCAGCACGTCATCGGCGCCAGCGGCCAGCGCCGAGGCCTCCCGATCGGGGAAGCGGGCCGGCGACACCAGGGCCATGCGACTGAAGCCCATGGTGCGCATGGCCCGCGCCGAGCTGCCGATATTGCCCGGATGCGAGGTGCGCACCAGCACGTAGCGGATGCGGTCGGCAAGGTCGTTGGGGGTGGTCATGGGCTGGCAAATCGCGGCAAAACGGGCGCAAAGCTTGGAAACTGTAGGCCGGTCTGTCAAACGGTTGCCAGCCGGCCGGCCCCGGGCTGCCTGCCCGCAGGCGCCTTCTCTGCTAAACTTCGCCGCCGAAAACCCCGTTCTTTTGCAAAGTCGAAGCCATGCCCAGACCCGCCGTCAACGTCGCGGTGCGCGCCGCGCGCTCCGCAGGAAACATCATCCTGCGTTATATGAACCGTATCGACGGCCTCAATGTCGTCGAAAAGCAACGCATGGACTTCGCCTCGGAAGTCGACAAGCTGGCCGAAGCCGAGATCATCAAGGAACTCAAGCGCGCCTACCCGACGCATGCCTTCCTCGCCGAGGAGAGCGGCAGCATGGGCAAGGGTCCGCTGGTGTGGGTGATCGATCCGCTCGATGGCACCCACAACTACCTGCGCGGCATCCCCCACTTCTGCGTGTCGATCGCCCTGCTCGACAAGGGCGAGCCGGTCTATGCCGTGGTGTTCGACCCGCTGCGCGACGAACTGTTCACCGCCAGCAAGGGTGACGGCGCCTATCTCAACGACCGCCGCATGCGCGTCAGCAAGCGCGAGAACCTGGGCGGCGCGATGATTGCCACCGGCTTCCCTTACCGTCAGCGCACGCATCTGGAACCGCAGCTGGACATGACGCGCGCCATCCTCGGCCAGGCCGAAGATATTCGTCGCTCCGGCTCGGCAGCATTGGACCTGGCCTATACGGCTGCCGGCCGCTACGACGGCTTTTTCGAGATCGGCCTCAAGCCGTGGGATATGGCTGCCGGCGTGCTGCTGGTGCGCGAAGCAGGCGGCCGCTATTGCGATTTCGCCGGCCGTGACGGCATTCCTGAAAGCGGCAACATCGTCGCTGGCAACCTGCACATTGCCCAGGCCATGGTCGATGCGTTCAGCGCGAACGCCACCCCGGCGCTGTTGAAGGCCTGAGAACTATCGACGGATGGTAGGAAGGCGCCCACCAGGGCGCCTTTTTTGTGGGTCCAGCCAGCTCTTTATCCATGTAGGAGCGAACCCAGTGCGCGACCGCGGCGGTACGGCGTCACCGCTGCGTAGGCTTTTCGCGCACTGGGTGCGCTCCTACCGAGAAAGCTTAGGCGCCCGGCTCGGTTTCGCGCAGGAAAACACGCAGGAATGGCACGGTGATGCGTCGCTGCGCGGCGAGCGAGGCCTGGTCGAGGCGGTCGAGCAGATCGAGCAGCGCCCCGAGATCTCGCGCATAGCGATTGAACAGCCAGTCCAGCACCGTGTCGTCCAGCTCGATGCCGCGAGAGGCCGCCTGCTGCCGCAGCACGTCGCGGCGCTCAGCATCATCCAGTGGCTTGAGCAGGGCCTGCTGGCAGGCACCCAGGCGCGAACGCAGGTCCGGCAAACCCAGTCCAAGCTGCGCCGGCAAGGCTTCGGCAGCAAACAGCAGCGCCGCGCCTTCGGCCTTGGCGCGGTTGTAAACATCGAACAGGGCGTGTTCGGCGTCGCGATCGCCCACGATGGCGCCGAGATCATCCAGCGCCAGGAACTCGCTGCCAGCCACGCCACGGATGGCAGCCGCCTTGTCGCGCAAGCTGGCCAGCGGCAGGTATTGCACCGTGCGTCCACCCTCGACGGCCGCCTGGCAGGCAGCCATCAGCAAATGGCTTTTGCCACTGCCGACCGGACCACAAAGGTAAAGCCACGGTGTGCCCGGCGTGCGCGCCAGCTGCTCCACCGCAGCGAGCGTCGCGGCGTTGGCGCCGGGATGGAAATGTTCGAAGCGCTGGCGGCGTGGCCAGCGCAGGGCGAGCGGCAACTGCGGAATCATCTTTGCGGTACTACGTCCTTATCGCCGGCGTGGCGGACGACCGTGCTGGTCTGCACCGTGCCATCGGGCGTGTCGACCGTGACATCCACCTCGGTGCGCAACGGATCGCCACGGCCATCCTGCATGTACAGATCACTTTGCCGGTAACGCTCGCCCAGGTAACGCAACAGCACCAGGATCACCGATGCCGCGGGCAAGGCCAGCAGGACGCCGAGGAAGCCGGCGAGGTAGCCGCCCGCAAGCACCGCGAAGATCACCGCCACCGGGTGCAGGCCGATCTTTTCACCCACCAGTCGCGGCACCAGCACATAGCCTTCCAGCAGCTGGCCGGCCGTGAAGATCCCGATCACGATCAGTACATGATTCCAGTCACCGTACTGCACCACGGCGGCAATCAGCGCCGAGCCAAAGCCGACGATGAAACCCAGGTACGGCACGAAGCTGAGCAGGCCGGCGACCATGCCAATCAGCGGGCCCACCGACAGCCCCATGATGGTCAGCGACGCACCGTAGAAAATGCCCAGCGCCAGCATCACCAGCAGCTGTCCACGCACGAAGGCGCCCAGCACGCTGTCGGCTTCCCGCGCCAGCTGGCGGATAGTCGGCTCGATCGAGCGCGGCAGCATGCGATCGATCCAGGTCACCAGGCGATCCCAGTCGCGCAATAGATAAAACGCGACCACCGGGATCAACACCAGGTTGGTCAGCCACATCACCACGCCCACGCTCGAGCGGGAGATCTTGCCGAGCACGCTGGACGCCACCCCGCCAATCGAACCGATATGGTCCTTGAGCTGGGTCATCAGGCGATCGGTGTCGAAGGCGCCGGGATCCAGGTGCAAGGTGGCCTGCAGCCACGGCAGCGCCGTGCCGCGGACCCAGTCCACGTAGCGCGGCAGGTTCTGCACCAGGTTGTCGACCTGGCGCGAGATCAAGGGAATCAGCAGCAGCAACGCACCGACGGTTAACAGCAGCAAGCCGGTGAACACGATGCTCACGGCCAGGGTGCGCCCCATGCGCAGGCGCTGCAGGCGATCGGCCAGCGGGTTGCCCATGTAGGCCAACATGGCGGCGAACGCAAACGGCATCAGCACCGGCGCCAGCAGCCAGAACACGTAGAGGATGACCGCGCTGATCGCGAACATCTGCCAGCGGCGGGAGGTGTCATGAGTCATCGACATGGCTCATCCAGTGAGGTTAGGCAGTTTGACCCATGCCGGCAGGCATCGCCAGCACGACACCGCATGGCGACAGGCGCGGTGCTGGGTAGGCTCAGTGCACCCAGCGCAAACTGGCATCGGCCTCGCTGTGCGAGTCGCCACGCAGCAATCGCCCGCCCGCGGCGAGGCTGTTGGACAGCGCATCCATCGGCAGGCTGGCCTTGACGGCGAACAACATGCCATCGCCTTGCGCGCTCATCGTGGTTACCTGGCGCACGGCCGGGTCGGCGCGCAGCGTGGCCAGCAGATTCGCGTAATCCATCGCCGAATTGATGCCCGAGATCCACAGCTTGCCGTCGATATTGGCCGAGCCAATCACATTGAGCTGCTTGGCCAGGCGATCGGCCAGGCCGTTGCCGGCGTCCGTGAGGACCGCGGCCGCGTTCGCGCCGTCGTTGTTCCAGCGCTGCTGCGGACCGCCGGATACCAGCACCCAGTCACCGCTGTTGCCGTGCACCTGGCCCAGCAGGATCAAGCCCGTCTTGTACTGCCTGGCCAGCGCGGCCACCTGCTCGGGGTCGGCGCTGGTGAGATTCGGCGTGTCGCCGGTCTTGGCGGGATCCGCCAGCACCGTGCTGTAGCCGCGCGCCGCGATCGCCTGGGTCAGTGCGGCCAGGGCGTCCTTGTTCAGCACGCTACCGTCCTCGTCGCGCACCACCAGCAGCACGGGCGGCTTGGACCCGGCACTGGCGACGCCCATCTGGGCCACGGCCCGCTGGACCGCGGCTTGATCGAAGGTCACCTGCAAGGCCAGCCCGGTCGCGGCGCGCTGATACTGGAACTGCTTGACGATGCCGGCAGCCCCCTTGAGCACGTCGGCATAACCCGGCTTGCTGCTCAGGTCCTGCCCTCCGGAAGTCCGCGCCAGCACCTGGGCCAGGGCATCGCTGAAGGCGTTGTTCCTCGCCGCATCGCTGGTATCGGCCACCGAGACCACCACCGTATAAGGTGACACCTGCTCTTGCGCATGCGCGGACAGCAGCGGGGCAAGTCCAAGCATCAGACAGACGAGCAACAGACGGGACAGGCGCATGGGGTGGGAGAATCCGGAGGGGAACGCCGGGAAGTCTGCCCAATCCGGCCCGCAGCGTCCATCGGAAACGGCCCCAGATCGGCACCAGACCTCAGTTATGCGCGCTCCCGTCGAGCAGCGGGCAGGCCCTCGCCTTCACTGCTACAATTTGACGTTTCTCCACGCCGGGTTGCCCCCATGTCCGACGCCCTTACCTACCGCGCCGCTGGCGTCGATATCGACGCGGGCAATGCCGTGGTCGAACGCATCAAACCGCTGGTCAAGCGCACCTT
The DNA here is from genome assembly GCF_026283925.1 of Dyella halodurans. Lineage (GTDB taxonomy): Bacteria > Pseudomonadota > Gammaproteobacteria > Xanthomonadales > Rhodanobacteraceae > Dyella > Dyella halodurans. The sequence goes on from NZ_JAPDPF010000003.1 coordinate 31,815, forward strand.
CCGTCCCGAAGTGATGGGGGGATTGGGCGGCTTCGGCGGCCTGTTCGACCTGTCCGGTCGCTTCAAGGAGCCGGTACTGGTCTCGGGCACCGATGGCGTGGGCACCAAGCTCAAGCTCGCCCAGCAGCTGGGTCGCCACGACACCATCGGCATCGACCTGGTCGGCATGTGCGTCAACGACGTGCTGGTGCAGGGCGCCGAGCCGCTGTTCTTCCTCGACTACTTCGCCACCGGCAAGCTGGACGTGGACACCACGGTCGCCGTCGTTGGCGGCATCGCCAAGGGTTGCGAGCTGGCCGGTTGCGCCTTGATCGGCGGCGAAACGGCGGAAATGCCGGACATGTACCCGCCGGGCGAATACGACCTGGCCGGCTTCACCGTCGGCGCGGTGGAGAAGTCCGCCCTGCTCAGCGGCGAAGGCATCGTGGCCGGTGACGTGATCCTGGGCGTGGCCTCGTCCGGCCCGCATTCCAATGGCTACTCGCTGATCCGCAAGATCGTCGAGCGTGCAGGAAGCCCGTTGGAGCTCGACCTCGGCGGCGTCAGCCTGGCCGACGCGTTGATGGCGCCGACCACGATCTATGTGAAGGCGATGCTGGATCTGTTGAAGAACCAGACCGTGCACGGCATGGCCCACATCACCGGTGGTGGCCTGAAGGAAAACATCATCCGCGTGGTGCCTGAAGGCCTGGGCATTGCGCTCGATGCGTCCACCATCGTGCTGCCGCCGGTGTTCGACTGGCTGATGCGCGAGGGCAAGGTGGCGCGCGAGGAAATGTGGCGCACGTTCAACTGCGGCGTCGGCTTCACCATCATCCTGCCGCGCGACGCCGTCAGTGCCGCCTCGGCCTTGCTGGCCAAGCATGGCCTGGCCAGCTCGGTGATCGGCGAAGTCGTGCCTGCGCAGGGCGAAGAGCGCGTACACATCGGTTGATCGCCGTGCCTTCGTCGCCTCTTCGCGTCGCCGTGCTCGCCTCCGGGCGCGGCAGCAATCTGCAGGCCTTGATCGCTGCCCGCGAGGCGGGCGAGCTGCCGGTCGACTTCGTCATGGTCGGCAGCGACAAGGCCAAGGCCGGCGCCCTGCAACTGGCCGAAACCGCGGGCATCCCCACCTTCACGCTCGATCCCAAGCGCTACGCGCATCGGCGCGACTTCGATGCCGACCTGTTTGCGCAACTCGATGCCAGCGGTGCGCAGGTGCTGGTGCTGGCGGGTTTCATGCGCATCATCGATGGCGAAACGCTGAAGCCCTGGGTCGGACGCACGATCAATGTCCATCCCTCCCTGCTGCCCAAGTACCGCGGCCTGCACACGCACCGCCGGGCGCTGGACGCCGGCGATGCAGAACATGGTGCCAGCGTGCACTACGTCACGTCGGAACTGGACGGCGGCCCGGTGATTGCGCAGGCACGCATCGCCATCCAGCCCGGTGACGACGAGCACCGCCTGGCGGAGCGCCTGCTGGTCCACGAGCACCAGTTGCTGCCCGCCGTGCTGCGCTTGATCGCACAGGGGCGTCTGGCCCTGACGCAGCGCGGTATTGTCGAACGGGACGGCCAGCCCCTGCAGGCGCCGCTGCAACTGCGAGACGGCGATTTGGTTGACTGAGTCCGCGCCGGCTCTCTACAACCCGTTCAGGATGGGTGCGTAGACTTCGGACCTCATGACCAAGCCAACCTCCATCCGCTCGATCGCCGCCGGCCTGGTGCTGGCGCTCTCCACCTCCGCTGCCCTGGCCGCCACGCCCACGCCGTTCACCGCGACCTACCAGGTATCGCAGGGCGGACAGGTGATGGGCGAAGCCGTGGTGACGCTCAAGCCGGTCGGCAACGGCCTGTGGGAATACAGCAACCAGACCCACGGCACCTCGGGCCTCGCCGCCGCACTGGGCGCCAATTCCACCGAAACGACCCGTTTCCGCTGGAACAACAACGCGCCGGAAACCGTGATCTACGACTACCACATGGATGCCGCGATCAAGAGCAAGCAGCGCCATATGGAAGTGAACTGGACCAGCAATCAGGTCAGCGTGGACGAAGGCAAGGGACCGATGACCTACCCCAGCGTGCCGGGCATGGTCGACCGCAATACCGCACCGCTGGCCATCGGTATGGCGCTGCGCGGGGGACAACAGATGGTCGCGCTACCTGTGGCGGTCAAACGCAACGTGGAGAACCAGCAGTTCAAGGTCGCCGGCAAGGACAGCGTCAGCGTACCCGCCGGCAACTTCCAGGCCGAACGCGTCGTGCGCAGCGACAGCGACAAAGCTTTCAGCGCTTGGTACGCCCCGCAGAAGTATCCGGTGCCGGTGAAGCTGGCGCAGAGTGATGGTGGCAATCTGGAGTTGCAGTTGGTGAGTTACAAGAACGGCAACTGAGCACAACGCTTAGGCCAAGCCCGTCGCCCCTAGCTCGTCATCCCAGCGAAAGCTGGGATCCAGTGACTTTCGCTTTGACCAAGCGCCTCAAAGGCACTGGATCCCCGCGTTCGCGGGGATGACGGCAAAGAAAAAGGCCGCTTTCGCGGCCTTTTTTTACACTCGAAGACTGGCGCTTACGACGGCAGGCGGCGAATCTTCGCACCCAGCACGCCGAGCTTTTCCTCGATGTTCTCGTAACCGCGATCGATGTGATAGACGCGATCGACCGTGGTGTCGCCTTCGGCGACCAGGCCGGCCAGCACCAGGCAGGCCGAGGCGCGCAGGTCGGTGGCCATGATCGGCGCGCCGCTCATCTTCGCCACGCCCTTGATGATGGCGGTATTGCCTTCAAGGCGGATATCGGCGCCCAGGCGCTGCAGTTCCAGCGCGTGCATGAAGCGGTTCTCGAACACCGTTTCGGTGATCACGCCCACGCCCTCGGCCACGCAGTTGAGCGCAGTGAACTGCGCCTGCATGTCGGTGGGGAACGCCGGGTACGGCGCGGTGGTGATGTTGACGGCCTTCGGACGACGGCCGCGCATGTCCAGCTCGATCCAGTCGGCGCCGGTGGAGATGTGCGCACCGGCCTCTTCCAGCTTGGACAGCACCGCGTCCAGCGTATCGGCGCGGGCGTTGCGGGCGCGCACCTTGCCGCCGGTCATGGCCGCACCGACCAGGAAGGTGCCGGTTTCGATACGGTCGGGCAACACTTCGTACTCGGCGCCATGCAGGCGCTCGACGCCGTGGATGACCAGGGTGGACGTACCTGCGCCCTCGATCTGTGCGCCCATGGCGATCAGGCAGTGCGCCAGGTCGACCACTTCCGGTTCCTGCGCGGCGTTCTCGATCACCGTGGTGCCCTGGGCCAGGGCCGCCGCCATCATGATGTTCTCGGTACCGGTGACGGTGACCATGTCCATCGAGATGCGGGCGCCCTTCAGGCGCTTGGCCTTGGCCTTGATGTAGCCGTTTTCCACGATCACTTCGGCGCCCAGCGCCTGGAGGCCGCGAATATGCTGGTCGACCGGACGCGAACCGATCGCGCAGCCGCCCGGCAGCGAGACTTCCGCCTCGCCGAAGCGCGCCACCAGCGGGCCCAGCACCAGGATCGAGGCGCGCATGGTGCGCACCAGGTCGTACGGCGCGAAGCAGCGGTCGGTGGAGCGCGGGTCGACATGCATCTTCATGCGGTCGTCGAGCACCAGCTGGGTACCCATCTGGCCGAGCAGCTCGATGAAGGTGGTGACATCGTGCAGGTGGGGCACGTTGCTGATCGCCACCGGCTCATCGGCCAGCAGGCATGAAGCGAGAATCGGCAGCACGGCGTTCTTGGCGCCGGAAATGCCGACCTCACCGTGGAGCGGCTCGCCGCCACTGATCAGGATCTTGGCCATCGTAGTCCTTGCGAAAGTGCTTGGGAGTCACAGCGCAGCCCTCAACGGCGCGCCGCGACCTCCTCGGGAGTCAGGGTTTTCAAGGCAAGCGCATGAATCGCACCGCCCATGAGATCCCCCAGGGTGGCGTAAACCAGGCGGTGCCGTGCGAGCGGCAACTTGCCAGCGAACTGTGCAGCCACCACTTCAGCTTCGAAGTGCACGCCGTCTTCGCCATTCACGGCCGCCCGCGCACCGGGCAGGCCTTGTTCGATCATTGCCTGGATGGTGGCAGCGTCCATTGATTTGGTGGTTCCACTTGCAGAGGGTGGGTCAACGTCGTGGATTCGAAAGGCCGGTGAATCCAATGCCGTCGACTATGACGTTAAAATGCGAATATGCCATGTTAATGGAAAACCTCTGTCGCAGAAACGACACGCATAGGCGGCAGCCCCCGCACAGCGGCTGCAAGAAAACGCCAACGCCATGATTTAACGGAATATTTCAAGGTCACCACGAGCCTTTTGGCGGTGACAAAATTCCGGCACCAAGCCCGAGGATGCATGAACGCCCACATCGCCCCAGCCAGCCAGAACGCGATCGACGCCGAGACCATCGTGCGCAATGCCCGCACCGTGATCGCCACCGAAGCGGCGGCCATCCGCGACCTGGAGACCCGCATCGGCCCGGAGTTTGTCGAAGCCTGCCGTCTGATCATGGCTTGCGCCGGGCGCGTGGTGGTGACCGGCATGGGCAAGTCCGGCCATGTCGCGCGCAAGATCGCCGCCACCCTGGCTTCCACCGGCACGCCGGCCTTCTTCGTCCATCCGGGTGAGGCCAGCCATGGCGACCTGGGCATGATCCTGCCGCAGGACGTGGTGCTAGCCCTGTCGAACTCGGGCGAAACCGACGAAGTGCTGTTCATCCTGCCGGTGATCAAGCGCCAGGGCATTCCCTTGATCGCGATTACCGGCAATGCGAATTCGTCGCTGGCCGACGAGGCCAATGTGCATCTGGATGCCAGCATCGCCGCCGAAGCCTGCCCGCTGGGCCTTGCGCCCACCGCCAGCACCACGGCCGCCCTGGTGATGGGCGATGCGCTGGCCGTGGCCTTGCTGGAAGCACGCGGCTTCACCTCCGAAGATTTCGCCCGCTCGCACCCGGCCGGTAGTCTGGGCCGCCGTCTGCTGCTGCACATCAGCGACATCATGCACACCGGCGAAGGCATTCCGGCCGTGTCTCCCGAGGCCTCGCTGACCGAGGCGCTGATGGAAATGACGCGCAAGCGCCTGGGCATGACGGCGGTGATCGATGCCGACCGACACCTGCTTGGCGTGTTCACCGACGGCGACCTGCGCCGCGCCCTCGACGACGATGGCGTGGACCTGCGCGGATCCACGGTGGCCGCCCTGATGACGCGGGGCCCCAAGACCATCAGCGCCGACAAGCTGGCCATCGAAGCCGCACAATTGATGGAAAAGCATCAAATTCACGCCCTGCTCGTGGTCAACGACCAGCAGCAGGTGGTGGGTGCGCTGAACATTCACGATCTGCTCCGCGCCCGTGTGGTGTGATTTGACGGCTCAGGGACGAGGGATGCGTAGCGAGGGGCGTCACGGTGCACGCCTGCCCCCATTGGACGTTCATACTCGACCCCGTTCCGGTTTTCGCGCCCTCGCCGCTCATCCCTAGCCCCTCACAACGACGCCCCCACCCGTGCCCAGCTACCTCTCCGACATCCCCGCTGACGTACTCGCCCGCGCCGCCAAGGTCCGCCTCGTCGTCTTCGATGTGGACGGCACGCTGACCGACGGTCGCCTGTGGTACGGCGAGGACGGTCATGAAACCAAGGTGTTCCATGTGCACGACGGCCTGGGCCTCAAGCGCCTGCTGGCCAATGGCGTGCAGGTGGCGATCATGTCGGCGCGTATCAGCCATCCGGTCGCCTTGCGCGCCGAAGAGCTGGACATTGCCCATGTCTACCAGGGCCAGTCCGACAAGCGCGCCTGCCTGGACCAGTTGATGGAGGCGCTGTCGCTGACGCCGGGACAAGTGGCCTTCGTCGGCGACGACCTGCCCGACCTGCCGCCCATGCGCATCGTCGGCCTGGCCGTGGCCGTCGCCAACGCCCATCCGTGGATCCTCGAGCAGGCCCACTGGCATACCCGGCTCCACGGCGGTCTTGGCGCGGCACGCGAAATCAGCGACATGATCCTGCACGCCCAAGGCAAGTCGGCCGCCGAGCGGGAGCGCTGGCAGTGAATCTGCGTAGATACCTGCGCGACCGGGGCGTACCGGTGGCGATCGTGTTGATTGGCCTGGCGACCGGCGCCGCCCAGATGCTGTACTGGTGGCTGGCGCCTACGCCGAAGGAAAGCGACTTCGTGGGCCCACCGCGCTCGGGTTACGTGCTGACCAACTTCAAGCTGTGGGCCTTCGACGTCGACGGCCTGCCCAGCTTCCGCATGGTCGCGCCCCACCTGGAGCGGCGCGAGAACGACGAATCGCTGTACATCAATACGCCGAATTTCGAGATGCCCTCCAACCAGCCGGGCGTACCCCCCTGGCTGGGCAACTCGCTGTACGCCTGGGTCGACAAGAGCGGGACGCTGCTGAAACTCAATGGTCCGGTGTTCATGCACCGCGCCGCCTTTGCCGATACGGCCGCGGCGGAAATGCATACCTCGGACGTCACCGCCTGGCCCAAGGAGAACCGCATGGAGACGGCAGCTCCCGCACATATGGTGCAGGGCGACAGTAAACTTAGCGGGGTTGGCATGCGTGCCAACCTCAACACCAATCATCTGGAGCTGCTCGATGAAAGCCACGGCACGTACCCGCCGCGCAAACTCAGGTCCCAAGCTGGGGCTCAGCCTGCTGTGCCTGCTGGGGCTGCTCATCCTGCAGCCGGCCCTGGCCAAGCAGGATGACCGCAGCCAGCCGATGAACTTCGCCTCCAAGACGGTGGACGGCTTCAACCAGCCCAACACCATCACCACCCTCACCGGCAATGTGGTGGCCACCCAGGGCACCATGAAGGTCACCGGCGACGTCGCGAAGTTGTACCTGGACGCCGATACGCAGATCGCGCGCATCCTGGTCACCGGCAAGATGGCGCATATCGAGCAGTTGGACGACGCCGGCAACCTGATGCAGGGCGACGCCGACACGCTCGACTATGACAATGTCAACGGCATCGCCGTGCTGATCGGCAACGCCGTGGTGCGTCAGCAGGGCCGTGGCGAGTTCCATGGCGACAAGCTCACCTACAACACCAATACCGCGCTGATCACCGGCCAGGCCGGCGGCGACGGCCTGGTGCATGGCGTGATCCTGCCCAAGGCGAAACCCGGCGCACCCGCTGCAACGCCCGCCAAGCCGGCACCGGCGCCCGCTTCAACCGCGCCGACCAAGCCGGCGACCCAGCCGACCGGGAACCCGTAATCGATGCTTTCTGCTGAAGGTCTACAAAAGAGTTTCAAGGCGCGCCAGGTCGTGCGCGACTTCGCCTTCTCGATTCGGGAGGGCGAAGTGGTCGGCCTGCTCGGCCCCAACGGCGCCGGCAAGACCACCTGTTTCTACATGGTGGTCGGCCTGATCGAGGCCGATGCTGGCGTCATCAAGCTCGACAAGCAGGACATCACCGGCCTGCCCATGCATTCACGCGCGAAGCTAGGCATCGGCTACCTGCCACAGGAAGCCTCGGTGTTCCGTCGACTCAGTGTCGCCGACAACATCATGGCCGTGCTGGAGCTGCGTGAAGGCTGGGATGAAAAGCGTCGCACCACCGAGCTGGAAAGCCTGCTGGACGAATTGAAGATCGCGCACATCGCCGACCAGAAAGGCATCAGCCTCTCCGGTGGCGAACGTCGCCGCGTGGAGATTGCCCGCGCCCTCGCCGCCCATCCGCGCTATATGCTGCTGGATGAACCGTTTGCCGGCGTCGACCCCATTTCGGTGGGCGAGATCCAGCGCATTGTGCGCCATCTCAAGGAGCGCGGCATCGGCGTGCTGATCACCGATCACAACGTGCGTGAAACCCTCGGCATCTGCGACCGCGCCTACATCCTCAACGATGGCGAAGTGCTCTCGCGCGGCACGCCGGCGCATATCTTGGCCGACGAGAAGGTGCGCGAGGTCTACCTGGGTCGTGAGTTCCGCCTGTAACAGCTCGGCGACAGCTCTAAATCAGAGGTAGTACACGATTCCGCCTTTGACCTATGGCCGACCCTGGGCACAGGCGTTAGGATGACCCGGAAGTTCATCCGACCCAGCTGGCATGAAACCCGGACTGCAGTTTCGACTCAATCAGCAGCTCACCCTGACGCCGCAGTTGCAGCAGGCCATCCGCCTACTGCAACTGTCGCAGCTAGAGCTGGAGGCCGAGCTGCGGCAAATCGCAGAGGGCAACCCGTTGCTCGAGTTTTCCGAGGACAACCCGGAAGACGTCGATGGCGACGAGCGCGAGGTCGTCGATCTCCTGCCGGCCAGCAGCCCCAGCACCTCCAGCAATGACACCGTGGACGATGCCGAAGCGCCGGAATGGAGCGACGGCGATGGTGGCGGCGAAGATCCCATCGACTTCTCCAGCAGCGGCAGCGCCACGCGCAACAACAGCAATCCCGATGACGACGGTTTCGAGCCGCAAAGTGCCGCAGCGGAGACCCTGCAGGAACACCTGCTGTGGCAGCTCAACCTCACGCATATGAGCGCGCGCGAGCGCACCATTGCCACGGTGCTGATCGATGCGCTGAACCCCGATGGCTACCTCATCGAAAGCATGGAGTCGCTGATTGGCGCCTTGCCGCCGGATCTGAAGGCCAGCGCGGCGGAAGTGGAGAACGTGCGGCGTACGCTGCAACGCTTCGATCCCACCGGCGTGGCCAGCCTGGATTTGCGCGACTGCCTGCGTGTCCAGCTCGAACAATTCGACGCCGACCTGCCCCAGCGCGAACTGGCGCTGCGCATCGTCGACAGCGAGCTTGAGCTGCTTGCCCGCAACGACATCGCCCGACTCGCGCGCAAGCTGCGCGCCAGCGAGGACGACACCGCGGCAGCCGCCGTGCTGATCCGCAGTCTCGATCCACGGCCCGGCGCCGCGCTGGACGTGACGCCGGTGGAGTACGTGGCACCCGATGTATATGCACGCAAGGAAGCCGGACGCTGGCGCGTCAGCCTCAATCCCGACTGCCAGCCGCGGCTGGGACTGAACCAGCATTATTGCGGCCTGATCGCGCAGGCGCGCGGCACCGATGCCAGCTGGATGCGTGGCCAGCTGCAAGAGGCCCGCTGGCTGATCAAGAGCCTGGAATCGCGTGCGGAAACGCTGATCAAGGTGGCCGAGGCAATCGTGCGCCGGCAAAGCGCCTTCCTCGACTACGGCCCTGAAGCGATGCATCCACTGGTGCTGCGTGAAGTGGCCGAGGAAGTGGGCATGCACGAGTCGACCATCTCGCGTGTGACCACGCGCAAATACATCCATACGCCGCGCGGTACTTTCGAACTGAAACACTTTTTCTCCAGCGGCGTGTCCACCGAAGACGGCGGCAGCGCCTCGGCCACCGCCATCCAGGCCATGCTGCGCAAGCTGATCGATGCTGAAGATCCGCGCAAGCCGCTGTCCGATCAGGCCATTGCCGAGGAGCTGCACCGCAAGGGCATTCAGGTGGCGCGGCGCACTGTCGCCAAATACCGCGAGGGCATGCGCATCCCCAGTTCCAGCGAGCGGCAGCGGGCCAGTTGATACCTCTGCGGCAAAGCGTCCCGGGAACTTGCCGGGATAAAAGACGTCCCCATTAAAGGAGAGAGTCCCGCCGGAGGAAAACCTGTCATGTCTAACTCGTAAAGGTCCGCATAACGCGGGCTTTGCAGCAGAAGTGCATAGTGAATGCCCTGCCTTGGCGAGGAGACGGGAATCCCCCTATGGAGCACCCCGGTCATTGAAGCTTTGTTTGAAGGTGTGTCGGCCACGGTCCCGCGACCGGCGCATCGACCCCAGCCGCGACCAGCGGCAAGTACCAGAGGAGGCGCAACATGCAAGTTCAACTCAGCGGTCAGCAGATCGAAGTCACTCAGGCTCTTCGGGATCATGTGAACAGCCGGCTCGACCGCCTTACCCGCCTCGACGACAAAATCCTCAGCCTCAGCATCGTGCTTTCAGTGAACAAGCTGCAGCAACGCGCCGAAGGTACGGTCTATGTCTCGGGCGCCAGCCTGCATGCCGAAGCCCTTGAAGCCGACATGTACGTCTCCATCGATATTCTGTTCGACAAGCTGGTCACCCAGCTGCGCAAGCATCGCGAAAAAATCTGCGACAAGCACCAGCGCGCCGTGCGCGAAGAGCGCCAATACGGCTGACCTGTTGCCCGGCCCGCCCCGCTCCGGGGCGGGCCATATCCCCCACATGGAACCTAACCCAAGCACCTTCTCCCCGGAGGGGAGAAGGAGCAACGAGCTCGGCGCTCAGTTGTCGCGCTGTAGCAAGCACCCGCCCTTTACCCCCTTTTCGGGGCTCATCCCAGCCTTCTCCCGAAAGGGGAGAAGGAGCTAGAGCGTGGGAAGGCGCCATTTGGTGCGAACTGGCACAATGCCCGGGTAGCCGCCAGGGTCCATGCAGGTCCCGCCACGCGGCGCAAAGGACCTGGATTGGATCGCCTTACCGCACGGCAACTCTACGATGGCGTTCACGAGCGCATGGCGCTGCGCTGGGTGTCCGGCATGCGCGGCGAATCGCGCGTACTGGAACACGGTGCCACCACCACCCGCCGGCCCTCGCTGATCGGCTACCTCAACGTCATTTACCCGAACAAGATCCAGATCATCGGCACGGAGGAGCTGAACTTCCTCGACGGCCTGGATGCGCGCCAGCGCTGGGAAACGCTCAACAAGATCTCCGCCTACCAGCCGGTCGCCATCATCGTGACCAAGGATCAGGCGATTCCCTCCGACTTGCGTGAGGTCGCCGAGCAGACCAATACGCCACTGTGGATCAGCTCCAAGCGCGGCCACGAGCTGCTGACCTGGATGCAGTACTACCTGGCACGCCTGCTCGCGCCCAAGATCACCCTGCATGGCGTGTTTCTCGAGGTGTACTCCATCGGCGTGCTGATCACCGGCGAATCGGGCTCGGGCAAGAGCGAGCTGGCGCTGGAACTGATCAGCCGCGGTCACCGCCTGGTGGCCGATGACGCCACTGAATTCACCTTGATTGCACCGGACGTGATCGACGGTACCTGTCCCGAATTGCTGCAGGACCTGCTGGAAGTGCGCGGCCTGGGCGTGCTCAACGTGCGCGAAATGTTCGGCCACACCGCGGTCAAACCCTCCAAATACATTCGCCTGGTGGTGCACCTGAAGCCGCTGCGCGAAGGCGAGGATACCGACGGCCTTACCCGTCTCACCGGCGACATCGGCCACCGCGATATCCTCGAAGTGAAGGTGCCGATGATCACCATACCGGTGGCACCGGGCCGCAACCTGGCCGTGCTGGTGGAAGCCGCCGTGCGCAACCATATGCTCAAGAGCAAGGGCATCGACCCGGCCCAGACCTTCATTGATCGCCAGGCGCACCAGATGCGCCGGCTACCCCCGTGGTGAACGCATGAGCGACACGACAACCGGCCGAACCATCCACCAGCCCGACACGATCCACCTGATCGTGCTCTCCGGCATGTCCGGCGGCGGCAAGACCGTGGCTCTGCGCGCGCTGGAGGACCTGGAGTTCTACTGCGTCGACAACCTGCCGACTGCCCTGCTGCCGCAGTTGGTGGCCGCGGTAAGCCGTGGCATGAGCGACAAGCGCCGCAACGTCGCCGTAGGCGTGGACGTGCGCAACCGCGAGGAAGACCTCAAGCGGATGCCCGAGATGTTGTCGGAACTGGCGGCGGAAGGCGTCGATGCACACCTGATCTTCCTCGATTGTCGCGACGAGGTATTGATCAAGCGCTATTCCGAAACGCGCCGACGCCACCCGCTTTCGTGGCGCGGATTGTCCTTGGCCGACTCCATCGCCGAGGAACGACGCGTGCTGCGCTCGCTTTCGTCGATTGCCGACAAGGTGATCGACTCCAGCGACATGAACGTGCACCAGCTGCGCCGGCTGATCGCCACCGGCTATGCGGAGGCGACCGAAGGGCTCACCCTGATGTTCCAGTCGTTCGCGTTCCGCCGCGGCCTGCCGCTGGACGCTGATTTCGTGTTCGACGCGCGCTGCCTGCCGAATCCGCACTGGGACCCCAAGCTGCGGCCGCTTTCAGGCAAGGACGCGCAGGTCCGCGACTACCTGGAAGCGCAACCGCTGGTGGCCGAATATTTCGCCGACACGGCACGCTGGCTGGATGCCTGGCTGCCGCGGTTCGAGGCAGACGATCGCAGCTATGTCACCATATCCATCGGTTGCACCGGTGGTCGCCACCGCTCGGTCTACCTGGTGGAAAAGCTGGCGGCCCACTATCGCGCGCAGCGTAACGGCGTGCTCACCTTCCATCGCGAACTCGAGTGATTGCCATGCTGTCCAAATTCACTGAGCGGAACGGCACGCCGTCATGAGCGTCGGCGTATTGCTGATGACCCACGAGGCGGTCGGCAAGGCCTTGATCCTGGCCGCCCATCACGTGATTCCGAAGCTGCCCTTGCGGGTGGAAGCGGTGGAAGTGCCCGCGCAGTCCGATCCGGATGTCATGCGAACACTCACCGCCAAGCATGCCCGGGCCCTCGATGAAGGCGACGGCGTGCTCGTACTGGCCGACCTGTACGGCGCCACGCCCTGCAATATCGGGCTGTCGCTGGGCGCGCTGGGCGTGCGTTTGCGCTGTGTGTCGGGGCTCAACCTCCCGATGCTGCTGCGCGTGCTCAACTATGCAGACAAACCATTAGACGAACTGGCGGAAATCGCCGCCAGCGGTGGACGCGGGGGAATCCTGATCGATCATGCTTGAACAAGACATCGTAGTTTCCAACAAGCTCGGCCTGCATGCCCGTGCCTCGGCCAAGCTGGTGCAACTGGTGCAGGGCTTCAAATCCACGGTCTGGCTGGTCAGCAAGGGGCGCGAAGTCAACGCGCAGAGCATCATGGGCGTCATGATGCTGGCAGCCGGCATCGGCACGCAGCTGACCGTCCGCGCGGATGGGCCGGATGAGGAATCCGCCATCCATGCCGTGGTCGCCCTGTTCGACCGCAAATTCGACGAAGGAGCCTGAGTGCGGAAAGTCATCGCCCGAGCCCAGCGCCAGGAGGCCGTTGCCACGGCCCCATGCCTGGTGGCGCGCCACTTTTCCGGGTCGGGAGAGCCGGGATCGGGAATGAATAGTGTCGTCGTGGCCGGATGCCACCGCGTTGAGAGACCGAGCAGGTCACCCCACCAGGGAAGGTACGCATGAGACAAACACTGACTGGCACCACGGCCGCGCGGGGCATGGCCCTGGGACGGGCGCGCCTGGTCCAGCCAAGCCGCTATCTGGTCGACACCCGTCCACTGAACGAGGACGAGGTCGAGGTCGAACTGCAGCGCCTGCATCGGGCGCTGGAGACCGCGCGGCAGGAGCTGCGCGAGCTGCGCGGCAAGCTGCATGGCGCCCTGGCGCGCGAGGTGAATGAATTCATCGACGCGCACAGCCTGTTGCTGGACGACCCCGAGCTGCTGCGCGGCCTGGACGACCTCGTACGCATCGGCCATTACCGTCCGGGCGCAGCGCTCAAGAAGCAGCGCGATCGCCTGGCCGCGGTGTTCGAGGCGATGGACGACCCCTACCTGCGTTCGCGCAAGGAAGACGTCGACCAGGTCATTGGTCGAGTCATTTCCGCCTTGCAGCGCCAGACCAGCCGCGAAGAACGCAAGCTGGCGGCGCGCGTGGGCGAAATCCTGATCGCCGATACCATCGCGCCCGCCGACATGGCGCACCTGGCGGGCAGCGGCCTGCTCGGCGTGGTGGCCAGCTCGGGCAGCGCGTATTCGCACAGCGCCATCCTCGCGCGCAGCCTGGACCTGCCCATGCTGGTCGGCGTGCGCGATGCCTTGTCGAGCATCCACGATGACGACCTGATCCTGCTCGACGCCGAGCGCAACGAAGCCGTGGTGCATCCCACCGCGCAGGATCTGGCCCGCTACCGTTCCTGGCAGCGCGAGGCCGTGCAGGAGGGTCGCCGCCTGGCCACCCTGGCCAATGCCCCTACGCGCACGCGCGATGGCATCGATATACGCCTGCTGGCCAACGCCGAGATGCCGGCCGACATCGCCATGGCGCGCGCGCGCGGCGCCGATGGCGTCGGCCTTTATCGGACGGAATTCCTGTTCCTTCGACAAAAGGGCCTGCCCACCGAGGACGAGCAATTCATCGCCTACCGCGATCTGGTCCTTGGCATGGGTGGCCTGCCGGTCACCATTCGCACGCTGGACCTTGGCGCCGACAAGGCCGATGCCGCAGGCCTGGTCCTGCGCGGCGAGGACAATCCGGCGCTGGGTGTGCGCGGCGTGCGCCTGTCGTTGCGCTATCCCGCCGTGTTCACCACGCAGATTCGCGCGATCCTGCGCGCGGCCTGCTATGGACCGGTGCGCGTGCTGGTGCCGATGGTGACGCAGCCCGACGAACTGATCGCCGTGCGCACGCTGTTCAAGCTGGCGCGCCAGGAACTCAAGCGCGAGAACGTGGACCTGCCGGAGAAGCTGGCGCTCGGCGCGATGGTCGAAGTGCCCGCCGCGGCGATCAATGTGCGCGCCCTGCTGGAACACGCGGACTTTCTCGCCATCGGCACCAACGACCTGGCCCAGTACGTGCTGGCCGCCGATCGCGGCAACGATGCGCTGGACAATATCTACAACCCGCTGCAGCCCGCGCTGCTGCGCCTGCTGTCGTATGTGATCAGCGCCGGACGGCGTGCGAAGAAGCCGGTGAGCCTGTGCGGTGAAATCGGTGGCGATGTGAACTTCACCGCCCTGCTGCTGGCGCTGGGCCTGTGCGAGTTCAGCATGCACCCCAGCCAGCTGCTGCACGTGCGCGATCGCCTGGCCGCGCTCGATCACGCCGCCCTGCGCGCGAATGCACCACGCATCCTGCGTGCACATACGCACGAACAGGCGGAAGCGCTGCTGGCTGAGATCACCGGGTAAAAGCTGGCCGTGGGAAGGGCGTTGACAGGATCAGCCGCGCCCGCCGAAGGCGCCGTGCAGAAAGGCCTCGATCAAGGCACCGCGATAACGCTGGCGATGCAGCAGCAGCGACAGCTTGCGTTGCAGATCGAGAAACGGTGTCTTCAGTGTTTTCAGGCGCCCGCTCATCACCGCATCGGTGACGGCCACTTCGGGCAGGCAGGCAATACCGAGGCCTGCAATCACCGCCTGCTTGATCGCTTCGGTCTGGTCGAGCTCCAATACGGTCTCGCCCATCGGCAAACTGGACAGCGCGCGCTCACTCAAGCTGCGTGTGGCTGAGCCGGGCTCACGCAACACCCAGCGCGCGCCGGCAAAGTCATCCGGCTGCAATCGCCGTTTGCGCGCCAGTGGATGATCGGGGGAAACGCACACCACCAAGGCATCGTCACGCCAGGGACGCACTTCCAGCGAAGGATGCGCCACGGGCCCTTCCACGCAACCCAGCTCCAGGGCGTGATCGAGCATGGCCGCGGCGATCTCGGCGGTATTGGACACGCGCAGCCGGACCGAGACATGCGGATGGGCGCGCACGAAATCGCCCAGCAGCTCGCCCACGCGATAATTGCCCACGGTGTTGCTGGCGCCCACGCGCAATTCGCCGCCCAGGGCTTGCGCACTGTCGCTGCCGATCCGTCCGAACTCGGCGTAGCGCTCCAGCAGCTCCTGCGCCAACGGCAACAGCTCGCGCCCGCGCGTATTGAGCCGCAGGCGACCGCGTTCGCGCGCGAACACCGGCGCATCCAGCTGCCGCTCCATCTCGGCCAGGGCCATGCTCGCCGCGGGCTGGGTGAGATGCAGCGCTTCGGCAGCGGCGCGCACGCTGCCCAGGCGGGCAATCTGCACGAACACCTCGAGCTGGCGGGGACTGATATTGATCATCAGCAGATCTTATTCCATCCATCAGAAATTCAAAGTTTTATTGATGGACTGACGAGCGGAGAATGGCGCCGTCGAAGGAGATCGCCATGAACGCCAACGCTACAACCCTGTCCGCTCCCACCCTCAATCAACGCCTGCCGGGCCTGCTGCTGTCGGTGGCCATTGCCCTGGTCGCGCTGCTGCTGGGCAAGGCCGTGCCGCTGATCGGCGGTCCGGTGTTCGGCATCGTGCTGGGCATTGCCGTACGCAACCTGGTGGCGCCGGGTGGCAGCTATACGCCGGGCATCCAGTTTGCCGGCAAGCAAGTACTGCAATGGTCGATCATTGCGCTGGGTTTCGGCCTGAGCCTGAACCAGGTCGCCAAGACCGGCCTGGAGTCACTGTCGGTCACCCTGGTGACCATGACCGTGGCCTTCCTCAGCGCCTGGCTGCTGGGGCGCCTGTTGAAGGTGGACGACAAGCTGAAGATCCTGATCGGCGTGGGCACGGCCATTTGCGGTGGCTCGGCAATTGCGGCGGTGACGCCGATCATCAAGCCGGACGACCACGACACCGCATTCGCGATCTCCACCATCTTCCTGTTCAACCTGGTCGCCGTGCTGTTGTTCCCGCTGCTTGGGCACCTGCTGCACCTGTCCGACCTCGGCTTCGGCCTGTGGGCAGGTACGGCGATCAATGACACCTCGTCGGTCGTGGCAGCAGGCTACAGCTTCAGCAAGCAGGCCGGCGACTACGCCACCATCGTCAAGCTGACCCGTGCCACGCTGATCATCCCGATCTGCCTGGTGCTGGCCTTCGCCACGGCCTGGAAGCAGAAGAAGCAGGGCGCCAGCGATTTCAGCCTGGCCCGCATCTTCCCCTGGTTCATCCTGTGGTTCCTGGTCGCCTCGGCGGTACGTACGGCAGGCCTTATTCCGACAGCGATCCAGCCCGTGCTGCATATGGCGGCGGAGTTCCTGATCATCGTGGCGCTTACCGCGATCGGTCTGTCGGCCAACCTGCGCCGCATGGCTTCCACCGGTGCACGTCCGATCCTGCTGGGCCTTGGCGTGTGGGCGGCGGTATCGGTCAGCAGCTTGCTGGTGCAGTTGGTGATTGGGCAGCTTTAAGAGCCGCTCCAGAGTCTCGGGAAATCGCTCAACACAAGCCGTCATCCCAGCTTGGCTGGGATGACGGCTTAATTCGTATCTTTTCCAGGAATCTTGAGCAGGCTCAAGCCTTGCCCTGCTCCACCAGTGTCAACGCCACCTTGTCACGTAGATAGACCGGTAGCGCATGCTCAGGGGCAGTGGCCCGCCCCGCTTTGAATTCCAACGCAGCCAGTTCGGCCACATGACGCGCCTGCGGATAGCAGGCGCCGTCCGCAGAACGCAACTCGCCGGTGAGGCGAGCACGCAGTACATCGGCATAAGTGGCCCAGCCCGTGCCGACCACATGCCAATGGGACGCCTGCGGCAAAACCAGGGCATCGTGCATGCAGACGCGCTCGTCGTCGAGCGCGACGAGGCCGCCGTTATCGTCGCGTCGATAACTCGCTGCATAGATTTCACCCATGCGCGCATCGATCACGGCGAGGATGGTGGCATCGTCTTCAGGTGCTTCCAACGCCAGCGCGGCGAGCGACGATATCGTGATGACGGGGATATCGAGCGCCAAGGCCATGCCTTGTGCCAGGGAGATGCCGAGCCGCACGCCGGTAAAGGCGCCCGGTCCGCGCCCGACGGCAATGGCGTTGAGCGCATGACGGCCTAGCCCGGCTTCAGCCAGCAGCGCGTCGGCCATCGGCAACACCAGCTCGGCATGACGGCGGGGAGCGAGTTCGCTGCGCGCGATCACTTCGTCGCCATGGATGAGGGCGACAGAACAAGCTTCGGTAGCGGTTTCGATGGCGAGCAGATTCATGACCGCTCCATGATAACGGCTGTCGGCCCTGCCGCGGTGGGTCCGCTGGCGTACCCGTCAATGCGGCAGGCCAGGTTCCTCTGCAGCGCCAACAGACCGATGCGCAACAGCGCGGCGGTCCAAGCTCGCAACCAGCTTCCCATGGCCTTCTCTCCTGAGCACCGAGCCTTGATGGAAACAGTCGCCGCGGCAAGGCAACGGGCGCGCTGCGGTCAAACCACGGCGGCTTGATGACGAAACGAAGACCGGCCCGCCACGTGCAAGCCATTACCTCCCGGGTAATCGCCTTGGCGCCATGTCGGCTTCAGGCTGGGCTCACCTCAACGAGACAGCAAGGAGTTCGTCATGCACAACGCCCACCACCTCATCGAACGCTATATCGACGGCTGGAACGAAACCGATGCGCTACGCCGCCGCAACCTGATCGAAGACGTCTACACCGAGCATGCGCGCTATACCGACCCGATGATCGACGCGAATGGCTGGGAGGCCATCGACGCCACCATCGCTGCCGTGCAGGGCATGTTCCCTGGCCATCGCTTCAGCCTTGCCGGCCCGGTCGACGCGCATCACGACACGCTGCGCTTCCAATGGCAGCTGGCTGCTCCCGATGCGGACGAGCCGCTCGTCGTTGGCTTCGATGTCGCCGCGCTGGAACACGGCCGCATCCGCCAGGTGTTCGGCTTTCTCGACAAGGTGCCGCAGGCAGCCTGACCTCATCCGGCGAGCGACTACGGCCGCTCGCCCTCACCGGAGACACACCATGCCAAGTTTCAAAAGCAGTGACGGCGTCACCCTCGCCTACCAGGATTGGGGCCACGGCAAGCCCATCCTGTTCGTCCATTCCTGGGCCCTCGACGCGCAGATGTGGGCCCCGCACATGCTGCACTTCAACGCGCTGGGCCTGCGCACCATTGCCATGGACCGTCGCGGCCATGGCCGCTCCGAGCAGCCCGCCAGCGGTTACGACTATGACCGGCTGGCCGACGACCTGGCTGAGTTGATCGAACATCTCGACCTGCACGAGGTCACCCTGGTCGGCCATTCGATGGGCACCGGCGAATGCACTCGCTTGCTCTCGCGCCATGGCAGCACGCGAATAGCGCGGGCGATCTTCGTCTCATCGATCGCCCCCTGCTATCTCGATGCGGATGGTGCACGGCTACCCGCCAGTGCCTTCGATCCGGTGTTGGCGCAAATCCACGCGGATTTTCCGCGCTGGCTCCACGACGCGGCCGATGGCTTCTTTCTTCCTGCCGAGACGCATACTTCAGCCGGCACCATCCGTCGCACGATCGATATCGCCCTCGGTACGTCGCTGTACGCCGCCACCGCCTGCTTTCGCATCCGCTGCCGCGCCGACCTGCGCGACGAACTGCGCCGCATCGACGTTCCCTTGCTGGTCATCCATGGCCATCGCGATGTCAGTGAGCCGGTCGCGTATGGACGCGCGATCGCCGGATTGGTGCCTGATTGTCGCTACCTGGAATACCCCGGCGCGCCACACGGCCTGTATCACACCCATCGACTGCCTTTGCTCGACGATATCCAGGCCTTTATGGCGACCGAGGTCACGGCATGACTCTCGGCGCACGGCAACGGCGGCGCCGCGTGGGATCATTGATCCGTGCCAGTCGACGCCACGCTCGCCCCGCGCCACCAGGAGCTTTCGCATGAATGCTGTCGCTATCCCGCCTCGGCCTGTCGGCGATCTGTTGCGCGAGTGGCGACGGCATCGCCGGCTGAGCCAGCTCGATCTGGCCACCGGCGCCGAGATCTCCACGCGCCACCTCAGCTTCGTCGAATCGGGACGTTCCCAACCGAGCCGCGACATGATCCTGCACCTGGCCGAGTATCTGGATATCCCGCTGCGCGAACGTAACGCGCTACTGGTGGCCGCGGGTTTTGCCCCGGCCTTCCGCGAACGCACGCTGGCCGATCCCGCCCTGGATGTCGCACGCGCAACCATCGATCTGCTGCTGAAAGGACTGGAGCCCTATCCGGCGCTTGCGGTCGACCGTCACTGGAATCTGGTCGCGAGCAACCAGGCGACGCTGCGCTTGTTGTCGGGACTGTCCGAGGCGTGGCTGCAGACGCCGGTCAATGTGCTGCGACTCAGCCTGCATCCAGCCGGCCTGGCCCCGCGCATACGCAACCTGCCGGTATGGCGGGCACACCTGCTCGATCGCCTGCGCCGACAAATCGACGCCAGCCAGGATCCGCAGCTGATCGAACTGTTGCGCGAACTGCAGGCCTATCCCGCGCCTGCCGCAGAGGCTGTGTGGACCACGACAGCCCCAATCCATGCGATCGCCGTGCCGATGGAGCTGGAGCTCAACGGCGAAGTACTGTCGATGTTGAGCACGACCACGGTGTTCGGCACGCCCACCGACATCACCCTCGCCGAGCTGGCACTCGAGGCTTTCGTGCCGGCCGACCAGGCCACCATGGAGCGCTTGCGCGCGGTGGCCGCAGCGTGAGCGCCGCCGCGGCCATCCGGGTCAACCCGGCGGCTGCCACAACTCCACGCGCGTGCCTTCGGGGTCCATGATCCAACCGAAGCGACCGAACTCGCTGTCCTGGACGTTCTCATCTACCGTCACGCCGGCGTCGCGCAGCTGTGCCAGCAAGCCATCGAGATCGTCCACGCGGAAATTGATCATGTACGGTTGCGCGCTCGGTGCGAAATAGTCCGTATCCGCCGCAAACGCCGACCACAAGGTATAGCCCTTGCGCTGCTCGTCTTCGTCGAAGCGCACGCCGCCCCAGTCATCGACGGGCAGGCCCAGATGACGCGCATACCATTCGCTCAACGCCTTGGGATCGCGTGACTTGAAGAAGATACCGCCCAGACCAATGACCTTTGCCATGTCCTGATCCTCTCGAAGTGAAACCGCTAAGCGGGCGACGACAGCTCGCCCTCGAAAAACGCCTGCACCGCCGCCAGTTCGCGCGTGCGCGGCATGGCGGGAAGACTGGCGAGAAACAGGCGACCATAGCCCTTGCTGGTCAGGCGAGGATCGCATAGCACCAACACGCCGCGGTCGCGCACATCACGAATCAAGCGGCCGGCGCCCTGCTTGAGCGCAATGACCGCCGTCGGTACCTGCCAGCCCATGAAGGGGTTGATGCCGGCATGTTCCAAGGCCTCCAGCCGCGCCTGCAACACCGGATCATCCGGCGCGGCGAATGGCAGCTTGTCGATCACCACGACGCTCAAGGCCTCGCCCGCGACGTCCACCCCTTCCCAGAAACTGGCCGCGCCCAGCAGCACGCCATGACCGCTGCTGCGAAATTCCTCCAGCAGCCGATGCCGCGGCGCCGTGCCCTGCACGAACAGCGGCCAGGGCACGCGCTCGCGCAACAGTTCCGCCGCGCGGCGAAGTGCGCGATGCGAGGTGAACAGCAGGAAGGCGCGCCCGTTCGATGCGTGCAACACCGGCAGCACGGCGTCGAGCACGCGATCCGTATAGTCCCGCGTGGCAGGATCAGGCAACGGCGTCGGCAGGTAACAAAGGGCCTGGGTGGCGTAGTCGAACGGACTTTCCACCTGCAGTGTCTGCGGATCCTCCAGTCCAAGCTGGCGTGCAAAGTGGTCGAAACTGCCGGCCACCGACAGGGTAGCCGAGGTATGGATCCAGGCCGCCTGCGTCTGCTCGCGCATCGCGCGCAAGGGCGCGGCGAGATCGAGTGGCGTGGCGTGCAAGGCAAAGCCACGCGGAAAGAGTTCGTACCAGCGCACATCCCGCTCGCTCTCGCGCTCGGCAATGCGATCGAGGCGTTCGCTCAGATGGGCTGCACGCTCGTGCGCATTGGCAAAACCGCGCGAGCGCTCGGCCTGGGAGGCGAGCACATCGGTGAGTGCAGCCAGCACTTCACGCAGGTCGTGCAGTCCGGTGTGAATGGATGCACTCGCTTCCAGCAGGTGGAACGGCCCGCGCTCCGGCAACGCATCCATGGCCAGCCGCAATCTGCGCACGGCATCCTGCAAGGCCTCGGCCGGCTCGAGCACCAGGCCGATCGCGCCGGTGATGCCATTACATTCGCTCAGGCTGTCCTGCGCCAATTCGCTGAACTGACGGGCACTGATGCTTTGCGAGAAGAACTGGCCGGCCAGATCCGGGATCTGATGCGCCTCATCGAGGATGAAGGCATGCGCGCCAGGGAGAATTTCGCCGAAGCCCTCCTGTTTCAGGGCCAGGTCCGCGAACAACAAGTGATGGTTGACCACCACCAGGTCGGCTTCCTGCGCCTCGCGGCGCGCTTTCACCACGTGGCAGTCGTCGTAGAACGGGCATTCCACGCCCAGGCAGTTGTCCGGCGTCGAGGTGACCCGCGGCCACAGCGGCGACTCTTCCGGCACCTCGGCCAATTCCGCGCGATCGCCGCGCCGCGTGCGCGCGGACCACGTGCGGATCGCAGCCAGCTGCCCTGCCTGGGCGCGATCGAAGGTGGCGCCTTCGCGCACGGTCTGGTCAAGCCGGTACAGGCACAGATAGTTCGCGCGCCCTTTCAGCAGCGCCGTCTTCAGGCGCGCATCCAGCACGGAACGCACACGCGGAAGGTCGCGGAAGTACAACTGGTCCTGCAACGCCTTGGTACCGGTGGAGACGATCACTCGCTGGCCGGACAATAGCGCCGGCACCAGATACGCGAAGGTCTTGCCGGTGCCGGTGCCGGCCTCGGCGATCAGGGTTTCACGCTCGGCGATGGCATGCTGCACGGCACGCGCCATCGCCTGTTGGGCGGCACGTGGCGCGAAATTCGGCAGCTCGCGGGCAAACGGGCCATCCGGGCCCAGCAACGCGGCCATATCCTCGTCATCGATCATCCGCCAAGTATCGCCGACCTGAGCCGCACTCGCGAATGTCCTTGGGGCGAGGGGCGAGGGATGAGTAGTGAGGGATGAGTAGCGAGGGCGACTGAACGAGGCGCCGCCAAACCGCGGGAGCGAGTGATTGTGACGCCCTCGCTCCTCGCCCCTCACAACACGCCCGGCAGCCAAGGTCTAGACTGCTGACGCCCCGACCTGCGGAGTTCGCCCATGCCCACGTCCATCAGCGGTATCGGCCAGATTGCCATCACGGTAAGCGATGTCGACCTCGCGCTTGCCTTCTACCGCGACATACTCGAGTTGCCATTCCTGTTCCGCCCTGCCCCGAATCTCGCCTTCCTCGACAGCGGTGGCGTGCGCCTGATGCTGTCGACACCGCAAGGCGCGGGCAGGGTAGGCAGTAACTCCATCCTGTATTTCAAAGTGGCCGATATCGGCGACACCTTCTCGGCCCTGCTGAATCGTGGCGCCACCGGCGAGCGCGAACCGCAGGCCACGGCCGAGCTGTCCGATCACACCTTGTGGCTGGCTTTCCTGCGCGATCCGGACGGCAACCTGGTTGGCCTGATGGAAGAACGCCGACGCCCGGCATAAGCGCGACTCGAGCGGTCACTTCATGACCGTATGCACGCCAGGCTTGCCCGGCATTGCGCATGGCTGGTTCACCTCGGCTCCCAAACGAAGATGGGGCAAGGCGGTTGGCGGCGTATCGCGAAACGGCAGCAACGCTGACGACCGAATCTGCTGGCGGCACCGCTGCCCACTAGGGTTTGTGCGAGCGGTATCGAAGCGCATCGACCAGCAGGGCAAAGGCGGGCGATGGTTGCCGCCGGCTTGGGTAGTACAGGTGATAACCCGAAAACAGCGGGCACCAATCATCCAGCACCTGGCGCAGACGGCCGGCCCTGAGGTGCGGTCGGACCATGTCCTCGGGCAGATAGGCCAGGCCGAAGCCGGCCAGTGAGGCGGCAAGGATGCGCTCGAGACTGTTGAAGGTCAGCCGTCCCTCCACGCGCACGTTGAGTGCCTGGCTACCTTGCTCGAACTCCCACGCATACAGACCACCGTGGGTAAGAAAGCGCAGATTGATACAGTCGTGCCTGGTGAGGTCGTGCGGTGTGGCGATCGGCGGCCCGGCATCCAGGTAAGCCGGTTGGCCCACCACCACCAGCCGCGTCGGCGGCCCGATGGGCACGGCAATCATGTCCAGTGCCACCTGTTCGCCCAGGCGGATGCCGGCGTCGAAGCGCTCGGCCACGATGTCGGTGAGCGTCGAGTCGCTGACCACCTCCACATGGATATCCGGGTACTGCGGCAGGAAGGTCTCCAGGACGGGCCACAGGATGGTGGCGGCGGCGTGCTCGCTACTGGTGATGCGGATGGTGCCACTGGGCTTGTCGCGCAGCTCGCTGAGCCCGGCGAGCGCCGCGTCGATATGCTCGAAGTTGGGCGCCAGCGCCTGCTGCAGTCGCTCGCCGGCTTCGGTGGGCGACACGCTGCGCGTGGTGCGGGTGAGCAGGCGCAGGCCGAGCCGTGCCTCGAGACCCTGGATCTTGTGGCTGAGCGCCGACTGCGACAGGCCAAGCTGAGCCGCGGCGCGGGTGAAGCTGCCTTCACGCGCCACCGCCAGGAACGCCTGCAGGTCGTTGTAGTTCTCGCCAGCCATGATCGCGCCGATGTGATTGATCGACTGGAATCATAAGTCCATTCGATATTTGCCGTCTTATCAGATAGGCGTAACGGGACCAGACTGGCATGGTCATCGCCGCCCGGCAGTCACCCACTGGCCGCTCGGCGACTCACCGTTTTCTCCAGGAGCCCCACCATGGCCGACTTCACCCCGAAGACCCAAGGCCCTTTCGCTGACATTGCGCCCGCGCTCGACCAGCTCACGCAGCAGGTGTTGTTTGGTGACGTCTGGGAACGACCCGAGCTGTCCAAGCGCGACCGCAGCCTGGTCACGGTGGCCGCCTTGGTCGCGCAATACCGCATCAACGAGCTGCCCTTCCATCTGCAGTTCGCGCAGCAGAACGGCGTGACGCGCGACGAACTGGTCGAGCTCATCACCCACCTGGCCTTCTATGCCGGCTGGCCAGCGGCAAGTACGGCGGTCGGCATCGCACGCAAGGTGTTCGCCGAAGGTACGTGAGCGGCGGACACGCCGGTTGATCCCGTTTTGAATTCATCGAGGTGACATATGCAAAAGCGCGTACTTGGAAAGAGTGGCCTGGAAGTCTCGGCCCTCGGCTTTGGCTGCATGGGCTTGAACTTCAGCTACAGCCATGCCCTGGCGGACAACGACGCCATTCGTCTGATTCGCGACGCCTTTGAGCGAGGCGTGACGTTTTTCGATACGGCGGAAGTCTATGGGCCGTTCACCAACGAGGTGTTGGTGGGCAAGGCCTTGGCGGCTGTCCGGGACGAGGTCGTCATTGCCACCAAATTCGGCTTCGACATCGACCCCGAGAGCGGACGGAACAAAGGCCTCAACAGCCGCCCGGCGCATATTCGTGCCGTGGCCGAGGCCTCGCTCAAGCGTCTGGGCGTCGACACCATCGACCTGCTGTACCAGCACCGTGTCGATCCCAATGTACCGATCGAAGACGTCGCCGGCGCGGTCAAGGATCTGATCGCCGAAGGCAAGGTGCGCCATTTTGGCCTGTC
The DNA here is from genome assembly GCF_026283925.1 of Dyella halodurans. GTDB lineage: Bacteria > Pseudomonadota > Gammaproteobacteria > Xanthomonadales > Rhodanobacteraceae > Dyella > Dyella halodurans. The sequence continues at coordinate 57,033 of NZ_JAPDPF010000003.1, forward strand.
CGAGCCGGGCGCACCGACGTTGCGTCGAGCCCACGCGGTGCAGCCTGTGACCACCCTGCAAAACGAGTACTCGCTATGGACCCGCGGCCCCGAGACGAACGGCATCCTGGACGCGTGCAAGGAGCTCGGCATTGGCCTGGTCGCCTATAGCCCACTGGGCAAGGGCTTTCTCACCGGCACCATGAGCAAGGACACCACGATCGGTGACAACGACTTCCGCAAAAACCTCCCGCGCTTCTCGCCCGAAGCCATGGCCGCGAACCAGGCGCTGGTCGACCTGCTGCAGCGCATCGCCACCGCCAAGCATGCGACGCCCGCGCAGATCGCGCTGGCATGGCTGCTCGCCCGCGAGCCGTGGATCGTGCCGATTCCAGGCACCACCAAGCTGCATCGCCTGGAAGAGAATCTGGCCGCAGCCACGGTCGAGCTGACCACGGCCGATCTAGCCGAGATCGAGCAGGCGGCCGCGGCCATCCGCATCGAAGGCGAGCGCTATCCGCCGCACCTGATGGCCACCATCGGCCGCTGACGATTGAGCCGTCGCGCGTCGATCCCGCACCCATCGTCGAGCATGATGAACGGCGATGGGTGCGCTTCGGCCGCGTGACGATCCTCCTGCTTGACGGCGCAAATTACCTAACCTAAGTTAGGTATCCATGAGTGACGCGATCAAACGTGTTCGTCGCTTCAACCGGGCCGTGACGGCAGCGGTAGGCGCGCTGGATGAATCCTTTCTTGGTCGTGGCCGACCGCTGGGGTCCGCCCGCGTCATCAATGCCATTGGGCAGGGGCGCACCGACGTTGCCGTGTTGAGGGAATACCTGGGCGTCGAGACCAGTCTGATGAGCCGTTTGTTGCGCGGCCTCGAAGATGAAGGCCTGGTGGAAACCGTGGTGAGTACCCACGACGCGCGTCGGCGCGTCGCGCACCTGACCAAGGCGGGAAAGTCGGAGTTCCAGGCCTATGAAAGGCTTTCCAACGCCCAGGCCAGAACCCTGCTGGCGAAGCATGCGCGGCCAGACGAACTGCTGGCGGCGATGGATCTGGTGGCATCGGCGCTTGGACGCGATCGCGTGGTGATCGACGAGACCGACCCGCGAGATGAGGCAGCCAAGTCTTGCCTTGCTGCCTACTATGAGGAAATCCGCAGCCGTTTCGAACACGGTTTCGACGTAGCGCGTTCACGGGATCCGCTTGCCGAACAAATGATCCGACCACGCGGCGCTTTCCTGGTCGCCTGGTCTGACGATCTTCCCGTCGGCTGCGTGGGATTGAAGGGAGACAGACACGGCATGGCGGAGATCAAGCGGCTCTGGGTGGCACCTTCTGCACGTGGCATCGGATTGTCGAAGCGGCTTATGGCCGCAGCCGAGGGAATCGCACGGGAGTTGTCCATCCAGGTGTTGCGCCTGGATACCAACCGCGCCTTGCCCGAGGCCAAGCAGCTCTACCTGAAGACAGGGTGGAAGGAGATCGATCGATTCAACGACGATCCCTATGCCGACAGTTTCTTCGAAAAACGACTGTGACTTCGGCGCGCCACCGACTTACAGCGGCGACGGTTTGCGCAGAGGGCATGGAAGGGAGCACCAGACTGTACTGGCGTGTCCCGATCGGCATCGCTGTCAATAAGGTCTGAGGCTTTTGCACCCATCAGGACTGCAACGTCGCTGTCACTGCGTAGCGTCAGTGTGGCCCGATGTTGGCGGTGACATCCGTGCCGGTCTGCTTGGCACATGACTTGTCCCAAACCTCTCGCCCGGCTTCCGTATCGCCAAAGGCCAGCCGGCCTTCGGCGGGCAGTACGGCATGCTCGACCGTCATGCCGCCTGATTCGTTGCGCGTGTGATAGGTATAGCAAACATCGCCATCCTCCGAGAGGATGGCATGCTCCAGCTGGTAGCTGTCCGGGTGAAGCTGTGCCTCGTGTAGCGTGATGCTGCCAAGCATGGCCCGGCGCACCGACTCATTGAACCTTGACTCGGCCGCGCTCCGTTCGCGCGTCGCTTCCGATGCCGACATGTTTGCGGCGGTGTCGCTTGGATGATGGTGCTTCCACCAGAGTGCCGCGACGACACAGGCGATCAGGAACCCCCCGAACAGCACCGGCAGCAGGGAGGGGGCGCGCCCGCCAGTGGCCGCCTCGCCGGGTGGCGCGGCGGCATCCGATAATGGCGAGCCACACTGCGGGCAAGCGCGCCCCTGGTCGCCAACCTTCGCGCCGCAATGGGGGCAGGTGATGAGGGCCATGAGGGCGGTCCGCGTCGTGGTGACCCAGTTATCGCCCCGGGCGTGTCGATTTCGCGTGGATGATCGCCCTGGCCCGGCTGGCTGGACGGTGATCGCGCCATTCGCCGCCGCGACCATTCCGGACCCTGGTCCATAAGTGACGCGGTTGCAGCGTGCGCCCGCGCCCAGGTTCTACCAATGAAGATCGCCGAGCATGCCGGCATAGGTCTCGATGCCGTCCCACAGATTCTGCAAGCGGGCGTTTTCGTCGGCGGCATGCTGGTTGTTGTCATGGTTCGCGATCGGCAGGACGATCGCCGGCACGTCCAGTGTCTCGGTGAAGAGATAGATCGGCACACTGCCGCCCATCATGGGCAGCACGGCCACCGGGCCAGCAGCGGCGCGCTCTGCCGTAGCCAGCACGGCGCGCGAAACGGGACTGCTCATATCGCCGCGGTAGCCGGGGTAGCCATGGTTCCAGTCGAGCCTCACCAGCCTGGATTTGGAGCCGCGCGTCGCCGCATCGGGTTCGGCATGGAGCACCGTCCAGCCGAGGTCCTGCAGTCGTTTCTCCACCTGTTCGCGCACGCGCTCCGGCGTCTGGTCGGGAACCAGCCGGAAATCCAGCGACGCCTCTGCAGTGGCGGGGATCGCCCGCGCCGGACCGCCCGCCTGGAGGCCCACCACATTGAGCGCGGGGCGCATCGTGCTCGCGGTCAGGCCGTCGCTACCCTCGCTCTGTGCGATGCCAAATTCGCGCTTCAGCGAGGACTCCACTGGCGGCAAGGCCTTGATGGCCCCCTGCTCGGCCGCGGTCAGCGGACGCACATCGCGATCAAAGCCAGGGATGCGGATACTGCCGTCTGGCGCGCGTAAATCCATCACCAGTTCCGCGGCCTGATAAGCCGGGTTGGGCACCCAGTTGCCGTAATGGCCGCTATGCAACGGCCGCAGCGGGCCGTAGACGGTCGCCTTCAGATCGAGGGAGCCGCGTGCGCCAAAGTAGAGCGTGCGCTGCCGCGACTGGTGCATGGGCCCATCGCCGATCAACCACAGATTGGCAGCAAGCAGGGAATGGTTCTGACGAAGCAGGTCGGCCAGATGCGGCGATCCCCGCTCCTCCTCGCCTTCCCAGAACACCTTGATGTTGACGGACGGTGCGTGCCCGAGCGCCTTCAGTGCGTCGAAGGCTTGCAGGAAGGCGACGATCGACGATTTGTCGTCGCTGACAGCGCGACCAAACAATCGCCATTCCGGATTGAACGGAGGACGCAGCTTGGCCCAGTCCACAGGTGGCGACTTGGGGTCCGGCGTGCTGTGCAAGACCGGTGCAAAAGGGTCCGCTTGCCACTCGGCGCGGTTGACCGGTTGGCCATCGTAATGCGCGTAGAACACCACCGTCCGACTGGCGCCGGGCGTGTCGAGTTCGCCATAAACGACGGCGGGCGCATCCGGACTGGCCTGCAACAGCCGCGCCTTGAAGCCGCGTTGCGCCAACTCCGCCTGCAAGCGATGGGCCATGCTGTCGAGGCCGGAGGCATCCGCGGCGACGCTGGGAATCGCGGTGAAATCGGCGAGCTGTTGCACGACGACCGGCTCATGTCCCAGGCGCCATTGGCGGACCTGTCCCACCAGCCCGTCAGCGGCATTTGCCGCCATACAGGCGATGGCGCAAACGATGGCGACTACCCGTTGCTTCGTCATGGCCACGCCTCTGGTCAACTGGGGACTCAAGCTCGTCCACCCCTGGTTCGGGGACGAATCGTAGTGGCGATCTTCGCATTCCCAAAGGCTGGTCATGGCGTGGGCATCGGAATCGCGACAGTCGGCTGCCAGGCCTTGCCTCCGAACAGGCAAGGCTGCGCCTGGCTGATCCTCCATAAGGCCGATGGCCTGGTGATTTCCGTAGCTGCTAGTGTCCTCTCCGCAAGGCGGAGTGGTTCGCTCAAGGCAGATGCCTGCGCTGCCGCTTGACTCCAGGTCTTGAGCCCTGAAGCTTGCCCATGGGGGTACACCATGAACGCAAACCGCGCTGCCGGCTACGCTCCGCTGTTGCTGAGGATCGTCCTGGGCTCACTGTTCATCGCGCACCTGTACTGGAAGTTCGCGATCCTGCCTGGAGGCTTGTTGCGCTGGTGGGCTGCTTTCGCCGCCAATGGTTATCCCTGGTTCGTTCCCTGGTATGTGTTTTCTGCGGAGCTTGCCGGCGCCCTGCTGCTCATTCCCGGCATCTATGCGCGCTGGGTCAGTCTGTATGCCCTGCCCATGATGCTCGGTGCAACGCAGTTCTGGGCAGTACGCAAGGGCTTCTACTTCACCGGCGCGGGGGCAGAGCTACCACTGGTATGGTCGTTGCTGCTGATTCTTCAGGTCATGCTGGGCGACGGTCCGCACCGGTTGCGAGCCAGCTGGGCAACCGCGGCCTGACCGCCATTCCCACCGAGGACGCATCCGTCTCCGAGCCGGGATGGACGTCTGCATGGCCTGCTTGAGTCACTTGCGAAAGCGCTCGCCTGACGAGCTTGCGCAACAGGACCGGCATCGAGACCATCGCTGGTTCTTGCGAATCGCTGGTTTTGCTTGTGCCTGCCCAGGCAGGGGGAAATACTTGGCGCTCAAGCAGGGGCTCGTCGACGCAGGAGGTCTGTCATGCGTATGGCAATGATCTGGCTTATCGGCACGGCTGCGTGGGTGCTTTCGGCAAGCTCAAGTCTGGCCCTGGACAAGACGCCGGCGCCGGCAGGTACAGCGGCCCCACCGCATTGGTCGTACAGCGGCGAGCACGGCCCCGCGCATTGGGGCGACGTCGCGGCCGATGGTGCCGTTTGCGCCATTGGCAAGAGCCAGTCCCCGATCAATCTCGCTGCCGGCGCCGCCACGACCGGCAAAGCCGGCAATTTCAAGATCAACTACGCGCCAGGAGCCGTCGCGCTGTTGAACAACGGCCATACCATCCAGGCCGATGTCAGCGACGCCACGAATACGGTCACGTTTGACGGCACTTCATACACGTTGGCGCAGTTTCATTTTCACGCGCCCAGCGAACACACCGTCGATGGCAAGCAATTTCCGATGGAAATCCATTTCGTGAACAAGGACGCGAATGGGCACATCGTTGTCGTGGGCGTTTTCGTGCAGGCCGGAGCGGAAAACAAACTACTCGCGCCCATGTTCAGCGCCTTGCCAGCGACTGCGACGCCGGCAGGAACGCATGCCGGAAGCCCGCTGAAGGTGGACATCCCGGCCGTGCTTCCCAAGGATCGCAAGGCTTTTGTCTATGCGGGTTCGCTGACCACACCGCCCTGCACGGAAGGCGTGCACTGGATCGTGCTCGCCCAGCCGATCGAGATGTCCAACGCGCAGATCGATGCGTTCAAGTCGATTATTCACGACAACCATCGCCCGTTGCAGAAGATCAATGGACGCGACGTGGTGAGCGAGACGGAGTGAGTCGGCGGCTTGGGCTTAGCGGCGAAAACCGGCGACTGTGGTAACGGCCCTGCCCTGAGGACGCGCACTGGGTGCGCTCCTACGCAGGGAACGGGCAGCGTCAGTAGCGCTGCACGCCTTCCACGTGGCACTGCTGCAACGACTTGGCGGCCGTCGCCGCGCCGGCATCGTCGCCTGCGCGTTCGCGCAACTCGGCGATGGTCTGCCAGTTGCGCGCGCATAGCGGCCCCAGGCGCGGACCGAGCTCCCACGAGCGCTGCGCGAACTTTTCGGCGTTGGCGTAATCCTTGAGGCGGATCGCCAGTTCGGCGCGGTCCTGCAGCAGGTCCGGCGAATTCGGGCTCAGCTTCAGTGCCTGGTCGAGCTTGGCCGCCGCGGCATCGTACTGGCCGGTGCGCATGTCGCCGGCCGCCGCGTCCTGCAAATTGGCCACGCCCGGCTCACGCAGCGGGTTCACGTCAATGACGGACTTTTCCTTGTCGCCCGCGGCGTGGATGGACGCCAGCATCTGCTCGTCCGAACGGGTCGGGCGGGTCGCTTGCGCGGGCGCGCTGGGCTGGCTGCACGCAGCGAGCAACAGGACGGCCAGCGTGGCTGGCACGGCGGAGACGGGGAAGGTACGACGCGACATGATCAGTCTCGAATGGGAGCCGGGGGAGCCGGTGCGGGCGCTTGGTCACCGCCGCCGAAAAGATTGCCGACGTGCTGCCAGAAGCAGCCCTCGGCATCTTGTGACAGTGTACCGGCCACTACCGGTAATTGCCGCGCTCCCTCGCACCCCTGTTCCGTGCGCCTGCCAGTGGACGGATTGATCCAGGCAAGCTCGAGACCCTCGCCAGGCGCTGCCGACAACGGTTTCGTCGGCAGCTTGCGGAACAACTCCTGCCACGCGCGCAGACTGCCGGTGGCGCCATACAGGCCGCTCGGCTTGTTGTCGTCGCGGCCCATCCAGAACACCGCCAGATGCTCGCCAGTAAAGCCGGCGAACCAGCTGTCGCGCATATCGTTGCTGGTCCCGGTCTTGCCCGCTGCATTGAGGTAGGCCAGGCCGGAACTGCCAACCGATGCGGCGGTACCCGAACGCGTCACCTGCTGCATGGCCCAGGTCACCAGGCGCACCGCGGACTGGTATTCACCCGGGCCGGTTTTCACTTCGTAGCGCTTGATGGTCTGGCCCTTGCCGTCGACCACGCCGCGCACGGCGACCAAGGGCAAGGCATGGCCGTCGGCGGCGATGTACTGGTAAAGCTGGGTCGCCTGCAACGGCGACATGTCCAGCGCGCCGATCAGCAGCGACGGACTCGGGTTCACATCGGTCAGGCCAAACGATTCCAGGAAGGCCTTGATGCGCGACACGCCGATATTCATGCCGAGATTGATGGTGGCCAGGTTCCACGAATGCACCAGCGCGTCGACCATCGGCACCGGGCCGTGGGCATCGCCTTCGTCGTTCTTCGGCGTCCACATGGTGCCGTCGGGCTGCTTCATGCTGACCGGCTCGTCTTCGATCACGCTGCCGAGATTCCAGCGTTCCGGCTGCGCCAGCGCCACCAGGTAGACCAGCGGCTTCACCAGCGAACCAATCGGGCGGCGCGCATCGAGTGCGCGGTTGAAACCCTGGTCGCCGGGCAGCTTGCTGCCCACGACCGCCAACACCGCGCCGGTCTGCGCTTCGGTGATCACGGCAGCGGCTTGCGCCGCGTCACCACGCTTGCCGAGGCTGGCCATGGTGGTCGTGATGGCCTGCTCCGCATACAGCTGCGCGGCCGGATCAAGCGAGGTGTAGACGCTGAGATTGCCATTGGAAAGCGTCTCGTCGTCGAAGTCGGCGGTGATCTGGTCACGCACCAGCTGCATGAAGGCCGGGAAGCGGTTATGCGGCAACTGGCCGACGCTGACGATGCCCAGCGGGGTGGCCTGCGCGGCCTTCGCCTCATCAGCCGTCATCACGCCGGTTTCGGCGAACTGCTCGAGCACCAGGTTGCGGCGCGACAACGCGCGCTCTGGGTAGCGGCGCGGGTCGTAATAGCTCGGCCCCTTCACCATGCCGATCAGCAGTGCCATCTCCTGCGGCTTGAGGTCCTCCATGCGGCGACCAAAGTAGAACTCCGACGCTGCCGCAAAACCGTGCACCGCCTGGCTGCCTTGCTGACCGAGGAAGACTTCGTTGACGTAGGCCTCCAGGATGCGGCTCTTGTCGTAGTGCGCCTCGATCAGGATCGACATCAGCGCTTCGTTGAATTTGCGCGTGAAGTTCTGCTCGCGATCGAGGAACAGGTTGCGCACCAGCTGCTGGGTCAGGGTGGAACCGCCCTGCACCGTGTGGCCCGCGCGCAGGTTCGCGAACGAGGCGCGCAGGATGGCGGTGAGATCGATGCCGAAATGATGCTTGAAGTCGCGGTCCTCGACCGCCTGCAAACCGGACAGCAACATCGGCGGCACATCCGCCAGGCGCACGATGCGGCGCTCTTCCTGCTGTGAGCCGTACAAGGTGGCGATGCGCGCCGGATCGAGATGGGTCAGCTCGATGCTCTTGCCGCTGCCGAGGTCCTTCACGCCGGCCACCTGCCCCTTGCCCAGCGCCACGCGCACGCGCTTCGGCAACTCGCCGCCGTCGGGCCCGGCGTAACCGCGCGAGGCGATCGTGTAACTGCTGCCGTCCTTCAACCAGGTGCCGGCCACCTGGCCATGCCCGTCGTTGCTGTAGCCGGCGAAGGTCAGCTCCAGCTCCAGCGCGGCCGGCGTCATCGGCGTGCCGGGGGCAAGCGCGAGCGGCCGTGCATAGATGCGCGTGGGCACCGCGAAGACCAGGTCGTTGAAGCGATCCTGCACGCGTTTGTTCAGCACCAGCGTGTAGGGCAGCACGAACCCGAACAGCAGACCCATGCAGATCCAGAACGGGATGCGCACCCAGGGCCAGGCGGCGCTGGTGAACGAACGTAGGCGGGGCAAGAAGGCCAAGGAAGGGGAATCCTGAACAGGAAGGCAGGGGGATCATAGGGCCTGCTGCCCGGCGGGCATCTGAACGCAGACTGTGGTTTGTGGCACGAGGGAGGCAACGCCGAGGCCGCCAGGGGACCTTACGCACCCCCTGTAGGAGCGCACCCAGTGCGCGACAAACCGGCAGGACTGCCGGTTTGCACAGCGGCAGCTGCCCGAAGGGCGAGGGCCAAGGATGGCCCGAGTGAAAAGCCAACGGAGTGGGGACCCCGTGATCGCGCACAGGGTGCGCTCCTACAAAGAGGGGGCGGCGGGGGTCCAACAGGCGGCATCGGGGCGGAAGGGCCGCGGCGAGATGCCCAGCAAGCCCTGGACGCCGCTATTGTCGGCGATCAGGTCGGCATCCAGCCTGGTCAGCGGCCCGCGCAGGCGCGGCACGGCGTGGCGACCCAGGCGCAACAGCCAGGCCGGCAGCGGCACCGGAACCGTCGCCACCGGCAGGCTGGCGCGGACACGGGCGAACATCTCGGACGCGGGGAGACGTTCGCCGCCGCCCAGCGGCAGCACAAGCCCGGCGGCCCCGGGCTGGTCCAGGGCCGCGATCACCGCCTGGGCGATGTCGTCGGCATGCACCGGCTGGCGCAGCCCGCGCCCGGCCAGCAACGGGAATACGCGCTGGCGCATGGCGCGACGGGCGATCGGACTGAGGCTCTTGTCCAGGCCGGCGCCGTAGATCAAGGTGGGTCGGAATACCGTCCACGGGTAGCCGTGACGCTCGCACGCGGCCGCCAGCGCCGCCTCGCCGTCACGCAGCATCTGGGAGATCGCGCGTTCGGCTGGCACATCGGACGCCTGCTTGGATTCCGCACTCATCGAACTGGTCGCGATCACCCGCAGGCCAGGCACCGGATCGATCTTCGACAACCATTGGGACACCGCCAGCAGCGGCCCGAAACTGATGATGGCCGAGGGCTTCGGCACCACCGGCACGGCATCCGGCAAGCGCCCCTTCACCCACGTGACACCGGATCCATCGACGCGCGCCTGCCGGCTGATCGCCACCACGTTTTCGCCGCGCGCGCGCAGGCGTGGCAGCAGGAAATGGCCAATCTGACTGCTGGCACCGAAGATCACCACGGTCATGCAGGCATCCTCAGGAACCAGTCTGCAGGCGCGCCGTCAGCGTGGACAGGCGCGCATTGCCCGGCGCCAGCTTGCGCGCCCGCTCCAGCGACTGCGCCGCACTGGCACGGTCGCCTTGCTGCAGCTGCTGTTCGGCCTGGTCCAGCCAGGCATTGGCCAGACGTTGGCGCAGCTCGTCCTGCCCTGCAGCGCCGGGCGAGAGATCACCGAGATCCGCGAGACGATCGCCAGCCACTTGCAGATTGCCGCTGGCGAGGGCCTGGTTGAACTGGTTCAGGGCCAGGCTGGGCAGCCCTTCCAGGCCGTGCCGGGCCGTCTCGTTATTGCCATCCAGCGCCAACGCACCGCGATAGAGATCGTAAGCGCTGTCGCCCGGAGGCAGCATCAGCTTGCCCTGCTGGGCGGCCGCATCGGCACGCTGGATCATCCGTGCGAGGTCGGCGGTCTGCTGCGCGGTGAGCACCGGATGCTGCGTCGGTCCCGCCACGTCCTGGGCGTCGCCCGCGACCGGCAGCGCGCCCGCTGCCTTGTGAGTGTCGCCGAGGCGCGCCCTGGCGGCGGCAAGATCCGCCGAGTGGGGTGCCAGCTCGGCCGCTTGATCGAGCAGTTTGTGCGCCTGCTCATGGTCGCCGCTGTCCAGCGCCGCATTCGCCTGCATGATCAGCGCCTGTGCCACCTGGGCAAGACCGGCCTTGGCATCGGCATTGTCGGGATCGAGCGCCAGCGCCGCCTTGTAATGGGCCAGCGCCGTGTCGTCACCGTCACCGCTGATGCGGCCCGCGCGCATGGCGTCCTGCGCTTGATTGAGGGCATCGGCCAGCGCAGCGCCGTCCGGCTTGTCCGCCGGCACCAGGGCCGCGCGCAAGGCAGGCAGTTCGCCATAGTTGGGGATGAGCGCGGCCAGTCGATCCACCAGGGCGGAGGCGGCAGTCCGATCGCCCGCATCCAGCGCCTTATGCGCCTGGCTGGCCAGCGCTTCGCCGACCTTGTCCAGCCCGTGCGCGGCGACGGCATTGTTCGGGTCGGCGCCAAGCACGCGTCGGTACAGCGTGCCGGCGCCATCGTCGCCGTCCAGCTTGCCGGCATCGAAAGCCTGTTGTGCCTGCTCGATCAGGTGATCGGTCTGCACCGGACCCGTTCGGGCCGTGGCCAGCGCCTGGGTCAGGCGATCGACGTCGCTGCCGCCACCGAGCAACTCCCGCGCGGCGACCAGGGCCTGGTCGGCATCGTCCAGCTTGCCGGCCTGCAGCGCCGCGTCGGCGCGGGCGATCTCCGCCAAGCCCACCTTGCGCAGGCCATCGCGGGCTCGGTCGTTGTCGGGCTGCAGCGCGCGGGCGGCTTCGAACAGCTCGCGTGCGCTGGTGCCGTCATTGCCGTCCAGACGTCCTTCCTGCAAGGCGACTTCGGCACGACCCAGGACCCCATCCAGCTCGGTGCTTGGCACCAGGCCGCGCAACTTGTCCTGCTCCATCCACAGCGAGGTGCCCACGCCGATCACCAGCAGCAGCAACAGCGGGATCAGCCAGCCACGACGGCCCGATCGCGCCGGCGGCCGCGACGGCACACTGCGACGACGCTCCGGATCCAGGGTGACCTGCGGCAAGCCATCGTCCGCCTTCGCCTTTGGCGCAGGCGCATCGTCCAGATGATCGAGGTCACCCAGGGTCGGTTCGGTGCGGCCCTGCGATCCGTGGTCGTGCGGGTCTTTGCGTCCGTTCATGGGTTCACGAAGGTGGGATCAATCGTCCGAAGCTTAGCATTGCGCCGTGGCGCCACCCGCCTCGTCACGTTCAGCGTTCAGCCGGCGCTGACCCTGCGTGCGTCGACCACGTTGGGCATCGCGACCAGCCGCCCGAGCAGGCCGGAAAGCTGTTCGAAGTCGCGCACGCGCAAGGTGAAGCGCATCTCCACCTCGCCGGTCTGGGCAAACACCCGGCTGGACGAGGCGATGATGTGGGTGCCGGCATTGCTGATCATGCTGGTGACATCCTTCTGCAAGCCCTTGCGGTCGTAGCCGTGCAACTCGATCTCCACTTCATAGGCTTGCGCGGACGCCTTGCCCCATGCCATGTCGATCACCCGGTCCGGATCGCGTCGGGCCAGGCGCGCCAGGCTGATGCAGTCGGCGCGATGCACCGAAACGCCGCGTCCGCGCGTGACGAAGCCACGCACCGCATCGCCGGGCAACGGCTGGCAGCAGCGCGCCAGCGTGGTGAGCAGGTTGCCCACGCCCTCGATGCTCAGCGCACTGTGATCGCGCAGCGCCTGGCGCGGTGCGGTCGGTGCCGCCGACTGGGTGACCGGTGTAGGCGCCGAGGCTTCCTGCAGCACGCGGGCGATCTGCCCGGGCGCGACTTCACCCAGCGCCAGCGCCACCAGCAACTCGTCATGCGTCTTGAGATGGAAGTGCGCAGGCAGCTTGGCCAGGTCGGCCGTGGGCAAGGCCAGCCGCTTGATCTCGCGCTCGAAGATGCTGCGGCCCGCCGCCAGGTTCGCGTCATGCGCGATCTTGCGGAACCACGTGCGCACTTTCTCCTTCGCGCGTGAGGTATGCAGATAGCCGTGATGCGACGACAGCCAGTCGCGGCTGGGTTCGGCCACCTTGGCCGTGAGCACTTCCACGCGATCGCCGCTATGCGGCTGGAAGGTCAGCGGCACGATGCGCCCATTGACCTTGGCACCACGGCAGCGATGACCGACTTCGGTATGCACGTGGTAGGCGAAGTCCAGCACGGTGGCACCGCTGGGCAGGTCCACCACTTCGCCCTTGGGCGTGAGCACGTAGACGCGATCTTCGAGCAGCTCGGTCTGCAGTTCGGCGGCCAGGTCGCCGTCGCTGTCGGCGCGCGGCTCCAGCAGGCGGCGCATCCAGGCGATCTTCGCCTCGAACTCGCTGTCGCCGCTGCCGCCTTCCTTGTAGCGCCAGTGCGCCGCCACGCCCAGTTCGTTGATGCGATGCATCTCGTGCGTGCGGATCTGCACTTCCAGCGTCTTGCCGCGCGGACCGATCACGGCCGTATGCAGCGAGCGATAGTCGTTGCCCTTGGGCCGCGCGATGTAGTCGTCGAATTCGCCGGGCAAGTGCGGCCATAGCGTATGCACCACGCCGAGCGCGCCGTAACAATCGGCCACGCTGTCGACCAGCACGCGAATGGCGCGGATATCGTAGAGATCGGAGAATTCCAGCGCCTTGCGCTGCATCTTCTTCCAGATCGAATAGATGTGCTTGGGCCTGCCGGCCAGTTCCGCACGAATGCCGGCGGCTTCTAGCGAACGATGCAGCACATCCAGCGATTCGCGAATGAATTCCTCGCGGTCACTGCGACGCTCGTCGAGCAGGCGCGCGATGCGCTTGTAGGTATCCGGGTGCAGGTAGCGGAAGCCGAGATCCTCCAGCTCCCACTTGAGTTGCCAGATACCCAGCCGATTCGCCAGCGGCGCATGGATGTCCTGGGTCAGCCGCGCCAGCAGCTGGCGCTCGCTTTCCGGCAAGGTACTCGCCGCACGCATGCGAGCCAGCTGCCGCGCCAGCAGGATGAACACCACGCGCAGGTCGCGGATGATCGCCAGCAGCAGGCGGCGCAAACCCTCGGCGCCATGGTCGGCGCCATGCTGGGCGTGCAGCGCCCACACCCTCTCGGCGGCCACCTGGCCGGCGACCAGTCGTTGCAACTCGGCGGGCAAGGTCCGTTCGCGCTGTGCCCACGAGGCTGGGTCGAGGCGCGCCACTTCAAACCACAGGGCGGCGGCCTGAGTCTGCGCATCGCAACCGAGCATGGCCAGCAGGTCGAGCACCTCCACGCCTTCGGCACGGCTCACCGGCAGCGGCGCGCACGCCTCCAGCGCCTCCGCCAGGACCGACGGGACACTGCTGGCGCGACTGCGCCACTCGGCAAGATCCGAGCTTGCGTTGGGGGCGGCTTGAACCATGCGACCATTCTAGGGCCTGCTCGCACGCTCCGCGTGGCCCGCATGAACCGGCGGTTCATGGCGTGTATGCTGCGCCAGCGCCGTTACTTCCCCATGATCGAGAGGATTGCCCCATGCGTCTGGCCCGTCTGCTGCCGTTGATGATGAGTGTTGCCCTGGCTGTTCCCGTGATCGCGCACGCCGCCGACCAGTACGTGCCGCTGCAGCAGCGCATGTCTCCGGAGGAGTTCAAGGCCGCCGGCCTGGACAAGCTTTCGCCGGACGAGCTGAAGAATCTCGACGGCTGGCTGAGCGGGCACGCCAAGGTCACCACCAAGATGGTCGACCAGGCCGGCAAGCCGGTGTTCTATCCGAGCAGCGAGAAAGCCGGCCCGATCCAGGCGCACGTGCAGGGCAGCTTTACCGGCTTCAGCGGCCACGGCGAGTTCACCCTGGACAATGGCCAGGTGTGGAAGCAGGCCGATACCGCCAGGATTTCCTGCCTGACCAGCAACAATCCGAAGGTCACCATCCGTCGCTCGCTGATGGGCAACTGGATGATGGCAGTGGATGGTTGCAACGACACCACGAGCGTGGTGCGCACCAAGTAACCAGAAACGCCCCCCTTGTAGGAGCGCACCGTGTGCGCGATGTCGGCCCCGTCGCTACATAGGCCTATCGCGCACAGGGTGCGCTCCTACATCAGGTTTTCCAGCGCCCGGTGCAGGCGCTTGGCCGACACCGGCTCGGCCGTCTTCAACTCCTGCGCGAACAGCGATACGCGCCATTCCTCGATCAACCAACGCAGTTCGTCCAGTCCCTCGCCTCCTGCAGCGCGATGCTTCAAGTACTCGCGCCAGAACGGCAGTACCTGCAGCATGCGCTGCTGGTCCTTGGCCGGGTCCTGGCGCAGCCGCTCGGCGCGTAAGCGCATGGCCTTGAGGTAACGCGGATAGTGCGCCAGCCGCGCGGTCGGCAAGTCGCGCAGGAAACCGGGGATCAACAAGCCATCCAGCTGTTCGCGCAGATCGTCGTAGCTGGCGCGGGCAAAACCCATCAGCGGCGGTTGCAGCCAGGGCTTCAACTCGGCCTGCGCCTCGATGATCGGCTCGGCCAGCTTCAGCCGTTCCACGGCGGCGGCGAACAGTTCGCGTGCAGCCTGTGTATGTAGCGCTTCGAACGTACCGGCGGTGCGCACGTCCAGGGCGTGGCGGTCCAGCAGGTCGCTGAAGCCGCCTTCCACCAGGTCCTCGCGCAAGCCATCGACACCGCCTAGCGGTGCGTACTTGAGTGCCAGCGGATTGCCGACCGGCAGGCGGCGGCGCGCCTGCTTCATGTCGCTGGCCAGTGCGTTGCGCAACAGGCGCACCACGCCGAGACGATGCGCCTCGCGCGCCTCGTCGCCACGTTCGAACACGCGCAATGCCACCGTTTCGCCCAGGTCGACCAGGGCTGGAAAGGCCAGCAGGCCACCGGCCGAGCGGACCTGGGCCGGGATCTCCTCGAAATCCCAGCTGGCGATGTCTTCGCGGGTCAGTTCGATATCGGTCTTGCGCGAGAACGCTTCGCGCGCCTGGCCTTCCCACTGCGCGCGCATGTGGGCGAGATCGCGACCCGCCGTGAGCGTGCGGCCGTTCTCGTCATGCAGGCGATAGCGCATGCGGAAATGCGCAGGCAGTTCGACAACGGCGAATTCACCCGCCCCGATGTCCACCCCGGTGGCACGCTTCAAGAAGGTGGCCAGGGCCTTGCCCAGTGGCTCGTCGCGCGGTGCTTCCGCCTCGACAAACGCGCGGGCGAAATCCGGCGCCGGTACGAAGTTCCGTCGCAAGGCCTTGGGCAAGCCTCGAATCAACTCGGCCACTTTTTCAGCCAGCAGTCCTGGCACCAGCCATTCGCAGCGCGCAGCAGGCAGCGCATTCAACATCGATAGCGGCAGATGCAGGGTAACGCCATCGGCATCGTCGCCGGGTACAAAACGGTATTCCAGCCGGTACTTTTGCGGCCGCTCCTGCGCATCCTGCGCACGCGGCACTCGGCCATCCATGGCCAGCGGCGGGATCTCCAGCGACGCGGGAAACGCCCGCGGATCGAGCCCCGCTCCGCCGCTCATCACATCGTCCAGCGACCAGCGCAGGGCGGCCTGCTCGGCGGGACGCGCCTTGCGATACCACGCATCGAGCGCGCGGCTATCGGCGATGTCCTGTGGCAGCTTGCCTTCGAAGAAGCCGACCAGCTCGTCCTCGTGACGCAGCAGGCCTTCGCGTCGCTGCTTGGCTTCGATGCCATGCGCGTCTTCCAGCACGCGCTGGTTGGCACGGATGAAGTCGGCGCGCGCGTCGATATCGCAACGAACCAGCGCCTCGCGCAGGAAGATCTGGTGGGCGAGCGCCGGATTCTGGCGCTGGAACGTCACCGGTCGACGCTCGACCAGGGTCAGTCCGAACAGGCTCACCTGCTCGTACGCGACAACATGGCCGCGCTTGCGCGACCAGTGCTCGTCACGGCATGACGAACGCAACAAGTGTGCGGCCTGCTGTTCAATCCACAGCGGCTCGACGCGGGCGCACATCATGCCCCATACGCGGCCACCGACATCGAGGATTTGCGCGGCAAAGATCCAGTTCGGCGGCACTTTCGACAGTGCCGAGCCAGGGAATACCTGGAAGCGGCGCTCGCGCGTGCTGCGATAGACGCTCTTCTCGTCCTTGTGGCCTACCTGGGTGGGCAAGCCGGCGAGCAGGCTGCGGTGGACCGCTTCGTAGTGCAGCGCCGCTTCGCTCTCACTCCCTCTCCCCGCACCTTCGCTCCCTCTCCCCCCCGGGGAGAGGGCTGGGGTGAGGGGCAGGTGCTCGCCTGATCCCTTCCTACCCTGCTTCTTTTCAGGAGCAACTGCCGTTGCCTTTGCAGCGCCCCGCAAGGTTGCCCCCTCATCCCGGCCTTCTCCCCTTTGGGGAGAAGGAGAAGTGAGGCTCCATCCCAGCTCCTGCACCACCAACAACAACTGCCGATGCAGCTCACGCCATTCGCGCATGCGCATGAAGCTGAGGAAGTGGCGTGAGCACCAGTCGCGCAGCTTCGACTGGGTGAGCTCCTCATGCGCCTTGCCGTACTCGCGCCACAGGTTGATCACGCCAACGAAATCGGACTTGGGATCGGCGAACGCGGCATGCGCCGCATCGGCCTGCTGGCGTGCATCCGCGGGGCGCTCGCGCGGATCCTGGATGCTGAGGAAGGACACGATGGTCAGCACGTCGCGCAGGCTGTGCAGCTTTTCCGCCTCGACCAGCATGCGCGCCAGCTGCACATCGATGGGCAGGCGGGCGACGGTGCGGCCGATCGGGGTGAGATGCCGCGCCTCATCAATTGCCGAGATCTCCGCCAGGCGGCGATAACCATCGGCCACCACGCGCGGGTCGGGCGCTTCAAGGAAGGGGAACTGATCCACCTCGCCGAGCTGTAGCGAGAGCATGCGCAGGATCACGTTGGCCAGCGACGAGCGCAGCAGCTCCGGGTCGGTATACGCAGCGCGACTGTTGTAGTCGGCCTCGTCGTAGAGGCGATAGCAGATGCCTGGCCCCACGCGCCCGCAACGGCCCTTGCGCTGGTCGGCGGCGGCCCGCGAAATCGGTTCCACATGCAGGCGTTCGAGCTGGCTGCGCTGGCTGTAGCGCTTGACGCGCGCCTGGCCCGAATCGACCACGTAGCGGATGCGCGGCACCGTCAGCGAGGTTTCGGCCACGTTGGTAGCCAGCACGATGCGTCGCTTCGGGCCCGGCTTGAACACGCGGTCCTGGTCGCCCGCGGAAAGGCGCGCATACAGCGGCAGCACTTCGGTCTCACGGTATTGCCGGCGCGACAGCAGCAGATGGGTGTCGCGGATCTCGCGCTCGCCGGGCATGAAGATCAGCACGTCGCCGCGCGGGTCGTCATGGGTGATCTCGTCGAGCACCGCGGCGACATGTTCGGCACTGCCCTGCTGCATCTCACCGGCCCGCTGTCCACGCGTCGCAGCCACGGCATCGAGCGAGCGCCAGCGCACCTCCACCGGATAGGTGCGCCCTTCCACCGACACGATCGGCGCGCCGCTGAAATGCTCGGCGAAGCGTTCGGTATCGATGGTGGCCGAAGTGACGATGATCTTCAGCGTGGGCCGCTTCGCCGCCAGCCGCTTCAGGTAACCCAGCAGGAAATCGATATTGAGGCTGCGCTCGTGCGCCTCGTCGATGATGATGGTGTCGTACGCGCTAAGCCACGGATCGCCCTGGGTTTCAGCCAGCAGGATGCCGTCGGTCATGAACTTGATCAGGCTGCGCTCGGATACCTGGTCGTTGAAGCGCACCTGGAAGCCGACCTGTTCGCCCAACAGGGTGCCTAGCTCTTCCGCGACACGACGTGCCACCGAGCGCGCAGCCAGCCGGCGTGGCTGGGTGCAGCCGATCATGCCCGCTTCGCCGCGGCCAGCCGCCAGGCACAGCTTGGGCAACTGGGTGGTCTTGCCCGAGCCGGTTTCGCCGGCGATCACCACCACCTGGTGCTTGCGGATCAGCTCGACGATCTCGTCGGCACGGGCGGTGATGGGTAGCGCCTCGTCCAGGCGGATCGCCGGCTTCGCGTCGACGCGGGCACGGCGCTTTGCCGCGGACGCCTCGATATCCGTGGCGAGCGCCGTCAGCTTTCTTTCGTCGAAGCGACGCGAGAGCTCGCGCAGCCGGCCTTGCAGCCGGCCGTAGTCGCGACTGGAAACATGGTCCAGCGCCTTGCGCAGATCGCGCAGACGGGCGTCGGATGCGGAGGATGGGGGGGCGGAGGCATGGGTCATCGGACCGCACATGATAGCCGCTGACTATCGCCCGCATCGGAAGTATTCATTTCTCCGCACGGATCCGGCCCGATAAGCTCGGTTCCAGGTTCCACCCCCAACCCTCAAAAGGAGCAAGTCATGGCCATTTCCATCGGTATCGCCAAGAAGGACCGGGAGCAGATCGGCCAGCAGCTGTCCAAGCTGTTGGCCGATACCTATTCGCTCTACCTGAAGACGCACAGCTTTCACTGGAACATCACGGGGCCGCAGTTCAACAGCCTGCATGCCATGTTCGAGACCCAGTACAACGAACTGTGGCTGGCCGCCGACGAGATCGCCGAGCGCATCCGCACCCTGGACGTGTTCGCGCCGGGCTCCTACAGCCAGTTCGGCAAGCTCACCTCGATCAAGGAAGAAGCGGGAGTCCCGGAGTGGAAGGATATGGTCGGCCAGCTGGTCGAGGGGCACGAGATTGCCGCGCACACCGCGCGCGGAGTCATCAAGGCGGCTGATGCGGCTGGTGACGAAGGCACGGCCGATATCGTGACCGGACGCCTGAAGGAGCATGAGAAGACGGCGTGGATGTTGCGTTCGCTGTTGAAGTAGCCAATTGGCTCCCTCTCCCCTTCGGGGAGAGGGTTGGGGTGAGGGGTCGGCCTGGCCTCGGTGGAACATCGAGCGAACGCTTGCTCTTACAGAGGCTTTCGCGAGCACCCGCCCTTTACCCCCTTTTCGGGGCTCACCTCGGTCCTCTCCCCAAAGGGGAGAGGAAGAAGTGCGCTACGGCCTCGCTTCCAGCACCAGGTTGAACGGCGTTTCGGTGGCGCGGCGGAACTGGCGGAAGCCGCCGCCGTCGACCACGACCTGGCGCAGGCGCTTCTCGCCGGCCTGCGCGCCCAGTGCCGGGCCTTTGCGCGCCAGCGACACCGGCACGCAGATCTGCGATGAGGCGGCGTAGTACACGCGGCCGACCGGGTTCATGTTCTCCTGCACGCTGTCGCCGGCAAACGGCTCGACAATCATGCAGTTGCCATCGCTCTTCAGGGCCTGGTGCGCGTGCCTGGCGGCTCCAACCGGATCGCCCATGTCGTGCAGGCAATCGAAGAACGCGATCAAGTCGAAATTCCTGCCGGTGTAGCCGGCGGCATCCGCGACGTCGAAGCGCGCATTCTCCACGCCGGCCGCCTTGGCGCGCTCGCGCGCCACGTCGATCGAGGGCGCGTGGTAGTCGTAGCCCACGAACTCCGACTCGGGAAACGATTGCGCCATCAGGATCGTGCTGGCGCCGTGGCCGCAGCCCACGTCGGCAGCGCGACCGCCCCGGCGCAGCTTGTCCACCACGCCGTCCAGCGCCGGCAGCCATGCCGCAATCAGGTTGGCGTTGTAGCCGGCGCGGAAGAAACGCTCGGTGCCATGGAACAGGCAGGGATGATGCTCGCCCCATTCCATGCCGCGACCGTTGCGGAAATTGGCCAGTGTGCGCTCCTTGGCGTGGAACATCGCCTCGACGATGGAATAGGCCCCGGGCAGGTCGACCGGCCCGTTGGGGTCGGCCAGGCATAGCGCCTGCTCCTCGCTCAGGCCGTAGGTTCCGCTGGCCTCGTCGAACTCCACGTAGCCGCCTGCCGCCTGATTGCCCAGCCACTCGCGCACGTAGCGCTCGAACGTGCCCGTGCGCTGGGCCAGTTCGGCCGGGGTGAGGCGTGCGCCGGCAAGCGCCTTGTAGAAACCCAGTTCGTCGCCGATCTGGATCAAGGTGGCGCTCGTCGCCGCACCCAGGTCGCACACCGCCTTGCCCAGAAACGCCTGCAGTCGTTGTTCGTCGATGGCCATGGCACAACTCCGCGACACCGCCTGCGCGACGGTGGAGTAGGATCAAAAGCTCTGCATACGCCACCGCCGACATGAGCGCCTGTCCCAAACCGGACAGCCCGAAAGCACTAGGTTCCGTGGCGAGGAGGCCTTCATGCATCCGAATGCACCGTCCGTGGGCGACCTTCACGCGCTTCCGCCGATACGCGATGAATACCGGCACGATGCCGGCGTTTCCGCCGCCGTCCTGGGTGAACTGCTCGATCAACTGCTGATAGGCGTGATCCTGGCCGATGCGGACGCGCGCCCGTGCTACGCCAATCGCGAAGCGCGCCGCATCCTGGCCAGCCATGATGGACTGGCGGAAGGACCCGACGGCCTGAGGGCCAGCACCAGCGGAGGCACCTGCCGTCTGCGCCAGGCCTTGGCCCTGACGGGCCTGGCGCCGGCGGGCGACGGTGACGCAACGGCAACGCGCTACCTGTCGCTGCACCGACCCGGCCCTGCGCGACGGGCGCCGTTGCTGCTCACCTTCTCGGCCCTGGCCGGGTCGCCGGGGCGGACAGCGATCTTCATCGACGTCCCAGAGCGCCTCCAGCCGGTTTCCCGTGGGGCCATGGCGGAAGTGTTCGGCCTCACTCCACGCGAGGCCGCGCTGGCTGCCTTGTTGGCGGATGGTCACGAGCTGCGCGATTGCGCCGGTCTGCTGGCCATGGGGGAAGGCACCGCGCGCAATCACCTCAAGCACGTGTTCGAGAAGACCATGAAACACAGCCAGGGAGCGCTGGTGGCACAGTTGTGCCGTATGGTGGGACCGTATCGTTAGGGATCGTCGGCGCAGCCGGCCATCCCGTTGTATTCGCGACTGAAGCAAGCCACATGCTTTGACCCGACGACCCCGCAAAAGCTATCCAGGCGTGGAATTCGGACGTTTGCAGACCACCCGGGCCTGACCTGGCGCTGACCACTCCACCCTCTCTTTATTGAGGGAAATGCGCTGCATGGTTAAGCTCCTCACGCTTTTCGGCCTCGTGTGAGGCAGCCACGGGGATCGTTTTGAGCGCCACACCAACCAAGAGTCTGGTTTCATACTCCAAGTACCTCGCGTTGCGCTTGAGCAGTTGCCAGGCGCAACCGTACGGGCCGGGTCTGTTTGCCCACAGGGCGGCGTCATCGCTCAGTCGTGTAGCGACGTACACTTCCTCGCTCTTCCTTGCCCTGCGCGCAAACAGCTCCCGGCGCGAGGCACTTGGGATATGAAACCAAACTCTAACGACAGCCGGCATCCGCTGCTCGCAGGCATCCTGCTCGCCCTGATCGTTGCGGCCATGAACATCGGCCTGTGGTGGTGGAGCAACCTGCCGCATGGCCCCGAGGACTGGAAAGGTCCGATCGGTGGCTTTGCGCTGTCCGCCTTCCAGCGCTATCAGAACCCGCTGAAGAACGATTTTCCGAGCGAGGACGAAATCGCTGGTGATCTCAAGCTGATCAGCCAGTATTCGCCGCGCATCCGCACCTATTCGATGCTGCTGACCCCGCAGGTGTATCGCCTGGCCGAACAGGAAGGGCTGCAGGTGATGGCCGGCGCGTGGATCGACCGCCGCCTGGACAACAACGAGAAGGAGATCGAGGCGCTGATTGCCCAGTCGCGTCGTTACCCCAACTCGATCAATCGGGTCATCGTCGGCAACGAAGTGCTGTTCCGCAACGATGTGTCACCCGAACAACTGATGGCCTATGCCGACCGCGTGCGCGCGGCGGTGCACCAGCCGGTGACGATTGCCGAGCCCTGGCACATCTGGGCCAAGTACCCGGAACTGGCCCAGCACGTCGACTTCATCACCGTGCACCTGTTCCCGTACTGGAACGGCATTGCCGCCACGGCTACCGGCCGGGGGCTTGACCGCAACGATCCGCTTGGCCGCTACCCGGCGATCAAGGATGCGCTGGGCAGCTATGAAACGCTGCAGAAGATGTTTCCCGGCAAGCTCGTCGTGATCGGCGAAATCGGCTGGCCTTCGAACGGCGATCGCTTCAAGTACGCCGACCCATCGGTATCGAACCAGGCGATCTTCCTGCGCACCTGGTTCAACGAGGCGAAGAAACGCAACATCGACTACTACGTGATGGAAGCGTTCGACCAGCCCTGGAAGGAGAAGCTGTCCGGCCGCACCGAGGCCTATTGGGGCATGTTCAACGCCGATCGCCAGCTGAAATTCCCGTTCACCGGCCCGGTGACCGAGGATACCGGCTGGCCGTGGAAGGCGCTGGCGGCGAGCCTGCTCGCCCTGCTGCCGATGATCTGGTTCGCGCGCCACTACAGCCGCTTCAAGCTGATGGGGCGGTTCTTCTTCTGTGCGCTGATCCAGCTGGCCTGCGGCCTGGTGGTGTGGTCGGCCACGCTGCCGTTCAACTTCTACCTGAGCTGGATCGACTGGACCATGCTGGTGCTGCTGTTCCCGGCCCAGATCGCGATCCTCGGCATCCTGCTGATCAACGGTTTCGAGTTCACCGAGGTGCTGTGGCGCCGCGACTGGATTCGCCACGCCGGCCTGCTCAGGCCCGACCCGGTGGAAAGGCAGCCGTTCGTGTCGATCCACCTGGCCTGCTACAACGAGCCGCCGGAGATGGTCATCATCACGCTGGACTCGCTGGCCGCGCTGGAATACGAGAACTACGAAGTCCTGGTGATCGACAACAACACCAAGGACCCGGCGATCTGGAAGCCGGTGCAGGACTACTGCGAAAAGCTGGGCAGCAAGTTCCGCTTCTTCCATCTGGAACCGTGGCCGGGCTTCAAGGCCGGCGCACTGAACTTCGGCCTGAAGGAAACCGACCCGCGCGCCGACGTGGTGGCGGTGATCGATGCCGACTACGAAGTGCGCAAGGACTGGCTGGCCGCGCTGACCGGCCACTTCCACAACCCGAAGGTGGCCGTGGTGCAGTGCCCGCAGGCGCACCGCGAGTTTGAGCACAACCGCTTCCGCCGCATGACCGCGTGGGAATACGACGGCTTCTTCCGCATCGGCATGCACCACCGCAACGAGCGCAACGCCATCATCCAGCACGGCACCATGACCATGGTGCGCCGCTCGGCGCTGGAAGGCACCGGCGGCTGGTCGGAATGGACCATTTGCGAGGACGCCGAGCTGGGCCTGCGCCTGATGCATGCCGGCTATGAGCTGGTGTATGTCGACGAGCTGATGGGCAAGGGCCTGACCCCGGCCGACTTCAAGGCCTACAAGAGCCAGCGCTACCGCTGGGCCTTCGGTGCCATGCAGATTCTCAAGGGCCGCTGGGACTGGATGACCAAGAAGGGGCCGCTCTCCGGCGGCCAGCGCTTCCACTTCCTCACCGGCTGGTTCAGCTGGTTTGCCGACGCGCTGCACCTGATCTTCACCATGATGGCGATCTTCTGGACCGCCGGCATGGTGGCCTTCCCGACCATCTTCAGCCTGCCGATGCAGCTGTTCCTGATCCCGGTGATCGGCTTCTTCTTCGCCAAGGCGATCTTTGGCATCGTGCTGTACCGCGCCCGGGTCCCCTGCAGCTGGTACGACACCTTGATGGCCTCGCTGGCCAGCATGGGCCTGTCGCACGCCATTGCCCGCGGCATCCTGCACGGCCTGACGCGCGAGAAGACCTCGTTCGTGGTGACGGCTAAGAGCCGACGCCTGGGCGGCAGCAATTTCGCTGCCTTCGCGCCGGTGCGCGAGGAACTGCTGATGGCGGTCGCGCTGTTCCTGTGCATCGCCGGCATGGGCCTGCGCTTCGGCACGCATTACGTCGAAGGCGTGCTGTGGATGTTCATCATGGCTGCACAGTCCATCCCTTATGTCTCGGCCGTGGTGGGTGCGTGGATTGCGCACAAGGCCGGCGACAAGGCCGGCTGACACCCAGGTGACCCATGGCTGCGTCCATGGGTCCAGGAGTGACGGGTCAGCTAAGCTGCGGGCGGGCGTGTCACAGCGCCTACCCAAGGCTTCCAGGATGGAAACACCGATCGCATGGGCCGAATCCAACGCCTGACGCTGCTGCCGTTGCTGTGGTTGCCGCTGCTCGCGCACGCGAGCGTGCAGCTGGTGGTGGATGGCGTAGAGGATCCGCTCAAGTTCGCCGTCACCTCGGGCGTCGATGTCGCCCAATACGCCAATCGCAGCGTCACCGATGCCCAGATGCAGCGGCTTTATGGCCAGGCCGTCGACCAGGCCAAGAGCGCCATGGAGCCCTATGGCTACTACGAGGCCGCGGTGGATGGCCGGCTCGAGTCGCTGGGCGGGGGCAACTGGCGCGTCACCCTGCACGTCACCCCGGGCGTGCCGGTCACAGTGACCGCCGTCGAGCTCAAGCTCGACCCGAAGGCCGCCGAGATCCCGGGCATCCGTCGCGCCAAGCGCGCCATCGAGAACCTCAAGGGCGAAGTCCTCAACCACGGCGTGTATGACGCCGCCCGCGACGCGCTCAGCAGCGCATTGACCGCCGACGGTTTCCTGGACGCCCGCCTGACCACCCGCCGAGTCGAAGTGAACCGCGGCGAGCGCAGTGCCGTGGTCCGCCTGGTCTGGGAAGTCGGCCCGCGCTATCGCTTCGGCGACGTGCACTTCGAAGGCTCGCAGTTCCGCCCCGGCTTCCTGCAGCGCTATGTGCCGTTCAAGCACGGCGACTATTTCTCGCAAAGCCAGCTGCTGCAGCTGCAACAGGCCTTGAACGGCGCCGACTATTTCTCGGTGGTCAACGTGCAGCCCGATGTCGACGACAAGAAGAATGGCGTGGTCGACGTCAAGGTCGACCTGGCGCCAGCCAAGCGCACGATTTACACCGGCGGCCCGTTCTTCGGCACCGACACCGGTTTCGGCGTGCGCCTTGGCTACGAGCTGCGCTGGACCAACAAGCGCGGGCACAAATGGAAGAACGAGGTGGTGCTGGCGCAGAACCTCAAGACCGTCTCGACGCTGTATGTGGTGCCCATGCCTGGCCAGAATCAACGCAGCTTCAACTACGGCGCCATCTATCGCGATTCGAACACCGACACCTCGCAGTCGCGCACGCTGGAAGTCATCGCGAACGAAACGCGCCAGTGGTACGGCTGGACCCGCAGCATCGGCATGCATGTACTCGACGGCACCTTTACCGTGGGCAAGCGGGGCAACGAACCGGACAATACGCCCGGCCTGGATCACGGCCAGAGCACCCTGGTCTATCCGGAGATGTCGCTGTCACGCAAATCCGGCGACAACCCGATCTTCGTGCGCAATGGCTGGTCGCTGGTGCTGACCGCCCGCAGTACCGTCGGCACCCTGCTGTCAGACGCCAGCTTCAGCCAGGTCACCGCCGACGCCAAATGGATCAACTCCTTCGCCGGCAACAACCGCCTGATCCTGCGCGGTTCGGCCGGCGCGACCTGGACCAATGATTTTTCCGACCTGCCGCCGCAGCTGCGCTTCTTCGCCGGCGGCGACCGCTCGATCCGCGGCTATGGTTTCCAGAGCATCGGACCGGAGAACAGTTACGGCCGCGTCATCGGCGGCAAGAACCTGCTGGTCGCCAGCACCGAGGTGGAACACTACTTCAGCCGCACCTGGGGCATGGCCAGCTTCGTCGACGCCGGCAACGCGTTCAGCGGCACCGATTACAAACCGGCCATCGGCGCGGGACTCGGTGCCCGCTGGCTGTCGCCGGTGGGTATGATCCGGCTTGACCTGGGCGTACCCGTGCACAACTCGACGCATCACGGCGTGGAGCTGCACGTGGTGATTGGCCCGGATCTGTGAGAAAGACGCGATGACCGCCGCGACCTCCACACCCGCTGCCACTGCTCCCGCGCCGCCACCGCGTCGCCGCTGGCTGCGCCGGACGCTGCTGGCGCTGCTCGCCCTGCTGCTCCTGCTCGCACTCTTCCTTGGCTGGCTGGTCGGCACCGGCCCTGGCCTGCGCTTCGCCCTGGCGCGTGCCGAAGGCTTCACCCATGGCGCACTGAGCGTGCAGTCGGCGCAGGGGCGACTGATCGGACCGCTGGACCTGGTCGGCCTGCGCTATGCGGACGGCACCGGCCTCGATGTGAAGGTGGCGAAGGCGCATCTGGATCTGCGCGTGCGGTCCTTGTTGCACAAGCGCGTGCACGCGCGCGTGCTCGACGTCGACGGCGTGGATATCGCCTTGGCCAAGAGCAATCCGGACAACGAAAGCAGCTTCTCGCTGCAACCGCCGTTCAATATGGTGCTGGATCGCGCGCATGTCGGTAGCTTCCGCCTGACCCAGGCGGGCCAGCTGCTGTTTGCCTCGCACAGCCTCGACCTGGTGGGTGCGTGGACATCGCAAGGCATCGAGTTGCGACAGCTTGCCCTGCGCGCGCCGGATGGTCATGTCGATCTCGATGGCACCTTGGTGGTGGCGGCCAACTATCGTGGCGACAGCAAGCTGCGCTTCGCCTGGCGCCTCGCCGGCACCGACTATGCCGGCGAGTTGCAGGCCCATGGCGATGGCAAGCACGCCCGTGCCGATGTGCAGCTCAGCCAACCCATGGCCGCGCATCTGCAACTCGCACTGGCGCAAAGTGGCGACAACGCCTGGACCGCGCGGCTGGACGCACCGGCGTTCAACCCCAAGCCCCTGCTGGGTGAGAGTTCCCTCACGGCCCTGGCGGTGGCGCTTGAAGGCCACGGCGATCGCCGCAGCGGTAGCTTGACGGGTCAACTGGGACTCAACGACTACCAGCTGCAACTGCGCCCACTGCGTGCGCGTTTCAGCGACGACCTGAAGACGCTCACGTTCGACCAGCTCGACCTGGCCTCGCCACAGTTCAAGGGCGATGTCACGGCGCGCGGCGTCGTGCAGCTCGGCGCGCATCCGCTGTCGGCGGACCTCACCGTCGACTGGGCTGGCCTGGAACTGCCCGAGGCCCTGGTCGGACAAACCTTGCTGAGCCATGGCCAGCTGCAGGCCAAGGGCAGCCTCGACCAGTTCCACGCCGAGGGCAAATTGGCGCTGGGGCCACCCGGCCAGCTGGCCGACATCTCGCTCGCCCTCGACGGCACGCAGCAACTGATCACCCTGCACTCGCTCACGGTCAAGCAGCCGCAGGGGCAGCTGGATGCCAAGGGCACGCTCACGCTGCAGCCCGCACTGGCCTGGCAACTGGAAGCCACGGCGAACAAGTTCGACCCCGGCCACGTGCTGGCGAAGTGGCATGGCTCGCTCGATTTCGACATCGCCTCGCAGGGGACGCTGCCGAAGGACCGCCCCGACGTCACCCTGGAGATCCGCACGCTGGTCGGACAACTGCGCGATCGCACCGTGCGCGGCGAAGGCAAGCTGCATCTGCCGCCGGAAGGCGTGTTGAATGGCCAGCTGCATCTGGTCTCGGGTGGCAGCGATGTGCGCATCGACGCGCGGCCGGGCAACAGCAACAACGTCACCATCACGCTGGCCATCGCCACCCTGGCGGACTGGCTGCCGGATGCGGCCGGTCGCGTCCAGGGCAGCATCCGGGTGCTCGGGAAATATCCCGGCCTGGCCGTCGATGCGAACCTGCAAGGCCAGGCACTCAGCTACGCCGGGCAACGCGTGGACAGCCTGCGCCTGCTCGCCAACGTCCCAGACATCAGCCGCCCCGGCGGCAGGCTCGATCTGCAGGCCACGGGCGTGAATGCGGGCGGCCTCGCCTTCACCCAGGTCAGTGTGCGTGGCGACGGCACCGCGGAACGCCACAACCTCACGCTCAACGCCCACGGCGCGGCGCTGACAACCGCCCTGGCCCTCAATGGCAGCCTGCGCGGTTCGGCCTGGAACGGCACGCTGACCTCACTCACCCTCGATGTGCAGGGCCTGCCCCCCTGGCGTCTGCAGCAGCCCTCCCAGCTCTCGTACAACGACGGCGCGATGAGCGCATCGGAACTGTGCCTGACGGCCGGCGAGCCGCTGCTGTGCGCTGCCGCCAAACAGGACAAGGCAGGCAACCTGGATGCCAGCTATCGGCTGCGCAACCTGCCCATCGCCCTGGTGTTGAGCGCGGTGAGCAGCAGCAAGGTGCCGATGCGCGTGGAAGGCACCCTGGAAGGCAACGGCAGCGTCCGCCGCAATACGGCCGGCGCACTGAACGGCACGGCGACCATCACGTCCGTGCGCGGCTCCATCGCCTTTGCCGATCGGGTCGACCAGCCCTTGCTGACCTACGACAACCTCGCACTCAACGCACAGCTGAGCCCATCGAACCAGCGCATCGACCTGCATGCGGGCCTCACCAACAACGGACGTCTGGACGGCCAGGTCACCATCAGCGGCGCCCAGCAGGCACTGGCTGGTCGCGTCTCCATGCACGTGACCAACCTGGCCTTGCTGGAAGTCTTCACCAACGCGGTGGTCAGGCCCAAGGGCACGATCAGCGGCGATTTCACCCTGGGCGGCACCGTGGCCCAGCCGGCGATCAACGGCCAGGCGGTCGCAAGCGAACTGGCCGCCGAGATCCCGGCGATGGGACTACGGCTCAGCGACGGCCGGGTGACCGTCAGCACCCGGGACGCCCGGCACTTCGATATCGTCGGTTCGCTGCATTCGGGCAGCGGCAGCGTCGCCCTGCAGGGTTCCGCGGCCCTGGGTGCCGACGCCAAGGCGGTGCTGTCGGTGAAAGGCAGCAACTTCACGGCGGTCGATATTCCCTCGGCCAAGGTTGCCGTCTCGCCCGATCTCGCGCTGCGCCATGGCGCCGAAGGCCTGGACATCAGCGGCTCGATCACGCTCGACAGTGCCGACGTGGATCTGTCCAAACTGCCGGGCGCGGGGGCGACCCGGGCCTCACCCGACGTGGTCGTGGTGGATGATCCGCATCGTGAGGAACAGGTGGCCAGCCTGCCGATCACCACGACCGTCACGGTCCATCTGGGCGAGAAGACCCATCTCGTCGGCATGGGCCTGGACGGCCACCTGCACGGCCAGGTGGTAGTAAGCGAGCGCCCTGGCCGCAGCGCCCTCGGCCAGGGCCAGATCAATGTCAGCGGCACCTATCGGGCCTATGGACAGAATCTGGAGATTTCGACAGGACAGCTGCTGTTCGCCAGCACGCCGATCGACAATCCCGGCCTGAATATCCGCGCCATTCGCCGCCTCAACCCCAACGCGACCATCAGTGATGGCCAGCAAGTTGGCCTGATGGTGACCGGCACGGCGCAACGCCCGGTGCTCAACGTGTTCTCGCAGCCGGCGATGCAACAATCGGACGCCCTCGCCTACCTGATCACCGGCAGGCCGCTGTCCCAGGTCCGGGGCAATGAAGGCAACACGGTGAATGCGGCGGCCCAGGCCCTGGGCTCGGCCGCGGGCAACCTGCTGGCCAAGAGCATCGGCGCGCGACTGGGCATCGACGAAATGGGCGTCAGCAGCAACGACGCGCTGAATGGCGGCTCCGCCTTCACCGTCGGCAAATACCTCTCGCCGCGGCTCTACTTCAGCTATGGCGTCGGGCTGTTCGATCCAGGCCAGGTGATCACGCTGCGCTACCACATCAGCGGCCGCTGGAATTTCGAGGCGCTGACCGCCACCGAATTCAGTCGCGCCAGCATCAACTACCGCTTCGAAAGGTAAGCGGTGAGACCCATGTAGGAGCGCACCCTGTGCGCGATCACGACGTCACCGCTCCGTCGGATTTTCCCCCGGACCCTCCCTGGCCCAAACCGGCAATGCTGCCGGTTTATCGCGCACAGGGTGCGCTCCTACAAAAGAACGACGGCCGTATCGGGTTCAGGGCTGTTGCTGCCGCAGGCGCAACAGCTCCTCGGTCAGCCAGTCGGCGGACGGTTGCTCCTTGCCGTCGCAATTCACCTTGTAAGGCTTGCCGCTGAAGCTGCTGGTGCTGGCCGCGCGCGCAATGAACTCCTCGGCGGAGTTGATCTGGTCCCGGTGTTCCAGGTATTCCAGCTTGCTCTGCAGATGCGCTTTTGCATCGACGCCGCTGTACTCGCTGCCGTTACGGATAAAGCGGCAATGGCTGTTGCCGACATAGTCGAGCAGGGCCGCCACTTCGCGCTGCCCGGTGGCGTCCAGGGCTGCATACGCGCTCAGCGCCGGCCAGCCGCCCGCGACGACTGCTATCAAGGCCACGCCCAGCCGCCTGATCACCTGCATGCCAACCTCGACTGTCCTCGCTACCCGGGATCCTCGCGGAGTGGCGTTTCCGCCGCCTTTCCTGACTGTGACAGCGGGTCTGACGGGCGACACCGCCAGCACCGGTGGGATCCGATAGCCCAAAGGTCATGCCCACGCGAGCGGGTCGTGGGATTATGGTGAACGTTTTCCTACCCAGGAGTATCGCCCCATGCGGCACTATCGTTGGATTCTCACGGCTGCAGCCCTGACCAGCACCTGCGCCCTGGCTGCCGCCCCCGCCGCACCCCCGGCGGTGCAGGCGCCCGCACGCAACCCCAGCGGCATCGATCTGGCCGGCATCGACCATAGCGTCAAGCCGGGCGACGACTTCGACAACTTCGCCAACGGCAACTGGAAGAAGACCGCAGTAATTCCGGCCGACCGCTCGAGCACGGGCATCTTCCTGCAAGTGTTCCAGAAGGCTGAACAGCGCACCGCCGACCTGATCCGCGACACCGCCAAGGGCAACCCGGCGGCGGGCAGCAACGAGCGCAAGATCGCCGACTACTACGCCGCCTTCATGGATGAGGCCACCATCGAGAAGCGTGGCCTCACGCCGCTGCAGCCCCAGCTGAAGCAGATCGACGCCATCCACAACCAGGCCGATCTCGCCCGCGTACTGGGCGGCGGCCTGCGCGCCGACGTGGACCCGGTCAACGCAACCAACTTCCACACCGAAAACCTGTTTGGCCTGTTCGTCTCGCACGGCCTGGTGGATGCCAATCGCAACATCCCCTACCTGCTGCAAGGCGGCCTGGGCATGCCCACGCGCGACTACTACCTGTCCGACGACAAGGCGATGGTGGGTACCCGCGACAAGTACCAGGCGTATATCGCCGCCTTGCTCAAGCAGGCCGGCGTGGCCGATGCGGACGCCAAGGCCAAGTCCATCCTCGCGCTGGAAACCAAGATCGCCAAGGCGCATGCGGACATCGTCGACAGCCAGGACGTGCACAAGGCGAATAACCCGTGGCCTGCGGCGTCGTTCAGCCAGAAGGCACCGGGCCTGGACTGGGCCACCTACTTCAAGGCCGCCGGCCTGGAACAGGCAACGGTAGTCAACGCATGGCAGCCGCAAGCCATCCAGGGACTGTCCGCCCTGGTGGCCAGCGAGCCGCTGCAGACCTGGAAGGACTACCTCACCTTCCATGCCCTCAATGAAAGCGCGAGCCTGCTGCCCAAGGCCTATGCCGACCTCAGCTTCGGCTTCTACGGCCAGACCCTGCAGGGCACGCCCAAGCAGCGTGATCGGTGGAAGCGCGGCGTGGCCAGCACCAATGTCGCACTCGGCGATGCGGTGGGCCAGATCTATGTGAAGAAGTACTTCCCGGCCTCGTCGAAGCAGGAAGTCGAACAGATGGTGAAGAACATCCTCGCCGCGTTCGACGAGCGCGTGGATCACCTCGACTGGATGACGCCCGCCACGCGCCAGAAGGCCAAGGCCAAGCTGGCCGCCATCAAGGTCAGCGTCGGCTACCCGGACACCTGGCGTGACTACGGCACGCTGGAGATCCACGCCGATGACGCCCTGGGCAACCAGCAGCGCGCCGAAAAGTTCGAGTACCAGCACCAGCTGGCCAAGCTCGGCCAGCCGGTCGATCGCAACGAATGGTGGATGACGCCGCAGACGGTGAACGCGGTGAACCTGCCGCTGCAGAATGCACTGAACTTCCCGGCAGCAATCCTCGAATCCCCGTTCTTCGATCCCAAGGTGGACGCGGCCGCGAACTACGGCTCGATCGGCGCGGTGATCGGCCACGAGATCAGCCACAGCTTCGACAATCTCGGCGCCGAGTTCGACGCCCAGGGCAACCTCGCCAACTGGTGGACGCCGGAAGACCTGGCCCACTTCAAGGCGGCGGGCCAGCAGCTGGTGAAGCAGTTCAATGCGTACGAAGCCTTGCCGGGCCTGCATATCAACGGCCAGCAGACGCTGGGCGAGAACATCGCCGACCTGTCCGGCCTGACCATTGCCTATGCCGCCTACCAGAAGTCGCTCGGCGGCAAGCCCGCAGCGGTGGTCGATGGCCTCACCGGCGACCAGCGCTTCTTCCTCGCCTTCGCCCAATCCTGGCGCGAAAAGGTGCGCGACGAAGCGATGCGCCAGCGCGTGATCGGCAACGAACACGCACCCGGCCGTTTCCGCGCGCAGACCGTGCGCAATATCGATGCGTGGTACGACGCGTTCGAGCCCAAGCCCGGCCAGACGCTGTACCTGGCGCCGCAGGATCGCGTGCGCATCTGGTAAGGCATCGACGCAAGTCGAAACAGAGAGCCGCGCCCTCGCGGGGCGCGGCTTTTTTACTGAAGGCTAAGCGCGGCGCAACGGCTCAGAGGTTCTTCGTCATGAAGACGCTATACGGATCTTCGACGTAATCGGCGAACGGGCCGCAAAGCTCGAAACCGAACCGTGCATATAACTCGCGCGCCGGCGCGAATGCGGCCGGCGCTCCCGTTTCCAAGCTTAGCCGCTGGTAGCCGCGTCGCTGCGCCTCGCCGAGGATGTGTTGCAGCATGGCCGCCGCCACGCCCTGGCGGCGGTAATGCATCGATGTACGCATCGACTTGATCTCGCCATGCGCCACACCCAGCTGCTTGATTGCGCCGCACCCCATCAGCTCACCGTGCTGCCACAGCGTCCAGAACGTGATTTCCGGTCGGCGCAAAGCATCGAGATCGAGCGCATGGATGCTTTCCGGTGGCGAGTGCAGCGCCATGTCACGCAAATGCTCGTGCAACAAGGCGGCAATCTCGGGCCCGCGCAAATCATCGATGCGTATGTCGAAAGCCGTGGACGTGGGAGCGCCTTCCTGCATGTCATCGATACCCGTAGCTGCCCTAGCCGATACCCAGGCCGTCGATGCCGATGATGTCCTGACTATCGAAGCCCGCCCATTCGGCGAAGCGCCGGCCACGTTCGGCATAGTCATGAAACTGGTCGAAGCTGGGTGCGCCAGGCGAGAGCAGCACGGTGCCGCCTGCGGGCGTGAGTGCCTTGGCACGCGTCACGGCGGTGGCAAGTTCACCCACTTCTTCGATCGTGGTCTTTACGCCGGCCTCCCGCAGCGCCCGGGCGATGCGGGGGCCGTTGGCGCCTTGCGCAACGATGGCGTGCGGCGCGCGGGTCTGCATGGCCACGCAGAACTCGGACCAGTCGAGGCCCCGATCATGGCCGCCGACGATGACCGTGATGTTGTGCCCATCGAGGCTGGCGAGTGCTGCCAGCGTCGCCTGCGGCGTGGTGCTGATGGAGTCGTTGATCCATGCAAGGCCGTCACACTCGCCCAAGGGCTGCAGGCGGTGCGGCAGCGGCCGGAACGCGGCCAGCGATTCCGCGGCGGCCACGGCGTCGAAACCCATCGCTTCCAGCGCAGCGAGCGCGGCGCAGGCATTCAACGCATTGTGCTCGCCCGGGGCGCGCAGCCTCGCAATGTCGAAAACCTGTTGCGTGCCGCGACAAATAAAACCACCGCGCACATGCCATCCCGCCGCATCACCGAACACCATGCGGTTCGGATGTTGCGCCGTACGTTCCAGCAGGAACGGCTGGGTGGCATTGACCAGCAACTGCCGGGAGACATCGGCCAGCTTGAGCTTGTCGTCGATATAGCGCTCACGCGAGCCGTGCCAGTCGAGGTGTTCCTCGTACAGGCTGGTGACCACGCCAAGCTCGACCGGGCCGGCTTCGCCGGTCTGGAAACTCGACAGCTCGATCGCCCACAGCTCGGCGGACTGATCCAGCAGCTCCAGCATCGGCAGGCCGATATTGCCGGCGAGCGCCGTGCGTACGCCGAGCGAACGTGCCAGATGCGCGATCAGCGCCGTGGTCGTGCTCTTGCCCTTGGTGCCGGTAATGGCAATCACGCGCGACGCGGCATGCTCCGCGAACCACAAGGCCGTACCTGAAGTGATACGGATACCCGCCTCGGCCGCGGCCAACAGTGCTGGTTTGTAGGCGGAGACGCCGGGTGACTTCACCACCACGTCGAACGAGGCCAGCGCAATCGCATCCGGTTCGTTGCCGTGCACGAGCAGGGACGCATCGAAGGCCGTGGCAGCCGATACTTCCGGCTCGCTGCAGTACAGCGTGAGGGACAGTTGCGGTAAACGTTCCCGAATCGCCGAGATGGCGGCACGCCCTTCGCGACCAAAGCCCCAGATCGCCACGCGCTGGCCGGCGAGGTCGGCAATGCGCAAGGGCGTCCGCTGTTGCTTCACGCGAAGATCGCCAAGGCAGGCAGCAAGCGTGCCGGAATGCGGTGTTCGCCCGACGCCTGCAGCCAGGGCTCTAGCGCCAGCTCGCTCGCATCCAGCTGCGGCAGGATCTCGTTGCGGAAACGATTGACCAGGGCGTCTTCCTGCCACTCCGGGCGCTGGCTCAAGGCGAACATCGCCGCGCGCGCCTCGGCGCCCTCGCCCACGCACTCGAACGGCTTGTGGTCCTGGTATTCCAGCAGCGCGTCGAAGCCGGCCGCGAGATTCTCGTCGTCCAGCAGATTGCGGCCAAAGATCGACAACAGGCGCGGCTTGGCCAGGAACGGCGCCAGCGCCAGGAACACGAAATGGCACTTCGGGCACTGACCGCACCAACGGTCGGCCGGCTTGGGACCGAGCAGCTTGAAGTTGCGGTTGCAGCTGGAGAACGCATCGAAGTACGGCGTGAGCTTGGCAAACGCACGCGTCACGGCCAGCTCCGAATACGGACGCAGCAGCGAGCAATAAGTGAGGTCGGCAGCCACGTGCTGGTGCAGCCAGTCGCCCAGCAGCTGTTCAAACACGTAGCCCTTGCTCCACTGGTGGTTCACCAGCTGGCCTTCGTATTCCAGCGTCGCCGCGGACGCCGAGCGTTCGTTGGCGAACGCGATGCTGTCGTAGCCGTAGAGCAGCGCCGCCACGGCCAGGATCGCGGAATTCACCGCCGTCACCGGAATATGCCCGTTCCATGCGCCAAGGCGGTTGAGCTCGAACAGGCCCGGCGCCAGCTCGCGCTGGATATTGAGCATGGGCAAACCGGTGCGCTCGGCGCAGGCGGCGATCAGCGGCGAATTGCCCACCCACACCGCCGTCGCCTCACCACCGATGGACTTGATCGCTTCCACTGCCACCAACGAGTCCTTGCCGCCACCGATCGGCACCAGGGTGCGTTGCGGCAAGTTCAACGCCTTGGCCGCCGGTTGTGCCGCGGCGCCACGCGGAAACGCGATGCGTCCACGCAGATCCAGCCCGTTGCGGTAAGCGAACTCGGCCAGGCCATGCAGATACAGCGCATCGAGCAGGTCCGCCGTGGCGTCATCCAGCGGGCCACCGGCGACCTCGATGCGCGGCGGCACCCCGGCCTTGTAATAGCTCACGCCGGCAATCAGGTGCAGCATGCGCAGCGCCGCATCGAACGCCGCCTGATGGCTGGCCGGCAAGGCCGGCGCCTGCGGGAAGCGCACGCGCTCGATCAGTTCCTCGCCATGGTCAAAGGCATACACCAGCTCGGCCACGCCATCGGCATAGCTGCAGCGCACGAAGCGAAATACCTGGGTCAGGCGGGGTTGGATGTTGGTTGTCACGCTCAAGTCTCCGCGGGCATTACTCCCTCTCCCCTTCGGGGAGAGGGTTGGGGTGAGGGGCCGGGCTTGCCAATGCCTCCATGATCACCTCAAGTACGCTGTCCAAATTCTTCAAGACATCATTGTTCCAGAAACGCAGCACGCGGTAGCCCATGTTTTGGAGTTTTCGCGTGCGCGCCTCGTCATAAGCCACTTGTTCGCCATGTTGCCCGCCGTCCAGTTCCACAATCAGCGCTGCATCCGGGCAGACGAAATCCACGATGTATTGATCGATCTCGTTCTGGCGGCGGAACTTCCAGCCTTGCAGGTGCCGGTTGCGCAGGCGGTACCAGAGCACTTGCTCGGCATCGGTTTGCCCCGCTCGCAGCCCTCGAGCCCGATCCACGTTCAGACGCTTCATCCTTGAAGGCCCTCCGTTGCCAGTCTTTCGCGAGCACCCGCCCCTCACCCCGGCCCTCTCCCCGGAGGGGAGAGGGAGAAGTGGGGTCTTACTCGATGATGATTTCCTCGGCCTCATCGCGCAGGTTATACGGCGACGACATCACCTTGCCGTATGCGCCCGCCTGGGCGATCAGCATCACGTCGCCCTCTTCCGGTTCGGGCAGGCGACGGTCGGTGCCGAGCACGTCGCCGCTTTCGCAGATCGGGCCTACCACCTGGAACAGCGAGGTGGCAGGCTCGCCGAGCCGGGTGAGGTTGACGATTTCGTGCCAGGCTTCGTACAGCGCCGGGCGGATCAGGCTGTTCATGCCGGTGTCCACGCCGAGGTAGCGCACCGTGCCATGGCCCTTGCCCTTGGTCTGGGTGACCTTGGTCAACAGCACACCCGCATCGGCCACCAGGTAACGGCCGGGTTCCATCCACAGCTTGTAGTGCGGATAGGCCGCCTTTACCTCGCGCAGGACGCGATCGAGTGCGGCGATATCCAGTCGCGCCTCGCCCGGATGCGACGGCACGCCAAGGCCACCGCCGATATCCAGGAAGGTGACGCTGCCGATGCGCTCGGCCAGGCTGGCCAGCTGGCCATAGACCTCGCCCCAGTGCGTGTCGTCGAGAATGCCCGAGCCCAGGTGGGCATGCAGGCCGCGCACGATGACGCCGTGCGTATCGGCCAGGCGCAGGAACGCGTCGACCTGTTCTACCGGCAAACCGAACTTGCTGCCGCTGCCGCCCGTGCGCACCTTTTCGTGATGACCCAGGCCACGGCCCAGGTCGATACGCAGCACGACCTCGCGGCCACGGAACAGCTCACCCCACTGCTCGAGCTGATACAGCGAGTCGAGCGAGAGCGTGGCCCGCGTGGTCAGCGCCCAGGCGTAATCCTCGCGCGGCGCGAAGTTGGGGGTGAACAGCAGCGGCGCCGTCTCGGGCACCACCGCCATCACCGCCTTCAATTCACCCGGCGAGACGCATTCAAAGCCGAAACCTTCCTCCGCCAGCGCCCTGAGGATGGCCGGATGGGTGTTTGCCTTCACCGCATAGTGCAGGCGATCGACCGCTGCCAGCGTTTTCAGGTCGCGCGCCTGCTGGCGCACGGTAGGGAGGTGGTAGACATAGCGCGGCGTCGCCTCGGCACCGAGTTTCAGCAGCGCGTCGCGGCGGTCCGTACGCCACCAGGCCGCGGCGGGCGGCAATACTTCGCCGCTGCCATACAAGGCCTGCCAGCTGGGGCCGAACAAGGCGCTGTCGTCGGTGCGCAATGCGCCGGCCGTGATCAGCAACTCGTGCAGATGCGGCAAGAGTTCGTCCACCACGTTCTCGTCCACCACGAAGGTGAGATTGAGGTTGTTGGAGGACTGCGAAATCATGTGCACGCGCAGCTGGCCGAATTCCGCCAGCACGCCGGACAGCGTGTGCAGCATGGAGCGCATGCCGCGGCCGACCAGGGTAATCGCCGCACACGGCGCGATCACCTTGACCCGGCAGACCTTGGCCAGATCGCTGGCGAGCGCGGCGAGCGCGTCGGAGTCGAGCAAGTTCTCGGTCGGGTCGAGCGATACGGTGACGTTGGTCTCGGCCGAACCGATCAGGTCCACCGACAGGCCATGCTGCTTGAACTGCGCGAACACGTCGGCAAGAAAGCCGACCTGCTGCCACATGCCCACCGACTCCATCGAGACCAGGGTGATGCCCTTGCGTGCGCTGATCGCCTTGACGCTGGGTGCGTGCTCGCGCACTTCGGGACCAATCAGCGTGCCTTCCAGCTCCGGACGATTGGTGTCCTTGATCAGCAGCGGCACGCGCGGCTCGCGCAGCGGCGACAGGCAGCGCGGATGCAGCACCTTGGCGCCGGTGGAGGCGATTTCCTGGGCCTCCTCGTAATCGAGGCGCTGCAGCAGACGTGCACTCGGCACCTGGCGCGGATTGGCGGTGAACATGCCGGCCACGTCGGTCCAGATCTCTACCCGCTGCGCCTTCAGCAGCGCGCCGAAGTACGAGGCCGAGGTATCCGAACCACCCCGCCCGAGTAGGACCGTACGGCCCTGCGCTTCGCGGGCGATAAAGCCTTGGGTGATGAACACCTCGCCCAGCTGTGCCAGGCGCGCGTTCAAGGCGGGCTCGGGCTTGGCCTCGACCATGGCCGACAGCAGCTTGGTGCGCTCGTTCTGGTTCGGCAGCGCGACCGCGGCAAGGCAGTCGCGTGCATCGAGCCACTGCGTGGGCAAGCCGCTATGGCTGAGGAAGGCTGAGCCGAGCGCGCTCGACATCAACTCGCCATGCCCCTGCACCAGGGCGGCCCAGGCCAGCTCACCGAGTGCCGCGGGGCCGTCCTCCGCCAGCGACGCGAGTTCGGCCAGACGTGCGCCGAGCGTGTCCGGAACCGCCAGCTGCATGTGATCGAGCAGCTCGTAATGACGCTGTGCGATCGCCTTGGCAGCCTCGATGCGTTTGCCCTTGTCTTCCTGTGCGCACAGTTGTTTGAGTGCGTCGGTGATGCCGGAGAGTGCCGAAACGACCACCAGCACGCGTGCGCCTTCGGCGCGACGGCTGGCGACCAGCTCCAGAATGTTCTGCCAGCGCGGCAGGGTGGCGACACTGGTGCCGCCAAACTTCATCACGATCCAGGATGCGTCGGCAGGAAGCGACGCGGGGGCATTCGAGGTCACGGTTCTCTCAGTTGGGTTGCGGGAAAAATATTCGATCAGTGTTGCGCCGCAGCAGGCGGAATGCAATGGGAGGACGCCTACGGGCGTTTGGATGGCTAAATGCGGGGCCTACAGCTCCCTCTCCCCTTTGGGGAGAGGGTTGGGGTGAGGGGTCGGGCTGGCCTCGGTCGCGTTCAGGCGAGAGCTCGTTCTAGAGAGGCTTTCGCGAGCACCCTCCCCTCACCTCGGTCCTCTCCCCGAAGGGGAGAGGAAGCAGAGCGTCAGGCCACCACCACCGGAATCTTGCCAATGCGCGCCTGCCATTCCTTCGGCCCGGTCTGGTGGACCGAGGTGCCGGCCGAATCCACGGCCACGGTCACCGGCATGTCCTGCACCTCGAACTCGTAGATCGCTTCCATGCCGAGGTCGGCGAAGCCGACCACGCGGGACGCCTTGATCGCCTTGGACACGAGGTAGGCCGCGCCGCCCACCGCCATCAGGTACACCGACTGGTGCTGCTTGATGGCCTCGATGGCGGCCGGGCCGCGCTCGGCCTTGCCGACCATGCCGAGCAGGCCGGTCTGCGCCAGCACCTGTTCGGTGAACTTGTCCATGCGCGTGGCCGTGGTCGGGCCGGCCGGGCCCACTACTTCGTCGCGCACCGGATCGACCGGGCCCACGTAGTAGATGAAGCGGCCCTTGAAATCGACCGGCAGCGGCTCGCCCTTGTTGAGCATGTCGACCATGCGCTTGTGCGCGGCGTCGCGGCCGGTGAGCAGCTTGCCGTTGAGCAGCAGCACTTCGCCCGGCTTCCAGCTGGCGACTTCGTCGCGGGTCACCGTATCGAGGTTCACGCGGCGGCCCTTGCTAGAGTCGTAGGTGAGCTGCGGCCAGTCCTTCAGCGACGGCGGGTCGAGCATCACCGGGCCGGAGCCGTCCAGCGTGAAATGCGCATGGCGGGTGGCGGCGCAGTTCGGGATCAAGGCCACCGGCAGGTTGGCGGCGTGGGTCGGATAGTCCTTCACCTTGATGTCGAGCACGGTGGTGAGGCCACCCAGGCCCTGCGCGCCGATGCCCAGTGCATTGACCTTCTCGTACAGCTCCAGGCGCAGTTCCTCGGCGCGATTGCTGGGGCCGCGCGCGATCAGGTCCTGGATGTCGATCGGCTCCATCAGCGCTTCCTTGGCCAGCAGCATCGCCTTCTCGGCGGTGCCGCCGATGCCGATGCCGAGCATGCCCGGCGGGCACCAGCCGGCGCCCATGGTCGGCACGGTCTTGATCACCCAGTCGACGATGGAGTCGGACGGATTGAGCATGGCGAATTTCGACTTCGCTTCCGAACCGCCGCCCTTGGCCGCGACGATCACGTCGACGGTGTCGCCCGGCACGATCGAGACGTTGATCACCGCCGGCGTGTTGTCCTTGGTATTCGTGCGCTTGCCGGCCGGGTCGGCCAGCACGCTGGCGCGCAGCTTGTTGTCCGGGTCGTTATAGGCGCGGCGCACGCCCTCGTTGACCATGTCTTCCAGCGACAGGGTGGCGTCCCAGCGCACATTCATGCCGACCTTGAGGAAGACGGTGACGATGCCGGTGTCCTGGCACAACGGGCGATGGCCCTCGGCGGCCATGCGCGAATTGATCAGGATCTGCGCCATCGCGTCTTTCGCGGCCGGCGACTCTTCGCGCTCGTAGGCGGCGGCGAGGTTGGTGATGTAGTCGACGGGATGGTAGTAGCTGATGTACTGCAGGGCGTCGGCGACGGACTGGATCAAATCGTCTTGCTTGATGGTGGTCATGGCGAGCTTCGACTCCGGGGAATACCGCGTCGAAAACGGCCGTTGACGACGCACAAGCCCACTATTGTGCCGCAAAGTGATCGATCGGCCGAACGCGCCCGGCGCGGCTGGGCAAGGCGGCCCAGGGGCCCAGGCATTCCTCGGCCGAACGATATAGGCGCAATATTTTGCGCGGCACTTTTCAACCCCGACGCGGATTTGGCAATTTTTTACGAAATTTCAGCTACTTCCAAGGCCCATGCAATGGGCGTAGGTTCGGGTGGCCGGCGCGGTTGATCTTCCAGGGGACGCCCCGGCTGTTGGGGAACGCGATGACAAACCACGACCAGCCGGGCGGTGGAGCATCACATCCGTGATACCGCAGCGCCGCTCAGCGGGACCGTTTTTACCCTTGGAGAACGCACATGCTCAAGAACTTGCATCGCAAGTCGCTAGCGGCCTCGCTGGCGCTGCTGCTCGGTGGCTTCACCATGGCATCCTTCGCCGCCGGCGCTTCGTCGGCTGCTGACCTTGGGGCCAGCAACACCAATCAGAAGGTCAATGTCACGCTGGTGCTGGGACTGCACAATCAGGCGGCGCTGGAAAGCTATATCTACAGCACGGTCACGCAAGGCAACCCCTCTTATCACCGCTTCCTCACCACCGACCAGTTCGCGGATCGCTACGGCGCCACCGCCGATGAAATCTCCAAGGTGCAAGCCTTCATCAAGCAGCAGGGGCTGACCCAGGTCCAGCTGTTGCCGAATCATCTGGCGATCCAGGTGAGCGGCACGATCGGCCAGTTCAACAAGGCGTTCCAGACATCCGTGCACGATTATCGCGCCAGTGATGGCTCGACCTTCCATCGCCCGAGCACGGCGCTGACGGTGCCAGCCGCGCTTTCCGGCACCCTGGTGCTGACTTCGGGCCTGAACAGCGAGCCACATTTCCGCTCCCACCGCGTAAGCGCGTTAGAGCCAGCGCCGGCCAGCAGCCATGCCAATGCGCTGGCCAAGAGCGCCACCGCCGCGCCGGCCACCACGCCCTGTACGGGCAACCCGACGGCGACCTGTACACCCGGCGAATTCACCGTGGGTGATGTCGCCAACCGTTACAACGTCAATCCACTGTACAAGGCCGGCATCAACGGCAAGGGTTCGACCATCGGCATCGCCACGCTGGCGGACTTCGTGGTTGCCGATGCGTATACCTACTGGAGCGATATCGGCCTGGCGGTGAAGCCGAATCGCATCACGAAGTTCGCGGTCGACGGCGGTGGCCCGCTGAGCGGACCCGATGGCTCCGGCGAGACTTCGCTTGACGTCGAGCAGTCCGGCGGCCTGGCGCCGTGGGCCGATATCGTCGTCTACCACGCACCGAACACCGATGCCGGCTTCTTCGATGTGTTCAACCAGGCCGTGTCCGACAACAAGGTCGACAGCCTGTCGGTCAGCTGGGGCGAGCCCGAGGTCCTCTACATCCTGCAACTGGACGCCAATGTCGCCTACATGCAGGCCCTGCACCAGGTATTCCTGGAAGCGGCTGTACAAGGCATCACGATGTTCGCCACCTCGGGCGACTCCGGCGCGTTCGACACCGTGTCGTTTTTTGGCGGCTTGCCCTCCGACCCTGTGCCGCCACCGCTCACCGCGGACTCCCCGGGAGCCGATCCCTTCATCACCACGGCGGGCGGCACCACCGTGCCCTTCACTTATAGCTTCCGCAGTGGCCCAACGGCGTCGATCACCAAGGAAAGCGTCTGGGGCTGGGACTACATCGCGAACTACTTCCAGACCAATCTCGGCATCAATTTCCTTTATCGGGTTTTCTCAACCGGTAGCGGTGGCGGCGTGAGCGTGTTCTGGCCAACGCCGCTGTACCAGCAGTTCACCTCGGGCATCCGCAAGACCGAGAAGAACCAGACCTTGTCCCTCCCCGATAACGGCATCAATTACACGCTGCCAGCCAACTTCCGCGGCCGCAACGTGCCCGACCTCTCGTTGAATGCCGACCCTGAAACCGGCTACAGCTTCGTTTCCTCGACGGACGGCCCGGGCTTGCTGACGTTCGAAGGCGGCACCAGTTTCGTGGCGCCCCAGCTCAACGGCATCGCCGCCCTGCTGCGACAGTCGACGCATGGCCGCACCGGCTTCTGGAACCCGCAGATCTATCCGCTGCAGAATATCTTTGGTTATGGCCCGTTCTCGGCCTTCAACGATATCAAGGCGGGTGACAACTGGTTCTACCAGGGTGTCACGGGTTACGAGCCGGGAGCAGGTATCGGCACGCTCAACGCCACCAACTTGGCCCTGTTCCTCAGCGTGTTCTAAGCGGGCCTTGAGCAAGACCTGGCGGAAGCCGGTGCCGCAAGGTGCCGGCTTCCGCTTTTTTCCTTTCCGCGTGACCGGGGCTTGCTGAGGCCGGACTCAACCGCCATGCTCGCTGGCACCTCTCAGCGTGCAAGGTTCCATGAGCGATTCATCGACGTCCGGTGGTTACGTTCGCCGCCTCCGCCCATGGGACGCGGCCATGATCGTGGTCGGCGGCATCATCGGCGGCGGCATCTTCCTCAACCCATACGTCGTGGCGATGCGCACCTCGTCGGGCTTGTCGCTGCTGCTCATGTGGGTGGGCGCGGGCCTGCTCACCCTGATCGGTGCGCTCTGCTATGCCGAACTGGGCGCGCGCCGCCCCCATGCGGGCGGCAGCTACGTGTACCTGCGCGAGGCCTTCGGGCCGCTGGCCGGCTTTCTGTTCGGCTGGAGCATGCTGCTGGTGATCTATTCGGGATCAACGGCCGCGGTGGCCACGATCTTTGCCAGCTACGCGGCGGCCCTGTTCGGCCTGCCCGCCAGTGCCACCACCAGCCTGGCCATCGGCGCCCTGGTTTTCGTGGCGCTGATCAACCTGTTTGGCCTGCGCCTGGGCGCCCAGATCCAGAACGCATTCACCTTGCTCAAGTTGCTGGCGGTGGCTGTGCTGGTGGTATGCGGGCTGTTCCT
Source organism: Dyella halodurans (assembly GCF_026283925.1). Lineage (GTDB taxonomy): Bacteria > Pseudomonadota > Gammaproteobacteria > Xanthomonadales > Rhodanobacteraceae > Dyella > Dyella halodurans. The sequence continues at coordinate 100,878 of NZ_JAPDPF010000003.1, forward strand.
GGCCGGCGTGAACGGCCATGGCATTCTGGCCACCGACCCGCAGACTGCGGACATGGGTTTCATGGGCGCGGCACTACCGGTGTTGTTCGCCTATTCCGGCTTCACCTATCTCAATAATCTGGCCGGCGAAGTCAGCGAGCCGCAACGCACCCTGCCCCGCGCCCTGTTGATCGGCATGTTGCTGGTAATCGCGGCCTATGCGCTGGTCAACCTGGCTTATCTCGCCGTGCTCGGCCACGCCGGCCTCGCCGCCAGCCGGGCGCCGGCAGCCGACGTCATGCAGCGCGTATTCGGCACCGCGGGCGCCAAACTGATCGCCGTGGGCGTGGCGATTTCCGCGCTGGGCTTCTGCAATATCACCCTGGTGGCCGGCGCCCGCGTGCTGCAGGTGATGGGCGAGGATGGCTTGTTTTTCCGCAGCGTGGCGCGGCTGCATCCCAAGCACCGTACGCCCAATGTTGCGCTCCTGCTGCTCTCGGGCTGGGCCATCGTGCTGGTGTGGTCCGGCAGCTATGGCCAGTTGCTGGATTACGCCACGTTTGGCGACTGGCTCGCCTGTGCGGTGGGCGTGGGCACCTTGTTCTGGTATCGCAAGCGTGAAGGCGCCCAGGCGAGCTTCCGCGTGCCTGGCTATCCCCTGCTGCCGCTGATCTTTATCGCCACGATCGGCCTGGTCATGGTGCAGAGCCTGCGCGCCAGCCCCATGAACACGGGCATCGGCCTGCTCATCATGGTCGCGGGCGTGCCGGTTTACCTGGTGTGGCGACGCCTGTTCAGCCGGGTCACCTCCTAAGCGCCGCGCTGCGATGCCACAATGTGCGGATAGAGAAGGAGAGTCTCACCGATGGCGCAAGTGCAAGACCCGATCCTGACGCCCCACCCGACCAATGCCATCGTGCCCGAGAAGGTGCGCGAAGGCATCGATCTGGAGATCAACGGCAGGACCTACCGTCATACCGGCGATGCGCAGATGCCGCTGCTTTGGTATCTACGCGACATCCTGCGGCTCACCGGCACCAAGTACAGCGGTGAACATGGCGAAGGCGGCCACGACCTGGTGCTGGTGGACGGCAAGCTGGCGTCAGCCACCCATGTTGCGGTCGCTGACGTGGCCGGCAAGCCGATCACCACGGTGGAAGGCCTCGCCGCTGCCGACGGCAAGCTGCATCCGCTGCAACAGGCCTTCGTGGACGAAGATGCGATCGGCTGTGGCTACTGCACGCCAGGCTGGCTGATGGCCTCGCTCGACCTGCTCAACCGTCATTCGCAACCCAGCGACAACGAGATCGACCAGTTGCCCAACCTTTGCCGCTGCGGCTGCCAGACGCGGGTGCGCCTGGCCATCAAGCGCGTCGCTTCCGCCGGGAGCCACGCATGATCGGCGACAACCATGACGGCGTTCGGCTGACGCGCCGCCGCTTCCTGCAGGTAGTCGCCGGCACGGCTGGCGCGCTCGTGGTCGGCATTCGCCTTGCCGATGCCACCGATGCACCGGTGCCGCCGGCCCTGCTCGGCGACACCTTGTACGGCCTTGGCCCATTCGTACGCATCGATACCGACGGCAACGTGATCATCGGCGCACGCGATCCGGACACTGGCACCGGCACCACCACGTCGCTGCCACGCATCATCGCCGATGAGCTCGACGCCGACTGGACGCGCGTCAGCGTGGTACCGCTAGGCCTTGGCGTCGAGGACGACAACGGCAAGCCGCGCTGGACCTATGGGCATCAGACCAGCGGACTCGGCAATTCGATTCCGGCCGCGTGGGGCGACCTGCGCGAAGTCGGCGCGCTCGCCCGCTGGCTGCTGCTGCAGGCCGCGGCGCGACGGCTCGGCGTGCCAGCCGACCGGCTGCGCTGTGAGGCCGGCAATGTCATCGCTCCCGATGGCCGTCGTTTCAGCTATGGCTCCCTGGCGGAGGCTGCGTCCAAGGTCACGCCGCCGACATCGCCGGTACCCTTGAAGACGCCGGATCGCTACACCTTGATCGGTCACCCTGCCGGCACCGTCGACGCGCGTGCCGTGGTCACCGGCGAGGCCATCTACACGCTCGACAGCTATGCCGGCGACATGTTGACCGCCGTGCTCAGCCATTGCCCCTGGCCTGACGGCAGCCTGGACCACCTGGACACTACCGACACCCTGGCGGTGACGGGCGTGGTCAAGGTCGTGCAGCTCAAGCCCGAGGCGGGCCAGCCGCCTGGTCACACGGTGCGCTCGCCGGCCGTGGCGGTGCTGGCCGACAGCACCTGGGCAGCGCTGCAGGGTCGCGCCAAGCTCAAGCTCCAGTGGAAGCCGGGCAGCCAGAGCGAAAGCAGTGCCTGGTTTGAACAACAGGCCGCCGATCTCGTCAACAACAAGGACGCGGCACCCACCACGCGCGTGCGCAACGATGGCGATGTCGACGCGGCCAGCAAGAAAGCCGCGCACCGCGTCGACGCGACCTATGTGCAGCCGTGGCTGGCCCACGCCACTTCCGAGCCGATGAATTGCGTGGTGCACATCGACAAGGACAGTGCGACGCTGGTGGTGCCGACCCAATCGCCGCAGGACGCATGGCACGTCGTGCAGCGGCTCACCGGCCTTTCGCCGGCGCAGATCCAGATCAGCGTGCCGCGTGTCGGCGGCGGTTATGGCCGCCGCTTCGATCACGACTACGTGGCCGAGGCGGTCATGCTGGCCAAGGCAGCGGAAAAGCCGGTCAAGCTGATGTGGACGCGCGAAGAGGACATGAGCCAGGATTTTTATCGCTCCGCCTGCGTGCACAAACTCAATGCCACGCTGGATGGCAAGCGCCAGATCGTCAGCTGGAACCAGCGCATGGCGAGTGCCTCGGCCTTTGCGCATCGTGGCGTGCCCGACAATCGCCTATGGACGTCCGAAGTGGATGCCCATCAGCTGCCTGCCGGACTCGTGCCCAACCTGCGCAGCGACTGGTACTCCCTGCCCTCGGCCATGCCTCGTGGCCTGGCCCGTGGCATGCCGCACGTGAGCAATGCGTTCGCGGTCGAAAGCTTCGTCGACGAGATTGCCCACAGCCTGAAGGAAGATCCGCTGGTGACGCGCCTGCGCCTGCTTGGCGTGCCGCGCCAGATCCCGCTGGAAGAAGGCCAGACGCTCGACACCGGTCGCCTGATCAATGTGCTGAAGCTGGTGGCCGATCGCATCGAGTGGAAGAACTGGCTGCGCACGGTCAATGGCCTGGGTATCGCCTGCTGGTATGTCGACGGCGCCTATGTCGCGCATGCCGTCGAAGCGTCCCTGCAGGGTGACCGCCTCAATATCGAGCGTGCCGTGTGCGCGGTCGATGTGGGTCGCGTGGTCAACCCGAAGGGTCTCGAAGGCCAGGTCGCCGGCGCCACGCTCGATGCGCTGTCCACCGCGCTCAACCTGTCGGTGACCTACAAGGACAGCCAGGTCCAACAGCGCAACTGGAAGGACTACCCGCTCGCCAGCATGGCGCAACTGCCGGACACGACCGAAGTGATCCTGGTACCCAGCGAACTTGAGCCGACGGGTGCCAGCTTCCTCGCCATGCCGACCGCGGCGCCCGCCCTCGCCAATGCCGTCTTCCGCGTGAGTGCGGTGCGCGTGCGCCGGTTGCCGTTGATGAAAGAACTGCTGCGCATGCTTTGACACGACAACGTGCCCGTCCGCTTGGACGGGCACGTGAGTGCGCCATCAGCGCACCTGCCTGGGGGCGCCGGCCCGGTCCCGACGGCCCGAGTCCCATAGGACACCTCACCCCGACCATCGCGCCGCATCGACGATTGACGTTACACAATGCCCCGCCGGCTGCTGAAGTGGCCCTCCGACGGGAGTCGATGTCATGAAACCGCTGCGCCTGTTGCTCACGCTTGCCAGCCTGGCGCTTTGCGCCTGTTCGACCGTGTCCGTCACCAATGAATGGAAGGACCCGGCCTGGTCAGGTCCGCCAGCATCCAGCGTGGTGGTCGTCGGCATCTCGAAAAGCGACCTGATACGACGCAAGTTCGAAGACACGTTCTCGCAACAGCTGCTGGCGGCGGGCCTGAAGGCCGTCCCCAGCTATACTCAGATACCTCCTGGCAACGGCGGAGCCGTCAAGCTAACTGACCTGGTTCGTTCCAGCGGCGCCGAGGTGGTCCTGGTCACGCGCATGCTGCGCGTTGAACAAAAGATCGATGTCACCCCGACCGGCCCCGCCTATGGCGGTTTCTATGGCTGGTACGGCGGCGCCTGGGCATCCACGGCGCAGGTGACGCAATACGATGTGGTCACGCTGGAAACCAGCGTCTGGGATGCCAAGACGCAGAAGCTCGTGTGGTCGGTCACCACCGAGGCGGTAAGTCAGGAAAAGATCGCCAAGGCGACGGAGGAGCTGGCGCAGGCGCTGATTCCGAAGCTGAGGACGGATGGGATCTTGCGCTGAGGCTTGCGGTTGGCGGTGTAATCACCGCCTAGGCGATGGCTCGTCACTCTAGCGACTGTCAACCGCCCAATGGCTGGTCAAGCCGGGGTGCCGAGCAAGCGAGATGCAAGCCGCCTGCTCCGGCTGGGCCAGGCAGCGAATCACTCCGTGGGACGCACCAACAGCGTCGTCCCATCCACGCCCACGACCTCGACCATGCTGCCCACGGGCAGATCCGGCCCACGGACCAACCACAGGCTATCGCCGACGCGCGCCTTGCCACGCCCATTGACGATCGCTTCGGCCAGGACGTAACGCTGCCCGATCTTCTGCTCGCCGCGGCGATTGAGCAAGGCATCGCCCGGTTCGTTGCGCATCAGCCTCGGGCGCAAGCCATACCAGTAGGCCGCGCAGGATAGAAACGCCAGCACCGCGAACACCAGTGCCTGGCCCAGCAGCGACAGGCCGGGTGCGACCAGCATGACCAGCCCGGTGACGCCCGCGGCGATGCCGATCCACAGCATGAAATACCCCGGCATGATCACTTCCAGCGCAATCAACACCAGCGCCAGAATCCACCACCAAAAGTGCAAGGCCACCTGTTCCACGTCGTCTCGTCTCCGGCCTGTGGATGCTTAGCCCACCGGCGGCGGCACGCGCCGGCCAGCCTGGCCCTGCAGCGGATTCTGCTGCTGGCTCAGCGATTCCTTGGCCAGCTCGGCAATGCCGGCGAGCGAACCGAGGATGCCGGTCGCCTCCATCGGCAGCAGCAACATCTTCTGGTTCGGCGAGTTCGCCATTTCCTTCAGCGCCTCGACGTATTTGTTCGCCACGAAGTAATTGAGCGCGTTGATATTGCCGTTGGCGATCGCTTCGGAAACCATCGCGGTCGCCTTGGCCTCGGCCTCGGCCGAACGCTCGCGCGCTTCGGCGGCGCGGAAGGCCGCTTCCCTTTCACCTTCGGCGGCCAGGATCACCGATTGCTTCTCGCCTTCGGCCTTGAGGATGGCCGCCTGGCGGAAGCCCTCGGCATCGAGGATATTGGCGCGTTTCTCGCGCTCGGCCTTCATCTGGCGGGCCATCGAATCGATCAGGTCACGCGGAGGCGCAATGTCCTTGATCTCGATGCGGTTGACCTTGACGCCCCAGGGATGGGTCGCCTCGTCGACTACCGACAGCAGCTTGGCATTGATGGCGTCACGCTGGCTGAGCGATTCGTCCAGGTCCATCGAGCCCAGCACGGTGCGGATATTGGTCATCACCAGGGCCAGCGCCGCCTGCTCCAGGTTGGCGACCTCGTAGGCGGCCTTGGCGGCGTCCAGCACCTGGTAGAACACCACGCCGTCCACCCGTACGACGGCGTTGTCCTTGGTGATGACGTCCTGCGACGGCACGTCCAGCACCTGCTCCATCATGTTCATCTTGCGGCCGATGCCGTACATGATGGGGATCAGGAAATGCAGGCCGGGAGTGAGCGTGCGCGTGTACATGCCGAAGCGCTCCACCGTCCACTCGTAGCCCTGCGGCACGATGCGCACCAGCTTGGCCAAGATGATCACGACGACGATGACTACCACCAACGCGAACAGCTGACCCATCGCCCTGCTCCTGCATCCATGAAAGATGCGCCGAGTATAGGTGAGCCGGCCCTCGGCGGTACGAGCGCTTACTTCGGCCCGAGTGGTAGCAGAAGGCTGACACGCAAGCCGCCTTCCTCACGATTCGCCAGGGCGATGCGCCCGCCATGCGCCTCCACGATCTCGCGCGCCAGCGCCAGGCCGAGACCGGTGCCGGAACGCTTGGTCGAATAGAACGGCAGCAAGGCCTGCGCCAGCACCGTCTCGCTCATGCCCGGGCCACGATCGGCCACTTCGATGCGCAGGTCGCGGGCAATCACCGTCAGCGACAGGCTGACTTCGTCATCCGCGCTACCGGATTCGTGGGCGTTCTTGATCAGGTTGATCAGCACCTGTTCGATCTGGCCTGCATCGAACCAGCCCGGCTGCTCGGGGATGTGGCCGCTCACCTTGAATTGGCAGTGCAGCGAAAGCGCTTCGAGAAACGCCTTCCACGCAATCGCCACCGGCTGTGGTGCCGGCAACTTGGCAAAGCTGGCATAGCCCGCGATGAAGCCATGCAGGTGGCGCGCGCGTTCGCCGATGGTGGCGAACACGCCGGGCAGGCGCGAGGTGTCGCCACGCCGCGCAAGCTCGGCGCCGGAATGCGCAAGCGAGGAAATCGGCGCCAGCGAGTTGTTCAACTCGTGGCTGATCACGCGGATCACGCGCTTCCAGGTCGCCACTTCCTGGCGCGACAACTCGCGCGTCATGCGGCGAAACAGCCGCAGTCGATGCGGCCGCCCCTGCAGGCGGAAACTGCGCTGCGACAAATGGAAGGTTTCCTCGCCACCGTCCATCTCCACGGTGAGCAAGGCGTCCTCGCCGCCATCAACGGCGCGGCGCAGGGCCTCGGGGCTATCGCTCAGGAGCTCGGCGAAGCTCAGGCCGTGCAGGGTGCGTCCTTCGTTGAACAGGTGGCGCGCCGCGATATTGGCGTAGGTGACGCGATCGCTGGCATCTGTCAGGACCAAGGCCACCGGCGTGTTCTGCACCACCGTATCCAGCAGCAACTCGCGCTGGGCCAGGTTCTGGCGCTGCTCGCGCAAGGTCTGGCCCAGCGCGTTGTGCATGCGGATCAGCTCGCCGAGTTCGTCGCGACGATCCGCGGCAATGGAGAAGCTGAAGTCGCCATCGCGATAACTCGCCACGGCGCCTTCCAGCGCACGCAGCAGCTTGGTGATCGGCGACATCACGCGGTGGCCCAGCCACAGCGCCAGCGGCAACAACAGGATGACCGAGATGATCAGGCCGCCATAGAAACTGAAATGCGCCGGTGCACCCAGGTCGATGCCGAGGTCGTTGTGCAGCCACACCAGCAACTGCGGCAGCGGCCATTGGGTGACGCCGGCATACACCAGCACGCCCGACAGGCCGGCCAGGCTCAGCAACAGCACCATGCGCGATTCCAGCGAACTCAAACCGCGCAGCATCGGGTGCTTCCTTGGCGGCGACTCGTCGTCAATGGCACGCGCCGCCCATCCCCATCGGCACGCAGTTCACATGGGGGCCGCGACCATTGTTGATGATCACGCGAATCGGCGACTGATCCGGCGGCGCGTTGTCCTTGGGATTCCGATCGCTGAACTTGAAGCGCCCGGCGGCACTGGCTGCGGTGCTTAGCGCATCGCGATAAGTGCCCGCGCTGGTGCTCGATGGCGCTGGCGCGTTCCAGCTGTCGCTGGCCTGGGTAACGGGCGGCTTGGCATTCTGCGCCACCGCCGCCATGGCGAGCACAGATGCCGCAAGAAACAGGACGCTGCGATATCGCATGGCAGGCTCCATCGGTAGCGATATCATCCTCGCCGGCGCCGTGGACGGCAATCACGATGGGTGACGCAACGCGCCAGTCAGGCCTGATCGACACCATCCCGGCTCAGGCCTGCGCCTGGGCCAGGCCGTAACGCTCCATGCGCCGGTACAGCGCCTGGCGCGACAGGCCGAGCGACTGGGCGGCACGGCTGACGACGCCGCCGGCCTTCTCCAGCGCCGCTTCCACCGACTCGCGACTGGGCTCGTCCAGATTGCGCACGGCGGTGGCCGCGACCTGCGGCAGATTCAGTTGTTCCGGCGTTATGCGGCCATCGCTGGCCAGCAGCGCCGCGCGCTCGATCGCGTTCTTCAGCTCGCGCACGTTGCCCGGCCAGGGATAGGACAGCAAGGCCTCACGCGCGGCATCGCCCAGTTCGGCGCGCCCATCGAGGAAATGCTCGGCCAGCGGCAGGATGTCATCCACGCGCTCTGAAAGCGGCGGCAGATTGACCTCGATGACATTGAGTCGGTAATAGAGATCTTCACGGAACGTACCGGCACGGATCATCGCCTTTAGATCGGCGTTGGTGGCGCTCAGTACACGCACCTTCACATGGCGGGTACGACCGGAACCGAGGCGCTCGAATTGTCCGGTTTCCAGCACACGCAGCAGCTTCACCTGCCCCGATAGCGGCAGGTTGCCGATTTCATCGAGGAACAAGGTGCCACCGTCGGCCAACTCGAAACGTCCCTCGCGGGCCTTGTTGGCGCCGGTATAGGCGCCGGCATCCGCGCCAAACAGTTCGGCTTCGATCAACTCGCCGGGCAAGGCGCCGCAGTTCACCGCAATGAAGGCGCCGCGCTTGGCCGCCGAATTGGCGTGCACGATGGCCGCAATGCGCTCCTTGCCGGCGCCGTTGGGGCCGGTGATCAGCACCGGCACATCCGAGCGCGCCACCTGGCAGGCCAGTTCCAGCGTGCGGGCCATCGCCTCGGAGGCGAACACCAGGCTGTCGAGATCGTAACGACGTTGCAGGTCCTCGCGGCGGCGGCGCCGTTCGTTGCGCGTGCGGTTCACCTCGCGGGTGGATTCGGACAGTTCCAGCAGGTTTTCCACCGTGGTGAGCAGCTTGGCGTCGTCCCACGGCTTGGCCAGATAATCCGAAGCACCGGCCTTGACCAGTTCCACCGCCGTCTCCAGATGTGTCCAGGCGGTGAGCAGGATCACCGGCAGGTCGGTATGGCGCTGGCGGATGGCCCGGAATAGCGCGATGCCCTCCTCGCCAGACGTGGTGTCGGCGGTGAAGTTCATATCCTGAATGACCACGTCGACGCGTTCGCTTTCCAGCATCGCCAGCCCCTGCTCGGGCGTCAGTGCGATCAGCGGACGGATTTCATGCAGGGAAAGCGCCAGCGACAGCGCTTCACCCACGGCCGGGTTGTCGTCAATGATCAGTACGGTTCGCATTCGTCTCTTGCACATGTAGACGTGGATGCAGCTCCACGCCAAAAGGTTGCCATCTTTCGCACGATCCGTCGCGGGTCAAGGGCGGCGGCCATCAAGCGCTCGGCGGAACGGGGGGAGCCGGGGGTGTCGGTGGAGCGGGTGGCGCGCTGGGCAGCAAGTCCTCGCGGGCCTGCGCGGACAAGGCCACCCCGTGCTCGACGCCATGGCGCCGTACCGTCAGCGGCATCGGCGACGTGCCGTGCTCGCGCAGGCGACTGAGCAAGGCCGCCACATCGTGTACGGGCTGGCCATCCGCCTCGATGATCACATCGCCCTGGGCCAGTCCCCACAGGGAGGCCGGGGTCAGCGCAGCCACGGTGACGCCGCCTTCGCTGGCGGTGACCAGATGCAGGCGCTGGCCATCGCTGCGCCAGCGCAGGCTGTTGTCGGATTGGTAGACGAAACGGCTGTGGCTTGCGGCGACCGGCGCTGCAGGGGCAGCGGGAGGCTGCGGTGCAACCGGCGGCTTGGGTGACGGCGCGGGCACCAGATCATGCGCCTGGGCCGCCAGCGTGACCGTGCGCTCGACGCCAGCCTGGCGCAGCTTGAGCGGCATCGGCGAGGCATCGTGTGCGCGCAGCGTGTTCAACAGCTCGGCCACGTCGTGAACCGGGTGGCCATCGGCTTCCACGATGATGTCGCCTTCGCTCAGTCCCCACAGCGAGGCGGGTGTGATGCCGGCCACTTGGACGCCACCGTCCTTGACCGTGGCCAAATGCAGATAGCGGCCCTCGCTATGCCAGCGCAAGGTGTTGTCGGAGCGGTAGGAAAACTCGGTAGCCGCCCAAGCAGTCGCCACGGGCGCCAGCAAGGCTGCGACCAACCACACTGTCTTGATCGATCGTTGCATCGCCTTTCCCCTTGGAAGAGTACGCGCCGCCTCATGCGGCGCGCACTTCAGTCTTACCGGAAGCTCAACCGGCCACCGGATGAGCGGGCGCCTTGCCCGCCTTCACCGCAGCGATCCATGCGTTGATGCGCATTTCAAGCACGTCCAGCGGCAGCGCGCCGCCACCGAGCACTTCGTCGTGGAAGGCGCGGATGTCGAACTGGTCGCCCAGCTCCTTCTTTGCATGCTCACGCAGCTCGACGATCTTCAGCTGGCCCATTTTGTACGCCAGCGCCTGGCCCGGCCAGGTGATGTAGCGGTCGGTTTCGGCCTGCACATCCGGCTCGTCTTCGCTGGAATGCTCGTGGAAGAAGTCCACCATCTGCTGGCGCGTCCAGTGCTTGCTGTGCACGCCGGTGTCGAGCACGAGGCGGTCGGCACGCAGCAGTTCGTCGGAGAGGCGGCCGTAGTAGGACAGCGGGTCCTTGTAGAAGCCCAGCTCCTTGCCCAGCTGCTCCGCATACAGCGCCCAGCCCTCGATATACGCGTTGTAGCCCGCCTGCTGGCGGAACGGCGGCAGCTTGGGCAGCGACTGCGCGATCGAGATCTGCATGTGATGGCCGGGAATGCCTTCGTGGTAGGCGGTCGACTCGATGGTCAGCACGCTGCGGTTGGCGTAGTCACCGGTGTTGACGAAGATCTGGCCCGGACGCGAACCATCGGGCGTGCCCTGGTGGTATTCGGCGGCGGCCGCTTCCTTCTCGCGGAACGGCTCCACCGGCACCACTTCCACCTTGGTCTTGGGCAGCAGGCCGAACAGCTTCGGCAGTTCCGGCTGCATGCCCGCCAGGTAGTTGCGGTAGCGGTTGAGAATGTCCTCACGCGAGGTGGCGTGCGTCTTCGGGTTGGTCTTGAGGGCGGCGCGGAAGCTCGCCAGGTCCTTGTAGCCCTGCGACTTGGCCACCTCGGTCATCTCGCCTTCGATGCGCTTCACTTCGGCCAGGCCGATTTCATGAATGCGCTCCGGGCTTTCCTTGGTGGTGGTCATCTGCTCGACATCGAAGCGGTAAATCGCCTCGCCGTTCGGCAGCTGCCAGACGCCAGGTTCGCTGCGGCCGTGCGGCGCGTAATCCTTCGCCACGAACTCGCCCAGCTTCTGGTAGGCCGGACGCACGTCCTGATCGATGGCCGCAAGAATGGCGTCGTGCAGGCGCTTCTGATCCGCCGGCGACACCGACTTCGGGAAATGTTTGAGCGGCTCGGCGAAAACGCTGTCCATGCCGGCGGGCTTGCCGATGCTGTCGATCTGGGTGACGACCTTCTCCAGCAGGTACTTCGGCGGCATCATGCCGTCCTTCAGGCCCTGCTGTGCCACGCTCGTCACCTGCTCGAGCAAGGTTGGCACGGCCTTGAGGCGCGTCAGGTAATCGTCGTATTCCTTGGTGCTGTTGAACGGGACGGAGCTGACGAAACCAGCCAGCGCAAGGTGCGCGCCGCTCATCTGGTCCAGCGGCATCTCGTCGATCTTCAGGTCATGCGCCTTGAGGGCGTCCTGCAGCTGACGCACCATCAGCTGCTGGTTCAGCTTGTCGTCGTCGGAGAAGCCGGTGGTGTCGATCGCCTGGAAGCGCTTCAGGAAATCCTGGTTCTTCGCATACTCGGCCTTGGCGTGTGCCAGTGAGGCGTCGCTCCAGCGGTCGTTGTAGCGCAGGTCGCCAATGATGGTGGCGAACTCCGGCGCGTTTTCCAGATTGTGCTGCCACTGCTCAGCCAGCAAGGCATTCAGCGCCTTCACGCGCGTCGCCACGTCCGCCTGCGTCGCCGGCGCCGGCGCCGCCGCCTGTACGCTGGCCACACCTGCGGCCGACATCAACAAACCCGCCAGAACCATACGCGGTCCGATTTTCATGGAAACACCCTTCCGGTTGAAATAGACCCTATTCTCCACGGCCAGCGCCACCGCAACCCGTGCCGGACTGCATGGTTCGGCGACCGGTTTGCCCCCGTTCAAACTGAACGCGTGGCCACCACCGGTGGCACCGCCGCCGCCCGCAGGGCGGGGCCGAGCACGGCCAGCTGGCCGAGCAGCCACAATGAGACGGCACCCATGGGCAGGTAATACAGCGGCAGGCGCGGCAGCTCGTAGAACTTCATGAGCGCCAGGTTCAGTCCAAACGCCAGCACCATGCCGACGAGGATGCCGCCACTGACGATCAGGAAATTCTCGGTCTGGAAGTAGCTGAGAATGTCCTGCCGGGTGGCACCGATGGCGCGTCGGATACCGATCTGCTTGCGGCGTTGCTGTACCCAGAAACTGGCCAGGCCGACGATGCCCAGGGCGGTGACCAGCAGCAGCGAGGCGATGACGGCCACCAGGATGCCCGTCATGGTGCGGTCCTGTTGGAAGAAGCTTTCGCGCAAATCGCCGATGGTTTGCGTGCCCTGCAGGTCGAGCACGGCGTCCGGGGCCACCTTGGCAATCGTCTCGCGAGCATCACGCAGTACGCGGCGGATATCGGCGGGAGCCGCCTTGATCAAATAACTGCCGGAAAGCCCCGGCCCAGGCTGCGCCGGCAGGAAGGCCGACCAGCCCCCGGTGCCGGCGCCCCATAGGGCGGGAGCGGGCACCACCAGGCGATCGATAACACCGACCACCTGGTAGTGCAAGGGCTTGCTCCAGATCGACTTGCCCAGCGGATCCTCGCCAGGCCACAAGTGCTCGGCCAGCTCCCTGGTCACCAGCACGGGCGCGAAACTCGGCATCAAGCCGGAGAACGACTGATAGTCCTCCGCCTGCAGGGCCCGACCCGCCACCAGGTGAAACCCCAAGGCCTCCGCGCTGCCCGGGCCGCCGAGGTAGAACTCGATCACGCCGCCGCGATGCAGCCCCTCGGCATCGGTGGTGATGCCCATCGAGCCGCGTCGCTCGCCGAACGGAATGGAATTGAGCACGCTGACCGACTGCACGCCGGGAATGGCGCGCAAACCCGCCGTCACCCGCGCGTTGACATCCACCGACTGGCGGTCTTCGTAGCCGCTGATCGTCAGCGAGGCGAGCGAGGCTTCATCGACGCCGCTCTGGATATGCATGTCCCGGACGCGATTGGCGATCAGGAAACAGGCGTTGCATAACACCGCACAGGCAAGCGCGATCTCCAGGCCGATCAACATCGCGGCGAGCCGGTGACGGCGCAGGGCAGAAAGTATGGGTCGTATCTGCATGGGGCCCTCAGAGTGTCTTCAATTGCAGGCCGGGTGCCACGCGACTGGCCCGGGCGGCCGGCAGCACGCCAGCGATTAGACTGGTGGCGATGGCAAGCGCAAACGTGAGCAGGAACATGCGGCCGTCGAGATAAGCCAGATCGGCAAAGGCCACCGGCTGGCCACGCACGACCCACAGCCCGAGCAAGGTCAGCAGCAGGCCACCCACACCGCCGAGCAAGCCAACCATGCCTGCCTCGACCAGGCATTGCGCGAAGATGGCAGCGCGACTGGCACCCAGCGCCCGACGCACGCCGATCTCACCGGAACGGCGCAGGAATTTCGCCAGCAGCAGCCCGATGGTGTTGAACAAACAAATGGCAAGAAACGCGAACGCGAGCCAGGTCTGCAGGCGCACGTCGCTTGGCACTACGCCATTGAAGTCCAGCCATTCCATCAAGCTGCGCAAGCGCGTGTTCTGCGGTCGCACCACGCGACCCAAGGCGTGCTGCTCGGCCGCGTAGCCATCGAGGAAGCGCTTGAACGCGGTCACCTTGGCCGGGCTGTTCAATTGCACCCACACACCCAGCCATACGCACGGCGCGTTCTGCAGATGGCCCGGGGTCGACGGTGGCAGCCAACAGGTGAACTGATAGAAATTGCCGTCGTTGATTTCCAGGCCACTGGTGAACGGTGTGAACACATCCTGCGGCTTGCTGTAGAAGTCGGCGGTCTTGCCCGCGGCGAAACGGCCGCCGGCCACGGTGTAGAACTGCGGCGATGGTCGCCACGGCGCCAGCACGCCAACGATGCGCACATCGGTATCGCGCAGGCGCAGCGTACGGCCCACGCTGTTGGCGCCCTGGAACAACCGGGCATTGAGGTCGGCGGAGATCACCGCCACGCGGGCATGCTTGTCGTCATCCTCGGCGCGCCACGGCCCGCCATACTGAAACGGCACGTCGAACATCGGGAAGAAGTCGGCCGTGGTCGACAGCATCGATGGCATCAGCGGCGGCAACGAGGCATCCGGTGCGCGCAGCTTCACCGCGCTATCGACCACCACGGTCTGCCGGTCGGCCAGATGGGCATTCAGGATGTCCATGGCGGTCGGATAGTCGAGCTTGTCCAGCGGCTGCTTGCGCTGCTCCGGCGACGGATCGGTATCGACCTGCGCGTAGAACAGCGAGCCGCTGCGTCCCGGCAGCGGATCGCCCGACAGCAGATGCATCACGGTCAAGGTGGTCATGCTGGCGCCGATGCCTACCGCGATCGCCAGCACCATCAGCGCGGTGAGCACGCTGTTACGACGCAGGCCGCGCCATGCCAGTTCAAGATAGTAGCCAAACATCCCTATCTCCCCGTAGCGCCGCCCGTAACGGGCGGCGGCCTTCCATTACACCGAACGCGTCGCCACCACCGGCGGCACCGCCGCTGCGCGCATGGCCGGACCGAGTACCGCCAGCTGACCGATCACCCATAGCGAGAGCGCACCTACCGGGAAGTAGATCGCCGGCAGGCGAGGCAACTCGTAATGCAGCATCAGCATCAGGTTGATGCCGTAGGCGAGCACCATGCCCAGCGCGATACCGATGGTGGCGAGCAGGAAATTCTCGGTCTGGAAGTAGTGCAGGATGTTCCGACGGGTCGCGCCCAGCGCACGCCGCACGCCGATCTGCCGGCGCCGCTGCGCCACCCAGAAGCTGCCCAGGCCGACGATGCCCAGGGCCGTCACCACCAGCAGGGCGATGCATACGCCCACCAGCAAGCCGGCCATGGCGCGGTCGTTCTGGAAGAAGTTGCTGCGCACCTCGTCCCACGGCCGCTGCTTCAGGATGACACGATGCGGATTGATCGCCTTCATCTTGGCCACGGCGGCCTTCAGCACGGCGTCGCGATTCTGCGGATCGGTGCGGATGATGTAGAGACCCTGGGTGATGCGCATCGGCAGCACCATGGTGAACTCGGCGGTGGCATTGTCGGTGAAGGCTGGCCGCACCAGATGCTTCACCACGCCCACCACCGTCATCGGGTAATCGGCGTAGTAGATCACCTTGCCGAGCGGCTGCTGTCCGGGCCACAGGCGTTGCGCCAGGCTCTGCGTGATGACGGTGACCTTGGGAATGCCCTTTGCGTCCTTGACCGAGGCGGCCCTGACCACATCGTCGAAATCCATGTAGTCGTCGGGCTGCAGGTTGCGCCCCTCGACCAGTTGCGTGCCCAGCGTCTGCAGCACGTTCTCGCCCGTGTAGGTCGTGGCATTGAGCGTCGACACACGCTGGTTGCGGTCGAGCTTGATACCGCCGTTCCACGAGGAATTGCCGAACGGCACCTGGTTCGCCGACGACACCTGCAGCACCCCAGGAATTTGCCGCAGCGCAGCCAGATCTTCCGCGGTCCGTGCTTTCTGGTTCTTGTTCGGGCCGATGTCGGCAAACAGGATTTCCAGCAACTCGTGCTCGGCCACGCCGCTGGTCATATGCATGCGGTCGAGGCGCTGGTTGATGAGGAACACCGCGTTGCACACGATGGCGCAGGTCAAGGCGATCTCGATGATCACCAGGAAGGCGGTGATCTTGTGACGACGCAGTGTCGAAAGAATCGGCAGGATGTCCATGGCGTTGTCCTTACTGGCTCTTCAGTTGCAGCGCAGGAGTGATCTGGCAGGCGCGCCAGGCGGGCAGCAGGCCGGCCAACAGGCTCGACCCCACGGCCAACAGGAAGGTGATCAACAGCATCGACATGTCCAGGTGCGCGAGCGCCGCGTAGTCGGAAGGTTGCTTGCGCACCAGCCACAGGCCGAGAAAGGCCAGCAGCAGGCCGCCCGCGCCGCCGGCGAGGCCGATGACGCCCGACTCCACCAGCAGCTGGGCAAACACCTCGCGCTTGGACGCGCCCAGTGCGCGGCGCACACCCAGCTCACCCGAACGGCGCAGGAATTTCGCCAGCATCAGGCCCACCGTGTTGACCAGGCAGACCAGCAGGAAGCCGAAGGCCAGCCAAGTCTGCAGGCGCACATCGCCGGGCACGACCTTGTTGATGTCCAGCCACTCCATCAAGGCAGGCAGGCGCACATTGGGCGGCCGTTGAAAGCGGCCCATCGCCTTCTGTTCCTGCGAGTAATGCAGCAGGTATTCCTTGTAGGCGGCGGCATCGCCGGTGCTGCTCAACTGCACCCAGAATTGCAGCCACACGCAGGGCGCGGTTTCGAGGTGCTCTTCATCGCCACCGCCGGTGCCCCAGCAATCCATCGAGCCGTTGTGGTCAAAGCGCAGCTCGCGCGCGGTGGTGAGCGGCAGGAACACATCTTCCGACGCGACATAGTTGCCCATGTTCATGTCGTAGAAGTGCGGATTCGGCCGCCAGCTGTCCAGCACGCCGATCACGCGGAAGGCGCTATCGCCCATGCGCAGGGTCTGGCCGGTGCTGTCCTTGCCGGCGAACAGCTTGTCGTTGAGCGTGCGGGTGATCACCACCACGCGCGCCTTGTCATTGTCATCTGCCTCGCTCCAGCCACGGCCGAACAGGAACGGCACCTGGAACATGGCGAAGAAGTCGTCCGAGGTGTAACGCGCATCGGCGTAAAACGGGTCCATGCCCGACTGCGCTGGCTGCACCGGTACCGCGCCACCGGTCATGAGGGCCTGGTGCAGGCCCCGCTTGGCATGCAGCAGGTTCATGCCGTCGATCCAGGTGACCTGTTGCATCGGCTCCTTGCCGGGCTCGTAGCCGTCCATGTCCTGCGGATCGAGCTGCGGGTAGAACAGCGTCGCGCTCCTGCCAGGCATCGGGTCACCCGACAGCACATGCAGCACGGTCAGCGTGGTCATGCTGGCGCCGATGCCGAGCGCAATGGCCAGCACCATCAACGCGGTGAGCGTCTTGTTGCGCCTGAGGCTGCGCAGCGCCAAATCCAGGTAGTAGCCGAACATACGTTTCCCCTCGCTTCCTGACTTTTCGTGCGGTCAGACCGACCGCGTGGCCTCTACCGGAGGCACCCGTGATGCACGCATCGCCGGCGCCAGCACCGCGCCTTGGCCCAACAACAACAGGATCACCACGCCTGCCAGCACATACACCAGCGACAGCCGATTCATCTCGAAGCGCGTGACCAGCCACAAATTGATCGCAACGGCCAGCAGCACGCCAAACAACGCACCCGCACTGCTGATCAACAGGTTCTCGGTCATGAAGTAGTTGAGAATGTCGCGCTGGGTGGCACCCAGGGCACGCCGCACGCCAATCTGCTTGCGCCGCTGGCCCACCCAGAAGCTGGTGAGGCCCACGATGCCCGCCGCCGTGATGGCCAGCAGCACCACGCAGATCACCCCCATCAGTATCGCCATGCCGCGATCACGCTCGTAGGCACGGGACCGCACTTCCGTAAAGCTCAGCAGGCCGTCCTGTTCATTGATGATGCGGCGCGGATTGTGCGCGAACAGCGCCTTCGACGCCGCCTTCATCGCCGCGTCCAGCTGGCCGGGACGTGCGCGCACGATATAGAACGTACCAATCGTCGAGGCCAGCCGCTTGGGAATGATGGTGGAGCGATGCGCAAACTCGGCCGCCCAACGGTCGACGCTCTGCGCCTGCAGCACGTCGACCACGCCGACGATGGTGCCGGGGCCGCCGACCATGTAAATGGTCTTGCCTACCGCGTCACCATTCGGGAACAGCTTGTCGGCCAGTGCCTTGGTGACGATCATCTGCGGCGGTGCCAGCGTGTCGCGCACATCCATGGCGGCGATTTCATCGGCGCGGAAGTTGCGGCCGGCGATCAGCTTCAGGCCCAGCGTATCGATGAAATGATCGTCCGCGAAGTAGACCGTGGATCCCGTCGTGTCCTGCTGCTGGTCGGGCTTCAACTTGATGCCGTCGTCCCAACCGCCGCCGCGCAACGGATAGGAGTTGCTGGGCGTCGCGTCCTGCACGCCGGCCAGCTGACGCAGCACCACCAGGTCCTCGCGGATCTTGGCATCGGCCTGCTGCGGCGTCGACGTTCCCACCCATTCGTTCTGGATCACGAAGATATCCGCCTCATCCAGCCCGGTCGGCTCGGACAAGTGGCTCACGCGCTGGTGAATGATGAACAGCGCATTGCAGACGATGGCGAGCGTCAGGGCGATCTGCATCGCGATCAGGAAGGTGCCCGCCTTGTGACGGCGCAACGCGGAAAGAATCGGCTTGATCTGCACGGTTCGCTCCTCGCCTCAGTTGGACTTCAGCTGCCAGGCGGGCTGCACTTGCGCCGCCCGCCAGGTGGGATAGAACGCAGCCAACACCGTGGCGGCAATTGCCACCAGCAAGGTCAGTGCGACCAGGGACAGATCCAGGTGCGCCAAACGGGCGATCTGTGGCTCGAACACCAGGCCGACGCCCCAGATGCCCAAGCCAGTCAGCAACAGTCCGAGCACGCCACCGGCCAGACCGACCATGCCGGCCTCAGCGAGGAACTGGCGATAGATGTCGGCACGCGACGCACCCAGCGCGCGGCGCACGCCGATCTCCGGCGCACGGCGCATGAACTTGGCCAGCAGCAGGCCGATCGTGTTGA
The DNA here is from genome assembly GCF_026283925.1 of Dyella halodurans. Classification (GTDB taxonomy): domain Bacteria; phylum Pseudomonadota; class Gammaproteobacteria; order Xanthomonadales; family Rhodanobacteraceae; genus Dyella; species Dyella halodurans. The sequence goes on from NZ_JAPDPF010000003.1 coordinate 119,730, forward strand.
CCAGACAGATCAACAGAAAGCCCAGCGCCAGCGATAGCGAAATGCGGCTTTCCGGCGGCACGGCGTGCAGGAAGTCGAGCCATTCACGCACGTTGCGCAAGCGATTGTTCGGCGCCCAGTTGAAACGGCCAGCACGACGCTGGTCATTGGCGTAGCTGTCGAGGAATTGCCGATAGGCCGCCACCTTCGACGCGCTGTTCAGCTCGACCCAGGGACTGACCCAGACGCACTCGCCATGCAGCCAGCTGTCGCGATCGTCACCGCGCTTGCCGTCGCTGCCGCAGTTGTTGTTGCCGTAGGTTTCGATCTTCTGGTCGATCGCATACGTGAACGGGATATAGATCTGCGCGGGATCGGCGAATTCATTGCCGTCGAACAAGTCGTAGAAGCGCGGCTTGGGATCCCAGTTGTCCATCACCCCGACGACCCGGTACTGGCGGTCATCCATGGTGATGCGCCGCCCCACGCTGTTCTGCCCGGCGAAGAGTTTCTGGTTGAGGCTGCGGCTGATCACCACGATGGCCTCGCGCGATTCGTCCTCGACGCTACCCCAGGGATTGCCATACAGGAACGGCGCCTCGAACATCGGAAAGAAATCGCCATAGGTGGCATAGCCGGTGGCCTTGAATGGCATCTTGCTCGAGTCACCCGGCATCACCGACAAGCTCACCGGGTACAACAGGGTCTGGCGATCCGCCCGGTGCGCGCGCATCAGCGCCATCGCATCGGTATAGGTAAGCGCACTCGGCGGCTCGCCATGGCGATTGAATTGCGGACCGCGGTTGTCGATCAGCGGCACGAACAGCTGTGACGACTTCTGCGGTATCGGGTCGCCCGACACGGCGCGAAACACCGCGAACGTCACCATCGAAGCCGCCACGCCAAAACCAATCGACATGATCATCAAGGCGGTCAGCAGCGGATTGCGGCGCAGGCTGATGGCGCCCAAACCCAGGTTGTGCATGAACATGCCGCTCATAGCCACCTCACTGCGCACTCGCCATCCGCTGTTGCCCGAACACTCATCCAACGCTCCTTCGCTCTAACCATGGCTCAGACCGACCGGGTCGCCTCGACGGGCGGCACGCGCGCGGCCCGCATGGCCGGCGCAAGCACCGCGCCCTGCCCCAGCAGCAGCAAGGCCACCACGCCCACGGCCACGTACACCAGCGAGAGCCGCGCCATCTCGAATTGCGTCACCAGCCATAGATTCATGCCGATCGCGAGCAGCGCGCCAACGACCACGCCAGCGACACCGATCAGCAGGTTCTCGGTCATGAAATAGCTGAGGATGTCGCGCTGCGTGGCGCCCAGCGCTCGCCGCACGCCGATCTGCTTGCGGCGCTGGCCGACCCAGAAGCTGGTCAGGCCGACAATGCCCGCCGCGGTGATCGCCAGCAGCACCAGGCACACCACGCCCATCAGGATCGCCATGCCGCGGTCGCTCTTGTAAGCCTGTGCGCGTACGACGTCATACGTGCGCACGCCACGCTCGGAGGGGATCACGCGCATGCGGTTGAGCTTGTACAAGGTCTCCGGCACGGACTTGGTGATCGCCGCCAACTGGCCCGGTTTGCTGCGCACCATGTACGAGGTGCCGCCACCGGTGAGCTGGTAAGGCAGCAGCACGGCGTTGTCGAGGAAGGTGTCGGACCAGCTGCTGTTCCACGGCACTTCCAGCCGCTCGACGATGCCGATGATGGTGCTCGGCTTGGTGCCGTCATCGACGTACACCACCTTCCCCAGACCCGAGCCATCCGGAAACAGTTTGTCGGCCAGTGTCTTGGTGACCATGATCTGCGACGAGGCCACGACCGCCTTGGGATCCATTTCGACGATTTCGTCGGAGCGGAAGTTGCGCCCCGCCACCAGCTTCAAGCCCATCGTCGCGAGGGCATGGTCATCGACGAAATACTGGGTGGTATGCGTCTCGGACTTCTTGGCATCCGGGTTGGTGCGCACGCCGGTCGACCAGCCGCCGCCGCGCAAGGGATACGAGTTGATCGAGATGGCGTCTTCGACACCCGGCAGCTGGCGGATCGCCTGCACGTCGGCGCGAATGAGCGGGCCAGTCTTTTCGTCATCCACGCCGACCCAGCGGTTCTGCAGGGTCAACAGGTCCGTTTCGATCATGCCGGTGGGGCGCGCGATGCGGTCCAGGCGTTGCTGGATGATGAACAGCGCGTTGCAGACGATGGCCAGGGTCAGCGCGATCTGCAAGGCGATCAGGATCGTGCCTGCCTTGTGGCGCTTGAGTGCGGCGAGGATGGGCTTGATTTGCAGCATGGTCGTCGCCTCAGTTGGATTTCAGCTGCCAGGCAGGCTGGACCTGCGCCGCACGCCAGGTGGGATAGAACGCCGCCAGCACCGTCGCCAGCACTGCCACCAGCAGGGTCAACGCGATCAGCGAGACGTTGAGCCGGGCCAGCCGCGCGATATCCGGATCGAACACCAGGGTCACGCCGAACACGCCGACACCGGTCAGCAACAGGCCCAGCAGACCGCCGGCCAGGCCCACCGTGCCTGCCTCGATCAGGAACTGTGCGTAGATCTCCTTGCGCGATGCGCCCAGCGCCCGGCGCACGCCGATTTCCGGCGCGCGCTTCATGAATTTCGCCAGCAGCAGGCCGACCGTGTTGACCAGGCAGATCAGCAGGAAGCCGAGCGACACCAGCAGCGAGACCTTGGCCTCCTGCGGCACTACCTTCTCGTGGTCCAGCCATTGGGGGACGTTGTACAGGCGCACGTTCGGCGCCCAGTGGAAGCGGCCGCTGCGCTGCTGTTCGGCCGCGTAGCCGCGCAGATAGTCGCGATAGCCGGCCGCCGCCGTTTCGTCGGGCAATTCGGTCCAGTACTGGATCCACACGCATTCCGAGCGGATCCAGGCATCCCAGCCTTCACCGGCGTGCTTGTTGCAGTTGTTGTTGCCGTTCGTCGCCATCTTCAGGTCGATAGCGCGGGTGAACGGAATGAACAGCTGGATCGGGTCACCGAAGCCCGAGGTGTTGACGGGATCGAAGAACAGCGGCTGCGGATCCCAGGTGTCCATCACGCCGGTGATGCGATAGTTGCGGCCGTCCAGGTTGATCTCGCGACCTACGCTGTTGGCGCCATTGAACAGCTTGTCGTTGAGCTTGCGCCCGATCACCACGGTCGCCGCATGCGCTTCGTCGTCTGCACTCTGCCAGGCGCCGCCGTACAGGAACGGCACGTTGAACATGGCGAACGCATCGGCATACACCGCGTAGCTGCTTTCGCGGATCGGCAGCAGGCTGGCATCGGCCGGAATCACCGAAGGCGCCACCGGGTACAGCGCGGTCTGCCGCTTGCCGCGGTGATCGCGCATCAGGCCCATGGCGTCGGTGTAGCTCATCGCCTCGGGCGGCTCGCCCTTGTTTTGCGCCGCATCTTCCGGCCCCCAGTTGTCGATCAGGGGCACGAACAGCTGGGACGATTTGTCCGGTATCGGATTGTTCGAGGTGGCGCGGAACACCGAATACGTGGTCATCGAGGCGGCCACGCCAAAGCCGATCGCCATCACCATCAGCGCTGTCAGCAAGGGATTGCGGCGCAAGCTGCGAAGGCCAAGCTGAATATAGTAAGCAAACATCGTTATCCGCTCTGGTGGTGATGACGGCCTCCCGACGGCGCGGGAGGTCTCATGGGTAGGCCCGGATCAGGCCGGCGCGTTGTTGCGCGCCGCGTGCACGGCGTGGTGGAAGCGCGGGTCTTCCGCCAGATCCACGACCTGGCCGTCGATGATGTGCACGTTGCGCTGCGCGCGGGCGGCCAGCTCCGGATCATGCGTGACCATGACGATGGTGGCGCCCTCGCGATGGATCTCCTCGAGCAGTTCCATCACGCCGCGTGCCATCTGCGTATCCAGGTTGCCGGTCGGTTCGTCCGCCAGCAGCAGGCGCGGCGAGCCGGCCAGTGCACGGGCGATGGCGACGCGCTGCTGCTGACCGCCGGAGAGTTCGGCCGGATAGTGCTTGGCGCGCGAGGCCAGACCCACGCGTTCCAGCGCGTCCATGATGCGCTGCTTGCGCTCGGCCGCCTTCATGCCGCGATAGCGCAGCGGCACTTCGACGTTGTCGAACACGTTGAGGTCGGGAATCAGGTTGAACGCCTGGAAGATGAAGCCGATCTTCTCGTTGCGGATCTTCGAGCGGGCGTTGTCGTTGAGGTTGCTCACCTCGACGCCGTCCAGGTGGTACTCGCCACCGGTGAAGGTTTCCAGCAGGCCGGCGATGGTGAGGAAGGTGGTCTTGCCGGAGCCGGACGGGCCGGTCACGGCGACGAACTCGCCTTCTTTCACATTGATGTTGAAGTCGCGCAGCGCGTAGGTCTCCACCACTTCGGTGCGGTAGACCTTGGACAGGTGAGTCATCTTGAGCATGTGTGCTTCCTCAGTGGTGGTTGTCGCCCCTCCCCTTGCACGCAAGGGAGGGTTGGGTCGTTAGTTGCTGATGGCGACGCGGGCCGCGCCCTTGAAGCTGTCGGTACCTGAGATCACGATGTTGTCGCCTTCCTTCAGGCCATCGAGAATCTCGACCTTGTCGATGCTGCTGGCACCCACGCGGATCGGATGCTTCTCGGCAATGCCGTCGCGCACGATGTAGGCATAGCTGCCACCCGATTCGTCGACGAAGGAACCACGCTGCACGGTCAACACGTTGTCGCGCTTGTCGAGCAGGATGCGCACGGACAGGCGCTGGTTCTGGCGCAACTGCTTGGGCGTCTCGCCGTCGAAGCGCAGGCGTGCCGCCACTTCGCCGTTGACCACTTCAGGCGAGATCGCGCTGACCAGGCCCTTCCAGGTGTTGCCGTTGCCGGTGATTTCGCCGCCCATGCCGATGCCCAGGTCGCGTGCGAAGCTTTCCGGCACCTTCATTTCCACTTCGAGCGCGGAGAGGTCGATGACACTGAGCAGCTGCGCGTCCTTGGCCACCGTGGCGCGTTCGGCGATGAACAGCTGACCGACCTGGCCATCCACCGGCGACTTCACGTTGAGATCGTCGACCTGGCGCTGCAAGTCCTTCACCAGCAGCAGCTGGCGCTCATGGGCGAGCTTCTTGGACTGGATGTCGAACTCGAGGCTGTTGCTGTCCGTGCCCAGGTCGGCCTTGGCATGGCTCATGGTGATCTTGGCCTTTTGCAGCTCGTCCTTGGCCTTGTCCACGTTCATGCTCGGCACGGCGCCCAGCCCGAAGGCCTTCTCGTAACGAGCAAGGTCGCGCTCCGCGCCCTGCTGGTCGATCTGCGCGTTGTCGTAAGCCTTCTGCAATTCACCGCGCTTCTTGCGCGCGTCGATCTGGGCGCGCAGGTAATCCACCTGCATCGCATCGGCTGCGCTCTGTTCCTGCGCCAGCTTGTTGGTCAGTTCGGGGCTGTCGATGGTGGCAAGCACCTGGCCCTTCTTCACTGCATCGCCAGCGTGCACCTTCAAGGTCACGGCACCGCCGTAAGTGGCATAGAGGGTGGGGCTGACCGCTGCCACGACCTTGCCTTCGGCGGCGATGTCACGCACGAAGGGGCCACGCTGCACCGTGGCGAACGCCAGGCGCGAACCGCTTACCGAGGCGTCGGCCGAGAACAGGCGGCCGATGCGCGGCGCGAACAGCGCCATCAGCACCAGCACGGCCACGCCGCCGCCGATCCACAGCAGGCGACGCTTGCGATTGGGTTTGACCTCGACCAGTCGGTCTTGAGCGGAGGTGTCGCGAATCATCGATGTGTCCCTGGCCGCGGACAGTGCGGCCCCTGGACCTATCTGAGCAAGCGGCGTGCCAACTCAAAATCGATGCTTTATATGTGTATTTTCAACATGTTATTGGATGCCATCCGAAGCGGACAGCTGTCCGCGGACAACTGGACGGACAAACGGACAAGCTCCGCGGCCGCCTCAGCCCAGGGTCGGCTCCAGCTCGACGGCGGCCGCCCGGGCCACCTCGCCCGCGATGCCCCGCCCCAAGGCGGATACCTTCGCCAGTGGCATGGTCTCAAGAAGCTGGAGCGCACCCACGCGGCGGTGGCGGAACTGGGCCAAGGTAGCGCTGGCCGCCCGGCATACCAGTCGCTCCGGGCGTAGCGGCGCCAGCGGCAGCAGCCGGCTCCCGGCAAGCAAGGCATCCCAGGCGAGATAGTCCGTGTCCGGCAACAGGTGCAGCCTCGCACATGGGCGACCTTGTGCATCCATGCAGTCGATCCATTCGCGCGGCCCCTCTGCGCCGATCATGCTGGCGGCCACGAGTTCCCGCGTGTCGAACAGCGGCGCCAGCTCGCACTGCGCCACCAGCCAGCCGGTGCAAACCGGCAGATCCTGCGGCGCCGGGCGCGGCGCCGGCAGATACAGCACGCTGCCCAGCAGGGGCAGGTGGGCTGCCAGTTCGACGCCAAGCATCGACACTGAGCAACGGGTGATGGACCCAGCGTCGGCCGCAGGGCACATCGCGGCGAAGGCGTGAGTGAGCCAGCCAAGCATAGTCATTGCTCCTTGCAGGGAGGCGACCCGGCTGGCGTTCCGCGGAACGGCGTGGCGATAGGCCTGGAGTGAAGCGCCGGCCCTGGAGCCAGCAGGCGAACGGGCGTCCTTGCCCACAAAGCGCTCCTCGGGGGACGGCGAGCTATTTCGTCAGGATCAGCTTGTTATTGCGGGTGAGCCGCAGGTGGTATTCGCTGCCCTGATGCTGGATCACCAGCTCGCGCTCGCCGTTCAGCAGCAGCTGGCTGGAGATGCGCCGCGTCGCCGGGGTGTCGTCAGCGGCGGTGGGCTGGAGGCTGAGCAGGCGAAACGGGCGGGCTGGCGCTTCAGCACGTTGAGGCAGTGACAGGACGGGCATCGTCATGAGGGAACTCCGCAGTCGGAAGTGGCCACTCGATGATAATGATTCGCATTTGCGTGTCAACCCACTGATTCGCCGCACCCAACGGTTGCTCAGTGACCCGACGGGCTCGGGCCCTTCGCCTCGGCGCGTTCCTTGGCGAGGCGAGCCTCCAGATTTCCCCTTCCCTGCTTGGCATAGGCACGGCAGGCGTTGGCGTCGACCAGCGGATTGGGCGTCGTGCCGGCATCGCGCCGCGCCACCCGGTCGAGGAAATCACTCTGCTCCGGATGCGGGGTAATCAGGATGTCGCAGGGCAGCGCGGCAAGGGCGTCGATGCCGCGGCGAAAGTCCTCCACGCGATGCGGATGCGCCGCGTCGTCGGTGAAGTGGTAGCCCTTGGCGCCGTAGGGGTAGAGGCTGTCCGCATAGACCATGTTGAGGCAATGACCGGCATCGCAGGATTGCCAGGTCCACGTGGTACTGCCCGGCGTGTGGCCCGGCGTGTAGTGCGCGGTGATGGCAAGCTCGCCCACGCGCACTACGCCGCCATCGGGCACCGACGTCACCTCGGCAACGGGCGCAAACGGGGACGTTTCACCGAATTGCGGATCGTCCGGATCCTTGCCGCCCAAGCTCAGGGCCTTCGCCCCGGCCTCGCTCGCTGCCACGCGCGCACCACTGTCACGCGCCAGCGTGGCGATGGCACCGGCATGGTCAAGGTGCGCGTGGGTGTTGAGGATCAGCTTGATGTCCGCCACGCGAAAACCCAGCGCCTTGATATTCGCTTCGATCTGCGGCGCATTGCGCTCCATCGGGGCGTCGATCAGCACGAGTCCCTGCGGCGAGGCGACAAGAATTGCACTGAGTCCACGCGTGCCGACGTAATACGTATTGCCGTAGATGCGGAAGGGCTTTTGCGGCTGCGTCCACTCCGGTGGTTCGGCGAGCGCGAATGATGCGGACAGCGCGGCCACGCACGTGGCGAGAAGGATGGCGAGCGGCTTCATGCGGGGGAATCTCCTTTTCTGACGAGATGTATCGGCGATCGGTGTATTCCAGTCGCCATGCATGGTGACCGCGGCATAGGCAACGAGGGCGGCCGGGCTCGGCGCTCCGGCGGGCGCAACATGGCTTTATTGGGCAAACAAGGCGCATCGCCTCCCTGTGCAGGAGCGCACCCAGTGCGCGACCATCCGGCAGGACTGCCGGATGGCACAGCGCGGCTACCCGAGTTACTGACCAGCGACCGTGGTATCGCCGGGGTCGCGCACTGGGCGCGCTTCTACATAAGCGAAGGGCTCGGGCGCTTATTACGCCATCAGCGCAACGCCTCATCGATGCGCTTGAGCACGCCGGCATCCAGCTTCGGTATCACCTCCAGCGCCGACAGATTCTGCTCCAGCTGCTCCAGCCGGCTGGCCCCCAGCATCACCGTCGACACATGCGGATTGACCAGACACCAGGCGATCGACAGCTGCGCCAGCGACACGCCCAGGTCGGCGGCGATCGGGGCGAGGCGGCGTACCTTGGCGATCTTGTCGCCGCCCTGCTCCAGGATCGCGTCGCGCAGCCACTCATAGCCCGGTTGCGCCAGGCGCGCATCGGCAGGCATGCCATCGTTGTACTTGCCGCTCAGCAATCCGGAGGCCAGCGGCGACCAGATCGTGGTGCCCATGCCGTAGGCGTCGTAGAGCGGCGCGTACTCCTGCTCCAGCCGTTCGCGATGCAGCAGGTTGTACTGCGGCTGCTCCATCACCGGCGCGTAAAGATGGTTCTCGCGCGCCACGCGATGGGCCTCGACGATCGCCTCGGCGGGCCACTCGCTGGTGCCCCAATAGAGCACCTTGCCCTGGCGCACCAGGGTATCCATTGCCGCCACGGTTTCCGCGATCGGCGTATCCGGATCAGGGCGATGGCAGAAGTACAGATCGAGATGCTCGACCCGCAGCCGCTGCAAGGCCTGGTGGCAGGCTTCGATCACGTGCTTGCGAGAAAGGCCGCGCTGGGTCGGCAGCGGCTGCTCGACCGCACCGAAATACACCTTGCTGGACACGCAATAGCTGTCGCGCGGAAAGCGTAGATCGGCCAGCACATCACCCATCAGGGTTTCGGCCACGCCATGGTTGTAGACCTCGGCGTTGTCGAAGAAATTCACGCCGCGATCGTGCGCCATGGCCAGCAGATCGCGCGCCAGCGAGCGTCCCACCTGTTTGCCGAAGGTGACCCAGGCGCCAAACGACAGCGCGGACAACTGCAGGCCCGATTTTCCTAGACGTCGATATTGCATGGGGCACTCCGCTTTCATGGGGATGGATCAGCATGCCAAGAGCATGCGGCCTGCGTCCAGCATGGCTGCTTTGGCGCTCGCCTATACGTCATGCCGACGCCCTCCCGGCTACGCTCTCGCGGCTTCGACGTTTGCATCCCTTTCTGCCAAGGAACCATGCCATGTCACTGATGAAGGGTTGGGCCGCGCAAGAGGCGGGCAAGCCGCTGGTTTTCAGCGAGTTTGATCTCGGACCGCTCGGCGCTGAGGAGGTGGAGGTGGCCGTGGACTACTGCGGCATCTGCCATTCCGACCTGTCCATGATCGACAACGAATGGGGCATGTCACGCTTTCCGTTCGTACCAGGGCATGAGGTGATCGGTCGTGTGATTGCCGTCGGCTCGCATGCCAAGGGGGTCAAGGTCGGCCAGCGCGTGGGCATCGGCTGGACGGCGGAAAGCTGCATGCATTGCCATCAATGCCTGTCGGGCCACCAGAACCTGTGTCCCGAATCCGTGCCCACCATGGGCGTCCACCACGGGGGCTTCGCCGACAAGGTGCGCGCGCACTGGGCCTGGGTCATTCCGCTGCCGGAAAACATCCACTTGCCCAGCGCAGGCCCGCTGTTCTGCGGCGGTATCACCGTGCTCAAACCCTTCCTGGCCTACAGCATCAGCCCCAGCGCCCGTGTCGGCGTGGTCGGCATCGGCGGCCTCGGCCATATGGCGATCAAGTTCGCCAATGCCTGGGGCTGCGAGGTGACAGCCTTTACGTCCACCGCGGCCAAGGAGGCTGAGGCACGAGGTTTCGGCGCCCACCACGTGGTCGCAAGTCGCGATGCTGCGGCCATCAGCGCCATTGCCGGCACGCTGGACCTGCTCCTGGTGACCGTCAATGTCCCGATGGACTGGAATGCGTATATCGGCACGCTGGCGCCGCGCGGCCGCATGCATGTCGTCGGCGCCATCCTGGAACCGATTCCGATATCGGCATTCGCGTTGATCCTGGGGGAACGCGAAGTGTCCGGCTCGCCTACCGGTTCGCCCATCGACATCGCCACCCTGCTCGACTTCGCGACCCGCCACGACGTGCGTCCGCAGGTGGAAATGTTCCCCATGAACCAGGTCAATCAAGCGCTCAGGCATCTGGCCGATGGCAAGGCGCGCTACCGCATCGTGCTGGAGGCGTAGACGGACCAGCGCCTGAATCGCGGCGGGACTGGGCTAGGCAGGTCTGGCCCGGTGCTTGATGGAAATCCTGCCCTGTCAGCACAGCCTTGCTTCGCCCGCGGGCATCGGCGTCGATGTCCGCGAGCGATGGGCGAAACAGCAGGGCCAAACGCTGCTTGTCGCGCCGGCCCGGCCGCACTCAGGGAAGCACGTGGACCGCGGTGCGCCCGTCGAGGCCGTCGTCAGCGTCCGAACGCCATAGTGCCTTGCGGATCCGGTCACTGGTTCCCCAGGTCTTCAGCGCCGCCAGGACCGCCTCATCCTGGGTGTCCTTCCTCACGTAGAAGTCCAGGTAGCGGTGGTCCTCGCAAGCAACGTCGCAGTGGAAGCTGGAGAATCCCAAGGCCTGGATCTGGCCGAACTCGTTGAGGATCACCACCGCCGCGTCACCCCCGCGGTCATGCGATGGCACGGCCGCAAACAGGAAACGCTTGTCGTCCAGCAGTACGACGTGCTCCGGCGTGCCCCCAAGGACGGTAAGCGCCTGTTCGCTCAGGGAGCGATTGGAACGGAAATAGTTGGCTTTCGCGCTGTTCGCAAAGTGTCCCAACGCCTGGGCAAAGCCGGAGGACTTCACCAGTTCGTTGGCGTTGGGGCAGGTCGACGGATCGATCAACCTGCAAGGTCCCGGAGGTGAGGTGCCCGCCGCTGCGGCCAGCGACGGCGCAATCAGCACCGCGACCAGACATGCACTCTTGATAAGAAGCCTACGCATAACACCCCCTAGAAGTGAATCGAGAGCCTGGAACTGGCATCAAGCCATGCAGCACCCGGGTACGACGCCAGTAACCGCTGACGCCGCCAGATGGCGGCAGCGTCAATGTCCGGAATATCGCTGTCCCCGATGTCGGCAACCCGGCGCGTGAACGCCTCCGTGGCGCTCCCGCAACCGCAGGGTCGGACGCTTTACGCGCTCACCGACGCACCGGCGAATGTGTACTGCCGCCATGTGGCAGGCAGAAGTCAGTGCGTCACGGACGTCCAAACGCCCCCTGTCCCGGACGGCACAAGATGTAACACCGCCATGCATGACACGTAAAGGCTTTAGGCCGCAGATGCCGCCTGTGCAGGAATAATTCCTATGCACAGACCTGCGCAGACCTGTAGCTCGAGGCACGCGGCGCGAGGGTGCTCGGCACCTTCGCTGCAACACGGAGAGAGATCAGCGCCGCCGCAGGAACGTGGCGACCCTCGCACTGCGCGAGCTCAGGCGTGCAATAGCGCCTGCACGACCGCCAGCACGATGGCTGCGAATACGCCAGCCACGACATCATCCACCATCACACCGAGGCCGCCCTTGAGGCGGCGATCCAGCCAGCCAATTGGCCAGGGTTTCCAGACATCGAACAGGCGGAACAAGGCGAAGCCGATAAGCACCATCCACCAGGGCGCCAGCAGCGCCGGAATCAGGGCGATCCACAAACCGACGAATTCGTCCCACACGATGCTGCGGTGATCATCGACGCCGAGCACGCGACCCGCGAAACCGCACGCCCACACGCCGATGGTGAACGCGACCAGCAAGGTGAAGAGGTAGAGCTGCAGCGGCAAGGAGCGCAGCAACAGCCAGGGCAGGATGGCCGCCAATGAGCCGAAGGTGCCTTGCGCCACCGGCGCCAGCCCGGAGCCGAAGCCGCAGGCGAGCCAGCCCGCCGGCGTGGCGAGCAGGCGGCGGCGTTGCTCGGAGGTGAGGATCTTCTGGTCACTCATGCGGCGAAATGATCCCACCCGCGGCGCGCCACTTCCAGCCATTGGCCATGCACATCGCGCACCCGCACGCCATCGCTTTCGAGCATGCGCCCGATACGCGTGGCGCCACAGCCCATGCGTGCCAGATCCGTCTGCACTTCGGCCACTCGCGCAGGCGGCACCGTAAAGCACAGCTCGTAGTCGTCGCCACCGCTCAGCGCGAAGTCGCGCGCAGCGACATCGTCAAATGCGCCCAGCAGCATGGACGAGCGCGGCAGTAAGGCTGCGTCGATCTCCGCCCCGAGCCCACTCGCTGCGCAGATATGGCCGAGATCGGCCAGCAGGCCGTCGGAAATATCGATGCAGGCGCTGGCCCGCTCACGCAGGGCGAGGCCGGCGGCCAGCCGTGGTGTGGGCCGGTTCAGGCGTTCAATCAGATAGGCCGCGCGACCATCGCCTTCGTCGATGCGGGCTCCTTGCTGCAACAACTGCAGGCCTGCGGCGGCATCGCCCAAGGTGCCGGTCACCAGCACCACGTCACCGGCGCGCGCGCCGGCGCGGGTCAATGCCTTGCCGGGTGGTACGAAGCCATGCACGGCGACGCTTATCGACAGCGCGCCGCGCGTCGTGTCGCCGCCGATCAGGGCCAGCCGGTGCGGCTGCGCCAGCGCGGCGAAGCCGTCAGCGAAGCCATCGATGAAATCCCGGGTCTGCGCCGCCGCCTGCGTTGGCAGCGTGAGCGCCAGCAGCGCCCATGCAGGGCTCGCCCCCATGGCGGCGAGATCGGACAGGTTCACCGCCAGGGATTTCCAGCCGATATCGGCCGGCGCCGTGCCCTGCGGGAAATGCACGCCTTCGACCAGGGTGTCGATCGCGATGGCGATCTCCTGACCTGGCGGCGGCGCCACCAGGGCGGCGTCGTCGCCAATGCCCAGGCGAACGTCTTCGCGGCCTTGCGCAGTGCGTTCGCGAATACGGTCGATCAGTTGGAATTCCATGCTTGCGGCGATCCTGGATCAGTCAGCAGGAGAACATCTGGCCGCCGCCAGTGCAAGCCAGCATGGATCAAACGCAGGGTTTCGCGGTGCAATGACTTCAATGCAGCCGGGCGATGCGCAAGGAGCGCAGTGCCTTCCTAACGCGAGAACACCAGGGTGGGACTGCCGTGATAGGTGGTTTCCTGCCAGCGCTGAAAGCCGGCTTTCTCAGCCACGCGAATCGATGGCAGGTTCTCAGGCGCAATGATGCAGACCGCGCGCAGCGCGCCCAAGTGACGTTCGCCCCAAGCCGTGACAGCAGCGACGGCCTCGCTCGCATAGCCTTTGCCATGCGCCGACGGCGCCAGCACCCAGCCAAATTCCAGCATGCCTTCCAGCGACGGCTGCAGATCGCGCTTGAAATCGGCATAGCCGATGTCGCCGATATAGCGGCCGCTGAGTTTTTCCTCGACGGCCCAGTAACCGTAGCCGAGCAGGGACCACATGCCGGCGTACTGCAGCAGCCGCTTCCACACTTCTTCGGCGGTGAACGGCCGGCCACCGATATAGCGGGTGACCTCCGGATCCGACCAGATCGCCGTACAGGCGGCGTGGTCATCGATCCGATGCCCACGCAGCCGCAGCCGCTCGGTTTCGAGCACGGGCACCAGACCGTCGGCCAACCGCCCGTGCCGGCCGGTCATCAGCCGCGCTTCTCGGTGGTACGCAGGGTACCGGCCAGCTTGTCGAGCACGCCGTTGACGTAGCTATGGCCGTGGTCGGCGCCAAAGCGCTTGGTGACTTCGATCGCCTCGTTGATGATCACGCGATACGGCACGTCCGGGCGGTACTTCAACTCGTAGGCGGCCAGGCGCAGCGCCGCGCGCTCGATCGGGTCGATCTGGCCGACGTCACGATCCACGAAGGGCTTGAGGCTGGTATCGATCGCGTCGATGTTGCGCTCCACCCCGTGCAGCAGGTCCTCGAAGTATTCGAGGTCGGCCACTTCCATGTCCTGCTCGTGGCGGAACTGATCGATCACCGCATTCATGTGGCTGCCGCTGAGCTGCCACGCATACAACGCCTGCAGTGCGCGCCGGCGGGCGCGCGAACGCGCAGCGAGATCGATGCCTTCGGGACGACTCATCACAGCTTTCCGTACAGGTTGACCATCTCGAGCGCCGCCAGCGCCGCATCGGCGCCCTTGTTGCCGGCCTTGGTGCCGGAACGCTCGATGGCCTGCTCGATGCTGTCGGTGGTCAGCACGCCAAACGCCACCGGCACGCCGGAAGCATACGCCGCCTGGGCCAGGCCCTTGGCGCATTCGCCGGCGACGTAGTCAAAATGGGGGGTGGAACCGCGGATGACGGCGCCCAGCGCGATCACCGCCGCGTACTTGCCTGAATTCGCCACCTTGTGGGCCGCCAGCGCGATTTCCCAGGCGCCCGGCACGCGGATCAGCTCGATCGCGTCGTCCTTCACGCCATGGCGCACCAGCACGTCCCGCGCGCCGGCCACCAGGGGCTCGACGACAAAACCGTTGAAACGGCCGGCGACAATGGCAAAACGGCCTTTGGGCGTGGCGAAATCGCCTTCGATGATCTTCATGGGGGTGCGCTTCCTGAGGGCTCGGTGGCCCATGCGGGCCGGACATTTTACGGGATTTGGGGCAACTTGCCCGGATCGGGCCGGGAAACCGCCCCGGAAAGGTGGGGATGGCCGGAAAAATGCAGCCTGGCCTGCCCGTTCGCCACCTGCAGCCGGGCCGGCACGCCGAATGGCAGGGTGAACTTGTCCGGCTCGTGGCCAAACGGCAGGCCCCGCACCACCGGCACCCGCGCCACCCGGCTGATCTGCGCGAACGCAGCGTCGACGTCGTAGCCGTTGTCGTAGGCATGCGGCCGGCACTGGCTGAAATGGCCCAGTACCAAGGCGCGCTGGCGATCCAGCACGCCGGAAAGGTGCAGCTGGTACAGCAGGCGCTCGATGCGGAACGGCGGCTCGCCCACGTCCTCGACGAACAGGATGCCGCCGTCGATGCGCGGGAAGTACGGCGTGCCGAGCAGGCTGCACAGCACGGCGAGATTGCCGCCCCAGAGCGGGCCATGGACATCCAGCTCGGCGGCCGGATCGGTGGCCCAGCCTGCCGAGGCCTCCGGCGCGGATACCGTGCGCCAGAAGTGTTCCCACATCAGCGGGTTGAGCTCCGGTGCGCCGAAGTCCGCACCCAGCATGGGGCCGCCGAACGTGGTGAGGCCGCTCTTCGCGTGCAAGGCCATCTGGATCGCGGTGAAGTCGCTGTGGCCGACCAGCAGGGTGGCCGTGCCGGCCAGGCGTTCGCGCAAGGCGCCGTAGTGGATATGTTCGAGCAGCCGGGTGGCCCCGTAGCCGCCACGGATCGCCAGCGCGATATCCGGCAGGGACGGATGGATGGCCAGGGCGTTCAGATCGGCCACGCGCTCGGCGTCGCTGCCGGCATAGCGGTGTTCGACGCGGTCGAGCACGTCCAGTCCATCCACCGTGCAACCGGCCACACGCAGGCGGGCCACGCCGCGGGCCATGGCATCACGGTCGTGCGGGTAGCCGGAGGGGGCGATCAGGCGTAGTCGGGTCATGGCGGCGTCTGGTCTGGAGATGGGCCTGGAGTATGGGCTTGGCGAGCTGGCGTTCCGAGGGCATGAAGGGGCGAAAACCCTGCACCGTCATCGCACCCTACCTACTACGGTCATCCCAGCTTTCGCTGGGACGACGGGGGTGAGGGAGCGACGTGAGGCTGGTGGCCCCTCAAACGTACTCCACCACCTCCAGCCCAAAGCCACCCAGGCCCACCATCTTGCGCGGCGTGCCCAGCACCCGCAGCTGGCAGATCCCCAGGTCGGCCAGGATCTGCGCGCCAAGGCCAAGCTGGCGCCATTCCTGCTGCTGCGCTTCTTCCGGCGCCTGGGTCACCGGCTGGCGATTGAGTCGACGCAGCAAGGCCTCCGCTGTGTCCTCACCCGAGAGCACCAGCAGCGCACCACGGCCTTCGTCGGCAATGCGGCGCAACCCGGACGTGACGGTCAGGCCAAGGTCATCGCGCTGCAGATGCAACACGTCGGAAAGCGTGTTGCGCACATGCACACGGGTCAGCACCGGCGCGCCGTCATCCACCTTGCCGCGGACCAGGGCGAAATGCAGGCCGTGACGGATCGCATCGCGATAAGCCACCAGGCGGAACGGGCCGAACTCGGTCTGCACGTCCTCTTCATAGACGCGCGCGACGGTCTTCTCGGTTTCCAGGCGATAACGGATCAGGTCGGCGATGCTGCCGATCTTCAGGCCATGCTTCCTGGCGAAGACTTCCAGCTCGGGGCGACGCGCCATCGAGCCGTCCTCGTGCAGGATCTCGATCAGCACGGCGGAAGGCTCCAGCCCTGCCAGCGCGGCCAGATCGCAGCCGGCCTCGGTATGGCCTGCACGCGTCAACACGCCACCCGGCTGGGCGGTGAGCGGGAAGATATGGCCGGGCTGCGAGAGGTCCTGCGGCTTCGCATCCGACTTCACCGCCACCTGGATCGTGCGTGCGCGATCGTGGGCGGAGATGCCGGTGGTGACGCCCTCGGCCGCCTCGATCGAAACGGTGAAGTTGGTCTGGTAGGGCGAGGTGTTGTCGACCACCATGGGCTTGAGGCCCAGCTGGCGCGTGCGATGCTCGGTCAACGTCAGGCAGACCAGGCCGCGGGCCTCGCGCACCATGAAGTTGATGTCTTCCGGGCGCACCATCTGCGCCGCCATGATCAGGTCGCCTTCGTTCTCGCGATCCTCGTCATCGAGGATCACGACCATGCGGCCGGCGCGGATGTCTTCGAGGATTTCGGGGATGGTGTTGAAGCTCATGGGAGTATCCAGAGAAAGTTTGTCGCGGCGCTGCCTTTACTCGTCATCCCCGCGAAAGCGGGGATCCAGCGCCTTGAGTCGTGCGAAAGACGTTGGGTCCCCGCTTTCGCGGGGACGACGGACGTCAGACGAAACCGTGTTGCTTAAGGAACGCCTCATCGAGCTTCGGCGCGTCTCCGCTGGCGATCAGTCGCTCGATATAGCGCGCCACCACGTCCACCTCGATATTCACCGCATCGCCCACGCGACGCGCATGGAACGCGGTGTGTTCCACCGTGTGCGGAATCAGGTTGACGCCGAAGCGATGGCCAGCCACTTCGTTGACGGTCAGGCTGGTGCCGTCGATGCAGACCGAGCCCTTGGCGGCGATGTAGCGCGACAGCGCGGCCGGCACTTCAAACATCCAGCGCAGCGAGCGTCCGTCGGGCGTGATCGACACCACCTTGCCCAGGCCATCGACATGGCCGGACACCAGATGGCCACCCAAACGATCGGCCAGGCGCAAGGCCTTTTCGAGATTGACCGGGTCGCCGGCCTTCAGCTTGCCCAAGGTGGTGAGCGACAGCGTCTCGTTGGAGACGTCCGCGCCGAAGCCGCGCGACTCCAGCGTGACGGCGGTCAGGCACACGCCGGACACGGCAATGCTGTCGCCCAGCTGCACATCGGCAAGGTCGAGGTCGGCGGTATCGACGTGCAGGCGCACATCACCGCCACGCGGTTCGAGCCGCGCAATGCGACCCACGGTCTGGATGATCCCGGTGAACATCAGCACACCTCCCTGGCGAAGGCGGCGACCGAACGGCAACGAAGCCGGTTGTAACGATGCTTGGACATGAAACGTTTCCCGCGTGAATAGCATGCGAAAAACGCCCCAAGGCGTCTGGCAGGCACGCGCCCGCGAAGGCGCGCACCGTACCGTCTTCTCTCATCCGGACTTTCTGGAGGCTGTCGCCAGCTTCCAACCGTCGGCTCCGGATTTGGACCGGATCTGCTGACCTTCCGGCTAGGCCGGAAGCGCTCGCGGGCTCGCACCTTGAAGGTACCTACCGCCGGTGGGGAGTCGCACCCCGCCCTGAAGACGTCGTTGTGGTTTTACCGGCGAACCGGCCTGCGCAGTCTACCACCTTCCCCGGCGACGCTTTGCGCGGGATCGTGCAGCTGGCAGAACAATCTGTCCGGCCAGCCGCCTGGCCACGCTCACATCCCGATGGCCTGCCCCGTCTGGCGGCGATAGTCCCGCAACACCTGATCCATCACCCAGCTCGTGCGCGCGCCGGTCACCGCAGTCGAAGGACAGGCACCGGCCTGGCCGGTCAGCTCGGCCACGATGGTTTCGACCAGCGGCTGCTGGATATGCAGGGGGTTGTTGATGCGCAGCTCCCTGGCGCCGTCGGCGTTCTCGACCCGGATCGGACCGTCGCCAAAGGTGGCGAAGGTGATGCGGCCGCGATCACCGATCACTTCGATCTGGTCGTGATGCTGGTAGCTGCCGAACTGCCACAGGCCGGTGCCGAGCATGCCGTTGCCGAAGGCGAACGACATCGCCACGGTGTCCTCCACCGGGTAGGCGCCGAGCTGATTGCTCGCCTGTCCGCTGGCCGCAACTATGGGGCCGAACAGCCAGTCCAGAATGTCCAGCGTGTGGCAGCCAATGTCCATGAAGATGCCGCCACCGGAAATTTCCGGCCGTACATGCCAGGGCAGGTTCGCCGGATCGTGGTAGCGCGGATGATGCGGTTCGTGCAGCACGCTGTTGACGATGCGCGGCGTGCCGATGGCCTGCTCGTCGAAGATCAGCTCGCGCACCTTGAGGAAGCGCGGCAGGCGACGGCGGTAATAGGCCACGAACACGGGCACGTTCGCCTCGCGGCCCGCACGGATGATCGCGTCGCATTCGGCGGCATCCATGGCCATGGGCTTTTCCACATACACCGGCTTGCCCGCGGCGATGCTCATCAAGGCGTATTGCTTGTGCGTCGACGGCGGCGTGGCCACGTAGACGGCATTGACGTCCGGGTCGGCGATCAAGGCGGCGGCATCGTCATACCAACGCGCCACGCCGTGGCGCTGCGCATAGTCGCGCGCCTTGTCGCCATCACGACGCATCACCGCCACCAGCGAGGAATTCGGCGTCTTGCTGAAGGCAGGGCCACTCTTCACCTCGGTGACATTGCCGCAGCCGATGATGCCCCAGCGTATCGATGGCGTCGTCATGTGGTCTTGAACTCCTTGCCGAGAAACTGCTGGTGATAGGCGTGGAACATGTTCACTTCCGGGTGCTTGGCGCGCTCGACCAAATGCAGACGCAAGGCCTCGCGCACATTGGGTTCCAGTGATGACAAGTAGTCCACCGTGTATTCGGTGTGATCGAGCACGCCGAAGTGGCAGGTCGGTGGGCGCGTGCTGGAATGGAAACCGAGATGGATGGTGATGCGCCGGTCCTTGAGCACGCCACCGTAGCCGCGATGCACCGCGTAGTTGTTGTAGAACACCGCTTCGCCCGGCTGCACCACGATCTGCCTGCCGCCGCTGAGTTCGGCGGCGTCCACCGGCGCCATCTTCTCGGTGTTGCCAAAGATCGTCCGCTCCTCCGCGTTGAGCTGGCGGCGGTGACTGCCCGGCACGATCCACAGGCAGCCGTCCACGGTCAGCGGCATATTCATCTGCACGTAGTTGTAAGCGTAGTCGTCACTGAACCAGCTCGGATCCACCAGCTCGTCCGGCACCTGCAGCACGTCGCGATGCCAGCCCTGGCGGTAGTCGATGCCGGCATCGCCGTAGAACAGCGAAGCGCCATCGATCACGATGCCATCCCCCAACAAATCGCGGCACACGGCGAGGATGTCGGCGTTGCAGATGATGTCCTGCACGCCGCGAATGGCCTTGCCCGGCTGCAGGAATTGCAGGTTGCTCATGCGCGCGGCATCGCCGCGTTCGCGGCGCGATGCTTCCACGGCGGCCACGTAGCGGGCGACACTGGCGTCATCCAGGATCTTGCGGATCAGATAGCCCTGCTCGCGGAACGAAGCACGCTCCGACTCCGTCAATACACCTGGCTGCGAATGCTGCGACTGGGTCATGCCTGATACCTTTGATCTCGAATCCGAAAGAAGCGGCGCACCTAGGCAGCGGATCGCATCAGCAAGCGAAGGTCGTCACCGACGATGCGTCGATCGATGGCCTGCAATTTCCAACGCGCCGCCATATCCGTCAACAACGGCAGCTGCAACAGCGGGCGCGCGGCATCGCCGAGCAATAAGGGGGCCACGTAGATCAACAGCTCGTCGACCAGGCCGGCGGCGAACAGCGCACCGCACAAGGTGGGACCGGCTTCCACATGCACTTCGCTGCAATGACGATGCGCGAGCACGCCGAGTACGGCGGATAAATCCAACGCATCGCCCTGCTCCGCGACCACCGCGAGCTCGACCTTGTGAAAGCGGCCATCGTTCGCCCCTGCCTGCTCACCATGCAACAGCAAGGTCGGCGCCGTGCCGTCCAGTACGTGGCTACCTGCAGGCGTACGCAACTGCCGATCGAGGACAACCCGCAACGGCGGCGTAAACGCTTCGCCGCCGGGCAGGCGCACATTCAAGCGTGGATCATCCGCCAGCACCGTGCCGGAGCCCGTGAGGATCGCCGAGCTACGGGCTCGCCAGCGTTGCACGTCTGCACGTGCGGCCTCGCCGGTAATCCACTTCGATTCGCCGTCGGCCAGCGCGGTGCGGCCATCCAGGCTCATCGCGAGCTTGACGCGCACCCAGGGGCGACCGCGTTCGATACGGCTGAAGAAGCCGATATTGAGTTCGCGTGCGCGTTCGCGCAGCAGCCCCGTCTCGACTGCGATACCGGCATCGCGCAGCTTGCCGATGCCGCGGCCGGCGACTTGCGGGAATGGGTCCTCGGCCGCGATCACCACGCGCGCCACGCCGGCGGCGATCAACGCATCGGCGCAGGGCGGCGTGCGGCCGTGATGCGCGCAAGGTTCCAGGGTCACATAGGCCGTAGCACCACGCGCCTGGTCAGCGGCCTCGCGCAACGCGAACACCTCGGCGTGCGGTTCGCCAGCGCGTTGATGAAAACCCGTGCCGACCACCTGCTCGCCATGCGCGATCACGCAACCGACGCGCGGATTAGGCTGGGTGGTGAACAGGCCGCGCTCGGCCAGGCGCAGGGCGTGCGCCATGTGGGCGTGGTCGATCGCGGTGAAGGTGGACGTCATTACCGAGCCGATTCGCAGTGCGGTGGCGTCAGTCTATGCGAAGTAGCGGCTTTTACTTCCTCTCCCCTTTGGGGAGAGGATTGAGGTGAGGGGCGGGTGCTCGCGGAATCGTTTCAACGAAAGCCGGCTTCGACTCAGCGACGAGGCTAGATTGACCCCTCACCCCAACCCTCTCCCCAAAGGGGAGAGGGAGCAGTGCTTAGGACTTCTTGCGCCGCGCCACGCTCTCGCCCAAGAGCGAAAGCTGCAACGCCTCCAGCTCCGGCAAGTCGCGCTCGAGCTTCTCGATTTCCTCGCGGAACGCCTGCACGTCCTCGAACTTGCGATAGACCGAGGCGAAGCGCACATAGGCCACCTGGTCGAGCTTCTTCAGCTCGCGCATCACCAGCTCGCCGACCTGTCGCGACGGCACTTCGCGTTCGCCGCAGCGGCACAGGTCGTTGACGATCTCGCGCACGGCGGCATCCACCGAGTGGGTGGGCACCGGCCGCTTCTGCAGCGCGCGCTCGAAGCTCACGCGCAACTTGCGCTCATCGAACGGTTCGCGGCGCTCGCCGCTCTTGACGATGGTGGGCAGCTTCAGCTCCGCCGTTTCGAACGTATTGAAGCGTTCGCTGCACTTGGGGCATTCGCGGCGGCGACGCACCGTGGCGCCGTCCTCGGTGAGGCGGGAGTCGATGACGCGCGTGTCTTCGTGCTGGCAGAAGGGGCAATGCATGGGTCAGCCATGAGTATGCAGGAGTGGGAAAGGCCTGACCATGTCTGTGCTCTCCCCCGCTCCTGCGAACTCGTGCCCGGTCTCAGCCGTAAACCGGGAACTTGTGGCACTGCGCGGTGACCTGCTCGCGCACGCGGGCGATCACTGCCTCGTCATTCGGCGCGTCCAGCACGTCGCAGATCCACTGGGTCAGCTCGACCACGTCCGCTTCCTGGTAGCCGCGCGTGGTGATGGCCGGCGTGCCCACGCGCAGGCCCGAGGTGACGAAGGGCTTGCGGGGATCGTTCGGCACGGCGTTCTTGTTGACCGTGATATGGGCCTTGCCCAACGCTTCTTCCGCGTCCTTGCCGGTGACGTCGCGGCCGATCATGTCGACCAGCATCAGGTGGTTCTCGGTGCCGCCGGAAACGATCTTGTAGCCGCGCTCGATAAACGTCTTGGCCATGGCCTTGGCGTTCTTGACCACCTGCGCCTGGTAGGTCTTGAACGACGGCTCCAGCGCTTCCTTGAAGGCGACCGCCTTGGCGGCGATCACGTGCATCAGCGGACCGCCCTGGATGCCCGGGAACACGATCGACTGCAGCTTCTTCTCGATCTCTTCGCCGGCCTGCCCCATTGAGGCTTGGTTGGCCACGATGATGCCGCCGCGCGGACCGCGCAGCGTCTTGTGCGTGGTGGAGGTGACCAGATGCGCATGCGGCACCGGACTCGGGTAAACGCCTGCAGCGACCAGGCCGGCGACGTGCGCCATGTCCACGAACAGGTAGGCACCGACCTTGTCGGCGATGGCGCGGAAACGGGCCCAGTCCATGACCTGCGAGTAGGCGCTGAAACCGGCCACGACCATCTTCGGCTTGTGCTCGAGCGCGAGACGCTCGACTTCGTCGTAATCAACCAGGCCCTGCTCGTTGACGCCGTACTGCACCGCGTTGAACAGCTTGCCGGAGATATTGACCTTGGCACCGTGGGTGAGATGGCCGCCATGCGCCAGGCTCATGCCGAGGATGGTGTCGCCCGGCTGCAACAGGGCGAGGTAGACCGCCTGGTTGGCCTGCGAACCGGAGTGCGGCTGCACATTGGCGTAGGTGGCGCCGAACAGCTGCTTGAGGCGATCGATGGCCAGGCGCTCGGCAATGTCGACGTATTCGCAGCCGCCGTAGTAACGCTTGCCCGGGTAACCCTCGGCGTACTTGTTGGTCAGCACGCTGCCCTGCGCTTCCATCACGCGCGGGCTGGCGTAGTTCTCGGAAGCGATCAGTTCGACATGATCCTCCTGGCGACGCGCTTCATCCGCCATGGCCTGGGCCAGTTCATTGTCGTAACCGGCGATCGTCTCGTGCTTCGGGAACATCCTGACCTCTATTGGGGTGGCTACAGGGTTAGAACGAGAAAGTGTAGCGGTCATGTGTTATGGGGGCCACCTCCGGACACTTGTGCGCACGTTGCGTACAACGTACCGTACGCCGCACGCAATCGAACCGCAGGACCCGTCCGATGCCCATCGAACCCTCGCGTGTCCAACCCCGCCTGCTGCGCTGGCTGGCCCCCGCCCTGCTCCTGCTGGCCCCGCTGGCATTCGCCGCGCCAGGCATCGCCGGCGTCGGCATCGCCCCCATCCATATCCCGGACCCGGTGAGCGGTGGCCAGACGGATGGCTACGTGTTCTATCCCTCGACCGAGGCCACCCCGGGCACGTTGGCGCTGGGGCCCTACCAGGTAGCCGCCCGCATGGGTGTGCCAGCCGTACCCGGTGCGAAGCCGCTGGTGGTGATTTCACACGGCAACGGCGGCTCGCGCCTGGGCCACCATGGCCTCGCCACCTACCTGGCCAGCCATGGCTTTATCGTGGCCACGCTCAACCATCCCAGGGACGACTTCGAGGACACCAGCGGCGTCGGCCATATCGAAGTGCTGGCCGGGCGCCCGGTGCAGGTGAAGTCGACCATCTCGACCCTGCTGGCCGATCCACGCTGGAAACCGCTGATCGACCCGACGCGCATTGGCGTGGCGGGATTCTCAGCCGGCGGCTATACCGGCCTGATGGTGGCGGGCGCCCAACCCCGCTTTACGCGCTTCGTGGACTTCTGCGAGCGCTACCCGAAGGACCCCAACGTCTGCGGCAAGCTGGCCGAGTTCCAGGCCGAGGCAGCCAAGTCCGGCCTGACCCTGCGCCAGCTGATGCAGCGGCGGCAGGACCAGCTCGACCGCTATGGCGATACCGCCGACCCACGCGTCAAGGCCGCCTTCGTGATGGCTCCGCTCAGCCTGGTCTTCGACGCGCATAGCTTCGATGGCGTCACCGCTCCGATCTACCTGTACTACGGCGAAAACGATCATGTGCTGCGGCCCGATGCCAATGCCCGCCATATCCAGCCACTGATCCACACCCTGGCCGGCGTCAAGGAGGTGCCCAAGGCCGACCACTGGGTGTTCCTGACTCCGTGCGCGCCGGCGCTTGCCAAGCAAATCAGCGAGCTGTGCAGCGACCCGCCGGGCGTGGATCGCCAACAGGTGCACGCGCAGATCGACGCGGATGCGCTGGCATTCTTCCGCCAGGCCTTGCACTGGCCGGCCGACTGACATGCCCCGCGCCCTGAGCGAACAGGAAACCGACGCCTTCCGCGAGCGGCTATGCGACGCGGCGGCCCGGCTCTACGTGGACGAAGGCCCGGGCGCCGTCACCCTGCGGCGCCTCGCGGCGGAGCTGGGCGTAGGCACCATGACGCCCTACCGCTACTTCGCGAACAAGGAAGCGATCATCACCGCCGTACGCACGCGCGGCATGCACCGCCTGTGCGAGGCCATGGAGCGTGCCCTGCACTCGCCAGGCGACGGCCGCAGCCGCAGCCGCGCGGTGCGCGATGCCTATATCGCGTTTGCCCGCGCCAACACGGCCGCCTACCGGCTGATGTTCGAGTACCCCGAAGCGAACCGCGATGACCCGGACTATCGCGAAGCGCACCAGCGCATGTGGCGCAACATCGCCGCGCATGTGGAAGTAATGATTGCCGAAGGCAAGGTCGTCGCCGACCCGGCCATCCTCGGCCACCAGATCTGGGCGTCACTGCACGGCGCGGTGATGCTGGAAATCGCTGGCCTGCTACCCGAAGGCTATGACGCCGCCTCGCTGCATACGCGCACGGTGAGTGCGCTGTTCGAGACAGCACAGCCGCAGCGATAGCCCCCCGAAAGCGGGAAAAACGCAGCAGCACATGGCAAGCCCATCGCACGGGCGCACCATAGGGCGCTACCGCCTATGGAGCCTCCACCATGCAGCAACGCACGCTCGGCAAGCACGGCCCCCAGGTCTCCGCCCTCGGCCTTGGCTGCATGGGCATGTCCGGCATGTATGGCGCGGCCGATCGCAGTGAGAGCATCGCCACCATTCACGCCGCGCTCGACGCCGGCATCGACCTGGTCGATACCGGCGACTTCTATGGCATGGGCCACAACGAAATGCTGATCGGCGATGCCCTGGTCGGGCGTCCGCGCGACAGCTATCGACTCAGCGTGAAGTTTGGCGCCCAGCGCGGCCCGGCCGGCGACTGGCTGGGTTACGACGCGCGACCGGCCGCGGTGAAGACCGCGCTCGCCTACACGCTGCAGCGCCTGCGCACCGACTACATCGACATCTATCGCCCTGCGCGCCTGGACCCCAAGGTACCGATCGAAGAGACCGTGGGCGCCATCGCCGACCTGGTCAAGGCCGGCTACGTGCGCCAGCTGGGCCTGTCCGAGGTGGGCGCCAATACCATCCGGCGCGCGCACGCCGTGATGCCGGTGGCCGACCTGCAGATCGAATACTCGCTGATCTCGCGCGGTATCGAGACGGCAGTCCTGCCGGCGTGTCGCGAGCTGGGCATCGGCATCACCGCCTATGGCGTGCTTTCGCGCGGCCTGATCAGCGGCCACTGGTCCAGGGACCAGGCCACCGATGCACGCGATTTCCGCCAGCACAGTCCGCGCTTCCAGGGCGACAATCTCGCCCACAACCTCGGCCTGGTCGAACTGCTGCGCGAGCTGGCCGAGGCACGCGGCGTCAGCGTGGCCCAGCTGGCCATCGCCTGGGTGCTGGCGCGCGGTGACGATATCGTTCCGCTGATCGGGGCACGCAGCCGCACGCGCCTGCACGAAGCGCTCGGTGCACTGGACGTGACGCTCGGCGCCGACGACCTCGCCGCCATCGAACAGGCCATCCCGCCCGACGCCGCCGCCGGCGAGCGCTACAACCAGCAGGGCATGGCCTCGCTGGACAGCGAACGTTGAACGCCGTCCGCCGCTAGCGCAGACCCGTTCCCGGCCGCCGCCGCGCCACCGCCGAGACCAGCACATAGCTGATGATCATCAGCAGCAGCCACGCGCCCAGCTTGCCTAGCGGCACCATGTTCCAGCCATGCCGCTGGGCGGGATAACGCCAGGCAGCGGCAAACGTGCCCAGGTTCTCCGCCAGCCAGATGAACAGCGCCACCAGCACGAAGCCGAGCAGCAAGGGCATGCGCCGATGCGCATGGCGTATGCGGAAGTGGATCCAGCTCGGACCGAACAGCCACGCCACCGCGCCAAACAGCAGCCAGCGCGCGTCCGGCAGGAAGTGATGGGTGAAGAAGTTGATATAGATCGCGATGGCCAAGCACGCCGTCGCCGCGAACGATGGATGCCGCACGAAGCGAAAATCGAACAGGCGCCAGGCCCGCGCGATATAGCTGCCCACCGAGGCATACATGAAACCGGTGAACAGCGGCACGCCTCCGATGTGCAACAACGACGGCTCGGGATACACCCACGAGCCCATCGTCGTCTTGAAGACTTCCATCGCGGTGCCCACCAGGTGAAAGCACAGGATCACCACGGCCTCGTCGCGCCCCTCCAGCCCGGTGGCGATCAGCACGAGCTGGATCGACAGCGCGGCCAGGGTGAGGAAGTCGTAACGCGCCAGGGCAGCCCCGGCCGGGTACCAGGCCCACGTCGCCAGCAACAAGGCCAGCATGCAGCCCCCGAACAGGCAGGCCGAGGCCTGCTTCAGGCCAAAACAGACCAGCTCATGCAAGGCCGTGGCCCAGCGACCACGCGTCTGCGCCCAGGCCGCCGTTTGCCCGTCCAGCACGGCAAACACCCGTAACGCGTTGCCCGCCGCCGGCATGCCTGGTCCTGTCATGGCGTCTCATCCGTGGAAAAGACCAGCATGGACGGGGACACTGGCCATTCGCCGCCAGAACATGGCCGCCGAGAGGCAGGGAACTCACGCAGCAGGGGCGCTGCTGTCACCGGGATCGCCCCACAAGCCGCTATAATGAGTGGTTTACACCCACTCTGAATGCACCGCCTGCCCTCCTCAGCCGGCGTCGTGCACGCCGCCGGAGGCTCCATGCAATACATCTACACCATGAACGGGGTGAGCAAGATCGTCCCCCCGAAGCGCCAGATCATCAAGGACATCTCGCTCAGCTTCTTCCCCGGCGCCAAGATCGGCCTGCTGGGCCTGAACGGCGCGGGCAAGTCGACGGTGCTGAAGATCATGGCCGGCGTGGACAAGGACTTCCAGGGCGAAGCCCGCCCGCAGCCGGGTATCAAGGTCGGCTATCTGGCGCAGGAGCCGCAGCTCGATCCGGAGAAGACCGTGCGCGAAGCGGTCGAGGAAGGCGTGTCGGTGATCCTCGATGCGCAGAAGCGCCTCGACGAGGTCTACGCCGCCTACGCCGAGGAAGGCGCCGACTTCGACAAGCTGGCCAAGGAACAGCAGGAGCTGGAAAACATCCTGGCGGTGAACGACGCCCATGCGCTGGAGCGCCAGCTCGAAGTGGCCGCCGACGCGCTGCGCCTGCCGCCGTGGGACGCCAAGATCGGCCCGCTGTCCGGTGGTGAAAAGCGTCGCGTGGCGCTGTGCCGCCTGCTGCTGTCCAAGCCGGACATGCTGCTGCTCGACGAGCCGACCAACCATCTGGACGCCGAGTCCGTCGACTGGCTGGAGCAGTTCCTGCAGGACTACCCCGGCACGGTGGTGGCGGTGACGCATGATCGCTACTTCCTCGAGCACGCGGCCGAGTGGATCCTCGAACTCGACCGCGGCCGCGGCATTCCGTGGAAGGGCAACTACACCGACTGGCTGGAACAGAAGAGCGAGCGCCTGGCCCGCGAAGAAGCCGCCGAAAAGGGTCGCCAGAAGGCCCTCGCACGCGAGCTGGAGTGGGTACGTTCGGCCGCCAAGGGCCGTCAGTCCAAGGGCAAGGCGCGTATCAACCGCTTCGAGGAACTGAACTCGGTCGAGTACCAGAAGCGCAACGAAACCAACGAACTCTATATCCCGCCGGGCGAGCGCCTGGGCCAGGAAGTGATCGAGTTCAAGAACGTGTCGAAATCGTTCGGCGATCGCCTGCTGATCGACGACTTGTCGATGAAGATTCCGCCCGGCGCCATCGTCGGCGTGATCGGCCCGAACGGCGCCGGCAAGTCCACCCTGTTCAAGCTGATCACCGGCCAGGAAACGCCGGACCAGGGCGAGGTGAAGCTCGGCCATACCGTGCAGCTGGCCTACGTCGACCAGTCGCGCGACAGCCTCGATCCGAACAAGAACGTGTGGCAGGAAGTCTCCGACGGCGCCGATATCATCACCATCGGCCGCTACGAGCTGCAGTCGCGTGCCTATATCGGCCGCTTCAACTTCAAGGGCACCGACCAGCAGAAGATGGTGGGCAGCCTGTCCGGTGGTGAGCGCGGTCGCCTGCACCTGGCCAAGACCCTGATGCAGGGCGGCAACGTGTTGCTGCTCGACGAACCGTCGAACGATCTGGACGTCGAGACGCTGCGTGCACTGGAAGATGCGATGCTGGAATTCCCGGGTTGCGCGATGGTGATCTCGCATGACCGCTGGTTCCTCGACCGTATCGCCACGCACATCATCGCGTTCGAAGGCGACTCGCACGTCGAGTTCTTCCCCGGCAACTACAACGAATACGAAGCGGACAAGAAGCGCCGCCTCGGCGACGAAGCGGCCAGGCCGCATCGCGTGAAGTACAAGAAGCTGGCGTAAGCCCGCTCTTACTCCCTCTCCCCTTTGGGGAGAGGGCTGGGGCGAGGGGCCACGGCTGGCTCCGATCCTCAAAAGAACATCACTATTCTTAAGCGATACCGCAAGACCACCCCTCACCCCAACCCTCTCCCCGGAGGGGAGAGGGAGCAGAGAGCGGCAGCGAGGAGACCCCGATGCACTTCATGCAATCCCTGCACCAGGCATGGACCCGCAACAACTCATTGGTCTGCGTCGGCCTCGATCCCGAACCCGCGAAATTTCCGGCGCATCTGCAAGACAGCAACGACGCCGTGTTCGAGTTCTGCCGCGCCATCGTCGACGCCACGGCGGACCTGGTGTGCTCATACAAGCCGCAGATCGCGCACTTTGCCGCCTTGCGCGCGGAGGATGCGCTGGAGCGCTTGATCGCGCACATCCACGCCAAGCACCCTGGCGTGCCGGTGATTCTCGACGCCAAGCGCGGCGATATCGGCAGCACGGCGCAGCATTACGCGACCGAAGCGTTCGAGCGCTATGGCGCCGATGCGGTCACGCTCAACCCGTATCTCGGGCGCGATTCCATCCAGCCCTTCCTCAATCGCGCCGACAAGGGCGTGATCCTGCTCTGCCACACCTCCAATCCAGGCGCGGCCGACCTGCAGGATCTGCGCGTCACCGACGAGGACGGCAACTCCCTGCCGCTTTACCAGCACGTCGCCAAGATCATTGCCAAGGATTGGAACGGCCATCGCAACTGCGCGCTGGTTACCGGCGCAACCTGGCCCGAGCAGTTGGGCGAAGTACGCGCCCTGGTCGGCGACATGCCCCTGCTGGTTCCCGGCATTGGCGCGCAAGGCGGCGACGTGGAAGCGGTGGTGCGCAATGGTCGCAGCGCCGATGGTGCAGGCCTGCTGATCAGCTCGTCCCGTGCGATTCTTTACGCCGGCAACGGCGCAGACTTCGCCCAGGCTGCACGTGCCGCCACGCTGGAACTGCGCGACAGCATCAACCGCTATCGTTGAACCAAGCGGGCCCGGTTACGCCTGGCTCAGTCCATTGCAGTCGCAGGCTGTACCGCTGGCTGCCGAACCACCGAACGTGAAAGCAGCCGCGTGCGCAAACGGCGCTCCGTCGGGGTGGAGATAAAACGCTCCACCATCGCGCCCAGCAGCCAGCACAGCGGCAGCGCAGGCAGGTACCACAGGAAGCCAAGCGCCTGATCGCTACCCATCGCCTTGTAAGCACGCACCACCGCGAACACCACGAACATGTGGGTGAGATAGATCTCGTAGCTGAGCTGGCCCCATCGACGCAGCCAACCGAGACCCTGCAGCGCCGGCAAATCCTGGCGCCACTGGCAGGCCACCACCAGGCACAGCGACGACGTCGTCAGTACCAGCATGGAACCATCATGCAAGAGCGGCCACAGCCAGCGCTCGGCCAGCAAGACCGCGAGCAGTCCAACGGCGCCTACCCACAGCACGGCTCTCGACACGCCTGCTGACGCTGCGGGCCAGCGTGTCGTCAACAGCGCACCGAGCACGCCCGTCGCAATCGCCGCCATGCCCGGCAAGTAGGCCTTCTCCTGCCAGATCTCGTTGCCTTCGAGCACGGCACGCGTGAACGGCAGCGATAGCGCCAGCACCGCCAACATCGGCACGAGCAGCCAGGCACGCCTGGTCAGCAGGCATACGAGGGGGAAACCGATGTAGAACACTTCCTCGATCGACAACGACCACAACACATCCCAGTTGCCGGGCAGGTAACCCGTCACGCCTTCGTACCAGTTCAGGTGGAAGCCCAGCGCAGCCACGATAGCGCGCGGCAGCGACTGCCCTTCGCGCTTGATCACGTAGTCGTCCACGCCCAGCAGGTGCAGGACGCTGAGAACGACCACCAGCAACACGAGGCACGGCGCAATGCGCGAAAAGCGCCGGGCGTAGAACGCGCGCAGATCGATCTGCGCGAGCGCGCCATCGCGAC
The DNA here is from genome assembly GCF_026283925.1 of Dyella halodurans. Taxonomy (GTDB): domain Bacteria; phylum Pseudomonadota; class Gammaproteobacteria; order Xanthomonadales; family Rhodanobacteraceae; genus Dyella; species Dyella halodurans. The sequence goes on from NZ_JAPDPF010000003.1 coordinate 150,523, forward strand.
GAAGCGCATGGCTGGCGATCAGAAACCCCGAAATCACGAAGAACACGAAAACGGCCTCGTAGCCGTTGTAGTTCAACGCACTCAGCAAGCGTGTCGGCAGCACATCGGCGAGCAGGCTCTTCTTGAGCGGAATACGCAATCCGATGTGATGCAGCACCACCAGCAGGATAGCAAGGCCGCGCAACAGATCAATGCCGGAATTTCGGGTCCCCACCACTGCACGGTTTGTCGTCACGTCCATCAACCCGGCCACCCCGTCAAGAAGTAGAACATGGCGCATTTCGGCCGGGTTGTGCAGCGGCAATTCATGCACGCCTGGTATCGCCAGACCGGCGCAAGCCGCGCCCCAACCCGGGCTTTGCGATCCTCAGTGCGCTGCGGCGGCGGCCGGCAGGTCGTCGATCATCTGCCGCGCCAGCCCTTCGTAGTTGTAGTCAAAGTGGTGGTCGCCAGTCTTTTCGTAGACCTTGATCCACGCGGGCAGCTTGGGGTCGGCGCAAATGGTGTCGGCCTTGTCCTTGATGCCGTAATAGCACACCACCGGAGGATGGCCGTCCAAGGCCAGCAGCGGCGGCATCGCATCCGAATGATGGACCGGATTGATCCACTGGAAGAAGTCCTGGGTGTGGGTCTTCCACCAGCCCTCCTTCATATAGCCTTCCATTTCAATCTCGAAGTTCACGTCCTTGCTGGGCGACAGCATCACGATCTGGGCAATGCGTGCACGCCCTTCGGCGCTGAGATTGCCCACGATGGACGGCAGCACGTCGGCGCCGAACGAGAAGCCGATCAGCCAGATGCGACGCTTGTCGCCCTGAGCCGTCATGCGCGTGATCAAGGCATCCAGATCGGCTGCGGAATCGGCGGCGGAGCGCTCGCGCCAGTAGTACTGCAGCAGGCTGATGCCCACCACCGGGATGCCGTGCGCCGCCATGATCTTGCCCAGCGACTGGTCCAGGTCGCGCCAGCCGCCGTCACCGGAATAAAAGATCGCGACCACATCCTCGCGTCCCGCCGGCGGCGTGACGCCAGGCGCGACCGGCACCTTCACGATCGATTCGTCCATGCTGGCGTGATGCCACGGTTGCCAGGCCCACAGCCCGACGGCTGCGGCCAGGACCAGCACCAGCGCGAGATACTTCCACAGTCGTTTCAACGGCGCACCATGCCCGAAAGTCCACCCGAAATAAGGCTCGCCACGTTGGCGAACACCAGCGGCAACGCAATGCCATTAGGCACGGCGAGGTAGCGAGGTTCCCACACCGGGTCGAATTTGTCCTTGTACTTGTGCAGGCCGCGGAAGTTGTAGAAGCGCTCGCCACGTCCAAACAGCATCGCGCCCAGCCGGCTCCACAGCGGCGCGCTGCGCCGGTTCTGCAGGCCGGACAGCGGCGCCATGCCGAGATTGAACCAGCGGTAGCCCTCCTGCCTGGCCCACGTCATCAGTTCGACGAACATGAAATCCATGATGCCGGAGGTGCCTTCAGGCAGGTGACGCATCAGGTCCAGCGACGCCTCCTCCTTGCTGTCGGTGAGGAACAGGTTGGAGAACGCCACCAGTTCATCGCCCTGCCACACCAGGGCCATCGGCGTGCGCTGCAGGTACTGCGGATCGAACGTGCCCAACGAGAACCCTTTCTCGCGCACGCCCTTGTCGCGCATCCAGGCATCGGAGATTTTCTTCAGGCGTGGCAGCAGCGCCACCACCGCTTCCGCCGGCACGATTTCCAGCCGCATGCCTTCGCGGGTGAGCTTGTTGATGGTGTTGCGCAAGACCTTCTTCGACTTGCCGTCGAGACTGAAGCTGCTGAGCAAGACCCGGGCTTCCTCGCCGATCTTCAGCAGGTTCATGCCGACTTCGAGGTAGAGGTCCAGGTCCTCGGGGCGCACCTGGTAGAACAACGGCCAGCCACCCGCGCGTTCGCACTGGTCGCGGAAGGTCCATACCAGCTCGCGCCGCGCTTCATCCGACTCACCCACCGGATCGCCCATGGCGACCCAGCTGCGGCCTTCCACGTCGTACATGATGAAGGCCTTGCCCTCGGGATCGAACAGCAGCGTCTTGTCGCCCATCAGGGCCAGATGCGCCTGCGCGGACGAATACTGCTTGATCAGCGGCAACGCCCGCTCCAGTTCCCCCTCGTTCGGCAGGCGCAAATCCGGTCGCGCCGGACGGATCAGGTTGGCCAGGGCAAACAGCAGGCCCGCGGCCGCCGCACCCACCAGGGCGCGCAAGGCGCGCGGTGCACCGCCGTGATAGAAGCTGAACTCCCACCACAGGTTGTTGCTGTATTCCACGTGCTTGTAGCTGAAGGCGACCAGCCAGCCGGCACAGACCAGCACGGCGAGGATGGCGATGATCCAGCCCATCGAGAAGCTGGCGCTGAACAGCGAAGTGCGCCGGTAGAACAGCTGATGCGCCGGCGCCAGCGCCAGCGCCAGCAAGGACAGCAGGATGGCTTCTTCGTAGTCGATGCCCTTGAGCAGCGACAGCACCGCGCCCAGCACCAGCAGCACGAGGGTCAGCACATAGGCCGCATCCAGCCGGCGCTGCAGGCCGCGCGCCAGGATCAGCAGCATCATGCCGACCACGCTGCTGAGGAAGTGGGAGACTTCCAGCACCGCCAGCGGCAACACATCACGCAAGATCGCCATGCGCGCCGGCAATGCCGAGGTGGCGCCGGAGAACAGCAGCACGGCGCCCGAGACCATGGTGAGGCCGGCGAAGAACGGCGGCAGCAGCGCGGTGAACCACGGCGCCAGCAGTGCCTTGCTGCGCAGACCGCGCGCTTCGCGCACCAGCACCACCAGGGTCGCCGCGAGCAGGGGCAGGAAGTAGTAGATCAGGCGGTAGGCGGCCAGCGCGCCGAGGATCGGCGCCTCCAGTCCCTGGTTGCCGGCCGCGCCGAAGCCGGCCAGCATCACCGCTTCGAACACGCCCAGCCCGCCCGGCACATGGCTGATCAGGCCGGCGATCTGCGCCAGCACGAAGATCGCCAGGAAATGCCCGAAGCCGGTATCCACCTGGTTCGGCATCAGCAGGTAGAGCACGTAGGCGGCCAGGCCCCAGTCCACCGCGCCCACCAGGATCTGGCGCGCGGCGACGCGCGCCGATGGCAGGCTCACGCGCCAGCGCCAGATACGCAGCGGACGTCCCAGCAGGCGATTGCCCACCAGCCATAGCAGGGGAATCGCGGTGAGCACGGCGGCCACCGGCAAGCGCCAACTGGCCAGGGGCAACGATGCCGGCACCGGCACCAGCAACAGCGTCACGCCGGTCAGGGCGCACAGGCCCAGCCAGAAACTGAGCGTGCAATACAACACGACCTTGGCCACCTCGGCGGTGGTCAGGCCGGCCTGAATATAGAAGCGGTAGCGGATCGAGCCGGAAATCAGCAAGGCCATGCCCAGCGCATTGCTGAAGGCGTAGCTGATAAAGGAGATCAAGCTGACCTGGGCGCGCGGCAGGCGCTTGCCGACATAGGCCAACCCGAACCAGTCGTACAAGGTCATCACGCCATAACTGCCGGCGGTCAGCAGTACGGCCAGTGCAACGCGATAGTTCTCAAGACCGTGGACGTAGCGGGCGACCTCGCGGTAGCTCACCTCGCTGGCCAGACGCCGCAGCGCCCACAGCGCCAGGCACAGCATCGCCACCGAAAGCAGGGGACCGGCCAACCGGCGCAACCTGGCCATCAGGCCAGGACGAGCCAGCACGTCTCCGGAAATCGGGGCCTCCGCCCCAGTCTGCTCCACCACGCGTTTACCGCCTCCACATCGACCTGCACGCAGGACTGCGCTGCGACCGTCTAGGATAGCCGGTCAAGGCCCGTTCCTGTTCGATCGTGGCATGCGGGAATGACAATTGGTCGCGGTCGCTTCAGGCAGGCCGCGACCACAAACTCAGGCCTTGCCGTTCAGCCCCTTGCCCATGCGGGCCACCCAGCGGTACAGCACGAAGACGATCGCCGCGAAGGCGATGCCGCCGATCCACTGCGCCGCGCCGGCGAAGCTGTCGCCGACCAGGGCCAGCGGCGCGCCCTTGCCAGACAGGCCGACGATGAACGCGATCACCACGCCGATCACGCTCTCGCCCACGATCAGGCCCGAGGCCAGCAACACGCCGAGCTGCTTGGTCGATTCGGGGTTGGCCGAGCGATCCGCGCGACGGTCGAAATACCAGCCGACAATGGAACCCACTACCACCATCAACGTGCTGACCGTGGGCAGGTAGATGCCCAGGCCCACCGCCAGGGGCGGCATGCTGAGCCGCTTGGTGGTACGGCGCAGGACCTCATCGATGATGATGATGGCCACACCGATCCAGATGCCGGTGATGATCAGGCTCCAGTCGATATTGTTGGTGATCACGCCCTGCGCCAGCGCCGAGATCAGGCCCGCCTGCGGGGCCGGCAGCGCATGTGCGCCTGCTCCAGCCACGCCGACGAAACCGTAGGCCTTGTTGAGCAGGTCCAGCACCGGCGGAATCACCGCCGCGCCAGCGACCACGCCGATCACCAGGGCCACCTGCTGGCGCCACGGCGTGGCGTCCACCAGCTGGCCGGTCTTCAGGTCCTGCAGGTTGTTGTTGGCAATCGCCGCCACCGTGAACACCACCGAGGTGATGAACAGCGCGAACGCCACCAGCGCCTTGCCTGCTTCCGGCCCCACGTAGGGCTTGACGAAGGCCACCAGCAGCAAGGCCGCGGCGATCACCACCAGGATGCCGACGCCCGACAGCGGGCTGTTCGACGAGCCGATCAGGCCGGCCATGTAGCCGCACACGGTGGACACGAAGAAGCCCATCAGCACCACGAAGGCCACGCCGCCGACGGCAAGCACCATCAGGTGGTCGCCCAGGCCGCTGATCGAGCCGAAGTAGCCGAGCAGCCAGGCAATCGGAATGAAGCACGCCAGTGTGATCAGGCCGACGATGCCGATCGGAATATCGCGCTCGGTACGCGGCAGCGAATCGGCCTTGCCGGCCTTGCGCACGCGCGAGGCGGCCATGGCCGAGGTCAGGCCGCTGATCACCGGCTTGACCAGCTTGGCCAGGGTCCAGATCGCCGACACGCCGATCGCGCCCGCGCCCACGAAGCGCACCTTGTGGCTCCAGGTGGCATTGGCCACGTCGGCCACCGCGCCGGTGGCCTGCGCCAGCAAGGAGTAATGCGGCACGCCCCAGCCCCAGCCGATCACCGCGCCGATCAGCATCGCGATACCGACCGACAAGCCCACCAGGTGACCAATGGCGAACAGCGCGAAGGAAAGATTGAAGTCGAAGCCGCTGACCGAACCCTTGCTGCCCACGCGGAAGTACTGCACCACGTCGCTGGCAAACACCTGGGTAGCCACCACTACGGCGAACACCGCCGACACGATCGAGCCCCACAGCACGGCCATCAGGCCGGCCTTGCCTTCCTCGACACTGCCGTCGCCATCCTCGCCGCCGCTGCCCACCTTGAGCACTTCGGCGCAGGCGAGGCCCTCCGGATACGGCAGGTCGGAATTGGTCACCAGCGCGCGGCGCAGCGGGATCGAGTACATCACGCCCAGGATGCCGCCCAGCGCGCACACGGCGAACGAGGTCCAGAACGGGAATCCGGTCCACCAGCCGATCATGATCATGCCTGGCAGCACGAAGATGATCGAAGACAAGGTGCCGGCCGCCGAGGCGATCGTCTGCACGATGTTGTTTTCCTGGATGGTCGAGTCCTTGAAGGCGCGCAACAGCGCCATCGAGATCACCGCCGCCGGAATCGAGGTGGCAAACGTGAGGCCGGCCTTGAGGCCGAAGAACACATTGGCCGCGGTGAACACCACGGTGATCACGACGCCGAGGATGAGACCGCGAATGGTCAGCTCTTTGCGCGACTGGGCGCTGGGATGGTTGCCGCTCACGAATGCCTGCCCGTCATCTTGGTGTCCCCTGCTCGTCGCCCGGGGGCGACATGGATGCGATGGCTGCCGCCGGGCGGCGGGCCAGCGCGTAGATTTGCCAGATTCGGGGGGCTACGCAAGGTATTTTTTTCGCCCTCCCCCGAGCGTGAGAGGGCGCCGAGGGCCACTATTCGTCCGCGCCCGGGTCCATCCCCGGGAACAGCACCTCGGTATAGCCGAACCGGCTGAAATCGGTGATGCGCGAGGGATACAGGCGCCCGATCAGGTGATCGCACTCGTGCTGCACGACCCGCGCATGGAAGCCCTCGGCATTGCGGTCGATGCGCTCGCCCTTCGGGTCCAGCCCCTGGTAGCGGATCAGCGAATAGCGGCTCACCACGCCGCGCAGCCCCGGCACCGACAGGCAACCCTCCCAGCCCTCTTCCATGTCCTGCGAGAGCGGCGTGATCATCGGGTTCAACAGGATGGTGCGCGGCACCGCCGGCGCATCCGGATAACGCTCGGACTGGTCGAAGCCGAAGATCACCAGTTGCAGGTCCACGCCGATCTGCGGCGCGGCAAGGCCGACGCCACCGGCATCGTGCATGGTGTCGAACATGTCCGCGATCAGCGAATCCAGCCCGGCGCTGCCGATCATCGCGTCAGGCACCGGTGGCGCCACCCGCAACAGCCGGGCATCGCCCATCTTCAGGATCTCTCGGATCATGGAATGCCTCGCTCCTGGCAGAGTTGCCGCCCATCGGGCGCTGGGCCGGCCGAAGCAGCAGTCTACCGCGCAGATGGCGATGCCAGCGTGCCCCGCGTCGCCGCGGCGCATTCGACCAATGGCTAATGTTGGCAGGCGCATAATGGCTCTTGACCCCCAAGGCGACGGGGACGACCCTTGTTGGGGACCGTTCAGGAGCGAATGCGCATGCACACCGCCGTTGCCAAACCAAGTCCCGCCGGCAAGATCCTGTGGGCCGTCATCGCGATCATCGGCGCGTGGTGCCTGGGCGTCGTCGCCCTGCGCCGCGGTGAACCGATCAATGCCATCTGGGTGGTGGCTGCCGCCATCGCCGTGTTCCTGATCGGCTATCGCTTCTACGGCAAGTTCATCAACGACAACGTCCTGCGCATGGACCCCAGCCGGGCCACCCCCGCGGTGCTGCGCAACGACGGCCTCGACTACGTGCCGACTGACAAGTGGGTGGTGTTCGGCCACCATTTCGCGGCGATCGCGGGTGCCGGACCGCTGGTAGGTCCGGTGCTGGCGGCGCAGATGGGCTACCTGCCCGGAACCATCTGGATCCTGTTTGGCGTGGTTTTCGCCGGTGCGGTGCAGGATTTCATGATCCTCGGCCTGTCGCTGCGTCGCGATGGGCGCTCGCTGGGCAACATGCTGCGCGACGAACTGGGGCCGGTGGCCGGCGTGGTCGCCATGTTCGGCGTGCTGGTGCTGATGATGATCGTGCTGGCGGTGCTCGCCCTGGTGGTGGTCAAGGCGCTGACACACAGCCCCTGGGGCACGTTCACGGTGGCCTGTACCATTCCCATCGCCCTGCTGATGGGCATCTACCTGCGCTGGGTGCGTCCCGGCAGGATTCTCGAAGTGTCGATCATCGGCCTGGTGCTGCTGCTCGCCTCGATCTGGTTCGGCTCGCATGTCAGCGTCTCGCCGACGCTGGCGCCGCTGTTCAACTTCGATGCGAAGGCGCTGGCCTGGCTGCTGATCGCCTATGGCTTCTGCGCCTCGGTGCTGCCGGTATGGCTGCTGCTGGCACCGCGCGACTACCTGTCCACCTTCCTCAAGATCGGCACCATCCTGCTGCTGGCGCTGGCCATCTTCCTGGCTGCGCCAACGCTGCAGATGCCGGCCGTGACCAAGTTCATCGACGGCACCGGCCCGGTGTTCCAGGGCAACCTGTTCCCGTTCCTGTTCATCACCATCGCCTGCGGCGCGGTGTCGGGCTGGCATTCGATCATTGCCTCGGGCACCACGCCGAAACTGCTCGCCAGTGAAGGCGAGGCGCGCATGGTCGGTTATGGCGGCATGCTGATGGAAGCTTTCGTTGCCATCATGGCGCTGATCGCCGCCGCCTCGCTGCATCCGGGGGTGTACTTCGCCATGAACTCCCCTTCCGCCCTGATCGGCACCACCGCACAGCAGGCCGCCACCACCATCAGCGAATGGGGTTTCGTGGTGACGCCTGACGAACTGCTCAATACCGCCAAGAACATCGGCGAGACCAGCATCCTCAGCCGCGCCGGCGGTGCGCCGACCCTTGCCGTCGGCATGGCCCAGCTGCTGCACGGCATCATCCCGGGCGAAGGCATGATGGCGTTCTGGTACCACTACGCCATCCTGTTCGAAGCGCTGTTCATCCTCACCACGGTGGATGCCGGCACGCGCGTGGGCCGGTTCATGATCCAGGAGATCGCGGGCCTGGTTTACAAACCACTGCAGCACACCGAATCGTGGACCGGCAATCTGCTCGCCACCGCCATCTGCGTGGGTCTGTGGGGCTACTTCCTGTACCAGGGCGCGGTCGATCCGCTGGGCGGCATCAACACCTTGTGGCCACTGTTTGGCATTGCCAACCAGATGCTCGCCGCGGTCGCGTTGATGCTGGCCACCGTGGTCACGGTGAAGCTCAAACGCGAGCGCTACGTGCTGGTGCCGGGCATTCCCGCCATCTGGCTGGTGGTGTGCACGCTCACCGCCGGCTGGCAGAAACTCAGTGGCCCGATCAGTTTCTCCGCCGCCGCGCAGAAGTACGCGCAGGCCGCCGCGGACGGCAAGCTGCTGGCGCCCGCCAAGGATGCCGCGGAGATGCAGCGCATCATCACCAACAACTATGTAGACGCCGCACTCACCGGCATCTTCATCCTGCTGATCCTCACCATGCTTGGCTTCACCCTCAACGCGATACTCAAGGCTTGGCGCATCAACCACCCGACCGCGCACGAGGAGCCGTACGTGGCACTGGGCAGCGTGCCGATTCAATGAGGGCTGCGACCATGAACGCGAACCTGCGGGCCATCTGGAAAAGGGCGGTGCAAACCGCCCGCCTCTCCTGCGGCGTCCCCGACTACGACGTCTATGTGAAGCATCTGCGCGAACACCATCCCGAGCGCCCGGTGCCCAGCTACAAGGAATTCTTCCGCGAACGCCAGATCGCCCGCTACAAGGGCACCGGCGGACGTTGCTGCTGAGCAGGCGGCAAGTTTCCGCCAAGGCCATGCCTCGAAGCGGGGCATGGCCTTTCTCGTTTTGGCAGGCGCCATGACGGATGGCGCTGGGCTTTCCGTGCCGTTCCCTTCATCATCGCCTGGTGACCATGCAAAACCCCGAGCCACACGTTTCACCATGACCGAACACCACCTCACCCAACCCACCTCGGAAGTCGAAGCGCAGCACAGCATCGGCCTGCGCGTCATTGCCATCTACAAGGCGGTGAAGACCGTCTGCCTGATCCTGGTGGCGGCCTTCGCTTTTCACCTCGACCGCGAGCAGAACTTCGAGAAGCTGGTGCACTGGCTGGAGCACCTGTCGCTCAGCGACAGCAACGGCCTGCGCTGGCGACTGGTCGAGCTATTGCAGCAATGGGGCCCGAGCAAGTTCGTCGCGATCGGGCTGGTCGCTCTCGCCTATGCAGCGATCTTCGCCACCGAAGGTACCGGCCTGTGGTTGCGCAAGCATTGGGCGGAGTGGTTCACGGTGATCGCCACCGGTTCGCTGATTCCGGTCGAGTTCTACGAGACCCTGCATCGCTTCAGCTGGCTGAAGCTCGGAGCGCTGGTGGCGAATATCGCCATCGTGGTTTACCTGGTGCGGATTGCGATGCAGCCGCGGCCACCAAAGGTACGCTGAGCTGTGCTCCTTCTCCCCTTCGGGGAGAAGGTTGGGATGAGGGGCGGGTGCTCGCGGAAGCGCTACAACCGAGCCATGTCACCAGCTCAGTTGCGGCATGACAACACGCCTACGCCTTAAACCCTCTCCGCCTCGGCGCGTTGCGGTGTAGCCGCTGTGTAGCGGCCATGGGCCGCCACCTGTCTGGCTGGCGACACCCGTCAGGCTCGTATCCCGCGCAATGCTACGAGCTCTTCAGGCCATTTTCTTTGGGTTACTTTTCTTTTGGGCCAGCAAAAGAAAAGTGACCCGGACCGCGGCAGCGGTTCGGAACGCCCGCTGCGTAAGCGGCAAGCTGGCGTAATCGCTCGGTCATTGCGTCATCGCGAGCACCCGCCCCCTCATCCCAACCTTCTCCCCAATGGGGAGAAGGAGTAAAGCGCGCTGGATCCCACGACGAAAAAACCGCGCTACACCTCGTGGTGCAAACCCTCGACGGTCATCCCGCCGCGTCGTGGCGCCAACTCCACCAGATACATCGCCGCCAGCACCAACACGCCGCCGGCCATCATTCGCCAGGTCAAGGCGTCGTGGCCAAAACTCACGGCAAAACCGGCGGCGAATACCGGCTCCAGCGTCATCACGATCGCCGCCCGCGTCGGTGACAGATGCGCCTGTGCCCAGGTCTGCACCAGCATGGCGCCCGCGCCGGCCGCCAGCGCCATGTAGACGACGGCCAACCACGCTTCAGTGTCGGGAGGCAGGGTCGGACCGGCAGGCAAAGTCGCGAGCAGGCAGATGACCGCGATCACGCTCACCTGCACGCTCGAAAGCGCAAACGCACTGCCCGGCCGCGACCACGCGCCCAGCCCGACGATGTGCAAGCCATACAGGGCGGCCGAGGCCAGGGTGAGCCACACACCGTAGCCGATGCTCAGACCATGCAAGGCGAGCAGGCCCAGGCCACCCACCGAGAGCAGCACGGCGATCCACGTCACGGGCGGCAGGCGTTGGCGCAGGAGCACGGTGCCGAGCAAGGGCGTGAACACCACGTACATGCCGGTGACGAAGCCGCTGATGCTGGCCGAGGTGTGCTCCAGGCCGGACGTCTGCAACAACTGCGCAATGCCAAAGATCGCGCCAAGCGCGATGCCCTGCCCCCATTCGCGCCGACTCAGGCGCATCAAGGGGCGATGAAAGAACACCAGCATGGCGAACGCGGCGATCAGGAAGCGCACAGCCAGGAAGTCGGCCACTGGCATGCGCGCCACCAGATCCTTGATCAGGAAGAAGGTTGAACCCCAGACGGCAGTGACGGCAATCAGTCCGACCGTGGCCCATGTCGCCGTACGCGACGACGATGCACTCATGCGCCAGGTTTCCCGCTGGCAAGCCTGCGCCGCATCAGGCGCAGCCATTGGCCGGGAATCTGCAACAGAAAATGCGCCCAGATGCCGAGCCACACGAGGGCCGACAACCACGGCTTGCGTGCGGCCGGATCGAACTTGCGGAACCAGCGCCACATGCCGCGATGCTTGTGCCGGCTGACGAAGACCGGACGATGCCGGCTCGAACTGCCCTTGCCGTGCAGCACGCGCACATCACCTGCCAGCATCACGCGATAACCGGCGTCACGCACGCGCCGACACAGGTCCAGGTCTTCGCAGTGCAGGAAATAGTCTTCGTCGAAACCGGCGAGATAGTCGAATACGCGACGCGGCAGCAGCATCAGCGCGCCCGACACCGCCTCGACTTCGAGCAAGGCTTGCGGGATCGGCCCTTCGATGTTGACGCCTTCACCCGCGCGCTTGAACAGGGTATTGAGCGAGCGACTCAACAGCGGATCGCGACGATACGAGGCCGGGTCGGCCACGCCGTTCTCGTCGCATACGACGGCGCCAATCACGCCGGCGCGCGGATGGTTGGCCAGCAGCTCCAGCAGGCGCCGCAAGGTGTCGGTGTCGATCAGGCAATCCGGGTTGAGCACCAGCACGGACTTGCCATGTGCCTGCGCTGCGCCACGATTCACCGCCGGGCCAAAGCCGAGGTTGGCGTGGTTGTAGACGACGCGCAGCCGCGCATCGTTCTCGTAGGCGCGCGCAATCGCCTGGGGAATGCCATCGTCCGAGGCGTTGTCGACCAGGATGAATTCCAGCGGGACCTCGCAAGCCAGCACGCGGCGCGCGCACTCGCGCAACGACGGGCCGCTGTCGGCAGCCACCACGATCACGCTGACCGGCAGTACCGAGGACAAGGTTGTTTGGGCGGAGTTGTTCACTGGATCCAAGTATGCGCGAGGTGTGGCGTGTCGAAGAGTGAAGAAACGTAGAGCGGGCGCCTGGCTAGGGTCGGCGCCCCTGCCCCAGCACCTCGTGCAGTGACGTGGGCACGCCGTCAGGGCTTCGCGCCAACCAGGGTTGCTCGCCTTCCCAGCCGCATAACTCCCAACCGGACAAGCGATGCAAGCGATCGGCCTGGCGATCCCACAAGGTGTCGCCGCGCCCTTCAGGCAGGCTCGCCACGAACCAGCGTCCGCCCGGGCCGAAGCAGCAACGCGGACTCACGTTGTCGATCACCCGCCCCTTCGCGAACACGTAGCGCCCTCGATCACGTTCGCCGGCCTGGTAGTGCACCGGCTCCCCGCCCGGGTCGGCGAATGCATCGCCTGCCTCGCACCAAGCGGCGCGCGACAGCTCGATGATCTGCGCCGGCGGCCCCATCGGTGCAAGCGCCATATCCTGCCACGCCGGTGCAGGCGACCCGTAGGGCGCACGCCGCACACGTCGATCCAGCAGTGACTCCATCAGCGCCACCAGCGAGAAGCCCACCAGTGCCCCCAACAAAGCGGCACCCCAAGCCACCAGGTCGCCACCCAGCGCGCGCTGGACGGCAAACAGCAAACCCGGCAAACCCCAGCGCAGACCGCGGCGACACAGTGCCGCGTAATGCACGATGCGCCGCGCAAACACCACCGCGCCCACGGCCAGCAGCAGCAACAGCGGCAAACCCATCCACCAGGGACAGAGTGCCAGCAGAGCGGCCCAGGCCAAAGCCGGCAGCACCCGCACGAGCCAGCGTGCCACCGGGGTGGTCATGCTAGGCCCGCGCGAACGGTACAGGCCACGCGGAGAACCAGAACCGGCTCCCAGCGCGGCCGCGAACCATCAACCGCACCACACCCGTGCGTTGCGGAACATGCGCATCCACGGCGAATCCTCGCCCCACTTCTCCGGATGCCAGCTCATCTGCACCGAGCGGTGCACGCGCTCGGGGTGCGGCATCAGGATTGTCACGCGCCCGTCCGCGGCGGTGAAGCCGGTGAGGCCGCCCGGCGAACCGTTCGGGTTCAGCGGATAGTCTTCGGTCGGCCGGCCACGGTTGTCGACAAAGCGCAGTGCGCCGCCCGCCTTGGACGGACTGCAGGCCTGCGGGAAGCTCACGCGTCCCTCGCCGTGCGCCACCGCCACCGGGATGCGCGAACCGGCCATGCCCTTGAAGAAGATGCTCGGCGAGTCGAGCACCTCGATCGTGGCCAGGCGCGCCTCGTACTGTTCCGAGGTGTTGCGCAGGAACTTCGGCCAATGCTGTGCGCCCGGAATGATGTCCTTGAGCTGGCTCATCATCTGGCAACCATTGCAGACGCCAAGCGCGAAGCGCGTGTTGTCGGCAAAGAATTCGCTGAACTCGGCGCGCAGGTAGTCGTTGTAGAGGATGGACGTGGCCCAGCCACGACCAGCGCCCAGCACGTCACCGTAGGAGAAACCGCCGCAGGCGGCGAAGCCGCGGAAGTCGGCCAGCTTGATGCGGCCGCTGGCGAGGTCGGACATATGCACGTCCACCGCCTCGAAGCCGGCGCGCGTGAACGCCGCGGCCATTTCCACCTGGCCGTTGACGCCCTGCTCGCGCACCACCGCCACGCGCGGTCGCGCACCCTTGGCGATATACGGCGCAGCGATGTCTTCCGCCGGATTGAAGCTGAGCTTGGGCGAGATGCCCGGGTCGGCATCGTCGAGGCGCCATTCGCGCTCGGCATCGGCCGTCATCGGGTTGTCGCGCAAGCGCTGCATGGCGTAGCTGGTCTCGTTCCACGCTTCGAACAAGGTGGTCCAGTTCCACTTGAACAGCGTGTCGCCGTTGTGGAACAGCTTGATGCCCAGCTTTTCCTTGGGACGGCCAATCCGATAAGCCATGCCGGTGAGGCCATGCTTCACCAGCAGCGCCTCGAACGCCTCGCGATTGGCGGATGCCACCTGCACCACCGCGCCAAGCTCTTCGTTGAACAAGGCACGCAGCGTCGCTTCGGCCCAGCCGTCCAGCTGGATCTCGAGGCCACAGTGACCAGCGAACGCCATTTCCAGCAGGGTCACGATGACGCCACCGTCGGAGCGGTCGTGATAGGCCAGCAGCAAGCCACTCGCATTCGCTTCCTGGACCAGCTCGAACAGCGCCTTGAGGCGCTTCGCGTCATCGAGATCCGGCGGCACGCCGCCGCCACGATTGAACACCTGGGTCAGCGCGGAGCCGCCCAGGCGGTCGCGGCAGGCACCGAGGTCAAGCAGCCACAATTCGGAATCGCCACGATCGAGGCGCAGTTGCGGGGTCAGCGTGCGGCGCACGTCGGTCACGCGCGCAAAACCGGTGATCACCAGCGATACCGGCGACACCGTGCGCTGCGGCTGGTCGCCGTCCTTCCACACGGTCTGCATGGACAACGAGTCCTTGCCGACCGGTATGGAAATGTCCAGCTCCGGGCACAATTCCATGCCCACGGCCTTCACCGCGTCGAACAGTGCCGCGTCTTCACCTGGATAGTTCACCGCCGCCATCCAGTTCGCCGACAGGCGCACTTCGCCGAGCGACGCAATCGGTGCCGCAGCCAGGTTGGTGATGGCTTCGCCAACCGCGAGGCGGGCGGCATCGGCACTGTTGAGCAGGGCCACCGGCGCGCGCTCGGCCATCGCCATGGCTTCGCCGGTATAGCCGTCGAAATCGGTGATGGTGACGGCGGCATCGGCGACCGGCACCTGCCACGGGCCCACCATCGGATCGCGGTGGTTGAGGCCACCCACGGTGCGGTCGCCGATGGTGATGAGGAAGCTCTTGCTGCCCACGGTGGGCAGGCGCAAGACGCGCAGCAGCGCCTCGTCCATGCCGATGCCGGTGAGATCCGGCACCAGGTCGACGCGTGGCTTCAGGCGCGTGGCATCGCGATGCATGCGCGGCGGCTTGCCGAACAGCACATCCATCGGCAAGTCGATCACCAGGGTGTCGGTGCGCGGATCGTGCAGCACCAGCTGACGCTCGGCCGTGGCGTCGCCCACGACGGCATACGGGCAGCGTTCGCGGGCACAGTAGGCTTCGAATTCGGCCAGGTCCTCGGCGCCGATCGCCAGTACATAGCGTTCCTGCGACTCGTTGCTCCAGACCTGCATCGGCGACAGCGACGGGTCATCGCACGGCAGGCGAGAAAGATCGATACGACCACCCACGCCGGCATCGTTCAGCAGCTCGGGGATCGCATTGGACAAGCCACCCGCGCCCACATCGTGGACGCTGACGATCGGGTTCTTGTCACCGCGGCGCCAGCAGGCGTCGATCACTTCCTGGCAGCGGCGTTCCATCTCGGCGTTGTCACGCTGCACCGAGGCGAAATCCAGTTCCTTGCTCGAGGTGCCTGAGGCCACCGACGAAGCAGCGCCACCACCGAGGCCGATCAGCATGGCCGGGCCGCCCAGCACGATCACCTTGTTGCCCGGCTGCACTTCGCGCTTCTGCACGTCGCTGCTGCGGATATTGGCCAGGCCACCGGCGATCATGATCGGCTTGTCGTAACCGCGACGAACACCGGCTTCGCCGGTTTCGTGCTCGTAGGTACGGAAATAGCCCCCCAGGCAGGGACGGCCAAATTCGTTGTTGAACGCGGCAGCACCCAGCGGACCATCGCGCATGATCTCGAACGCGGTGGCCATGTGCGGCGGCAGCGGGCGATCCACTTCCCACGGCCGCGGCGTGCCTGGGATGCGCAGGTCCGATACCGAGAAGCCGGTGAGGCCTGCCTTGGGCTTGGCACCACGACCGGTAGCGCCTTCGTCGCGAATCTCGCCACCCGCGCCGGTCGCCGCGCCGGGCCACGGCGCGATCGCGGTCGGATGGTTATGCGTCTCCACCTTGATCGCGTAATCGACACGCTCCCGATGGCCGCGCCACACGCCGTCCTTGTCGGCGAAGAAGCGCATGCCCTCGTAGCCTTCGATCACGGCCGCGTTGTCCTTGTAGGCAGACAACGTATGCGCCGGCGAATGCTGATGGGTGTTCTTGATCATGCCGAACAGGCTCTTTTCCTGTTCGTTGCCGTCCAACGTCCAACTCGCGTTGAACACCTTGTGGCGGCAATGCTCGGAATTGGCCTGGGCGAACATGAAGAGCTCGGCGTCGGTCGGATCGCGACCGAGTTCGGCATAGCGCTCGGCGAGGTAGTCGATCTCGTCGTCGGCCAGCGCCAGGCCCAGTTCGGCATTGGCCTTGGCAAGTGCGGCGCGGGCATCGCTGCCCAGGGCGACATGCACCAGCGGACCCGGCTGCCCCGCCAGGAACAAGCCCTGGGCGTCCTGCAGATGGGTCAGCACGGATTGCGTCATCGCATCGTGCAGCACTGTCATCACCGCTTCATGCTGCGGCGAATCCGCCTCCGGCAAACCGGCAACCTGCCAGGCCGTGCCACGCTCGACGCGGTGCACGTCAAAGCCGGCGCCGTGCAGGATGTCGGTAGCCTTGCTCGACCAGGGCGAGATGGTGCCCAGCCGCGGCACGACCCACAGCGAGGCCGCTTCCGGCGTCGCATCCTTGGCCTCGAGCACCTCGAGCAGTCGCCGGCGCTGTTCGCCCTCCGGCATCACCGCGGCATCGATGAAATAGACAAACCAGGAAGACTGGACGCGAGTGCCACGGCTAATGGCTTCCAGGCGTGCGTTCAGGCGTTCGAGGCGGAAAGGAGAGAGGGCGCTCTGCCCGTCGAGTGCGATCATTCGGGGAGGGGAGCTATGCGAAAACGCCTATTGTACCCCAAGGAAGGTCAAGGCTACCGCGCCGCAGCATCCGGGCGTGTGGATCGCCCTCGCGCCCTCGCCGTCATCCGCCGCGTAAGGGGAACAGCGCATCGCGCGGCAGCACGGCCGCAACTCCCCTCACCGTCATCCCCGCGAAGGCGGGGATCCAGTGCCTTTCGCTCTGTCTTGGCGTTACCGCAACCTGGCTCGCCTGCCGCGGGCTTCCGAGCCGCTGCCGCGGCCCGGGTTACTTCTCTTTGCGTGGCCAAAGAGAAGTAACCAAGAGAAAGGCCACCCCGATGGCGCGCCTTCCGGGCTGCGCCCTCCAGGTGCGCGGGTGGGTTACGGAGGTTTGTCGACAGGGCCTCCTGCCCTGACGACAAACTGGCCGGCATCCCTGCCGGCCACCCTGCGGGCTTTTCCTCCACCCACCCGCCGCGCCATAGGGGACCCGGAGAGCGGAAGAGCAACCCCCAAGGCCAAAGCCAAAAGCAAAGGCAAAAGCAAAGGCAAAGGCAAAGGCAAAGCGAAAGCCAAGTGCGATGAGCAGCGCAGCGCGCTGCTCGAGCCTTCGGCTCTGCTTTTGACTGTGGGGCCCCTGTGCGGCGGTGAGGGGCGGACGATCAGGCCCCGAAGGGGGCATCGGCACGGATGCCGATGCCTTTTCGTCAGGGCAGGAGCCCTGTCGAAAAGCCCGGCCGACCCTCACGGACTTGCCGAGCGTCAGCTCGGCAAGCGCCAAGCGGGGTGCCTTTTCTCTTGGTTACTTCTCTTTGGGCAAGCAAAGAGAAGTGACCCGGGCCGCGGCAGCGGCTCGGAAGCCCGCCGCAGGCGAGCCTGATTGCGGAAGCACAACCCAAAGAGCGAAAGGCACTGGATCCCCGCTTTCGCGGGGATGACGGTGAGGGGAGTTGCGGCCGTGCTGCCGCGCGATGCGCTGTTCCCCTTTCGCGCCGGATCACGGTGAAGGCATACGCGACGCCCCCGCCAAAAACCAGACCAGCGCCTCAGCCGCCCGCCTTGTTTTTGCTCAACAACTCCAGCATCTGCTCCGGCGTCACATAGCCACCCAGCATGGTGCCATCTTCCGCGATGATGGTTGGCGTGCCGGTGACGCCCAACTTCAGGCCCAGCTCGTACTGGTCCTTGACCGGGTTGGCGCAGGTGGCCGACTTGGGCGCCTTGCCTTCCTTGGCCGCGGTGAAGGCCGACTTGCGGTCGGTGGCGCACCAGACCGAGACCATTTCGTTATAGACCTGGGTGTTGCGGCCAGCCGGGTCGGTCACGCCATCGCGCGGCCACGCCACGTACTCCAGGGCGATGCCGGCCTTGGTGAACGCTGCCACGTGTTCGTGCAGGGCACGGCAGTAGCCACAATTCACATCAGTGAACACGGTGACCCGGTAGCGTGGATTGGCCGGACCAAAGACGATGCGCGCGGATTCCGGCACCTTGGCCAGCTCGGCCTTGCGAAACGCCGCCCAGCCGGCCTCGCTCAGATTCTTCTTGGCCGTCAGGTCGAGCAGATCGCCATTCATCACGTACTTGCCGTCCGCGCTGACGTAAAGCATCAGGCCGGAGGTAATCACCTGGTAGAACCCGGGCAGCTGCGCCGGCTTGATCGAATCGATCGTCGCCGTCGGCTCCACCGACAGGACCGCCTTGCGCACAACGTCCTCGGACCCCGGCGCGGCAGCTTCGCTGGCAGCACAGGCGTTAAGCGCCAACCCGCCGACGCACAGCGCCAGCAACCATTTCTTGAACATCTCGAACCTCACGAGCATGCGTTTCCGCAGGCGGAAACGCTGGGAAGCCATCATTCTGGCACAGGTGACTGAATCGTTCCGACAGGTGGTTGGCAGCCAAAAGGCCTCCCATGACGTCAGCCGCGCGGGTGGTGCTGGGCGTGCAGGCGCTTCAGGCCTTCCTTTGCCACCAGGGTATAGATCTGCGTGGTGCTCAGCGCGCTATGGCCCAGCAGCATCTGCAAGGCGCGCAGGTCGGCGCCGTGATTAAGCAGGTGGGTGGCGAACGAGTGGCGCAACACATGCGGCGAAATGCGCTTGGGCGTGATGCCGACCACCACGGCATAGCGTTTCACCAGGGTCCAGAACATCTGGCGCGTCATGCCTTCGCCGCGATTGCTGAGAAACAGCGCCAGCGGCTGGCGTCCCCGCGCCAGGGCCGGGCGGGCAGCATGGAGATAGGCCTCGATATGCTCGGCCGCGACCTCGCCGATCGGCACCAGGCGGTCCTTGCCGCCCTTGCCGGTCACCCGCACCACGCCCTGGCGCAGGTTGAGCGACGCCAGTGGCAGCTCGACCAGTTCCGACACGCGCAGGCCCGAGGCGTACATCAACTCCAACATGGCGCGATCGCGCAGGCCCAGCGTGCTGGCGAGGTCAGGCGCGTTGAGCAGGCCTTCGATCTCGCGCTCGGCCAGCGCCTTGGGCAGGCTGCGCGGGGTCTTGGGACGCTCGATCAGCAGGGTCGGATCGTCGAAGCCCGGCTCGGACCGCGCCAGGAAGGCGTAGTAGCGGCGGAACGCCGATTGCCGCCGCGCCAGCGAGCGCACGGCGACCGGCTGGCTGCCGTGATAGGCGGACAAGTGCTGGCGTTGCGCGCCGCGCAGCCCGAGTCCGTGCGTTGCCAGCCAGCGCGCCAGCGCTTCCAGGTCCTGCCGATAGGCATCGAGGGTGCGGTCCGCCAGGCCATCCTCGGACCAGACCCGCTCGATGAAGGCATCGATGCTGCGGCGGTCCGCATCGGTGATACTTGGTTTTTCTTCCTGCATGGACGCGATGCTCGCCGCCGGCCACGTCGTGTGCAAGCGCTCCCTACTACCGGCTGCACTCCTGATGACCTCCAGCACGCTTTCCGCCGCTATGCCCTGCCCGCTGTGGCGCCGCTTGCTTGCGCTGGTCTACGACCTGCTGGCCGTGGTCGCGATCGTCATGGTGGTGGGCTATGTCTGCCAGCGCGTCACCGGCGGCACCCTGATCCGCACCGACGGCCATGCCCGGATCGCCTGGTGGTACCAACCCCTGCAGGCCCTGGTGGTGTCGGCGTACTTCGTCGTGTCCTGGCTACGCGGTGGCCAGACCCTGGGCATGCGCCCCTGGCGCATCCGCCTCATCGCCAGCGGCGGTGGCCGCCCGACGCTGGTCCAGGCCTTGATCCGGCTGCTAGTCGCGGCCTCGCCCATGCTGCTGCTCGGGCTGACGCCCTGGGTGGGCACGCGCGGCGCCGTATGGGCCGTCGTCATCGGCTGGGCCGGCTGGTTCGCCGTGGCAGCTTTCGACCCCCGGCGACGCGCACTGCACGACCTGGTGGCGCGCACCGAGCTGCGTCGGATCGACTGAGCGCTGCGGTCCGCGTCAGGCTCCGGCTGACCTGGACCGCGCCCCAGCGCGACTTCGAGTGGCCGTCGGGCAGCTGACAGTGATCGCTGCGAACCCTTCTAAGCGACTGATTCATCAGGCCTGAGACGATGCGGCGGCGCAGCACAAGCACCCCAAACCGGGTAACATGCCAGCTTTCAGAAACCCTCGGTCTTGCCCCGATGCTTTACCAGATCCACGAGTGGCAGCGCGCCATCCTCGGCCCGCTGAGCCACTACGCTGACGCCAGCGCCAAGATGTTCAGCGACCTCACCAGTCCGCTGTCGCATGTCCCGGGGGCGCAGCGGCTCGCCGCCGGCTATGAACTGCTGCATCGGCTGGGCAAGGAATACGAGAAGCCTGCCTTCAACCTGCCGCAGGTCAATGCGCATGGCGAAGAGATCGCCGTGATCGAGCGCGTGGTGCTGGACAAGCCGTTCTGCCAGCTCAAGCGCTTCAAGCGCTTCAGCGACGATCCGGACACCATCGAGAAGCTGAAGAACGATCCCGTCGTGCTGGTGGTGGCGCCGCTGTCCGGCCATCACGCTACCTTGCTGCGCGACACCGTGCGCACGCTGCTGCACGACCACAAGGTGTTCATCACCGACTGGGTCGATGCGCGCATGGTGCCGACCAGCGAAGGCGCCTTCCATCTCGACGACTACGTCGCCTATATCCAGGAATTCATCCGCCATATCGGCGCGCACCGCCTGCATGTGATCTCGGTATGCCAGCCGACCGTGCCGGTGCTGGCCGCGGTGTCGCTGATGGCCGCTCGCGGTGAGCAGACCCCGCTGAGCATGACCATGATGGGCGGTCCGATCGAGCCGCGCAGCAATCCGACCGGCGTGAACAACCTTGCCACCACGCGGCCGTTGAGCTGGTTCAAGGGCAATGTCATCCACACCGTGCCGCCGAACTATCCGGGACGTGGCCGCGAGGTCTATCCGGGCTTCCTGCAGCATGCGGGCTTCATCGCCATGAACCCGGGCCGCCACGTCAACTCGCACTGGGACTTCTACGAGAACCTGCTGCGCGGCGACGAGGACGATGCCGAGTCGCATCGCAAGTTCTACGACGAATACAACGCCGTGCTCGACATGCCGGCCGAGTATTACCTCGACACCATCTCCACCGTGTTCCAGCAGTTCCTGCTGCCGCGTGGCCTGTGGGATGTGGCCGGCGAACGGGTGAAGCCCAGCAGCATCACCACCACCTCGCTGCTTACCATCGAAGGCGAGCTGGACGATATCGCCGGCATTGGCCAGACCGAGGCCGCGCACGACCTGTGCACCGGCATTCCGGTCGACCGCCGCCTGCACCGGGTGATCGAAGGTGCCGGCCACTACGGCATCTTCAGCGGCCGGCGCTGGCGCGAAGTGGTCTATCCGCAGGTGAAGGATTTCATCCGCAAGTTCGATCGCCCGCAGGGCTGATCGAACCTGCGCAAGACCAGCAGATTGGCCGACTGAATGTAGGAGCGCGCCCTGTGCGCGAAGAGCCTACGCAGCGGCAACGCCGTGATCGCGCACAGGGTGCGCGCCTACATGGCGAGCGCATGCACTGCGTACGAACAACGGCCTAGCTACGGACGAAGAATCGCCGGAACGCATCGACCGTTCGCGCGATGCCTTCATCGTCGATATCGAGATGGGTGACCAGCCGCAGCGTCGGCAGATAACCGACGCTGATGCGCACGCCGGCCTCGCGCAAATGGACGTCCAGTTCGCGCAGGCGATCCGCCGGCACATCGACAAAGACCATATTGGTGTAGTGACCCAGCAGCTTGACGCCGGGAATCTCGCCCAGCCCCGCCGCCAGGGTTGCCGCACGCGCATGATCGTCGGCCAGGCGCGCCACATGATGGTCCAGCGCATAATTCGCCGCTGCCGCCAGCAGGCCCGCCTGGCGCCAGCCGCCACCAGTGACCTTGCGCCAGCGGCGCGCCTTCTCGATCAGCGCCGCATTGCCCACCAGCACCGAACCCACCGGTGCGCCCAGACCCTTGGACAGGCATACCGACACGCTATCGAAGTGCTTGGCAATCTCGCGGGCGGCCACACCGCTGGCGATAGCGGCATTGTAGAGGCGCGCTCCGTCCAGGTGCAGGCCCAGTCCGCGCTCGCGTGTGAACGCATGCGCTGCCCGGATGTAGTCCAGCGACATCACGCGGCCATGCCAGGTGTTTTCCAGCGCCAGCACGCGCGTGCGGGCGAAATGCGGATCGATCGGCTTGATCGCTGCGGCGACCTTGTCCAGGGGCAGTGATCCATCGACGTCCTGGGGAATCGGCTGCGGCTGGATCGAGCCCAGCACCGCTGCGCCACCGCCCTCGAACTTGTAGGTATGCGCATCCGCGCCCACCACATACTCGTCGCCGCGCTCGCAGTGTGCCATCAGCGCCAGCAGGTTCGACTGCGTCCCGGTGGGTACGAACAGTGCCGCCTCGAAGCCCAGGTCGTCCGCCACGCGCCGCTGCAGCGCATTGACGGTCGGGTCTTCGCCATACACGTCGTCGCCCACGGCGGCATCCAGCATGGCCGAGCGCATGGCCGGAGTGGGACGGGTGACGGTATCGCTACGCAGGTCGATCGGTTCCACGGTGATTGCTCTTTCAGGGACAGACGAACAGCTTGCGCACTTGCCGGGCGCCAGGCAAGCGCTTCCAGATCAAGAAACGCATGACCGCAGGGATCTACGCTTGGCTCACCGAGACAAGAAGGAGCCACGACCATGAACAAAGGCGACGTGATCAAGGAAGTAGCCGCGAAGACGGGACTAGCGCCAGAGCAATGCGAGGCCGCCCTGAAGGCTTTCGAAGCCATTTGCGGCGATGCGCTGACGCACAAGTTCAAGGGTCTTAGGCACGATCACGCTCACGTCATCGACGAGATGGCCCGCAAGACCGGCCAGAGCGAGCAGGCATGCCAGCTCGTGATGAAGGCGTTCGAGGAGGTGTTCGACGAGGCCTTGAGCGCCAAGCTCGGCTTCCTCCGCAAGAGCGCCACCTAAGGCCACCATGGGACAGCGCGGAAGCGATTGGGCTAGCCTTCGGTCCGCGGGGATCCTGCGTCCCTGGCGAACCCACCCCGGAACGGAGCCGCGCCGATGTCGTTCCTGCGCCTCTACCTGCGTGTCATCGGGCTGCTGGCCCCCGAGCGAAGGCTGGCGATCACCCTGGCGCTGGCCAATCTCGCCCTTGCCGGCGTGTTCTTCCTGGAGCCCTTGCTGTTCGGCAAGGTGGTGGATGCGCTGGCCGCGCCGGGAGCCCATCAGGCGCCGCGGCTGATCGCCTTATGGGCAGCAGCCGGTCTGGCTGGCGTGCTGGCCAATGTGTGGGTCTCGCTGCATGCGGACCGCCTCGCCCACCGGCGCCGGCTGGCCGCGATCGCGCTGTTCTTCGAGCACGCCGCGTCGCTGCCGCTCGCGTTTCATGGCGAACACCATACGGGGCGGCTCGCCCGCATCATGAATACCGGCGTGAGCAACCTGTTCACGCTGTGGCTGAGTTTCTTCCGCGAGCATCTGGCGACCCTGCTGTCGATCATCGTGATGGTGCCGGTGGCGTTGTGGCTGAACTGGAAGCTGGCGCTGTTGATGATCGCCTTGCTGGTCTGCTTTGCCACCTTCAATGCGATTGCCGTGCAGCGCACGCACCAGGCGCAGGGCGAAGTGGAGGAGCTGCACAACGAAATCGCCACGCGCGCCGGTGATGTGTTCGGCAATGTCACGGTGGTGCAGAGCTTCACCCGGCTGGCGGCCGAATCGCGCGCGCTGCGCGAGATGATGTCGCGCGTGCTGGATGCGCAATACCCGGTGCTGAAGGGCTGGGCGATCCTCTCCGTGCTCAATCGCGCCGCCAGTACCCTGACCATCGTGGCGATCTTTGCGCTTGGCGCAGGCCTGCACGCTCGCGGCGAGATCAGCGTGGGCGGCATCGTCAGCTTCGTTGGTTTCTCGATGCTGTTGATCGGCCGGCTCGAACAGTTCGCCAGCTTTATCTCCGGGCTGTTTTTCCAGACCCAATCGCTGCGCGACTTCTTCAGCGTGCTCGACCATCGTCCCGGTATCGAGGATCGCCCGAACGCCACCGCCTTGCTGCGCGTACGCGGCGAGGTCGTGTTCGAACAGGTCAGCTTCGGCTACGACCCGGTGCAACCGGCGCTGCACGAGCTGAGTTTTCGCGCCGCGCCAGGCAGCACGATCGCCCTGGTCGGTCCGACGGGCGCGGGCAAGAGCACCGCGCTCAGCCTGCTTTATCGCGCCTATGACGCCAGCGCGGGCCGCGTCATGATTGACGGCCATGACGTGCGCGACGTCACCCTGGAATCCTTGCGCCAGAACATCGGCGTGGTGTTCCAGGACCCGGGCATGTTCTATCGCTCGATCCTCGACAACCTGCGTGTGGGCAAGCCCGATGCCGATCTCGCCGAGATCGAGGCCGCCGTGGCCGCGGCCGAGGCGGCCGCCTTCATTGCACGCAAGCCGGAGGGCCTGGAAACCCTGGTGGCGGAGCGCGGCCGCTCGCTCTCGGGCGGCGAGCGCCAGCGCCTGGCCATCGCGCGCGCCATGCTCAAGGATGCGCCGATCCTCATCCTCGACGAGGCCACCAGCGCGCTCGACAACGCCACCGAGGCACGCATCCAGCGCGCGCTGGACCGGCTGACCGAGGGGCGTACCACCTTCGTCATCGCGCACCGGCTGTCGACCGTGCGCCACGCCGACCTGATCCTGGTGCTCGATCAGGGCCGACTGGTGGAACAGGGACGCTTCGACGAGCTGATTCGCCAGGGCGGGCTGTTCACGCGGCTCGCCGAGCAGGGCAAGTTTGTGGCGGATGCGGAAGCTGGCCTGGCCTCATCTTCTTTAGAGGGCGCACTGGGAGGCGCCGGCTCTGGGGAGCTACCAGAGGATTCGTAGAACTCGGGATGCCGCGCCGACAGAGCCTGCCCTGAGCAGGACTTGTCGCAAGATTGGCCCCTCACCCTGCCCTCTCCCCAACGGGGAGAGGGAAAAGCCAGGGCTTAGCCGTGCTTGCGGAAGTACAGCCAGGCCACCAGGGCCAGCACCACCGCGGGCAGCAGGTTGGCGAGGAATGGCGGTACGCCGTAGACGGTGCCGAAGTTCACCATCGCCTTCTGCAGGAAGTACCAGCCAATCGCCAGCAGCATGCCGATGAACATGCGCTTGCCCAGGCCACCCGAACGCAGCGTGCCGAACGCGAACGGCATCGCGCACAAGACCAGCACCAGCACGTTGAGCGGATACAGCGCGCGCGTCCAGAACGCCGAGGCATACACGCCGGGGTTCTGATTGTTCGCTTCCAGATAGGAGATATTGCGCCGCAGATCGCGCATCGGCAGGTATTGCGGCTGGATCACCGATTGCTCCAGCACCTGCGGATTCAGGTGCGAATCCCAGCGCTGGCTGGGGATCGTGGTGCTGTGCACGCCCTGCTCGTCGAGCGTGGAGCTGCGTACCTGGCTCATCACCCACTGCCGCCCATCGTGCTCGGCCGTCTGCGCCCAGTCGAAGTGGGTCACCTGCCCATCGGGCGTCAGCGTGAACACGCGCACGTCGTGCAGCTGCACGGTGGCGTGCGCGCCATGGCGTTTGGCCGTCCAACCCTTGGCATTGATGATGCGGTCGCCGTCGCGCGCCCACAGGCCGGACGCGCCACCCAGGCCGACGTTGTTGGTCTTCAGGCGCAGCTGCATCGCCTGGGCCTGCTGGTCGCCCCAGGGCGCCGCGGTTTCACCCAGGATCACCACGCCCACGATCAGGATGGCCACCACGCCCACCGCGGCCACGGCGATGCGCAACTTGGACAGGCCACACGCGCGCAGCGCGGTGAGTTCGTTGCTGCTGGCCAGGCCGCCCAGGCCAAGCAGGCCACCGATCAGCGCGGCATTGCCGAACATTTCGTACAGGCGGCGCGGAAACGTCACCAGCACGTAGACGACGGCATTGGTCAGGGTGAAGCCGTTCTTGCCTACGTTGCCGAGCTGGCGCAGGAACTGGAACACGGCGTCGAGGCCGGTGATCACCAGCCATACCATCAACATGGCGCTGAGCACGGTGATGCCGACCAGCCAGTCGACCCGCTTGATGCGCAACGCGGCGATCACGCGGCCACCTTGCGCGGCTTGCGCTCGACGTATTGGCTACGGAACATCCACGCGGCAATGCCAAACACGATCAAACTCACCATCCACATCGGCCCCGCGTGATGCCAGTGGCCCTTGATGATCTGGCCACGGCACAGCGCCAGCAGCAGGTAATAGAAATAGAAGCTGAGCACGGCCAGCAGCAGGCGGCCAAAGCGCGGCTCGCGCGGCGTCTGCCGCGACAGCGGCATCGCCAGCATCAGCAGCACCAGGGTCATCGCCGGCGCGATGGTGCGCCAGGCGAACTCGGCGCGGGTATCGGGCGTGTTCGAGTTCAGCAGCGCCATCGTGGTCAACGATGCGGCGGGATCTTCGTCGCTGTTGTCTGCCTGGACGCTGGACAGCGAAGCGTCGTTGCGCTCGTACTTCATCTTGCGCCAGTTGTCCGCACCCAGCGGCAGGTCGTATTGCCAGCCATTCCAAAGCGCCAGGAAACGGTCGTTGCCGTCGCTTTCCTGGTACAGCTGGCCACGCTTGCCGGTAACCACCTTCACATGCGTCACCTTGTCGGAGCCGACTCGCTCGGTCGCAATGAAGGTATTGCCGAGCTGGCTGCCATCGCGGCTCAGCTCATCGACGAAGATGATGCCGCCCCGGCCTGGCAGCTCGGTGAAGCGTCCGGCATCGAGGCCGGCGGCGATCACCGAACGGTTGGCCGCGGCCACCAGGGCGTCCGACGTGCGCACGGCCCAGGGGCCCAGCCACAGCGACACCGCGCCCACCAGCACCGCCACGCTTAGCGCGAGGATCGACATCGGGCGCAATAAACCATCGGCACCCATGCCCGACGAGGCGAGCACATGCATTTCGCTCTCACGGTACATGCGACCCAGGCCCAGCAAGACGCCCAGGAAGGCCGACAGCGGCAGCAACGTGGTGAGGCCGGTAAGCATGTTCAGGCCCAGCACCTGGAACATCACGCTGGCCGGAAAACTGCCGTTCGCCACCTGCTGCAACACGTGCGCGAACTGCGTGCCGGACATGATGGCCAGCAGCACGATGGCGGTCGCGGCTACGTTCTGAGCCAGCTCACGCAGGAAATATCGATCGAGGATGCTCAGAAACGGTCCTCACGCACGTAGTAGCCCGCGGCGCGGGGGGCGCGCCTGAAGGACGGGAAACAACCGCTAAGTGTACGTGCTATCGCCCGGGTCATGGGGACAGGTTCTCGACATGCGATAAGATGAAGGGCTTGGCGCCGCGCCTTTCGAGGCCGGCAAACCCCAAGTCTAGCCTGTCCGAACCTTTCCGGACCTTTCTGCAGGACATCACATGACTCTCCAGTTCAGCCTTGGCTCCGCCGCTCCCGAAACCGTCGATACCCCTTGCGTGGTGGTCGGCGTCTATGAGAACGGTGTGCTCACCAGTGCCGCCGCCCGCGTCGACACCGCCGCCCATGGCGCCATCAAGCGCCAGGTGGAGAGCGGTGACATCAACGGCAAGGCCGGCACCACGACGCTGCTGTATGCGCCCGAGGGCGTCACGGCCAAGCGCGTGCTGGTGGTCGGACTGGGAACGCAGAAGACGCTGGATGGTGCACGCTACCAGCGCGTGAACGGCGAAGCCGTTCGTGCACTCGGCCGCCTGCCGATCGACAGCGCCGTGTCCTACCTCAGCGAAGTCGACGTGCCCGGCCACGATGCCACCTGGCGCGTGCGCACCGCCGCCCTGGCCGCCGACCACGCCGCCTATCGCTACACCGCCACCTTCAAGCCGCGCGACAAGAGCCCGCAGCCGGAACTGGGCGCCCTCACCCTCGCCGCTGGCCACGATGCGCAGGCTGGCCTCGACCAGGCCGAGGCGATCGCCGCCGGCGTGCGTTTTGCACGTGAGCTGGCGAACCTGCCGCCGAACATCTGCAACCCGGCTTACATCGCCAGCCAGGCCAGCCAGTTCGCCGAGCAGCACGACAAGGTCAGCTGCAAGGTGCTCGATCACGTGGCCATGGAAGAACTCGGCTTCGGCTCGCTGCTCGCGGTCGGTCGCGGCTCGGCCAACAAACCGAAGCTGGTGGTGCTCGAGTACAAGGGCGGCGCCGAGGGTGACAAGCCCTACGCGTTCGTCGGCAAGGGCATCACCTTCGACACCGGTGGCATCAGCCTCAAGCCGGGCCCCGGCATGGAAGAGATGAAGTTCGATATGGGCGGCGCCGCCGGCGTGCTCGGCAGCTTCGTCGCAACCGTGAAGCTGGGCCTGCCGGTCAATCTGGTGTGCGTGGTGCCGGCCGTGGAAAACATGCCCGATGGCGACGCCTACCGTCCCGGCGACGTGCTGACCAGCCTCTCAGGCCTGACCATCGAAGTGCTCAACACTGACGCCGAAGGTCGCCTGATCCTGTGCGACGCACTCACCTACACGACGCAGACGTTCCAGCCGAAGGTGCTGATCGATGCCGCCACGCTGACCGGCGCCTGCGTCATCGCCCTGGGCAAGCACGCCAGCGGCGTGATGAGCAAGCACGACGACCTCGCCGCCGAACTCATCGCCGCCGGTGAACAGGCACTCGATCGCGCCTGGCGCCTGCCGCTGTGGGACGACTACCAGGTGCAGCTGGAATCGGGCTTTGCCGACGTCGCCAATATCGGCGGCAAGAACGCCGGTGCGATCACCGCCGGCTGCTTCCTGGCGCGCTTCACCGAAGGCCAGCGCTGGGCCCATCTGGACATTGCGGGCACCGCCTGGGACGAAGGCCGCAAGGGCCTGGCCACCGGTCGGCCGGTGTCGTTGCTGGTGCAGTGGCTGATCGACCGCAGCGTCTAAGCGGCCGCCATCGTCATTCCGGCCAAGGCCGGAATGACGATCCCCCTTTCTTCGCCCTGGCTTCCAGCCCATGCCTCGTGCCGATTTCTATCTGATCGACAAGCCGCGCTTTCGCGAGCAACCGCTGTTGCTGGTGTGCGAGTTGGCCAAACGCGCCTATGCCTCGCAACGGCCCACCCTGATCCTCGCCCGCGACTTCGCCCAGGCGGAGGCAATCGATGAGCTGCTGTGGGCGTTCGAGGAAGATGGCTATATCCCGCACCAGCTGGCCGGTGACGACGACGATGCGAACACGGCCGTGCTGATCGTGCCACCTGGCATCGATACCGCCGATCGGCCGTTGCAGATCAATCTGCGCGAGGCCTGCCCGGCCGGCCACTACGATCGCGTGCTGGAAGTGGTGGCCGCGGATCCGGCCGAACGCGAGGGCTCGCGCACACGCTGGGGCGAGTACAAGCGGCGCGGCTTTGAGGTGAACAAGTTCGATATGTAGCTGGCCTTGCTCGCTCGCGTGCGCTGCAGGAGCGCACCCAGTGCGCGATTACGGCATCACCGCTCCGTTAGTTTTTCACTCGGGCCATCCTTGGCCCTCGCCCTTCGGGCAGCTGGCGCTGTGCCATCCGGCAGTCCTGCCGGATGATCGCGCACAGGGTGCGCTCCTACAAAAAAAACAGATCTGGCGCCCGTGGATTTATTGGCGGCGACGTTCAGGCAAACCGTAGCGTCACCAGGTCACGCCACATTGGCCTGGGCCGGCAACGGCTCCAGATGCGCCATGATGGCGTCGACCAGTTGCTCGCCGGTGAGCGGCTTGCGCAGGAACCCATCCATGCCCGCCGCGCGCGCCAGCGCTTCCTCGTCACCGCCCGTGCGGGCGGTGATCGCCACGATGGGCATGCGCTGGCCGGGTTCCTCGCGCTGGCGGATCAGTCGCGCGATCTGGAAACCGTCGATACCCGGCAAGTCGAGATCCAACAGGATCACATCGCACGGCGCCTGGGCGAGTTCGGCCAGGGCAGCCAGTCCATTGACCACATAGCGCACCTCATGACCTGCTCGCTCCAGCAGGCCACGGATCACCGCGGCGACGATGGCGTCGTCTTCGACCAACAGCACGTTGAGCAAGGGTATCGGCGCACGTTCGCCGCGCACGCTGGCTGCGTCATGCCATTCCGGGGCAAGCGGCAGTGGCAGGCGCACATGGAAGGTGCTGCCGTAGGCCAGCTTCGACTCCAGCTCGATACTGCCGCCCATCATCGCCACCAGCTCGCGGCAGATGGCCAGGCCCAGCCCGCTGCCCGCCCGCCGCCTTGGACCGGTGGCCTGTTCGAAACGCTCGAACAGGCGCGCCCGGCTGGCTTCGGGTATGCCAGGGCCGGTATCGATGATGCTGAAACACAGGCCGTGCTGGGTGCGCCGCGCACGCAACGTGACACTGCCGCGCTCGGTGAACTTCATGGCGTTGTTGGCCATGTTGAGCAAGACCTGCTTGATACGCACGGCATCGCCAATCATGCGGTGCGGCAGGTCATCGGCGATGTCCACGTCGAAACGCAGGCCCTTGGCCTGCGCCTGACTCTGTTCGAGGTGGGCCACGTCGTTGACCAGCGAACGCGGATCGAACGGTGCGAGCTCCAGATCCAGCTTGCCCGCCTCGATGCGCGCCAGGTCGAGGGCGTCGTTGAGCAATTTGAGCAACATGCCGCCCGAACGTTGCATGGCCTCCGCGTAATGACGCTGAATCTGACTGAGCGGCGTGCTCAACAGCAATTCCGCCATGCCGATGACACCGGTCATAGGCGTGCGTATCTCATGGCTGAGCGTGGCGAGGAACTGGGTTTTTGCCGCACTCGCCTGTTCAGCCAGTCGGCTGCGCTGCTCGGCCAGCTGGATCTGATGGCGTTGTGCCAGGCGACGGCGCCATGCCTGCAAGGCCAGCCAGAGCGCCAGCACGGCCAGCAGCACATAGCCGCCCCACGCCCACCAGCGCGCCCATGGCGGCGCCTGCACGTGGATCTGCACGGGTGCCGGCAGACTTACCCATTCGCCATCCGCGCCTGCCGCCATGACGTCCAGCGTGTAGTCGCCCGTGCCCAGCCCGGCAAAATCGCGCTCACCGCGGCTGCCAGTGTCCACCCACGCGGTATCCACGCCATGCAGATAAAAACGGTAACGGTTGGCGGCCGGGTCGATATACGAGAACACGCGCGACTCAACATTGAGTCCACGATCCTTCCAGCCGATGAACAGTTCGCCGGATGAAGAGAGCGGCAGATCCTGCTGCACGCCATCGCGAAGCACGCTGACGCGCGTGATCTCGACCTGCGGTGGCGTGACGTGCTCGTCGATGCGATTGGGATTGAAGCCCATCACGCCGCCGAGCGTAGGCGCGTAGATGGTGCCATCCGCAGAGCGTCCGAAGCCGCGCAGAAATTCGCCGTTGCTCAGGCCGTCCTGCAAGCCGAGCTGACGGAAACGGCCACTGGCCGGATCGAAGCGCCAGAGCCCATCGCGGCCGAAAATCCACACGCGCCGATGCCGGTCCACCGCCAGGTCAACGACGTTGATCGACGGCCAGCCATGCGCGCCATCGACCTTGTGGTCCAGCGCCAGGCCATCGCCTTCGTAGTGATAATGTTCGAGCCCGTCGGGTCGGGCCATCCACAGCCCATCCTCGGTAAAGTCGAAGGCATCCACGGCCTGGTCGTTGTTGACGCCCGGCACCGGTTCGAAATGATCGCGCGTGCGGTCCAGGCGCAACATGCCGCCATCGCTGGCATACCAGAAGGTGCCGCGGTTGAGGGTAATCTGGCTGCCCCAGCGGGATTTTTCGTCCGCCGGCAAGAACGGCACCGGCGAAACCTCCAGGGTCTCCTGGTCGACACGGAACAAACCCTCGCCAAACGTACGCGCATAAAGCTTGTCATCCGGTCCGACCTCCACCTCAAGCGGATGCCGCATGCCCTTGCTGCTCGAAGGCACCATGTCGAGCTTGCCGTTGCTATAGCGAAACAGCGCGCCCTGCACGGTGATCCACAAACGTGATTGCGCATCCTGGGTCATGCCCAACACATCGCCGCGCAAGCCGGACAGCACATGCTCGACTGCGCCGGTGGCCGGCCACAGCCTGTCCACGCGCCCATTGCGTTCGCCTACCCAGATCGAGCTGTCCCAGCCGCGGGCAATCGCGTGGGCCACGGAGTCGCGCAGGCTCAACTCATCGTCAGGGATATGCGTGAAGCGGCTGACGCTGTTCCAACCGGGCGCGAGATAGGCCACGCCGCCATCGAACAACGCAATCCACAGACCACCCTCGTTGTCGGTATGGATTTGCCACACCCAGGTGCCCGGCAGGTTTCCGTACAGCACGGGTTGGTTGATGACACCTTGCAACGGCGCGCCCTTGCCGTTTTGCAAGAACAGTCCGCGCTGGGTACCCACCCATAACCGCCCGGCACCGTCACGGGCGCTGCCCAGCACATTGGTTTCAGGCAGCTCGCCACGCCCGACCTGGCGAGCAAGGTCATCGCTGCCCACCACGAACAGGCCGTGCGACGACGCGATACGTATCTCGTCGCCGTCCCCGTCAATGCGCCAGGCGTCCAGCGCCTGCCCGGCCCGGTCCGTGGCGATCGCATGAAATACGCCGGCCGCATCGCGACGAAAGACGCCGTTGTCGCTACCGACCCACAACTGCCCGCGCGCGTCCACGAACAGGGCGCCGACGGTGCCCAGCGCGGCCGGCTGATCGCCAGCCGGCGGCACCACCACGTGATCGAAGCCACGACCATCGACACGCATGCGATCGAGGCCCGCGGCCGTGCCAACCCAGAGGGTGCCATCGCCGGTCTGCGCAATCGACCAGGCCTTGTCACTGCTCAGGCTCGACGGGTCCTTCGGCTCGTGCCCCCAATGCTGGAATGCATCGGAGCGCTGGTCGTAGCGATTGAGGCCTGCTTCCAGCCCGGCCGCCCACAAATGCCCGCTCCGGTCGAAGACCAGGGCGGAGATGCCATTGTTGAACAGCGATTGCGGCTCGCCTGCGACGTGGCGAAACACCTTGAAGCGGACCCCGTCATAGCGGGCGATACCGCTCTTGGTGCCGAACCACATCGCCCCATCCGGCGCCTGCGCGATGGTGTACACACTGCTGCTGGGAAGCCCCTCGGCGGTGCCGTAGCGACGGAACTGCGGCGTTGGCAAGGTCGCGGCGGCCGAAGGCGCGACTGCCGTGGTAGCCACTGCAGCCGTGGGTGTGGTGCCGAACAGGAAGACGCTGAGCAGCAAAGACGGCAGCATGGACTCCCCCCAAGTCGTTCGATGATGCCAGACCCGTGGTGTCAGAACGAGCCGCTCCCCCGTGAGGGCCGCCAACCCGGCCACGGCTAGGCCTAGCCCCGGGCCGGGGCAGACGGCGACAGCCGCGCCCCGACGCCTCCCAGGCTCTACCATGCAGCGATGTCCCGACGACTACGCTGGCTGCTCGCTGCTATCGCCCTCGCCGCCCTGCTATGGCTGCTGCTGGCCATTGCCGAACGGGCGCTGGCGCTGGCGCAGCGCTTTCTTGGGCTGCCGACCTGGCTGCAATGGACCCTGGGCAGCACACTGGCCTTGTTCGCCCTCGCCGGACTCGCCGTGCTCTGGTGGCTGGTAAGGCCCCGCCGCAAACGAAAGGCCGTGCCGGCGCCCGATCGCGGCGCGCTGGAACGGCGCGTCGAACGCCTGCGCGAACAGGGAGCGGATACCCAGGCACTCGGCGCGGAACTGCTCGAACTGGACCGGCGCCGCACCACGGCCCGCGTGTACGTCGCCCTGTTCGGCGAAATCTCCACCGGCAAATCCACCTTGATCCGGGCGCTGTCACGGTCATCCGCTGCGCGCAGCGATGTCCGCGGCGGCACCACGCGTCAGGTGGCGCACTACGACAGCGCGCTGCCGGATGGCCGCACCCTGGTCATCGCCGATGTGCCCGGCAGCCGCGAGACCGATGGCGCCGCTCACGAAGCCCTGGCCCGCGACGAGGCCTTGCGCGCGCATGCCGTGATCTATCTGTGCGCGGGCGATCTCACCCGCACGCAGATGGAGGAAGTGCGTTGGCTCGCCGATTTCGGCAAACCCTTGCTGCTGGTGCTGAACAAGGCCGATCAGTGGAGCGCGCACGAACTGGATCAACTTCGCCAGCGCTTGCGCGAGCAGACCAGGGGGTTGGCGAATGCCGTCGTCGCGATCAGCGCCGGTGGCTCCGAGTACTTCCAGCGCCAGCTGGCCGACGGCGCCATCGAACAGGTGGAGCGCCAGCGCAAACCTGCGATCCAGCCGCTGCTCGAGGCCTTGTCGCGGCTGACCGCCGCGGGCGCCGAAAGCCTTGAACCGCAACGCGAGCACGCGGTACTGGCCGGCCTGCACCAGCGCACCGGTGCCCTGGAGGCCCAGACGCGTGCTGCGGAAAGCGAACGCATCGTGCGCAAATACGCGCGCCGCGCCATCGTCGGTGCGATGGCGGCGGTGGCGCCCGGTAGTGACCTGATCATCCAGGGCGCACTCGCGGCCGCGCTGACGCGCGAACTGGCAGCCCTGTACGAGGTCCGCGTCAGCGACGTGCAGATCGAGGACTTCGTGCACCAGGCCAAGCTCACCCTGCGCACCGGCAGCTCCATCGTGCTGGCGATCGCGGGCAATGCGCTGAAGGCGTTCCCGGGCCTTGGCACCCTCGGTGGCGGCGTCCTGCATGCGTTTGCCTATGCACTGATCTTCGACAGCATGGGGCGCGCCCTGGCCGCTTCGCTGGCCGAGCGCAAGGCGTTGGACCAGGACGATGCCAGCGCGCGGCTCAAGACCCTGCTCACCGAGGCCGGCGGCGCGCGCCTGCGCCAGTTGGCCACGCTTACCATGGATACACTACGTGAGCGTGACGAGGATCATCCTCCGCCATCCGACTGATCGCCGCCGATGTGGCTCCGTTCGGGAAACAATATGTTCCGGCAAGGCTGCTGGCATCGCCGCCGCGGTTCGGCCAGACTTCCGCCCATGATCAGGTCGCGCCTTCCACGCTGGGCCCTGCCCCTGTTTGCCGGCTTGCTGCTAAGCGCTGGCGTGCAGGCGGCGCCCGTCGCTTATCGCTACGACACCACGCACAGCCAGATCGTTTTCAGCATCGACCACAATGGTTTCTCGCGTCCGTTCGGACGCCTGCATATCGCCCAGGGCTGGCTGCGCTTTGATGCGGCGGACTGGAGCCAGTCGGCGACCGAGCTGGACATCGACCTGGCCAGCGTCGACATGGGTGACGAGGCGTGGAACGCCGCCGTGCGCAAGCCTGCCTACCTGGATGCGGAGCGCATGCGCTACGCGCATTTCGCCAGCACCTCGGTGGAGCGCAAGGACGATCAACACGGCGTGTTGCACGGCAACCTCACGCTGCGCGGGGTGACGCGCCCCGTCGATCTTGCGTTCACCGTCAACCGCATCGGCACCACCATCTACGGCCTGCATACCACCGCGGGCTTCTCCGCCAACACCACGCTCAATCGCGATGACTTCGGCATCACCGCCACGCCGAATTCGATCGGCCACGGCGTCAGCGTGTGGCTGGAACTGGAAGCGATCCAGGACGATCAACATCAAACCACCAAGGAATCACCATGAGTCTGCGCAGCACCCGTCGCCAGTGGGGCTCGGTCGCCAAGTTCTTCCATTGGACCACCGCGCTGTTGATCATCGGCAACGGCATCTTCGGCCTGGCCATGGACCTCGCCAGCTCGCCGATGCAGAAGATCAACTGGCTGGCCCTGCACAAGTCGATCGGCCTCACCGTGCTGGCCTTGCTGCTGTTGCGCCTGCTCTGGCGCTGGCGCGACCAGCGCCCGCTGGAGGAGCCGGCACCGCGCTGGCAGAAGAGGGCCGCGCATGCCGTGCATGGCGCCCTCTACCTGCTGATCGCTGCCTTGCCACTCAGCGGCTGGTGGTTCAACTCGATCGCGGGCAAGCCACTGCAGTTCTTCAAGCTGTTCAATCTGCCCGCGCTGACGGCAGCCAACCACGCCATGCAGCGCACCGCGCACGAACTGCATGAAGACCTGTTCTGGATCCTGGTGGCCGTACTGGTGCCCCACATCGCCGGCGCGCTGAAGCATCACCTGTTCGATCGCGACAACGTCCTGCTGCGCATGCTCCCCTTCCGTCGCCTGCGCGAGAGCACCCCCTCCCAAGGAGAATCCTGATGAAACAGCTTGCCCTCCAGCACCTCGCCCCGTTGCTGCTCGCCCTGGCCTTGCCCGGCCTGGCCAGCGCCGCCGACTACACCGTGCAGCCGGCCGCCAGCAAGCTCGGTTTCACCAGCAGCTTCCAGGGCCAGTCGTTCGATGGCACGTTCGGCAAGTGGACGGCGGCGATCAGCTACGACGCGACGAAGCTCGCCACCTCCAAGTTCGACGTCCAGGTCGACGTGAGCAGCGCCAAGACGGGCGACAACGACCGCGACGGCGCCCTGCCGGGGTCGGACTTCTTCAATGCGGCGAAGTTTCCGCAGGCGCATTTCGTCACCACGGGCTTTCGCCAGAGCGGCGCTCAGGTGATTGCGGACGGTAACCTCACCCTGCGTGGCGTCACCAAGCCGGTCAGCCTCAACGTCACGTTCAAGCCGCAAGGCAGCGGCGCCACGCTGGATGTAAGCGGCTCGGTGAAGCGCCTCGATTTCGGCGTGGGCGGCGGCGACTATGCCGACACGTCGGTCATTGGCGCCGACGTGAAGATCAACGCACACCTCGTGCTCGCCGCAAAGTAAGTCGCCGACATGGCGGTCGACACGCTGTGGCGACGCTTGCGTGGCTGGCTCAAGCCAGACGCGTTCGTCGCCGCAGCGCCCGGCGCTACCGCCAACACCGATACGGCGCAATCGCGCATGACGGCAAGTCTGCGCAGCCTGCTCGACGACCCCACCATATCCCCCGCCATCCGCAGCGATCTTGCGGCGGATTTCGGCCGCATCGAAGCGATGCTTGATCGGCTGGAGCGCGGTGAATTGCACGTCGCGGTGTTCGGCCGCGTCTCCGCCGGCAAGTCGGCGCTGGGCAATGCCTTGCTCGGACGCGAGGCGTTCACCGTGGGCGTGCTTCACGGCACCACCGCCGCGGCCCAGCAGGCCACACTCGACGAGGCGATCCAGGACGGCCTGGTGCTGATCGATACGCCGGGCATCAACGAGCTGGATGGCGAGGCGCGCGAGCGCCTGGCTTTCGATGTCGCCGAAGTCAGCGACCTGGTGATTTTCGTCGCCGATGGCGACCTCACCCGTGACGAGCTGGACGCCATCCACACCCTCGCCGCCACCCAGCGCCCCCTGCTGTTGGCGCTGAACAAGGCCGACCGCTATCGCGCGGATGAACGCGAGGCCCTGCTCGATCGACTGCGCGAGCGCACGTCCGGACTGCTGCGTGCGGAGGATGTGATCGCCGTTGCCGCGCGCCCTTCGCCCGAGCGTGTGCTGGATATCGATGCTCATGGCCGCGAACACGCGCACGAACAGCAGCGACCACCCGATGTCGCCGCCTTGCGCGAACGGCTGCTGGCCATTGCACAGCGCGAAGGCAAGACGCTGTCTGCACTGAATGCAGGACTGTATGCGGGGCGTCTCACCGATCAGGTGAGTGCACGCATTGCCGCCAGCCGCCGCCTGTTGGCAAGCCGGCTGATCCGCCAGTACTGCATCGCCAAGGGACTGGCGGTGGCGCTGAATCCGATCCCGGTCGCCGACCTGCTCGCTGCGGCCGGGCTCGATGCTGCAATGGTCGTGCAGCTCTCACGCGTCTATGGTTTGCCGCTGACCCGCGCGGAATCCGGTCGCCTCGTCGCGGTCATTTCCGCACAGCTGGCGGCCCTGATGGGTGCGATCTGGGGCGTGCAACTGGTGGCGTCGACGCTCAAAGGCGTGAGTGCGGGGCTTTCGGTGCTGGTCACCGCTGCCGCTCAAGGTGCCCTGGGCTGGTATGCCACGGTCTTGATTGGACGCGCCGCGGAGCGCTATCTCGTTGCCGGCAAGTCATGGGGCGACCAGGGCGCCAAGCGCGTGGTCGCGGAGATCGTGGCCAGCCTCGATCGCGATTCGATCCTGCGTGAAGCGCGCGAGGAAATCCTCAAACGCCTGAAATCGCGCCAGGCACCGTTACTGTAGGAGCGCACCCTGTGCGCGAGAGCCTACGTAGCGGTGACGCCGTGATCGCGCACAGGGTGCGCTCCTACACAATGCCGTCGAGGAATTGGCGAACCATGGGCGCATCGAACGGCCAATCCAATTCGCGGCCATCCTGATCATCCCGCAGCACCGGCACGCGAACGCCATAACGCTGTTCCAGCGATGCGTCGTCATCGACCCAGATGCTGTCGAAATCCGGCGCGCGCGCCTCAGCCATCACGGCCAGCGCCTGGTCGCAGAGATGGCAGTAGTCGCGTTGGTAGAGTACGAATCGTGTCGGCATGGCCGCCGCACCATACGCCAGCTCGTCGTGATCCGCGAGCACATCGCGTGGCCGGCACCAGGCGGGCAGATCGTCCCGCCATACGCTTCCGCACTGACTACCCGCTGCGGCGCGGCAAGCATCGCGGCGCCGCCTGCGTAGAATAGGCGACCCTCCCCGCCCACATTGCGCATTCCATGGCTGTCAGCGTATTCGACCTGTTCAAGATCGGCATCGGTCCGTCCTCCTCGCATACCGTCGGCCCGATGCGGGCGGCGGCGCGCTTCGCCGAGCGCTGGCTGGAGGAAAAAGGCGTGCTCGATCGCGTTACGCGCGTGCGCGCGGAGCTGTACGGCTCGCTGGCGATGACCGGCCGCGGCCATGGCACCGACAAGGCCGTGCTGCTCGGCTTCGAGGGCGCGCATCCGGATACGGTCGACCCCGACCGTATTCCCGAGACGTTGGCGCGCATTCGCTCGACCCATCGCCTGCGCGTACTCGGCAAGCACGAGATCGAGTTCGAGGAAAAGCGCGACCTGGTCTTCAACAAGCGCCAGAAGCTGCCGTTCCACACCAACGGCATGCGCTTCTCCGCCTACGATGCTGAAGGCCATGAGCTGGCAACGCGCGATTACTACTCCGTCGGCGGTGGCTTCGTGGTGAATCACGACGAGGCGGCCGAAGACCGCATCGTGGCCGATACCACCGAGCAGCCGTATCCGTTCTCCACCGGCGACCAGATGCTGGCGCTGTGCGAAAAGCACGGCATGACCATCGCCCAGTTGATGATGGAGAACGAAAAGGTCTGGCGCAGCGAGGAAGCAACCCGCGCCGGCCTGCTGGTCATCTGGAAGGCGATGCAGGACTGCGTCAATCGCGGCCTGCGCTCGCCTGGCGTGCTGCCTGGCGGACTCAAGGTGACGCGACGCGCACCAGCCATGGCGGCTGACCTGCGCGATGCGCCGGAAGCCTCGCTGAAGGACCCGCTGACCATCCTCGACTGGGTCAACCTCTACGCGCTCGCGGTGAATGAAGAGAACGCTGCCGGTGGCCGCGTGGTGACGGCGCCGACCAATGGCGCGGCCGGCATCGTGCCGGCGGTGCTGCACTACTACCACCGCTTCTGCCCGAAGTCGGATGAGAACGGCATTATCGATTTCATGCTCACCGCCGGCGCCATCGGCATTCTCTACAAGGAGAACGCCTCGATCTCCGGCGCCGAAGTGGGCTGCCAGGGCGAAGTGGGCGTGGCCTGCTCGATGGCCGCGGGCGGTCTCACTGCCGCGCTGGGCGGCAATGTGCTGCAGGTCGAGAACGCCGCCGAGATCGGCATGGAGCACAACCTCGGCCTGACCTGCGATCCGATCGGCGGCCTGGTGCAGATTCCCTGCATCGAGCGCAATGCCATGGGTTCGGTGAAGGCGATCAACGCCAGCCGCATGGCGCTCAAGAGCGACGGCAAGCACCGCGTGTCGCTGGACAAGGTCATCGCCACCATGCGCGACACCGGCCGCGACATGAAGGACAAGTACAAGGAAACCTCGCGCGGCGGGCTGGCGGTCAACGTTATCGAGTGCTGAGCTTCTAGCTCCCTCTCCCCTTCGGGGAGAGGGCTGGGGTGAGGGGTCAATCTTGCGAAAAGCCTGGCTCAGGGCCGGCTCTGTAGTCACGCCCTCGCGAGCACCCGCCCCTCATCCCAACCTTCTCCCCGGCGGGGAGAAGGAGCTATGAGCGGCTCCTTTCCACAACCGATTCAAGCACCTGCCTGCTGCGCCGCGGCACGATCGATGACGCCGGTCAAGCTGACAGCGCCGCGCCGGGTCTGTCATCATCCGCCCCTTATGTCGCCCAGGTGGCGGCTCGTCGAATCACTGACCTGGGAAACCGCATGGCTTCTTCCCCTCATCGCCGCGATGTCGGCCCGTTCGCCCTCATGCTCACCGGCCTGGGCTCGATCATCGGCTCCGGCTGGTTGTTCGGCGCGGCCCGTGCCTCCAGCCTGGCCGGCCCCGGCGCGGTCTGGGCCTGGGTGCTGGGCGCGGCGATCATCATGACCATCGCGCTGACCTATGCCGAGCTCGGCGCCATGTTCCCGGAGTCCGGCGGCATGGTGCGCTACAGCCATTACTCGCATGGCTCGCTGGTCGGCTTCATCGGCGCCTGGGCGAACTGGATCGCCATCGTGTCGGTGATCCCGGTGGAGGCGGTCGCCTCGGTGCAATACATGCACCACTGGCCGTTTGAATGGGCGCACGGCCTGTCCACGCCGCTGGGCAATGGCCATATCGAATTGACCACGGCAGGCATGGGCATCGCCAGCGTGCTGGTGCTGGTGTATTTCCTGCTGAACTTCTGGAGCGTGAAGCTGTTCGCGCACTCCAATACCGCCATCACCACGTTCAAGCTGGTGGTGCCCGCCGCCACCGGCCTGCTGCTGATCGCCAGCGGCTTCCATCACGAGAACTTCTCGGTCGGCATCCATGGCGACCAGCACGCCATCGACTTCCCGGCGATTCTTACCGCCGTGACCACCGCCGGCATCGTCTTCAGCTTCAACGGCTTCCAGAGTCCGGTGAACCTGGCCGGCGACGCGCGCAACCCGGGCCGCAGCATTCCGCTCGCCGTGGTCGGTTCGATCGCCATTGCCACGGTCATCTATGTGATCCTGCAGGTGGCCTATATCGGCTCCGTGCCGACCGACATGCTGGCCAAGGCCGGCTGGAACGGCATCAACTTCAGCTCGCCGTTCGCCGACCTGGCGATCATCCTCGGGCTGCAGTGGATGGCCTGGCTGCTGTTCGTCGATGCGGTGATCAGCCCCAGCGGCACTGGCATCACCTATACCGCCACCACCGCGCGCATGATTTACGGCATGGAGCGCAATGGCACGATGCCGAAGATTTTCGGTCGCCTGCACCCGAAGTGGGGCATCCCGCGTCCGGCCATGTGGCTCAACCTGCTGGTCTCGTTTGTCTTTCTGTACAACTCGCGCAGCTGGGATTCGCTGGCCGCCGTGATCGGCGTGGCCACGGTGATTTCCTACCTCACCGGTCCGGTCAGCGTGATGACGCTGCGCCGCACCGCGGCAGGCATGCATCGACCATTCCGCCTGACCGGCTTGCCGGTGCTCGCGGCGATTGCCTTCATCATGGCCACCGAGCTGCTGTTCTGGGCCGCCTGGCCA
Organism: Dyella halodurans; assembly: GCF_026283925.1. GTDB lineage: Bacteria > Pseudomonadota > Gammaproteobacteria > Xanthomonadales > Rhodanobacteraceae > Dyella > Dyella halodurans. Next base: position 192,245 of record NZ_JAPDPF010000003.1, read on the forward strand.
CTGACCGGCAAGATCATCCTGCTGATGGTCGTCGCCCTGCCGGTCTATCTGTATTACCAGGCGAAGGCTGGCTGGCACGACATCGGTCGCCAGCTCGGCGGCGCCTGGTGGCTGATCGCCTACCTGCCGACGATCGCGCTGATTTCCTGGGCCGGCAGCTCGAAGTTCAACGGCCACAACTACATTCCCTACGGCTGGGATTTGCTGCTGGTCGCTGTCGTCGGCTTGGTCTTCTATATCTGGGGCGTGAAGTCGGGCTGGCGCACGCCGTCGGTGGAAGCGGCGGAGGCCGAAGCCGCTAGCCGCCCTGCCCAACACTGAAACACTTCTGTGTTGGCACATGAAAACGCGCGGTGATGAGCCGCGCGTTTTTTGTTTTGCCCAGGCCATCCGACGAACGCCAAAGTTCAGTGCGGTGCCAGTGCCAGCACATCACCCAGCAGTGCCTGCGCCGTCACCTCCGGCCCCGCGCCCGGCCCCTGGATCACCAGCGGCTGGGTGTTGTAGCGCGTGGTGGTGAGGGCGAACTGGTTGTCGGTGCCGAACAGCCGCGTAGCCGGATGGTTCGCGGGTACCTCGACCAGGCCGACGCGCGCGCGGCCGCGCTGATTGAGGCGCGCCAGGAATCGTAGCGAGCCGCCGCGCGCCTTCGCCTCTGCATGACGGGCCGCGAGCGGTTCGTCCAGCTCTTCCAGGCGGGCGAGGAAGGTTTCCACATTCACCGAACGCAAGGCCTCCGGCACCAGGCTTTCCACTTCCACTTCATCCGGGCGCAGTGCAAAGCCGGCACATCGGGCCAGGATCAGCAACTTGCGCGCCACGTCTTCGCCCGAAAGGTCCGACCGCGGATCAGGCTCGGTGTAGCCCAGCTCACGCGCACGCCGCAGCAGGGTGGAAAACGGCTGGCTGCCGTCGTACTGGTTGAACAGGTAGGAAAGCGAACCGGAAAACACGCCTTCGAGGGTGAGCAAGGCATCGCCGCAATGACGCAGGCGACGCAAGGTGGACAGCACCGGCAAGCCGGCGCCCACGGTGGCCGAATCGCCATAGCGACCACCCTGCAACAAGGCGCTTTGCAACGAGCGCCAGCCCGGCAGGTCACCACCGGCCAGCGATTTGTTTGCCGTGACCACGTGGTAGCCGCGTGCCAGCCAGTCGGCATGGCGAGCGGCGAGCGTGCCGCAGGCGGTGGCGTCGATGATCACCTTCACCGCGGCGTCGCTGGCCTCGAGTGCGGCAAGCAAGGCCGCATCGTCACGGTGATCCCCGTGGCTCTTCAGCTTTTCACGCAAGGCACGATCGGCAAGCTGCTCGGCTCCCGTCTGCTGCCGGCGCGAGTTGGCCGCGCCCACCAGGCGGATCGACGCGGCTGCCTGGGTATTGAGCAGTTTCAGGAATGCACCGCCGACCACGCCCGTGCCCAGCAGCACCGTGGCAATCGACGCGGGCGCCTGCCCCGTCGACGCGAGGGTTGCCTCCGCACTCAATGCAGCACTCATGCGCTCACCCGGCGTTTGCCTGCCTCAACGGCTTGCGCGCGGCACAGCGCGGCATCGAGATCGCGCAGCAGGTCGTCGCCGTCCTCGATGCCTATCGACAAGCGCAGCAGGCTATCGGCGATACCGGCTGCGCGACGCGCCTCCGGCGCCATCGCGGCGTGGGTCATCGATGCCGGATGGGCAATCAGGCTTTCCACGCCGCCCAGCGATTCGGCCAGCGAGAAATAGTGCAGTCCGTCGACAAAGGCCTCGATATGGGACACATCGCCTTGCAGTTCGAAACTCAGCATGGCGCCGAAACCCAATTGCTGACGTGCCGCCAGCGCGTGACCGGGGTGACGCTCCAGGCCCGGGTAATAGACCTTGCTCACGGCTGCATGGCCGTCCAGACGGTCGGCAATGCGGACGGCGTTTTCCTGATGCTGACGCAGGCGCACGCTCAGCGTGCGCAGGCCGCGCAGGGTGAGGAAGCTGTCGAACGGCGCGCCGGTAAGGCCATTGCAGTTGCCCCACCACTTCAGCTGCTCGGCCACCGCGGGATCGCGTGCCACCACCGCGCCGCCCACCACATCGCTGTGACCGTTGATGTACTTGGTGGTCGAATGAACCACCACGTCTGCGCCCAGGGTCAGCGGCTGTTGCAGGGCCGGCGACAGGAAGGTGTTGTCGACCACGACCAGGGCACCTACCGCATGGGCAGCCTGTGCCACGTGACGGATATCGGTAATGCGCAACAAGGGGTTCGATGGGGTCTCCACCCACACCAGCGCCGGCTTGCTGGCGAGACCTTCGGCCAAGGTATGCGCGTTGGTGAGGTCGACGAACTTGACCTGGAAACGCCCCTTCTTCGCCCACGCATCGAGCAAGCGCCAGGTGCCGCCATAGCAGTCGTGGGCCGCCAGCACGGTCGCCCCCGCCGGTACCAGCTCCAGCGCCAGCGCCACCGCCGCCATGCCACTGGCCGTGACGACGGCGCCGGCGCCCTGCTCCAGCTCGGCCAGTGCCTCACCCAGCAAGTCGCGCGTGGGATTGCCGCTGCGCGAATAGTCATAGGCGCGCTTGCCGCCCAGGCCGGTGAATGAGTAGTTGGTCGACAGGTGCAGCGGCGGCACCACGGCGCCGTGTTGGGTATCGGACTCGATGCCGGCACGCACCGCGCGGGTACAGGGGGATGGGGTCTCGCTCATGGGTGAATCTCCGTGCGTATAGCGTTGCCGTGGGCGGCAGGGTTTTGTGTCGGGGTCAACAACCGGCCAGCGCCTCGCGCAACAACGGCGCGAGGCGATCGGTTTCCTTCAGGAAGGCGTCATGCCCGTACGGCGACTCGACTACTTCGAGCGTGGCCGGACCATGCAGGCGGCGCTGCAGCTCGCACAGGTCGGCGAGCGGCACCAGCCGGTCGGACGGGAAGCCGATCAGGGTGGCCGGCGCGGCGATCTGCTCCGGCGGCACGTCGTGCAGGTCGATGGATTCGGACAGGGCCAGGAAGCGCTCGACGTCGAAACGCTCGACGAAGCGGCGTCCGGCGTGCTCCAGGTAGTCCTCGACCTGGAAATGGAAGCGGCCATCGCGGAACTCCGGCGCGGCCCCGAAGCGGCGGGCGAATTCGTCGCTGCCGCGATAGGTGGTCATCGCCAGCTGGCGGGCCAGCGCCAGCGCCTGCTCGGGCTGGCCGCAATCCTGGCCCAGCCGCACGATGCCGCGCTGGACCGAGCGCTGCGCGGTCGCCAGCGGATGCGGGCGATGGGCGCCGGCCAACAGGATCAGCCGCCCCAGCGCATACGGGTGGCGCGCAGCAAACGCCAGCGCCGCCATGGCGCCGTAGGATGAGCCGATGAAGGCATGCACGCGCCCGATCCCCAGCGCCTCCACCAGGGCAGCCAGGGCATCGGCCTGATCCTCGCTGGAAATGGCCTGCACGCCGCCGAGGTCGGCCGGGGTGATCCAGTCGATCGAAAGCACCCGATAGCGCTCCAGATCCAGCGGCAGCCCGCTGCCGACCAAGTCCTGCCACCAACCGGGAGCCGCCTCGCCGTCGAGCGCCACCACGTCCCGGCTGGCCGAGATGCCGCCCTGCACGATCACCGTGGGAGCATCCGGGGCGCCGCACCACAGGTAACTCACATCGAGCTCGCACGGCGCGCTGCCGTACTTCGGGGTGATCCTGATGCGACGGGTGCAGCGCTGGGTGGTCAGGTCCGGCCGCATGACCGCACCGGCCGCAGCAAGGGCGGAGGCAGTGGGCGTAAGGGCTTGCGGCTGGCTGGACATCTCGGCTCTCTCCGGTCGGCATCGTCCTGCGGACCGGAGAGGAGAGGAGAGCGCATGGCGGCGCAACAACAGCGCGGCGGTGCGGATCTACCCTCATCTCGCGGCATGCGCCCTAGGCGCTACCGCAGGAATTGGCACCGTCGCGGAACTGTTCCGCAGGTTGCCCCGGCTTCAAAGGGCCTGTCCCTCCGCCGGTCTCGATGAGTTCGGTAGAATCTATACGCGAAGGATATGACTGTCAATAGACGTCTAAACGTCTAGGCGCATAGACCTCAGTAGCGCGCAAGCCGTCACGACCCGTAGACATAGGCCAAAGGCGGTCCCCGTCTGGCTTTGCACCCCTTCGCGCCAGGGCGCTGCATGGCCCTGGCGCGGCACCAAAGGCTTACTGCTTGAGCGCCGTATAGGACGTGGTCCGCCCCTGCAGCTTGTCGTCGTAGACCATTTCGATGCTTTTCCCGTCCGCACTCACGGTGGACTTCACGACCGCAATGACCTTGCCGTTGCGGAGATCCGTTTCCACCAGGGAGTTCTTGCCGACCTGCTTCACCTTCACGGTGGTAATGCCGGGGTCGCCCTTGTAGGGGGCCTCGGTGCCGTCCGTCTTGGCCTCGTAGGACTGTCCGGTCGGCGTGGTCATGCCCAGCTTGCCGCCGTCTTCCTTATAGGTGAACAACAGGCCGTTATCGGACAAGCCCGAGATATCGGACGTCACCCACGAGCCGGAGATGGCGTGCGCGCCGGCTGGACCTTGCGCCACCTGCTTCATGTCGCCCTTGCCGGTGACCGGGTCGCCACTGGTGTTGCTGCTGTCGGTGAACTCGAAATGGGCCGTCTTGCCGTCCGCCGCCACGGTGGTGGTCGAGCTGGCCACCACCTTGCCGCCCTTCTTTTCGGTTTCCTTGACCGTATGCTCGTCCACCACCTGGACCACCATCGTGTCGTAGTAGGGGTGCCCGGTCACTTTCTGGTCGGTGCCATCGGCCTTGACCTTGATTGGCGGCGCGCAGGTCTTGCACTCGAACATGCCGTTCTGCAGCACGAGCACATCGGGCTTCTTGGACATCTGCACCTTGTTGGTGTCGATCTTCCAGGTGCCGTCGAAGGCGCTCTGCGCCATGGCGTACGCCGGACAAAGCAGGACCAGCAGACCGATACTCAGCGACTTCTTCATGGTTGCGACTCCCCAGAGAGTGAGTGTGGCCAGGTCGCGCCCAAGGCCCCCAGGCAGACCTGCCGATCATTCGAGCAAGATGCCGTGGCGGACCCGGCCGTGCGACCGTACGCCCGCCCCTGAGCGCTAGCAATCAGCTGAAAGGGTTAGCAAAACATCGGAATGGCTGGCCGAATTTGCGACCTGGCAGCCCGACTGCAACACTTCATCCCACTCAAGCATCGGCAACCACCATGTCCATCGCTGCCAACCTCGTCATCGCCGTGGTCGCCCTGCTGCACGTCTGGTTCCTGATCCTGGAAATGTTCCTGTGGGACAAGCCGTCAGGGCGCCGCGCGTTCGGGCTCACGGCCGAGTTCGCTGCCCAATCCAAGGTGCTGGCGGCCAACCAGGGGCTCTACAACGGCTTTCTCGCCGCCGGACTGTGCTGGGGCCTCTGGCTGGGCCGCGACGGCATCGATATCAAGCTGTTCTTCCTAGGCTGCGTATTGATCGCCGGGCTGTTCGGCGGGCTGACCGCAAGCCGGAAAATACTCGTGATCCAGGCCCTGCCGGCCCTGCTTGGCCTAGTGCTGGTACTGCTGACCTGAGCGCTTGCCGGCCCGGCACGCCTGCATCCGAGGCGACGCTGTGCCATGCTTTTCGCTTGACCGCAATGCCGGACCACCCCATGAGCCCGATTCAACAGGAAGCGGTCGGCAACCGCTTCGATCCCCGCCGGATGCAACATGCGCGCGAACGCACCTGGGCCGCGGTACAGGGCACCCGCGAGCGGATGCGGCCCGGCATCAGCGAGGACGAGGCCCGGGTCGAAGCCGCCGAGGTGTTCCGTGCCCTGGGCATCGAACGACTGTGGCACCCGGTGATCATCCGCATCGGGCCCAACACCACCAAGACCTATCGCGAGCGCTCCGACACCAGCGTGCGCCTGGGCGAGAACGACATCTACTTCATCGACCTCGGCCTGGTGTTCGATGGGCACGAGGGTGATGCCGGCGACACCTTTGTGGTGGGCCACGCGCCGCAGCAACAGGCCTGTGCCGATGCCGCGCGGGCACTGTTCAAGCTGGTCGCCGAGGCATGGCGCAGCCAGGGCCTCAGCGGCGAGGCACTCTATGCCTACGCCCAACAGCAGGCCGAGGCTATGGGCTGGCAGCTGAATCACGAGATCAAGGGGCATAGAGTCAGCGACTTTCCCCATTCCGTGCACAAGGCCGGCGACCTCGGTGATCTGGGCGAACGGCCGTCCAGCGGCCTGTGGATCCTGGAAATCCAGATCGCCCACCCCAGCGAACCCTACGGCGCCTTCTACGAGGACCTGTTGAGCGTCGACTAGGGCCTGTCTTGAGGAGTCCCGGCATGAGCAATGACGAAGCGATGCTTGAAGGCGGCTGCGACTGCGGCGAGGTCCGTTACCGAGTGATCGGCCCACCGCTGTTCGTGCACTGCTGCCACTGTCGCTGGTGCCAGCGCGAGACAGGCACCGCGTTCGCCCTGAACGCCTTGTTCGAAACCGAACGACTGAGCCTGCTCAAGGGCATGACTGAGGCCATCGTGACGCCATCGCTGAGCGGCAAGGGTCAGACCATCATGCGTTGCCCGAGCTGCCGCCTGGCCCTGTGGAGCCATTACGCCGGCGGCGGCCCCTGGGTGGCCTTCCTGCGGGTGGGCACCCTGGACCAGCCGGACCGGCTCAGTCCCGACATCCACATCTACACGACCACCAAGCAGCCCTGGGTGGTGATCCCGGACGGCGTGCCAGCGGTGGACGAGTTCTACCCGGCCGACCAGTACTGGCCCCCGGCTAGCCTGGAACGGCGCCGGATCCTGCGGGAAAAGCTGGCAAGGTCCTAGCCTTGGTACAATGGCGGGTTCGCAAGCCTGATACCCCGCCATGTCCACGCATCTATCCGAAACCCGCCGCCGCCGCACCTTCGCCATCGTCAGCCATCCTGACGCGGGCAAGACCACGCTGACCGAAAAGCTGCTGCTGTTCGGCGGCGCGATCCAGATGGCCGGCTCGGTCAAGGGGCGCAAGGCGGCCCGTCACGCCACCTCCGACTGGATGGCGCTGGAAAAGGAGCGCGGCATCTCGGTGACCTCGTCGGTGATGCAGTTCCCCTACGAGGAACGCATCGTCAACCTGCTCGACACCCCAGGCCACGCGGACTTCTCCGAAGACACCTACCGCGTGCTGACGGCCGTGGACTCGGCGCTGATGGTGATCGACTGCGCCAAGGGCGTGGAGGAACGCACCATCAAGCTGATGGAGGTGTGCCGCCTGCGCGATACCCCGATCATGACCTTCATCAACAAGCTCGACCGCGAGGGCCGCTCGCCGATCGAGCTGCTGGACGAAGTGGAGTCGGTGCTGGGCATCGCCTGCGCGCCGCTGACCTGGCCCATCGGCATGGGCAAGCGTCTCAAGGGCGTGTATCACCTGCTGCTCGACGAAGTGCATGTGTTCGAGCAGGGCAAGAATTTCACCCGCCAGGACTCGACCATCTTCAAGGGCCTCGACGCCCCCGGCCTGGCCGAGAAGATCGGTGCCGAAGCGCTGGCCGAACTGCGCGACGAACTGGAGCTGGTGCAAGGCGCTTCGCATCCGTTCGATCTGGATCAATACCTCGCCGGCAAGCTGACCCCGGTGTTCTTCGGCTCGGCGGTGAACAACTTCGGCGTGCAGTTGCTGCTGGACTTCTTCGTCGAGCACGCACCGTCGCCACGCGCACGCGGCACCTTGTCGCGCGAAGTGAAGCCGGAGGAAGAAAAGCTCACCGGCTTTGTGTTCAAGATCCAGGCCAATATGGACCCCGCGCACCGCGACCGCATCGCCTTCATGCGCGTGTGTTCCGGCACCTATACCGCCGGCATGAAGATGATCCAGACCCGCACCGGCAAGGAAGTACGCATTGCCAATGCGCTGACCTTCATGGCCAGTGACCGCGAGATCGTCGAATCGGCTTATCCCGGCGACGTGATCGGCCTGCACAACCACGGCACCATCGGCATCGGCGACACCTTCAGCGAAGGCGAGCCGGTGAGCTTCACCGGCATCCCGAACTTCGCGCCGGAGCTGTTCCGCCGCGCCCGCCTGCGTGATCCCTTGAAGATGAAGGCGCTGCAGAAGGGCCTCGCGCAGCTGTCCGAGGAAGGCGCTACCCAGTTCTTCCGTCCGCTGATGAGCAACGACCTCGTGCTCGGCGCGGTGGGCGTGCTGCAGTTCGACGTGGTCGCCTACCGCCTCAAGGACGAGTACGGCGTCGACGCCAGCTTCGAAACCGTCGGTGTGGCCACCGCGCGCTGGGTGCATTGCGAAGACGCCAAGAAGCTGGAGGAGTTCCGCGAGAAGAACGCCATGAACCTCGGCATCGATGCTGCGGGTGAGCTGGTCTATCTCGCTCCTTCGCGCGTGAACCTGCAGCTGGCGCAGGAGCGCTGGCCGCAGGTCCGTTTCTCGGCCACGCGCGAGCACGCCACCTCCGTCGACCTCTGAGCCCCAGCCAGAGGTCCCAGCGCCACGCGCGTGGATGTCTCCATCGACGCGCGCAGAGCTCCGATCGAACGGCTGCGCCGCCGGGAACACCCGTGGCGGCCAGCCACTTCCGGCACTGTAAGCGCATTCCAGCACGCTGCTAGCCTAGCCCCTACTTCAAGGGGGACTACAGCTGATGGAACAGGGACAAATCGCCTTCCGCACACCGGCTTCCGCCACCCGCTGGCAACGTTGGATGGTGTTCTCGCCGGTGGCACGCATCGTGTTCTTCGCGGCGCTGTTCTTCGTGCTGAACAAGCTCGCCTATATGACCATGCTCGACCTCGGCGCCTTCGGCAAAGGCGTCGATCCCCTGCTGCGCTCGCTCGGCAGTCTTGTCGCATCGCTGGTACCGGCTGTCATCAGCTATACCGTGCTGGTGAAGGCCGTCGAACGACGGGCCATGCGCGAGTTCGCGTTGCGTGACCTGCCGACCCTGGGTCTCATCGGCCTCGTGCTGGGTGCCGCGCTATTCAGTGCCGTGGTGTTGGTGCTGTGGCTGGCCGGCAGCTATCACGTGTCCGGCACCGACCCCACCGTGAACTGGCTGCCCGCGGTCTTGACGGTGGGCGTAGGCGCCGGCGTCACCGAGGAAATCATCACGCGCGGCGTACTGTTTCGCATCACGGAAGAAGGTCTGGGCACCTGGTGGGCGCTGGCCATTTCCGCACTGTTTTTCGGCGGCGCCCACATCTTCAATCCGGGTGCCACGCTATGGAGCTCGCTGGCCATTGCCGTGGAAGCCGGTATTTTGCTGGCACTGCTTTATCACGTCACTCGGTCGCTGTGGCCGTGCATTGGGCTGCACGCAGCCTGGAACATCATGCAGGGCACCGTGTTCGGCATCCCCGTATCCGGCACGGCGGCGCATGGCTGGCTGATCTCCAATCGCAGCGGTCCCGACTGGCTCAGCGGTGGCGAGTTCGGTGCGGAGGCCTCGGTAGTGGCCCTGCTCATCTGCTCCTGCTGTTCGGCAGTGCTTCTGATGATCGCGCGACGCCGCGGCTCCATCGTGGCGCCAGCCTGGCGTCAACGACGCGTGATGGCTGCTTCCGCCGTCAGTTGAGTGCGGATACTCTGGCCGGGCCCGCCACGGCCCGGCAGGATGCCAAGGCCATCACGAACGACTAGAGACGTATGGCCAACGCCGCAAGCAGATACTCCTGGCTCGCGCATCAACCGATGCAGCGCAAGATCCTGATCGCGATTGGCGCGATGCTGCTGCTCTTCGTCATCGCAGGCCTGGTCACCCTGCGTTCGGTGTCAAGCCAGCTCACCAGCGGGTATTGGACCCGGCATACCTACGACGTCAAGCTCAAGCTGGGCGACACGGTACGTGCCCTGCAGGCCAGTCAGATCGGTGGACGCGGCTATCTGCTAACCCTGCAGCCTGCGGAACTGGCCGCGTTTCAAAAGGCCAACCTGGATCTGACCGACAACATCCGGCAACTGCGCAAGCTGACCTCCGACAACCCCTTGCAGCAGGAGCGCATCGACCAGCTCGAGAGCATGAGCGCGAAGTGGCAGGAGGAGATGATCAGCAAGGCCATCGATCCCGTGAAGGACATCTCCACGACTGACCCTGCCACCGCCGCCCTGCAGCGCGCAAGCATCCAGTCCAACTACCTGAACCACCTCTCGGTTCGCGTCTCCGATATCCTGGCCTTGATCACGCAGATGGATGAGCACGAGTCGACCCTGCTCAGTGAGCGCGAGCAATACGAGCATCGGGATGTGCTCGAAGTGGAAGTCGTCACCTGGGTCACCTTGCTGTTGAGCCTGGCGCTCGGCATCTCGGTCATCACCATGACCTTCCGCCTGATCACCCGGCCGATCCGTCGCATGACCGATCTGATGACGCGGCTGGCGGCACACGATCACAGCGTGGAGATCCGCCAGCTGGAACGTCGCGACGAGATCGGCGAGATCGCCCGCGCGCTGCAGGTATTCAAGCAGATGGCGATCGAGACCGCCGCGCAGACCTGGGTGAAGACCCAGGTCACGCAGATCGCCAGCGCCCTGCAGGCCGTCAACGATCCGCGCGAATTCGCCGACCGCTTGACCGGCGCGCTGGTGCCGCTGCTGCAGGGTGGCGTCGGCGTGTTTTACATGTACGACGAGAACGACCGCAGCCTGCTGCTGGAAGGCAGCTACGGCTATCAGCATCGCCGCCACCTGAGCACGCACTACGCGCTGGGCGAAGGACTGGTGGGACAAAGCGCCGTGGAGCGCAAGCCGATCACCCTGAACAACGTGCCCGAAGACTACGTGCACATCCACTCCGGCACCGGCGACGCCGCGCCCCGCACGATCACCGTGCTACCCCTGCTGTTGCGCGACAAGCTGCTTGGCGTGCTGGAACTGGCCAGCTTCCAGCCGCTCACGGAGCCGCAGGAGCGCCTGCTCGGCGAACTGTTGCCGATTGCATCGCTGTCGCTGGAAAACCTGGGGCGCGCGATCCGCACCGAGAGTCTGCTCAAGCGCACCCGCGAACAGGCGGACGAGCTGCGCACATCGGAAGATGCCCTGCGCCGCCAACAGCAGGACCTGCAGGCCACCAACGAGGAGCTCAACGCCAAGACCGCCGAGCTGGAGGAACAATCGCAGCGCCTGCAGGCCTCGGAAGAAGAGCTTCGCGTGCAGACCGAGGAGTTGCAGGCCTCCAACGAAGAATTGCGCCAGAAGACCGACACCCTCAATCAGCAGAAGCAGGTGCTGGAGACCCTGCAGCGCGAGACCCAGGAGAAGGCCGAGGAGCTCGCGCGGGCAAGCCAGTACAAGTCCGAATTCCTCGCCAACATGTCGCACGAGCTGCGCACGCCGCTCAACAGCCTGCTGATCCTGTCACGCAGCCTCGCCGACAATCGCGAAGGCAATCTGGACCACGAGCAGATCGAGTCGGCGCGCATCATCCACGACTCCGGCAGCAATCTGCTGCGGCTGATCAATGACATTCTCGACCTGTCCAAGGTCGAGGCCGGCAAGATGGAAGTCATCCTCGACGATTTACCGCTGGCGGACCTGGAGCGCGTGCTGCGACGCACGTTCAATCACGTGGCGCAGGAAAAGCAGCTCGGCTTCCATATCGACATCGATCCCGGCCTGCCGGCCAGCATACGCACGGACGCCAGCAAGCTCGAACAGGTCGCCAACAACCTGATCGGCAATGCCTTCAAGTTCACCCACCATGGCGCGGTAAGCGTGTACATCGGCCGGCCTTCGGCCGCCGTCGTGCTGCCTGAAGCGCTACGCGGCAAGGACATCATCGCCATTGCCGTCGGCGATACCGGCATCGGCATTCCGCCCGAGAAGGCGCAGAAAATCTTCTACGCGTTCGAGCAGGTGGATGCCAGCACCAGCCGGCAATACGGCGGCACCGGCCTGGGCCTGGCCATCTCCAAGCGCATCGTCGAATTGCTCGATGGCGATATCGTGGTGCACAGCGACGTCGGCCATGGCAGCACCTTCACCATCCTGCTGCCAGAGCGCGGCCCGCAAGGCGGCAGCCTCATGCCGGCGACGTCCGCCCTGACGACAACGCAGGCAACGCTGCGCGCAGCTCCCAGCAACGGGCTCCTGCCGGAAAGCATCGACGACGATCGCGCGAGCCTGGCGCCCGGCGACACCGTCATCCTCATCATCGAGGATGACCCGGTATTCGCACGCATCCTTGCCGACATGGTGCAGCGCAAGGGCTACCGCGTATTGGCCGCGGCCGATGGCGAGTCGGGCCTGCAGCTGGCCCAACAGCACCGACCCACCGGCATTCTGCTCGACGTGATGTTGCCAGGCATGGATGGCTGGACCGTGATCGAGCGACTCAAGGAAAGCGCGCTCACCCGCCATGTACCGGTGCACTTCATCTCCGCCGTCGACGAGGCCAACCGCGGCCGCGAACTGGGCGCCGTAGGCTTCCTGACCAAGCCGGTCAGCCGCGAGGCGATCAGTGGGGCGTTCGAGCGCCTGCTGCACTTCGCCGAGGGGCAGATGCGTCACCTGCTGGTGATCGATGACGACGCCGACTCGCGGGCAGCACTGCGCACGCTGCTGCGCCATGACGACGTGGTCATCGACGAGGTCGGCAGCGCGGAGGACGCGCTGCCACGCCTGTCCGAGACCAACTACGACTGCATCGTGCTCGACCTGGGCCTGCCCGGCATGTCGGGCATGCAGTTCCTCGAGCAACTGGCCACGGCGGGACGCCTGCCGCCGGTGGTGGTCTATTCCGGTCGCGAACTCAGCCGCGAGGAAAGCCTCAAGCTGCGCCAGTACACCGACAGCATCGTGATCAAGGGCGTGCGTTCGGCGGAGCGCCTGATGGATGAGGTGAGCCTGTTCCTGCACAGCATCCAGGACGGCCGCAAGCCCGCCCATGCAAGCGCGGCACCCTCGCCCAGCGCGCTCGCCGGCGGCGAGCTGCGCGATCGCAAGGTGCTGCTGGTGGACGACGACATGCGCAACCTGTTCGCGCTGTCCAAAGTGCTGCGTGGCTGGGGCATGCATGTCAGCATGGCCCAGGATGGCCTGAAGGCACTGAAGACGCTGGCCGACCACGACGACATCGAGTTGATCTTGATGGACGTGATGATGCCGGTGATGGACGGCTACGACACCATCCGCGAGATTCGTGCCCAGCCGGCGCTGGCACGACTGCCGATCATCGCGCTCACCGCCAAGGCCATGCGCGGCGATCGCGAGAAGTGCCTCGAGGCCGGCGCGAACGACTACCTGTCCAAGCCGATCGACATCGACAAGCTGTCGTCGATGATGCGCGTATGGCTGCAACGATGAACGAATTGCACGATGCGGTCCCGGCCAGGGACGTTGCCCTGGAAGACATCGAGATCGACTTGTTCGTGCGCGCACTCAAGCTGCGCTACGGCTATGACTTCAGCCAGTACGCACCGGCGTCGCTCAAGCGCCGCGTGCTGCAGCTGGCCCATACCCAGGACGCGGCCACGGTCAGTGCGCTGACCGCCCGCCTGCTGCACGAACCGGACCTGCTGCAGGGCGTGCTGGCGGGGCTGTCCGTGCCGGTGTCGGAGATGTTCCGTGACCCGGAGGTGTTTCGCACGCTGCGCGAACGGGTGTTCCCGGTGTTGGCCTCCTACCCCCAGATCAACATCTGGCAGGCCGGCTGCGCGCATGGGCAGGAGGTTTACTCGCTGGCCATCCTGCTGGAAGAAGCCGGCCTGTACGAGCGCACCCAGATCTATGCCACCGACTTCAATGAGAAGGCACTGAGTCACGCCCAGGAAGGCATTTACCCGTCGAAGGAGGCACGCCTGTGGTCACGCAACTACCTTGCCGCCGGCGGCAGTCACAGCCTGGCCGACTATTACAGCGCCCGCTACGAGTACATCAAGCTGGACCAGCGGCTGCGCCGCAACGTGATCTTCGCCAACCACAACCTGGTGACCGACGACGTGTTCTGCGAAGCGCACCTGGTGCTGTGCCGCAACGTGCTGATCTATTTCTCCGACCCGTTGCAGGACCGCACGCTCGCGCTGTTCCGCGACAGCCTGGTCCGCGGCGGCTTCCTGTGCCTGGGCACGCGCGAAAGCCTCGACTTCGCCCCCTCGGCGGTCGACTTCACGCCACTCGACGCTGCCTTGCGCATCTACCGCCTCGGCGCTCGGGCTTCCGGCAGGGACTGACATGAGCGCACCGCAAGCGATCGTGGTTGGATGCTCGGCCGGCGGCCTGACCGCGCTGGAGGTGTTGTTCGCCGGACTCGATCCCGCCCTGCCCCAGGCCATCGCCGTTTGTTGCCATACCGGCTCCTCCACCGTCGACCTGCTGTGCGAACTGCTGGCCGAACACGCCAGCCTGCCGGTGACCGAGGCACGCGAGCGCGAGCCGCTGCAGGGCGGCGTCATCCACGTCGCGCCCAGTGGCTATCACTTGCTGGTGGAGGCCGACCATCGCTTCTCGCTGTCGGTCGATGCGCGGGTCAGCTTCGCGCGTCCCTCGATCGATGTGTTGTTCGACACCGCCGCCGAAGCGTACCGGGACGCCCTGATCGGCATCGTGCTTACCGGCGCCAATCGCGATGGTGCCGAAGGTCTGAGCCAGATTCGCCGCCATGGTGGCCTGGCAATCGTGCAAGACCCTGCCGAGGCGGAGTCCACCGCCATGCCCCGCGCGGCCCTGGACCTCGCCGGGGCCGACCATTGCCTGCCACTGGCCGCCATTGCGCCACTGATCAACCGTCTGTGCCTGCCATGAAAATCTCCGCCCCCAAGATCCTCGTCGTCGACGATACGCCGGCCAACCTGGTCGCCATGCGCCACCTGCTCGCCGACAGCGGCGCCAGCCTGTACGAAGCCAGCAGCGGCAATGCAGCACTGGCGCTATGCCTGGACCATGAATTCGCGCTGATCCTGCTCGACGTGAACATGCCCGAGATGGACGGTTTCGAAGTGGCCGCCCTGCTGGGCGAGGCGGAGCGTCTGCAGGAGACGCCGATCATCTTCGTCACGGCCGCCTACGCCGACGACATCAACCGCCTGCGCGGTTACCGCTTTGGCGCGGTGGACTACATCGCCAAGCCGATCAATGACGTGATCCTGCAGTCGAAGGTGCGCGTGTTCCTCGATCTGTACGCGGCGCGCGCCCAGCTGAAGATGGCCCTGGATGCCCTGTCCGAACGCAATGCACAGCTCAACGCGGAAATCGCCGAGCGCAAGCGCATCGAGGCGCAGATTCGCCACCAGGCCACGCATGACATGCTCACCGGCCTGCCCAACCGCACGCTGTTCCATGATCGCCTGCGTACCGCGATGGAACGGGTGCCGCGGCATGGCCCGGGTTTTGCCCTGGCTCTGATCGACATCGACGGCTTCAAGAGCGTCAACGACGGCCACGGCCACCCCGCCGGCGATGCGTTGCTGCAGGCGATCGCCACGCGCCTGGGCGAGCAGGTGCGCGCCAACGATACGGTGGCGCGACTGGGTGGCGACGAGTTCGCACTCATCCTCGAAGACGTCGGCGACCTGCCGTCGCTGCTCAAGCGCTGCGAGCAGGTGTGCGCCGTGCTGGCCCAGCCCTACCCTCTGCAAGGCAGCCAGGGCCAGTTCGAGGCCCGCGTCAGCGCCAGCATCGGCATTGCGGTATGGCAGGATGCCGGTGGCAGCGACGAGGCGTTGATCCACGCCGCCGACTACGCGCTCTACCAGGCCAAGGGCGAGGGCAAGAATCGCTGCGTGCTGGTGCCCTGAATTGACGCGGGCGCGCGTTCAGCGCTGACTGCGCGGCGATACCCACATGTCGATGCGCGCACGGAAGACTTCCTGACCTGCGCCGTCACGAATGCTGACACGTGCTGGCCAGGCGTAACCGCTGGCCGCTTCGGTCGCGGCAAACTCCGGCGTGGCCGTGGCATGCATCGCGCCCTTTGCCTTCGCCACGTATTCCACGGTCATGCCGCGGGGAATCCAGCGCATGCCGGCCGGGATGGTCACGTCGGTCATCATGCCGGCGCTGAGCTCGGCCGCGTTGCACAACGCGATCGCGTGCACGGTACCGATATGGTTATGCACACGCCGACGGTCGCGAAAGCTTACTTCGCAGCGCCCCGGCTCCAGCGCCACAAAGCGCGGGGAAATGGTGGCGAAATAAGGCGCCTTCCAGCAGATCAGCCGCGCATACAGCCAGCGCCCACCCGGCAGCGAAACCAAGCGTCGATAAAGCGACAGCGTCTGGCTCATGGCAAACCTCCCGCGTGGGCGGAGCCGAAGGCTCCGCCCTTGCTACAAGACAATGGCTATCAGGCCGCGTCGGCCAGCTTCTTTTTCAGATCTGCGCGGGTCACCGCTGCACGCAGCTCGGACGGATCGAAATCATCCACCGAGATGAACTCGAACACCCGCTCGCGCACGCGCTTGAGCAGCTCATACTCGGCAGCGGTGATCACACCCGCCTGCATGGCTTCCACCAACTGGCCGTTGTAGTCGTGGGACTTGAACTGGCCAGCCTTCTGCGCCTTGCCAAACTTGCGCTCCACCGGCTCGGCCGCGATCACGTCCGGCAACAGCGCATTCATGCGGCCGATGGTGTTGTTTGCGGTCGGGGTGAGATAAGTCCATTCGGTGAGTCGATCGCGCGCTTCGCCCGGCGCCGTGATCAGGGCGGCTACGCGGCGACCAAGTCGATCGGAGGGCGGCACTTCGCGACGACCGAGCGGGAACACCAGCGCACGCAGCAACCAGGACACCGGGCGCACCGGGAAATTGCGGATCGCGCCATCCAGCGCCATCTGCATGCGCCAGACGCACTCATGGAAGGCCCAGGCCAGCAGCGGGCGGTCGGCTTCCGGACGACCGGTATCTTCGTAACGCTTGAGCATCGCACTGGCGATGTACAGGTAGCTCAGCACGTCGCCTAGCCGGGCCGACAGCTTTTCCTTGAACTTCAGCTTGCCGCCAAGCACACCCATAAAGGTGTCGGCGCAAAGTGCCAGCGCAGCCGAGTAGCGGTTGAGCTTGCGGTAATAGCGGCGCGTATAGGCATCACCGGCGGTGTCGCCGAAGCGTGAGCCGGTAAGACCCAGGGTGAAGCTGCGCACCGCATTGGAAATGCCGAAGCCGACATGGCCGAACAAGGCGCGGTCGAACGTCCGCAGGCGATCGCCGTAATCGGCGATCGACAGTGCCTGCATTTCCTTCAGCACATAAGGATGGCAACGAATGGCGCCCTGGCCGAAGATCATCAGGCTGCGCGTCATGATGTTCGCGCCTTCCACCGTGATGGCGATCGGCACGCCTTGCCAGGCGCGGCCAGCATAGTTCTTCGGACCCAGCTGCACGGCCTTGCCGCCATGCACGTCCATCGCATCGCCGGCGATCACGCGCCCCCATTCGGTAGCGTGGTACTTGGCGATCGCCGACGGCACCGCCGGCTTCTCGCCGCGATCCACCGCTGCGGCTGTCGCTCGCGACAGCGCTGCCGTGGCGTAGGTCAGGCCGCCGATACGGGCCAGCGCTTCTTCCACACCTTCGAAGCGAGCGACCGAGAGACCGAACTGCTTGCGCATGCGCGCATACGCGCCGGTCGCCGCGACGGCGGCGCGTACGCCGCCCGTGGCGTTTGACGGCAAGGAAATCGCGCGACCCACCGACAGGCACTCCACCAGCATGCGCCAGCCATGACCGGCCATCTGCGGGCCGCCGATCAGCACCGACAACGGTACGAACACATCCTTGCCGTGCAGCGGGCCGTTCTGGAATGGCACGTTCAACGGCAGGTGGCGACGACCGATTTCCAGGCCTGGCGTCGAGCGCGGCAACAGCGCCAGCGTAATGCCGAGGTCTTCCTTTTCGCCCAGCAGGTGCTCAGGGTCGTACAAGCGGAAGGCCAGGCCCACCACGGTGGCGATCGGCGCCAGGGTGATGTAGCGCTTGTCGAACGTGAGCTTCATGCCCAGCGTTTCGACGCCATCGACCGTCTGCTTGCAAACGATGCCGTAGTCGGTGATCGAGGTGGCGTCCGAACCTGCATACGGGCCGGTGAGTGCAAAGCAGGGAATCTCTTCGCCCACGGCAAGGCGCGGCAGGTAATGGTTCTTCTGCTCGTCGCTGCCGTAGTGCAGCAGCAGCTCGGCCGGGCCCAGCGAGTTCGGTACGGCGACAGTCGACGCCACGGTGGCGGACATGGTGGCGAGCTTCTGCAGCACGGCGGAATGCGCCAGCGCCGAGAAGCCCAGGCCGCCGTAGGACTTCGGAATGATCATGCCGAAGAACTTGTGCTTCTTGACGAAGGCCCACACGTCCGGCGGCAGGTCGGCCAGCTCGTGGGTGATCTGCCAGTCGTCGATCATGCCGCACAGCTGTTCCACCGGGCCGTCCATGAAGGCCTGCTCTTCCACGCTCAGCTCGGGCTTGGGCTGCTTGAGCAGCTCGTGCCAGTCCGGCTTGCCGGAAAACAATTCGCCCTCGAAGCCGACGGTGCCGGCTTCCAGCGCGGTCTGTTCGGTTTCGGAGAGTTTGGGCGTCACCTGGGCAAACAGCTTCAGCAGCGGTGCGCTGATCTGCTTGCGACGGAAGCCGTCCATCAGCAAGGGCACGGCGATCGCCAGCTCGATCACCAGCAGGATAAACATCGTCCAGAGCGCGCCGGCCATCAGGCCGACCACGGCGGTGGCAATCACCGTGGCAATCGCCCAGGTGCGCAAGCTGCTGCGATGGTAGGCACAGGCGCCGGTGGCAATGAGCGCCGCCAACAGAGTCAGGATCACGGACATCACAACACCTCGTTACGAATGACGGCTTGGCGGATTACAGGCATCACGCGGGTTCAAACGGGAACCGCATCGCTGCGGTCCTGGGCAGAAAATTGGCCCACGAATCGTGCAATCTCGCGGGTGAATGCATCGTTGGCGTCGCCGGCCACCATGTGCGTGGCGCGCGGCAATTCCACATGCTCGGCATGCGGCACCAGTTTCAGGAACTCATCGACGTTGTCGCGCGACACCACATCGCTGCGACCGCCGGACAGCAGCAGCACAGGCAGTTGGACTTTCGCGGCCGCCGCCATCAGGCGCGGCTGGTAGCGTTCGCTCTCGCTGATCAGACCGCCGAGCAGGGCCGGATCCCAGTGCCAGCGCAAGCGGCCGTCGGCACCCTCGCGCAACAGCGGGCGCAACTGGTCTTCGGACTTGCGCCCCGCGCGATGCGGCATATACACCGCGATCTCTTCCGCCGCCTCCGCATAGCTGGCGAAACCATCCGGATGCGCCTGCATGAAAGCGAGAATGCGTTCCACGCCAGCAGTCTCCCAGCGCGGGGTGATGTCCACCAGCACCATCGCGCGGAACGCCTGCGGATCCAGCTCGCCCGCAATGACCAGGCCCAACAGTCCGCCCATCGAGGCACCTACCAGGATGGGCTTGCGCGCCTCGGCATGGGCCAGCAGGCACAGATCGCCGACAAACTGTTCCATGTGGTAATCGCCGCCTGGAAGACGATCGCTTTCGCCGTGGCCCCTGCTGTCGTAGGTTACGCAACGACAACCCAGCGCAGCCAGGGCTGCCGCCGCGCCGTGCCAGGCGCCACGCGTTTGGCCAAAGCCATGCGCGAACAACAGGGTCGGGTTACCTGGCGGATTGCACACTTCCACCGCCAGCCCAAGGCCATCGGCGGCAGCGACGCGGGTCACGCTCTTCTCAGCAGTGGAAATATCTACCATACGCACGAGTATGTAATCGCTTTCCCAGCGCGTCAATACGCACCGCAAACAACCGCCCCACGGATTCAACCACTTGCAGGGGCGGCAATTACAAAGGCGGTCAACTGGGGCTACCATGCGCGTATGAATGTAAGCGCCAAACCCGAACGCACCCGCCTTTCCGCCGAAGACTGGGAGGACGCCGCTCTCAGACTGATCGCCGACCAAGGCGTCGGAGCCCTGGCCGTCGAGGCCCTGGCCCGCCAGCTCGGGGTGACCAAGGGCAGCTTCTACTGGCATTTCCGCACCCGTGAAGCTTTGTTGCAGGCGGCGCTGGAGCGCTGGGAGCAGTACGGCGAACGTGAAGTCATCAGCCAGATCGAGGCCATGCCCGACCCGCGCGCGCGCCTGCCGGAGCTGTTTCGCCGCGTGGCCCACGAACTGGCGCCGCATCGCGTTTATGCGGCCCTGCTGAAGGCGCTGGATCACCCCCAGGTGGTGCCGGTGATGGCCCGCGTGTCCCAGCGGCGCATGGAATTCCTTACCAATATTTATCGCGAGGCTGGCCTGCCGCCCGAGGAAGCGCTCAATCGCGCCCGCCTGACCTATGCGGCCTACGTCGGCTTCCTGCAGCTCAATTTCACGCTGGGCCTGCCGCGTATCAGCCATGACGAGTTCGACGCCTACGTCGAGCACATGATCAAAACGCTAACGCCAGGCTGAGTCTTTCTCCACGTCGGCTTTGCCAAGCTACCGACCAACGACAGCGCCGCCATGCGGCGCTGTCGTTTTTTTGCCTGCCGAAAAGTAGGCGCCCATGGCGCCCGGAAACGGCGCTAAACCCGCGGCCTGCCTACGCTTTGCGCACAGGTACCCTGGTTTTTTGCTGCACGCCGCCTTGCAATGCCAGTGCACGCAAACTACCGTTTCTGCTCTTTTTTGGCTTAAGACCAGAGTGAGGAACGTGATGTCGAGCAAGTTGGAAGCGTTGCAACGCTGGGTTGACGAAGTGGCGGCGCTGACCCGTCCTGCGCAAATCCACTGGTGCGATGGCTCGGATGCCGAGTACCACAGCCTGGTGCAGCAGATGCTGCAGACCGGCGACCTGATCGAACTGAACCAGCAGACCCACCCTGGCTGCTATCTGCACCGCTCCAGTCCGTCGGACGTGGCGCGCGTCGAACACCTGACCTTTGTCTGCACCAAGGACGAGCACGACGCCGGCCCGAACAACCACTGGATGGCCCCGGCCGACGCGCACGCGAAGATGGATGCGCTGTTCGAAGGCTGCATGGAAGGCCGCACCATGTACGTCATTCCGTACTGCATGGGCCCGATCGACTCGCCGCTGGCCCGCTGCGGCGTCGAGATCACCGACAGCCCGTACGTGGTGGTCAACATGCGCACGATGACGCGCATGGGTGCCGCCGCACAGGCGCGCATCGAGCGCGAGGGTCGCTTCGTGAAGGGGCTGCACTCCACCGGTGAGCTGGACCCCGAGCGCCGCTTCATCATGCATTTCCCGGAGGAGCTGACCATCAAGTCGTATGGCTCCGGCTACGGCGGCAACGCGCTGCTGGGCAAGAAGTGCCACGCCCTGCGCATTGCCAGCTACCAGGCCCAGTCGGAAGGCTGGCTGGCCGAGCACATGCTGATCGTCGGCATCGAGAACCCCAGGGGTGAAACCCATTACGTCGCGGCCGCCTTCCCATCGGCTTGCGGCAAGACCAACCTCGCCATGCTGATTCCGCCGGAAGGCTACCGCCAGGACGGCTGGAAGGTGTGGACCGTCGGCGACGACATCTGCTGGATGCGTCCCGGCGCCGACGGCCGCTTGTACGCCATCAACCCGGAAGCCGGCTTCTTCGGCGTGGCGCCGGGTACCAGCGCATCGACCAACCCGAACGCGCTGGCGTCGATCGCCCGCGACACCATCTTCACCAATGTCGCGGTCACCGCCGACAACCAGCCGTGGTGGGAAGGCCTGCCGGGCACGCCGGTCACCGATTGGCAGGGTCGTCCGTACGACGCGGCCAATGGTCCGGCCGCGCATCCGAACTCTCGCTTCACCGTCAGCGCCAGGCAGTGCCCGACCTGGTCGCCGCGTGCCGAGGACGCCCAGGGCGTGCCGATCAGCGCCATCGTGTTTGGTGGCCGTCGCCCGTCGCTGGTGCCGCTGGTGTTCGAGGCGCGCGACTGGACCCACGGCGTCCTCGTAGGTGCCGCCATGGGTTCGGAAACCACCGCCGCAGCGACCGGCGCCGTCGGCGTGCTACGCCGCGATTCGATGGCTATGAAGCCGTTCGCCGGCTATCACTACGGCGACTACTTCCGTCATTGGCTGTCGTTCGACCAGGCCGGCACGCAGCTGCCGAAGATCTTCCACGTCAACTGGTTCCGCAAGGGCGAGGACGGCAGCTTCCTGTGGCCAGGCTTTGGCGACAACCTGCGCGTGCTGGAATGGATGATCGATCGCGTCGAAGGTCGCGCCAGCGGCAAGCAGACCCCGATCGGTACCGTACCGGCGGCGGGCGAACTGAAGCTGGATGCGCTTGCCCTCGATCGCCAGACGCTCGACACCCTGCTACATGTCGACGAGGCCGGCTGGCAGGCCGAGTTGGCCGACATCGGCGACTACCTGCGCAGTTTCGGCGAGCGCATGCCACAGCAACTGCATGACGAGCAGG
Source organism: Dyella halodurans (assembly GCF_026283925.1). Taxonomy (GTDB): domain Bacteria; phylum Pseudomonadota; class Gammaproteobacteria; order Xanthomonadales; family Rhodanobacteraceae; genus Dyella; species Dyella halodurans. The sequence goes on from NZ_JAPDPF010000003.1 coordinate 214,574, forward strand.
AACGTGTCGCCAAGGCGCTGGCCGATGCCGCGGTAACGCCGCGCACCGCTGCCGCCCGCTAAGCCACAGCGCCCGCCAGCCGCAGCAAGCGGCTGGCGGGCGTTTTTGCATGGCATCTTCTAAACCTTGCCAGGCAACCGCGCATCCAAGCTGGCAAGATGATTGCTCCCTGCCCAGCCAACGGAAGCGCAATGCCGCCTGCACCCGCCACGGATCCTTCCGACAAGGATGACGTGCACGCGGCCGCCGCGGGTGACCGGCAGGCTTTTCAGCGGCTCTATCGCTTGCACGTGGGTCGCGTGTACGGCGCGGTCTACCGGCTCGCCGGTTATGACCACGCCCGCGCGGAAGACCTCACCCAGGACGCTTTCGTGCGCGCCTGGCAGAAGCTCGCCGGCTTTCGCCACGAAAGCGCGTTCGGGACCTGGCTTTATCGGCTGGCCGTCAACGTTGCGCTGATGGATATTCGTGCCCGTAGCGCGGATCCGGTCAGCATGATGGATGAGGACAACATCCCCGATCACGGTGAAACGCCATTCTGCGCGGCGGAACGCGAAGAACTGGAACGGGCCATCGGCAAGCTGCCGCCACGCGCGCGCGCCGTACTGGTATTGCATGACATCGAAGGCTGGCGGCACGAGGACATCGGTGCCGAGCTTGGCATGGCGGTCGGCTCGTCAAAAGCGCAATTGCATCGCGCACGCGGCCTGCTGCGTAAGACTTTGGGAGAACCCTCATGAACGAATTCGAATGGCTACGCCAGACCCGCGCCCTGCGCGAACCGGTGACGCCAAGGCGTGACCTGTGGCCCGAGATCGAGGCCGCGCTCGAGCCAGCAGACCACGCCGCGCCGCCGATGCGCCAGCGATCCCAGCGACGCCAGGCCTGGTTGCTCGCCGCCAGTTTTGCCGGCCTGTCGCTGTTCGCCGGCAGCGTCGCCGTGCACCTGCGTGATCAGCCCGTGAACGCGGCCACCGCAACGACGCCGGATGTGGTGCGCTGGCATCCGTCCGATCCGCGCCTGGCCGGCGCTGCCGTACAACTGGATGCAGCAAACATGGAGCTGCGCCAGGCCATGGAACAGGCTCCCGATTCACCCGCGTTGCAGCGCCTGCTGTACCGCACCCGGAAACAGCAATCGCAATTGCGTCAGATGGAACACCAGGCTGGTTGAGTCCAGCGGAGCCTTCAGCATGAAAACCGCACGCATCATTCCACTCCTGCTCAGCCTGTCGATCGGCCAGGCACTGGCCGATACGCCCATCAACCTCAGCCATGACGCCACCCCTAGCGTCCACGTCAGCATCGGCAACGTGAAAGGGACGGTTACCGTGACAGCATGGGACCGCGACCAGGTGCAGGTCGGCGGTCATCTTGGCGAAGGTGCCAAGCCGCTGACCATCGAAGGCAGCAACAGCGACCTGACCATCAAGGTGCAAGCGCAGGGCAAATCCGGCTGGTTGAACTGGAACAGCGATACCTCGATGGGCGGCACCACGCTCGACGTGCGCGTGCCCAAGGGCGCGTCACTGGACGTGGACGTGGTGAGCGCGCCAATCAGCATCGACGGCATCGAGGGCGGCAAGATCAAGATCAATGCCGTCAGCGGCAAGGCACGCGTGAATGCCCGCACGCCCTCCGCCGAGATCGAGACCGTCAGCGGCAATATCGAACTGGCCGGCCACGCGGATCGCGTTTCCCTGCAAACGGTCAGCGGCGACATCCTTGCGCCCAGCGTAGGCAATAACGCGGAACTGCAAACGGTGTCGGGCCGCATCCGGGTCGGCGGCGGCCCGTGGCAGAAGCTCAACCTCAGCACGGTTTCCGGCGACGTCCAGCTCTCCGGCGGGCTCGCGGCAAGCGGCACGCTGGACGTCGACAGCATGAGTGGCGACGTCCAGCTGCAGATTCCCGCGAACACCTCGGCGGCCATTCACGCCAACACGTTCAGCGGCGACTTGCGCAGCGATTTCGGCACGGTGAAGAAAGCGGAACACGGGCCCGGTAGTGCGCTGCAAACCACCATCGGCTCGGGCAGCGGCAAGATCGCCATCGAGACCTTCAGCGGCGACCTGCGCATACGTCAGCAGGATTGAGTCAACGCTGCCAACGCCACGGGGCCGCATGGCGTCATGTCATGCGGCCCTTGGCTTGATAGGGTCAGCAATAATCAGGGGGCTACTGCCTGCGCTCGGCAGCCAGTGCAACAACGACGATTACAGGTCTTGGTGATACTGCACGTACGGCGTGCGCGACTGGTCAGGCTCGGGGCCGGCCGGGGTGTTCACGGCACTGCCCGACGACCACACGTTCTGCGCACCGATGCTCAGCTGACCCTGCCACGGCAGACGCCAGGTCACGCCCAGGTCGATGCTGCTCCAGCGCCGATCCGGATTGTTATATGCGGCGCCCGGCACCGCCGTTTCAGGCTGCATGACGCGGCCCACGATGCTGCCGCTCAACGGGCCGCGATCGACGCCGAAGCTCAGTGCCTTCTGGTCCAGTGTACTGACGCCCAGCAGGTTGCCCGGCAGCAGGCGCACGCGCCCCACGCTGGCACCGAGGTCAATGCCGCTCTTGCTGTCCAGGGCCAGTCGACCGCGTGCGTTCAACTGCGTACTGCTATCGAAGCCAGGCAAGCCGTTCACACCAGGCACCGCACCTGGCAACAGGCGCGGCAGCGTCGCCGCATTGGGGATGGTGTCCGAACCCAGGCTCAGGCCCAGGCTGTAACGACCGGCATCGTAAGTGGCGCCGACCTCCGTGCCGATCACGCGCGGGGCCTGATTATTGGCCCAGTTGTGCTCGGTCACGCCGGCGTGTGCCTGCAGGTTCGGGCCGAGCCCATACTGCAACTGACTGGACAGCACCGACGCGGCATCCACCGCGCGGAACTGCAGCGGCGCATCGGCGCGCTGGGCCGCCGTCAGCGTGTCATTATCCGCCTTGAGGGCCAGCCAGCGGCCATCCGCGCCACGCCACAGCGGCACCGCGACGCTGGGGCCAATCTGCGCCATCTGGTCAGGCTGCTGCATCAGCAGGCGCCCGGCCATGTCGTAGGGATCATTGGCCGCAGACTGTCCTGCCGCGATAAACGGCATAAGCAGCAAGGGCAATGACAACAACCAACGACGCATGGACGCGAGTCCCCCGAAACGGCGGATGAACGGGATGGGTCGCCCCCTCCCAGAGACGATCGGCTATCAAGATATCACGTTTTACTTTTTGCTAACACCTTAAATGCACCCCTGAAGGTGTGACGGAACCTGCGAAATCACCATTTTTTGACATCGGTCCTACGAAAGGGTTCCTTGGACCCGGGGTCCTGGCGACCGCAAGACCCTGAACAGCGGTTCAGATGAAGCAGCGGGCGACAAAGCTGAATGGAGGCGATATATAGTCCGCCTCGTCACCATGCGCGAATTCGCCTGCGACCGATGACTTCGGCTTCCACCAGCAACACTCTCGTGCCCTGGCCCGCGGACGGTAACGTCGCGGCCATGCACGCGGCCGTGGAGCGGTTGTTCCGCGCCAGCGATGCCGCCAGCGTGCTGGAGATCTGCGAGGCCATGCTGGGTGAACTTGGCATCAACGGGCGGCTGCATTGGCGCCTGATCGGTGACGAGCCTTGCCGCAGCGAAGGCACCGCCCAGCTGGACCTGGCCGAAGACCCGCAGGGCCTGCGCACCCTGGTGCTGGAATTGCCCGACGCGGCCGCGCCGGATTCGCTGTTCGACCACCTGGCCTGGCTCGGCCGCCTGTCTGCCTCCCGCCTGCGCCAGCTGGCCGAAACGTCGCGGCTGTATGAGGCCATTTCGCGACTCGCCCTGGCCGAGCGGCTGCAGCGCGCGCTCTACGCCATCGCCGACCAGGCCAGCGGCGAGCACAACATGACCGAGATGATGCATTCGCTGCACGCGATTCTCGGCAGCCTCATGTATGCGGAAAACTTCTATATCGCGCTGTACGACGCAGCTACCGACAGCGTGCGCTTCCCGTACTACGTCGACACCATGGACAAGGAACCGCCCTCGCCCGACGAGAGCGTGCCACTGCAGGAAATGCGTCACAGCCTGACCTGGAACCTGTTGCAGTGCGGCCAGGCGATCATGGGTTCGGTGGCCGAACTGACCCAGCAATTCCAGGGCCGCTTCATGTTGCTGGGCCCGGTGTGCGAGCACTGGCTGGGCGTGCCGCTGCTGCGCGAGGGCCGCGTGGTGGGTGGCATCGTGATGCAAAGCTATCGCGAAGACACGCATTACACCCAGCACGACCGCGAGCTGCTCAGCTACGTGGCCAAGCACGTACAGACCGCGCTGGAACGGCGCGAGGCGCATGAGGAGCTGGAACGCCGCGTCTCCAGCCGCACGGCGGCGCTGCGCGAGGCCAACCGGGTGTTGCGCCAGCAGGTGTTGCAGCGCCAGCGCGGCGAGCGGCTGCAGGCGGCGTTGTTCCGCATTGCCGAGCTGGCCAATGCGTCTGAAAGCCTGGACAACTTCTACGCCGCCGTCCATCGCGTGATCGGCGGCCTGCTGTACGCGCGCAATTTCTATATCGCGCTGCTGGATGAAGAGCAGAAGACGCTCAGCTTCCCCTACTCCGTGGACGAGTTCGACACCATTCGCCTGCCACGTGCCCACGGCCGTGGCGTGACCGAGTACGTGTTGCGCCATGCCAAGCCGCTGCTCGCGGATCCGGAGGAATTCGAACGCCTGTCGCGCCTGGGTGAGCTCACTCATCGGGGCTCGCGCTCGGTCTGCTGGCTGGGCGTGCCCCTGGTCTGGGGTGACCGCGCCATGGGCGTGCTGGCGGTGCAGAGCTACTCGCCCGAGCATACCTACGATGTGCGCGACCAGGAGTTGCTGACCTTCGTCGGCTACCACGTGGCCAACGCGCTGCAGCGCAAGCACACCACCGAATCGCTGAAGCAGGCCTATGCCAGCCTCGAGCGCCGGGTGACCGAGCGCACCCGCGCGCTGGCCTTGGCCAATCGCGACCTGCGCGAGCAGATCGCCGAACGCGAGCGCGTCGAACGCCGCCTGAAGTACGAAACGCTGCACGACTCGCTGACCGGCCTGCCCAACCGCACCCTGCTGCTGCAACGCATGGAACAGGCGCTGCAGCGCTACCACAGCGATACGCAGGAACTGTTCGCCGTCCTGTTTATCGACCTGGATCGCTTCAAGGTCATCAATGACTCAGTAGGCCACCTGGTCGGCGACGACCTGCTGTTCCAGGTGGGTGGACGCATTCGCGCCTGCCTGAAGACGCGCGACGTGGTGGCGCGCCTGGGTGGCGATGAATTCGCCGTGCTGGCCGAAGGCATCACCGATCCGAAGATGGCGCTGCTGATTGCCGAGCGCATCATCGACGAGTTGCAGACGCCGTTCCGTCTCGGCGCCAAGGAGATCTTCACCTCGGCCTCGATCGGCATTGCCCTGCCCAGCCCCCATTACCAGCGCCCGGAAGAGCTGCTGCGTGACGCCGATGCCGCCATGTACCGCGCCAAGGACGAAGGCCGCCACCGCGCGGCGATCTTCGACGATCGCCTGCGCCGCGAGGCACTGTCCCTGCTGGAGATGGAGGGCGATCTTCGTCGCGCCTTGAGTCGCAACGAGTTCGTGCCGTTCTACCAGCCGATCGTGGAGCTGCAGAGCGGCCGCACGGTCGGCTACGAGGCCCTGCTGCGCTGGCGCCATCCCGACCGCGGCCTGCTCACGCCTGGCGACTTCCTCGCCGTAGCCGAAGAAAGCGGCTGTGCGGAAAGCATCGACTGGCAGATTTTCGAACAGGTGTGCGCCCAGGCCGAGGCCCTGGCGGGTCCCGACGGATTCGTCAGCATCAACGTCTCCGGCCGCCACTTCCGCTCGCCGGATCTGGACCGCAGCCTGCTCGACCTGATCGCCTCCCACCAGGTGCCGCCACGCTGCCTGCGCATCGAAGTCACCGAACGTGCGCTGCTGGAGAACGCCATCCAGGTCAAGCGCATGCTCGACAATCTGCGCTCGCATGGCGTCAGCATCGCGCTGGACGATTTCGGCACCGGCTATTCGTCACTGAGCTATCTGCACCAGTACCCGATCGAAACACTGAAGATCGACCGCTCCTTCATCGTGGAACTGCCCCGCGAGGGCGGACACGGCACCGCCGTCGTGCGCGCGATCCAGGCACTGGCCGACTCGCTGCAGATGCAGGTGATTGCCGAGGGCATCGAAGAAGAGGAGCAGCGCGACGCCCTGTTGCGCATCGGCTGCCGCTACGGCCAGGGCTTCCTGTTCGCCACGCCCAAGCTGGCCGAAGTGTGGCTGCAGCGCGAGCATCATTTCGCGCTGCCGTAGGCGCCTGTTCTATATCGCCAGTCCGGCGGTTACGCGCTTCGACTCCTTCTCCCCTTCGGGGAGAAGGAGCCGAGCTACTGCGCTGTCGTCGGCGCACTCGCTGCGGGACTCACGCTCAGCAGGTGCTCGGCATCGATGCGGTCGAACGTGTAGCGATGCGCGCAGAACTCGCAAATCACCTCGATCTCGCCATCGCGGTCTTCCAACGTGGCTTCGACTTCGTCACGGCCCAGCGCACGCAGCATCGCCTCCACCCGCTCGCGCGTGCAGCTGCAGCCGAAAGCCAGTGGGCGCGGCTCGAACAGACGTACCGATTCCTCGTGATAGAGCCGGTACAGCAGCTGTTCGGGCGCCGTGCTCAACAACTCCCGGTCCCCCAGCGTGGCGGTGAGATGCTGGATGCGCGTCCAGGCGTCCTCATCCTCCACCGCATCGTGGCCACCCTCGCCGGGCAGCTTCTGCAGCATCAGGCCCACCGCATGCTCGCCATCGGCGGCCAATACGATGCGCGCGGGCAGCTGCTCGGACTGGCTGAAATAGTTCTCCAACGCCGAGGACAGGTTCGGATGCTGCAGGTCGACCAGGCCCTGGTAGCGCTGGCCGCGCTCGGCATGACCGATGGTGATGGCCATGATGGCCTTGGGCAGGGCAGCCAGGTCCAGCGTTTCGGGAAACGGATCGTTCCAGCGCGCCAGGCCACGCAAGCGGCCCTGGTCGGTGCATTCGGCAAACAGCATGCGCAACGGGCCACCGCTCTTCAGCTCGACCGACAGCGCACCATCGAGCTTGATGTTGCCGGTGAGCAGCGCGCTCGCGGCCATGGCCTGCCCCAGCACCGAGCGCAAGGCCGTCGGGTATTCCGCACGCCCTGCTATCTCACGCCAGGCCGGCCCAAGCCGGACCAGCACGCCGCGCACGCCAGCGCGCTCGAGCATGAAGCGGTGCAGCACATCTTCGACAAGCACGGTTTCCACGGAAAGGACCTCGCAAGAACAATCCCCCTAGGTGGGGGCATGGCCGGCGTAGCTCAACCGCCGATGACCCTGGCCATCGGGCTGGCTCCTAGCGGCACTTATACTGCTGGCAACCCTCCCAGCACACCGCCATGACGCCACGACGCCCGTTCCCTGCCCGCCTGCTGCGTTCCCTCATGATCATTCTCGTGTCCTGGTTGGCGCTGAGCTGGCTGGCGGTGCTGGTGCTGCGCTTCGTGCCGCCCTGGACCTCGGCGGTGATGATGGAGCGCCGAGTGGGCGCGCTTATCCACGGTGAGACGGGCTTCCAGCTGCACCAGCGCTGGGTGCCGTGGTCGCAGGTATCGCCGTACGTACCACTGGCCATGGTGGCCGGGGAAGACCAGAAGTTTCCGTTCCACCGTGGGTTTGATTTTGACTCCATCCAGAACGCCGTGGACGCGGCCGACGAGGGCAGGCGCCTGCGCGGCGCCAGCACGATCAGCCAGCAGACAGCCAAGAACCTGTTCCTCTGGGGTGGCCGCAGCTTCGTGCGCAAGGGACTGGAGGCGTACTTCACGGTGCTGATCGAGCTGACCTGGCCCAAGCAGCGCATTCTCGAGGTCTATATGAACATCGCCGAGCTGGGCAATGGCATATACGGCGTCGGCGCGGCCAGCGATGCGTTCTTCCGCCAACCGCCAGCTCGCCTCAGCGCGGCCCAGGCGGCGCGACTGGCAGCGGTGCTGCCCAATCCCCGCCTGTTGCATGCCGACAACCCCAGCGCCTACGTGCAAAGGCGCGCCAATTGGATCCAGCAGCAGATGGCCCAGCTGGGAGGCCCGGACTATCTGCAGAGCCGCCGACCACCGCGCGTGCAACGCCAACGCTGAGACTCGCCGCGGCGCCGCCACTGCACTAGGGCCTATTCACACTCTCCGCGTAGCCCGCGCCGAGATCTTATTGCCCGCCAGACAAGGAAGAACGAGGGCACGCGGAGAGGCGCCATGGATGGCGCCGGTTTTGGGGAGCGAGGAGTGTACGTCCGTACACGACCGAGTGATGACGCAGGATGGCGGGCAATAAGATCCGGCCCGCACGCGGGGAGAGTCCAGGGATGGACTCTGCCTTGAGGAGCGAGGAAGGGTTGCTTGTCCGTGGCCGCCATGCGCCAGCGCGCGGCTTGCCCTGGCAGCCAGCCAGGCCGGCGCCACGCACTGCCACCTGACGGCCACGGACAAGCAACGCGGGCTATGCGGAGAGTGTCAATAGGCCCTAGCATGCAGCTTCACTTCCGAGAATCCTTGGCGCCGCCCATGCCCCGCCTAACCGTCGTTGTGCCTGCCCACAATGAAGTCGCCGTACTGGAAGCCTTTCACGCCAGGCTGGGACGAGTACTGGCGGAGCTGCCGCTGGATAGCCGCGTGCTGTACGTCGACGACGGCAGCACCGACGCGACCTGGCGACTGATCGAGGAATTGCTGGCCCGTGACCCACGCGTGGGGGCGATCAAGCTGTCGCGCAACTTTGGCAAGGAGGCGGCGCTTACGGCGGGCCTTGACCACGTCGATGCTGACGCCGTGGTGGTGATCGACGCCGACCTGCAGGATCCGCCGGAACTGATTCCCTCGCTGGTGGAACGCTGGCACGCCGGCTTCGACGTGGTCTATGCCACCCGCACCGCCCGCGCCGGCGAGACCGGTTTCAAGCGCCTCACCGCGGCGCTGTTCTACCGCGGCATGGAGCGCCTGTCGGATACGCCGATTCCACGCGACACCGGCGACTTTCGCCTGCTGTCGCGCCGCGCGCTGGAGGCACTGCGTCAGCTGCGCGAGCGTCAGCGCTTCATGAAGGGGTTGTTCGCCTGGATCGGCTATCGGCAAACCGCCGTGCACTACCTGCGCGAATCGCGCCAGGCCGGCACCACCAAGTGGAATTACTGGCGCCTGCTGCAGCTGGCCATGGAGGGCGTGACGTCGTTCTCCACCGCGCCGCTGCGACTGGCCACCTGGGTTGGCCTGCTGTCGTCGCTGGTGGCCTTTCTGTACGGGTTGTGGGTGTTCGGCAAGGCCGCCATGCTCGGCGATCCGGTGCAGGGCTACCCGTCCCTGATGGTGGTGATCCTGTTCCTGGGTGGCGTGCAGTTGCTGGCGCTGGGCGTCATTGGCGAGTACCTCGGCCGCAACTACGCGGAGAGCAAGCAGCGACCGTTGTATTTCATCGAGGAACAGCGCTCCCCGCGGGCGAAATGACCACCTCGCGGTGCCTGCCACGCCCGTCTTCGAGTCGTCTCTACCAGCTTCACATCACCCCAACACCATGTCCCCCGCAGCGGCGCTAGACTCGACGCATGCGGCCCGTCCGCGGTCGCGTGGGAGGTTCAGGCATGCGTCAAGTCAAGCATTTGCTGGAAGGCAAGGGCAACGACATTTACAGCATCGCACCGGATGCACCCGTGCTCGATGCGATCAAGCACATGGCGGAACGCCGCGTCGGCGCGCTGCTGGTGATGCGAGGCGAGCGACTGGTTGGCATCCTTTCCGAGCGCGACTATGCGCGCAAGGTGATCCTGCAAGGTCGCTCCTCGGCCCAGACGGCCGTGTCGGAGATCATGAGCAGTCCGCCGCTCACCGTAGGGCCGGATACGGATGTATTCGACTGTATGCGCCTTTGCACCGACAGCCGCATTCGCCACTTGCCGGTGGTCAGCGGCGAGCAGGTGATCGGCGTGATCTCGATCGGCGACCTGGTGAAGGAAGTGATCGACGCCCAGGCCGAACAGATCGAGCAGTTGCAGCGCTATATCACCAGCTGATCCAGGCAGGCGCTCACGCTTCGGCCGGTCGCGCCTGCCCTGCATTCGCCGGCATCTCCTGCTGCTCCGGCAGCAGGTCTGGCGAGCGACCTGCGCGCGCGGCCACCCAGGTAGCCAGTGCAGAGACGCCCGCACCGATCGCCGCCATGCCACCCACGGCCACGCCGACCTTGCCCAGCACGGTCACCCCGCTGGTGACCACGAAATCGCCGAAGCGCCAGATCGCCGTCTCGACGAAGTTCTTGCCCTTGTAGCGCGTCTCCCGCGGCACCCGCGTATACAGCGCATCCACCGCCGGCTTGGTCATGCCATAGGCGAAGCCACGCGTGCCGACCAGCGTCACCGATAGCATCGGCACGGCGAAACCCAGCAAGGCAAGATTGCCGTGACCGAACATCACCAGGCCACCGAGCAAGGCCAGATTGACCAGTGACGGCAGCACCAGGCCCCACGTCGTGCCCCGGCGAATCAGCAGCCAGCGCGTGAACGTGAGCTGCAGGACCACGCCGAGCACATTCGCTGCCAGGTCCAGATCGTTGTAGAAGGACGTGCGCGCAATCTTGTCCGGCAAATGGACCTTGGCGTAGTCCGCCATCAAGGCGTAGGCCAAGGTGCCGATACCGTCGCCCAGGACCATCAGGATCGCCATGTAGCGCAGGAAAGGCCGCGTCCACAGCTCCTTGATGCCGGCCCAGAGCGAACCGCCGATGACTTCATCGCGCTGCAGTGGTGCGCGGCAATCAAGGCGCGCCGAAAGCGCCAGCAGCAGCACGAGTGCGGCCAGCAGGGCAGTTGCCGATACCACCAGCAACGGCGCCACGCCGATCGTCTGCACCAGCAGCTTGGTCACCAGGGGACCGAAGATGGCGCCGGCCATGCCACCCAGCGCGATCAACGGAAACACCCGACGCGCCTGCACGCTGTGGAAGATGTCCGCCATGAAGCTCCAGAACAGCGACACCACGAACAGGTTGAACACGCTGACCCAGACAAAGAACACCACGCCGAGCTGGCGTGCGCCGAGGCGATCCTGCGCCACGAAGGCAGGCACGAAGGCGAGCAGGCAGGCGATGAAAAAGCTGTAGGTCCAGCCCAGCAGGCGCCGGCGTGGGAAATGCGCGACCAGGGCGCCGAACACCGGCGTCAGCAACAACATCACCGCGAATACGCTGCCGTAGAACAAGGGCAGCGACTGCGAGCCGACGGCACCGCTGAGCTGGTCCCGCACCGGCCGGATGATGTAGTACGCCGTCATCACGAAGAAGAAGGCTATGGCCGACAGGGTCGAGGCGAGGCCTTCGTTCGCTGCGGCGGGTCGAGGGGTGTTCACTGGCGTATCCAGCCTGGGTCGCGCACAGACTAGCATGCGACTATGACGGGCACGGACGGGGGAAATGGCGTGACGTACGACTACATCATCGTGGGTGCAGGCTCGGCGGGCTGCGTGCTGGCCCATCGACTGAGTGCACACCCCGGCAAGCGCGTGCTGCTGCTCGAAGCCGGCCCCGCCGACTGGCATCCGCTGATCCATATGCCGGCAGGCATTGCGCGCCTCGCAAACGTTCGTCGCCTCAACTGGAACTATCGCACCGAGCCGGAACCGCAGCTGCTCAACCGTTGCCTGTGGTGGCCGCGCGGCAAGACGCTCGGTGGCTCCAGCTCGATCAATGCAATGTGCTACGTGCGCGGTGTCCCCGGCGATTACGACGCCTGGGCGCGCGCAACCGGCGATGCACGCTGGTCGTGGTCACAGGTGCTTCCCTGGTTCCTGAAGAGCGAAGACAACAGCCGCGGCGCCAGCCCACTGCACGCCACCGGTGGCCCGCTCGGCGTCAGCGACCTGCGCTATCACAACAGCTTGTCGACGACCTTCGTCGAAGCGGCGACCAACGCCGGCCATGCCCGCAACGACGACTTCAACGGTGCACGGCAGGATGGCTTCGGCCTCTATCAGGTCACCCAGCGCGCTGGCGCCCGCTGCTCAACCGCCTCGGGCTTTCTGCGGCCTGTGCGGCAGCGGGAGAACCTGGAGGTGCGCACGAAGGCCGCCGTCGCCCGCGTCGTCATCCGCAACGGTCGCGCCGTCGGCGTACAGCTGCAGGGCGCGACGGACTTGCTCGAGGCGGGCGAAGTGATCCTTGCCGGTGGCGCGATCAATACACCGCAGCTGTTGATGCTCTCGGGCCTGGGCCCCGCCGATCATCTGCGCGAGCACGGCATCGCGGTGGTAGCGGACATGCCCGAGCTGGGCGCCAATCTGCAGGACCATCTGGATATCTGCACGCTCGACGGCAGCACCCAGCGCATCACCTACGACCATCTCAACGAACTTGCGGCGGGTTGGCGCTTCCTGCGTCATCGCGATGGGCCGGGCAGCTCCAACGTCGCCGAAGCCGGCGGCTTTGTCCGTAGCCGCCTGGCCACCGACGAGCGCTGCGACCTGCAGTTCCATTTCGTGCCCGCCCTGCTCGACGATCACGGCCGCCATCGGCTGCCCGGTTACGGCTATACGGTGCACGCCTGCTATCTGCATCCACGCAGCCGCGGTCGCCTGCGCCTGCGTTCGGCCAACCCGGCGCAGCCCATCGCCATCCACGCGAACTATCTCGGCGACGCGGAAGGTCACGATCTGCAGCGCATGATCGAGGCCGCGCGTCTCTCGCGCGACATCCTGGCCCAGGCCGCGTTTGCGCCTTACCGCGGCGCCCCGGTGTTTCCCGAGCGGGCGCTAAGTACCGATGCCGAATACGCCGATTTCATTCGTCGCAAGGCGGAGACGATTTATCACCCGGCCGGCACCTGCCGCATGGGCAACGACGCCGGCGCACCGCTGGACAGCAAGCTGCGTGTGCGCGGCGTGGACGGCCTGCGCGTCGTCGATGCCTCGGTGATGCCGAGCCTGCCGAGCGGCAACACCAATGCCCCCGTCATCATGATCGCCGAGCGCGCCAGCGCCTTGATCCTGAACGAAACTTCTTCGGGAGAGGGCCGACCTCCTTGAGGTAGACGACTTCTTAACGCCGGCGGGCAGCGGGGACTTTCGGCCCGACCTGAGTTAATCTCGCCCACGCGTCACGGAGGGATCCGACTCGCATCCACCTGGCCCGGCCCCGCCGGCGCCGTTCTAGTTCCAACGGCGCCCAGCAGGCCCCACCAAAGCGTTCGAGTAGTATGACGTTACGCACGATGCCCCTCCTGATCGCCGCGGCGCTGGGCCTGTCCAGCGCGTCGCTGCTCGCCAGTCCCATCGATCCCCCTGTGGCACAGCCTGTCAGCGCCTCCGCGCAGGCGCCCGCCCTGCCCGCTGATCGCATCAAGGAAACGCTGGACGCCTATCAGCAGTGGCTGCAGAAACTGGATGAGCGCAACTCGGTAGCGGGCCTGGCCACGGCCGTCGTCGTGGGCGACAAGGTCGTGTTCGAGGACACCATCGGCTACGCCAATGCCGCCACGCGCGAGCCGGTGACGCCGGAAACCGTGTTTCGCCTGGCCTCGCTGTCCAAGGCCTTCGCCACCGCGCTGACCGGCGTGCTGGTCAACGAAGGCAAGCTGGATTGGGATACCAAGCTCGCCAGCGTGCTGCCGTTCTTCCGGCTCAAGGACGACTCGGCGCAGCAGCAGGCGACCGTACGCGACATCCTCGGCCAGCGCGTGGGCCTGCCCAAGAACACCTACGACAATATGCTCGAGGAGAACATTCCCTACGAGGAACTGGTGCGCAAGCTCGACGAGGTCGACCTCACCTGCGGCGTGGGCCAGTGCTACGGCTACCAGAACGTCGCCTTCAGCCTGATCGGCGACGTGATCTACGCGCAGACCGGCGACTTCTTCAACCGCCAGGTGGACAAGCGGATTTTCTTTCCGCTGGGCATGAAGACCGCCAGCTATGGTCGCGAAGCGTTGGAAGCGAGCAAGAGCTGGGCACGCCCGCACCGTCCCAGCGGCAGCGGCTGGGCGCCGTTCGAACCAAAGGAAGCCTATTACCGCGTGGCGCCGGCCGCCGGCGTGAACGCCAGCCTGCGCGACATGGAGCAGTGGCTGATTGCACAGATGGGCGGCCGCCCCGACGTGCTGCCGCCCCAACTACTGGAGACGCTGCACGCGCCGGAAGTCGCCACCCCGGTCGAAATGCACTCCACCCCATGGCGGCGCGCACGCCTGAGCGACGCGAGTTACGCGCTCGGCTGGCGCGTGTTCGAATACGGTGGCGAAACCCTGGTCTTCCATGCCGGTGCGGTCGAAGGCTATCGCACCATGATCGGCTTCTTCCCGAAATACCATGTCGGCGTGGTGACGCTGTGGAATTCCGCGGGCCCGGTGCCCTCGGGCCTGATGCCCGAAGTCCTGGATGGCCTGCTCGGCCTGCCGCATGTGGATTGGGCTGGCCTCGATAGCGATGCGCCTGCGAAGGCCGCCGCCAGCTCCAAGGGCAAGACACGCAACAAGACCAAGACCGCGGCAAGCGGCCACGCCACCAGCGGCTGACCCGTCCCACGGTTCACCCGAGCCTTGGAAAGCAAAGAGGCGCTGCATGGACCCATGCAGCGCCTCTTTCGTTGGTACGTTGCGCGTGCGGGTGCGGCCCGCTATCGATCAGTTGAGCTTGAAGACGATGCGACGCTTGTCCTGCGAGGCCACCGGTGCACCATTCTGGGTCGCTGGCTGGTACTTCCAACGGCTCACCGCTTCGACCGCGGCGCGATCGAAGACGTGACGCGGCTCCGCATCAACCACCTTCACGTCATCCACGCTGCCGTCCGGCGTGACGGTGAAGGTCAGCTCCACCCAGCCCTCCTGGTTGGATCGCATCGCCGTCGCCGGATAGCGCGGGCTGACATTTCTCACCAGCACCGCACCATGCGAGCCGCTTGCACTCAAGCTTTCGCTCGCCGCTGAGGCCGTGCTTGCCTGAGGCTGCCGCGCCGACTCGGACGATGCCTGCTGTTGCTGCGCGAGGCGTGCCTGTGCCGCCTTCTGCTGCTGTTCGGCGAGCGCCTTCTGCTGCACCTCGGCCGCCTGGCGATCGGCCTCGGCCTTGTCGGACACGGCCTTCTGGGCAGCCAGCTGCGCCTGCTTCTCCTTGTCGGACGCCATCTGCTGTTCGCGGTCCTGCAGCTTGCGCTGAGCGTCCAGCTTCGAGCGCAGTATGGTCAGCGTGTAGTTCGCCGGATCGGCCTTGGCGAGCAGATCGATCTGCCGCTGGGCCTCGGTGAAGTCGCGCTGGTTGATCGCCTGCTCGGCGACGCTGGAACCGACCGGAAAGGTCTCGCGCAGTGCATCGGCGGCGACCTGGTTACCCGGCTGCTTCTCCAGCACCTTGAGATAGAACTCGAAGGCGTTGTTGCCGGCGGGCGCCAGCAGGCGCTGCTCGTTGACCGCCTTGCGGGCTTCGGACAGCAGCTGATTGGTGCTCATGGCCGCCACGTTGACGGGCGGCGGAGGCGCTTCACGACCCGCCACCACCGGCGTCGACGGATGCGCGCCGGCGTCCGTGTCGACCAGGTCCTGGTGCGGCTTGATGATAAGGAACCACGACGCTGCCGCGAGCACGGCGACGACAGCAACAATGGCGATGGCAGCGGGCCTGATGGCCCCGCGCGCACGGCGGCGCGACTGACGTGTATATCGGGTATCCATGGTCTCTCACTGAGTGTCATCAGATACCCGCGCTTTTTCCCCCTGTGAATCCAGGAGCGGGAACCTCCCCAGGCTCCCGCGGCGCGGATGTACGAAAGGTAACCGTAATGTGGCACCACGGCAAATCGTGCGTAGGGTCACGTCGCGGCGAGCAGGATCAGACCGGCATGTCACGGCCGCGTCATCGTGCTGCTATCCGAGGTCGCCTACGAATTTTTCGTACCCCGGAAACGAAGCGTCCCGGCATAGGCCGGGACGAATCGCGCTTTCGAAGACTCTCCCCGCGCTGGGCACCGCGGGGAGAAAAGTCGGTGAAGCTAGTTATGTAAGTTGATACTTACTTCTTCGCGACCTTGGCGGTCTTGGTGGTCTTGGTGGCCTTTACCACCTTGGCGGCGGCGGCCTTCTTCACGGTCCGCTTGGCAGCCTTCTTGGCAACCTTCTTCGCGACCTTCTTGACAGCGACCTTCTTCACGGCAGCCTTCTTGGCGGCCGCCGGACGCTTCTTGGCGACAGCTTTCTTGGCGACCTTCTTGGCGGCAGCCTTCTTGGCGGCCGGCTTACGGGCAACCGGCTTCTTCGCGGCGGCCTTCTTCACGGCGGTCTTCTTGGTCGCCTTCTTGGCGGCCGGCTTCTTTGCAGCGGCTTTCTTGGCAGTGGCCATAGTTCGTCTCAGCTCCTCATCAGTTGGCAGTGGTTGCCCAGTAAAAGCATGTAGGAACGCCTCCACAAGCAGATCGCTATTGGTGGCGTGCCGAAGATTGTTCACCTGACGACGGGTGCGTTCGTCAGAAAGGGGCCTTAGAACGTGCAGTGGAATCGAGACCGTGATCTTGCGAACTGCGCCGGCCTTTTCTCCATGCTCGATATAAGGCGGTATGAATTTCGATGTTGCCATAGCACCCGTTCTCCGTGTTCCGATGCGAAAGCTATTCCTGAAGATTTCAACTGTCAATTGATTTTAGCTACGAAATCAATTCGTTTCATCCACCCCCGGGAGGGTCCAAACCCCCACCGGATAAGGCCTGAGGGGGGTCTGAGGGTAATTAAGATCAGACGTCCATACCGCTAAATTCAAATACAGACATATAACCGGTTAATGCAATAAAACCGCTTAAAACAAGCTGTTTCATGCCACGTTGCGACATTGGTCCGACATACTCACTCAACACGTATCTCCGTGAATACACAGGGTAAATTGGATGCCCCATGAGGGGGTCCAAGAATGAACAGAACACGACTGAAATCGTCCGTTTGCCCACCCCCCGGGAAGAAGCCCTCGCCCCCTCCATCGGACGCCGAATCGGTCGCGAAGGCCCTTCATCCGATCCCGGCACGCGTCCGCGAACCCCTTCCCGATCTACCTCATGGACATCTATCGGCATAGCCGTCGGTAACTTTTGCGGCCACCAAACTGCCGCCCCTCGAGCTGCCGATACCACCCCATGATGGACTTGAAGGCGTTCGCCGCCGACTCGTGCATGCCTCTCGCACTCATCACTCAGTCGATGCGCTGAGCCCCCGCAATGTCAGTGCCCGTTGATGAGGATCGTGGAGACCGCGCCGCTCAAAAAGACGCCGGCCGCTTGGTAGCGGCCGGCGTCGGGTGCAGCAGCGAACGCGGACTTAGTGGTCTTCGTTCTCGATCAGTTCGGCATAGGCGTCGGCGTCGAGCAGCTCGTCCAGCTCGCCCCGGTCGCTGGCGCGAACCAGGAAAATCCAGCCATCGCCAAAGGCGTCCTCGTTGATGGTCTCGGGCTTGTCGTTGAGGCCTTCGTTGACCGCCACGATCTCGCCGGACACCGGGCTGTAAATGTCCGAGGCGGCCTTGACCGACTCGACCACGGCCACGCCGTGGCCGGCTTGCACGCTGGCGCCGATCTCCGGCAACTCCACGTACACCAGGTCACCGAGCTGGCCCTGGGCATGGTCGGAAATACCCACGCGGACCAGGCCGTCGTCTTCGACGCGGGCCCATTCGTGGGACTTGAGAAATTTCAGATCGCCGGGAATCTCGCTCATGATCGAATCCAGTCGTTGGTCTTGGGTCGGGGATGAAGTGGCAATTCTAGCTTCTTCATCCCAAAGGCAACACGGGCCGGCACGGCCCGGTTGCAATAAGCATCAGATGCCTTCGCAAGGCTTGCCGTCGCGCACGAACGGGTACTTCACCACGCGCACCGGCACTTCCCGGCCACGGATGTCGACACGTACGTCGCCCGGCTCACCCGACGGCACGCGCGCAAAGGCCACGGCCTTGTTGAGCGTCGGGGCGAAACTGCCGGAGAGGATCTCGCCGGCACCATTGGCCGTGAGGACCGGCTGCCCGTGACGCAGCACTCCCTTGTCGTCGAGCACGAGGCCGACCATCACGCGCTTTACACCCTCGGCCTTCTGCGCCTCGAGTGCCTTGCGGCCGATGAAGTCACGCCCTTCGTCCAGCGCGATGGTCCAGCCGAGGTTGGCCTCCCACGGCGACACGGTCTCGTCCATGTCCTGCCCGTAAAGATTCATGCCGGCTTCCAGGCGCAGCGTGTCGCGGGCACCCAGGCCTGCCGGTGCGACGCCGGCGGCGACCAGCGCCTGCCACAACGCCACCGCGTGCTCCTGCGGCACGATGATCTCGAAACCGTCTTCACCCGTGTAACCGGTGCGGGCGACGAACAGCGGCATGCCATGCGGCCCCTGCGCGGCGGCGGCGGCGAACTTGCCCAGCTTGCCGATCCGCTCGTGGTCGATCTCGGCCAGCAGGCCGATGGTCTTGGCGCGGGCGTTGGGGCCCTGCACGGCGATCATGGCGAAGTCCGGGCGCTCCTTCACCTGCACGTCGAAGGCCTTGGCCTGCTGTTCGATCCAGGCCAGGTCCTTCTCGCGGGTGGCCGCATTGACCACCAGGCGGAAGAATTCCTCGCCGAGGAAATACACGATGAGGTCGTCGATGACGCCGCCCTGCGGGTTGAGCATGCACGAATACAGCGCCTTGCCATGCAGCTTCAGCTTGTCGACGCTGTTGGCCAGCAGGTGACGCAGGAACTCCCGCGTGCGCGGGCCATGCAGGTCGACCACGGTCATATGCGAGACGTCGAACATGCCGGCATCGCGACGCACGACGTGGTGCTCCTCGATCTGCGAGCCGTAGTTGATCGGCATGTCCCAGCCACCGAAATCGACCATACGCGCTCCGAGCGCGCGATGGGTGTCATTAAGTACGGTCTTCTCGGTCATCGCAGTCGTGCTCTGGGGAAAGCGACATTATCGCCGCGCGAACAAGGCATTCCAAGCCGAGCGACGCCGGCTCACCGTGCGTCGCCGTATCCATGACCGCGTCTTGCAACGCCGTAATCTACGCGTCAGGACATTTAGCCCGAGTGATGCGGCCCCAATCCCGCGAGCAATTGCTCCACCACCTGCTCGGCCAGCTGTTCGGGACGCAAGCCGGCGGTGCGCAGATGCAATTCCGCCTGTTCGGGCGCCTCGTAGGGCGAGTCGATACCGGTGAAATTGAGAATTTCGCCGGCACGGGCCTTGCGATACAAGCCCTTCGGATCGCGCCGCTCGCACTCCTCCAGCGTGGTGTCCACGAAGACCTCGAGGAACTCACCACCGTCGAACAGGCTGCGGGCGAAGCGACGTTCGCTTTGGAATGGCGAGATCACGCAGACCAGCACGATCAGGCCGGCATCGACCATCAGATGCGCCACCTCGGCCACCCTTCGCACGTTCTCCACGCGGGCCTCAGCCGTGAAGCCAAGATCCTTGTTGAGGCCGTGGCGCAGGTTGTCACCGTCCAGCATATAGGTGTGGTAGCCGAGTGCGTGCAGACGGCGCTCGACCAGGTTGGCCACGGTGGACTTGCCCGCGCCCGACAGGCCGGTGAACCACAGGCAGCGCGACTGCTGCCCTTTGCTGGCGCTACGAACATCCTTGTTGAGGTCGGTATGTTGCCAGTGCACGTTGGCGGCACGGCGCAAGGCGAAAGCGAGCATGCCGCAGCCGACCGTGGCATGGGTCTGGCGGTCGATCAGGATGAAGCCACCGAGGGTGCGGTTGTCCGCATAGGTCTCGAAGGGGATCGCGTGGTCCAGGTCGATATTGCAGTAACCGACCTCGTTGAGGTCGAGCCGACGCGCAGCCAACTCGGCCTGGGTATTGACGTCGACCTTGTGCTTGATCGTGGTCACCCGCGCGTTGACGGTACGCGAACCAATCTTCAGCCAGTAGGCACGATTGGGCAGCAATGGCTCATCACCCATCCATAACAGGTGGGCGGCGAACTGGTCCGCCACCGGCGCCGGCCGTGTGGCATCGGCAATCACGTCGCCGCGACTCACGTCGACTTCGCGATCCAGGGTCAGCGTCACCGCCTGGCCGGCGCTCGCCTCGGCAAGATCGCCGTCGGCCGTCACGATGCGCTCGATCCGCGCGCGCTGCATGGCCGGCTGCACGACGATCTCGCTGCCCACCGCCACCTGGCCGCCGCAGATCGTGCCGGCATAACCGCGGAACGAGGCATCCGGCCGGTTCACCCATTGCACTGGCAGGCGGAAGTCGACCGCCTGCGTCGCCGCCGTGTCGGCCGACTCCAGCAGTTCCAGCAGGCAGGGACCGCGGTACCAGGGCATGCGGGTGGAACGCTGGCCGACGTTGTCGCCGCTCGGGGCCACCACCGGCAGGCAGTGCACGCTGGTGATACCCATATGCGCGGCCAGTTCGCGGTATTCGTTCGCGATGGCGGCGAAGACGTCGTCGCGGTAGTCGATCAGATCCATCTTGTTCACCGCCAACACGACCTGGCGGATGCCCATCAGCGCGCAGATATAGGTATGCCGCCGCGTCTGCGCCAGCAGTCCCTTGCGCGCATCCACCAGCACCACCGCCAGCTCGGCATTGGAGGCGCCGGTGGCCATGTTGCGCGTGTACTGCTCATGCCCCGGGCAGTCGGCCACGATGAAACTGCGCCGCTGGGTATGGAAATAGCGGTAGGCCACGTCGATGGTGATGCCCTGCTGGCGCTCGGCATCGAGGCCGTCGGTGAGCAGGGAAAAGTCCAGCTGATCAGGCGCATCGGCATGCAGCTTGCGGCTGTCGCGGATCAGCGCCGCGACCTGGTCCTCCGGCAGCATGCCGGCGTCGTAGAGCAGGCGGCCCAGCAGGGTGCTCTTGCCGTCGTCGACGCTGCCGCAGGTGATGAAGCGCAGCAGGTTCGTGTTGTCCTGCGCCACCGCCGGGGTGATTTCCACGGTCGTCATCAGAAATAACCCTCCTGCTTCTTGCGCTCCATCGACGCGCTGGCGTCATGGTCGATCACCCGCCCCTGGCGTTCGGAGCTGCGCGACGTGGCCATCTCGTCGATGATCTTGTCCAGGGTGTCGGCGCTGGACGCCACCGCGCCGGTCAGCGGATAGCAACCCAGCGTGCGGAAGCGCACTTCGCGCATGGCGACCGTCTCGCCCTCGCGCAGGGTGAAGCGGTCGTCGTCGACCATGATCAGCGCCCCATCGCGCTCCACCACCGGCCTCGGCTTGGCGAAATACAGCGGCACCACCGGAATGCCCTCCCGGCGGATGTAGTGCCACACGTCCATCTCGGTCCAGTTGGACAGCGGAAACACGCGGACGCTTTCGCCCTTGTGGATCTGCGTGTTGTAGGTGTGCCAGAACTCCGGGCGCTGGCTCTTCGGGTCCCAGCGGTGCTGGGCATTGCGGAAGGAGAACACGCGCTCCTTGGCCCGCGACTTCTCCTCGTCGCGCCGCGCACCGCCGATGGCGGCGTCGAAGCGGTATTTGTCCAGCGCCTGCTTCAGGCCCACCGTCTTCATGACATCGGTGTGCACCGCCGAGCCGTGCACCAGCGGCGAAATACCCTGGCGCACGCCGTCTTCATTGATATGCACCAGCACTTCGACATCACCCGCGGCCGCCACCTGGTCGCGGAAGGCGATCATCTCGCGGAACTTCCAGGTCGTATCGACATGCAGCAGGGGCATCGGCGGGCGCGCGGGATAGAACGCCTTGCGCAGCAAATGCAGCAGCACGGAGGAGTCCTTGCCGATGGAATAGAGCATGACCGGGCGCTCGAAAGCAGCCGCCGTCTCTCGAAAAATATGGATGCTCTCAGCCTCGAGTGCATCCAGATAGGACATGGGGGACATAGATGGTTTCGCTGGCCTCTGGCTCGATCGCCCCGGGGTAGCGGCAGATCATCCGTGGAAATCTAGCGGAAGTCACCCGAAGGAACACGGTGAGCCGCCGCAGACGGCAGAAAAACGCGCTGGGACGATTCGCGCCTACCGGCGTGATCTTTTCGTCACCTCCCTGGCGCAACACTCGTTTAAGATCGGCCTCATGAGCACATCGATGGCGACGGGAAGCGCACAACTCGATGCCACTGCGACGCCCCCCTGCCTGCGCGTTGCGGGCGACTGGACGCTGGTCCATTACGCCGATCTCGAGCGCGCCGTTGGCCTCATCAAGACGCCCCTGAGCGGTGATACCACCCTCGACCTGGACCAGCTCGGCTCGCTGGATACCGCCGGCGCCTCGTTGCTGGCCAGCCTGTTGGGCACGAGCCGGCTGGGCAATCTGGAGCGCGAAGCGCCGGGCATGCCGGCGGCCCGCCGCGCCCTGTTGCAAACCGTGGGCACGGCCCTGGCCGGCTACCGCGAGCCGACCCGCAAGACGCATAAGGGCAATACCATCACCGACCTGCTGGCGCGCATCGGCGCCTCGATGGAGGCGGTCTGGCGGCAGCAGCTTGCACTCCTGGGCTTCGTCGGGCTGACCTTGCAGACGCTGGCCCAGACCATCGGGCGACCACGTCGCTGGCGAGTCACCTCGCTGGCGGCGCATATCGAGCAGACCGGCCTGGATGCCGTGCCCATCATCGTCCTGCTCACCTTCATGGTGGGCGCCGTGGTGGCCTTCCTCGGCTCGACCATTCTGGCCGACTTCGGCGCGACCATTTATACGGTCAACCTGGTGGCGTTCTCCTTCATGCGCGAATTCGGCGTGCTGCTGACCGCGATCCTGATGGCCGGCCGCACCGCCAGCGCCTTCACGGCGCAGATCGGCTCGATGAAGGCAAACGAAGAGATTGACGCGATTCGCGCGCTCGGTCTGGATCCGATGGAATTGCTGGTATTGCCGCGCGTGCTCGCGCTGCTGGTATCGCTGCCCATACTCGCATTTCTGGCCACCATGGCCGGCATTCTTGGCGGTGGCGTGGTCTGCGCGCTGATCCTGGATATCTCGCCAATCATGTTCATCAACGTGCTCAAGACCAATATTGGCGTCCAGCATTTCCTGGTGGGCATGGCCAAGGCGCCGGTGTTCGCCTTCCTGATCGCGGTGATCGGTTGCCTCGAAGGCTTCAAGGTCACCGGCAGCGCCGAATCGGTGGGCGAACACACTACTTCGAGCGTGGTGCAGTGCATCTTCGTGGTGATCCTCATCGATGCACTGGCCGCGCTGTTCTACATGGAGATGGGCTGGTGAGCGCGGTAACGGCCAGGCCGCAGGACGAGGTGATCAAGGTGCGCAACCTGGTCAACCGCTTCGGCTCGCAGACCGTGCACGAACAGCTGGACCTGGATGTTCGTCGCGGCGAGATTCTTGGCGTGGTCGGGGGCTCCGGCACCGGCAAGTCGGTCCTGTTGCGCAGCATCGTGGGCCTGCTTCGTCCCACCTCGGGGCAGGTGCAGGTGTTTGGCGAGGATCTGCTGAACCTGTCGCCCGAACGGCGCTCGCTGGTGGAACGTCGGTTCGGCGTGCTGTTCCAGAACGGCGCGTTGTTCTCTTCGCTCAACGTGGTCGAGAACGTCGCCATGCCGCTGATCGAGCATGCCGGCCTCGGCCGCCCCGATGCCCAGCAACTGGCCGGGGTCAAACTCGCCCTGGCGGGCCTGCCGGCCGGCACCGAAACGAAGTATCCCGCGGAGCTGTCGGGCGGCATGGTGAAGCGCGCGGCGCTGGCGCGCTCGCTCTCGCTCGATCCGGAAATCCTGTTCCTGGACGAACCCACGGCCGGCCTGGACCCGATCAGCGCCGCCGCGTTCGACCAGCTGATCCTGACCCTGCGCGACGCGCTGGGGCTTACCGTGTTCCTGGTCACGCATGACCTGGACACGCTTTACACCACCTGCGACCGCGTCGCCGTGCTGTCGCAGAAAAAGGTGCTGGTGATTGGCCCCATCGACGAGGTTGCGAAGACCGACGACGCGTGGGTGCAATCCTATTTTCATGGTCCGCGTGGCCGCGCCGCCGAAGACGCGCGTGCCGCCGAGCTGTCGCACGAGGTGAAGTGATATGGAAACGCGAGCCCATCACGTACTCATCGGCCTGTTCACGGTAATCGTGGTGGCCGCGGCCCTGTTGTTCGCGCTATGGCTGGCCAGGTCCAGCTCCGACCGCCAGTTCACCCAGGTGCAAATCGTCTTCCAGGAAGCCGTGACCGGCCTCTCGCAAGGCAGCGCCGTGGAAATGAATGGCATCCGCGTCGGCGAAGTCACCCAGCTCAGGCTCGACCCCGCGGACCCACGCAGGGTGCTTGCACGTGTCCGCCTCGGTGCGGACACCCCAATGCACCAGGACACCCGCGCCGTGCTGGCGCTGACCGGCGTTACCGGTCTCTCGATCATCCAGCTCAGCGGCGGTACGCCGGGGAGTGCGCCTCTGCTGGGGCGTCAAGGAAACCTGCCAACGATCGTGGCCGACCCGTCGCCACTTGCCCGCCTCCGCGCCGGGGGCGGCGACCTTTTGGTCAGCATCAATGAAGTCGTCGACCGCGCCACCGAACTGTTGTCACCAAAGAACATCGAGCACATCAACCAGACGCTCGATCACCTGGACAAGGTGACCGGCGCCTTCGCCGACCAGCACGACGACATTCGCCAAATGGTGCAGCAGCTGGCCCAGGCGAGCAAACAAGCGAACGCGACGCTGGCGCAGACGGACCAGCTGGTACGCAATGCGAACGGCCTGGTCGACAACCAGGCACGCGCCACCCTGGACAGCGCGCAGAAGACGATGGCCTCGCTGCAGAGCTCCTCCGCCACCATCGACCAGTTGCTCAACGACAACCGCGCCGCCGTCAATGGCGGCCTGCAAGGCCTTAGCGAGCTTGGCCCGGCGATTCGCGAACTGCGCGATGCGGCCGGCACCATGCGCGGCATCTCGAGCCGCCTCGACGACAACCCGGCGCGCTTCCTGCTAGGCCGCGACCGCAGCAAGGAGTTCGTGCCATGAGGTTTTTCGCCCGCTTTGCGCCCGCGTCGATGGCCATCCTGTTGCTTGGCGCGTGCTCGATCTTCCCCAAGCCGGAACCCCAGGAGACCTACCGCCTGCCGGTCACGGCCCTGCCCCGCGCCGATGCCCAGCCGGTCAACTGGTCATTGCGCGTCGATACGCCGCAGGGCGGGCGCATGATCGACAGCGCGCGCATCGTCGTGCTGCCGCAAGGCGACGTCGTCACCGTATACCGGGGCGCTCGCTGGAGCGACCCCGCGACGACCTTGATACGCAATCGCCTGGTCGACGCCTTTCGCGATGACGGGCGCGTTGCCGCGGTCAGCAGCGATGATTCGAGCATACAAGCCGACTACATCCTGACCGGCGACATGCGCGCGTTTCAGTCCGAGTACCAGGGTGACCATCCCGTGGTGGTGATCCGCTTCGATGCGCGCCTGATCAGCAATGCCGGCCTGCGCATCATCGCCACGCACCGCTTCGAGATCACCCAGCCGGTGAACGGCTCGGCGGTACCGCAGGTGGTGACTGCCTTTGGCCAGGCCAGCGATGCGCTGGCGGCGCAACTGGTGTCATGGACCTTGCAGCAACCCGCGCGCAACCGGCAGGCCAGCAACTGACGTCAGCCGCCCGCGGCCGTCGCGGTCGCATGCACCTGACGAAAGGTGAGATTGATCCGCGGCCCGACTGCGGCGGTCGTCTTCGGCAGGTCGTGCACATACAGATGCTGGGTGTCGCCGGCCATGCGCAGCAGGCTGCCGTGACCCAGCTCGATCACATGCACCTGACGCTTGCCTTCGCCGCGTTTGGCGCGCAAGCGGAACCGGCGCACCGCGCCCAGGCTCAGTGAGGCAATCACCGGCTGCCGGCCCAACTCCGGCTCGTCGTCGCTGTGCCAGCCCATTGAATCCCGGCCATCGCGATAAAGGTTTGCCAGCACGCTGTTGAAGCGCGTCGCACAGGCCGCTTCCACCCTGGCACGCAACGCCATCAGCGTCGGAGTCCATGGATGCGGTTCAAAGCGCGTGCGCGAATAGACGTAGGTGGCGTCCGCGTCGCCGATCCAGCAACTCAGGCGGGGCGACTCGACCTCGCGACCGTAGATGCGAATCCGATGAACCTCCCAGGCGATGCTCGCCATCAGATCGACGAACAGCTCATCCGCTGCGGCCGGCGCCAGCCACGATGGCCAAAGCGATAGTTCGGCGCCTGGCAGCGGCAGTGGCTGCCAGCGAGCCGAGGAAGGCGTTTCAAACAGACTCACCCGAACATCTCCCTGCGCGCGCCCACTCACCGGTCAGGCAATCGCCGGATACGCGGGCTCGACATCCAGCGTGGAGGCGCACACCGAAGCCAGCTCCAACAGGCGCAGATCGGAGCCCCGCGCGCCCACCAGCTGCAGGCCGATCGGCATGCCGTTGGGCAGGTAGCCCATCGGGATGCTCACCGCGGGGCAGCCGGCCAGGCTGGCGAAGCTGGTGAGGTCGGCCTGCGAGTCCGGCACCGGACCATCCAGCGGGAACGCACCCTGCGGCGTGGTCGGCAAGACCAGCACGTCGATCTGCGCGAACAGGCGACGCATCTTGAGGGTAGCCGCATCCAGCACGCGATCGGCAGCGGCGTAATCCGCCGCGGTCTTGGCAGCGGCATAGCCCAGCAGGCGACGAAAATGTTCGGAGACACGATGGTCGGTGTCGGCAAGATCGTCGGCGAAGGTGCCAAGCATCTCCGCCTCCATCAACAGCAGGCCGGCGCGCCGGGTACGCGCGAAATCCCAGTCGGAGAAATCGACGGTGCGGCGCTCGCCCAGCTCTCGTGGCCATTTCGCCAGTGTCGCCTCGAAGACTTCGATCACCTCGGGCTGCACGCCAAGCCCGGCCAGATTCGGCAACAGGCCCGCGCGCAGCTTGCCCGGCTCCCAGTCCGGCGGCGACAGCGCCACGCGGCGGCGACGCGAGCGCGCGTCGTCGGCGTCATAGCCCGCCAGCACCTGCAGCAGCACGGTGAGGTCGTCTGCGCTGCGCGCGAGCAAGCCTACCGTATCCAGCCGCCGCGCCGCCGGCACGACGCCGCGCGCGGAAATTTCACCGTGGGTCGGCTTGATCGCGTACACGCCGCAATAGCTAGCCGGGATGCGGATCGAGCCCAGGCTGTCCGAACCCACGGCGGCCACCGCCAGGCCTGCAGCCACAGCGGCCGCAGCACCGCCCGATGAGCCGCCAGCGGTATAGCCGTGACGATGAGGGTTATGCGTCGGCCCATAGTGAGGGTTGTCCGTGACCGCCCCCAGCGCCCCTTCATCCATATTGGTCTTGCCGACCAGAAGCGCGCCGGAAGCGCGCAGCCGCGCCACCACGTGGGCATCCTCCGTCACCGGCTTCAAGCGACCAGCCAGCCCTGCGTGGGTGGGCCATCCCGCGATGTCGAAATTGTCCTTGAGCGCCACCGGCAGGCCGTCGAGCCTGCCGATGACCCCGTCGCGTCGGCGATGCTGCGCCGCCAGGGCCTGCTCTTGCAGCATCGCTGGACTCAGGCTGACGTAAGCATTGAGCTGGGGATTGATTCGCTCGATCGCCTCCTGATAGACCTCGGCCAGCGTCTGCGGCTGCACCCGCTCCGCGGCCAGCCAATGCAGCAGCTGGCACATGGTGGCCCGACGAAGGTCGAGATCGCTGATCGGGGGCTGCTGACTCATGGTCTCGTCCTTGGCGCTGGCTGCAGTGGATTATCCCCTTCGTTGATGAAGGGTTTGCAAGGATCTGACCCGCGCCGTTGCCCGGCACGGCCCGAACCCGGAGAATGACGGATTGCCCGTTCCGTACGCCATGGAACGGTTTTGTGCCGCAGCAGACAGAGGGAGCCCGCCATGAGCGAACGCGAAACCATGGAATACGACGTCATTGTGGTCGGCGCTGGCCCCGCAGGCCTCTCGTTCGCCATTCGCCTGAAGCAGCTCAAGCCCGAAATAAGCGTGTGCGTGATCGAGAAAGCCTCGACCATCGGCGCGCAAATCCTCTCCGGCGCGGTGATCGAGCCGCAGCCGCTGGACGCGCTGCTGCCAGGTTGGCGCGACAATCCGCCGCCCATCTGCGTGCCGGCCGGCGAGGACGAGTTCTGGCTGCTCAGCAAGACCGGCGCGCGCAAGCTGCCGGTGCCGCCGGGCATGAACAACCATGGCAACTTCATCGTATCCCTGGGCGCCATGTGCGCCTGGATGGCGCCGCAGGCCGAGGCGCTGGGCGTGGACGTGTTCCCTGGTTTCGCTGCTGCGGACAACATTTACAACGACGACGGCTCGGTCGCCGGCGTACGCATCGGTGACATGGGCGTGGCCAAGGACGGTTCGCACAAGCCCGGTTACACCGAGGGCATCGACATCAAGGCTAAGGTCACCGTGCTCGCCGAAGGCGCGCGTGGCAGCCTGACCAAGCAGCTGATCAAGCGCTTCAAGCTGGACCAGGACAGTGACCCGCAGGGTTACTCCATCGGCATCAAGGAGCTGTGGCAGCTTCCCGCCGGACGCGTCACGCCGGGCAAGATCGTGCACAGCTTCGGCTGGCCGGCCGACAGCCACACCTATGGCGGCAGCTTCCTCTATCACTTGGATAAGGATCGGGTCGCGCTCGGCTACGTCAGCGGCCTCGACTACACCGACCCCAACTACCAGCCGTGGGAAGCGTTCCAGCAGTGGAAGAACCACCCGGCGGTGAAGGCGCTGCTGGAAGGCGGCACCATTCTTTCGGCAGGCGCACGCGCCATCGTCACTGGCGGCTACCAGTCGCTGCCGAAGCTGGAGATGCCCGGCGCCTTGCTGATCGGCGACACCGCCGGCCTGCTCAACGTGCCCAAGATCAAGGGTACGCACCAGGCCATCAAGAGCGGCATGCTCGCTGCCGAGCACCTGGCCGCCACCGATCTCGATCCCGCCGGTTTCGACGCCAAGTTGCGCGCTTCCGACGTGATGGCCGAGCTCAAGCAGGTGCGCAACATCAAGCCCGCCTTCAAGAAGGGCCTGTGGTTCGGCATGCTCAATGCGGCGTGGGAGACGGTGACCCGTGGTGCCTCGCCGTGGACCCTCAAGAACAAGGCCGACTGGTCCTCGCTGCACAAGCTGGGCGAGTGCGAGGAGCCCAAGCGCGACTACGTCCAGCGCGAACTCGCGCCACGCGATCGCCTCGCCGCCGTGTATTTCGCCGCCACCGAACACGACGAGGACCAGCCCGTCCACCTGCACGTGGCCGACACGTCGGTGTGCGTGACCAAATGCGCGGTGGAATACGGCAACCCTTGCACCCGCTTCTGTCCGGCCGGCGTCTACGAGATCGTCGACGATGAAGCAGGCAAGCGCCTGCAGATCAACGCCGCCAACTGCGTGCACTGCAAAACCTGCGATATCAAGGACCCGTACGAAATCATCACCTGGGTGACGCCTGAGGGCGGGTCCGGGCCCAATTATCAGAGTCTTTGATGGATATTGGTTGGCGGTTGCGGCGTATCGGCCATCTGGCGCGGCGCCTGAAAGGCAGCATCGCGATCCGGGGCTGGCGCGGGACCTTGCGCCGGGCAATGCGTGATCGCCGCACAGATGCCTCCATCGCCCTCCATGACGTCCCTTCGGTTGCTCTCCGTGCGCCGGCCGAGGGCCGCCCTCCACGAAGGATCCTCGTGGTGGAGACGATGACACCCGATCCAACGCGCGACTCCGGCTCGATGCGCCTGTGCCACATATTCGAATTGCTCAATGCTGACGGTTGGTACGTCGACTTCATCGCGGACGATGATGACGCGACGCCGCGCGACCTCGCACGGCTCGCGGCCCTGGGTGTGCGGGTACATCGCAGCAGCCCCGCATCCTGGATGCGGCACCACGGAGCCACGATAAACGCCGTCATGCTGTGCCGCCTGCCGGTGGCCGACCAATATCTGACGCTCGCTCGCCAGCTGGCACCACAGGCACGCGTGGTTTTCGATACCGTCGATCTGCATTACATACGAGAGCAGCGCGCCGCTGCACTTACATCAAATCCGGCGCTTGCCCGCCACGCCAAACGTTCACGCCGCCGCGAGTTGGCCATGGTTGCACGCGCTGACGTGACTCTCGTCGTGAGCGCCGATGAACGTGACATCCTCGCGAATGAGGCGGCGCGCTCGCGCGTGGAACTGGTCAGCAATATTCATGACGTCGTTGGCCGCGCGGAACCATTCGCATCGCGCAGCGGGCTGCTTTTCGTCGGAGGCTTCGGACACCCGCCGAACGAGGACGCCGTACGCTGGTTCGCTGCACACGTGTTACCGCTGGTGCGAGCACTCGATCCATCGATCATCCTCCATGTGGTAGGTGACATCGACGACCTTACGCGTCGCGCCATCGAGCGGGATGGCATGATCGTACATGGCCGAGTGGAAGACCTCGCCCCCCTGCTCGCCCAAGCGAGGATTTCGGTGGCACCGCTGCGCTTCGGCGCGGGAGTGAAAGGGAAAGTCAACCAGGCGATGAGCCATGGCTTGCCGGTAGTCGTCACAACCCTGGCCGCCGAGGGCATGTATCTGCACGATGGCGTGGATGCCTTGATCGAGGACGATGCGACCGCGATGGCCGAAGCTATCGATCGCATCTATCACGACGAAGCCCTGTGGGTCCGGCTATCCGATGCGGGCCTCGACAACGTTCGTCGCCACTTTTCCACTGACTGCGCACGCGAGGCACTGCGCCGAGCACTGGACGAGCCAATCGTATGAGCTCGCTGTTCCGACCGTGGCTCAAGAAACTGCTCGGCTTGCTGGCACGATACCCTGCGTTGAAGCGTTTCGTCGTCAATGTGGTGTATCGGTTCCCCGCCCTCGATGCGGGACTGCGCACGGTGGCCCATCGTACCATCCACCCGGAGGCAGCCCTCGATGTCGATGCTACGCGCATGCCCGAAACGAGCCGCCGCGCGTTCGATCGAATTCGCGCCAGGAAATTTCCATGAAGATTCGCATCGACATGCAGGGCGCGCAGACGGACAGCCGGCATCGCGGCATCGGCCGTTACTGTCTCGCGGTCACGCGCGCCTTCATCGAACTAGCACGTGATCGCCACGACATCGGCCTGTTGTTCAATGCCGCACTCGACGGCATCGGCGAGGCCGTCGATACCCTCGCCGACGCTGCCCCTCGAATATCACGCCGCACCTTCGGACCCGTGCGTCACGTGTCTTCCGACAATCCCGCAAATGATGCGAGACGCAAGGCGGCTGAACTCGCCTTCGGTCACGCACTCGGCGCGGACCTCCCAGACGTCGTCTGGCTCGGCAGCGTCGTGGAGGGCTTCACTGATGATGCCCTTGTCCCATACGCGAAGCCCGAGGCTTTTACGGTTGCCACGCTGTATGACCTGATCCCACTTCACGACCCGACGACATACCTAAGCAATGCGCATGCCCGTGACTGGTATATGCGTCGTCTGGAGGTGCTGAAGCGTTGTGACCTGCTCCTCGCCATCTCCGAGTGGGTGCGCAATGACGCCATCGTACGGCTCGGCATCGACCCTGAGCGCATCGTCGCGATCGGTGCTGGCGTCGACGCGCGTTTCGCTCCACGAACCGCGGGCATCGACCACACGCAATATTTACTCGGTCGCTTTGGCATCGACCGTCGTTTCGTTATGTATAACGGCGGATTCGACAAGCGAAAGAATGTACTCTCCTTGATCGAAGCGTTCGCCGACCTGCCAGCCGAACTACGTGCCGTGCATGCCCTGGTCCTGGTCGGTCGCGTTCCTCCTCTTCTGGCCAAAACATTCGCCGCGACCATGGTTGCCCGTGGCTTGGAGCCCGATGATGTACTCTTGACGGGTTTCGTCAGCGACGAGGACCTGGTGCGGCTTTACCAGGCATGCGCCCTGTTTGCGTTCCCCTCCGAACGCGAGGGCTTCGGCCTCGCTCCGCTGGAAGCAATGGCCTGCGGTGCGCCAACGATCGTCAACGATGCGACCAGTCTCCCTGAAGTGGTCGATGATCCGGAAGCCCTTTTCGATGGACATGCGCCTGGGGCGCTGGCCGCTCGCATGCGTACCGTGCTCACGGACCGCCACCTGGCAGACCGCCTTTCCTCGCGAGGACTTGCACGGGCCCGCCACTTCAGCTGGCGAGCCGTCGCGGCTCGCGCGCTGTCCGCTATCGATGAGCACGCCCTGGGGTATACAGCAACATCGCTAGATGGAGCGGAACGGCCCACCGGGCTTCCCGTCTATCGCGTCGACGCGGGCAATGTCGACAGACTACTGCCCACACTGCGTCAGTGGCCGGGCACTGTGGTCTGGTCTGGGCCACTTCCGGAGACGGGACCATCGCTACCCGCAGACCGCTACCGACTGGGGGGCTACGGCCGATTGCACGTTCAGGGCGGCGGAAACGAATGGCTCGCACTGCTGGAGCAGGACGCAGCTGGCGTGCTGCTCGACGATGGCCAGGCGGGTATCGCCCTCGATGAACGGGTCCAGCGCTTTCGCGTCGCGCACCCGTTGGCGCGACAGCGAAGCGTGGAAGACTCGATCGCAGCCTCCGTCGCCCCGTCGTTGACGGACGATGATCTGGCACGCGTCGCCGATGCTCTTGACCGTTCGCGGCCGACCAGCACCCGCCGCTGGCTTGTAGACGTCACGCACATCGCAACGCGCGACCTCGGCACCGGTATTCATCGCGTCGTGCGATCCATCCTTCGTGAGTGGCTGCAACATCCGCCTGAGCATGTGCTTATCGAACCGATCGTGTTCAGAGAGGGGCGCTTCCATCACGCGCACGATTACGCTTGCGCCCTCATCGAGGCGGACATCCCTCCGAACACCCTGCCCGGGGACCTCGTGGCCATCACCGGCAGCGAGGTGTACATCGGGCTGGACTGGACCATGGAAAGCCTTCCTTCCAGCGCGCCGCTGCTACGCACCTGGCGATGGGCAGGGGTGCAGATGCAATTCGTCGTCTACGATCTCCTGCCGCTGACGATGCCGGATGCATTCCACGCGCATTCGCGCGAAGCATTCACGCGATGGGCGACCACGATTGCCAGCCTTGGCGATGTCCTGCATTGCATTTCCCGAAGCACGGCGGCGGAGGTCAGGGGCTGGTTGAGTGAGAACCATCTTGGGCGGCGGCCGGAAGTGACAAACTTCGAACTCGGCGCCGACGCGAGTGGGCATTGCCAGATCGGTGAGCTCGATCCGGCCCTGGAGGAGGCAATGTCCACGAGCGCGTCGCTACTCATGGTCGGGACGGTCGAGCCACGCAAGGGGTACGTCCAGGTACTGGACGCCATGGAATTGCTGTGGGAGGCGGGTGCGAATCTTACGTTCGTGATAATCGGTCATCGCGGATGGCTCGTGAACGACCTGACGGAGCGCCTCCAGCAACATCGCGAAAAAGGCAAGAGACTTTTTTGGCTCGACAATGCCGACGACGGGACACTGGAAGCGGTCTACCAAAAATCGACGGTTTTGGTCGCCGCGTCGCGTGGCGAGGGCTATGGACTACCTTTGATCGAAGCAGCGCGCCGAGGCAAGCCAGTCATCGCGAGGTCACTTCCGGTTTTCCAGGAAGTCGCCGGTGATTTTCCTTCTTACTTCGACACGGATTCTCCGGAAGGCCTGGCAAGTCATATTGCCCGCTGGCTCGCCGCGCGTCCGGCACCGGGACCACATCCTGAGTGGCTGAACTGGCGACAGAGCGCGTTCAGGCTGGGACAATTAATCCGCACTCGCGTCGAGAGCGCGGCGCCACCCTGACCCAGGTCGGGCTTGCATTCATCATCCGCACCGCACGGTCGGTCAACGTTGCGGCGGTTTCAGCGTGACGATGACGAACAAAGGTTGTTCATCCACGGACAACAGGGGATCCTGGCGCAAGGCCTTCACTTGTTCCGCGTAGGCGGCTTTGATCTGCACCGGACAAAGGAAGCCAGGGTTGGCCGCGAACAAGGCAAGCGTCCGGGCCGAATACCCCCTGGCTTGATCAACACAGGGCCAAAGGTGTGCTGCCCACAGACTATCGAAGTATGGAATGACCATTGCGTCAGCTTCATGGTGGAGCAACGTCGCGCGGATCGCGGGAAGGTCGCCTGTGTCAAACCGGTTCATGGCGAACTTTTGCAGATTGGCGGGCCACTGGTCGCGGGCGATCTCAATTTGTTTGTCCCCTCCGACGTTGTAGGAAACCACGCCGAGCTTGGGGCTCAGGTAGTTCGCCATCACGTCATTGCTGAAGGGCAAGAAGAATATTCTCGATCCGGGACGGAGCCTCGCAGCGAGAGGTCTGGCGAGGTCATGATCGATCGTGGCGAGATCGCGTCGATAGCTCCGGTAGTCCCTCCACATGTCCATAAGATGCGGCATGCTGGAAACGATCAACAGTAAGTACACGATGGTCCAGGCCCAGCTATGGCGGGACCGGACCCGTGCCGAGCCCATGACGACGAGGCCCCACATGCCAAGCAGGAACAGGGCCTCCCACCGATAGGCCGCGCGCATGGCGCGAAATCCCGGAACGTGCTCGGACACGAATGCATTGCCGGTGGGCATTACGCCGGATGCGGCCTCCATGAAGGGCCCGCTTGCCCCATCAGGCTTGATCGCTCCGTACTTTAGCGACGGTCCCAGCGACATATATAGGCCAAGTAAAGCCACGACCAACAACACCCAGGCACGACCATCCTGTTTGCGCACTGCAAGGAAGCACCCGAGACCGAGGATCGACATCGGCAACGCGAACGTCGTGAGCCAGACTGATGCATCGCCAAAGAACTTGGAATCGCTGCGTACGCCGACCCACCCCAACCAGTCCCATAGCCAGAACTCCCCCTGGGGCGGCTTGATGAGGAAAATAAGGTCCAGCGCCCAGCCACGAAAGAACGCCAGGGGCGCGGGCGAAAACGCCGATCGTCCGATGTATCCGGTGTAAAGCAGATAAGCCCCAGCGAACCCCAGCACATAGGCCGGCAACGCTCCTCTTGCGGTGACCAACCACGAGGACGGGTGTGCGATCAGTCGGAAGGCGAACAGGACGGCGCTCGCGACGGCGAACATCATGAACGTGTAGCCATCCATGAAAAGTGCAATAACGCAAAGAGCCACAAATGCCACGATGCAAAAGACGCGACGCCAGAGGGACGCCTTCGATATGTCGAAGAGGGCGAACGCCGAGGACAGGTAGAGTGGAAGCAGGGCCATGCCCAAGGCAAGAGACGAGTACGACTGGTGGGCCCATATCATGGGCAACGACATCCATGTCACCGCGGCAAGTACGCCTATCGCTGACGTCGCTCCAAGAGCCCTTGCGAGCCGGTAGGCCCCCAAGTAGGCTGAGACAAGCCAGAACGCCGCTGCTGCGGCGTACGCATCGGATGCCTGCATACCCAGGCGGACGAACCAGCCAGCGAGCCAAGCGAGCGGCAACCCCGTTGCCAGGGACGTCGCCACGGGATATCCGAACGACCTCGCGTGCAGCGAATACCAATGCTGGTCGGCAAATGCCTGCGCATAGCCCATCATGGACGCAGCCTGGCCCATTGTCGGCATGCCTAAAAAGGGTACGGCGCCGTTGATCAGCAGGGCCCATAGCGCTCCTGCGGCCAGGGCCAGCATCACGAACACGTTATGGCGATCGACCCTGCGTATGTTATTGGTTCCCACGTCCATATCCCCCTCGAGCCAGTAGAAGTCGCCATCCCGACCCGAGGAGAAACGCCAGTGCATCGGCCAAGGTGGTAGCGAGGCGCAACGTCACGCCAAGTGCAATGGCAGTTGTCTCTCCGAACAGCGGAGAAAACAGCACCAGCATCACGGACTCCCGCACGCCGATGCCGGCCGGGGCGCCTGGCAACAGATAACCCGCGAGCCACGCAAGGGCGAAGAAGCCGCTCACTTCCAACAGGGGCGCCTCAGGAGCACCGAAAAACACCTGCGACTGCAAGCGCAAGATCAGCCCCATACACGCATAGCAACCCACGTACAGCGCCGAGACCCACAACGCCGCACCCCAGCCGGGAGGACGCAGTTCGCCCCCGGCGAGCACCTTCCCGATGGCACCGGGAAATACGCGCCTGAGCAGGGTGATTCCAATCCATGGAGCGGCCAGCAAAGCCACGAAACACATGCTCAGGCTGGCGGTACTCAGCCACGGTGGCAGTGACGCCACCCCATCGCCAAGAAACAAGTACAGCGAAAGCGCCGAAACGCCCAGCGCCGTTCCGATGCTCCAGAGGACCTCGGTAAGCATCGTCGCGAGCGTAACGGGCACCGGTATACCGATGTCGCGGGCAAGGGCCACCCTGCCTACGAACTGTCCGATGTTCCCCGGCAAGTACTTCCCGAACTGCGACACCAGGAAGAGGGACAGCACCTTGCCCAGCGGACGACGCACCTGCTGGTCCTTCAGCAGTACCTGCCAGATGACGCCAGAGAGAAGGATCGCCAGAAGTGCCAGCAGAATCGATGCCGCTGAGACTCCCACTCCGGCGGCGCCCCAGGCGATACGCGGCATGCGCGATGCGTTGACGATGACCCGCTGGACGAAGAAACCGATCGCGATTGCCGTGACGATCCATCCGAGCGCGCGCCTGACCATGTGACGATACGAGTGGGTCAACAGCCTGCCTCCATGGGCGCCCCATAGGCCTCGAGAGTGCGCTCTGCTACTGCCGGCCAAGCATAAAGTGACGCAATAGTTTCCTGAGCGGCGAGAATGAACGATGTCCGCTGCGCCGCCGGCCAAGTGGCAATTTCCGCGATCTTCGCAGCCCATGCCGACGCATCGCCCGTGGGAAGGAGGAAGCCAGTGCGGCCATCCACGACGGCGTCGAGGATGCCTTCGATGCCACTGGCCAGTAGCACGCCACCGTCGGCACCAGCCTCCACGGCCGTAAGACCGAACCCCTCGACATCCGTG
Source organism: Dyella halodurans (assembly GCF_026283925.1). Classification (GTDB taxonomy): domain Bacteria; phylum Pseudomonadota; class Gammaproteobacteria; order Xanthomonadales; family Rhodanobacteraceae; genus Dyella; species Dyella halodurans. The sequence goes on from NZ_JAPDPF010000003.1 coordinate 251,477, forward strand.
CCACCTGAGGTGATGTTCGGCATGACGACGGCCAGTGCGTCGCGGCGCAACGTGAACAGATCCGCGGCACTCACGACGTCGCGACAGTCCACCCTGGGATCGGTGCGCAGCGCGGCCGCTTCTTCCTCGTCCCACGCCCTACCGACCACCACTAAACGTAGCGTGCCAGGCAGCAGCGGCATGACCTCCCGCGCGAACCAGGCCGCACCCTTGCGCCTGACGAGTCGACCGATAAAGAGGACGAAGTCACCAGCCGGCCGGTCGACGGGCGGGACGCGCGTCGGCAGGTCCACACCGAGTGTCACCACGGCGACGTCACGAAAACCTGCCTCCCGGCAGAGCGTCGCCGTCTGTCGCGAAATTGCGATGACGCGCACGTTCTTGCCGACCAGGCGCACTCCCAGCGCAAGGTAGCGACGGTAGATCCAGGGCAGCAGGCCTGGCCGCCGTCCGAACACCAGGTCGAGGCCATATGCGGTGATGGCAATGCGCGGCGCGGTACGCGCCAGCCTGGCGGCCAGGGCCAACGGCCACAGCACCAGGTCCCCCACGTGGACGACGTCCGCACGCCGACCAACCAAAAAGTGCATCGCCTTTACTACGAACGATGCGAGGCGTATGAGCCCTGGCGGGCTGCCATCGGGCCGGCCAGGCAGCACACGAGTTTCCAACGCGCAGCGCAGCGCCAGTTCGGCGCACAGCTTTACCGCATAGGTCTCCATGCCACCGATCGCAGGCGGCCACTTACGCGTTACGAACAGGACACGCTGCATTTAGGTGCGATGTGACATGGTGATTATACTTCCTTGCGCCAAACTTAATATTATAGGCGCACTCACTAACATGAAATTCCACAGGGAGCAGTGGGAACGATTCGGCGTCGTCCAGCCGCCCGGGGAGAACCATGAAGCTAATTATCCAGATCCCCTGCCTGAACGAAGCAGAGACACTCGCCATTGCACTGACAGACCTGCCACGCAAGGTCGCCGGCTTCGATTCGGTCGAATGGCTGGTCATCGACGACGGGTCCTCCGATGACACGGCAGAGGTCGCTCGTAGGCATGGGGTGGATCACGTGATCCGTCACCACGTCAACCGGGGTCTCGCCGAAGCCTTCATGACCGGCATCGATGCCTGCGTCCAGTTGGGAGCCGATGTCATCGTCAATACCGATGCCGACAACCAATACTGCGGTGGCGATATCCCGACACTGACCGCACCGGTGCTGGCTGGCGAGGCAGAGATTGTGATCGGCGCGCGACCGATCAGCGAAATCGAACACTTCTCGTGGATAAAGAAGATACTGCAGCGCCTGGGCAGCTGGGCCGTCCGCATGGCCAGCGGCACCCAGGTCGCCGACGCTCCCAGCGGATTCAGGGCTATATCCCGGGAGGCCGCCATCCGGCTGCATGTTTTCAGCAGTTATACCTACACGCTGGAGACCATTATCCAGGCTGGCCAGAGCAATATGCGGGTCATCTCGGTACCGGTACGCACCAATGGCGACCTTCGGCCGTCACGGCTAGTCAAGAGCATCTCTAACTACGTCAAACGGTCGCTGATGACGATACTGCGCATGTTCGTGGTGTACCGGCCGCTAGCGTTCTTCGCGTGGGTGGCGAGCATGTTCCTGGCCATCGGCTTCATCGCTGGCTTGCGTTTCCTTTTCTACTACATGAGTGGATCCGGCTCTGGACACATCCAGTCCGTGATCCTGAGCGCCCTTTGCATCATCGTTGGACTGCTTTTCGCCATGATGGGCCTAATCGGCGATCTGATCGCAACAAATCGCAAGCTGCTCGAGCGGATCGACATAAAGTTGCAACGCATCGAGCGCCAGCAAAAACTGACGGGCACTACCGAGGGTGGTCGTGACACCATACCGGCTCTCCAGGCTGGGCGTGCATCTTCGGCGTGAGCGCCCGCTGCGCTGGCTCAAGCGCGAAGGCACGACACTCAACACCCGACGTCCGACGCCGGCCTGCTGCGCAGGTCGCTGATGGTCGATCAGCACCTCGCCGCTTTCCGCAGCTAAGCGTCGAGGGCCAAGCTGCGGTTTGACACGGTCGATTCCCACTCCATCCACGAACAGCTCGCTGGGCGTTTCGCTCGGGCCAGCGCGATTTGGCCATGACAGGGAATTGCGGCTCAACGCTTGCCGCAAGCAAAGGCCAGCGCAACATCACTTTCGTGCTCTACAACCGCGAGGGTGGATAGCGGAAGAATGTCTAGGCCTTGTTCCCGGCGTTCGGCGAGCCGCCGCGGGAACTGTGCGATACCCACTTAATGGTGGCCGGCTGCACGCCTTCGGTAACTGAGAAACGCCTTGAGAAGATCGCGCGCGACGCTGACCTGAAGGCTGAGGACGTGGTCTTCACCGACCTAGCAAGAGACGAAGACCCAACCTTTGTCGCGGATACGCTGAGCCGCCTGCACCCCTGCATACGGCATAGCCGGCTGGTCGCCGTCACCCATATCGCCGGCAACGATCTAGGCATGGGTATCCAGTGGTAATCCGGGCCTTCCCACGGCGCTGGCTGCGCGAACCTTCCGCCGGGGTAATCCCTCCGCCCTTGAGTGCACGGAGCAAGGCATCGGGCGGCGCAGTGACGGCACAGCGCGCACCGTCAGTATCTCGCTCCGCGCGACAGATGCTTGCACTAGAACGCCTCACCCTGTGAAGAAGGCGGCATCGGCGGCCAAGAATGAGTCGACTGCCATTGGACTGCACTCGATGGCACCTACGATCCGTGGCAGGATTGGACGATCGCTGTCTTATGGCATGATCTCAGACAACCGCCCGAATAACGCAGATACTCTCTGGAGTGCATCAAAAATGCTGAATTCAGTTGCCTGCCGCTATACGGATTTTTCAACGCCTTGGTATAGGGATCGCGAGTCAGAACTGAAGATCCGCGACATCTATCATTCCCATTCTGCATCGCAAGTGGAATTCATCAATCGCAAATTCTGGGAATGGTGCGTTATCGTGCAGGCGCTGCAAGAGCGCTCCAAACTGAGGCTTGACGCGAAGGGACTCGGTTTTGCGGTTGGAACCGAGCCGTTGTCGTCGTTCTTTGCCGCCAAGGGTTGCCGGATTCTAGCCACGGACCTGAGTGTCGAAAGTTCGCAGCTGGGCTGGATCGAGAGGAACGAGCACGCGGCGTCGAAGAACGCACTCTACTATCCGCAACTTATCGAGCGAGAGCCCTTCGATGAGCGAGTGATGTTTCAATCGGCGGACATGCGTACGCTGAAGGGGCTATCTGGTAGCTACGACTTTATCTGGAGTTCCTGTGCCCTGGAACATCTCGGGTCGCTGCAAGCTGGTATCGATTTCGTGCTCGAGTCCTCGATGTTTCTGAAGCCTGGGGGCGTGGCGGTCCACACCACAGAATTCAACGTCCGCTCGAATGACGAAACGGTTACCAGCGGCTCAAATGTCGTCTACCGGCAAAAGGATTTGCTGAATCTGGAGGAGGCATTACGACTGCAGGGCCTCAAGCTTGCCATGCTCAATTTCGATACCGGGGATCACCCATTCGATCTCGATGTGGATATCGCGCCTTATATGCAGCCCGGCAAACGGCATCTGAAGCTCGACATTTCAGGTCACGTGGCGACATCTTTTCTATTGATCATCGAAAAATTACCTGAAGCGAAGCCGAATCACTCTTGGCGAACACGGCTCAACTCGCTGTTTCGCTCAAGAGCCTGAGTGACGGAGCGGCCAGGAGAACGGCCATTGCGGCGACGGTGGTCGCGGGGGCATGAAGTCGCCCGCATCCGTCGGGGCAGGCGCCGGAATCCAGCCGCGCGTAGGCCTCGGCGAAGCGCTATCGGATCAGCCGCGCGAATGGCCCTTCGCCACATGCGGTTGCCGAAACGCGCTGTTGTGATCCTTGCCTGCATGCATCTCGCGGGCGCATCAGGCTTATCACGTGTTTGTTCCACTCGGGATAATGCCTATCCAGCCATTCGCAGCGTCAGCAGCGAGGCCGGAGAGGCTGGGTAGTTCTGGTACAGGTGAGTCCGGTCAACCAGTGGGTCGCAGTACAACCAGGTAGGCCGTGGTTCCCGCGATCGTGACGGGCCTGATGGACGATGCATCGGCGACGACAGGACGGGCCAACTGGCCGAATGAGTTGGTGGTTTTCACGCAATCGTCCACGCTTGCTTGGAGACAAAGCGAAAGCACGCCATGCGGCCGGTCGGCAAACAGACGATCGATTTTCTCGCGCAAGGCGTGCGCGCGAAACGTCATGCCGTACATCCGCTCCCTGGCCTGCCCGGTTCGCCGCAGCTGGCTGCGTGCCTCCATGACAGCCGGCCAGACATGCCAGAAATCGCCGACGATCAGCGCTGCATGCGCATCGACGGCGACATGGGCGGCGGCCTCGGACGACTCGCGCCACGGCTCGCCGACCAGCGCCCAGGGAGTCTGTGAAAGTCCGTGGAAGGCGAATGAAAACATGGCAAAAAACAGCGCCGCCGCCGCGATAGCCTGGCGACGCAGCGACCCGAAGGCGAGCGGGAACTCGCGCAGCAGGATGTAGACGCAGCAGCTGACAAAGACCGTCAGGAAGGTCAGGAAATAACGAATGCTGTAGACGCCATCCTGCAACCATTGCAGGCACGACAACGCGCCAATCGCGACAAACATCCCAATCGCGACCAGGATGGCCATCATAGTCTCGCGCGAGCGACGGATCGCGGCCACCACGACCGCTGCCACGAACAGCGCGCAAAGCAGGCGCACGTCCACCTCGTTGAAGAACGATTGATAGCCAGCCTGCACCGCTTCCCATGAGGGATGCAGGGCGAACTTCGTCACTGGTTCGCCGAACCACTGACTATGAAGCCATGCGGCCAAGATCGATACTAGATTGAGCAGCAACACCGCGCCCAACAGCCGCCGATCACGCACGCCAAAAACCATGGCCACCGCCAGAAACGGTACTGCCCATACGACCAACGCTAGGTTGACCGCATAGGCAAGGAACAATACGAAGAAAGCCGCGCCCCAGCGCCAACTGGCCTTGCCGTTGACACAGACCCATAGCGCCAAGGCAAAAAGCACGAACGACGTGCCATAGGGATTGTGCTGCGCCCACATGTTGAACGCGCCATACTGCGATAACGCAAAGGCGAGCAGGCACTGGGTTGTAGCCACAAGCAGCACGGCGAAACGCCAGGAGCCGCGAAACACGCAGACCACGCCGAGCGGCGACAGGAACGCCAACGCGAAGCGCAGGAAGACCTGTACCCGCAGGTTAAGCTCCGGATCGCGGAACGGCGCGGCCAGCGCAGGCAGCAGATTGAGCAGTCGATCCTGTCCCCAGAAATACCAGGTCAGTTTTTGCGTGGAAATAAGCGCCGTCAGAACGCCGTCGCTATCCTGAGTGCCGGCCAGCCAGGCCGTCATCGGGAGCATGATTCCCGCGACGATGCCCAGCAGGCACAAGGAAAGGGCAACTCTTCGCCGCTGGCGCCGTTGATCCGCGGCCGTCACCGCCCGTCACCGCAAAATACACACATCCTGCCCTGCGCCGCGTTCACGACGGAATAGCCAGTGCCGCACACACCGCACGGCTGGGGCGAAAAAGCCTCCCAAGACGGCTTGCCTCCGAAAACCTTGACGACCGCCAGGCGCATCAGATTCGCCACGCCTCGAAAAATTTCGAAGGGGGGAATCTTTGACGTTCCATAGCCCCGCTCGCGGAAATGAATCGGCACTTCGGCGAGTCGCCAACCGCGCCGCGCGGCTTCGACCACCGTGGTCAGGAAGAAGGAATAGCCGCCGACAAGGAGCGCGCCGAAATCCAACGAACGCAGCTTCTCGACCTTGAAGATCCGGTACGAGGTGGTGAACTCGGTGAGCTTGACGGAAAGCAGTAGCCGCGCGGCGACATTGGCCGCCTGGCTCACGCGCAGGCGGTAGCCGTCGTAGTCGCATGCGCCACCCTTCATGTAGCGCGAACCGATCACGAAATCGTATCCCGAGTCCAGCTTTTCCATCAGCGCGGGCAGATGCTGCGGATCGTGGGAACCGTCCGCATCCATGGTGACGAGCGCCTCGTAACCATTGGCCACTGCATAGCAGAACGCCAGCAGATGCGCCGTACCGAGACCGAGCTTGCCTTTTCTCACCAAAACGGTGACGTTGTTGCGCCCCAGCTTTCTAATCGCGTCAGCCGTGCCGTCCGGGCTGTTGTCATCGACCACCACGATGTCCGCCGCCGGAGCGCGCTCCGCGATCTGCTCGATCAACGCAGCAACGTTACCCGCCTCATTATAGGTCGCGAAGAAAATTAGCGTTTTCATGAAATCCATTTATTGAATCGGGCCATCGCCATCTTGCAGAAACCGTTTGAATCGACCGCTCCGAGATTCATCGTGCCCTTTTCGCGATCACTGCCGTGATCAAGCGCCAGACAAAGGCATATGACATCAGGTAGTTCCACATAGACCCGCAAACGATGCCGCAGACCGCCGCGATAACCGGAGGAAGTCCGCGCGCATACGCGATCGTCGAAACGCCCATGCTGATGGCGAGACCGAGCGAGGTCACGCCCATGTACAGCGCATACCCGACGAGGATCGACCGCCCCCGCAGGGTCTTGTCGCTGAAAGTGGCGGCATTATTGAAGTAATAATTGAAAGTCGCCGCACCGATCATCGCTATCAGATTGGCGATGCGAAAATCAAGCTGCAGAACGATCATGCCAGCTTTCATAATCGCCAGATGGACGCCCATGCCGAGGGCGCCCACGGTGAAAAACGAAATCAGGCTGCGCGGCAGCAGACCTAGGCAAAAGCGATGGGCTAATCCGGAAACCCGGTTGACAAAATTGATCATGCATCCCCCAGATGCCGTCGGGCTTTACCGCCGCGCGGCCATATACGGCACGCGGTAGCACGCGAGCATAGCATAAATCCGCGGTCCGCCTGACTTAATCATGTTCCGCGAGGCGCGAACCTGTCGCCATCCGGGATAGCGAGAGCTACAATCAACCGGCTATGCCCGGGACTCCCACTTGGGCCAACGTTCTCCGCAACTTATGGACTATCGAATGAAAATTCTGGTCGGTTACAAGCGCGTGGTGGACTACAACGTCCGCATTCAGGTCAAGGCCGACGGCATGGGCGTCGTCACGGACGGTGTGAAGCTGTCAGCCAATCCGTTCGACGATATCGCCCTGGAAGAAGCCCTCCGGCTGCGCGAAAAGGGGCTCGCCGAGGAAGTCGTGGTCGTCACCATTGGCTCTGCCGACCTCACTGCACACCTGCGCAACGGCCTGGCCATGGGCGCCAATCGTGCCATCCACGTGCAGACGGGCGACGCCGTGTCGCCGCTGACCGCCGCCCGCGTGTTCCTGAAGCTGGCGGAAAAGGAACAGCCGGGCCTGTTCATCCTGGGCAAGCAGGCGATCGACGACGACGCCAACCAGACCGGCCAGATGCTAGCCGCGCTGTGGGACCGCCCCCAAGCCACCTTCGCCAGCAAGGTTGAGCTGACCGACGGCAAGGCGGTCGTAACCCGCGAAGTCGACAGTGGCCTGGAAACCATCGAGGCCGACCTACCGGCCGTGATCACCACCGACCTGCGCCTCAATGAACCACGCTTCATCAAGCTACCAGACATCATGAAGGCCAAGTCCAAGCCGATCGAGGTGATCGAGCTGGCCACGCTCGGCGTCGACGCCGCGAACCATGTGACCACCACCCATTACGCCGCGCCGGCCAAGCGCAGCAAGGGCGCGATGGTGAAGGATGCTGCCGAGCTCGTGGCGGCCCTCAAGCAAAAGGGTCTGCTCTAAGCAGCCGCAAAGGAGAATCAGGATATGAGCAAGGTTCTGGTCATCGCCGAACACTTGGACGGAAAACTCAATGCATCGACCGCCCGCGCCGTCAGCGCCGCGGTGGCTGTAAAGCCCGAGGTGATCGACGTCGTCGTGCTGTCGGACGCGCCCGAAGTCGTCGCCGCCGAAGCTGCGAAGATCGTGGGCGTTAGCAAGGTGCTGACCGTGGCGCGGGTGGAGAACGCCCACGCTCTGGCGGCGATCCTAGCCCCGCAGATCGCGAAGCTCGCCGCCGGCTATACCCACGTGTTTGCGCCATCGACCACGTTTGGCAAGGACGTCGCTCCGCGCGTGGCGGCCTTGCTGGGCGTGTCGCAGGTAAGCGACGTGATGAGCGTGGAAGCCGCGCGTCGCTTCACGCGCCCGATCTACGCGGGCAATGCCATCGTCACGGTCGAAGCGGACGCCTCGTCCGTAGTGGTGGCCACCATCCGTACGGCGTCCTGGCCGGCGGCGGCCTCGACCGGCGCGGCCGCCGTGGAGGCCGTAGCAATCGACGTAGCGTTACCGACGCACACCCGCTTCGTGGGTCTGCAGCAAGGCAAGAGCGATCGCCCCGACCTGCAGAGCGCATCCAAGGTCGTCTCGGGCGGCCGCGGTGTGGGCTCGAAGGAGAACTTCGAGATTATCTACAAGTTCGCGGACAGGATCGGCGCCGCGGTGGGTGCATCCCGCGCCGCCGTCGACGCCGGCTACGTACCGAACGAAATGCAGGTGGGCCAGACCGGCAAGATCATCGCGCCGGAGCTCTACATGGCGATCGGCATCTCCGGCGCCATCCAGCACCTCACCGGGATCAAAGACGCGGGCACCATCGTCGCCATCAACAAGGACGCGGAAGCTCCGATCTTCGAAGTGGCCGACCTCGGCCTGGTCGGCGATCTGTTCAAGATCCTGCCCGAACTCGAGCAGGCACTCTGACGATGGCTGGCGCGCCGAACGAGATGCGTTGCTTCAAGGCCTACGACGTCCGTGGCCGTGTTCCCGACGAATTGAACGAGGATGTCGCCCACCGCATCGGCCGCGCAACGGCAGAACTGCTGGGAGACGGACCTGTCGTGCTCGGCCGGGACATCCGACTGAGCAGCCCTGCGCTGCAGGCAGCCCTGGCCGCCGGCCTGAGCGAGGCGGGCCGCGAAGTCATCGACATCGGTCTGTGCGGCACGGAAGAGGTCTATTTCGCCACGCCGCACCTCGAGGCCGCCGGCGGCATCATGGTCACCGCCAGCCACAACCCGATGGACTACAACGGGCTGAAGCTGGTGCGCGAGAGAGCCAAGCCGATCAGCGGCGACAGCGGCCTGTTCACCATCCGGGACAAGGCCATCGCGAACGCGTTCGCGCCTAGCTCCGGCAACCGCCCGATGCGAGAGGAGCCTTCCAAGGCCGCCTACATCCAGCACCTGCTCGGTTACGTCGACCGCGACCGGCTGAAACCGCTGAAGATCGTGGTCAACGCCGGCAATGGCGGCGCGGGCCTGGTCATCGACGCGCTAGCGCCGCACCTGCCCTTCGATTTCATCAGGATCCATCACCAGCCGGATGGAAGTTTTCCGAACGGGATCCCCAATCCGCTGCTGCCGGGGAACCGCGGCGCCACCGCCGGTGCCGTGCGCCAGCACGGGGCCGACATGGGCATCGCGTGGGACGGCGACTTCGACCGCTGCTTCTTCTTCGACGCGACGGGGCGTTTCATCGAGGGCTACTATCTGGTCGGCCTGCTGGCGAAGGCCGCCCTGGTGCGCCATCCGGGCGGCAAGGTGATCCATGATCCGCGCCTGACCTGGAACACTATCGAGATGGTCCGCGCGGCCGGCGGCGTGCCGATCCAGAGCAAGACCGGACATGCCTTCATCAAGGAGCGCATGCGCGCCGAGAACGCCATCTACGGTGGCGAAATGAGCGCGCATCACTACTTTCGCGAATTCGCCTTTTGCGACTCCGGCATGATTCCGTGGCTGCTGATCGCGGAGCTGATCTCGACCTCCGGCATGTCGCTCGCCGAACTCGTCGAGGACCGCATGCGTGCCTTCCCCTGCAGCGGCGAGATCAACTTCCGCGTGGAGAACGCCGCTGCCACCGTGGAGCGCGTCATCCAGCACTTCGCCGGCAGGAACCCGAAGATCGATAGCACCGACGGCATCAGCGCGGATTTCGGCGACTGGCGGTACAACTTGCGCAGCTCGAATACCGAGCCGCTGCTACGGCTGAACGTCGAATCGCGCTGCAACGAAGACCTCATGCGCGAGAGCACGGACGAAATCTCCCGGCTCATCGGCGCCCCCGACCAACATTAAGAGCTCACCATGAACATTCTTCCCGTCATTCTCTCGGGCGGCTCTGGCACCCGCCTGTGGCCCCTGTCGCGTGAGGCCTACCCCAAGCAGTTCCTGCCACTCGTAGGCGCCGACACCATGCTGCAGGCGACTTGGCATCGCGTCGCCCCGCTTGCCGACCGCCAGCCGATCGTGGTGGCGAACCAAGAACATCGCTTCATGGTCGCCGAGCAGCTGCTCGAAGTCGGCGCACTACCCGAGGCGATCATCCTCGAACCCTCCGGCCGCAACACCGCTCCCGCCATCGCGATCGCCGCACTCGAGGCGCTGAAGGCCGGGGAGGACGCCCTGCTGCTGGTGCTGCCGTCCGATCACGTGGTGATCAACGAGCATGCCTTCCACGCCGCGGTCCGCCTCGCGGTCGACGTCGCCGAGCAAGACAAACTGGTCACCTTCGGCATCGTGCCCAAGGCGCCCGAGATCGGTTACGGCTACATTAAGGCCGTCGCGGGCCAAGGCGTACGCGCCGTCGAATGCTTCGTCGAAAAGCCCGACCTGGCCACGGCCAAGGCTTACGTCGCGTCCGGCGAGTATTATTGGAACAGCGGCATGTTCATGTTCAAGGCCAGCGTCTATCTGGACGCACTGGCCCGCTATCAGCCGCTCATGCTTGAGGCCTGCCGCCGCGCGCTGGAGCTGGCCAAGCGCGACAACGACTTCGTGCGACTGGATCATGAGGCTTTCTCCGCCTCGCCTTCCGATTCGATCGACTACGCCGTGATGGAGAAGACCGAGAACGCCGCCGTGGTACCGCTCGATGCGGGCTGGAGCGACGTGGGCTCTTGGTCCGCCCTGTGGGAGGCCAATGAACACGATGCCGACGGCAATGCCCATCACGGCGACGTGATCTCCATTGACTGCCGCGATACGTACGCCTACGCCCAGCGGCTGATCACCATGATCGGCTTGGAAGAGGTGGTCGTGGTCGAGACCGACGACGCCATCCTGGTGGGCCACAAGGATCGCATCCAGGACGTCAAGAAGATCGTCGAGCAGTTGAAGGGCGAGGGTCGTCCCCAGGTCAAATGGCACCGCAAGGTCTACCGTCCCTGGGGTGCCTACGACTCCATCGACGCCGGCAGCCGCTTCCAAGTCAAGCGCATTACCGTGAAGCCCGGCGGCACGCTCAGCCTGCAGATGCACCATCACAGGGCGGAGCACTGGATCGTGGTCAGCGGTACCGCCGAAGTCACCTGTGGCGACAAGGTCCTGCTGCTCACGGAAAACCAGAGCACCTACATTCCGCTTGGCGTCACGCATCGGCTGCGCAACCCCGGACGCCTGCCGCTGGAGCTCATCGAGGTCCAGTCGGGAAGCTATCTGGGCGAAGACGATATCGTCCGCTTTGAGGACAACTACGGCCGTACATGATGCACCGCCACGGCGGCCGCCCCTGAGCGGGCGGTCGCCGTGAGCCATCAGGCCTGTGCCAAGTACATCCAGGCCAGTGTGTCCCTGATCTCGAACTGCGGCAGCGGACCGACGGCGCGCTCGAGCCGTCCGGGATCGCCATGCAGATGGGTGATCTCGTTGTCGCGCACGAATGCGGGATTGACACGGACCTCAATGCGATGGCCAGAGATCTGCTCCATCGTCGCGATGATTTCCCGGATCGACCGCTCCTTGCCGGAACAGACGTTGAAAACCTCGCCCTTGCCCGGGCGGTCCAGCAGGCGCACATACGATTCGACAACGCGGCGGACGTCCGAAAAGTCCCGCCAGACATCGATGTTGCCGAGTTCCATGACCTCGGCCCGACGCTGGAAGTGCGACACGATCTTCGGCAGGAGGAACTTCACGTCCTGGCCGACGCCGGTGTAGTTGAACGGCCGCACGATCGTGATCGGCAATCTACCCATCCATAGCGAGGCCATGCGCTCCATCGCCATCTTGCTGACGGCGTAGTCATTCTGCGGGCGCAGCGGCGCGCTTTCGTCGATTCCGCCTTCCTGCTCGCCGTAGACATTCGCGCTGCTCGCCAGCAGCACGTGCCGCGGCGGGGTCTCCATGTTGGAGAGCGCCTCGAGCAGGTTGCGGGTTCCGACGATGTTCACTGCATAGATCGCGGCGGCGTTCCCATGGGCGATGAACGAAATCGCCGCGAGGTGCAGAACGTAGTCGGGCATTGCGCGCCCGACCGCTGCCGCCACCGCCGTCCGGTCCAGCAGATCCACGGACTCCGCTGTGCCGAGCCCGCTAGCCGAGCGCCACTCATGGACGTCGTAGCCTGCCCGGCGCAGCGCCTCGGCCGCGTAATGCCCCGTGAAGCCGGAGGCGCCCGTCAGCAATATGCGGCCGCGCGACATGTCAGAACGACGCGTCACGCTGGTTGCGACCGATATCCGCCTTGACCATCATGTCGCACAGCTGTTCGAGCGTCGTGGTCGGCTCCCAGCCCAGCTTGGCCTTGGCCTTGGCCGGATTGCCGATCAGCAGGTCGACCTCCGCCGGGCGATAGAACTTGGGATTGACCCGCATGACCACCTTCCCGGTGGCCTTGTCCTTGGCGACCTCCTGGTCTTCCTTGCCGCTGAACTCCAGCTCCACGCCGATTGCCCTGAAGGCCATGCTGACGAAGTCGCGGACGGTCTCCGTGCGGTTAGTGGCCAGCACGAAGGTGTCTGACTCGTCGGCCTGCAGCATGCGCCACATGCCTTCGACGTATTCCTTGGCGTAGCCCCAGTCGCGCTTCGCGTCCAGATTGCCCAGCTCCAGGCAGTCGAGCTTGCCTAGCTTGATCTTGGCGACCGCGTCCGTGATCTTACGGGTCACGAACTCGCGCCCGCGCAGTGGGCTCTCGTGATTGAACAGGATGCCGCTGGAGGCGAAAAGGTTGTAGCTCTCACGATAGTTGACGGTGATCCAGTGCGCGTACAGCTTGGCCACACCGTACGGGCTGCGCGGATAGAACGGCGTGTCCTCGGTCTGCGGCACAGCCTGCACCTTGCCGAACATTTCCGAAGTCGAGGCCTGGTAGAAACGGATCGACGGATCGATGAGTCGGATCGCCTCGAGGAAGTGCAGCGCGCCCACGCCCGTGATCTGCGCGGTGGTCGCCGGCTGGTCGAAGCTCACGCCGACGAAGCTCTGTGCCGCCAGGTTGTAGATCTCCTGCGGACGGAACTTCGACACCAGCGCGAACGTCGCGCCCTGGTCGGTCAGGTCGTGCTCGACCAGTTCGAGGTTCGGGTGGCCCATGACGCCCAACCCCTCCATCCGCCAGAAATTGACGGAGCTCGTGCGCCGGAAGGTGCCATACACCTTGTATCCCTTTTCCAACAGCAGCTGGGCGAGGTACGCGCCGTCCTGGCCACTGATGCCGGTGACGATTGCTTTCTTCATGTCAAATCTTCCTGGTTGAGACGAGGGACCGGGCCGCCTCGTCCGAGGCCGATCCAGTGAGTACGCCTGGATGATTGGCGTACAGGGCGAACAGCATATTGTAGAGACGACGGCCGAGCGTTGTGTACTGATGCGCCTCCCGCCAGCGATCGGCGGTAGCCGCAATCGTGGCAGCGGCCGGATGGCCGTCGATAATCCCGGCCAGTCCTATGGCCATCTGCTCAACGGTGGTGCCTGGCAGCCGGTACACGGCGCCACCCACGTCGTCGAAAATGGAAATGGGCGTGACGGCCACCGGGCGGCCGACGGCCAGGCCATAGCGCACCGCCGCGCTCGACGACTCGCCGGTCTCCTGGTACGGGAACACGATCAGGTCCGCCGTCGACAGCTGGCGGAAGGACTCCCCGTCGGACAGGTAGTCCGTCACCAGGTTGATCCGGTCCTCTACACCCAGCTCCTTGATATGCGCGGCCAGGGACCTAGCCAGTTCGGCGGACTCGCCCACCGGGTATTCCGCGTTGAGCATCAACAGCTCAATGTCCTTGCCCTGCCGGATCAGCTCCGCGACCGCCTCAAGCAGTTGCGGAAGCCCCTTGTGCGGCAGGCAGAAGCCGTAGGAAGCGACGCGGAAACGTGGAGCTTTCGGCCCGGCGGTGTCGTGCGCGAAGCTCGGAATGCCATGGGGAACGATGGCGGCGTTGTCGACCACGCCCAAGGCCTTCAGGCGATTGAGATCGGCGATGCCGTGCACGAGCACGCGGTCGCACTGCCGCAAGGCCTGCGCCAGCATGGACAGCTTGCGCGTTGGCACGTGGGCCGGGTCCTGAGTGGCGTGCAGCATGGCCACAACCACGCGCCCCGCGTGTTTCTGCTCGAGCATGAAGCGCGACAGCGCCGGAAACTCGAAGAAGCCGTATTGAAACTGGATCACCACGATGTCCGGGCAGGCCTGCGCCACGGCGTTGGAAAGCCCGAACAGGTGATCCGGCGCATCGGCGTCCCAGCAGCGCACGACGTTGCCTCCATCCGGCGCCGTCAGCTCGGCCGACGTCGATGCAAAGACCTGCAGCCCGGTGGTGGGCATGTGCCCTACCAGATGCGCCGAATAGCTGGCGATGCCGCAGCGCTTATTCCAGGTGCTGACCCAGCCAATGCGCGGCGGCCGTGTCCGCGGCGAGTTGGACAGCCAGCGAACGAAGCCGATCATCCGCTCGGACACGTCGCTCCACTTGAACTTCTCGCGCAGCAGGTCCTGCCCTCGCCGCACACGCTCCGCGCGCGTCTCCGGATCGACGCTCCAGACCTCGCGCATGGCCTGCGCCAGGCTCGCCAGGAGGGGCTCCGCCCAGACAGAATGGAACAGGTTGAAGTGCGTCTTCGCCTCCGCGAAGTCGTAGTCGACCAGCCACGCGGTCTCGGGCGAGCAGAAGTCGGTCTGCCCGCCCCAGGCCGTGGTGATCACCGCCAGGCCGGAAATCATCGCTTCCGCCAGCGGTAGGCCGAAACCCTCGGCCCGGCTCGGCGCGACGAGCGCATGGCACTGCGCATAGAGCGCCTTCAGGCGTTCGTCCGACAGGTCTTCCTCGATGATGCGCACGTCCGGAAAATCCGTGCGATCGCCCTTCGCCTCGCGCAGCCAGGTGTGCACCTCGTTGTGCGGATTGGCGAAGGTCTTGATGATCAGGCTAACGTCGTCCGCGGCGGTGAATGCCTGTCCAAAAGCCTTAAGCAAGACATCGGCGCCCTTGCGCGGGAAGCAGGAGGACACGTGAAGGAAGCGGAACGACTTTCCGTCCACGCGATAGCCATCCTCCGCGGTGACGCGATCCCAATGGTCGATACCCGCCATGCCAAGCGAAATCGGTACGGACACGCCGTTATCGATCATGATCTTCCGAACATGCGTCGACAGGGTCGAAAGTCCCTGCAGAGATTCGTTGAAGGCATCGACCCATTCCGGCGGGAAACCCGACTCCTCCCACGCATAGGTGTGCAGCAGATTGAATCGCGACGTCATGTCGGCGACGCGCGGCGGATACAGCAACCGGCTCGAGACATCCGCATCGCCGGGCGTAATGGTTGCCGTCCTGCGGTGCAACTCGGCGAGATCCGGACGTGCCTTGAGAAATTCCGGGTTCGCGGGAAAATCGCCAGGGCCCTCGGTGGAATGCAAAGCCACCTCGATGCCGTCCTTGGACAGAGCCAGCGCCACCTCGCGATTGACCAGGGCCAGACTGTAGCTGCTGTCGAACGGCCCTTCGACGCGCCACGTGAAGCCGGCCTCCAGTGGAGTCGAGGTGCGCGCAGCATGGACGGCCTCTTCCTGGTTGGAAGCCAACGTCCGCGCGACCGCGATGCGATCGCCCTCGGTGGCTTCTGAAGCATCCCGGGGCACCGCGGCCACGGCGGCGATCAACTCGCGGTAGCGCAACGAGATATCTTCGCGCACGGAGGTCCAGGCGGCCCTCGACTTGCTCCGCTCGGCAGTCGCTTCAAAGGCCTGGATCAGGCGCTTCGCACTGGCATCCCATGAGAACGTGGCGGCATGCCTCAAAGCATGCTCGCGCAACGATCGATGGTAATCGCCGTCGCCCAGGGCGCGGCCCATCAGGTGCGCGATGGCGTCGACGGAGGTCGGATCGAACATCGCATCGGCGCGTCCGATCACTTCCGGAACGCTCGTCGTGTTCGAGCCTATGGTCGCCACTCCGCACGCCATCGCCTCGAGCGCGGGCAGACCGAAGCCCTCGTGCAGCGAGGGGAAGACGTACAGGTTCGCGGCGTTGTACAGCAGGATGAGATCGGCATCGCTCACATATCCCGTGAATACCGTCCGATCCTCGACCTGGAACTTCCGCGCCGCAGCCTTCAGCCGTTCGAGATCGGCATCGGCGATCTTGCCGGCGATTACCAGTTGATAACGGCCAGCCATGCCGTCGGGGAGGGCGGCGAATGCCTTCATCAGTGCTTCGACGTTCTTGCGCGGATCCATGGCGCCGCTGTACATCACGTACGGCTTATCGATGCTGTAGACAGCACGCAGGCGCGAGCGCTCCGCGGGCGTCACTTCCATCGGCCGGAAATCCGGGGAAACCGCCGAGGAAATGTTGACCACCCTCTCGGGGGACAGCCCGAGCGTCTGGATGGCCTCTTCGCGCGCATGGCCGGAAATGGCCAACAACACGTCAGCGCGCTTGAGCGATTCGATCTTCGAGTAGTACCAGTCGCGCACCCACCCCGCGCGCAGGTATTCGTCTGGCTTGTGCAAGGGGATGAGGTCGTACAACGTCACGCCGGTACGCATTACGGACGGCAGCAAGCCAACCGAGGTGATCGCACTGTCGGCCGTGCCCTCGAAAAGGCTGGACACGTGAACGAAATCGGGTTCGAGATCGCGAAGGAACCCTTCGCGCAGCCGTTCAGAGATGTCGCGGCGCCAGCGATGGGACGGCTCGTTCCAAGCGGTGCCCGGCGGCACATCGAAGCGGACGATGCGCGTGGCAGGAAGCAAAGTGTCGAAAGCGGCGCGAAGGTCGGGAATCGTCGCTTCGAACGAGGCATTGAGCGCAACCCACACATCGTGCGCGCCCGCGTTACGGGCGACGGCCTGCGCCAGCGCCATGGAATATCGACCGATGCCACGATGCCTGCTGGCGGTTTGCGCCCCTTGCAAATCGACTACAATCCGCATTACTTCGACTCCGTTCGCAGGGCTGCATTGAGATCGTCGAGCACGCGGGACGCCTTCAGGGAAAGCGCCGGATGCGACGTCGCCGCTGCCGGGCCCAGCACGACGACCTGGCCCGCGGCGTTTGCAGCGATAAATCCATAAGCTACGGCAATGTTCCGCAAGCGGCCTTTGATCCCGGGGGCTACCGACAACATCACCTGGATGGGCCGTACGAGATACCGCCTGCCGATGACCCTGCGCATGACTCGAGCGAGCACGGCCCGGACGATCTGCTTGACGAACGCGCGGGTTGAATAATGCCCGCCCCGCAAGCTGCGGATCGGCGCGGTAAAGCGCCAGGATCGGCTGGCCTTGATGCCGTCGAGTTCGGTCCGCGCCTGCTCGGCGGTCACCCACCAGTAGTGAGCGATGCGCGCTCGTTCGGCGCGATCGGCGGACAGCAAGGTGACATGGGCGTTCAAGGCGGCAAAGGCGTCGCGCATGGCGTCCGCCTGCGCCTGTGAGTCGCGCAGCTTCCTCTGTGTGATTTCCAGCTGCATGGCGATGGACGCGGAGCCACGCCTGAACACGGCGAACTCCGCTTCGATCCTTTCCATCTCATGCCGCAGTGCCTGCGCATTCTCCTCGTGCTCGCGCACTTCCCGCTCCATCGCCTGCCGCAGCGCCTGCGCAGCCTCCTCGTGCTCGCGCACTTCGGCCGCCTGCGCGAGCGTCTGGGCGCACTGCTCTTTGCGCAGCGCCTCGATCTGATGGTTGAGCAGGCTGACGAACGGCTGGCTCGCCTCGCCACTCAACGAGAAATCGTCGAACACGTTCGGTCCCGGCCCGAAGGCAGAGAGAAGTTCCTCGTGCGGTTCGGCCACGTAGAAGCGATTCAAGCCATCGAAATAGGCGAAGCGGTAGCCCTTAGCGAGCAGGAGCGGTTCCCACTGGTGGTGGGACTGCACCTGGCTCAACGGCAGCGTGCTCTCGACCACCACTACCCACGGCCTGGTCTCGCCGCGCCAGCCGCGGATCACATGCTCCTCGAAGCCCTCGACATCGATCTTCAGCCAATGGATGTCTTGGAATCCGGACTGGGCGAACACGTCGTCCAGCAGCAGCACCTGCGTCTGGGTTTCGATGACCTCGAAACCCTCCGCCTTGTGGCGGTTCGCGATGGCTTGATCGGTGGTGCTGAGCCCCGTGCTTGGTATCTCGTAGAACACCAGACTCCCGCGCTCATCGCCGAGGGCGGCGCGGATGATCAGGTCGTCCGGGCGGGCTTCTTCTAGCTGATTCGCGTAGGTGAGCACGGGCTCAACGTGCACACCGCGCCAGCCAAGGCCGTGGAACAGCCGGCTGACCGAATCCACCTCCGGACTCTGCGCCCCGACATCGATGTAGCAACCGCCGGAAACCGCCTTTAGCGCGCGGTAGAGGATGACGTCCTCGAAGTTTTGGGCGTAGGAAACGAGCTGATTCATCGAACGTCTTTAGCTGGAGTGAGGCACAGGCATATCGTCCACGTCTCCCTTGGCGACGCTAAATTTGGCGTCGAGCCAGGTGGATCCTATGAATACGTGGCGATCCGCATTCATGACATCGAACACCAGCAGATTGTCCACCCATTCGTAGTTGTCGAGCATATGGGTATCGCTGCTGACCAGGGCGGGCGACACCGAATACGAGCCGGGGCCCAGCACGCATTCGAAGTCGAGGGCATAGCGGACACGCTGCCCCGGACGCAGGTCTTCAACCACGTCGCCCGTGTGCCAGGTATTGCTACCCCACACCACGTTGCCCTGCTTGTCGCGGATCATGTAGCCGAGCACCAGCCGCGGGACATCCGCGTGCGCGAGCGCTTCAAGTTCCAGCCGCACCCTCTGCCCTGTCCGCACCATGCTCTGCGGCTCGCCGGTCGCAGCGTCCACGAGCCGCAAGGAGTTCACCGTCGCCTCGCGGGTGCCGCTGCGGGTCAGCACCCAGCCGTTCTTCTCTCGCCGCTGCTCAATGCTGAGCATCGCGTTCTCTTTTTGCGCGATGAGCGCGTTATAGAAATCCACGACCTCGTCCGGCGATCCGTCCCGCACCACCGAGCCTTTGTCGAGCAGGATCGCGCGGTCACAGATGCTCTTCACGTCGGCCATGCTGTGTGTGACGAGCATGATCGAAATGCCTTCTTCGCGGAATTGGCGAATTCGATCGAAGCTCTTGTGCTGAAAATAACTGTCGCCTACGGACAGTGCCTCGTCAACGATCAACAGATCGGGCCGGAAGGCGGTGGCAACGCTGAAGGCGACCCGCACCTGCATGCCGCTCGAATACATGCGCATCGGCTGATCGAAGTATTCGCCGATTTCGGCGAATGCTTCGATAGCATCCATCGCCGCATGGATCTCGGCTTCGCCATATCCCATCAATCCTGCCGAATGAAAGGCGTTCTCGCGCCCTGTCAGATCGGGATTGAAACCCATGCCTAATTCAAGAATAGCCGCGATGCGGCCGGCGCGATCGACGGTGCCTCCTGTAGGCTGGGTTGTGCCCGTGATGATTTTCAGCAAGGTGCTCTTGCCGGCGCCGTTCTGCCCAATCACTCCCACCGCCTGACCCGGCAGGATGGAGAACGAGACATCCTGCAGCACCCAGTGCTCCTCGACGGGAAGACACGGCAAGCCAAGCCACGATCCAACGCGCGACCATTCACTGCCCCACTTTCGGTAGGCCTTCCCGACCTTGTGGACATGAAGTTCGCCACTCATAGGACGTCCACCATTTCCGGACCCGCCTTGCGGAACATGACCAGAGCCAGCAGCATCAACAAGCACGATGCCGCGACGATCGCAAGCAGCGGACCCCATTCCGGCTCGACCCCAAAAACCAGCACGTTCTGGTAGCTCTTGACGATCGGATAGATGGGATTGAGATTGAATAGATGGCGCACGTTCTCGGGAAACATTGTCACGTTATACACGACCGGTGTCAGCCAGAACGTAATCTGCAGAATGACCGGAATAACCTGACCCAAGTCGCGCATGAAAACGTTCAGAACGCCAAGAACCAGCCCCAGGCCAAGGCTCAGGAGCAGATTGATGGCGATCAATACCGGCAACCACAGCACATGCACGTCTGGAATATGCCCCAGC
Organism: Dyella halodurans; assembly: GCF_026283925.1. Lineage (GTDB taxonomy): Bacteria > Pseudomonadota > Gammaproteobacteria > Xanthomonadales > Rhodanobacteraceae > Dyella > Dyella halodurans. The sequence continues at coordinate 271,833 of NZ_JAPDPF010000003.1, forward strand.
GCGGCGAACACCATGAAGATCGCTACCATCAGCAGAAGGTTGTTAACCGTCGTCGAACCGGCCGCGATCAATGGCAGGCAGATCCGCGGAAACGCCATCTTTTTCATCAGATTGCCGTTATCGATGAAAAGCGTCAGGCAGCGCGAAATGGTTTCGGCAAACAGCGACCAACCCAGCGTACCGGCCATCAGGTAAAGCGCGTAGGCATACTTGTTGTTGATGCCGGGCAGCTTCGCCGAGAGAACGTTCGACAGGATCAGAGCAAAGATCAGCACCTGGCTGAGCGGATGGATAATCATCCACAAACCACCCAACTTGCTTCGGATGAAACGGACGCGCAGTTCGTTCTTTATGGATGAAAGAATGAAATAGCGATAACGCCACGCGGCTTTGATCATTTGTTCCATTAGGTACTCCGATCGACGGGCCCTGCCCGGCGATCCATCACGTTCAATCCTTACGGCGCAGATCAGCGCACCAAAGCCCTTGCAAGCTCGGCACGAAGGTCCTCGACGTCCTCCACCCCGACCGACAACCGGATCAGCCCATCGCTGATGCCGAGCCGCTTGCGCGTTGCCGGAGGAATCGACGCATGGGTCATGATGCCGGGATGCTCGATCAGGCTCTCGACGCCACCGAGTGACTCGGCAAGCGCGAAGATCTCGCAGCGTTCCAGCATCTTGCGCGCGGCGCGGACGCCGCCCTTCACCTCGGCGGAAATGATGCCGCCGAAACCGTCCATCTGGCGGCGCGCCAGCGCGTGCTGGGGATGCGATTTCAGGCCCGGGTAAATCACCCGCTCGATCGCGGGGTGCTTTTCCAGCCAACGAGCGATGTCGAGGGCCGATTCGCAATGCGCCTTCATGCGCAGATGCAGCGTCTTCAGGCCACGCATTGCCAGGAACGCGTCGAAGGGACCAGCGACGGCTCCGATGGAGTTCTGCAGGAAACCCATGCGCTCGGCCATCTCATCATTGGCTGCGACGACGATGCCGCCAACCATGTCGGAATGACCGTTGAGGTATTTGGTGGCCGAATGCAGGACCAGATCCGCCCCATATTCGATCGGGCGCTGGAGCATCGGTGAGCAAAAGGTGTTGTCGACCACCAGGATCAGGCCGTGCTTTTTTGCGAATGCGGATAGCTTCGCCAAGTCGACCAGTTTGAGCATCGGATTGGTCGGCGTCTCCGCCCAGATCATCCGCGTGTTCGGCTTCAGGGCGGCCCGCAGGGCCGCGGTGTCGTTGAGGTCGACGAAGGTGAAATCCAGCCCTGCGGAACGGCGACGAACGCGCTCGAACAGGCGGTAAGTACCTCCGTAGAGGTCGTCCATGGCGATCACATGGCTACCGGAGTCGAGCAGGTCGAGCACCGTGGAGGCACCAGCGAGGCCGGAGCCGAAGGCGAATCCAGCCGCTCCCCCCTCCAGGTCGGCAACGCACCGCTCGTAGGCCATGCGGGTCGGATTCTGCGTCCGCGAATACTCGTAGCCCTGGTGCTTTCCGGGGCTCGATTGGACGTAAGTTGACGTGGCGTAGATCGGCGTCATGATCGCGCCCGTCGACGGATCCGGTTGCTGGCCGGCATGAATTGCTCGCGTGCCGAGTCCTAGCATGGGCGACTTTTTTCTGGAAGCCATTGATCTACCTGAAATAATTATTTCGCGAGCGCGCCATGCGCCACGCTAAAGCGTGCCATATTACCGTCTTGGCGTTCTCTCGGCTGCACAGTCTGAAGCCGCATTCATCCGTCGATGATGCAGGCGACGAAAAAGGACAGATCGACCATAATCCGGCCACTGCCCGAGGGACGCCATTCCGGGCCCTACCAAGGTCGTTCATGTCCATCTTTCTGGTTACCGGCGGAGCCGGCTTCATCGGCGGAAACTTCGTTCATCGTGCGGTGGCGGACGGCCACCGGGTAATCAACCTGGACAAACTCACCTACGCCGGCAACCTGTCCACCCTGGAAACGCTCCGCGACCACCCCGGCCATCGTTTCGTGCGGGGAGACATCGGCGACGCGACGCTCGTTTCGAGCCTGCTGGCGGAACACCGACCGGATGCCGTCGTGAATTTCGCCGCCGAATCGCATGTCGACCGCTCCATCGACGGGCCGGCCGCCTTCATCCAGACCAACGTGGCGGCGACGCTCACCCTGCTGGAGGCGACTCGCGACCATTGGCTGGACCTGCCGGAAGCAGACGCTCGCGCGTTCCGCTTCCTGCATGTTTCTACCGATGAGGTCTTTGGATCGCTGGGACCCGAGGGCCGTTTCACCGAAATCACGCCGTTCGCGCCCAACTCCCCCTATGCCGCCTCGAAAGCGGCGTCTGACCATCTCGTCCGCGCCTTTCAACACACCTATGGCTTGCCGACCCTGACCACCAATTGCTCCAATAACTACGGCCCCTTCCAGTTTCCCGAAAAGCTCATCCCCCTCATGATCCAGAAGGCATTGGCTGGCGAAGAGCTTCCGGTTTATGGCGACGGCATGAACGTGCGAGATTGGCTCTTCGTGCAAGACCACTGCGAGGCCATCTCGGCGGTATTGGAGCGTGGCCTTCCGGGGCAGACGTACAACATTGGCGGCGACAGCGAACAAACCAACCTCGATGTCGTCCGGTCCCTTTGCGTTTTGTTGGACCAGCGCGTGCCGACCGACCGTCCCCGTGAATTGCAGATCCGCTTCGTACGCGACCGCCCGGGCCACGACCGCCGGTACGCGATTGATGCAAGCAAGATCAGGCGCGACATCGGCTGGACGCCACGCAACGATTTTGCCTCGGGGCTGGCACATACCGTCGACTGGTACCTTGCAAACCAGCCCTGGGTGGCAGGGATACTCGATGGCAGCTATCGCTTGGAACGACTCGGACAATGAAATCACGCAAAGGCATCATTCTCGCCGGAGGCTCCGGGACCAGGCTTTATCCGATCACCCAAGGCGTCAGCAAGCAACTGCTGCCCGTCTACGACAAGCCGATGATCTATTACCCGCTGGGCACGCTGATGCTTGCGGGTATTCGCGAAATATTGGTCATCAATACCCCTCATGAGCAGCCCATGTTCCAGCGGCTGCTGGGCGACGGCTCGCAATGGGGCATTTCGATCCGTTATGCAGCGCAGCCGTCGCCCGATGGCCTCGCTCAAGCCTTCCTCATCGGAAGGGAGTTCCTCGATGGCGCACCCAGTTGCTTGGTCCTGGGCGACAACATCTTCTACGGCGACGGCCTGATCGATCGTATGCATCGGGCCGACGAACGCCCCGACGGCGCCACAATCTTCGGCTATTGGGTGCGCGACCCCAAAAGATACGGCGTCGCCACGATAGGTCCGGACGGCAAGGTTCAAGGTATTGAAGAGAAGCCTGCGCGCCCGAAATCAAACTACGCGGTCACCGGCCTGTACTTCTACGACGAGCACGCGCCGGCATACGCCGCCGAACTCCGGCCGTCGGTTCGCGGGGAGCTCGAGATCACCGACCTGAACCGGCGTTACCTGCAGCAATCGCAGCTACATCTTGAGCAGCTCGGTCGCGGGCACGCATGGTTGGACACGGGCACGCACGAATCGCTGATGGAAGCCGGCAACTACATCCAGACCATCGAAAATCGACAGGGCCTGAAAATCTGCTGCCCCGAGGAGATCGCTTTCGTGAATGGCTGGATCAGTCGGGAGGCATTGGTCCGCCTCGCGGCGCCACTGTCCAAAGTGGGATACGGACAGTATCTTTTGCGCCTTGCCGAACAGGACGGACCGCAGTGAAATGCATTGCCACCGACATCCCGGGTGTCGTGATCATCGAGCCGACGGTATTTGGTGACGAACGGGGGTACTTCTACGAAAGCTTCAACCACGCGCGGTTTGCCGCCAACGGCATCGACGTCGGTTTCGTGCAGACAAACGTCTCGAGGTCGAAGCGGGGAGTAATCCGCGGACTCCATTACCAGTGGCCGAATCCCCAGGGCAAGCTGGTCAGCGTACTTGAGGGCGAAGTGTACGACGTTGCAGTCGACATCCGGCCCGACTCATCCACGTTTGGAAAGTCGATAAGCATCGCACTTTCGGCCGAAAACAAGCGACATCTCTGGATCGCGCCCGGTTTCGCCCATGGATTCTGCGTGGTGTCGGAATACGCCACGCTCTCGTATCAGTGCACGACCTTGTACGACCGCGATGCCGACGCTGCAATCCGATGGAACGACGCACGCTTCGCGATCGACTGGCCCGTATTCGATCCGGAACTCTCTGCCAAGGACAGCATCGCGCCATTCTTCGAGGACATACCCCGAGCGCGGCTGCCAGACTACATACCGTGAAGATCCTCCTGCTCGGTGCGAACGGACAGGTCGGCAGCTACCTGCGCCATACCTTGTCGTCCGCGGGTACGGTTGTCGCATCCTCGCGATGCGGTTTCGACGGCGCCCTGGCCTGCGACCTCACCAGGCCTGGAGACCTGCGCGATCTGCTGCTCAGGCAGCGTCCCGACCTCGTCGTCAATGCGGCAGCCTACACCGCTGTAGATCTCGCTGAACGGGAGCGCGACGCAGCCATCGCCCTTAATGCGGACGTCCCTCGCATCATTGGGGACACCGTCGCGGCCTGGCACGGCGGCGTGATCCACTTCTCCACCGATTACGTCTTCGACGGTCGTAGTCACCGCCCCTATCTCGAAAGTGACGGCACAGGTCCGCTTGGCGTTTACGGACAGACTAAGCTCATGGGCGAGGATGCGCTTGCCGCAAGCGGGGCGGATTATCTGATCCTTCGCACGGCCTGGGTCTACAGTCTGCGTGGACGAAACTTCCTTACGACCATGCTCCAGCTGGCAGGAGAACGTCCCCTTCTACGCGTCGTCGACGATCAGCGCGGCACGCCGACTAGCGCCGGCTTTGTCGCCAGGGCAACCGCTGGAATCGTCACTCGCTGGGCAACGGACTTTCATACGCGCAACAATCTCAACGGCGTTTATCACCTCACAGCCAAGGGGGAAACCACCTGGTTCCGCTTTGCGCAGGCCATTTTCGCCGAAGCACATTCCCTCGGCGTTCTTGCCCAGGCGCCTACCGTCATCCCGATTCCTAGCGCCGACTACCCCACACCCGCTGCCCGACCGGCATATTCAGTGCTCGACATCCACAAGCTGGAAGACGTGCTGGGAGTCATCGCTCCGGAGTGGCGGTCCGACCTTGCGCGCGTCATCGCGAGCGAATACGAGCGCTGAGCCGTCAAGGCGACGAGACCGAACCCGGGGAGCCGAGCACTCAAGTGGGCGAACCCAAGGCGATGGCTCCCCCAGAAACATCACGGGTGACAAGCCCACCGAAACCCATCGCGGCATTGGCATCGAATTCCAGACCCGTCGGATCGTGCCCCAATCGAAGCCCCGCGCCTCACCATCGCTTGCGGAAACTTCCCTTACTTACCCGCGACTGAGGACAGCGGTCATTGGCCAACGTGTCGTCCGCCGCGATGAGAACGTCGTCGACATACGGTTCTTCCCAGAGCTGCACGCCGCTCTTAACCGTGACACGGTCGCCGACAACGACATCGCTCTCGACGAAATAGTCCGAGCGAATACTGCAGTCTTCACCGATCATCGCAAAGGGCAGGACCACGACGAACTACCAGGCCCAGGTCCGCTCACCGATTGTCGATGGTTACACCTTGGACATCACGTGCATGAACAGCGCGTCGCCCATCATTCGACCGTCACCGATTTCGCCAGGTTGCGCGGCTGATCGACGTCGGTGCCGCGCAGCACGGCCACGTGATAGGCGAGCAGCTGCAGCGGCACGGTGAACACGGCCGGGGCGATGAAGTCGCCGCCACCGTTGATGCGCAAGGTGACGCCTCGGGCATGGTTGCCTTCGAGGCTGGCTTCGCCATCGGCGAACACCAGCAATTCACCGCCACGCGCACGCACTTCCTGCAGGTTGGACTTCAGTTTGTCCAGCAACGGGCCGCTGGGTGCCACGGCAATCACCGGCATGTCTTCGTCGACCAGGGCCAACGGACCGTGCTTGAGTTCGCCAGCGGGATAAGCCTCGGCGTGGATATAGGAGATTTCCTTGAGCTTGAGCGAGCCTTCCAATGCCACCGGATACTGCGCACCGCGCCCGAGGAACAACGCGTGCTGGCGATGGATCAGATGGGCGGAGAGCTCGATGATCTCCGGCTCCAGCTTGAGTGCGTCTTCAAGCGCGCGCGGCAGGTGCTGCAGCTGCGTGCACAGATCCACATAGCGCGCGCGATCCAGTCCTCGCTGTTGCGCCAGATGCAGGGTGAGCAGGGCCAGCGCCGCCAACTGCGTGGTGAACGCCTTGGTCGACGCCACGCCGATTTCCGGACCTGCGCGCGTCATCAGCTTGAGATCGGCCTCGCGCACCACCGACGACTCGGGCACATTGCAGATGGCCAAGGTGCCGAGGTAGCCGCGGCGGCGAGACTCGCGCATGGCCGCCAGCGTGTCCGCCGTTTCACCCGACTGCGAGATGGCCACGAACAACGTGCCGTCGGGCACCACGGCTTCGCGATAGCGATACTCGCTCGCCACCTCGACACTCACCGGCAGGCGCGCATACTCCTCGATCCAGTACTTGGCGACCATGCCCGCGTGGTAGCTGGTGCCGCAGGCAATGATGTGCAGGCCGCGCACGCGCGACAGCAGCTCATCGCCGTCCACACCGAAGATATTGGGCAGGACGCCATGCGGGCCGATGCGCGCCTCGAGCGTGGCGGCCACGGCATGGGGCTGCTCGAAGATCTCCTTCTGCATGTAGTGGCGATACTCGCCACGTTCCACTGCATCTGCCGACAACTCGCTTTCGTGCATCGAGCGCTCGACGCGCTGACCGTCCAGACCGAAGATCGCCACGCCATCGCGCGTGATCTCGGCAACGTCGTCCTCGTCGAGATAGATGATCTTGTTGGTGACCTGGATCAGCGCCTGCGCATCCGAGCCCAGGAAATGCTCGCCAATGCCTACGCCAATCAGCAGCGGTGCGCCATGGCGTGCACCGATGACGCGGCCAGGTTCCTTGCGACTGATGACCGCAATCGCATAAGCGCCCTCGAGCTCGCGCACGGTCGCCATCACCGCGTCGCGCAGGCTCAAGCCCGACTCGACGTGTTCGTTGATCAGGGCGGCCATCACCTCGGTATCGGTCTCCGAGGTAAACACATGACCGCGTGCCTGCAGATCGGCACGCAGGCTGGCGTAGTTCTCGATGATGCCGTTGTGAACCAGCGCCACGCTGCCGGCCATGTGCGGATGCGCGTTCGCTTCATTCGGCACGCCGTGGGTGGCCCAGCGGGTGTGCGCGATGCCGGTGCCACCGGGGAAGGGCTCGGCCAGATACAGCGATTCCATCTCGCGCACCTTGCCCTTGGCACGCACGCGGTGAATCTCGCCGCGATCCAGCACGGCCAGGCCGGCCGAGTCGTATCCGCGGTATTCCAGCGCCTTCAGGCCGGCGATCAACAACGGCGCCACATCACGCTGGGCGGCAGCGGCAACGATTCCACACATCGGGTGTTACTCCTTCGAAACAGGTGCGATCCAGGCGGCCGCGAACGGCGACTTTCCACGCACGCGATTTCAACAAACTTTCATGGCAACTGGCGGGCGTTGGGAAGATTCATCCTGGACGCGCCCCAGGCCGCCATTCAATGCACCTTGCGGCGTAGATAATTCAGCAGATCAATCCGCGTGATCAGGCCCAGGAACCGCTCGCCATCCACCACGATGGCCACGTGGCCGCGATCGAACACCGGCAGCAGCGCCTCGATCGGCGAGCGCACGTCGAGCATCTCCAGGTTGCTGGTCATCGCGGTCGACACCACGTCGCGGAAGCGGGTCTCGTCCGAATGCACGTGCATCAGCACATCGGACTCGTCCAGGATGCCGACCAGGCGATCGCCGTCCATCACGGGCAGCTGGGAGACGTCGTACAGCTTCATGCGCGTATACGCAGTCATCAGCAGCTCGTTCTGGCCGATCACCACGGTGTCGCGCTGCGCGAACGGGCGCAGCAGCAGATCGCGTAGATCACCATACTGCTCGCGTTCGATGAAGCCGTTGTCGAGCATCCAGTAATCGTTGTACATCTTCGACAGATACTTGTTGCCGGTGTCGCAGACCAGGGTCACCACGCGCTTCGGCGCGGTCTGCTCGCGGCAGTAGCGCAGCGCCGCCGCCAGCAGGGTGCCGGTGGAGGAGCCGCCGAGGATGCCCTCCTTTGCCAGCAGTTCGCGCGCCACCAGGAAGCTTTCCTTGTCGGGAATCGCATAGGCCTTCGCCACCCGGGTGAAGTCGCTGATGCTGGGCAGGAAATCCTCGCCGATGCCTTCCACCATCCAGCTGCCGGACTTGGCCGACAGGGTGCCTTCGTTGATGTATTCCGCAAGGATCGAACCGACCGGATCGGCCAGCACGAACTCGGTGTTTGGCGAATGCTCGGCGAAGAACTTCGACAGGCCACTGAGCGTGCCCGAGGAGCCGCAACCGACCACGATGGCATCGACCTGCCCGTCCAGCTGCTCGAGGATCTCGGGGCCGGTGGTGGCGATATGCGCGGCCGGGTTGTCCATGTTGCCGAACTGGTTGATGAAGTACGCCCCCGGGGTCTCCCGCGCGATGCGCTCGGCCATGTCCTGGTAGTACTCCGGATGCCCCTTGGCGACGTCCGAACGGGTGAGCACCACCTCGGCGCCCATCGCCTTGAGGTTGAAGATCTTCTCGCGGCTCATCTTGTCGGGCACCACCAGGATCAGGCGGTAGCCCTTCTGCTGCGCCACCAGGGCCAGGCCCAGGCCGGTATTGCCGGCGGTACCCTCGACCAGGGTGTCGCCGGGACGAATCTTGCCGGCGCGCTCGGCCCCCTCGATCATCGAGAGACCAATGCGATCCTTGATCGAACCGCCGGGATTGGTGCTTTCCAGCTTGAGGAACAGCTCACACGGTCCGACGTCCAGGCGCTGCGCGCGTACCATCGGGGTACGTCCGATCAGTTCGAGGACACTCTGGTGGACCGTCATGGGGACTCCTTGCAGAAAGCACCGGCCGCGTCATCACGACCAGAAGGGGCCCTGATGATAACCGAGCCGCGGCACCCCCTCCCCCATGCCACAAACGGAGCGGCCCCGGAAACCGTTCCCTTGCGGGAGGTACCGGGGCCGCCTTCATGCGAAAACTCGCAGATTCAGTTGATGCGGTGCGCGTGATTGTCCCACATGCGCTGGAGCCGCTCCTTCGCGTGGAGTTTCTCCTTCTTCATGCCCGATAACGTCATGTCATCGATGGGAAGCACGCCAATCTCGGCGTCGTGCACCTTGCTGTCGAGCTCTTGGTGATGTTGGTAGAGCCGACGAAACTCCGCGTCGGCCTTCATCAAGGCTTCGACATCATCACGCTGCTGGTTTTCAAACATGATTCGACCTCCTCTGGAGAGAACGACGGGCCACCCGCGGGGGCGCCCTCAGACGCTGAACGACATGCACACGCTCGCCATCCATGCCGGTTATGCGGGCCATGGACTTCGATGTTGGGGAAAGGTAGATGCATGATTCCGGTCAATGACCCAGGGGGCGAAGTGCGCCCTGGGAACTCGACCCTACTCCCCGGATCAGGGTCATGCAAGCGTCACAGAGGGACTAGATCGCCAGTCCAATTTTCGTAAAAAAAGCTGAAAGAACAGCCTTTTGCACGAATCCAACAAAGACTTTTCGGATCTTGAACGAAACGTCGCAGCAAGCGGCTTCGCCTTGCCCTACCGACCAAAAGTAAGAAGGCCGACAGGATCAACTGTCGGCCTTCGCACGAGCTCGCCTCCAGGGCCTTGCTGTTACTTGCCCTGGTCTTTCTTGGTGCTGCTGTCGTCAGAAGAGGAACTGTCGCCCTGCATCTGCGCACGCATCGCGCGCGCCGCCTGGGCCGCCAGGTCGGCCTGCTTCTTGGCGGCGCTGGCCGCCTTGGCCTGCGCGGCGGCGAGCTTCTTGGCCTGCAGCGCCTCGGCCTGCGCCTGGGCGGTGGCTTCGGCGCCCTCGGCCTGCTGGCGTGCGGCCTCTTCCTGCGCCATCTGGTACTGCAGGCGCTGACGATCCAGCTCGCGACGGGCCTGATCGGCCTCGCGGCGGCTGCCATCGAGCAGGATCTGGTCATGCTCGCGGTCGAGCTGATTGATCTTCAGCTGCGCGTCCTGCAGCTGTGCCGTGGCGCGGGCCAGGTCAACGCGGCGTTCGGCCAGGTAGAGCGCATGGGCACGGTCGCGGGAGCGGGCCTGCGCCAGCTGGTTGATGGCGTCGCGCGCACGCGCCTGCTCGGCCTGGGCGTAGCCGCCCAGGGCCGGGTCACTGGCAAGCTGGTCAAGGCTGCCGGTCAAGCGGGCGATGTCCATGTCGTCCTTGCCGGCGTGAGCAACGCCCGCGGCGGCCAAGGCCAGCAAAAGCGCGGAAAAACGGATGGTCACGGTTTTCATGGATGACCTCCCTGGTCCGTGGTCGACTGGGGTACGGTCTGGAAGCCCTGCCCCTGCGGAATGGGCTCGGCAAGCGAGGATGCTGCAGGTGCCGGCATGTCCGTCGGCGTCTGCTGCTGGACCGGAAGCGCCGGGTTCTGGCTTTGGTCCTGTTGCTGCTCGTGGCTCAGCGACTCGTCGATCTGATTGCGCAACTGGCGGTTCGCCTCGCCCTTGCTCTGGATCTGCGCCCGCGCCGCCGCCAGACGCGCCTTGGCGCGGGCCAGCTCGGCATCCGCACGGGCTTCATCGGCCAGGGTAGCGGCATCGTCATACTTGCCCTTGGCCATCGCAGCCTGGGCCTGCTGGAACTTGTTTTGCGCAAAACCCAGGTCCACCGGCGCGTAATCGGCGGCGTCGGCATCACGGGCAGCCCGTAGCTGCACCTGGGCCTGGTTCATGATCCCGTCCGGCGGCGGCGTCGAGGCACAGCCGGAAAGCGCCAGCGTGAAGGCCAGCGTCAGGGTCGAAACCGCCAGGCGAACACCCCTAGGGCGCCCGAACAGCGGGGAAAAGATGTGCACCATCACTCATTCCTCTCGGAGTGTCGCAGCGTATTGTGGGCGGGCATAATCCACTTTAGCAATGCGCGCGAAATTCAGGGGATTCGAGTGGACATTGGTTACTTCCTCAAGCTAATGGTTGACAAGGGCGCGTCGGATATGTTCCTGACGACGGGCGCCCCTGTGAACATCAAAGTCGAGGGCAAGCTGTACCCGTTGGGCAATACCGGCCTGCCCAGCGGCATGGTCAAGAAGATCGCCTATTCGTTGATGGACGAGGGCCAGGTACCGCAGTTCGAGCGGGACCTGGAGCTGAACATGGCGCTGGCGGTGAAGGAAGCCGGCCGCTTCCGCATCAACGTCTTCAAGCAGCGCGGCGAAGTAGGCATGGTGATCCGTGCCATCAAGAGCGAGATTCCCAGCGTCGACCAGCTGCAGCTGCCGGGCATCTTCCGCGAACTGATCATGGAACCGCGTGGGTTGATCCTGGTGGTCGGCGCGACCGGCTCCGGCAAGTCGACCACGCTGGCGGCGATGATCGATCACCGCAACCAGCACTCGTCGGGCCACATCCTCACCATCGAGGACCCGATCGAGTACCTGCACCGGCACAAGCGCTCGATCGTGAATCAGCGCGAAGTCGGCCTGGACACGCACAGCTATCACGAGGCCCTGCGCAATGCGATGCGCGAGGCGCCGGACGTGATCATGATCGGTGAGATCCGCGATACCGACACCATGGAAGCGGCCATCGCGTTCTCCGAAACCGGTCACCTGTGCCTGGCCACGCTGCACTCCAACAATGCCGACCAGACGCTGGAACGCATCCTCAACTTCTTCCCGGAATCGGCGCACAAGAACGTGCTGATGAACCTCGCGCTTAATCTGCGCGCGGTGATCAGCCAGCGCCTGGTGGTGGGCAAGGACGGTCGCCGCCTGCCGGCCACCGAGGTACTGCTCAATACGCCGCTGATCCGCGACATGATCCGTCGCGGCCAGGTGCACGACGTCAAGGAAGCGATGGACCGCAGCCTGCAGGAAGGCATGCAGACGTTCGACCAGTCGCTCTACCGCCTGTACAAGGAAGGCCGCATCGAGTTGGACGAGGCGCTCAACAAGGCCGACTCCCGCGATGGCCTGGGACTCAAGATCCGCCTGTCCGAAGGCAACGGATCGGAGAGCACCGAACTGGTCGGCAACGATCCGTACGGGTTGGGCTTCTAAACGCTTCCCTGGGATTTTCAGAACACGGTGGAATCAACCGTCATCCCAGCGCAGGCTGGGATCCAATGACTTCGAGGGCCTGCCCAAGGCACTGGATGACCAGCTTCGCTGTTGTGAAGCGTTTCCGGCTTTCGCCGGAATGACGGCCCGGGCTTCACCCTAACTGGCCGCAGGCGCGTCTGACTGCGCTTCCGGTGCCGCCTGCTGGAACGCCTCCAGCGCCTGGCATGCCGCATAGATGCGCTGGATCGTCGGGAAGTCGTCCAACGGCAGTTTCCAGCGCACGGCGTTATAGACCTGCGGTGCCAGGCAGGCATCCGCCATGCTGGGTGTGTCGCCATGGCAGAAGCGGCCGGTCGCGACGTTGCCAGCCAGCATCGCTTCCAGCGCCCTGAAGCCCTCCCCGATCCAGTGCCGCGACCACACGCCCTTGGCAGCATCCTCGGCATGGAACTGAGTCACGAGATGCTGCAGCACGCGCAGGTTGCCCAGCGGATGGACATCGCAGGCCACCAGCTGGGACAAGGCCCGCACGCGGGCGCGGCCGGCCGGGTCGGCGGGCAGCAGGGGCGGCGTGGGCCGGGTTTCGTCGAGGTATTCGATGATCGCCATCGACTGGGTAAACACCTGCCCGCCGTCGACGAGGCAAGGCACCAGCTCCTGCGGATTCAATGCCCGATAGTCCGCGCCATGCTGCTCGCCGCCATCGCGGACCAGGTGCACCGGCTGCGACTCGTAGGCCAAGCCCTTGAGATTCAAGGCAATACGAACGCGATAAGCGGCGCTCGAGCGCCAGTAGCCATACAAGACCAGGTCCGGGGTCATGATCGTATCCTTATGCGGGCAGTCTGAAATAATCAGTTCCTAGGATACCTGTCGGGTCGTTTGCATCGCCGGCGGGCGGACAGGACAATACGCGGTTCGCGCCTCCGGGCGTCCGTTTCCACGAATCCAAGCAAGGGAGTTCCGCCGTGTCCGTCACCCGCATGAGCGATCTGGAGTTGCGCGGCAAGCGCGTACTGATCCGCGAAGATCTGAATGTACCGATCGAGAACGGCCGGATCACCTCGACCCAGCGCCTGGAAGCTGCCCTGCCTACGCTCAAGCTTGCCCGCGACGCCGGCGCCAAGGTCATGGTGCTGTCGCACCTGGGCCGCCCGAAGGAAGGCCAGTTCGACGCCGAATCGTCGCTGGCGCCGGTCGCCGCCTGGTTGGGCGACAAACTCGGCAAGCCGGTGCGCCTGGTCGCCGACTACCTCGACGGCGTCGACGTCGCCGATGGTGAAGTCGTGGTGCTCGAGAATTGCCGCATGAACATCGGCGAGGGCAAGGACGACGAGACGCTGTCGAAGAAGTACGCCGCCCTGTGCGACATCTTCGTCATGGACGCCTTCGGCACCGCGCATCGCGCGCAAGCCTCCACCCACGGCGTGATCAAGTTTGCCCCGATCGCCGCCGCCGGCCCCCTGCTCTCGGCCGAGCTCGACGCGCTGGGCAAGGCGCTGGAGCATCCGGCCCGTCCGTTGCTGGCCATCGTCGCCGGCTCCAAGGTCTCCACCAAGCTCACCTTGCTGGAAAACCTCATCGGCAAGGTCGACCAGTTGATCGTCGGTGGCGGCATCGCCAACACCTTCATCGCAGCCATGGGCTGGTCGGTCGGCAATTCGCTGTACGAGCCCGACCTTATTCCGGCCGCCAAGAAGGTGATTGCCGAGGCCAAGCGCCGCAATGCCGATGTGCCCGTGCCGGTGGACGTCGTCGTGGCCCCGGAGTTCTCGGCCCATGCGTCGGCCACGGTCAAGCCCGTCGACGAAGTGAAGGACGGCGAGCTGATCCTGGATATCGGGCCCGAGACGGCACGCCGCTATGCCGAGATGATCGCCAAGGCCGGCACCGTGGTATGGAACGGCCCGGTCGGCGTATTCGAATTCGACGCCTTCAGCGCCGGCACCGAAACGCTGGCGCGCGCCATCGCCGCGTCGCCGGCGTTCTCCATCGCCGGCGGCGGTGACACGCTGGCCGCCGTCGACAAGTACGGCATCGAGAAGGATGTCTCGTACATCTCCACCGGTGGCGGCGCCTTCCTCGAATTCCTCGAAGGCAAGGAACTGCCGGCCGTGGCCGCACTCCGGGCACGCGCGGGTCACTGATGCTCTGCCTGTTCGACCTCGATGGCACGCTGATCGATTCCGAGCTCGGCATCCTCGGCTGTGTAAGGCACGCCCTGACACAGCTGGGCGTGCCCGCCCCGGCCGAAATGCGCCACTGGATCGGCCCGCCGCTGCGGCATAGCTTCGCGCCGCTGCTCGATCACGATCACGAGCGCATCGAACAGGCGGTGGAGCACTACCACGATCGCTTCCACACCGTCGGTTGGCGTGAGCACACGGTATATCCGGGCATCGAGGCGATGATCGGGCAGTTGCAAGCCGCCGGCCATCAGTTGGCCGTGGTGACCAGCAAGCCGGAACGGCACGCGCGGCCGATCATCGAACACCTGCCGTTTGGTGGCGCCTTCAGCCGCCTGTATGGCCCCGACCCGTCGAGCCCGCATAGCGAGAAGGCGGCCATGATTGCGGCCGCGCTCACGGACTTCGGCGCCGCGCCGGAGCAGACCGTGATGATCGGCGATCGCCACTTCGACATCGACGGTGCCGTCGCCAATCGCATACGCGGTGTCGGTGTGCTGTGGGGGTTTGGCAGTCGCGAGGAACTGGAAAAAGCCGGCGCCCATGCGGTGGCGCAGGATCCGCAGCATCTGGCGACGCTGCTGGTCGCCTGAAATCCTTTTTTGTAGGAGCGCACCCAGTGCGCGATAGCCTACGAAGCGATAACGGCGAGACTCTGCGATCGCGCACAGGGTGCGCTCCGACATACAGCGAAGCCATGCATAAAAAAACGCCGCGATGATCGCGGCGTTTTTTTATGGTGAGGTTTAGGCGAGCACCCGCCCTTTACCCCCTTTTCGGGGCTCACCCCAGCCCTCTCCCCGGAGGGGAGAGGGAGCGGGGCTTAGCCGATCACGCGCTTCACCGCATCGACCACATGGGCCACGGTGAAACCGAAGTGCTCGAACAGCTGCGGTGCCGGGGCGGAAGCGCCGAACGTGGTCATGCCGATCACGTCGCCGTCCAGGCCCACATACTTGCGCCAGAAGTCGGACGTCGCCGCCTCCACCGCCACGCGGGCGCGGCACCAGCCCGGCAGCACGCCTTCGCGGTATTCCAGCGGCTGTGCATCGAACACTTCGGTACACGGCATCGACACCACGCGCACCGGCACGCCCTGCTGGGCCAGCGCCTGGGCCGCTTCCGTCGCCAGGCCCACTTCCGAGCCGGTGGCGATCAGGATCGCCTTGAACTTGGTGTCCTGCGGATCGGACAGCACATAGCCGCCGCGGGCAATGTCGGCCACCTGCTGTGCGCTGCGTGGCTGGTGCTTCAGGTTCTGACGCGAGAACACCAGGCACGCCGGGTTGCCCTTGCGCTCGATGGCCAGCTTCCACGACATCGCCGATTCCACCGCATCGCAGGGGCGCCACACCTGGTTGTTCGGGATGTAGCGCAGCGAGGCCAAATGCTCCACCGCCTGATGGGTCGGGCCGTCTTCGCCCAGGCCGATCGAGTCATGCGTATACACATGGATTGCGTGCGCCGGGATCAACGCGCTCATGCGCACGGCGTTGCGCGCGTAGTCGGAGAACACCAGGAAGGTGGCGTCGTACGGAATGAAGCCGCCATGCAGCGCCAGGCCGTTGGCGATCGCGCTCATGCCGAACTCGCGCACGCCGTAGTAGACGTAGTTGCCCTTGCCATCGCTGCTGTTGCCGTTGCCGGCATCCAGGCTGCCCTTCCACTTGGTCAGGTTGGAACCGGCCAGGTCGGCCGAGCCGCCGATCAGTTCCGGCAGCAGCGGCGCGAACGCCTCGATGCTCATCTGCGAGGCCTTGCGCGAGGCGATTTCCGGGCCGTCAGCCTGCAGCTTGTCGACGAAGGCCTGCGACTTCTCCGCCCAATCGACCGGCAGCTCGCCGGACAGGCGGCGGGTGAACTCGGCCGCCAGCTCCGGATGCGCCGACGAGTACTTGGCCACGGCATCGTGCCAGGCCCGCTCGCGCTCGGCGCCAGCCTGCTTGTGATCCCAACCCGCGTAGATATCGGCCGGAATCTCGAACGGCGCATAGCGCCAGTCCAGGGCGTCGCGGGCACCTGCAACTTCGTCCTTGCCGAGCGCCGCGCCGTGGCTTTCTTCCTTGCCCTGCTTATGCGGCGCACCAAAACCAATGATGGTTTTGGCGCAAATGAGAGTGGGCTTTTCGCTCTGGCTCGTCGCCGCCTTCAACGCCGCGGCAATCGCAGTGGCGTCATGACCGTCGACGCCGCGGATCACGTTCCAGCCATAGGCCTCGAAACGCTCCGGCGTCTTGTCGGTGAACCAGCCGTGGACTTCGCCGTCGATCGAAATGCCGTTGTCGTCATACACCGCCACCAGCTTGTTGAGCTTCCAGGTGCCGGCCAGCGAAGCGACCTCGTGCGAGATGCCTTCCATCAGACAGCCATCGCCCAGGAACACATAGGTGTGGTGGTTGACGATCTCGTGACCCGGACGGTTGAAGTGCGCGGCCAGCACCTTCTCGGCCAGCGCAAAACCCACCGCATTGGCCAGGCCCTGGCCCAGCGGACCGGTGGTGGTTTCCACGCCTGGGGTTTCGCTGGCTTCCGGGTGGCCGGCAGTCTTGGAGTGCAGCTGACGGAAGCGCTTGAGCTGGTCCATCGGCAGGTCATAGCCGGTCAGGTGCAGCAGCGCGTACTGCAGCATCGAGCCATGGCCATTGGAAAGCACGAAACGATCGCGGTTGAACCACTTCGGATTGGTCGGGTTGTGCTGGAGGAAATCGTTCCACAGCACTTCGGCGATATCCGCCATGCCCATGGGCATGCCTGGGTGGCCGGAGTTGGCCTTTTCCACGGCGTCCATGGCGAGAGCGCGCACGGCATTGGCGAGTTCGCGGCGGGTAGTCATCTAGAGATTTCTCCGGGGCTGGGCGGCAGCTAAAAACGCGTATTGTCGCCGATCCTCGCATCGCGTGTCGCCCGGCAATTGAACGGCGGCCATGCCAGTTTCGTGATTAACTGAAGCTTAATACTGCACTAACAAGTATTGAAACTCTTCAGCACGCTCCCCATCTAATTCCCCGGCACCGTCACAGACGGGTGCACGGGCCGCGTATGACCGAACCCCCGGCGACGCGGCCTGAACTTATAAGACGAAGAGGAATCCCCCAAATGAAGAAGACACTTTTTGCTCTGGCCCTCGCTACCGCTGGCGTGATGGCCATTCCGGCTGCTTTTGCCCAGGACGCTGCTCCGACGGCCCAGCAGGGTTGGTATGTCGGTGCGAACGCCGGCTATGCCGATGTGAGCCGCGGCCCCTACGACAATGGTGAATTCGCCGGCGGCATCAAGGGCGGCTACCGTTTCGCGATCAACCCCGAGACCTCGCTGGGTGCGGAAGTGGGCTACGTCTACCTGGGTCGTGTCAGCGCCCAGAACAGTTACTCGCAGAACTTCGCCGGCAGCAACGACAAGTCCAAGCTGCAGGGTGCCACCGCCGGCCTCAACCTGCGCTACAACTTCAGCCCGAGCTGGTACGGCGAAGTGCGTGGCGGTGCCTTCTTCGCCAAGGGCGAGGGCCTGACCAACGACCGTGCCAACCCGGAGTTCGTCAACTTCAACAGCACCCGCTACTACGCTGGCGCCGGCGTTGGTTACAACATCGCGCAGAACTGGAGCGTGGGCCTGAACTGGGACTACTACGACGGCAGCCAGAGCGACAAGAACATCCACCTGCCGACCAACCTGTACAGCGTCAGCGCGGAATACCGCTTCTGATCGACCCATTACAGGGCAAGACAGGGCAACAAAAAAACGGGCGCCGCGAGGCGCCCGTTCTTTTTGCAGCGATGGCTTGGAATGCCGACTTACTTGGCGTTCCACTGACCCAGCGCGGCCAGGCCGTTTTCCTTGGCACGGGCGGCCACGGTCTTCTGCGCGTCGGCGTAGTTGGCCTTCATGTCCTTCGCCCACAGCTTCAGCGCGGCCTGCTGCATGGCGCGGCCGTAGGAAAAGCTCAGTGGCCACGGGTGCGGGCCCATGCGGTTCATGGCATTGAGATGCGCGGTCGACTGCTCGTCGGTCTGGCCGCCCGAGAGGAACACGATGCCCGGCAGGGTCGCCGGCACGGTGGTCTTGAGCACGCGCACGGTGGCTTCAGCCACTTCCTCGACTTCGACCTGCTCGTCCGAGTCCTTGCCAGGGATGACCATGCTGGTCTTCAGGATGGTGCCTTCCAGCATCACGTTCTGCTCGTACAGGGCGTTGAACAGGCTGCGCAGCACGGCTTCGTGCACTTCGTAGCTGACTTCGATGCTGTGGTCGCCGTCCATGATCACTTCCGGCTCGACCATCGGCACCAGGCCGGCTTCCTGGCACAGCGCGGCGTAACGGGCCAGGGCATGGCAGTTCGCCTCGATGGCGGTGGAGCTGGGATTGTCTTCGCTGATGTTGATCACCGCGCGCCACTTGGCGAACTGCGCACCCAGCTTGACGTATTCCTGCAGGCGCTCACGCAGGCCATCAAGGCCTTCGGTGATCACGTCACCCGGGAAGCCGGCCAGCGGCACCGGGCCCTTGTCGACCTTGATGCCCGGGATGATCCCGTTCTTCTTCATCAGCTGGGTGAACGGCACGCCGTCCTTGGTCGATTGACGAATGGTTTCGTCATACAGGATCGCGCCCGAGATGTGCTCGGAAACGCCCGGCGCGGTGAGCAGCAGCTCACGATACGCACGGCGGTTCTCTTCGGTGTTCTCGATGCCGACGGCCTCGAAACGCTTCTTGATGGTGTTGGTCGACTCGTCGATGGCGATGATGCCCTTGCCGGGCGCGACCATCGCCAGGGCGATGCTTTCGAGGTCTTCGATGCTCATGACAACTCCGGATACTAGGCGGTGTGGGCCGCACAAGGTTAGGCCGCCCGCAAGGGCGGCAAGGCTCAAAGTCCGCAATTATATGTCATAAGCCCAAACCGGGTCCGGAGGGGCCCTGGATGGCGCCGTGGCGGGCCCGGCCGCCTCAGGCCTGGTCGAAGCCCGGCAGCTTGCAGGCGGCCACGATCGCCTTGCGCTGTGCCTCGTCGGCCGGCAGGTTGAACGGCACGATGAAGTAGGTGGAAACCGGCTCGCTATTGCGATTGGTCAGCGACGGGCCGTAGCGGAAGTTGTTCACCACGCTCTTGGCCACCGCATCCAGCCCGCTCGGCGGCACGACCTTGCGCACGGTCACGTTCTGCGGCACGCCATCGGAACCGATCAGGTAGCTCACCGCCACGCAACCTGGCTTGTCCATGTTGCTGCCACTGTTGGGAATGTCGGCATCGACCTTGGTGTTGAGCATGATCCAGTACGACTGGATGTGCTCCGGCCCCACCATGCGCGCCTGCGACTGCGCCAGCAGTGGCGCCGCCCCGAACATGGCCAGCGCCAGCGACAAAGCCTGGCCACAACGACGTGACATCGTGTTCATGAAAAACCTCCTGGACGGACGTGGGGATAGCGATCGGTCATGATTCTAGCCGCATGAAACCATGACCGATGTCTAAGGCACGCCCACGCCTGCGCTTATAGGTCGCGCAGGCACTCCACCACGCCCTCAGCGCCCACCGACAGCAGCTTGAGCGTATTGGTGCCGCCGCCCTGGCCGATGTGGTCGCCGTGGGTCAGCACCACGCGATCGCCCTCGGCCAGCCGGCCCTGGACAAACAGCTGGCGCACCGCGTCCCGGGCCGAACCGGCCGGGGTCTGCGAGACATGGGTGAATTTCACCGCCGTCACATCGCGGAAGATCGACATGCGGCGACGCGCATCGTCGAACGGCGACAAGGCGTAGATGGGCACCGCACTGCGGTAGCGCGACAGCCATTGTGCCGTGGCACCGGATTCGGTCAGCGCCACGATGGCACGCACGCCCAGCTGCGCCGCCAGCACCATCGCCGCGAGGGCGATGGCCTGATCGGTACGATCCAGCAGATGGCCCTGGGTGGCCGGATCTTCCTTCGGCTCGAACTGACGCTCGGCGCCCAGGCAAATGCGGCGCAGAGCGGCGACGGCCTTGTCCGGATGCGCACCGGCGGCCGACTCTTCGGACAGCATCACGGCATCGGTGCCGTCGATGACGGCGTTGGCCACGTCCATGACCTCGGCGCGAGTCGGGATGGGCGAACGAACCATCGACTGCAGCATCTGTGTCGCGGTGATCACGGCGCGATTGCGCTGTACCGATTCGCGAATGATCTTCTTCTGCAGGCCGGGCAGCTCGGCATCGCCGATTTCCACACCGAGGTCGCCACGCGCCACCATCACCACGTCGGAAGCGTCGATGATTTCGCCGAGCACCGGGATGGCGTCAGCACGCTCGATCTTGGACACCAGCGAGGCCCTGCCGCCGGCTTCTTCCAGCAGGCGACGCGCTTCGTGCATGTCGGCGGCCGAACGTACGAAGGACACGGCCAGGAAGTCGCAGCCGATCTCGGCAGCCAGCTTGATATCGGCGCGGTCCTTGTCCGACAGGGCCGACACCGAAAGGCCACCGCCCTGGCGATTGAGGCCCTTGCGATCGGACAGGCGGCCGGCGATCAGCACGCGGCAATGGATCTCGACACCGACGACCTGCTCCACCGTCATGGCGACCAGGCCGTCGTCGAACAGCAGCACGTCGCCGGCCACCACATCGTTCGGCAATCCGTAATAGCTCACGCCCACGCGGCCCGCATCACCCAGCGGCGCATCGGGACGGCAATCGAGCACGAAGGCATCGCCGACACGCAACTCGACCGGACCATTGGCAAAACGCTCAACGCGGATCTTGGGGCCCTGCAGGTCGGCGAGAACGCCGACTTCGCGGCCGAGCTTGGCCGCTGCCTCACGCACGGCGACGGCGCGCGCGCGGTGATCGTCAGGCTGGCCGTGGGACAGGTTCAGGCGAACCACGTCCACGCCTTCGGCGATGATTTTTTCGAGCATGCCAGGCGCGTCGGTCGCGGGACCGAGGGTGGCAACTATTTTTGTGCGGCGCAGCGGATTTTCATTTGTCATGCATCGAGGCTAGCAGAACTGACAGCCCGCGCCAGAGGGTTTTTCAGGGCTTTTTTGGCGCCGTCCGGCGAGCCTAACTGGACTGCTTGTGGCATGCGGACCACCACCAGCCACTGGTATTACCAATTCAGCAGGATGTTAACGATGGGGTGATGAACTGGTCTTCTTCACGGACGTCGAAACGCCTAAACACTGGTGTCATCCGAAGCCCATCGGGAATCCACTGCGCGGCCAGGTCCGACTTGCTGGCAAGCCGCGACGGAAGACCAGGGCAAGTCGCTGCTGCACGCATGGAATGACGTGCGGCAGCGCAGCAATTCGGGCTCCGAAACAGCCTGCCTGAAAAACTCAGTGCCCCAAGGTGACGTTGAGCACGTCGGCCAAGCGACGCCCTGCCTGACGCAGGCGCAGCTCGGCGACCGGCAGCTCCTTGTCGACATAGGTCTGGTCGATCTTGTGGCCATCCGGATAGATGTCGCGAGAGATGGCGCAGGACTCCTCGGCCCACTGCGCGTAGTCGTTGTCCAGCGGCGGGATGCGCGGCGGCAGCTCGACCGGGCCGCGGGCATCGAGCTCGTCCGCATAGGCCTTCCATTCGAGGCCGCGCGTCTTCAGCAAGCCAGAATCCCACACGCTGTGCAGGTTCGTGCCCTTGCCATTGAACTGCACCTGGTAAGCGTTGCCGCCCTTGTCGTCACGGGAGCCGCCGTGCAGTGGCTGATGTTCGTCACCGATGAAATGCACCACGAACTTCAACGCCTCGAGTCGCACGGCATCGGGCTGGCCCTTGTCGCCGAGGACTTTTACATAGTGATCGATGCCTGCCACCACGCAGACACCGTCGCGACAGTCACGCGGCGGCTGGTAGTCGCAGTCGCCCGAGGTGAAGTCGACGTAATGCAGGCCGCGGGTGGTGTTCCACAGCTCCGCCTGCCTGGGATCGTTGCGGATCTCATCGGGCCAGCTGGCAATATCGGCCAGCGAGCGCGTGTGTTCGGGAGCCAGCAAGCGCTCCACCACGGCCTCGGCCGTCGGGTTCAACTGACGCTGCGCCAGATCGGCCACGACGCTGTGTCCCAAGGGACCCCAAGCCTGGACGCCAGGCGCCAGGGCAAGGCAAATCAGTACGGCAGCGGCGGATCGACGAAGAGAAGCCATGGCGCGGGGGACCTGGGATGAGAGGGCCGCGGAGTGTGCCACAGCCCCATGACAGCTTGCCGCAAGATACCGGCTCAGGCCGCGGCGGGCTTTGCCAGCAACTGCCCGGTCCCATCGCGCACCGCGACATCCACCGCGATGCCTTGCCGCACGCTCTCGGTGACGATGCAGAAGTCCTCGAACTGGGCGAGCACGCGATCCAGGTGTTCCAGCGTGGCGGCCGCATCGGCCAACTGCAAATCCACCGCGATATGGGTGACGCGCCAACGGCTGTGCTCGTTGCGCGTCAGTGTCGCTTTCGCATGCGCGCCCAGGGTACCCGGCGCATTCTTGTACTTGCGCAAGGCAAACAACAGGCTCGCTGCCAGGCAGTTGGCCACGCCGGCAGCCAACAGGCGCGACGGATTGGGGCCCGCGTCGTGCCCCAGCGGAGCCGTTTCGTCGGTGATCAAGTCGGGGATCGCGGTGTCATCGAAACGGACCCGGAACTCGTAGTCGGCGGTCTGCTGCAGTGAAATCTCGATAGTCTGCTGTGCGTCACTCATGCTGTTTTCCCTTGCCGATCGGCTAGCCGCAAACGGCGATTCAAGCGCGTTAACGGCCGCCTGAACAGCCCCGGATGAGTGTGGCCCCCGGTTCAGGCTAAAATGACGGTTTTACGGCGGCCAGCGGCCGTCACTTTCGTCATCTCACCCCGGAGGACGCTGTCCCATGGCAATCAAGGTCGCCATCAACGGTTACGGTCGCATTGGCCGCAACATTCTGCGCGCGCTGTACGAAGCCGGTCGCACCCAAGAGATCCAGATCGTCGCGATCAACGACCTCGGCGACGCCGAGACGAACGCGCACCTGACCCAGTACGACACCGCCCACGGCAAGTTCCCGGGCACCGTGTCGGTGGAGGGCGGCGACCTGATCGTCAACGGCGACCGCATCAAGGTCTGCGCCGAGCGTGATCCGTCCAAGCTGCCGTGGGGCGCACTCGGTGTCGACGTGGTGCTCGAGTGCACCGGCCTGTTCACCTCCAAGGCCAAGGCCAGCGCACACCTCGCCGCCGGCGCCAAGAAGGTGATCATCTCGGCACCGGGCGACAAGGACGTGGACGGCACCTTCGTCATCGGCGTGAACGACGACAAGCTCACCTCCAAGCTGGAAGTGATCTCCAACGCCTCCTGCACCACCAACTGCCTGGCCCCGCTGGCCAAGGTGCTGCACGACAAGATCGGCATCGTGCGCGGCCTGATGACCACCATCCATGCCTACACCAACGACCAGGTGCTGACGGATGTGTACCACTCCGACCTGCGTCGCGCCCGCTCGGCCACGCACTCGCAGATCCCGACCAAGACCGGCGCTGCCGCTGCGGTGGGCCTGGTGCTGCCGGAACTCAATGGCAAGCTGGACGGCTTCGCCATGCGCGTGCCGACCATCAACGTGTCGGTGGTCGACCTGACCTTCGACGCCGCCCGCGCGACCACCAAGGAAGAGATCGACGCCGCCATCAACGAAGCCGCCAACGGCGCGCTGAAGGGCATCCTGGCGGTGAACACCAAGCCGCTGGTGTCGATCGACTTCAACCACAACCCGGCCTCCTCCACCTACGACGCCACCCAGACGCGCGTCATGGGCGGCACGCTGGTGAAAGTGCTGTCGTGGTACGACAACGAGTGGGGTTTCTCCAACCGCATGCTCGACATGACCATCGCGCTGATGGCGGCGAAGTAAGCTTCATCGTCATGCAGCAGAAGAAGGCCGGGCGGATGCCCGGCCTTTTTTTGCCCACGCTGGCGCCTCAGCCGCTTCAGCGAATCCCGCGTCGCGACGTTCGCACCTGAGCCGGCCTGGGCGGCCTTGTTCGACGAAAGCATTCCGCTCCGCGAACGGCTGCGCGCCATAAGGCCGCGGACAATTGACGCCAGGCTGCGGCTCTCGATGGCCTTCATGCGCCATCTGGCTGCATCGGCGACATAAGGCAGGCGCGCGCCGTAGCTGGCTCTTGGCGGGTCGTGCTGCGGTAAACCGTCGCTCCCCGCTGCCGATCGCCCAAGGGCTGATCCAAGTCAGCGCGAGGCATTCGTGGGATGCCCCATCGTTAGGCTTTCCCCGACATCCTCAATGGAGAGTTCTGATGGTTCGCAAGACCTTTGCCCTTGCCTTGCTTGGCCTGTTCGCCATGCCGCTCTGGGCTGCCGACTGCGCCGCCACGATCGAAGGCAGCGATGCCATGCAGTTCAACCAGACAAGCATCGCGGTACCCAAGACGTGCAAGCAGTTCACCGTCACGCTCAAGCACACAGGCAAGCTGCCCAAGGCATCGATGGGCCATAACTGGGTGCTCGGCCATGCGGCCGACGAGTCGGGCATCCTGGCCGATGGCATGAAAGCAGGCGCCGAGCACGACTATGTCAAGCCTGACGACGAGCGCGTGGTCGCGCACACCAAGCTCATTGGCGGCGGCGAGTCAGCCAGCGTCACCATCCCGATGGCCAAGCTAAAGGCCGGTGAAGCCTATGCCTACTTCTGCACCTTCCCAGGCCATGCCGCCTTGATGAAGGGCACGTTGACCCTGGGCATGTAAGCAACGAGCGGATCTGCCGCCGCTGTCGTGAGACGCAGACGCCGGGCCCGCGCCCGGCGTTTGCTTGGCACCGGTTTGCGAAACGCGGACCCAGCCGTGCCGCTCGCGCACAAGCTGGGCCCGTACGACAGGATCGTCAGCGCAGGACCGCCAAGGCGGCGTCGTAGTTCGGCTCATCGGCGATCTCGCCGACCAGCTCGGTATGGATCACCTTGTCGTGCGCATCGAGAACGACCACGGCGCGCGCTGCCAGGCCAGCCAGCGGACCTGACGAGATCGCCACGCCGTAGTCCTGCAGGAACTCGTGGCCACGCATGGTCGACAGCGTCACCACGTTGTCCAGGCCCTCGGCGCCACAGAAACGTGCCTGTGCAAACGGCAGGTCGGCGGAGATGCACAGCACCACGGCATGGTCGAGCTGGCTGGCCTTTTCATTGAAACGACGCACCGAGGTGGCGCAGGTCGGTGTGTCGATGCTGGGGAAGATGTTCAGCACCTTGCGCTTGCCGGCAAAGCTGGCGAGGGTGACATCGGACAGGTTCTTGCCGACCAGAGAGAACGCCGGCGCCTGGGCACCGTTGGCGGGAAGGGAACCGTCGACCTGGACCGGCTGGCCCTTGAGGGTAACGTGGGACATGAGGCACCTCGCTGGATGGGGCCTATAAGTAGAACATGGTCTTGGCCAGAAACACGATGCCCACCATCAGCGCCAGCACCACGCGATGGGTGTGGCGGAATCGACAGGGATCGAGACGGCCACGCGATCCTGCACGCAGGGTCATGACAAACACCACCAGCACCAGCAGGGCCAGGCTCACCTTGGTCAGCAGCAGCCAGCCGAAATGCGAGCCGAGACAGCTCAGGCCACCGCAGCGAATGGTGAACAACATCGCGCCGCTCAGATACAGCAGACCCACCACCCAGGGCATGATCCGCCGTGCGCGTTGCATCACGGCCTGTTCAAGGCGCTCCATGGTGGCGCGATCAAACTGCCGATGCAGTGCGTCGAGTATGAGCACCTCGAACGCCGCCGCGCCAATGAAGACGATGGCGCAACTCAGGTGCAGCAAGACCACCCAGGGATACCAAGCGCTCATCGGAAGCTCTGACCTGCCATGGCGATATCAGGCCATTCCGCCCCGGCGCAGCGCCATGACTTCGATCAGGGGAAAGCGCGAACAGGCTCCGAATCCTCTCCCGGAATGGCCATGGCGGCGCGCGGCGATCCGACGCGGCGCTCGTCACCGTGCCTTGACTGGCGTCATGGCGACCACCTCTCGTCACCTCGAGCATGTCCGCTTGCTTGAGGGAGATGCGCTTTGGATGACACGCGAACGTGGTGGCTGGCATGAGCGGCAGTCGTCCACGGTCAACCCGGCGGGTGGCGTCGTGGCGTAACTTGGGGCAATCCTCCCCGCTGGAGCACGCCATGTCGTTCGCCCTGCTCGGCTATGGCCGCTTTGGCCAAGCCTTCGCCAACCTGCTGCGCCGCGCCGGGCATCGGCTGCAGGTATTCGATCCTGCTGCCGAGGTTCCCGCGCCGCTGGCCGCAGCATCCGCTGCAGCTGCGATCGCCGAAGCCTCATGGGTAGTGCTGGCGATGCCGGTACCGCGGTTGGAATCGGCGTTGCGCGAACTGCGCCCACTGCTCCATCGCGGGCACATCGTCATCGACGTAGGCAGCGTCAAGCAACACCCTTGTGAGCTGATGGACGAGCTGCTGGGTACGGCCATACCCCACCTCGGCACGCATCCGCTGTTCGGTCCGTTGAGCCTGGCGCGCGGCGAACGTCCGTTGCGCACGGTGATCTGCCCCAGCGGGCAACATCCCGAGGCCGCCATGCGCGCCCGCCGGTTGTTCGAAGAACTCGGCTGCGAGGTCATCACGCAGGATCCAGCCACGCATGATCGCGCCATGGCCGAGACGCACGCGCTGGCCTTCTTCATTGCCAAGGCCATGGTCGACCTGGGCATTGGCGAGGACCTGACGGTGGCGCCGCCTTCGTTTCTCGGCCTGGCCAGCATGCTGTCGGCGGTGCGCGGCGACGCCGGCCACCTGTTCGCCGCCATCCAGCGCGAGAACCCTTATGCCGCCGATGCCCGTGCGCGTCTGCTGACGCAGCTGGAGGCGATTCATCGCCAGTTGCTGGCCGGCGGCGATGGCGGCGCGCTGTCCATTCCCGATCTGTCCGAAGACTCCGATGAGCCATCACGACCTGCGTAGCTTTATTCATCAACTGGAACGCGATCGGCAACTGCTGCGCGTACCCGTGCCGGTCCACCCGTATCTCGAATCCACTGCGCTGAGTCTCCGGGCGCTGCGCGAAGGCGGCCCCGCCCTGCTGATGGAGCAGCCCACCGGTTCCCAGCACTGCTTGCTGGGCAACCTGTTCGGGCATCGCCGGCGCATCGAGATGGCGCTGGCGGGCCGGCCGCTGGCCTCGCTGCGGGAACTGGGCCAACTGCTGGCTTCGATCAAGGAGCCGCGTTGGCCAGCCAGCCTGCGAGAGGCGCTGGCGACCTGGCCCGAACTGGCGCAGCTGGCCAACGTCGCGCCGCAGCGCGTGCATGAAGCGGCCTTCGAGTACGAGACGCTGCAGGGCAGCGAAATCGACCTGTCGCGCCTGCCGATCCAGCATTGCTGGCCCCAGGATGCGGGCAAGCTGATCACCTTCGGCCTGGTGGTCACACGCGGTACGCGCCAGCGCCGGCAAAACGTGGCGATCTACCGCCAGCAGGTCATCGGTCCAAACCGGGTGATCATGCGCTGGCTGCCGCACCGCGGCGGCGCGCTCGACTACGCCGACTGGAAGGCGTCCTCACCGGAACAACCGTTCCCCGTACTGGTGGCGATTGGCGCCGATCCGGCCACCATGCTCGCGGCCGTGGCACCGGTACCCGACAGCTTGTCGGAATACGAATTCGCCGGCTTGTTGCGCGGCCAGCGCACGCGCGTCTGTCACAGCGCGCTCACCGGACTGGATGCCCCGGCGGGCGCGGAAATCGTGCTGGAGGGTTTCATCCGACCCGACGATGTCGCGCTGGAAGGTCCGTTCGGCGACCACACCGGCTACTACAACGCGCAAGCCCCCTTCCCGGTATTCACCATCGAGCGGATGCGCCTGCGCCGCGACGCGATCTACCACGGCAGCTACATGGGCCGCGCACCGCATGACGAACCCTCGGTGCTGGCGATGACCTTGAACGACTTGTTCGTGCCAATCCTGCAGAAGGTGTTTCCCGAAATCGTCGATTTCTTCCTGCCGCCGGAAGCCTGTTCGTATCGCGTCGCCGTGGTCAGCATCCGGAAGCAGTATGCCGGCCATGCAAGGCGCATCATGATGGCGGTGTGGTCCTATCTGCGCCAGTTCACCTATACCAAGTTCGTCATCGTCACGGACGATGACATCGACGTACGCGACTGGTCGCAAGTGATCTGGGCGGTGGCCACCCGCGTCGATCCGGCGCGCGACAGCCTGATCGTCGAGAACACCCCCATCGACTACCTCGACTTCGCCAGCCCCGCGGCCGGCCTGGGCTCCAAGCTCGGCATCGACGCCACCAACAAATGGCCGTCCGAAACCTCGCGTGCGTGGAGCCAGCCGATCGTCCCCGATGCGAAGGTCGAGCAGCGCGTCCATGCGCTGTGGAAGCAGCTGGTCGGGTCCGGTGACGCGGGCGCACGCGACGGTGTGTCACAGGCGAGCCGATGACCACCGTGGGATGATGAAAGCCGCTTTACAAGCAAGCCGATCCGGCCGCAAAGGACGCAGGTGACACGCATTCGGACTCCACGCTGGGTTGCCTGGGCGGCGATGGTCGCCCTGTGGCTCACCATCGTGGCGCCGGTGATCTCGCAGTCGCTTGCCGTCGACAGCATGCCGGGGATGGTGGGGTGCGAGTCGCAGCACGCGCATCCGGACCCCACCGTTCCACCGTCACATCCATCGTCGATGGAGAAATGCGGTTACTGCGGCCTGCTCGGTCACAGCCCCGCTCTGATCGGCCATGCGGTGCCCTTGCCCCATCCCGCACCGGCGAGATGGCACGGCACTGCCGCCTTGCCGGCACGGCTCCAAACGGAATATTCCGCGCTGGCTGCAGCCCCACGGGGACCGCCGGCTTTCACGCAGCACTGAGTGACTTTTCATCGCCTTCGCGGCCATCGCCGCGCGGCTTTCTGCTGCCTGCTATTTCGGATTCAGTTATGTCCTACCTACCCCTCCATGTGCGCGCCCTCGCGGCGACGCCTTCGCTTCCACGCGCCCGCCACCCAGCGGGTGCACCATCACGCTTGCCGCTGCGGCGGCTGTCGCTGGCGCTGTTCGTCGCCTTTTCTCCTGCGCACGCTGGCGAGGCCATTCCGCTGCAAAACCTTGCCCCGATCGTGGTCACCGCACCGATGCAGGATAGCCCGCTGACCGTGATCACCGACCCCAAGGCGCCGCGGCAACCCGTGCCGGCCAGCGACGGCGCTGACTTCCTCAAGAGCATTGCCGGCTTCTCCACCATCCGCAAAGGCGGCAGCAATGGCGACCCGGTGTTGCGCGGCATGGTCGGCTCACGCCTGAACATCCTGGTCGACGGCGGCCAGATCGGGGGCGGCTGTCCGTCGCGCATGGATCCACCCACCGCCTATATTTCGCCGCAGCTATACGACCGTGCCATCGTGATCAAGGGACCGCAGACGGTGTTGTACGGGCCGGGCAACTCGGCGGGCACGGTGTTGTTCGAACGCGATTTCAAGCGCTACGCCGCACCCGGCATCAGCATGGAAGGCAGCGCGTTGGTCGGCTCCGCCGGCCGCAACGACCAGATGGTCGACCTGCGCGCCGGCACACCCAACGTCTACATGAACATCGATGCCAACCACACCCATGCGCAGGACTATCGCGACGGCGACGGTCACCATGTGCATTCGTCCTGGGACCGCTGGAACACCGATGCAGCAATCGGCTGGACACCGGACGACAACACGCGCATCGAGTTGTCGTCCGGCAAGGGCAACGGCCATGCCGCCTATGCGTTCAGCAGCATGGATGGCGCGCAGTTCCTGCACGAAAGTGCCGGCCTGAAATTCGAGCATGAACGACCGGACACTTTGCTTAGTCGCATCGAAATGCAGCTGTACTACAACTACACCGACCATGTGATGGACAACTACACGCTGCGCCATCCTGATCCGGCCAGCATGATGCCGCTGGCCATGGCCAGCGACGTAGATCGCCGCACCGTAGGCGGGCGCGCGGCCGCAACGTTCACGTGGGGCGAGGCGTTGAGCCTGGTCACCGGCCTGGATGGCTCCACCAGCGTCAATACCAGCCGCATGGGCGGCCCGGCAGGAGGCATGCTGCCAGACTATCGCGACCAGCCGCGCGAACGTACGGCTCGCATGGGCAGCCTCGGCCTGTTCGGCGAACTCACCTGGAACCTGGCCGAGCGCGATCGCTTGATCAGCGGCGCGCGTCTCGATCGTGCGCAGGTGCGCGGCTACGACCTGACCGGCGCCGGCAACAGCCAAAGCATGGGCGGCATGAGCGGCATGAGCGGCATGAACGGCATGAGCGGCATGAGCGGCATGAGCGGCATGAGTATGGCATCGAACATCGACGCCAGTCGCTCGGACACGCTGCCCTCCGGCTTTGTCCGTTACGAGCACGACTTCGCCGCCACGCCCATGACTCTCTACGCGGGCATCGGTCACGTGCAACGCGTTCCTGACTATTGGGAACTGTTCGGGCGACACGCGGATAAGAGCCTGACCAGCTTCCGCCAATTGCAGGCAGAAAAGACCACCCAACTCGATATTGGCCTGCAATATCACGACGCGCACTTGCAAGCCTGGGTGTCGGGTTATGTGGGCGTGGTCCGCGACTTCATCGTGATGGATTACGCCAGCGGCGCGGACACCGCCGGGGCAAACAACGTAAACGCGCGTACGGCCGGTGGCGAGGCAGGTATGGCCTATACCATCAGCACGCGCTGGAAAGCGGATGTCACGCTCGCCTGGGCCTGGGGTGAAAACCGCAGCGAGCACCGGCCACTGCCGCAGATGCCGCCGCTGGAGGCGCGCCTAGGCCTCGTCTACGACACCGGCACCTGGTCGCTGGGCAGCCTGTGGCGGATCGCCTCGGCGCAACGCCGTGTGGCGGTAGGCGAAGGCAATATCGTCGGACAGGATCTCGGCCCCAGTGCCGGCTTTGGCGTGTTCTCGTTGAATGGTGGCTACCGCGTCAATCGCGCGCTCACGCTCAGTGCGGGCATCGACAATCTCTTTGACAAGATCTATGCCGAGCACGTCAACGCCGCGAATGCGGGCTTGGTCGGCTACGTCAACACGGTGCGCGTGAACGAGCCGGGGCGCACCGTCTGGCTGAAGCTGGACGCCAAGTACTAGGCGCCGGTTCGCGCCCAGAGCCACAGGTGGATCGCGCCGCCTCCCACCGGCGCGATCCACCTCGGCCCCCCAAAGGCATGGTCGGTAACTCAGGGCTTGTCGCCCATCCCGTGTGCCGTCGAATCGGACGTCCATCCCGGG
Source organism: Dyella halodurans (assembly GCF_026283925.1). GTDB lineage: Bacteria > Pseudomonadota > Gammaproteobacteria > Xanthomonadales > Rhodanobacteraceae > Dyella > Dyella halodurans. Next base: position 303,504 of record NZ_JAPDPF010000003.1, read on the forward strand.
TCATCGAAATAGCGTGGATAAGCAGCCACCGCTTCACGCATCGCCGCCAGCTCGGCGACGTCGTGCGGATCCTGCTTGAACTTCTGTGCGGCCGCGAGCAAGTGCACCAGCATGCCGTGCAGCAGCTCGTCTTGCTGCGGCGGCAGCTTGCAGTGGGCAAAGATGGATGCGGCAGCGTCCTCGATCATGCTGATGCGGTCCATGGCCAGGCGCTCGCTCATATGGCCCATCTCGTAGTGCCGCAGTTGTTGCAGCGCCGTGTGGATGCTCGCCATGCCGTCGCGCAGTGGCGCGTCGGCCGGCCAGCGCGATGCGGCTATCGGCAGCTGCGTGTGTGGATCGTTCGCATGCGCGGCAGGTTCGTTCTGGGGCTGCGCCTGCACCAGGCCGCTCAAACCAAGCACGCCGATCAGGACGAGACGGCACGGGGTGATGTTCATGCGCGAGGTTCCAGCAAGCGGCGCACGCGCCGCGGACGACATCACGGTAACGCAATCGATCGTCGTCACGGCTGACGCAAGTCAACGGCGCGCTGCGAGGCGGGCGTCGCGATGCCCGCCGCCTTTTCTGCGCGCACCCCGGCCCATTCGGCCCATGCGATCGCAGGGGCTTCCTTGCAGGGCAAGCAGGGGGATGGAGCCAGGGGCATGTGGTCACACCGGAATCTTGAACAAGCTCCTACACCTTGGCGAACACCAGGCTCGCATTGGTGCCACCAAAGCCGAAGCTGTTGGACATCACGGTGCTGAGCCGCGCATCGCGTGTCTCGCGAAGAATTGGAAAGCCCTTCGCGCGCGGGTCGAGCTCGTCGATATTGGCCGAGCCAGCCACGAAGCCGCCGTTGAGCATCAGCAGGCTGAAGATCGCTTCGTGCACGCTTGCTGCTCCCAGCGCGTGCCCCGTAAGCGCCTTGGTCGAGGACAACGGTGGCACGGCCTCGCCAAACACCCGCTGCACGGCTTCCAGTTCGACAATATCGCCCAGCGGCGTGGCGGTGCCATGGGTATTGAGGTAATCAACCGTCCCCGTCACGCCGGCCAGCGCCAGGCGCATGCAGCGCTCCGCGCCTTCGCCGGACGGCGCCACCATGTCGGCGCCATCGGAGGTAACGCCGTAGCCGACCAGTTCCGCATGGATGCGTGCGCCGCGCGCCTTGGCATGCTCGTACTCCTCCAGCACCAGCATGCCGCCGCCACCGCCGATGACGAAGCCGTCGCGACTCGCGTCATAGGGGCGCGAGGCGGCATGCGGCGCATCGTTGCGGACGCTGGACAGCGCCCCCATCGCATCGAACTGCGCGGTCATGCCCCAATGCACTTCCTCGCCCCCACCGGCGAACATGACGTCCTGGGCGCCGTGGCGAATCAGGTCGGCCGCCGCGCCGATGCAGTGCGCGGAAGTGGCGCAGGCCGCGGCAATCGAATAGCTCAAGCCCAGGATGCCGAATGCGGTCGCCAGCGTGGCCGACACGGTGGAGCACATCGTGCGTGGCACCATGTACGGGCCGACGCGCCGCACGCCCTTCGCACGCAGCAGCTCGGCCGTCTCGATCTGCCACTGCGCCGAGCCGCCGCCGGAACCGGCAATGACACCGCTGCGTGGATGACGCACCTCTTCGAGGGCGAGTCCGGCATCGGCGATCGCCGCGCGCATCGCCACATAGGCGTACGCTGCAGCGTCGCCCATGAAGCGCTTGAGCTTGCGGTCGATCGACGCCTCCAGGTCGATCTCCGGCACGCCCGCCACCTGGCTGCGCAGGCCGAGCGCCGCGTAGTCGGGCATCGCGCGGATGCCGCTTTGCAGGTCGCGCAATGCGCGCGTCACCGTATCGGCCATATGGCCGAGGCAAGACACGATGCCCATGCCGGTCACCACCACGCGGCGCATCAGAAGCCCTCCGTCGACTGGAACAGGCCCACGCGCATGTCGGTGGCCACGTAGATCAGGCGATCGTCCACATAGGTCTTCCCGTCGGCGACGACCAGGGCAAGTCGTCCACGCATCACACGGCGGACGTCCACCTCATAGCGCACCAGCTTGGCGGAAGGCAGTACCTGGCCGGAGAACTTCACTTGCCCGACGCCCAGCGCGCGTCCGCGGCCTGGCTCGCCCAACCACGGCAGGAAGAAGCCGCTCAACTGCCACATCGCATCAAGGCCCAGACAACCAGGCATCACCGGGTCGCCGTCGAAATGGCAGCCGAAGAACCACAGGTCGGGACTGATATCCAGCTCTGCGCGCAGGACACCCTTGCCGAAGGCGCCGCCGTGGTCGTCGATATGCGTGATGCGATCGAACATCAGCATCGGCGGGGATGGCAGGCGCGCGTTGCCCTCGCCGAACATCTCACCGCGGGCGCAGGCGAGCAGTTGCTCGCGATCTAACGAGGAAGGTCGTGTCATGAAAAAACCGCAGGTAGGAAAAACCCGAGTCTGCGCGTGCCATTTCGCGGCGGCCCTGATGCGGATCAAGCGTAAGCCGACATACGCCTGCGTACTTTTTCCCGGCCACCCTGGCCGGAAGCGATCGGCTCAGGCGGCTTCGCACCGATAGGCAGCGCGGGCGGCGCGCGCCATGCGCGCACCCGACGCTCGCGTTCGTGGTCGCGCGCCACGACACCAGGCCGCGCTGGACCTACCGGAGCAGGCATACACGCGCGCTGCCATCTGCGCACTTAGGTTCGGACCCCGGCAGTGATGAGGAAACGGCGCGTGCGCCAACGCACGCCAATAAACATCAGGCCTACCACCAGCCACGCGGCGCACAGCGCCAGCCCGGCCGCACGGGCGAGCCAGGCCACGGGGTAAAGCGTGGCGGCCACCAGCAGCAGCGCCGCAGCCGCCAGCGCAAGCAGGCCCGCACTCCGGTCGCGCGAGGGCATCAGGCGTTGTACGCCAGGCAGCTGCACCCCACGTCCAACCCGTCGATGCAGATCTATCCAACCCAGAAAGGCGACGATCTCCAGCGCCATGCCAACCACCAGCACGGGCAGCGCGCCGCCCAGCGCGAGGACGGCGGCGCCCATCTGATACCTGTTGCCTACCCCGAAGGCCAGCGCCGACAACACCAACGCCGCGGCGCCGCCTCGCCAACTCCACCATAGCGGCCCGCGCCGAGACGATGGCGTGCGCCGCTGCAGTCCGAGCACCCCAACACCGAATGCGAGCGCGCACGACGCCAACACGACACACATGCCACCTGCATCGTCACGACCGAGCCGCCAGGCCGCCGCCGCAGACAGCAGCAACGGGAGCGCGACCAGCCAGGTCGCCAGGTGCCTGGCCGACGGCACCCGCGTGCCTTGGAACATGGGCATGACCACGCCGGACACGCTGACCAACAGCAGCAACACCCAGCCGGCGATACCCCAGGAAGCGTGCACGTCGACCAGAGCCGGCAGGCGTATCGGGAAATAACCCGCGCGAGCCAGCGCCAACGTCGCTCCGAGCAAGCCCACGATCGATCCGAATGCCAGCGACATACCGATGCCCGCGCGCAACAGCCGCTGCAGGGAGGCCTGCAGCAGGCCAGGAACCGTCATGCCGGCCAGCATCGCAAACGCAGTCGGCAAGGCGAGTGCTGCCGCCAGCAGGGCCACATGCGAACCCTGTCGCAGGCCGAATACGAGCGCCAGCGCGCCCGCGTTGAACAAGCCGTGCAAGTACGCACCGAGGCGCACACCACGCAGGCGAACGCCAGCCGCCGCCGGCAAAAACTGCAGCAGGCTGCCGAACATCGCGTTGCCGAGCACGCCCAGCGTATAGGCATGAACCAGGGCCAGCGTGCCTGGATGCCAACGCGAACGCAGCAGTGCGTCGCCATCGACGAGCAGCAGCACACCCGCCAGCATCCCCCACGGCGGCATGCTGAGCAGAAAGCGGCGCGGCAGCGAGACTACCGGCGCCTGATCAAGCGCCAGCTTGGCCATCGCCGCAAGTAGCGTCGCTTGCATGGCATCGAATGGTCACGCGCGTGCCGCCCTCGGCAAGTGGCTCCGCCCGCGCGTCGAGGCCACGTTCGGCCAGGGCAGTCAGCAAGGGCATCGGCATCAAGGGCGTGAGCACGACCAGCGACTGCCCAGGCACCAGTGTGTCCGCCGCGGCCAGAGCGCGCTGCAAGGGTTCGGGGGGCGCAAGCTCGCGCAGATCAAGCGGCGCCGCCGGAGGGGCATGATCGGTGCTGCAGGCGCAGCCGCGGAATGACGTTTGCATGCACGGATTTCAGCGCATGCGCGACGTCGGCGCGCTGACTCAAGTCAACGCGCCGGCGCAGCCGGCCAGGCCGGATCGGATCTTCACGATCAAAGTGGCTGCTTGCCCTGCCACTCCAGTTGCAGCCATAGCTTGGTGCTGTCGCGTGAAAAATTATCCGCGCGGTAATCGGCCAGCTTCACCAGGCCAGTGAGGCCAGGCAACAGCGGGAACGACAGCGAGGCATTCCATTCGCTGCCGTAGTGCGCGGAGCCGCGATCGGCATGGTAGTCGTGATAGCTGACGATCCAGCCAAACTTGCTGGCCAGGCCATGGCTGCCCAGGTTGCCGTTGAAGGCGACGTAGTAATCCTGCAGGCCATTGACCGGCGTGACCAGGAATTGATCGTCCCAGCCATTGAAAGCATGCAAGGTGGCCAGCGGTGTCTGCAAGGCCGTGCGGCCGTCGCCGCCCAGATGCTCCCAGCCCAGCTTGCCGGTGACGCCAAACTGGGTCCATGCGGGCTCCAGCAGCCAATAGCTGTGGGCGAAGTTCTGCGGATTGTTCGCGTAGTCGTATTGGCGCGCACCTTCGAGCGCCCAGCTGAAGCCGCCATCCGGTGCCGGCTTGCCGGTCCAACGCAGGCCATAGGTGGCGGTGGAGGCGGTGGCGACGTCCTTGTCCTTGTGCAGATAGGCGTAGCCAACCCATTGCTGCTCGCCGTGCGTCCACGCCGTGTTGAGCAGATGGGTGTTGAGCAGGCGCTGCTGCGCCAGTGGATTGAGCGCATCGGGACCGGCCACGCGGTTCACTCGTTCTAGCCAGTCGTAGCGCACGGTCCAATCCGTGGCGGGCCTCCATTGCGTGGATAGCGCGTCGAAGGTCTGCTCGAACTGGCGCCAGCCCGAATTGCCTATCCAGCGCTGATTGTCCAACACGATCTCCTGGCGGCCCAGCCTGGCGCCGAAGCTGTCACCCAGCCAGCCGACCCAGGCCTGGTTGAGTTCGCCGCCGTGCGGATCGGTGATGGTGGGGTATTGGGTCTGACCGTTGGCGCCGCTGTTGTAGTGGTCATTGGCGCTGGCCACGCCGGCACCCTCCACGAAGGCACTCCAGCCGTTACCCAGGTTCGCCCGCAGGCCCAGGCGCACACGCAAGGTATCGGCCATGGCGGTGCGACTGTAAGCATCGTCGTCGACCTGCTCGTGGCGAAGTCGCGCATTCCATTCGAGTTGCAGCGGCGCATCGGGTGTCGGCGCCGATTGTGCGCTGGCGGCGCTTGACGCGGCCAACGCGGCGCAAAGGGACAAACCAAGCCGGTAACCGCGGCCGTGGTGTAAAGCTCTCATCCAAGACTCCTGTCTCATCACTCGCTATCGAGTGCAAGCAGTCTCGGTGGATGGGTTTCGATGTCGTCTGACGATGGTCAAGGGAAAAACGTTCGACGTGGCGCTGTGACAACGCGCCACGCTTCGTCACCGGCAACGCGCTTTTCCATGGCTTCGCCGCCCGACATGCGAAAGCAATGATGGTCGTCGCGGCATGAACTTCCACACTCTGCGGCCAGCAGATCCGGTTCGCGGCCACGCAAGTGGCGTGTGCTCACTGCAGCAAGCATGCGCCAAGCACTTTGCGAATCGACGCACGCAAGACTGGCGATCACTGCGCCATAAGCGACGCGCTTGCGTATCGCGCGTGACGGATCGGGACGCGGGCAGGTAGCCAGGCGCGTAACAGCAGAAGTCACCAACGGTGGCGATCCGTTGGTGGCTTCCATCTCGCGTGACGTGAGTCGAGGCCGCCGTCTCCGTCGCGTCGTGCCTATTTGGCGGCGAGTGCCTTGCGCACGGCCTGGACGAAATCCGGATCCAGCCGACCCATGACGTCGCTGCGCGCGAGGATGCGGCCATCGGCATCCAGCAGGATCAATTCGCTGGAATGATTGAAGTCACCATCCGGCAGCTGTCGGTACTGCAGGCCGAGCAAGGCAGCGAGCTGACGCGCGTCCTGCGACTCGGCGCGGGCGAGCGTCCAAGGCGGCGCGTTCAACTTGCGCCGGTCGGCGTATTCGCGCAGCGCCGCAACACTGTCGCGGGCTGGGTCGAAGCTCACCAGGAGCAGGTCAAGCCGGCCACGCGCCGACTCATCCAGCGCCTTCGCGGTAAGTTTCATGGTATCCACGACCATGGGGCACACCATCGTGCACGAGGTGTAGAACATCGAGACCACTTGCACATGCCCTCGACGCGCAGCCCATGGCCAGTCATGTCCGTCCTGGTCGGTGAGCCTGACCTCGAGCTGATAGACCGAGTCCCCGGGAAGCGGCGCACGGGCAAAGACCTGGCCTGCAAAGAAAACCAGACACAACAACATCAGCAGGTGTTTCATCACAAATCCTCAGTGCGAGCGCGCACAACGGAAGCCCATCGAGCTGGTGGTATCAGAGGCTTTCAGCGCGGACAGCATGGCGACACGCATCAGGCTGGCGTAGTTCTCTTTCTGCTGCATGGTGAGCGCACCGGCGCCACAGAACTTCAACTTGTCGGCGCCATCCTGGTCCCGGCTATCGACGCCGACCAGCAAGGCATTGAAGTCGCCCACCCATTCCCATACCAGGCCATTGAGATCGCTTACTCCATGCACGTCCGCCGCGCCGCCGATGGCGGGCAGCGGCGTGTTGGAAGGACGGCCGTACCATGCCAGTACGCGCTCGCGCCATGCCGGGTCGTTGCGCGCATCGGCACGGTGGTCATCGGCCGCGGCCGCGTATTCCCACTCGTACCAACTCGGCAACCTGGCCTGCTCGCTCTCGCAATAGGCTTGTGCGGCAAACCAGCTGATTTGCGTCACCGGTTGTGATGGCTGTGCTTCGCTGCCCAGCACATCGGCTGCTGCCCAGTGCGAAAGGTAGCGACCGTCGGCAAAAATTCCCGCTACGCGGTCGCGGCGCCACTGTGGGTGCGTCTGCACGAAGGCGAGGAATTCCGCGTTGGTAACCGGCTCGGTGCGCAGCTGGAACGGCTCGATGGTCACTGGTGCCGCCTTGCCATCGGCCGGCATCACGCTGGTGAACAGGCCGCCCGGCAGGGCGGCGTAGTTCGCCGCCGCTGCCGGCAAGGAGAGCAACGCGCCGAGCATCAGTATCGGCAGACTGCGCAGCGCGTTCATCGTCAGTGCCCCGCTGCCGCCGGCGCCGGCTGTGCGCGCACCTTGCTTACCTCCTCCGCACTGATCTGCCCGCCAGGATTGCCCCAGCTGTTGAGCACATAGGTGAGGATGTTGGCGACTTCGTCGTCGGTAAGCTGGCTCATCGGCGGCATCACCGAGTCGTAGTCCTTGCCGTTGACCGTGACCTTGCCCGTGCGGCCATGCAGCGGGATCGCAATCAGCTGCTCCTTGCTCTGCTTGGCCAGGTAATCGGACTTGGCGAGGGGAGGAAACACGTTAGGCAAACCTTCGCCGTTCGCCTGATGGCAGACCGAACAGGTACCGGCAAACAATTGCTGGCCGGCCTTGACCTGGTCATCCTTGCTCAAGGTGCCCGCTGCATTGGCCTTGGCCGCGACGCTGACCGCATGGAGGTTCGGCCCGGCGCGGTCGCCCAGGTAGACCGAATCGACTTCCTTGCCCGAGTAGATCGCCTTGTTTTCCGGGCCATCCACCTTGAGGATGCCCATCGCGCCCTTGTTGAAGGCGCGGAAGATCGAATGGTCGACCAGTACATAGCTGCCCGGCACGTCCACGTGGAATTCCGCCATCATCGCGCCACCGGACGGAATCAGCGTGGTCTGCACGTTCTCCTGCGCGTGCTTGCCGCCTTCGTAGTAGACCTTGTCGAAGATCTCGCCGATCACGTGGAAACTCGACACCAGGTTCGGTCCGCCATTGCCCACGAACAGGCGCACGGTTTCGCCGGTCTTGGCGGTCAACGCGTTGTCGCCGGTCAGCGCGCCCTCGCGGCCGTTGAACAGCACGTAGGTCGGATGCTCATCGATCGCCTTGTCCATATCGAACGGCTGGTGACCCTTCTCGCGGTACTTGCCCGTCGTATAGAAGTCGCCCTGCATGACGTAGTACTCGTGGTCCACCTTCGGCAAGCCTTCCGGCGGCTCCACCAGGATCAGGCCATACATGCCGTTGGCGATGTGCATGCCCACCGGCGCCGTGGCGCAGTGGTAGACGTAGATGCCGGCGTTGAGCGCCTTGAAGGTGAATTGCGACTCGTGCCCCGGCGCGGTGAAGCTTGACGCCGCGCCGCCGCCCGGGCCGGTGACGCCGTGCAGGTCGATGTTGTGCGGCATCTTGTTGTCAGGGGCATTCTTCAGATGGAACTCCACCGTGTCGCCCTGGCGCACGCGGATGAAGCTGCCTGGCACCGTGCCGCCGAAGGTCCAGTAGGTATAGGTGACACCCTCGGAAATCGGCATCTCCTTCTCGACCACCTCGAGGTCGACGATCACCTTGGCCGGCGTCTTGCGATTCAGCGGTGGCGGCACGTTCGGCGGTATGCCGAGCACCGCGTGGATCGGCTCGCCCTGCGGCGGACCGAGGTCGCCCGGCACTCCGGCTGGCGCGCCGCCCGGGGCGGCGCCGGCGGCGGCGACCGTGCCCGAAAGCAAGCTGGCGGCAATCAGGAACGTGGACAGTAATCGTGACATGCGCTTCTCCCTGTGAATCCTTGTGCTCAGGATAGGCAGGGGCTTTTTTCGCCGATTGACTTGCGTCAGAGCAAATGTAGACAGCGCTGCAATGCGGCAACCTGCCACAGGAGTCGCTGTGGACGGTCAGCTCAGTCCGGCCACGCTGCTGCGGGCCAGGCATTGAAGGCCGGCCCGGTCACGCAGGGTTACCGCCCTGCCCTCGATGTCGATCAGCCCCTGGCTGCGGAAGCGGCCGAGCACCCGGCTCACGGTCTCGGCCGCCAGGCGCAGATAGTTCGCGATATCGCTGCGCGCCATGCTCAGGCGGAAGTGCACGCCGGAGAATCCACGCGCCTCGTAACGGTCGCCAAGGTCGATCAGAAACGCTGCCATGCGCTCGTCCGCGCTGTAGTCGCCGGCCAGCAGCCTCGCCGAACCCAACTCCCTGCTGAGCAGGCGGAACAGATGCTGTTGCAAGGCCGGCATGCGCCCGGCCAGTGCACTCATGGCCGGAAACGAGAAGCGGCAGAACTGCGCCGACTCCAGCGCAACGGCTTCGCACGGAAAACGATCGGGGTAGATGGCGTTGAGGCCGATTACCTCACCAGGCAGATAGAAGCCCAGCACTTGTTCACGCCCTTCCTTGTCCACCACGCACGTTTTCACCGCGCCTGCGCGCACCGCGTAGATGGCACGGAAGGGATCGCCGGTGCGGAAGATATGCGCGCCCTGCCGATAGGGACCGACATGCTCGACCAGGCAATGCAGGTCGGAAAGTTCGGGCTTGCCGTAACCTACCGATAGGCAGGCATCAGCAAAGGCGCAGGTGCTGCAGAAATGGATCTCGTCGCCGTCATCCGCGATGGGGTTGCGCCAGTGGATCAGCTGGCCATGCGATTTTTCGGCAGACATTACCAACACCCCTGTTTGCTTTGCCTTTCAGATCGTGCGCGAGTAGCGCGACAATTCGGATGGACGACGAAGATAGGCGTCGAAGCACATCGCGATATTGCGCAACAGCAGGCGCCCCCGCGGCGTCACCTGGATGCTTCGGCGATCCAGCACGATCAGGCCATCCGTGGCCAAGCCATCGAGGCGCTCCAACTCGCTGGCAAAGTATTCGGCGAAGTCCAGCCGATGGCGTTCGCTGAAGGCGGCCAGATCCAACGCGCCGTGGCACATCAGCTCGCTGATGACGGCACGGCGGGCACGGTCGTCCTCGTCGAGCATCAGGCCGCGTGCTATCGGCAGGCGACCGTTGTCCAGCGCCGCGTAGTAGCCGGTGAGGTCGCGCGCGTTCTGGCTGTAACTATCGCCGATGCGGCTGATGGCGCTGACGCCCAGCCCGATGATGTCGCAATCGCCATGGGTGGAATAGCCCTGGAAATTGCGTTGCAGCGTGCCGGCGCGTTGCGCACGCACAAGCTCGTCGTCCGCCCGAGCGAAATGATCCATGCCAACGTAGATGTAGCCGGCACCGCACAGCTTTTCCAGCGCGCGACCGAACAAGGCCAGGCGCGTCGCGGGGTCGGGAAGGTCGTCGGCTTCGATCTGCCGCTGCGCCCGGAACAGGTTAGGCAGATGGGCATAGCCGTACACTGCTACGCGGTCAGGCGCCAACGTGATTACTTCGTCCAGCGTGCGCTCGAATCCTTCCAGCGATTGCCGCGGCAATCCATAGATCAGATCGACGCTGGCCGAGCCAAACCCCGCTTCGCGTGCCGCGACCAAGACCTCGCGGGTCTGCTCCACGCTCTGGATGCGATTCACCGCCGCCTGCACCACGGGGTCGAAGTCCTGGATGCCTACCGAGATGCGGTTGAAACCCAGCGCTCCCAGCCCCCGCACGTAGTCGCCATCGGCAAAACGCGGATCGATCTCGATACCGTATTCGCGCGCGCCATGCCGGTCATGGCAGAAATGGTCTTCCAGGCATTCGACCAGCGCGGCCATGCGCGGCAGATCGAGGAAGTTCGGCGTGCCGCCGCCGAAATGCAGCTGGCGCAGCGGGCGATCCCGATCGAACATCGGCGCGATCAGCGCCACTTCACGTTGCAGGCGCTGCAGATAGTGATCCGCCTTTGCCATGTCGCGAGTAATGACGCGCGTGCAGCCGCAGTAGAAACAAGGACTGAGGCAGAACGGCACATGCACATACAGCGACAGCGGGCGCGGCATCGGTTCTTCGTTCGACCATCGGGCTGCCTCGCGCAGCGCCGCTTCGCCGAAGTCCACATGGAACTGGGGCGCCGTCGGATAACTCGTGTAACGCGGCCCCGCCACGTCGTAGCGCGCGACGAGCTGCGCGTCAAATTCAGGAGCGTTCGTGATAGTGCGCATGCGCGGCAGTATCGCCGTCATGCTCGTGGGCCAAATTGATGGCGATCAATTCGCTGCGGCAATACGCGCCCAAACGCCGCGGCGACCTCACGGTAGCCGCGGCGGCCAGCTGTCAGCGCTTGAGCGGTGCGACAACTTGTTCGATGGCACCGAAGATCGACGCGCCCGCCTGGTCGGTGACATCAATACGCAGGCTGTCGCCGAACTTGAGGAACGGCGTGCTCGGCTTGCCGTCGCGCAGCGTTTCCACGGTGCGCTGCTCGGCCAGGCACGAGGCGCCCTTGCTGGTGTCTTCGTTGGCGATGGTGCCGGAGCCGACGATGGTGCCGGCGGTCAACGGCCGCGTCTTGGCCGCGTGTGCCACCAGCTCGGCAAAGCTGAATTGCATGTCGACGCCGCATTCCGCCTCGCCGAACCACTTGCCGTTGAGCCAGGTGCGCATCGGGAGGTGCAGCTTCTCGCCTTGCCAGGCGTCACCCAGCTCGTCCGGCGTCACCAGCACGGGCGACAGCGCCGAGCGCGGCTTGGACTGCAGAAAACCGAAGCCCTTGGCCAGTTCGCCCGGAATCAGGCCGCGCAACGAGACGTCGTTGATCAAGCCGACCAGCTGAATATGTTCAGCGGCCTGCGCCGGCGTGGCAGCCATCGGCACGTCGTCGGTCACCACCACCACCTCGGCTTCCAGGTCGATGCCGTAGTCTTCGCTGGGCACCACTACCGGGTCGCGCGGCCCAAGGAAACCGGCGCTGGTCGCCTGGTACATCAACGGATCGGTATAGAACGACTCCGGCACCTCGGCGCCACGGGCGCGACGCACGCGCTCGACGTGGGGCAGATAGGCACTGCCGTCGACAAACTCGTAGGCGCGCGGCAGCGGCGAGGCCAGGGCCGTCGGGTCGAGCGCAAACGCGCCGCTCGCGTTGCCGGCGTTGAGGTCTTCCGACAAAGCGTTGAGGCGTGGCGCGACATTCGACCAGTCGTCCAGCGCGGCCTGCATCGTCGGCGCGATACCAGTCGCCTTGACCGCCTGCTTCAAATCGCGGCTGACGACCACCAGCGTACCGTCGCGACCGCCTTCCTTCAGAGAACCGAGTTTCATGCCTTTGCTCCATAGGCTGCGCTCAGCGACAGCCGTTCACATCTTTGATTCGGATGACCCACGCCACCCGGGGATGGGTCGTTTGACAGCGCTCAGCCGCCAGTGAAGTGCTTGCGGATGCCCTGCCAGCATTCGTAGTAGTTGCCCTGCAGCTGCGGCGCTTCCAGTGCCTGTCTGGTCGGATGGATCACGCGACGCGTCTCGAACATGAAGGCCATGGTGCCGGTGATCACGTCAGGCTTGGACAGATCCGCCGTCGAGGCCTTTTCGAACGTCGCCGCATCCGGCCCATGCCCGCTCATGCAATTGTGCAGCGAAGCGCCGCCGGGCACGAAGCCCTCGGCCTTCGCATCGTAGGCGCCGGTGATCAGGCCCATGAACTCGCTGGCGATATTGCGGTGGAACCACGGCGGGCGGAACGTGTGCTGCGCCACCAGCCACCGCGGCGGGAAGATCACGAAGTCCATATTGCTCACCCCAGGCGTGTCGCTAGGCGCATGCAGCACCAGGAAAATGCTCGGGTCCGGATGGTCGTAGCTGATCGAGCCAATGGTGTTGAAGCGGCGCAGGTCGTATTTGTACGGCGCATAGTTGCCGTGCCAGCCGACCACGTCGAGCGGCGAATGATCGATGGCCGCACGCCACAGCTCGCCCTGGAATTTCGCAATCAGCTCGAACTGGCCTTCCACATCCTCATAGGCGGCCACCGGCGTGAGGAAATCGCGCGGATTGGCCAGGCCATTGCTGCCGAGCGGACCGAGGTCGGGCAGGCGCAACATGGCGCCGAAGTTTTCGCACACGTAGCCACGCGCCGATTCGTCCAGCAGCTCGACGCGGAAGCGCACGCCGCGCGGAATCACCGCGATTTCCAGCGGCTCCAGCTCGATGACGCCCAGTTCGGTGGCCAGGCGCAGGCGGCCCAGCTGCGGCACGATCAGCAGCTCACCGTCGGCGTCGTAGAAGAAGCGCCCCTGCATCGAACGGTTGGCGGCGTAGATGTGGATGCCCACGCCCGACTGGTCCGCCGCACTGCCGTTGCCGGCCAGGGTGACCAGGCCGTCGATAAAGTCGGTCGGCTCGCTCGGCAGCGGCCAGGGATCCCAGCGCAACTGGTTGGGCGTAGCGGGGGCGTCGCCAAAACGGTTGTGAAAGCGGCCCGGCGGCATCGCCTCGAACGGGTGATGCATTGCGGCGGGGCGAATGCGATACAGCCAACTGCGACGATTGCTATGCCGGGGGGCGGTAAACGCCGTGCCCGATAGCTGTTCGGCATACAGGCCGTGGGCGACCCGCTGCGGCGAGTTCTGCCCCTCCGGCAGCACGCCAGGCAGCGCCTCGGTGGCGAATTCATTGGCGAAACCGGACTGGTACTGCTGCTTGCTGGCTGACATGGAAGCTCCGCGATCTGTCCGCTAGGGCGGTGTCATGCACGACGCCGCACGATCCTATTACTCTTGCCTGTGACTGCTGGCCCGCCTCGTTCAAGGGAAGAGGCGTTGTTGTTCATTCATTGCAACGACACCAAAGGAAACCACATGTCCGACTCATTCTCGTCACTCGGTCAAGCTACTGCCGTCCCCTCGATCAAGGACCTCAGCCAGCCACTCGCCTCAGGCAAGGGGTGGATGAAGTTCGTCGGCATTGTGTCCATCATCCATGGGGCCCTTATCGCCCTCTCCATTATCGGCCTGGTCATCGCCTGGCTGCCGATCTGGATGGGCTTGCTGCTGATGCGCTCGGCCAACGCCATCGAACGCGCCCAGCTCAGCGGCGATGCCGACGCCTTGAAGGAATCACTCGCCAAGCTGCGCACCTATTTCGTGGTCCTGGGCGTGCTCATCCTCGTCGGCATCGTCATCTCGGCGGTCTACTTCATGTTCTTTGGTGCAATGATCGCCACCATGATCAGGAATGGAAGCTTTCCGCACTGATCGTTGCCAGTACGGTGGCCGCCCACGGCGGCCACCGTGCCAGCGCCTTACAGCACGCCGCGCTTCATCTGGTCGCGCTCGATCGACTCAAACAGCGCCTGGAAGTTGCCCTCGCCAAAGCCCTCGTTGCCCTTGCGCTGGATGATCTCGAAGAAGATCGGGCCGATATTGTTCTGCGTGAAGATCTGCAGCAACTTGCGCTGCTTGGTCTCCGGGTCGGCGTCGATCAGGATCTTGTTCTTCGCCAGGCGCGGCACGTCCTCGCCATGGTTCGGAATGCGCAGGTCGATCACTTCGAAGTAGGCGTCCGGCGTATCGAGGAAGCTCACGCCCTTGGCGCGCATCGCTTCGACCGTGTCGTAGATATTGTCGGTGAAGCAGGCGATGTGCTGGATGCCTTCGCCGTGGTACGCATCGAGATACTCGTTGATCTGCGACTTCGGATCGCTCGATTCATTGAGGGGGATGCGCACGATGCCGTCCGGCGCGGTCATCGCCTTGGACACCAGGCCGGTCTTGGCACCCTTGATGTCGAAGTAGCGGATCTCGCGGAAATTGAACAGGCGCTCGTAGTAATCCGACCACTTCTGCATGTTGCCGAAGTAGAGGTTGTGGGTCAGGTGATCGATGAAGGTGAGACCGAAGCCCGCCGGATGCTGGTCAACGCCCGGGATCGGCTCGTAGTCGCCGTCATAGATGCTGCCCTTGGCGCCGTAACGGTCGACCAGGTAGAGCATGCAGTCACCGATGCCCTTCACCACCGGCGCATTCACTGCCTTGGTCTCGGCCTTCTCCGTGATCGCCTCGCCACCATTGCCAAGCACCGTGCCCAGGACCTCGGCAGCGGGCTTCTGGAAGCGAATGGCAAAGCCGGCCGCACAGGGGCCATGCGCCTTGGCGAAGTCAGCCGCGAACGATTCGGGATCCTCGTTGACCAGGATGTTGACGTCGCCCTGGCGGTACACCGTGATCGGACGGGACTTGTGCTTGAGTACGGCAGTGAAGCCCATGTTCTTGAACAGCGTATGCAATTCATGGGCACGGCCCGCGGGAGCGGCGAATTCGACGAACTCGAAGCCGTTAATGCCCATGGGGTTTTCGAAGGTGGTGACCTGCATGCCAAGATTGGGCTGCGCGCTCATGGGAATCTCCTGGTTGATCTAAGACTCAATGGCCCTACGCCTAAGCGTGCGACCATCCATATAAGATGAGCGTTATAGTTACATATGAAACCATTTGCAAGGAGCGTCGCAGCAGTGCCCGTTGAAACCCGTCCCGACCATGCGCCACTCGAACTCGAGCACTTCCTGCCGTACCGGCTCTCGATCCTGTCCAATGCCGTCAGCCAGGGCATTGCCGACGAGTACCAGCGCCGTTTTGACCTGAGCATGACGGAATGGCGCGTGATGGCCGTGCTGGCCCGCTTCGATGGCCTGTCGGCGCGCGAAGTGGCCGAACGTACCCTGATGGACAAGGTGGCGGTGAGCCGGGCCCTGGCGCGCCTGGTGGAATCGGGCCGGGTCAACCGCGGCACCCACGACGGCGACAAGCGCCGCTCCGTGCTCGGCCTCAGCGAGGCCGGCTGGCAGGTCCATGACGAAGTGGCGCCGATGGCGCGGGCCAGGGAGCGCGAGCTGCTGGCCAAGCTGGATGCCGAGGAACGCGATTGGCTGATGCGCATCCTCGACAAGCTCCAGCCGGTCGATCAGCCCTGAGGCATCGAGGGGGAAGCATGCCTTCCCCCTCCTCCCCCTGCGCTTACTTCACGCCATGCATCAGGCGGTTGATCAACGGCGCAATCAGGAACAGCAAGGCGCCTGCCCCAACTAGCGACCAGAAGCCAAACGTGTAGCCGGTCAGCGCCGACTGCACCGTCATGCCGCTTTCGCCGCTCACGATGCCCGCGAAAATGCCGGACAGGTTGTTGCCGATGCCGGTGGACAGGAACCAGCCGCCCATGCCGAAGCCGACCAGGCGCACCGGGGCCAGCTTGGTGACCATCGACAGGCCGATGGGCGACAGGCACAACTCACCCACGGACTGGATCACGTAGACCATGAACAAGGTCCAGAATGGGATCTTGCCGGCCTCATTGACGAGGCTGGACAGGGCAAACATCAACAGCAGGAAGGCCAGGCCGTTGAAGATCAGGCCCAGGCCGAACTTGCGCGGAATCGACGGATTGCGGCGACCCATGGCCACCCAGATCCAGGCGATCAGCGGCGCCAGCGCAATGATCGCGATGGAGTTCACCGACTGGAACCAGGCATTGGGAAAGGTGAAGCTGCCCAGCTGGCGATTGACGATCTGGTCGGCGAGGAAGGTGAACGAGCTGCCGGCCTGTTCGAAGAACATCCAGAACAGCACGTTGAAGACAAAGATGATCAGCATCGCGATCACCTTGTCACGCTGCACCCTGCCCTCGCGAATGCCCTCGACCAGCAAGAGCAGGGACAGGCCGATGAACAGCGCACCGAGCACCCAGGCCAGCACGGTGGCTGCAGCGAGGGTCTTCTCGAAATCCACCGCGCCATTGACCAGCACCGGGTGAATGGCGCCGAAGCTCAGCAGCGCCTTGGTGACCAGGGTGGAAAAACCACCACCCATCAGGAAGTACACCACGGGTACCGTCACCACCACGCCGATCAGCACGTAGACCACGCGCATCAGGCTCTCGCCGCCCGCAGGCGGCCGGCCCACGTCCTTGAGGCCGCGGCGGCCGATCCAGAACCACACCAGGCTGATCAGCATGCCCACGCCGGACGCGATGAACACATATTTGTAGTTCGGCATGCCCTGAGTGCCGAAGATCGATTCGGCCAGGTACTGGGTGATCACCGGCGAGATCATCGCGCCGAGGTTGATGCCCATGTAGAAAATGGTGAAGCCGCTGTCGCGACGGCCATCGGCTACCCCGTAGAGCTGGCCGACCATGGTCGAGATATTCGGTTTGAACAAGCCGTTGCCGGCAATGATGGTAGCCAGGCCCAACTCGAACACCTGCTGGTTCGGCACCGCGATGGCGAACAGGCCCACCATCATCACCGCCGCGCCGACCAGGATCGAGCGCTGATAGCCCAGCACGCGATCGGCGATGTATCCGCCGAAGATGGCCGCCGCGTAGACCAGGGCCAGGTAGGCGCCGTAAGTGCGACTGGCCGGCGCCTGGCCGACGGCGTCCCCGCCGAAGAACTGCGCCACGATATAGAGCACCAGCGCCCAGCGAATGCCGTAGAACGCAAAGCGCTCCCAGAACTCGGTCATGAACAACATCCACAAGGGCCGCGGGTGACCCATGGTCTGTGGGTAATCAGGCACACGCGGTGCGGTGGTGAGGGTGTCGCTCATGCCTTCCCCTATGGGTACGGGCCGGCTCGTCGGGTGCGGACCGGATGGTTGCCGACGGAGAGATGTAACCGGCAGCTACCGAACCCGTCAAATGCACCGCAACATTTTACGATCCCGGTGGGACTCCGCGCAAAGCCTTGGCTGTCGCGGGAAACACGGTGAGGCGGCGCCAACGCCGCCCCACCGGTCGACTCAGCGCACGCCGTGCATCAGCCGGTTGATCAGGGGCGAGATCAACAGCAGGAACACGCCGGCACCGGCCAGCAGCCAGAAGCTGAAGGTGAAGCCGCTCAGCGCGGAAGCGGCCGTCATGCCGCTGTCGCCGCTGATACGGCCGGCCAGCAGGCCCGACAGATTGCCGCCCACCGCCAGCGACAGGAACCAGCCGCCCATGGCCACGCCGGTCAGGCGTGGCGGCGCCAGCTTGGTCACCATCGACAAGCCAATCGGCGACAGGCACAACTCACCCACGGTCTGCAGCACGTAACACAGCGTCAACGGCCAGAACGGAATCAGTCCGTGGCTATCGACCAGGCGCGACAAGGCGTACATCAGCGCGGTGAAGCCCAGGCCGTTGAACACCAGGCCGAGGCCGAACTTGCGCGGAATCGACGGTTCCTTATGGCGCCGCGCCAGGAACGACCAGACCTGGGTCACCAGCGGGGCCAGCACGATGATCGCCAGCGGACTGACCGACTGGAACCAGCCAATCGGGAATTCCCAGCCGCCAAACATGCGCCGGTCGACCATGTTCGCCGCCAGGAAGTTGAACGACGTGCCCAGCTGGAAATAGAACATCCAGAACAGGATGTTGAAGGCGAAGATGATCAGCATCGCCAGCACCCGGTGCAGTTGCACGCGATCGTGGCGCATCGCCTCGACGATCAGCATCGCCGCCACGCCGACAAACAGCAGGCCCAGCAGCCATTGCAGGCCATTGGCGCCGACGAAGGCCAGCAGCAGATAGATCAGCGGCACCGCCGCCAGGATGCCCAGCAGCACCCACACCACGCGCATGCGGCTGGCCGCCTCCGGCGCCGGCCGCCCCACCCCGCCCAGACCGCGCCGGCCGAACCAGAACCAGAACAGGCTCAGCACCATGCCGACGCCGGCCGCGCCGAACACCAGCCGGTAGTTCTGCTGCATGGGCGTGTCGGTGAAATAGCTGGCCAGCCAGCCGGTGAGCAGGGGTGCCAGCAAGGCGCCGCCGTTGATGCCCATGTAGAACAGGATGAAGCCGCGGTCGCGGCGGTCGTCCTTGGGCCCGTAGAGCTGGCCGACCATGGTGGAGATATTCGGCTTGAACAAGCCGTTGCCGACAATCACCATCGCCAAACCAAACAGGAACAATGATTTGCTCGGCAGCATCACCACGAACAGGCCCGCGGCCATAACCAGGGCGCCGAGCAGGATCGAGCGCTGGTAGCCGATGATCTTGTCCGCCACATAGCCGCCGAAGATGCTGGTGGCATAGATCAGCGCCGTATAGGCACCGTAGATCTTGCTGGCCCAGGCCTCGCCGGCGGGGTCGCCATGGAAGAAGTGCGCCACGATGTACAAGGCCAGCGCCCAGCTGACGCTGTAGAACGCAAAGCGCTCCCAGAATTCGGTCATGAACAGCATCCACAACGGCCGTGGATGACCGAGCATTTGCGGATAGTCCGGCACCGGCGAAGGTGCGCTGGTCGTGGTGTCGCTCATCTATGCCCCTTGGGGTGCAGGTCGGCACGCCGCGTGCAGACCGCTGTGGTTACGGGCCGGCGGATGCAGCGCGCATCCACCGACCGGTCAAATCCTTGCTATAGATACCCGGATCAGCTGCCGAGCTCGGTGCGCACGTCCAGCAACTCGGGAAAGAACTCCAGCTCCAAGGCCTTCTTCAGGAAGGCCACGCCAGACGAGCCACCGGTGCCGCGCCGGTTGCCGATGATGCGTTCCACCGTTTTCATATGGCGGAAACGCCAAAGCTGGAAACTCTCCTCCACATCCACCAGTTGTTCACACATGTGGTATTCCGGCCAGCACGTGGAGCGGTTCTCGTAAATGCGCTTGAAGACCGGCAGCAAGGCGTCGTGCCGTTGATAGGGCTGGGTCCAGTCCCGCGCAAGCAAGTTGGCTGGCACCTCGTGCCCCTGGCGCTTGAGGTAGCGGAGGAACTCGTCGTACAGGCTCGGCGCCTCGAGCACCGCGCGCAGCTCGGCCTGCGCCGCCGGGTCATAGGCGAACACCTGCAGCATCTGCGCGTTCTTGTTGCCGAGCAGGAACTCGATCTGCCGGTACTGCAGCGACTGGAAGCCCGACGAGGCACCCAGCACGCCGCGAAATTCCAGGTATTCCGACGGCGTCAGCGTCTCCAGCACCGCCCACTGCTCGAACAACTGGCGCTGCACCTGCTTCACCCGCGCCAGGATCTTCAGGCAGGTATCCATGTCGTCGGCGCGCAAGTGGGCCAGCGCGGCCTTCAGCTCATGGATCAGCAGCTTCATCCACAGCTCGGCCACCTGGTGCTGGACGATGAACAGCATTTCGTCGTGGTGCGGCGGATTGCTCAACGGTCGTTGGGCCGACAGCAGGGCATCCAGCCGCAGATATCCGCCATAGGTCAGTCGCCCGTTCAGGTCGAGTTCGATGCCGGCCTCAAGGTCGCGCTGATTCTCGGTCATGGCCTTCCAGTAAGCGGTAAAAAGCGCATGTTAACCGTTGTGGAGGCCCCCTCCGTACGACCGCGCATGCTGCGCTGTACCTTGCAGCGCAACATCCCGCCCTGTTATCAAATGCGGTCTTGTCAGGGCCTTACGCGAGCCTGACCCCACTGGATGGGTCACCGCCTCCCTACACCCAATCCCCACCATTACTCACTCCGGGAGCGAGTCGTGTCCATCGCCGCCAAGTTTGAAATCGAATACCTGCAGTATCTCGATGCCGAAGGCAAACAGGTCCGTGACGATCTGCCTGAATTTGCCAAAGACCTTGACCACATGGTCGAGCTGTACAAGCTGATGCTGTCGACCCGCGTGTTCGACGCCAAGTCGGTCGCCTTGCAGCGTACCGGCAAGCTCGGCACCTATGCCAGCTGCCTGGGCCACGAAGCGGCCCACGTCGGCATCGGCAGCGCCATGCGCCCGGAAGACGTGTTCGCCCCCAGCTACCGCGAGTACGGCGCGCAGCTGTATCGCGGCGTGCAGCCGCGCGAGGTGTACATGTACTGGGGCGGCGACGAGCGCGGCAACGACTACCAGAAGGAACCTGCGCGCCACGACTTCGCCTGGTCGGTGCCGATCGCCACGCAGTGCCTGCATGCCGCCGGTTCCGCGCTGGCGTTCAAGATCCGCAACGAACCGCGCGTGGCCGTGTGCACGATCGGTGACGGTGGCTCGTCCAAGGGCGACTTCTATGGCGCCATCAACATTGCCGGCGCGCAGAACCTGCCGCTGGTGGCGGCGATCGTGAACAACCAGTGGGCTATCTCGGTGCCGCGCAAGATCCAGTCCGGTGCGCCAACGCTGGCGCAGAAGGGCATCGCTGCGGGCCTGTACTGCATCCAGGTCGACGGCAACGACATCATTGCCGTGCGCAAGGCGATGGGCGACGCGATCGAGCGCGCACGCGCCGGCCAGGGCGGTTCGGTGGTGGAGCTGGTGACGTATCGCCTGTCCGACCACACCACCGCCGATGACGCGCGCCGTTACCGCGGCGAAGACGAAGTGAAGGACGCCTGGGCCAAGGAGCCGATGAAGCGCCTGCGCAACTGGCTGGTGGCCAAGGGCGTGTGGGACGACGCCAAGGAAGAGGCCTGGAAGGCCGAGTGCGACGAGTGGATGGACAACGAGGTGAATGCCTACCTCGAGACCAAGACACAGCCGGTCACGGCGATGTTCGACTACACCTTCGCCGAAGTTCCTGCCGATCTCGCCAAGCAGCGCGATTACGTCCTTTCGCTCGAGAACAAGGGTCACTGAGTCATGGCACAAATCACTCTTATCGAAGCCGTCACCCAGGCGCTGGCCTATGAAATGGCCCATGACGACAGCGTCGTCGTGCTCGGTGAGGACGTGGGCGTCAACGGCGGCGTGTTCCGCGCCACCCAGGGCCTGCAGGAAAAGTTCGGCGAGCTGCGCGTGCTCGACACGCCGCTGGACGAAACCACCATTGCCGGCGTCACCGTGGGCCTTGCCGCCCAGGGCATGAAGCCGGTGGCCGAAGCGCAGTTCGAAGGCTTCATCTATCCGATGATGGAGCAGATCGCCTGCCATGCCGCGCGCCTGCGCAACCGCACGCGCGGCCGCATCACCGTGCCGGCCGTGTGGCGTGCACCGTGGGGCGGCGGTATCCGCGCGCCGGAGCATCACTCCGAGGCGAACGAGCACCTGTTCACCAACATCCCGGGCCTGCGCGTGGTGATGCCGTCGTCGCCGGCACGCGCCTATGGCCTGCTGCTGGCCGCCATCCGCGATCCGGATCCGGTGATGTTCTTCGAGCCCAAGCGCATCTACCGCCAGTACAAGGAAGAAGTGCCGGATGACGGCGAGGCCCTGCCGCTCGACGTCTGCTTCGTGCTGCGCGACGGCACCGACGTCACCATCGTGACCTGGGGCGCCCAGGTGAAGGAAGCGCTGGAAGCCGCCGATGAACTCGCCGCCGACGGCATCAGCGCCGAAGTGATCGACGTAGCCACGCTGACGCCGCTGGACTTCGACACCATCGCCGAGTCGGTGCAGAAGACCGGCCGCTGCGTGATCGTGCACGAGGCCCCCAAGACCGCCGGCTTCGGTGCCGAGATCGCCGCGCGCCTGGCCGAGGAATGCATGTACGACCTGCTCGCGCCGGTCGAGCGCGTGACCGGCTTCGACACGCATATCCCGCTGTTCCGCCTGGAAATGAAGTACCTGCCGAGCACCGAGCGCGTGGTGGCTGCCGCCAAGCGCACGCTGGCCGCCAGCTAAAATCCTTCCGCGCTCGTCGTCCCCGCGAAGGCGGGGACCCAGCGCCTCAGACCAAGCACTGGATCCCCGCCTCCGCGGGGATGACGACCAAACAAATTCGCGAGAATCATCATGGCCAACATCAAGACGTTCTATCTGCCCGACCTCGGCGAGGGCCTGCCCGACGCCACCATCGTCGAGTGGCACGTGAAGGAAGGCGACAACATCAAGCTCGACGCGCCGCTGTGCTCGATGGAAACCGCCAAGGCCGTCGTCGACGTGCCGTCGCCGTACACCGGCAAGGTCGTCAAGCTGCATGGCGCCGCCGGCGACATCATCGAGACCGGCTCGGCGCTGGCCGAGTTCGAGCCCGACCCGAATGCCAAGCAGCGCGCTGAAGCTGAATCCACCGGCCACCACCACGGCCCGAAGAAGAGCGTGGGCAGCGCTACCGCTGACGCGCACAAGGTCGTCGCCTCCGACGAAGGCGGCGAGATCGACGCCGACGACAAGCCGGAACGCGAAGACGAAGGCACCGTGGTCGGCGCCATGATCAGCGGCAGCCACGTGCACGTCGAACAGGCCAGCAGCGTCGGTGGCGTGAAGGCCGTGCCGGCCGTGCGCGCCCTGGCCAAGAAGCTCAAGGTCGACCTCACCCGCGTGCGCCCCACCGGCGCCGATGGCGTGGTCACCCTGCAGGACGTGAAGAACGCCGCCGCCAACGGCACGGCCGCCCTCGGCGCCGCGCCGGCGCGTGCCGTGCCCGCCTCCGCCGGTCGTCACCTGGCTCCCGAGCTGCCGCAGCCTGAGGCGGCCCGTACGGCCACCTCGCTGGCCGGCAAGCCGGTGCGCACGGCCCCGCCGAGCGTGCACGCCAGCGGCCAGCCTGAGCAGTTGAAGGGCGTCCGCCGCAACATGGCGCGCGTGATGGCCGAAGCCCACGCCAACGTGGTGCCGACCTCCCTGGTCGACGATGCCGACCTGCATGCCTGGATCGGCAAGCAGGACATCACCGCCCGCCTGATCCGCGCCATCGTGGTCGCCTGCAAGGCGGTGCCGGCGATGAATGCCTGGTTCGACGGCAAGAACCTCACCCGCACCCTGCATCCGCACGTGGACATCGGCATCGCCGTGGATACCGACGACGGCCTGTTCGTGCCGGCGCTGCGCAACGCCGACGTGCTGGACGGCGCCGGCGTGCGTGCCGCGATCAAGCGCCTGCGCTCGCAGGTGGAAGACCGCAGCATCCCCGCCTCGGAACTGTCCGGCTACACCATCAGCCTGTCGAACTTCGGCATGTTCGCCGGTCGCTACGCCACCCCGGTGGTGGTGCCGCCGACGGTGGCCATCATTGGCGCCGGCAAGCTGAGCCACGACGTGGTGGCGGTGATGGGCGGCATCGAAGTGCATCGCCGCATGCCGCTGTCGGTGACGTTCGATCACCGCGCCGTGACGGGTGGCGAAGCCGCGCGCTTCCTCAAGGCCATGATCGACGATCTGGGCCTGCCGAACTAAGCAGCAACAGCGTCGTGAGAGCCCCGGCCGATGCCGGGGCTTTTTTTATGCGTCGGCCGAGCCTGGGCCGATGACGATGGTGGTCGTGCGATGCGCGCCCAGGCCGATCGATTGACAGCATCTCTACAGGTGGATAGCTATACGGATGCCATCGACACCCGCAGAGGAACATGCCATGCACCACAGCAGGCTGTGCACGATCGTGATCGACTGCCAGACCGACGACCTCGCGCCGGCCACCATGTTCTGGAGCCACGCGCTCGGCAAGTCCATCGTCACGCTCGACCAGGATGGCGACGGGCGCTATGCGGAACTGGCAACGGCTGACGATGAGCCGATCATCCTGCTGCAACGCGTCGAGCACGACAGCCGCGTGCACCTGGATATCGAGACGGATGATCTGGCGGCGGAAGTCGAGCGACTTGAACAACTCGGCGCCACTCGCGTGGCCTGCGTGCGCGACCGCTGGTGGGTCATGCAGGCGCCCAGCGGTCATCGTTTTTGCGTGATACGCCAGCAGCGGGAACGCTTCGGCCCGCACCTCAATCGCTGGGAATGACCCACCGGCACTCGCCCGGCGCGCGCAAGACCATGCTCAAGCCGCGACCTCAGTAATCGCGGACATCCAGCGCGACAAAGCCACGAACACTATAGCCCGCATCTACCGTCGGCCATGCCAGGGACGCCAGCAAGCGGTCGCCGGCCGGCCATGGCGCATTGTCGAGCAGCGCTTCGGCGCTTACCTGGCCGTCGTCGGTACGGCGATGGAACAGGCGCACCCAATGCAGTTCCGGGCTGAGTGATTCGTTCTGCAATGCGGTCCGCAAAGCCGGCACGAGCTCGCCCGGGGCCTCGACGCCATCGCGACTCGACACCAGTGGGCCGATGAACGCGTCCCACGTGCGTACGCCGATGTCCCAGCTCTGCAGCTGCATCCGGCGATCGTCGGTGACATACCAGCAGGCCGCCAGCACGACATGGAACACGCTGCGCTCGAACGCTTCCAGCGCGTTGCGGCAAGCGTCCTCGCCCACGCCGACACCGGCAAAACTCTCTTCGATATGGCGGTCCTCGCTGATCACGATATCGACGTCCAGACGTCCGGGCTCCCCTGCCGAGCCCTCGTGCCAGAGCGCCCGCACGGCCGGAAAATCGCCATCGGTCATCAGCCACTCTTCGTCGGGTTCCAGCTCGACGTCATGCCGCTCGAACAGGCGAAGCAGATAGCGTTGCAGGGTTGCATCGTCCATGGGAATCCTCGTCGTTACTATGAGCGGGCGCGGGGACGCCAGAGCAGATGGCGGATGATCAGCGCCAACACCAACACCAGCACGCAGGCGCCATAGCCGTAAAGCGCCGGCAATACCTGTCGCCAGATGGCACCGCTTGAAGGGCC
This sequence comes from Dyella halodurans, assembly GCF_026283925.1. Classification (GTDB taxonomy): domain Bacteria; phylum Pseudomonadota; class Gammaproteobacteria; order Xanthomonadales; family Rhodanobacteraceae; genus Dyella; species Dyella halodurans. The sequence continues at coordinate 328,885 of NZ_JAPDPF010000003.1, forward strand.
GTATTCGCCAACGGCCGGCACGCTTGCCGTATCGAAGGCCACGATGTCGCACTGCACCGCCGCGAAGGCGGCCAGCAGCAGGGCAGCCACGTCAAAACTGCGGCGCGCGCGCGTGCGCGGCAAGCTCTTGGGGTAGGCCCAGTAAGCCCAACCCAGGATGAGCAGCCAGGGCGCCAGCAACAGAATGGCGAGGAAACGCATAAGTCAGGTCACTCCGTCAGCGCCAGCGCCCACTGCACTCATTCCTGTGCAGCGAGCTGATCCAGTGCCCCACGCAAACGCGCCAGGGCTTCGTCCCGCGCCTGTTCGTCGCCGTAGGTCGGCGTCGTGGCCACCTGCTCGCCGTCCAATTCCAGCGCCAGCGCCAGCGGCTGTGCCTGCAGCACGGCCGAGACCCCACCCAGCTCCTTGATGCGCTTCTGCAACGCGCCGGCCGATTTGGGGTCGGCAAACGCCTTCGACAGCAGCAGCTCTTCGCCATCGGCGGAGAACAGGCGGAAGCGGAAGCTACCATCGCCATCACGAAAACTGGCGAAGCGCGGCGATTTGCCCGGCTTGGGCGCAGCCTTGGACGCTGCCTGCGGCGCGGCCACGCTACCCGAGCGCAAGCCAATGGCATCACGCAGCTCGGCAATCTTGGGGGCGGCGATCGCCCGCGCTTTCTTCGCACCTTCGTGCAGGATCTCTTCGATCATCGCCGGCCGCGCAATCAAGGCATCGTAGCTCTCGCGCATCGGCGCCACATCCACTTCGATGCGCTCGAACAACACCTGCTTGGCCTCGCCCCAGCCGATCCCGTCGACCAGGGCCTGGCGGAACGCCGCCGACTCGGCTTCGCTGGCGAACGCGCGAAAGATGGTGAAGAGCGCGGAGTTGTCCGGGTCCTTCGCCTCGCCGGGAAGGCGCGAATCAGTGACGATGCGCATGATCGTGTCACGCAAATGCTTCTGGCCACCGGCGAACAGCGGAATGGTGTTGTCGTAACTCTTGGACATCTTGCGACCGTCGAGGCCGGGCAAGGTCGCCACCTGCTCTTCGATGACCACGTCCGGCAGCACGAAGAACTCGCGGCCATAGATGTGGTTGAAGCGCTGCGCGATATCGCGCGTCATCTCGACGTGCTGGATCTGGTCACGCCCCACCGGCACCTTGTTCGCGTTGAAGGCTAGGATGTCGGCGGCCATCAGCACCGGATACATGTACAGGCCCGCGGTGACGCCGGCGTCGGCGTCCTCGCCTGCCGCGCTGTTCTTGTCGACGGCAGCCTTGTAGGCATGTGCGCGATTGAGCAGGCCCTTGGCCGTGACGCAGGTGAGGAACCAGGTCAGTTCCGGGATTTCCGGAATGTCGGACTGGCGATAAAACGTGACCTTCTGCGGATCGAGGCCGGCGGCCAGCCAGGTGGCCGCTATCTCCAGGCGTGAACGCTCGATGCGGCCCGCGTCGTCGCTCTTGATCAGCGCATGATAGTCGGCCATGAAGTAGAACGCGTCGACGTCGTCACGCCGGCTGGCGGCCACCGCCGGGCGAATCGCGCCAACGTAGTTGCCCAGATGCGGCGTGCCGGTGGTGGTGATGCCAGTGAGTACGCGGGTCTTCATGTGCGATTCTTTATGCGTGTTGTTGGGTCGGGGCGTTCAGCGGATCAGCGGATCAGCGGATCAGCGTGGACTTGCCGAACAGCGATTCAACCAGATCCACCGCCAGCCTTGCGGTCTGATTGCGCTTGTCGAAGGCCGGATTGAGTTCGACGATATCCAGCGAGCTCACGCGACCGGTGTCGGCGATCATCTCCATGCACAGCTGCGCCTCGCGATAATTCGGTCCGCCTCGCACGGTCGTGCCCACGCCAGGCGCAATGGTCGGATCGAGGAAGTCGACGTCGAAACTCACGTGCAGATGGGTGTTCTCATCCACGTCGGCGAGCGCTTCTTCCATCGTACGCTTCATGCCGACTTCGTCGATGCGACGCATGTCGAAGATACTGACCTGGGCTTCGCGCACGAGACTCTTCTCGCCTTCATCCACCGAGCGGATGCCGATCTGGCGAAACACATCCGGCGTGGTCGCGGGCACGTGCCCGCCGACTTCGACCAGCGCCTGGGGTCCATTGCCGCACAGGCAGGCCACCGGCATGCCGTGAATATTGCCCGAGGGGGTGACGTCGGCGGTATTGAAATCGGCATGCGCATCCAGCCACAGCACGCGAAGTTTCTTGCCCTGCTCGCGGCAATGGCGTGCCACCGCACTGATCGAGCCGATGGCCAGGCAATGATCGCCGCCCAGCATCACCGGCACCCGCCCAGCCGCCAGCTCAGTATAGACGGCCGTATGCACCGCCTCGTTCCAGGCCACGACCTGGGGCAGATGGCGATAGCCATCCTGCGGCGGCTGCCACGGATTGACCGGCCCCTGCAGGTTGCCGTGGTCGATCACCTCGAACCCACGCCGTTCCAGCTTGCTGGCCAGGTTGGCCACGCGCAGTGCCTCCGGCCCCATCGAGGCGCCACGATGGCCGGCGCCGATGTCGGTGGGAACACCAATCAGGGAAAGTGCCTTGTTGCCCATGAAGTCTCGTCAGTGAGGAGGATTCGAAGCGGCAGCGCTCTCGCGCACCAGCGGAAGATGACGCTGCCGCCATGCATCGAGGCTGCCTTCGAGCTGGCGCACATGGGTATACCCCAGGCCCAGCAAGGTTTCCTGCGCACGCGTGGCACGACGCCCGGAGACGCAGTACACCACGATTTCGCGATCGCGCGGCACCCCCAGGGCGCCGGCACGACTGGCCAGCTCCTCCACCGGGATATTCAGCGCACCCGCAATATGGCCGTCGCGGAATTCATCCGTGTGACGCACGTCGAGCAGCAAGGGCGTCTGGCCGGTCTGTTGCTGCGCCAGCAGTTGGTCGGCAGCGAGCGGGGCGTCCATCGCCATGGCCAGGTTCGCCCCCGCCAACATGAGAAGGGCGGCAAGGGACGCATGGCGCATGGGAGGAATCCTCGAATGGTGCCGGCAGCAGGAATCGAACCCGCGACCTACTGATTACAAATCAGTTGCTCTACCAACTGAGCTATGCCGGCGAAGAACGGGCAGTCTAGCAAACCCGCGTCTGTTGACGCCAAAACAGCGGCCTCAGAAACAACCGGTGCTGTGCGAACCCACGCCACGCACACGGTTACGCCAATCCCCATGGCCATTGTCGGCCATCACCACGTCCAGCCAGTACTCCGGCACCGCCTCGGTACGCTCGCTCATCTGGGCGGGGAACCCGGCCGCCACCACCTGGTCGCGACGACGACGCGCATTGGCGGGATCCTTGAACAGCCCCAACGAAATGGTGTTGGACTGGTCACCCGTACCCACGATGAAATACTCGCCGACATTGGCGGCGGTAAGGCGGCGCGCCAGTTCCAGCGACTTGTCGCGGCTGCCGCCACCAGGCAGATAGACCCACCAGCCGGTGGTCTGGGTGGTTTGCTCCTGGCGCGAACGCATGCGTGCGGCCTGGTTGCTGAGCGCGGTCCGCGCATTGCGCAAGTCGATCGGCGTGGCGAAAGGCCCCAGGGCCATGCAGGTGTAGCTGGCCTGTCGCGGCGGTGTCGCCGGGATGGCCGGGGCTACCGGCGTCGACGCTGTCGGCGACGGCGACGGCGCTGAAGCTGCCGCGACAACCGATGCCGCGGCAACGGGCGTCGACGCCACGGAGGCGGGCGGCGGCGGTCGCTCGGACAGCAATTTCAGGGCCGGCACGCCCGGGTCGGTGGCGCTGCGACCGTGCACGTCGTCCTGCCCCAGCAGCAACCAGGCTCCCACCGCAATGTTGAGGGCAATCAGCAGTACGAACAGCAGGCGCAGGAACATCGTCGATCCGTCAGGCAAACGACAAGAGCCGGCATTCTAGAGAGCCGACCCGAGAGGGGAATGTGCGTCCGACCACACGGCCAGGCCACGCAGCACGCTATCGCTGCTGAGCCTCGCCGGCACGGACATCAACGGCAACAACGCTTCCGCGTCGCCGCCACCCAGTATCAGCAAGGGCGCGCCGCCGAGTGACGGCGCCAGCCGCGCCACGAAACGCTCGATCAGTGCCGCCGCCGCTTGCCAGCAACCGGAAGCCACCGCATCGGGCGTGTTGTCAGCCACATCGAGCACGCGCCCCGGCCGCTCGACCAGCACGCGCGCCGTCGCGCCAAGCAGGGACTGCTGCATCAGCTGCGGCCCGGGTGCGATCAGGCCGCCCAGGTGCACGCCATCCGCCGCCAGTGCATCGAGGGTCAGCGCCGTGCCCACGCCAGCCAGCACGCAGGGCCCGAGGCCATCGGCGTGCGCTGCCACCATGGCGAGGAAGCGGTCCACGCCCAGGCGCGCAGGATCGGCGTAGGCGTTGCGCACGCCGCAGGCTTCGGCCGGCGTGCGCAACCACTGCGTATCGCGGGCAAAGCGTGCCGACACCACGGCAGCGACCTGAGCCTCGCGCCCGGCATCCACCACCGATGCCGCCACCGCGGCCACCGGCATGGGCACCTCGCGCCAAGCCTCGTGCAGGGCCAGCACGACGTCTTCGTTCCAACTCACTGCGCCCTGAGACTGCCAGTCGCCGCCGTCGCACAGCGCCCACTTGAGTCGGGTGTTGCCCAGATCCAGCAGGAGTCTCATGCGCGCCGCACCGTGACATCGGCGCTGTCGATCGACAACACGCCCGCAGGTGTCTGCAGCAGCAGGGCACCCCGCGCATCCACACCGGCGCCGACGCCATCCAGCTCACCGAGCGCACCCTGCAGGTGCAGGGGCTTGCCGCGGAGCAGGTCGTGCCCGCCGTAGGCCTCGACGAAGCCGGCGAATCCTTCGTGTTCGAACTGGCGCAAGCCCTCGACCAGGGCGGCGATCAGGCTTGCCGCCACCAGGTTTCGATCGGGTGCCTGGCCATGCGCGAGGTTGGCCAGGTCGTTGATGGGCTGGCCGGCCTGCTCGCGCAGCGCCGCGGTAAGTCGCACGTTGACGCCCACGCCGATGATGGCGGCGCAGGGGCCCTGATACTCGCCGCTGAGCTCGACCAGGATGCCGGCCAGCTTGCCGCCATCGCTCAGCACATCGTTCGGCCACTTGAGGCCCGCACCCTGGATACCCAGGGCCGCCAGCGTGCGCATCACGATGACGCCCACCGCCAGGGACAGGCCCGACAGCGCAGCAAAGCCCGCGTCGAAACGCTTCAGGCAGGACAGGTAGACGTTCAAGCCCGGCGGCGACAACCATGCGCGACCGCGGCGTCCGCGGCCAGCGCTCTGGGTCTCGGCCAGGATCATGCTCAAGTCGGGCAACGTGCCCAGGCGACGCTGAATCTCATTAGAGGTCGAGTCGATCTCCCAATGCAGCTCCAGCGCGCCCACGTGGCTGCGCACATGCGACGGCAAGGCCGCCCGAATCTCCTGCAAACCCAGCACCTGCAACGGCCAGGGCAGGCAATAGCCCGCGGTGCCGCGCGATTCCACCGGCACGCCCCGCGCGCGCAAGGCCTCGACCTGCTTCCAGATGGCTGCCCGGGTCACGCCGGCACGCTCAGCCAGGAAAGCACCAGACACGGTGTCTCCATGCGCGAGAGCGACCAGCAACTCTTGCGCCTGCATCAGCGTAGGCCAACGCCAGGGAGGCCGCGTGAGCGACTAACGGCAAGGCATGCACGCGGGGCTGGGAGAGGTGACATCGGGCGATTCTAGCCTGCCGCGTGCACGCCCCAAACATCGGTGCGCGCTTCAAACGCCATGACTTCTGGGACTCGCGGGTTCTTGCGGGGGGCTTGCGGGGCACTGGCATCGGATGCCCATTTCTGCCAGCATCCGGTACTTGGATTGCGGATCAAGGGGTTGCGCCGCGATGGGCGTCGGGAAGTTCTTGATAGGTTGTGCTCTGTGCGTCGGCGGCATTGGTGCTGCGTCGGCCATGGACGCTGACACCCAAGATCTGACCTCCATGCAGCGTTCGGTGGACAGCAGCTCCAGCACTCACGATGGCGGTGGCAACAGCAGCGGCGACGCACTGGGCCTGCCACGCGATGCATCCCCCTCTTCGGGCTCCGCGTCCTCTTCGTCGAGCAATGACAACTGCCCGAGCACCACCCCGCCAGCGGCACCGAGCGGTCACCGCGCCTATCTTGGCTGGCAGTCACTGCTGCCCGGCTCTATCCAGTAAGTCTTCGGCCTGTGCCGGAATCATGGTGGCGGCGTTTCCGCTCCTATTTCACGGCTCCACCACTCCCTGACTCGCTGTGGCAGCGCGCGCTCGCGGGCTGTCCGCTGGGGTTGCGGCTGGATGCTGCGCGCCAGGATGAACTACGGCGCCTGGTCGCGGTTTTCCTTGCGCGCAAGCGCTTTCATGCCCTGGCCGGGGCGGAACTGACTGAGCATCTGCGCACCCTGATCGCCATGCAGGCCTGTCTGCCGGCGCTCCAGCAAGGCCCGCGCGCGCTGCGCGGCTGGCGCGAGGTGCTGGTCTATCCTGGCGAGTTCAAGGTGCATCGCAGCCACCACGACGAGCACAGCGGCATCGTCAGCGAAGGCGACGACGTGCTGATCGGCGAGGCGTGGGAGCACGGCCCCCTGGTGCTGTCACTGGCCGATGTGCAGCTCGACCTGGAACGGCCCTGGGATGGCTACAACGTGGTCGTGCACGAGATCGCGCACAAGCTCGACATGCTCGATGGCCCACCCGACGGCGTGCCGCCACTCCCTGCCCATATCGTCCGGCGACAATGGATCGTGGCTTTCCAACGCGCCTTCGACCATCTCGCCAACGACGTGGCGCGCGGGCGCGAAACCTTGATCGATGCGTATGCCGTCGAAGGTGCGGATGAATTCTTCGCCGTGGTCAGCGAGCTGCACTTCTCGCAGCCGGCCGTGTTGCGTCGTGCCGATGCGGCCGTCGCCGATCTGCTGCAGGCGTATTACGGACCGTCGCCTGCGCCTGGTTAGGAGACAGGGGCTAGGGATGAGTGGCGAGGGCGCAACGGCGTTGGCGCCCCACTACTCGCCCCCGCCCCAGCCTTAGCCCGGCGGCAACCTCACACTGAAGCGGGCGCCGTTGAGCTCCGGCGAGCGATCGACAATCAATTCGCCCTGATAGGCACGCACGATGTCCTGCACGATGGACAGGCCGATGCCATGGCCTTGCACGCGCTCATCGCCGCGCACGCCACGTTGCAGCACGCTCTCGATCTTGTCTTCGTCGATGCCCGGGCCGTCGTCCTCGACACTCAGCCACAGGCCAGGGCGCTGGCGACCCGCCACGGGGCGCATCTTCACCACCAGCAAGACCTGGTGACGGGCCCATTTGAACGCGTTCTCCAGCAGATTGCCCATCAGCTCGAGCAGATCGCCCTGCTCGCCGTAGAACGCTGCGTTGTCGTCGATATCGAATTCGCACAACACGTTCTTCGCCGCATAGACCTTCTCGAGGCTTTGCACCAGGTCCTCAGCGTGGCCGGCGATCGGAATCGCGGTTGCCGCGAAGGTCTGCCGCCCCGACGTCGCCGCGCGCGCCAGCTGGTAGGCCACCAGTTCGTCCATCTTGCGCACCTGGTCGAGCACCTGATTGCGCAGGCCCGACTCGTCGCTCACCGTTTCGAGCCCGGAGCGGATCACCGCCAACGGCGTCTTCAGGCTGTGCGCGAGATCGGACAAGGTATTGCGCGTGCGCACGCGCTGCTCGCGCTCGCTGTCGACGAAGGCGTTGATGCGCTCGGTCAGGCCCGTAAGCTCGGCAGGATACTGGTCACCCAGATGCTCGCTTTCGCCGCGCTCCACGCGCGACATCTCGCTGGCCACCTTGCGCAAGGGCGTGAGGCTCCAGCGCAGCAGCAGCATCTGCAGCAGGATCAACATCACGCCCAGCGAGGCGAGCCAGAAAATCAGACTGCGACGAAAGACGGCATTGCGGCCTTCAAGCTGGTCCTCGGTCTGCGCCACCATGAAGGTGAGGTGCACGGACTTCTTCTCGGCGGTATCGAGGGCCACCCCGTAGGTGTAGTAGTACAGCCGCCCCATGCGCGTATCGATCGGGCCGTCAAACTGTCCTTCGCCCGGCGCCAGCGGCTTGAGGAAGCCAAAGTCGCGCCCGATGGCCGAAGGCGATTCCCACTTGAATCCGTTGTCGCCGATGGCGACGGCATACAGGCCCGAGCCTGGGCGCGAGAAGCTCGGGTCGGGGGGCGTATCGGGCAACAGCACCTTGCCGGAACGACCGACCTCGGTGCCCGCCAGATAGGCCACGACGAAGTTCTGCAGGCGGTCCTGCAGACCTTGTAGCGCGCTGTCGGCACTGGTGCGCGACAGCGTGAGTCCAACCACGCCAAGGAAGGCCGCCAGCACGAAGCTGGTGGCTAGCGCCGCTCGCGCCGCCAGTGAAAATGGGCGGCGCGGCGGTTGCGTATCACTCGTCGTCGGCTTCGCTGCGAGGGATGGCAAAGCGGTATCCGCGTCCACGTACCGTCTCGATGGGCTTGAGGTTGCCGTCCGGGTCCAGCTTGCGGCGCAGACGACCAATGAAGACTTCCAGCACGTTCGAGTCGCGGTCGAAATCCTGCTGATAGATGTGTTCGGTGAGGTCGGCCTTGGAGACCAGCTCGCCCGCATGCAGCATCAGGTATTCCAGCACCTTGTACTCGTAGCTGGTCAGGTCGACGACCTTGCCTTCCACGGTCACGGTCTGCGCGGTGGTATCGAGCTTGATCGGGCCGCAGGCCAGCACCGGCTTGGACCAGCCGCTGGCACGACGCACCAGCGCGTTGATGCGCGCCAGCAGTTCCTCGACGTGGAACGGCTTTACCAGGTAGTCATCCGCGCCGTGCTTCAGGCCCTCGACCTTGTCCTGCCAGCCGCCACGGGCGGTGAGGATAAGGATGGGATAGCGCTGACCGGCCTCGCGCAGCGCCTTGATCAGGTCCATGCCCGACATCCGGGGCAGGCCCAGGTCGATGATGGCCAGGTCGAACGGCACCTCGCGACCGAGGTAGATACCTTCCTCGCCGTCCTGGGCCGCATCGACAGCAAAACCGTCGCGCTTCAGACGGGCGGCAAGCGTTTCGCGCAACGGCGCCTCGTCCTCAACCAAAAGGATGCGCATCAGTGTTTCTCCTTGTTGCTATCACCGTCAGCGGACGGGTTCTTGGTCGAATCGTTGGAAGCCGGCCCCTTGCTGGCCTCCGTGGTAACGGTCACTACCCGCACATGGCCGGTGGGCGTCAACACCTTCACCCGATGCTCGAATGAGCTTCGACCACGTCGAACGGTACTGGCCGACAGCACCTTGCCGCCAGTCTCCTGCTGCACCTGGACCACCGCCTGCTCCAGCGTCATGGCCGGCTCGACGGTCTGCGCAGCAAGCGCGCCACTTCCCGCCGACAGCGAGAGCAGCAACATCGAGCTACACAGAATTGTTTTAATTTTGTTAAACAAACCCGGATAACCTGCGAGGACGAGAGGCATCTTCGTTCAGACTATGGAATCGGGGCTGAATACTGACCGGACGGGCCTGCCACGTCACGCCGCCACCTGGGTTGGCGCCATCGCCTGGTCGATCAGCGCCCAGCCTGCACCCGGCAAATGAGCGCCCTCGCTGAGCCGGCGACGGAACCCCCGGGCACCCGGCTCACCCTGATACAAGCCCAATAAATGACGGCTGATGTGCTTGAGCGCCGTACCCCGGGCCAGCTCGGCCTCGATATAGGGACGCATGCGCAGCAGCACGTCCTCGCGCGCAGGCAGCGGTTCTCCATACAAGGCGGCCTCGACCAGGGCCAACACGTAGGGATCGTGATAGGCCGCACGCCCCAGCATCACGCCATCGACCTGGGCCAGGTGCGCCTGCACCTCCTCTGCCGTAGTGATGCCGCCGTTGATGACCACGACCAGTTGCGGAAACTCGCGCTTGAGCCGATACACGCGCTGGTAGTCGAGCGGCGGAATCTCGCGGTTCTCCTTCGGGCTCAGGCCTTGCAGCCAGGCCTTGCGCGCGTGCACCACCAACACCTCGACGCCGGCGCCGAGCATGGTTTCGGTAAAGTGCTGCAGATCGGCGTAGTCGTCCTGGTCGTCCACGCCGATGCGGCATTTCACCGTGACCGGTACATCCACCGCATCACGCATCGCCCTCACGCAATCGCCGACCAGGGCCGGCTCGCGCATCAGGCACGCGCCGAAGCGACCCGACTGCACGCGATCGGACGGGCAGCCCACGTTGAGGTTGATCTCGTCATAACCCGCGTCCATGCCGTAGCGCGCCGCCACCGCCAGCTCCGTTGGATCGCTGCCGCCAAGCTGCAGCGCTACCGGATGCTCCTGCTGGCTATGCTCGAGCAGGCGCAGCTGCTTGCCGCGCACCAGCGCCGCACTCGTCACCATTTCGGTATACAAGCGCGCATGCGGCGACAACAGCCGATGGAAATAGCGGCAGTGGCGATCCGTCCAGTCCATCATCGGAGCGACGGTGAGGCGCCAGGCTTCGTTTTGAACGGAGCTGGCAGCGGGGATAGGGGCGGCAGACATGGCCGCTATTGTACGTGCTGGCGCTGAAGCGCATGGCCGGCGCCGTGGAACCGCCCGCACCCCAGGCATAGCGATGCAGCTCGCGTCATGATGCCGCAGTGCCTTGCCTGGGCCTGGGCGGCCACGCTGCCGGATGTGCCGATGCGGCTGCAAAACCGCACGGGGCTTCGTTTTCGGCAACATGCGCTGCACGGACGGCCTGCCATGAACCGCCCGCCCGGCGATGGCATAATGGCGATCCTGGCTGCACCTGCGGCAGCACTCGTCAGGCGCAGCGGCTTCCGCCTTCCCCATACGAGTCCGGTTCCGGTCCCCGCCGGCGCCCTGCCCGCAGCTCCCCTCTACTCTGGACGGTAACCGGCAATGGTGGCATTGGCGACGGAGCACGTGATCGACGTGCACCACTGGAACGACAGTCTTTTCAGCTTCCGCACCACGCGCGATCCGGGCTTTCGCTTCGACAGCGGGCAGTTCGTGATGATCGGGCTCGAGGTCGACGGACGTCCGCTGATGCGCGCTTATTCGATTGCCAGTGCGAACTATGAGGAACACCTGGAGTTCTTCAGCATCAAGGTGCCGAACGGGCCGCTGACCTCGCGCCTGCAGCACCTCCGGCCCGGGGATCCGCTCATCGTCAGCCGCAAGCCGACCGGCACCCTGGTGCTCAATGACCTCAAGCCGGGCAAGCACCTGTATCTGCTTGGCACGGGCACGGGCCTGGCGCCGTTCCTGAGCCTGGTGCGCGATCCGGAGACCTACGAGCGCTTCGACAAGATCGTGGTTGCCCATGGTGTGCGCAACATCAGCGACCTCGCCTATGCCGACTTCCTGCAGCATGAATTGCTGCAGCATGAATACCTGGGTGAGCTGGCTCGCGAGAAGCTCATCTACTACCCCACGGTGACGCGCGAAGCGTTCCGCAATCAGGGCCGCATCACCGACGCCATTGTCGACGGCGCCATGAGCAAGGCCATCGGCCTGCCCCCGCTCGATCCAGCCACGGATCGCGTGATGCTTTGCGGCAGTCCTGCCATGCTGGACGATACCTGCGCCTTGCTGGACAGCCGCGGCTTCGCGATTTCGCCGCGTACCCGCGAACCTGGCGACTATGTGATCGAGCGCGCGTTCGTCGAGAAGTAAGCGACGTCGCGGCAAGCACCCGAGAGAGGGAGTCACCATGCTGGAGATTGCGCTCTACGTACTGGCCGCGGTGCTGATGGTGGGTGGACTGGTCGGCAATATCCTGCCGGCGCTTCCAGGCATCCCGATGATCTTTGGCGGCATCTGGCTGGCCGCAGCGGTGAATCAATACCAGCACGTCGGCCTGTGGTGGCTGGTGGTCATCGGCGTGCTTGGCACCGTGGGTGTCATCGTCGACTTCGTTGCCGCCACCCTGGGCGCCAAGCGCATCGGGGCGAGCCCGCTGGCCTTGTCGGGGGCGGGCCTGGGCACCCTGATCGGCATGTTTCTCGGCATACCGGGCCTGCTTCTCGGGCCATTCGTGGGCGCGCTGCTGGGTGAACTTGCCTCGGGTACCAGCGTGCTGCGCTCGGCCCATGTAGGCGCGGCCACCTGGATGGGGCTGCTGTTCGGCACCCTGATCAAGCTGGTGATCTCGTTCGTCATGATCGGCCTGTTCGCCTTCGCCATGCTTATCGGCTGAGCGCCGGGTCGGGGCGGCCCCGAGACCTTCGGCACATGGCGCCCGTCGCGGCCGCCCTTATAGGCTCCGGGTACCACGACTTTGGGGAACAACATGTCCAAACGCCTCGCCCTTGCCATGGCGGTCTCGCTGATGGCCGTCGGATCGGTTCACGCCGAAGCCAAGGCACCTACCTGGATCGAGCGCAGCAACACCGACTCCAAGGTGATGCTCGACGTGCTCGCCAGGTTCAGCCCGGAATTCGCCTCGCAGATCGGCCTGCCCGAGTACGACGCCAAGGTCGCCGACCTCAAGCCCGATGTCGATGCGCGCTCCCGCGCGGCACTGGTCGAGGCGAAGGCCAAGCTTGAGAAGATGCTGGCTGCCGAGAAGGACACCAATGTGAAGCAGGATCTGCAGATCCTGATCAAGGCGGCCGACCAGCAGATCGAAGGCATCGACCTCAATCACAAATACATGCTGCCCTACCAGGACGTGGGCCAGCTGATCTTCGGTGGCGAATTCGCGCTGCTGAAGGACGATGTCGCCGCCAAGCGCCGTCCCGCCGCGCTCAAGCGACTTCAGTGCTATGTAGGCAAGGCACCCGGCTGCACGCCGATCACCGAGCTGGCCAAGGCGCAGACCCAGGCACGCCTGGGCGAGAAAGACCTGATCGGCCCGTACAAGGGCGAAGTGGAGCAGAAGCTCGCCAATACGCAGCGCTACGCGCAAGGCATCCGCCAGCTGTTCGCCAAGTACAAGCTGGACGATGCCGAAGGCAAGGCCGCGCTCGATGCCATGGACAGTCAGCTGAAGGACTACGACAGCTGGGTACGTGCCACCATCGTGCCGCGTGCACGCGCCGACTTCCGCCTGCCCGAGCCGCTGTATGCGTACAACCTCAAGCAGGTTGGCGTCGACATTCCGCCGGAAGAGCTGATCAAGCAGGCGCAGCTGGAATTCGTCGAACTGCGCTCGATGATGCAGATGATGGCGCCGGTGGTGGCCAAGGCCGAAGGCATCGACGCCACCGACTACCGTGATGTGCTGAAGGCGCTCAAGCAGCAGCAGCTGGGCAAGGACGACGTGGTGCCGTGGTACCACGAGACCATCGGCAAGATCGAGGACACCATCCGCCGCGAGCACATCATCACCCTGCCGCAGCGCAAGATGCAGATGCGCCTCGCCTCCGAGGCGGAAACCGCCGCGGTGCCGGCACCGCATATGGACCCGCCGCCCTTCATCAACAACCACGGCGAGCAGGGCACCTTCGTCCTGACCATGGGCAACCCCTCGTCGAACGGCGACAAGTCGCAGTCGTACGACGACTTCACCTATAAGGCTGCCGCCTGGACGCTGACCTCGCACGAAGGCCGCCCGGGGCATGAGCTGCAGTTTGCCGCCATGGTCGAGCGCGGCGTGTCGCTGGCGCGCAGCTTGTTCGCCTTCAACAGCGTCAACGTGGAAGGCTGGGCGCTGTACGCGGAGTCGGAGATGCTGCCGTATGAACCGCCGGCAGGCCAGTTCGTCGCCTTGCAGGCTCGCCTGCAGCGCGCGGCCCGCGCATTCCTCGATCCGATGCTCAACCTCGGCCTGATCAGCAAGGAGCGCGCGCACGATGTACTGCGCTACGACGTCGGCCTGTCGGAAGCCATGACCCAGCAGGAGCTGGATCGCTACACCTTCAACAGCCCGGGCCAGGCCACGGCGTATTTCTACGGCTATATGCGCCTGCAGCAGACGCGCCTGGAAACGGAACTGGCCTTGGGCAAGGACTTCAATCGCCAAGCCTTCAACGACTTCGTGATCGGCCAGGGCCTGCTGCCGCCGGAGCAGCTGGCCGAGGCCGTGCGCACGCAGTTCATCCCGTCGCAAAAGAAGAAATGATCCAGCCACGCGGGGACGTCACCGTCCCCGCCGCAGGTCAGGGCCGCGTCTTCGGGCGCGGCCCTTTCTTTTGCGCCTTCGCGATCGCCTGCGCACTGCGCTCAAGCCACCGGGCCAACTGCGCCGTGTCGGCGCACAACGATGGCGGCAGCACGATGTATTGACGGCTCGGCGGCAGGCCGGGCCGGGCCTCGAAGCGCCTGGCACCTTCACGCGCCAGCAGCTCAGCCTGATCGTCTGCAGCCAGCTTCAGCGCCAGTCCCTGCGTCGACAACCATGCGCACGGCTTCTCGCCGAAATACGCCATCAGGCCGCCGAACATGGGGTGGAAACGCAGCTCATGCGGCCGCCCCAGGTGGGTGGCCGCATCTTCGAGGTCACGCCGTAGCGCGTCGAGCGCAAGGCTCATGCCGGTGCGTCGGGTATCACGTAGAGCAATACGGCCAGGTAATGCAGCACGCTGCCGGCGAGCACGAAGAAGTGCCACACCGAATGGTGGTACGGCAGCTTGCGCCAGAGATAGAACGGCACGCCCAGCGTATAGGTCACGCCGCCGGCGATCAGCAGCACCATGCCACCGAACTGCAGGTGTTCGCTCAGAGGCTTGAACGCAATCAGCCCGACCCAGCCCATCGCCACATACATCAGCACGGCAAGGCGGCGATAACGTTTGAGTAAGCCCAGCTCCAGCGCGCTACCCATCAGCGCCAACGCCCAGATCGTGCAGAACAATCCCCAACCCCAGGCGCCCGGCAACGCGATCAGGGTGAACGGCGTATAGGTACCGGCAATCAGCAGGAAAATCGCGATATGGTCAAACGTGCGCAGCACCCGTTTGGCCAGCACACCGGGAATCGAGTGATAGAGCGTCGATGCGGTGTAACAAAGAATCAGGGTCGTACCAAATACCGCGCTGGCAACGACCGCGCGCACATCGCCATAAAGCGCGGAGAACGCCACCAGAGTAGCCAGGCCGGCGATGCTGAGCAGGATGCCAATGCCGTGGATGACGCTACTGGCGAGTTCATCGCCATAGGCATAACGGGGGAGCGCCGTGCCGGGGTGGGCGGACATGGTGGGGATTCCTTGTCATTCGAAACGTACGGGGTCGTACGTACCCGCCACCTTAGCCATCTGCGGATCGAATGCAAAGCCTGGCGCAGCGCACAAAACGCCACACCAGGCTCTCAGTCATTCGAGAATGAACGCGCCAAATGCCACGCCCAGGTCCCAGCCCTTGCCCGTACCGCTGAGCGCCAGCGAGACATTGCCCTTGGTCATCACGCGCGCACCGGCGGATTTCGACGCCCCGGCGTGAACCCCTGCATCGGCGTAATGCCCCTTGATCTCGCTGATGCTGGTTATGCCCGAGAATTTGCCGATGCCGTGGTCAATTTCGTTCTTTCCAAACGTGATGCCACCGCCCTTCACCCGGATATGCACGCCCATGCTTTGGCCGTTGTTGCAATGGACCGTGCCGCTGCCAGTAGCCGTCTGATAGAACACCGACCAGCCGGACAGGTGGAAATCCATCTTGCATTCGATGTCTCCCGCGTGGGCCGAGGCCGAGGCCATCCAACAGGTCAGGACCAGCGCCAGCGCACCCAGACTCTTTCGCATTTTCATTGCCGTCTCTCCCGTATGGCCGTGCCCACGCCAAGCTGAGGCGGGAGTCTGATTCTGGCAAGCGCCCTCCTGCTGACACGTGAATGCCTCCTTCACCCAGGCTGTACACCAAATCAAGCCGGGCGCCGGGAAGATACGCGGGCCGGGCATCCCCTCTCTCTCCCCCGATGCTCGGCTTTGCCGCCCCGCCACCCTGTGCGGGGCTTTTTTTTGGCGGATCCGTACGCCCCTGCCTGCCCTGCGGCCCCACCGCCAGGCTGCGGCGACATGGGCTACGCACGGCCATGGAACAGGCTCTAAGCTGGGCAGGGACTGGAAACAGGAGGACCGCTCGATGTCAGCCATCGATCTGCTGTTGCATCTGGACCATTGTGAGCTGGACGTACCCGCGCCGCGCGCGGCCCTGGCACTGGCGCGACGCCTGGGTGCGCGGCTGGATGCGCTTTACGTGGCCGACCTGCCCGCCGCTGCCTTCAGCCTGCCGGAGGCGGTACCCGTGCAGTTGGAAGAGACCCAGCGGCGGATCGCCGAAGCCCAGACGCACGCAGTCCACTGGCAACAGCTGCTCGGCGCCCACGGCCTGGCCGGTACCTGGCGGGTCACCCAGGGGGATACCGTACAGACCGTCAGCCAGGCGGCCTCCGGCTACGATTTCCTGATCATGGAACGCAGCCAGCAGCGCAGCGACGCGCCGGTCGGTTTTGGATCGGTGTCGCGTTGCGTGTTCGCCAGCGGACGGCCGGTGCTGGTGGTGCCGGACCTGGCACCGGTCGCCGACATCGGCGCCCGTGTGCTGGTGGCATGGAACGGCAGCCGCGAATCGGCCCTCGCACTTGCCGCAGCGATACCCATCCTGCAAAAAGCAGGGGACGTGCTGGTACTGGATGGCAGCGAAATGAATGCGGACCTGCTGCCCGTGCTACCGCCGCCCGGACTGGTCGATTGGCTGCAGCGCCACGATATTCATGCACGCCTGGAAGTCTTCGATAGCGGCCCCAGCCATGCCGCTGGCCCTGCCGTGCTGGACGCGGCGCACAAGCATGCTGCCGACCTTATTGTGATGGGCGCCTGGAGCCGCTCGCGGCTCGCCCAGATGGTGCTGGGGGGCACCACCCGGCACCTGTTCATGCACGGGGACGTGCCGATGCTGGTGGCGCACTGAAAATCCGCGTTCTCGCGCACTAGCGCCCCGCCGCACAGAATAGCCTTCCATACGGCCACTTGCGCAAGTCTTTTTTGCGGGCTTAGGCTGGTCTCGCATCCGCACGATCCCCACCGCGTCCCCACGCGGCGCTGCGGATGCCATCCCAACATCGAGCCGTCAGGAGGTCGCTTATGTCGTCCGCAAGCCTGGCTGTATCCCGTACTGCCCATCCCGACAGCGTGCGCATCGCCGCACTCAGTGCGGCCATCGCGCTCAATCTCGCCGCCCTGCTCGCCGTCATGCGGCCCCTGGCTCCCCAGTTGGCCGAACAGGTCCAGCACCTGCCCGACCTGCGGATCCACTGGGTCACCAGCCCGCCCGAGGTCAAGCCGCCGCCGACGCTCGAAATCAAACCCCTGGTCCAACCCAAGCCGATGGCCCATCCGCAAGTTCAACCTCAGCCCGTGGTCGCGCCAGAGCCGATGACCACCGAAGACAGCCCCATGGCGGTACCGACCATTACGCCCACGATCGTCTCCGATGCACCCGACACCGGCACGCAGGCGGCGCCGGTCGAAGCCACCCTCGCCTACAAGGCGATTCCCCTGAAGTATCCGCCGCAGGCACTGCACGCGCACATGGAAGGCACGGTCTTGCTGAGGGTGCTGGTGGACGAACAAGGCGTGCCGCAGGACGTCGTGATTGCCAGGAGCAGCGGCTATGCCCTGCTCGATCGCAGCGCGCGCGAGCAAGTACTGAAAGGCTGGAAATTCGAGCCCGCGATGGCCAACGGGCGCGCCATACGCGCGTGGGCGAAAGTGCCGGTCAGCTTCAACATCAACCAGCTTTGATGGGGCCGGCTTTGATCGACCCGACTTAGATCCGTGTGGATGGCGCGCTACCCGGCGCGGGATCGTTGGGCCCGAAGAGGCCCGGCCTGCATGGACCGCCAGGCCGGGCCGTTCCACGGCAAGCAGGATTCAGCGCGCCGTCGCGGGTGCCGGCGACGCCGGCCGGTGCGTGGCGCGTGCGATGGCCCAGACCACGGCCACCAGTAGCAACACCGGCAGGCAGAATGGCAGAACGGCCAACGCAACGATCGGCGCAATCACCAGCAGGGCCACGCCACCAAACAGCAATCCCAGCGCTGCGCCGACAATACTGAACAAGCCGCCGATCAGCGCGAAGGTCAACTTGAATACGACCCCGACAACGGCGGCCGTAAGCCATAACGTCACTACCAGCATCAAGAGCAGGCTTATCGCGATCATGGCGCTCCTCCTTCCAGTGCAGCCCGGCGGCTTCATACGACGACGTCATATTGGCGGCCGACGCAAGTTTCAAGGCCTCGACGGCGATGATCTTGCGCGCTTGCCACAGCGTTCGCATGTTGCGGAAGTCATAGGCTGCCGCAGCCTTCCGGCACGCTCGAAGTTACGGGACTTTAACGATGTGCATGGTCCACTGCGCCCCCGGTTCCTGACGAGGCCCCTCGCATGGCCAGACACATGCAACACCTGAAGGCACTGCGTGACATCGCATTTTCCTGTGGTGTAGGCGAGCATCCGGATCTTCCCTCGATGGCAAGAGAGCTCAGCCGCATGGTGTTTCAGAACCGGCAGGCGTTGAACGACGACCTGGCCGATCTGCGCACGCATAACAAAGGCTTCGAGCGTTGGCTGCTTGCCTTGCGCAACAAGCCGGATATCACCGTGCTGGTGAACGCCTGGCCTGCCAACCATGCCACCCCGATTCACGACCATGCCGGCCTGTGGGGGCTGGAGCTGGCCTTGCATGGCGCGCTCGAAGTGGAGTCCTGGGAATGCGATCCGCAGGGCCGCTCGCTGAGGGCGGTAGGACGCGACTGGCTGGGCCCCGGCGATGCCAGCTGGTTCGATGCCGATGATCGCTACGCGCATCGCTGCCGCAATCTTTCCCGCCACGACACGGCACTGACGCTTCACGTCTACGGTGGCGATCTGGCACAGTACTTCACATACGAAAGAACCGGGGAAACCGGTCAATGGCTCACCAGGCCGCAGCGCAGCGCCATTGCTGGCCACCTGCACGCCTGAGCCGCACAACGCAATCATTTAAGGGAGTGGCATGTATCGAAGGGTCGCCATTATCGGCGGCGGTGCGGCAGCGGCAGCGCTGCTGAGCGAGCTGCTGGAACGCCAGCCGGCGCAGCCGTTGCATCTGGACTGGTACACCGGCGGCGACACGTCGGCACGCGGCGTGGCCTATGGCACCCGTTCGGACCGGCATCTCCTGAATGTGCGTGCGGCATCCATGAGCATGTTCGCGGGCAAACCGCGCGGTTTCCTCGACTTCGCCCAGCGTGGCGATCACACCATTGCGGGAACCGACTTCCTGCCGCGACGTCTCTATGGCGACTATCTGGAAGCGGAAGTCGCTCGCGCACTGGAAAACGCTCGTAGCGCTGGCCACGACATACGCGTGCTGCCGTTTGCGGTCGATGCGGTGGTGCCGGAAAACGAAGGTGTCACCATCATTCACGGCGAGGAGAACAGCCGCGTCGACGCCACCGTACTCGCACTGGGATCGCTGCCGCCACAGCCGCTGTGCGGCGTAAGCGAAGCGGCCCTCGAGAGCGGCCAGTACGTGACCGAACCGTGGGGCTTCCTCGCCTCGGTAAAGCCCGACAGCCGACCGCTCAAGGTGGTGCTGATTGGTCTCGGCCTCACCGCGGTCGATGTGCTGCTGGAGCTCTCCGCGCAATGGCCGAATGCGCAGTTCACCGCCATATCGCGCCACGGCTTGTTGCCGGAGTCGCACCTGGAAGCGGCTTCCGCACCCGTGGATGACAGCAGCGACCTGATCGAATCGATGCGCGATGCGCCGGATATTCGCACCTGGGTGCGTCTGCTGCGCGAAGCCGCGGCGCAGAGCAGCGACTGGCGCACGGTCATCGACAGCCTGCGGCCGCATACGCCGAGCTTGTGGCGCCTGCTTCCGCAGACCGAACGGGCGCGCTTCCTGCGCCATGCGCGCTGGGCATGGGAACGTGTGCGTCACCGCATGGCACCGCAAGTCATGGCATCGATGCTAGCGCTGGAAGTCGACGGTCGACTGCAACGCCGTCGTGGGCGACTGGAGGCGGTCGAAGTAGCCGGCGGCAAGCTGCATCTGGACATCCGCTCGCCACGCGATGGCACGATCTCGTCGATGGACGCCGACGTGGTGATCCAGACGGTCGGCCTCAATACCGACGTGCGCCGCACCAAGCATCGCCTGGTTCGTCAGTTGGCGACCAATGGACATGTGACGGCCGATCCACTTGGGCTCGGTTGCGAAGGAACCACCGAGGGCCGCCTGCAGCACGACGGCCAGACCTGGCCACACCTCTACGCCATTGGCACCCTGCTGCGCGGCACGCTGTGGGAATCCACGGCGATGCCGGAAATCCGCCAGCAGGCACGCAACCTGGCCGACCGCATCCTCGCTCCTTGAGCGAGCCACGGCGGATGCCTCCGCATCCGCCGTGCTGCCGCCGATTTCAGGCGAAACCAGCGAGCACCAGCTTGCCGATCGTGCTGGCACTCTCCAGCTGCACATGTGCGCGGCGCAGGTTCGCCGCATTGATCGCGCCAAGGTTTTCACGCAAGGTGCTGCGCAGCACGCCGGCATCCACCAGATTGGCAACCTCATCGAGTAATACGTGCTGTGCCTGCATGTCCTCGGTGCGATGCTGCGAACGCGTATACATGAACTCCCAGTGCAACGAGAGGCTCTTGGATTTCATCAGGCGGATATCCAGCGGCGTTGCCGGGTCATCGATCAGGCCCAGTTTGCCCTGCGGTTTTAGCAACTCCACCAAGGCGGGGAAATGCTGCTCCGTGTGGGTGAGGCTAAGCACGTAGTCGACACCTGCGGGCGAGATCGCCTTGACCTGGGCGACGAGGTCACCGCGATGATCGATCACATGATGCGCGCCCATGTCCCTCACCCATGCGCGACTGTCGTCGCGCGATGCCGTGGCGATGACGGTGAGGTTGGTCAGCCGGCGCACCAGCTGGACGGCCATCGAACCCACCCCACCGGCTCCGCCGACTACCAGCACGACACCGCTGCGTGCCGTACTTCCGCGTGGCACGCCAAGGCGATCGAACAACAGCTCCCATGCGGTGATGGTGGTAAGCGGCATCGCCGCCGCCTCAGCAAAATCCAGCGAGGCCGGCTTGCGTCCCACGATGCGTTCGTCGACGAGCTGAAGCTCGGCATTGCTGCCGGAGCGGTCGATGGCGCCCGCGTAGTAAACCGCATCGCCCGGCTTGAACAGGCTGACGTCCGCACCGACCGCCACCACAGTACCGGCCGCATCCCAGCCAAGCACCTTGTCCGCACCCTGCGGATCGGCCCGCACGCGGATCTTGGTGTCGACGGGATTGACCGAGATCGCTTCGACTCTCACCAGCAAGTCGCGTCCTTGGGCCAGGGGCGCGGGCAGCTCGACATCGAGCAGGCTTTGCGGATCACTGATTGGCAGGCTATGCCGATAAGCGACGGCTTTCATGGGGTACTCCTTGAACCTGATTCAGTCATCCGGCGTGCGGGGCTAGGGAATGATTCTGCGCTCGCGAAAATCGTCGAACAACCGCATGAACATCGCCTGCGTGTCGACGTGCTCATGGAAACCGAAGCGGCGCGCCTTGGAACCGTCGCCAAACATGTCGTAGTCCCAGGAGAAAACGAAATCCGCGAAGCGCCATGACGACACCTCGGCGTAGGCATGCGCCGCGAGCGCATGCTTGTCGCGCATGGCGCGCCATAACGGCTCCTTGTCGTCCATGACCGTAGCCAGCGCCAACGGCAACGGCGGCGCCACCTCGAGTTCGAAATAGCGTGCGATGGCTGGCCACATCTCATTCCAGCGAAACAGATCGCCATTGGTGATGTTGAACGCCTGATTGGCGCAACGCGCATCGGTCGCGGCCCACACCGTGGCCCGCGCCAGCAAACCGGCATCGGTCATTTCCAGCAGGCGATCATAAGCGCCCGGCTTGCCTGGAAAACGCAGTGGCAGCCCGAGCTCCCTGCTCATCGACGCATACACGGCAATCGCCAGCGCGAGATTCATGGGATTACCGAGCGCAAAGCCACCCACCACGGCCGGACGGATAGCCGACCAGCTCCACGCCTTGCCCTGTTGCCGCGCCTCGAGGAAGCGCTGCTGATCATGCATGAATTCCGGCGGCATGAAGGCTGCATCGGTTTCACGCGCAGGGGTCTTGAACGGGCCCAGGTGTCCGCCATAAACCTTGTAGCCCTGCATCAGGCTGATGTGCTGCAGGCGCGTCGCCACCGGCTCGATGGCTTCGACCGTATTGACCAGCATCGCCAGGTTCGGCGGGACCAGTTCCGCCCAACTCGGTCGATCCTGATAGGCCGTATAGAAAACATGCGTCACCTGTCGAAGCCCGGCGAGCTTTTCACGGGCATCCGCAGGATCCAGCAGATCCACGGCGATGTGCTGGACCTGTTCGGTCACCGCACCACCACGGCGCGACAGGCCCACCACCTGCCAGTCGTCCAGGCTCGCCAGATGGTCGACGAGGTTCCGACCGATCACACCCTGGGCTCCAACGACCAGGGCCACCTTCGCTGCATCTGCCATGAGCTTCCCCTGTGAGGGCGAGTGATTACGCGCGAACCGCGTTGCCGGCAAGCGCGTGGTTGCCACGGCGACGCCCCAAGGTGGCGCTCGCCAGCGTCACCAGCAAGCCGAGTACAGTGACCACGGCCCCGGCGATGCTGACCGACGGCAGTCCAAAACCAAGCTTGATCATCGAGCCGCCAATGAAGGCGCCGATCGCATTACCCAGATTGAACGCGGCGATATTGAGCGTCGATGCAAGATGCGGCCCGTCGCCAGCCTGCTGCACGACGCGCATCTGCAACGGCGGCACCGTGGCAAATGCGGCGACGCCCCACACAAATACGGTGATGATGGCCGCCGTGGTGTCATGCATGGTCCAGGCAAACGCCAGCATGATCAGGGCCAGCAGCACCAGGACGCCCACCAGGGATGGCATCAGGCGCCAGTCGGCCAGTCGGCCGCCGAGCATATTGCCGACCGTGGTGCCCGCGCCAAACAGCACCAGTACCCAACCCGTCGCGCCAACGCTCACCTGCGACTGCTGCTGAAGAATTGGCGCGATATAAGTGAATACGGTGAACACGCCGCCAAAGCCAAGCACGGTCATCGCCAGTGCCAGCAACACCTGGGGTTGGCGCAACACCACCAGCTCGCGACGGATGTGCGGCATGGGCAGATCCGGCAGTGCCGGCACCAGCCGCCATACGGCGATGGCCGCCACCACGCCCAGCCCGGTGACTGCGCCGAAGGTCGAGCGCCAGCCGGCCCATTGGCCAAGAAAGGTGCCGAACGGTACGCCCAGCACATTGGCCAGGGTCAGGCCGGTGAACATCAAGGCGATGGCGCGAGCCGCCTGCTCACGCGGCACGATATGCGACGCCACCACCGCGCCGATACCAAAGAACGAGCCATGACAGAACGCAGCGACCACGCGCGCCACCATCAGCACACCATAGTTCGGGGCCACGGCACATAGCGCGTTGCCTAAGATGAACAGGCCCAGCAATAGCAGCAAGGCGTTGCGACGCTCCAACCGGGCGGTGAGCGCCGCCAGCAAAGGAGCCCCTGCCGCCACGCCCAGGGCATAGCCGGAGACCAGCAGGCCCGCCGAGGGAATGCTGACATGCAGGTCACCAGCCACTTCCGGCAACAGGCCCATGATCACGAATTCCGTGGTCCCAATGGCAAAGGCGGCGACAGATAGGGCAAACAGCGCCCATTTGGACGAAACGGCGCTCATCGTCGCCGTCCAGCGCTTCGAAGGATCATGACAAGGGCTCTAGCTAGGGAATGCCAGCCACTCTGCATCTTGTCGAACCATGCGTAAATTGAGCAAACTGGATAGGCATCTTTTCCAAAAAGTTGAAGATGGTCGATTTCGAAGACATGCGGCTGTTTGTCCGCGCGGTCACCGATGGCAGCCTCTCGGCCGCTGGGCGGGAGCTTGGGCTGTCCCCGGCCACCGCGAGCAAGCGACTCAACCGGCTGGAGCAGGCGCTGGGGGTGAGGCTGATGCAGCGCAGCTCGCGCCGTCTCACGCTGACCGAAGAAGGCAGCATCTATTACGAACGCTGCATGGCCATCATTGCCGACGTGGACGACGCCAACTCTGCCGTAGGCCTCGGGCAACTCGAGGTGCGCGGACAGTTGCACGTGTCCGCGGCGGTGGACATGGGGCGCCAGTACATCGGTCCGATCGCGGCCGACTTCGCCGCCCAGCACCCGCACCTGAAGCTGCGCCTGACCAACTCCGACGCCATACTCGACCTGTTCGAGCACGGCGTGGACGTGGCGGTGCGCGGCGGCAACCTCACCGATTCGCGGCTGGTCTCGCGCCGGCTCGCGCGCAACTTCCGCGTGGTGTGCGCCGCGCCTTCCTACCTGGCCCGTCGCGGCCGCCCGGCCAGCGCCGACGAGCTGTCTCAACACGACTGCCTGATGCTGCATCGGCCAGGACACGGCATCCTGCCGTGGATCCTGCAAACGCCGGAAGGGCCCCGCACCCTGCGCATCGACGCCAGCATCACTTGCGACAACGGCGACCTGATGCGCGCGCTGGCGGTGGCAGGCCATGGCCTCGCCTTCAAGTCCGCCTGGGACATCGCAGAGGATGTCCGCGCCGGCAGGCTGCTGCCGCTGCTCGCCGATGTGATCCTGCCGGAGGCCGACATCTACGCCATCTATCCCAGCCGTAGCTACCTCCCTGCACGCATACGCCTTTTCGTCGATCATCTGCAGCAGCAGTTGGGGCAGCGCGAAAGCGATGTCCTGGATACCGTACGCAGCGCCATGCGCTGAGACCGGTGTGCAAACCTCCTCCACCACGCGACGTCATTCACGAGGACAGCATGTTGATCCACCGCAACACGCCCGCCTTCGGCGCAACTGAGCGCCACCCATGCTGAGCAGCATCATCGGCGCCGTCGTCGTCCTGTTGCATGCGGCTGGCGTGCTGGCGGCCATGCATGCGGTGATGAACACGCGCACGCCCCAAGGCGCCTTTGCCTGGGCACTCGGCCTGGTGTTGTTGCCCTATGTCACCCTGGTGCCTTACCTCTACCTGGGCCGTAGCCGCTTCCATGGCTATGTCGACCTGCATCGGCTACGGCGCGAGCAAATGCAGGCCATGGCCGACATCCAGCTCGAATCCGCGCTGTCGACGCCCGATACCTGCACGCGCTATGCGGAAATCGCCCACATGCTGCGCACGCGCTTCCATGCCGGCCAGAAGCTGCGCCTGCTGGTCAATGGCGAGGCCGCGTTCGACGCCATGCTCGCCGCGATCGGCGAGGCGAAGCATTGCGTGCTGGTGCAGTTTTTCATCATTCACGACGACACCCTGGGGCGGCGGTTGCAGCAGGTATTGCTGGAGCGCGCGCGCGCCAAGGTCGAGATCTGCGTGCTCTACGATGGCATCGGCAGCCACGCCCTGCCCCATCAGTATGTGGACACGTTGCGCGATGCCGGCATCGCCGTCCACCCGTTCGCCACGCAGCGGCGCAGCAATCGCTTCCAGCTCAACTTTCGCAATCACCGCAAGATCGTGGTGATCGACGGCACCCGCGGCTTTGTCGGCGGCCTCAACGTGGGCGACGAATATCTCGGACTCAAGCCGCCGCTCGCACCCTGGCGCGATACGCATCTGCAGATCGAAGGGCCAGCCGTTGCCGACCTGCAGCGCAGCTTTGCGGAGGACTGGCATTGGGTCACCGGCGCCTTGCCACCGCTGTTGTCACCCACGCCGAACGAAGGCCATGCGCACACGCTGATTGCCGCCACCGGCCCCGCTGACCGGCAGGAAACCTGCTCGCTGTTCTTCGTCGCCGCCATTCACGCGGCACGCAGGCGACTATGGATCACCACGCCATATTTCGTGCCCGACCAGGCCGTGATGTCGGCCTTGCGTCTTGCCGTGTTTCGCGGCGTGGACGTACGCGTGCTGATTCCATCGCGGCCCGATCACCGCACCGTGTTTCTCGCCACCGGGCTGTATGCGCACGACGCGGTGCGCGCCGGCATTCGCATCTTCCGCTACCAGCCTGGCTTCCTGCATCAGAAGGTGATGCTGATCGACGACGATACCGCGTCGGTTGGCAGCATGAATCTCGACAACCGCTCGTTCCGCCTCAATTTCGAGATCGGTGCGCTCAACGTCGATCGCACTTTCGCCATGCAGGTGGAAGCCATGCTGCGCGAGGATTTCACCCATGCGCACGAGGTGACCGAGGCAGAGTACCTGGGGGCGCCGTATCTCAGGCGACTGGCCATGCATGTGGCGCGCTTGTTCGATCCGGTGCTCTGAAGGCAACACTGATTAAGTCTCACCGTCGTCATGATGCCTGGAAGGTTCGCAGGGGAAGGCGCGCGGCGCCGGGAAGACTGGCCGTCTTGCCAAGCCGCGCGTCTTCGTCTGCGGGCCTTCCAGGCATCACCCAAGCCTTTGAATATCCATATGAGGGGCCGCCCCTGTCTGCCCCCAGCTCGCCGGTCCGCCGGCTCGACAGACGGCCAGTCTGCCTTCCTCGCTCCTCAAAGCCGAGGACATCCATGTCCTCTCCCCGCGTGCGCCGACGCCCCAACGACCTGCGGGCAGACAGGGGCGGTGACGACGGCGAGACTTGATCAGTGTTGCCTTAAATCTCAGCCGCGCATGGTGTTGCCGTAGGTTGCGTACAACACGCCGGTAAGCGCGGCAGCCGCCAGGGACATGAGTGCGGCGACGACGAACATCGGCGCGTAGCGACCGCCCGATGCGATCCAGCCGCCGAGCGGGCCGGTGATGCCCAGTGCCACATCGATGAAGACCGAATACGCCCCCAGGGCGGATCCTCGATTGCTCGCGCTGACCCTTTCCACCGCGACAACGCCGAGCGAGGGAAAGATCAGCGAGAAGCCGATACCGGTCAGTGCCGCCCCCAACACCGCCACCCCGGCGTGGCTCGCGCTGCCCAGCACCAGCAGGCCCAGGCACTCGACCAGCAGCGACACCAGGGCCACCCGATAACCACCGAAATGCCCGATGGTCCAACCGAAGACCAGGCGCACGCCTACGAAGCACAGGCCGAACAGGCTCAGCGTCAGTGCCGCGCCCGCCCAGCCCTGGCTGGCGTAGTAGAGCGTGATGAAGGTGGCGAGGACGCCGAAGCCGACCGACCCCAGCGCCAGTCCCATGCCATACGGCGCAACTCGCTTGAATACATGATGCAGCGGCAGGCGCTCGCCTGCTTCGACACGCACGGCCGGACGCCGCCACGCCAGCAGCAGCGAGAGCAGCATCAGCGCCACGCTGGCGATGCCGATGACCACGAAGCCAAAGGTCGCGGTGAGCAGCACGCCGACCGGCGCTCCGACGGCGAGCGCGCCGTAGGTGGCAATGCCGTTCCAGGAAATCACCTTGGCCGTGTGCGCGTTACCCACCCGCCCGATGCCCCACATGATGCAGCCCGTGGCCACACAGCTCTCGCCCACGCCGAGCGCCAGCCGGGCCAGCAACATCACGCCCAGCGACGCGGCTGGCAGGTCGCGCAGCAGCGCGGCACCGATCATCAACAGACCGCTGCCGCCACAGGCGGCGAGGCCGATCACCGCCGCCCGCTTGGGGCCGGCCGTATCGGACGTGCGTCCGGCAAAGCCGCGGCTGAGCAGGGTGGCGACGTACTGCGTGCTGATCACCAGCCCCGCCAGCACCGCGCCAAAGCCGAGGTCGTTGTGCACGAAGGGCGGCAGCACTGCCAGCTGCATGCCGATGACCAGATAGGCCAGAAACGTGAAAGCAACGATCTGAACGATGCGGAGGGTCAACGGCAGGCCGCTGCCGGCCATGTCAGCTTGGGTATTCATCACGACAACGTGCGGGGAGGGGAAGCCAAAACATCCGCGCCGGGCACCAGGCTGCGCAGCCTGGACCCCGCCACGGCAAGATCAGGACAGTCGGCGACGCGCGAACAGTAACCAACCAAGATAGACGCCGATGACGACGCCAACGAATTCGCACAGTACGCGCAAGCCGATGCTGTCGGGGTCGTGCACTTCGGCCAGTCGTGCGCGCAGCAACTCCAGCGACTGCAAGCGGCCGTAGTTGAAATAGAACAGATTCCACAGGTCGACACCGCCCGCGAGCAGCATGCTCAGCACGGCGGCCCAGCTGATTTCAAAACCCAGGCTCCAGCCTTGGGTGCGGCCGAACCAGTGGATCAGGCCAAACAACAGGAAAGCCACCAGCGCCGCGATGACACCGGCTTCCAGGCCACCTATCAGGCCATAACCCATCCACGACTGGTCGTAAGGCATACCCCTGTCCACCATTGTTGTTGTTTGACAGCATTATGCCCTTAGCGAGGCGGCTTACGATCGGCCTGAGGGCTTGGAGTAAGAAAAACCCTACTCTGAACAGCACACATTGCGTACACATCACTCGTCGAATCAGTCACATTGTTACCGGCGGTGGGACGACTAGACTCTTTGGCCGCAACCTTTTACGAGCTTCGAGCGACCCATGAGCGAGCCCATCAGCCGTCGCGCCGCCCTGATCCTGGTCGACGTGCAGCCAGACTTCATGCCTGGTGGCGCCCTGGCCTGCCATGAAGGTGATGCCATCGTCCCTGGCATCGACCGGCTGCTGAAACGGCAGCTGTTCCAACATGCCGTCGCCACCCAGGACTGGCACCCCGCCGGCCACATCTCCTTTGCCAGCTCCCATCCGGGCCGCGAACCGTTCGAGCGCATCCCGCTGTACGGCCACGCCCAAACGCTATGGCCGACCCATTGCGTGCAGGACACGCCGGGGGCGGCGCTGCATCCCGGCATCGACTGGTCCAGCGTGGATACCGTGATCCGCAAGGGCGACGATCCGCGGGTGGATTCCTATAGC
This sequence comes from Dyella halodurans, assembly GCF_026283925.1. Classification (GTDB taxonomy): domain Bacteria; phylum Pseudomonadota; class Gammaproteobacteria; order Xanthomonadales; family Rhodanobacteraceae; genus Dyella; species Dyella halodurans. The sequence goes on from NZ_JAPDPF010000003.1 coordinate 357,709, forward strand.
GGATTTCGTGAGAACCACGGGCCCGACGGCCAACGCCCCTCGACCGGGCTGGCGGACTGGCTGCGCGGACACGACGTGGACGAAGTGTATGTCTGTGGCCTCGCGCGGGACGTATGTGTCCTGTGGACGGCGCAGGATGCGGTCGAGCTGGGTTTTCGCACGCATGTGCTGTGGGACCTGACCCGCCCGGTCTCGCCCGATGCTGAGGTCGACCTCGCCACCCGCGTGCGTTATGACCAGCTGGGCGTCAACGTGATCGACTCGAGTGCACTCGGCTGAGTCCAGGCGACACGCTCAACCGTCGTTCTCCGAGGTGACGCCGACATGCACTTCGCCGTCCTCGCCGATGTCGACGGCAATCTCGATGGGCCGGCAGCAGACCTGGCAGTCCTCGATGTAGCGCTGACTGTCCACCGAAGCGTCGACCAGGATCTCGATCGGCTCACCGCAGTACGGACAATGGACCAGGACAGGGTCAAGCATGGCGCTCACTCCAGCAGGGTCGCCCTGGCACCCGCCTGGCTGCGGCTCAGCGCTTGGCCAGCGACAGGGACGATCCGCGCGCATTCACTTGCACGGTGACGTCCTCGCCAGCGCCCAGCGTCGCATCCACCCTGGCATCACTCACGCGGCGACACGCGCCGGAGTTTTGCAGCGAGATCGCATGCGTGCCACTGGGCAGGCGGAACGCCGCCTGCTCACCGATTTCCAGCTGCGCTGCCTGCTTGTCATCAATAAAGATCTGGCTGGAGCAGCCGCCGCCGAACAAACCGTTGTCGCGGACCACCAGCAAGGTGGCATCGCCGTCACCGGCAGCCTGGTACAGGAACAGGCGATTACTGACGGCGTTGCGGATCGCGGTGTCATGGGTCGTTGCCGTACCGCAGCCGGCCAGCACCATGGCAGCCAAGCCACCTAGCATCGCTTTCATCGCCTGGGCTCCTCGCGTCGACACGGTGCGGAGCAGCATCGCGTTTGCGCGATCAAACCGGCGTGAATCGGCACTTACCGCGGCGGCAGCCAGGCCGATGGCGTCTGGATCTCGAACCAGCCCTCGCGCGCGGTGCGCCGGGCCAGCTGCAGCACGGCCTTGTCCTTGCTGAGCAGCCATTGCGCACCGGCCGCCAGCGCCAGTTCGAGGAATTTCTGGTCGTCCGGATCGGCACAGCGCGGAAGCCGGACTTCAGGGCGCGGCGACAAGCTCGACGCGGGCAGGCGTTGCGTCCACTGATCGAACGCCACGCTGGCCTCGCTCTGGACGTCCTGTGCCAGCGCCAGCGCCGGATAGCCAAGCACGGCCAGCCATTCCTCGCGGCAGGCGTCGTCCACCACGGCTTGCACCGTGCCCGACTGCAACGCCGACCACAGCTGGGCGCAAGCGGCGTCGTGGAACACGAAAAGATCGAGCGCTACATTGGTGTCGAGGACGAGGCGGGGCGTACGGTCAGGCATGGCGCGCATGGTGGCACAGCCGGCCAGCGGCGGCGCGCGCGGTACACTAACGCCCCTGCCCTCCGGACGACCGCCATGACTGAACGCCTTTTCGACGACTATGTGGTCCGTTCTACGGCGGTCGCCGAAGGCTCCCGCTTCACCGCCTGCATCGTCGTCACGCCGCGCGCGCGCAACGGCTATCCGGTGTATTACGCGGTATGCGAGAACCGCAGCTTCCGCCAAGAGGAGCAGGCCGAGCAGGCCGCGGCGAGCGCACTGGCCGCGATCCAATCGCTGGAAGGCGACGGCACGCCGGTGTTTCCGGAAGGCTATACCGGCTTCGACGATGCGCCGCCAGAGCACCCGGATGCATGACCGCGCTCAAGTATCTCGGCGGCTATCCGCCGCCCTTGCTGGACAAGGTTCGGCAACTGATTGAACGCGACGAGCTTGGCGACTATCTGCAGCGACGCCATCCGGGGCGCCATGAGGTGCAGAGCGACAAGGCGCTGTACGCGTATACCAATGCGCTGCGCCAGGAACATATGCGCAACTCGCCGGGCATTGACCGGGTCTGGTACGACAGCAAGCTGGACGTGATCCAGCGTGCGCTGGGCCTGCATACGGCCATCTCGCACATCCACGGTGGACGCCTGAAGGCACGCAAGGAGATCCGCATCGCCTCGTTGTTTCGCGAGACGGCGCCGGAGTTCCTGCAGATGATCGTGGTGCACGAGCTGGCGCACCTGAAAGAGCCTGAGCACAACAAGGCGTTCTACCAGTTGTGCGAATACATGCAGCCGGACTACCACCAGCAGGAACTCGACCTGCGCCTGCATCTGACCTGGCGTGACGTGCTCGCCGCGCGCGCCTCGTAGCCCACCGGCAACTACGCTACGACCCGTGATGGCCACGGACAGGCAACGCGGGCCACACGCAGAGCCTGAACAGACCCTAGAATAACGGCCTCCCGCGCCCGCCCGAACGGCGCGTCGCCTAACCTGAGTGGATGGTGTCGCTCCATGAGCCGCAAGCTATTGCAGCTGTTTCAACGTCGCCCGCGCCTGGTCAGCATTGGCGGCCGTGCCTTCGTCAGCGAGGGGCTGACGCGGCGTTTCTGGGATGACATCTACCACTTCGCCCTCACCATCCGCTGGCCTGTGTTCTTCGGCCTGGCCGCCACCATCTTCGTGCTGTTGAACGTGGTGTTCGCGGTCTTCTATCAATTCGGCGACAACGCCATCGCCAACCAGTTTCCGCGCAATTTTGGCGGTGCGTTCTTCTTCAGCGTGGAGACCCTGGCCACGGTCGGCTACGGCGACATGCATCCACAGACGATCTACGGGCATCTGGTGGCCACGGTAGAGATCTTCACCGGCATGCTCAGCATTGCCCTGGTCACCGGCCTGGTGTTTGCGCGGTTCTCCCGTCCGCGCGCGAAGATGATCTTCGCCGACCATCCCATCGTGCGCCGCATCCACGGCCAGCCCACCTTGATGATCCGCGCCGCCAACGCGCGCCAGAATGTGATTGCCGAAGCCTCGGCCAGGCTACACCTGCTGGTTCGGGAAACCTCGCCCGAAGGCTTCCGCCTGCGGCGCATCCACGACCTCAAGCTGCTGCGGGACAGCCACCCGGTGTTCTCGCTGAGCTGGAGCCTGATGCACGTGATCGATGAAAACAGCGTGCTGCACGGCATGACGCCCGAAGCACTGGCGGAGGCGGAGGCGACCTTGATGCTGACCATCGAAGGCATCGACGAGACCACCTCGCAATCGATGCTGGCACGTCGCCAGTGGAACCATCGGGACTGGCGCTGGAATCACCGCTATGTCGACCTGGTGCATGACGACGAACTGGGCGTCAGCCATATCGACTACGGCGTCTTCCACCACGTGCTGCCGGTGGGCGAGGACGAGGACTCCGATCGCTTCTGACCTTCTCAGAGCGTAAGCAGCACCTTGCCGATCGCGGCGCGACTCTCCAGAAACGCATGCGCCCGGGCGCCATCGCGCAGGGCAAAGCGCGCGGCAATATGGGCTTTGAGGGCGCCGCAACGCAGCTGCTCAAACAGCGCCGCAGCCCGCTCCCTGCGGCTCTCGGGGCCGGTCAACACGTTCCACAGGTCGCCGCCGGTGAGGGTGAGCGAGCGGTCCATCAGCAGGCGCGGATCGACCGGATCGGGATCACCCGCCGCCATGCCGTAGAACACGACGGTGCCGCCGATGCGTGCCGCCGCCAGGCTATCGCCCAAGGTGCGCCCGACGGAGTCGTAGACCACATCCGCGCCATGCCCGCCCGAGAGCTCCCTGGCCGCCGTGACCCAGGCGTCATAGCCGACGGCCACGTCGGCACCTGCGGCAATCACCGCGTCGCGCTTCGCTTCACTGGAGGCAATGCCCAGCACGACTGCGCCGAGCGACTTCAGCATCTGCACCAGCAACAAGCCCACGCCGCCCGCGGCGGCGTGCACCACGGCCACGTCGTCCGGTCGCACCATGAAGCTGTCGGTCACCAGGTACTGCGCGGTCAGGCCCTGCAGCAGCACGGCGGCGGCGGTGTCGAAATCGATGTCGTCGGGCAAGGGAATCAGGCGATCCCGGTCGACCACGACCAGCTCGGCATTGGCGTGCGCCATGTCGGCAAAGCCGACGCGGGTCCCCGCGGGGAACAGCTGGTCGCCTGGCACCGGCGTTTCGACCACGCCAGCGCCTTCGTACCCGAGCGTCCACGGTGCCGAGCCGCTGAGGTGGTAGTTGCCGTTGCGGCGATACACATCGGCGAAGTTGAGCCCAACGCTGCGCATGCGCACGCGCACCTGCCCAGGGCCGGGCACGGGATCGGGCTGTTCCGACCAATGCAGCACATCGGCGGCGCCAAAACGATCGAAGGTCAGAGCATGCATGGAAAGATTCCTCAAAACGACATCGGATGCAGCCAAGGATGCCAGCCTTGACCTTCAGGCTGGCCCTTCTCCGTTCCGCTGGCGCGCAAACGATCACAGCACACGCCATTCACCAGACGTGTCTCAGGTCAAGCCGATCTGCGCGTGGCCCGCGCCGGCTCAGCCGGTCGGGACCGGTACTTCGCTGGCCCGGTTGAAGTCTCCGATGGCCTCGACCAGGTCGGTCACGGCGAGGCGCTCGACGTCCGTGAGGTCCGGGTTCCAGCTATCCAGGATCAACACCACGCGCGTCTCGTTGCTGTTGTTCCAGGCTTCGTGCTCGAAGGTGTCGTCGAAGGTGACGCAGCGCCCTTCCTGCCATTCGTGAATCTCCCCGCCGACGCGGATCGCGCAGTCCGACGGCACGATCAGCGGCAGGTGCGTGACCAGACGCGTGTTGGTGACGCCGCGATGCGGCAGGATGTGGGTACCCGGACGCAGCACCGAGTACAAGGTCTCCGGCGCGTGGTCGCGAATGCGCACCAGCGGCAGCGAGTCGAGCAGACCTGACGTACGCGGGCAGCGGGCGCACTGCTCGTCATAGCGTTCGCCATGCCGATAGAAGAAGTAGCCATCCCACACGGCCGCCTGGCTGCCGGACGAACGCAGATGTTCCTTGAGCTCCTCCGGCGAGCGCTCGCCCAGGAACGGCTGCAACGGCTGATTCTCCGCCAGCACCGCCATCAGCTCCTCGCGGACCGCTGCGGTCGCGGCTTCCAGCTCGGCTTGCCATGGAAAGCGGGAGGTCGGGTAATAGGTTTGACTGGGCACGCCAGGGAAATACAGGAACTTGGGCTTTTGCCGCGGATCAGGCAAGGGCGCCGGTTGTTCGCCAAGATAGATGGCCAGGCATTGTTCGACTCGCGCCAGCTCGGCGCGTCCGTAGCGCTGCCGCAACGGCTCCAGCACCGCATCGAACACCGGGCGTCGACCCGCGTCGATGAACTGGATGGCGTGCTTCACCGCCCCCTGCAAGCCTGGCGCCGTCGTCGCATCGTTCAACCAGCGGCCTTGCGTTTGCGCGGCGTTGACGGCGCCGAAGTAAGCCAGCAGTGCGCCATGCGTCTCGCCCAACTGCTCCAAGGTGATGCCCAGACGCAAGCGGGCCACGAAGATCTGGGGGGCCAGTTGCAGACAGCGCCGCAAACTACGCAGGGCGCCTTGCAGATCACCCGTCGCCATCTGGGCTGCGCCCAGCTGATGCAGCGTGTCAGGCGCATCGGGTCGTGCCCGTTCGGCGGTCAGCAACATGGCCACGGCACGCACGGCGTCCCCACGCACCAGGTGGCGGCTGGCCAGGAACTGCAGCGCCTCCACATCGCCGGGAACCAGCTCGAGCAGCCGGGCGAAAGACTGCTCCGCCAACATGGCGTCTCCCTGCCGCAATCCGTTTACCGCCATTTCGCGCAGTGCCGCGGCACCTGCCTGAATCCCGCCATTCATCGTCTGATCTACTGCCATGCCCCGTTACTACCCCATGGAAAGACCGCCGGCCTCGTCGCGGCGGGTATGGGCATAATAGACGCGTTTTGAGAGGCCGTACGCATCGTGGCGCCCGCCAGATGGTGCGCTGCGAAAACACCGTCCTGAGAGGGGTTTTGATGAATCCGCGTCTACAAGGTCTGGGACCAGCCGCCACCCAACACGTGATGATCGCCGGGCAGGCGCTTGACGCCGGACGGGTGGCCGAGGCCGACCAGCATCTGTCCGCTGCCCTGGCCGCTTATCCGGACCACCCCGAAGTGCTGCGCATGAAGGCCGGTGTGCATAGCCTGCGCGGCGAGCATCAGGACGCGATCCGGGCCATGCAGCGTGCGCTGACGCAACGCCCGCAGGACCCGCTCTACTACAACACCATGGGTTCGCTGCTGGGCAGCAGTGGGGAATACGAGGCGGCGATCCAGGCCCTGCGTCGGAGCTGCGAGCTGCAGCCCGGTCTCGCCCTGGCCTGGTACAACCTCGGCATCATGCTGACCAAATGCGTGCGCAACGAGGAAGCGGTGAAAGCCCTGCAGCGCGCCATCGCGCTGGCGCCCGACCATGTCGCCGCACGGGCGCTGCTCGCCGATCTGCTGCGCACGCGTGGGCGGGTGACGGAAGCCGCGGCGGAGTACCGCGCGCTGATCGCCAAGCATCCCACCGCGGGCATGGCCTGGTGGGGCCTGGCCGATCTGAAGACGCAGCGCTTCAGCGAGGATGATGTCGCACAGATGCGCGCCGCATTGCAGCGCCCGGAGGCGAGCGAACACGATCGCACCGCGATCGGCTTTGCCCTGGCCAAGGCGCTGGACGACGCGGGCCGCTACGACGAATCGCTCAGCGCCCTGGCGACGGCGAATACCATCGCGCGCCGGCAGCAGACCTGGAATGCGGCGGCGTTCTCGAACAGCGTCGCGGCGATTTCCAGCGCGTTCGAGCCGGCCCCTCCCGCTGCTGCCGATGCGCTGGGCCGCGAGGTGATCTTCATCGTCAGCCTGCCGCGCTCCGGCTCGACCCTGATCGAACAGATCCTCGCCTCGCATTCGCAAGTGGAAGGTGCCGGTGAACTGCCCGACCTGCCGCAGGTGCTGGCCGAGGAATCGCGCCGCCGCGGCAAGCCATTCCCGCAGTGGGTTGGCGATATGCAGGCACCGGACTGGCAGCGCCTGGGGCAACGCTATCTGGAGCGCACCGTGCACTGGCGTCGCGAGCGTCCGGTCTTCACCGACAAGCTGCCCAACAACTGGATCTACATCGGCGCCATCCGTGCGATGTTGCCGGGCGCCCATATCGTGGTCTGCCGACGCGATCCGCTGGAGACCTGCTTCTCCTGCTATCGCCAGCAGCTCGACTACAGCAACGGCTACAGCCGCACCTTCGACGACCTGGCCAGTTTCTGGCGCGACTTTAATCGCAGCGTGACGCGCAGCGCCGCGCTGCACCCCGGGTTTGTCCGCGAAAACAGCTACGAAGCGCTGGTTGCCGATGCGGAGCCGCAGATCCGCGAGCTGCTGGCGTTCTGCCAGCTGCCGTACGAGGAGGCCTGCCTGAATTTCCATGAGAACGTGCGTGACGTACGCTCGCCCAGCGCCACCCAGGTGCGCCAGCCCTTGCGCCGCGATACGGCCCGCTCGCATCGCTATGGCAGCCTGCTCGATCCATTGCGCAAGGCACTGAACCTGCCACCGTTCCAGGCATGAGCGTGTCCGCAGGCATCCCGGCGCAGGCCTCGAACGTGAGCGAACATGCCCTGGCCCTCTACGATCAGCAGCTCGCCCAGGGTTCGCCGCAACAAGCTCGTCAATCACTGATCGATGCGCTGGCGGAGGCCTCCGAACAGGCCTGGCTGGAATGCGGCCGAACCCTGGTGCTGCGCACCGAGCTGGAAGCGGCCATGGAAGTATTCGCAGCCGCGACCGCCCGCTATCCCGCTTCTGCCGACCTTACCCTCGGGCTCGCGGGTCTTTGCTGGCAGATGCAACGACAGGCGCAGGCCGAAGCACGATTGCGCGACTGGCTCTCGGGGCATCCAGGCGATATCGCGGCCAGCTTTCTGCTGGTGCGCCTGTTGCGCGAACAAGGCCGCATGCAGGCTGCTGCAGAGACCATGCTTAAGCTGTTCGAGCACGGCCCGCATGACGAAGACACGGTGATTCAGGCCGTGGAAATGCTCGACGACTACGGACGTCCACAAGACGCCTCGCGCATCTGCGAAATGGCGATCGCCGCGGGCTCCGCGGACCCACGCCTGCATGCCTATGCGGGCATGCTCGGCATCCAGCTAGGCCAGTTCGAGCGTGTACGCGAACACTACGACTTCGCCCTCAGCCACGACGTACGGGCCGTGGAATGGAACATCCCGATCGGCTTGTCCGGCTTGCAGCGTTACCGCGACGCCGATCACCCCGACTTTGCCTTGTTTCGCGAGGTGCTCGGGCGCCCCGGGTTGAGTGAGCAGGCACGCACGACGACGCTGTTCGCTCTCGGCAAGGCGCATGATGACCTTGCCGACCATGCGCAGGCCGCGCGCTATTTCAGCGAAGCCAATGCGCGCGCGCACGCCGCCCGCGCCTGGCCACGCAAGCAGTGGAAGCGCGCCGTCGAGGCGCGCCTGACCGCCCCCGCCTATTCATGGACGCTGCCCTCGCCCGCCGACTGGACGCCAGTGTTCATCGTGGGCGTGCCGCGCTCCGGCACCACCCTGCTGGCGGAGCTGATCGCGCGGCACCCGCAGGTATGCAATCGCGGTGAACTGGGCTGGCTGCAGGTGATCGCCCAACGACTCTCGCTGACTCCGGCGAGCGAACGCAAACCGTTCGAGGAGGCGGCTGCGCTCTACGCCACGCAACTGCGCCAGGACGACTCGAACGCCCACTGGTACATCGACAAGCAGCCGCTGAATCTGCTGCACATCGATCTGATCATGGCGCTTTGGCCGAACGCTCGCATCATCCATTGCGAGCGCGATGCACGCGATACCGCGCTGTCGCTATGGTCGCAATCGTTCCACGACCAGGCGCACGACTACGCCTATGACTTCAACGACATCGCCACGGTGATCCAGGGTTGCCGTCGGCTGATGGCGCATTGGTGCAAACGCTATCCTGCGTCGATCCGCACCGTGCATTACGAGGCGCTGGTGGCGGCGCCTGACGATGGCGTGGCTGCGCTGGCCGAATGGCTGGGCTTGCCCGCCGCCGCGTCCCTCGAGTCTACGCAGCAAGGCCGTGGCATCAGCACGGCCAGTGCGTGGCAGGCGCGCCAACCGGTGCATACGCGTTCCGCCGGACGCTGGCGCGATTACGCGCCATACTTACCGGAACTGTTGCGGATTCCCGAGCACTGAAGGGACAGTGCTGACTGACGTTGCCGGCCGATGCGAGGATCACCGGTACGGCAGCGCGAGACTCAGCCACTCACTTCGGCGGAATAGCCCCAGTGGCGCAACATCGGCTCGAGGATGGGCAGTATCGGTTCGATATCCGCCTGGTACTTGTGCCAGCGCCCCATCCCCTTGCGATTCACGGGTTCGATCACCTGCGAGTAGCTAGGCGTACCGATGTAGGTCTTGTTGCGTGCATGCTGGTCGAAGCGCAACATCGGTGAGACATCCTCCAATTCGAGGAACTGGGCGATACGCGCGGTCTGTTGCGGGAAGTCCTCCACCAGCGCTTCGTAACGCGACACCAGTACGGTCGGCTGGAAAATGTTTACCTGCTCGAGCCAGCGCGTCATCGTCTCCACATAAGCGTGCGCCAGACGATCGAGCGTGCTGCAGGCGGCGGCCAGACCACTGGAGCGGAAGCTCTGCATGTAGCAACTGAGAATGACATCGCAGGGATGACGTAAGGCCAGGATGATCTTTGCTTCGGGGAACAGCCGATGGATCATCGGCAACCACTGCATGTTCAATGGATTCTTGTCGACCAGGCGCGTCTCCGCTCGACGCTGGATGCGTTCGGCCACCATGGCGTGGTAGCTCTTGCGCAGCTCATCGCAGTCGTATTGCCGCAGGACACCAAGGTCTTCCAGGATACGAGGATCGTGATTGCGCAATGTGAGTGCGAGGCGATTGAAGAACGGGTTCTCGTCCATCGATTGCAGGCCGGGATGCGCATCCAGCATCTGCTCGAGCAAGGTCGTGCCGGAGCGCGGGAAGCCCACCACGAAGATGGGCGAGTCGTGTGCCTCCGGGGCGATCAGCTGCGGCCAGCGAGCGTACTGTTCGGCAGACACCAGCGGCGCGTCTACCGGCATGGCAGGTGCGTCGGGTGTGAAATACTCCGGCGAGTCGAAGCGCCTCTCGCGAGCCTCGAAGCGATGGGCCTCGCGCAGGGCCGACATGGCTTCCTCCACTTGCCCCAGCTTGTCGCACGCCGCCGCCAACTGGAAATAGTGAGCGAAGTCGTCATCGCCTTGCGGCCCGCTCTGCTCCAGCAGCTGCTTTGCGCCGGCCGGGTCCTTCCTGCGCAGCGCCAGCGTGGCGAGCAGATGGTCCGCTTCGTTGCGCTGGACTTTGCTCGCACCGGCCCCGCTGTCGACCACCGGCAATAGAATCGCTTCGGCTTCTCCCAGCCGATTGAGCCGCTCGTACAGGGTGGCCAGCAACAGCCTCACATCCAGATGACCGGGTTGCCTGGCGAGCAGGTCCTCCAGCAGCCCAGCCGCCTCGGGCACGGCGTTCTTGAGTGTCATCACCTGGGCCAGGCTCACTTGAAGCTCGTCGTTGTTCAAGGGCAGCCAGCTGCGCCACGGCCTGAGCAGGTCGTGGGCACCCTCGGCATCCTGGCAAAGCAGGCAGGCCCGGGCGGCGTTGATGCGTATCTCTGGCGACTGCGGAGCCAAGGCCACGGCGTCCAGTAATACGTCGCGAGCAGCCAGATAGTCGCGTCGATCAATCAGCAAGAGTCCCAGCTGGTTTTTCGGCGTCACATTGGCCGGATCAAGCCGGACCGCTTCCACATAGGCCGCCTGCGCCTGCTCCTGCGCGCCGGCCTCAAGCAGAACGGTCGCGTAATTGTTCCAGTGCACGCTGCTGCTCGGGTAAAGCCGTGTCAGTTCGGCATAAATCGGCAGCGCTTCCTCCAGGCGTTGCTGTAGCTGCAAGCTCATGGCTAGCAGGAGCAGCAAATTTTCGTCACGCGGATGCGCGGACAAGGCGGCCCGGCAGAGCCGCTCGGCTTCAACAGGCTGGCCCGCGTGAATCGCTGCGGTTATCTGGGAAAGTTCGTTGGTAGCCATGGCACCACACAAAAAAAGAGGGCCGCGTGAACATCACGCGGCCCTCAAGGTTAACGCTTAAAGCTACGACTTAGAACTTGACCGTCACGCGAGCCCAGAAATAGCGGCCCATCAGGTCGAAGTCGCTCGGGTCGGTGTTGGCGTTGAGCGTGTTGTTGCCGTACAGCAGCGGCGGCTGCTTGTCGAACAGGTTGTTCACGCCGAAGTCCACGCGCGTATTGATCGGTGCGATGTTGTAGCCGAGCGATACGTCGTTATACATCGTCGAGCCGTAGTGCAGGATCGTACCCGACTGACCATCCGGGAACGTGTCGTAGATCGAACCTGCGGCACCGCCGTTGCTGAAGCCGCTGATCCAACGCATACGCCACTGGGCGCTCCAGCCACCCTGCTGCCAATCCACGTAACCCTGTGCACGCCAGCGCGGGAACAAGCAGACGCCGGCATTGTCCGGGCACGCAGCGGACTGCGCGGAACCGTACGGCAGGAAGCGACCGGCGTTCTGGTACGTGACATTGCCTGCCACGCCCGGTGCGGTTTCCTGGGTGTAGTACTTCAGGTAGGTCGCGTTGACGCCCACGTTGAACTGGCCGAACGAGAACTGCGGCAGCTTGTAGTTGGCCGACCAGTCGATACCGCTCGAGCTCAGGCTGCCCAGGTTACCCGTCGGCTCCACCGTGGAAGCCAGCAGCTGACCGGCGTTCGTACCGCCAGCCTGACGCTGGATGTACTGGCAGTACTGGGTCGAACCGGCAGCGCAGAGGTTCAACAGGCTCTGCAGGCCCACCGTGGTGATGGTGTCATTGAGGTTAACGCGCCAGACGTCGAACGTGGTGGACAGACCCGGCACATACGAGGGGCTGTACACGAAGCCGAAGTCATACGACTTGCCGTGCTCCGGCTTGACCGGGAAGCCGGCCACGCGGGAACCCTGCACGACGGTCGTGGCCTGGTTGTTGTTGACGATCAGTTCGTTCTGGAACGAGCCGTCGGTCGGGACGTTCTTACAAGCCAGGGCCAGCGGCGAACCAGCCGGCGCACCGGTGTAACCGGTACACGGATCGGAATGGATCAGCGGAGCATCCGAACCCGAGAAGTACAGCTCACTGATGGACGGCGCACGGAACACGTCTTCCATCGTACCGCGCAGCAGCAAGTCGTCGAACGGCTTCCATTCCAGGGCGAACTTGAAGTTGTTCGTGCTACCGAAGGTCTGGATCTTCGAATAGCGGCTGCCAATGGTCAGGTTAAGCGACTGCACGCCCGGCAGGCCGGCGAGGACCGGAATGAACGTTTCGGCGTAGATGTCCTTGGTGTTGTAACCACCCTGCACGGCGCTGAGGCACTGGCTACCCAGCGTACAGCTACCGGTGGTCGGATCGATCACCAGCTGCGGTGCGGGAACAGTGTGCTCGTACTCGGTGCGGTACTCGGCACCGACGGCCAGCTGCACGCCACCGGCCGGCAGCGTGAACACTTCACCGTTGATGCCCGCGTGCCAGGTCTTCTCAATCGAGTAGGAATTGGAAGGGGCAACCACGTCAGCCGCCTTGATCGCGGCGACCGAGCCTGGCGTGTTGATGTCGAATGGGTTGAACTGGCACTGCACCACGCTGACGCAATTGGGGCTGGTTGCAAGACCGTCCGCACCAATCGTGGAGGAGCCCGTGTACAGCTTGGACTGATCAACCAGGCCAGCCGTCGTGGTGACGATGCTTTCGTGGCCGTAGTTGATGCCAGCATCCCAGTTCCAGTTCTTGTCCCAAACCGTGAAATCACCGCGGAAGCCGGTGTTGATCTGGGCGTCGTTCCTGCCGGTGAAGGCCTGGCGGAAGCCGTTCGAGGTCAGGCGCGATGCGAACAGGTTGCCGCCCGAACCGAACTGCACGCCGAACGGGTTGAACGCGTTGTCCTTCGCAATCACTGCACCCGTCGAAGCCGTACCGTACACCGCCGGTGCCAACTGGAAGTTGGACGAGGTCTTCTGGTAGATGGCGTCAACGTAAGCCGTGACATGATCACCAAGGTGGTAGTCACCATTGATGAAGCCGCCGGTACGCTCCTGCGGGGTCATGATCAGGTTGACGGCCGCATAGTTGTAGCGATCGGCATGGGTGAAGCAATGGTAGTTGGTGGTGTTGACCACCTGGCTGTTACCACCAGGGCTCAGCGCGACCTGGGTGCAGCCGAATTCGCCAGCGAGGCCGGAGGCAGCAATGCCCTTGGCCGGATTCGCAAGCGTGCCCGGGAGCTGGATACGGCCCACCGGCGAGGACGACGAGCCGCCGAAGAACGGACCGCTGGTCGAAAGGCTGATCACGTTCTTCGAGAACGCGCGATTGGCCGCCAGGACGCCGTCCTGCTTGTTGTAGTTCAGGCCGGCCATGATGCTTCCCTTGTCGGACGTCTGTCCGAAAGTGAAGGTATAACCGCTCTGGTCGCCGTCGTTACGGTCAGACTGACCGACGTTGGCGGAGAACGTGGCACCCTGGTAGTTCTTGCGCAGGATGAAGTTCACCACGCCGCCGATGGCGTCCGAACCGTAGGTCGCCGAGGCGCCGGTCGGCAGCACTTCGATGCGCTCGATCGCGTCCGCCGGAATGGCGTTCGGATCCTTGCTGAGCAGGCGCTGGCCGTCGACCAGGATCAACGTGCGCTTCGAACCGAGGCCGCGCAGGTTGATGGACGAACCGCCGGTACCACCGCCGTTATTAACCTGCGGGTTGACGTTGCCGCCGGTCATGGCCGGCAGCTGCTGCACCAGGTCGCCAAGCGTCTGCTTGCCGGTAGCCTGGATCTGGGCGCGGTCAATGGTCACAACCGGGCTGGACGTCTCGACGTCGACGCGGCGGATCAGCGAACCGGTCACGGTGACCGTTTCGAGCGTCTTGCTCTTGGTCGGCGCCGGAGCTTCGCTGGTGGTCTGCGCGTCCTGCGCGAAAGCGGCAGTGCCGTAGGTGCTAGCAGCAAGCACACCCAGCGACAGAGCCAGGCGCACCGACGTGCACAGTTTATTTTCCCCGAACTTCATTGAGACACCCTCCCGTTATTTATTTATGACTGGATTTGGAAAAAATCCCCGCTCCAAACCTGCGCCCTACTCACCCATCGCAGGGAGATCTTGTAGTCAAAGCGCTACGCATTTTATTGCGCTCTGCTTACGAATAGTCAACAAAATTTATACATTGTGCAACGGTATTTTCCCACGCATAATCGCAAAGCTTTGCGACTTGCGCCGACTCTCCTGACCGGGCAAGGCCGGCACTGCGCGCTGCACCGCGGGGGCCGCGATCGGGCCGCCGCGCTCGCAAAGGAATGGATCGAGCGCTGGCAGCGCCCGCAGCGTGAACTCAGAACGAGCCCCATGCTGTTGATTTACAATGATTTAACGAGGACATCCCCACACACTCCCGAGCACGGCCTCGTGCACACCGGAAAGGGCGACGTAGCCGCTTCACTGCATCAATACCGATGCGTATGCGGCACCCAATAAATTGCGTTGCCGTACCGACATGGCTCATTTCGGTTTTTGATTCCTTCAGGTTTCGGGGGCGGATTCCAGGCCCGAGATGGCCTCCACCAGCCATCTCGATGGCCAGCGCAGGGTAAAAATGGCCTTGGCCCGCCTATCCGAGGCTCGGGATAGCCACGGCCAGGGCGCATCGCGCTCCGCAACGGGACCAAGACTCGCGGCCGCGATTCATCGCCCAACGCGGCCCGCGCAACTGGACGCCAGTGGGGTCCTGGGAATGTTTGGTGGCGTGCTCGCGGACGGTCCAGGTGCACACCGGCGTCCCCGCCCGACCTCGCCTGCCGCTACCCCTCAATGCCGACTGTCCCGCGAGCGGCTGCAACGGCAACGCATATCTATGGGGAACATGAAAAAGGGCCGCGTGAATTATCCACGCGGCCCTTCGAGGTTGACGCTACCGCTGTCGAGTTAGAACTTGACCGTTACGCGAGCGTAGTAATAACGCCCCATCAGGTCGAAGTCGCTCGGGTCGGTGTTGGCATTGAGCGTGTTGTTCGCGTACAGAATCGGCGGCTGCTTGTCGAAGATGTTGTTGACGCCGAAGTCGACACGCGTATTGATCGGCGCGATGTTGTAGCCGATCGACGCATCGTTATACATCGTCGAGCCGTAGTGCAGGATCGTGCCCGAGACGAAGTTCGGCTGCGTGTCGTACTGGGAGCCCGCGGCACCGCCGTTGGAGAACTTGCCGATCCAACGCATGCGCCACTGGGCGCTCCAGCCGTATTGCTGCCAATCCACGAAGCCCTGTGCACGCCAGCGCGGGAACAGGCAGACGCCCGTATTGTCGGGACAGGCGGCGGCTTGAGCCGAACCAAATGGCAGGAAGCGACCGGCATTCTGGTACGTGATATTGCCGGCAACGCCCGGTGCGGTCTCCTGCGTGTAGTACTTCAGGTAGGTGGCATTGACACCGACATTGAACTGGCCGAACGAGAATTGCGGCAGCTTGTAGTTCGCCTGCCAGTCGATGCCGGACGTGGCTAGGCTACCCAGGTTGCCCACCGGCTCCACCGTGGACTGCAACAGCTGACCCGCATTCGGGCCGCTGGGCGTACGGTGGATGTACTGGCAATAGATGGTCTGACCGGCCGCGCACAGGTTGAGCAGGCTTTGCAGGCCCACGTTGACGATCGTATCCCTCAGCTGCACCCGCCAGACGTCCAACGTGGTAGACAGACCCGCCACATACGATGGGCTGTACACCAGGCCGAAGTCATACGAGGTGCCGTGTTCCGGCTTGACCGGGAAGCCGGCCACGCGGGCGCCCTGGATGACGGTGGAAGCCTGTGTCTGCGACGCCACGGAGCTGTTGACGAACGTGCCATTGGGGGGCACGTACTGGCAGGCCAGCGCCAGCGGCGAACCTGCCGGAGCGCCGGTGAAACCCGTACACGGGTCGGTATGGATGAAGGGGGCATCAGAAGCCGAGGTGTACAGCTCGGTGAGGTTGGGCGCGCGGAAGACGTCTTCCATCGTGCCACGCACCAACAGGTCGTCGATCGGCTTCCATTCGAGCGCGAACTTGAAGTTGTTGGTGCTGCCGAAGGTCTGGATCTTCGAGTAGCGGCTACCAATGGTCAGGTTAAGCGACTGCACGCCCGTCATGCCGGCGAGGATCGGGATGAACGTTTCGGCGTAGATTTCCTTGGTGTTATAGCCACCTTGCACGGCGCTGAGGCACTGGCTGCCCAGGGCACAGGTGCCGGTGGTGGGATCGATGACCAGCTGCGGCGCGGGAATGGTGCGCTGGTACTCGGTGCGGTACTCCGCGCCCACGGCCAGCTGCACCGCGCCGGCGGGCAGGTTCACCACTTCGCCGTTGAGGCCCGCGTGCCAGGTCTTTTCAATGGTATAGGAATTGGACGGGGCCACCACGTCCGCTCCCTTGATCGCCGCTATCGAGCCTGGAGTATTGATGTCGAACGGATTGAACTGACAGGCCGCCACCGTCGGACAGGTACCACCATTGGTCGCCACCGCAAGGCCATCCGCACCAATCGCGGACGGTCCCGTATACAACAGGCTCTGGTCGACCAGGCCACCGGTGGTCGTCACGATGCTCTCATGGCCGTAGTTGAGGCCGACGTCCCAGTTCCAGTTCTTCTCCCAGACGGTGAAATCGCCCTTGAAGCCGGCATTGATCTGGGCGTCGTTCCTGCCGCTCGCCGCCGTACGGAAGCCGTTCGAGGTCAGGCGTGAACGGAACTGGTTGCCGGAGGTCCCAAAGGTCACGCCGAATGGGTTGAAGGCATTGCCGGCATTGATGTTCGCGCCAGTCGTGTCCGTGCCATAGACCGCCGGTGCCAACTGGAAGTTGGACGAAGTCTTGGTGTAGATGGCATCCACGTAGGCGGTCACGTGGTCAGCGAGGTGGTAGTCACCAAAGATGTAGCCGCTGGTACGCTCCTGCGGGGTCATGATCAGGTTGACCGACGCATAGTTGTACTTGTCGGCATTGCCGTAGCAGTGATAGTTCGCCGAGTTGACGACCTGGCTGTTACCGCCCTTGGTCAGCGATACGTGCGAGCAGTTGAACTGCGCTGCCAGACTTCCCGGCGCAAACGTGCCGTCCGGGTTAATGCCCGGCAACTGGATATAGCCCACCGGCGTGGACGACGAACCACCGACAATGACGTCGTTACCTATCAGGGACAGCGCATTCTTGGAGAAGTCGCGATTGGCCGCCAAGACCGGGTCCTGCTTGTTGTAGCTGATGCCGGCCATGATGTTTCCCTTGTCGGACGTCTGCCCGAAAGTGAAGCTATAGCCGGTCTGGTCGCCGTCATTGCGGTCGGATTGACCCACGTTGGCGGTGAACGTCGCCCCCTGGTAGTTCTTGCGCAGGATGAAGTTGACCACGCCACCGATGGCATCCGAACCATAGGTCGCCGAAGCGCCGGTCGGCAGCACTTCGATGCGCTCGATCGCATCGACCGGAATGGCGTTCGGATCCTTGCTGAGCAGGCGCTGGCCGTTGACCAGGATCAGGGTGCGGCGTGAGCCCAGGCCGCGCAGGTTGATGCTCGAACCGCCGGTACCGCCACCGTTGTTGGTCTGTGGGTTGACGTTGCCGCCGGTCATCGCCGGCAACTGCTGCACCAGGTCGCCCAGGGTCTGCTTGCCGCTAGCCAGGATCTGGGAGCGGTCGATCGTCACGACCGGGCTGGACGTCTCGACGTCGACGCGGCGAATCAGCGAACCCGTCACCGTGACCGTTTCCAGGGTCTTGCTCTTGGCCTGGTCCGGCGGTGGCGGGGGTGGCGGCGTAGCGGACTGCGCATCCTGCGCGAAAGCTGCGGGGCCATAGACGCTCGCTGCGAGCATTCCGAGAGACAGCGCCAGGCGCACCGACTTACAAAGTTTGTTTTCCCCGAACTTCATGAGACACCCTCCCGTTATTAGTGTGACTGGATTTGGGAAAAGTCCCCGCCCCAAACCCGCGCCAAATTCACCCGAACAATAGGGATAAGCCAGAGGCCTAAGCGCCCGGCATTTATCACGCTTTACTTACAGATAGTCAATAAAATCTATACAGCAAGAAATAATCGCTGGAATTAAATGTGAACGAATAAAATATCGATTATGTGTAGGTTATGTGAATTACATTTTCGGATTATATTTCGTGAATCTTCACGCACTCTTCATTAATTCGTAATTAATTTCGATGTGACTTGATTTGTTAATCCGGCAGGCGCAGAGGTTCCGTCCGCTATCCGCAGACAATCATGGGTTTGCAGTGAATCCACGGTGAAAAAACGGTGACGCCTGGCCGGGCGCCTTATGGCGCCCGACCCGCTTTCTTTATTTATGCGTGACCGCCACTCAGTCGAAGCCGGCGTCGTCCTCAAAGCGCAAATGCTTCACGCTGCGTCCATTGCGACGGACCAGCTTCAAGGCCTCGATACCGATGCGAATATGCCGCTCGACAAATTGCGTCGTGACGCCACGGTCGCTGGCCTCGGTTTTAATACCCTCGGGTATCATCGGCTGATCCGAGACCAATAACAGGGCGCCACACGGAATCTTGTTGGCGAAGCCGGCTGCAAAAATGGTGGCCGTTTCCATATCCACGGCCATGCAGCGGGTGCGCCGCAGATACTCCTTGAAACCCTCATCGTGTTCCCAGACCCGACGGTTGGTGGTGTACACCGTGCCCGTCCAGTAGTCGTGGCCGAGGTCGCGAATGGTGGTCGAGACGCCGCGCTGCAGCTGGAAGGCTGGCAGGGCGGGGACTTCCGGCAACAGATAGTCGTTGGAGGTGCCTTCGCCGCGAATGGCGGCAATCGGCAGCACCAGGTCGCCAATGGCATTCTTCTTCTTGACGCCACCGCATTTGCCGAGGAACAACGCCGCCTTGGGCCGGATGGCGCTGAGCAGGTCCATCACCGTGGCGGCGTTGGGGCTGCCCATGCCGAAGTTGATCAGCGTGATGCCGTCGGCCGTGGCATTGGGCATGGGTCGATCGCGACCCTGCACGTCCACCCCGTGCCATTGCGCAAACTGTTCCACGTAATGACCAAAATTGGTCAGCAGGATGTGCTGGCCGAACTGCTCCAGTGGCGTGCCGGTATAGCGCGGCAACCAGTTGGAGACGATTTCCTGTTTGTCCTTCATAAGACCCCATGAGGTCGGCGCAGCCTTGGCTCTGCTGCGCGTTACCGGCGACGCCACGCCGGCAAGATGCCAGATCGGTGCGCGCATCTTACCCGCGGGCACCGGCAATCGGGACTGAATTCCCCCAGCGTCAGGTCCGTCATCGAAGTGACCCGCACACTCGCGTAGTCGGCATCGTCGATGCCGCGCTCATGCTGCACTGCGTGAAACCGGCGAAAAGCGCCGCGGTCGTTAAAGTGCGTGCTTCCAGCGCCGATACGTATCGACAGCCGCGACGGCTGCCGCAGCGCTTTGCGTTCCAGCTCCTGGCCACCCTGAAAGCGCACAGCAGATCATCACCCATTCGTCGGGGTCGGCAGTCCTCACGGCGCATGCTATGTTGGCCGTGCCGTTCACTGGGGGGTGAGATGATGCGGATGGGGTTAGCCATCGATGCGTCCTGCGATATACCGCAGGCGTTTCTTCAGAAACACAATATCGCGGTGATGCCCATCGCCGTGCGCGTCGATGACGAGGTCTTCCTCGACAATCGCAGCCAAGTCGAACTGCATCGATTCCTCGATCGCAATCTTGGCAGTCGCAGCCATTCGGCCGAGACCGAGCCCTGCTCCGTCGAGGAAGTACAAAAGCTGTTTCTCGAGAAACTGGTGCTGGAGCAGGACTGCGTGTTCTGCCTCACCATCACCGCCACGCGCAGCCCGATCAACGAACACGTGATCAAGGCAAGCTTCGCGGTGCTCAAGAACTATCGCGCGGTGCGCGAGAAAAACGGCATCACCGGCCCCTTCCTGATGCGCGTCATCGACACGCGCAATCTGTTCGCGGGTTCGGCACCGGCCATCGTCGAGGCCATCCGGCTGATCGAGGCCGGCGAGACACCAGCCGCCATCCGCGAGCGCCTGACCTATATCGCCAACAATTCCTACGGCTACATGCTGCCGCGCGACCTCTACTACCTGCGCGCACGCGCGAAGAAAAAGGGTGATCGCAGCGTGGGCCTGTTCAGCGCCATGCTTGGCTCGGCCCTGGACATCAAGCCGTTGCTGCGCGGCTATCGCGGCGATACCGGCCCGGTCGGCAAGGTCCGCGGCTTCGATCATGGTGCCGAGACCTTGTTCAACTACGCGGCCGAACGCGTGCGCGCGGGCTTGCTGGTACCGGTGGTCTGCGTCAGCTACGGCGGCGACCTGGCGGAACTCGCCAAGCTGCCGGGCTATGCCAAACTGCGCACAGCCTGCGAAGAATGCAGCGTGGAGTTGATGGAAGCCCCCATGAGCATCACCGGCATGGTCAACGTAGGCGAGGGCGCCGTGACCCTGGGTTTTGCCGCCGAGGAACACGTCGCCGAATTCTAAGAGCAGGCTCCCGCATGATCCGTCTGTTGGTCCTGGTGATCCTCGCCTGCGCTGGCCTGCCGGCCGTCGCCGGCACGGCCTACAAGTGCACTACGGCCGACGGCCGGGCGATCTATCAGGACAAGCCCTGTCCCGGGACCCAGCACCAGCAGACCTTGCAGTTGGATGATTCCAAGCCTGTGCTGCGTCCGGCGCCAACGCCAGCCCCCGCGGCCACCGTCGCGGCGCAACCGTCACCGCCACCCGAGCCAGTCGAACCACTGCCTCCCCTGCCGCTGATGTACACCTGCATCAGCGCCACGGATGGCAAGACCTATCTCAGCGACAACGGTGACCCGCAACCCTACCAGGTGCCCTACGGCATCCTCGGCGCCGGCTCACTGCCACTGTCGCAGGTCTATGGACCGCCCAACAGCGCCGGTGCATCCGCACCCGAACTCAATCGTGGCCGTATCCGGCCGGGGCTGATCGCCAACTACTACGTATGGGTCCAGGACCAGTGCCGCGAACTGACGCCACAGGAAACCTGCCACGCGTTGCGCGAAGCACTGGATGCCACCGAGACCAAGCTCAGGCGCGCATTCAAGAGCGATCAACCACCGCTGGAAAAACGCGAGCGGGAATTGCGCGAGCAGTTACGCGGCTGCTGAGGAGCACACGTTGCGCATTTTTTGCGCAATGTCATGCAAGTCACTGCCACACAAAGCGCTTGCGCACTTTTCCACAGGCTTGCTCCCAGCCTTTCCCCAAACCCTGTGGAAAACCGCGCGGCGCGTGACGCCAGACTGAGCAGGATGATGAAATCGTCGCACTGACAGGCACTTGCCGTGCCTATCCACAGGCTTGTCCGGTGACTGTCCACACCTGCTGTGGATAAGCCTGCAATCAAAAGCCGTAGTTGAGGAAGCCGCCATCGACCGCGAGCACCTGGCCGGTGATGTAGCTCGCCGCCGGCAGACACAGGAAGGCGATCGCCGCGGCCACTTCCTCTGGTTCGCCGATGCGGCGCAGTGGCGTGCGGTCCAGCACTTCGTCCAGATACTCATCGTTCGCCAGGGCCGGCTCCGAACGCTGCGTGCGGATGTACCACGGCGCCACCGCGTTCACGCGGATGCCATCGGAGGCCCACTCCACCGCCAGGTTGCGCGTGAGCTGATGCAAGGCCGCCTTGCTCATGCCATAAGGCGATCCCGTGCGCACGTGGGTCACGCCGGAGACCGATCCCACATTGACGATGGCCGCGTTCGCATGCTGCACGAGCTGCGGATGGGCCAGCCGACACATCTCGAAGGCGGAGAACACGTTCTGCTCGAAGATGGCGTGGTATTCGTCCTCGCGATAGGACAGCGTCGACGCGGGCTGGTTGCCGCCGGCGTTATTGACCAGCAACGACAGCGGCGCGCCGAGATCGGCCACCCAATCGAATACTGCCAGCCGCTCTTCCTGTTCGCTCAGATCCGCACCGAAGGCCAGCACCTCGATGCCGGGATAATCGTCGACCAACTCCACGCGTACCTGTTCGAGGTAGTCGACATCGCGCGCAACCAGCAGGAGGTTGGCACCAAGGCCGGCCAGTTCGCGCGCGGCGGCGTAGCCGATGCCCTTGCTGGCACCGGTGATCAATGCGGTATGGCCCTGCAGCTGCCAGGCGTCGATGCGACTATTCATGCGCAGAGCTTAGAACCTGCCCCAGCCTTCCGCCAACCGGACGGGCGCTTGCCGCCCGTATCGTCAGGCGCAACACTGCGCTGGACCCCAACGAGGATCGTCCATGAAATGGCTCGCCCCGATGTTCTGCCTGTGTGCCCTCGCCGCCTGCTCCGGCAAGCCGCCTGCGCCGGAATCCCAGCCGGCGGCTGCCAGCACGGCACGCGTCGCCACGCCATGGGACAACATGAAGAAGGACGAACAACGCGCCCGCGACGTGCAGAAGGCAGCCGACCAGCAGGCCGAAAAGCAGCGCCAGGCGATGGAAGCGGCCCAGCAATAGCCGCCCCGCATGGCCATGCCATAAGAGCCTGTTCACGCTCTAAGGGGGACTTGGCAAATCGACGTCCAAACGGGCATTGTTCCCGGCATGAACGCCCCTTTCCCCGATGACCTGGGCTGCGTGCCCCTGTTGGAGATCGACGACGCCAGCGTGATGCGCGGCGATCGTCTTATCCTCGATCGCTTCAGCCTGCGCATCAACGCGGGCGAGCACACCGCCATCCTCGGCGCCAACGGTGCCGGCAAGTCCACCCTGGTGCGGCTGATCACGCGCGAGATCTATCCACTGGCACGCGGCGACGGGCGTGCCTCCCTGCGCGTGTTCAATCGCGATCGTTGGCATGTATCCGAGTTGCGCGGACTTCTGGGCATCGTCTCGCCTTCATTGCAGGACGACTGCACCAGCGACGCTGCACTGGAGGTCTCCGAAGCGGTGCTATCGAGTTTCTTCGCCGCGCGGCGCCTGGGACTCGATCATCGCGTCACCGAGTCCATGCGCGAGCGCGCCAACGCAGCCTTGGTCCACGCAGGCGCGGAACATCTGCGTGGACGCAGCATGGCCAGCTTGTCGACCGGTGAAGCACGGCGCGTGCTGATTGCACGCGCCCTGGTGCACCGCCCGCGCGCGCTGCTGCTCGATGAGCCCTGTGCCGGCCTCGATATCGCCAGCCGTCGACGCTTCCTGGAAAGCCTGCGCCACCTGGCGCGCAGCGGCACGACGCTCCTGCTGGTCACGCATCACATCGAGGAGATCCTGCCGGAGATCACCCAGGTTGCGCTATTGCGTGATGGCCGTGTGGTACAGCACGGCGACAAGGCCGAGGTGCTTACCGATGCCGCCTTGTCCAAAACGTTTGGCATGCCGGTACGCGTGCAGCGGCTGGGCGACTACTACAGCGCAGCAATCGAGTAGCACAGCGCAGGAATGGAAAGCCCCGCTTCGGGCGGGGCTTTCCAACAGTTGCATGCCGTGCAAGAACTCAGCGTGGCGAGCAGAAGCAATAGGCGTAGACGTTGGGATGGCCGGCCTTGGCGTTGCGCAACAACTTCAGTTCCGGCGCCATCGTGTCGATCTGCGCAACCCATGCCGGCAGGTGCAGGCCATAGGCCTGTGCAGTCTGCACCATCACGTTGTCGTTGAGCCCCACCAGGAATTGCTCGAAGCCACCGAGCGGCTCTTCCACGTAGCGCACGGCGTAGCTCTTGCCCAGCTTCGCGCGGGAGGCCGCGTCAGCCACCGCCTCGCCCAGGCCGCCCAGCTGATCGACCAGGCCACGGTCGAGCGCCTGCTGCCCGGTCCACACGCGACCCTGCGCGATGGTGTCGACGGCGTCGTACTGCTTCCCACGCGCCTTCGCTACCTGGCCGACGAAATCGCGGTAGCCCTTTTCGATGATCGCCTGAATTACCCCACCAGCCTTGGGATCCAGCGGACGCGTGATGTCGAAGCCACCGGCCAGCGGGCTGGTGCTGACGCCATCACTGCGGACACCAAGCTTGTCCAGCGTGCCCGGCACGGTGAGCACCATGCCGAAGATGCCGATCGAGCCGGTGATCGTATTGGGCTGCGCATAAATGCGGTCGGCATTCATGGAGATCCAGTAGCCGCCGCTGGCGGCGACATTGCCCATCGACACCACCACGGGAATGCCGGCAGCGCGCGTCAGCGCGACTTCGCGACGAATCTGCTCCGCCGCATACACCTCGCCACCCGGCGAATTGACGCGCAGCACCAGGGCCTTGGTGCGCTTGTCCTGGCGCGCATCGCGGATCAGCTTGGCGGTGGATTCACCGCCGACGGATCCCTGCGGCTGCTTGCCGCCGGAAATCTCACCCTCGGCCACCACCACGGATACGCCCGGGGTGAACGTGTCATCGTCGCTAGGCAGGTTGCTGGAGTAACGCTGGAACGATACCTGGCGGAAACCCTCGCCCTTCTTGCCGGCAGGCACGCCTTCCTTGCGCATCATGTCTTCCAGCTCGGCCGGCGTGGCCACGCCATCGACCAGATGCTGGGCTAGCGCAAGCTGACCGAGATCACCACGCGAAGTGGCGATCTGCTCAGGCAGGCCATTGATGTCGGCGCGCAAGGTGGCGGGGTCGAGCTTGCGCAGCTTCGCCACTTCGTTGATGTAGGTATCCCACAAGCCGCCCATCCAGAAGCTGTCCGCTTCCTTTGCTTCGGGCGAGGCATGGTCGAGGATGTACGGCTCGGCTGCGCTCTTGAACTGGCCCACGCGGAACAGGTGCACGTCGACGCCGAGCTTGTCGAGCAGGTTCTTGTAGAACAGCCGATAGTTGGCGAGGCCGGTAATCATCACGCCGCCCTGCGGATCGACCAGCACGCGATCGGCATGTGCGGCAAGGTAGTACTGGCCCTGGTCGAGATCCGCGGCCCATACGATCACCGGCTTGCCGGCAGCGCGAAAACGATCAAGCGCGGCGCCGACTTCGCGCAGTGCGGCGAAACCACCGCCCTGCATGTCACCGGGCTCGAGCAGGATGCGCGTGATGCGCGTGTCCTTGGCCGCCGCGTCGATGGCGCCGACCAGATCACGCAGCTGCACCTGCTTGGGCGCGTTGCCCGACAGCGTCTGCACTGCGCGCTGCAGCGGATCAAGGCTGTATTGCTCGACCAGTTCGCCTTGCGGCTTGATCACCAGCACGCTGTCGTTCTGGACCACGCGATCGGCACGGCTGCTGATGAAGCCGGCGACCAGCACCAGCAGCAACAGGAACAGCACGAAGAAAAAGACCAGGTTGAGGATGACCAGCCTGACCACGTTGATGCCGCGCCCAAAGACGCAGAGAAAGGCCCAAAAGCCGTTGGGGCGACGCTCCGTCATGCGAAGTTCCTCAAAATGTCCGCAACAGCGTAGCCGTTCGCGCGGTGAAGGTCATGTGGTGCTGATGACCCATGGGATGGACGCCGGCTCCTTCTCCCCACTGAGCGATTCGCAAATACCCCCGACACCGCATCGACGGGTCATATCACCCGCCTGTTTTCATGGCCACCACGCCGCCGACGCCTTAAGCCCTCTCCGCCTTGGCGCGTTGCGGTGTAGCCGCTGTGTGTCGGCCGTGGGCCGCCACCGATCTGGCTGGCCTTGCCCGTCAGGCTCGCATCCCACGGAATGCTATGAGCCCTTCAGGCCGTTTTCTTTGGGTTACTTTTCTTTTGGGCCAGCAAAAGAAAAGTGACCCGGTCCGCGGCAGCGGTTCGGAACGCCCGCTGCGTAAGCGGCACCCTTGCAGCCACGCTCAGTTGTAGCGCTGTCGCGAGCACCCGCCCCTCATCCCAACCTTCTCCCCGCAGGGGAGAAGGGGCCAAAGCGCGGCGGGACCGCCCAAAACGCTCAGCGCCGCCGCCAGCTCCCATGAAACGCGTTGCGCCAGAAGCGCGCGAACAGCAACACGGCGGCCATGCTGAGGCCGGCGATCAGGCCCATCCACATGCCGCGTGCACCCATGCCGAGGTGGAATGCGAGCCACCAGCCCACCGGCATGCCCACGACCCAGTAGGCGAACAAGGTGATGACCATCGGCACGCGCGTGTCCTTGAGCCCGCGCAAGGCACCATTGGAGGTGACCTGGATGCCATCCGAGAACTGGAACAGGCCCGCCAGCACCATCAGCTGCGCGGCAAGCGCAATCACCGCCGTGTCATGCGTGTACAGGCGCGCGAGCAGGTGCGGCATGCCCAGCATCACGCTGGAGGATACCGACTGCACGCATAGCGCCAGGGCGATACCGCAGAAACCGGCGTAGCGAACGCCCCGCGCATCGTCACGACCCACCGCATTGCCCACGCGCACGGTGATCGCCATCGACAAGCCCAGCGGTACCATGAAGGCCACGGTGGCCACGCTCAGCGCCACCTGGTGGCTGGCCACCACGGTTTCGCCCAGGGTCGCAATCGCCAATGCGACGGCCACGAACAGACCGCCCTCGGCCAGCAAGGTGACCGCCATGGGGCCGCCGATCTTCAGCAGCTCGCCCAGGATCCTGGGGTTGGGCCAGGCCACGCCGGCACGCAGGCCCAGGTCGCGATAAGCCTGATGCTTGGCCACGTAGATGGAGAAGCCGATCATCTCCAGCCACAGCACGATGGCGGTGGCGATGCCGCTACCCAGCGAACCCATCTGCGGCAGGCCAAAGCGGCCATACATCATCACGTAACCCAGCGGTGCCAGCAGCAACAGGCCGCCAAAGCTGAAGTACATCGACGGCCGCGTCATCGACAGGCCCTCGGACAGGCCGCGCAGCGCGAAATAGCTGGTCAAGGCAGGGGCCGCCCAGCTGATCGCGTGCAGGAAGTGCGTCACGTCGGTGCGCAAGGTCGGCACCACGCCGATCCAGTCCAACATCGGCGACGCGTGGCGTACCAGGAACCACAGCACGATGCCCATGCCCCAGGCCAGCCACAGGGCCTGCACGAAGACGGCGCCTACTTCATGGCGACGGCCGGCGCCATCCAGCTGCGCCACCGAGGGCGGCACGGCCATCATCATGCCCATGCCGCTGACGAGCGCGAGCGCCCAGATGCTGACCGCCGTAGTGACGGCAGCCTGCACGTGCGCGCTCAAATGGCCGGCGAGCACGGCATCCACAAAATTGGGGCCCACCGCGGCCAGCTGGGCAGCGATCAGAGGCAGGGCGAGACGCACCGTGGCGCCGACCTCGTGCGCCACCCTGGCGCGATCGGGGCGAAAAGACTTCATGAAAGGGGACTCCTGGGGCGTGGAGTCTACAGGAGCCACCGACCAGGCCGGCACCCCGCTTGGCCGTAGGTGCCTGGCGTCACCCGCTTGTGCCAAGATCGCTCGCTTGTTGAACTCGGGGAAGACACATGAAGAAGGAACTGGTGTCGTTCGAGGGCGTGCACTGCACCAACTGCGGCACGCCCATGCAGGGTGAGTTCTGCCACGAATGCGGGCAATCGATCCACGGCGTGCTCAGGCCCATGCACCACATGGTCGAGGACACGCTGGAAATGATCCTGCACGTGGATGGCCGCGTGGTGCATACGCTGCCGCCGCTGCTGTACCGGCCGGGCTTCCTCACCATGGAGTACTTCTCCGGCCGCCGCCAACGTTACGTGCCGCCGTTTCGCCTGATGTTCGTGCTGTGCCTGCTGGCGTTCTTTCTGTGCCACCTGGCGATGGACAACCTCGGTTTCGTCAAATTCGACACCACGACCAGCGCCGGCACCGCCGAGTTCGCCAAGGACAACACCCCCGAGGCGGTGCGCGCGCACTACGAGCAGCTGCGCCAGGCCGGCGTGAAGGCCGCCGATGGCACCGAGCTGCAGGGCAAGGCATTGAAAAAGGCGTTGTCGGTCGAGCGCGACCACGCCAATCATCGCCTGGCCCAGCTTGGCGCGATGCCGCTGGAAAACCCTGACGCCAAGGGCTGGATCCTGGAATCCCACCAGGTCCACCTGTCCTGGCTGCCCGACGGCATGAACGCCAGCCTCACGCGCTCGCTCGCCCATGCCACGGCCAATGTGAAAAGCATCAGCGCCGGCGGCGAAGAAGGCGCCGAGGCGACCGAACGGGTGCTATCCGGCACCTTCGCCGTGCTGCCGCAGACCATGTTCCTGCTGTTGCCGATGTTCGCCCTGCTGTTGAAGCTGATGTACATCTTCAAGCGCAGGCTCTACATGGAACACCTGATCGTGGCCTTGCACAGCCACGCCTTCATGTTCCTGGCGCTGCTGCTCGGCATGCTGCTGCTCCTGCTGCGCAGCTGGCTGGTACCCCATGCAGCCTGGGTGGGCCTGCCGCTGTCCTTTATCGGCTGGGTGCTGTTCGCCTGGGTGCCTGTCTATCTGCTGATCATGCAGAAGCGCGTCTACCGCCAGGGCTGGTTCATGACCTCGGTGAAATACCTGTTCGCCGGCTGGTGCTATGTGTGGCTGCTCGGCTACGCGCTGGCGTTCGCTGCGCTGTTGGGTTCTACGCGCTGACGCCCCTGCCCATTTTGTGATTTGCATCACAGAAGATTTGCCAAGCGGCGCAGGGTTTGCGGGCGGGCAGAAGGCTTCGCGTATGGGTTTTACACAGCGTCACATGGCTGTCAAGGCAAGTCTCATGCCTATGTCAGTTGTATGAACGCCAGCCGAGCAAAAATTTTAACTGCATGAATTTAAAGACTATTTCATCGTGGTTAAAACTTGCGCAGAGCGTCATGAAGGCCGTTTTCATGCGCGTTACAGCACTCCCTCAACGTCACATCCACAGACTTATCCACAGATGCTGTGGATAAATGGAAAAGACCCCTGCCAAGAGTCACTTAGCCTCGACTCCTAGATGACAGGGCAGCAACCCGACGCAAGCTCCGGACAGCGGACCATTCGCCGCCGCACGTGGTGCCTGGTCGCATCATCCCGCGCCTCGACAGGCCGGTTACACTGAGCTGCCACGAGGTGTTCATGCCCGCCGTCCTTCGCGTCGCCCTCCCAGTTCCGTTGCCGACCCTGTTCGACTACCTGCCCCCTGAAGCGGGCCAGGCGAGTGTGGGCAGCCGCGTGCTGGTGCCGTTCGGCAAGAGCACGGCGGTAGGCGTGGTGGTGGCGACGGAGGTGGAGACGAGCGTCGGCCAGGCGCGGCTCAAGCGGGCGCTGCGCGTGCTGGACGATGCCGCCCTGCTCGACGCCGAGTTGATGGCCACCCTCGCCTGGGCCGCCGAGTACTGGCTTGGTGCCCCGGGCGAGGCATACGCCAATGCCTTGCCACTGGCCCTGCGCGAGGATCGTGCCCTGCCCGACACCCGCGAGGAAATGTGGGAGCTTACCCAGGCCGGCCGCAGTGCGCTCGATGCCAGCAGCCGTCGCGGCCGCAGCCGGGCCTTGCTGGAAACCCTGGCCGCCGGGCCGCTGAGCGCCGATGTGCTGCACGAGGCACTGCCCGGTTGGCGTGACGCCGCGCGGCGCCTGGCCGAGGCCGGCCTGATCGCGCGGGTCGATGCCCGGCTCGCCACCCATACACCTTCCACGGTGGCGCCGGCCTTGAGCGCCGAGCAGCAGCAGGCCGTGAGCACAATCGGCGCAGCGCTGGGCCGGTTTCAACCGTTCCTGCTCGATGGCGTCACCGGCAGCGGCAAGACCGAGGTGTATCTCGCGCTGATGGAACAGGTCATCGCGCAGGGCAAGCAGGCACTGTTGCTGGTGCCGGAGATCGGCCTCGCGCCACAGACCGTGCGTCGCCTGCGCGAACGGCTCGGCGTGTCGGTACAGGTGCTGCATTCCAACCTGGCCGAAGGCGATCGCGCGCGCGCCTGGCTGCGCGCCCGCACGGGTGAGGCCAAGCTCATCCTGGGCACGCGCTCGGCCGTGTTCACGCCGCTCCCGCATGCCGGCCTGATCGTGGTGGATGAGGAACACGACAGCGCCTATAAGCAGCAGGAGGGATTCCGCTATCACGCCCGCGATCTCGCCTTGCTGCGCGCGCGCGCGCTCAACGTGCCGGTGGTGCTGGGCTCGGCGACGCCATCGCTGGAATCCCTGGCCAATGTCAAAGCCGGTCGCTACCAGTCGTTGCATCTGCGGGCGCGCCCAGGCGCGGTCCGGCCGCCGCAGGTGCAGATCGTGGACATGCGCGCGCAACGGCTGGAACACGGTCTCTCGCCGGCCCTGCTCGCCGCGGTGGCCGACACGGTGGCGCGTGGCGAACAGGCGCTGGTGTTTCGCAACCGTCGTGGCTATGCGCCGGTCCTGCTTTGCCACGCCTGCGGCTGGCATGCCGAATGCCCGCGCTGCGAACACCCGCTGACCCTGCACGCGGGCCGTCGCCAGCTGATCTGTCACCACTGCGACTACAGCTCGCGCGTACCGGAGCAATGCCCGAGCTGCCAGGCACCCCAGCTCAAGCCCCAGGGCCAGGGCACCGAACGACTGGAAGAAGCGCTCGCCGCACGTTTTACCGACGTGCCGGTGCTGCGTATCGACCGCGAGACCACGCGCCGGCGCGATGCCTTCGAGCAATTGCTGGAAGGGTTGCATGAGGAGCGTCCCGCGATCCTCGTGGGCACGCAGATGCTGGCCAAGGGCCACGACCTGCCCAACCTCACCCTGGTTGCGATCGTCGGCGTGGATGAAGGACTGCACAGCGTGGATTTCCGCGCCAGCGAACGACTCGCCCAACTGGTGGTGCAAGTCGCCGGCCGCGCCGGCCGTGCCAGCAAACCGGGGCGCGTGCTGCTGCAGACCCATCATCCGGATCACCCGCTATTACGCCAGCTGCTTGCCCAGGGCTATGCCGCTGCCGCCAGCAGCTTGCTGGACGAGCGTCGCAGCATCGAGCTGCCACCTTACGGCCATCAGGTCTTGCTGCGCGCGGATGCCCATCAGCGCGAACACGTGGATGCGTTTCTCGCCGACGCCAACGCCGCGCTGGCGGGCGCGCCGCTGCAGATTGCCGGCCCGATGCCAGCGCCCATGCCCTTGCGAGCAGGCCGCCACCGGGGGCAGCTGTTGATCGAAGCCACCAGCCGCAGTGCCTTGCACGCCGTGCTTAGACCCTGGCACCAGGCGCTATGGCGCCTGCCTTCCGCGCGCCGCGTGCGCTGGTCGCTCGACGTCGACCCCATCGATCTCTACTGAGCAAGGACGCACAACAGCACACCGTACCTATGCACCATGGACTCTCGCAGCGAGGCATAGCATGGACGACCGCAACCAAGGTTCTTCCTCGTCCACACCCCACGTCGTGATTCTCGGCGGCGGCTTCGGCGGGCTGGCCGCAGCCCGCGGGCTTGCCGGCACCGCGGCTCGCGTCAGCTTGATCGACCGGCGCAATCACCACCTGTTCCAACCCCTGCTCTACCAGGTCGCCACCGCCGGCTTGTCGGCGCCATCGATCGCGGCGCCACTGCGACAGATCCTGCGCAGGCAGACCCAGGTCACCGTCTTGATGGACGAAGCCATCGATGTCGATCTTGCGCAACGCCGCGTCCGCTTGCGTAGCGGCGACATGGCCTATGACGCGCTCATCGTCGCCACCGGTGCGACGCATGCGTACTTCGGGCATGACGATTGGGAAGCCCATGCGCCCGGGCTGAAGACGCTGGACGATGCCTTCACCATCCGTCGGCGCGTGCTGCTGGCCTTCGAGCGGGCCGAGCGCGAGGACGACCCGGCACGCCGCCAGGCGTGGCTGAACTTTGTCGTGGTCGGCGGCGGCGCCACCGGCGTCGAACTCGCCGGCACGCTTGCCGAACTCGCCCGCCATACCTTGCCGCGCGAATTCCGTCGGGCCGATCCACGCCAGGCCAATGTCTTGCTGGTGGAGGCAGGCCCGCGGCTATTGCCTGCCTTCGCCCCGGACCTCTCCGAAAAGGCGCGGCTGCAACTGCGCAGGCTCGGCGTCGAGATACGGCTCGACACCGCCGTGACCGCCATCGACGGCAGCGGCGTCATGCTCGCTGCCACGCCGTATACCGCACGCACCGTGCTGTGGGCGGCCGGCGTCGCCGCTTCGCCGCTGGGCCGCCTGCTGGGCGCGCCGGTGGACCGCGCAGGAC
This sequence comes from Dyella halodurans, assembly GCF_026283925.1. GTDB lineage: Bacteria > Pseudomonadota > Gammaproteobacteria > Xanthomonadales > Rhodanobacteraceae > Dyella > Dyella halodurans. Next base: position 389,822 of record NZ_JAPDPF010000003.1, read on the forward strand.
GCGTGCTGGTGCAGCCGGATCTCAGCCTGCCCGGACATCCGGAATTGTTTGTGATCGGCGATCTTGCCAGTGTCACTCAAGAGAATGGCCAGCCGGTGCCCGGCGTGGCGCCTGCCGCCAAGCAGATGGGTCGCTACGTCGCCGAGGTCCTGCGCGCACGTTGGCAGGGCACCCCACTCATGCGCCCATTCCGCTACCGCGACGATGGCGTGCTGGCGACGATCGGGCGCATGGCCGCCGTGGCGCAGTTTGGACGTATAAAACTCTCCGGCCTGCTGGCCTGGTGGGTATGGCTGCTGGCCCACGTCACCTTCCTGATCGGCTTTCGCAACCGGCTGGTAGTCCTGCTGGACTGGGCCTGGTCGTACTGGACCTACCAGCGCCATGCCCGCATCGTCACCGGGTCCGATGCGCCATCCCGTGCCTCCCAGCCCTTGCCTGATGACGAGTAGCGTGGAGAATCAACGCTTCACCCAGACGGAAATCGCCGTGTCCTCCCAACTAGAACAATTGCGCCAGTACACCACCGTGGTCGCCGACACCGGTGACATCGAAGCCATCGCCCGCTATCGGCCGGTGGATGCCACCACCAACCCCTCGCTGCTGCTCAAGGCCGCCGAGATTCCTGCCTACGCGCCGCTGATTGAAGAAGCCGTGCAATGGGCAAAATCCAGGAGCCATTCGCGCGAGCAGCAGCTGGTGGACGCGGGCGATCATCTCGCCGTGGCCATCGGCCGCAAGATCGTCGAACTGGTGCCGGGCCGCGTCTCCACCGAGGTGGATGCGCGCCTGTCCTTCGACACGCACGCCACCATCGCCAAGGCCGAGCGTCTGATCGAGCTCTATGAGCATGCCGGCGTGCCGCGCGAGCGCATCCTGATCAAGATGGCGTCGACGTGGGAAGGCATCCGCGCTGCCGAACAGCTGGAAAAGGACGGCATCCAGTGCAACCTCACCTTGCTGTTCTCGTTCGAGCAAGCCGTGGCCTGCGCCGAGGCGGGTGTGTTCCTGATCTCGCCGTTCGTGGGCCGCATCATGGATTGGTACGTGGCGAACACGTCCACCAAGAGCTTTGCACCCGAGGAAGATCCTGGCGTGCAATCGGTGCGCCGCATCTATGCCTGGTACAAGGAGCACGGCTTCAACACCGTGGTGATGGGCGCGAGCTTCCGCAATATCGGCCAGATCCAGGCACTGGCGGGCTGCGATCGACTCACCATCAGCCCCGACCTGCTTGAAAAGCTGGATCAGGACCAGTCGCCGCTGGCCCACGCCTTGAGCGACGACGGCGTGCGCAAGGCCAAGCCCGCGCCAATCAGCGAGGCAGCCTTCCGCTGGGGCCACAACGAGGACGCGATGGCCACCGACAAGCTTGCCGATGGCATCCGCAAGTTCGCTGCCGACCAGCGCAAGCTGGAAACGCTGCTGAACGGCAAACTCGGCTAAGCACCCGGCTCGGCCCGAAACGGGCGGCACCAGCCGCCCGTTTCCGCCGCGATCACTTCGTCGAGCTCGTCAACTTTTGTTCCTGCGCGAGATGGTCCGGCGCCAGTTCGTCGCTGGACCAGCCGCCACCCAGCGCACGTACCAGGCCCACGCTTGCACGCAGCTGGTTCGTCTGCAGGCTGAGCAGGCCCTGATGTGCATCCAGCGCGGCGACCTGCGCCGTCACCACATCCAGGTAACTGTTCGCACCCTGCTTGTAGAGCGCCATCGACAGGTTGAGCGTGTGATCGGCTGCCTTGGTGGCGTCTTGCTGATCGACCATGGCGGTACCCAGATCCGTCAGGATCGACTGGTTGTCTTCCACCTGCTGGAACGCGGTCAGCACCACGCCGCGGTAACGCGCACCAGCCTCGTCGGTGGCGTGATGCGCGGCGGCCACCTGGGCTTTGCGGCGACCACCGTCGAACACATCCATCAGCAAGCTCGGGCCCAGAGCCCAGATCGCGCTGGGCGCGGTCAGCAGGTTGCCCCACGAGCCGCTGCCAAAACCGCCACCCGCGCTCAGGTTGAGGGATGGAAAAAAGGCCGAACGCGCGACGCCGATCTGCGCGTTCGCTGCCGCGGTGCGACGCTCTGCGGCGGCGATATCCGGACGCCGTTGCAGCAGCGTCGACGGCAGGCCGATCGGAATCACCGGCAGGTTGGGCAGATCGGTCTTTGCATCCAGCGTGAAGGTCGAGGCGGACTGCCCGACCAGCACGGCGATCGCATGCTGCAGCAAGGCGCGCTGTGCCTGCGTCTGCGAAAGCTGCGAGCGCGTGGATGACAACTGCGTCTGCGCGCGATTCACATCCAGCCCGGATACGGCACCGCCGGCCTGCAAGGTCTTGGTGAGCTGCAACGCGCGCTGATAGGCGTCCACCGTCTTCTGCAGCAGATCGATCTGGCGATCCTCACCCACCAGCGCCAGGTAGGTATCGGCCAGCTCCGCTTCGAGGCTCAGACGTACCGAGGCGAAATCGGCCGCGGATGCCTGCATCGAGGAACGACCGGATGCCACGTTGTCGTGCACGCGGCCCCACAGGTCGACTTCGTAGCTGGCCTGCGCAGTCAGCGAATACGTGTTGTACCAAGCGGGCGAGGTCGCGCCACGCAGCGCGGCATTGTCGGACTGGCGGTTGCGGATCGCGCTCGCGCCCAGCGATACCTGAGGGAACAGGTCGGCGCGCACCTGGGCGAGGAAATCGCGTGATTGCTCGTAGCTGGCAAAGGCCGCAGCAAGATCGGCGTTGTGTGCGAGCAGCTGATCTTCCAGATCATCCAGGCGCGCATCGCCATACAATTTCCACCAGCCTTCGCGCGGTAATTGATCAGCCGGCGCGGCCGTGGTCCACGGGCCGCTGGGTTGGAACTGTGGCGCCACCGGTGCGTCCGGCACCTGGTAGGTAGGTGCCATCGAGCAGGCACCCAGCGCCAAGGTAGCCGCCAAGGTGGCGGCAAGACTCTTAGGCTTTTTCATGGGGCTTCGCCGCCGGCTGCGTGTTCTTGGCGATGCGGACCGGATCACCGACGGCCAGGCCATCGGGCGGGTTGTCGATCACGCGGTCATCGGGCCCCAGGCCCGAACCCAGTTCCACCGTTTTGCCGAAATCGCGGCGGATCGTCACCGTCTTGAATTGCACGTGGTCGTTGGCGTCCAGCGTCGCCACGTGCAGTCCCTTGTCGTCGAAGATCAGCGCTTCGGCGGGAACGCGCACGCCTTGCGCGTCCGACGTCACGTTGAAACGCACGCTGGCATAGCTGCTCGGCAGCAGGCGGCCATCGGGGTTGTCGACCAGCAACTGCACCAGGGTCGTGCCCGAGGTGGGCGCGATCGCGCGCGCATCCGCCTCGACCTTGGCGGTGAAGGTCTTGCCGGGATACTCGGGCACGGTCAGCGTGGCCTCGTCGCCGCTATGAATGCCCGGTGCATAGACCTGCGGCACGCGCACATAGACGCGCAGCTTGCTGGTGTCGGATATCGCGAACAGCGGTGTGCCACTGCCGCTGCTGTCCGCCGTGATCAAGGCACCCACGTCGGTGTTGCGTGCGGTGACGCGGCCATCGAACGGAGCCAGGATGCGCGCGTAGGACTTCAGTGCCTTCAGGCGATCGACATTGGCCTGCGCCGAGTTCACCTGCGCCTGCTTGGCCGCGTAGTCGCCGTTGTATTGATCCACCGACTGCTGGGACACCGAATCGGAATCGGTGGCGCGCAGCTCCTGCCAGCGCTTGGCCGTGGTGGCGGCCAGCGCCGCGTTGGCGCGCGCACTGGCCAGGTCGGCCTGCGCCTGCAGCAGCTGCTGGTCGAGATCCGGCGTATCGATCACGCCCAACAGATCGCCGGCCTTGACCTGCGCGCCAATGTCCTTGTTCCAGGACTTCAGGTAACCGCTGGTGCGCGCGTAGATCGGCGCATTGGTAAACGCGTCCATCTGCGCGGGCAGCTCAAGCGGTGCCTTGCCATTGCTGGGCTCGGGCGTCGAGATGACGACGGTGGGAATCGCCTGCGCGTCGGTCCACTGGCGCAGACTGCGTGCCTCGGTCAGACGCGTGGCGACACCGATCACCACAATCGAGCCGAAGACCACGGCGCCGATCGCGGCGGCCAAGCGCAGTCGGCGCGGCGACGGCGTCGACTCGGGAAGCGAAGTGAGATGCTCAGACATGGACAGGCTCTCCGGCAATGACGGCCGAATCAGGCGCGCGGCCACGCCGCGCGTGCACGATGGAAAAGACCACGGGAACGAAGATCAGCGTGGCAGTAGTGGCGAACAGCAGGCCGCCGATCACGGCCCGGCCCAACGGCGCGTTCTGCTCGCCGCCGTCGCCCAGGCCCAGTGCCATCGGCACCATGCCGATGATCATGGCCAGCGCGGTCATCAACACGGGACGGAAGCGCACGAAACCTGCCTCGCGTGCCGCCAGGGTGGCATCGCCGTGCTCGGCCAGGCGCTCCCGGCAGAAGCTCACCACCAGCACCGAGTTGGCGGTGGCCACACCCATGCACATGATCGCGCCCGTCAGTGCAGGCACCGACAAGCTGGTGTGGGTGATGAACAGGATCCACACGATGCCGGCCAAGGCCGCAGGCAAGGCGGTGATGATCACGAACGGGTCGGACCATGACTGGAAGTTCACCACGATCAATAGGTACACCAGCACGATCGAACCCATCAGGCCGAACAGCAGACCCGAATAGGCATCGTGCATCGTCTGTACCTGGCCCAGCAGCGCGACGGTCGCGCCCTTGGGCTTGGATTTCTCGGTGTCATTGAGCACCTTCTGGATGTCGGCCGACACCGCGCCGAGGTCACGCCCCTGCGTAGTGGCGAAGATCTCCACCATCGACTGGATGTTGTACTGGCTCACGACGGTGTCGCTGTGCGAGCGCGAGAAATCGGCCAGCGCGCCAAGCACCTGCGAACTGCCACCGTTCTTCGAGGTGATCGGCAGGTTGCCCAGCGAGGCCAGCGAATCGAGCTGGTATTGCGGCACCTGCGCCGAAATCGGATAGGTCACGCCGTTCTCGGGATTCAGCCAATAGGTGGGCGCGACCTGGGCCGTACCCGAGAGATCGGCGACCAGGCTGCTGGTGACATCGCCCTCGGTCAACCCAAGCAGTTGCGCACGCGTGCGATCCACATTGATCTTGAACGCGGGCTCCGCCTGCGACTGCTGGATGCGAGCATCGGCCACGCCGGGAATCTGGCGAATCTTGTTCAACAACTCATTCGCATAGACGAAGTTGGCGGACAAATGAAAACCGCGAATCTGCAGGTCGATCGGCGCCGGCGAACCGAAGTTCAGGATTTGGCTGACGATGTCCGCCGGCGGGAACGAGAACACCGTGCCCGGGAACATCTGCGGCAGCTTCTCGCGCAGGATCTTCACGTACTCGGCGCTAGGGCGGTGACCTTCCTTCAGCGAGATCTGAATGTCGCCATCCTGCTCGCCGATCTCGCCGGTGTTGTTGTAAATGGTGTTGATCGAGCTGCTGTACTGGCCGATGTTGTCGATCATCGTCTCCACCTCGTCCGGCGGGATGATCTGGCGGATCGCCTTTTCCATGTCGGCAAACTGGGCTGCCGTCACTTCTACGCGCGAACCGACCGGCGCGCGTGCATGCACGATGATCTGGCCGCCATCGACGTCGGGGAAGAAGTTGCTGCCCAGGCCCGGCAGCAGCACGAACGACGACACGACAAAGCCCAGGAAGCCCAGCACGAACACCTTGCGGTGCTGCAGCGCGAGGTTCAGGAGGCCCATGTAGCCGGCGCGGAAGCGCTCGAAGCGGTCGACGAAGCCGCGCTGGAAGCGGCCCAGCGCCGTCTTCGGCGGCGGCAGCGGCAGGTGCTGGCCGTGCTCGTCCGCGGTCGGCGGATGCGCCTGCAACAGGTACTTGGCCATGGTCAGCACCAAGGTACGCGACAGGATGAAGGAGAAGATCATCGCGAAGATCACCGCCTCCGCCATCGGCACGAACAGATAGCGCGACACGCCCGGCAGGAAGAACATCGGCACGAACACGATGCAGATGCACAGCAGCGAGACGAAGGCAGGCACCACGATCTGCGCCGAACCGTCGACGATCGCGGTGACGACGTCCTTGCCCTGCTCCAGGTGCCAGTTGATGTTCTCGATGGTGACCGTGGCCTCGTCCACCAGGATGCCCACGGCCAGCGCCAGGCCACCGAGGGTCATGATGTTGAGCGTCTCGCCCAAGGCCGACAGGGTGAACACGGAGCCGAGCACGGCCAGCGGAATGGAGGTGGCGATAATCAGGGTCGAGCGCCAGCTGCCTAGGAACAACAGGATCATCAGGCTGGTCAGGGCGGCGGCGATGACGCCCTCACGGATCACGCCATTGATCGACGCGCGCACGAACAAGGACTGGTCACCGATCGGCGTCACCGTCAGATTGTCCGGCAAGGCGTCTTTCATGCCCGCCACCTTGGCGCGTTCGCCGGCGACGATCGCCAAGGTCGAGGTCGAGCCGTTCTTCAGCACCGACAGCAAGGTGGAACGCACGCCGTCGACGTGCACGATATTGGTCTGCGGCGGATTGCCGTCACGCACGTGCGCCACATCGCGGATATAGATGGTGGTGCCGTTGGCGGTCTTGATCGGCAGGTCTTCCAGCTCCTGCACGCGGTCGGCCGCGTTGTTCAGATCCATCACGTATTCGTACTTGCCGATCTTCTGCGTGCCGATCGGGTTGATCTGCTGCTGCGCCGCCAGCGCATTGGCCACGTCCTGCGTCGACAGGCCGCGCGCCTGCAGCGCGGCGGGGTCCACATCCAGCTGCACCTGGCGCGTCTTGCCGCCGAACGGATACGGAATCGCCGCGCCAGGCACGGTCACCAGCTGCGGACGCAGCAGGTTCAGGCCGAGGTCGCCCAGCTGCTGTTCGCTGAGTCCCTTGCCCGACAAGCCGAGCTGCAGGATCGGCACGGTCGAGGCGTTGTAGTTGACGATCAGCGGCGGCGTCGCACCCGTCGGCAACTGCTTCAGCAGCGTCTGGGCAATCGCGGTGACCTGGGCGTTGGCCACGGCCACGTTCACACCGGGCTGGAAGAAGATCTTGGTGATGCCGATGCCGTTGATCGATTCCGCTTCGATGTGCTCGATGTCGTTGACCGTGGTGGTCAGCACGCGCTCGAACGGCGTATTGATGCGTCCCGCCATCTGGTCGGGCGTCATGCCGGTGAACTGCCACGCGACCGCGATCACCGGAATATTGATGTTCGGAAAAATATCGGTCGGCGTACGGCCTGCCGCCATGACGCCTGAAATCAGGATGAGCAGCGCGAAAACAACAAAGGTATAGGGTCGCGTAAGCGCGATCCGGACGATGCCAAGCATACGGGGGGACTTCCGTGCGCGAAATGATGCGATGCGTCAAATTTTCGCACGCGGATGAGCTAAACGGTGGCCCGCGCGGATGAAGATAATTTCATGTTGCCCGCGGGCTTCTCTTCTTTTCTGGGTGACCTTGTCGCCAAGCTGCACGTAACGGCCCCTTCTCCCCGCCGGGGAGAAGGTTGGGATGAGGGGTGGGTGCTTGCGGTAGGGCGACAACTGAGCGATGTCGCCAGCTCAATTGCGACAAGACGGCAAGCCAAGGCCTTAAGCCCTCTCCGCTCCGGCGCGTTGCGGTGTAGCCGCTGTGTAGCGGCCTTGGGCCGCCACCGATCCGGCTGGCCACATCCGTCAGGCTCGCATCCCACGTAATGCTACGAGCTCTTCAGGCCATTTTCTTTGGGTTACTTTTCTTTTGGGCCAGCAAAAGAAAAGTGACTCGGCTGCCGGCAGGCAGTCGAAACGCCCGCTGCGTAAGCGGCACCCTTGCGATAGCGCTTAGTTGTCGCGCTATCGCGAGCACCCGCCCCTCATCCCAGCCTTCTCCCCGGAGGGGAGAAGGAGTACGAGCGTGCTCACACCGTCAAAGGCGTCACTTCCGGCACGGCGCGAGTCAGACAGGTTCCGGGCTTCTCGCCCGGTGCCACGGGATAGCAATACAGCGTGAGACGAGCGCCGGTGGTCGCCTGGCCGATATCCAGTGCATAACCGTGCAGGCGCACGATCGCGCTGACGATGCTCAGGCCGAGTCCCGAGCCTGCCGTGGTGCGGCTGTTGTCGCCGCGATAGAAGCGGCGGGTCACCGCATCGCGCTCGTCGGCCGGAATGCCCGGACCGCTGTCGATGATGTCCACGCGCGGACCACGCTTGTCCATGCTCGCGCGCAGGCTGACCTTGCCGCCCGGCGGCGTGAACTTGATCGCGTTGCCGACGAGGTTCGCCAAGGCTTCGAACAGCAAGTGGGCATCCGCGCGAATCGGCGCCAATGGCTGCACGTCCAATTCGAACGGCTGGCCGCGATCTTCCGCCACGGGTGCATAGAACTCGTGCACCTGACGCAACACTTGGCCGACATCCACCTCGTCGAAGCAGGCGGCGCGGTTGCGGTCTTCCAGTTCAGAGACGCGCAGCAACGCGCGGAAACGCGTCAGCACGGCATCGATGTCCACCAGGCTCGCCTCCAGCAAGGCCTCCTCGGGGCGACCCTCCAATTGCTGTTGCGTGCGGTACAGACGCGCGCGCAGGCGCGTGAGCGGCGTGCGCAGGTCATGCGCGATGTTGTCGCACACGCCCTTCACTTCGCTCATCAGGCGTTCGATCTCACCCAGCATGGTGTTGACGATGGCGGCCAGCTGATCCAGCTCGTCGCCACGGCGACTTACCGGCAAGCGCTTGGAAAGGTCGCCCTGGCGGATCGGATCGGTCGCCTCCTGCAGCGCGCGTATGCGCTTCCGTGGACCCCGCCGCAACAGGAATCCGCCAAGCAGGCCGGGAATGATGGTCAGCGAGATGCCCCACAACAGCGCGCGGCGAATGATCGCGCCGAGGCCGTCGATGGTGCTGGTGTCCTTGGCGATCACCAGGATGTCGCCGTTGGGAAGCTTGTTCGCCAGGCCGCGAGCGCGTACGCGCTCGGCATCGCGATCCGGGCGCGGCAGGCCATGCTCGAGCATGTGCACCTGGCCGTCCTGTGCCAGCGATACCGGCAGGCGATCGATATTGCCGGCGACCGGGCGATGTTCGCGATCGAACAGGCCCACCGACATGATGCCGTGCGGATCGATGGCGCTGGCGGCATCCACGGTCGCCGGCATGCGCGCCGGATCGGTCGAGGCGATGTAGTGCATGCGCTGCAACAGCATCTGGTCGATCACGCCGTTGAGGTAACGGGTCGTTTCCCACTGGATGACGCCCACCAGGATGAATCCCCACACGGCGAACAAGGCGCCGTAGATTAGGATCAGGCGCGAGGTGGCCGACTGCCAGGCATTCGGACGTGCGTTCATGAGGTCACCGGCAAGCTGTCGTGTGCGGCCGTGAGCATGTAGCCGGTGCCGCGGACCGTGTGGATCAGCGCCAGTTGCCCGGCACTGTCGATCTTGCGCCGCAGTCGGCCGATATGCACGTCGATGACATTGGTGCCGGGATCGAAATGAAACCCCCACACCGTCTCGAAGATCATCGCCCGGGTCAGCACCTGATCCGAGTTGCGCATGAGAAATTCGAGCAGCCGATATTCCGTCGGCAACAGCGTCAGCGGCTGGCCGTTGCGGTAAGCGAGGTGGCTCACCAGGTCGAGCTCGAGATCGGCCACGCGCAAACGCTGGGCGGGCTGCGGCTGACGGCGCCGCAACAGCACTTCGGCGCGCGCGGCCATTTCGTCCGGCGCGAACGGCTTGGTGAGGTAGTCGTCACCGCCGGCGCGCAGGCCACGCACGCGGTCGTCGACGTCGCTCAACGCGCTGATCATCAGCACCGGCGTATCGATCTGCGCGCGGCGCATTTCGGCCACCACGTCGATGCCGTCCATGCCGGGCAACATGCGGTCAAGCGTGATCAGGTCGTAGTCACGCTGCGACGCGCGCTCGAAACCTTCGCGGCCATTGGCCACCCACTCGGCCAGCATGCCGTGCACCGTCAGCTCGGCGACGATTTCTCGCGCCGTGGTCTCGTCATCTTCGATTACCAGGACTCTGGGCATGGCTTGGGGGATCGAACATCCGGTTAAGAGGCACGGAAGCAGCCATGTCTCCGCATAGCCAAACGGCCCCATCGGGGCCGCTGGCATGGTACGCCGATCGATGTGCTCAGGCGGCGAACAACCCGCGCATCTTCTTCATCGCATTCGCTTCGACCTGACGGATGCGTTCGGCCGACACGCCGTACTCATCAGCCAGATCCTGCAGGGTGGCCTTGTCTTCGTCCAGCCAGCGGCGCTGGATGATGTCGCGCGAGCGGGCATCCAGCTTCTGCAGCGCGGTGGATAGCGTGTCGAGCTGGTTGTCGGCCTGGTCGGCGTCGGACACGTTCTCGTACGGGTCGGCGCCTTCGTCGATCAGGAACGCTTCCGGCGCCGGCTTGGCGTCTTCGTCGGCATCCGCCGGGGCTTCGAAACCGATGTCACGGCCCGACAGGCGCGATTCCATCTCGCGCACGGTCGCTTCCGGCACACCCAGGTCCTTGGCCACGGTTCGCACTTCCTCGGCGTTCATCCAGCCCAGGCGCTTCTTGCTCTTGCGCAGGTTGAAGAACAGCTTGCGCTGCGCCTTGGTGGTGGCGACCTTGACGATGCGCCAGTTGCGCAGGATGAACTCGTGCATTTCGGCGCGAATCCAATGCACGGCGAAACTCACCAGGCGCACGCCCTGGTCGGGGTCGAAGCGCTTCACGGCCTTCATCAGGCCGATATTGCCTTCCTGGATCAGGTCCGACAGCTGCAGGCCGTAACCGTTGTAGCCACGGGCCACATGGACCACGAAGCGCAGGTGCGACATCACCAGCTGGCGGGCGGAATCCAGATCATTGTCTTCGTTGAAGCGGCGCGACAGCGCCTGCTCCTCGTCCTGGCTCAGCACCGGGATCCGATGGACCGCCGAGATATAGGCATCCAGACTGCCGACGACACTCGGCACCGGCAGGTTGGCGGTCACCAAAGCTTGAGACATGTGTGGAACCTCCTGTGAGGGGATCAGCTTAGCACTCGGGTTGTACGAGTGCTAAAGGACCGGAAAGGTTCCAGTCCTTTAATGAACTGCATCGTACAGGAATACGGGGCATTCGTCCAGTGTGACGAATGGGGGAGGCCCACTGTGCCGGCCAGGCGGTTCACACGGCGTGAACGGCCGCTCAGCCCAGCTGAGCGCGTGGCGGCAAGGACCAGTCGATGGGTGCGACCCCGTGGGCTTCCAGGTACTGGTTCGCCGCCGAGAAATGCCCACAGCCGATAAAACCGCGATGTGCTGACAAAGGAGATGGGTGCACCGACTTCAGAACACAATGGCGCGACGGGTCGATCAGCTGCCCCTTGCGCTGGGCGTAGGCGCCCCAGAGCATGAACACCAGCCCTTCCCGCTCCCGGTTCAGGGCGTCGATGGCCGCATCGGTGAAGCCTTCCCAGCCCTTGCCCTGGTGCGAAGCGGCCGCGGCCTGCTGGACGGTCAGCACGCTATTGAGCAGCAGCACGCCGCGGTCGGCCCAGGGCGTGAGGCAGCCATGGTCCGGCGCCCGGAAATCCAGGTCGCGCTGGATCTCCTTGAAGATGTTCTGCAGCGAGGGCGGCGGCGGCACGCCAGGGCGCACCGAGAAGCACAAGCCATGCGCCTGCCCCGGCCCGTGGTACGGATCCTGGCCCAGGATCACCACCCGCACCGCATCGAACGGGGTGTGGTCGAAGGCGGCGAAGATTTCCGGCCCCGGCGGGTAGATCACCTTGCCGGATTGTTTCTCGGCGCGCAGGAATTCCCCGAGGGCCTGCATGTCGGGTCGTGCCAGGTATTCGCCGATGCGGGCCTTCCAGGAAGGCTCCAGCCTGACCTTGTCCTCGGTCATGCCGCTTCGTCGTGTTCGCGCAGGTGCCGCGACACGCGCAGCTGGAACAACAGCTTGGTCATCAGCAGCTTTTCCTCGATCGGCTTCTCGACCAGGTCGTTCGCGCCGGCGCGGAGCAAGGCGGCCTGGTTCACCGGATTCTCGTCACCGGTCATCACCAGCACCGGCAGGCGGCCCTTGCCGTAGCCGTAGTCGCGACGGATCCGCTCGAGCAGGTCGCCGCCGGTCAGTTCGCCCTTGAGGCTGACGTCGGTGAGCACGATGTCGGCGCCCACGGCGCCGCGTGCCTTGGCGGTATCCAGCAGCGCCAGCGCGTCCTCCACACTGACCACGTGATGCACGGTGAGGCCGTGCTTTTCCAGGATGCGGCGGGTGGCCAGGGCCACCACGCGGCTGTCCTCGACGTACAACACGTCGCCTTCGGCCTGGTCCTGCGGGCGCACATAGCCGCGAATGAATTCGGCCAGCGCCTGGAAACCCAGCGACTTGTCGAAATAGTCGGTGACATGTTCGCCCAGGGTGCGGCGATGCAGGCGGTCATCGACGTCGCCCGAGACCACCACGATGGGCACATAGACCTGGGCCGCCGATTCGCGCACGTGACGCGCCAGCTCCAGGCCATCCATATCGGGCAGGCGCAGCGCGATGGTGATGAAATCGAAGGCGCCACCGTCTAGCAGCTCGTGCGCTTCCGCGCCCGTGCCGCAGCCGATCACCTCGGCTTCGGGCAATTCGGCCTTGAGCACGCGGGCAATCAACTGGCGCACCACCTTGGAGCCGTCGACGACCAGCACCCTGGGCGCCGCCCCCATCACGCGACTGCTGAAACTCGCACTCATCCCCTGTCATCCACGTCTTGGCCGGCATTCCCTGCTGGCGAAATCCCCATGCGTCCACCCTGCACGGTCAGTTCGATGGCCGGCAGCATGCACCGGCTACGCCACCCTCGCATTACCTCTCCGGCGCGGCCGTGAGCCCGCGCACGGTTCAGGCGGCCTTGCGCAGCTGCCATGCACTCACCAGGCGTGCGCCCAGCCAGCCCAGCACGGCGGCAGCCACTGGCACCGAGGCCAGCAGCCATGGCGGCAGCACGTCGATCTGCAGCTTGCCGGCATAGGCATGGCCCAGCCGGGCGACCGGATCGGCCAGCGACAGCTCCACCAGCACCGCGAAACCCGCCGCCAGCACGCCGCTGAACAGGCCATACCAGATGCCGGCGTAGAGATAGGGTCGACGCACGAAGGCGCGACTCGCCCCGACCAGCATCAGCACGCCGATCTCTTCGCTACGGCTGGCGATATCCACGCGGATGGTGTTGCCAACCACCAGCAGCACCGCGAGTGCCAGCAGCACGGCGAGAATCAGCACCGCACGCTGGCCTACACCCAGCAAGGCCTCCAGGCGTTGCCGCCAGGTGCCGCTGTCCTGCACTTGGTCCACGCCCGACATGCCGCGCATATCGGTGACCAGGCGCTCGACGCCATCGGCGCTGACACCTTGCGCAGGTAGCACCTCGAGCACGAACGGCAACGGGTTGTCTTCCAGCGTATGCAGCGCGCCGGAGAAGCCCTGCATCTTGGCCAGCTCGTCCATGCCCTGCTGCGGCGTCTTCACGGTGACGGCCGCCACGTCGGGACGGTCACGCAGTTTCTTCGCCACCAGCTGTGCCGCGGAACCGCCCTGGCTTGGCTGCAGGAACATGCTGACCGTCTGGTTCTGGCCCAGGGCCTCGCCCATCTTCTGCACATTGCCCAGCAGCAGATAGAAGGTCAGCGGCAAGGCCAACGCGATGGCCATCACCGCCACCGTGAGCAAGGTGCCGACCGGACGCGACATCAGGCGGCGCAGACTGGCGGACGCGCTCCAGCCATGGTGTTCACGCCAGCTCGCCACCGGGCGCGCGCGTGTGCGCCCGCCACGCGATGGGGTCTCGGCCAGCAACGGGCTTTCGTTGAGGGGAAGCTCGGGCTGCGTACTCACAGCACCTCCTGCGCGGCCACGTCGGCCACCAGACGACCATGATCGAGCACTACCACGCGCTTGCGCATGCGCTTGATCAAGGGCAGGTCATGACTGGCCACCAGCACCGTGGTGCCCACCTGCTGGAACTCGGCAAACAGGCCCATGATCTCCACTGCCAGCGTGGGGTCGAGATTTCCGGTGGGCTCGTCGGCGATCAGCAGCATGGGCTTGGCCACGATGGCGCGCGCAATGCCTACGCGCTGCTGTTCGCCAGCAGACAGGGTCGCGGGCAACTGGCGTTCGTAGGCCAGCAGGCCCACTTTTTCCAGCGCGGCACGCACGCGCTTGCTGCGCTCGGGCGGCGCCATGCCGCCAATCATCAACGGCAGCTCGACATTCGCGAACACGGTGCGATCCATCAACAGGCGGTGGTCCTGGAACACCATGCCGATACGGCGACGCAGCTTGGGTATGCCGCTACGGCCGATCTTGCCCAGGTGCTGCCCTTCCAGCGTGATCACGCCATGCGAGGGACGTTCGATCAGACCCAGCAGCTTGAGCAAGGTGCTCTTGCCAGCGCCGGAATGGCCGGTGACGAAGGCCATCTCGCCTGACGCCACCTCAAAGGAAAGCTGCGACAGGGCCTCGTGGCCGCCTTCGTAGCGTTTGCTGACTTGATCAAAGCGGATCACCGCGTGTCCCCGATCCTAAGAGCCCTTGCAGGAAGGATAAGGGATGCACGCGCGAAGGTCAGGCGCTTTCTGTCGATCCGCTGCCGCGGGTTATGCCCGCGACAGCTTGGCGCAAGTACGTCGCCGCTTCGACCGCTCAACGACCGGTGAAGAAACGACCCAGGCGACGGAAGAAACCGTCCTTCTTCGGCGCCGACGACTCGTTCGACACGCCGGAGGTGATCGCCACCTGGCGCGAAGGACGCGCATGCGCGGCATCCGCACCACCGCGCTCACGGGACGAGCGACGCTCGCCGTGCGCTGCACGGCTGTTCTCGGTGGCCGGCTTCGCTGCGATCTCCGCCGCAGGCGCATCGCCATCACGGCGACGACCACGACCACCGCGACGACGGCGGCGCTTGCGCTCCACGCCATCGACCGTCTCGCCATTGGCCGGTGCCGGCTTGGTCTCGGCGGGCGTTGCCACGGCCACGACGCTTTCCTGGGCAGGCTCGACGCGCGGCTTGCGCGGTTCACGCGGCTTGTCGCTGCGTGCCGGACGCTCGCCATCGCGGCGGCTGCCGTTGCGGCTGCGCGAACGCTGGCCGGGCGAACCGTCCTTCTCGCGCGGCTCCACCTTGTCGCCGAAAGCGGCGCTGTCGGCAGCCACATCGGCCATGAACTGGGCGTCCAGTTCGCGCGGCTTCGGCATCACCAGCATGTCCGGCTCGATGTTCGCCACCGGAATGCGTTGGTCGATATAGGTCTCGATATCGGGCAGCGACATCGCATAGAGGTCGCAGGCGAAGCTGATCGCGTCGCCCTCGGCGCCGAGGCGCGCAGTACGGCCGATGCGGTGCACGTAATCCTCGGCATCCTGCGGCAGGTCATAGTTGAAGACGTGGCTGACCGCCGGGATATGCAGGCCGCGCGCGGCCACGTCGGTGCACACCAGCATGTCGAGCTGGCCTTCCTGGAAGCGCTGCAGCAGCTTCTGCCGCTTGAGCTGCGGCACGTCGCCGGACAGCGCGCCAACGCGGTAACCCTGGCGCTTCACCCGATCGGTGATGCGCTCGGCGGCCGCCTTGGTGTTGACGAAGATGATGCTGCGCTCGGCGTTCGTGCGATCGAGCAGGTTGAGCAGCAGCGGCATCTTCTCTTCCTTGGCGGGGAAGTAGACGACCTGGCGCACGCGGTCGGCGGTGACGTTTTCCGTCTCCACCACCAGCTTCTCGGCGTTGTGCATGTGCTCGTAGGCCAGCTCGAGCACGCGGTGGCTCAAGGTGGCCGAGAACAGCAGCACCTGGCGCTGCTCGCGCGCCGGCAGGCGGCGGAAGATGAAGCGCACGTCCTTGATGAAGCCGAGGTCGAACATGCGGTCCGCCTCGTCGATCACCATCACCTCGACGGCGTCGAGGCTGAACACGTGCTGCTTGTAATAGTCGAGCAGGCGGCCCGGCGTGGCGATGATGATGTCGCAGCCGTCCTTGAGTTGCTGGCGCTGCTTGTCATAGTCGACGCCGCCATAGATCAGCGCAGTGCGCAGGCCGGTGTGGCGGCCGATCGCCTTGGCGTCCTTCTCGATCTGGATTGCCAGCTCGCGGGTCGGGGCGATCACCAGGGCACGCGGATCGCTGTCCTTGCGCTCGGCCACGGCCGAGGTGGTCAGCAGGCGATTCATGGTCGCCACCAGGAAGGCGCAGGTCTTGCCCGTGCCCGTCTGCGCCTGGCCGGCCACGTCGCGACCGGTGAGGGCGACCGGCAGGGTCAGGGCCTGGATCGGCGTGCAGCGGGTGAAGCCCGCCTCGTCGAGGCCTTGCTGCAGCAGCGGATGGAGATCGAAATTGGTGAAAAAAGTATCAGTGAGTACGGTTTGTGACATCGCTATAGGGATTATTGATCGGGCATCGCAGGAGCAGACTGCCCGGCTCCTCGGCGTTGAGACGCTCAAAGGAACAGGTGGATGATCGGCACGGCCAGGGCGTGGTGGCAGGCAGAATCCGAAGATTGCGCGTGCCGGCAACACGTTTCCGTGGCTGGCGCCGGAGGGAGGCGGCAAGTACCGGCAGCTCCGCTGGCATAGGTCAAAGGACTGCGTCCTAAGAGGCTGGGCCCCGGGGGAACCCTTTCACCTATGTCAACGGAACTGTCCGTGGCCGCCCTTGAATCGCTTGAATCGTGCCCCGAGTTAGGCTGGAATGGAGGTCTGCCGCAACGGCACCAACCTTCTTCTCGGAACGACCCCGCGCTTCATGGGCGCCCCAGTGTAGCCGATGCTGGGCGCGAGGTCGTGAAACCCCTTCCGCCTACCCTCGGAGACCCCGGTGAGCGACCTGATTACCCATGTAAGCGACGACGCCTTTGAGCAGGAAGTGCTCAAGTCCGACACCCCGGTGTTGCTGGATTTCTGGGCGGAGTGGTGCGGCCCGTGCAAGGCCATTGCCCCCATCCTGGACGAGCTGGCCAAGCAGTACGAGGGCAAGCTGCGCATTGCCAAGATCAATATCGACCATAACCAGAAGACGCCCCGCAACTACGGCGTCCGCGGCATCCCGACCCTGATGGTGTTCAAGGATGGCAAGGTCGAGGCCACCCAGATCGGCGCGGTCAGCAAGGGCCAGCTGACGCAGCTGATCGACAAGGCCATCTAGTTGAAGCTTTAACGATCGTCATCCCAGCTTTCGCTGGAATGACGATCAAAACCATTCGGGAGGATTATTCATGGCTTCCGAGGCAGTCCCGAGGCCGTTTGGGGGCCATCAATCGCACCAAATCTGAATTACCTCGATCACGACGCTTTACGTCGCCGCAGATCGGGTGCTAGATTTCATCCGTCCGTCGGGACAGTCCTGTCCCCCGCGCCGTCCGCGCACCGTCACCCTCCCTGTGTAACTAACGGCGCCCCGCAGAGGTTTGCCCGTGTCTGATATCGAAAGCAAAGAAACTACCGACGCCAAGGGCGCCGAGTCGAAGCCTGTGGCAGAGACCCGCACCCGCGCACCACGCAAGTCTGCTGCAGCGGCCGAGGCCGCCCGGGCAGAAAAGCAGGCGCAGCTGGATATCCCGCCGCCCCCGCCGGTCGAGCGCTCCGCGCCGGCTGCCGAGGCGCCGCCTCCGGCGCCAGCCCCGGTGAACGCGGCCCCCGCCGAGTCCGCTCCGCAAGGCGATGGCGCTCAGCGCACGTCGCAGGAAGCACGCGAAGGCGGCCAGCAGAACGGCGGCAACGCGGGCTTCAACAACCGCAACGACCGCAATGACCGTGATGGTCGCGGCCGTCGCCGTCGCCACGAGCGCAACCAGCAGCGCGGCCCCGGTGGCCAGGGCGGCCAGCAGGGTGGCGGTCATCCGCGCAACCCCAATGGCCTGCCGGTGGACGACGAGTACGCCGATGCCGGCAGCAACGACCGCCTGATCAACCTGACCGAGCTCAAGCGCAAGAACGCGATCCAGTTGCTGGAATTCGCCGAGTCGCTGGGCGTGCAGGAAGGCGTCGCGCGTGCCCGCAAGCAGGACGTGGTCTTCAACATCCTGAAGGCGCATGCCCGCTCCGGCGGCGGCATCTGGGCCGAGGGTGTGCTGGAGATCCTGCAGGACGGCTTCGGCTTCCTGCGCTCGGCCGACGAGTCCTACCTGGCCGGCCCGGACGACATCTATGTGTCGCCCAGCCAGATCCGCCGCTTCAACCTGCGCACCGGCGACTATATCACCGGTCGCGTGCGTCACCCGAAGGAAGGCGAGCGTTACTTCGCCATGCTCAAGGTCGACGACATCAACGGCGATCCGCCGGAGGCGTCGAAGAACAAGATGCTGTTCGAGAACCTCACCCCGCTGTTCCCGCGCAAGGCTTTCAAGCTTGAGCGCGGCAACGGTTCCAGTGAGGACATCACCGGCCGTATCCTCGACCTGGTCGCCCCCATCGGCCGCGGCCAGCGTGGCCTGATCGTCTCGCAGCCGAAGTCCGGCAAGACGATGATGCTGCAGAACATCGCCCAGGCCATCACCTACAACCACCCCGACGCGCACCTGATCATGCTGTTGATCGACGAGCGCCCGGAAGAAGTGACGGAAATCGCCCGCACCGTGCGTGCCGAGGTGATCTCCTCGACCTTCGACGAACCGGCCGTGCGCCACGTGCAGGTTGCCGAAATGGTGATCGAGCGCGCCAAGCGCCTGGTCGAGCACAAGAAGGACGTGGTGATCCTGCTCGACTCCATCACCCGCCTCGCCCGCGCCTACAACACCGTGGTGCCGAGCTCCGGCAAGGTGCTGACCGGCGGTGTCGACGCCAACGCGCTGCAGCGTCCGAAGCGTTTCTTCGGCGCCGCGCGCAACGTCGAGGAAGGCGGCAGCCTCACCATCATCGCCACCGCCCTGACCGACACCGGCAGCAAGATGGACGAGGTGATCTACGAGGAGTTCAAGGGCACCGGCAACATGGAAGTGCACCTGTCCCGCCGCATCTCCGAGAAGCGCGTCTACCCGGCCATCGACATCAACCGTTCCGGCACCCGCCGCGAAGACCTGCTGATCGAACCGGACCTGCTGTCCAAGATCTGGATCCTGCGCAAGCTGCTGCATCCGATGGACGAGCTGGCCGCGATGGAGTTCATGCTCGACAAGATGAAGAACACCAAGTCCAACGACGAGTTCTTCAACTCGATGAAGCGCTGATCCGTCGGCGCCTCGTCCAGAACAAAGGCCGCCGCAAGGCGGCCTTTGTTCTTTACGCCGCGCAAGGCGCTCGCTCGTGCAGTAATGGGCGCCTCATCCGTCATTGGCCGCACGGCAGCGCACATGGCGCGAACGCCATATCGGGCCAGAGACGTGGCGATTGCGCCAGTGGAAGCGGACAGCCGCACGCCGTGTTGCGGCCCGCGGCCTTGGCCGCATAAAGCGCGCGATCGGCGTTGCCGAGCAACTCGTCGACACGCCCCGGCGAGTACATGGGCGCTGCATTCATGCTCGCCACGCCAATGCTCAGCGTGACGCAACCGTAAGGACTGGCCGGGTGCTTGATATCGAGCCCCTGTATGGCCCGCAGCATGTCCTGGGCCACGCCATGCGCGCCGCCAATGGCGGTATTCGGAAGTATGGCGATGAATTCCTCACCGCCATAGCGGCCGACCACGTCGCCCTGGCGGCGAACCATCGCCTGCAATTGGGCCGCGATGGCGCGAAGACAGGCGTCGCCTCGCTGATGTCCAACGTGATCGTTGTACTTCTTGAAGAGGTCCACGTCGATCATCAGCACCGACAGCGATGCTCCCGCACGTGCACAGCGGCGCGATTCAGCCAACAGGGCCTGATCGATGTGGCGGCGGTTTGGCAGGCCGGTCAGGTGATCGTGACTGGCGCGGAATTGCCAATGCCGACTCACCTTCTCCAGCGCCTGCTCCATCTGTCGGCGGGCCGTGATGTCGATGAGCGCCAGCGTGAGTCCGACCACCTGCCCCGCGGCATTCTGCATCGGCTGGACTGCCTGGATGTAATAGCCGCCAGCACGGCTGACCTCGCGTTCGATCATGCCGATCCCGGCATCGAAGCGCATCAGGTCGCCCTGCCACTGAGGCTCTGCATCCGATCCCAGCTCACCGACCACCCGGCCCACCATCGCGTCGGGAAAGGTACCGTAGATGGCTGCATACATCGTGTTGACCGTCAGGTATCGACCATCACGCCCGATGACGCCAAGGGCGGTTGGAATGGAATTGTAGAGTCGTTGCATCGACCTCGCCGAAGCCGCTTCACCTGCGATCGTTACGATGCCGGACCCTTCAGCGTCGACGCGCCCAGGATGATCCTCCGTCGCCGTCCTCGCGCGATGCGCCATCGCACGGCCACCATGGCGCGTCTCAGCGCTCCCGCTGCCAGCGAGCTCGGCACGGCTGGCCAACATGCGCCTGGCGATGCGGCGCCCCTTCGGACACCCAGCACCAAACGCCATGGGGCGACGGCCTCGTCGTCGGCATCTCAACCTCGTGAAGTTTCGCTTCATGACTCCATGTGCAAGCAACGTCCACGCCATTCGGGGCTGGCGTTCAGTCACATCCCGGCAAGACCTGGCAACCCGAGGCTACGCGTCAGAACCGGCCAGGCCGTCGCCGTTCAACCGTCATGTATGGCCGCCGAATCGGCCGAGGCCTGATCGCACACCTGATGGTGCGCCAAGTGACACTCACTTGAATCAGAAAATCGCTGTCGGCGATGGTTTCATTCTTCGCTTACAGATCAACCCCGCTATAGACCTACACAGAAACACGCCATGCACTCACTCTGACCCCGTGCCAGCGTGTGCACCTCACTTGTGCGGGCTGATCGACGGCGATGCATCACGCACCCTTGACGCGAAGTTCTTCGCGTCGTTCGGTCCTTGAAGAATCCCGATAAATCGATCCAGGGGACGGATATCGATCCATCGCCGGCGTACTCACCGACACATACACGTCCCTGGTATGCGGGAAGTCGTCACGTGAACCATGGATGCACAAGACGCATCGATCGTGTAGCTGCCTCACGTATCCTGGTGATATTCGCCGCTATCACGGTCGCAATGGAATCAGAAAATTCCTAGATCGATGACTCAATGTGGTGGCCAGGCGTCGACAATGCCCGTGGCAGCTACCCGCATTGACCGCTTCGCGATTTACGAAAGCAGGCCCGCCGAACGGGCGAATTCAAAGAGCTGTTTATCGCTGTGCAGCCCGAGTTTTCGCATGGCATCGCGCTTCTGCTGACTGATCGTCTTCACGCTACGCGCCGTGCGACGCGCGACTTCCGAAACCGTAAGGCCCTGGGCGAGCAGGCGGATAACTTCACCCTCGCGCGGGGATACGGCCAAACCGTCCTCGCCGGGTCGAACTGCGTTCTCGATCTGGCGGCGCAGGCGCGTGCTGAGATAGGTCCGACCGGAGCGAGCCATCTCGATCGCGAGCATCAACTCCTTGGTCATCGCCATCTTGTCGACAATACTTTGCACGCCTGCCGTCAACATGCTCTGCGCCAGCGCAGGATTACTCAACATGGTGAGCACTAGGATCGGCAGCTTGGGGTAGGCTCCTCGCAACCGGTGGATCAAGGACAGGCCATCATCTTCCGCATCCTCGGATGGCATGGAAAAGTCGGTAATCAGAAGGTCGCAGGGCACGCGACCAAGCAGAGACAGCAACTCGGCCCCGTTACGCGCCTCGCCTACAACCTCGATACGGCTACCGTAGTCCTGCAGCCAAGTCTTCAATCCCTTCAATACGACCGGGTGATCATCGGAAATTATGATCCGCACTAATCCTCCAAAACTTTCCCGCAAGCTGCGGCCGGTCCATGCGCAGCATTGACACTCGATACCGTTGTTGAATTTTTCTTGCGAACAGTAGCATGAACGCCCGAGCTCGCCTTGACCCGACTTCCGCACCGCATCAGCTGTTCCATGCGGCGCATTCCCTTACGCACCTCCAAGCGTCAACACGCGGACAATTCATGCAAGCCAAGTCAGTCTTTACCTTGCTTGCAACAAGCTCACTCGGCCTCGTGTTCCCGTGGTCGGACAACCAGGCAACGGCGCTATCCCCGATGGCGTTGACCCTGGCGCTCTTGTTGATGTTCACCGCCACGCTCGCGTTTGCATTGGCGTGGCTGCTGCAAATGAAAAATCGCAAGACGAAATACCTGCAGGACCAGCTACTCGCGCAGCGCTCTCTGTGTCAGGAGGCGTTGAACGCCTTGCCTCTACCCATCGCACTGCATGGCATGAATGGCCAGCCCGCGATCGTCAATGCGTCGGGTCGTAGCGTGCCTGGCGCCCTCGAAGCCATCATGGCGGTCATAGGTGGCGCCGACTTTGCCGCAAAAAAACCAGCACTCCTGCAAGGGCAGACCAGTCAGCACGCGCTTGAGTACACGGGCGCCGACGGCGACGTGCATCCTGCCCATGCCTGGATTCGCACCATCTTCGACCAGCATGGGCAGGTCCAGGGCTATGCCAGTTCGCTGCTCGACATCACGGCATTTCGCGATGCCGAACGCGAGGCAAAAGCAAGCGAACGCAGTCTGGACGAACTCGCCCGACGCATTCCCGTCGTCGTGCTTACCCTGCTGCTTGATGCAGGCAACGCACGACACCTGACATTTGCCACCGGCAATATGAAGGCCCTTTTCAATGCGGATTTGCGCGACCTGAAGGACACCGATGGGTCGCTGCGCACGGCAGCCTTGCGCGACTGCATCCACCCCGAAGACTGGTCTGCATTCGAGCAATTGATCGCACCCGCGACGACTGATCCACAGACTCGCGATCTCGACTTTCGCACGTTTGGCCAGCACGGCCTGCGCTGGATTCACGCGACGCTCGCGCCGACGCAGCAAGCGGACGGAACCTCTCGGCTCATGGGCTATTTCATTGACACGACCGAGTTGAACCTGCGCAACGAAGCCTTGCGCGTAGCCCGCGACGTCGCCGAGCGCGCGTCCAAGGCGAAAGGCGATTTCCTTGCCATCATGAGCCACGAAATCCGCACGCCGATGAACGGTTTGATCGGCATGCTCGAGCTGTTCGGCCATACGCCGATCAACCAGGAACAGCGCGAGTTACTCCAGGCCGTTGGGGATTCCGCGGGAAACCTGCTGCAAATCCTCAACGACATCCTGGACTTCTCCAAGCTCGAAGCAGGTGATGTCCGCCTTGACCTGACAGCCTTCGATCCGCGTTTGTGGATGGACCATGTGGCCGGCGTGATGACGGCGGCGGCGCATAAAAAGGGCCTCGACATTCACTTCTCCACGGATGCCAGCGTGGCCGGCCAGCTGCGTGGCGACGGCCTTCGACTCGGACAGGTTTTGCTCAACCTGTTGAGCAACGCCATCAAGTTCACCGATCGCGGCGGGGTCTCTGCACGGCTTGTCGCCTTGGGCGATAGCGGCTCGCACCAGCGTCTGTGCCTGAGCGTCAGCGATACCGGTATCGGCATCGAGAGCGACAAACAGGCGGCGCTGTTCAAACCCTTTGCGCAGGCCGAGGCGTGGACCAGCCGTCGTTACGGTGGCACCGGCCTTGGATTGGCGATTTGCCATCACCTGGTGCAGCTGATGGAAGGCTCCATCGAGCTGATCAGCGAAGTGGATGCCGGCACGACGGTGAACGTGGAGGTGCGCCTGCCGGTGGGTGAGCGCGCCATAGAGGCTCCGGGCGCGCTGCACGGACGCCACGCCGTCGTCCGACTCGAATCGACTGAAACGACGGCGACGCTTGGCGCTTATCTGCACGCTGCCGGGATGACGGTGGAACAGGTCGACCCTTCCCAACCGATGCGTGAGGGCATGGCGGCCAGTCTTCTCTTTGTCGATGTCACCGACGTGGTGAGCCAGACTCAGATCAACGCGCATGTCGTTGCGGTCACCACACAGCCGCTGGTGCCGGCGGGCATGCAATGGAAGGACGAACGCATCCTGCTAAGCGCGAATCCGCTGAAGTGGCAGTCCACCCTGCGCGCCAGCATGGCGGCGCTTGAGCTGGACGATCCGGCCGGGCGGCGGTCGCTGCAGGACGACAGCGGCGGCACCCAACCGCTCGCCGTCATGCCGTTTGTCCAGAGCACCGACGCGGGGCTGCCAGTCCATCACGGCCACATCCTGGTGGCTGAAGATCACCCCATCAGCCAGCAACTGATACGGCGTCAGCTCGGCCTGCTCGGGCTCAGCTGCGATGTCGTCGATAACGGGCGCGACGCGTACGAGGCGCTCACTGGCGGCGACTACGCGTTGCTGCTCACGGACTGCAACATGCCCCAGATGAGCGGGTATGAGCTCGCCCGGGCGTGGCGAGCACATGAGGACACCACCGGCGCCCCGCATCGTCTCCCCTTGATCGCCATGACCGCCAACGCCTTGAGCGGCCAAACGGCGCGTGCGCGGGAGGCAGGCATGAGCGATGTGCTCAGCAAACCGCTGCAGTTGTTGGCGCTCAGCCAAAAGCTGGCGCAGTGGTTGCCGGGACCGACACCCCTACGCGCCAGCGCCGATGCCCCGACTGGCAGCCGCGGCGTCAAAGACACGGCCACGCAGGCGGAGCTCGAGCAACTTTTCACCACGACCAGCCTGGGCGACCTGCAGGATCTGCGCGCTTGCCTGGCGGCGGCGGACGCGCCGGCGGCGACCCAGGTCTTGCATCGCCTGCTTGGTGCCCTGCCCTTGTTCGCCGATGGCGACCTGCTGGAGCAGGGCCGGCAGCTGTTCGAGGCGCTGCAAGCCGAAGGCGGGAAACAAGCCCTGCCTGGGCTAAACGGATTTATGCAGCGGACAGAGGAGCTGCTGTCAACGCTCAACCGGTCACGCCTGATTTTGTGATGCAGTTGGCAATTACGAGACGCGTCCACGATAATTGACGCGCTGGAAGTCGCAACGACGTCAGGGGCACGGGATGTTCCTCTGACGACGAAGGAGCAAGCGGCTGCAATACAGGGGGCTCTACAGGAACGTCGAGGTTGTCATGCCGCACCGGACAGGAGGCTTGCGCCGGCCGAAACACTGGCTGTTCGCCATGTTTCTCCTCACTGCATTTGCTTCCACCTTCGCCCCCACCCTCCCCGCCGCACCCGCCGACTGGAACTACCGGGTCCGCCCTGGCGATAACCTATGGGACCTGGCGGGCCGCTATATGAAGCCCGACGTGCCCTGGCAGACGTTGCAGGACTACAACCAGGTCGGCGATCCGCTACATCTGCCGCCCGGCATAACCCTACGCGTGCCCGTGGCATGGCTGCGACTGCAGCCTGCGCCGGCGCGGGTGTTGGCGATTATCGGCGTCGCCGAAGCGAAGGTCCGCGCCTCGCTCCCCGCCGTGCCGGTCACCCAGGGCATGTCGGTCGGGTATGGCACGGAACTGGTGACGCAACATGATGCGAGCCTCACGCTGGAACTCGCAGACGGCTCGCGCGTCTTGATGCAGAGCGACAGCGAGCTGGTGCTGGATCGCCTCAGCGAATACGGCCGCACCGGGATGGTCGATACACGCATGCGCCTGAAGCGCGGACGCGTCAGCACCGATGTGAGGCCGCTGACGGGCAGTGCGGCCCGCTTCACCATATCGACCCCGAATACGCTCTCGAGCGTGCGCGGCACGCATTTCCGCGTGGTGGCCGACGCCGATCAGGGCATGGCGCGCACCGAAGTCGTTTCCGGCCGCGTCGATGTGGGCAACGACAAGCGGCACGTGTTGGTAAGCACAGGAACCGGCGTGGCGACCGCATCCGGCGCCAGTCCAGGCCAGCTGGAAGCGTTGCTGTCGGCGCCCGAGATGGACTGCCCGCGCCAACCCATCGGCCTGTTGCCGGGCACCATCCGCTGGAAACCGCTGGCTGGCGCCGGGCACTACCGCATCCAGGTGGCGTCCACCGACAAGTTCGAAGCGCTGGTCATGGACCAAGTTGTCGATGGCCCCCAGGCCTCGCTACCCAGCCTTGCGGATGGCCCTCACGCGTTGCGCGTGCGCGGGATCCGCAGCAGCCAGCTTGAAGGTCTGGATGCCATCTGCAGCTTCGTGATCGCCGCCCATCCGCAGCCGCCCCTGATCATCGAACCGCAACCCGGCACCAAGGTACGCGGGACGCGTCCAGGCTTCCGCTGGACCGAAAACGAGGAAGCGGCGAGTTACGCGTGGCAGCTCTCCGACGATGCTTCTTTCGACCACGTACTGGACAGCATGCCCACCGTCATCGGCGACCGGGCGCGCACGCATGCATCCTTGCCCTACGGACGCTATTACTGGCGGATAGCCAGCCGCGACCAGCATGGCAAGTTGGGCCCGTTCACCGAGGCAATCGCGTTCGAGCTTGTGGCCGAGCCGCCCGCACCGCAACCGGGCGTGCCAAGGCACCAGCATGGTGACTTGGTATTGAGCTGGCCTGCCGGCAGCGCGGAGCAGCGTTATCGCATCCAGTTGGCGCGCAAACCCGACTTTGCCGACCCGGCCGTGGACCAGATGCTCGACCAACCCCAGCTCAACCTGACGAAGCTGTCCTCGGGCAAGTGGTACGTGCGCGTGCAGACCATCGATACCGACGGCTACGCGGGCCCGTGGGGCGCGGTGCAGCGCACGCGCGTGCCCTGCGCGGCATGTCGCTGGGTGGCTGCCGGCGGCGGTGCCGCCCTGCTGTGGCTGGTGCTATGACGGGTCTGGCGAACACGCCGGCAAACGCCTGATGGCAAGCGCGTTGCCCTTGCTCAAACGTGCCCTCGCCTGGGTCGCGGGCGTCGCTGCCTTGTTGCTGCTGTTCGCCAGCAGCGCGACCGAGCGTTTCGACAACGCGCTCTACGATGCCCACATGCGTCACTGGTCGTACCCGACCAGTGACAAGGTGATGATCGTCGCCATCGATCCGCAAAGCCTGGCCACGCTCGGCAACTGGCCCTGGCCCCGCGCCATCCACGCGAAGCTGATCGAGCGACTGAGCCAGGCCGGCGTGCGCGGTATCGGCGTCGATATCGCCATGGCCGAAGCGGACATCAGCCACCCCGGCAACGATCGCGCATTCGCCGAGAGCATCGGCAAGCAAGCACATGTGGTCATGCCCGTGTTTGCAGAGGCCGCTGAGCTGGGCGGTGTGCTTGAAGAAATACTGCCGACACCCGACATCGCGCGCAACGCCGCCGCATTGGGCCATGTGGATGCCGCCAAGGACAGCGATGGCGTGACTCGTGGCGTCTACCTCAAGGCAGGACTGGGCCGGCCGCAGTGGCCCGCGCTGGCGCTGGCGCTTTACGACATGGGCAAACCCGAACCGCTGCAGACACTACCCGGCCTGCGCAGGCCGGACGACCAGCCCGATTCGCCGTACCAGTGGATGCGCGACAACTACGCGTTGATCCGTTTCGCCGGCAACTCCGGCAGCTTCGACCGGGTGTCGTATGTCGACGTGCTGCAAGGGCGTGTCCCTCCCGAACTGCTGACGGGGCGCTGGATCCTGATCGGCGCGACGGCAGCGGGCCTGGGCGACCAGCTCGCCACTTCCGCATCCGGCATCAACGATCCGCTGCCAGGCGTCGAGTATCAGGCGAACGTGCTCGAGTCCTTGTACGACAACAGCTTGATCACGCCACTGAGTCTCCCCGCCCAGTTGCTGCTCGGCGCGCTGCTGCTTGCCTTGCTGCTGGTGCTCTTTGGCATGCCCGGCTTTCGCCGCAGCTGGCCAGTGGCACTCGTCGCCCTGGTCGCCACGCCCATGTTGAGTCTCTGGCTGCTGCGACGGTTCAGCGTCTGGTGGCCGCCGGGCTGCTGTCTGCTGGTAACTGCATCAGGGCTTGTGGCGCATGTCGCCCTGAGCAGACTCGAGCAACGCCACGAGCGGCGCATGACATCACGACTCGCCATCAACGACGCCTGGTGGACCAGGGGGAACGTGTGATCGGCATGCAGAGATCCTGATGCGCCAAGCTACGACTTCGGCGTCGCCTTGCGGTAGCGATATTCCTGCATGAGCCACATGGCCATGCCATAGCCAGCGCCGGTGAGCAGCCACAGCATGGCCGATGCCGGCGTGGTGAACCGGGGATGAGGAATCATGAACGTCATGATGACGAACATCGGCACGCCGTACGCCAGCACACCGCTCAACAGCACGAATCGATACTTTCCTCGCGCACGTGTTCTTGCCCAGCGCTCGAACTCACTTGCCTTCATATGCTTTCCTGTTCAACCCGACAGCGGGCTGACATTCGGCGCCGATCATAACGCGGCGCGGGACCATCTCCGCGCCGCATGTTTTTCCGTTGGAACTCCGTCCATGCATTGCCCGCCGTGGCCAGCGCCCGTCGCAGGGCGATGCGTCAGGCCTCGTGCTCGAGACCGTCGGGCAGCGTCACCCAATGGTGCATGCACTCTTCGTAGACCGAGACTTGCGGCGCTGGAAAGTTCGGATTCGCAAAGCCACCAATAGGAACACCGACCACGTCGTCCAGGCCTTCCAGCTGGTAGTAAACCGTCGCACCACACACCGGACAGAAGTAAAACGTGCCCGTGCCACCGGAATCACTCGTGCGCACATATTTCGTAGCCTGGCCCCGTATCACCACGCTTTCCAGGCGGAAGCGCGCCTGCACCCCGAACACGCTACCCGTGCGTCGCTGGCAGGCGTGGCAGTGACAGATCGAGATGCGCAGCGGCTCCTCCGTTGCGCGAAGCATGAGTTGCCTGCAACTGCAGGTTGCGACACGCTGTGTCATGCGTTGTGTCCCCGAAAGCTACAAGACAACGGCTATCTCTCGCCCGCTATTCTTCACCTAGCGCGAGGCGAAAGCCAAACACCGGCAGCGCCGCCTGCAGAAAATCGATCTCCGGCGCCCGCTGAAAGCCCATCCGCTCATACATGTCCCAGGCCACGCGCATGGCCTCGGTGCTATGCAAGACCACTTGCTGGTGGCCCTGCTCCCGCGCGAGCCTGATGCAAGCCTCGGTCAGCGCCTTGCCCACGCCCCTGCCACGCACCGCAGGAGCCACCCCTAGCAGCCGGATACCTGCCGCGTTCTCTATCGTTGCCGCCACGCTGGCGGCGCCGTACTCCGCCATATCGCCGAGATAGACCACGCCGCCCACCAACTCGCCGTCCATCAAGGCCACCAGCACCTGGGCACCGTTCTTCCGGGTGAAGTCACCGATATTCGCCAGCATTTCGTAGTAACGCGGCTGCTGGGTCGGTGTGGGGAAACCTTCCAGCCCGCCATAGACGCCGACCAAAAGCTGGCCGAGGGCTTGAAACTCTTCGGGGCGAATATCGCGAACGACGATCGGCTGACTCATGGACACTCCCAGCGACAAGGCGGCCGGCACTATACGCGCTCCACCGCCACGGCTGGCAGGTCCAGCAAGCCTGCACGGAATCGAGCCGGGAGCGTTTTCGGCTGGCGCGCCCGGCCGCAAGGCCGACTGACGCTCCACGTTAGCGTCCCAGCCGATCTCGCTTCGCTCGCATCGCTTCTTTAGCCATGGCACCGAACTGGCGACTTTGCTCGCGTTTCTCGCGCAGCGTGCGTTGTGCCACAGCCGCTTCGCGCTGGAGTTTTCGATAGTTCGCGAGTCGCCGATGATCCAGCGTGCCTGCGGCCAGCGCACGCTCCACCGCGCAATCCGCATCACCCTCGTGGTGGCAATCGCGGAACCGGCATTGCTCAGCCAGGGCTTCGATATCGTCGAAGACGCTATCGAGCGCCGACTCGGCGGCACCGATGCGAAGCTCGCGCATGCCTGGCGTATCGATGACCCAGGCCCCCGATGCCGTCGGAAACATTTCCCTTGCGGTAGTCGTATGCCGCCCCTTCGCATCGTCTTCGCGAATAGTCCGGGTTTGTTGCGATGCCTCGCCGAGCAAGCGGTTGGTCAGGGTCGATTTGCCCACGCCGGAGGAGCCGACAAAGGCCACCGTGCGCCCTGTCGCGAGCCAGCGAGCCAACGGCGCGACGGCCATTGTATCCGTGGCATTCAGCGCGACGACCGTCACCGCCCCCAGGGCCGCTCGTGCCTCGGCAACATATTCGTTGGCCGTGTCGCTCAGGTCGACCTTGGTAAACACGAGCACGGGCTCGACGCCAGCCTCGCAGGCCAACGCGAGATAGCGTTCCAGGCGCGACAGGTTGAAGTCGTCGTTGCACGAGGTGACGATGAAGAGCGTGTCGACGTTCGCCGCGATGGATTGACGCCGATGGTCGCCACCGGCGGCCACGCGTTCGATCAAGGACTGGCGTGGCAGCAAGCGCATCACCCGGTCCGCCTCGTGCTCGACCAGGACCCAATCGCCAACGGCGACAGCCGACTCCGCCTCGAGCAGATGGTGCGGCAATACCACCGACCCGGTACCGCGCGAGGAAAGCACGGACAGACCACTGCGATGCACGGCGAGCACGCGCGCCGGATAGCCCGCTTCGAAATCCGTCAACGTCAAATGCTGGGCGTAGCCAGGCTGCCAGCCGAGCTGGGAAAGCGTTTGAAAAGACATGGGGAAACCCTGGATGCAAGAAATACGACGGCCTCCCGTCAGGGAGCCGAACGAATCGCCAGGGAGCAACGCGAGTGGGTGAAACGAGCCAGCCCAATGGCTGGCGTAACGATCAGACGCGCATCGACCCGGCGGAGGCAGCTGCTACAACAATCATGGTCATGACCTCCTCTTGCGGGGTTGATGGGAGGCGCAGGGTAGCCCCGCGCTGGGTAGCTTGCAAGTGCTGTGCGGCCTCGGTGCGGAGGCTGGACTGGGCGATGTCGCCATCGCCCTTCATCCAGGCGCGAATCAAGTCACACCTCCAACCTGTCGTCGGGACGCGCGACCAGCGTATACAGCGTTGGCATCAGGAACACGCTGATCAGCAGTCGCGTGAACAGGCCGCTGACAATGACCAGGGCAAACGGTCGTTGTGTATCCGTGCCGACGCCGGTCGCGAGTGCCGCCGGCAACAGGCCCAAAGCGGCGACCAGCGCCGTCATCATGATCGGGCGCAAGCGCAGGATGGCACCCTGGCGGATGGCTTCGTTGAGTTCGGTGCCGCCGCGGCGCAGCTCGTTGACATAGGAGATGTAGACCACGGCCGTTTGCACCGAGACGCCGAACAACGCCAGGAAGCCCACGCCGGACGACACCGAGAAAGGCGTGCCGGTGATCCACAGCGCCACGATGCCGCCCACCGGTGCCGAGAGCAACACGCCGAGCACGGTGATGAAGGGGAACTTGAAGTTGCTGTAGAGCGTGAACAGCAGCAGGAAGATCAAGGCCAGCGTCAGCGGCAGGATCACGTTCAACTGCGCCCGCGACGCCGTGTATTCGGTGTATTCACCGCCCCAGTCCAGACGATAGCCCTGCGGCAGCTTGACCTTCGCGTTGACCTGCTCAATCGCGTCGCCTACCGCGCCAGCCAGGTCGCGACCTTCCACCGAGAACTGCACGCCGATGTAGCGCGAATTGTCCTGGCGGTAGATGAAGGAGGCGCCGTTGGTGACCTGGATATCCGCGAACTCCTTGAGCGGAATCTGCTGTCCGTTCGGCGTGGTGACGAGGATGTTCCTGATCTGCTCGGGGTTGTCGCGATACTGCTGTTCGAGGCGGACCACCAGATCGAACTGTTTTTCACCCTGCATGACCTGGGTGGCCACGTCACCACCGATGGCCGTCTGGATCAGGCCATTGATGTCGGAGACATTCAGTCCATAACGTGCGATCTTCGCCCGGTCGATCTTGATGGTGAGGCTGGGCTGACCCAGTTCCTGCACCAGGGTCACGTCGCGAATGCCGCGCACGTGCTCCAGCAGCTGCTTGATGGCCTTGCCCTTCTGCTCGAGCGTATTGAGGTCGGAACCGAACACCTTGACCGCCAGCGCGCTCTTCAAGCCGGTCTCCGCCTCGTCCACCGCATCTTCGGCCGGCTGCGTGTAGTTGAAGATGATGCCGGGAAACGCTTCGAGCTTGTGATTGATGGCCTCGATCAAGGTGGCCTTGTTGCGATACGTGCCGGTCCATTGCGAGTAAGGCTTGAGTCCCACATAGAACTCGACATTGAAGAAGCCGGTCGAATCCGTACCGTCATCGGGGCGTCCCAGTTCGGAGGCGACCGTGGTGACTTCGGGGAAGGAGCGCAGCACCTCGCGCACCTTGGGCGTGATCTTCGACGCTTCCTCGAACGAAATCGTATACGGCATCGTGGCGCGCACCCACAGCGCGCCCTCGTCCAGTTGCGGCATGAACTCCGCGCCGATGCGCGGGATCAGCAGCAGCGAAAGCATCAGCAGGAAGGCCGAGGCGATCGTGGTGCCCCAGGGCCGCGCAAGACAGAAGTCGAGGCCCTTGATGTAGACCGACTTGATCGCCTCGAACGCGCGATTGCGCCGTTCCTGCACGCCCTTGCGCATGAACCACGCGCACAGCACCGGCAACAAGGTCAGCGTGACCACCAGGGAGCCAATCAGGGCGAAGATCATGGTGTCGGCCATGGGCTTGAACAGCACGCCCGACGGTCCCGCCAGCACGTAGATCGGCAGGAAGCTGACCACGATCACGGCGACCGCGTAGAACAGCGGGCGATCCACCTCGGCCGCCGCGTCGCGGATGATCTCCTTGATGTTGAGCGGCGTGCCCTTGCGCTCGGCGATCTGGCGGAAGATGTTCTCCACCATCACCACGGCGGCGTCCACCAGGATGCCGAAGTCCACGGCGCCGATGGACAGCAGATTGGCCGAGGCGCCCTGCAGATCCAGGCAGATGAACGCGAACAGCAAGGCCAGCGGAATGGTGGTGGCGACGATCAGGCCCGCGCGCACGTCGTACAGGAAGAAGATCAGGATCACCACCACCAGCAACATGCCGCGCAGCAGGTTGTCCTCGACGATCCTCGTGGTCAGCGCGATCAGGTCGGTGCGGTCGTAGAACGGCACGACCTTGACGTCCTTGGGCAGGATCTGGTCGTTGAGTTCCGTCGTCTTTGCCTCGACGCGCTTCAGCACGTCCTGAGTCTTCTCGCCCGTGCGCAGGAGGATCACACCCTCGACCGCATCGTCCTGTTTCTCGTAGCCGAATTCGCCGAGGCGAGGCGCAATGCCGATCACCACGCGGCCGACATCCTTCACCAGTACGGGCGTGCCGTCGTGCACGGCGACCACTACGTTGCCGATGTCCTCCAGCGTCTCCACGCGCCCCGCGCCGCGCACGTAGTAAAACTGCCCGCCTTGCGAATAGAAGCCGCCGCCGGCATTGGCATTGTTGGCCGTGAGCGCGGCCTCCACCTGTACCGCGGACAGGCCCACCGCCGCGATCTTGGCCTGGTCGAGCAACACCTGGTACTGCATGGTGCCGCCGCCGAAACCGGAATCGTCAGCCACGCCAGGGACGGATTTGTACTGCGGCTCGACCGTCCAGTCCTCGAGCGTCTTCAGCTCCATTGGCGACCGGTCCGAGCTTTGCAGCACGTACCGGTAAATCAGTCCCGACGGCGCCGAGAGCGGCGCCACCGAAGGCGTGACGCCGCTGGGCAAGGTCAGATCACCCAGTCGGTTGAACACCTCCTGGCGTGCAAAATTGTTGTCCGTGCCGTTCTGGAAGGTCAGGATGACGTCGGACAAACCGTAGAGCGAGATGGAGCGCGTATTGGCCGTCTTCGGCGTGCCGTTCATGCCCAACTCGACCGGCACCGTGATCAGGCGCTCCACTTCTTCGGCGGCATGCCCCGGCCATTGGGTAATGATCTCGACGATGGGCGGCGACAGATCGGGATACGCATCCACCGGCAGGCGCCCAAGCGAGCGAGCGCCGGCACCGGTCAGCATGAGCGTCATCAGGATGACGAGGAACGGCTGGCCCAGCGACGCGGCGACGATCCGGTTCATGAACGACGCCGTGCGCGACGGCGATACGCCTGGAGGCAGTTGGTCGCTCATTGGTCTTGCATGAACTGGACGAAGATGCCGCCGTCAACCACGACCTGCTCACCGGCCTTGACGCCGGAGGCGATCTCAAACTGGTCGCCGGTGCGATAGCCGACCGTCACCGGTCGCCGTGCAAAACTGCCATCGCGTTCGGCAATGTAGACGAACGGCAGATTCTCGTCGTCGCGCAGGATCGCCGATACCGGCACCAGCAGGCCGCTGGTTTCCTGGCGGGCATGAATCTTCACGTCGACGTACATCTGCTTCTTCAACAGCGCAGCAGGGTTGTCGACCACTACGCGCGCCGCCACCAGACGGGTATCCGGATTGACCAGCGCCGAGATGTTCGACACCGTGCCCGACAGGTTTTTCGACGCCGCCGTCACCACGTCCGCCGCATCGCCCAGGCCGATGTCGGCGAGGTCCGATTCGGGAACCTGCGCCATCACCCATACCCGCGAAAGATCCGCCACGGTGAAAGTCGGCGTGGTGCCCGCCTGCAGCAATTGCCCCGGCGTAATCTGCTTGTCCACCACGGTGCCGCTTATGGGCGAGCGGATGAAGCCCTGGATCGGCGCGATCGGCCGGCCTTCCTCGATGGCCTTGATGGTCTGCGGATCCACATTCAGCGACACCAGCGCCTTCAGCGCCGCGTCGCGATCCGCATCGGCATTCGCGGCATCGGTTTCCGCCTGGTCTTCCTCACGCTGCGCCACGCCCTGGTGCAGCACCAGATCCTTCTCCAGATCGGCCAGGCGACGCGCGGTATGCGCGGTGGTAAGCGCCTTGCGATAGGCGCTTACCGCAGCGGCAAAGTCGGGAGAATCCACGACGGCGAGCGGATCGCCCTTCTTGACCCGGTCGCCGATATCCACCAGCAGCCGCGACACGGGGCCGGAAATGGGTGCCAGCACGGCCGTGGCATGATCGTTGTCGAAGTCCACGGTACCCGTGGTCTCGATCGTCTTGTGAAAGCTCGACGCCACCACCGTATGCAGGCGAACGTGCTCGCGCTGCGCCGCCGTGAGCGTCACGTTGCGGGCTTCCCCGCTGGCAGGCGGCGCGTTGTCGTCGGTCTTGCTCGAGCAGCCGGCAAGCATCAGCAAGGTAGTCGCCGCCAGCATGGCAGCGACAGGCACGCGCCTGCCCGCACGCCACACCACCGGCACGCCGTAGTACCGTCTATTTTTCATTTTTATCCTGGGCCAGATCGGCGCGATTCCACCATCCACCACCAAGCGCCTGGAACAGCGCCGCCGTGTCGGCATAGCGATTGGCCTGGGCTTGCACCAGGTTGATCCGCGCTTGCAGATAGGACTGTTGGGCATTCAACAACGAGAGATAATTGGCATAGCCGGCCGTCAACTGGCGCTGCGACAGATCCAGCGTGCGTTTGGCGGCGTCAGCGGCGGCCGCGGCCGCCTTCAGGCCTTCGGCATCCTGTTCCAGCGCGGTCAGCGTGTCGGCCACATTCTGGAAGGCTGCCAGCACCGTACTGCGGTATTGCTCGGCCGCCTGCACATAGGCCGCCTTGGCCGCGCGCTCCTGGTGCAGCAAGGTGCCGCCCTGGAAGATCGGCGCGGTGAGATCGGCACCCAGGCCCCAGAAGCCGGTGCCCGACTTGAATAGCTGATCCATGGCCAGCGCGGTACTGCCGGCATTCGCGCTCAACACGATATTGGGCAGCCGGTTGGCGATGGCGACGCCGATCTGCGCGCTGGCCGCATGCATATTTGCCTCGGCCTGGCGTACGTCAGGACGTTGCTCAACGAGAGCCGAGGGAAGACTCAGTGGCAGCTCCTGCGGCAACTGCAGGCTCGCCAGCGCCAAGGTTTCGTCCTGCGCCTGGTTCGGCATCTTTCCCGCCAGCACCGCAAGCAGGTCGCGTTGCTGGGCCAGCTGCTTGATCAACGGCGGCAGCGTGGCCCTGGTCTGCTCCAGCTGGGATTCCTGCGCGGCGAGGTCGAGGCCACTGGCATAGCCCTTGGCCAGTTGCTCGCGCAGGATCGCGACCATGTGGGTATTGATGTCGATCAGCTCGCGCGTCGCGTCGATCTGGGCCTGCAGCGAGCCCGCCTGGACGGCGGCGGCCACCACATTCGTGCTCAAGGTGATCTGCGCCGCGACCATCTCGAAGCGCACCGCCTGCTCCTGCGCCTGCACCGATTCCGTGGTGCGGCGGTTGAGCCCGAAGATATCCGGCACGTAGGAAATGCTGACCTGCGGCGTGTACAGGTTGTACAGGAATGTATTGGAGTTGGGCGTCGGCGAGATGGACTCGGATTGCTTCTGGCGGCTGGCCGAGAAACTGGCTGCCACGCTGGGGTAGTACGCGCCGCGCTGCGCCAGCACATTTTCCCTGGCGACGGTCAGCGCAGCCTTGGCCGCCTTCAGATCATGGTTGTTGGCGAGCGATTGATCGATCAGCTCATTCAACGGCTTCGAATGAAATACCGTCCACCAGTCGCCGGGGATGTCGCCTCCCTGGGCGAAATGCTGGGATTCCCCTCCGGCCACGTTCGGGGTGGCCACGGTAGATGAAACCGGATGCGCGGTGTAATCGCTGGCGCCGGGAGCATCGGGCCGCTTGAAGTCGGGCCCCACGGCGCAGCCAGCCAACAGCGTGGAGGCCAGGACCACGACGAAACGCAGACGGCGGACAGACGACGAATTGGCAAACGCGGAAACTTCCATTACAGGACCAGTTCTCTTCTTGTCTGCCCTGGCCAGCTGAGCGTCCCTGGTTGGGTCAGGTATCGGTGCCCCGATATCCTCGGCAATCACCTGCCCCGGTCACCCTGCGCCCTGCATGGCCGCCATCCCCTGATGGCTGCAGAGATATATCACACGGCCGCGCGAACGGCGCCGGGCCGGCAGCGAAAGTTTTCACGCCGGCAGATGGCGGACGTCGGCCATTCGCCTCTGGACGACGCTACTGGCCTCCACCGCGTATCACTTGCCCCAGGTCGCAAACATCACGACAGCGGCGGTCGTCATGACGGCAGTAGCAATCCAGCCCCAGACTTTCAGTGAGGGGTTCAAGGTGTACTCACCCATGATCCGGTGATTCGTGCTCACCAGCATGATCATCACCATCATGGGCACGGCGGCCACGCCATTGATCACGGCGCTCCAGTACAAGGCCTTGATCGGGTCAATCGGTGTGAAGTTGAGCGCGACACCCGCCAGACTCGACAGGATCAACACCCCATAAAACAACTTGGCCCGCTGCAGCTTGTGCTCCAGGCCAGAGGGATAGCCGAGGACGCCTGCCGCGGCAAAGGCGGTGGAACCTGCCAGCACGGGCACCGCCAGCAAGCCGGTGCCGATAATGCCGGCAGCAAACAGCACAAAGGCGAATCGCCCGGCCAGGGGACGCAGCGCTTCGGCTGCATCCGACGACGACTGGATATCGGTCTTGCCGTGCGCATGCAGGACCACGGCCGCCGTCAGGATGATGCAACCGGCCACGATGTTGGAGAACACCATGCCGATCGAAGTATCCAGCCGAATACGCTGGAGTGCGTCGGCGCCTTGTTCCGGGGCGTGCTTGAGCGGCTCACGCTCGTCACTGGCACGCATCTCCTCGACCTCTTGCGCCGCCTGCCAGATGAAGAGATACGGGCTGATCGTGGTGCCGAGCACCGCGACGATCGCCACCGCGTAGCGGGCATTGAGCGCGGCCTTGGGCAGGACGGTTCCCTTGATCACGTCGGCCCAGGGCACATGAATGACGAACACGGTGGCGACGTAGGCAAACAAGCTCAAGGTCAGCAGCTTCAGCACCGGCGAATAGCGCGAGAACGGAATAAAAACCTGCAGCACGACCGACAAGATGGCGAAAGCAGCCACATACAGGTGGGCCGGTCCGCCTATCAGCAGCTTGAGCGCTGCGCCCATGGCCCCGAAGTCCGCCGCCAGATTGATCACGTTGGCGACCACCACCATGAGTATCAGCGAGCGTACCCATGCAGGCGGATAGTGTTTGCGCAGGTTCGAGCCGATGTCCCGGCCGGATGCGCGACCGATCTGGGCGCTGATCGCCTGGATCGCGATCATCAGCGGCATCGCCAGCACTAGACTCCAGATCGTCGCGAAGCCGTAAGCGGCACCTACCTGTGAGTAGGTGGCAATGCCACTGGGGTCATCGTCCGCCGCGCCCGCGATCAGGCCAGCGCCAAGCCGCTTGAAAAGGGAGGGACCGCTGCCGTCCTCACCTGACATCGTCATGGCCGCGACTACATTGCCCCGCATCGTGAGCCTAACTTTGTTCAGTCCGAGTCAACGCACGCTGGCACGTTGCGCATGGCCTGCCGAGTCGACCCATCTTCGGCGCAGGGCTCCCGGCCGGCGGCAACCCCTGCGCCGGGTGCGGCTAGAACACGTGGGTGAAGAAGTAGATGAGAACCAGCAGGCCGAGGGGCACGCCCAGCAACCACGCAAGAAGGTATTTTTTCATGGGTACGCTCTCCGCCAGGGAAGGCGGCGCGATGGCCGCCTTCCGACATCGCGATTACAGCTTTCCGTCGAATTCCCTGATCTGCTTCTCTGCCTCGTCCCTGGCAATGCCATAGCGCTCCTGCAGCTTGCCCGCGAGATATTCGCTATTTCCCTCGGCGACCTTGAGGTCGTCGTCGGTCAGCTTCCCCCACTTCGCCTTGAGCTTCCCGCTAAGTTGTTTCCATTGCCCTTTGATCTTGTCATCGTTCATGCGTGAATCCTCTTGATGGGTTGGCACATGCCTTGGCCGTGGCGGCCTGGCGTGCGCTCGCTAGTCCTTGACCTTGAGGCCGGATGCGTCGACGTTCGTCACGCCCTTGACGCCCCTGGCCGCGGCAACCGCCTTTTTGACGGCCGTATCGCTTGCAAGGACACCAATGAGGGTGACCTCGCCGTTGACGGTCTTGACCGAAATGTCGGTGCTTTTCACGCCATCGGTCGAAGCCAGCTCGGCTTTCACCTTGGTGGTTATCCACGTATCCGACGTGGGCTGGTCTGAGTGAGCCTGGCTGTCCTGCACAGGCGAAGCCTGGACCGCTTGCCCAGGACTCACCCAGGCTCCAAGCGACAGCAGCGTCGCCAGGGCGAGCGCGGGAATCGTGTTGGGGAATCGCATAAAAACCTCGTCTTTCGGGCGCCGAAACGCCCGCTTTGGCCATGTCTTAGCGCTTGTGGTTCGCGTCACGATCCGCACCGCGGTGATCCTGCCGGTTCGGATCGCTGGGCTTGGACTGCCCGTGATGCTGCTTGTCGTCATCACGCTGCGGCGACATCGGTTTGCGCTCGGTGGACTGATGGGGATCGGGCTTATGGGTCGTATTCATCGCTATCTCCGTTGATGGGAAACCCACCGGGTACTCGGTGGTGAATTCAACCTACGAGTCGCGCCCGATGCCGACCAGAGCAAGTGGCACTAGTTGATCTAGTATTCTTGCCAGGGGAGAGGCGTGGCTTTGCGCTAAACGTGCTAGATCGAAGAAGTGCTGTGGGGTGACCATGGGCGCGAAAACTTCCAGACCGAAGGTCGATCGGGGCCAGCTACAGCAGATCGTCGCAGGCCTCACCGAGGGCATTCTGCTGCTTGATCCGGACCATTCGATCGTGTGGGCGAACGAGACTGCCCTGGCGATACACGGCGTCGATAAGCTGGCCGATCTTGGCGCCACCGCCACGCAGTATCGAAAGCATTTCATCCTCACCTATCGAAACCACCACGCGCTCAAGGCGGCGCAGTATCCGATCGAGCGTGTGCTCAGAGGGGAGTTGTTCCGCGACGTGGTCGTCCAGGTAACGCGGCCCGACGACGAGGATTTCTACCGCGTTCATCAGACGCGGAGCCTGGTCCTGACCAATGCGGCAAGCCTGGGCGAGTCGATGGTCCTGGTCATGCAGGATGTCACCGATCGATATAACGCGGAGGATCGGTTTGAACGAGCCTTCAACGCGAATCCCGCGCCTGCGCTGATCTGCCGGCTATCGGATTTGCGCT
Organism: Dyella halodurans; assembly: GCF_026283925.1. Classification (GTDB taxonomy): domain Bacteria; phylum Pseudomonadota; class Gammaproteobacteria; order Xanthomonadales; family Rhodanobacteraceae; genus Dyella; species Dyella halodurans. The sequence goes on from NZ_JAPDPF010000003.1 coordinate 429,723, forward strand.
ACATCAAGGTCAACCAGGGTTTCCTTGAAATGACCGCATACGACCGCGACGACATCATCGATCACTCCATGTACGAACTGGATGTCCTGGAGAAAGCCGATGGCCGCGAGGCGGCGGTTCAGTGCCTTCAGGAATGGACCACCATTGCGCAGAGAGAGGCAGTACTACGGCTACCCGACGGGGAGGAGAAATTCGTCATCGTCGCCGGCCAACCCATCGAGATCGAAGAGGACGATTGCATGCTCTTCACCTTCATCGATCTCGAGGCGCGCAAGAAGGCAGAAATCTCACTGGCTCATAGCGAGGAACGCTTCTCCAAGGCTTTCCGTCTTGCCCCCGTCCCCATGATGGTCTGTGCGCTGCCCGAGCTGCGCATCATCGAGGTCAATGCGGCGTTTTCCACCGTGACCGGGCATGTCACTGATGACATCCTGGGCAAGACCACGACCGAGCTGCATCTATGGAGCGACCCGAAGCTCTATCGCGAACTCCAGGCCCGACTGGACGCACAGGAAGCGGTGCGGGAGCAGGAAATAGCCCTGCGAACACGCGAAGGCGCCATCATCGATTGCCTGTTTTCGGGTGAGCCGGTGGTCATCCAGGATCAGCCCTGCGTCCTGTGCGTGGCCCAGGACATCACGGAGCGCAAGCGATCGGAGATGGACCTGATCGCGGCAATCGATGCCGTGATGCAGGACGCGTCCTGGTTCAGCAGGACACTGATGGAAAAACTGGCTCAAGTGAGGGATTCGGGCAAGGGGAGCCACGCGACGTCCGAGCTGGACGACCTGACTCCGCGCGAGAGGGAGGTTCTGGTCCTCCTGTGCAAGGGCCACAGCGACGAGGACATCGCGACCAGCCTGCAACTCTCGCGCAATACCGTACGCAACCATGTCGCCACCTTGTACGGCAAGATCGGCGTCAATCGACGCAGCGCAGCGGTGATTTGGGGGCGTGAACGTGGCGTGGTTGGTTATTGATGTGAGTTGGCGTCCCACAGGAACCCACCGTCCTCCCGCCGCCTTCGAGCGCGTTGGCGTTCGCCCGGATAGCGCGACGCCACCACGGACAAGGCGTCCTCACACCATCTCGATTAACCGCAGGCAACATCAGGTAGAACATGCAAATGCACGCAACGCCCCGGACGCGCAAGGGATTTTACAGGCTACCCGATTGAAGTTTCGGGAATTTCCGCCGGGCGCTCAGCACGGATAGCATCGAAGTGTGTTAAATGGTCGGCTCGTGCCGGGTGCGCGCAAGTCCAGAACATCCTTCCGACAGGTCGTCTTGGAGCCGCAACATGCGAACAGATCGTGCGATCGTCGCGTATGCCTTCGCAGCGCTTTGCCTCCTTCTACAGGCATGTGGCTCGCTTCCGCCAAGCACGGACAAGCCGGAGTCGCACCACCTGCCGCCGGCCTCCGATACGCCATCTGCGAAGTACACACAAGCGGAAGTGGACCAGCATCAGCATCAGTCCGGCTTCCGCTTGCTGACCCTGAGCACGAATGCGCTGCTTAGTCGCATAGCCCTGGTGGACCACGCCAAGCATTCGATCGATCTGCAGTACTACATTTTCGCCAGTGACATGACGGGCCATCTGCTGATGCAGCACCTGCTCACGGCGGCGGATCGCGGGGTGCGCGTGCGCATCCTGATCGACGACAACAACTTTACCGACGAAGACCACCTGTTTGATGCGCTCAATTCACACCCCAATATCAAGGTGAGATTGTTCAACCCGCTGCAGACGAGAAATCCCTCCGCCATTTCCCGCGCAACACAATTCGTGCTCGATTGGCGCCGCCTGAATCGACGCATGCACAACAAATCGCTCATCGTCGATAACAGCGTTGCCATCATTGGCGGGAGAAACATCGGGGATCCCTATTTCGATGCGGGCAGCGACACCCATTTTCGCGATCTCGACGTGGTGGCGATCGGACCAGTCGTCCAGCAGGCATCGGCGGCCTTCGACGACTACTGGAATTGCGATGCCGCCTATCCGCTCAAGAGCCTGACCAACGCAGACGATTCCGCCCAGCGCCTGGCCGCGGCGCGGCAAATCCTCCAGGGCAAGGTGCGCGCGTTCAAGGAGTCCGACTATGCGCAAACGGTTCTGGATGAGCTGCCCACGGGCCCCACCGCGGATCGACGAGGCGCCTGGTTCTGGGGCGAGGCCGAGCTGGTTGCCGATCAGCCCGAGAAAATCGAGACCAGCCGGGACGTGCCTGCCCTGCGCATCGGCTCGAAGCTGAAGGCGATGATCGACGGTGCGCAGCACCAGATCCTGGCAACGACGCCCTACTTCATTCCGGGGGACGAAGGCACCGAGCATCTCATATCCCTCGTGCAGCGAGGCGTGACGGTCAAGGTGCTGACGAATTCGCTGGCCTCGACCGACGAGACGGCGGCGCACGCTGGTTACGTGCACTACCGCAAGCGCCTGCTCGAAGGAGGCGTGATGCTTTACGAGCTGAGACCGTCCATGGGCCAGGCCCAGCCGTCGACGACGCTGGGCAAGTCCTCCGGTGTCAGCCTGCACGCGAAGACCATCGTGGTGGATGGCCGCCAGGTTTTCATCGGCTCGTTGAACATGGATCAGCGTTCGAAGTTGCTGAATACAGAAATGGGCATCATCGTCGACTCACCCGGTCTTGCGCAGGCCGTCACTGACTTTTTCAACACGGCGGCACTGCCCGCGAACGCCTTTCAGGTCACGCTTGACCCGAGCTCTCACCGCCTGAGCTGGCACGCCACCGACGATGGCAAGGACGTCGTCTATCACGAGGAGCCGGATGCGAATACGAAGAAGCGCGTGGAAGTGTCCTTTCTTCGCATGCTGCCCATCGATGGCCTGCTCTGACACACGACCGACCCGCCATGCAGTGACTGCGTGGCGGGTCGGCGATCGTCGTGGGTACCGGTATGCCCATGGCCAAGTCGAAGCAAGGTCCCGTTTGCCCCCCCTCATCGCCCCGCCGGTGATCGCTGTTCGCCCTAGGGCCCCGCTGCGACCAAACCGTACTTGGTGGCGCGTGCCTCGATTTGCGGATCCAGCGCGCGCGCAGCGACGAGATCGGCGTTACCCGCTTCCGGCTGGCCACCGCGGATCTTGGCCAGGCCCAGGCCATAGCGGGTCCACGCGGAATTCGGGTTTTTCGCGATGGCCTGCTCGTAGGCCTTGATCGACTCGGGATAATGTCCCAGCCGCAACTCAATCAGGCCCAGACTGTCGAGATAGGCCGGGTTTTCGCCATCGCGCCTGATCGCCTTGCGGCAGTCGCTCAAGGCATCGTCGAGCATCTGATTGCTCAGGCCACGCGCCCAACAGCGCTCGTTCAGCGCGAGCCCGAGCAAGGCATCGCCGTTGTGCAGGCGAATCCAGTCATCCAGCATCGGCAGCGCCGCGGCGGGTTGATCGAGTTGGATGTAGAGGGCAGCCACCGAACGCGCCCGCGCGGACCCGGCTGGCGCCAGCGCGCTCGCCGCCGCCACATCGGACGCGGCTCCCGTGCGGTCCTTCTGCGCAAGGCGAAGTCCGGCGCGCATCAACAACGCATCGACATTCTTCGGATCGAGGTTCAGGGACTTGTCCAGGTCGCTGAGCGCGGCATCGCGCTGTTTGTCCGCCGCATGCGCCGCTGCACGGGCAACATAGTAAGCCGCTTGATCGGGCGCCAAGCGGATCGCTTCGTCGAGATCGGCGACGGCGGCATGCGATTCTCCGCGAGACAGGTGGGCCTGGCCCAATAGGGCGTACTCGCCCGCGCTCTTGGGCGCCGCCCCATTGACGTCCGAAGCGGCGCCGGCATCGGATGTGTCGCTGTCACTCGGCGCTGCGGCAAGGGCAAACACGCGCCCGCCGTTATAGGTGAAATAGGCCTTCTTCTTGTCGTTGGCGATGAACATGTGATGGGCGAGAAGAAAATCCAGGCCGAGCAGCATGTCGGTGTTGTCGCCTATCCTTCCGTCGATGACCAGCATCTGACTGTGCTGGATCAATTCCGAACCGACCGAGAACGAGTCAATGTTGACCGTCCAGGTCTTGAGCCTCTTGGCGCCGATGCCGTAGCTGCCGCCGCCAGCCTTGGCATCTGGCCCACTCAAATTGATGCCGGCTCGTTCGGCGGCGTCACGACTCAGCAAGGTGGCGGGTGCGCCCGAATCGAGCACGGCGCGCACCTTCCTGCCATTGATCGTCACCGTGAAAAAGGTACGCTTGTCGAACTCGCTACGGGCCGGCTCGATATCGGCGACGTTGTAATTGCCATCCTTTGCCCAATACGCGAGCGACACATTATCGCAGTGCTCCGTTTTGAACATCGTCATCTTGCCCTGTGCAAGATCGATTTCAAGGTCGTAGAAATCGAGCATGAGGGCACCAAGCAAGCCAGCGCCGATATCGGTGCCGCCGACGAGGAAGTCCACGTTTTTGAGCGTCGTGTCGAGGATGCCGAATTCCTTGACGTGCGTTTGCTGGACGTTCGCCGAGCCTCCAATGCCATTGATGCGAAACCCCATGGGCGCGGGTTCCAGCCTGAGTCCAAGCGCCGACGCGTTGGCACTCGACATGATATTGAAGAAGGCCCCGGTATCGATGATGAAGCGCGTATTGGTCCCATTGACCTTCGCCATGGTGGTGGCTCGATCGCCGACCATTTCCACAGGCAGCGTGCCGTAACTCGTCACATGGCAGGCGTCGGCCCAGGCCTGACCTGTGAGCAGAACGCCCATGCCGAGACAGCAAAAGCGCAACCTATCCATCACCACTCCCCTGTTTGCCATGGCGGCAGATTCTATGTGCGACTATGAGTAGCGCAAGGATCATACGTTCTCCCTGCCCCCGATGCTGCGCATCCCTGATTGCCTGGTGACTGCGGGAAACTCGGAGCCGCGTGCGTGCGGGAACAGTTTGAATTCTAGGCTCATCTCCCGAGTAGGCGTAGCGACCAATCGAGGGTGCGAAGCGCATCTTGAGCAAGATCAATACCGGCTTGGATGCGGTTGACGGGGCGGTCCAGCCGTAGCCGTGGTCAGCGAGATGTTTCCAACCGCCGGTTCCGCCTCGACCGGGAAGCGGACGGTCCCCATGTCCACCCGTGTCCGGCAGTGCCCATGACCCTCATGACCCGCGATCCGGCCTGGCTGCTCTTGGCCCACCATCCTTTCGGACACGTGTCTCGTAAGCCTTGTTGACCAGCGCCTTCACCGCAACGGGGTTGGCGGCCGCCAGTGTCACCCGCAGACCAACCACCTTGCCACCCCAAAACAGCTTGTCGAGAAAGCCCGGATAGAGGGCCAGGGCCGTTTCCCGGTCTTCCTCGCCAATGAAGACATGAATGACGTCGTCGGGAGGCGGGATGGTCACGAAAATCCTTCCTCGCACCCGGAACGACGAGGATTGGTGATGCGGCTCTTCCGTGACCGCCTCGAGCGCCATCGCGTGCTTGCGGACTGCGTCTATCTTCATGGAGAGCTCTTTGCGATGAGGTGACAGGGAAAGCGCGCAGCGCCCGGATACCGTTGATGCCACTTCGGATCGAAGGCGGACCTCGGCTTATGGGTGACACCGTCCATACGGCCCCTGGAACGTGTCCAAGCATACTTCTGCGCGGCGGGGGCTAGCGCTATCCTGAAGACTCTGGAATGGAGATCTTCCATGGCCAAGCTTGTCTTCGGTTTGAACCAGTCCCTGGATGGCTATGTCGACCACCAGGCATTTACACCTAGTCTGTCGCTCTTTCGTCACTTCATCGAGCAGGCGCGCGACCTGACGGGCAGCGTCTACGGTCGCCGCATGTACGAAGTCATGCGTTACTGGGACGAAGACTCTCCTGAGTGGAGCCCGGAGGAACGCGACTTCGCGGAGGTGTGGCGCAACCAGCCGAAATGGGTCGTGTCGCGCTCGCTTCCCTCGGTCGGCCCAAACGCCACCCTTGTCACCCATGGCATCGAGGCGGCGATCCGGAGGCTCAAAGCCGAGCTCGCTGGGGAGATCGAAGTGGCCGGACCCGATCTGGCGCATAGCCTGACCGCCCTGGGACTCATCGATGAGTATCGACTCTACCTCCACCCCGTCGTGCTTGGCCGCGGCAAGCCATTCTTCGCAGGTCCGCGGCCGCCGCTCCGCCTAGTGGCCAGCGAATTGATCGCCGATGACGTGATCAGGTTGACCTACGTTCCCGCTTGATGGCGCGACTCGCCCGACGGACAACGCCAGCGCATCAGATCCGGATTGGGCGGGAAGCGGACATGTCCAGCTTCCCTGGCGGCACATTTGTCGGCGACGTCCGCCGCCAGCGACGAGCGCCGCCAGGCCGCAGTCGCATCGCGGGCGCTGACAGCGCCCGTATACCGGCTCCAAAAGTCGCTATTCTTCCCCGCCATTTCAGGGAAGAGCCCCATGCACCGTCTACCAGGCCTGGATCTGCTGCGCGCCGTCGCGATCGTGTCGGTCCTGTGCACCCATGCATGGATTGTTGGCGGCATGGGTTACGGCTTCGGCTGGATTGAAGAGTATGGCTGGATGGGCGTCGACCTGTTCTTTGTGCTCAGTGGGTACCTGATTGGCCGACAAGTGCTCGTTCGCTACAAGCGCGGCGAGGGCGTGGACTTACCGGCCTTTTATCGGCAACGGGCTTACCGAATCCTTCCGGCCTATGTGGCGGTCGTGGCGCTTTATTTCTTGTTCCCGGGCCTGCGTGAGCAAGAGGCAATCCAGCCACTCTGGCAGTTCCTTACGTTCACCATGAACCTGTTTGTCGACCAGAGCGCCATGCACGCTTTCTCGTCGGCCTGGTCGCTATGCGTCGAAGAGCACTTCTACCTGATCTTCCCCGTGGCGGTGCTCTTCGTTGCTCCTCTCGCCCGCGCGAAACGCGTGACCGGCATGCTGCTGCTTGCCTTGGTCCTGGCTGGCCTGACGTGGCGCGGGTTTGCCTGGTGGCAATCCGCAGCAGCCCCCGTCGCGGGCAGCGGCGCTTGGGAAATGGACGGGCGACGATACATGGAGCTTATCTATTACCCCACCTATGCGCGCCTCGATGGCTTGCTGTTTGGCATTGGGCTGGCGATCCTGAGCGTCTACCCGACCTCACCATGGGAACGCCTCCAGCGCTACCCCAACCTGCTCGCCCTGCTCGGTTTCACCATCGTGTTGTTCGCGGCGTGGATTTTCCGGGACATCCTGACCTTCGCCGCCTGCGTCTTCGGGTTCCCGATCCTGTCGGCAGGCCTTGCCTTGATCGTTGCCGCCGCCGCGAGCCCCGCAGGCCTGCTCGCTCGAATGAGGTTGCCGGGCACCGCCTGGCTCGCAGCTACCTCATACAGCATCTATCTGAGTCACAAGGCGATGCTCAAGCTGGCCTCAAAGCATCTTCCGGATGGCCTCAATCACCACGGCATCCTCACCTTCTTGTGCTGCCTGCTGGTCGCCATCACGGCAGCCGCCCTGCTGCACTATCTCGTCGAGCGCCCGTTCCTTCTTCTGCGCGACCAGCGGCGACACAAAGGAATGCCGTCGCCCGTCGTCGAGGCCGGCGGCGTATAGAAGGACGTCTGGTACGAGTGCACACTGAGGGCGACTTACCACGACATCGAAGTTCGCTTTGGGCCGGAAGCTGACCTTACAAGCCTGCAGGCGGCCCGCCTGGTCCGCAAAGTTCGTCTTCGGCTGACGGCAAATATTTGTGCACGGATAACGAACTGCGAGGCTTACTCCAAAGCATGAAGATGGACGGCAAGAAGCAGCTCGGCAAGTAAGAAGTAGGCAACACAGGCAAAACCTACCGCCGCCGCGACTAAAACCGTAAGCCGGATCATGCCCCAAATGACGACCGCCAATCGCAGCTTCATTGCGGTAGAGCTCCAGGTACCTGCAAGGTGATGGTCGACTGAGCTTGGCGAAGAGAACCGGTTCGCTGGAAGTCTGTTCCGGCTCGGGAGCGAACCGTACTGAGCCAAACGATACCGTCGACATTGGGGCGGTCGATTCGCGCCACTGCCGGAAGGCCCGACGGGCGCGACATCACGATGGAGATGCGCGTCGTCGGCCTCCGTTGACATGCTTTACCGCGTGCGGCCCCCGTCGGTCATGTCGCCTGTGCGGAACATGGTTTCCCAGCGAAGCGTCTCTTGATCTATGGGGTAGGTGGCGTCTGCACGCGTCGGACGGGACTCAATCACTCTCAGGCGGTTGCCAAGATCGCGCTTGTCCACCGTCTGGATAACGACGGAGCGGCAGTCGTGTGAAACACCGGCGTCGAGCGACACGATGCGGTTTCCCGACAGCATCGGCTGCGGGCAGCCTTCGTCCGTGGTCACCAGCCAGACGTTCTTATGTGATCCGTCTACGGTATAGACCGCGATGCGGTGATCGCCGAGCGGATCCACGCTGGTCACTAGCGCCGTGTCGGCGATGCCTTGGACCGCATGGCCGGCCGCCTTTACGTAGGCATCGCGTTCGGCGGCCTGGAGATCTTTTTCAGCGCCTGCCATGGCAACGCCGCTCGCAATCAGCCAGACGACGCAGGCCAGACTCCAAACCTTACCCTTGCGTATCTTCATGACGACGCTCCCTGGGACGATGGTCGGTTTCCTCTTCTACAAGCCGCGTCTCGCAAGATCAACCGTCGAAGCGTGAAGATTCTTTCATGTCACGTCCACGTTTTTCATGAGATGGATGGTCTGGATGCAGCGGCCAGTCAATGAGCATCGACCCGGTACCCGCAACAGGGATGCCATCGTCCAAGATCAGATAGCCGACATAGGAACCATCCAGCAAACGTCGTCCAACCTATTCACGGGAGCGCTCGATCATGGGCATCAACACCTCGTCGCTCCTTCCAGCATCCTGAAACAGGTCTTCGCGATGCCGGCAGTCTAGGTCAAGGTCATCGATGCCGAGCGCTCGAATGTCCAAGGTGATACCGATGTGAAACCGCTCGGTCATCGATTTGAAGTTCAACGATCTACTTCAAGCGACCGACGACGTGCGTTTCGAATATCACGCCCATGCCGGATGCAACCTGAAAGGTGATCGCACTGGCACGCGGTTGATCGTCCGATCGCATGGAAAACTGTATGGCCGCGGCGCCGATGCCCTCCGGCGCGTAGGAAGTAGCGTCTTTCCATCGCATGCTTTACCCAGACGACGTCGACTATGGATTTGGAGCGAATATTTCCCGCATTGGCCAGTGCGACGGCAACACCGGCCCAGTCGCCATGCGGGGGCAGATGGGTGAAAGCGCCCATTCCCCCGCACTCCATGCCCAGCTCAAATCACTTGTCGTCGCCACTCAGCAAGGAGCCCACGATGCCTCCGAGCAGGCCGCCGCCGACCGCTGCGCGCCCGCCGCCGCTGTCGTTACTGGGCAGGTATTCGGCCACCTGGTGCGCCAGGCGGGAGATGGGTAACGTCTGCAGCCACACCGTGCCGGGGCCGGATAGCACGGCCAGGAAGAGGCCGTCGCCGCCGAAGATGGCGTTCTTGATACCGGGGACCGTGGTGATCTGGAAGCTGACCGAAGCCTGGAAGGCACCCACGTGTCCCGGATGGACCCGCAAGGTTTCGCCAGGCGCCAGATCCTTGCGGATCAGTTCGCCGGAGAGTTCAAGCCATGCCGTGCCGGTGCCGCCGACTTTTTGGAGCCGGAAGCCATCGCCGCCGAAGATGCCGGCACCCAGCGACTGTTGAAAACCCACGCCCAGGCTGACTTGCGGCGTGGCGCAGAGAAAACCATGCCGATGCACCAGGTATTCATTACCTGGGCTCACCGATACCGGCACGATGTGCCCCGGTACCTTGGCGGCGAAGGCAACCTCGCCCGGTGCCTGCGCAGCGCGGTACTCGGTCATGAACAAGCTGCCGCCGCCGACCACGCGCTTGAACATCCCCATCAGCCCTCCACCACCGCCCATCTGCGTGTGCGTGGTCATCTGGATCGACGAGGTCATCCATGAAAGCTCGCCGCTCTCGGCGAAGACGCTCTCATTCGGCTCAAGCCGCACTTCCAGTACCGGCATCACCGTGCCCTGTATGCGTGTCTGCATGTCCTGTTCTCTTGATGTTGGATGGTTGCGGGCTGGCAGGCATATAACCAGTCGTTCTACCGGCATGCGAAATGCTCATATGCCGACCCCTTTATATCCTGCGCAGTCCAGGTATTTATATAGCCACCCCTCAGTGTCGACGCGATGAACTCGCCAAGGGGACCTCGAGACACTGGGACACACCCGCTCCTGGCAACAGGCGCTCCCCCAAGATCCAGGCAGTGAACACACCCGTGGGCAGGGATGCCCCCGTGACGCGCATGTACACGCATGCGGCGGCATGCGTGTGCCACCACGCCACGTTTGAGAGTCGCTCTAATTGAACAAGCAGATTGTGTTGGCAAGCCGTGCCCTATCGTTTGCGATCGCCGCGGCCGTCAGTCTTTCCAGTACACCCGCCGCGGCGCAGTCCACCACCGGCAGCATCTTCGGACAGGTTCCGCTGGCCGGTGGCGAAAGCATCCTGATCAAGAGCACCACCGGCATCTCGCGCGAAGTGCCGGTCGATAGCCGTGGCCGCTACGTCGCCTCGGAACTGCCCTTGGGCACATACACGGTGTCGTTCCTGCGCAACGGCCAGGTTGTCGACTCACGCGACGATATCGGGCTGCGCGTGGGTAGCGGTACGGAAGTCTCGTTCGAAAATGCCGCCGCCAAGAACCTAGGCGCGGTCAACGTGAGCGCCAATACGGCGCCGCTGATCGATGTCACCAGCGTCGATTCGCGCACTGTCATCACGGCTTCCGAACTCGCGAAGTTGCCGCTCGGGCGCTCGGCCGAAGCCATTGCCCTGCTCGCCCCCGGTGTGACCAACAACAGCGGCGGCTACACCGGACCGTCCGGCCAGTCGCTGGTGACGTTCGGCGGTTCTTCGGCCAGCGAGAACGCCTATTACATCAACGGCTTCAATACCACGGAGACGCAGCGCGGGCTGGGCGGGCTCACCCTGCCCTATGGCGCCATCGAACAGCAGGAGATTTATACCGGCGGCTACAGTGCGCAATACGGCCGCTCCGACGGCGGCGTCATCAACATGGTCGGCAAGCGCGGCAGCAATGACTGGCACTTTGGTGGCCAGGTGTTGTGGGAGCCTGAATTCGCTCGTGCCGACGCCAGCAATACGTACTACACCAATGGCCTGCCGGCATCGCCGATTGCCGGGAGCCTGTATGACCCCAACAGCCGCAACCGCCAGTGGACAACCACGTATGACGCGTACATCGGCGGCCCGCTGATCAAGGACAAGCTGTTCCTGTTCCTCGCCGGCGAGGTATCCAAGCAGGACGGCTCGACGGTCAACGGCGTGTCCAGTGCCCAGCCTTACGTGAACTACCGTGAGTCATTGCCGAAGTGGTACGGCAAGCTGGACTGGAACATCACCGACAGCAACATCCTTGAACTGACCGGCGCGTCGAACAAGAAGAACACCTCGGGCAGCATCTACAGCTACAACTTCACCACGCTGACGCGCGGCGCCTTCATCAACGCCGCGGACAACACCAAGACCGGCGGCGACCTCTACTCCGCCAAGTTCACCAGCTATATCACCGACAGCCTCACGCTCAGCGCGCTGTACGGCAAGATGAGGCTGGACAACTACGACGTGCCGGGCAACTACGACAGCAGCCTCACCTATCTCACGGACATCCAGAACCAGAATCCCGCACTCAATGGCGGCACGCCGATCGGCAATGGCCAGGTGACGCAATCGCTGTACAACCCGAACCGCCACAACACCAGCAACAACCTTCGCCTCGACCTGACCTATCAGCTGGGCGCGCATACGTTGTCGGCAGGCATCGACAATCAAAACGCTCGCGCGATCGACCAGGGCAGCCAAACCTCCGGTCCGGGTTACTACTGGGGCTACGGCTATACGACGACACCGACGGTGGCCTTGATCCCGAATCTTGGCGTCGGCGCGCCAGCGAACTATCCCAACGGCGCCGCGGGCTACTACGCAGTGCAGTACATTGACAGCTCGATTGCGAGTGTCCGCTCCGCCCAGCGCGCGCAGTATGTCGAGGACAAGTGGCAGGTCACGGATCGCTGGCTGCTGTCGCTGGGCCTGCGCAACGACCAGTTCACCGACTACAACGCCGATGGCCAGGCCTATATCCGCCAGAACCGGCCGCAATGGGCGCCGCGGCTTGGCTTCAGCTGGGACGTGAACGGCGACGCCAGCTTCAAGGTATACGGCAATGCCGGTCGCTACTATCTCGGCCTGCCGCTCAACCCGGCCTTGAACGCAGCAGGCGCCTATGTGGCGACCCAGCAGTACTTCACCTATAGCGGCATCGCTGCCGATGGCACCCCCACCGGCCTGGTGCCGTTCTCCAACGCCGTGTCGCCGAACAATACCTATGGCGTGCTGCCTGATCCTAAGACGGTCACCGCACAGAACATCAAACCGGAGTACCAGGACGAATTCATTCTCGGCCTGAGCAAGGCCATCGACGACCACTGGGTCTACGGCGCCAAGCTGACCCAGCGCATCCTGCGCAGCGGCATCGACGACTATTGCGACGTGGGCGCCATCGAGAACAAGGCAGCCGCGCTGGGCTACGACGTCAATTCGACCAATAGCTGCTACCTGATCAACCCGGGACGGGCCAATACCTTCACCGTGGTCGACACCAGCGGCGCCTACCGCAGCGTCAGCCTGAGCAACGCGGAAATGGGCTTCCCGCCGCTGATCCGCAAGTACTACGCGCTCGAAACCTTTCTTGAACACCCGTTCGATGGCCATTGGTACGGCAAAATCGATTACGTGTTTTCGCGCAGCTACGGCGACACGGAAGGCCAGCTGCGTTCGGATATCCAGCAGACCGCGGCGTCGACCAGCATCGACTGGGACTTCCCTGCCCTGATGTCCAACAGCAACGGTGCGCAGAGCAACGATCATACCCACCAGATCAAGTTGTTCGGCTACTACCAGATCACGTCGGAATGGCAGGTCTCGGGCAATGTATCCCTGGTGTCGGGCAACCCGCGCAACTGCCTCGGCTTCTATGGCCCCAACCAGACCGACCCGGTGGGCTATGGCAGTTACTACCACTGGTGCGGCGGCCAACCTTCACCCCCGGGCACGTATCGCCTGCCGTGGAACAAGCAGCTGGATGTCGGCGCTAGCTACCGACCGTCGTTTGCCGCGGGCAAGCTCGGCTTCTCGCTGAACGTATTCAACCTGTTCAATTCCCAGGCCATCCTCAACGCCTATCCGTACTACCAGATCTCCCCCGGCACGCCTGATCCGCTGTACGGCTCCGCCGTGGTCAGGCAGCAGCCGCGCTTTGTGCGGCTGAGCGCCACCTACGACTACTGATGTCGCACCGCTTGTGCAGGTCGTCCCCTCGCCGCCTGCACTCCGAAGGGATGGCCCACACTCCATCCCTTCGTTCTTGATCTCAACCCGCCGCCGATAGAGGCACACGACCATGCAAACGGCTTCCCGATTCATCAAGACCGTCCTCGTCGCCGCGCTGACGCTGCTGGGCGCATCGCTACACGCCGGCGAAAGCAAGGAAACCAACAGCATCGCCGATGCGATCCAGGCAGCGGGCCAGCAGCATCGTCCGGTGCTGATCGATTTCCACGCGGTGTGGTGCTACTCCTGCTACTACATGGCCAGCCATGTACTCAACGGGCCCGCGTGGGACGCCGTGGAGCACAAGGCCATCGTGGTCGAGGCGGATGCCGACTCACCGGACGGCCAGGCGTGGCTGAAGAAACTAAAGGTCTCCTTCCTGCCCAGCTATGTGGTGTTGGACGAGCACGGCAACGAGCTGGGACGCATCGCCGCCGAGCAGCCGCGCGAAAAGTTCTATCCGCAGATCAACGCCATCATCGCGAACGGCCGGTCGCTGGATACGCTCAAGGCCAAGGCCGCCAGCGGCTCGGTCGATGCAGTTGCCGGCGTACTGGGCGCCTACAAGGCACGCGACGAAGGCGAGGAAGGCCTGCAGTGGTTTGCCTCGTTGTCCGCCCCTGTTCGCGACGCGGCGGGAAAGAACCCGAGGGTCGCGCTGGCACTGGGCCAACTGGGCCTGGCGAAAGCGCAGGCCGCCAACGACGATGAGGCCGTCATCGCCAGTGCTCAACGCGTCTTGGCCGGGCCGATCGGATGCGAGCGTCCCTATGTGCTCGACGCCTTGCTGGACGCGAGCAAACGCCTGGGCGCGGCGCAACGCACGGCCCTGCTGGCGCCGCAGCGCCAGCCGCTCGACCACTACCTCAACGCGCAAGTCCTCACCGCCAAACCCACCTGCGTCGACCAACGCAGCGCCGTGCTGGCCAGCGCGAACCTGGATGCGGCACTCGGTGATCATGCCGCCGAAGCCGGCGTACTGGATCGTGCGATCAAGCTCGCCAGGCAAGGCCTGGGCGACGATGTCACCCGCGACCGCAACCTGGCCGACAACCTGCGCGTCTACCTGGCACGGGCAAAGCGCACCGACGAACTCGATGTCTTCCAGCGCAAGCTGATCGCCGCGTATCCTGACGATTACGTCTACAGCTACCGCTATGGCCGCAGCCTGCTCGAAGCCGGCAAGCCGGAAGCCGCGCTGCCTTATCTCGCGCAGGCCGCGACCAAGGCTTACGGCGCCAATCGGCTCGCAGTCGCCACCCAGCAGGTCAAGGCGCTGAAAGCCCTGCACCGGACGGCAGAGGCGACGAAGGTGGCAGATGCGGCGGTTGCCGACAGCGGCCCCTGGTTCCCCAAGCAGACAGATGCATTGAAGGCGGAGCTGAAGTCGTAAGCGAGGCACACACCCGACCTCGGGCGACCATCGCAGACTGCTCCCGACCAGCCCGCAAGCACGGCGCCCGGCTCAACCTGGCGCCGTTTTCAGTGGCATAGTGGCCGACGAGCATGCCGGTGTCGTCGAAACCGAGGTGACTTATGTCGAGCAAAACCGCCTCCTGTACCTGCGGGCAACTGCGCATCGAGGTTCAGGGAGAGCCCCTGGGCGTTGGCGTCTGCCACTGCCTGGCCTGCCAGCAACGCACGGGTAGCGTGTTTGCCGCACTCGCCGCGTACCGGCCCCCGTTTACGGTCACCGGCACTGCCACGGAATACGTGCGCACAGGCGACCAGGGTTCCAGGTTTCGCTTCAGGTTTTGCCCGGTCTGCGGCAGCACGGTGTTTCACACCGAAGAGGGCGACGATCGATCCGTGTCGGTGGCGGTAGGCGCCTTTGCCGATCCAGGCTTTCCCGCCCCTCGCGACTCGGTCTATGAGTGCCGGCGGCATGCATGGGTGCAATTGCCCGCCGATATCACGCGCTACGACAAGGATCCGACGTAGCGCGTGCTTGATGCCGATGGTTCGGCTGATCCATTACAAACGGCGAAGGTGAGCACGCGTGCCCTTCGAGCCGAAGCCATCGAGCCCGATCACGGAAACTTCCGGCTTCGCATCGCTCACCCGGCTGCTAGTTGCTACCGATGTTTGCCAACGCAAAATCGATCGCTGCACATACCGCCGTCGCCTGTGCGGTATTGCATTGCTCGGCACTGGCTCGGGGGCTGTCGGGATAGACCTCGGTGGTGGTCTTGTACGGCGCACCGGTGATGCCGGCGCAGAGACCGAGCTGGGTGAGCGGATACTCGATGACGCCTGGCGCGACCATGGGCGAGCCGATGATCTCGCCATGGCTATCGGCCGGGGCGATGTGGGTGACTTTCTCCACCGCCGCAATCACCGCCTTCTGGAATGCCGGCTGCGGATGCGCGCTGTCATCGACCACGTAGAAGCCGTCGGGGACCTCGCCCGGTACGTAGGGCACGCCATCGCGGGCAGCCAACGCCGGGCGGAACTCGGACTCGTCGCTATCGGTGGTCTCATGCAAATCGATATGCACCAGCACGCGATCGCGCAACGGAGCGATCAGCCGCAGCAGCGCAGCCGACTCCTGCGCCGGACTGTTGTCACGAAATGAGCGGTTCGGATCCAGCGCGTTGGCGTTCCAGCGATGAATCCGCTCATAGGCCCAGGGGCTCACGCAGGGCGCCACCAGCAGGTTGACCCGGCCCGCATAGGCCGCCGCATGCTGCTCGATAAACTGCAAAGCCCCGTGCACGCCGCTGGTTTCATAGCCATGCACGCCGCCCGTCACCAGTGCAACGGGAAGGTCGTCACGCCAGTCGCGACTCTTGATGGCCAGCAGCGGGTAACTGTCGTCCTGGTAATCCAGACGACCGTACGTCTCGACCTCAAAGCGCTCGCGCAGGCGCTCGATCACGCTCAGCACATCCGCTGCATAACTGCGCTTGCGGGTCTGCCGCGACAGCCAGAGGGCGACTTCCGCACTACCCCAGGGCTGTCCGGGCGTGCCAATCGGAAAGGGGGTATCAGACGTCATCGGTTCGCTCACATAGCCGGGAATACAAGGGCAAAGCATGGGGTCAGGATGACCTTCCCGCAACCACAGCGCTGGCACGTGAGGGCGAATGACGCTACCTGTCCCGTCTTGCCCCCTTATTGGGTCCGCAAGGCGCAGGCGGCACCGGCGCCCTGTTGGCGTCGTGCCGAACGCGCCAACAGTGAAGGCCTCGTCAACGGTTCTTGCTGAAAGGCCCGGTATGCCGCCAGCGTGTCGAGTGATTCGCGCAGCAAGTTGATCTTTGCGCGCTCCGCGACGAGTCGCCCCGCATGGGTCTGCCGATAGGTTTTTCCGGCGCAAAGCACCTGCGCTTCAACGCTGATTTCGCCGAATACATGAAAAGCGCACTCCGGTCCCTGCCTGGCCAAAAGCCTGGAATACGCCAATCATTCAGCGGCCAAGCTTCACCACGCCTGCCGTCGGCTGGCGAAGACCGAGAACTTTTTCCCCAATCCTCGAGTCGATGAGAACGCACGCCAGGCAGCTCGCGGAGCTGCGGCTCATTGAGGGTACGGCCTTGAAAGGGAATCGATTGAAGGCAGGTTGTGCAGTGTTGGGGATGGTCTTGGCAGGTGGCGTACAGGCCGGAGGATCGGCCGATATTTCGGTGTTGCAGCGCATTCCAGATAGCTATGCGCAAGCAGGAACACTCGTCACCATAGCGCCTGGTCGCAAGTTGAACCTTCGCTGTGAGGGCCATGGCGAGCAGACCGTACTCCTTGAGGCTGGCTCACGTGCCGACACCACCACCTGGTTCAGGCTGCAGCCGCTGTTGGCGGCATCCAGCAAGGTCTGTTCATACGATCGGGCGGGTTACGGCTTCAGCGATGAAGGTCCGCTGCCACGAAACCTCGATGCCGATGTCGCGGATCTGCACGCACTGATCCAGCAAGCCGACCTGCATGCGCCGCTGGTGATGGTGGGGCACTCCAGGGGAAGCAATATTGTCCGGCTCTATGCCGACCGGTACCCGGCCGATGTCAGTGGCATGGTTCTGATCGATCCTCCCGCGCAGGACATCGCCGCCGTCGCGCCGGACTGGGCGAAGCAGGAGGAGGAGATGAGCGCGCAACGGTTTGCCTTCATAAGCCAATGCGAAGCGGGTGCGGAGAAGCATCAACTGGCGTCACCACCACCTGCACTCGCGCGTTGCGTGGCCGGCGCCAATCCACTTGCCGGTGCAAAGGTGAATGCGGCGATTGCCGCCTACAAATACAAACCGGCGTTCTGGCGCACGCTGAAGTCGGAGCTCGAGGACAACGTGGTGGTTTACCGGCAGCCCGTGGCGGCCACGGAAACGCATGGCTCGACGCCCATGATCGTACTGACCGCCGCCGACACCTATGCCGACGCCCCCGCGGATATTCGCAAAACGCTCGAGGCGGCCAGGGACAAAACCCAGGCGCAAATCCTCGCCACCACGACGCGTCACCAGCGAATCGTCGTCGATCACGCCTCACACGACATTCAACTGGATCAGCCGCAGGCGGTAGCGAGCGCCGTTGCTGCCCTAATGAAGCAGACAGCCGTGCCCGTCCAACAGGCTGCCACAGGCATGCCGTAGCCAGGCTACTGTGCGGCTGAGTGTGTGCTTGAAAAAGCCGCGTAAATTGGGGGGACAGCGGTCGATTGCGGGAAAGGTGCGCCCTGCCCCCTGTTTGCAAGAAGGAGGACCGTCCAGTGACATCCTTGAACTAGCTGTCCTTGCCGCCCTTGCTCTTGGCAGCCATCTCCGCCAGCTTGACCACCGTGTTCATATTGCGCGCCGTGCCGGTCTTGGCAGCCGGGATCTTCAACTTGGAATCGGCCATGCCGTCACCGTAGTGGACATAGATTTCGCGCTTGCCCAGCTTGACCACTTCGCCGTTGACCCCGGTGATGGTCTTGAGCGTATCGGCGGGCGGTGCGGCGTCGATAAAGATCGCCATGACCCGGTTGGGCGCCGCCTTCGGAAAAGGATTGGCTGCTGCCACCGCAGCCATCTCGGCCGCCGTACGCACGTGTACGGCAACCGCCTTCCCGGCGTAGCGATGGAGGCGGCTTTCGATGGCCACCTGCACCTGTGCCGCCGTCTTCTTGCTGCTGAACACGACGTTGCCACTGGCGATATAGGTGCGGACATGCTCGAACCCGGCATCCTCACACATGGCCTTGAGCTCGCTCATGGGAAGCTTGCCGGTGCCTCCCACGTTGACGGCGCGCAATAACGCGATGAATGCGGTCATGTCCCTATCCTCGATTCCCGGAGCTACGGCGAACCCTGGCTGCCGCCCGATTTGGGCCCCATCCGTGCCTGTGATCGCGGCCCCGCCACCCGGCGGATCGCCGTCGCGCGCCAGCATAATCCAGGAAATACGCGGGGGTATTCACCCTTTTCCATCCCCCGGACCCTAAATGTCCCTGACCTTGAGGTACGGCTGCGTATATAGTTCCTGTTTCCAAGCACTTCCTTCCAAGAGCATGATTCGAAGCAACCAGGTTTTAGTCACCATCGGCACGGCCTGCACGATTTCCGCGGTCGGCTCCACGGAAACCTACCAAGCCCTGGTGGCGGGGACCGAGGAGTTTTTGCCGTTGGCCGCGTTCGACGCCGGCCTTGTCGACGTCGACCCCAACGCGGAAAGCGCAGCACATGCCATGCGCTGGGCCTCGGGTGCGCAAGCGGGCGAGTCCGTGACATCGCAAGAACTGGCGCAGCTGCATGGCGATGCCTTGCGTGCGAACTCAGGCATTCGTCACGTCGCGGGCGTTCGTGAACTGGCGCCGCGCGTGGTCACCGATATTGCGGCCCCGCTGCCACACGACCTGGAGACGGTAGGCTTGCGCAGGCTGGCCGGCCTGCGCTACGACGATATCCGTGGCTCGGGCCTGAAGGACATGCATGGGCTCTTTCAGGACGACCCGCTGCTCAGTCCGTCCTTGCAGTCGCAGCTTTTTGCCTATGGCGCGCTCGGCGCGCTGGCCGGACTGCCGCGCTCACTGTCTGAACTCGTACCCAATCCGTTCGGCTTCCGCGTCGTCTCGGCCACTGCGTTTGGCGGCATGGAAGCGCTGGGGCAGTGGTTGCGACCGGATGCGCCCTTGCCTGAAAGCGGCGTTCCCAAGGATACCTTCGCCGTTCGCCTGGCCCATTCGCTGGGCTCACATGGGCCGGCCCTGGTATCGACCATGCTGGCTCCGTCCTACAGCATCAGCCGCGTGCTGAAGAACCCGGCGCTGCGCGAATCGCTGCGGTCCGATGATGTCGGCTTTATGCGCGTGCCGCAGACGCCGATGACCGCCGTGGGTGCCTGTGCGTCGAGCCTCATTGCGCTGGCGGACATTGCACCGCAACTGCTGTTCGACTACCCGGGCTTCCAGAAGCCGCAGATGGTGCTGCTGACGGCCGCGGATGCGCCCCTGCAGCCGCGCTACGGCATTCTCGAGGCTTTCGGCGGTGGCGCGCTCATGACGGGCGAAAAACTTGCCGCCAAGAATGCCGCCCATACCGATGGCATGCAGCGCAGCGTGCACGACTCGCTCGCCCCGTTCGACATCGATGCCGACGGCACGGTGGTCGGTCATGGCGGCTCGGGCTTGCTGGTCACGACGCTGGAGTTTGCCCTCAAGAACCAGCTCGACATCACCTCGATCATCGTCGGCTGGGGCCAAAGCGCCGAGGCCGGCGGCAAGGCGCACTTTGCCGGCGTCGGCTTCGGTGGTGAAAACGCCCTGGTCCAGGCGCTCGACATGGCCTTCCTCGGTCACGGCTACGGCGTCTCCGATTTTCATTACCTGGCGGCGCACGCCACCGGTACGCGCACCAATTCGAAAACCGACCTCGGTACCGCCTGGGCCGGCTTGAATGGCGCGGCGCAGCGCCAGCGCTTTGAAGGTCCGCTGCCACGACTCTTCGTTGGTACGCCCAAGGCCGTCGGTGACGGACATACCATGGGCGAAACCGGGCTGAAGGCCATGTCTCAGGCGCTGCAGTACGTCTTGGGCCGCCCGGCGCCAGGCGTACCGACGCTGCGCCGACTGGACCCGGACCTCGCCGATATTGCCGGTCATTTCCATTTGCAGCCCGAGCCGTCGTCCGGCAATACCAACGGCGGCGCGCTGTGCGTGACGCAGGGGTTTGGCGGTTACAACGGCGCCGTGGCGCTACGCTCGGCAACGCCGGAGGCGCTGGCGCGCTACGTCTGCGATCCCAGCGAACTGGCAAGCTATCTGGAGGCCTGGCCGACCATCCGCGCCGAGCGCGAAAAGCGCGAGCGTGTGGCTCGCCGGAGTGCCAAGCTGGCCCTGGCCATGACGGAACGCCATCGCTGGCTTGGCCTCGAGTAAGTCGCCGCGGCGCCGGCAGCGAATCTGGCGCAGCGTGACTCCCACGTTCCAGAGCGGGGGTCAGAGTCAACTTTCACGGTAGTGCACGCCGACCCCTGGCATTCGCACAGGGGTCGACTTGCCATGGATCGAACAAGCCGCCGCGTGAAAAATCGTCCTGCATGGTTTCCGTCTTCGCGCGCATCGACCGACTAAAGCCGCCGTCGAAAGCGGCTTAGCCGGGGGCTTGCACGCCCAGCGATCCCCCGTGGGCACCGTCCCGCGATCTACTGGTCAGCCCGCACCGCGTAGCAAAGCTCCACGACGCCACTCCGGTAGGCGTTCACCTCTGCCAGATGGAGCGCCACATCGGTTTCGAGCCCGCCGAAGAAGGGAATGCCATCGCCAATCAGGATCGGCAGAATCGAATAGCGAATCTCGTCCGCCAAGCCACGGCGAAGGCATTCGCCGCAAAGGGCACCGCCACCGACGAACCAGATGCTGTGGAACGCCGGGCGTAGCACCTGATCGACGAATTCCGCGAGATCGCCCGAGTGAAATTGAACCGTGTCGCGATTCTTGGGAAGGACGCGGGTCGTGAGCACGAACACCGGTTTGTCGCCATAAGACCAACCAAAGCCTTTGGCTTCAAAATTCAAGGCGGTTTCATAAGTTCGCGATCCCATTACGTAGCAATCGATCGCCTTGAGGAACGCCTCGATCGTCGCCGGATCCAGCGTGCGACCGCCTGCGAACACGTCTGAAGTCTCCATCCAGTCGACACGTCCGTCCTTGCGGGCCACAAAGCCATCAAGGCTCGCCGCCATGTGGATGGTTACGCGAGAGTCTGTGTCTGCCATCGCTATTCACCACGCCTGCAAGTACGAGGCCGCTGCCGTGATGCCGCATCGCCCCGGATTCATGCGTCCGCCAAGACGCGGCGATCTTACACCCGAAGTCCGCGACGCCCCGTGGAAGAGTGCAGATACATGCCAAGCATCCAGATCCTTCGAACACGAACATGTCTGCTTCGGGCCGGAAGCGCACATGGCTAAGTTGCACTTCCTCTTTGAAGTGAACAGCAACCTAAAGTCGTGTCGTCCCTGCTCAAAACCTCCTCGAATCTCGCCCGCTGCAGCCGGTTGTTGGACGCCCTCACTGACGCACATAACGCACGTGCGTAGCGGCTGGTCCATCAAGAACCCGGTCAATGCGAAACTGCGGCCCCGGTTCGCGCAGGTTCTCGAAGAGACGCCGTCCGCCGCCGAACAACACGGGCGCCAAGGCAATTTCCAGCTCGTCGACGACACCCAGGTTCAGGTATTGCTGGATCACATCCGCTCCACCCGAGATACGAACATCACGACTGCCGGCGGATTCACGCGCCAGCTCGAGGGCACGCTCCGGACCCTCGTTGATGAAGTAAAAAGTCGTGCCACCGGGGCGCACCCACGGGTCGCGTTGCTCATGGGTAAGAACGTATACCGGGGTATGAAACGGCGCCTCCTCCGGCCAGGCCTGCTCGCCTTGATCGAACATGCGCTTGCCCATGATGTTGGCGCCAATGCGCTCGTTGGTGCTGCGAAGCAGGTCATTGACCGGACCGGTCTCGCCCCCTGGTCCGAGCTTGAGGAGGTTTTCGCGAAAGTACTGTTGATTGAGCAACCAGCCCATCATTGCACCCCACTTGGCGCCCCAGTTCTTGTACTCAGGCTTACCCATGGTCATGCCTTCCGGTGCCATGTAGCCATCCAGGCTGAGTCCAATGTTGACGAATACTTTGCTCATGACGCTCCTCTCGCTTGTTCGAATGTCGACCTACGCTCGCGCGTCGCTTCCCTCAGGAATGAGCTTGATATTAGAGGTACCCAGCTTGTCCGCAGCGTGACGGAAGCGTACGTGGGCGCTCACCTTCGCAGAATCACCTGGCCGATCGAAGTGAAGTCACCGAATCTTCACGCCGCTGCAGTCACCCACTTACGTTGACATCCAAGCAGGTATGTCCCGCACCACCTCGGTCAACTTGCCAGTGCTGATCTCGTAGAAGAAGCCGTAGAGCTTGATGCGCTTCGGCACCGCCGGGCTTGAACGAAGCAAGGCGATGTCATGCTTGATGGAGTCCTCGAAATCCATGATGGCAAGGCTGCCGCGATCGAACATCGTCGCGATATCGGCGCGATGATGGTCATGAAACTTCTTGATGAGAAGCTCGGGCGTCAGCGTGGTCGTGCCGCAGAACGAGTGGTGCACCACGACGACATTCTGAACGCTGAAGATGTAGTCCATGGCTGCCACGGACTCCAGCGCGAAGGCGGCACGTCCACCCGCATTGGTCTCGACGAAGAGCGTCCGGGTGTGACCCACCCGATTACCGGATTCGTCGAGGATGTTTTCACCCGGATAGACCTCGTCGCCAAGATACGCGGCGACGGCCAGCGGAATGTCGGCCGCCCGGGGATCAAAGCAGTGGATCACGAGCGTCTTCATCGGGATCGCCTGATTCGCGCCCTCGAAGGCGTTCATGTCGAAGCCGGGGAGCTTTCTGTACTCGTAAGCGCTGAACTGGCCCATTTCCCATCTCCACAGCCGTTGACTGCAGGCAGATCCACCAGCTCGGCGAAAAGCTGTCTCGGAAAGGCATCGAGCCACTGGGCCCGATTAACGCCCCCGAATGATACGCCCCATCGCACTTCATGTCCCCGCGGGCACGCACTGGCGCTGAAGTAACTCCACGATTCTCCGGCATCCGCGGAGCCCTCTGTCGTCGCATCAGCCTCTTGCGAGAGGTTGGACATGGGCCGGTAGCAGGTAACCCAGGCTAACAATCAAGCCGACGGCGCCACACTCCCACAGGAGATGGTCGTGGAACGGGTTCCAGTGGCGAGGGTTGAGAAAACCGAAGCATCCCTTGGGTGTCGTCCCAATACGGAAGCGCGGCAGGATCTTCCCGGCTAACCCCGACCTAAGTTAAGTCGGGGCGCCGCCCTTCCTGTGCTCCGAAATGCTTTACCAGCGCTGGTGAACATGAGGCGCTATATGGCGCTCATAGACGTCGCGGACGTGTTGCATGGCCTCATGGGACAGTGGCGCAAGGCTTGCAGCAGCGACGTTTGACGTCGCCTGGGCCGCGCTTTTACTACCAGGAATGATGACGGAGACCGCGTCCTCCATAAGAATCCAGCGTAGCGCGAGTTGCGCCATGGAAGCGTCCACCGGCACAAGGCCGCGCAGCTCGTCGACCGCTTTCAAGGCGATCTCATACGGCACGCCGGAGAACGTCTCACCGACGTCGAACGCCTCGCCGTGGCGATTGAAGGCGCGATGGTCGTCCGACGGAAACACCGAATCCGCCGACATCTTGCCCGTCAGCATGCCGCTCGCGAGTGGCACGCGCGCAATCACCGCAACGTTCCTCTCTCGCGCCTGCTTGAAGAACAGCTCGGCAGGGCGCTGGCGGAACATGTTGTAGATGATCTGCACGGAAACCACATGGGGATATTCGATCGCCTTCAGTGCCTCCTCGACCTTTTCGACCGAAACGCCGTAGTAGCGAATCTTGCCAGCGGCGACAAACTCGTCCATCGCCTCGAACACCTCGGGGCGGTAATAGACCTCCGTCGGCGGGCAGTGCAATTGCACCAGGTCGAGCGTATCGACGCCCAGGTTCAAGAGGCTGCGGTCGATGAAACCTGCGAGCTCGTGCTTGTTCGTATAGCCGCTCGTCACATGCGGATCGAGCCGGCGACCGAGCTTGGTGGCCACGATCGGACGCTCGCCACCACGTTGCCGCAACACGTCGCGGATGATGCGTTCCGATCGGCCATCGCCATAGACGTCTGCCGTGTCGATGAACGTAACACCGCTATCGAGCGCGGCATTCAGCGCAGCCTTGGCGTCGTCCTCGGCGACACTGCCCCACGCGCCGCCGATTGCCCATGCCCCAAAGCCGATTTCCGACACATGCCAGCCGGTACGACCAAAAGTCCTCTTCGAAAGCGTCATCTAAGTGCTCGTCCTGTGTAGTGCGTAGTTCTTCATTGGTGCGAATTTTGCCGACTATTTGGGTCGCCCGCGACCGCCATCGACAAAATTCGCCAGCCTGGCGTCCGTGATCCGGCGAAATGGCAGACCACAACTACGCCTGCTCCATCGGCGTACCGGCAGTGAGGCACCCTCTGAACAGACCACTCGATGGCGATGCGCACGATCCTGCGCCGCTTCAGGTGACCGTATGTCAGGCGATGCGCTGGCGGAATGCCAGATACGCAGCCAATACGGCATCGGGCGCTTCGATTTGAGGGTAATGGCCAACGTTTTCCAACAGCGTCACATCGGGCTGGGGAATCAACTCCTCATAGCGCGCCGCCATGTGCTGGCCGGATACGGGATCAGCCGTGCCATTGATGAGCTTGAGCGGAATCCGGGCATGCTGCATGGCGCCCACCCAGCGTTCGCGATGCTCACGACGTTCGATGATGTAACGAATCAGCCTGGGCGCGACGGCAAGGCCGTTGTTATGCGTCATCAGGTTCCAGAACGCATCGATCAGTGCCTGATCCGGTTGCGTCGCCGGCCCAAAGATCTTGCGCATGCTTTGAGCCACGGTTGCACGCGTTGTCATTCGGGCGACCAGGGGACCGAGCGGAGAAAGCAACAGCTTCTGGACGGGCACCGGTCGGTGGGTCTCCGGGAACAAGCCACCGTTCAAGAACGCGGCACTGCGTAGCCTGGGGCCACGGCCAGACTCTTGCTGGCGGGCCAAAAGTTCCTGCGCCACGCTGTCGCCATAGTCATGGGCCAGTAAGTGGTACTTCTCCACGCCTTCGTTGGCCAGGAACGATGCAACGAGGGTCGCCTGATCCATCAATGAGTACGCATAGCCTGCGGGCTTCGCCGAGAAGCCAAAGCCGATCATGTCCAGCGTGTAGACCCGAAAACGACGCGCCAGGCTCGACCACAGCGCCTCCCAATCCCAGGAGGCGGTGGGAAAGCCGTGAATCAACACGAGTGGCTCAGCCCCAGGGGCTCCGGCAACGCGCACGAAGATGGCATGCCCTCGATAGTCCATCGTGCGCCCGGCTTCGGCCCATTCGGCGAGCGACACGCGGCTACGTGAATCAGCGCTACCTTCGTGCATGACAGGAGACCTCTGGCTCGATTTGCACGCCGCTTCCCGCTATCGGTTGTCACGCCACGCGTGTTGAATATACGACGCTCTTCAGGCTCGCCCTAAGAACCACGACGAAAACCCTCTTCGCAGGGTCACGGTTTGCGAGCACATTGCCCGGTAATGGGCCGGCCATGGAGAAGCGGCAAGGCGTGTAGCGATGACAGTAAAGTCTTCATTTCGCCTCCCCCATACGAACTCACCCATCACCACAACCCAAAGTGTGGGTGCGCGGATTTCGGGGACAGCTGACTACGGTTACGGCAGCGCCTGAACGCGCCCATCGTGCCGCCAGCGCGCCGGCGTGGACAAGGCCCGCTCCTGCTCGCAAGCGGACCTTCCAAGCCTGCCAACGCGCCCCGACCGCCAGTGCAGGCGAGGCCGGAGTGGCCTTCAAGACCGACTCGATCGACCTAGCCTCTCAGTTGTGAGACGGCAACACCGTGAATCGGTTGCACAAGAAGGTGTTTCCTGAAGCGTCTTTCGTCTTGGCGTAGGTACTTTCGCGTAGCGTCAGAACTTCGCCCTGAACGCATCGCTGATCCTCATGGAGCAGGTCGGCAAAACTA
Organism: Dyella halodurans; assembly: GCF_026283925.1. Taxonomy (GTDB): domain Bacteria; phylum Pseudomonadota; class Gammaproteobacteria; order Xanthomonadales; family Rhodanobacteraceae; genus Dyella; species Dyella halodurans. The sequence continues at coordinate 456,203 of NZ_JAPDPF010000003.1, forward strand.
CCCGTACGCGGCGGCGTATCGCCCTCGGCCCGCTTCTCTTCCCCGTAGCCGATCCAATAACTGACCCAGTCAGCAGGCTTCTGCGCGGCGTTTGTGGCCGACTTTCCGGCGGCGAAACCCAAGTCGTAGCTGGCACGATCGATGGGTTTGAACTGCAGCGCATCCGCCGGCAATGCGTTCTTCTGGGGGTCCGGATTTCTGTCCGGACGCACGCTCGAACTGTAGCTTCGCTGCACGATGAAACCTACGACGATGATGATCCCGACCGTAGCCAATACCAAGCCTTTCGATTTCATGGCGTCCACCCTCTTTGTTGGAAGACCGATTCGAATCGACGAGTGTGTTGTTGCGTAAACCAGACATCTGTCCACGTTGGGCTGTGGACGATGCGGCTAAGTCCAGGAGACGTCGACGACGTCGACCTCCATTCCCGGTACCAGGGCAACCTCGTCGATCGCCTCGGTATGGATGACTGCCTCTGCATCGGGGGTTTGAAGGCCTTGCGCGATTTCCGGCCAATGCTGCGTGGCGAGATCGATGGCCTTCGAGAGTGCCGAGCCCGAGTCGCCAGCTGAGACGACGCCGTAGAGCTCGAAGCTGGCCGCTCCTTCGGGACGCAGGAATCCCTGCCCGACGGCCAAGACTGACCAAAGCGCCATATGCCCCCCTTTGTCCCCCGTACGCCCGCCAAGAAAGCAGACGTCGTCTAGAATCCCCGTGCGTAGTATGGCAACTCTTCAAGCCCGCGCAGCCCAATGGCCGTCCATTTCCGTCTAGGAATTTTGGAAGTGGCGTGGGGCAGAGGCTGCCACTGAGGCTTCGGGACATCGTTGGAATCGGGGTCCGCCCTCACCCCATGCTTCTCCGGGGGTAGCCGGGTAGGCCGTCCAGACGGCCTTTCGCTCGGTGTGCATGACCCTACCCAAGGCGAGTTCGACCGGTCGCCGCCGGCCGCCCCCATCCATCGGACAGGCCACACCAGCGAAGGCTGAATCGATCTACTACTATCAGCAACAAAGCCGACCCGTCCCCGACGCGGCCCGACCAAGACTCATTAGCCACCTCGAAACCCGAGGCGGTTCACCATCCCCCAAGTCCGAACCTATGCCCAAGTCTGCTTCGATCCTCTGTGTCTTCCTGCTAGCCACTTCCTTGGGTTCGCTGGCTCAGGCCAGCCCGGGGCCTGCGACCACGCCGGCCGGCGCTGTCGCTTCCGGCCATTACCCGGACCTGTTTGCCGAAGCTGGTCACGCCCGCCCTGACGTGGAAGCAAAGATTCAGGCAGCCTTCCAGCAACTGTTCCACGGCGATCCAGCCACGCAGGCGATCTACTACGAGACAGGCAGTAACGCCGATGGGCCGCTGGCCTACATCCACGACGTCAACAATGACGATGTGCGCTCGGAGGGCATCTCGTACGGAATGATGATTGCGGTGCAACTGGACCGCAAACGCGAGTTCGACGCGCTCTGGAACTGGGCCATGACCCACATGTACCAGCGCGATCCATCACATCCGGCGTACGGCTATTTTGCTTGGTCGATGCGGACGGACGGCGTGGCCAATGACCCGATGCCCGCGCCCGATGGCGAGGAGTACCTGATCACCGCGCTGTACTTCGCCGCCGAGCGCTGGGGTAACGGCCAGGGCATCTACGACTACCGCGCCCAGGCCGATCGCCTGCTCCGCAACGTACTGCACCGCGAGGCGATCACCGGCCAGACCATCCACGGTCAAATGACGGCACTCAGCCTGTTCGATCCCAAGACCAAGATGGTGCGCTTCACCCCGGACGCCGTGAACGCGGCGCACACCGATGCGTCCTATCACTTGCCGGCCTTCTATGAGGTATGGGCGCGGGTTGGGCCGCAGGCCGACCGGGCGTTCTGGCACCAGGCTGCGCAGGTCAGCCGCGACTATCTGGCCACCACCGCGCACCCCAAGACCGCGCTTACTCCCGATTACGGCAACTTCGACGGCACGCCGTGGGCGGCGCCATGGCGGCCGGATTCCGCGGACTTCCGTTACGACGCCTGGCGCAGCGCCATGAACTGGTCGGTGGATGGGTCGTGGTGGGCACGTGACCACCGCGAAGTCGAAATGAGCAACCGCCTGCAGGCCTTCTTCGATGCGCAAGGCATGGACGCGTATCAGAGCCTGTACAAGCTGGACGGCACGCTGTTGGGCGGCGGCCGCGTCACCGGCCTGATCGCCACCAACGCCGTCGCGAGCCTGATTGCCACCAATCCACGCAGGCTCGCCTTCGTCCAAAGCCTGTGGGATAGCCCGGTACCCAATGGACCGCAGCGCTACTACAACGGCATGCTTTATCTGATGGCCCTGCTCCATTGCAGCGGCGATTTCCGCGCCTGGCTGCCCCACGCATCGCCCTGAGTCGCGTATATCGACACGGGTTCCAGCCAGGCCCGTGGATAGACGGACGCTGGCCGATCGCGGTGAGCATGGGTCACTCGTACTGCAGCGCCTTCACGACCGACATTCGCCTGGCCTGCTGTGCTGGCCAGGCGCAGGCGACGACTGAGACGATCGAGACAAGGACCAGCCAACGCATGACACCGACCGGTTCGGGCGTCAGCGAGGCAGGCACGGGGAACATGACCTTGGCGAAGCTTCGTGACATCGCCACGCTGATGGGCACGGACAGCGGCAGCGATACCAGCCAGCCAAGCAATGCCATTGTCAGCCCCTCCAACTGCACCATGCCGAGGATGGTGCGGCCGCGCGCACCCATGGCCCGCAATACGCCGATCTCACGCTGACGTTCCAGCACGGTCACACTCATGGTGGCTGCCAGGCCCATACCGCCGACCACAATCATCACCCAGCCCATGACGCCGAGAAAGCTCACCACCATCTGCAAGTGATCCTCGATGCCTTGCCGCTCTTCGCTGAGCAAATGGCTGCTGGCAACTGTCAGCCCCTGGTTGTCGAAGGCATCGCGCAAGCGCCGAATGAGGTCGAGTTGACCATCGCGGTCGCGGGCGACGCTCCTGACCCGCAGCACTGAGGCGAGGTCCCGACCGCGCCAGGCGGCGAATCCGGACCGGGAGACGTACGCCACCGGCTCGGGCCCGCTGTCCATGATGCCGACGACCCGCAAAGAAGCAGGCCGACCATCGATGGTCAGCTGTATGGGCTGTCCGACCGTCAGTCCCGGGTCGCTTCTCAGCAAACCGCTGCCGATCACGACGTCGTTGGCATCGTCATCGCGCAACCAGCGGCCGCTGCGCATCGCTGGCGTCAGGAGACGGCTGCTCCGCGGGACCGCCAGGAGGGCAAACATGTTACCCACCGTGCCATCGGTGCGTGCCAGGCCGACGCTGGCGCCACCCCAGGCCTCGGCCAAGGCGACGCCAGGCACCGCGTTCGCGGTCGCGATCAAGCGACTGGCCGGTTGCGGCTCGAGCAGGCGTAGCGTGACATCGTGATGTTGATTGACGAAGAGCAGATCCGCCGACTGCTCCACCGCCGTGCGCAGATTGCTTGCGCCGATGAACACGGAACCGGCGGTCGCCAGCGCCGCCAAGGTCAGCATGCAACGCTGACGCTGGCGAAAAGCGTTATGCAACGAGAGCAGTTGTGGACGCGCGAGAGGCACACCCTGCAGCCAATGACGTGCGCGCATGACGGCGGGGCCGTGGGACAGCGCCTGCTCGCGCAGCGCCGCTACCACGGACTCACGGCAGGCTCGAGCGACCGGCACGGCAGCGGCCAGCACGGGCAGCACGATGCCGACAGCGGCTTGTGCGGCGAAAGCCCATAGAGGGATGGCATAGCGCTCGACCGGGAAGTTCAACAGCTCGCCCTGGAAGCCGCCATAGCGTCGCCCCAGCCAGGCGGCCACCGGCAGCGCGATGGCCGCCGCAAGCAAGCCCAAGGCACCTGCCAAGGCCAGCACTTGCGTGGCCAGTTGTCGCTCACTGGCGCCAAGCGCCTTCATGATGCCGAGCTCGCGCCGCTGGCCTGCGAGCATGGCCGACATCAGGTTGACGATCAGGCAAGCGCAGACGAGCAGGGTCAGGACTCCGAAGCCTCCTTGCGTGAGCATCAACGTATCCATCTGGGCGGCATGCATATGCCGACCCGGTACGGGCACGTCGATGGCGCCGGCGCGACGTCCTTCCGCTTCTGCCAGCGCCTTGATGCGCCACGCCAATTGCCGCACGCCCTGCTGGCTGGGGTGCGGCTCGGACACCGTGATCTGCAGCTCATCGAACCCGGATGGCACGCCCAGCCGGGTCAAGGTGTCCGGGGTGGTAAAGCCATACACGAGATGATCCATCCAGCCGGGCGCCACCGAGACGTCGCGCACGATGCCGCCTACGCGCAGCGTGATGGGCGGCTGGCCCGCCACGGCCACCGGGAGTGCCATGCCCACCGTCGCGCCGGAATAATCCAGCGACGATCGCTCGATGATGATCTCGCCGTGACGCGGTGGCCACCCGCCTTGCGCGTCCTGCAGTCGCCCGATATCGGGCCGGGCCACATCGTCGAGCGCGTGAAGCACGATCGTTTTGTGCTCTCCTGGCCCTTGCGTGGTCACCACCACGGTCCGTCGCAGCCGGGCGGCCGCTACACCGGGCATCTGGCGGACGCGCGCCAGGAATGCATCATCCAGCGGCGTGATCTGCAGCGTCGCCGCGACCGGATGGCTCGCGACATAGCTGGCTTGAGTAGTCACACGCACCAGGGCCCACGCATCGAGTATCGCCCCGGCCCCCATAAGCCCCAACGCTACCGCGAGTACCACGAGCAAGGTGCGCGCGCGATGCCCCCAGACATCCCGCAGCGTTTTGCGCCAGCGCGTATCAAACATGGCAGCGTTCTTCGCGCTGGATCACCCGGCCATCTTCCAGCGTCACGGTGCGGCCGGCTCGACGCAGCACCGACGGGTCGTGACTCACCATCACCAGGGTCTGTCCTTCGGCCACCAACTCGCCCAGCAAATCCAGCAAGGCCGATGCGTTGTGCGTATCCAGATTGCCGGTCGGCTCGTCCGCCAACAGCAAGGCCGGGGCGTTCGCCAGGGCGCGTGCCACGGCGACGCGCTGTTGCTGTCCACCGGACATGGTCGAAGGCAACTTGTCGGACTGCGGCAGCACGCCCAGTCGATCGAGCAGTGCTTGCGCGCGCTGGCGGCGCTCCTTGGCGGGCCAGCGTCCCGCCAGATCCATGGGCAGCATCACGTTCTCGAGCGCCGACAGGGTCGGCATGAGCTGGAAAAACTGAAACACGATACCGACCGAGCGCCCACGCCATTGCGCCAGGGCACGTTCGGATAGCGCCTGCAGCGCCTGGCCGTCGACCCACACTTCACCGGCGCTCGGCCGATCAAGCCCGCCCAGCAGATTGAGCACGGTCGATTTGCCACTGCCAGATTTGCCGGTGATGGCGACGAATTCCCCACCAAAGACTTGCAAGTCGACATCGGCGAGCGCGATGCACCTCGCGCTGCCCTCGGCGTAGGTCTTGTTGACGCCGCGAAGCCGGATCACAGGCTCGGGCGAAAGCGGTTGAGCTGTTGAACGGTACACGGGCGACTTCCGATGCGGCCTGACGATGTCGCTTAGCGTAAGCAGGTGCGCTGGACTGAAGACTCCCGTTCACCGGCCTGTTTCGGCGATTCGGCGAATCCCGATGCCTGGGGTCCGCGGCGCCATGGCAGTCTCGATGCGTACATTCCACCACCGAGGCCTCACCATGACTCCTTTCGTTCGCCGTGCATTCGCTGTTGCCTTGTCGTTGAGCTTCGCATCCGTCGTTGCCCAAGCCGTCGCCGCCGACGCCGGCATCCCGACCGCCAACGCACCCGAGTCCCACCAGTTCGATTTTCTGCTTGGCCAATGGCAAGTGAAGGGGGAAGTGAAAGTCGGTGGACTGATTGCCATGATTCACGGCACGCCAAAGCTGGCCGGCAGCTGGAAGGCCACGCGTGCCGTGGACGGCAAGGGCATCGAGGACGAACTCCAACTGACCGACCCCTCGGGCAACCCCCTATCTTCGGTACACTCCACGCGTATCTACTCCCGCGATGAAAACTGCTGGAAGATCACCGGGCTCGATGCCCGCGATGGCCACGCGCAACCATCGACGGGGCACTGGCAAGATGGAGAAATGGTGGTCATCGGCAGCGGCACGGACCACGATGGCTCGCACTATCGAAGCCGCACCCATTTCAACGCCATCACCCCAACGGGATTCCGCATGGTGCAGGACCGCTCATACGATGAGGGAAAGACGTGGGATACGGCTCACGTGACACTCAACGCCAGTCGCACGGGCAACTGACCGGTGTGACGAACGCACCATCGCCCTCACGCAACTGGTTCTGGCTGCAGCTGATCATCGGCTGGCTGCCGATGTGGGCCTTGTTCACCGTCCTGATCATCAACATGCACGAGGCGCCTTTCGCCGGGGCGGCACGGGTGGCGTTCCGCCTGATCGCCAGCGGCGCCATCGTGGGCCTGGGCGTGCGCGCGCTTGTTCAGCGCTGTCCCTGGCCCTACCCATTCCGTTGGCCCTTCTTGTTGATCCATGCAGTCGCTGCCCCGCTGTATGCCGTGCTGTGGATCGTGGTTTACAACCTGATCGAAAGCCTGGTTCGATGGCACCTGGTGTTCATGGTAGGGCCCGGCTTCGGCCGCTTCATGCTGACCGGCATCTGGCTCTATTTGATGATTGCAGCGGTGGGCTATGCCCAGCAGGCCGCCCAGCGCACCGCGCTGATCCAGGCAGCGACGGCGCGCGCGCAGCTCGCCGCCTTGCATGCGCAGTTGCATCCGCATTTCCTGTTCAATGCCCTGCACACCGTCGTGCAGTTGATCCCGCTCGACCCGGCCAAGGCCAGCCACGCGGCGGAACTCCTTGCCGAACTGCTGCGCTCCGCGCTGGACGAGCAACGCGATCAGATCACTCTGGCCGAGGAATGGCGCTTCGTCGAGCGCTATCTGGCCATCGAGCAGCTGCGCTTCGGCGATCGGCTACACGTTGCCACCACGCTGCCCACCGATCTGATGGGCGCCGCCCTGCCTTCGTTTGCGCTGCAGACGCTGGTGGAAAACGCCGTGCGGCACGGTGCCGCCCCCAAACTCGGTACGACCCATCTGCACATTCAAGCTTGTATCGAACACGGGCAACTGTGTCTTGTAGTCAGCGATGATGGTGTCGGCGCCGAACCCGCGGCCGTGATGCAGGGCGGGGGGACGGGATTACACCGCTTGCGCGAGCGGCTGACCTGCCTCTACGGCAGCCATGCCAGCTTGGCCATGCAAGCCTCGCCGGCAGGCGTGACTGCCACCCTGTCTTGGCCGGCGACTCGAGTCACGCACGCGTCCGTCAACGCGGCAAGCAACGATGACTGAGCGCAGCGCGGTCCCCACCCTGATCGTCGACGACGAGCCCCTGGCCCGCGCTGGCTTGCGGCATCTATTGCAGGAGATCGACTGGATTCGCTGCGTTGGCGAAGCCGCAGACGGTCCGGCAGCGATCGAGGCCATTCACCGGCTTCAGCCCGAGCTGGTTCTGCTGGATGTACAGATGCCGGGGTATTCGGGCATCGACGTGTTACGCCAGTTGCCGCTCCCTGCCCCACGCATCATTTTCACCACCGCGCATGCCGAGCACGCCGTTGCCGCTTTCGAACTTGGCGCGCTCGACTACCTGCTCAAACCCTTTGGGGCCACCCGCCTCGCCGCGGCCCTGGATCGGGTTCGTGCCTCGCTCGGCGAGCCGCTGCCACCAGCACTGGACCGGTACGGCGAAATGCTCGCCAACGGTCCCATGCAACGCCTTTTCGTGCGCAATGGACGCAGCATCCAGCCGGTGGCCGTGGCCGATATCCAATGGTTTGAAGCGGTCGGTGATTATGTCGTGGCCCATACCGCCAGTGGCGAGCATATCTTGCATCTTGCGCTGAGCCGCCTCGAGGCGCGACTGGATCCGCAGCGCTTCGCCCGCATTCACCGCGCACATCTCATCAACCTCGGCCACCTGGCCCGCTTCAGACGAGAGCTTGATGGCCGGCTGATGGCCGTTCTGCATAGTGGCGTCGAATTGCCGGTCAGCAAAAGCAAGGCGCACATCTTTCGCGAGCTGGCTCGTTAGTCACAACCACCCACCGCCACTGCGTAGTTTGCGCGCCAGCTCACCCAAACTCCGGCCCGCGCTTCCATAGCTCGCTCCATGGCTGGCGCGCGTGACCGCACACGAAGATATCGGGGTGATACCTGCTCTCTTCATTGAGCACGCCCAAAGCATTGGTCGTGTGGCCCGCAAGGCGGCAATCAGTGAAAAGCTCATTGGCGCGCTCGCGCGAATTTCCCAACACGATAAGCGTGGTAGGTGGCGTCTGCGGATAGCCGCGCAGCCAGCCGGAATTGATCGTGGTGATCGGCGTGGGCAGGTGATAGCGCTGGCCCAGTAAGGCGATGGCGCCGTACTCGCCATAGTTGCCCACGGCAATGCCAAGATGTGCCTGCTGCTCGGCGGGCAAGGCGTCACGAATAGCGGCCACTTGCGCGACGAGTTCGTTCCAGCCGATTTCCTCGCGGAGATCGCCGTTGTTTCGCAGCGCAAAGTCCCGCAACGGACCGCTGGTTGCGATGGGTACGATGCGAAGCGTCGCGTAGATGCCGACGGCGAAGACACCCGCAAATGCCAGTGTGGCGATGCTCACGCGCCATGTAGGACGCATGGTGCGCAACCAGCGCTCGCCTGCAACCGACCCCATGGCGAGTAGCATGGGATAACTGCCGCAGGTGTAATAGAAGCGCCCCTGCGCAAACAGGAACAGTAGCAGCGGCACCACATACATCCAGGCAAGCATGCGATAGCGGCGATCCTTGAAGTACGCGAACAACCCTGCCAGCCAGACTGGCACGGCGAACAGGTTGGCGTTCAACAGGAACTGATCGCGCAGGAAGCCGTCTGCCCGCCCCTGATGGACGTCGCGCGCATGGATGCCCTGCAGGAAGTGGTAGGAAATGAAGTCGTGCCGGATCAGCCAGACGAGGTTGGGGGAAAAGACAAGCAATGCGATGCCGCCACCGACCCAGAACCAGCCACTCGTGACATAGCGCCGTGCATCGGTGAGCAGCACCCCCACCAGCACGCCGGCAAGCGCGAATGCGATCGAATATTTGGTCTGCAAGCCAAGGCCCGCAAGTAGGCCGATCGCCACCCACCAGCGTGGCTCATCGTCACGCAACAGGCGAATCACGCACCAGGCGATCAGCACCCACCACAACAGGTCAAATGAGGAATACTGGAATTCCGTGGCCTGAAACAACGGCAACGGGGACAGCGCTACCGCAATGGCCGTGAAGGTCTGCGCCAGCCGCCCGCCCCCGAGGTCACGCGCCATGAGGCCACTGGCGAGAATCACCAGGACTTGGGCGAGCACCGAAAACACCCGCAGGCCAACCAGTGACAGCCCAAATATCTTGAGGCCCAGGCTTTCCAGGGCGGCAGTCAGGGGCGGGTACGGCACGAAACCCCAATCCAGATGCTGTGCATCGCTGAGGAATTGCCATTCGTCCCGGTGAAACCCGTACTGACCATTCGTCAACATGTGGGCTGCGCCGAAGAGCACGGCAATCACGAGCACCGGCATGACACCGCCTCGCCTGCCTGTCATGGCGCGCTGAACTGGGGTGCTGGTCGCAGTCATGCACGCATCCTCAAAACAGGTCGACGAATCGCCCGATGCCGATCCGGATGCCGGGCGGTAATCCTTGCACTTCCCCAAGATAGCCAATGACCGGGTGGGGTCGGAAGCCAACCTTTCCAACGCGCCATGTGACCGTCCGACCCACCCGTCCAGCACTGCCTAGTAGCCCACGACCTTGATGATTGTTCCCACAACCACAAGGACCATCCCCAGGTATACCAGTCGCTTTTGAATCACTTTATTAGGCATGCGTCTCCGTGAAATCCCGGCTTCATCGTCCTGTCTCTGTGCTCGTTTCCATCGCATTCGGTTTGGCGCGGAAGCGGGCGCACGTTACTGCGCCGACGCCGTCAAGCCAAACCTGGCGGCGCGTTCGTCGATGTGCGGATCGAGCGCACGCGCGGCTTTGAGGTCTGCATCACCGGCGTCCTGTCGGCCATCGCGAATTTCTGCCAAGCCAAGGCCATAGCGTGACCAGGCGGCATCGGGCGCTTTATCCAAAGCCTGCTTGTAGGCCTTGATAGACTCCGGATAGTGGCCCAACCGCCATTCCACCAGCCCGAGGCTCTGTAGGTAGTCCGGTTTTTTGCCATCGCGCCGAATCGCGTCGCGGCAATCACGTAATGCATCATCAAGCATCTGATTGGTGAGCCCGCGGGCCATGCAGCGCTCGCTTAGTACCTGACCAAGCATGGCATCGTCGTCATGCATGACAATCCAGCCATCGAGCAGAGGAAGTGCCGTCATGGGCTGATCAAGCTTGATGTAGAGGACTGCGACGGTCTGAGCCAGCATGGAGCCGGACGGCAGCATATTGCTCATGGCAGCCAAGTCCGATGCGGCGCCCACGCGGTCGTTGCCGGAAAGGCGAAGTTCGGCGCGCATGAGCCGTGCTTCGCCGGCTTTTGGATCGAGGCTTAGAGCCTGGCCGAGATCGGCGAGCGCGTCATCTGGGCGCTTGTCTGCTTCATGAACCCTTGCGCGGGCAACATAGTATGCGGATCTATGGGGCGACAGGAGTATGGCTTTATCCAGATCGGCCAGCGCAGCGCTTAGTTCCCCGCGCGATAGATGCGCCTGACCCGATAGGAAGTAGTCAGCGGCACTCTTTCGATTGCCATCGGTGTCGGCTGCTGCAGCGCCCATGTCGGTCGTACCGCTGTCCGCTGTCGAAGCGTAAGTGAACACGCGCCCGCCGTTATACGTGAAGTAGGCTTTTTTCTGGTCGTTTGCGATGTACACATGATGGGCGAGCAGGAAGTCCGCGCCAAGCAGCATGTCGGTGCCTTCGGCAATGCTACCGTCGATGACTTGCATCTCGGTGTTCTGGATAGTCTCCTGGCCAATCGAGAATGTATCGACGTTCATCGTCCACTCCTTGAGGGACTTACTGCCGACGCCGCCACCAACGGCTGCCTTACTCCCTGGCATGATGACCTTGATGCCGGCGCGCTCGGCGGAAGAACGACTGATGACGCTGCTTGGCGCCCCCGAATCCAGCAACGCGCGCAACCTCGCCCCGTTGATTGTCACGATCAAGAACGTTCGACGATCGAATTTGTTCTTGGATGGCTCGATATCGACGACGTTGTACTCCTTGGTCCAGTACGCCAGCGGCGTGTCGCCACACTGGAACTCGCTAAATAGCGCCACGCTACCGTGCGCGAGGTCGATATCCAGGTCAGCCTGATCGAGCAGATTGGCGCCAAGCAAAGCATGGCCTGCATCACTCCCGCCAACGATGAAAACGGCGTGCTTGATCGGCAAGCCAGGAATATCGATTCGATTCACGAACGCTTGCTGGACGTTCACATCGCCACCAATGCCCGTCATCTTGAAGCCCTTGGGCGCGGGAAAGGGGTCGAGTCCCAGCGATGCGGCGTTGGCGCTGGACATGAAGTTGAAAAAGGCTCCCGTGTCCAGAATAAAGCGGGTATTTAGTCCATTGATCTTAACCAGAGTGGTGGCGCGCGAGCCGATCATCTCCACGCGCATCGTGCCGAACTTGCTCAAATGGCAGTCAGTCGCCCATGCCTGGTCCGCGGTGAGAAGACTGGCGGCAAGGCAGAACAAGCGCAACATGTGCATCATGCGTTCCATAGTCCTGGTGGCCAAGCTTGTTCTCGGCCCCAAGCACACGACGGCAGTCTTCGTTGTCATCGAGCTGATTCCCCTTCGTTGAGTCGAAATCTGAGTCAGGCGGAATTTCAATGATTCAAAAGTGCATCTGACCCGGCCCTGTTCTGATTGGCGGTTCGCTAGTGTCCGTTCCGCGTCGCGGATTCATCCGGCGCATGCGACAGCTTGATGAAATCGCTGAACTGGCTGAATCAACCGACCAGTTCGTCCGCAAGCCTCGCCAGAATCCTCGTTCCAAGCTGCTTACCAGGAGGGGCGAAGTCGACTCGCCCGCATCACGTCAGCTGAACCATTCGGGCCCAGCGGTGCTTGCAAATCCACCGCAGTTATTCGGAGCCTTCCAGCTTGACCGTGTGCGATGGTCGACATCGACCTGTATCGCAGTCGATATACACACCATATGAGCCACAAGGCGCTACATAGCCCCCAGTCGCGCCGGCCTTGACCGCACCACATCCCAACTGGCTGGCTACGCTCTGTGCCTGCGCCTCGATTGGCGCGCTGGCCATGGCAATGGTGGCGACTGCTGTCTCCGAAGCAGCCTGACCGGCGACCGGCATGCTTGACACCGAACTCGCCGAAGCCGGCCCTCTATCATCCACATCCGGTCGCGTCGTCGCGATCGGTGCGGAGGAACCAGCGGGCGTCGCGCTAGCGAGAGTCGTATTGCCGGCTTGTCCGCGAACGGTCATGGCAATCTTGTCTGTCGCCAACGCCCTGATCTTTTCGCCCGCCTCTTCGTCCAGAGGGGGGCCAGCCACAATCTCACCGGCCTTGCTGTTCTCGATCGCGCCAATGATCAATCCACCGATCAAGCCACCGACCAATCCTGCGCCAGCGGCCTGGCCGTAACTGGTATGCACCTGCGGGTGGATCGCCATGCCTGTCGCGGCGCCAATCCCTGTTGCCGCTCCCATTGCCCATACGTTGACCTTGTGGGTAGCAGGGTCGACTGAATAGCTGAGCGTAGAGCAGTCTGTCTTGTCCGGCGCCGATCGAGTCGACCCGCTAAACGTTCCGTAGTATTCGTAGAGGGTCGGCGCAACGGCGGGATCGTTCGGGACATAGATGCCGCCTTCGAACGTCGAGCGACGCCCGCCCGTCGAACTTTCCTTGAGGTCTGCACGTCGAAGGGTGATCGCGCCGGAAGGAGCCCGGTAATAGACGCCATGGTCGTCTTCGTGCTCGGAGATATACGCTCCTCGCCCAACCTCGTAATCCCAGGGAATATGCAACAAGCCCCGTTTGATCGTGTAAGAAATGTCCTGCTTCATCTGCAGGCAGGTCATATTTTTTGGCGCAGGTAGCTTGTCAGCACGTACGCTTGCTGCATGCGACAACGGTGTAACCGCAACCAACAGGAACGCAATCGGCAACTTCCATTTCATGTTCGATTCTCCTGAAGAGGTCTTCCCTAAAAGAGCGTTATGGCGACTACACGCGCGCCTGCCGATGAAGCTGACGTCGGCCAGCGGAACGCGCTTGCTCAGCCCGATGCGACTAGCGAGCTGCCTTTAGCCTCGCCTCATGCGCCCATCGCACGGCCTCTCCGTGAAGGGAGCCCATGGCCACATGAGTGTTTTGTCCGCGCTCGCGAAATATTGGCGCAACCTGCTTGCCACGGGCGAAGCGATTGGCGATCAGAACAGGCAAATGCAAACTCACTCCCCCAAGTGATGCCGCCGCGCGAAACTTATCACAGGGAGTCATTTACTTGCGCGGCATCGGGACGAAGGTACCAAGCCTTTCGCACCCGAAGACGGCAAGAACTTGCGTCAAAGCCAGCGAGTCGGTCAACAAAAGACCCTCGCTTGAGGGAGCCGGAGGCCGGTTACAACCCGCAACGGAAGTGCAGACTGTTGGTTGCGAATCCAGACAAGCCCAGCCGCGAAAACCCTACCGCTTCGACGGCTTGTAGAAGGCCGTGTTGCCGCTTATTTGTCTGACGGACGATACGTTGGATCAAGCGAAACGAGTAGCGTGTCCACCACGCGCTGCACGTAGCCGTTGGCGGTGTCCTTGGGGTTGGCCGTTATTTCGTGATGGACGGGCAACTCCTGAAGGATGGCGCCCGACGTCGCGTCCACCACGTATACCGTCGCCTTGTATCCGACCCTGGGTGGATAGTAGCCACCTACGGGATATTGACCGCCTCGGAATTGGAAAAAGCTGGGTACGAGCAGCGGGTTGATCTTGATGGCAAGCCGGTAGGGCTTATTCATCGCCTTGGTCGCCGACGCGGCGGTGCCTTTGAACATGGGGTCATCGGCATTAATCAGGTGAAGCGTAACCTGCCGCTGATCGGCCCACTCAGAGAATATCTTGTGCACCGTGGCGCAGCTCTCGTCCTCGCTGGTGCAGGCCACGTACGCAGTGAATCTCGGGCTGGCGTCTTTGTTGAACAACTGCATGGAGTCGAGCGATTGCTGTTGAGCCTTGTCCAGCACGGTTGGCGTTCCGACGCATCCTTGCAGAGTCACTGCCGCCAGCATTGCCATCATTCGCATTAGTGACCGCATGAACGTCCCCCTTATGGATCATTGCCATCAACAAGGCTGCATGACGCCTTTCCGGCGGCGAAGTCGGCGTTGGGAGGATACCTTCCCCACATCCCGGCTTTAACGACTCAATGTCCGCCCTGAGGCAGAAACGAGCCTGACTTATCCCCTCCCGCATGACATCTGGATCAGGACGCCGACAGCTTTAGATAGGTTGGATCCACATGCTTCAGGAATGCTTTCACCTGGGCGTTGATATAAGGATTTGCCTCGCCGCCGTTCTGGTCGATGACCGTTTTGTCCTTGAACGACATCGTCTTCAACAAACGGCCGGTCTCCGCGTCGAACACCTGGACGGACGCGGCATAACTGATCATCAAAGCCATGCTTCCGCCGCCCAAAGGGTTCGCGGGCGCGGATAGGTCCGGCACATAGCGCATGGTAAGTCGATAAGGTACCGACCGCTCCGCCGCGGGCGATGGCTGTCCGGCGCTGAAGGCTTGATTGTCAGGCATGACGGTATCCAGCTTGACGTGGCGAGCGTCCGCCCAGCGATCAAAGGCGCGCTCAACGATGGCGCAATCGACCGTGTTGCTCGTGCACGCCAGGTAGGCATGGAACTGCGGCGTATCGTTCGCGCCAAACAACTGCGCGGCGGCATCTCCTGTTGCGGGCGAACTGGCGCAGCCAGCCAACAGCAATGCACCCAGGAAAGTACCCATCAACGAGCGATTGTGCATGACCTCTCCTTAGTTAGCTTGCACCACTACAGCGGCGCGATGGGGCGAGACGCAAACATGCGTACCGACCGCGTGAGGCCTTCGGGCTCATCCAGACGTCAGGGCCAGACAAGTCGAATCGACAAGACGGCAACGTCGCCCCTATGCGCTCAAGGCGCTGTTGATCGGCATCGCTGCCTTGCGCCGCATGACCAGCCATGCCCGTCACCCTCGAAGTCGCTTCCGGTGCTTCGAGGGTGATCAGGGAACAACGACCACCACGCTGTTCAAGGGTGCCCTTGGTTGGCCGGATCCGTCGGCGTGCCGACGTCCTTGGTGGCTTCGCCGTCCTTCTGCTTGACCGGAGCGAGCTCACCGACATTGACCGTGCCCGAGCTCGCGGTGAGTTTCGGATCGTAGGGATTGTCGGTGGAACGCAGCTGCTGAAAGGCTACGGCGCCATCGGTCTGACGAACGCCCGCGACCTCGGCGGGGTTGGTGCTGATGTGGCCACCGTCATGCACGTCGTAGTTCGGCGAGTTCATGTGATTGGCCGAGCCTGCCACGCCGCCGACTTGGACGTGGGCTGCCGAAGAGCCCACGCGCGAACCCGTGGCACTGCTCAGCGCCTCATGCCAGCGTGCCTTGGCGCGGGGAAGGGCGACGGCATCGCCATAGGTGGGCAACAACTGCCGCCAGATCTCATTCGCCTTGGCGAATTGTTCCGGGGTCAAGTTGGCATAAACCAACTGGCGGGCCCGCACGTATTGCGCTTCATCGCGTTCGGCTGCCAGCGCCATCCAGGCCATGGCTTGCGGCAGATCCACGGCCGTACCCTGGCCACTGAGGTACATCACGCCGAGGTTGTACTGTGCGGGTTTATACCCCCAGGTCGCGGCGACCTTGTACATCGCCATGGCATGCACAAAGTCTTGCTTGGTGGCCGCCTGGACACCGAGATGGAAGAAATACTCGCCGGGCTTGCCATCACTGGACGGGGTATTGAAGGCACCGGACTCGCCAGCCGATTGATCGGCGGTCGGGTCGTGAAACGCAATCGCCTTGGACGACGGCTTGGCGTCGATGGGGATGGTCGGAAGGGCCTGATCCGGGGCGGTTTGGGCGAGCGCGGATGAGACCGCGAGCCCGGTGAAAAGACAAAACGTACAGAACGTCACTAGCTTCCGAAGAGCCATGGCGCTGCCTTTGATTGTCTAAGGGTGGGGTGCGAAGTAACGTACCCTCGATGCCAGGCCCTGCGCAACACAGCGACGGGGGGGCTTTCGGCCAACCGTTGATTTTGTCGGTTCCCGGTCGAGAGCTGACATCACGATGATCGCCACGACCAGGCTCGCCCCGGGAGACCGCGCCCTTGGCCGCTGTCAACTTGCCTCCACCAGGGGCTAGGTATTGGTCCGGGATGCGGATACTTTGCGACCGGCTGGCCAATCAAACAGGGAATCTTCGTGAGTCGGAAAAGGCGCGCACTTCGCTGGTCGCATGCACCATGGACGTTGTTGGCAATACTCCCGCTCCTTGCTGCGCCGCGCGCTATGGCGGCGGTCGACCACATCGAGGTCATCGACCGGAAGCCCTATCAGGATGGCCGGGTCTTTCCCGGTACCGGCGCCTATGAAGTCATTCGCGGGCGTGCATGGTTCACGCTGGATCCCAAGAACAAGGCGAACCTTCGCATCGTCGACCTGAAGCTGGCACCACGAGACAGCCGTGGAATGGTCGAATTTTCGACGGATTTCGTGCTGGTCAGGCCCGTCCATGCCATCGACTCCACGTTGCTCTACGACGTCGTCAATCGAGGTGGCGGCGTCACCGGCTGGCTCAATTACGTGATCGAGCCCGCCAAGAAGCCACCTGTTGTCGATACCGGCTTCTTGCAGCGCCATGGATTCTCTGTGCTTACCTCTGCCTGGCAGTGGGATGTCACGCCGGAGGATGGTGATGATCAGGCGCTGGTGTTCAAGCCGCCGGTAGCGTCGGATAACGGCCGCCCGATCACCGGAGAGATTGCGAACGAATTTACTGTCGACAAACCTGGCGACGTCGCCTCATTCGTGGGTATCAATGGACGTGCTTATCCTTCCGCCGTGGCCAATGATCCCGCCGCCGTTCTGACGGTAAGAACGCGCCCGGATGACCCGCGTGTCGTGATCGCGCGTAAGCGTTGGACGTTTGTGCCTGCCACCGGCGATCAAGCACCAAGCACGATCCGGATGGAGGGCGGATTCAAGCCCGGGCAGATCTATGAGCTTACCTACGTGGCGCGCGACCCGTACGTGGTTGGTGCCGGGCTGGCCGGCATTCGCGACCTGCTGTCCTGGTTTCGCACGCATCCGCTCGAAGGTATCCCGGCGCCAAGGCATGTGCTTCTGTATGGCGCCAGCCAAACCGGCCGGCTTATCCAGCACATGCTCTACGACGGATTCAATGTGGATGAGCAAGGCGGGCTTGTCTTTGACGGCGCCCTGTCGCTCGTGGGCGGCAGTGGCCGTGGCAGCTTCAATCACCGGTTTGCCTTTCCGACGCGCGCCGCCAGCTTGGTAGCTGACCGCGGCTACCCGACTGACTTGTTCCCGTTTACCACCACCGAAGAGCATGACGATACGACGGGCGAATCCGGTTCACTGCTCTCGCGGGCGGGCGACAAGGAGGGCCGGACGCCCAAGCTCTTCTTCGTGAATAAATCCACCGAGTTCTGGGGACGCTCCGCGTCGCTATTGCAAACCACGCCCGATGGGCGCGCCGATGTCACGGTGAGTTCCTACACGCGCCTCTATCTACTGGCGGGCATGCAACACGTGTTGACGCCGGATGCGACGCGAGGAAACGCGGTTCATTGTTCCAGTCCCATTGATGACGCTCCGGCACTGCGCGCGCTGTTGCTAGACCTGGATCGATGGGTGCATGACGACACGCCACCACCCGCCAATGCTTACCCCAGTCTCGCCAACGGCACCCTCGTGACGACCGGGCGCTATGCAAAACTATTTCCCACGGGCACGGAATTGACGCCACCAGATTTGGCGTCCACTCCCCGGCGCCTCGATTTTGGCCCGCGTTTTTCTGCTCAAGGTGTTGTCGACCATGTGCGCCCGACGGCCGGCACGCCCTATGCCGCCCTGGTTCCCGCACCCGACGCTGACGGCACGGACGCTGCCGGCGTGCGGCCGGTCGAAGTTGCCGTTCCGCTTGGTACGTATACCGGCTGGAATCCTCGCGACGCATCGACCGGCTTCCCTTGGGCGCTCGACCGCTTTGAGGGTTCGTTCCTGCCGTTTGCGCGCACCGAGGCCGAACGCAAAGCCACTGGCGATTCGCGCCCGTCGCTCGAGGTGCGTTATGGAACGCGCGCGGATTTCATCAAAAGGACGAGTGCAGCCGCAGGCAAGGCGGTCGCAGATCATCTTCTGCTCGCCGAGGATGAGGGCCGCGTCATCGACGCCCAGACTGCGCTTTACGACCGCATCCTCGCTCACGCGCCGAACGATAGGAGCTGCGCCTATATGTGGCCCATGCCTGTCAACTAAGAGCAGCACACTTTCGAGCGTGGATTCCGCCATGGGTTGCGACTTCGTCGCGCCCAGGCCATGCGTTCAATAGACCCAGGGAAGCAGGCGCTTGGTGCGTGAAGCGTATTGATGGAATGCGTCGCCAAAGGCGGCTGCGAGCGCTGCCTCTTCCTCCTGGATTCGATAAAGGTAGAGGCAGGTGGTCAAGCTCATCATCACGATCACGCTTAGCCAGTTCCCCAAGGCCAGGGTGAAACCAAGGAATGCAATCAAGGCGCCTAAATAGCTCGGATGGCGCACATGGGCGTACAACCCTTCCTGCTTGAGTTGATGATCACTCCGGATCGCCACGTTCGGTGTGTGGAAGCGGCCCAACTGGACGATCGCAAGCGATCGCACGGCGATACCCGCCCCCAGGATGACTAATCCCACGACCTGCAGCGCAACGGAATGCAAGGCTCCCCTGCTCCCGTAAGACAAGCCGATGCTTGTCGCGTAGATGATGGGTCCGCCGATCATCAGCAGCTTCAATGAAAACTGATCTCGATTCTCCGCCTGGCCCGTCTTGAGGCGAAAGACGACGATGGCATCCATCGTCAGCCATACAAGGAAGATCACGAGCGCGATGCCGTGCACCAGGTTCATGTCGTTCTCGCCCCCTGCGCTTCGAAAGGAAACGCGCTCTATCCATGCATCGAGTGTGCTGCACTGACCTGATCGGCCTGCAGCAGCGTCCGTCCGACTCTACCTCACCACGCCACATGGCCGCTCAGCCTCGGAGGCAGGCAGCCCCGGTTCACTTCACGTTGCAGGCGCCCCCAGCTTCTCCCCGCGCTCCGAACCCCGACGCCATGCTCTTGCTTCAAAAATAAAACAGGCGCGGTGGGTAGTGCCCACCGCGCCTGTGGCCTGACGTGTTGCCGAGGTTTCAGAGTTGAATCGTCGAGATGCGTGTCGCCCAATTACCCAGGGCACCGCGTGTCCCACCGCACTGGAACAACGGTGCGGTCAGGTATTGGGCCAGGGTGCAGGTCTGCGCGATGTACTCGGAGGCGATCCAGATCGTGTTGCCGTCTGCGGACGCCGCACCATAGTCGCCCCAGCGCGGCCGACCGCCACCCAGGTAGGGAATGCCGGTAAAGCCGTCCCAGGGACCGGCGCCCGTCATGGCGATATTGACGTCGCCGGCGCCGATCTTCGCATCGAAGCTGGCGTAGCCTGCGCTTGGATAGTCGTTGACGCCAACTACCGTGAACGCGATGACGCCGCGCCCGCTTTGGGTGACGGCCGCCGCACCATAGGTGAGGTTCGCATCCGGCAGCGCCAGCGTGCCGTTGACAAACAGGCCGCCGGAGTTCGGATTGATAACGAAGTAGTTGATGCCCGAGCCATGGCTGCCGTCGCTCAGCAAGACGTCGGTATCCAGGGTTCCCCAGACCTTGCCGTTGGCGAAGCTCACCTGCTCCATGCGCGAGTCATTCACTGCCAGGTCGCGCGGCCCCGGATAGACGATGCTCGGGTAGCCGAGTAGCGCTGCACAGCTGGGCGTGGCAAAGCAGTCAAGCAACGGCGTGCTGCCAGGCTTCTGGTGGGCCAAGCTGGTCGGCACGGCATATTGCTGCACGGTCAGTGGCGTGTAATTCAGCGTGACGGCCGTGGGCGCGCTGTCGATGGCCTGCGTGTTCGACACCGACCATAGCCAGACGGTGCTCGAGGTACCGGAGTCGTAGAACACGGCGTCCGAGCTGAGCAGGTATTCGGTACCACCATGCGCACCAGCAAACTGCCCACCGGACGAGATGGCCGGTATGACGGCAAACGCGGGTGCCGTGATGCTCGGATCGCCGCCGTTGAACAGCACCACATTCGGTGACGCGGCGCCCGATGCCAGGGCCTTCTTGGAAATGACGTAGATCTGCGCGCCGTAGAAGCCGGGCCCGAACAACGAGAACTCGTTGGTGGTCAGGAAGATCGCATTGGCGTCAGCGCCGATATGGGGGTAGTCGCCCAGACAGAAGCCGTCCGCACAGCCGTGATCCGGTGTGCCCTGCGTGCCGTTGTTCTGCACCGGCAAGTGGTAGATGTTCCAGGCACCGGTGGGATTGGAGGTCTGACTGACCGCGATGTCCAGGTGATTGGTGCCGGCCAGGGCTGACGTCGTCCCAATGCGATCGAGCGTCAACACGATCTGGAACCAGCGCTGCGTACCTGCATCGTAGTAGCAGGACGGGTCGGTGATACTCGGTCCGTAAGCACCCGTGCCGCGATTGATCGCCGCGGAGTAGCCGTAGAACGTATTGAGATCGACCGGCCCGACGAGTTTGTTGCCGGCGTTGTCATAGATCGCCAGGACGTCGTTGACGCTTTCCATGATGAAGCCATTGCCCGTGCATAGCCCTTGATCGGGCGGTTCCACCGAGAACTGATTGCCGCCATTGGCATAACGCTGGTCGTGGAAATTCAGGCCGTCGAAGCCACCCAGGAGTTCGGGGTGCGATTTGGCGCGCTTGCCATTGCCCATCCCGTGTCCGCCGCCGTGCCCGTGGGCAACGCTGCGATTGACGATGGGTTGTGGTCCGAAGTCATCACCTGAATCGGCATCCCCGCCGACCATCGCCGGATCCAGTTCCAGGCTCGTGATCGGCGCGCCGCCTAGAGCTGATGTCGTGGGTGTCGTCGTGCCCCCTCGTTGCAGTACGAGGGTTGTTGGCGGCGCAGCCATGGCGCAAGTAGCAAACGCCATGGCTGCCACTGCAATCAGCAGTCGAGTATGCATAACACGGGTCTCCTGTTCGTTTCGTTAGGTGACCGCGCCCCCTGTAGAACGCTGATATCGGTCGCGCCGATAAGCGCCTGCGCAAGTACGCATATGGACATATGCGTTAAATCACCATACGCGCATTCGCAAGAGCCTGCATTAGTCCATAGGAACGAATTCGGCCTGTCCAAATAGACAGGAATTCGTAAGATTTTGAATAGGAATGATTCGCAATCACTAAATCGATATCAGTCAGAAGGCGGGATAAACCTGCGTTTCTTGTCACCCTCGCGGGCGGCCCGTGGCCTCAATGCTTTTCCGCGCCAGGCACGACTGATTTCAAGACTATGGGCAAATCATCAGTCGTGGACCGTTTCAAAGTTGACGACTCTGCCACCGGCCACGGTGATGATGATCGTCTTGCCCTCCTGCAGGTATTGCCATTCCTCGCCAACTGCAAGCTGGTTACTGGGCAAGCCGCCGGTCTGCAGCTGCTTGAAAGCGCGTACCTGCGGCTCACCCATCAACTGCAGTACGCGTGCCGCACTGTCGCCGATGATGAGCACTTTGCTGCCAACGCGTAATGAGGTGGCTGCGTGGAGAGTCATGCTCGCAAGAAGCAACAACAAGAGAGGATAGCGACGCATAGGGAACACTCCTTAGTGTCGAACAAACTCGTCAGCGCGCGCCTGCTTCTAGGGCACCTGATAATCTGGCCAATCTGTCTTTAGAGACGTTCTGATTTCGCTCGTCATCCCAGCGAAAGCTGGGACCCAGCGCCTCTAAATCGCTGAGTGCAAAGTCGCTGGATGACCAGCTTCGCTGTTGTAATGCGCCTCCTGCTTGACCAGCCCTGTGGCTGTTGAGAGCCGCAGGCATGACGAGCAAAAAGCCGCTTAATCAGCGCACCCTTAGATAGAGTGGTTGTAGCAATAGTACGCATCGCGGCCATGGCGACTTGATCGACGCGAGTCAGGATAAGACCCGCGCATCGATAAGCACGTCGTTTTGCGTGATACGCGCGCTGCTTTTCGTGTGGGTCTTGGTCGTTATTTACGTGGTCCATCGGCTAGAGCGCGTCGCCTCGGCACCATTGCCAGTTGAACTCGCCTTTATGAAGAGTGGAAGCGGGATCAGCTTGCGATCCCTGTCAGGGCCCCAGTCGGTTGACGAGAAATGACGCAACCCGACCGCGTTATTTCCGTCTATGTGGCAATGACGCTACCGGCTATGCTGGGCGAGCACGGCGCGGGGGCGCCGATCTTCAGGGGGTACAGGATGACGACACGATTCAAGGGACCGTCGGCCGGCTTTGGCTGGCTGAAAAACGGCATCAGCGTGAGCTTCCGCCATCCGAAGGCGTTGTTCGGCGGGGCAGCCTTTCTGTTGCTGGCCTGCCTGTTGCCGGCGCTGATCACCATGCCCATGCAAATGCACGCGATAAGCACCGGCACGCCACAGAGCCCGACGACCGTTGGCTTGATCATGGCCTTCTCCATGCTGATCGGCCTGCTGATCGTGCCGCTCTACGCGGGCTATCTGCAGGTGGTCGATGCCGCCGCACGCGGCCTGCCGGCCCGCGCGCTCGACATCTTCAAGCCCTATCGAGAAGGCGAAGCTTTGCGCCTGATTGGCTTCGGCCTGACGATCGGCGTGGTCTACCTCGTCGTGCTCGGCCTCATCCTCGCGGTATCCGGCGGCGGCATCGTCAGCTGGTACATCCAGGTGCTGGCGGCACAGGCGGCCCACCAGCCGCCTCCGGGATGGCCCCAGGGCTTCGGCATCGCCATGGCACTCTTCACGGTGCTCATCCTTTTCATGATGGGTTTCTATGCAATCAGCCTTGGCCAGGTCGCGCTGGGCCGTCGCGGCGTGTTTGGCGCCATCGGCGATGGCATCGTCGGCGCGCTGAAGAACGTGCTGCCCTTGCTCGTGTTTGCATTGAGCCTGGTCCTTGCCTGGATTGCCGTGGCCATCGCTATCGGACTCGCGGTGCTTCTACTGACCCTGCTCAGCAAGCTCGTCGGCCCATGGCTGATGATCGTGCTGATCATTCCGATCTATATCGCCATGGTGCTGACCATGTTCGCGGTGACGTTCGGTGTGATGTATCACCTGTGGCGCGATGTGTGTGGTGACAACATCGAGTCCAGCGTCGCCATGGCGGCCGCCATCTGATCGGCGCCTTCGCCTGATACACCGTGAGGCACGTGCTGGCGCTACCGATCGACGGTAGCGCCCTTCGCTCTAACGTGCGCGAAGCGGGGTCAAGCCAGACCCCGCCTCCGACGCCAGGCGTCTTATCCCCCGCAGCATTCAACCCACGATTCGATGGGCAGCGGGTGATATCGCGATCGTTACGATGCCTGTCGGAACGCAGGTTCTTGCCTGCTTTTGCACGCGACGCGCAGGACATATAGTGCTCAAAAACTGACACCGGCAAGGAATGATATGAAGAAGATGGCGCTGTTTTCCGCTGCGGTCTTGTCCGCTGCCGCCTCCCTGTCCGCCAGCAATGCCCACGCCGATCAGCCCGCGTCCATTGCCGTGGCCACGTGGTTTCTCAATGTGGTGCATGACCACAACGGCAAACAGTTCTGCCCGTCCGCCACCACCACGATTGGTCAGCTGGCCGATGCCGTGCAGATCTACGCCAAGGCGCATCCCGATGTGTCGGACGAGATCACCGACTCGGTGGCCATCCAGGCGCTTGCCGAAACCTATCCCTGCACGACCAGTCGTGCGGCAACGGGTGCATCGCACGGTCAAGCCAAGAACTGAAGAGGTTTGGACTAGATCCAAGGCCACACGAGTCGACGCACTTAGGCAACTTTGATCTGCACCTTTCGGCCCATGCGGGCCGCAAAGGTCACGAGCATGTCCAGGCTGAATTTTTCCACCTTGCCACGGCGAAGGTCCGAGACGCGGCTCTGGCTCACTTTCAGCACTTGGGCCGCCTCCGTCTGCGAGAGATGCTGGTCGGCAATCATTTTCTCGATAGCGATCATGAGTTCGGATCGCATCTTGTGAACTCTGGCTTCTGGCTCCGCAAATCCAAGGTCAACGAACACGTTTCCGCTGGAGCGGGTCAATGTCGTGTCATCGCGGGTCATTGAGGTCTTTCCCATCTCGTGTCGGTCTAAATGGTTCCGTGCCGCTTTTCGGCGGGATGACGATCACAGGTTGGTGATTGTCTTGTAGCGCGCCTTGCCAATGTTGATATCAGAAAGCGCTGTTTTCTGCGTCCTTTTTGTGAAGGCATGCAGGACGAAAATTTCGTCTCCGATGTCGGTCACATAGAAGACACGATAGGCACCGGCTTTGTCCCGGATACGGATCTCACGGACGCCAGCGCCCACTGCAGGCATCGGCTTCCAGTCATAAGGGGCGAGCCCATGTTCAATTCGGTCTAGCTGATAGCCGGCTTCTCGGCGGGCGTCTTCCGGGAATTCCCTTAGGTCGGCAAGTGCGGTGCCAACAAAAGTTAGCGGTTTCACATGCTATCTCTTACGCTGGATACCATATAACTACTTATATAATTTATGCAAGTAGTTCGATAAGGCTGCCTGCCCCCATTGGCCTCGGCCCTGGCTCTGCTATCTCGTGAGCATCCAGCACTAGTCGCGGCCCAGTTCGTCGAGCGACAACTTGCAGGCAAGTTCCGCCTGTTCGCTGAGGAAGTAGAGCGCGGCGCGCACGCTCTCGGTGTCTTCACTATCCAAAGGCCAGTTGTCGGGTTCCATTTCATCGCATTTCGACTGGATCACGGAGCGGGTGTCGCTATTGCACAAGAGGCGCGTCACAGCCTGGATACCCATACACAACCGAGCGATACGGGCGGTGCGGAACTTGTCAGCGTCCTCGGCGAGCGACAGCGTCCAGAGTGGGCGGCCAAGTGGATTGGTGGGGCGGACGATGCCGTTGGGCGCGGAAGGGCCTGCGGCTGCCGTATGATCGGCCGTAGCCATGATCGACTCCTAACAAGTTGGTTGTGGTCGGCGCGTCGCCTGGGTCGCCTCCCTCTCGGTCCGCGCAACTTCACTTGCGATGAAGCAATGTGCCGGCGGACAAATTCGATACTCCGCAGCCGCCAACTCGCGGACCATCGCACGCAGCGGACGCTGCGTCTGTCCGGAGAAGTCCCGCCCGTGGCTCGAGTAGCGCTACGTTTTGCGCGGCGAGGGAGCTGGCTTAGCTGTGGGTCTTAGCTGCTATGGGCGTCAGTTATCCACGGAGGCGCCATAGCGCGGAGCCAGCGGGCCCGCTAACTGCCTCTTCCCCTCTTTAGTGGGCGTGAGCTCGCTCAATCGTCCCTGAAGTGAATAGCGGCGTGTGACCCGTCGCAGAAGGGTTTGTTCTTCGACTGCCCGCATCGGCAAAGCGTGACGCGATTACGCACCTCGTAGTGGAATCCGTCGGCGGCGATGACGGGAATGCCTCCGCGCAGCCATAGCGGGCCGGCGCACGCCTCCACCGGGTCCTCGATCAGGCCGATGGAAACGGGCAAGGCTGTTTCGACCGGCCGCCCTGTTGCCCTGTCCCAAGCCACCAGACGCCCTGACGGGCACGCATTCACCTGGCGAATGAAATGGGCGCGCACGTGTGCGTTCTCAGTTTCGGCCACCTGGTTCCAGACCTTTCCGTGGGGGTCGCAAAAGCGGGCGAACGCGCAGAGGCTTTCCGCATCGGTAAGCTCATCCACTTGTCCGTTAATGAGCTGCGCTTGGTCGAGGTACGGCCGCCGGTCGGCGGTCTCGGTCCCATCAAAGCCAACTCTCTTGTGCGAGCCATCGCAGAACGGCTTCGTCTGCGATGCACCGCAACGGCACAACGCATAGCTCGGCGTGTGGTCGATCGGCTGACCTTCCTTCCAGGCCTCCGAGCCCCCTTCGGCATCGGGGACGACGGTTTGTTTCGCGAGCGGAATGTCGCCAACGACCAGATACGGACCATTTTTGGAAACGGTCACTTGAACGTTCGCTCTCTCCGATGCCATGCGCTTCACTCCTCTTGCCGTGGAGGTGTCCTGGCGAATAACGATGCCCCCACACCCGGGTTGGCAGCGTGAATTTGGGGTGGCACCGAACCGACCAATCGGCGATGAACGGCCGGCAGAACGCCCCTAAACCTGACCCCAAAGCGGAAATCGTCCCTGCCATCTTTCCGCTTGACATGCAAGTAATAACTTGCCTAATATTTAGGCAAGTTATTACTTGCATGTAGGCATGAATGGCCGAGCCCATCGACGACACCGACTTACTGTTCAAGGCTCTCGCCGATCCCAGTCGGCGCAAGCTGCTGGATCTGCTGCACGCCGAAGACGGCCGCACCCTCAACGACTTGTGCGAACACCTGGACATGTCGCGGCAAGGCGTGACGCAGCACCTGGACTTGTTGGAAGCGGCGCACCTGGTCGCCACCGTTCGCAGCGGTCGCGAAAAGCTGCACTACCTCAATCCGGTACCACTACAAGCGATCTACGAGCGCTGGATTGCCAAGTTTGAAAAGCCGCGCCTCAAGGCACTTTCCAAATTGAAACGACGCCTGGAGCAAACCGATGACTAGATCAACGTTTGTCTACGTAACCTACATCCGCACCACGCCGGAGAAGCTGTGGACGGCCCTGACCGATGCGGAGTTCATGAAGCAGTACTGGTTCGGCATGCACGGCGAAAGCGAATGGACGGCAGGGTCGCCATGGAGTCTGGTGTCGAGCGAAGGTCAGATCTTCGACGCAGGCGCCATCGTCGAGTCCGACCCGCCACGGCGCCTGGTCATTCGCTGGCAGCACCAGAACAAGCCCGAACTGAAGGCCGAAGGCGACTCGCTATGCACGATGGAAATGGAAGCCAGTGGACCAGCGGTCAAGCTCTCCATCACCCACACCATCGAACGCTCGCCCTCGAAGCTGATCGAGGCCGTATCCGGCGGCTGGCCCAAGGTCATCTCCAACCTCAAGTCCCTCCTGGAGACCGGCACCACCGCCCTGCAGGAGCCCTACCCTGCCGAGAGCGCCCATGCCGTCAACGAGTAGCCCTGACCCACGAGGGACGGAGGTGGTTATACCCACCTGACTACCTCCGTCTCTTTTGTTCGATCAGCCACCGCCTGAGGTCGAGGACAACTGCGCGTCATCGTCAAGCGATTGCAAGGCGCCATTGGGCACCGCGTCCGGCGCCTCCAGCGCCAGCTTGGGGCGTTGGAGCCAGGGAATGTTCTCGCGAGGGCCGGGTACATAGAGGGCCCAGCTGCCGTAGTCGGGCACGCTCTCACCGGTCGTCAGGAAGCTTACCGGCACCCTCACCAGCCACTCTGACCGTGCGGCGCGCTTGCCCTTGGTCGGGACGGTGAATACCCATTGCTGGGCGCTCTTCATGGCCGTATCGGCCAAATACTTGCGGTAGCGGGCCATGTCCGCCGTTGGAGCAAAGTTGCTGAGATTGACTTGTTCGGTGGCGATGTTCTGAATCTTTCCGTCTTTGCCGATGCGCATCAAAAGATAAACCGTGCCCGAGGCATGCTCTTCAAGGGCTTGCTTGGGATACAGGATATGGGGATAGCGCGGCGGCTGGACGGTTTCGCTGTCGTCATTCACCGCCTCATCAAAATCGGCGCCTGCCACTCGCAACGATGCGTGATCGTTGTCGGTCATCGTGGCAACGACGCGCAGATACATGCGCTCCGTAGTCAGCGAAGTTGGTGCGACAGCGAACTGAAACTTCCAGGCGGCAGCGCTCTGGCTCACCAGGTTCTTGACCGGCTCCGGAAGCTTTTCCGGATGATCGAGCTGGAAGTCGTGGACGGAGCCATCCGTATTGAGACGGACCACGCCCGTCACCACCATGCTTGCTTCATGGCGTTGATTCACAAAGTAGCTGTCAGCCGCCTGCGCGGACAGGGTGAAGAGGCTGATGACGCCAAGACAGCACCACGCTTGAAGATTCATGTGCCCCCCAGTGGTTGAGGGGACTATCGATACCGATAGCCCAAGGTCGAAACGCGCGCTACCCCATGTCCCCAGGACTCTCTCCGCAAGGGCGAGGCCTCCAATTAGCCTAGAGCAAAACCGGGGTCCAAAGCCAAATCGTTCGAGGTAGATTGGCGGGCTTAACGACCCGCGCGCCCTTTGCCTGGCGGTTACCCCTACCTAACTAACCCCCCTCCCCTTTGTTTCATGTTTGCGGACGTAAACTAGGTCGGCAGGACACCGGACCAGGAGATACGTATGCGCTATCGCCTTGCCGCTGCGACCTTGGCCATCGCGGCGATCTTCAGCATCAGCCCCAGTGCGAACGCCCAAATGGGAGCCGGCCGACGCGTGCGCGTAGACAACTACCGCGTGGAACGCGATGTCCGTCCAGACAGAACTCGCGTCGTCGGAAGGGCCGTGAACGTCAGTGGCCGCCGACTGCGTGATGTGCGTGTCCGGTTCCGTGTCTTCGATTCCCGTGGCCGGCAGATCGGCTGGGCGTCGGACGGCATCGCGGATATGCGGGCCGGACAGAGTTGGCGCTTCCGTGCAGCGGCGGGAGGCAACGTCAGTCGCGCCAGGCTGGCGAGTGCCGACGGCAGGTAACGAACATCGAAGACTCGCCTTCAAGACGGACCGAGGTTGTCATCTCCCCCCCTGCACCTTCGTTCACAACCCGACACCTTCCTTTCGATTGGCGCCCACCATGCCCACATTCCAACCTCGGAAAATCGAAAGCCGCGCCGATTGGCTAGACCCGGACGGCATCAAGATCTACACGATCTCCGCTGCGAATCAGCCGGTGGATACACGGGCATACATGTCCCGCTTAAATGTACTCAAGGGCGAGAAGCGGGTCGCCTGGCGCATCACCCCGGCCTTCGTGATCTGCCATGACGGTGCCAGCGCCAGATACCTGATCCTCGCGTGGTGGGGCAACGACAACGAACTGTTTGTGTCTGTTTCCGCCGAGACGGCTGCGGGCTGGGTTGAGGACCCGTCCCGCTACGCTGTCTGCCTGTGGGATCTGGAAGTCATATGGCACGAACGCAACGTCTTCGTGGAGACGATGTACTGTCCAACGCCAAAGCTGGATGCGTATAGGGAAAGGCGAATCACCAGCGACTGACGCTTCGGCGGAAAGCGTTCTCTAAAACGATGTCGGCGCGACTTGATGAAGTCGGCCTGATCAGCAAGGCGAGCTGGTAGCCCTTGCTGCGGATCGACCATGATTCGCCGCGAAAACCGTCGCACTCGTGAAGCCTTCTGGGGATGCCCAAGCTATCCGCGCTGCAGGGGGACGCGCATCATCCCGCACCCCTGATGGAGTAGGTCGCGACCATGACCATTCCATAGAGTGCGCAGTGTTGACCCAGTGCGTCACCTATAGGTGACCTTGTGGACCTGCAGAGCAGTCTTCAACGGGACGGCAGGCCCATCGCAAAGCGCGCATGACGTGCGTGTCGTCGCCGCACATGCCGGCGAGCCCGCTCCGACCGGCACATCGAAGGCGCCCGATGTCGCCATCGCCACCTCGCTTTTTGCAGGCACGCCGCGCCGAGCGGCCGTGAGTCGAAGGGCGTTCCCTTTTTCTGTGCGCCAGCTCTCCTATGGCACGCAATTTGCTGAACGTCACCCTCGCGACAGCTTCGCTGTCGCCAACACTCACTCAGGAGCTTCAGTGAATCGTACGTATCGCCTCGTCTGGAATAAGTCCCTCCGTCGCGTCCAAGTCGCATCCGAGCACGCAAAGGCAAGCCACGGCGCCGTGGCGACCGGTGCGATGGGCACGGCTACGCCGGCGCTCGCATCGCGCGCTCCCCTCGCACTGGCGGTTGCGTTGCTGTTGGGTGCGTCGTTCGCGCCTTCCGCTCGGGCGCAGTCGTTCCCAGTGGCGGCAGGCGGTGTTGGAGGCCAAGGGGCCACGGCAGGTGCGCTGGTTGGCGGTGCTGGTGGTACGGGCGCCGACAACTACCAGACCGAGGCGACCAGCGGCACAAGTGGATCGACCGGCGCGGCCGGTGGAGCCGCGGGCAGTGACGGCAATTTCTCTGGCCACTATGACGGCTTCGATGGCGGCGCGGCCGCGACGGTTTCCGCCGATGGCGTGGCCGGCGGTGGCGGCGGTGGCGGTGGCACAGGAATGAGCTACGGCAGCATTGGATCCGGAGGGTTCTATACGCTAGCCGGCCAGCAAGCAGGCAACGGCGGCAACGGTGGCGCGGGCGCCATGGTCGCCGCGGGATATATGAGTGTTGCTGGCGGCGGCGGCGGCGGTGGCGCAGGCGGTTACGCCGATGACATCGAAGGGTTCGATGCAATCAATCTGACTGGCTTCTCCTACGGCGGCAGGGGTGGCAATGGCGGCAATGGCGGCAATGGCAGTGCCGGTACGGGCGCCCAGGGCGGCCAAGGTGGTCAGGGTGGCTTCGGCGTGATGACGACCGTCGCGCTGAACACGATTCTCAATGGGGCCGGTATTTCCGGTGGCAATGGCGGCAACGGCGGCAACGGCGGCGACTCACTGGTGCAGGGCGCCGACGGCGCGGCCGGTGCCGACGGCGGGATCGGCTTGATCGCAGTGGGTGCTACGTCGGCTGGCCACATTCCGACGTTGTCGGTCTCCAACGCCGGCGTGGTTACCGGTGGCGCGGGCGGCAACGGCGGCGCAGGCGGCGCTTTTACCCCGAATCCCACCACGGGCAACGGTGGCAGCGGTGGCGTAGGTGGTCAAGGCGCTGCGGGTGCCACCCTCTCCTACGCTGGGCTCAACAACACCAACACGGTCACTGGCGGTAACGGTGGCAACGGCGGCGCTGCGGCGGCCGGCGGTAACGGCGGTGCCGGTGGCCAGGCCGGCAATGGTCTGGAGATGGGCCTCGGAACCACCCTGAGCAATTCCGGTTGGATCAATGGCGGTACGGGCGGCGTCGGTGGCAATGCTGTTGTCGACCTCAGCTCGCCGTGGCTCGGCGGCAACGGCGGCCAGGGTGGCGTCGGCATTTTGGCGTCTGGCGGCGGCGCCATCACGAACCTGGGCCAGATCCGCGGCGGTGACGGTGGCATTGGCGGCATGAATGCCACGCGCGGTCTGGCCACCGGCGACCAGGGCGGCGCGGCGATCGTCGCCATGGGCGGTGAGCAGATCTACAACGCGGGCTGGATCCAGGGCGGCACCAACCAGGACGGCCAGGCGTCGCACGCGGCCGCCGTAATGTTCCACAACGGCGGCAACACGCTGCAGCTTTGGAATGGCTCGACCGTCATCGGTAACGTGGTGAGCGACGGTGCCGGCGACACGCTCTCGCTGGGCATTGGATTGAACGCGCAAGGTCAGAGCAGCGGCAACGGCGTGTTCGACGCGTCGAAGATCGGCACGCAGTACACCGGCTTCAGCGCGTACAACCTTCAGGGCGCCGTGACCTGGACCCTGACGGGGACGACGACGGTGGTGACGCCGTGGACGGTCACGACGGGCGTTTTGTCCATCGCAGACAACGGTAGCCTCGGTGATGACGCCGGCACGCTGACCCTTGACGGTGGCACGCTGCAGACGACGGCCAACGTGACCATGGGCCGCAACGTGCAGATCACCGCCAACGGCGGCAACGTCGACACCGAAAACAACAGCGCGCTGGCAATCAACGGCGACGTCTCCGGTGGCATGCTGGTCAAGAATGGCAACGGCGTGCTGACCTTGGGCGGCGCCAACACGTTCCAGGGACTGGTGATCACCGCCGGATCGGTCTCCGCCGCAACGGCTGCCGCGCTGGGCGATGACACCTACACCCTTGAAATCGACGGTGGCACGCTGACCACCACCGGCAACATGCTTCTCCACCGGGACATCCTGCTGGGTGCAACGGGCGGCACCATCAACAACGATGCCTTCGGGCTTACGCTGGCCGGCCATATCTCCGGCGGCGCGCTCATCAAGACCGGCGGCGCGATGCTGGCCCTGACCGGCAACAACAGCCAGAGCAGCACCTCCGTCAACGGCGGCACCCTGGCGGTGTCCAGTGACAGCGCGCTCGGTGCAAGTGGCGGCACCTTGGGCATCGACGGCGGCGTGTTCGAATTCGACGCAGGCTTTGATATCGCACGTCCGGTAGTGCTGGGCAGTGGCGGTGCGACGGTCACCACCGCGGGTCAGAACGCGTCGATATCGGGTGCGATCAGCGGCACGGGCAGTTTCTTCAAAACCGGCATGGGTACGCTTTCGCTCTCCGGCGCCAATACCTTCGCGGGTGCGACGACCGTCGACATGGGCACACTGGCGCTGCTGACGCCGACCAGCCTGGCCAGCTCCAGCGGTGTCACGGTCAATCGGGCCACGCTCGACGTGTCCAACACCGGTGGCAATGTCATCCTGCAGAGCCTCGGTGGCAGCGGCTCGGTCGTTCTTGGCGCAAACAGCCTCACCCTCATCAATGCGCATGACACGTTCTCCGGCAACATCAGCGGTGCGGGTGGTCTGACGCTCAACGGTGGCACGGAAATCCTGACCGGCCAGAACACCTACACGGGCGCGACCGTGGTCAACGCCGGCGAGTTGGTGGTGACGTCGTCGGCGACGCTGGCTTCGAACGCGATCCAGAACAACGGCACCGTGAACTTCAACCAGACCGACACCATCACGCACGACACGGCGATCGTCGGCTCGGGCGGCATTCACCAGACTGGCGCGGGCACCACCATCCTCAATGGACAGAACACCGCGACAGGCTTGGCCAAGGTCTCTAACGGCACCGTTGAGATCGGTGACGAGAACCACGCGGACGCGACGTGGGCCGGCGATGCGCAAGTGGATGGCAGCGGCGTCCTGCGTGGACACGGCACCATTCTTGGCGGATTGATCAACGACTCGATCGTTCGCCCGGGTGGCTCCATCGGCGTGTTGACCGTCAACGGCGACTACACCCAGACGGCGAACGGTACGCTCGCCATCGATGTCACGCCGAGCGCTGCCTCGGAGCTCGTCGTCAACGGTAACGCGTCCCTCGCGGGCAACTTGTCCCTGATCTACGCGCCGGGTACGTACACCGCCACCACCTTCAAGGTGCTGGAAGCGCACAACGTGACCGGCACGTTCGGGGCCACGAGCTCCAGCGGCAGCGTTCCGACTGACCTGACGCCTACCGTCTCCTACTCCGCGACGGATGTGTCTGTATCGTTGGCGACCGCTCAAGCGCCAACCAACCCGACGAACCCGGGTAATCCGACCACTCCGACGGCTCCGACCCAGCCCACCGCGCCCGTGATCGTGGCTCCGCAGGGTGGCGCACTCTTTGCGAACGCGCAGCGGCTGGCTGTCCGTGATGGACAGGGCGACATGAGCGATGTGCTCAATGCCTCCGGCCGCGGCGGCCATGGCGTGTGGGCCGTGGTGACTGGCGGCAATACGTCGCTTCCAGGCGCCAACCGCATGGACTCGACCGGCTTCGGCATCAACGCCGGATTCGATGTCGCGGCCGGCGACGTGGCCAGCGTCGGTGTGGAAGGTGGCGTTCAGCGCACCAACGCCACGGACGCGATGGGTGGCAAGGCGCGTGTCGACGGTCTCCATGCAGGCGTGTATGGCTTCGCGAATGTGGGTCCGGTGGTGTTGTCCGGCCTGGCCGATGCCTGGAACGGCCATTACGACTTCACGCGACAGACGGGTGTGGGTGGTGCGGTAGCCCGTCCGGACGGACAGGCCTACAACGCCGCGCTTCAGGCCGCGTGGCCCATCCATGCCGGCGGCGCGCAGATCACGCCGAAAGTTGGCGTCATGTACCAGAACCAGCGCATGGATGGCTTCAGCGAGACCGTCGTCAGCAGCAGCCAGCTCGCTTCGGCTTACGGCGTATCCAGCGCGGACAGCCGCGAGAACCAGCTCAATGCGTTTGCTGGTCTGTCGTTCGTGCGTGCCTTCAAGGCGGGTGGGATCGACTATGTGCCGTCGATCGATGTGGGCTATCAGTACGCCATGCGCAGTACGGCATCGAGCATCACCGTTGCGACGGGTGACGGCACCGTGTTCCCGCTTGCCGCCAACGAACTTGGCCGCGGACTAACCACGGTGGGCGCAAGCATCACCGCGAAGGAAGGCGCCACGTGGGATGTGTCGCTCGGCTACCAGGGCGCGTTTGCAAGCGGCATGCACGACAACGCGTTCTCGGTGGGCTTCACGAAGCACTTCTGACCTACTCGGGCAGGTAACAAAGCGAAGGGCCGCAGCAATGCGGCCCTTTTCTTTGCGGCATCGGCAAGCGTGCGTAAACCAAGTTAATTACCGCTGTCCCCTTAAGTGCGATGTACTGTCCAACGCCAAAACTGGATGCGTATCGGGAAAGGCGAATCATCAGCGAATGACCCTTCGGCAGAAGAAGCCCCGAAAAGCGGCACCGCCCGGCTTGATCGTCTCGATGACCTCCCCGCCCATGAGCTGCTAACAGCCGTTGGAACTTTTCAGTCAGTCGAGGAGACCTACCTCCCGCAGTGCAGCCTTGAGCGCTTCTTCATTGCCGTTGGGTGGCCACCCGCTTACCTCGCGCACCAGCTTTCCGTCCTTGAAGAAGTAGAACGTGGGCGTCGCCCAGTTATGGAACATGGGCCATTCGCTTTCGCGATAGCTCACGGCGGTGGGAGGGATGCGATGCGCCTGGTTCCACGCGGCCAGGCTGGCAACATCAATGTTGCCGTCCTGAGGAGTGATCCAGATCGAGTGCGCCTGGAAGATGGGGAGCAACGTATCACTGCGCTCGATGTCAGCCACGGCGTCGCGCGAAAAGTGGCACTTCGGATGCGAAATGACGACCACCTGCGCCGAGGATGTGGTCAGCGGCAATGCTCTTCGATGAAACGAGCGGTCGTTCTCCGAATCGACCAGGTAAAGACCCGTGGGCCCTCGGAAGTCTTTCGGAAGGTCATCGTGGACGATGGGTAGCGCGGATAGCTTGGCGTCAGGATGCGCTTGCTGGAAACGGGTCGCTTCGTCGAAGCGGCGTTGAGCCACGATCGAATGGTAGAAATCCTTAAGGACTTTTTCAGGCGTCCTGCCACGACGCTCAAACTCAGCGACGTCCCGTCGCATGTCATCCAGATACTTCTCGTCATGCGTGTAGAGACCGGCCAGAAAGGCGGATTGAAATAGAAGATCCACCTCGGCATCGGAATGTCCCGCCAGCGCGGCGTCCTCTTGAAAGCGGGCAAGGTGTGCGTCGTAGTACCCACCTATCTGTCGGCCCTTCAGTTCATTGTCCGTGCCGGTATCGGCCATGTTCAACGCATAGATCTTGTCGTAGTCCTGTTCAATGGTGCTACGCGACGCTTCCGCGCCGCCCATGGATCCAGGCACTAACACCGCGAGTAGTAGGAGCCAGCTATGCATAAGGTTCCATTCCGTCCTGATGTCCGAGAGAGACGGGCGCGACCCATGCAATAGCGGCCGCGCCCTTACAAGGTCAGCAGCCAGTCATGCAAATCATGCCGGTGGTTCGAACGCAGTTGTGGCCACCGATGCAGCGATAGTCCCCATGATCGTCCTCGCCAAGGTCCGGATACATGATCAGAAGCGCATCCTGCTCGCCGAGCACCTTGAGTCCGCTGATGAGGGGTACCGTGCGTTGCGCACCAAACAAGCTCATTAGTCTGTACACGTCCGATGCGGGAAGCTCCGCCGCCAGGTCAGAGTAGTCGTAGCCGACCAAGCCGTTCTCGTTGAATACCAGCCCGTCGAGAAAGCGCTTCTTCGCACCCGGTGAGAGCTTTTCAATAGGCGAGAGCGCCTTCGGCATCTTCGCCAAGTAGGCTTGAAGGTCCTTTGCCGACTTGATGGGCGCGGCCATGAAATCGAGCTGACGTTGCCGAAGAGCAACGGTACTTGCTGCGTCGTTACGTGGTTTCCCTTGAGCGGAACCGGTGGAAGTCAACGGCGGCGCTTGGGCCGCAGCGACACTGTAGGCAAACCAGACAAGAGCGCTGGCGGCCATGATTTTCATCATGCTTTTCATCATTCACTCTCCCCTTTCCTGATGCACTGGGTTTGGTGCGCCAAGTACTGCGCTTCAGTGCGGTGTATGCAGACGAGCAGACTTAAGAGCCGTGCGCCCGAGGCCTGCTCGGACCGGCGCAAGCGTTGCGCCGGCCCCGATGAAATGGCTCGCGCTGTTAAAGAGCTGTCAACTTCTACGAAAACAAGAATGAAGTGGGACGAGTCAGCCCAAGGAACTTCGATCTCTGACACACGCATGCGCGGTCCGCCTACAAATCCGATTGCGGCTAAAACCCAGCATCGATGCGAGCACGTTCGACGCCGCCCTTTCTGCTCATCATCGTGAAACGCGGAAGACGCGATAAGCACCGGCTTTGTCGCGGAGGTGGACCACAGAGACGGCAGCGACCGCTAAAGCGAACTTCGAAAAAGGCTCGTCATTCCCGCGAAAGCGGGAATCCAGTGCCTTTGGTTTCGCTGGGTCGAAAGTCGCTGGATTCCCGCTTTCGCGGGAATGACGGTGAATTGGGGTCAGAGTCGACGTTTAGGAAAGTCCACTCTGAGCCCCGTCTTCTCTGTTTGCTATTCGAATCCCAGCTCGTCCAGCGACGCCTTGCAGGCGAGTTCCGCCTGTTCGCTGAGGAAGTAGAGCGCGGCGAACATGCCCTCGGTGACTTCGTTATCCAGGGGCCAATTGCCGGGTTCCATTTCTTGGCATTTCGACTGGATGATGCGGAAAGTGTCGCTATTGACCAGGATGCGCGTCACCGCCTGGATACCCATGCACAATCCGACGATGCGGGCGGAGCGGAACTTGTCGCCGTCCTTGGCGCGCGAAAACGTCCAGAACGGACGGCCAAGTGGATTGGTGGGACGGGTGACGCCGTTGGGCGCGGTGGGACCTGCGGCTGCCGTATGATCGACCGTAGCCATGATCAACTCCTAAGAAGTCGGTTGTGGTCAGCGGGTCGTCTGGGTTACAGCCCTTTCGGCCCGCGCTACTTCACTTGCGATGAAGCGAAGTGTCGGCGGACAGATTTGATACGTCACAGCCGCCGACCCACGGACCATCGCACGCGACGCAAGCCGTGTCCGTCCGCAAAAGTCCCGCAACTGGCTTGGGAAGCGCGGTGTTTTGTGTGGCGCGAAGGCTGGTTTCCTGCGAGGAATAGCTGTTATTGGTGTCAGCCATCTGCGGAAGCGCCAAGAACGGGGTCAGACTGACTTTCTCCGCCTAGGAGAAGTGAACCTGACACCGTTTTTGGACCAAGGCGGCCATGGAGACCTTCGGCTATCCGCCCTCCAGACCATTGGCGACACCGTGAGAGGCGAGTTGGCGGGGGTCGCGCCCAGTCATACACCGGGACCGAGCGCATTCGGCATGAGGGGTATAGTGCGTGTTGACCCGGCTGTGATCTTGCCCATGACCGACACACCTTCCGCCATCACCGCCGGTCTGAGCGCCGCTGATACGCCCTACATCGACGCCACCCTCCATTGGGTGGAGCGCGCCGTGGTCGGCCTCAATCTCTGTCCGTTCGCTCGAGCGCCATTCATTCACGGGAAAATCCGCTATGCGGTCAGCCATGCCCGCGATACCGATACGTTGCTGAACGATCTCTGCGGCGAGCTGCAAAGCCTCGCGGCCGTCGATGCGAACGAGTGTGAAACGACCTTGCTGATCCACCCGCATGTGCTGGGCGACTTCCTCGACTACAACGACTTCCTCGATGTCGCCGATACCGCTGTCGAGACACTCAAGCTCGACGGCGTGCTACAGGTCGCCAGCTTTCACCCGCACTACCAGTTCGCCGACACCGCGCCGGATGATATCGAGAACGCCACCAACCGATCACCGTGGCCCACGCTTCATCTGCTGCGCGAAGCAAGCATCGAACGCGCCGCCGATGCGATGAGCGACCCGGACGAGATCTACCGCCGAAATATTGAGACGTTGCGAAAGCTGGGGCGCGCGGGCTGGGATGCGCTTGGCGTGGGTGTTCCCGGATGCAAGCAGGGGTGAGAGTCGACTTTTAGGAAAAATGCACTCTGCCCCCTGTCTTCACCCTTTTGTTCCCAAGCAGGTAACGACAATGCGCGTGCGGAGCGAGGTCAACAGGGATATCGTGCCGTCCTGATCACGAGAAACACCATGACGAAAAGCTACGACCCACCCCTGACTACGAACCCGCATGGCCCCCTCTACCGCGTCGATAATGCGATCAAGGCAGCCCAGCAACGGCTGGATGCCGCTATCGATATGAAGCGGCATCACACCAACCAAAATCTGGCCCACGAAGTGATCAAAGAGGCTCGCGAAGGACTCAGAAAGTCTGAACAGTTGCGGGTGCTCAAGATCAAAGAACTCGCGCAAAAGGCGGCGGAGACCTAGGCGGAATCCGGGCCAGCTCACTCCATCCCCTTTTTCAGATTCGACAGCGTTGCAAACGTTGCGCGGTCAATCTGCTTGGACACTCTGCAAGACCCTTCTCTCTGTCTCGATCGCCAAACGGGCTCGGCATGAGTCTCCTGAAACTACCGCCCAAAGCTGGCGTCAGTGTCGACTTTTAAGGAAGGTGCACTCTGACCCCTGTTTTGGTCATTCGAACCACCAATGACAACGCTACCTTGGACTGGGCCAATCACAACACCCGTACGTGATTGAAGGGTATAGACCCAAGAAACGGTCACGCCGCTTGCGAGTCTCGCACTGTCGATATCTCTGAAACGAGTGGACAGGCCAATCGCACCCGAATATTCCTTACCTGGAATCAACTCGATATCGTCGCTATCCGGGTCCGAGATGTACCCGAGCTGCTCCAAGGGCGTTTGTAGACCGTTGTTCTCGATCACAGTCAGCCCGATGGCTCCGCGAGCGCCCCATGGCAAGCTCTCTCTCTGAACACGTAGGGGCTCGCAACCCAAATACTTCATCGAGAACTTCAGCAAAGTCCCTGATTGATCCGTAGCACCCTTACCCGTCAGCTCAATTCGAGCTGGAACACATCCCTGAGCGAAGGATTCAATAGAAAACGCTAGCAGGATAACGAATATCGAAATTTTCATGGGAGTAGAAGCATCGAGAAGGTTCTCGTCCTAGGTCCGACTACGTTCGACTCTCACTTTTGATCATCCTCAGGCGATGCCCTCTCCCCAAGGCCACAGTTACGCGCGGGCAGAGTCGACCTGTAACCTTTGCGGAAAGTGCACTC
Source organism: Dyella halodurans (assembly GCF_026283925.1). Lineage (GTDB taxonomy): Bacteria > Pseudomonadota > Gammaproteobacteria > Xanthomonadales > Rhodanobacteraceae > Dyella > Dyella halodurans. Next base: position 495,689 of record NZ_JAPDPF010000003.1, read on the forward strand.
TGACCCCTGTTTTACCCTTTGCGGGGCACTGATCCCTTATTGCTACCCATCGACTTCCTCCTCCTCAGAGGAAAATGTCACGCGAAACAATGTGTAATTTTCAGATGCCCGGCGATCGACAGGCCTCGCATATTTTCCTGCGCTTACGCGCCATACGGATATATCGCGAAAATAAGAGCCTGCCAACATTGCGCAAAAAGCAAATATTTTAGGGCCGAGCGGAAGCAGCACGCAGCGGTAACTCTTTCTCAAGTGAGAAAGCAAGGAGAAGAGATCCCTAACCAACGCGGGCGCGTCCAACACGTCATAGCGCAGTACATGCGAAGCATCCACGTCCCGCAACAGCAGATCATTCGCCTTGCCTACGGCCTCATCGTATCTCTCGATCGGCGATTCTGGAAAAAAAATCCAGCTGCTCGATGGATCGACTAGCTCAATAACCCCCAATGCCTTCATATATTCGTAGCCTAGGCCCGAGATGACGACCGTGGGATTCGTATACTCGCCCGACCAACCCGAAAAATATTCGCTAGCGGGGCCTAAGTGATCGTTTGCTGGCTCAGCGAGCGACGGAGGAGAAAACTCCGCTAGGGAGTAGAAGAAGTCCACCTCAACATGTCTAAGTGCCGTAAAGCAGCGAATTAGACTCGCCAATCTGAATCGCGTGAAGCAGGAAATATCAACAAGAACTCTACAACGTTCAATGGTTACTCCGTCCACCATTAGCGAACGTCTCAACGCCTCATCAAAACCCACGTCATCTATCCGCACGAATTCGAAGCCCGCCTCGATTAGTGCGTCTTTGTTCTGTTTGAACGCTATCTTCTCGTTTAGTCCGTATCCAAAAGCTATCTTGCGATCCGCCTCAAAGGCTATGGCCTCGATCATGAATCTTGAGCGTCTCTCATAGCCACACGACACAATGGCGACCGCATAATTTTCCGCGGGCTGGACTGTCTCGACTTTAGGATTCATGATCTAGACCGAGAGAAAGCTGAGAAATATCGACTGTGTCCAAGCTTGAGTCGACCCTACTTCTCTCCAGGAGCGTAGTAAGGTTTATCGACTTACCCGCAACGAGGGGTAATTTAAAGTGCGGTGCGAGCCAGTTCGACAAACGAAAGCGCCCCCCCACCAAACCATTCACTAGGTAAATATGGCTATTGATGTCGAGTGGAACCAAAGCGCCTATGTATAGCGCGTTTCCAAGACAACGTAGTTCGGCGTCTCCTACCTCGTCAACAACAAAACTGAGAATTGGATCGGCAATAAAGCGTTGCCCTACTATCTGCTGCCCGAAGAAGAGGCCAATCTTCTCGATTAGCGCATAAGTTGAATGCTCATCGGCCGAAGGAAATGCCTTGAGCCGCGCGACCACGCGACTCACGGCAAACTTTATCTCCCGACTTTGAGCAACCAAAGAGATGTGCGGTGACTTCTCCCTGGCCTCCCCAAGCATCCCACTGAGCGTAGACTTCAACCAGCGAGGATGAGATTCGGAGACCGAAAAAATGTTCTTTGCTCCGCAATAAGGGATAGGAGCCCGCCTTGAAGCACGACCGACCTCCGACCTCATGCTTCGCTTTAAGTAGAAAGATCGTATCTCCACAACTGGTCGAACCTTGCGAACAACAGAGTCGAGTAAGTTGGGCTTAGCATCGAGGTCGCTTACGTCAACTCCTTTTCGCACCAAGTAGTCGGCAAAAGAGATATCGATGGAAGCAAGACTTCGAAACATCGAACCAAACCGGGCGTCAGCTGGCGCTCTTTCAAATACGGCTTCGGAACCAACGAACCCCGTATGAGAGGGGCGTTCAAACGCATCATCGGCACTGACAAGTGAAGCTGACGCAGAGCGGTCCCTTGCGCTCACGAGACCGGACCATAGCCCCCTGCAAAATTCTTCGCGCGATCGCTCGCTCGCCCCCTCTTCACGAGTGGCATAGCTAAGTGAAATTGAATCGTAATCGTGTGCGGGCACGGGGTGCTCCGAGCCGGGTACCTGAGGCAACTTCAACGCCGGCGTGAGCGCGAGCTTTAGGAGCAAGTTTTGAGGTGTCGCACGCAGAGCAGCAAATAGATGGCTTTGCACGCCAGTGGGCGCGATCTCTAATTCATCACAAAGGAGTGCCCACTTACGAGAATCATCGTTCGCAAGCAGATTGAAACCGTCACATGCTAGTCCGGCAAGCTGGGTCGGGCTTTCTGTAGCGGCGAGTGCTGATACACGCTCGCCAGCTTCCATTTGCATGAGTCGCCGGGGCAGAATCGCCAACTCTTGTGTCAAGAGCAGCCGGAGCTCTAGCAAACTTAAAACCTTGCGACCAGGAAGCCACAAACTCGCCAGATGGCGGACCAGATCAAGCTCATGATTCCGGTCCAATTTAATGTAGAAACGCTCCTCGTTCGCCCGACAGGACGCGTCTAAGCGCCAAACCATTGTGTCGACTAAAGAGCGCGCAACTGCGAGCGTATAAATCGACATGTGAGCCCCGGCACGCGCCTCCTCGCCGAGAGGTAAAAGTGTATTTTGAAGCGAGCTAATCCATGCCGTGTCGACCGGAACAAACACACCCACGTAGTCAACCGACTCCTTCAGGCCTTGGGCGCCCGGCTCACGCCATGTACCTAGAGCGCGAGGATCAAGCATACGCAGCAATGTGGTTTTCCCACTCCCTCTGGGACCTAAGAGGACTGAGTTACGTGATTTGGCCACCTCTTCGAACTGGCGCGGAGCAATAAATGACCGAGCGACCATTTCGGGTGTGAGGCCACGAGCGTTGTAGTGTTCCCACAAAGAGTCGTTCACGAGAGCTATGCCTCCCTTAGGAGCTGGACAGGATTCAGCGGGTTCTGGCCCACCGCTCGAATCCCATGGCGCTCCATCAACATAGACATGAGCTTTGCTCGATCCTCAATGAGCATGTATTTCATATCAGGATGACGCGACTCGATGTCGGTCCAACTCACAGCCGTTCCCGGCTGCACAAGGCTCGCAATCCTTCCGGCCAAGGCATGAATATTCTCCCGATGACCAAATCCACAGCCGTTCACAATCTTGCCAGGATGATTGCTCGCGAAATCCGAAGGCGACCAACCGATTGACTTTATCCACTCCCACGAGCGAACTGTCCCCACGCCCCCAAGCCTGGAAAGATCATCGATATCGAGGTCAAGGATGTAGAACTGGTTGACGGCGGTCTGAAAATAGACTGGTGAAAGTATCGCGCTGAAACTGCCGGCAGAAAAGACCGTGGGCGATGACGATGTTCCGCCCGCGTATGTCAAACGCGGGAAATGCTTGTGCCCGTGAATGATAAGCCACGGTTGTTCAGAACGAGACAATTCCTCGATCAGCTTAATTCCCTGAGCCATTTCACTGTAATCAGGTGCCGACTGATCGAGATCCGGATATCGAAAGGGATGATGATGGCAAAGCAGCACATTCAAGCTGACATCAGGGTCTGACGGAGTCATCTCCAAGATGCGTTGAATTGTATAGTCCGTGACTCTGCCGTGCGCATACTCCTTTTGACCGCGAGCGTGTGTGTTACAAGTATTCAGGACCAGGATTCGTACTGACCCAACTCGCACGACAAAAAAATGCTCCGCCCAGTAACGCAACCGATCCATCTCATTGAGCCCAGGGGACGGATAGCTGGGCGTCAATAGTTTTAGTCGCTCCCAAATTTCAGGCTCTGTTTCACCCGTCCGCGACGAGATGTCGTGATTGCCAGTTGCGGCGAATATATGATCAGCACCAAGAACCGAGGCCGTGTGTTGCAATGCGGCCCATGCGGCGGTCAACCCGGATGCGCAAGCAGCAACCGTGATATCTCCCGGACACATAAGTATGTCGGCGCAGAGCGCATTTTCCTCAGCGAACCGGTACAAATCTGCGATAGGGTCCTGCTTCTCCGCCCTGACCCTGGAGAGATCTACGTATGATGTCTTTTGCTCGTTATCGGCCGCAATAAAATGCAGATCACTCATTATGGCAATAGATAATTTATTAGCCATATATAATGTCAGTAATTACAAAAAATGTATTCGCTAATCATCTTTCGATCATTAGCGTTCGCGCCGATAACATAACGCCCCCTGACCAAATGCTTCCGCCACCCGCGAAGCTCAGAGGAAAGGTCTACGTTATAAGAAAACAATATCTTCGCGCCGCGAGTGGCTGCGATCTGCGTAGACTCAATCAAACGACCAAGCTCATCATCCTTCATCGCATCGGGCCCATATTCCCCGCGATCCCGATTTGAAACTCGATGGTATGGAGGGTCGATATAGAGGAAATCACCGCGATCCGCCAAGTCAATCGTTTCCGCGAAGTCGCCGCAAACAAGATGCGCAGTACTCATTACCTCTGCACACTCCCACACTTGTTGCAGGCTCGGGAAGAGCGAGAGTTTACGACCAATTGGCACATTGAATTCGCCCGCCTGATTGGTTCTATATAGGCCATTGAAGCAGGTCCTATTGAGATACCAAAACAACGCAGCCTTTTCTAATGGATCACATGGCGAATTGAAGCGTTGCCTGTACTTACTGTAGTCCGCCGCTTCTTGCGAGTAAGTACTCGCCGCTGCATGCAGCTCACTAGGCGAAGCCCGGAGCTGCACATAGAAATTCATCAACTCAGTATTAACGTCGCCAAGTACAGCTTCGCGTGGCGTTAGTGCGAAGAACAAAGACGCGGATCCTGCAAACGGCTCCACGTAGGCAGCGAATGATTTTGGTGACTGGCGTACCAGCTCAGGGAGGAACTGCCGCTTACTGCCTGCCCACCTTAAAAGCGGCCGACACTCTTGATCTCGTTCCTGGAGCTCAGTGCCAGGCATCTGCCCATCCTTAGAATTTGCCGATTAATGCCGAGCCTAGATCAGATCAAACGCACGAAGCATGGGCACGCGATTCACCACAGAGTGTGGACCCGAATATATCGGCATCAACCGCACTTGCTATACCCACAATTCAAGCAAGTCTGGCACCCATCCATCAGCACCAGCGCCTGGGTGTTGCACTTGGCGCAGAGGGTGGCGCCGGGCGGGAAGCCGTTGGTGGTTTCGGCGGGGGCGTCAGTGGTGGCGGGGGTGGCTTTCTTGCCGGCGGTGACGGCCTCGTAGGCGGCGCGCTTTTCGGCGACCAGCTTGCGGGTGGATTCGTCCATCTCCGGGTCGTGGATCAGGCCGATCATCTTCATATGCTGCTCGATGACCGTGCCGATCTCGGCGACGATGGAGGGCATGTAGACGCCGCCGGCCTTGAAGTAGCCGCCGCGGGGGTCGAACACGGCCTTCATCTCTTCCACCAGGAAGGTGACGTCGCCGCCCTTGCGGAACACGGCCGAGGTGATGCGGGTGAGCGCCACGATCCACTGGAAGTGGTCCATGTTCTTCGAGTTGATGAAGATCTCGAAGGGGCGGCGCTGTTCGTACGGGGTGCCGGCGTTGAGCACGATGTCGTTGAGCGTCACGTACAACGCGTGCTCGAACAGCGGCGACTTGATCTTGTAGGTGGAGCCGACCAGCGTCTCGGGACGCTCCAGGCTCTCGTGCATCTGGATCACTTCCGCCTTGGGCGCTTCTTTGGGCGCGGCGGGTGCTGCGGCGGGCGCGGCCTTGTCCTCGGGCTTGACGACGTTGTAGCCCTTGATCTTCTTTTCGATCTTGATCGCCATGGTGTGTGCTTCTTTTCGAGTAGTTGGCGGCGCGCGACGGCTTGGGTGACTGGCAGGACCACCCTGATTTCGGTGGGAGCCATGGAGTCCAGAGCCTAGAGGCACTGGATTCCGGCTTCCGCCGGAATGACGGGGCGGAGGTGTCCGCCGGTCTTGCCTGTCATTTGGAGACGACCCGGCCCGGCGTGATAACGCCGGGCCGGACCGGTTTACGACTTACTTGCGGCGGGCGGCTTTCTTAGCCGGCTTGCGCACGGCCTTCTTCACGCTCGCCTTCTTGCTGGCAGTGGACCTCTTGACCGCCTTGGCGGCGGTCTTCTTACCGGCGACTTTCCTAGCCACCTTCTTGACTGCGGCCTTCCGTGCCGTCTTCTTGCTGCTGACCTTCTTTGCAGCCTTCTTGGCAACCTTGCGGACGGCCTTCTTGGCGGTCTTCTTGGCTACCTTGCGTGCCACCTTCTTGGCGACAGCCTTCTTGGCAGTCTTCTTCACTGCCTTCTTGGCGGTCTTCTTCACGGCCTTCTTGGCCACCTTCTTGGCGGCAGCCTTCTTCACCGCTTTCTTGGCGACCTTCTTGGCAGCGGCCTTCTTGGCCGGAGCCTTCTTGGCCGTCGCCTTCTTTGCAGCCTTCTTGGCGGTCTTCTTCACCGCCTTCTTCGCCGCCTTCTTGGCCGGAGCTGCCTTCTTGGCCGGCGACGACTTCTTCTTGGCGCGGGCCTTCTTGGGGGCTGCGGCCGGCGTCACTTCGACAGCGGCAACTTCCACCGGCGCGTCAACAACCACTACGGCTTCGTCTTTCATATCAAACTCTGTATCGATAGACATGCGTGTAATCCCCTCCGACGTGGATTTGGAACTTGTAATGAGCCTTGCCTCTGGGGCACCCGGAATGCTTTCGCCAGCGAGCCGGCACCTGGAAGCCAGGTACCGGCGACTAGTTTAGAACTTTCCGTAATACCCTTCCTTCAAGGCATCGAACAAATTGGCGGCGGTATGCATTTCGCCGTCGTATTCCACTTCTTCGTTGCCTTTCAGTTCCACCACACTACCGTCCTCCAATTCGAAGCGATAGAGGGTGCTCTCAAGATCCGCTTCTTTGACGAGCACGCCCTGGAAGGCGGCGGGGTTGAAACGGAAGGTGGTGCATCCCTTCAAGCCTTGTTTATAGGCATAGAAGTAGATGTCCTTGAAGTCTTCGTAGGGGTAGTCGGTGGGCACGTTCGCCGTCTTGGAGATGGACGAATCCACCCACAACTGGGCGGCGGCCTGGATGTCGACGTGCTCTTTGGGCGAAATATCGTCGGCCGCCACGAAGTAGTCGGGCAGCTTGGCCAGCCCCTCGGTGGCGAACGGCATGGCGTCGGCGTTGATCAGGGCGCGGTAGGCGAGCAGCTCATAGCTGAACACTTCGACCTTTTCCTTGGTCTTGCGGCCTTCGCGGATGACGTTGCGCGAGTAGTGGTGGGCAAAGCTCGGCTCGATGCCGTTGCTGGCGTTGTTGGCCAGCGACAGCGAGATGGTGCCGGTGGGCGCGATCGAGCTGTGGTGGGTGAAGCGGGCGCCGGTTTCGGCCAGCTGGGCGACCAGGTTCGGCGCCACCGAGGCAATGCGCTGCATGTAGCGGCTGTACTTGGCGTGCAGCAGGCGGCCGGGGATGGTGTCACCCACCTTGTAGCCGTCGGCGACCATTTCCGGACGCTTGCGCAGCATGTCGCCGGTGACGGTGTAGTCACGCAGCAGCACCGGGGCGGCGCCCTTTTCCTTGGCGAGGTCGAGCGCGACCTCCCAGCCGGCCACGGCCATCTCGCGGGAGACGTCCTCGGTGAAGGACACCGACTCGGCGGTGCCGTAGCGCATCTTGAGCATGGTCAGGGTGGTGCCCAGGCCCAGGAAGCCCATGCCATGGCGACGCTTGGAGAGGATCTCCTCGCGCTGCTGCGGCAGCGGCAGGCCGTTGATCTCCACCACGTTGTCGAGCATGCGGGTGAAGATCTTCACCACTTCGCGGTATTCGTCCCAGTCGAAACGGGCCTTGGGGCCGAACGGGTCGCGCACGAAGGTGGTGAGGTTGACCGAGCCGAGCAGGCACGAGCCGTACGGCGGCAGCGGCTGCTCGCCACACGGGTTGGTGGCGCGGATGTGCTCGCACCACCAGTTGTTGTTCATCTCGTTGACCTTGTCGATCAGGATGAAGCCCGGCTCGGCATAGTCATACGTGGACACCATGATCATGTCCCACAGGTGGCGGGCACGGATGTGACCGTAGATCTTGCAGGCCACCAGGCCGTCGTCGCGCTCCACGTAGTTGTCGTGGGTGGGCCACTCGCGCCAGACCACCTTGGCGGCGTCGGTCAGGTCGATCTCGCCCTGTTCCTTGACGTGCACCGGGAACACCAGCGGCCAGTCCTGGTCGTGCTCCACCGCCTGCATGAAGCCGTCGGTGATCAACAGGGACAGGTTGAACTGGCGCAGGCGGCCGTCTTCGCGCTTGGCGCGAATGAATTCCTTCACGTCGGGATGGCTGACGTCGAACGTGCCCATCTGCGCGCCACGGCGACCACCGGCCGACGAGACGGTGAAGCACATCTTGTCGTAGATATCCATGAAGGACAGCGGGCCGGAGGTGTAGGCACCCGCGCCCGAGACGTACGCGCCGCGCGGACGCAGCGTGGAGAACTCGTAACCGATGCCGCAGCCAGCCTTCAAGGTGAGGCCTGCCTCGTGCACCTTCTCCAGAATGTCGTCCATCGAGTCGCGGATGGTGCCGGACACGGTGCAGTTGATCGTGGAGGTGGCCGGCTTGTGCGCCAGCGCACCGGCATTGGACGTGATGCGCCCAGCCGGAATCGCACCGCGGCGCAGTGCCCACAGGAAACGCTCGTACCAGTGCTCACGCAGCTCTGGGGTGGCTTCCACGTCGGACAGGGCGCGCGCGACGCGCTGATAGGTTTCGTCGACGCTGCCGTCGACCGGATCGCCTGACTTGGCTTTCAGACGGTACTTCTTGTCCCAGATATCGTAAGACGCCGGTTGCAGCGGAATGGCTGCGGTGTCACGACCTACTACGGGTGCACGCATGGTGCTCATCGGCTTCCTGACCTCCAGGTACGGCCTTACGGCCCCTTTGGTTTGTTCTTTTCTATTTCGGCTAAGCCGCTCGCGTCAGGCCCGCACCGGAACCGCACAGCCGGTACAGCTGCCCAACGCTTGCGTTCCATGCCCGACCTTCGACCACCCTCCCCCCGAGGATCTTGTGACACCAGCGCTTGGGTTACCACGCCGATAGATTACACAAGATGTTGTGGTCGCGAACGGAATGGGAAGTTACCCCCGAGATACGTCGATGTAAAGTGTTTTCGTCAGTAACCGAGCATGGAACCGCCGTCGCTGAGACGAGTCGAAGGACGGCCCTCACATAAGGAAAGTAGCCTCCATGTTTGCCCGTCTTACCCGCCGACCGGTCGTGATTTCACTGGCGCTGATCGCCTCCGCGCTTGCTGTGATCACATTGACACCGGTGGCCAGCCACGCCTCCCTGCCGCCTTCCGTCGATGGCCAACCGCTGCCCTCGTTGGCGCCCATGCTGGAGAAAGTGACGCCGGCCGTGGTGAACATTTCCACCAAGACACGCGTGCAGGTGCGCGACCCGTATTTCGACGACCCGATGTTCCGCCAGTTCTTTGGCATGCCCAACTCGCCCCGCGAGCGGGTGGAGCAGAGCCTGGGCTCGGGCGTGATCGTGGATGCCGCCAAGGGCTATGTGCTGACCAACAACCATGTGGTCGGCGGCGCCGACGACATCACGGTGTCGCTGCAGGACGGACGCAACTTCAAGGGCAAGCTGGTCGGTGCCGATCCGGATACCGATGTGGCGGTGGTGCAGATCGCGGCGACGAACCTGCAGGCGCTGCCGCTGGCCGATTCGTCCAAGCTGCGCGTGGGTGACTTCGTGGTGGCCGTAGGCGACCCGTTCGGCCTCAGCCAGACGGTGACCTCGGGCATCGTCTCCGCGCTCGGCCGCAGCGGCCTGGGTGGCAATGGCTACCAGAACTTCATCCAGACCGATGCCTCGATCAACCCCGGCAACTCCGGCGGCGCGCTGGTGAACCTGCGCGGCGAGCTGGTGGGCATCAACACCATGATCTTCTCGCCCTCGGGCGGCAACGTGGGCATTGGTTTTGCCATTCCGACCAACCTTGGCAGCCAGGTGATGCGTCAGTTGATCGCCAACGGCAAGGTCAATCGCGGCAATCTCGGCGTGGAGACACAGGACATCACGCCGCGCATCGCCCAGATCCTCGGCCTCAAGGCCACCGACGGCGCCGTGGTGACGCGGGTGGCCTCGGGCTCGGCGGCCGAGCAGGCCGATATCCAGACCGGCGACGTGATTACCGCCATCGACGGCAAGCCGCTGCACAACGCCCAGGAGCTGCGCAATGCCGAAGGCCTGCTGCCGGTGGGCAGCGCAGTGAAGCTGGGCGTGCAGCGCAACGGCAGCACGCGCGACGTCACCATCAAGCTAGTCGCCGAAAAGCTCGCCACGCTCGATGGCAGCAAGCTCGACCCGCGCCTGGCCGGCGTGACCTTCAACGAGCTGTCGCAGAACCAGCGCGGCCAGGGCGTGGCCGGCGTGGCCGTGAGCGCCATCAGCGCCGGCAGCCGCGCCGCACAGGCGGGCCTGCAGGCGAACGACATCGTGATCGGCGTGGGCAACTTGCGCGTACCTGACCTGCGCACGCTGCAGCAGCTTGCCGGCGTGAACCCGCGCCAGCTGGTGCTGGTGGTGTCGGATGAGGATGGGGTCAGGTATGTGGATGTGCGTTGAGGGGTGAGTGAGGGGTGAGGGCCTCAGGCTCAGTCGTTCCACGCAGCTTCGTCGCGCCACCCAGCTTCGTCGCCCCTACTTCGCCATCCCTCCGAATTTCCTCATTCCGCCCTACTTCGTCATCCCCGCGAAAGCGGGGATCCAGTGCCTTTAAAGCTCCGCACCAGCGTCGCCAAATCCAAGTCGCTGGATCCCCGCTTTCGCGGGGATGACGGAATCGTGGGCGCGACGGCGAAATGCGCGTGGCGGACCAGTGCGGATAACGCATAAAAGGGGATTACGTCACGATACACACCACAAACGAGGCACCACCTGCCGTCGCACTCCATATGCGACCGTATGCCCCTGACTGAGACGCCAACGTGCGATGAACGACTTTGCAGTGCGTGCGCAACATCCCGTTTTTCACGTGCGCAAACGCATGAATAAGCTTGATGTTTGGGGCTGAGCTGGATGAAATAGCGGGGTTGCACGCTTTTTCTTGCACGCGTTCTGGTCAAGGCAGTACGCGAACGCCACACTCAATGCCTCGGGGTTCCTCATCGCCATGTCCACTCGCATTTCCCGCCTACTTATCGTTGCGCTTTTCAGCGCATGCGCCGCCACCGGCGCGCTTGCTGCTGCCACCGGCAAGACCAAGGCCAAGTCGCCCGCCAAGCCCGCCGCATCGGCGGCACCCGCCCTGGTGTGGCGTGGTGACTACGCCACCGCACGCGGCGTCGTTGAAGACGTGGGCAAGGCCTGGGAAAAGAGCGGCAAGGGCCGCATCGAAATCCAGCCGTTCAACACGGCATCGGGCCTGGATGCCGTCGCCCACGGCACGGCCGATATCGCCGGCAGCGCTCGCGGTAGCGCCGGCGGCACGGAAAGCGACCTGGTGTTCCTGCCGGTCGCCTACGACGCGCTGGTGATGATCACCCATCCGTCGAACCAGGTAAGCAACCTCACCATTGCCCAGCTGCACCAGATCTACTTCGGCAAGATCACCAACTGGAAGGAAGTCGGCGGCAAGGACGCGCCGATCAACCTGTACGCAGTAGCCAGCCCGGGCGACGGTGTCGAGTACAGCCTGCGCCGCCTGATCTTCGGCCGTGGCAACCAGCCGGTCGCCGCGCCGCGCCTGTACGTGAACACGGCGAAGCTGGAAGAAGCCGTGACGCTCGACCCCAACGCGCTGGGTGTCACCACCCTGTCCGGCGTGGCCAGCAACAGCAAGGTGAAGATGGTCAGCGTCGACGGTACGCGTCCGAGCGTGGCGACGGTCACCAGCGGCAGCTACCTGCTGTACACCCCGCTGTACCTGGTCACCAACAAGAACAACCCGAAGGCCGCGCAGATTGAAGCCTTCATGGAGTTCATCAAGACCGATGCAGTGAAGGCGCTTGCCCGCCAGCACCAACTGGTGCCGTACACCGATGCACCGGCCCTGGCCGAGCAGGACAACGCACGTCGCGCCAAGATCCTGGCCGAGAACGGCATCAAGATGCCGGTCGAAGACCCGGCCTCGGTCTCGGGTGCCGCGCACCAGTGATCAGCGAGGTCGAGCGCCACGTCCGCATTCGCGCCGTCACGCTCGATCTTGACGACACCTTGTGGCCGGTACTGCCGGCCCTGGAACGCGCAGACCGCGATCTAGACGCGTATCTGCGCCAGCACTATCCCGACGTCGCACGCGCATGGCCGATTCCTGCCATGCGCGTGCTGCGTGCCGAGGTCGCCGCGGAACGCACCGACCTCGCCCACGATTTCACCGCGCAGCGCTACATCACCATGCAGCGCGCGTTCGCGGCCTGCGGCATCGAGCAGGCACCGCTGGATACGTTGTGGGACATCTATTTCTCGGCGCGCAACAGCGTCGAGCTATACCCCGACAGCCTCCCTGCCCTGCAACGCATCGCCGAACGCTGGCCGGTGGCCAGCCTGACCAACGGCAACGCCGATCTCGAGCGCATCGGCATCCGCACCCACTTCGCCCACCACGTCAGCGCCCGCGACACCGGCGTGGCGAAACCCGATGCGCGCATCTTCATCGCCGCCGCCGAATGCCTGGGTGTGGCGCCCGCCGAGATCCTGCACGTGGGCGATGACCCGGAACTGGACGTGGTCGGCGCCCGCGACGCCGGGCTACGCACGGCGTGGATCAACCGCGCGGGACATCCCTGGCCGGGTGCACTGGGTCGGGCGCCTGATCTGGACGTACGCGACATGGGCGCGCTGGCGGATTGGCTTGAGGGGCGGGGCTGAGCGACTACTCGTACGCTCTGCAGCCGGCTCGACTACGTCACTTTAGAACCGTCATTCCGGCTTTCGCTGGGATGACGAGCGATGGGCGAGCGGGTGACCCAACCCCCAAAAGCGCGCATCATTAGCGCTTCGTACGCCGCCATCGCGGCCGGCTGCCCTACGCCGCGCAAGGAACTCCATGTCTGCTCTTATCGAACGCAAAACCGGCGACCGCCAAAGCATCGCCATCGAGACCACCGACGCTGCCCGTTTTGCCGCCAGTAAGCGCCGCCTCACCGCCGCGCAACGCCGCTGGCTGACCGACTGCGGCTTCGATGCCGCGCCGGGCACGTTTGCCCTGCTCGCCGATGAAGGCGGCAAGCTGGTACGCGTCCTCGTCGGCGTCGATGCCGGCGATGCACTGGGTTCGCTGGGCGGCTTGCCGCGCGTGCTGCCCGAGGCCACCTATCACCTGGCCGAGGAAGGCGTACTCAAGGACACCCTGCAGATCGCGCTGGGCTGGGCCCTGGGCGCCTACGAGTTCACCCGCTATCGCAAGGCCCGCCGTGCACCGGCGCGGCTCGCCATCGCCGCCGCTGAGCTGGACGTGCTGGCACCGCTGGTGGAAGCCACCGCGCAGGTGCGCGACCTGGTCAATACGCCGACCGAGGACATGGGCCCGAAGCACCTGGCCGACGCGGTGAAGCGACTGGGCAAGACGCACAAGGCCAAGGTGCGTGAATGGGTCGGCGACGAACTGCTCGATGCCAACTTCCCCACCATCCATGCCGTGGGCCGCGCCAGCCATCGCGCGCCGCGCCTGATCGAACTGAACTGGGGCAAGAGCAGCGACCCCAAGCTTGCCGTCATCGGCAAGGGCGTGTGCTTCGACACCGGCGGCCTCGACCTGAAGCCGGCCGACGGCATGCGCTGGATGAAGAAGGACATGGGCGGTGCCGCCCACGCGATCGCCCTGGCCGGCCTGATCATGCAGGCCAAGCTGCCCGTGCGCCTGACCTTGCTGATTCCCGCCGTGGAGAACGCCGTGTCTGGCGCCGCCATGCGTCCAGGTGAAGTGATCACTACGCGTGCCGGGATCACCGTCGAGGTGGACAACACCGACGCCGAGGGCCGCCTGGTCCTGTGCGACGCGCTCACCTATGCAAGCGAACAAAACCCGGACCTGATCGTCGACTTCGCCACGCTCACCGGTGCGGCACGCATCGCGCTCGGCCCCGACCTGCCGGCCCTGTTCTCAAACCAGGACGATGTCGCCGAACGCGTGTTGGCCGCCGGCCGTGCGGTGAACGATCCGCTGTGGCGACTGCCGCTGTGGCGTCCGTACCGCAAGATGCTCGAGTCGTATCTGGCCGACATGGCCAACTCCGGTGCGTCGCGCCATGCCGGCGCGATCACCGCGGCGCTATATCTCGAGCGCTTCGTGCCTGAGACCACGCCGTGGCTGCATCTGGATACGTATGCGTGGAACGATGCGGATCGCCCGGGTCGACCGCGGGGTGGCGAGGCCTTGGGCCTGCGCGCGTTCTTCGCGTTCCTGCAGCAGCGCTACGGCTAAGCGTCGCCGCCCTGACTCCTTCTCCCCTCCGGGGAGAAGGCTGGGATGAGGGGCGGGTGCTCGCGATCACGCGACAACCGAGCGCCACGGCCAGCTTGCCGCTTACGCAGCGGGCGTTTCGACTGCCTGCCGGCAGCCGAGTCACTTTTCTTTTGCTGGCCCAAAAGAAAAGTAACCCAAAGAAAATGGCCTGAAGAGCTCATAGCATTGCGTCGGATGCGAGCCTGACGGGTGTGGCCAGCCGGATAAGTGGCGGCCCATGGCCGCTACACAGCGGCTACACCGCAACGCGCCGTAGCGGAGAGGGCTTAAAGCGTGGGCTTGCCCTGCGGTTGTAGCGCTATCGCGAGCACCCGCCCCTCATCCCAACCTTCTCCCCGGAGGGGAGAAGGGGCAAGAGCTTCGGCGAACATCCATGAAAAAGGGCGGTGCTTGCGCACCGCCCTTTTGGTTTTCCCGGCGAACTGATCAGTGCGTCGTTGTGGACGGCGTGACTGGAGCCGGGGTCTGCGACACCGCGGCCGTCGAGCTGGTGTCGAACTTACCGCCGTAGGGCAGGACCTGCGCCGCCAGCTTGGAGTCCGCCTTGATCAGGCCCACCGCGTCGAACAGGATGTGCGCGGTTTCGTTCAACTGCGGATCGGGTGCCTTCTTGGCATCCGTCTCCTGCTTCAGCTCGCTCTTCAGGCTGCGCTCGTTGGCGTTGAGGCCGTCGTCGAGCGAGGCCTCGTCCTCAACGTCGGCATTGCCGTCGATCGCCTTGTGGCGCGCGCGGAAGTCGGCCTGGAGGGCGTCGAGTTCCTTGCGCTCCTGCTCGCGCTGGGCAAAGTTCAGCGAGATCGTGGTGCGGTCGCGCATCTTGCGGTACTGCGCCAGCTCGTCGAGCATCAGTTTCCACGCCGGCGCCTGGGCGACACGCGCGTCATGCTTGGCCTGCAGCGGGCTCAGGTAGGCCTTGAGGTCGGCCACCGGCTTGTAGTCGGCCTGCGCGATCTGCGTCCACTGCAGGGCGTTGTCGTAGGTCGACTCGCCGAAGTCCTTCTCGTCGCCGTTCTTCGGGAACTGGATGTCCGGCGTCACGCCCTTGAGCTGGGTGGAGCCGCCGTTGATGCGGAAGAACTCCGCAATCGTCATCTTCAGCTCACCGAACTGCGGCTTTTCCTGGCCGGTGCGGGTGAAGCGGTCGAGGTCGACCAGGTTCTGCACGGTGCCCTTGCCGAAGGTCGGCTGGCCGATGATCAGGCCGCGGCCGTAGTCCTGGATGGCGGCAGCGAAGATTTCCGAGGCCGAGGCCGAACCACGGTTGACCAGCACGGCCATCGGGCCGCTCCAGGACATGCCCGGGTCGTCGTCACCCTGCACTTCCACCTGGCCGCGCGCATCGCGCACCTGCACCACCGGACCCTTGTCGATGAACAGGCCGGTGAGTTCGTTGGCTTCGGCCAGTGAGCCGCCGCCGTTGTTGCGCAGGTCGACCACGACGGCTTCGACGCCGGCGGCCTTCAACTCGCCGAGCAGCTTGGCCACGTCGCGGGTCGCGCTCTTGAAGTTCTTGTCGCCTTCGCGGCGCGCACCGAAATCGGAGTAGAAGGTCGGCAGGTCGATCACGCCGATCTTGCGGCTGACATTGCCGTCCTTGACCTCGATGATCTTCTTCTTGGCGGCCTGCTCTTCGATGCTCACCTTCTGGCGCACCAGGGTGATCAGCTCGTGCTTGCCGTCCACGCCCGCGTCAGCCGGCAGGATCTCCAGCCGCACGGTGGTGTCCTTCTTGCCGCGGATGTGCTTGACCACGTCGTCCAGGCGCCAGCCGATCACGTCGACCATCGGGCCACTGGTGCCTTCGCCGATCGCCAGGATGCGGTCGCCCACATGGACCTTGCCGGACTTGGCGGCCGGGCCGGCGGGCACGACTTCACGGATGGCCGTGTATTCGTCGCGCGCCTGCAGCACCGCGCCGATGCCTTCCAGCGACAGCTTCATGGAGATGTCGAAATTCTCCGCCGCACGGGGGCCGAGGTAGTCGGTGTGCGGATCGGTGGATTCGGCATAGGCGTTCATGAAGGACTGGAACGCGTCTTCGCCGTCGAGCTGCTTCACGCGGTCGATGTAGCCGGCATAGCGCTTGTCCAGCGTCTTGCGGATGTCGTCGTCGGTCTTGCCGGCGAGCTTCAGGCGCAGCCAGTCGTTCATGGTGCGCTGGCGCCACAGCGTATCCAGCTCGGCCTGGTCCTTCGGCCAGTCCGCCTTTTTGCGGTCGTAGTTGTAGCTTTCGTTCGCAGTGAAATCGAAGCCCTGCTTGAGCAGGCTGCGCGCATAGGTCATGCGCTCGATCGCGCGCTGCACGTACAGGTTGAACATGGAGAACGGACCGGACAGGTCCTGGTTCCAGATCGAGCCGTCCAGCTGCGTCTTCAGCGGCGCGAACTTGGCCATGTCGGCCTGGGTGAAGAACACCTTCTCGCCGTCCAGGCTATCGACGTAGGCCTTGAAGATCTTCTGCGACATCGCCGCGTCGAGCGGCTGCGCGTCGTAGTGGAAGCGCGTCAGGAAGCGCGCCGACAGCTGCGCGGCCTGGGCCTCGGTAACGGTCGGCTTGAGCGGCAGGGTCGAGAACTTGCGCGGCGCGCTGTCGTCGGTGAGATCAGCAGCGGACTGCGCATGGACGCCGACACCGGTGACGGCAAGGGCAAGCAACAGGGCAAGCGATGGGCGCAGTTTCATAAAGTCTCTTTAGGCCTGCTCAGTCAGGCATGCTCGGTGACACCCGCGGCGTGAGCCTGCAGGTCAGCGTGATACGACGAGCGCACCAGCGGGCCGGAAGCAACGTGATGGAAACCCATCGCCTCACCGGCTTCGCGCAGCGCCTCGAACTCTTCTGGCGTCCAGTAACGGATCACCGGGTGATGATGCGGCGTGGGCTGCAGATACTGCCCGATCGTGATCATCTCGACGTCATGCGCACGCAGATCGCGCATGGTTTCCAATACCTGGTCCATGGTTTCGCCCAGGCCCAGCATGATGCCGGACTTGGTCGGTACCTCCGGATGCTGCGCCTTGAAGCGCTTCAGCAGGTCCAGCGACCACTGGTAGTCGGCGCCCGGACGTACTTCGCGATACAGATGCGGCACGGTTTCGAGGTTGTGGTTGAACACGTCCGGCGGGAAGTCCTTGAGCACTTCCAGCGCGCGTTCCATGCGGCCCTTGCCGCGGAAGTCGGGCGTGAGGATCTCGATGCGGATGTTCGGGCTGGCGTGGCGCACCGCGCGGATGCAGGCGGCGAAATGCTCGGCGCCGCCGTCGCGCAGGTCGTCGCGATCCACCGAGGTGATCACCACGTACTTCAGGCGCATGTCGCGGATGGTCTCGGCCAGGCGCGCCGGCTCCAGCGGATCGGGCGCGGCCGGACGGCCATGCGCCACGTCGCAGAACGAGCAACGACGCGTGCACACCTCACCGAGGATCATGAACGTGGCGGTGCCCTTGCTGAAGCACTCGTGGATGTTCGGGCAGCTGGCCTCTTCGCACACCGTGACCAGCGCGTTCTCGCGCAGGCGCGCCTTCAGCTGCTGCACGGCATTGCCCTGCGGCAGGCGCACGCGAATCCAGCTCGGCTTGCGCAGCGTCGGTACGGCCGTGTCGAAGCCTGCGCGGTTAAGCGCAATCTTGTCGTTACCTATCTGCTTATCGACGGCCGACGTGCCGGCGACAACGCTGATCGGAATAACCTTGGGGGAGGAGGAGGACATTTCGCTCATGTAGGCAAGCTCAGACCGCTGCACGAGCGGGGAGTTCAGGGAGAATGGGGGCGGCCTGTTCAGCGTCGAATCCGAACTGGCGGCAGAACTCTTCCACCAGGGCGTCTTCGACGTCGGCCAAGCGCGACGGACCGCCCAAGTCTAACACCTGGGTAACCGCCAAACCCTTGTAACCGCAAGGGTTGATGCGGTGGTACGGCTCCAGGTCCATTGACACATTGAAGGCCAGGCCGTGAAAACTGCAGCCGCGGCGCACGCGCAGGCCCAGGGCGGCGACCTTGGCGCCGGCCACGTAGACCCCGGGCGCGCCTTCCAGCCGTTCAGCGCCGATATTCCAATGCGCCAGCGTATCGATGATGGATTGCTCGAGCTTGTTGACCAGCTCGCGCACGCTGACCCCGGCGCGACGCAGGTCGATCAGCGGATAACCCACGATCTGGCCCGGCCCGTGATAGGTCACCTGGCCGCCACGATCCACCTGCACCACCGGGATATCGCCCGGCGCCAGCACGTGCTCGGCCTTGCCGGCCTGGCCCTGGGTGAACACCGGGTCGTGCTCGAGCAGCCACAGTTCGTCGGGCGTGTCGGGCCCCCGGTTGTTGGTGAAGTCACTCATCGCCTCCCACGTCGCCGCGTAGGGCTGACGACCGAGACGACGAACTTTGAGCGGCAGGGACATGGGGGACCTGAGGCGGCGGAAGACCTTGGGGAAGGTGCGGCCGGTTGGCGAGAAGCCAAGAGGGGGATGGGGGTGGGCAGTGGGGGCGCGACAACCGTTTGTTGCCGTACGTCGGTAGTGGGTGCCAAGACGCATGATCTCGCGCCCCCACTACCCGCCTCAAACCCCCGCTCTTACAGCGTGTAGCGGATATCCGGATCGGCCCGCAGCGCGGCATGCGCGGCGTCGTACTGCTCGCGCGTGTCGCAGCGGAAGCTCACCGT
Organism: Dyella halodurans; assembly: GCF_026283925.1. Classification (GTDB taxonomy): domain Bacteria; phylum Pseudomonadota; class Gammaproteobacteria; order Xanthomonadales; family Rhodanobacteraceae; genus Dyella; species Dyella halodurans. The sequence goes on from NZ_JAPDPF010000003.1 coordinate 514,699, forward strand.
GACCGACAGGAAGTTGCCCTCCCGCGACTGGCGCTGCTTCACCGTCTCATGCAGCACGTGCAAGCCGATGCCTTCCAGGATCTGCGGCACGCGGGCCTGAAGGTCCACGCTGGCATTGCCCATGGCGGTGATTTCGAACTCGCCCGGAAACTGGAAACCCTGGCCTTCCTGGCGGGCCTCGATCGATTCGATATCGCGCATCACCGTAGCCTCCGTTACTTGGTCTCAGGCTTCTTGTCGCTGTGGAACCACAACATCATGCTGTCCCACAGGCGGGCGAAGAAGCCGCCCTGCGGGGCATCGGCCAGGGCGACCAGCGGCACGTTCTGCACCGGCTGACCGTCCAGCGTCAGGCGCAAGGTACCTACCTGCTGGCCCTTGGTGAACGGGGCGATCAGGGTGGCCGGAATATCCATGGTGGCCTTGAGCTTGTCGTAGTCGCCGCGCTTGACCGTGATCAGCACGTTGTCGGCCACGCCCAGCGGCAGCTCGTTGGCCTGGCCCTTCCACAGGCGCGGCGTGGCCAGCGGCTTGCTGGCGTCGTACAGCTTGTGGGTTTCGTAGAAGCGGAAGCCGTAGTTCATCAACGCCAGGGCGGAGTCGGCGCGGGCTTTCTCGTTGCTGGCGCCCATCACGATCGCGATCATGCGCGAATCGCCCTGCTTGGCCGAGGCGGCCAGGCAGTAGCCGGCAGCGGCGGTATGGCCGGTCTTGATGCCGTCAACGGTCTGGTCGCGCCACAGCAGCAGGTTGCGGTTGTGCTGCTTGATGCCGTTCCACTCGAAGTCCTTGATCGCCGAGATCGCATAGTCCTCGGGGAAATCGTGGATCAGCGCGCGCGACAGGATCGCGATGTCGCGGGCGGTGGTGTAGTGGTTGGCGATCGGGTAGCCCGACGCGTTCTGGAAGTTGGAGTTCACCATGCCCAGCTGCTTGGCATAGGCATTCATCAGGTTGGCGAACGCAGGCTCGGAGCCGGCCGTGTGCTCGGCCAGCGCGATGGCGGCGTCGTTACCCGACTGGATGATCATGCCGTACAGCAGGTCCTTCAGCGGCACCTGGCTGTTGAGCTTGAGGAAGCTGGTGGAGCCGTCGGTGGCCGCGCCACCGCCACGCCAGGCGTTTTCGCTGATGGTGACCGGATCGGTCATGTGGATCTTGCCGTTGCCGATTTCCGCCGACACCACGTAGTCGGTCATCACCTTGGTGATCGAGGCCGGCTCCAGGCGCACGTCCGGGTCCTTGGAGGCCAGCACCTGGCCGGTGGCGTAATCCATCAGCACCCAGCTCTTGCCGTCCACGTCCGGCGGCGGCGGCACCGGCGCTTCCGGCACCACCGGGCGCGGCACCGGCGCGGGCTTGGGCGGGGTCTGCTGGGCGAAGGCGGTACCGACAACCAGGGCGGCGACGGCAAACGAGGTCAGGGTACGGCGAATCAGGCTCATCGTTCAGTTCAATCCAAGTGCTATATGGCAGCGGCTGAGACGCCGCAAAAATTCAAATTTCAATGCGTCAGTCTACCGCGACCTGCGGCCGGGGCAGACCCATGCCCTCGATGCGCGAGGTCACGTCGTCGGCCTGGTCCACGCTGGCAATCGGCCCGACCCGCACGCGACGGATGCTGCGACCGTTGATTTGGGCATCCACCACCTGTACCGGCGCAAAATTGGCGACCCGCAACTGCTGCGCCACGCGCTCGGCGTTGCTCACATCGGAGAATGCACCCACCTGCAGGTAAATGCCTGGCCCCGGGCTGGCAGGCTTGGGCGCCGGCGGTGGTGGCGGCAGCGCCTGCGCCGAGAGCGGCTGGGCCGGATCGATCGCGCGCACTTCCACCAGGCCGGTGCCCTTGGGCCACACGCCGATCTTCACGGCAGCGGCATACGACAGGTCGATCAGGCGGTTTTCGTGGAACGGGCCGCGATCGTTGATGCGCACGATCACGCTCTTGCCGTTTTCCAGGTTGGTCACCCGCGCATAGCTGGGCAGCGGCAGGGTCTTGTGCGCGGCGGTGAACTGGTACATGTCGTAGTCCTCGAGGCTCGAGGTCTTGTACCCGTTGAATTTGTTGCCGTAGAACGAGGCGATGCCGCGCTCCACGTAGCCGCCGGGGCCAGGCAGCACCTGGTAGGTCTGGCCCAGCACCGTGTACGGCGACTTGTTGCCATACAGGGCGCGTGGTTCGACCTTGGGCACCGGCTCCGGCAGCTTGCTGACATCGGGCGGCGGGCCACCCGGCACGCTGTCGCTGCCGTCACGGTAGCGGCTGCTCTGCGGGCGGCTGGTGTCGTCCTGGAAGCCGCCACTCGACGCGCCGCCTGCCGACGACGACGTGCCACGCGCATGCGATCCACCCGAACTCGTCGTGGGGCGGGTCTTGCCTCCACTGCAACCCGCCAGCAGAACGATCAGCAGGAGTAGCAGCGCATGCCGCCATCTCATTGGCGGGCATCCGCCATGCGCACGCCCTCGGCAATCTCCTGCGCCAGCTCATGCACCGCCAGCGCGTACAACGGACTGCGGTTGTACTTGGTGATCACATAGAAATTCTGGAAGGTGAACCAGTACTCCATGCCATTGGCGCCTTCTAGCGACTGCAGGCTGGTGGGCGCGCCAGGATTGAGCGGCTGCGCGGAGGTGTAGCCCCAGGCTTCCAGCTGCTCCAGCGGCCACTGCGGCGAGGAGTCGCCCACCGAGATCGGCTTGGCGGCCGCATCAGCCTGGGCCGGCAAGGCCACCGGGCCACCGGTCTGCCAGCCGTGCTTGGCGAAGTAGTTGGCCACGCTGGCGAAGATGTCCGGCAGCGAATTCTTCAGGTCGATATGCCCGTCGCCATCGGCATCCACGCCGTAGTCGCGGATGCTGGATGGCATGAACTGGCCCCAGCCCTGCGCACCGGCGTACGAGCCAGTCAAGGTATCGATCGGGCCGCCCAGCTGGCTGGCCGGCAGTTCGAGCAAGGTCTTCAGCTGGTCGCGGAAGAAGGTGGCGCGTGGCGGGTAATACAGGCCCAGCGTCACCAGCGCATCGAGCACCTTGTACTTGCCGGTGTTGCGGCCATACGAGGTTTCCACGCCGATGATGGCCACGATGTATTCGGCCGGCACGCCGTACTGCTTGGCGGTGCGCTCGAGCAGATCGCGATGCTCGCGATAGAACGCCACGCCGTCGTTGATGCGCTTGTCGGTGAGGAAGATCGGCCGGTATTCCTTCCACGGCTTGCCTTCGGCGGGCCGACTGATCGCATCGAGGATGCTTTGCTGCTTCTGCGCGCGATCCAGCAGCGCGTTCAGCGCCTTGGGACTCTTGCCGGTGTCCTTGGCCACTTCGCTGACCAGCTGCGCCTGACCCGGGTGGACCTGGGCGCAAACCGGCATGCATACAGCGACGAGTAACAGGCCCAGCGAGGCAACGAGGCGACGAGTCGGGAGCGACGCGGGAATCGAGGGCATGAAGGACTTCGCTGTCGTGAACGGCTTCGCGCAAAGCCTAGCACGCGAATAGGCTCAATCCAGGCATTTGCCGCGCTTTTTTGCGCTGATCAGTCGTGCATCTTGCGATTGGCGAAGATCGACATCACCACGCCGAAGCCGGTCAGCAGCGAGACCGCCGAGGTGCCGCCATAACTCACCAGCGGCATCGGCACGCCCACCACCGGCAGCATGCCGGCGACCATGCCGCCGTTGACGAACACGTAGACGAAAAAGCTCATGCCGATGGCGCCGGCGAGCAGGCGCGAATAGGTGTCGCGCGCTTCCATCGCAATCCACAGGCAGCGGCCGATGATGAAGGCGTACAACAGCATCAGGCCGATCACGCCGACCAGGCCGAATTCCTCGGAAAACACCGCGAAAATGAAGTCGGTGGTGTGTTCAGGGAGGAAGTCCAGGCGCGACTGCGTACTGTGCTGCCAGCCCTTGCCGAACATGCCGCCCGAGCCCACCGCGATCTGCGACTGGATGATGTGCCAGCCGTTGCCCAGCGGGTCCGATTCCGGGTCCAGCAAGGTGCGCACGCGGTTGCGCTGGTATTCGTGCAGGAAATGCCAGGCCACCGGCACCATGCCACCCACCGCGGCGAGCAGGCTGCCGATCTTCCACCACGCCATGCCGGACAGGAACAGCGCGAACGCGCCGGCCGCCGACACTAGCAAGGCCGTGCCCAGGTCAGGCTGCTCGGCGATCAAACCGGCGGGAATGGCGATCAGGATGCCCACCACGATGATGTCTTTCCAACGCGGCGGCAGCTGCCTGGAGTGCAGGTACCAGGCCACCATCATCGGCATGGTGAGCTTGAGCAGCTCGGACGGCTGGAACGACATCACGCCCAGGTCCAGCCAGCGCTTGGAGCCGCTGCGCACCTGGCCCAGGGCCGCCACCACCAGCAGCAAGGCCACGCTGGCCGCGTACAGCCATGGCGTCCAGCTGCGCAGTACCGACGGCGGAATGCGCGAGATCAGCACCACCAGCAGGCCGCCCATCACGAAGCGGGCCGCCTGGCCGGTGATCATGGCCATGCTGCCGCCGCTGGCGCTGTACAAGGTCATCAGGCCGACCACGGCGAGCACGAACAAACCGAAAGCCAGCGGCAGGTCGATGCGCGGACGCGTCATCATGCGGCGCAGGATGCGCACCAGGCGGGCCTGGAGGGCGTCGATCATCGGTTGCCTCCGTCTTCCGGGGAAGCCGTGCTGGAAGGGTCGGCCGGCATCCCGGCGGGCATGTCGGCAGGCGTCGCCATCGGCGTGTCGTCAGGTTGTGCGGGTGCGCTGGAGGCTGACTCGACCCCGCTTTCCGGTGTCTTGCTCGGCGGCACTGCGCCACCCTGGGTCACGATCCATGCTTCCATCACCTTGCGCACGATCGGTCCGGCATCCGCCGCACCCCAGGCGCCCTCTTCCAGCATCGCCGCCACGGCGATGCGCGGCGCTTCGGTGGGCGTGTAGGCAATGAACCAGGCGCGGTGACGCGTGGCCAGGTAGGCCGTGTTCTTGTTGGTGTCGTATTCGTTGCCGCGGCGCGAGAAACGCTCGGCGGTACCGCTCTTGCCAGCCACGGTGTACGGGAAGCCCTTGAACACGCCGGCCTGGCTGGCGGTGCCGCCCGCGCCGTAAATCACCGCCTCCATGCCCTGGTTGATGACATTCCAGTTCGCGGCCTTGTGGATCACCGACGGTCCGCTCGGCGGATTAGCCAAGGGCACCGGGCGTTCCTTCACATTGGCCGTGGCCATCACCAGTCGTGGCGCGTAGGGCGTGCCACGATCAGCCAAGGTCGCGGTGGCATGGGCCAGCTGCAAGGTCGTGACGTTCCAGTAGCCCTGGCCGATACCCGCGATCACGGTTTCGCCAGGGAACCAACCAAACTTGCTGCGCGTGGCCTTCCATTCGCGCGACGGCAGGATGCCCTCGGCCTCGCCGAGCAGATCGACGCCCGACTTGTGTCCGAAGCCAAGGCCGCCCATCCAGCTGCTGAGCCGATCGATGCCCAGGTCCAGGGCAAGTCGGTAGAAGTAGGTATTGGTGGACTTTTCGATCGCCCGCACCATGTTGACCGTGCCATCGCCACCGCGCGTGTCGTCGCGATAACAGCGCTGCTGCCCGGGTATGCAGAACTCGCCCGTCGACAACACGGTGTCTTCCGGCCGGCGTACGCCGTATTCCAGGCCGCCCAGCGCCAGGAACGGCTTGACCGTGGAGCCAGGGGGATAGGCACTCTTCAGCGCACGGTTGAGCAGCGGCTTGTCTTCGGCCGTCATGTAGGCGGTGTAGTCGGCGCGGCCAATGCCATTGACGAACAGGTTCGGGTCAAAGCTGGGCACGCTGACCATCGCCAGCACCTGGCCGTTACGCGGGTCGATGGCGACGGCCGAACCCGGCCTGCCCGCGAACGCATCGGTGGTGGCCTTTTGCACGCGCAGGTCGATGCTGAGATACAGGTTCTTGCCGGGAATCGGCGGATGCGTCTCCAGCACGCGCTGGGTGCGTCCATCCGCATTCACCTCGACCAGTTCATAGCCCGGCGTGCCATGCAGGATGTCCTCGTACGACCGTTCCAGGCCGCTGCGGCCCACATGGCTGGTGCCCTTGTAGCGCTCCGGATCGAGCCGGTTCACGTCGTCCGCATCGATACGGCCGACATAGCCAACGACATGCGCGAACAGCGGGCCGAAGGGGTAACGGCGCGTGAGATAGGGCACGACGTCGACGCCGGGGAAACGCCAGCGATTGATGGCGAAGCGCGCAATATCATCCTCGGTCAGATGCATCTTGAGCGGCACGCTGTCGAAGCGGCGGTTCTGCCTGAGCTGCTTCTTGAAGGTGTCGATGTCATCGTCGCCGAGCGGCACCACCTCGCCGATCTGCGACAACATCGCCTTCATGTCGGGCACCTGCTCAGGCACCACTTCCAGGCGGAAGGCCGGCACGTTGTCGGCCAGCAGCACGCCACTGCGATCGAAGATCAGGCCGCGCGCCGGCGGAATCGCCCTGGGCTTGACGCGGTTGTTCTCCGAACGCAGCGCAAACTCGTCATGACGCTGCACCTGCAAATAGTGGTAGCGCACGATCAGCGTGCACAAACCAAGCAGGATCAAGGCGAACCCTGCCAGCGCGCGCCGCTGGAACAGCGCGCTTTCGCCGCGGGCATCTTTGATGGAGCGTCGTTTCAGGGCCATGGCCGTTACTGGATGCGCATGCGCATGCGCAGGTCGTCCATGAGCACGAACAGGAACGGCCACAAGGCCGCGCCGACAAACGGCGAAATCCACCAGGTGGCCGGCGGCAGCGCCTCACCGGCAAAGGTGCGCACGATCAACAGCAGGATGCGATCGTTCAGCAGCAAGGCCAGCACGGCCAGCGTCTGCTGCCACATGGGGAAGAAGCGCAGGCGCGAACGGAAGCGCAGTGCGATGAACACCAGCGCGCACAAGCGCATGGCCTGCTCGCCCAGCAGCACGCCGTCCAGCAGGTCGGCACAAAGACCGATGCAGAAGGCCAGCCCGAGGTTGACGCGATCCGCCGATTCCAGCGACCAATACAGCAGAAACAGCGCCGGCCAGTACGGCTTGAACGGCTGCAACGGCGCCGGCAGCGGAATCAGCATCGACACCAACGCAAACACCAGCGTGCCGACGAACCACAGCAGATTGATCCGTTGCTTGTTCATGGCTGCACCGGTGCGGCGCTAGCGGCAGGCGCCGGCGACACGCTCGCCTCGGCCGCACGCGGCGGCGGCGCGCTGGTCGTGGTGACGGCAGGCGTCGCGGGCGCCAGATCGGCGGGCGGCCCGGCCGGCGTTACCGGTGCGGGTGGGCCCGCGGGTTCGGCCTGGTCATGCAGCAACAGCACGTCTTCACTGCGATCCAGGTCCGCGGTGGGGCGCGCACGCGCCTCCAGGAACATGCCGGACGGCGACTGGTCCACGCTGAGAATTTCGCCCACCGGGAAGCCTGGCGGGAAGCGCCCGCCCAGGCCGGAGGTCAGCAGCTTGTCGCCGGCATGCACATCGGACGCCATGGAAATATTCGGCAGGCTCAGCAAATCGCCATCACGCAGGCCATAGGCCACGGTACGCAGACCAGTACGCTCGATCACCACCGGAATCGCGTGATCGGGGTCGGTCACCAGCATCACCAGCGAAGTCCGCGGCATCACTTCCACCACCTGGCCCATCACGCCGTGCGCGTCGATCACCACCTGCCCCGACTTCACCCCGTCACGCGCGCCAAGGTTGAGCAGCATGCGGTGGCGGCTCGCGCCAAGGTCGACGTCGATCACCCGTGCCAGCTGCACGTTGAGTTCCAGGCTGTGCTGGGTATCCAGCAGTTCCTTGAGGCGCTGGTTCTGCTGGGCCACCGCCGCCATGCGATTGAGCTTGGCATTGGCCAGCAGCAGATCCTCACGCAGGCGCTGGTTCTGTTCGGTCAACATCTTGCGATCGGCAAAGGCGACGCTGACCGTGCGCATGCCGGCGGCAGGCAGGCCGGCGAGTCGATACACGGGCTCGACCACCACCGAGGTGGCGTAGCGCAGACGCCAGATCCAGCCATTGCGATGGTCAAGCACCATCAGCACCATGGCCAGCGCCAAATACAGCATGAGCCTGAGCGTCCCGGCAACCGTGCCGGCGAACAGGGGCGAGGATTCCTCGCGCGCAAGCGCCATGGACTACCCCCTACCCGTGTCGGTGGCTTATTCGGGAGCGAAGAAGTCGCTGCCGTGCTGATCGATCAGCTCCAGCGCCTTGCCACCACCGCGTGCCACGCAGGTCAGCGGTTCGTCCGCCACCTGCACGTGCAGGCCGGTCTCCTCGGAGATCAGGCGATCGAGGTCGCGCAACAAGGCACCACCGCCGGTCAACACGATGCCACGCTCGGCCACGTCCGAGCACAGCTCGGGCGGGGTCTGCTCCAGCGCGGACTTCACCGCTGCCACGATGCCCGACAGCGGCTCGTGCAGCGCTTCCAGCACTTCGTTGGAGTTGATGGTGAACATGCGCGGCACGCCCTCGGCGAGGTTACGGCCGGAGATCTGGATCTCCTTGACCTCGCTCTGCGGGAACGCGCAGCCGATTTCCATCTTGATGCGCTCGGCAGTCGATTCGCCGATCAGGGTGCCGTGGTTGCGGCGCACGTAGTTGATGATGGCCTCGTCGAAGCGGTCGCCGCCCACGCGCACGGACTGCGAGTAGACGATGCCGTTGAGCGAGATCACCGCCACTTCGGAGGTGCCGCCACCGATATCCAGCACCATCGAACCGCGCGCCTCGTGCACCGGGATACCGGCGCCGATCGCAGCGGCCATGGGCTCTTCGATCAGGAACACGTCACGCGCACCGGCGCCTTCGGCCGATTCCTTGATGGCGCGGCGCTCCACCTGGGTGGAGCCGCACGGCACGCAGACCAGTACGCGCGGGCTGGGACGCAGCATGCGCGACTTGTGCACCTGCTTGATGAAATGCTGCAGCATCGCCTCGGTCATCGAGAAGTTGGCGATCACGCCATCCTTCATCGGACGCACGGTGGCGATGTTGCCAGGCGTACGACCCAGCATCTTCTTGGCGTCGCTACCCACCGCCGCGACGGCGCGCGGACCACCCGGGCCACGATCCTGACGAATCGCTACCACCGACGGCTCATTCAGGACGATGCCCTGGCCGCGCACATAAATGAGCGTGTTGGCGGTGCCAAGGTCGATGGAAATGTCGTTGGAAAAGAACCCGCGAAACTTCTTGAACATGTGTCCGCCGCGTGTTGGGCTGGTTAAAAAGTAAGCGGGCCAGTCTAGTCAGCAAACCCCCGTTTCGCAAGGACAATCTCGTTAAGAAAGCCTTTGTCTACGCGATGATATGCACGTTTTGAAGCTTCTGGACACGCGCGGCCTGGCGCAGGAAAGTCGCGGCCGGAGCGCGATATCGGTATCATCGGGCGCTTTGGGCAAGGTCGGGCGATAGGCGTCCCAGCCCCCATTCCATCTGCCAGGGAACATCCTCGCATCATGTCTGCCGTCATCTGCGGATCGCTCGCCTACGACACCATCATGGTGTTCCAGGACCAGTTCAAGAATCACATCCTGCCCGATCAGGTGCACATCCTGAACGTGTCGTTCCTGGTGCCTGCCATGCGCCGCGAGTTTGGCGGCTGCGCCGGCAATATCGCCTACAACTTGAAGCTGCTCGGCGGCGACCCCTTGCCGGTGGCCACCGTGGGCCAGGACTTCGCCCCGTATCGCGCGCATATGCAGAAGTACGGCATCCGCCTCGACTACGTGCGTGCGTTCGACGACCAATTCACGCCGCAGTGCTTCATCACCACCGACCTGGACAACAACCAGATCACCGCCTTCCATCCGGGCGCCATGCTCAGCGCGCATGAGAACCACGTGCGCGACATCCCGGAGATCAGCTTCGGCATCGTGGCGCCGGATGGCCGCGACGCCATGTTGCAGCACGTGAACGAGTTCGCCGCCCGCGGCGTGCCGTTCATCTTCGACCCGGGCCAGGCCATGCCGCTGTTCAATGGCGACGAATTCCGCGCCATGATCGAAAAGGCCACCTACGTCATCGTCAATGACTACGAGTCGCAGCTGCTGCAGCAGCGCACTGGCTGGAGCGCGCAGGAAATCGCCTCGCGCGTGCAGGCCTATATCGTCACGCAGGGCCCGCGCGGTTCGCTGATCCACGCTGGCGGCGTCACGCACGAGATTCCGCCGGCCCGCGAGCGCCAGGTGATCGATCCGACCGGCTGCGGCGATGCTTATCGCGCCGGCCTGATCTTCGGCATCATGGGCGGCAAGGACTGGCCGACCGCCGGCCGCATGGCCTCGCTGATGGGCGCACTCAAGGTCGAACATCCGGGCACGCAGAACCAGCACTTCGACTACGCCCAGTTCGCAGCCGAGTTCAAGGAACAGTTCGGTTACGCGATCGACTGATCGGAGTCGCAAGCGATTCACGACGAGGCCTCCCAGGTGGAGGCCTCGTTCGTTTCAGCTCACGCGAAATCCCATGGTGGCATTCACGGCGTCCAGCCAGCCCCGATAGAGGCGATCGCGTTCCGCGGCGGGCATGTTCGGCGTGAAGCGCCGATCGACTTGCCACAGGTTGGCGATCTCCTCGCAGTCGCGCCAGAAGCCCACGGCCAGTCCGGCGAGATAGGCCGCACCTAGCGCCGTGGTCTCCTGCACGCGCGGGCGCAAGACCGGCACGCCAAGCATGTCGCTCTGGAACTGGACCATGAAATCGTTGGCCATGGCGCCGCCATCAGCGCGCAACTCCTTCAAGGCGATGCCGGCATCGGCTTCCATCGCGGTCAACACATCGCGTGACTGATACGCCATCGATTCCAGCGCAGCGCGCACAAAGTGCTCCTTGCTGGTGCCGCGACTGAGGCCGAATACCGCCCCACGCACATCGCTGCGCCAGTACGGCGCGCCAAGACCGACAAAGGCCGGCACGACGTAGACGCCCTCGCTCGACGCCACGCGCTCGGCATAGGCCTGCGAATCGCTCGCCTTGCCCAACATGCGCAAACCATCGCGCAGCCACTGGATCACCGAGCCGGCGACGAAGATGCTGCCCTCGAGCGCGTACTCGGTGCGATCGCCCAGCTGCCAGGCAATGGTGGTGAGCAGGCCGTGTTTCGACGGCACCGCTTGCTCGCCGGTATTCATCAGCATGAAGCAGCCGGTGCCATACGTATTCTTGGCCATGCCAGGTGTGAAGCAGGCCTGCCCGAACAGCGCGGCTTGCTGGTCACCCGCGACACCCGCGATAGGAATGCTGGCCCCGAAGAACTGCGAGGGAGCCGTGCGCGCGTAGACTTCGCTGCTCGAACGTACCTCGGGCAGCATGGCGCGCGGAATATCCAACATGCGCAGCAGGTCGTCATCCCAGCAGCGCCGGTGGATGTCGTACAGCAAGGTGCGCGCGGCATTGCTGGCATCGGTGACGTGCGCCGCGCCGCCACTCAGGTTCCAGATCAGCCACGTATCGATGGTGCCGAACAGCAGTTCGCCGCGATCGGCCCGTTCACGCGCGCTTTCGACATGATCGAGGATCCAGCGCAGCTTGGTGCCCGAGAAATACGCATCGATCAGCAGACCCGTGCGTTCGCGCACGAGCGCTTCGTAGCCTTCGTTCTGCAGTCGCTCGCAGATCGCTGCACTCTGGCGCGATTGCCACACGATCGCGTTGTGCACCGGCTGCCCCGTCGCGCGATCCCACACCACCGTCGTTTCGCGCTGGTTGGTGATGCCGATGGCGGCGATCTCCGCCAGGTCCACCTGGGTGTTGGCAAGCAACTCGGTGATGGTCACCAGCACGCTGGTGAGGATGTCGCGCGGGTTGTGCTCGACCCAGCCCGGTTCGGGAAAGATCTGCGGAAACTCCCGCTGCGCCGAACCCACCACCGAACCCGCGCGATCAAACAGGACCGCGCGGGAACTGGTAGTGCCCTGGTCGAGGGCGAGGATGTATCGCTGTTCCACGCTGGGTCTGCTCCGCGGCCTGGTCGCTATACGAGTAAGCGTAGCAACAACCCGGCTGGCGCATATCGCGTCAGTGGCTTTCAGCCTTGGCGCCCGGCTGCATGATCCGATCGATGTAGGCCAGGGATAGCGCCGAAACCACAAAGGTCAGGTGCAGCAGGATCTGCCACATGATGGTCTGGCTGCTGAGCGAACCCGCCTTGATAAACGTGGCCAACAGGTGGATCGAGGAGATGCCGATGATGGCCATCGCCAGCTTCACCTTGAGCACCGTGGCATTCACATGCGAAAGCCACTCCGGCTGGTCGGGGTGCCCTTCAAGCTTCAATCGCGACACGAAGGTCTCGTAGCCACCAACAATCACCATCACCAGCAGGTTGGAGATCATCACCACGTCGATCAGTCCCAGCACCGTAAGCATGATGGTGGTTTCGGCGCTGTCCGCGACAGTGACGTCGATGCCGCCGTTGAACAAGGTGGTCGTGACCAGGTGCCACAGCTCGCGCACGAACTGCACGACATAGATCGCCTGGGCGACGATCAGGCCGAGATACAACGGCAACTGCAGCCAACGTGAAGAGAAAATCAGATAGGGGAGTGGACCGAGGCGGCTCTGGATGGGAGTCGTCATGAAATCATCGAAGCTCTGTGGGGGCTGATGATCTTCGCAAATTATTGCGATAACTGACACTGCGAGGATGGTGGACGTTCAGCGCGAGGCAAGCACTCGGTGACGTGGAGACTTCCTCACCGTCATTCATCCTTGATCGTTGTTCGTCCCTCAGCGTCGACTCTTCCTCGCCGCTCACTTGCCCTCACCGCCCCCCCCTCGCCGTCATCCCCGCGAAAGCGGGGATCCAGTGACTGTGCACGGAATGGACAACGCGCCTGATGTCGCGTGATGTTGCGCAAGTAAAAGGCGCTGGATCCCCGCGTTCGCGGGGATGACGGTGAGGTTTTGATGGGCCGTTCGGCAGCCGCCGATGTTGTCGAAAGCCCAAACGAAAAACCCCCGCAGCGTGAGCTGCGAGGGTTTCGTATCGAGCGGCGCGCAAAGCGCGAAACACACAAAGACAAACGCCTTCCCGGATGGGAAGGCGTTTGAGGATGAAGCCCCTGGCGGTGACCTACTCTTGCATGGGCAATGCCACACTACCATCGGCGCAGCTGCGTTTCACTTCCGAGTTCGGGATGGGATCGGGTGGGACCACAGCGCTATAGCCGCCAGGGAA
>NZ_JAPDPF010000004.1 GCF_026283925.1 Dyella halodurans
TGCGCCCGCGAGCCACGCTCGACTACCACTGCCCTGCGGAGATGATCATGCGTGCGCTGGGGCGTGATGACCTCGCCCAAGCCATCGATGATGCACTTCTAGATTGACACCGCCTAACCCAAAGAAATGGCCTCTAGAGCTGGTAGCACTCCGTTGGATAGAAGCGTTGGAAGGTCTGGGCGAGCAAATAGCTGCCGGCCCAAGGCCGCTACACAGCGGCTACACCGCAACGCGCCAACGCGGTGAGGACTTAAGGCAGGCCAGTCCTACGGTCGAAACGCATGTGGTGTCCAGTTGCTCGGATAAGCACAACACCGCCCACGCTTTAAGCCCTCTGCGCTGTGGCGCGTTGCGGTGTAGCCGCTGTGTAGCGGCCGTGGGCCGCCACCGATCTGGCTGGCATCGCTCGTCAGGCTCGCATTCCACGCAATGCTATGAGCTCTTCAGGCCATTTTCTTTGGGTTACTTTTCTTTTGGGCCAGCAAAAGAAAAGTGACCCGGACCGCGGCAGCGGTTCGGAACGCCCGCTCCGTAAGCGGCACGCTGGCGATCACGCCCAGTTGTCGCGCGATCGAGAGCACCCGCCCCTCATCCCAACCTTCTCCCCAGAGGGGAGAAGGAGCCAGCGGTCGCGGTGACGTCGAGTCGCCGCCGACGAGCCAGCGCAAAACCACACCCCTCAAGCCGTCACCCTGACCCGCAACAACTGCAACCCGCGCATGAACATCCGCCCCGGCAACCCCAGCCGTCCGGCGATCGTCCCGAGCAAGGCATAGTCCTCTTCCGTCCAGTAGCGCACCAGCACGCCGGCCGGCGCGTAAAGACAGACGAACGTGATCCCGGCAGGAACGAAAGCGAACCTGCCCGGCACCAGTTCCAACACCAGCATGGCCACGCCGGTGGCGAGCGCACTCACGGCAAGCAGGCGGAGCATGGGTGACCAGGGGATACCTTCGCTGGTGACGCGGCGCAGGTAATACACCGCCAGGATCAGCTCGGAGATCCGCGTGCCGCTGTAGGCCAGTACGGCGCCAGCCAGGCCAAAACGTGGAATCAGCGCAATGCCAAGCACGATGTTGACGATCAGGGCGCGTCCGGAGAGGCGAATGCGATCATCCTGGCGATCCACCACGGTCTGGAACGCCACGATGCCGTTGACGAACAACAACACGCCCGCGAGCACCAGGATCGTGATGATGCTGGGAATCGCCTCGGTGTATTTGTGGCCGTACATCAAGGTCACCAGGCCCGACGTGGTGACCAGGCCGAGGCCGGCGATGGCGAGGCCGGCGGCCCAGTAGAAGCGGGTTGCCTCGGACAGGAAGCGCGCCGCGTGTTCCTGGCCCTTCTGCCCGAAAGCCTTGGCCATGTACGGAAGCAAGGTGGCGGTGAGACCTACCGAGAACAGCTCCACCGCTCCGCGTGTCAGGGTCGAGGCAATCGCGAAGAAGCCCACCGCCGTCGTGGTGGAGAACGTATTGAGCATGAACATCTCGACCGTGCCGCCCTTGATCGAGGTGAGCATCACCAGGGTCGCGGTAAGCCACAGATGGCGTCGCAGCCGCACGCTCATCTCTTGCGGAATCGGGCCTGGTACGATGGGGAGGCAATAGCGGCGATAGGCGATGCGATTGATCAGGTTGAGCGACAGCGACGACACCGCATAGATCGCTATGAACGCAAGCAGATCCGCATGCACCACGGTGGCCGCAATCACCAGGCCGACGGTCAACGCGCCGCTCAATACGGTGGCGATGGCCTCGGGCTCGAAATGCTCCTGCCCCTTGGAAATCGCCACGCGCATGGCGAAGTTCGCCCGGGCGGTCACCGCCACAATCGACAGCACGATCATCGGGCCCAGGAAAACCCGCCATTCCACCGGCTTGACGATAAAGCTGATCAGCGCAAAGGCGACCAAGACCAGGCACAGGCTAAGATGCTGCACGCGGTTCAGGCCGGAGGCGATATGCGAGGCGATATCCGCCCTGCCCGCGCCATCGGCCTCGGCGATGAACTTCATCGAAGAAGTCGTCAGCGCATGGTTGCTGCAGATGATCAGCCAACGGCACAGCCACACCGTGAACGCATAGCGACCGAAGTCCGCCGGCCCCAGCGCGCGCGCCACCCACACGCTGATCAGCAGGCCCAGACCGTATTCGATATAGGCCGACACCGATACGATGGCGACACTGCGCAAAACAGCCAGGCGTTGATTCATGAAGAGTCCGTCCGCGACCTTGGCTGTGTGGCGATGCGGAGTCATCGTGTTCACTGGCCGACAGGGTGGGATGCGAGCGCGGCAGCACCGCTGCCCGCCGGTTGATGGATCATCCATTGCACGACGCCGCTGCCGCGATTGTTCCAGTTGAAGCGACGTGCCGTATCGCTGCGCTCTGCGCAATCGACGTTATAGGACGAGGTCAGCGCTTCCAGCCGGCGTTTCAGTGCGGCAATCTGCACAGGATCGGTCTCGAAGTAATAAGCGGCCGCCACGGGCAAGCCCAGTTCGACGTTGTGGGCGTCGCTGTACCAGCCATCGGAATCCTCGATGTGGGACAACACCTCGCTGCTGGCCTGGGACGACGACCAATACCAGGCAATCAGTCCATCCGGCCCCGAGCAGGGATTGCGCCAATCGTGCGAGCCCTTCATCAGCTTGCGGTCGATCCAGCCGTACTTCTCCAGGTAGCGCCCGAATCCCGTGATCATCTCGGGGATGCGCTTGTCGCCGGTGACCAGCCATGCGTGCCACAGCGCATCGATGATGTTCTCAGTCATCCATGGCGAGGCGCCACGCACATCGGTGGCCGCGTTGTAGCTGTCGTTTTCGTGCAGCTGCCAGCTGTTGCGCCAGGAGCCGTCGTTACCCAGGTGGTCCGGATTGTCGCGTTGATGATCGTAGAGCCAGCCGACGCGTTGCTTGATCATGGCCAGCTCATGCGGATTGCCGCTGAGCTCGTAGGCACTCACCGTAGCCAGCAGGCCCAGCCCCACCAGGCGTTCGGTGAAGTACTCCGACGCGTGGGTATAAGGACCGGGCTCGCCGCTCCAGCCGCCATTGGCCCACAGGGTCACCATCTTGTTGACGGTGTCCGTATCGTGGGTGGTGTCGTTGCCGGTCAGGGCGAGCGCCAGCACGATCGGCTCGATATAGACGTACTTGGCGTCGCAAGGCTTTCCGCCCAGGGTCCAGCCACCACCGCATGACGGCCCCATGGGCAAGCCGTCGCGCTTGATGTACTTCATGTAGAAGCGATAGCTCGTATCGGCGGCCTGCAGATAATCGAATCGGCCGGTGCGGATATAGGCCTTGAACAAGGTGGAGGGCCGATCGAACAGCCACGCCGTCGGATCGTCCACCGGTAATTTCTGGGCCCACTGGAACTGGCGAGCCACATACTTGGCATACGCCTCGTTCGGGCTCGCCGGGGTCTGCGGCCCGGCAATCAACGACGCCGTCAGCCATTCCGGCGTCAGCGTGCCCAGGGCCATGGGTACCCGCAGGCCCTGCTCGCCGTCGACGAGTCCGGTGTCGTAAGGCCAGCCCGCGATCTCCTCCTGCCGCGGCTTGCCGATGGCGAAGTAATAGGTCTCCTTGTCGCTGGCCAGCGGCGCGCGGAACTGCACGCGAACCGCGCGGATGCTGCCGTCCTTGAAATGCCAGCGCAGAGTGACCTTGGCCGCGGCGGCGACCTCGTTGCCCTTCCCGTCAAGAATGCGCACCAGATTCGGATCGGTCAGCGCCCCGGGTGGAAACGGAATGCCCAGCGACACCAGCACCGGCGATCCGCTGCCGGCATTGCGGTGGAGCACGATCTTCTGCTCGGCCACGATGTCCGACGGCGTCGCCGCCGCACTGCCGCTGTGCTTGGCACCACCCGTCGCCTGTGCCGCCATGCTGCGCGGCGCCGCATTGAGCGAGTGCGCGGCCAGCAGATAGGCGCTCAACACCAGCAGCAACAGCAGCGACAGCGCCGCGCGCAGCCGACGTAACCGCGACATGGGTGGCTTAGCTGACATAGTCCACGCTCTGCGACAGCTTCAGCTCCCACTGGAAGGCGGTGCGCACGATGAAATCGAGGTCGTCGTAGCGTGGATGCCAGTCGAGCACACGCTGCAGGCGGTCGCTGCACGCGATCAGCATCGGCAGGTCACCGACCCGGCGTGGCAGCTCGACCACATTCAGCGCCCGGCCACTGACCCGCGTTACCGCATCGATCACCTCGCGCACGCTGTAGCCGTGCCCGTAGCCACAGTTCAGCGTAAGCGACTCGCCCCCCGAACGCAGGTGATCCAGCGCGCGCAAATGCGCTGCGGCGAGGTCCTCCACATGGATATAGTCGCGGATGCCGGTACCGTCCGGGGTGTTGTAGTCGGTACCGTAGATGGAGAGGCTCGCGCATTTCCCCACCGCGTGCTGACACGCCACCTTGATCAGCAAGGTGGCGTGCGGCGTCGAATGGCCGATGCGCCCCGCGGGATCGCAACCGGCGACATTGAAGTAACGCAGGATGACGTGGCGCAAGGCGCCAGCCGCGCTGAGGTCGCGCACCATCGTCTCCGACATCAGCTTCGACATGCCATAGGGATTGATCGGACGGGTGGGTGTGTCTTCATCGGCCACCCCCGCCTCGGTCATGCCGTAAACCGCCGCCGTCGACGAGAAGATGAACTTCGACACTTCGGCCTCGGCGCAACACGCGAGAAGATTGCACGTGTTGCAGGTGTTGTTGCCGTAGTACTTGACCGGATCGCATACCGACTCGGGCACGACCGTGTGCGCCGCGAAATGCAGGACCGTGTCCACCCGATGCTCGGCCAGCACGCGCGACACCAGGCTGCGATCACCGACATTGCCAACCACCAGCTCCGCGCCATGCACGGCGTCACGGAAGCCGGTCGACAGGTTGTCGATAACCACGACGTGTTCGCCGCGCGCCACCAGCTGCTGCACGACATGACTGCCGATATAGCCGGCGCCGCCGGTGACGAGGACTCCGTTCATGCTGGGACACCTGCATTAGCGACGGGAAAGTTGCGGCAAAGCCATTCCTCAACGTGATCGATAAGGCGCTTGCGGTCATCGACGAGGACGAAGGTATGGTCCATCTCTTCCAGGTAGCGGGTGCTCACCGCCGGATGGTTCATCACCCGGCCAAAACACTCGCGAAACTGGTGCGCATGATTGAAATACGTGTTGATGCCGCCGCTATAGATCAGGCAAAGCTTGGTGCCCCGCTCGATCATGCCGGCGAAATCGACCCGCACGACCGACTGCGGCAAGGGCGCCACCCGGAATACCGGCTCGCCGCCGCTGGCTTCGTTGGCCGTGCGCACGCGGGTCAGGCGCCGCCACCAGCGCATCGGGTTGAAGAGGCGTGGCAAGTAGTGGCGAATCCTGAAGCCCAACGTGCGATAGGCGTAGCCGTCCATGAATACCGCGCCGGCGATCTTGTCATCGCGGCAGGCCACGGCGTGCGCGTTCTGGGCACCGGAGCAGAGGCCAATCAAGACGAACCGGGTGCAGCCGGCGTGCCGGTGCAACAGCCCCATGGCGTCGTCCGCATCGGCATGAATCTGTTGCACGCGCGATTGCGATTCACCGCTGGCGCCGCTATCGCCAATCGTCGAGAAGTCGAAACGAAGTGTCGGGTAGCCGAGCGCATTGAGGCGCCGCGTCATGTCCACGGCCAACCGGAAGGGCCCCACGCGATGGACCAGCCCCGAGTTGAGCACGATGACGCCGACGCTGTCCCGCCGCGCATCCGGCAACCCGGCGATCCCGATCAGATGCCGCGCCCTGCCAAAACGGAAGGCCTGCTCGCTCATCGGTGCGCACCTAGAACATGTGCGTTCAGGGCCCGAACAGGTGCCGAAACGGCCTGCACATGTGCCGTAACGGCCTGCACCAGCGAGTGCGAGAGTATCGCCACTTCCAGTTTCGCCAAGTCATCCCATGGCGTTGGCGGTTCCAGTCGCTGGATGCTGGTCTCGTCCATCGCAAGCGCCTTCCACGTCTGCGCGGAGGGTTGTGGCAACGAGTCAAGCAGCAGCGACGGAGTCGTTTCCCAGTCCGCCGCCAGGCCATTGATCTGCTCACGCAGCTCAGGATTGACGGCAAAGCCGAGCCACTGCTCGCCGGCGAGTTCAGCGGGTCGTGGCCTGATGAAGCGACGGGTGTCCTGCCGCAGCGCATCCTGCATCGCATCCAGCGTCGCCACATAGGCATGGCCATCGACCACCGGGTCCCACACCACCACATCGGCCAGATGCGCGGCAGGCGCCGCGGCCAAGGCCAGGCTTCCGCCCAGGCGTGCGCCGAACGCCAGCACGCGATCCACGCCGCTGCGCGCACGAAGTTCATTGGCCGCCGTCACGGTGTCGCTGATGCAGCGATCCCAGCGCACTTCCGCACTCTCCCCCAGCGAATCACCGCAGCCGTAGCAGTCAAAGCGCAGCACAGGTATGCCCGCCGAGGCCAGCGCGTGCGCCAGTTGCCGATACAGCCGATGGCAGCGGATCTGATCCTGTCCGAGCGGCGCGCACAGCAGCGCCGCCTTCCCGGCCGTCCGCGCCGCCGCATGGTAAATGCCAAACAGCTCGTGGCGATCCCCGAAAAAGAAGGGCAGTTCGGCTTCGGTCCGCGTCGTCATCGTGTGAACACCACCGTCAGCAGATATTCGTTCTCGTGATAGCTTTGGGCGGCTGCATCGCTGCTGCGAATCTGGCGCACGTAAGAGGCGTGCCAGCTCCAGTGCGGCGTCCACTGATGGCCAAAATCGATGCCGAAGCGATAGTCCTTGTCGGTACGGTCGATGTTGTCGTAGACGAAGCGGTCCACCGTCGTGAAGCCCGACAAGGTCACGGTCGGGCGCAACTTGTAGGAAGCGGTGAAGCTGATGCCGCGGTCCGACTGGTTGAGCTGGGTGTCGTTGACATAGACCAGCTTGTCGTAAGCCGGTGCGATGGTCAGTGACAGGCGCTCGTCGCGATAGTTGTAGGACGCATCCAGCCGGCGCTCCTTGTACACATCCGAACTGATGATTGCCGTTCCGGTGTTGATGCCGCCACGTACGTCGCTGAGCACCTGTGCCACCGGCTGCAACGGCACCACGTCGGTACCTATCTGGACGCTGTTTGGTTGCAGGATGCTCTGCGCCGCGTCGACGTACTGGTAGGCACCGGACAGCGTGAACGTGCTTTGCGCGGACGGTCGCCAGCCCACCGTCACGCGCGCGAGCGGGTCGCTCAGATGCGGCCCGCCACTCTGGTAGTCGATGTTGGTCCAACCCGCCGTCAGGTTCGCATCGAAGTGCGTCAGTCGCGTCGCATAGGTTCCGTAAACCTCGTAGCGGTCGTAGTTTGGACCCGCCGTGCTGTCGGTAAACGTGACATGCTGGTACTCGGCATTGAACGAGATCTGGTCCGTCGGATTGATGTCCCTGAACAGGCGGAACGCCGCGTCCCCGCGCGAGGAATTGAATTCCGTCACCTTCGAGGCGTAGCTGTTGACGTAGTGCAGCTCCACCTGTCCGGTCATCGCTTCGCCGACGCGGAAGTGCAGCGTCGGCCCCACCGCCAGCACATTGGTCTGCTGCTGATTGCTGGGGGCATTCGGGGCCAACGTGTCGACCGGCTCGACGCCCGCATAGTCCTGCACGAATACATCCAGGCGCTGCGGTACCACGGTCCAATTGGCCTGGGCGGCCAAGGAGCCCACCGTCTGGTTGCTGAAGTTGTTGCCGGGGTAGTCGCGGTATTCGATGTTGCCCGTGGCCGTGGCCTGCACCGTCGAGCCCTGCTGCGTATAGGCGAAATTCACGCCCGGGATGATCACGTTCTGGCTGATCGGCTCCGACGTGCTCAAGGTGATGTTGTCGCTGTGCTCGAAAGACATATAAAGCGAGTAGTCGAATTGGTCAGCCAACGCGCTTCCCGAGGTGGCGGCCAGTGCAAGCCCTAGGGATCGGACGAGTGTGGTTCGTACCGCCATGTTCCTTCCTCCAGTGGATACGTCGCGGCAGGAATCGCCCCCCAAAAAACCTTCGCAATGCGTACAGCACCGGCTCAGGGCAAGTCGTTGAACACCACACCGGCCATCTTTTCCGGGTCGAAATTGGTCACGGCCTGACTGATGGCGGCCGGCGTATCGCGGCCGTAACCGGCCACCACCACGACGAAATCCGCCAGATCGGACAGGATGCGGGCGTCCGGCGAACCCTTGATCGCCGGACCATCGAGAAACAGGTAGCGATCCGGATAACGCGAGCTAAGCGAGTCCAGCAGCGTGCCCATGCGATGCGACGAGAAATACTCGCCGCTGTTCTCGCGCGCCTTGCCGGCTGGAATCAGGCGGACCCGGGGAATGCCCGTGCGATAAAGCACCGGTGCGATGCCCAGGGCCGGCTGTTCCAGGAAATCGATCAGGCCACCCGCCAGCGGCTCGACGCCAAGCGCCTTGTGCTGGCTCGGATAGCGCAGGTTGCAGTCGATCAGCAGGCTCGTCTTGGCCTCGTCGAAGGCAAACGCTGCCGCCAGATTGCGGGCGACGAAGCTGCCACCGGAACGCGGACTGACCGAGACGACCAGGGTGACGAAATTCTGTTCGCCGGCGATGCCAAGCAGGCGCGTGCGGATCTCGCGAAACGCGTCGGACTGCCGCCGTACCGATTCCTCACGGTGGATCAGGCGGCGTTCTTCCAGCTGCAAGGGCACGAGGCCGCCCACGCCGTCATTCATGCGCGCAATCGAATGACCGTGCGTCGAGTGACGCTCGAGATTCCGGGCCGCGTTCTCCAGCACTTCTTCAATGCTGCCTGCGAGGTCCTTGTCGTGCTCGTCCTTCATGCTCATTGTTTTAGCCTCAGCCAGAACATGGCCAGGTACACCACGCCCACACCAGCCACCATCAACAGCAGGATCAGGTTTTGCAGCCGATCGCGCCGACGATCATTCGGCGTTGGATAGAACGGAATGGAGGCCAACACGGCGAGCCCGGTGGCCTGCTCCAACCGCTCGACCGAGCGCACCCGCGGGTCGAAGCGCACTGCGCAGAACAGCAATCCCAGCGGTATCGCCAGCGACAGCGCAATGCCGGCCAGGCTGAAATGCATGAAGCGCAGGCCCGAAGGCGTCAATGGCATGACGGCAGGATTCTGCACTAGGAAGGTGAGGCCACGCTGCTCGGCGTCCAGGTTCATCGACACGCGGGCGTTCTCGCGGCGCTTGAGCAGGTCCTGATAGACGTCGCGGTTCACGTTGTAGTCGCGCGTCAGTTCCGATGTGACATTCTCGGAGCTGGCGATGCGTGCGCTGCGCTGCAGTTCGGACTGCAACATCGCCTCGCTGGCGCCCAGGCGCGCCGCGGCGGCGGCCGTGGAGGCGCGGGTCGCCGCTAGCTGCGTCTTGATCTGCTGGTAGGCGGGATTGAACTGCACGCGGCTGTCCAGCGCGATCGGCGTCCCGGACAACTGCGCCGCGGCCTTGCGCTGGTCATCCTGCGCCATCTGCTGGCGCAGGTCCTGCATCTGATGCCGGACGCGCACGACGTCCGGGTATTCTTCGGTATAGGTCAACAGCAACTTGTCGAGCTGGCCCTGCAGATCGGCCATCTGGGTCTCGTAGATGCCACCGGTGGTCTGCACCGTGTTCACTTCCGATTCGCCGGTCAGCTGGGCCGCCAGCGAACCCTCTTGCGAGCGGCGCTCCATCAAGTCCATGCGCGCGGTTTCGATCTGGCTGCGCAACTGGCTGATGCGCGCATTGGTGTCGGCTTCGCTGCCGGGGCGCGCATCATCGTTGCTGTCACGATACGCCTTGAGCTTGTCCTCGGCGTCGGTAAGCTTCTTGCGGTAAGCCTCGACCTGGCTGTTGATGAATTCGTAGGCGTCGCGGCTTTCGCGTTGCTTCGACGCCAGGCTCTCGCTGATGAAGAGCTGGGCGAGCTCGCGGGTGACCAGGTACGTGCGCTTCGGATTGCTGTCGGAATAGCTGATCGTGATGAGGTTGTCGTGCGCGGTGACTACCTTCGTACGTGCCTTGATGCCGTCGATGATGCGATCCTGTTCCACCGGCGAAGGATGCGTTGCCATCCAGCCGCCAGCCACCAGGACTTCACTCATCACCTTGCGGCTGAAAATCACGTCACGCGCAATGCTCGCGCGATTCTTGTTGCCGGTCGCCGCCGCGGCGCCTTCCATCAGCGGCGAGATGATGCTGCTTTCCTGCGCGAGGATGGTGGTGGACGCCTCGTACTTCTTGGGCCACAACATGCCCGTGACCAGGGCCGCCAAGGCGATCAGCGCGAACGCGACGCCCATGACCACACGACGCCGCCGCGCCTCACTCACAATGGCAGGCAGCACGCTGGCAAACGTTGTCATTTCCCCGCTCATACCCTTCCCCCCCGCCTTGTCCCTAGGCGTTGGCCTGCGTCAGAAAGCTCGCATTGGCACCGTCACGACATCACCGGGCTGCACTGGATAATTGGTTGCCAGGTCGCCTTGCTTCAGCACCTTGTCCAGGCGCACCGCGTATTGCTTGGTCACGCCATCACTGCCTGCGCGATAAAGCTCGGTGCGGTCCGGAGCCGCGAATTCCGTGGTCCCTCCCGCTGCCAGCACGGCGTCAAGCACGGTCATGCCCTGGCGATAGGGAATCGACACCGGCGAGCGAACCGCACCGGTAACGCGAACACGCGACAGGTATTCATGGCTGCGCAACTCAGTGAGGATCACCGCCACCTGCGGGTCGCGCACATACGACTGCAATTTGTCCTTGATCTCGCCCGCAACCTCCTCGGGCGTCTTGCCACCCGCGACGACATCGCCAATCAAGGGCACCGTGATCATGCCGTCTGGCCGTACCGGTACATTCACGCTGAGGTCGGGGTTGTGCCACACGGTAATCTGCAACTGGTCGTCGACACCGATGCGATAGGTGGTCACCGCCTGCGCGTTGGGATCGATCTTGGGCGCTTCACGCGAGCCACCGTTGCTGGCACATGCCGTCAAGGTGAGCACGAAGCACAAAGCGAGAAATCGCAGCACGGTGTTCATGTGGTTCCCCTGTTCAACAAAACTGTGAAACCAGTCACGATCGAGTATATCCAAGAACAAAATTGGCTTGACAACTCCATTCGGCCTATGACTAGCGACTACTTACTGCAGGCCGCGAACAGCGGTTACGCCAACTCGAGGCGAAGCGAGTCAGGGAGCAGGCGCAGCCACCAGCGGGCTCGCCATAGGTCATAGCCAAGACGGCCGAAGCACGTCGCCGGTTTCTTGCGGGATCCTCGCCGCGTGACTTGATCGCTCTACGGCGAAGCTGGGAAACACCATCATTCCCATTTGCCTCTATCGATGCTTGGGCGAGGGAACATCGCGCGATGTAGCGCGTGAAATCCGCTCAAATGACCGGTCTACGTGCTCTTGGCCGTACGGCTGCTTGAACTTGCGAATGCAGCTGCATGCGATCGACACCCGGCTCGGCGAGCGCGATGCAAGCCAGCGAAACGCGATCACCGACGCGCGGCCCGGCGGTTCCTCCGCCTTGGCCATCGATCATGGCGGTATGGACGCGCATTCACCTGGGCTCTATAGCCATTAGCCTATGGACGACTCGGTCCATTTCCCTATGCGAGGTAACGCCATGATTCGTCCTCCCGCCATTGCCGCATTCGACGCCCAGCCCATGCATGGCCGGGTGGTCCTGGTGACCGGCGGCGCGCAAGGCATTGGTCGTGGCATTGCGCAGGCCGTCCTCGGTGCCGGCGGCAGCGTCATGCTGGGCGACCTCGATGCCGAAGCGGGACAGGCCTGTCTGGCGGAATGGCGGGAGCCAGCACGCGCCGCCTTCGGTCGCCTGCATGTCGCGCACGAGGGGAGCGTGAAGCGCTGGATCGCCTCTGCGCTGAAGCGCTTCGGCCGCATCGATGGACTGGTGAACAACGCGGGCATCGTCAGCCCACACGTCGCCTCGCTCACCGAGTTGTCGCTCGCCAGTTGGAACAGCTATTTGGCGACCAATCTCACCGGTGCGTTCCTGTGCAGCAAATACGCCCTGCCCGCCCTGTCCGAGCATCGCGGTGCCATCGTCAACATCGCATCGACGCGCGCCTTGCAGTCCGAGCCCGATTCGGAAGCCTACGCAGCGAGCAAAGGCGGACTCGTGGCGTTTACCCATGCGCTGGCCGTCAGCGCCGGGCCACAGGTACGGGTCAACGCGATCCTGCCGGGATGGATTGCCACGGATGCTTGGCAAAAGCCGTCGACGCGGAAGGCTCCCAAACTGAGCCGCCAGGACCACGCCCAACATCCTGCCGGTCGCGTGGGCACGCCCGAAGACATCGGGGCCATGGCCGTTTATCTGCTCTCAGACGCATCCGGCTTCGTCACCGGCCAACACTTCGTCGTGGATGGCGGCATGACCGTGAAGATGCAGTACGTCTAGTGCGCGCTCTTTCATCCAGCTCACGCAGGCCTCGTCGCAGGAATGCACACCGCGGACACTGACATCGGCACCAAAGAAAAGGCACCTAGGTTTCCCTAGGTGCCTGTTCCAATTGGTGGGCCGTGAGTGATTCGAACACTCGACCAATTGATTAAGAGTCAACTGCTCTACCAGCTGAGCTAACGGCCCGACAAATTTTTTAACTGGGGTGGAAGATGGGACTCGAACCCACGACCCTCGGAATCACAATCCGATGCTCTAACCAGCTGAGCTACATCCACCGCAAAACTGGAATTGGCGCGCCCGACAGGAATCGAACCTGCAACCGTCGGCTTAGAAGGCCGATGCTCTATCCGGTTGAGCTACAGGCGCTCTTGCACTTCGTGCATAGCATCTGCTGGTCGGGGCAGAGGGATTCGAACCCACGACATCCAGCTCCCAAAGCTGGCGCTCTACCAGGCTGAGCTATACCCCGATTTCGAACCCTCAACCGCCGAGGCGGGCTGAAGCTTAGAAATGCTACGGGTGACGCCTAGCCTAGTCAATCCGTATCAAAGCACACCGAACTTCAAAACATCGTCCAGCTCGCTTGGCGGTGTATTGCCTTGCGATACAAGTCGTGACTAGCAAACATCACAACCCGCTTAAAATGGCGCGCCCGGAGAGATTCGAACTCCCGACCACCAAGTTCGTAGCCTGGTACTCTATCCAACTGAGCTACGGGCGCGTTTTTAAACTTTAGCTCTGTCGCCACCCACCGAAGTGAAAGCGCCGAAGCCAGAAGCGGAATTATTCAGATTCGTGGCGTGTGCGTCAACTCTTTTTTTCATTTTTTTTTCACCGCCGTCGACAAATCTTCACGTTCGACGGCGAGATCACAGCGCCTGAGCCGCTCATTTTAGCCGTCCGTTCGTGTTTCGGCTACACCTTTTGATGAACTTCCGTCGACGATGCGCACCGCCTGCATGGCCGCGTTGACCGCTGCATGCAAAAGAAAAAAGGCGGCACAAGGCCGCCTTTTCTCGCCTGCCACATCGCGATCAGCGATCGGCCATGCGACTCTGCGTGGCGGGGTCACCCACCTTCGCGCCCGCATCGCCACGCGGCGGCGGAGGCGGCGGCGTGGAGCCCGTCGACGAGGTCTTCGACCAGTCTGCCGGCGGACCCGGCACGCGGCCATTCATGATGTCGTCGATCTGGTGTGCGTCGATCGTCTCGTACTGCAGCAGCGCGTCGGCCATGACGTGCAGCTTGTCGATGTTGTCCGTCAGCAGCTGGCGGGTGCGCTCATAGGCGCGATCCAGGATCGAACGCACTTCCTCATCGATCTTGCGCGCCGTCTCGTTGGAGACGTTCTTGTGCTGGGTGACGGCACGTCCCAGGAAGACTTCGTCCTCTTCCTCACCATAGGTCATCGGGCCGAGCTTGTCGGACAGGCCCCACTTCGTGGCCATGTTGCGTGCCATCTTGGTGGCGCGCTCGATGTCGTTGGAGGCACCGGTGGTGACCTTGTCCTCGCCGAAGATCAACGCTTCCGCCACGCGGCCACCGTACAGCGAGCACAGCTGCGACTGGATCGCCACGCGATTGATGCTGTACTTGTCGCCTTCCGGCAGGTACATGGTGACGCCCAGCGCGCGACCACGCGGAATGATCGTGACCTTGTAGACGGGATCGTGCTCCGGCACCAGGCGGCCGACGATGGCGTGGCCAGCCTCGTGATACGCGGTGAGCCGCTTCTCGTCCTCGCTCATGGCCATCGAGCGGCGCTCGGTGCCCATCAGGATCTTGTCGCGTGCCTTGTCCAGATGAATCATGCGCACGTCACGGGCGTTTTCGCGCGCCGCGAACAAGGCCGCCTCGTTCACGAGGTTGGCCAGGTCGGCACCAGAGAAGCCTGGCGTGCCGCGTGCAATGGTCATGGCATCGACGTCCGCCGCAATCGGCACGCGACGCATATGCACCTTGAGGATCTGCTCGCGGCCCCTGACGTCCGGCAAACCCACCACCACTTGGCGGTCGAAGCGGCCCGGGCGCAGCAAGGCCGGATCGAGCACGTCCGGACGGTTGGTGGCGGCGATGACGATGACGCCTTCGGTGCCCTCGAAACCATCCATCTCGACCAGCAGCTGGTTCAGCGTCTGCTCGCGCTCGTCGTGACCGCCGCCGAGGCCTGCGCCACGATGGCGGCCGACCGCGTCGATTTCGTCGATGAAGATGATGCACGGCGCGTGCTTCTTGGCCTGCTCGAACATGTCGCGCACGCGGCTGGCGCCGACGCCGACGAACATTTCGACGAAGTCGGAACCGGAAATGGAGAAGAACGGCACCTTGGCCTCGCCTGCGATGGCCTTGGCCAGCAGGGTCTTGCCGGTGCCCGGCGGGCCCACCATCAACACGCCGCGGGGAATCTTGCCGCCCAGCTTCTGGAACTTGCTCGGGTCACGCAGGAACTCGACCAACTCGCCGACTTCTTCCTTGGCCTCGTCGCAGCCGGCCACGTCGCTGAAGTTGACCTTGATCTGGTCCTCGCCCTGCAGCTTGGCGCGCGAGCGACCAAAGCTCATCGCGCCGCGACCGCCGGCACCGGCCTGCATCTGGCGCATGAACCAGATGAACACGCCCACGATGAGAATGATCGGCAGCCAGTTAAGCAGCAGGCCCAGCAGGGAGAAGCCGTTGTTGGACGGGTCCTGGCGCACCTCGACACCCTTGTCCTGCATCTGCTTGACCACCGAATTGGTGGACCAGCCGAGCACAGGCGCAACGGTGCGGAACGAGCTGCCGTCCTTCAGCTTGCCGCTGATGGAGGCCGGCTGGTCGGCGCTGATCGTGGCGGTGGACACGTTGCCGTTGTCCACGCTCTGCACGAAGCTGCTGTAGGCCAGATCCGAGGAGGAGGTGCCACGCGGATTGAAGCTCTGGAACACCGTGAGCAGGACCACCGCGATGATCAGCCAGAGCAGCAGGTTTTTCGCCATTTCATTCATGCACGGTTCTCGCCCGGTTGCCCGCCGGAGGCCTTGCGGCCGACGGCTAATGCGTACACCTCCCGCGAACGTGCGCGGGAGGCCTTAGGTTTACGCATGGTCACGCGGCTGAAGTCTGCGCGCAAGCTGCGTACGTAATCGTCAAAGCCAGTCCCCTGAAACAGCTTGATCAGGAACGACCCACCGGGTTTGAGCCATTGACGGCTGAAATCCAGCGCCAGGTCGGCCAGATCCATGGCACGGATCTGATCAGCCAAGGCCACGCCACTCATATTGGGGGCCATATCGGACAGCACAAGATCGACCTTGTTGCCCTCCAGGCGCTCCTCCAGCTGGCGTAGCACGGTTTCTTCACGAAAATCGCCCTGCAGGAAGTCCACGCCGCCGATCCCCTGCATGGGCAGGATATCCAGCGCGATGATGGTGCCATTGTCGCCCAGCCGCTTGCGCGCCAACTGCGACCAGCCGCCCGGGGCGGCGCCCAGGTCGACGATGCGCATGCCGGGCTTGAGCAGGCGGTCACGGTCGATCAGCTCTTCCAGCTTGAAGGCCGCACGCGAGCGCAGACCCTCGGCCTGGGCCTTCTTCACATAAACATCATCGAAGTGCTCCCGCAGCCAACGGGAACTACTTTTGCTGCGAGACATGGTCGGCGCGGGCCACTAATACGGGGGAGGTGGCCTGCATGATACCCTTAGCAGTCTCATTGCCGCGAATCCGAGACTGAACGCATGGCTCTTTCCCCCTCGCAGCGCCGTTATTTGCGCAGCCTCGCCCACGATCTCCACCCCGTCATCCTGCTTGGCGCCAAGGGTGCGACCGAGGCTGTCCTGAAGGAACTCGACCTCGCCCTGGCCCACCACGAGCTGGTGAAGGTGAAGCTGTCGGGCGGCGACAAGGAAGAGCGCGACGCGCAGATCAGCTTCCTCGCCGACGGCACCCGCGCCGAAAGCGTGCAGCAGATCGGCCATATCGTGGTGCTGTTCCGCCGCAACGAAGAAGACCCCAAGCTCGCCCTTCCGCGCTAAGAACCTGCTCTCATGGATCTCTCGCTGGACCGCCCCGGCAATTACCTTTACGTGCGTCGCGTCGGCCCGCGCAGCATCACCGTGGTCGATCGCGAGTTCACCACCAGTTTCCTGCTGTCGCCGGATCGCGCCGTGGAAAACTGGCCGGTGGCGGCATCCAGCGAACTGGATGCCGGCCATATCGAGGCCATCCTGGCGCTGAAGCCGGAACTGGTCATTGTGGGCACCGGCCAACGCCAGGTGTTTCCCGCCGCCGCCTTCATGGCCGGCTTGCTGCGCAAGGGCATCGGCGTGGAAGTGATGGACAACGGCGCCGCCGCACGCACCTATGACCTGCTGGCCGCCGAGAGCCGCCGCGTGGTCGCGGCGTTTATCCTGCCGGCCTAGAGGCGGCGCCAGGCGCCAACTGACTGTTGTAGGAGCGCACCCAGTGCGCGAAAAACCTACGAAGCGGCATTCTCATTCGACGCGGCAATGACCCGGCGCCTCGCCCTCGCGCACTGGGTGCGCTCCTACATAAGGAGCGTCAGCGCGACGGCAGATAACCCATCGGGTCGACCGGATTGCCATCCTTGCGAATCTGGAACTGCAGCTCATCGCGTGACGCGCCGGTGGCGCCCATCTCGGCAATCTGCTGCCCGGCGCTGACGCGCTGACCTTCCTTCACCAGACGTTTGCTGTTGTGGCCATAAGCGGAAAGGAAGCTGTCGTTGTGCTTGACGATGACCAGCTCGCCATAGCCCACCAGGCCATTGCCGCTATAGACCACCACGCCGTCGGCCGCGGCTCGCACCGGGTCGCCGGTCTTGCCGGCGATCTCGATGCCCGGAATCGCATCGCCTGACTGGAAGCGCTTGATCAGGCTGCCGTCCGCCGGCCAGCGCCAGGTCACGCCGCCATTGTTGCGCTCCGCCCCCGGTGCCACCGGCGCGACCGGCGCTGGCGGAGGCGTGGCGTTCGCCGTCGCGGCGGGTGCGCCCGCCACCGGCACGACCTGGGTCGTCGCGGCGGCAGGCGGCGACGGCGCTGTCGACGAAGCCACGACCGCGGACCCGGTGACCGGCGCAAAGCCCTGCTGGGGCTGGCTGCTCGCCGGCGCCGGGTGCGGCATGGGTTTGGCTGTGGTCACGACAGCCGTGGTGTGAACAGGCGCGCCCACGGGCGCCTTGCCATTGGACGGCGCCAGCTTCAATTCCTGGCCAGGCCAGATCGTGTACGGCGCGGCGATATTGTTCCAGGCGGCGAGATCACGGAAATCCACACCGTTGCGAAAAGCAATCGAATACAGCGTGTCGCCCTTGCTCACCTTGTAGATGCCACCCGGCGCCGGCCGCTCCGGCGTGACCGTGCGTGGAGCCGCGTTTCCCGGCGGCGGCTCGACCACCACCGATCGCTGGGTCGAGGCGCAGGCCGCCAGGCCCAGGAGGGCGACGGTCAGGGCGAATGAGCGGAGATATCCATTCATGGGCGCCAGCATAACGAGGCTTAGCGGTATTTTCATTCAGATAACTACGACGAGGCAGGTGACCCGCCGGCCGCCATTCAGTGTGCCCACAGCCACCATGCCAGCAAGGCGCCCAGGATCACCAGCGCAGCCCAGCCAATCCATTCGATGTGCTTGTGCAAGATGCGCTCCGCGCGCTCACCGAACAGGCGGATCAGCAGCGCCAGCAGCCACACGCGCTTGCCACGTCCCACGGCGATGCAGACCAGGAACGGGATGACCGGCACGCCAACGATACCCGCGGCCCAGGTGACGAACTTCATCGGCACCACCGGCTGCAGGGCGGCCAGCGCCAGCACCAACAGGAGGCCTAGCCAATGCTGGTTCATCTGCGTGCGCAGGTTCGCCACGCCGATGTTGATCGGCGCCAGCAGATGCAGGCTCTCGAGCAGTGGCGACAGCGCCTGGAACGCCCAGTGGCCCAGCGCATAACCCACCAGCGAACCGAGCAGGGAGAACAGCAGGCTGAGGTTGGCGTAGAAGAACGCCTTGTGACGCTTGCCGAGCATCATCGGCGCCAGCATCACTTCCGGCATGATCGGGAAGATGAACGCTTCGACGAAACTCAGCCCGCTGAGGTAATAGATAGCCTTGGGGTGGCGCGCCCACGTCAGTGCGCGCGCGTACAACGATCCAAACAGTCGCATTCAATGACTTCCGTGTGGCATCAGCCGATGCCGCCGAGTAGGGGCACGAAACTGACCGCGGCCAGCTCCTCCTGGATGAAATCGCCCTGCCCGTCCCCGCGCATGCGGATCAGCATCTGGTTACTGGGCGAACCGACCGGCGCGACCAGCACGCCGGTGGGACTGAGCTGATCGAGCAAGGCGGTGGGAATGGCATCACCCGCCGCCGTAAGAATGATGGCGTCGAACGGCGCCTCGTCGGCCCAGCCCAGCTTGCCGTCGTCATGGCGCGAGCGGATGTTGCTGAGCCCCAGCTGGCGGAAGCGTCGGCGCGCCTGACGCAGCAACTCTTCGATGCGCTCGACCGTATAGACCTGCGGCACCACCGAGGCGAGCACCACTGCCTGGTAACCCGAGCCGGTGCCGATCTCCAGCACCTTTTGCGGCACGCCGAACTCGAGCAAGGCCTCGGTCATCCGCGCCACCACCCAGGGTTGCGAGATGGTCTGGCCATGGCCGATCGGCAGAGCGGTGTTCTCGTAGGCGCGCGAATGCAGGGCCTGATCGATGAAGTGATGGCGCGGCACGTTGCGGATCACGTCGATCACGCGCTGGTCGCGAATACCCTCTTCCTTCAACTTGGCGACCAGGCGATCGCGCGCACGTTGCGAGGTCATGCCCTCGCCCTTCAACGCAGATGGCGGCAATGGATGCACGTTCACCTCACGCTGCCTTGTCGCCGACCGGCTTGTCACCGGCCATGCCTTCGGTCAATGAACTCACCCAGCTGCTGACCTTTTCCAGCGCCTGGAAGCGGGTGAGATCGACATGGATCGGCGTCACCGACACGTAGCCACGACGCACGGCATTGAAGTCGGTGCCCGGGCCAGCGTCGTCGACGTCGCCTGCGGGGCCGATCCACCAGATCGTCTTGCCGCGCGGATCGGTCTGCTTGATGCAGGGCGCCGAGCGATGACGCTTGCCCAGCCGGGTGACCTCGAAGCCACGGATGTCGTCCCACGGCAGATCGGGCACGTTGACGTTGAGGATGGTATCGGCCGGCAGCGGATCGACCAGCAGACGCTTCATCAACAACAGGACGGCGTTGGCCGCCGAGTCGTAATGCACGCCGTGGTGGTCCTTGCTGACCAGGGACACGGCGATCGCGGGCAGGCCGAGAAAGCGGCCTTCCATCGCGGCGGATACCGTGCCGGAATAGATCACGTCGTCGCCAAGGTTCGCCGAGTTGTTGATGCCGGAAACGACGATATCCGGTTCGTAATCGAGCATCCCGGCCAGCGCCAGATGCACGCAGTCGGTCGGGGTGCCGGCGACACGGTAGTAACCGTTGTCCATGCGCGAGGCGCGAATGGGGGCATCCAGGGTAAGGGAATTGCTGGCGCCGGAGCGGTCGCGGTCCGGTGCTACCACCGTCACCTGGCCGACGGCGCCAAGGCGCTCGGCGAGCACGCGAATGCCCGGTGCATCCACGCCATCGTCGTTGGAAACCAGAACTCGCATGATGATCCGTTCAGAGCCAATCGCAGGGCGCCGCGCTGAGCGGCGACGCAATCCTGATGAAGCCTGAAGTCTACCGGAGCGGCGCGGCGGTTTCACATCGCTACGCCGGTATTCGGGCGCTCCGTCACCCGTGCCCGCAGCCAGGACTGGCGGGCGCCGGCTCAGCGGATGGCGCGACGCCGCGCCTCGACGGCTGCATTAGGATGGGAGCGATGAAACGCCGCCCTCCTGCCCCGGTTTCCGACGACGACGCCCAGCTGTTCCGCGAGGCGATTGGCGACGTGCGTCAGTTCGATCCGGTGGCCCCCGCCCCTTCCGCACCCAAGCCCGAACCCCATCCGCACATGCTGGAAGCCGACGAGGCTGCGGTCCCGGGCGAGTTGCTGGACATGGCCTTTGATCCGAGCCTGATCGAGGTCGGCGAAGAACTCAGCTATCTGCGCGACGGCTATCCACCCAAGCTTCTTCGGCAGCTCAAGCGTGGTCAGTACAGCATCCAGGACGAGATCGATCTGCATCAGATGAATGCGGCAGCGGCCCAGGCCACCATCGTGGACTTCCTGGCCGAGGCAAAACAGCACGGCTTTCGCTGCGTTCGCATCGTGCACGGCAAGGGACTGCGCTCGCGCGCCAGCGGCCCGGTGCTGAAGGCGTTGACTGACCGCATGCTGCGTCGGCGCGATGACGTGATCGCGTTTGCGTCGGCGCGACCGATGCAAGGCGGGACGGGGGCGGTCGTGGTGTTGTTGAAGAGCTAGCCGCCGCGCTTACTCCCTCTCCCCTCCGGGGAGAGGGTTGGGGTGAGGGGCCAATCTTCCGATAAGGCCACCGCAGAGCGAGCTTGATTGAAGCGTTCCCGCAAGCACTCGCCCTTTACCCCCTGTTGGGGGCTCACCTCGGTCCTCTCCCCTTGGGGGAGAGGAAGAAAGCAGGCGCTAGCCCGTCGTCGCCAACTCCCGCACCACCGTCGTCGCATAAGCACCCGCCGGCAGCTCGAAGCTCAGCTCCAGCGATTCGCGG
This sequence comes from Dyella halodurans, assembly GCF_026283925.1. Classification (GTDB taxonomy): domain Bacteria; phylum Pseudomonadota; class Gammaproteobacteria; order Xanthomonadales; family Rhodanobacteraceae; genus Dyella; species Dyella halodurans. The sequence continues at coordinate 21,140 of NZ_JAPDPF010000004.1, forward strand.
TCCAGCCAGCGCCAGGCCAGGTTTTGCGGAATCATCCGCAACGGTCGGCGCTCCTGGTCCATCCGCGCGCCAACCAGCCCTTCGGCGAGGTCCGCATGCGCGGCGGCAATCGCCTCTTCCAGCGCACCGGCATCTGCCTTGGCCGGCGTTTCGCCGCGGCCCCACAAGGGACCGGAGGGATGGATATCCCCGCGTGCAAGCCGCTCCGACAAAGTGGCGTCGAAGGGCTCGGGACCAAACCAAGAGCGCGAACCCGCCAGCGACCAGATCTCGCCTTCCATCGGGCTATCCCAGGCCCCTTGCTCGACGCGCGCCGCCAATACTGCATTGAAAATATGCGAACGCGCCGCCGACAACAGGAACGAGCGCTTGTCGCGATCGACCCGGCGCCCGGCAAACATGGCACGCGCCTGCGCCACGTTGCTGCCCTCGCGTCCGAAGCGCTGCTCACCGAAGTAATTGGGCACGCCGCGCTGTGCGATCTGCTTCAACACGTGTTCGGCCACGCCGGCCTCGCCCTGCACCTGGCGTAGCACCAGTACAAAGCGATTCCCGCGCAGCGCACCGCGCTTGAGCTTGCGCGAATGGCGCGTCGCGGCCAGCACTTTCACTTCCGCATGCGGGAACGCGGACCAGTCCGGATCGGGACGCCCCGGCAATTGCACGGAGAAGGTCTGGCGGGTGACTGCGTGTCGGTCCTTCAAGCCCGCATAGCCCACGCTCAAGGGCGGCACTTCGGCATAACGTGCCAGCTCGCGCGCCACCCAATCGGTATTGGCGCCGCGCTTTTCGACCCACAACAGCGCGTGCTCGCCCTCGCCGTCCGCGTCGTAACCGAGGATTTCTTCCACCTGGAAGTCCTCCGGCTCGCTGCGCAGCACGGCGGAGAGCGGCGGGTTGCCATAGGCATAGGGCAATTCAAGATCGGACATGGGACTCCGCCGGGGTCGCCGGCTGCGTGAAAACAGTGAGCGGCAGCGCGATGGCGCCTGCCGGAGGCATTACATCAAGCTCGGCGTGGCGAGTCCGAGAAGGCCAAACCAGCGCGAGCGGCTAGCTCACGCCAGGGTCAACAACACGCAGGCCTGTGCCGCGATGCCTTCGCCGCGCCCGGTAAAACCGAGCTTTTCCGTGGTGGTCGCCTTGATGCTGATACGACCGATCTCGCAGCCTAGCTCTGCTGCCACGCATTCGCGCATGGCCTGGGCGTGGGGGCCGACCTTGGGCGCTTCGCAGATCACCGTGACATCGGCGTTGCCCAGTGCATAGCCCTGCTCACGCATCAGCCTGGCCGCATGCTGGAGGAAGATCCGGCTGTTCGCGTTGCGCCACTGCGCCTGCGTGGGGGGAAAGTGCCGGCCGATATCCCCCAGAGCCAGCGCACCGAAGATGGCGTCGCACAGCGCGTGGATCACCACGTCGCCGTCGGAATGGGCGATCAGGCCATGGTCATGCGGCACGCGTACGCCACCGAGCATGACGTGGTCGCCTTCGCCGAAGGTGTGCACGTCGAAGCCTTGGCCAATTCGCATCATGATGCTGATCCTTACACGGTTCTTGGCAGCAGGAACTCGGCCAGCGCAAAGTCCGCGGCCGTCGTCACCTTGAGATTGTCCTCGGCGCCTTCGACCAGCAACGGCGCGAAGCCCGTGCGCTCCATGGCCATGGCCTCATCGCTGACGGTGACGCCGGCCTGGCTGGCGGAGAGCAAAGCGGCCGACAGCTCGGCACGCCGGAACATCTGCGGCGTGAACGCACGCCAGCGCTGGTCGCGCGGCTCGGTGACCTGGCTACGTCCGTCGGCATCCGCGCGCTTGAGCGTATCGCGCAGCGGTGCACCCAGCAGTCCACCGCCGGCCGGCACCGCCAGCTCGATCAAACGACTGATATCCGCGCGACGCACGCAAGGCCGCGCGGCATCGTGCACCAGCACAAAGGCGTCATCTGTCACGCTGGCAGGTAGCGCACGCAAGCCTGCAAGTACCGAATCGCAGCGTTCTGCCCCACCGAGGGTGGTCAGCACGGGCTTGCCATTGAGTTGATCGAGCCCAGGCCAGTGCGGGTCACCGGCACCAAGCACGATCATCAAGCCCGCAATCGACGGATGCGCGGAAAGCCGCTGCAACGTATGCAGGATCAACGGCTGGCCCGCCAGCGGGAGATATTGCTTGGGGACATCGCCACCGACACGGGCGCCTCGCCCCGCCGCAGGCACCACACACCACAGGGGCACCATGCTCAGTGTCCGCCAGTGGAAGCGGCTGCAGCGGGTGCCGCCGTGGCACCCGGCTTCTCGACGACCTGGTAGAACGTCTCGCCCGGCTTGATCAGGCCCAGCTCGGCACGGGCGCGCGCCTCGACCGCCTGGTCGCCATGCTTGAGGTCGTCCACGTCGGCGCCCAGCGCCTGGTTGCGCTGGGTCAGCTTGTCGTTGTCCTCGCCTTGCTTCTTCACCGCGGCGCGCAGGGTTTCCACCTCATGCACGCCGCCGTTGCTGCCGCTCCACAGTTTCATCTGCAGAGCGATCAGCAAGATCAGAAGGATCAGGGCGACCCAGCGCAGCATGTCAGCCCGGCAGGTTGGTCAGGTTGGGGAACGCCTGACGACCGGCGTAGCGCGCGGCGGCACCCAGCTGCTCCTCGATGCGCAGCAGCTGGTTGTACTTGGCCACGCGGTCGGTGCGGCACAGCGAACCCGTCTTGATCTGGGTCGCAGTCGTGGCCACGGCGATATCGGCAATGGTGGTGTCTTCGGTTTCGCCCGAACGATGGGAAATCACCGCCGAATACTTCGCGGCATCGGCCATGGCGATGGCTTCCAGCGTTTCCGACAGCGTGCCGACCTGGTTCACCTTGATCAGGATCGAATTGGCGATGTGCTTCTCGATGCCTTCGCGGAAGATCGCCGGGTTGGTCACGAACAGGTCGTCGCCGACGATCTGGATGCGATCGCCGATCTTGTCGGTGAGCAGCTTCCAGCCATCCCAGTCGCCTTCGGCCATGCCGTCCTCGATGGTGATGATCGGATACTGCTTGGCCCAGCTGGCCAGCAGATCGACGAATTCGGCCGAGCTGTACTGCTTGCCTTCGCCGGCCAGGTCGTACTTGCCGTTCTTGTAGAACTCCGAGCTGGCCGCATCGAGGCCCAGCAGGATTTCGCTGCCGATCTTGTAACCGGTCTTGTTGACCGCCTCGAGGATGGTGTCGAGCGCTTCGATATTGGAGCGCAGGTCCGGCGCGAAACCGCCTTCGTCACCCACCGCGGTATTCAGGCCCTTGCCCTTGAGCACGCTCTTCAAGGCATGGAAGATTTCCGCACCGGCGCGCAGCGCCTCGGCGAACGTCGGCAGGCCCACCGGCAGCACCATGAACTCCTGCACGTCGACGTTGTTGTCGGCATGCGCACCGCCGTTGATGATGTTCATCATCGGCACCGGCAGCGCGCCCGGCTTGCCGGTGGTGCCATTGATGCTGGCCAGGTACTGCCACAGCGGCTGGCGGTTCTGCGCAGCGACGGCATGCGCGGCTGCCATGGACACGCCGAGGATGGCGTTGGCGCCCAGCTTGCCCTTGTTTGGGGTGCCGTCCAGATTGATCAGCTTCGCGTCCAGGCCGCCCTGGTTCGCCGCGTCAAAGCCCTTCAGCGCACTGGCAATGGCACCGTTGACGTTGCCCACCGCGTTCTTCACGCCCTTGCCCAGGTAACGCGACTTGTCGCCGTCGCGCAGCTCGACCGCTTCGCGCGAACCGGTGGAGGCGCCACTCGGCACCGCGGCGCGGCCAAAGCCGCCGCCGGCCAGGGTCACTTCGGCTTCAAGCGTGGGATTGCCGCGGGAATCGAGGATTTCACGGGCGTGGATGCGGGTGATTTCGGTGCTCATGGGGTCCGTAGCTGGTTGAGGTGAATGAAGCGGGGGGGATTATCCTGCCTGATACGCGGGGGATTCGCTTCATTCGCCTCCCCCCGGTGGCTCAGAGCGTATGTTCGAGGAACGTGTGGCGCTTGGTCACCTGGTCCAGTTCGAGCAAGGTTTCCAGCAGCGCTTCCATCTTGTCTAGCGGCCAGGCATTCGGTCCGTCGCTGAGCGCCTTGGCCGGATCGGGATGCGTCTCGGCAAACAAGCCGGCCACACCCACGGCCACAGCGGCGCGCGCCAGCACCGGCACGAACTCGCGCTGGCCGCCGGAACTGGTGCCCTGCCCGCCCGGCAGCTGGACCGAATGGGTGGCATCGAACACCACCGGGCAGCCGGTATCGCGCATCACGCTAAGCGAGCGCATGTCCGAGACCAGGTTGTTATAGCCGAAGCTGGCGCCGCGCTCGCAGACCATGATGTCGTCGTTGCCGACGGCCTTGGCCTTCTCGACCACGTTCTTCATGTCCCACGGCGCCAGGAACTGGCCCTTCTTGATATTGACCGGCTTGCCGGCGCGCGCCACGTTCTGGATGAAGTCGGTCTGCCGGCACAGGAAGGCCGGCGTCTGCAGCACGTCGACCACCGACGCCACTTCGTTCATCGGCGTGTATTCGTGCACGTCGGTGAGCACGGGCAGGCCCAGCTGGCGCTTTACTTCGCCCAGGATCTTCAGGCCCGCTTCCATGCCGGGGCCGCGAAAGCTGTTGCCCGAGGAGCGATTGGCCTTGTCGAAGCTGGACTTGAAGATGAAGTTGATGCCGAGCCTGGCGGTGATTTCCTTCAGCTTGCCGGCGGTATCCAACTGCAGCTGCTCGGACTCGACCACGCAGGGACCAGCAATGAGGAACAGCGGCTGGTTCAGGCCGACCTCGAACCCACACAACTTCATGCGACCGACTCCTTGGCCAGGCGCTCACCCTCGCGCACCGCCTTGAACTCGCGGGCGGCGTGCACGAAGCCGATAAACAGCGGGTGGCCATCGCGCGGCGTCGAGGTGAATTCCGGATGCGCCTGGCAGCCCAGGAACCACGGGTGCTTCTGCGGTGACAGCTCGACGATCTCGACCAGCAGGTCGTCCATCGACTTGCCGGAGATCACCAGGCCCAGATCCTCGAAGGTCTGGCGATAGCGGTTGTTGAACTCGTAACGGTGACGATGGCGCTCGCGCACCACGTCCTGGCCGTACAGCTCGCGCGCCAGCGTGCCGGACTTGAGGCGGCATTCCTGCGCGCCCAGGCGCATGGTGCCGCCCAGGTCCGAGCGCTCGTTGCGCTGCTCGACTTCACCGGTGGCCGTGGTCCACTCGGTGATCAGGGCAATCACCGGATCCGGCGTGTTGCGGTCGTTCTCGCTGGAATCGGCGTCGGCGAGGCCGGCCACGCTGCGGGCGAAATCCACCACCGCCGCATGCATGCCATAGCAGATGCCGAAATACGGCACGCCGTGCTCGCGAGCGTAACGGGCTGCCAGCACCTTGCCCTCGAAGCCGCGCTTGCCAAAGCCGCCCGGCACCAGGATCGCGTCGGCGCCGCCCAGCGCCTTGGCGGCACCCTCGGCCTCGACCTGCTCGGAATCAACCCAGTTGAGATTGACCCGGGTGAGCTGCTTGATGCCGCCGTGGCGCAGCGCCTCGCCCAGGGACTTGTAGGCGTCCTTGTGCTCGACGTACTTGCCCACGATGGCGACGGTGATCTCGTCCTTCGGATGCTCGACCGCATCGACCGTGCGCTGCCAGCCGGACAGGTCGGCCGGGCCGGCCTCGAGACCCAGGCGCTTGACCACGATCTCGTCCAGGCCCTGCTTGTGCAGGTACAGCGGCTGCTTGTAGATGATGTCCACGTCGGCCGCGCTGATCACGGCGTTCTCGGGCACATTGGTGAACAGCGCGATCTTGCGGCGCTCGCTGTCGGGCAGCGGCTGTTCGCAACGGCACAGCAGGATGTCCGGCTGGATACCGATGGAGCGCAGCTCCTTCACCGAATGCTGGGTCGGCTTGGTCTTGATCTCGCCGGCGGCCTTGATATACGGCACCAGGGTCAGGTGCATGAACAGCACCTTCTCCGGGCCATGCTCGATGCGCAGTTGGCGGATGGCCTCCAGGAACGGCAGCGACTCGATGTCGCCGACGGTGCCGCCGATCTCCACCAGGGCCACGTCGAAGCCACGGGTGGCCTCGTGGATGCAGTGCTTGATCTCGTCGGTGATGTGCGGGATGACCTGCACGGTGGCGCCCAGGTAGTCGCCGCGGCGCTCCTTGCGGATCACCGACTCGTAGATCTTGCCCGTGGTAATGGAATTCTTGCCGGTCAGGCGAGTATGGACGAAGCGCTCATAGTGGCCGAGATCCAGGTCGGTCTCGGCACCGTCGTCGGTCACATAGACCTCACCGTGCTGGAAGGGACTCATGGTGCCGGGATCCACGTTGATATACGGATCCAGCTTCATCATGGTGACCGATAGGCCACGCGCTTCCAGGATGGAAGCCAGCGACGCCGCGGCGATGCCCTTGCCAAGCGAGGACACCACACCGCCGGTGACGAAAATCAGGGGGGTCATGGGATGCAGCCGTGCTGGAAATCGGCATTTTAGAGGAAGAACGGTCCGGCCGCGAGATCTTGAAACGATTCCGGGCGGATTTGTTCAACTTGGGAGGCGCAGGAGCTGCGCCTCCCCTCACCGTCATTCGGGCGCAGGCCGGAGTCCAGCGCCTTCCCACGCGCCCAGGAAAGGCGCTGGAAGACCAGCTTCGCTGTTGTAAAACGCCTCCAGCATTCGCTGGAATGACGGGAAGGTAGACCGGGGCGAGACCGGGCCCAGTGGCCCGGCCAAGAGCTCCCGTTTACTCCACCGGCATCATCTGCGACGTCGGATGCATCATGTTCTCGTTCATGTTGTGCAGCACCCACAGCGAGCCGACCACCACGATGGCCAGGATCAGCAGGGTGAACAACATGATGCTGAGGTTGCCGCGCTGCGACGGCGAGGTGCCCATGTGCAGGAAGCACACCAGCTGCACCAGCAACTGGGCCACGCCGAAGACCACGATGCCCGGCATCATCAGCTCATGCGGCACCAGGCCGCTCATCACGACGCCGAACGAGGCCAGGGTCAGCACCACCGACAGGGCAAAGCCGACCAGGTAGGACCGGGTGCTGCCGTGGTCGGCGTGGGCGGCCTCGTGATGGGCCGCGTCATGGGAAGAGTGAGCGCCGGCCATCAGATGGCTCCCCGCAGGTAGACGAAGGTAAACACGCAGATCCAGACGATATCCAGGAAGTGCCAGAACAGGCTGAGGCAGGACAGCCGGCGACGGGTCGCGTCGGTGAGGCCGAAGCGGCGCATCTGGTCCATCATCACCACCAGCCAGATCAGGCCGCAGGTCACGTGCAGGCCGTGGGTGCCGACCAGGGTGAAGTAGGACGACAGGAAGGCGCTGCGACTCGGACCCGCCCCTTCATGGATCAGGTGGGCGAACTCATAGACCTCCATGGCGATGAAGCCGGCGCCGAACAAAAAGGTCACCGCCAGCCAGGCGATCACCTGGTTGCGCCGGCCGGCATGCATATTGAGCATGGCCATGCCGAAGGTGACGCTGCTGATCAGCAGCAGCATGGTCTCGCCCAGCACGTAGGGCAGCTCGAACAGCTCCTTGCCGCTCGGGCCGCCGGCGGTGGCATGGGCCAGCACGATGAAGGTGGCGAACAGCGCCGAGAAGATCAGGCAGTCGCTCATCAGGTAGATCCAGAACCCCAGCAGGGTCTTGGATCCGTCGTCGTGATGGTGGACGTGCCCGCCGTGGGAGACGTCCTCGAAGGCGCCGTGGGTGGCGCTTAGTGCGGTGCTGCCCATGGGTTAAGCCACCTTCTGGCGCGAGGGTGCCACCGGCACGACCTGCGTGGTGTGGAGCTGCTGCAGCTTCGCCAGGCGCGAACGCTCAAGCTTCTCGACCTCGGCCGCCGGCACCCAGTAATCGACATCCTGGTCGTAGGCGCGGGCAATGAAGGAACCGATCATGCCGAGTAGGCCAATCGCCGCCAGCCACCAGATGTGCCAGACCAAGGCGAAGCCCAGGACCGTACCGAACGCGCCCATGTAAACACCGACGCCGGTATTGCGGGGCATGTGAATGTCTTCGTACTTGGCAGGCTGCACGTAAGCGACTCCGTTTTGTTTGTCTTCCCAGAACTGGTCCAGCTCGGCGATCCGCGGTACCAGGGCGAAGTTGTAGAAAGGTGCGGGCGAGCTGATCGACCATTCCAGGGTGCGGCCACCCCACGGGTCGCCGCTGGGATCGGTGAGCTTCTTGCGGTCGCGCACGCTGACGTAGAGCTGCAGCACGGTGAAGAAGATGCCCATGGCGATAATCACGGCGCCGACCAGGGCCACCACCAGGTAGGGCCGCCACTCGGGGTTGGCGTAATGGTTCATGCGGCGCGTCATGCCCTTGAGGCCAAGGATGTACAGCGGCACGAAGGCGACGTAGAAGCCGACCAGCCAGCACCAGAACGACGCCTTGCCCCAGCGCTCGTTGAGGCGGAAGCCGAATGCCTTCGGGAACCAGAAGTTGATCGCGGCCATGCAGCCGAACACCACGCCGCCGATGATCACGTTATGGAAGTGCGCGATCAGGAAGACGCTGTTGTGCAGCACGAAGTCCGCGCCTGGCACCGCCATCAGCACGCCGGTGACACCGCCAACCACGAAGGTGATCATGAAGCCGATCGTCCACAGCATCGGCACGGACATCTCCACGCGGCCGCGATACATGGTGAACAACCAGTTGAACAGCTTCACGCCGGTGGGCACCGAGATGATCATCGTCATGATGCCGAAGAAGGCATTGACGTTCGCGCCCGAGCCCATGGTGAAGAAGTGGTGCAGCCACACCAGGAAGGACAGCACGCCGATTGCTGCGGTGGCATAGACCATCGAGGTGTAGCCGAACAACGGCTTCTTCGAGAACGTGGCGACGATTTCCGAGTACGCGCCAAAGCACGGCAGCACCAGGATGTAGACCTCGGGGTGGCCCCAGATCCAGATCAGGTTCACGTACATCATGGCGTTGCCGCCAAGCGTATTGGTGAAGAAGTGCATGTCGAGGTAACGATCGGCGGTCAGCAACACCAGGGTCACCGTCAGGATCGGGAACGCCGCCACGATCAGGATGTTGGTGATCAGCGCGGTCCAGGTGAACACCGGCATCTTCATCATGCTCATGCCGGGAGCACGCATCTTCATGATGGTGACGATGAAGTTGATGCCGCTCAGCGTGGTGCCCAGGCCCGACAGCTGCAGCGCCCAGATGTAGTAGTCCACGCCAACGGTTGGACTGTATTCGAGGCCCGACAGCGGCGGATACGCCAGCCAGCCGGTCGCCGCGAAATCGCCGACGAACATCGACATCATCACCAGCACCATGCCCGACACGAACAGCCAGAAGCTCAGCGAGTTCAGGAACGGATAGGCAACGTCGCGCGCACCGATCTGCAGCGGCACCACCAGGTTCATCAGGCCGGTGATCAACGGCATCGCCACGAAGAAGATCATGATCACGCCGTGCGCGGTGAAGATCTGGTCGTAGTGGTGCGGCGGCAGGTAGCCGGCCGCATCGGCCGAGGCCATGGCCTGCTGGGCGCGCATCATGATGGCGTCGGCGAAGCCGCGCAGCAGCATGACCAGGGCAACGATGACGTACATCACGCCGATCTTCTTGTGGTCCACGGTGGTGAACCACTCGGACCACAGGTAGCCCCACATGCGCATGCGGGTGAGCAGGACCAGCAGGCCCAGTCCGCCGAGCAGCACCGCGGCGAGGGTGCCCATGATGATCGGCTCTTGGAACGGAATCGCCTCTAGGGTGAGCTTTCCAAACATGGCTTACTTCTCTGCCTTTGCCGCGGTGATGGGCGAGGACATCGCGTCCCCGTCCGCGTGGTGATGCATGTCCATCGACATGGCCTCGTGGGACATGCCTTCGTGTGGCGGGCCTTCGTGCGGCAGGCCTTCGTGCTGCATGCCATCCATGTATTTGTTGAGGACCTTGCCAAAGAGGCCCGGCGCGACGCTGCCGTAATAGGCCACCGGCACCTTCATGCTCTTCTGCGCCAACGCCTGGTAGGTCTCGTCATTGAGCACGACCGGCGTGGCCTTGGCCTTGGCGATCCAGTCCTTGAAGCCGTCCTGCGAGGTGGCGATGGCCTGGAAGTGCATGTCCGAGAAACCCTCGCCGCTGTAATTGGACGACAGGCCCGCATAGCTGCCCGGCTCACGCGCGATCAGGTGCAGCTTCGTCTCCATGCCGGCCATCGCGTAGATCTGGCTGCCCAGCTGGGGAATGAAGAACGCATTCATCACCGAGTCGGAGGTGATCTGGAAATTCACCGGCACGTCGGTCGGGAAGGCGATCTCGTTGACCGTGGCGACGCCGTAGTCCGGATAGACGAACAGCCACTTCCAGTCCAACGCCACCACCTGGATGGTCACCGGCTTGGCGTTGGACTCCAGCGGCTTGTACGGATCGAGCGTATGCGAGCTGCGCCAGGTAATCACCGCGAGGATCGCGATGATGATGGCGGGGATGGTCCACACCACCACTTCGATCCTGGTCGAGTGCGCCCAGGTCGGCGCGTAGGTGGCGTTCTTGTTGGATGCGCGATAGCGCCAGGCGAACGCCAGGACCATCACGATCACCGGAATCGCCACGATGGCCATCAGGCCGAGCGCGATCAGGATGAGGGACTTCTCATCGGCTCCGATATCGCCCTTCGGATTGAGAACTTCCATGTTGCAGCCGCTAAGGAACACGGCGGCGCCAACGCTTGCATAGCGCAAGCGCGAGAGAAGAGCATGCATTTTCACGGACAACCTACGGGGGGTACGGCGTGGGGACGGGCGGCATCCTAGCGACTTGAACGCCGAATTGATCGTGCTTGAGACAGAATGTCGCACTGGTAAATTCTTGCGCATGTGACTGCGGCGACTTGACACGCAAATGCAATAGCGCGCACTTCCGGCTGCCCCGAAATAGCGCCCGCTCAAAATTTTTTCGTAGCACGCTCCAGCTCCTTCTCCCCTTTGGGGAGAAGGTTGGGATGAGGGGCGGGTGCTCGCGGTCACGCGTTGACCGAGCGCTATCGCCAGGGTGCCGCTTACGCAGCGGGCGTTTCGACTGCCTGCCGGCAGCCGAGTCACTTTTCTTTGCTGGCCCAAAGAAAAGTAAGGCGGTCTCTAACATCAAGTGCAACACCCCCTTCGAGGTGATGCATGGGTCAGAACTACAGTCATCTGAGCGCCGAAGAGCGAGGCGCGATCATGGTGGGCAAGGCGCGCGGGGAGAGCGCCCGGCAGCTGGCGATACTGCTGGGCCGTTCGCCCAGCACGATCTCCCGGGAGCTGGCGCGTAACGGGCACCGTGAGCCATCGGTCGACCCTCGCCTGGGCCATCCGACACTCGGCTATGACGCCCGGCGCGCTGGTCAACGCGCCCGCCGATTGGCTCATAAGGCGCGCCGACTGCGTAAGTTGCATCGAGACGGCGCCTTGTGGCGCCAGGTGCGCCATCTGTTGGCCCGACGCTGGTCACCGCAAGAGGTGAGCCGCACACTGCGCCGACAGCATCCCGACGAGCCGGCCAAGCACGTGTCCCACGAGACGATTTACACCGCGATCTACGCCGCCCCGCGCGGGGAACTGCGGCGAGGGCTGGTGGCGTTGCTGCGCCAGCACAAGTGCGCGCGCCGCCCGCGGGGCCAGGGCGCCAACCGGCGCGGCCGCATGCACGACCTGCCCAGCATCCACGATCGGCCGCCGGAGGCAAACGAACGCTTGTTGCCGGGCCACTGGGAAGGGGACTTCCTCAAGGGGGCGCGCAACCAATCGTCGGTCGGCGTCCTGGTGGATCGGCGCACCTTGTTCCTGAAGCTGGTGAAGATGGACGGCTGCTCGGCGGAGGACGCACTCAAGGGCTTCAGCCGAGCCTTCCGACCACTGCCGGCGACGCTGCGCCAGACGCTGACGTACGATCAGGGCAAGGAAATGGCGCTGTACAAGACGTTGTCTCGGCGCACGGGGTTGGCGATCTACTTTGCCGATCCGCGCAGTCCCTGGCAGCGCGGCATCTGCGAGAACACCAACGGCCTGCTGCGTCAGTACCTGCCCAAGGGCACCGACTTGTCGGTGCATAGCCAACGAAAGCTCGATGCCATTGCCCGGGAGATGAACCTGCGCCCGCGAGCCACGCTCGACTACCACTGCCCTGCGGAGATGATCATGCGTGCGCTGGGGCGTGATGACCTCGCCCAAGCCATCGATGATGCACTTCTAGATTGACACCGCCTAACCCAAAGAAATGGCCTCTAGAGCTCGTAGCACTCCGTCGGATAGAAGCGTTGGAAGGTCTGGGGGATCGGATCGTTTGCTACCCACGGCCGCTACACAGCGGCTACACCGCAACGCGCCATAGCGGTGAGGACTTAAAGCAGGTCAGTCCTACGGTCGCAACGCCCGCGGCATCCCGACGCTCACCAGACCACGACACCACCCACGCTTTAAGCCCTCTGCGCTATGGCGCGTTGCGGTGTAGCCGCTGTGTGTCGGCCGTGGGCCGCCACCGATCTGGCTAGCCACGCCCGTCAGGCTCGCATCCACCGTAACGCTATGAGCTCTTCAGGCCATTTTCTTTGGGTTACTTTTCTTTTGGGCCAGCAAAAGAAAAGTGACCCGGACCGCGGCAGCGGTTCGGAACGCCCGCTGCGTAAGCGGCAAGCTGGCCATGGCGCTCGGTTGTAGCGCAATCGCGAGCACCCGCCCCTCATCCCCACCTTCTCCCCGGTGGGGAGAAGGAGCAGGAGCGGCCGCTGCGACGCTATACAGCCACCTCGCAGCGCCCTGCTACCATGCCGCGATGGACCAGACCACGCCCATCAAACTGGCCGCCCTGCGGCAAACCATGCAGCAACACAAAGTCGCCGCCTGCCTGATCCCGAGCGCCGATCCCCACTTATCGGAATACCTGCCCGATCACTGGCAGGCGCGTGCATGGCTGTCCGGCTTCACCGGATCCGCCGGCACCCTGGTGGTCACGGCGACGCATGCGGGGCTATGGACGGATTCGCGCTACTTCGCCCAGGCCACCCAGCAGTTGGCGGGCAGTGGCATCGATCTGATGAAGCAGCGCATTGCGCATGCGCCGGAACACCTGGAGTGGCTGCAGCAGAACCTGCAGGCGGGCCAGACGCTTGCCGTCGCCGGCGACAGCATCTCGCTGGCCACCGCACGGCAACTCGAACGTCGGCTCGAGAGCGTCGGCGCCGGGCTGCGCACGGACCTGGACCTGCCCGGGCTGATCTGGAGCGACCGCCCCGGCCTGCCTCTTGATGCCATCGTCGAACACCCGGCCCGCTACGCCATCCTGTCACGCGCCGACAAGCTCGGTCGCTTGCGCACGGCGATGCGCAAGCTGGAAGCCTCCCACCATCTACTGTCGAGCCTGGATGACATCGCCTGGCTGACCAACCTGCGCGGCAGCGATGTCGAATGCAATCCGGTCTTTCTCGCCCACCTGCTGGTGCAGGCCGAAGGACACGCCACGCTGTTCGTGGACCGGGGCAAACTGAGCGACGCCCTGGTGGTCGCGCTGGCCGCCGACGGGATCCACATCGCCAACTATGCGACGGTAGTCGACGCGCTCACCGAGCTTGGGCCAAAAGACCGTCTGCTCTTCGACGCGGGCCGCGTGGTGGTTGCGGTTGCCGGGGCGCTCACGTCGGCGGTGCGCAGCATCGAGGCAAGCAACCCCACCACGTTGTTCAAGGCGCGCAAGAGCGAGCCCGAGCTGGACCATGTGCGCGACGCGATGCGTCGTGACGGTGCGGCGCTGGTGCGCGCCTTCCGTCGTCTCGAAGAGCGCCTGACCGCGGGCATGACGCAGACCGAGCTGGACGTGGACACGCTGCTGCGCGAAGAACGCTCGGCGCAACCGGATTTCGTGGGCGAAAGTTTCGCCACCATCGCCGGCTACCAGGCCAACGGTGCCCTGCCGCATTATCGCGCGACGCCCGAACAGCACAGCACGCTGAAGTCGCAGGGTTTGTTGCTGGTCGACTCCGGCGGCCAATACCTGGGCGGCACCACCGACATCACCCGCGTGCTGGCGCTGGGCGAGACCACGGCCGAGCAACGCCGCGATGCCACCCTGGTGATGAAAGGCATGATTGCGCTCAGTCGCACGCGTTTCCCCAAAGGGGCCAGTGGCCCTCAGCTCGACGCCCTGGCTCGCGCCCCGTTATGGGCCAGTGGCATGGACTATGGCCACGGCACCGGCCACGGCGTCGGCTACTTCCTCAATGTGCACGAAGGGCCGCACGGCATTCGCCCACCGGTGTCAGGCGCTGCCCTGGTGGCGCTGGAGCCGGGCATGATCACCTCCATCGAACCGGGCCTGTACAAGCCCGGCCGCCACGGCATCCGCCACGAAAACCTCGCCGTGGTGGTTGAAGCGGACAAGACCGAGTTCGGCGAATTCTATGCATTCGAGACGTTGACGCTATGCCCGTTCGACCGCCGCGCGCTGGAGCCGGGCCTGCTCAACCCGGAGGAGCGCGCCTGGCTGGACGACTATCACGCCACGGTGCGGGCTGCCCTGGCGCCCTTGCTGGAGGAAGCCGACCTGGCGTGGCTCGAACGCCACTGCGCGCCGCTGTGATCGATGGAAGTCCCCATGTAGGAGCGCACCCAGTGCGCGACCGCAGGGGTACGTCGTCACCGCCATGCTGGGGCCGTTGAGGGATAGGCTTTTCGCGCACTGGGTGCGCTCCTACACCCAACCCTGAGGGGTACCCGGGGAAACCCTTGACCTCTCGCCCCCTGCAACCCATCCTCCCCCGTCTAACCCCGCCGAACCTTCCCGCATGAGCAGTCGCTACAACGCCGCCGACATTGAAGTCCTCTCTGGCCTTGACCCGGTCAAGCGCCGCCCCGGCATGTATACGGACACCAGCCGCCCGAACCATCTGGCGCAGGAGGTCATCGACAACTCGGTGGACGAGGCCCTCGCCGGCCATGCGAAGTCGCTGGACGTGATCGTCTATGGCGACGGCTCGGTCGAGGTGAGCGACGATGGCCGCGGCATGCCGGTGGACATCCACCCCGAGGAAGGCATCCCTGGCGTCGAGCTGATCCTCACCCGCCTGCATGCGGGCGGCAAGTTCTCCGGCAAGAACTACAACTTCTCCGGTGGCCTGCACGGCGTGGGCGTGTCGGTGGTGAACGCGCTGTCCAGCCGCGTGGAAGTCACCATTCGCCGCGACGGCAACGAATACCGCATGGCGTTCGAGCATGGCGACCGCGCCAGCGATCTCGAGATCATCGGCACGGTGCCGAAAAAGAAGACCGGTACCACCGTGCGTTTCTGGGCCGATCCGAAGTACTTCGACTCACCGAAGATCCTGCTGTCCAAGCTGCGCCACCTACTGCGCGCCAAGGCTGTGCTGTGCGCAGGCCTCAGCGTCAAGCTCACCGACGAAGCCAGCGGCGAAGTCAACGTGTGGTACTACGAGGACGGCCTGCGCGATTACCTGCGCGACGAACTCGAGGGTGCGGAGGCGATTCCGGCCGAACTGTTCGTGCACCATGTGCAGCGCGAAGCCGACGGCCTCGACGTGGCGCTGGCCTGGCTGCCGGAAGGCGAGCTGGTGCAGGAGAGCTACGTCAACCTGATTCCAACCGCCCAGGGCGGCACCCATGTGAATGGCCTGCGTTCCGGCCTCACCAATGCCATCCGCGAGTTCTGCGACATTCGCAACCTGCTGCCGCGCGGCGTGAAGCTGGCGCCGGAAGACGTGTGGGAGCGCCTCGCCTTCGTGCTCTCGGCCAAATTGCAGGATCCGCAGTTTGCCGGCCAGACCAAGGAGCGACTGTCGTCGCGCCAGGCCGCTGGCATGGTCGAAGGCGTGATCCATGATGCCTTCAGCCTGTGGCTGAACCAGCACGTCGAGCTGGGCGAACGCATCGCGCAACTCGCCATCGAGCGGGCCAGCGCACGCCTTAAGGCGGCCAAGCAGGTCATTCGCAAGAAGATCACCCAGGGCCCTGCCCTGCCCGGCAAGCTGGCCGACTGCACCGCCACCGACCTCACGCGTACCGAGCTGTTCCTGGTCGAAGGCGACTCCGCCGGCGGCAGCGCCAAGCAGGCGCGCGACAAGGAATTCCAGGCCATCCTCCCGCTGCGCGGCAAGATCCTCAATACCTGGGAAGTCGAGTCCGGCTCGGTGCTGGCCTCGGAAGAAGTGCACAACCTCGCCGTCGCCATCGGTTGCGATCCCGGCAAGGACGATCTCAGCGGCTTGCGCTACGGCAAGGTCATCATCCTGGCCGATGCGGATTCCGACGGCCTGCATATCGCGACCTTGCTCAGCGCGCTGTTCCTGCGCCACTTCCCGACCCTGGTGCGCGAAGGCCACGTGTTCGTGGCGATGCCGCCGTTGTTCCGCGTCGACGTGGGCAAGCAGGTGTTCTACTGCCTGGACGAGAACGAAAAGAACGCCATGCTGGAACGCATCCAGCGCGAGAAGATGAAGGGCCAGGTCAGTACCACCCGCTTCAAGGGCCTGGGCGAGATGAATCCGGCGCAGCTGCGCGAATCGACCATTCATCCCGACACGCGCCGCCTGGTACAGCTCACCGTCGACGGCGACGACGGCACTACCAAGCTGATGGACATGCTGCTGGCCAAGAAGCGTGCGAGCGATCGCAAGGCGTGGCTGGAGGAAAAGGGCGACCTCGCCACGTTGGAGGTTTGAGGCTTCTAGCTCCCTCTCCCCTTTGGGGAGAGGGCTGGGGTGAGGGGCCAGTCTTGCGATTACGCCGGTTCAAAGCCGACTCTGTTGGAACGCAACCGCGAGCACCCGCCCTTTACCCCCTCTTAGGGGCTCACCTCAATCCTCTCTCCCACGGGGACTACCTTCGGGTCGCCCGGAGGGGAGAGGAAGTGGACCGCGCGCACTGATCCACATCAAGGCCGGGCACCGAGATTGGTGCGATGATGCTGCGATGCATGCCGCATGGACCCGTCGCGCCATCCAGATCCTCGAGGCCGAAGCCCATCGCTCGGCCGATACGCATCTTATTCGCCTCGATCTGCCCGCCTTTCCCGGCATCCCCCTGTATCTGAAAGACGAGTCGGTCCACCCCACCGGCAGTCTCAAGCATCGCCTGGCCCGTTCGCTGTTCCTGTATGCCATCTGCAACGGGTGGCTGGATGCGGACCGCCCGGTGATCGAAGCCTCTAGCGGCAGCACGGCCATCTCCGAGGCCTATTTCGCCCGCCTGCTCGGCCTGCCGTTTTTTGCGGTGATGCCGCGCAGCACGTCGCGCGACAAGGTCGCGCAGATCGAATTTTTCGGCGGCCATTGCCATTTCATCGACGGCACCGATGTCTACGGCGCCGCGCAGGCGTTGGCCGTGGAACTGGATGGCCACTACATGGACCAGTTCACCTACGCCGAACGCGCCACCGACTGGCGCGGCAACAACAATATCGCCGAGTCGATCTTCCGCCAGATGCAAGGCGAGCCCGACACCGAGCCGCGCTGGATCGTGGTTCCCGCAGGCACCGGCGGTACCTCGGCCACGATCGGGCGTTATCTGCGCTACCGCTCGGCGCATCACGGACCGACCCGTCTCGCCGTGGTCGATCCGGAGTACTCGGTGTTCTACGACTACTACGTCAGCAGGGACGCAAGTCTGCAACTGACCAGGGGCACCCGCATCGAGGGTATCGGACGCCCGCGGGTCGAGCCGTCCTTTCTGCCTGACGTGATCGATTGCATGCTGCGTGTACCGGATGCTGCCTCGATCGCCGCACTGCGCGTGCTGGAGCAGTTGCTTGGCCGGCGCTGCGGTGGATCCACCGGCACCAGCCTGGTGGGCGCCCTGCAGCTGATGAGCGAACTCAAGGCCGCTGGCGAGCGCGGCCCCGTCGTCACGCTAATATGCGACGGCGGCGACCGCTATCGCGGCACCTGCTACAACGAGGACTGGATCCGGGCCGAAGGCCTGGACTTCGCGACCCAGCTGGCCCGGCTGCAAGCCATCGTGCACGAAGGCCGCTGGATCGACTAGCCATTCTTCCCCGTCACCGGTTAGCGCACTATCTTGTCGTCACTCTACCGCCGGAACGCCCCATGGCCCTGCTGCCTCCCATCGACCTGAAGCGCTGGATCGACGAACACCGGCACCTGCTCAAGCCGCCGGTGGGCAACCGCTGCATCGTGGATGGCGACTTTATCGTGATGATCGTCGGCGGGCCGAACTCGCGCACCGACTATCACTACGAAGAAGGCCCCGAGTTCTTCTACCAGCTGGAAGGCGAGATGGTGCTGAAGGTGCAGGATGACGGTGTGTCTCGCGACATTCCGATCCGGGCGGGCGAAATGTTCTACCTGCCGCCTTGCGTGCCGCACTCGCCGCAACGCCTGCCCAACTCGATTGGCCTGGTGATCGAACGCCAGCGCCTGGCCGGCGAGAAGGACGGCCTGATGTGGTTCTGCGAACGCTGCAACCACAAGCTGTACGAGGAGTATTTCACGCTGGACAGCATCGAGCACGATTTTCCGCCGGTGTTCGAGCGCTTTTATCGCTCGATCGATGCACGCACCTGTGAGAAATGCGGGCATCTGAACCCGGCTCCCGCGCGCTACGCCGACTGAGGCTGCGCCCGGCTGCATCGACTCATCCGCGCAACCGCCATTTGCGCGCCATGCGGCGCAATGAGGCATCGCTAGTCGGATCGTCGGCGATTTCATCAATCGATCGCCATGCCAGCGCATGCGATTCCTCGCTGAGCACGAACTGCTCGTTCGCTCCCGCGCGGACCACGAAACGCACGTCGTAATGCCAGTGCTCCGGTTCGTCGCCACGTGCGGGAATGCGGTGGCGATCGAGATCGAACGGCTCCGGCTGCACGCTCAGGTCATCCAGCCCGGACTCTTCCTCCGCCTCGCGCAAGGCCACGCGGGCCAGCTCGGTATCGCCATCGGCATGTCCGCCCAGTTGCAGCCAGCGACCCAGCTTGCGGTGATGGGTGAGCAGCACGCGCGCTCCGTCCGCACTGACCAGCCAGGCCGAGCCGGTGAAATGCGCATCGAGGGACGTCCTCTCGAATGCGTGCGGGCGGGTCGCCAGCAGCTCGACGAAATGCCGCGTGTCGTGCTCTTCCGGCCATTGCCGACCGTAATGTTGAAACTGCGCCAGCAGCACGCTCATGTGATGTCCCGGGCCCCTGCGGCGCCGCACCTTGGCGGGCGGCGGCCGCACATTATTTCAGACATTGCGCCGGGCACGCATGCGGGATCGTCCGCGCCCCTGCAGGCGCGCCCCGTCCTGCCCGCAGTGCAACTTGTACGCCCGCACCCCGCTGGGCTATGGTTCTCCGTCGTTGCCGGGGTAGCGACGAGCCAACCGTGACATCTGGCACGGTTATATGCGGTAAAGAACGAAAACAAGGCTGTAGGGGAGAGATATGCTGAAAAACCTGTTCGCGACGCACCCGATTCAGGCGTCGCCGCACGTCGATGCGGGCGAGCTGCCCCACGACAGCCTGCAAGGCGAAGCCAGCCTCAAGCGCGTGCTGACCGCGCGCCACCTGATCATGCTGGGCATTGGCGCCGTGATCGGTGCCGGTATCTTCGTCATCACAGGTCAGGCTGCTGCAGAGCACGCCGGTCCGGCCCTGGTCATCAGCTTCATCGTCGCGGGCATCGCCTGCGCCTTCGCGGGTCTCTGCTACGCCGAATTCGCCGCGATGATTCCGGTTTCCGGCAGCGCCTACGCGTACTCCTATGCCACCCTGGGCGAGATCGTCGCCTGGTTCATCGGCTGGAACCTGGTGCTCGAATACTTGTTCGCGGTCGCCACGGTGGCGGCGGGCTGGTCGGGCTATTTCAACGAATGCCTGTCCATCCTCAGTCATTGGACCGGCCTGTCGTTGTCGCTACCCCCAAGCCTGGCGTCCGCGCCGCTGGCGTTCATGGATAGCAGCCAGATCAACCACCTGATGGCCGGCCAGCAGATCCTGGCCAAGTTCTCCGAGCATTTCTACCTGGTCAGCACCAATACCATCATCAACCTGCCGGCCATCCTCATCGTGACCGCGCTGACGATGCTGTGCTATCGCGGCATCACCCAATCGACCTTTGTCAATTCGATCATCGTGGCGATCAAGGTGGTGGTGATCCTGCTGTTCCTGGTGTTCGCGTTCCGCTTCATCAATCCGGAAAACTGGCATCCGTTCATTCCGCCGGCGGAGGGTCCGGGCCGTTTCGGCACCAGCGGCATCTTCCGTGCTGCCGTGCTGGTGTTCTTCTCGTACGTTGGCTTCGACGCGGTGTCGACGGCGGCAGGCGAGGCGAAGAACCCGCAGCGCGACATGCCCATCGGCATCCTCGGTTCGCTGTTCATCTGCACCGTGCTGTATATCGCGATGGCCTTGACCCTCACCGGCATCGCGCCCTACCGCATGCTGGGCACGCCCGAACCGGTCGCCACGGCGCTGAGCATCCACCCGGAGCTCAACTGGCTGAAGGCGATCGTCTCCTTCGGCGCGCTGGCCGGCCTGAGCTCGGTGATCCTGGTGATGTTGCTGGGCACCTCGCGCATCTTCTTCAGCATGGCGAAGGATGGCCTGCTGCCGCCGACCATCTCGAAGGTGCATGCCAAGCACCGCACCCCGCACGTCGCCACCATCATCGCCGGCGTCGCCGCCCTGGTGCTGGCCGGCCTGTTCCCGGTAAGCATCCTCGGCGAACTGGTCTCGATGGGTACCCTGCTGGCCTTTACCACCGTATGCCTGGGCGTGCTGATCCTGCGCTATACGCGACCGGACCTGCCGCGCACGTTCCGCGTCCCCGGCATCTGGGTGGTCAGCGTGCTTGGCTCGGTGATCTGCCTGTATCTGTTCTGGCAGTCGTTCCAGGCCAACTGGCCGCTGATGCTCGGCTGGACCACGATCGGCATGCTGATCTACTTCGGCTATGGCTACGCGCATAGCAAATTGCGCAAGCAGAACGCCTGATTTTGCAGAAGGGCCGGCCTCGCGCCGGCCCTCTCGCTTTGATGTCCCGCGGCACCGCGCCGCGCTCCCGCCGCAATGTTTCGCCAGGTTGACGCATGCTGAAGCAGTTACTCGCCCGTAAGACCGACTTCTCGGATGCCGACGACTCCCACGGCCCAGCGCTGCGACGCACGCTAGGCAAATGGGGGGTTACCGCACTGGGTATCGGCGCCGTGATCGGCACCGGCATCTTCGTCGTGACGGGCCAGGCAGCCGCCGAGCATGCGGGCCCTGCCGTGCTGATCTCGTTCATCCTGGCGGCGATCTGCAGCGGCTTCACCGCGCTGTGCTATGCCGAATTCGCCACCTTGATTCCGATTTCGGGCAGCTCCTATTCCTACGCCTACGCCACGCTGGGCGAAATGGTCGCCTGGTTCATCGGCTGGAACATGGTGCTCGAGTACGGCATCTCGGCTTCCGCGGTAGCAGCTAGCTGGACGGGTTATTTCACCAGCCTGCTGGACAATATCGGCATCCATCTGCCGCAGACGCTGACCGAAGCGCCGCTGGCCTATACCAATGGGCATCTCGTCGCCACCGGACACCTGTTCAACCTGCCTGCGGTCGCCATCGTGGCCGCACTGACCTGGTTGTGCTACGTCGGCATTCGCGAATCGTCCGGCCTCAACGTGCTGATGGTGGCGCTCAAGGTCGGCCTGATCATCGTGGTGGTGGTGGCTGGCTACCGCTACGTCGATCCGGCCAACTGGCATCCGTTCATCCCGCCGGCCGAAGGGGCCGGCAAATATGGCTGGTCCGGCATCATGCGCGGCGCGGCCATGGTGTTCTTTGCCTATATCGGTTTCGAGGCCACTTCGACGGCAGCGCAGGAGTGCAAGAATCCCCAAAAGGACTTGCCGTTCGGCACCCTGGTGTCGCTGGTGATCTGCACCGTGCTCTATCTGGCCATGGCGGCGGTGTTGACGGGCCTTATCTCCTACACCCAGCTGGGCACCAGCGAGCCGGTGGTCACGGCGATCCGCGTGCATCCTGAACTCGGTTGGCTGCGCTGGATCGTCGAGATCGGCGCGCTGATTGGCCTGTCGTCGGTGATCCTGGTGATGATCATCGCGCAGCCGCGCATATTCATGGTGATGTCGCGTGACGGGCTGTTGCCGCCTGTGTTCGGTCGCATCCATCCCCGTCATCGCACGCCGCATATCAATACGCTGATCACCGGCACCGGCATCGCCCTGCTCGCGGCCATCTTCCCGCTCGACCTGCTGGCCGATCTCACCTCGATGGGCACCCTGATCGCCTTCGTCGCGGTGTGCACGGGCGTGCTGGTCCTGCGCTATACGGCCCCCGAGCTGCATCGCGGCTTCCGCGTGCCGTGGGCATGGGTCATCTGCCCGGCCGGCGTGCTCAGCTGTCTGGCCCTGCTGTACTTCATGGACTGGTTCAACTGGGTCCTGATGATCGCCTGGACGGTGGGCGGCTTCGCGATCTATTTCGGCTACGGCATGCGCCACAGCCGGTTGCGCGCCCAGCTGAATCCGTAACCAAGGCTCATTGCCCGCCAACGGCGGGCAATTCCTTCGAACGTCAGGGAACGGGCTGTTCAGGTCCCAAGGGATGAATAGTCAGCCTGGCGTGGTGATTCGTGATGCAAAGTCTCGAATACTACTGTAACTCATTGTATTTATTTAATTTAACGAGACTTTTTCGATAATTTTTTTGGCCGTGGAGGCCCCAAGACCGCTGGCCGGGAGTATCATCTGTGCTCCGTGGGTATATCACTTGGCAGTGGGCCCCGGATTGCCGCCCGGCGCGTCAGGCGGGTCAGCTCCTCGGCCTGACGCGTCTGGGCAGCATCTTCTACTCACCGAGTTCTTCGGTTGGAGTTGCCCTTCAGTGAATTCAAAAAGCCTCGCGCATTCGCGCGAAGCTGCACGCGTCGGTGACGGCATCAGAAAAAGCAAAGGCCGGCACCAAGGCCGGCCTTGCAAAGCTCCAACGCGCAGCGAACGATCAGGCTTTCTTGACGGCGTGCGAGACGCACCAACCGTTGGCACTGACGGACTTGCCCGGGAACAGTTGGCACGGACCGAAACCGGTGGGGCCGCCGGTGAAGAACTGGCAGTTGGCACAGGTGTCGCCGGGCTTGCGCTTGGGATCGGTGCTCTTGCTGGCATCCTCGACGTAACCGAGTGCCTTGGCTGTCGGATCCGTATCAGACAGGTGCGGCAAGTCGGCAGCGCGTGCGAAACGCGGCAGGCCACCGATCACGACGGCAGCGGCAGCAGTCCCTGCAGCAGCCTTGAGAAAACGACGACGCGATTCGATATCTTTTTCATGCGACATGGCTGAACTCTCCGTCAAGTGAAACACCCTTAATCCACCACGCCTGCGGCGGATCTCACCCGAATGCTACTCGCTCAAAAAAAGCATCGTGAGAACGAATCGCATTTTCGCCGCACCGCACAAAACAGCCGTGTTATAGTGCCCCTTCATTTGGACGTCCATTCGCCATGAGCCAGGTTCTTCCCGCCACCATTTCGCCCGAGCTGTTTGCCCAGCGCGCCGATGCCATCGCCGACGCTGCGCGCGAGCTCGCCGCTGCCGGCTGGACCCCGGCGACCAGCAGCAACTTCTCCATGCGCATCGACGACGATCACGCGGCCATCACGATTTCGGGCCGCGACAAGGGTCGCCTCGGTCGTGACGACATCATGCTGATCGACATGCAGGGCCAGGCCGTTGGCACCTCGGCGCGACCCAGTGCGGAAACCGACCTGCATACGCAGATTTATCGCCGCTGGCCGGAGATGAACGTCGTACTGCATACCCATTCGCGCACGCAGAGCGTCGCTTCCCGCCTGTTCGCCCACGAGGGTGTGGTGACGCTGGCGGGCTGGGAATTGCAGAAGGCCATCGCCGGCCAGACCACGCATGACAGCGAGCTGGCGATTCCGGTATTCCCCAACACGCAGCACATGCCTGAACTGGTGGCGCAGGTCGATGCCTGGCTGGACAGTGGCCGACCGCTGCACGCTTATCTGATCAACGGCCACGGGATCTATACCTGGGGTCGCGACATGGCCGAGACACGCCGCCATCTGGAAGCGCTGGAATTCCTGCTTGGCTGCGAAATGGACCTGAGGAGTCATTCCGTATGAGCCGCCTGCGCATCTTCAACGACACCCAGCCGCAAGCGCCCTTGTCGGTACATACCGATCACGCGGACATCGCCCACGAGCTGGCCAAGGTCGGCGTGCGCTTCGAACAATGGGAAGCCAGCCAGCCGATCGCCCCGGGCGCCAGCCAGGACGAGGTTATTGCGGCGTATCGCGCGGATATCGATCGCCTGATGGCGGAGGAAGGCTACCAGGCGGTCGATGTGATCAGCCTCAAGCCGGACCACCCGGATCGCGCCACCCTGCGTCAGAAGTTCCTCAGCGAGCACACCCATAGCGAGGACGAAGTGCGCTTCTTCGTGGCGGGCGCCGGCCAGTTCACGCTCCATCTGGAAGGCAAGGTCTACGACATCCTGTGCGAGCAGGGCGACCTGATCGGCGTGCCGGATGGCACCCGCCACTGGTTCGACATGAGCGAATCGCCGTATTTCGTGGCGATCCGGCTGTTCACCAACAAGGACGGCTGGGTGGCCCAGTTCACCGGCGAGGATATCGCCGAACGGTTCCCCCGCATGACGCCGCACGCCACGGCCTGAGGCCTGCGTCGCAGGCGCTACGGTAGGCGGCGACCGTGGTGGCGGGTAAGCTTGTGGCCCCCGCTCCCTGGTTCTCCGCATGACCGTTATCCGCGCCATCCTCACCGATATCGAAGGCACCACCAGCTCGATCAGCTTCGTCAAGGACGTGCTGTTTCCGTATGCGCACAAGCGCCTGCCGGCGTTCGTGGAAACCCATGGCGATACGCCGGAAGTGCAGCACTGGCTGCACGAGGCCGCCAAGGAGGCAGGCATCGTCGAGGCGCCCCGGCAGGAGGTGATCGAATTGCTGCTGGGCTGGATCGACCAGGACCGCAAGTCCACGGCGCTGAAGGCGCTGCAAGGGATGATCTGGAAGGACGGCTACGAAGGCGGTGATTTTCGCGCCCACATGTATCCGGAAGTTGGCGCAAAACTGCATGCCTGGCGTGCCGACGGCCTTCACCTCTACATCTACTCCTCCGGCTCGGTGCCGGCGCAGAAGCTGTTCTTCCGCTACAGCGAGGCCGGTGACCTGAGCCCCCTGCTGTCCGGTTACTTCGACACCGAAACCGGTCCCAAGCGAGAACAGGCCTCGTACGAGAAGATCGCCGCGGCCATCGGCGAGCAGCCCGGGCATATCCTGTTTCTCTCCGACATCGTGGAAGAGCTTGATGCCGCCAGGGCTGCCGGCTTGCGCACGGGCTGGCTGCTGCGCGCTCCCCTGGCGATACCCGACATGCCGCGCCATCCCGCTTATGCTGACTTCGACGCCATCGTCCTCTGACCTCCGCGCGAGCCTCTGCCATGCGTACCGCACTCACCGCCCTGCTCGCCTTCGCTGCCGGGGTCTTGCTCATGCTGGGGATTGCGCACCATGCGCCCGCCCCCGCCAAGCCGGCCGACGGTAACAGTACCGTCACCGCAGTGCGCTCCGCGCCCGCTCCCGCCACCACCACAGCGGCCGGTGATGACGGCAGCGACGCCGCCGACGCCACCGACAACTGGCCAAGCAAGGCGCCATCGCCGGAGCAGGTGATCTATGGCCAGCACGACATGCTGCAAAAGGCGCTGGCGCGCCTGGGGCCGCGCGTCGCTGGCCGCCCCAATCTTTACGTGCTGGCCTTCGGCGCCGACGGTGGCGAGGACGTGTTCCGCAACGAAGCCGAGTACGCCGCCAAGCTTTTCCCGGAGCGCTTCGGTGCTGGCACCCATGTGCTGGTGTTGGAAAACAATCCGAATTCGCTGGAGAAGCACCCGCTGGCCAGCTGGAGCAACCTGGAGGCTGCGCTGGACGGCCTCGCCGACGTGATGAAGCCGGATGAGGACATCCTGCTGGTTTACCTCACGACGCACGGCGGTGAAGACCACAGCCTGCTGGTCGACATGGACCCATTGCCGCTGGACCAGATCGCGGCGCCGGACCTGGGCGATATTCTGAAGAAGCGTCCCTTCAAGTGGAAAGTGGTCGTGGTCAATGCCTGCTATTCCGGCGGTTTCGTACCGACCCTGCACGGCCCTGGCACGCTCGTGCTCACCGCGGCGCGCGCCGATCGCAGCTCGTTTGGTTGCGGCTCCGATTCGGACATCACCTATTTCGGTCGCGCCTGGCTGGTCGATGCGCTGAATCGAACCCCGGATTTCATGGAGGCGTTCAAGCAGGCCGCCGGTGAAATTGCGCAATGGGAACAGAAGGACAAGCTCACTCCCTCCGAACCACAGATGGACGTCGGTGCCGGCATCGCCGATCAACTGGCGCTATGGCGCAAGCACATCACGCCGGGTCCTGCCGTGGCGTTCAAGCCGGCGCCGTCGTCAGCACCGCCGGCGGGCCCGAGCGCGCCGCACTGATCCGATCAGGCGTGCACGCGGTGCGCTGCGTGCCAGAGCCAGCGCTCTTCACTGATCGTCGCGCCGCTCGCGTCACGCGGAAACAGCACGGCGCTGCGCGGCGCTACCCGTAGCTCCATGCCTGCATGCAGTCCAAGGCGGGATAGATCCTCGCTGGCTACGTCGGCTTCCAGCGCCTGGTCCAGGGCGGGCACGTGCAGATCGAGGTGGGCCACGCTGCCCGCCAGGTAGATATGACGCAAGCGGGCCTCCCATGCGGGCTGCGACGGAGCGACCGCCACACGTAATTGTTCGGGCCGCACATACGCCTGCGCCTCGGCAAATCGTCCCTCCCACGGGTCACCATCCGGTGTCCAGCCACCGGCAGCGAAGCCCTCGCCGTTCCGCGTCACCGTGAATCGATTGACCTTGCCGATGAACTCGCACACGAACGGCGTGGCCGGCTGCTGATAGATGATTTCCGGCGCCCCCACCTGCTCGATGCGTCCGTGGTTCATCACCGCCACGCGGTCGGCCAGTTCGAGCGCCTCTTCCTGGTCGTGGGTGACGAAGACCGTGGTGAGCTGCAGCTCTTCGTGCAACTCACGCAGCCAGCGCCGCAACGTCACTCGCACCTGGGCGTCCAGCGCGCCAAACGGTTCGTCCAGCAGCAGCAAGTCCGGCTCCACGGCCAGGGCGCGCGCCAACGCGACGCGCTGGCGCTGACCACCCGACAACTGCGACGGGTAGCGGCCGCCAAAATCCTCCAGTTGCACGCGCTTGAGCAGGCGCTCTACCCGACCGCGTATGTCGGCGCGCGACGGGCGCGACCGCCATGAGCGTACGCGCAAGCCAAACGCGATGTTCTCGGTGACCGTGAGATGGCGAAACAACGCATAGTGCTGGAACACCATGCCGATCCGGCGCTGCCTCGCCGGGGTGGCGAGGAAGTCCTCCTCGCCGTTGAAGACCGTACCGCTGTCCGGGTAGTCCAGGCCAGCCAGAATGCGCAGCAGGGTCGTCTTGCCCGAGCCCGAGGGGCCGAGCAGGGCCAGAAACTCACCGGGCGCAATCGTCAGGCTGACGTCGTTCAACGCCGCAAACTCGGTGAAACGGCGGTTCAGATGGGACAGTTGCAGCGGCATCGGTTGTCCTCAGTGACCGCCGGGCGCGTGCGCGGCAATTTCGTCGCCATAGCGCCACTCCAGCAAGGTCTTGGCTGCCAGCGTGATCAGCGCCAGCAGGGCCAACAGCGAAGCCACGGCAAACGCACCCACGTAGTCGTATTCGTTATAGCGCATCTCCACTTCCAACGGCATGGTGGTGGTGAGGCCACGGATATGGCCCGACACCACGGAGACGGCGCCGAACTCACCCATTGCACGCGCATTGCACAGCAGCACGCCATACAGCAGCGCCCAGCGGATATTGGGCAAGGTCACGCGAAAGAACATCTGCCAACCGCTCGCGCCAAGCACGCGCGCCGCCTGCTCCTCTTCGCTTCCTTGCGCCTGCATCAGCGGTATCAATTCGCGGGCGACGAAGGGCAAGGTAACGAAGATGGTCGCCAGCACCAATCCCGGCACGGCGAAGATGATCTTCACGCCATGGGCATCGAGCCACGGCCCGAACCAGCCTTGCGCGCCGAACAGCAGCACGTAGACCAGGCCCGAGATCACCGGCGAGACGGAGAACGGCAGGTCGATCAAGGCACCCAACAGCGCCTTGCCGCGAAATTCGAAACGCGTCATCGCCCAGGCCGCCGCAATGCCGAAGATCAGGTTGAGCGGTACGGCGATGGCCGCCACGATCAGGGTCAGCCGAATCGCCGCCAGCGCCTCCGGCTGTTTGATCGCAACCACATAGGCGGCGATGCCCTGGCGAAACGCCTCCACGAAAACCGTCGCCAACGGCAGTAGCAGGAACAGCACCAGAAAGACCAGCGCGACCAGGATCAAGCCGCCGTGCGCAAGACGCCGCGGCCAGCCGACGGGACGGGAACGCAAGGGCGCCGTCATCGCGTGCGCTCCGCCCAGCGGCCGCTCCAGCGCTGCAGCAGCGACACCATCACCAGCAGCGCAAACGACAGCAGCAGCATCACCGCGCCGAGCGCGGCGGCTCCCGCGTAATCGAACTGTTCAAGCTTCTGCACGATCAACAGCGGCGCAATTTCCGAGTGCATCGGTAGATTGCCGGCAATGAAAATCACCGAGCCATACTCGCCCATCGCCCGCGCCAGGGCCAGCGCAAAGCCGGTCAACAGGGTCGGCGCCAACATCGGCAGGATGACCCGGAAAAACGTCTGCCAGCGCTGGGCGCCAAGGCTCTCCGCGGCCTCTTCCACGTCACGTTCCAGCGACGCCAGCACCGGCTGCAGGGTCCGCACGACGAACGGAAAGCCGACGAACACCATCGCCACGAAGACGCCGAGCGGCGTATAGGCCACCTTGATGCCCAGCGGTTCCAGCCACTGGCCGAGCCAGCCGTTCGGCGCGTACAGCGTGCTCAGCGCAATGCCCGCCACCGCAGTGGGCAAGGCAAACGGCAGGTCGACCAGCGCATCAAACAGCCGCCGCCCGGGAAAGCGATAACGCACCAGCACCCAGCCCACCAGCAATCCGATCACCACATTGAACAATGCCGCCAGCAAGGCGCCGCCGATACTCAGGCGCAGCGCCGCCAGCGTGCGCGGCGCGCCGAGCAGATGGGTCAAGCCCGCGATGCCGATGCCCGACGCCTTCCAGCCCAGCGCCGCCAGCGGCAGCAACACGATCAGCCCCAGGTATGCCAGCGCATAGCCGAGGCTGATGCCGAACCCAGGAAGAACCCGGTGCCGCATGGCGCTTAGTTTCCCGTGCCGATCTGGTCGAAGATGGCGCCTTCGTCGAAGAATTTCTTCTGCGCCTGACGCCAGTCGCCAAACACTTCCTGGATGGTGAAGGTTTGAGTCGCCGGAAATTGACTGGCGTATTGCTTCGCCACATCCGCCGAACGGGGGCGATAGAAATTCCTGGCGGCGATCTCCTGCCCTTGCGGCGAATACAGGAACTGGGCGTAGGCCTCGGCCACCGCACGCGAATCGCGCTTGTCCACATTCTTGTCGACCACGGCGACCGGCGGCTCGGCCAGGATGGTGATCGATGGCACCACGATCTGGATGGCGTCTCCGCCCACCTGCTTGCGCGCGAGCAGCGCCTCGTCTTCCCAGGCAATCAACACGTCGCCGATGCCGCGCTGGACAAAGGTGTTGGTGGCGCCACGCGCACCGGTATCGAGCACCGGCACATGCTTGTAGAGATCGTGCACGAACGCCCTTGCGGTGGCGTCGCTGCCACCGGGTTGCTTGAGCGCATAGCCCCAGGCGGCCAGGAAATTCCAGCGCGCGCCACCGGACGATTTCGGATTCGGGGTGATCACCTGCACCCCGGGCCGGACCAGGTCCGCCCAGTCCTTGATGCCCTTGGGGTTACCCTTGCGCACCAGAAAGACAATCGTGGACGTATACGGCGACGCGTTGTTCGGCAGCCGTTGCTGCCAGTCCTTGGCGATCAGGCCACGATCGGCGATGGCGTCGATATCGTAGGCCAGGGCCAGCGTGACGATATCCGCCGGCAAGCCGTCCACCACCGAGCGCGCCTGCTTGCCCGAGCCACCATGCGACATCTGGATCGTGACATTGTCGCCATGCTGCGCTTTCCACTGCGCGACGAAGGCGCTGTTGATCTGACGATAGAGTTCGCGCGTGGGATCGTAGGACACGTTGAGCAGGGTGACATCCCTGGCTGCCGCAGCCGCGCTCACCAGCATGCCTGCGGCGAGCAACAACACGGTGAAGAATTTCTTCATGACGCCTCCTGCGGATGAACGAACAGCCAGATTACCGTCGGGCCTCGACGAGGCGAAATCGCAATATGGCATGACCTCATGTCGGCGCCTTGAGCGAGGTCATCCCGCCAGCCACCGGCATCAGCCGTTGTGGCTGTCGCCCACGCTTTCTTGCGCAGCCGCGCGCTGCGCGGAAAACTGTGCCGCAAGGCGATGGGCGGCGATTCTTATCTCGGGCATCGCCGTACACTCCCACAGATTTCCCCGCAACAGCGAACCGATCGCATACAAACCTTGTTGCGGCTCGCCGGAGGCGCCAAGCAGTTGCCCATCGCCCGTGGCGAGCACGCCGAGCTGAAGCGGGTCGGCAACGGCCAGCCCATCGCGCAGCAGCTGCGCCAGCAGATCGTGGGCGCCGTAGGCAACCGCCGTGTCCAGTCCCGTCGCCTGTATCACCAGGTCGGCCTCCAAGGTGCTGACCAGTTGCGTCGCGCGCTCGCGCAAGGCGACCTGCAACGGCGCTGATCCCTCCACCCCAAGCACGCGGGCGGCATGGACCTGCAGGCGCCCTTCCTCCTGCAGTTGCTGCACGAGCTGGCCCGATGCGGGCGCCATGCGATGCCGCGAGGCCTCCCAGATCCAGCGCGCGTGCCGCAGGAACTGCCGCCGCTGATCGTTGCTCAAGCCCTGCCACAGCAAGGCATTGATCGGGCGCATGCCGTCGATCACGCTGCGCCAGTCGACGTCTGGCACGTCCTCCATGGCCTTGCGCACGAGGCGCAGCATGGGCGCCACACCATCGCACGCAAGCAAGGCCTGGTTGAGTTCCTGCTGCCGCGGACAGGACGCCAACGGCAAGGGCGCATGCGTACATGGCAACAGTCCATGCCGCGATACGGCAACGAGCTCGGCGTTTGGCCATTGCATCGACGCCGACAGCAAGGTGTCCACCGCGGTCAATCCCGTACCGATCACCAGTACCCGGCGCGGCGCCTTCGCATGGCGCTCCAGTCGCCAGGGATCGAGTTCATACGCACCGCTGGACAACGCCGCCCGCGATACCGTCCGTAGAGGTCGCTGCGCAAGCGCACCGACCGCAAGCACGACCTGGCTGACTTCGAGCCATCGATCCGCACGGATGCGCACCGCATAACCCCCTTCGGTGCGGCGCAGGATCTCGCTCGCACTCTCCGGGTGAATCCTGAAACTGCGCCCTGCCTTGCGCGCGGCATCGATGCGTGCGCCGACCTGGGCCTGGATGAAATCCCCGAACAATCGCCGCGGCAGAAAATCGGTGCCCTTCACTTGCCCAAGCTGCCGCGAGGCGTGCTGGATGAATTCCTCGCCCTGCTCCAGGAAGATGCCCATGCTCGACGCCCGCACGTTGAGCAGGTGCCGGTCGTCGCGGGTGGCATAGGCCACGCCACGCCCTGGTGTTTCCGGGCCAACGATCCAGTGCACCGTGCCGCCATGGCATTGCGCCAGCAACTCGCCGAAAGCCGCCGCTCCCGCGGCACCACCACCAATCACAGCGATATCTGCCATACAACGTTCCTCGTGTCGCGGACGCGGAGTCGCGCGGTCTGCGAAGGCAGCTCGCTTGCTCCACGCCGTGCAGGACTGCTCAGCTGAAAGAGGGATTCATACCGCAACAACGGACGACGCACCCAACGCCTGGGAGGGCACTCACGACCTGGCGCCCGCGAACCTGGTGCGCGCGTACCAGTACGAAACGGGCCGATGCGACCCGCATGACGCTACCCCGACGCGTGACTGTGCCTGATGCAGAATCAAACACAGTCCCTGTTAAGGCGGCGCTAGCCATTCGTCGTCGCTAGCAGGACCGACATGCCCTGAAGGTTATGACGCCGCCCGCTCCGCGTGGCGCTCGGCCAGCACGGCGGCGACATCGCCCAGGCCCAGTCCGCGGGCGCGCAGCGTCACAAGCAGGTGAAAGATCAGATCGGCGGATTCGCCAAGCAAGGCGGCATCGTCCTGCGCGACCGCGGCAAGTGCGGTCTCCACCCCTTCTTCACCTACCTTCTGAGCCATGCGGCGAATGCCGCCTTCAAACAGCCTGGTCGTGTAGCTGCCCGACGGGCGTTCGGCATGGCGGCGCGCGACCAGTGCATCGAGTTGGGCCAGGAATCCCAGCGGCGGCGTCACGTCGTCGCCAAAACAGCTGCTGGTGCCTTTGTGGCAGGTCGGTCCATGCGGCTCGGCGAGCACCAGCACGGTGTCGGCATCGCAGTCGGCGCGCACGGACTTCAGCACCAGCACATGGCCGGAAGTCTCCCCCTTGGTCCACAAGCGCTGCTTGCTGCGACTGAAGAATGTGACGCGCCCCGTCGCCAGCGTGGTCGTCAATGCCTGCGCATTCATATAGCCAAGCATCAGCACTTCGCCGCTCAGCCAGTGCTGGACGACGACAGGCAGCAGGCCATCGCCTTTGGCCCAATCGAGCTGGGCGGGGTCGAAGTTGATCGGGTCCATCGGCATTTCCTCGTGAGGAAGAACGGGTGACGCGCGGCACACCGGGCGCGTTGACGCTGCGACTCAGTGTGCGCCCGGCGCCGCTGACCGCTCCTGGCATCGGATGACGGCACCTTGCTCGGCCAGCCACTGCTTGAGCGTGGGTATGGCGATGGCGCCTGAGTGGAAGACGCTGGCGGCCAGGGCGCCGTCGACATCGGCCTGCGCGAAGGCGTCACGAAAATGCTCGGGCGCACCGGCGCCACCGGAAGCGATCAAGGGCACCTGGCAGATCGCGCGTACGGCCGCCAGCTGCTCCAGATCGTAGCCCTGGCGAACGCCGTCGCTGCCCATGCAATTGAGGACGATTTCGCCGGCACCGCGTTGTTGCGCTTCGCTGACCCAATCCAGGGTGCGGCGGGCCAGCGCCTGGGTCCTGGACGGATCGCCGGTGTACTGGCGCACTCGCCATTCGCCATCCGCATCGCGCAAGCTATCGATGCCGACGACGACGCATTGCACGCCAAACGCCGCCGCAAGCTCGTCGATCAGTTGCGGACGCTCAAGCGCCGGCGAGTTCACCGAAATCTTGTCGGCCCCCGCATGCAGCACGGCACGCGCATCCTCGGTGCTGCGGATACCACCCGCCACGCAGAACGGTATGTCGATTTCCCGCGCTACCCGCTCGACCCAGGCCCGGTCGACGCTGCGCCCTTCGGGGCTGGCCGTGATGTCGTAGAACACCAGCTCGTCGGCGCCTTCATCGCGATATCGCAGGGCCAGCTCAACAATCTCGCCCATCACCACGTGATCGCGAAAGCGAACGCCCTTCACGACCTGGCCGTCGCGCACGTCCAGGCAGGGAATGATGCGACGGCTCAGCATGCCAGTGCCTCGGCAACGGAGAAACGGCCTTCCAACAAGGCCCGACCAAGGATCACGCCGCGCGCACCCGCTTCGCGCGCTGCGCGAATATCGTCGAGCGAGCGTACGCCGCCCGATGCCTGCACGGCGAGCGATGGCACGGCGCCGGCAAGGTAGCGATAAAGATCGAGATTGAAGCCGCCCAGCATGCCGTCGCGCTGGATATCGGTGCATAGCAGATGCTTCGCGCCACGCGCGGCATACCAGGGTGCAAGCTCGTCGAGCGTGCGCGATTCCGCTTCGGTCCAGCCCGCGCTGGGCAGCGTCCATGCGCCATCCTTTGGCAGCGTGTCGAGCGCGAGCGTGAAGCGCTCAACGCCATAGGACGCGAGCCAGGCAGCGACCAGGTCCGGTTCGCGTATGGCCAGACTGCCCAGCACCACGCGCGCTACGCCGGCATCGAACAGACGCCTGACGTCCGCTTCGGCGCGCACGCCGCCGCCGGCCTGCACGCGCATGCCGTCAGCGGCAATGGCCTCGATCACCGAGAGGTTGTCGAGGCTGCCGCCACGTGCACCGTCCAGGTCCACCAGATGCAGCCAGTGCGCCCCGGCCTCGGCGTAGCTGCGCGCCAATGCGCGCGGATCGAAGTCGTAGGTGGTTTGCTGGGCGTAATCGCCCTGCTTCAGCCGCACGACGCGGCCGCTGCGCAGGTCGATCGCCGGGATGACGGTAAAAGTCATAGTTCGAGAAAGTTCTTCAGCAGGCGTGCGCCGACCTTGGCCGAACGCTCCGGGTGGAACTGCATACCGTGGAAATTGTTGCGCGCAATGACCGCGGCGAATTCACCGCCGTAGTTCGTCGTCGCGAGCGCATAGTCGCCATGGGGTACGGCATAGCTGTGGACGAAATAGGCCCAGTCCTGCTCACCGAGACCCGCCAGCAAGGCATGCTCTCGCTGCCGTTGCAGGCGATTCCAGCCCATGTGCGGCACCCGCAATCCAGGCTGCTCGACAAAGCGGCGGACACTAGCCGGCACCACGCCCAGGCAGTCGACATCGCCCTCCTCCGAGCGCTCGCACAGCAGCTGCATGCCCAGGCATACGCCCAACACCGGCTGGGTCAGCGAGCGCATCAAGTCGACCAGGCCAAGCTCGCGCAAGCGGGCCATGCCAGGGGCAGCCGCGCCGACGCCGGGCAGGATCACCTTGTCGGCGGCGCGAATCGCCGCGGCATCCGAGGTCAGCGCGGCATCGACACCGAGTCGCTGCAACGCATAGCGCACCGAGCCGATATTGGTGCCGCCGGCATCCACTAGGACCACGCTCATTACAGCGCTCCCTTGGTGCTCGGCAGCTCGTTGCCCTCTCGCCGGATGGCCAGGCGCAAGGCGCGCGCCACCACCTTGAAGCAGGCCTCGACCATATGGTGGGCGTTGTCGCCGCGTACCTTCAGGTGCAGGTTGGCACCCAGGGTTTCGCTCAGCGACCGGAAGAAGTGCGGGACCAGCTCGGTCGGCACGTCACCCACGCGCTCACGCGGAAACGCACCGTCGAACACGAAGTACGGGCGCCCGGAAAGATCCAGCGCCGCGCTGGCCTGCGCCTCGTCCATCGGCAAGGTGAAGTCATGCTGGCCCTGCAGCGTGGTTTCCTGCCGCGGCAGGTCTCCCGGCTCGAAGCCGTAGCGACCGATGCCGCGCTTGTCGCCCAGCGCCTGCTTCAAGGCCTGGCCCAGCGCCAGGCCACAGTCCTCGATGGTGTGGTGCTCATCGATCTCGGTGTCGCCGTCGCAGCGCAGCGCCAGCGCGAAACCGCCGTGCTTGCCGATCTGCTCCAGCATGTGATCGAAGAAGCCGAGGCCGGTATGGATCTGCGGCTCGGCAGTCTTGTCCAGGTTCACGCTCACGGTGATGCGCGTTTCCCGCGTGTTGCGCTCCACCGTCGCCATGCGCGGTGCATCGAGCAACTGGTGCACGATTTCGTTCCAGCTCGAGCCGTGCGCTCCCACCTTGAAGCCGCGCACGCCCATGTTCGCGGCGAACTGCAGGTCGGTGTCGCGATCGCCCACCATGGCGGATGCGGCACGACTCCAGCCATCGTCGGCCAGGTAGTGGCGCAGCATGCCGATGCCCGGCTTGCGGGTGTCCTTGCGCTCGTGCAGGAAGCTGCGGTCGATCAGCACTTCGCGAACGCGGATGCCCTGGGATTCGAGGATGCGCATGAGCAGCTCGTGCGGCCCGACGAAATGCGCCTCGGGAAAACTGTCCGTGCCCAGGCCGTCCTGATTGGTCACCATCACCAGCTCGTAGCCCGCCGCCACGCAGCGCTGCAAGGCCGCAATGACGCCGGGCAGCAAGGCAAATTTTTCGTAGCTGTCGATCTGGAAGTCGTCAGGCTCCTCGATCAGGCAGCCGTCGCGATCGATAAAGAGAATCTTGCGGCTCATGCAAATACGTCCTGCAGTGCGGTAAGAACACCATCGTTCTCCTCCGGCGTACCGATAGTGATGCGCAGCGCATCGCCCAACTGGGCATAGCGGCGTACGTCGCGCACCACGATGCCGGCGCTCAGCAAGCGCTGGTACACGGCAGCGGCATCATCGAAGCGCACGGCCAGGAAATTGGCGTGGGATGGCAATACCTGGCGAACACCGGGGAGCGCGGCCAGCGCCGCCGCCATGCGCTGACGCTGCTGTCGCACGACCTGGATATGCTCGCGAGCCTTCGCCTGGCCGGGTTCGGAAAGCGCTTGTAGCGCGAGATCCACACAGGGAAGCGGCAATGGATACGGCGGCATGATCCGGCGTAGCAAGCCGATGACTTCCTCGTTCGCCAGCAGGCTGCCGATGCGCACGCCGGCCAGCGCCCAGGCCTTGGACAGCGTGCGCAGGACGGCGAGGTTGTCGTGCCGATCGATCAGGCCGGCCACGCTGATGGCGTCGGAAAACTCGTTATAGGCCTCGTCCACCACCAGCAGCGCCCGACCGGCGAGCGCCTGCGCGAGGCGCACTACGTCGTCGTGCGCCACCAGCTGTCCGGTAGGATTGTTGGGCGTGCAGACGAACACCAGCTTGACCGCAGGCGTCAACGCAGCCAGCAGCGCATCCACGTCGAGCGTGAATGACGGGCTCAGGGGGACTTCCACCACGGCGGCATTCTGGATGCGCGCGCACACCGCATACATGCCGAAGGTGGGTGGCTGGATCGCGATGGCATCCTCACCCGCGCGACAGAAGGCGCGCACCAGCAAATCGATGGCTTCATCACTGCCACGTCCCACCAGCACTTGGCTCGAACGCACGCCATAGAGCGAGGCCAGGGCCTCTAGCAAGGCCTGCGGCTGCGGATCCGGATAGCGATTGCAGCCCAGGCCATGGTCGCCCGGTGGCGCCCAGGCCGACTCGTTCGCGTTGAGCATGATCTTGCCGCCGCCGGCTTCCATGCGCGCAGACGAGTACGGTTGCATGGCGCGGATCTCCGCGCGCGCCAGCTCCAGCACGCTCATGCCGCATCCTCCAGCGCAGCCAGGCGCAAGGTCACGGCCCGGCGGTGTGCCTCCAGTTGTTCGGCGGCGGCCAGCGTAGCCGTACACGGCCCGATGGCACGCAGCCCGTCCGGCGAAACTTCCTGCACGGTGATCTGTTTCTGGTAACTGGCCACCGACACACCGCTATAGCTGCGTGCGTAACCATAGGTCGGCAAAACGTGATTACTGCCACTGCAGTAGTCGCCCACCGATTCGGGCGTCCACGCGCCCAGGAAAACCGAACCGGCGCTTTCGATGCCATCAAGCAGTTCGCGCGCCTCGTTCACCTGCAGGATCAGGTGTTCGGGCGCATAACGATTGCTCACCTCTACTGCCTGCGCCAGCGAAGCCACGGCGATAAGCCGGCTCTGCGCAAGCGCCTGCTCGGCAATTTCCGCGCGCGGCAGCGCCGCACATTGACGCAGCACCTCCGCCTCGACCGCATCGAGCATCGTCGCCGACGGGCTCAACAGGATCACCTGGGAGTCAGGCCCGTGTTCGGCCTGCGACAGCAGGTCGGCCGCCACAAAGGCCGGATTGGCCGCGGCATCCGCAATCACCAGCACTTCCGACGGGCCGGCCGGCATGTCGATGGCGGCGCCGTCCGGATCCGCGGACACCTGCAACTTCGCTTCGGTGACCCAGGCATTGCCCGGACCGAACAGCTTGTCGCACTTGGGCACCGATGCGGTGCCATACGCCATGGCTGCGATGGCTTGTGCACCACCCAGCTTGAACACCTTGTGCACGCCGTTGCTCCGCGCCGCATAAAGCACGGCTTCGTCGCAACCACCATCGGCCCGGGCCGGCGAACACAGTACGACCTCGCGGCAGCCGGCGATGCGCGCCGGCACACCCAGCATCAGTGCGGTGGAAGGCAGTGGCGCGCTACCGGCCGGCACATACAGGCCGACCCGGCCGACCGGGCGCAGCACGCGCTCCACGCGCACACCGGTCGCCGTATCCAGCGTGACGGGCATGGGCGCGGCGGCGCGATGGAACGCCTCGATGCGCGCCGCTGCCTCGTCGATCGCCGCTTTCAGTGCCGGCGCCAGCGTTGCTTCGGCGGCGCGAAATTCCTCTTCCGTGACCTCGATGGCCTCGAGCGTGCAGCGGTCGAAGCGCGCGCTGAGTTCGCGCAGCGCGTCGTCGCCATCCGCGCGCACGCGCGCAATGATCTGTTCGACGCCGCTGCGCAGGCTGTCCGCGCGCGATTGCGCTGGTCGGGCCAGCGCCGCGCGTTGGCCCGCGCCATCCAGGGAATTCCAGTCCAGGCGGTTCATGCTCTCGTACCTCTCGCTTCCGCCCGCATCACGCAAGCATCTTCTCGACCGGCAGCACGAACATTTCGCGTGCGCCCGCCTTCTTGATTTCTTCCAACTGCCGCCAGCTCACCTCGCCTGCGCACAGCGCCTGCAGCATCAGCTGGTCGGGCTGGCCGGCCACCGGCAACAGGGTTGGCTGCGGGCCACCGGGCAACAGGCGGATGACGGCATCGAGCGCCCCGCGTGAGGTCTGCAGCAGGAGCAGGCGCGACTCGCGCACCTGGATCACGCCATCCAGGCGCTTGAGCAGCAACTCGATCAGGTCGCCGCGCTCATCGGCCGGCAGCGTTTGCGGGCCCGCCAGCACGGCTTCGCTTTCCAGCAGCACTTCTGTCTCGCGCAATTGATTCGCCACCAGGGTGCCGCCGCTTTGCACCAGGTCGCAGATGGCATCGGCCGTGCCCAGGCGTGGCGCGATCTCCACCGAGCCGGCCAGGGTGACCACACCGGCCTGCACGCCGCGCGTGCGCAGCCACTCGCCCAGCAGGCCGGGATAGGAAGTAGCAATGCGCTGGCCATTCAATTGGACCGCATCGTGATAGTCGAGCTCCTGCGGCACCGCAATCGACAAGCGGCAACGCCCGAAGCCCAGCGGGCGCCATTCGGACAAGGCAGCACCTTCGCGACCGGCGGTGAGCTGGTATTCGCCGAGCACGTTGCGCCCCACGATGCCCAGATCGCATACGCCCTGCGCGATCAACCCCGGGATATCGTCGTCGCGTACCAGCAGCAGGTCGACCGGTTCGCCTTCGCCGAAGCAGAACAACTTGTCCCGGCTCTGACGAAACGTCAGGCCACAGCGACTGAGCAGTTCCAGCGCGGGCTCGGTGAGCCGGCCGGATTTCTGCATCGCGATACGCAATCTGTCCCGCGGTTTCATGCTTTTGCCTTCTTGCTGGCCGCGCGACGACGGGCGGCACGGGCTCCTGCGGCGAGATAGCCGCCACTGCCCTGATTGATGTACCGCGCGACGCGGCCGATGGTGGTGATGCTTACGGCCGTGCGCTCGTGAATCTCGCGATAGGACACACCGTCGAGGAGGTACGGCACCACGCGCCAGCGGTCGATCATCACCTCGAGCTCGGCCGGCGTGCACAGGTCATGCAGGAACGCAGACATTTCGTCGGCATTCTTCAGCGACAGCAAGGCCTCGCACAAGCTGAGCTCGGCGGACTCTGCCGGAGTTTCGGGATCGATCGATCGACGCTTCATAATGTACTAATGCGTTAATACAGTGGAGCGCATCATACGCAGGTTGGCGCGCCGCAGCAAGACGCGCCGAATGCCCTCCCCGGCGCGACTCAGGCTGGCGTACCGCCGCATCCAGAGATCGCCGGCATGGCGGATACGGGCGTCACGACTACACCGGATCCATCTCTGCACAGCTGAGACTGGAATTTGTGCGGCCGCCTTCGGTCAGATTCTGACCCGCGCGCCATTCCCATCGACGCGCCCGCTACCGCTCCCTGCCCGGCATCTGTCACATAGGGCGCCCAATGCCCAGGCTGTTCAATGCCTTGGCGTATCCTGTTTGAAGGGCACAAGTCTTGCTTTTGATCTGGATGGGCATTCCCACAGCCGTTGCCACTGGTCGAAATTCAATGGAAACAAAGGCACTCACTCCGCTGAACAAGATTCTGGATCTGCTGCTGGACGCCATCTGCGTGGTCGATGTCGAGGGGCGCTACGTCTTCGTGAGCGCGGCGTTTGAGCGCATCTTTGGCTACACGGCCGACGAGGTCATCGGCAGACGCATGATCGAGCTGGTACATCCCGAGGATCGCGAGATCACTTTGCGGACGGCTGCGCAGATCATGGCCGGGCATCACCAGTCGCACTTCCATAACCGCTACATTCGCAAGAATGGCGAAATCGTCCACATCATGTGGTCGGCGCGCTGGTCGGAAGCCGATCAGGTGAGAATCGCCGTCGCTCGCGACATTACCGAGCTCAGGCGCGGTGAATCGATGCGCTCGGCACTGCACGCGATTTCCGAGGCCGCTCATGCGGCAGACAGCCTGCACGCCTTGTTCGAGCAGGTGCACCGAATCATCGGCGAGCTGCTGCCGGCCGGCAATTTTCTGGTCGCCCTGCTCGACCGCAAGCGCGGCGAGATCAGCTTTCCGTATGTCGTCGACGAACGGGTGGACGAGCTCGACCCGCAGCCCCTGGATGCCGACACCCTGATTGCCCAGGTCATCCGCACCGGCCAGACGGCGCTCCAGGACGCTTCCGCGCATCCCGCCCTGCTGCCGGATGGCAGCCCCAGCGCCGACGACAAAGCGACGCATTGGCTGGGCGTCCCCTTGAACGCCAAGGACGGCACGATCGGCGCGCTGGCCGTGAAGAGTTATTCGGACACTACACGCTATAGCGAAGCGGACCAGGAGCTGCTGCAGTTCGTTTCCACCCAGATCGCCGCAGCCATTGCGCGCAAGCTGACGGAGGCACGACTTCATCACCTGGCGCAGCACGACTCGTTGACCGATCTGCCGAATCGCGAACTCTTCTATCGCCAGTTCGACACCGCGCTGGACAACGCCAGACGCCACCAAAGCCACATAGCCCTGCTATACATCGACCTGGACCGATTCAAGCAGGTCAACGACAACTTCGGACACCACATTGGCGATCTGCTGCTTTGCGAGGTTGCGGTCCGCATCCGTCGCTGCCTGCGCGAATGCGATGTCGTCGGGCGCGTTGGCGGCGACGAGTTTGTGGTCCTGCTCAGCGCGATCCAGTCGCCCAGCCAGGGCCTGGACGTCGCCGAAAGAATCCGCGAGGCGCTGGGCGCGCCCTTCCAGCTCGCGAACCAGTGCATTCGCATATCAACCAGCATTGGCGTGGCCAACTACCCCGCGCATAGCGAGGATGCCGACCTGCTTACGAAAGCCGCCGACCATGCGATGTATCACGCCAAGAAAGAGGGCGGCAATCGAGCCTTGATCGCGACACTCCCCGATTCCGCGCAAGGCCCGCAGGCCGACTTTGAGCAAGCCCCGTAACCGCGGCGCGCCAGGCACTGAAGTCCCGGCCGACGCAAGACCTGACTCAGGTCACTTCCACTGATAGGCCGCGGCGCGCACGACGCGACTGCGCGCCTTGGCCGAGAGCGCCGGAAATGACTGCTCCAGGGCAAGTTCTGCGGCAGCAGATCCTTCCGGTACGGATCCATCCGACCAGTGGCGCTCGTTGCAACCTTCCGACCAGATCGCAGTAATCAGGGAACGCTCGTCGTCCGCAAGCCGCTCGATCGAGACCACGCTGTCATAGAACATCCATGGCCGGGCCCAATCGGTATAGGCCTCGATCACGGCGTTGATTTGCGAAAACTGACCCATACGGCTTAGCTCGCTCAACAGAGTAAAAAGCAGCGTATCACCGAAAGCCAAAGCCGTGCCGGCACGGCGGGCCTGGAGGCATGGCCAGCATGAGCCCACCCTGCACGATCGGGGTGCCTGGAAGGACCCATCAGAACGTGTCGGCTGCAGGACTCGGCGTGCCGGCAGTGGCGCCGGTTTAAGGCTACGCGATATCTTTGTCGGTGTTCAGAGCTGCGTTCGTGCGTCTTTGCCGAGGGCCATGCGCCATGCTGAAAGAATTCAGCCAGACCGTCCTGCTGCTCGTCACGGGTCTATTCCCGATCATCAACCCGCCTGCATCGGCACTCATCGTATTGAGCCTGATGCCGCACGCCACGCCAGCCGAACGCGCCGAACTCGCCTGGCGCATCACCACCAACAGCTTCGCCATCCTGCTGGGCTCGCTGGTGATTGGCGCCTACGTGCTGTCCTTTTTCGGCATTTCCATTCCGGTGCTGCGGGTGGCGGGAGGCCTGGTGATCGGCATCGCCGGCTGGAACCTGCTGCAAAAGCCGGATGAAGAGGAGAGCGACGACGAAACCCAGGCACTGAACGCGCGCAAGAGCGACAGCTCGCTGGCCTCCAGGGCGTTCTACCCGTTGACGCTTCCGCTCACCGTGGGCCCCGGCTCGATCGCCGTGGCGATTGCGCTAGGCACGGGCACGCCCAGGGAAGGTCCTTCCGCGGGACACTTCCTGGGGGTGGGCGCGGCGCTCATCATTCTTTGCGCGAG
Source organism: Dyella halodurans (assembly GCF_026283925.1). Taxonomy (GTDB): domain Bacteria; phylum Pseudomonadota; class Gammaproteobacteria; order Xanthomonadales; family Rhodanobacteraceae; genus Dyella; species Dyella halodurans. The sequence goes on from NZ_JAPDPF010000004.1 coordinate 63,753, forward strand.
CATCTATGTCTGCGTGCGCTTCGCCGGGGATCTGGAACGACTGCTTGGCACGGTTGGCACCCAGGTCGCCATGCGGCTGTTTGCCTTTGTGATCTTCTGCATCGGCGTGCAGCTGTTCTGGCTTGGCCTGGCGGAGTTGCTCGCCTCCGTCCCGTTGAAGTGAGTGCTGCGTCCGTGTGTGCACGCGACGCGTGCGACACCGTGTCTCACCGGGGGCGTGCCCGTCCGACTCGTGTTAGATTGTGGCGCTGAATACGCACTCGCGCCTTGGGAATTCTGGTGCTTCAACGAAGGGCCCCTCGTCAATTCGTAGCCTGGCTGGCGATGCTGGCCATGCTGCTTATTGTGGTGATGCCGGCCATTTCGCGCAGCCTGCCGATGCCGGGATCCATGCACGGCCTGGACGACGGCTGCCCCCACCATCTGGCGGAAACCGGGCACCCGGCATCGCCCGATGGTCCCGCTGACTCCACCGAACGCTGCGGCTACTGCGTCCTGCTTAACCACAACTCGCTGCTTGCCTCGGGCAAGGTGCTGCACCTGCTGCCGGCGGCTCCCAGCATGGCCGTTCACGTGCTGGCCAAGGCGGATGACGCCTACGCCTCACCGATTCTCAGCGCCCATCCCCGCGGACCGCCGCTGATCGGCTAACGGCCTGCAGGCCTCAAGGCGGCATGCTTGCCGCCTGCGTCCATACATCATTCGAGCGAGTACCCGCCTGCGGGTGCCGTGCCGCGCTGCCGAGCGCCGCATGCGGCACGCCCTGCCCGGGCGCAGCCGAGACCACCTACGCGCGACCACGCTGGTCGCCAGCTATCCATGGAATTCCCGTTCATGCGCGCCATGAATTCGACAAGCACGTCTCCCCAGCAAGCTGCTGGATCACTATCCCGCGCATCTTGCACGCAAGCGCACGCGCTGCGCCTCACGACCCGGCCGCTGGCTGCGATGGCCGGTTTTCTCTTCATGGGCATGCTTCCCCAGGCCGCCCATGCCTGCGCCACCTGCGGCTGCACGCTCAGCACGGATGCAGCCACGGGGTACTCCACCGAGTCCGGTTGGCGCATCAACGTCGATTACACCTATATCGACCAGGACCAGCTGCGCAGTGGCGGCAGCAAGGCAAGCCCGGAACAGGTGGTGAACCAACCCTCCGATCCCTCGCTGGGCGGCGGGGAAATCGAAAAGCGCACCATCAATCGCTACTACAACGTGGCTGCCACTTATCGCTTCGACGGGGATTGGGGCGTGACGTTCGTGCTGCCGTACGTCATCCGCGATCACTCCACCTACGGCACCCAGCTGCAGCCGTATACGCCGGCCGCAATCGCGCCCGATCAGATCAGCAACTCGCACGTAGCGGGCATCGGCGACGCCAAGGTGCTTGCCAGCTATCAGGGCTTCCTCCCTACGCACAATTTCGGCGTGCAATTCGGCATCAAGCTGCCGACCGGCCATTACGGTGGCCAGACCGATGACGGCAATTTCGTGGGTCGCCCCACCACGTTCAATTCGGGCCCGAATCTCGGGCAGTCGCTGGATACCAGCCTGCAGGCCGGCACCGGCAGCACCGACCTGATTGCCGGCGCGTACTACTTCCAGCCGGTGAGCCAGAACTTCGACGCCTTCGTCAACGGACAATTCCAGGCGGCAATCAAACAGAACCTGGATACGCCGGGTGCCGATTTCCGCCCCGGCAATCTTGCTTCCATCAGCCTTGGGCTGCGCTACGAAGCCCATGCCAACTGGGTACCGCAGGTGCAGATCAACTGGTTCCACAAGAGCGCGGACCAGGGCGCCCTGGCCGACCGGCCCGACACCGAGGGAACGGTGGCTTACCTTAGCCCGGGCATCAGCGGCAGCCTGAGCGAGAAGCTGCAGGTTTATGCCTTCGTGCAGGTGCCGGTCTATAGCCATTTGCAGGGCTACCAGCTGTTCCCGCGCTGGACCGGCACGGTGGGCATCAGCATGAAACTCTGAGCCTGAATCATCAGCAAGCCTTCGCTGGCGTCGCCGCGCTTTTGGCCGCGACGCTTCACGAGACGCTTCCATCCCTCCTTCTAGATTCCACGCCATGCTCAACCATTTACGTCACCTGTTCGCCGCGCTGTTGCTGGCCCTGCTCGCGCAACCCCTGCTCGCCAACGATCTGGTGGTAGGAAAGACCGCCCCGCCGATCGCCCTGAAGACCCTGGACGGGCAACAGATCGACTTGCGCGATCTGCGGGGCAAGGTGGTGATCGTGACGTTCTGGGCCACCTGGTGCGACCCCTGCCGCGAGGAGCTGCCCCTGCTTTCCCGCTACGTGCAGGAGCACGCCGACCAGGGCCTGATCGTGCTCGGCTTCAGTCTCGATTCGCCCGATCAGCTCGACCAGGTAAAAGCCGTGGCCAGCACGCTGAGTTTTCCGGTCGGGCTGCTGGGTGATCCCCACGTACCCGGCTACGGCCGTATCTGGCACCTGCCGGTGAGCTTCACCATCGATCGCAACGGACAACTCGTCGATAACGGCTGGAAGGACCAACAGCCCGCATGGACGCAGGACCGGCTCGACAAGATCGTGACGCCCTTGTTGAGCGCCGCGCACCAGGACGAGGTCGCGAGTCGTCGACCATAGCTGGGCTGGAAGCCGGCAGTGAGCCGCCGCACGTCTCCCTGATCTCGCCCACACGGACCCAGGCCCTTACTGGCGTGGCGGACTCCGCGAACGGATCCATCTGCTCGCAAGCTCTTGCATTCGCTGGCTAACTCGCGTTTTTTCCCGGAGCTGTCACAAACCTGCAAGACAATCAGCACAGGTGGAGCTCCATGCGTTCGGCAGGCTTCGCGATCGCATCATTGACGGGGGACCTGTGCACATCATTCTGGTTGAGGACGATCAGTCCTTGGGCGCTGCCATTCGGCGCGCGCTCGAACGTCTTTCGTATACGGTGACCTGGCTGCTCGATGGCAGTCAGGCCGCTGCCGCCCTGCGTGATGAATCGGCCGACCTGGTGCTGCTGGATCTTGGACTCCCCGGCAAGGATGGCCTCGATGTCCTGCTCGAAACGCGCCGCAACAGGATCACGACGCCGGTGCTGATCCTGACCGCGCGTGATGGCGTGCAGGCTCGCGTGCAAGGCCTGGACGCCGGCGCGGACGACTACCTCACCAAACCGTTCCACCTGGATGAGCTGGGCGCGCGCATCCGTTCGCTGACGCGTCGCATGCAGGGTCTGGCGGTGAACCGGATCGAAGTGGGCGCACTCTGCCTGGATGTGGGAACGTCGGAAGTGATGTTCCGCGGCAAGCGGGTGGAACTCACCCGCCGCGAATTTTCCTTGCTGCAGGCCTTGATGGAACGCGCCGGCCGCCTCGTCCGCCGGGACGCCCTGGATAACTCGCTCTACGGCAACGACAAGGTAGTGAGCGATGGCGCGCTGGACGTGCTGGTGCACTCGCTGCGGCGCAAGCTGAGCTTCGAGACGATCCAGAACGTGCGCGGGTTCGGCTACATGATCCCGCGGGACCCGCAATGACTTTGAACAGCCTGCGTGGCCGACTGCGCTGGATGATCGTCGCGATGCTGCTGATCGTGTGGGTTCCGTTGGCCGTCTACAGCTTCTCGCACACCAGCGCGGAACTGGAGGAAATGTCCGACGGGCGGCTTGCCCAGGCCGCCCATACGATCAGCGCGCTGGTCCAGCGCGTGGGCATCCAGGGGCTGATCGGCAACGAGCGGCTGCTGGCGAGCGTGCAGAAGAAAAAAGTGATCCAGGCGGCCGGGGATGTTCCCACCTGGGAGTCCGAGGTCGGATTCCAGGTCTTTGACCCGCACGGAAAGCTGGTTCTTGGCTCGGCCAACCTGCTGGCGCTGCCGCCCTCGCCGATGGACCGTTCGTCTTACCAGGACCTGCGCAAGGCGCACCACATCTGGCGCGTCTACACCTACGTGGACACCTCCAACGACCTGGTGATCCGCGTGGCCGAGCGCTATGACACCCGCCTCGAGATCATCAACACGCTGTGGCTCGAACACGGCCTGCCCTTCCTGCTCGGCCTGCCGGTGCTGGCGCTGCTGATTGGATGGTCCGTCGCGCGGGGCTTGCGACCCCTGGTGGCGCTCGCCTCGGCGCTGTCGTCACGCGAACCCGGCAGCCGTGAGCCGATCACGCTGGAGAAGGCTCCGCAGGAGCTGCAACCCGTACTCACCGCCCTCAATGCGCAGCTGGCACGGCAAGAGGATGCGCTGGAACGCGAGCGACGCTTCAGTGCCGACGTGGCGCACGAGCTACGCACGCCACTGGCCTCGATCATGCTCAACCTGGAGAGCGCCTTGGCGACGGACGATGTGTCCGAAGTGCATGACAGCCTCGCCGGCGCACACCACAGCGTGGGCACGCTGGCGCGCCGCATCGAGCAGCTGCTTGCGCTAGCCAAACTCGAAGCAGGTGCCGCCTCCAGCCAACTCGCCACCGTCGACCTGATGGAAGTGGCCGGCGAGGTGATCGAGGAATTGACGCCGGTGATCGCCGGCAGCGGCGTGGAGCTTGGCTTCCCGCCGTCGAATAAGCCGGTGCTGGTGCAAGGCTACGATGCGGCGCTCGCCGCCATGCTGCGCAACCTGCTGGAGAATGCCCTGCGCCATGTGCCGGCCGGCGGCCAGGTCCAGCTGGCCATCGAGCAGCACCAGCACGAAACGACCCTGGAAGTGATTGACGATGGCCCGGGCATTCCGCCGGAACGCCGGGATGCCGTGTTCCGGCGCTTTCATCGCGAAGCATCGAGCCGCGGCGAGGGTTACGGCCTGGGTCTTTCGATCGTGCAGCGGGCCGCCGGCATGCACAACGCGTCCATCGAACTGCTCGACTCGCCGTTTGGCAAGGGCCTGCGCGTCAGAGTCGCCATTCCCCTGGGCGCCTGACGATTCGGAGCAGCGATTCAGCGCAAAGCAAACTGTCGAGCCGCGGCGTCGTGAGACAATACGCCTTCCTGTCAGGACCAAGACTTCTCATGACCGTCCCCAAAGACGCTTTTCGGCGCTTCCAGGAGGAACTCGCCGAACTGGACCGCAAGCAGCAGGCGGCCCAGAAAGAGCTCACGGACGACGCACGCCTGGCCCTCGCCAAGAGCGAATTCCTGGCGATGCAGAAGCGCTACGGCTTGTCCGTCGCCGATGTGGTGGCCTTCTTCCCTGAAGAGGAAGGTATCCAGTACCTCCAGCAGCTCATCGCAGCGAGCGAGACGGGCACCAAGCCAAGGAAGCGCAGCAAGAAGCCCAGCGGGACGACTTAGCGTCCACTTCTGCACTACATAATAATTAAAACAAATAGTTACAAGCACATATTGAAGTGTGTTCGAAGATCTAAACGTCACTCGACACCTACGGGAAACGCTGTGCCCCAAGCCCAACGCAGCCCCATGCTGTCGCTGTCGATCGGCCTGCTGGTCGTCGCCATCGCCAACTTCCTGGTCACGGCGTGCGTGCTGCAATGGATGCGCTCGGACCTCGATCCCATCGCCATGCCGCTGAGCGCCTATCTGATCGGCGCTGGTGGCGCGTGGCTGCGCGGTGCGTATTACCTGATGGCCGCCGCGCTGGCGGCCGTGGCATGGGCCAGCTATCGGGTGACCGACGTGCGAGAGCGCAGCCGCCTGGCAAGCGCACTGTTTGTCGCAGCCGCACTGACGCTACCGCCCGTGGCCATCACAGCCACCTACGCATACAGCGCACACGAGAACCTGGCGCGGCTGATCCACAGCATGGCGGCGCAAACCACCTTCCTGTGCCTGGTGATGGGCATGCTGCTGTTGTCGTCGCGCTGGCGACGCGATCCGCGCCTGGGGCGTGGCAACCCGGTGGGCATCGTGCTGGCCTGGCTGGCCTTCGTGCAGATGTGGTTGCTGGCTCTTTGGCCAGGCGCGCCACCCGGCCTGACGCAGAAGGTGCTGATCGCCCTGATCCTGCTATGGCTGGGCTGGGCAACGCACCAGTTGCAGCGCGTTACCCGCTAGGCCCGCGACTCAGCGCCGCGCGAAGACGCGATCGCGCACCAGCTCGCACACGCTGCGCACGTCGCCGTCCATGGCGCGATCGCGCGCCATGAAGCCGATGTGGCGACGCAGTGCATCGTGCGCCTCGCGCACTGCCGAACCGGCGTGGAAGTCGCCCACGTTGGCCAAGGCACGGGTCAGCTCCTGCACTTCGGCGACAAACTGCGCGTAATGCGGATGGCCCTCGCGTGGTGCATTGGCCACCTTGCCGGCCAGCGCCTGCCAGTCGCCGCGGGCCGCAAGCCTGCGCGCCGCATTGAGCATGGCCTGGCGGAAATCCAAAGCCTGTGCCGCGGTATACAACTCCAACGCAATCACATAGCCGAGATCTTCCATCATCTCCAGCACGTGGCGCGCTTCGTTCGCACCCATCGACACATGGTCTTCCGCATTCGCACTGGTCGGCACGGAATACACACTCGCCGGATGCGCGCGCGTGGCCAAATCGTTCACCAGCGCAGCGGCGGTGTACTGCACGATCATGAAGCCGGAATCGGTGCCGTCTTCGTTGCCGGTAAGAAACGCCGGCAGGCCATCGTTGGTGGCCGGATCGACGAGCTTGTTCAGACGGCGCTCGGCAATCGATGCCAGCACCGGAATCGCCGCCTTCACGTAGCTCATGGCCAAGGCCAGCGGCATGCCGTGGAAATGACCGGCGGAGATCACCTGCTCTTCGATGAACTGGGCGTCTTCGGCGTCCGGGAAGATCAGCGGGTTGTCGGTCACCGAGTTCAGCTCGATGTCGATCACGCGGCAGGCCTGGGCCCAGGCATCTCGCACGGCGCCGTGCACCTGCGGCATGCAGCGCAGGCAGTAAGCGTCCTGCGGCTGATGCTTCTTGCCACCCTTGAATGGCAGGAAGCGCGCGTAGAACGCCTCGCGGCCATGGCGCTGGTTGGCCGGCACCCAGTCCCAACCGATGTCGAACGTAAGCGCCTGATCAGCCGGATCGACCCAGGCATCGGCGGCCCACTGCTTGAAGCGCGGCACCAGATGGTAAGGAATGTCGACCAGGGTGCTGCCTTCGAGCAGTTCGCGCACATGCGCGGCCGTTTCGACCTGGCCAGGATGCGGGCGAAGGGCGTGTACCTCAGGACGCAGGGCGCCGCTGCGGCCAGCGAACGCGTCCAGCGTCATGGCGGCGGCGAGGTCGGCGAGATCCAGCAGATGTTCCAGTTCGTCCAGCGCCAGCGTCGCTGTGGCGAGCATCTGCGCCGTGCCGTTATTCAAGGCCAGGCCTTCCTTGAAGGACAGGCGGATCGGCGACAGGCCCGCGCGCTTCAGCGCTTCGGCACCCGTCATGCGCTCGCCCTGATAGAACGCTTCGCCACCACCGAGCAGCACGATGGCCAGGTGCGAGAGCGGGGCGAGATCGCCACTGGCGCCCACGGAACCCTTCTCCGGCACCACCGGCACCACGTCGGCATTGAGCATCGCGGTCAACGCCTTCAGCGTCTCCACGCGAATACCCGAATGGCCGCGCATCAGCGTATTGATGCGGATGACCAGCATCGCGCGCACCACATCCGCCGCGAATGGCTTGCCCACGCAGACCGCGTGGGTGGTGATCAGGTTGTGCTGCAGCTCTTCGAGCAGGGTGCCTTCGGGCTTGTCCTGACGACCACCAGGCAATTCATCGCGCAAACGATGCGCGCCCAGCAGCTTGTCGGCATTGCTGCCGAAGCCGGTGGTGACGCCATAGGTCGGTTCGCCACAGCTGACCTTGTCGGCGAGGAAATCGGCGGCGCGCTGCACGCGCACCAGCTGCGCTTCGTCCAGCACGACACGCAGGCCCTGGCGCGCCACGGCGACCAGTTGTTCGCGTGTCAGGCTATTGCCGTCCAGGAGTATCGTGTTTGCGGTCATGCTTGCTCCGAGCCCGGACGGGCCATCGATGGGGTTTTAGTTTCCTCATCGCCACGCATGGGGAAGCGTGGCGACGATTCATCAGGCGCCGACTTCGGCCTGAGCGAGCTCGACGCGTAGCGTCTTGATCAGCTCCGAGCGCTGCACTTCGAACTGATCCTCGCGGCGCAAGTCCTTCACCGTGACCACGCCCTTGGCCAGCTCATCCTCGCCCAGCACGATCACGAAGCGGATGCCCGCACGATCGGCGTACTTGAACTGCTTGCCGAGCTTGCCACCTTCCAGCACCACTTCAGTGGCGATGCCGGCGCCGCGCAACTCACTGGCCAGCGCGAGATACGCCGGCAGCTGTGCCGCATCCATCTGCGTCACCAGCACGTCGACCGTGCTCTGCGCGGTGCCGACCAGGCCGGCGTCGCGCAGCTGCCAGTAAAGCCGCGTCAGACCAATGGAAATGCCCACGCCCGGCAAGTGCGACTTGGTGTACTGCCCGGCCAGATTCTCGTAGCGGCCACCGGAGCAGATCGAGCCGATCTGCGGATGATCGTTCAGCGTGGTCTCGTAAACCGTGCCGGTGTAGTAGTCCAGACCGCGCGCAATCGAGAGATTCAGCAGGTAGTGCGACTCCGGCACGCCGAAATCGCGGATCATGCCCAGCACTTCCTTCAGCTCGGCGCGGCCCTGCTCCATCGCTTCCGGGCCGGGGCCCAGCGCGTCGAGCTTGGCGAAGGCATCCTGCAACGAGGTGGAGCGCGTCTGCACGAAGGCGAGAATCTTTTCCGCCGTCTCGGTGCTGAGAGCGAACGCTTCGCCAGTGAGCGTGTCGCGCACGTAGTCGGCGCCGCGCTTGTCAAGCTTGTCCACCTCACGCAGCACCAGCGTCTGCTGCTCGCCATCGGTGACGCCCAGGCTCTCGAAGAAGCCGCGCATCAGCTTGCGGTTGTTCAACTGGATGGTGAAGGCGCCGATGTTCAGCTCGCGGAACACGCTATAGATCACCGCCGGCACTTCGGCGTCATAACGCACCGACAGGCTGTCCTTGCCGATCACGTCGATGTCGCACTGGTAGAACTCGCGGAAACGGCCGCGCTGGGCGCGCTCGCCGCGGTACACGCGCTGCATCTGGTAGCGACGGAACGGGAACGACAGGTCGTGTTCGTGCTCGGCGACATAGCGCGCCAGCGGCACGGTAAGGTCGAAGCGCAGGGCCAGCTCAGGCACGCCATCGCCCTTCTCGGCGTTCAAGGCGCCGGTGGATTGCACGAAATAGACCTGGCGCTCGGTTTCGCCGCCGGTCTTGGTAAGCAGGACGTCGGAAAATTCCATCACCGGCGTTTCGATCGGCAGGAAGCCAAAGCGCTCGTAGTTGCGGCGGATCACGTCGAGCATGCGTTGGAACGCGATCTGGTCGAGCGGCAGCAGCTCGAGTACGCCGGGCATGGTGCGGGCCGGGGTAAGCGCCATGAAATCCTCTGCTTAGCGATGGTAAAAACGTCAAATCACCGCCCGGCGGCGCACCGTCAGACGTAGCCGTATAGATTAGCAGAAGGCCGCCTCGAGCCCGAGTCGCACGGCTTTGTCAGCAGCCCGCGCACGCGCTGTCAGAAAATTCGCCTGCCCCTGTTGCCAAGACCGCGCAGGGTCATTAAGATACGCGGCTCCCACGGGGTGTAGCTCAGCCTGGTAGAGCGCTACGTTCGGGACGTAGAAGTCGCAGGTTCGAATCCTGTCTCCCCGACCAAAATTCGAAGAATCAAGGCTCTGAAAACCGCGTCGCCGCGAGCTTTCAGGGCCTTTTTCTTTTCCGGCGCCCAGCCCTCCCCGAGTTGCCCTGGCCAACCACTTGAAGCTGGCCTTCCGGTGCCGCAGGCCCGCATACCCACCTCAGATCTTGCTGAGCATGCGCGCTGCGCCTTGCGCGGCGTCCCTGCCGCAGCCAAGGCGTCGTGAGATCCGCGCCGCTCAGGGCGTCTTGGCGGACTGCAGCTGCTCGACGATGGCGAGTGACTTGCTTACATGCTCCTGCGGATGCAGATGGTCGGCTTCCGAGGAGAACACCGCGGCGACTTTCCCGTCGCGCCCGATCACGAAGGTCGTTCGCGAAATGAAGCCATGGTCGATGACCTCGCCGCGCACGTCCTTCGCATTCGGTTCGGCCGCCGCCATTTTCAGGTCGTAGGACGCAGCGATCTTGCCGTCAGGGTCGGACGCGATCGGAAACTTGCCAGCGCAGTAGTTCGGGTCGGCCGAAAATGAATTAAGCCGCTGGATGCTGTCGGCCGAGACGCCAATGATGGTTGCGCCGGCCGCCGCAAACTTCGCCGCCTCGGTGGCAAAGGCATGCGCCTCGATATCGCAGCCGCCGGTATAGGCCGAGGGAAAGAAGTACACGATCACGGGTCCGCTCTTGAGCGCATCCGCCAACGACAGCTTGAAGTCCTTGCCGGCCTTGCTGGCCTGGGCGGTAAACGTGGGTGCGGTCGTGCCCTGGGCAATGGCCGCGAACGCCGACGGCGCCATGGCCATGCCCGCTGCCAAGGCAGCGGCTGCGAACGAAAACGTAAGACGCTTGTTCATTACAGAAACCCTCGTTGGTGTACTGGGAAGAGACTGTGCGGTAGCCCGATCCGGTGGGTGATCGACACGGTCGATGCGCCCCCTACTCGCCTAGGTTCGATCCCCAGGCAGTGAAGCGCAAGAGGCGGGCGCGCGGACGAGCGCCGTTCGGGGCGGCGCGATCGAGCACGCCCATCAAATCTCGGTCAGCGGCATGCCCTGCCGGAGTCGATAGGCCTGGTGAAAGCCTCCCGTGTGATGCAGCTGGGCGCCTTCCACCAGAGCTTCGTCGGAAACCACGCGACAAAGGAAAAACCGGTGCAAGCCGATCTCCTGGCTATGCACGATGGCCAACTCCCGCACGCGCAACGCGGCGGCAACGGCGGGAATGCCGAATGCCCGTGACGGTCGCACGGCAAACGGTAGCGCATCCCAGTTCGTCAGCGGTTCCTTGTGATGCGCACCAAGCTTGTACACCACCGCCTTCGTCGCCGCGGGCATGCTGGACAGCACCACCTTACGCTGCTCCAGCATGGTCGGCACGGACACATTGGTGCTGCGTAGTGCGAGCGAAAAGAATCCGCTCCGTTCCAGCGGGCCGATCAAATCCATCGGAAAAATATTCTGTCGACCTGGCGCGTCGACGGAGACCAGCACCACCGGCCGTGGACACAGGTAGGCGATCATCAGCTTCTGTACCGCGGCAGGATCGGTATTCAGGTGGTTCGTCGCAAGGTTTTTCAGCATCAGGCGGTTCTGCAGCCACGCATTCCACGAGCGCCGCGGCCAGACGAGGCAGCGGTGCCCGCCAGCGGCGACGTGGTAGAGCGTGAGCGAGGTATTTTCCGCAGAGATCGCCGCCATCTGCACCAGCCGCAAGACGCCGAGCAGTCGTCCGCTGGCGCGATCGTGGTATTCCAGTACCGCGCGTTGGCCTGCATCGATGCTGGTGGCAATCACCAGCGGATTGAGCGAAGCCACGGTGTGGTCGGCCGTGACATCGGCCGAGTTGCCGCCCCAGCGCAAGGTGGCGGTGACGACCTGCTGCGGCGGATCGACGGCAACCGTCGACCACTGCGGCAGCGGACGCACGAACGGTCTTATCCAATCCTTCCACATCTCAGAGCCGCCGAAATAGCAAGAACATGTAAAGATGGGTGGCCCATCCGAGCCCACGCGGAATGAGGCGTTCCAGCCGAAAATGCGGCGCGGCCGCTCGCGCCACCACCTGCGGCGCGAAGCGATGAACACCGCTTTCGCTTGGGATGGCGTAGCGACCGTGGCGCATGAGCTTGATGACATTCGCCCGCCACCAGCCGTAACGCGCGTCCCCCAGGTAATACGGATTGAGCATGCTGGCCAGGACAAATCCTCCCTGCTGCACCACGCGCGATAATTCTTCGAAAAGTTGCGTGTGGTCCGCGAAATGATCGAGGACGGCAAAGTTCGCGGTCACTGCCTGCACCTTGCAGTTGAGCGGTGGCGCAACCGCGACGATGGTCTTGCTCGCGATTTCGTCGCGGCAGTGCTGTTCCAGGCACTCGTACATCGCTTTCGAAGGCTCATACACGAAGGTCAGGTGCCCGTTGGCGGCATAGGCCTTTGCATCGATACCGGTACCGGCACCGAAATCGAGAACGTCCGCTCCCGCCGGCAGCAGATCCAGCGCCATCTTCTGGAAGCTGTCGCGCACCGCCTGGTCGCGTGGCGAGTTCAGAATGAATTTGTGGTACTGCTCTCCAGTATGCATGCCATCGGCTACCTTGTTGTCAGCGTTGCGTATTGGGCACGCATGACTCGCAGGCACAAGAAGGCTCGTTCACATGAGTGCTGCCTACGCCAGGAATGGTTGCGCCCCGCCAGACACAGACCTCCTGCCAGGGCGACGCATCGCCCTGCCCACGCACGACGAGATCGTGCACAGGCCCTAGGACTTCGCACAGTTCGACACGCCAAACGAGGCCTCCCCATGCGGCAGGTCGCCCTGCCCTTTAACGGTCGTAACAAGGTCCTTGCCGATGGTCAGGCATTGGTCTGCGATCCCTGCCACGCCACTCCGATGAGACACAACAATCAGGATCGTCTGCCGCAACCGCGACTTCACGGATGAAAGAACCGCTATCTCGGCGGCGGAGTCGAGCGCGCTCGTCGCCTCGTCCAACAAGGCCAGGAAGGGCTGCCGCAGGATGACCTGGGCCAGCAGCAGTCGCTGCAACTCGCCTCCGGAAAGCCGGCTCGACGAATTGTGCAGTGCCGTGTCGAGTCCGTGCTTCGAACTTGCCAGTCGCTTGTCGAGCCCCACGTCCCGCAGTGCGCTGCGCAACATCTCGTCACTGGCATCGGGCGCAGCCCACAGCAGGCACTCGCGCACGGAATGCTGCCAGGGCCGGACGTTCTGGCTGACATAGGCACCATGCCGCACCCGTTCGCAGTACTCGTCAAAGCCGATCGGCCGTTCGCCGGCGCGTGCCGCAAACGTCACCGGCGCCATCATGCCCGCCAGAACATCGACCAGGCTGCTCTTGCCGATGCCGGAGTCACCCGAAATCAGGGTCAGCTCGCCGGGCACCAGAACCAGGTCGCCGACATCCAGACCGCAGGCTGGTGGCACCACCTGCATCCGCTCGATATGCAGCGCACCCGCGCAAGTCGTCGCGTGTGCTGGTGGCGCGGATGAGCGGGCCGAATCCAGCTGCATGTAGCGCTGCCACAGTTCGAAGGCCGGCGCGGCCGAACGCAGCTGATGAAAACTCTGCCGTGTCGTCATCAGATAGGGCAGCAGGCGCCCCAGCAACAGGCACACCGCAATCAGCGACGACTGGTCGATGCCGCGCCAGCGATGGGCCAGCACGAACAGCCCCGCGATCCCCGCCGTCGCCAGCAGCTCCAGCATCAGCCGCCCGGAAGCCACCAGCTCCAGTTGGCGCCGGTAGCCGTGGCACAGCCGGGCGGAAATGGCGCCGTAGCTTTCCTTCTCCACGTCCTCCTTGCCGAACGAGCGGATGTGGCGCAGGCGCCGCGGAAAATCCTCGCTATGCCAGAACAGTCGCGTCATGTCCGCAACGTACTGGCGACTGACCAGCGATTGCTCACGCCCATAGGCACGTGACGCCAGCAGTCCAAGACCTGCGAGCAGCGGCGCCGCCAGCACCAGGGGTGGCGATACCCAGAACGCGAAACCGAGACTGACGGCAGCGGTGACGCCGGCGATCAGCAATTGCTGCAGGGCGTTGAAACCCTGCACGATGAGCTCGACGTTATGGATAAGGACATTGGCGATTTCCGCGGACGTCGAATCCGCCAGCGACTTCAACGGAGCGTCGACCACGCGCGCATGCACCCGGCGGCGCAGGCTCATGCCGTAACGACCCACCAGGCGCGCTCCCAGACGCGCTGTCAGCCAACGCAACAGAGCGAAGGCAACCATCGCGGCGGCGAAGATGGCGGCCTGCATTTCGACGCTGCGCCCTGCATCGAAAAGCACACTTCCAAACGGCAGCGTGTGCCCCGGCTGTACCAGCGGCACCAGCAGCACCGTCGCGAGACTGCCGGCAAACGCTACGACCAGCGACAGCACCACATACGCCGCGGATTCCGCCAACTCGGCGTGCGTAAGCGTACCCACCAGCGAACGCAGCAGGTCGTGGACTCGATCCGGTGCTGGCGACGGCGCGCCCGACATCGTTACGGGCTCGCGCCGCTGGCCGACCGCATCGGCCGCGGCTTCGTTGGCACTTCGTGGTGAGTCAGAACGGCGCTACTCCGGACATGTTTTGCCATGTCGGTAAGTGCGGCAGGCACGCGAAAAGGTTGCGCGAAGCCGCCACGCTGCTTCATTTGTTGCCCAAAGCGCAACCGAGCCGGAGCAGCGGGCTACTGCGTCTTGCCAGCCCGCGGGCCCTGCGCGGTGGTGAGATCGGCGGCATCAGTCGAGAAGCCGGCGCAGTGTTTCGACAGCATCCCGCGGATGACGTCCGCGGCGCAGTTGATACACACCCAGCTGCATCATTCGCTGCTCGAAACGATGCCAGCCCGGCTGTCGGGACGCATAGGCCTGATCGGCGCGCAGCCGTACCGCAATTTCAGCTCGGGGAATAACGCTCAACAGGGCACCGGGATCATCGGCCGGTTGGCCGGAAACGAACACCGCGCCGACCAGCTCCGGCGGAACCGCCGCGAGCCGCCCATGGCCTTGTCGCAAATCGGCTTCAAACTTCTCGACGCCACTGCGGCGACGAATGATGGGCGCCTGGCTGATCCAGCGCGTGGCTGCATCATCGTCGACGAAGCGCAGCGCATCGGCCTGCACGTGCAAGTAATTGGCGACACCGGTGGCGAGCAGGCTCTCGGGCTGCACGAACACGGCATCTTCGGCAAGAAAGTCCAGGCCCTCTAGCAGGCAGTGCAAGGCTAGGGTTGACTTGCCCGAACCGCTGGCTCCCAGCAACAGGACGCCGCGCCCGTGCTGGCCGACGCAGGCGCCATGCAAGGGCACCAATCCAAGACCGCGCGTCGCCAAAGTGAAGACCGCAAATTCGATGAGCTCGTAACGCAGATGGTACGGATGACCGAGCATGTCCTCCGAGGCCACGATGAGGGCGCGGTGCTGTTCGGGCGCCAAGACCACGTAGTTCGACGCATCCATCACGCCGCAGAGCAGACCCGCACCGGATTGCACACGTACCGGTGGCGGCTCGACGGCAAGCGGAAAAACCTGGCGCGGCAGCAAGCGCAGCTCGATGCGGAACTCAGGTTCGCCTATCGGGAAGTGATGTGGCGGCAGGCCGGCGTAAGCGGCCTCGACCAGATCCAACAGCGCCTCGCTGGTGCTTTCGAAGCGGAAGCATCCGCCCAGGACCTTCCGGCACACCGAGTAGCGGCGGTCGGCGGGCCGTTCGCAAAAAGGATCCGCACCGGCGTCTTGAACGTCGGCGCAGAGGACAGGGCCATCGTCGTCGATCAAAAGTTTCTGCCGTCTGATTGCCGGGCGCCGTACGGCGCGGATACGAATGCTGGCCAGTAAGTACCGCCTCGGCGGGAAAAGGTTGCGTCGGCGCCGCAGGCGGCCGCGGCTCGCCGGAACCGTGCGGCCGCACGTTGACGGCGATAGGCGGCGCGCGCGCCGATCATCTTGCCGCACCAGGCAACCGAAGCCGCACGCCGTGGCACTCACTTCCAGTCAACGTCGATCGTTGGATCCGGTACGCCGGCCCGACGCCCATGCGCTGCCACAGCTTGCCCACGGCTCACGAGACCTTTTGCGATGCTGAATATCCAGGTTGGACACTCCTACTTTTTGGGCTACGACCCGAAACAGTGGGAGCGCGGCAAGCCCTATCCGCCACTCGCCACCATCCAGGTCGCCGCACTGCTGAGAGAGATGGGGCATGCCATTACCCTGTTCGATGCGATGCTGGCCGACGGCGTCGAGGACTATCAGGCGTCCCTGCAGTCTGCACGACCGGACGTGGTGGTGATCTACGAGGACAACTTCAACTACTTGACCAAGATGTGTCTCGGCCGCATGCGCGAGGCGGCGTGCCAGATGATCGCCGAGGCACGCGCCGGCGGTGCGCGCGTGATCGTCGCGGGCTCCGACGCCTCTGACCACCCGGATGCCTTTCTTGCGGCGGGCGCGCATGCCGTGCTGATCGGCGAAGGCATCGCGGCGCTGATCGAATTAATCGGACGGCTGGAACGGGATGCGGATATCGACACGCAGGGCTGGGTAACCGGCATCGCCGGTGTCGCAACGCTGATGAACGGACAGACGCAACTGACGCGAGTCGGCGTGATGCCGCCCGATCCTCGCATGAAGGGCCGCCCCGCCTGGGACCTGGTCGACATCGAACGCTATCGCACGATGTGGCGCGAACGGCATGGCTACTTCAGCCTCAACATGGCGGCGTCACGGGGCTGCCCGTTCCGCTGCAACTGGTGCGCCAAGCCGATCTGGGGCAACCACTACAACCAACGCACGGCCGAGGACGTGGCAGCCGAGATGACTTACCTCAAACAGACGTTCAAGCCGGATCACGTCTGGCTGGCGGACGACATCTTCGGCTTCCACGTCGACTGGGTGACCGAGTTCGGTGCGCACCTGGTCGCCGCCGACGGTTCCATCCCTTTCACCATCCAGACCCGCGCCGACCTGATCAGCGAACGGATGGCCACGGCGCTGGAACATGCCGGATGCGCGGAGGCCTGGCTGGGCGCGGAGAGCGGCAGTCAACGTGTGCTGGACGCCATGAACAAAGGCACGAAAGTCCCAGACCTCGTCGCAGCCCGTGCACGGCTGGGAGAACACGGCATCCGCGTGGGCTTCTTCATCCAGCTCGGCTACCTGGGTGAGCAGTTGGTCGATCTGCTGGCAACCCGCGAACTGATCACGCAGGCTGTTCCGGATGACATCGGCGTCAGCGTTTCGTATCCGTTGCCAGGCACGAAATTCTACGAGCAGGTCAAGACCCAGCTTGGCGCGAAGACGCACTGGCAGGACAGCGGCGACCTGGCCATGATGTTCCGCGGCGCCTACGACTCGGACTTCTACCGTCACGTGCGTGATCTGCTGCATGAGCAGGTCATGCTGCAGCCATCGAAGGCTGCTGAAGCGCCGGCGGCTTACAGCGAAGCCATGGCAGCGCTCGATGCACGATGGGATGCGCTGATCGCCAACGAGCATGCGCACCGTTGCGTAGACGCCACCGCGTCAGCGCCCATGACGGCACAAGACACTCCCCCACCGGCCCGCCATGTTGCCGCCGCTAAAAATCGTTAAGGCCGGCTTGCGCCGCACCACCGAAGCGCTGGCCGCGGAGTTGGCACAGCCCGGCGGGACAACGCCGGACTGGAGCGATCTCGAATGGCAGCTGGCAACGGCTGCTGCCGCTGCGCATGGGGTGTCGCCGCTGCTCTGCAGATTTTCCACCTGGCAGAAACCGGAGTGGCGACGATTTCTCGCGAGCCAGCGCGAGCATGTCGAGGAGCGCCATCGGCGCATCGCAGATCTGCTGAAGCGCATCGACGCCGGTGCCCGCACCACCGGCCTGGCCGTCGTTCCGCTGAAGGGTTCCGCGCTGCACGCCTTGGGACTCTACGCACCAGGCGAGCGGCCGATGGCCGATATTGACCTGCTGGTCCGCGAGCACGATGCCAGGCCGACGATCGAGCTGCTGCGGGAGCTCGGTTACGTGGAGTCGTTCGCGCAGTGGAAGCACCGGGTCTTCAAGCCGGCAGTGGGCACGCCCGTAGCCGCGCTGGGCGAGCACCGCGACACACCGGTCAATATCGAACTGCATACCCGCATCCAGGAACGGCTGCCGATCTCCGCCGCCGACATCACCGAGCGGATCTATCCGCGCGAGCCGCGACCGGGTTTGAATGACTATCCGTCCAGCGGCGCCTTGATGAGCCATCTGCTGCTGCATACGGCGGGCAACATCTGCAATCGCAGCCTGCGACTGTTGCATCTGCACGACATCTCGCTGCTGGCGATGCGCATGGCAGCGAGTGATTGGGACGTCTTGTGGGACAAGCATGCGGCCGACGCTCCCTGGTGGGCGCTGCCGCCGTTGCGCCTGCTTGCACGCTATTACACGAATGCGGTTCCCGAAGCCGTGTTCGAGCGGCTCGAGCGCGACTGCCCTCCCCTGCTGCGGACGATTTCTCGCCGTCAGACCCTGACGCAGGTTTCGTGCTCGGAATTGTGGCTGCACGCGCTCCCTGGCATCGAGTGGTCCCGCTCCTTCGGCGAAGCCGGTCGCTACGTCAGGAGTCGTGTCAGACCGTCAGAGGAAGCCATCAAGGAACGCGCCGATATGGTACGGACACAGTTATGGCTCCAGGGTCAGGGCTGGGTCAAGCAGAACCAGGGCCGGCGCATCCTGACCATGCTCACCCGGCCGGTGCCGCGAATGGACACCATGTACGTGGTGCGCGCGGCATTCGAAGCTCCGGCTTCTGCGACTTAGCGCCTGCTTCGTGGTTCGGCAGGCATCCGGAGGGCGATGGGTGATGAGCGCGCAACATCTATGCATGACCGCCGAGGAGCCATCGCTGTCCGGCATCCGGCTGCGATGCCCTCGATGCAGAACCGACATCGGCGGATGGGACTGTCCCGCGTGCGGGTTCTCCATCGTGATCAACGACGATATCGCGCGAGCGTTGCCACCCGAATCGATCGCGCACTACGCCCGCTTCGTGGACGATTACGAACGCATAAGAGAGTCTGAAGGCCGCGGCAGCGAAAGCGCCGCCTTCTATCTCGGTCTTCCCTACCGCGATACGTCAGGAAGGCATCGCGGGCAATGGCGGATCAGGGCCCGCAGCTACGATTACCTGGCTCGGCATCTGCTGGATGGCGCCGGTCGCGGCAACAGGATCCTGGACCTCGGCGCGGGCAATGGCTGGATGAGCTTTCGCCTGGCACTGGCCGGGTATCGACCTTGTGCGGTGGATCTGCTCGCCAATGACAGCGACGGACTGGGAGCCGCCCGGCATTACCGCACGCGCCTGCCTGCACTCTTTCCGCGTTTCCAGGCCGAGATTCGCCGCCTGCCCTTCGCGGACGAACAGTTTGACGCGGCCGTGTTCAACGCCTCCTTTCATTACGCCGAAGACTACGAGGCAAGCCTGCGTGAAGCGATGCGCTGCTTGAAAAAAGGTGGCGTGGTCATCATCAGCGATACACCTTGGTACAGCCGGCAGGAGAGCGGGGAGCAAATGCTCGCGGATCGTCGTGCGGCTTTCCGGCGAAGTCATGGCATGGCTGCTGACTCGATCGCCACGCTTGGATTCCTTACGGATGAGCGCCTGGGCAGGATGGAAGACGCGTTATCGATCCACTGGGATGTGCATCGTCCGTGGTATGGCCTGACATGGGCCATGCGCCCCCTGGTGGCGAAATGTCGTGGCAGGAGGGAACCTTCGAGGTTTCGACTTTACGTAGCCCGCAAAAGCGCAGGATCGTGATGAATTCAGCTCTACGCAGCACCCATGTGTCCAAACCGGTCATGGGCGAAACGGGCCGGGTCGCACCATCCGGCATGCCGGCGACCGAAATACCGGTGGTTTCGGTCGTGCTGCCGACCTACAACCGCTTGCCGCTGCTGCGCGAGGCTATTGCATCGATAGTCAGGCAAACATTCGGCGACTGGGAGCTCATCGTCGTCGACGACGGTTCCACCGACGACACGCGTGGTTATCTCGAAGCGATCGATGATCCAAGAGTCCGGCCGCTCTGGATGGAGCACCGCGGTGATCTCACCTCAGCACGCAGCGCCGGCCTCAAGCACGCGCGCAGCAAGTGGGTGGCATTTCTTGATTCGGACGACGTGTGGCTGCCCATAAAACTGGAAGTGCAACTGCGCCGGCTCGCCGCGCAGCCTGAATGCAGGTGGAGCTACACGGGATACTCGCTGATCGACACGGAGGGGGCGTCGCTGCCGGAGCGGTCGGACCTCCTGCCTCGGCCGGTTTCCGGGTACATCCTCGAACCATTGCTTCGGTTCAAACTCTCGACGCCGGTCCCGACCATGCTTGTGCAGCGATCGCTGATCGAGGAGATCGGCGGGTTCGACGAAGCCATCCCCATTCATTCCGACTACGACTTCGCGCTGCGACTCGCTGCACACAGCGAGGTCCTCGCGTTACCCGATATCTTGACGCTGGTTCGCGAACACCCGGACAGGACCACCGCGCGCTTGCGCCTCGCGGAACTTTGCGCCGATCAGGAGCGCGTGTTCCGCAAAGCCGCGGCGGCCACGACGGACCCGAAAATGAGGGTGCTGTGCCTGCACCAGTGCGCGATGCAACTGGCAGGACAGGCGGCGGCATTGTCGCGGGAAAGGTCACACGGGGCCGCGTTCGCTGCACTGGTTCGCGCGGCCCGCATCACACCTTTCAACGGCGTGGTCTGGAGAACCGCGGCGGGATGCGCGGTGCGGGCGTTGGGAGCGTTCAAATAAAGACGTGAATCACGATCAGGCTGGACGCCGCATCGCCGCCCGGTGCCACGCTCAGGCACTCGCTTCACCGTGCCACGAGAGGAGTGTATTGAGGATACAAAGCCTGGAACGCCTGAACGGTGCAATCGGCGTCCTCCAATATCGCGCGACGCTGCGCTGCCCTGGCCAGTCCGAGCCGCAGTTCCTCATCGGCAAGCATGCGATGGATGGCGTTCGCCAATGCATCGCCGTCCCCGACGGGCACGGCCAGGGCCGCCGACGGCGACCACTCCGCGAAATGCCCGACCGCGGTACCGACCGCAGGCACGCCTGCCACCGCGGCTTCCAGCAGCACCAGTGGGCCGGCCTCGTGCAACGAAGACATCACCAGCAGATCGGCCGACTCCATGAGGGGGCGCAGTTCGCGCTGCGTCTTGAAGCCAAGGAAACTGACGCAGCGTTCCAACCCGAGTTGGCGGGCCAATTGCTGCATCTCGCCCTGCAGCGTGTCCATGCCGACGATATCCATCTGGAATTCCAGACCCGCTTCAAGCAAGGCCACCAGCGCCCGTAACAGGGTCGGTTGATCCTTGACGCGATTGAGGCTGGCGACGTGAATCAGCCGCGCCGGCCCTGCGCTGCGCTCACGCGGCGCCAGCGGTGGCCAGCGGTGCAAGTCCACACCAAGCGGCACGCGCCGGGCGTTGAGGCCAAGCGCCTGCAGCGAATCGATGATCGGCGCGCTGGCTGCGGTGATGGCATTGGCGCCGCGAAGTACGCACGCCTCTTGCAGCCGCCCTTTCCAGTTCTGTCGTCCGCCGTAGGCGATCTCGCGCAAGGCGACCAGCTCGCCGCCGGCGATATGCACCAGGCTCGGCAAGCGCAACGACTTCGCCGCGACGACGGCGATCAGGCTGCAAGCACCGGAAAAGATGGCATGAACCAGATCGAATGGCGCGCGTCGATGCTCCGCGCGGATCGCCGCGATCGCGCGCAGCCGGGTCCAGCCGTCGCCGATGTTGTGAATCGTGGCCCCGGCAAGCTCCCAGCGGCCCGCGGTCGGCTCCTGGCGCAGCGCGAAGACATGGACTTCGTGCGTCCGCGCCATCCGTTCGATCAGGGCCAGCAATGCCGGGATCACGCGATGGTCACCGGTACGATCCACGCCGCCCGGGATCACCAGCGCCAGCTTCATGGTGTCCTCCGACGCCGGTCGTCCTGGACCTGGGCGTAAGCGTCGGCCCACTGACGGCCCACGGCTGCGAATGACAGCGCGGCGTCGAAGTGCGCGCGCACTTGCGCCGAGGACGGCCTGTTCGCCACCGCATCGACCAGCGCATCGGCCAGCCGTGCCGCGTCGCCGCGGGGCCAAAGGTGACCGACGCGACTGCCACTGATCAACGCGCGGAAGGCGGGAATATCCGTGACTACCGGCGTCAAGCCACAGGCCAACGCCTCCAGTACGACATAGCCGCAGCTCTCGGTGAGGCTGCCCGAGACGAGCAGATCCGCCGCTCGCATGAGTGTTTCGACCTGCTCATGAGCGACCTTGCCGAGCAGGTGCACGCGTCCGCTGAGTCGGGGATCCTGTGCGACCCGAGCTTGCACCTCATTGAGCAGCGGCGCACTGCCGAACGCACACCACAGCTGCAGGTCGGGCAGCTGCAGCGTGGCCTTGGCCACACCCTCGAGCACGCTCAACGGGTCCTTGCCGGCGCTCAGGTGTCCCACCGAAAGCACGCATGGATCGCCGTAAAGACCCGTCTGCGTGCGCGCGTCGGCGCGACTCCCGGGGGTGAAACGGCTGCTCGATTCCGGTATCGCGAACAGCCGCGCGTTGGGCCCAAACAATCCCACGCGGGTGAAGCGTCGCGCCAGCTCGGACGCCGTGAAGGAGACGCCGTCAATGGCCGCATACCAGCGCCGCCACCGCGGCCGCCGCCACCAGCGCGGCGGCCCGTCGGCGTGGTCCTGCATGAGGATGGGCAGTTGTGGCTGGCACTGCGATATGGCGAAAGCGTCCCCGGCAAAGGCCAGGCTGTGCCCGTGCAACACGTCTGCCTTGAGCTCGGCGAGCAGACCGGCGTAACGGTGCCCCCGGCTTGCAGCCGCGTCCAGTCCCCTCACATCGATGAAGTGGTAGTCGATGCCGTTGCGCGTGATCAGCGCCTCGCGTGCCGCCGCCTGCACCACCGAAACCCGGGTTCCGCCACTGGCGACCACCTCGGCAATGTCCACCAGCGAGTGCCATTGCTCGAGCACCTCGGCCGGCGCAAGACGCTCCGGCGCAGGCAGGAAATTGATCTGCGCGACGTGCATGGCCGACGCCATCCTAAAGCCCCTCGACCTGCGGCGTGCGCAGGCGCACCAGGCGGTTGGCCAGCTCCAGTTCCCACGGCCGGTTGTACCGGCCGTAGCGATATCGCCAGCCGGCCATGGCGCTCAGGCCGCGCTTGGCCCAGGACGGCGAACGCAGGTCCTGCACGGTGGGATAGCGGCAGCGCAGCACGGTGACGAAGTCCTGGATACGCTGGCGCAACTTGTCGTCCAGCCAGGGCGCATCGGCGTGGCAGGTGTAGTTGACCCAACGTGGCTGCGCCCATTCTTCCGGCGTCGTCGGAAACACCACCGGTTCGCCGTTGAGGTCGAACAGCGGTTTCCCGGGGCGCTTGGCGCGATCCTGCTCGTGCCTGCTGATCTCCGGCAGCGGCGTGTAGATGTAGATGACGACTTCCGACTGCGGATTGATCCGCTTCAGCGTACGGATGAACTCGAACGTGTGCTCGGTCTCTTCTTCGGTATTTTCCGGCGGTGCGACCATGAAGGACAGCTCGGGGATCACGCCGTGGCGCCGGCACAGTTCGACCACCTCCATGGTCTGGTCCGGCCGCGTACCCTTGCGGATTTCCTTGAGCATCTGGCCGTTTGGTGACTCCGCGCCGATATACGCCATGCGTAGCCGACTCTTGCGCACCAGTTTCCACGCATGCTCCGACAGGTTCAGCAGCGCGTCCGAGCGGGCGAAGCACCACCAGGGCAGCTCGAATCTGGCCATCACTTCGAGCAGCGGAACCATGTCCTTTTCGCGATCGAAAAAGTTGTTGTCGAAGTACTGGACCGAGTCCGCACCGAGTTCGTGCTTGAGGTAGCTGAGGTCGCGTTCCAGTCGCTCCGCCGCGGGCAGCACAGTGGTGCCACCGAACATCGCGGCCACGCCGCAGAACGTGCAGCGGAAACGGCAACCCGTGGCCGCCTGGTGCGCGACGGTGCGTCGACCGAGATAGGTACGCGCCAGGTATCGACGAGGGTCACCGAGCTTGTGGTAGGGCAACACGAGTTCGGTGTCACCCAGGGTGAAGCGGCGGTTCGGATTGTGCACGATCGCGCCGTCGTGCTTCCACGACAGCCCACCGATCGTCGCCAGCTTCGCGTCGTCCTTGCGGCCTATCGCGGCGATCAGCTCCGGCAGCGATTCCTCGCCCTGCCCTCGGACCACGTAGTCGACGTAAGGCGCGCCCAGCGCCGCGTCCGTATTGAGCGTCGGGAAATAACCGCCCCAAACGATCGGCACCGCCGGAAAGCGCTGGCGAATGGCCGTGGAGACGGCGATGGCCGGAGCAAGTTGCGGACCGCCCATGACGCTGATGCCGACCGCGTCGAAGGGCGTCGCCTCCATCGCACGCAAGCTGTCGTCGATGAAATTGCGATCGACGTTGCCATCGACGATCTGGCTGCTGCCGGTTCGCTCCAACGCCGCCGACAGGTGCAAGAGAGACAACGGAAAGCGCGCGCTGCGACGCGACGTGATGGTGGGGTTGATCAGTAGGGTGCGCGGTCCATGGGTCATGGCGAGGGCCTGCAAATCGGAGTAGTCATGCTTCGCGCCGCAACTGGAAGACCAGGGCGACCGGAACCTCGAGCGCCCTGCGGTCGAAATGCGCACCAGCGGGGATGTCGGCCGGGTCGAGCATCGGCTCCAGCACCTGCTCGATGCGCAGCCCCTGCGCTGCGCAGGCCGCGTGCCAATGGCTGTACAGATGCTGCGTGTGCCGCACCGCGTAACGCTCGCCATCGGCCTTGAAATCACGCAACCAGCCAAGCGCATGCCCGATCGGATGCACGTCGCTGCACAGGATCCTGCCGTCGGGCCGGGTCACGCGGCGCAGCTCGGCCAGCGCCTGTTGCAGATTCCCGAGATGCCCGATGACCAGGCCACAGATCGTCAGGTTCGACCAGGCATCGGGCAGTGGTAGAGCATCCAGACGGCCTTGCAGCAAGGCGACCTCGGCCTTGGCGACCGGCTCGCGCGCACCTAGCTCGGCACGCGCCCGCTCCAGCATCTGCGGCGAAAGATCCACGCCAATCACGGATGCCGCACCGCGTCGCAGCGCATGCAACAGGTAGCGCCCGCTGCCGCATCCCGCGTCCAGCACGCGCCTACCCGCCAGCTCGGCAGGCATCAGGGTCAGCATGGCGCGCTCTTCGGCCTGCATCAGCGGATTGTGCGCGCGCGCCGGATACGCGGGCGCCCAAAGCGCGTAGGCCTCGGCAGCTTCGAGAATGGGCGTATCGGTCATCGGCAGTGTGCCTCGACGGTGAGGCCGCTCGTGCGCGCCTGACAGCAGGTGGCAAGCTCGAGTCCAGGTTCCATCGCGATCAACGCCGGGTCGGCCAGCGACTGCGCCAACAGCTTGGGCTTGCCATCCAGGATCACCGACACGGTGTCCACGCCGGCAGCCTGAAACCATTCGACGAAATCATGGTCCGCCATGCGGGGAACGCCATCGCGTATCACGGCGCGGATCTCGCTGCGCTGGATGCCGGCCAGGCTGTTCGCTTCGTCGCCGCCACGATCCTCGACGATGACCATGTCCGCCCGCGCTCCCGGCGCCAGACTGCCATGCTGCGGCAAGCGCAGAATGCGGGCGGCATGTGTCGTGGCCATGTCCACCAGTTGTGCCGGCGCGAGATCGCCCAAGGCCATCGCGCAACGCATTTCCTCGAGCAGGTCGCGTGAGCCGCTCAAGCGCGAATCGGTACCCAGGGCCAGCCGCCCCGCATCGAAGAGACGGCGCGGCGCTAGTGTCTTCCCGAGCAGGGCCAGATTGCTGGCCGGACACCAGACCACCGCCGCACCGGTGACCATGATGCGGGCGATGTCCTGCTCCCGCAGGCCCACGCCATGGATCAACACGCTGTTGGCCGCCAGGCAGCCGAGCTGATCCAGCGCGGCCAACTCCGCCTGGGCCGTCGCATCCGTGCCTTCGGCCAGATGGATCATCCACGGCCGTTCGACAGCGGTGGCGAGGAAGCTTTCGCGCACCGGCGGCCCGTAACCGGGCCACCCCAGCGCATAGCTCCAGCCGAAATCCCGCAGCAGGGCCACGGGAAAATCCGCGGCATCCAGCACCGGGTGCCAGGGATCATGGTGGGCTACACAGGTCGCGCCGGCGAGCAGATTCTTCAGGCCGCCGTGCCTGAGCCGCAAGGGCTTGGGCCACTGCAGCGCGGCGCTGACTTCAGGCTCCTCGAAATGCGGCCGGAACGCTTCGATCCATGCATAGCTGTTCGGGAAAGGTGCTCCGGCGTTCAAGGGCGGCACGGCGTTGACGTGCAGGTGATCGTGCGCATTGATCAGCCCGGGGAAGATCAGATGATCGCGAAGGTCGACCCGATAGCCCCATGCCGCAAGCGACGTGGCCACGTGTCCATGGCGGATCATCAGCGGCTCGCGCGACACACCTTCGGGCGTGATGGTGCCCGCGTGACACAGGCTGGTACTCGCGTTGGGCAGCAAGACATCCACGGACTTAACGCCGACGCATGACGATCAGGAAGTGATCGCCCATATTGCGCAACACCGGCAAGCCACCCAGGTGATCGTCGAGCCAGCCCAGCCGTTCGCACCAACGACGATGGCTGCGGTAGTAATCCACGAGGTAAGGCGGCGGCAGGAACAAACTCAGCGCCCGATAGTTCTCCAGCTCGAAGTGCTCGGCGAAGGCATGGTAGAACTCGCGTGGCAGGTAGTAATAGGTCCAGATGGTGTGCCGGTTCATGCCCACCGCCGTCGCACCGCGCCTGGTACGCACGGCCGCCCGCTTGAAACGACCTCGCAGCGCGTAATGAACCACTTCCCATGGACAGATCCGGCCGATGACTGACAACACCAGGCGCCCGTTCGGGCGCAGCAGGCGTGCGCACTCGGCCGCGATGGACTGCATTTCCGGCACACAATTGAACGGCCCGAAATTCGAGTAGATGCCGTCGAACTCGCCCTGCAGCCGATCGAGCTGGTGTATGCCAAGGTGCGTCGCCGTTACGTGGGACTCCAGCCCGGCAGCGGCCGCGCGAAACTTGGTCCGTCCCACCATCTGTGGCGACCAGTCCGTGGCGGCGACCTGATAGCCGCAGCGCGCGAACTCGATGGCGTCGATGCCGGTGCCACAACCCAGATCGAGCAGGCTCGATCCGGCCGGAATATGGTCGAGCACGCTTTCCCACAGGGAAACCCGCATGCGCTGGATAAGTTCGTTATTGCCACGCGGGCCATCGTAATCCGCCGCAACGCTGTCGAAGGCGCGCTGCGTATCCAGCAATTGGCTTTCGCCCAACGATGCTCCCCACGGACGCCGGCCGTCCATCCCGCTTGCCGGGTCCTGCTTATCGGCGCCGAAGCCGTGCTGCCCGCCCATTTCCATTCGCGCTCCACCGCCATGCCGTGCGTATCTGAACGTGAGTGCCACTAGGGATGGCTTTGGTTGAATGCCCTCTCACGAACGGCGCGCATCTCGTAGCTCCGTCGCAGCGCATTTCTCGCCACGGCAGCAAAAGCCCCGAGCCCCATCGCCGCCAGAATGCCCACGCCCCAGAACAGGCCGGGATTGGGGAATATCGGTCCCGCGGGCACATAGACGGGCCAGAGCAGCGACGTCTCGTACGTATAGCCCGCGCTGAGTCGGGTGAGCAGATCACTCCGCGTCGTCTGCAAGTTGCGGATTTCCTCGCCCCTGCTGGCGACGAGTACGCCGGCGAGCGACGAAGCCTGGCCGCTCTTGTCTCCGGCTTCTCCCCTGCCCGCGATCTGCAACAGCCGATCCCGCTCAGCCAGCGCGTCCTTCAGGTCGGCCTGCACCTCGTCCAGACGCGCACGCGCAAGGGCCAGCGTTGTCGCCTCCAGACCTTGGTGAACGATACGCAACTGGGCAACCGTGGCCTCGGCGAACTGGCGAGCCTGCTGCGCGGAGTCTGCGCGCACGGTCAAGCGGACCAGCGCACCCGCATATTGCACCTGATCGACCTTCAGGCTCCTGCGATAGAGCCCGGCCTCGCGGGAATCAACTGGCAGGCCGAGGCTGTGGATGACCTCGTCCTGAAACGCCTTCGTCTGCAATCGCTCGGCAACCCGTTGCAGTGGCTCAACCTTCGGGTCCTGCCCCTGGGGGACCTGGCCGACCTGGGCGATTTGTATCCACGCGGTCGCTTCCCACTGGCGCCTTGCCAGATGCATAAAGGCAAACGTGGCTGCCAGGACCAGCACCACCATGGCCAGCCACCACTTCCACTCGCGAACGAGGATTCGCCACATGTCGACCAGATAGATTTCGTCTCTTTCCATGGCATCGGACTCGTTCAAGGAATCAGGATGAGGGTTTTCCGGCATCCGCCGGCCGCACGGAGATGTTCGGTCCGAAACCTAGCGCCCGCCGGTTCGGCAGCAGCCCCGCAAAAGCCTGAAGCACGAGGCAAATGACGATGAAACCGACGTTCGTCCAGGTAAATGCCTGCGGAGCGAACGGCGACATCACGCAGACGTAGGACATGCGCAGGAAGATCAGCAGCGAAAACAGCGATACCCTGGGATACAGGCGCCGCACGCTCCAGCGCTGCACGACATAAAGCAGGACGATGGACATGATCGCGCCGAGCGGGCCGAGCGCGAGCAGGAACGGCAGGAACTCCGAGCCGACATTGATGTTCGATGCATCCAGCGGAATATCGGTGCCCGCCGTGGCGATTGAACCGCTCATGGGAACGAGCTGGTTGATGAGGAAGGTCGAGTTCGAATAGTGCTTGGCCAACAGGGAAGCAAAGTTGTACGGACCCGCGCTCGCATAGAGCACGAGCCACCTGACCCCCACGGGCGCCGAGCGATACAGATCGCTGAACGGCAGCGCCACGGTGTCCAGGGTTCCGGAGCGCAGAATGCCGAGCACCGAGAACACCGAT
The DNA here is from genome assembly GCF_026283925.1 of Dyella halodurans. Taxonomy (GTDB): domain Bacteria; phylum Pseudomonadota; class Gammaproteobacteria; order Xanthomonadales; family Rhodanobacteraceae; genus Dyella; species Dyella halodurans. Next base: position 92,381 of record NZ_JAPDPF010000004.1, read on the forward strand.
GCCCCGATGATCGCCAACAGGGTAACGGTCACCCAGGGCAGGCGTTTCGCCGGGTCTCGGCGGAAGATGATCACCAGCGCCGTCGCGAACAGCGCCGCAAAGATCCGGTTGCGGTCAATCACCAGCACCGGGAAGGCAAAGCCGATCAAGATGAGTGCGTTGCGCAACCACTTGTTCCGGGTGCACAGCAGGCCGATGGGAGGAAGCACCCAGCACATATCGGAGATATGCCGAACATGCGCTCGTCCGCCTTCCATCTGGGCATACGACGCGGGCGCGTCGATCAAGGGAATCGGAAACAGGGTCAGGTCGAGCGCACAGAACACGATGATCAGGCCGGCAAATCCGAGCGCCAGCAAAGACTCGCGCGTCCCCAGGTAATTCCTGGCGCGAAACTGCGCCGCCGACGGCAACCTCAATCCAGAGAGCAAGTCGAACAACATGATGACCAGGGTGGTGACCAGCAGCAGCAGGATCCCCTCCAGGTAACCGGACGGAAGCTTGTAGGAGAGCAAGGTCATCCCACAGGCGAACAACATGGGCACGCCCAGATAGATCGACGGAATGCGCAGGAGTCGCCTCATGCTCCCTCCGCCAGATGCAGGGCGGCCCTCAGCTTGATCCTGGTGGTCACGACCAGGGACAAGTAGACCAGGAGGTGAAACGCGAGTGGCCACAGTCGCCGCTGTAGAAACGAGATCTTGGCGCCGATGAAGTGCGACTGCGCCTTGAGCAAGGTGCGATAGGGGTCGCTGAACAGCGGCACCCTGCGCAAGGCCACGCTTTGCGATTCGAGCAGGTTGAGGATCCTGGCCCGAGTGTCGCGCGTCCTGCTCAGGTTCGAACTGTGCAGGCGATACGCACAGACACAGACGTCGATGAAGCCGATCGCATCATGCGATGCCAGGCGCAGGAAGAAATCCCAGTCATCAATGCGCAGGCTCTCGTTCCACCCCGCGACCGTTTCCAGTGAGCGCTTGCGAATCAGCGCCACCGGACCTCCGATCGCCCAGTGGCTGATGACCGCCAGACGGATGCCTTCGTCGGACTGATACAGGCCCTTATTCGCGTGGTGCAGGTCGCACATGCCACTGTCAAACAGCTTCCTGCCGTCCTGATCGATCACCACCGAATCGCCGATCACCGCCCACTTGCGTGGGTGTTCGAGCAAGTAGTCCACCTGCGCATCGAGCCCGCCGGGCAGCAGATAGTCGTCGCTGGCGCCGAGCCGCAGGAATTCCCCATGGGCGCGCGCGGCCAGTTCATTCATGGTCGCGGCAATGCCGCGGTTGTCCCGGCGTACGTATTCAATCGGTATCTCTTCGCGATGCTGGTCGATCCATTCGGCGATCCGCTCACCGGTCCCGTCGGTCGATCCATCATCGATGATGACGAGCTCCTTGGCCTCATACGGATCTTCAAGCACGCTATCGAGGCAGCGCTTCACGAAACGCTCATGGTTGAACGCGGGTATCAGCACCGACACCAGGGGCGTCGGCGTGATTCTTATCGGTAATCCGCCGACCATTGCTCCAACCCTCCGAGATAGCGGCGCGCGACCACGATATTGAAAACGAGGTAGAGGAAATAATTCGTGGAGAACGCGTAGATCGCCCCCACCAGACCGAAATGCGCGGTGAACGCATAGACCAGCACGAGATAGCTGGCCGCGAAGACGCATTCGGAAATGATGAAAAGCCGCGTCATGGCCTTGGCCAGCATGAGATAGGAAAGGACGAATGACGCGATCTTGATGACGTCGCCAACCAGCTGTGGACCGTACAGTTCGTTGGCCTGCGAGAACTCGCCGCTGAACAGCAGGAGCGTCACCCAGGTCCGCAGGACGTAGACCGCCAGCGCCAGGCCCATCACCAGGGGCAGCAGGAAGCGGTAGGCATGGCGTAGTTCGAGCATCAGCGATGCCCGGTCATTGATCGACGCGAGTTTCGGCAGATAGTAGATATTGATGGCGGATGTAATGAACAGCAGGTAGGCGTCGGACACCTTGCTCACGGCCTGCCAGTAACCCACATGCTGCCAGCCAAAGGCGCCGACGAGATGGTCGCGTACCGCGATATTGACCAGGGGCGGCAACAGGGCGGAGGTGAGCGTCATGGTCGAGAACGCGGCGAGCCGCGTGACCATTTCACGATCAAAGCGCACCCGCAGCATGCTGCGCTTGAAGTACGGGCTCCTCCACCACATCGGCAGACCAACCGCCAGCCATAGCGTCTGCCCCAGCACCAGGGCGAGCAGCGCCCCTTCCAGACTCAGCCACTGCGAAAGCCACACCACCATCGCGATATTGAGCGCGGAGCCGGCGATCTGGACGAGAGCGAGGCGGCGCACGTCCATGAAGCCATTGATGACGGCAATGATGTAGTTGGCCAAGGCGATGCCCAATTGGGCCACGGCGAGCACACGGATCAGGGCCGCATAGCGAGCATCGCCGAGCAGCCACTGCGCCATCTGCGTGCTGAACAGCAAGGTGGCGGCGCCGATCACCAGCGAGGCGCCCAGCGCATACCACAGTGCCGCGCCCAGCAGCCGCGCCAGGCGTTGCGCGTCGTCACGGTATTCCGCCACATACTTGACCACGCCAGCCCCTATGCCGCCTCCGGCAAAAACCGCGAGCAGCGACATCAGGCTCATGAACTGACCCAGCTTGCCGACGCCCTCCGGCCCGGCGAACGAGGCCACCAGCTTGACCACGACCAGCCCGGCCAGCAGGCGCGCGCCGGTGGAGGCGGCCGTATAAAAGCTGGCGCGTGCGATGCTCATGGCGAGCACCCGAATGCCCGGCAGGCCTGGATCACCTGCTCCACCGCGTCGCCGGCCAAGGTTGGCCCGATCGGAAGGCTAAGCACCTCGCGATGCAGTCGGTCCGTCAGGGGCAGATGGATCCCCTGCAACATCGGGTACGCCGGCTGCAGGTGCGGCGGTACGGGGTAATGCACCTGGCTCTGGATGCCGCGAGCCCGTAAATGGCGTTGCAGCGCATCGCGCTGGGAACTGCGCACGACGAAAAGATGCCAGACATGCTGCTCTTCCTGCACCACCTCGGGAAGCAGGATGTCGGGCTGACGGATCGCCTCGCGATAGCGTCGCGCCACCAGGCGGCGCCTCTGGATATCCTCGTCCAGATACTTCAGCTTCACGCGCAGCATGGCCGCCTGCATCTCGTCGAGTCGCGAATTCACACCGCGAAACGGATGGTGATACTTCACGTCCGAGCCGTAATTGCGCAGTGCCGCCACGCGCGCGGCAAGTGCTGCGTCGTCGGTGACCACCGCGCCGCCATCGCCCAGGGCGCCAAGGTTCTTGGTGGGAAAAAAGCTGAAGCCAGCAGCATCCCCGAAGGAACCGGCCCTGCGCCCCTCTCTTATGGCGCCGTGCGCCTGCGCCGCGTCCTCGATCAGCAGCAAGCCATGCTGCTTGGCCACCGCAGCCAGGCCAGGCATGTCGGCCAGCTGGCCATACAGGTGCACGGCCATGATCGCGCGCGTCCGTGGGCCGATGGCGTCCTTCAGACGCGCCGGATCGATGTTGAATGTCGCAGGATCCGGCTCGACCGGAACGGGCACCAAGCGGTTCTCGGTGATGGCAAGAAAGCTCGCAATGAAGGTGTTGCCCGGAACAAGGATCTCATCACCTTCTTCCAGCGCCCCCAGCTCCTTGTAGCCGCGCAGGATAAGTGACAACGCATCCAGGCCGTTGCCTACGCCCACGGCATGACGGACGCCGCAGTAAGCGGCGAACTCCTGCTCGAAGGCAGCGACCTCCTCGCCAAGGATGTACCAGCCGGAATCGATGACTCGCGCGGCCGCCGCCTTCAGCTCGTCGGCATAGCGCGCATTCAACTCCCTCAGGTTCAGGAATGGCACGTCCATCACAGCGCCCATTCGTAGAAGTCGTGCACCACGCCGCGCGCCCCGAAATACTCCTTCTGCGTGATCAGGCCGCCATTCAGCGCCTTTCCTTCCTGCTCGGTGGAAATGCCAAGGGAAAAGTAATGCCGGCTGGCATAGAGCTCGATCAGCTCGGCCAGCAGCAGGTTCAGCGCATTCACGCGCCTGCCCTCTTCCGACGCCGCCAGGTACTGGGTGTGCACGCCACGGCCGAAGTCGTAGACGACGGCCCCGGCCAGCAATTCATCGCCACGTCGCGCATCGTAAAGCAGGATCTGCCGCGGAAAGCGCGCCTGCAGCAAACGCAGCTCGTCCAGGCTGTGGGTAGGCACCGCGTCGTGCTTGCACAACACCTCGGAAAGCAGGGCGTGGAAGCCTGCCAGGTCGCTGCTCGCCTGCACTTGCAGGCCAGCCTTTCTTGCCTTGTTGACCGCGCGACGGCGTCCGTCCGTGAAGCAAAAGGATTCCTGTAACGCGATGATCGAGGAAATGTCGCGCCGCTTCAGGCGCGCACCGAGTCGATGCAACGCGTAGAGATCCTCATCCGCCGGATACGCGTGAAAAACGTGGGGGACGGCCTTGTAGATCACGCTATCCATGCCTAGCGCGCGGTAAATCTCGCCGATCGACTCGAACAGGGAAAGCGTCGATTCGGCACGCAATGCCTGCGTGCTGATGAGGCCGGCATAGGTGAGGCCGCCGTGGCTCACCACCGTCTTGCCCAGAACATGCGCGGGAAAGACCGCCACGGGCTCGCCGTGGCGTTCAACCATGAGCGAGCGGTCGGCAAAGCGGTGGGCGTGATAGTCCATATAGCCCCGCTGATGCAGCAATACGCCGTTGCGCGATTGCTCGACGACGGCGTCCCAGGCACCCGCGTCCGCCGGCACGTAAGGCCTAACCGCAAGCACGAATGCCTCCTTCGACCTGCGTCTGCGATGCTTCGGCGACACCGAAGCCGTCCAGCCCCATGTCATTGCCGTTGTAGAACATCAGGAATTTATCGCGCTGCCGAATCAGCGCCGGATAGCAGATGACCCGCGAGTCCCATCCGCTGGACGACAATGAAAGACCCAGCGCCTCATCATGGCGCTCCCAGTGCACGCCGTCGGCACTGTACGCGAGCCCTGGAAAATACTCCCCGGTGACATTGCCCCGCGTGAAGTACATGACGTAACCGCTGCCCATGCGATAGACGCGTGGACGGCCGATCCGGTATTCGCTGCCACGCGGGCGCAGGCACACGACATCATCCCGCGGGATAGCCGCAAGATCGTCCGTCTCCACGTAACGAATATGGTAACGCGGGAACGGTTGTCCGCCGATGTATTCCCAGTCGTCGCCAACCGCATACCACAGACGCCATCGACTCCCCTCGCGAATCACCGAATGAACGGCAGCAATGGTGCTCCGTCCCGGCGCCCGGTCGAGAATCGGGGTTTCCTGAGTTCGCAGAAAGCTTTCACCGCCATCGCGCGAAATCGCCAGGCCGGTGAATGCCAGGAACTTGGCCTTGGCCACCCGCTGAAAGCCGACGTAGAACATGTGCAGGCCGTCCGCGGCTTCGACGACATCGCCAAGAATCATCCCGTTGTCGTCGAAGCAGCCATCCCTGCCAAGCTCGATGACCGGCTCTTGGCTCACCCGGACGACGGTCGACGGCTCGTCAGCGCGAACGTCCACATAACCGATACGGCTGACGCCGTCGCCGTCGCGAAACCCTGCGTACACGCGTATGAGTTGCTCACTGATGCGAAAGGGGGTCGGTGTAAGCGCCGAGTGACGCATCCAGCCGCCCACGCTGCGCTTGGCCGTGTCGAATACCAGGCCTTTCTTGGTCCAGTCATTCATCGCCCCTCATAGCCTCACATCGAAACTGGAGCGATCGGGGACCGCATGCGCGGGGGAACCGACATAGACCCTCCCAGGCTCGGTGTCGCGCGTCACCAGCGCCCCGGCACCGATCACATTGTCGCTGGCGATCCTGACGTGATCGTTGAAGGTGGTGTTGACCCCGATGAAGCTGCTGTCACCGATCTCGCAATATCCGGAGATGACCGCGTGCGACGCCACGAACACATGGTCCTGCACGACCGTGCGATGCCCCACATGGTTGCCGCTCCATAGCACGCAGTTGTTGCCAATGCGAACGAAGGGCTGGATGACATTGTTCTCGAAGATGAAGCTGTTCTCGCCGATCTGCGCATTGCGCCAGACAAAGGCGTGTGAACTGACGTACGTCGCGATCCGATAGCCCCTGCTCTTCGCATCCAGGTAGAAGCGCGTGCGCAGCCGGTTGAGCTGGCTCGCCGGTATCGCAACGAATACCGCGAAGTTCGCCGGGGGGTAGAGTGCCGGGAGGTCCTCGTAGGCCACCACGGGTCGATCGGCGAGTGTCGGCTGCGTAAGATACTTTTGCTCGACGCTGAAGGCGACGACGTCGTAAGCGCTGTCGTGCTCGAAATATTCGCAGGCAATCTGTGCGAACTCACCAGCACCTACGATCACTAGAGGCCCTGGCATGCTGGCACTTCCGCCTGGTACGCGCCGCTGTGCACCTCGCGCAGGAAAACATCGTAGTCCGTGATGTAATCCGCCGGATCGTAGAACTGGTCAGCCAGGACCATCAGGACGCAGTCCTGGGTGAAATCGTACATCTCTCGCCACACCATGCGGCGCAACAACAGGCCTTGCGATGGATCGTCGAGCACGACCTTGCAGGGTCCGCTGCCGTCGTCCAAAAGGAAGGTGACGGAGCCGCGCACGGTCACTGCCAGTTGATTCAGGTTGCGATGAGCGTGCATGCCACGGTGCACATCGCATTTGGTGGAGAACAGGTAGTACACGCGCCGAATGTCGAACGGCACGTTGAGGTCTTTCTCAAGCGAAATAAGCATGCCGCGATCGTCGCCATGCATCTGCAATTGGATTCGCTCGATTTCCATATTCCAGGGCCGGCTTGTGGATTCTTAACGCGATCAACTTTCCCTTGGGTGCCATCTGGCTGGTGAAAGGTTGCATCGAAAGATCGGACCTTGATAATGAGTGCTGCGCCAAAGCCGTCCGGCACCACGCTGGAGGTGCGAGCTACATCTGGCACCGCGCGACCACCCGTGGACCGACGTCACCAGCTGCTGAGGTAAGCCGACAGCGCCTGTATGTCGTCGTCACTCAGCGTCTGCGCCACGCCATGCATCACCCTTGCATTGCTGTTGCCAGCGCGCGTGCCGCGCTTGAAGTCGCCCAGTTGCTTGGTGAGATACAGGCCGGACTGGCCACGCAGATGGGGAAACGTCGCCCATGGTGGTTGCGGCGCAGCGCTTGGATGCGGCTGCGGACCGAGGCCCGCCGGCCCGTGGCAAGCCTGGCAGGGTGGGATGCCGCGTGCCGGGTCGCCAGCCCGATACAACTGTGCACCACGCGAGCTGGCGTCGCCCTTTCCCGCCGGTTTCGGCGGCAGCGTGGCGTAGTAGCTGGCCAGGTTGCGCATATCGTCGTCAGTCAAGGTCGCGGCCTGGCCCGTCATCACCGGATCCTTGCGCTGGCCATCATGGAACTCCTTCAACTGTACATAGAGATAGCTTGCCGATTGCCCCGCCAGATGGGGAAAGTTCGGTGCGATCGCCACACCCTGCGGGCCATGACAGGCCAGGCACACCGCGGTCTTGGCGGCGCCGGCCTTGGCATCGCCGCTGATCGGGTGCATGCGACGCAGATCCTGCACGCTCGGCGGCGCGGCCGACGTGCTGGCCGCTGGCGCCTCGGCCGCAACGTCAAGCACGACGGTGGACATCAGCAGGCAAACCCACAGGAGAGGGGTGCGATGCGTCATCACGGCTCCTACAACTTCAGGTTCAACATGACACCGACCAGACTCGCGTTGTAATGCAGCTGGCCACCCTTGTCGGTATAGAGGCGGTGGTCATAGACGAGTGTGTTGTTCAGTCCCAGATAATGCCAGTCGCTGAAGGCGCCGGTTTCATAGCGGCCGTAGAGGCGTACACCGACATTGCTGGTGACGCGAAAGCTCAGGCCCATGTCGAGCGTATTGGTCCTGTATTTGTCGTCGGGAAAGCCTTGGTTGGAGGCGGCGACGCTGGCGGCATCGCGGAAGGCCAGCGCACCGATGGTCGCGTAGTTGTAGCCGACATGGCCGACCGAGCCGGTATAGTTGTAGCTGAGGTCGGCACGCACCCGGCCAAAGTCGTGACTGAAGGTGAGCCCGGCATTGCGATTGGTTTCGCTGTCGTACTCCCACCATTGATTCGCATACGGATAAAACGGGCCACCGAGGTTGGGGTTGGTTTGGCCGATACTGCCGTAGATTTTTCCGTTGTCGACAGAGTCCGCATCGTTGACGTTGGCGATGCCCATGCGCGAGCCTTCCACCCCGAGGTAACCGTTCATCGTGGTCTTCGGGCTGGGCTGCCAATCCCACTGCAGGGTGGCGCCGGTCGTCCTGGTGCTCTGCCGCCCGATCAGCGCGTCGTAGTTGTCACGATTGCCGTAGAACGTGGCCGAGATCGTGGCCGATTCGCCCAGGGGATGGGTGACGATCAGGCGTGCCTTGCTTTCCGTCCGATTGGACAGGTCGTACATGCGCATGTCGGCGACGGTGTAAGCCGGCAAGCCCACGGCCGGCGTGACGAAGCCGGGAAGCGATTGCGAATAGAACGGCACGTACGGATCGTAGTTGTACTGATCGCCGTCTCGCCTGGCGTATTCCCAGCTCAGCCGTATGGTGGCTCCCACGACATCGCGACTGACCCAGGCCAACTTGAAGCGCTGGTCATCGACGCGATTGCGCTCGCGATACTTCGGCTCGTTGCGGTCATAGGTGTAGGTAACGCCGAGCGAGGTCTTATGGCTCAGTTGCCAGTCGGCGCCCAACTCAAGCACCGCATCGGTATAGCTGACGGGCACGTTGCGTACAGGAACGCTGTTCGATGCATACAGTGGGTTGTTCGGGTCGAAGAAGCCGGTTTGGCCAGGCACCACGGTGCCTTGCGAGCCGTTCTCAGAGATGAAACCGTATTGACCGGTGAGCGGGTTGTAGGCCAGGTAGCGAGTCTTGTCGTCCTCGCGATACCAGCGCAGGCCGGCATGCCAGCCGAACGCCTGGTTGGGATGAAAGGTGGCCCGGGCATCGAGTAGGCCGGTGTCGATACGCGCATTCGCACTGGGTTCGGACAGCGCCGCCGTGGTGTTCCAGTTCGCGCACGGAAACGTATAGTTCGCCGTTGGCGAAATGTAGACACCACCAGTACCGGTGCAGTTGGTCGGCGGCAGCAGCGCGTCGTTCTGGCGCATCGTTCCCCACGCCCCGGCCACCGTGAGCTGCCCGTTCCACTTCAGCTCGCGCGACAAGTCCAGTCGCACATTGTGATAGTCGTTGTTCGGCTCCAGCGAGAACTGGCCAGTCGTGATGTTGGCTACCTGCGGCACGCCGACCACGTTGGACAAGGCAAACGGGCTCTGGAAGTCCAGGTAGTCCTTGTGATTGCGGAAGAATGAGCCGTTGTAGGTCGCCAGGAAGTGCCAGACCTTGCCGACATTGCGCAGGCTGAGATTGATATCGGTAGTGCGGAAGTCGATGGGCCGCACCGTCTCCAGAATGCCGCCGTTGTCGGGGAATGAGTAATTGAAGAACATCGAGCCGCCCCATAGACGCGTGCCCGTGCGCTTCTCGTTGGTGATACCGGCCGAAGCGATCCAGTTCTGATACACCACGCCCTCGTAGCTAAGCCCTTCGCGCGTGCGCTTGAGCCCGATGTTGTGCTCGGGCGTGACGGCCGACACGGCCGCCACTTGCGCCGGCGTGCTCCCGCCGGGGACCAGCGACGGGGGCAAGGTCAGGTTGGTCGTGCCGACACCATTCCAGATCGGGTAGGCGTTGGTCGACACGGTATGCGGCATGTCGCGGTAGAAGGCCTCGATCCGATAGCTGCCATATTGGCCGGCACGCAGGCGATAGAACTGGTCGTCCGCGCTGAGGTGGTTGCCGCGGAATTCGACGTATTCGCCGGTCTTCGGATTCCAGAAATTCAGCGCGAGCAGGCCCAAGACCGGTCCGCTGCGCCAGTCGGCGTACTGGCGAAAATACTCGGCGTTGCGGTCGCCGCCGACATGCAGGTAACCGAATTCGATCTCGCCGTTGTAAAGCCAATCGCCCTGCCCCACCGGTTTGCCCGCATTGACCATGGGCGGATACGGATAAAGATTGCCGGTGGGCGTACGCAGCATGCCGGCGTGCAGCAGGGACATGCCGTCCGGGTCGGCCGGTTGCAACATCGGGGTCCAGCCAAGCGGATCGAGTGCATTGCCAAACTGCGTGTCGCCCACGCGCATGGTGTCGCTGGTATCTCCCGCCAGCACGTCCTGCATGCCGCACAGGCCCAGCAGCAGGCTCAAGGTCAAGACGGTCGGCGTGGTGCGATTTTGCTTCAGCGCAAGCATCGTCCTCCTCCGTCACTCGTGGAACTTCGGTCCGGAAGGATTGTTCGAGCCATGGATATTGCTGTGGCAGGTCAGGCAGCCGCGCCCAATGATCCTCTCGTCCGGATGCGGGCCGGTGCCGAGCCCGGCCGGCGTCTGCAAATCATTCGGGTGCAACGTCATGGTGTGGCACTGCTGACACAGCATCGGGATCGGCGCGACCAGCAGGGTCTGCTGGTTGGAGCCGTGCACGTCGTGGCAATTGAGGCAGTTCTCGCGCACCGGTGCGTGCTCGAACAGGAACGGCCCGCGCTTCTCGGCGTGGCAGGTGTAGCAGGTTTCATTGACCGTATCGGTTTTCAGCAGCGGCTTGGTGATGCTGCCGTGCGGGTTGTGGCAGTCGGTGCAGGCCATCTGGCCTTCCGGCAATGGCATGTGCGAGCGACGGTTGAACTTGGCGCGGATGTCTTGATGGCAGCTCGCACAGACCTCGTTGATCGACGAGGCCGCCAGCAGGCCTTCCGGCGAAAGCCGTGTCATCGGATTGTGGCAATCGCTGCAGGACAGCCCGCGGTTCTCATGGACAGAGCCAACCCAGTGCTGGCGTGCACCACCGGCATGACAGCCCAGGCACACACCAGCCTGGACTCGCGGCGGCGTCTTCGATTCATGGGTATACGCGATGATCGAACCCGGCGCGGTGGGATCCTTGGCATGCACGGAGCCGGGGCCGTGGCAGGTTTCACAGGCGGCCTGCGGACCGCTGTTGGCCGCGCCAGCGCGGAACGAGATCACGTGCAGGCTGTGCGAGGCCTGGATGTTTTCCTGCGCGTGACAGGCCACGCAGGTCTTCGCACCAATCGCGTCGGCGTTCGGCGCCAGCGGGTTGACTGGAATCGGCGCGGCATCGAACGGCGTGGCCGGGCTGTCGCTTACTGGCGCAAGGTGTGGATCTTTTTGACGTGCAGCATTGGCCCCCATGTCGGTGGCCGGCAGCATTCGCGCGATATCGCCCTGGCTCAGTCCGCTGGAGGCGCTGTGCTGGACATCGGGGGGAGCGGCGCTGCTCGCCGCCGCCTGCTGGGCCTGCGCGCCAGGCGGGCTCAGCAACATGCCCGCGACGATCAGCATCACACTCAGCAAGGCGGCGCAACACAGCGAAACTAAACGCATGGCTTGGAGCCCCTTGGCTATCGCTGACACTCGATCGCTATCGACTTGAACTGCCTGCACGCCAATGCACCCAATGAATGGCGGCCACGCGTGCTGTTAGTGCCCGCATGGTGCCCTTTGGTTGCGGCAGGCTTCGGGCTTGATCGAAGCGCTGATGGGCAAGTGAAGATCAGCTGCCCAGGCGATCCTGTCGAAGGCGCGAGCCGGTGGCGTGTCAGGGCCGGGGAATGACTGGGGAGCCTTGGTCGCGCTCTCGGTGCCTAGAAACGTTTCATGGACCACATCCGCTTTGGCCGTTTCGACCGTATAGTAGCCAGGGGATCTCGACCCGGGTGATGCTTGCGCCCAGGGTGCGAGCGCTGGTCACCGAGACGATGGGCCGATGCTTCGCGACGATTTGCTTATAGCCTTTCATCGTAAGTCGCCTGCCGTGGCCTGCGGGTCCCTACGGTGTCGACATGTGCCTGGCTGACAGGGTCATGTCGACATGTCGCATCGATGGCGCAAGGACCCGGTTCCATCATTGCCTCACCATCCTCGGTCGCGGCGTGATCGCGCCGGTCGGTCGCGGTCTTGCCTATGCCTTGCTGCCTGTCGGCATCTGTCTGGCCACGGCGCCGCATGCCCAGGCGGCAGATTTGAGCGGCACGGTGGCGCTCAGCTCGCAATTGGTGGACAGGGGCCAGGCGGTCACGCCGCAAACGACGATTCTGCAAGCCGCAGGGGCCTACGCGTTCGCCAGCGGATGGTCTTTCGGCCTGGCGGCGAGCACCGAAGTGCGTTCGCCGGATCGAATCGCTGAAGCCCTCGCACAACTTTCACGCCGTTGGTCGCTCGCCTCCGACTGGCAAATGCAGGCAGGCCTGGCCTATTACGACTACCCCGGCAATGCGCAAGCGCGACCCTATGAACGCGCCGAAGCAACGCTCGACTGGATCTATCGGGACGTGCTCACGTTCGGACTGTCCGCCATTTACGACATGAACGCGGAAGCCCCGCGCCTGCGCGGTGCAGCGGATGTAAACTTTCATTGGCCCTTGCCGGCGCACTTTGCCTTCTCTGCCGGTGCCGGCGTCACGCGATCTGCTGTTACCCCCTGCAACAACGGTGGTCAGGGATGCGCAAGTTCCTACGAATACGGTTGGCCTGCCTACTACGCACCGGTTCCGGCGGAAACCTATGGCTACGGCCATGCCGGCTTGATCTGGAGCAAGGGGTCCTGGCACCTGGAACTCGACCGTGTCGTCACCAGCGGGCTCACCCGTCCGCACGGCAGTTTCGAGACGGCGCCCTGGGTAGCCACGATTTCCTTCTCATTTTGACGCCGGGGCAACCCCGTCGCGCTGAAATGGCACTCACTCGTCAAATAGTGACGATTGCGAGGCGGCCATGAACGACGCGGACATCGACGCAGATGCCACGGACCGCATTCTGCTGCAACGCATGGCGAGCGGCGACCGCACTGCGCTGGCGGTGCTGTATCGCAGCTACCACGGCAGGCTGTGCCGTTTCCTTTCCCGTTTGACGCGGCGAGCCGATGTCATCGAGGAAGTCATCAACGATTGCCTGTGGATCACCTGGCAGAAGGCGGGCAGCTTTCACGGAGACTCGCGCGTCTCCACCTGGATCATTGGCATCGCCTATCGCTGTGGACTGAAGGCACTGCGACAACATGGCGACGAACCCATGGAGGATGACGCGCTGTCGGAAGATCGCTTCCTGTCGCATAACCCGGACGAGGATCGCGAGCTGCGCGACTGGCTGGCGAAGGGCTTGAATCGCCTGTCGACGGACCAGCGGGTGGTGATCGAGCTGGTCTATGGGCTGGGCCACACCCTGGACGATGTCGCGGTCATCATGCAGTGTCCGGTCGGCACTGTGAAGGCGCGCCTGTTCCATGCGCGCGTCAAGCTGCGCAACACGCTGCCCCTGCTGGCAGGAGAATCGCCCATGCGGAACGAGAGCGCGTCATGAAATCTCCGTCGGATATCGACATGGATTGCGCGCGGGCCTGGGACGCCATGCCCTGGGTGCTGCAGCACAGCGCCACGCCAGCGCTGGACGAATGGCTCACCCAACACCTGGCCCAATGCGCTTCATGCCGCGCGGAGTTCGCGCAACAGAGCCGCCTGCGCCGTGCCCTCTCGTTGCCTTCGGATATTCCGCTCGATGCGAATGCCGGATTGAGGCGGTTGCTGGCCAGGGTCGATGCGCCGGATACCGAGGAGATATCACGGCGTTCGCGCCCCCCGAGCTGGTTGACGCGCGCGCTGGTCGCAGCGGTGTTGGTCCAGGCACTTGGCATCGGCGTGCTGGGTGCGAAACTGTGGCTGGAAAGTGCGCACCCGGCTTATCGCACGCTGAGCCAGAACGTGATGCCGGCGCCCGCCGGTGCAATCCATGTCGTGCCTGACGAGAGCATGAAGGTGGCCGAGTGGAATGCCTTGCTGCACAGCCTGCACCTGCAGGTGGTGGGCGGGCCCAATGACGTCGGCGCGTACACGGTGGTGCCGGCGGGTGCAGCCGCGACGTCGAACGACATCCTGCAGAAACTGCGCGGGACGCAGGGTATCCGCCTCGCAGAGCCCGTCGCCGTCACCCAATGAAGCATCGCGCCGCCATGTTCGTCCTCGTCGCCGTGATGGCCACGCTGGCCGCTTGCACCCAGCCACGACCGACGGTGCCACAGAGTGACAAGGCCTCGCTGGAGCACGTCGCCGCGTCGGCCATGGATACCCGGCGCGACATCGTGCTGGCCGTGGCCAATCCGATCGACCCGCCGGCGACGCACGCCGGCTCCAGCCTGCTTGGCTACACTCCTTCGGGCAACTACGGCGCCGGCCAGCGTGCGGCCTCCACCTTGGCCGCCCTGAAGGAAAGCTACGGGATGCGCGAGATCACCGGCTGGCCCATCAAGGCGCTGGACCTGTACTGCATCGTGCTGGAGCCGCCGACAGGGATGAGCCGCGAGGCCTTGCTGGCGGTGCTGGCAAAAGACAGCCGCGTGCAACTCGCGCAGCCGCTGCAGGATTACTCCGTCTATGCGGACGACTCAGCCAACGCGCACCGCTACAACGATCCCTACGTCAACCTGCAACGCGGCTTCGTCGAGACGGACGCCGCCGTCGCGCACAACCTCAGCCAGGGCGCAGGCATCCATGTCGCCATCATCGACACCGGCGTGGACATGCGGCACCCCGACCTCAAGGGCAGCATCGGCGAAGCGAAAAACATGGTGGACGCCGACGTCGCGGCGTTCACCTCGGACAGTCATGGCACCGAAGTGGCCGGCATCATCGCTGCGCTTGGCGACAACCATCAAGGCATCGTGGGCATGGCTCCCAAGGCCGTGCTCGATGTCTACAAGGCATGCTGGTACTCCACCGCGCGCGGCACGGGCGCGCATTGCAATACGTTCACCCTGGCAAAGGCGCTGGCAGCCGTCATCGACACCAACACGCGCATCATCAATCTGAGCCTTGGTGGGCCTGAAGATCAACTGCTCGACATGCTGCTCGCCCAGCTGTTGCGCCAGGGTCGCATTGTCATCGCCGCCCTGCCTCCGCAAGGCAGCGCCGAAGGTTTTCCGAGCGATACGCCCGGCGTCATCGTAGTCCGCGTGGGCGGCAAGTCGGCGGCGCCCCCCAACGTCATCAGCGCTCCCGGTGGCGACATTCTTACCACCCAGCCGGGCGGCGGCTACGACTTCAGCTCCGGCTCGTCCATGGCCGCCGCCCATGTCAGCGGCATCGCGGCGCTCCTGCTCTCGCTCTCGCCCAGGCTGGATGCGCATGCGGTTCACGATCTACTGCTGGACACCAGCAAGACATCCGGTGGCGTGTCCCAGGTGAATGCGGCTTCGGCCGTCGAGATGCTGCACGCCCAGCACATGGCTTCGCGATGAGGCCACCCACAGCTTCTACCTCAATCGCCCGGTAAACCCGGGTTAACGGCCGTCCCGACCCTGACCATCCGGCTCCCATCGTGAAAGGTATCCAGCGCGCCATTCGCCCCTTGCCCGATGCCACCGCCCAGGCCCAGGCCGTGGTGGAAAGCCTGCCGGACTGGACCGGCATCGAGGGCATCGACCTGCCATTGTGCTTCGACGCCGGCGACGGCGACGTGCAGCGCTCGCGCGCCCGGGTGGATGCTTTCCTCGGCTGCGCCTGCGCGAAACCAGACACGCTCCGTCGCTCGCACCTGTACTCGCTACTGGACGAGCACCTAAGCGGCAACAGCATCGACGACAAGCTGCTCGAGCACCTGCTAAGGGAATTGATGCAAGCGCCCTCGGCCGCGGCCGACCATGCGCGCATCGCCATCCGCTTCGAACATTTCGTGCGCCGCGCCGCGTTACGCAGCGACCACCGAGGCTGGCGGGCGTACCCGGTGCTGATCGAGGCGAGCCTCAGTCCCCGTGGCTTCCGCCTCGAGCTTAGCACCGAGGTCATCTATTCATCGACCTGCCCGGCTTCGGCGGCGCTATCGCGTCAACTCATCCAGCAACAGTTTGCCGATGATTTCGACGCGGCGGGGTCACTCGATCACGCCAGGATCATGGCGTGGCTGGGAAGCGAACAAGGCATCCTCGCCACACCGCATGCGCAGCGCAGCAAAGCCAGCCTGCGCGTGCGCTTCGTCGCGGGAGCCCCGCTCCATCTGATCGACCTGCTCGATCGCGTGGAGCAGGCCCTTGGCACGCCGGTTCAGACGGCCGTCAAGCGCGAGGACGAACAGGCGTTCGCGCTGGCCAACGGCAGCAACCTGATGTTCTGCGAAGATGCAGCGCGGCGCATACAGAACACGCTGCTGGCGGATCGACGCATCGCCGAGTTCACGGTCCGGGTCGAGCACTTCGAAAGCCTGCATCCCCATGACGCGGTGGCCTATGTGAGCAGCACCGGCGGACACCTGCCAGATCCGTAGCCGCTGCTGCCCTTTTGGCCTTGCCGGCCATCAGAGCGACATGTCGTGGCTGCAGCCATGGGCTTACGGTAGAGTCCTCAACCATGTTGCAGGTCCGACGCCAGCGAAGCTCCGTTTCGAAGACTGCCGGGTCATCGGACCGGCACCCATCATGGGTGCCGGGGCGACACTATTTCGGGAAAGTCCGTGTTCGGTGCTGATACGGCACCACCCATCGCGTTCGCGCTGGAGCGCGTATGCAAGCGCTATGGCGCGGTTATCGCGCTCGACGAAGTCAGTCTCAGCTTCGCCGCCGGAAGCACGACCGCCTTGATCGGCAGCAGCGGCGCAGGCAAGTCGACGGTCCTGCGCCTGTTGCTCGGACTCGATTGGCCAGACCAGGGCGTGGTCTGGACCGACGGCGCCATCCTGCAGCGTGCCGACGTGCTCGAACTAAGGCGCCGCGTCGGCTACGTGATCCAGGAAGGCGGCCTGTTTCCACACCTTACCGTGCTGGAAAACCTTGCACTGCTGCCACGCCATATGGGCTGGAAGACCGCGCAAGTGCACGCACGGGCGAGCGAACTCGCCGAGCTTACGCATCTTTCGCGCGACGTCCTGCAGCGTTATCCCGCCGAACTCTCGGGTGGCCAGCGCCAGCGCGTCGCCTTGATGCGCGCCCTGATGCTCGATCCCGATGCCCTGCTCCTCGACGAACCGCTGGGCGCACTGGACCCGCTGGTCCGGCATGAGCTTCAGGACGAACTCAAGCGCATCTTCGACCAGCTGGGAAAAACCGTGATCGTGGTCACCCACGACCTGGCCGAAGCGGCGTGGTTTGCCGAGCGACTGGTCCTGTTCCGCGATGGCAAGGTGCTGCAGGATGGCCGCCTGCTCGACCTGTGCGACCGGCCGGCAGACGAATTCGTCACGCGATTCGTCAGGGCGCAGCGATCCTTGCCCGAGGCCTCCGCATGAAGCGCGCGCTGCTCACCGTGCTGGCCATGCTTCCCGTGCTTGCCTGGGCCGCGCCGGTACGCATCGGCTCGAAGCAGTTCACCGAGTCGGTGATCCTGGGCGAATTGGTGCGACTCAACGCCCAGCAAGCCGGCGTCGACGCCAGGCACCAGCGCGAGCTGGGCGGCACCAGCATCCTGTGGAGCGCGCTTCAGCATGGCGATATCGATGCCTACCCGGAATACACCGGCACGATCAGCCACGAGCTGCTGAAAGACATGCCTGCCGACGCGGATCTTCCCGCGTTGCGCGAGAAACTGAAACCGCTCGGCATCGGCATCACCGACTCGCTAGGCTTCAGCGACACCTATGCCATTGGCATGCAGGAGCAGCGCGCGGCGAAGCTCGGCATTACCCGGATATCCGACCTGGCACGGCATCCCGAATTGCGCTTCGGCTTCTCCAACGAATTCATGGATCGCGCCGACGGCTGGCCAGGTGTGCGCCAGCGATACGGGCTGGCCCAGACGCAAGTGCGCGGACTCGATCACACGCTGTCGTATCGTGCCGTAGCCAGTGGCGCCGTCGACGCCATCGACCTCTACAGCACCGACGCGGAAATTCCTTATTACCACTTGCGAACCCTCGACGACGACCGCCACTATTTTCCGCGCTATGAGGCAGTCTTCCTGTATCGACTGGAACTGGAACGAAGCGCTCCCGCCTTCATGGCCAGCTTGCGCAAGCTGAGCGGGCGCATCGATGAAGCGGCCATGCAGCGCATGAATGCCGAAGTGAAGCTCGACGGCATGAAAGAGACGGATGTTGCCGCGCGCTTCCTTTCCGTGGCGCCCGGCGGTCACGATGACGGATTCTGGCAGCGCCTTTGGCAGCGCAGCGCCGAGCACGTCAAATTGGTCGCACTGTCGCTTGGCCTGGCCGTGGTGCTGGCGATACCGCTGGGCATTCTGTCGGCGCGATGGAAACGCACGGGTCATCTGGTCATCGGCCTTACCGGCATCCTGCAGACGGTGCCGTCGCTGGCGATGTTCGTCTTCATGATCCCGCTGCTCGGCATCGGAACCTGGCCGGCCATTGCCGCGCTGTTCCTGTACAGCCTGCTGCCGATTGTGCGCAATACGCATGCGGGCTTGGTCGGCATACCGCTGGAGCTGCGCGAATCCGCCGCGGCCTTGGGGCTGCCAGGCAGCGTGCGCCTGCGCCGGGTCGAACTGCCCATGGCGACGCGATCGATTCTTGCCGGCATCAAGACCGCGGCGGTCATCAATGTCGGTACCGCGACGCTCGCCGCCCTGATTGGAGCCGGCGGTTATGGCCAGCCTATCCTCACCGGCATTCGCCTGGACAATATCGGGCTGATACTCGAAGGTGCCGTGCCCGCCGCCGTGCTCGCCTTGCTGGTGCAAGGCCTGTTCGAGGGCATTGAACGATGGCTGACGCCGCGTGGACTGCGGCTTGAGGCACGGCAGTAGCGATCCACGCTCGCACCCGACTGCCCGGCAAAGACGCTGCTCGTCATCGCGGGCCACCCAGGGTGGCTGAGCGCACGGGCATCTTGCCCTGGATGAAGATGCCGGCGCTGATCGCGCTCAGCAGCGCCAGGGCAGCAGAAATCAGCATGACCCAGCGAAATCCGGCCACGAATGAGCGACCCACGGCGCGCTTCAAGGCGGATGTCATCGCGTCGGAATAACCCTCCGGAACGACCATGCCGGCGAGCTTCTCGCGCTGCCCCATGATGGAAGAAACCAGTTCTGTCGGCGCGTGCAAGGTCGCCAATGCCTCGCTCAAGCGGTGATTGAACGTCAGCGTCAAGACAATGCCGAACACGGCAATCGCCAGCAGCGACGCCGTACGCGATACCGCGTTGTTGACGCCGGAGGCCGTTCCCGCGAGCTCCTTGCCAACGGCATTCATCACCGTGGCGGTCAAGGGCGCCACGGTGATGCTCATGCCGACGCCAAGCATGCAGATCGCCGGAAAAAAAGCCGTCCAATAACGGCTTGCGACGGACGGCACGGCGAACATCGCAAACCCGCAGGCCGCTATCACGGGCCCCACGACGAGCGGCAGCTTCGAGCCAAACCGATCGACCAGTCCTCCGGCCCAACGGGACAGCATGAACATGATCGCGATGAATGGCAGCAACGCCGCACCTGCCGCGGTGGCGCCATAGCCTTGCACCTGGATCAAATTCAGCGGCAGAAAGAACAGGCTCCCACCCAGCGCCGCGTAGAGCAGCAAGGTCAGTACATTGGCGCCGGCAAAATTGCGATTGCGAAACAGTCCCAGCGGCAGCATTGGCGACGCGCTGCGCGCCTCCACTCGAACGAACAGCAGGAACGCCAGCACGCCCATCACGGCGGCCATCCAGACCGGGGTTGCCGCCCAACCGCGCGAAGGTGCCTCGATGAAGGCGAACACCACGCCCGCCAGTCCCACCGTGGCCAGGGCCGCGCCCATCACGTCGATGGCTCCGCTCCCTTCCCCGCCCCTGCTCTCGGGAACCTTGAAGGCGCACAGCACCAGCAGTATGACGCCAAGCGGTGCGTTCACCAGGAAGGCCCAGTTCCACGAATAGTGCTCGACCAGAAAACCGCCGATGACAGGCCCGATCGCCGCCGTGATGCCGGTGAATCCCGACCAGGTGCCGATGGCCGCGCCACGCTCCGACTGCGGAAACGTGGCACTGATCAGGGCAAGACTGCCGGGTACCAGCAGCGCGGCGCCGACACCCTGAAAGGCCCTGGCCGCAATCAGTGGAGCGATCGCAGTCGACAGCGAGCAGCCGATCGATGCCAGCGTGAACAGGCCAGTACCGAGCATGAAAATCCGCTTGCGCCCAAACCGATCACCCAGCACCCCGCCCACCAGCAGCAGCGATGCGAGAAACAGCGCATACGACTCCATGATCCATTGCGCGTCGGCCGTCGTGGCACCCAGCTCGCGCTGGATTGCCGGCAAGGCGACATTGACAACCGTGCCATCGATGAAAGCCAGGCTGGATCCGAGCACCGCGGCAACCAGGGTCCAGTGCCGCGAGGGCCTCGCGCATGGTTTCGCCGCCCCGCCATACAGGATGACGCCGTTATCGCAGGGAGGCTTTCCGATCTGGCTCATGGCTTTCGCAACGGCGCCTGGGGCGGAGTGTCCCAAGCGATCTTAGAGCCTGTTGAACATCCTCGCAGGACGCGTTCGCGCAACGCGAGTGGCCATCCCCGCCAAATCGTCATCGCAGCCCTTGCTGAGATAGCTATTTGGCGCGGTATATCGCCCTGCCCGTGGTCCTCAACAAACCCTTCACCACTACCGTGGATCACTGGGCATTGCCACCGGAGACATGCCCATGGAACTCCCCAGCCCAGGTACCGCCCGCGTCGTCAGGATCCCGGGACCCGATCATCCCATCACGATCGAGCGCAACCCCCATCGCATCGTGGTGAAAGTCGCCGGACGCGTCATTGCCGACACGCGCAATGCACTCACGCTGCAAGAGGCCAGCTATCCCGCGGTGCAGTACATCCCCCGCCAGGACGTCGACATGACGTCACTGGCGCGCACCGATCACGCCACCTACTGCCCCTATAAGGGCGAATGCAGCTACTACAGCATTCCCTCCGGCGGCGACCGCACGGTGAACGCGGTGTGGACGTACGAGCATCCCTACGAAGCCGTCGCCGCGATCAAGGATCACCTCGCGTTCTACGCCACGCGTGTCGACTCGATCGAAGAACTCGACTGAGGCATTCCCTCGTAAGGCGGGCGCCCTCCCAACTGCCTCACTGGGTATCGACCGCGCCATCACTCGTTGCGGCCTACCCAGTTGGCAGATAGCGTTGACCCAAGCGATGCGTTCGTTCACTGCCTCAGCGGGAGAAATACCGCCAGCGACGCACCCAGCGGATCGCGCAGTACCGAGAAGCGGCCGATGCCGGGGATATCCGTAGGCGGTACGCAGATGTCGGCAGCCAGGGACTTTGCCTTCGCCGTACTCGCGTCCACGTCGGCGACATGCACATAAGGCAGCCAGAAGGATGACGCACCGGGGATAAACGACTTCATGATGCCGCCGCGCCGGTTGTCGCCGTTCTTCATCACGTAATAAGCGCCATCGCTCATCGGCACGTCGTCATGCGAAAGACCGAACAGTCCTTCGTAGAACGCCAGCGCTTTCAGCGGATCGCTTGCTTGCAACTCATGCCAGCACCAGTGGCCTGGCGGCACATCGGCATCGGCGCGATCGTCCCCGGCGTTGCGCCAGATGGACACCGTCGCGCCCACCGGATCGAGCAGGGTCGCGCCTCGGCCGACGGGTGGAAAATCAGTCGGCGGCATCCATGGCTGGGCACCGGCCAGCAGGGCTTGCGCATAACTCTTGTCGACATCGGCAACGCTGAGGTAGATGCCCCAGTTGGACGGTTCCTGCTCCTGCGCGGTTCGATAGCCGCCAATGCCCTCCCCTGCATTGCTGATGACCTGATAGCTGCTGCCAGCCACCTCCATCGCCGAGCTGGTCCAGCCGAACAGCGCCTCATAGAACGCGCGCGCTTTGACGGGGTCGGCACTGGCGTGCTCGACCCAGACGAGTTTTCCGGACATCGCATGCATGGCTTGATCTCCTCGTGAGTCACAGGAACTTCGGAAGAAGTCGTCCCGCACCATCGTCAATGCGCGGGAGGTGGCTGTGTCGCCGTGAAACTGGGCCGCGCGCGCATCGCTGCCTGGGCACGCCGCACGTTCGGGTACTTGTCGAGCATGGCGCTGCCTTCGGGAAACGCGTCGACATAAAACAGGATCGGCGCCAGCAGATAGTCGGCCATGGACGGTGCGGCGCCGGCGAGATAGTCGCGCGCGCCGTAGGCGTCATCGAACAGCCCGAGTTGGCGGTCGACCTCTGGCACAGCCGCATCGATCGCGGCGCGATCGGGCTGGCCATCCGCGCCCTTGGGGAAGACGTACTGCATCACGTAGTGCCGAACCATGGCGTCATAGGCGTAGCAATTGATCACGCTGATCCACTGCTCGCCGCGCGCGCGGATCGCCGCCGGCCCCATCGGCAACAGGCTCGGTCCATCAAAGGCCTCGTCGATATAGCCGAGGATCGCGCGTGTCTCGTAGAGTTCCAGGTCGCCATCGCGCAGCACCGGAATGCGGCCGAACGGATGATGCTCGGCGATATCGGGCGTGTGCGGAGCGGCCGGCTGCAGCGTATAGACCACGCCCTTCTCGGCCAGCGCCATGCGCACCGTGCGGCAATAGCTGCTGCGCGGATCACCGATGACCGTCAGCGTGCCTGCCGTGCCGGCCGGGTCGAGGTAATCGGACAAACGGTTGAACACCGACTGCCAGCCCGGCGCATGGCCATCCCGCGACATCGCATCGGGGAAGCCGGTATGGCGCATATGCAGGGAGGTGCCGCCATCGCGCGCGGTGAGCGTCACCTCGATCAGGGTGACCTTGTCCGGCGGCATGGCGCCTCGTTCCCAGATCCAGGTGTAGGCGAGAAAGTCCGCGCGATCGAGCGATTGATACTCGCCGCCGACCACAAAGCTTGTGCCATCCCGCGCCGTGATGACGATGCGATAGCGACCGCCCACGCGCGCATCGGCGCTGACCTCGGCAACGTGCATGCCGCGCGGGCAATGCCAGGCGGCCAGCGCTTCCTGCTGGGTAAAGGCATCAAATACCTTCTCGCGCGGGGCGCGGATGAAGCGGGTCATTTCCAGTTGGAAGGTGGCGGCTTGAGTCATGGCTTTTTTCTCCGAGCAGGGGGAGCGTGCGTGGCCGCGCCGTGCGTGCGTTCGACGAATTCGACCAGGCGATCGAGGTTGTCTTCCCAATGCCGCCGGTACGTCTCCAGCCAGTCATGCGCACCACGCAAGGCATCGGCGCGCAGATGGCAGATGCGCCAGCGCGCATCGACCTCGCGCTCGATCAGGCCGGCGTCCGCCAGTACGCGCAGATGCCGCGAGATGGCCGGCGCCGAGATGCTGAAGGGACTGGCCAGGTCGCCAACAGTGGCCTCGCCTTCGGCAAGCCGCGCCAGGATGGCGCGACGGGTCGGATCGGCGAGTGCCGCAAAGGTGGCAGAGAGCGGGTCTTGATCCATGGGCATGCCTTCAATTAACCACTTGGTTAATCGATAGTCAAGTGCCTTGGGCCGTACTTGGGGTCCGCTGACGTTACTCGGGGTGTCTCAGGCTTCCAGTGCCAGCGCGGTCAGCCGGTCCAGCTCTTCGTCGTCGAACCCGGCTTCCAGCCGTGCAGGACGATTGAAGGGGCCGCGCAAGGTGCGCCCCATGTAGCTGCGCAGCAAATCGATGAATGCTTCGCGCGGATCGAGCCCATCGCGCTCGCAGCAATGGCGGAACCAGCGCGTGCCCGCGGCCACGTGGGCTACTTCCTCGCGCAGGATCACGTCCAGGATGTCGACCGTGCGCGTATCGCCCACCGATCGCAGCCGCTCGATCATGCTGGGCGTGACATCGAGCCCGCGCGCTTCGAGCACACGAGGCACCAGCGCCATGCGCGCCGTGTCATTGTCAGCGGTTTTCTCGGCCATTTCCCACAGGCCGTTATGCGCATCGAAGTCGCCATAGGCGTGGCCCAGCTCGGCCAGGCGCGCCGACAACATGGCGAAATGGCGTGCCTCGTCGTGGGCGCAGCTGGCCCAGTCGCGGTAGTACGCCTCCGGCTTGCCGCGGAAGCGATACACCGCGTCCCAGGCCAGGTTGATCGCGTTGAACTCGATATGCGCCACCGCGTGCACTAGCGCAACACGCCCTTCCGGCGTGCCCAGCCCGCGTTGCGGCACCTGGCGTTGAGGCACCAGCAGCGGTCTTGCGGGACGCCCTGGCGCGCCGATGGGTGCGGGCGGCGGCGAGTTCGGATCGGCATGCAAGGCACCGGACTGAAACGCCTCCCAGGTGGCGTGGGTCAGGCGCAGTTTCTCGGCCGGATCGGTGGCGTCGAGGCAGCGTTTGGCGGCGGCGTGGAGGTCGGTCGTCATGGAGTTTGTCGCGAGCACCCGCCCTTTACCCCCTTTTTGGGGCTCACCCTGCCCTCTCCCCGGTGGGGAGAGGGTTCAAATGCATCACGCCGTGCGGCGGGAGGCCTTAGCGTCGTCGGAGCGGAGCATTTCGATCTGCTCCAGGTAGTGCTTTTCGAGGCCGGTCACGTATTCGCCGGAGAAGCAGGAGGTGTCGAACTGCTTCAGCTCCTCGTTGCCGTCCTGCACGGCCCAGACCAGATCGGCCAGATCCTGATAGATCAGCCAGTCGGCGCCGAGCATTTTTTCCACTTCCTTCTCGGTATGGCCGGCAGCCACCAGCTCCGACGCGGCCGGCATGTCGATGCCATACACGTTGGGATAGCGCACCGGCGGCGCGGCGGAAGCGAAGTACACGTTCCTGGCGCCCGCATCCCGCGCCATCTGGATGATCTGGCGCGAGGTAGTGCCGCGCACGATGGAGTCGTCCACCAGCAGCACGTTCTTCTTGCGGAACTCCAGTTCCACCGGGTTGAGCTTGCGGCGCACCGATTTCACGCGCTCACCCTGCCCCGGCATGATGAAGGTGCGACCGATGTAGCGGTTCTTCACGAAACCCTCGCGGAACGGCACGCCCAGCGCCTCGGCCAGGGCCGACGCGGCGGTACGCGCCGTATCCGGAATCGGGATCACCGCATCGATGCCGTGGTCCGGGCGCTCGCGCAGGATCTTCTCGGCCAGCTTCTGGCCCATGCGCAGACGGGCCTTGTACACCGACACGTTCTCGATCATCGAATCCTGGCGGGCCAGGTAGACGTACTCGAAGATGCAAGGCGCGTGCACGGCATCTTCCGCACAATGCCGCGCATGCAGCTGGCCGTCGTTGGTGATGAACACGGCCTCGCCCGGCGCTACGTCGCGCAGGCGCTTGAAGCCGAGGATATCCAGCGCCACCGACTCCGATGCCACCGCGTACTCGCGGCCTTCCGAGGTGATGCGTTCGCCCAGCACCAGCGGACGGATGCCATTGGGATCGCGAAACGCCAGCAGGCCGTAGCCCAGCACCAGCGCCAGGCAGGCATAGCCGCCACGCGCGCGCTGATGCACGCCGGCGACGGCCTTGAAGATATGGTCCGGGGTCAGCGCCATCCGATCCTGGATCTGCAGCTCGTGCGCGAGCACGTTGAGCAGCACCTCGGAATCGGAATCGGTATTGATATGGCGCCGATCGTCTTCGAACATCTCGCGGCGCAGCGTCTCGGTGTTCACCAGATTGCCGTTGTGCGCGAACGCGATACCGTAGGGCGAGTTCACATAGAACGGCTGCGCTTCGGCCGAGCCTTCCGAGCCGGCGGTCGGGTAACGGCAATGACCGATACCGATGTTGCCGCGCAGGCCGGCCATGGCGCTTTGGCTGAACACGTCGCGCACCAGCCCATTGCCCTTGTGCAAACGCAGTCGCGCGCCGTCCACGGTGGCAATACCGGCAGCGTCCTGGCCACGGTGCTGTAACACGGTCAAACCGTCATAGAGTGACGCGGCGACCTCTGTGGTGCCGACGATACCGATGATTCCGCACATGGTTGTTGCCTGTATTTAGAAAGACGTCGCAGTAGCGGCCGTGGACGTGGCCGCCGGGTGGGCTTTGTGCTCGGTCGCTGGCGAAGCGCCCGGCACAACCGCCGGCAAGGCGGGAAGATGGTCCAGCAGCGCCGGGGGATTCAGGTGGTGACGAACACTGTCCGGCACCTGTTCACCCAGCCACGCAGCCACTCCCTTGAACTGCGGCAGTAATACCGAGTCGTTCCACCACGGGTCGCGAATCACCGCGGTAAACCCGAGCAGAAACACCGCCAGCGTCACCAGCAAGACACCGCGGGCGAAACCGAACAACATCCCAAGCAGGCGGTCGGTGCCGGACAAACCCGTGCCCTCGACCAGCTTGCTCACCAGGAAACGCAGCAAGGCTCCTGCAATCAATACGACCAGGAAGCAGATGCCGTAACCCACCAGCATCCGCGCCGACGGCAGCTGGATACTGTGTTCGAAGTAGCCCGCCACGGCAGGCCCAAACATCCAGGCCACCCAGAACGCCAGCGCCCACACCACCAAACCCAGCACCTCGGAAATGAGGCCTCTCCATAGACCAATCAAGACCGACAGGCCAACGACGGCGAGGATGATGTAGTCGGCCCAATTCACCGGGTCACCAGTTCAAAATGTTCAGGGAGCGCTGACGACGTTGCCGTCGACACCGAGCTTGGTCTTGATCTGGTCGCGTATCCGCACGGCGTCAGCACGCTGCGTCTGCGGACCCGCGCGTACGCGCCACAACTGCTTGCCACTGGCATTGACGGTATCGACATAGCCGTCGAAACCGTTGGCGCGCAGCTTGTCGCGCAGCGCATTGGCATCGGCCTGGCTACCCATCGCCGCCACCTGCACCGCCCAGGCGCCCGCGCCCCCGCCCGACGCACTCGAAGCAGCTGCCGTATTGGCAGCGGCGGCGGGCTTGGCGGCCGGCATATCGTCCTGCGTCGGCGTGGCAGCACTGCTTTCGAGGCGCGCCGGCGCCCCGGGAATGGTCTGGCTGATCTTCAGGCGGGCGGCTTCGGCCGCGGCGCGCGACTCGAACGGGCCTGCCGTGACCATGGTCAGCTGCTTGCCGGCCTGGGTGATGGCGCGACCGGAAACCGGGTAACCCAGTGCGTGCACCCGCTGGATCAAGCCTTGCGCACTGGCCGATGACGCATAGGCGCTGAGATTGACCGAATACTGGCCATGCGCACCGGTCGCCGCCGCCGTCGCCGGCTCGGGCTCAGGTTGTGCGGGCACCGCCGGGGTGGTGCTTGCCTTGGTCGGCTTGCCGGTGGACGCCGTGGCCGAGGTCTGGGCGGGAATCAACGGCTGCACCGCCGTCGTGCCGCCCTTGGTGACCGTGGTCGGTTCAGGCTTCTGGCCTGCGGCGGGGTCGATCTCCACATCGCGGGGGCGGTTGGAGCCAATATTCACCGTGGCCAGCTGATCGCTAGGCGCGGGCGTCGCTGCCGGCGCCTTGGCCACGTCGATGGCCGGCTTCGGCGCCGGTGCGGCGCTGGACGGCACGGCAGCCCCAGGCGTCAGGCTCATGGTCTTGGTCTGCAGGTCCCGATCCGGCGCCGGCGGGATGGCGAGACTTACCGATTCGTCGGCGCTGCTGCTCGGCGGGCTGCTGGAAAAGAACATCGGCACAAAAAGGACCGCCAGCGCAATCAGAACGGCAGCTCCCAGCAGACGTGTTTTCAAGACAGGCTCCTAGGCGGCGGGCGCGGTGCGAGAACGGCGCGATTATACCTGTCTGAGTCGCCGATCAGGCTGATACCCATCATCGCGATTCAGCAAGCACCGCCGCTGCCACAAAAAAAGAGCCAAAGGCCAGCACGCGCTCGCCCTGCTTCGCCGCTGCGCGCGCCGCGGCGAGCGCCGCCGATACGTTCTCATGCGCGTCGAAGTGCGCTTGCGGCAGCGCCAGTGCCAATTGTTCCGCCAGCACGTTCGCCGGCAGGCCACGCGGCGTATCGCGCTCCAGCCCGGCGAGGTGCCAGTGATCGATTCTTGAACCCAGCGCGCGCATCACGCCAGCCACGTCCTTGTCGGACAGCGCCCCATACACTGCATGCACGCGACCACCAGGCTGTGTGTCCAGCCAGTCGGCAAGCGCGCGAGCCGCTTGCGGGTTGTGTCCCACGTCGACGATCAGGACAGGATCGCCGCCCAACGACTGCAGGCGTGCCGCCACCTTTGCCATGCGCAAGCCGATCGAGGCCACGGCCTGCAGATCCATGGCAGCCAACGGCGCATCGATGGCACGCAAGGCATGCAAGGCGGCGATGGCGGCAGCGGCATTCGCGTATTGAACGGGTGCGGCGAGTGCAGGATCAGGCAAGTCCAGCGTGGGGCCGTCGAGATGATGCCAACGCCAGCCTCCGGCCAGGCGTTCCACCGAGAAATCCGCGCCAGCCCGCGCCATCCGGGCACCGATGCGACCCAAGGCTTCGACCAAGCCTGCCGGCGGATCGAGTTCGCCAACGATGGCCGGCCTGCCGGCGCGCGCAATACCGGCCTTTTCCACGCCGATGGTGTCGCGGTCCGGCCCCAACCAATCCATATGGTCGAGATCGACCGTGGTGATGATGGCCACGTCGGCATCGACGATGTTCACCGCATCGAGTCGCCCGCCCAAGCCCACCTCGAGCACGGCGACATCGAGGTCGGCGCGCGCGAACAGGTCGAGTGCCGCCAGCGTGCCAAACTCGAAATACGTCAGCGAAATATCGCCGCGTGCCGCCTCGATGCGCTCGAAGCTCGCGATCAGCAGGCTGTCATCCGCATCGGCACCGTCGATGCGCACGCGTTCGCGGTAATGCATCAGATGAGGTGAGGTATAGCAGCCCACGCGGGACCCTGCGGCAGACAGCATGGCCTCCAGCATGGCCACGGTGGAACCCTTGCCATTGGTGCCGCCGACGGTGATGACACGTCGCGCCGGCGCCGGTGCGCCCATGCGCTGCCAGACCGCGCGCACGCGGTCGAGACCTAGTTCGATGCTGCGCACATTGACGCGTTCCTGGTACGCCAGCCATTCGTCGAGTGTGCGGGTCATGCGCCCGCTACTCCGGCAGTGGCGCGGTCGAATGCGGCGTAGCAGCGCTCGATCAGGGACGGGCTGGCGGACATCCAAGGGCTTCCGGCTGTGAAACGGGTGCACAGCTTAAAGCATGCTTGCCGTTGGGATGATTCCGACCGGACATCCGGTTGTAGCTACCACTTGCCGTCATCCCAGCGAAAGCTGGGATGACGGCAGAGAGCAAGCACGCAGCCTCAACCCCACAGATGAATGCCACTGGCGCGCAACACCCAGTACATCCCGAATGCCGTCCAGAACATTTTCTTCAGCGCACGTGCCGCAAGCAGCGCCAGCAGCAGTCCCAGTAGCAGCGGCAGGTGTTTTTCCAGCGTGCTGCGTATGTTGTCGATGATGTTCATGCCGTCCCCTCCCGCACCCCATCGGTGCGGGAGGCATCATCGGCTTCGCGCGCTACGCGCGGCAGGGAATCCCGTCAGTCATCGCGGGTGACAAGCATCACAACGGGGCACGGCGCAGTCGCAAGGCATTACCCACCACGGACACGGATGACAGGCTCATGGCCAGCGCCGCAACCATCGGCGACAGCATCACGCCCAGCAGCGGATACAGCAGGCCCGCCGCCAGCGGCACGCCTACCGCGTTGTAGACAAAGGCAAAGAACAGGTTCTGGCGGATGTTGCGCACCGTCGCCTGCGACAGCGAGCGAGCGCGCACGATGGCCGTGAGCTCGCCTTTCACCAGGGTCACCTGGGCGCTTTCCATGGCGATATCGGTGCCGCTGCCCATGGCGATACCGACATCGGCGGCGGCCAGCGCCGGCGCGTCGTTGATGCCATCGCCGGCCATCGCGACGCGCTTCCCCGCCGCACGCAAGCGCTGGACCACGGCGGCTTTGTCGAGTGGCGACACGTCTGCATGCACTTCATCGATGCCCAGGCTGCCCGCCACCGCCTTGGCCGTGGTGGCGTTGTCCCCGGTGAGCATCACCACGCGCAGGCCGGCCGCATGCAGGTCACGGATCGCCTGCGGCGTGCTGGCCTTGATGCGATCGGCCACGGCCATCAGGCCCGCCAGCGTACCGTCGATGACCAGATACATGACGGTGGCACCGTCGGCGCGCAACGCGTCGGCTCGGGTGCGCGCCGCGCCGTCGGGCTCGACGCCAATGTTCGCCAGCAAGCTAAGGTTGCCTAGCGCGACAGCATGGCCCTGCACCTCGCCTTCCACGCCAGCACCGGTCAGCGTGCGGAAATGGGACACGCCCGGCACGCTGACGCCGGCCGCTTGCGCGCCCGCAAGGATGGCGCGCGCCAGCGGATGCTCGCTGGGTTTCTCCAGCGCCGCTGCCATCGCCAGCAGTACTTCACGTGCATGGGCGCCCAGGCTGACGACCTCGGTCAGCGCCGGCCTGCCTTCGGTCAATGTGCCGGTCTTGTCCACCACCAAGGTGTCGATCCCGCGCAGGGCTTCGATGGCGACCGCATCGCGGAACAGCACGCCGTTCTGCGCCGCGCGACCGCTGGCCACCATGATCGAGATCGGTGTGGCCAAACCCAGCGCGCAGGGACAGGCGATGATCAGCACGGACACGGCCGCAATCAATGCATGGGCCAGACGCGGATCCGGTCCCAGCAACGCCCAGCCCGCAAACGCCAACGCGGCGACTGCCACCACGGCCGGTACGAACCAAGCCGCCACCCGATCGGCCACCCGCTGCAGCGGCGCCTTGCTGCGCTGGGCCTGGGCCACCAGCGCCACGATCTGCGCCAGCATGGTTTCGGCACCCACCTTTTCCGCACGCATCAACAACGCGCCGTCCTGGTTGATGGTGCCGCCCGTAAGATGCTCGCCCCTTGCCTTGACCACCGGCAAAGGCTCGCCGGTGAGCATGGATTCGTCGATATGGCTGTTGCCATCGAGCACCACGCCATCGACCGGCACTTTTTCGCCGGGCCGTATGCGCAGCATGTCGCCAACATGCACATCGTCCAGCGCCACGTCATGTTCACCGCCATCGGCGTCGACCCGGCGCGCCGTCTTGGGCGCCAGCCCCAGCAAGCCCTTAAGCGCTTCGCCGGTACGCCTACGCGCGCGCAGCTCCAGGAAGTCGCCCAGCGTGACCAGGGTGACGATGACCGCCGCCGACTCGAAGTACACGCCCACGCGGCCGTGCATATCGCGGAAGCCCGCGGGAAACAGCGACGGCGCGAGCAAGGCCACCGCGCTGTAGACCCAGGCCACGCCTGTACCCAGCGCAATCAGCGTGTACATGTTTGGTGACCACGGCCTGAGCGAATGCCAGCCACGCACGAAGAACGGCGCACCGCCCCACAACACCACCACGCTAGCCAGCAAAGCCTCAGCCCACGCGGCGGCACCGCCCCACGGGGCCGGCCAGTGCCAGCCGAACAAATGCGGCCCCATCGCCAACACAAACACCGGCAGGGTGAGCGCGGCCAAGGTCCAGAATCGACGTGACATGGCGCGCAACTCGTGGCCATCGTCTTCGTCCAGGCTTGGCATCATCGGCTCCAAGGCCATGCCGCATTTCGGGCAATGACCAGGACCGATCTGCTGCACTTCCGCATGCATGGGACAGGTATAGGTGGCGCCGGCGATGACTGGCGCGGGCGCACCGCCTTCCTGCAGGTAATGCGCGGGATCGGCCATGAATTTGTCGCGGCAGCGCTGGGCACAGAAGTGATAGGTCAAGCCGCCGTGCTCGGCGTGATGCGGCGTGGTGCGTGGATCCACGCGCATGCCGCAGACCGGATCCTTCTCGGTGTGCGCTACGTGATCATGATGCGCATGCTGTTGCTGTTCGAGCGGGGCGCTCGAAGCCGCGCCGCCGCCACAGCACGACTTCTGCGCCGGCTCGACCGCTTTCGCTTTGGCGCCACAACATCCTTGCTGGTCGGCGCTCATGCCTCGCCCTCCTCGTCAGCCAGCGCGCGCAGGATCGGACATTGATCCGGTGAACCGTGACCGGGACAGGCCTCGACCAGTTGCTCCAAGCCATTGCGCACACGGGTGAGTTCGGCAATGCGCGCGTCGATGGCGGCCAGGCGCTCCTGCGCACGCTTCTTCACCGCCTTCACGCCGCGCTGGCGATCGGCAGACAAGGCCAGCAGATCGCGAATCTCCTCCAACGTGAAGCCAAGATCCTTGGCCCGCCGGATAAAGCGCAGCTGCCGTACGGCACTGACGTCGTAGCTGCGATAGCCCGAGGCGCGCCGCAGCGGCTCGGGCAACAGCCCTTCGCGCTCGTAATAGCGAATGGTGTCGATCGCCACGCCGACGCGCTTGGCGACGGCCCCGATGGTCATGGGTGTGCTTTGAATGTCCATGCAACAAGTCTAGACCTTTGATCAAGGTCCAGGGTCAAGCTCCATGCTGCGACGGCTGATGTTGTGGAGAGTCCCTAACCTTGGCATTGACGCCTATTACCTTGGCACTGGCCGTTAACGATGGCACTGGCCAGCCCGAATACGAGGCTGACGATGCGGTCGGCGCTTGACCAATGCCCGCCACCAAACTCTTGGCTATCCTCGACAACTGACCCTATAAGCCCCCGCCACTCAAAGCAGGGGCGTCGCCACTTGTAGAACGCCGCTGAGCTCATGTCCCGCTGGCGACGGTGCTGGCGTGTCGGCCTTGGCTTGCCAAAGCACGGCCAGATTCTGGCTATTGGTAAATCGCGACTTCTTCGTGGAACTTCTCGGGTCAGCCTAGGAGAGGGGATAGAAGACGTCTGCTGCTGCGAAGGTGCATCTTGTTGGCGCAATGCGCCCCCGGTTGCCAGGATTGCAAAGCAAAGTAACCATTACCTTGAGAATTTCTCGATATTCCTCAGGATATTTTGAATTACTTGCCGTACACGAATACTTCTTGCGGCGACCGTTCAATCTTTGGCTTTGAGGCCGACACGCTGGCGGATGCGTATCGCCAGCGGAATGGCGAAGATGAGGGCAATAGCCGCCGAAAACCCCGCGTCGAAGTACCTCCCGGCAAGCGAGGGATAGGCCAAGGTATGCTCACTCGTTGGCCCTGCATAGATCGCAACGACCCGGTCGTTGTAGATGAGTCTGCCGACCGAGTGCGTGCCTTGTCCAAGCTGATCGTTGATGCCCGAGTAGGCATGTGCGGTCGTGATCGTGCCGGCCGGGGTTCTGAGGGACAGGAGATAGGAAGGTCCGCTACGCCCCATCACCAACTGGGGATCGTGGCTCAGCGTATCGAGTTCGAACTGGCATTCGCCGGAGGTTGCCTGGTGTTCGACCGCCGGATGGCACGATGGATCCTGCTGGAACCGCCGCAATGCCTGTGCCTCAGATGGAATGAAAGCAAGGTTGTAGAGGGCGCATAGCGTTGCGATGACGACGATCGCACCCAGGAAGGCGTTCGTCCCTTTGGTTTGGGGCATGGAGCCTGGAGGAGCCATCGGTCAACGTGACAAACGAAGTTCAAACGGTCGGTGGACGCCAAGCTCCGGTGCATCAGGATAAAGATGCTCAAGCTCCACACGCCTGAGGGTAAAGTCCTTGCGATTTTCCATGGCCAAATTCAACTCCATAAATCCGCGTTGAAGACCGACCTACCGGTAGCTGTCCGCCGCTCTGTCCGCAAAAGCTTTCGCCTTCAATTCCCGCAAGTAATCAGCCAGCATCTCGCTATAGGCCGCATCATTACCACGCTCCTTCCAGGATGCGGTTTTTTTTAATGATGAAGCCAACGGCTGCAAGTCGTACCACGCCATGGAAATTTTCACGGACCGGTTCACTGCCTCAAGTGTCAACGTGTCAACGGGGAGCAAGGTACGGAAACCCGGGATATAGCTGCCGCGGATGTCTTTAAGCTGGCCCCAGGAGTAAAACCGGCCATAGTGCACGCCCTCCCGATAAATGCCGATGCGGCTGCGCGTGAGAGCAAATATAGCCAGCCGCTTGCGCTTTATCTCGCAAAGAAGTTGATCCATACGCTTCGCATCCCTGAGAACAGGAAGCATGAGACCGCGATCGAAGCAGTACCGTCAAGCGAAAATGGTCGCGGAGTAAGTATCGAGCGATTCGGCGCCAATTCCTCGTGCCTTCGCGCCGCTGATGCAGCGCTCGCCCAATCCATGCCTGTACCACGATCGACGAGGCTTCCCGACGCGAGCAACGGGCAGCATCAGAGCTGTCACTGGGTTCCGCTCGCAGGAAATGCACCCGCGTCAAAGCCGACAATGCCTGTCTTGACGGACACTCGTCCCATGCTCGTTACCCTTCGCATTGCGCCGCAAACCTCTTCAAATGCGACACAACTTCTGGGTAATCTGCCACTAAAGCGACCAAGCAAGCACTCACTTTGCCCACGCCAAAAACATGATATTCACATGCGTTCACTACGTTATCGTCAAATGTAGTAAGTACACGCTTCCACCCGTTCTTTTCCAAGTAGCCATCCATGTCATCGTGCATGACCTCCGCTTCTTTTCCTGCACATTGAAATTCGCCGCACCCCCTCTCTAAAAAAGAATCCAGAAGAAGCATGCCTTTCCTACGATCCTGTTCGCTAAATGCCGGAAATAGGACTGCAAATGGCCGTGGCACGGCATCTGGAATGCTGTCACCGAGTGACCCGCAAAAAATCTCCTTTTCCCCAAACTGAATTTTTTCGAATGACATCGCTGTTCGCCCGTCAGGCCATTTCGCTTAACTGGAAAGTTGGAATTTCGCTTCGTAAATGCCGACTCCAAGACATCCACCGCGCCTGAAGCCTTGCGCGCCCGGGTAAAGCTTCCTTCACGTGCCGCCCATGAAGGCAACAATGTCTTGACGGCCTTCACGCATGGCGCCCTGGGTGCAGTGGCCGCGGCCAGGGTATCTGTTCTTCGGTGAACTTCTACGTCTGCATGGCAAAACCACCTCGTTGCTTGGGGTTAGTTTCGCCGAATCTCTCCACTTTTGATCGGCTCAAATAGCCGGGAAGTGATCACACCCCGGACGCTTCCCCAACAAGTGGTTCTTAGCAACGACACCCATGTCCTCATCGTCCCTCCAGCCAGAGGGAAGCGCCCTATAGCCAGGGCGCTCTATGAAGTGATGCTGCAACGATTTGATACATCGATGACTCAGTCGATAAGCGCGGCGAGCACATGGCGCGGGTCTTTCTCGATCGCACGCAGAAGGGCACGCGCGGGCCCCGTCGGATGGCGACGCCCCTGCTCCCAGTTCTGAAGCGTGCCAAGGTCGACGTCAATCACTTTGGCGAACTTCGCCTGCGAGAGCTTGGTCAGTGAGCGGATGCGCTTCACCTGCTCAGACGCCACGTAGGTCTCGCGCGAAGGCGCACGCTCACCTCGACGCATTTCATCCATCTGGGTGACGCTCTGCAGCAGTTCGTCGAAAAACTTCTTGTCCATGGTCATCTCCACTGCTCGATCACTTGCTTGAGGGCCGTCTTCTGCGCAGCAGTCAGGTTCTCAGCCTCATTTTTTGCCTAAGCCAGCAGCAGGGAATTTGCGACTCACTGGCAAAGTAGTAATAGATCACGCGTGCACCGCCTCGCTTGCCATGCCCTTTGGCGGCCATCCGGATCTTCCTGAGCCCGCCGGTACCGGGTATCACGTCCCCTGCCTCAGGATCATTGGCCAAGTCACGCTGGAATTCAGCGTAGTCCTCGTCGTCAACAAGGGCGGAGATCTGGCGGGTAAAGACCGGAGTCTCTATGAAGATCATGTCCCACTATGCGTCAGTGGCGCATATGCGTCAATGGCGTAGCTGTCGTAACCGCCATGTTTGACTTGTTCGAGGGCCGGCAGGGATTCGTCAGGCGAGGCCTCATACCCCCGCAGCCGGATCTTGCGCGCAATAGACGTGGCGCCAGCGTGCCTTGCACGCTTGGACGCCAAGGTCGGGTGAGCAAGTTCACACCGGTAGCGCCGTCGTCTTCATGACGGTGCGCAGCGCCAGGGTCGACTGCACGCGCACCACACCCGGGAGCTGGGTGAGGATTTCGGTGTGGATGCGCTCGAAATCCGCCGCGTCCGCATAGACCACACGCACCATGTAGTCGGCGACGCCGGCCAGCAGGCAGCACTCGGTGACTTCCGGATGGCGCTGGATGGCCGCTTCGAACGTGTCGAGCGCCGCGCGGCCCTGCTGGTCGAGGGTGATCTGCACAAAGGCCGTGCCGGGAAGCCCGGCGGCCTTTTCGTCCACCAGCATCACGTAGCGCGCAATGACGCCTCGTTCCTCGAGCAATTTCACGCGGCGTAGGCAGGCCGAGGGGGATAGATTGATCTGATGGGCGAGCTCCAGATTGGTCAAGCGGCCGTCCTGCTGGAGCCGCTGGAGTATCGCCCTGTCGCGGTCATCCAGGGCCGGATCACTGATTGGCATAACATTCCAATAATTTGGCTAGAAATAGAATTTAGCTCCACATTATCGCGAAAACCATAGCCAAATGCGCGAGTAATTGCTTGATACCTAGATCATACTGCCGCCCTGGCTCTTGCTGCTAAACGCAGCCCTCCCATCATCCCTAGCGAGAGAAGCAAGTCATGCGCATCGGTGTGCCCAAAGAAATCAAGAACCACGAATATCGCGTGGGCCTCGTCCCGTCGTCCGTGCAGGAACTGGTGCACAACGGTCATCAGGTGATGGTGCAGGCAGGCGCGGGTCTTGGCGCGGGAATTACCGACGCCGACTACGTTGCAGCCGGCGCCACCATGGTCGAGGGTGCCGACCAGATCTTTGCCGAAGCGGAAATGATCGTGAAGGTGAAGGAGCCGCTGGCCGTCGAGCGCAAGAAGCTCCACAAGGGCCAGATCCTGTTTACCTATCTGCATCTCGCCCCCGATGCGGAGCAGACCCACGACCTGATCGCCTCCGGCGCCGTCTGCATTGCCTATGAAACGGTCACCGCGCCGAATGGCTCGCTGCCGCTGCTGACCCCGATGTCCGAAGTCGCCGGTCGTCTCGCTCCGCAGGTCGGCGCGCATGCGCTGGAGAAGGCGCAGGGCGGCCGCGGCGTGCTGCTCGGTGGCGTTCCGGGCGTGCCGGCGGGTGAAGTGGTCATCCTGGGCGGCGGCGTGTCCGGCACCCACGCGGCAACCATCGCCGTGGGCATGGGCGCCAAGGTGACCGTGGTCGACCGCTCGGCCGATGCGCTCAAGCGTCTCGCCACGCAGTTCGGCACCTCGATCTCCACCGTGTTCTCCACCCGTTCGGCCATCGAGGAGCTGGTGCGTCGCGCCGACCTGTTGATCGGCACGGTGCTGGTGCCGGGTGCCGCGGCACCCAAGCTGGTGACGCATGACATGGTGCGCACGATGAAGGCCGGCTCGGTGATTGTCGACGTCGCCATCGACCAGGGCGGCTGCGTGGAAACCTCGCACGCCACCACCCACTCCGACCCCACCTATGTGGTGGACGGCGTGGTGCACTACTGCGTCGCCAACATGCCGGGTGCGGTCGCTCGCACCTCGACCTTTGCGCTCAACAGCGTGACCCTGCCCTTCACCCTCGCCCTGGCCAACAACGGCTGGAAGAAGGCGTTGCAGCAGGACGCCCATTTGCGCAACGGCCTCAACGTGTCCGAGGGCCAGGTGACCTGCGAGCCGGTCGCCCAGGCGCACGGCCTGCCGTACGTGAAGGCGGAAACCGCGATCGGCCTGTAAGGCCTCGCAAGCATGGCCTCCCTGTGCTTTGCGCAGGGAGGCCGTGGTCCCGCTGCAACACCTCTGATTCAGCACACGCGCCCGCGGGTCCAAGCCCGCCCGGATTCGCCAATCCCCGAGGCGCCTGCGCTGCCTGCCGGCAGCGCTATCTTTTGCATGATTGACGCCCCTCCGATGAGCGCGTAGCGTCCGCCGGGCGTCCGGGCTGGTCTGTCTGGCGCATCGGCACCTCTCCTTCGATGAAGCACG
The DNA here is from genome assembly GCF_026283925.1 of Dyella halodurans. Lineage (GTDB taxonomy): Bacteria > Pseudomonadota > Gammaproteobacteria > Xanthomonadales > Rhodanobacteraceae > Dyella > Dyella halodurans. Next base: position 130,306 of record NZ_JAPDPF010000004.1, read on the forward strand.
CATGCTGTGCACCTCCGCCCGGGCACCTGCGCAGCCGTCGAAGTTCGTGCATGCGCGGTGCCAGCTGCGCTCATCAACCTCATCACGGCCCTCTCGAATTGGCGGAAAGCAGTCTGCCGCCTGCACCAGGACACCCGGTGAATCGGGCACTGATCGCGTGATCAGCCGTCAAGGACCCTCGACGACCTCAGCAGTGATGTGGAGGACCTGTCATGGCAGTCGTATACCGTCGTTATCTGCAAGGAGGGCTGATCGCTCTCGCCTGCGCCTGTGCCGGAGCCGTCATGGCCCAGGACATGGCCACCGTGTCGCCAAGCACGACCAAGGTGCTGATCGACAAACCTGACGTGAGAGTGATGGAAGTGAACGTGAAGCCGGGCGAAGCGATCCCGATGCACTCGCATCCGGAGAACGTCGTGTACTTCGTCACCGGCGGAAAGATCAAGACGACGACATCCGACGGAAAAGTGACCGAGACCACGCGCAAGCCGGGCGAAGTGTTGTGGAGCGCCCCCATCACACATAGCAACGAGAACGTGGGAACGACCGCGGAAAAGGTCATCGTGATCGAGCTTAAGTCAGCCAAATAGCCAGTCGCGCTTGACCAGTGAAACGGCTCATCATGAGGTCAGGTGGAAGCGGCCCATGCCACGGCGTTTCATGCGTTTGAGTGACATCGGCCAGGCACGGCCTGGCCGGTGTTCACTGCCCTGTCCCTAGGTGCTGACGTCGCCGTGAGATCATGCGCATCCCGTTACCTGGCAAGCACGGGTCCGGGATTGAAACTAGCGAACGGGTTCGTATCGATGTAACTGTTGCGTCCGAGCAAACGAAGTCTGGTGTTCACCCCTACGACTACCTGGCCGGGAGTGCCTCATGCCTGATTCGTCCGACACGTCACCGCCGCCGCACCCGTTCTTGCGCTGGACCGTGATCGCCATTGCCGTCACGGTCCTGGCTCTAGCGTTTGCCTACGTCGCCGGCTGGCTCACGCCGCAGCGACTGACACCGCAGCGCATGGTCAGCGACCTGCAGACCAACAGCGGCCTGTATCCCGGATTCCGCCGCAATCATGCCAAGGGCGTCTGCGTCGCCGGCTATTTCGAAGGCAACGGAGCGGCGTCTGCCTATTCCACGGCGTCCGTCTTCGAGAAGGCCAGAACGCCAGTGATAGGCCGCTTTTCGATACCCGGCGGTAACCCTTATGCGCCGGACGGCGGCACGCCGGTTCGCGCTCTGGGGCTTCGCTTCAACCTGCCCAACGGCCAACAATGGCGCACGGCCATGATCAACACACCCGTGTTCATCGTTTCGACTCCCGCAGCATTCAACCAGCTGACCGTGGCGACTCGCCCTGATCCGGCTACCGGCAAACCCGACCCCGCACGCGCTGGCGCCTTCTTTGCTTCCCATCCTGAAACTGCAGCATTTCTCGGCTGGGCCAAGACCAACAAGCCTTCGGCAAGCTTTGCGACCGATCGCTACGACGCCCTCAACGCGTTCTATTTCGTCGACACCCACGGGCAACAACACGCGGTGCGCTGGCGCTTCGAGCCGGAGGCCAAGGACGAAGCCGGTGCAGGTCCGAAGGCCGACGACAACGACTATCTTTCGCAGGACTTGCGGCAACGCCTCGCGACCACACCGCAACGTTGGCACTTGCTGGTGACGCTGGCCGCGCCCGGCGATCCGACCAACGATGCCACCAAGATGTGGCCTGCCGACCGCACGACCATCGATGCCGGCACCCTGGTCATCGAAAGCGAACAAGCGCAGGACAACGCCCCCTGCCGCGACATCAACTTCGATCCCACCATCCTCCCCGCAGGCATCGTCATCTCCGATGACCCCTTGCTGCCGGCACGCTCGGCGGCCTACGCGGATTCCTATCTGCGTCGCACCCGCGAAGAAGCGCGACTCCCCGGCGTAGCCCATGCCGATACGCCCAAGCCGGAGACCAAGTGATGACTGCACCCAGGGCTTTCCATCCGCTGGCGCGCCTGCTGCACTGGACCATGGCCGTGCTGGTGCTGACGATGTTGTTCATCGGCGTGGGCATGGTCTCGACGGTATCGTCGAAGCATCAGTGGCTGCTCGCCATCCACAAGCCACTCGGCATCACCATCCTGCTGCTGGTCGTGTTGCGCATCATGGTGCGCCTGCGATTCCAGCCACCGGCGCTGCCTGCGGACATGCCTGCCTTGATGAAGTTTGCCGCCCACGCATCGCACTGGCTGCTGTATGCCTTGATGCTGGCCATGCCGCTGATCGGCTGGGCGATGCTGTCGGCCGGCGGCTATCCGGTGATGCTTAGCAGCTCGTGGCGACTGCCGGCGATACTCCCCGCGAGCCCGGTGCTATTCGCCTGGTTGCGCGAGGCGCACCAATACCTCGCCTACCTGTTCTTCCTCACCATTCTTGGGCATATGGGGGCTGCGCTCTATCACGCCCTGATTCGGCGCGATGACGTGTATCCCAGCATGACGACCGGCTTCCCTGCTCCCGTCGAGATTGCGGAAAAGCCGCTGGAGCATATCGAGCCACCGGCACCGGAGGTCCTGCCTCCGTCCGATAACGCCGGCTGATCAGCGTTCGCGCGCACGCATGGCACGCGTGCGCGCGGCCCGGGTCGCGCCTGCCGAACGCCCGGTGGCGCCCCTGGCACCCGAGGCTTTCTTTGCGGCCGCCTTGGATCCTGCTGCCTTCCTCGTGCGCGCGGCCTTTTTGACTGAGGCGGAACGCTCTGCCGCCGTACGCGCCGAAGCCGCTTTACGGGCCTGCCGCGACAACGCCGTCGTCGAGGCGGCAGCGCTCCCCTCACGCTTCAACGCATTCGTGGACGCGCGGCTGCGTGTACGCGAGGTTTGCTTCGCCGTCTTCTTCGCCGCGGCCTTCTTGGCCACGGGTTTCTTGCGCGCGCTCTTCTTGCCTGCCGCCTTCTTGGCCGGCACATCGATGCCGGCACGACGCGCCTCGGACAAACCGATGGCTATGGCTTGCCTGGCCGAGCGCGCGCCATGCTTGCCTTGGCGAATATGCTCGATTTCCTCGCGCACGAACTCACCGGCCTGGGTACTGGCCGACTTGCCTTCACGCTCGTCCTTGCGCGCACGAGCCAGGGCTTTTTCACTGGGCATCACGCTGCTCCGAAGACGGGAAGAGGTAGCCATGCTGCAGCTTCTGCCGTGAAGTGTGGGGCAAGGAAAGCTCAAGATGCCGCAATGCGCTTCACGCGATGGCACTGTCCTCAGCCGGATCTTCCGCCGCGACGAAGCCGCCGGTCTGCCGCTGCCACAGTCGCGCATACAGGCCGCCACGCGCGATCAGCTCCGCGTGCGAGCCGGTTTCCACGATTTGGCCCTTGTCCATCACCACCAGGCGGTCCATGCGTGCGATGGTGGACAGACGATGGGCGATCGCGATCACGGTCTTGCCGCGCATCAGCAGGTCGAGACTTTCCTGGATGGCTGCTTCGGCCTCGGAATCCAGCGCCGAGGTCGCCTCATCGAGGATCAGGATCGGGGCGTCCTTCAGCAATACGCGGGCAATCGCGACACGCTGGCGCTGGCCGCCGCTAAGCTTGACGCCGCGCTCGCCCACATGCGCGTCGTAACCGCTGCGACCCTCGCCATCCACCAGTTGCGGAATGAATTCGTCGGCGCGCGCCTTGCGCACCGCCTCGATCATCTGCGCCTCGGTCGCGTCGGGGCGGCCGTACAGCAGGTTGTCGCGCACCGAGCGATGCAGCAAGGAGGTGTCCTGGGTCACCACGCCGATCTGCGCGCGCAGGCTTTCCTGGGTGACCTTCGCGATGTCCTGGCCGTCGATGAGGATGCGCCCGCCTTCCAGGTCGTACAGCCGCAACAGCACGTTCACCAAGGTGGACTTGCCGGCGCCAGACGGGCCGATGACGCCGATCTTCTCGCCGCCGCGCACCGACAGGTTCAGCCCGGCGATCACGCCGCCCTTCTTGCCGTAATGGAAGTGGATGTCCTCGAAGCGCGCGGCGCCCGCGGTCACCTCCAGCGGCATGGCGCCGTCCTGGTCCTGCACCGCACGCGGCCTGGAGATGGTCTCGATGCCGTCCTGCACCGTGCCCACGTTCTCGAAGATGCCGTTGACCACCCACATGATCCAGCCGGACATGTTGTTGATGCGGATGACCAGGCCGGTGGACAGCGCAATCGCGCCCACGGTGACCTTGCCCTGGCTCCACAGCCAGATCGCCAGCGCCGAGGTGCCGACGATGAGGAATCCGTTGATGATGGTGATGGAGGCGTCCATCGCCGTGGTGAGACGCGTCATCGAACGCATGCGCTTGATCTGTTCGCCCATCGCATCGGCCACGTAAGCCTCCTCGCGCTGGGTATGCGCAAACAGCTTCAGCGTGAGGATATTGCTGTAACCGTCGACGATACGACCCATCAGGCGCGAGCGCGCCTCGGACTGCCGCCACGAACGTTCCTTGGTGCGCGGCACGAAGTAAGCGAGCGTCAGCACATAGGCCAGCAACCACACCACCAGTGGCGCGGCCAGCCAGAAGTCCGCCTTGGCGAACATCACGATGGCGCTGCCGGTATAGATGGCCACGTACCAGATGGCATCGACGATCTGCACGGCCGATTCGCGCAGTGCACCCGAAGTCTGCATGATGCGATTGGCGATGCGGCCGGCGTAGTCGTTCTGGAAAAAACCCAGGCTCTGGCGGATCACGTAGCGGTGGTTCTGCCAGCGGATGCGGTTGGTGAGGTTGGGCACGATGGCCTGGTTCACCAGCAGGTCGTGCAGCCCAATCAGCACCGGCCGCGCGAGCAGGGCCACGAAGCCCATCCACAGCAGCTCGCGACCATGCTGCTGGAAGAAGTCGGCCGTCGGCGCCCCCTTGGCCATGTCGACGATGCTGCCGATGAAGCCGAACAGCGACACCTCGACGATGGCCACGCCAAAGCCCACCACCAGCGCGGCGGCGAACACCGGCCAGACCTGACGCAAGTAGAACACGTAGAAGCGCCACACCGATGCGGGCGGCATGCCGTCGACGGGCTCCTTGAAGGCGTCGATCAGCGATTCGAACCAACGGAACAGCATGGGGATCGTCCTTGGAATGCGTATGGGGAATAGCTACTGCGTGAAGGCGCGGCGTCGCCGTTTCAAGCAAAAACTGAACAAGGCACTGACTGGCCTTGCATTTGGGAAATCTTACGATATATCTTAAGACCGTTACTTAAGACTGTTACTTAAGACATATCGGAGTCATCCCATGCGATTTCGTCATCTGTTTGATCGTCATCACCCCCACCACCATCACCCAGCTTGCGACGCCTGGGCCCGCGAGGCCATGGGCATCGGCCGCGGGCGCGGCTTCGGCCGTGGCTTCGGCCGCGGCTTCGGCGACGACGAGGGCCCGGGCGGCCGCGACGGCATGGGTGGTCGTTTCCGCGGCGGCCGCGTGTTCGGCCACGGCGACCTCAAGCTGATCCTGCTGGCGCTGATCGCCGAGCAGCCTCGCCACGGCTACGAACTGATCCGCACCATCGAGGAGATGTTCGACGGCGCCTACGCACCCAGCCCGGGCGCGGTCTACCCCACGCTCACCCTGCTCGAGGAAATGGGCCATGCCAGCGTGGAAAGCGCCGACGGCAAGAAGCTTTACGCCGTGACCGACGAGGGCAAGGCCTTCCTCGCCGCCAACAAGGAGGCCGTCGATGCAGTGATGTCGCGCATGCAACATACGGCGCAGATGTTCGCGCGGGCCGCAGCGCCCATGGCCTTGCGCGAAGCGATGCATAGCCTAAAGCGTGCGCTGTTCATGCATGGCGGACCCTGGAATGCCGCCGAAGTGAAGCGCGTGCTGGGCATCATCCGAAAAGCCGCCGACGACATCGCACAAGGCAACAAGGATGCCTGAGCCGCACCGGCCGCCGCCGACTAGCGGCGGCGATCTCGCCGCGAAGCCAGGCGGTCGGCCAGACGTGTCGGCTCCGGCAATCGATACTTCGTACAGCACGCCAGCACCAGCTCCGGCGCGGCCTGCATGCTTACCCGGTGCCCAGGCGAGATAATCAGCGGCCGTACCTTGTCCTTGCTACGAAGTACGCAGCCGATGACCTCGTCCTGGTAGTGCAGCGGTACGCGGTCGCCCCGCAGCATGCCGACGTCCTGATGGACACCGACCAGGATCGACTTTGCCACGCCGATGGTCGGCAAATCCGTCACCACGCCCAGATGTGAGGCGATGCCAAGACGACGTGGATGCGCGATGCCTTGGCCGTCGACGAAGACCAGGTCGGGGGTTGCGGGCAGTTGTTCCAGGGCCTCCAACAAGGCGGGTAGCTCGCGGAACGAAAGCAGGCCCGGGATATACGGCATGCGCGTGGGCAGCCGTGCAATCACTTCCGCCAAAGGCGCCAGGGTCACTGCATCGAGCAGTACGGCAGCGGCGCGTGTCACTGCGCCCTCTTCCTCGAAGCCGACATCGACACCGGCGATGAGTCGTAACGGCGGACGATCGTCGACGAGTCGCAGCTTCGCGGCGAGCTCGGTCTGCAAAGCGCGGGCCTTGGCCACGCTTCCGTCCCAGGCGGGTACGGCGTCGGTCGGTAAGGCGTGCTTCATGGCGATAACGTGAATAAGGGACGCCGAAGCTGTCGTCAAGGCATCCATTCATGTTCACGCATTGACCCATCCTTGGCGCGCCGGGATCATGCCGGCATGCCTATCCTGCTTCGCTTCCTGCTGGTCCTGCTCCTCGCCACCGGTGGCGTCGCCCCCGCATGGGCCCAGGACGCCCAGAATACCGCCCAGATCCCGCAGGCCGCGGCGGTCAATCCCGATCAGCTCAGCACCCAGCTTGACCAGATCAAGCAGGGCCTGACTGACCGCACCAAGGTAACGGACAGCCTGCTGACCGATGCCCGTACCAAGGCTTCAGCGATCCAGCAGCAGGCGGACCAGCTGACGGCCAGCCTTACTCCTCAGCGGGACACGCTTCAGGCCAAGCTCGACGTGCTGGGCAAGCCACCGGAGAAAGGTGAGCCGGCTGAAACACCCGAAGTCGCCAGCCAGCGCAAGCAACTCAACAAGGACAAGGCTGACCTGGTCGGCCAGATCACCCGCGCAAAGTCCCTTAGCCTGGAAAGCCAGCAGCTGATCAACCAGATCGCGGCACTGCGCCGCGACCTGTTCCAGGCGCAGATCAGCCAGCGCACGGCCTCGCCGCTGAGCATGGCGTTCTGGTCCCAACTGGGTGAGAACCTGGCCGATGATCGCGCCAATTTGGCGGCACTCGGCACGACTTTGATCGGCGCGTTTGCGCAAGCCTGGCAGCCGTCCAACCGCACCCCGTTCATGCTCTGCCTGTTGGCTGCCGTGCTGCTGTTGGCGGCCGGCCGACGCCTGCTCGAGCACCAGATCCTCGATCTGGCCAGCAAGCATCTGCCCGCCGGGCATCTTCGCCGCAGCGCCATGGCCCTGCTGATCACCCTGGGCACGACGCTCACCTACGGGATTGCCGCGTGGCTGGTCTATCTGGCGGTGAACTGGAATGGCGTCTTCAACCAGGACCTGGACGATCTCGCACGTCCCACCGTCTACCTGATGTTCTTCGCTGCCACCTTGGCCGGGCTGGGCCGGGCCTTGCTCAGCGTAAGGCGCCCCTCGTGGCGCTTGCCGCCCGTCTCGGACGATCTGGCCCGCCGCCTGTGGCCTTTCCCGACGCTGCTTGCCTACAGCACCCTGCTGCTGTTCGTGTTTGAACGCATCAACAACAATATCGGCGCCAGCGTCGCGATGGCGGTGGCCTCCAATGCGTTCTTCGCCCTCCTCATCGGCGTGCTGTTCACCGCCGCGCTGATCCGCATGGGACGCGCTCGACGTGCCCTGATCGCTGGCGGAGACATGCCGGCCAAGCGACCGTTGTGGGTCGGCCTGCTGGTGGCGGCAGCCTTCGTGGGTACCTTGCTGATCTTCATCAGCGTGGCCTTCGGCTATATCGCCCTGGCGTTTTTCGTGGCGCGCCAGATGATACGCGCCGGCTTTGTCATCGCCGCGCTCTATCTGTTGATGCACCTGATCAACGATCTATGCGAAACGCTGCTCGCGCCTGATTCGCGCAGCGGCACGCGCATGCAGGATACGTTTGGCATTTCCCCGCCACGATTGGAGCAAAGTGCCACCATCTTGTCGGGTGTGGCCCGGGCGTTTCTGCTGTTGCTGGCGCTGCCGGTCCTACTCGCGCCGGATAGCTTGGGCGTGTCCGACCTGGTGGATCGTGGCTCGCGCCTGTTTGCCGGCCGCACGCTGGGCTCGCTGCCGATCGATCCCGGCAATATCTTCAACGCGCTGATGGTGTTGCTGACCGGCGCCATCATCGTTCGCATCATCAAGCGCTGGCTGAGCAAGCAACTGCTGCCCAAGACCTCGCTCGACGTCGGCATGCAGACGTCCATCGTCACGTTGCTGGGCTATGTCGGCGGCATCCTGGTCTTCGTGCTGATGCTGGGCGCGCTGCAAGTGAACGTGCAGAGTATTGCCTGGGTGGCCAGCGCCCTGTCCGTCGGTATCGGTTTTGGCCTGCAGGCCATCGTGCAGAATTTCATCTCCGGCCTGATCCTGCTGGCCGAGCGTCCGGTCAAGGTCGGCGACTGGATCAGCATCACCGGCGTGGAAGGCGATGTCCGTCGCATCAATGTGCGCGCCACCGAAATCCAGCTCTCCGATCGTTCCACCATGATCGTGCCCAACTCGCAGCTGATTACGCAGAATGTACGCAACGTGACCCTGGCCAATGCCCTCGGCCGGGTGCAGATACGCTTGCCGATGCCGATGAGCTCGGATCCCGCCAAGGTGCGACAGATCATCCTGGACATCCTGCGCAATCACCCGGCCACGCTGAATGCGCCCTCGCCCAGCGTGCAGCTGGACAACGTCGACGGTGGTTCGATGATGTTTGTCTGCACCGCCTACGTCAGCAGCCCGCGCAACGCCAGCGACGTGAAGAGCGACGTGCTGTTCGAAATCATCGATCGCCTGCACAAGGCCAATCAGCCGTTGACCACACCGCAGGACATGGTGGTGCGCACCATGGCGCAGGAAAAGGCCGTGGAGGCTAATCCGCCGACCACGGTGATACCCGGCAACAAGACCTGACAGCGCCAGCCCATCGGCCTAAACTCCGGCTATCGCCAGGAGTCTGCCGATGGGACATCACGTAGTCGCACCCGCGCCGCCACTCGATGCCCTCATCTCCCGCTTGTGGGATTGGGAGATGCCACCGGCCGCGCATCACTACGAGCGCGTGCTGCCGACGCCCGGCGCGGCGCTGATCATCAATCTCCACGAAAACGAAACTCGTGTGTACTCCGATGACACGGAGCGTCGCTGCGCGCGTGCGCCTGCCGCCGTCATCGGCGGTCCCTGCCTGCGCAGTCAGATCATCGACACCGCGGAACAGGTCCACGTGATGGGGGTGGTTTTTCACCCCGGTGGAGCGCATGCGCTGACCGGCGAGGACCATGCCGCCCTGGTCGAGCGCGATATCGGCCTCGAGGATATTTTCGGCAGCTGTGCGCACCAGCTACGCGAGCGCCTGCTCAACACGGCTGACGCCAGGTCGCGGCTTGGCATACTCGAGCAGTGGCTGGCGGCACGCGTGAAACTGCCGCAGCTGGCACCGGAGGTGCTTCATGCCCTCGATGAAATCGCCCGTCAACCGCAAGTGGCCCGCATTGGCCCGCTGGTTCGCGACATCGGCCTTTCCGACTATCGCTTCGGGCGCCTGTTTCGCCGACAGGTGGGCATGGGGCCCAAGCGCTACGCCCGACTGGTGCGCTTTCGCGGCGTGATCGACGCGGTGTATCGCCGCTCCTCGGTGGACTGGACTGCCGTGGCGCTCGACGGCGGCTATGGTGATCAGGCACATCTGGTGCACGAGTTCCGCGATTTTTCAGGGATGACGCCGACGGCCTTCATGGCGGCGCGGGGGCCATATCCGAACCATGTGCCGTTGGAGTGAGGTGACCTCGGCATGCCGTATTCGGCAAGATAGCGGCGAGGCTGTCTTCCTTGCGGCGATCATCACCCGCGCGGCGTCACACGCACCCGGAAGCCCACTTATTCCTCACCGTCATCCCCGCGAAAGCGGGGATCCAGTGACTTTGCTCTTTATCCGGTGTTCTCGCGACCTGGGACGTCCGCTTACGATGGCGCTAGAGCAAAAGCGAAAGGCGCTGGATGACTCGCTACGCTCGCCCCTTGGGGGCCGCCCTACGGGCGTTCGGCGCGCTTCGCGCTTGTCCCGCTTTCGCGGGGATGACGGTGAGGGGATATCAATCTCACTGTGGGCTTGCAGGGAAAACAGTTAGGGGGCAACTGGAACCCCGCCCGGCACCCAAGCAAGCCACCCTCGACGCCCCACTAAGAAAATCGACAAGACACCCCCATCCATCGGGATAAGCTCAGGCATGTCCACCCCAAGGAGCTCAAACCATGGCCACCCAAGCTAGCCACGGCAGTACCATCATCCCCTGCCTCCGCTACCGCGACGCCCATGCCGCCATCGACTGGCTATGCAAGGCCTTTGGCTTCGAGAAGCACGCGGTCTACGACGATGACGACGGTGGCGTGGCGCATGCGCAACTCGTCTACGGCGCCGGCATGCTGATGCTTGGGTCGGTGCGCGAGAATGAGTTCGGACGGAATTTCGTGCAGCCCGATCAGGTAGGCGGCAGCGAGACGCAATGCCCCTGCGTGATCGTGCGCGACTGCAAGGCGCACTACGAGCAGGCAAAGGCGGCGGGTGCGGTGATCATCGACGAATATGCCGAGAAGGACTACGGCGGCGCCGGATATAGCTGCCGTGATCCGGAAGGCCACCTGTGGTGGTTCGGCAGTTACGACCCGTGGGCTGAAGCGTGACGATGCAGGCACGGCGAGCCACGCACGTATGCGACCCGCCTATTCGAGAGTGAGCCGTCCAGCCCGTGGCATCACGCGCTTCGGCTCGCCTCTTGCGCCGTCATGCTGGCTCGCTCGCCGTGCAACTTGCCCCATTCCGCCAGCGCATCGAGCGCCGGGCGCAACGTGCTACCCAACAGGGTGAGCGTGTAACCGGGTGGAAAATCGCTGCCGGTATGGTTGCGCATCACCATGCCGTCGCGCTGCAGGCGCGTGAGTTGCTGGCTCAGCACTTTATGCGCGATGCCTGGCAAGGCCGCCTGCAATTCGCTGAAACGTTTCGCGCCGGAGGCAAGCTGCCACAGGATGGCAGGCTTCCATTTGCCCATGATGGCCTGCAGGGCCAGTTCGACGGGGCAGCTATAGAACGTGGTTTCCATCTGGGACATAAGGTGGCTCCTCTCCAGAGTCCGTCCAGCTAATCCTCAAGTCTTGCGGGTTACCGCCCGGTGCGTATCGCGCGATCGACTGTTGCGCCATGATCGGGCCGCCTCCCCCAACTCCGTTCCATGGAGCAGGACATGATCGTCGAATACATTCGTTACAAATTGCCTGCAGCCGACAGCGGGGCGTTCGAGGCTGATTATGCACGTGCCGCCGCCAGCCTGGCGGCCAGCCCGTATTGCCTGGGCTACGCCCTGGAGCGCTGTGCGGAGGAGCCGGGCGTCTACGTGTTGCGCATTCGTTGGACGTCCGCGCAAGACCATCTCCAGGGCTTTCGCCGCGGCGAGCATTTCGCCCCCTTTCTTGCGGCCATCCGCGCCTACGTCCCCCGGATCGAGGAAATGCGCCACTACGAACCCACCGCAGTCACGGGTGGCCGCGCCGACTGACCGGCCCCAACCGGCGTCTATGCAGGAAGTCATGCTGGGAGTCCTGCGACCGGTCACTTAAAGTCGACGGCTGCAACACCACGGTCATTTTCCAACCAGCCCGGGCCGGTCGTGGCAACGACCAGCCCGTCCGGAGGTTTCATGCGCATTCGCCGTACCCTGCTCGCCGTCACTGCCTTGGCCACCGCCCTCGCGGCCGGCCTCGCCCTGGCCCAGACCGCACCGCTGACGCCGGATATTCCGCAGGGTACGTTTGCCGCCTCGACGGCGGGCTTCGACTACGTCAAGCGCGAAGTGATGATCCCGATGCGCGATGGCGTGAAGCTGCATACCGTCATCGTGATCCCCAAGGGCGCCAGGAACGCCCCCATCCTGCTGACGCGCACGCCCTACAACGCCGACGGCCGCGCCGCGCGCCTCGAGTCGCCGCATATGAACGCCGAGCTGCCGCAGGGCGATGAAGTGTTCGTGCGCGGCGGCTATATCCGCGTGTTCCAGGATGTGCGCGGCAAGTACGGTTCCGAAGGCGACTACGTGATGACGCGCCCGTTGCGCGGTCCGTTGAACTCCAGCGAGGTCGACCACTCCACCGACGCCTACGACACCATCGACTGGCTGGTGAAGAACCTGCCCGAATCGAATGGCAAGGTCGGCATGCTGGGCTCCTCCTACGAGGGCTTTACCGTCGTGATGGCCTTGATCCACCCGCATCCCGCGCTGAAGGTGGCCGCGCCAGAAAGCCCGATGGTGGACGGCTGGATGGGTGACGACTGGTTCCATTACGGCGCCTATCGCCAGACCAACTTTGACTACATCTACGGCCAGACGAAGCAGAAGGGCAAGGGCGACAGCGTGCCGCGCGCAGGCTACGACGACTACAGCAACTTCCTCGCAGCCGGCTCGGCGGGCGACTATGCGCGCGCCCACGGTTTCGAGCAGCTGCCGTTCTGGCGCAAGCTCGACGAGCACCCGGCCTACGATGCGTTCTGGCAGAATCAGGCGCTGGACAAGATCATGGCCGAGCAGCCGCTGACCGTTCCCACCATGTGGCTGCAAGGCCTGTGGGACCAGGAGGACATGTGGGGCGCCATCCACAGCTACGAGGCGACCGAGTCCAAGGACAAGAACAACGACAAGAACTTCCTGGTGATGGGCCCGTGGCGCCACAGCCAGGTGAACTACGACGGCACCGCGCTGGGCCCGCTGCAGTGGGAAGGCGATACCTCTCTGCAGTTCCGGCGCGATGTACTCAAGCCGTTCTTCGACCAGTACCTGGTCGACGGTGCGCCGAAGGCGAACACGCCGCCGGTGCTGATCTACAACACCGGCGAAAACCGCTGGGATCGCTACAAGTCCTGGCCGCTCAGCTGCGACAAGGGCTGCCCGAACAAGCCGAAGTCGCTGTACCTGGGCGCCGGCGGCACCTTGTCCTTCACCGCGCCCGGCAGCGATGCAGCCAAGTACGAGGAGTACGTCTCCGATCCGGCCAAGCCGGTGCCGTACCAGCTGCGCCCGGTGCACTTCGCCGATCACGATGCGTGGACGCGCTGGCTGGTCAACGACCAGCGTTTCGTCGATGGCCGTCCTGACGTGATCACCTTTGTCAGCGAGCCGCTGACCGCGCCGATGCATATCGGCGGCGCGCCGCAGGTGAACCTGTATGCCTCCACCAGCGGCAGCGACAGCGACTGGGTGGTGAAGCTGATCGACGTGTATCCGGACACGGTACCGTCGAAGCCGGAAATGGGCGGCTACGAACTGGCGGTGTCGATGGATATCTTCCGTGGCCGCTACCGCACCAGCTTCGAGCACCCGCAGGCGATCACGCCGGACCAGCCGCTGCTGTACACGTTCGGCCTGCCGACCACCAACCACGTGTTCCAGCCGGGCCACCGCATCATGGTGCAGGTGCAGTCCAGTCTGTTCCCGTTGTACGACCGCAATCCGCAGACCTTCGTGCCGAACATCTTCCAGGCCAAGCCCACGGATTATCAGAAGGCCACCCAGCGCGTGTGGCACACGCCGGGCAACGCCAGCTTCATCAGCCTGCCGGTGGTACCGAACAGCTAAACAGACAGCAGCGCGCGATACGCGCGACGGGCCGGCAGCGATGCCGGCCCGTCTTTGTTTCGCTGCCAATCAGCTGCGTCAATGGGGCACTTGCAAGTAATTATACACACGATTAATTTATCCGCATGAGCACCGAAAAGCCACGCTCCTCAAAGCGTCGCGCGCCTCCGCGCGCACCGGGTCGTCCGACCCTCGACAGCCCCGACCTGCGTCCCCACCTGATCGACGCCGCGCTGGCCTGCTTTGTCCGCGACGGCATTGCCGGCACCTCGCTGCGCGGCATTGCCGCCGATGCGGGCGTGACACCAGCCCTGCTCAATTACTACTTCGGCAGCAAGCTGGCCCTGCGCGATGCCGTGTTCGAAGAACGCCTGATGCCGGCGGTGCTCACCTTGCGAGGCCACGTTGCCAGTGCAGGCGACGATATCCAGGCCTTGGTGGGCAGCTTCGTGCGTGGCGTGCTCGGCCTGGTCGCCAGCCATCCCTGGTTTCCCGCGCTATGGGTGCGCGAAGTGCTGTGCGAAGGCGGTGCGCTGCGCGAATTGCTGCTGTCCCGCATCGGCCCCGAACTGCCGCAGATGCTCGCAGCGCGCTTCGCCGAGGCCCAGCGACGCGGCCAGCTCAATGCAAATCTCGATCCACGCCTGATGGTGGTGTCGCTGATCGGCCTCACCTTGTTTCCCGCCGCCAGTGCGCCGATCTGGCGGCAGCTGTTCCAGGCTGATCTGGGTGTTGATGCCATGGCCAATCACGCCCTGGCCTTGCTCGGCCACGGACTGGATACCACGCATGAAAGCTGATCGTTCCTCTGCTCTGCGAAACAAGCCACGGCCCTTCCTGCTATCGGCCATGCTCCTGCTGACGGCCTGCCAGCCTGCGCCACCCCACGTGCTGGGCACCATCGAGTTCGACCGCATCACCCTGCCCGCGCCGGCCGCCGAGCACATCGTGCAGATCGACGTGCGCGAGGGTCAGTTCGTGCCTGCCGGCAAGCGCATCATGCAACTGGAAACCACGCGTACACGCGCGGCGCTGGACTCGGCCCAGGCTGACCTGCGACAGCAGCAACAGGCGCTGCTCGAACTTGAAAACGGCCCGCGCCAGGAACAGATCCGCCAGGCGCGCGCCACCCTGGTCGGCGCACAGGCCCAGGCACGCGACGCGAACGCTTATTACCAGCGACTGTCTGCGCTGGCTAGGCAGCAGTTCGTGTCTGCCGCCGATCTCGACCGCGCCCGCGCTTCCGCCGGCAATGCCGATGCCGCGGTCGGCGCCGATCGCGCCGCGCTCGATCAGTTGCTCAACGGTTCGCGCGCGGAAGACATCGCGCAAGCGCGCGCCCTGGTCGCCTCCGCGCAAGCCACCGCCAACTCGCGCGCCGTCGACCTGGAGAAACTGGACCTGATCACCCCGCGCGACGTGCGCGTGGACAGCTTGCCGTACAAGCTCGGTGACCAGGCCCAGCCGGGCACGCCGCTGGTGATCCTGCTGGCCAGCGACACGCCTTATGCTCGCGTCTACGTGCCAGCGTCGCTGCGACCTTCGGTAAAGGTGGGCGATGCCGCCGTGGTCACCTTGCAGGACGGCAAGCATAGCTATCGTGGCAGCGTGCGCATGATTCGCAGCGAGCCCACGTTTACGCCGTACTACGCGCTCAGCGGCGACGACGCCACCCGGCTGAGCTATCTGGCGGAAATCGCGCTGGGACAGGATGCCAAGGAGCTGCCCCAGGGTTTCCCCGTGTCGGCGGTGTTCTCCGGGAAGCAGGGGCCATGACTGATACGGCCATCCATGCGCACGGCTTGACCAAACGCTTCGGCCAGCTGGTCGCCGTCAACGCGGTGAACCTGGATGTGCCGCGCGCCTGCGTGTATGGCTTTCTTGGCCCGAACGGCTCGGGCAAGTCCACCACCATCCGCATGCTGTGCGGCCTGCTGACACCCAGCGAGGGCGAGATCGACGTGCTCGGCCTGCGCATTCCGCAGCAGGCGGAACAGCTCAAGCGGCGCATTGGTTACATGACGCAGAAATTCTCGCTGTTCGACGATTTGTCGGTGCGCCAGAACCTGGAGTTCCTCGCCACCGTGCAGGGGCTGCCGCGCCAGCAGGGCAAGGCGCGCGTGGATGACCTGCTCAGGCGTTATCGCCTGGACGATCGCACCGAACAGCTCGCCGGTACGCTCAGCGGCGGACAGAAGCAGCGCCTGGCGCTGGCCGGCGCCATCGTGCACAAGCCGGAGCTGCTGCTGCTCGACGAGCCGACCAGTGCGGTCGATCCCGAGTCGCGCCGCGATTTCTGGGAGAAACTGTTCGAGCTCGCCGACGATGGCACCACCATCCTCGTCTCCACCCACTACATGGATGAAGCCGAGCGCTGCCATCGCCTGGCCATCCTCGACAACGGCAACCTGGTCGCCGATGGTACGCCGAAGGAGCTCACCGCCAAGCTGCAGGGACGCACGTTCCTGATCCGCGCCGACGCGCCACGCAAGGTGAAGGAGGCACTGGAGGACCAGCCGGACGTGCTGAGCGTGGCACAGATCGGCAATGAACTGCGCGTGCTGCTGCGCCACAGCGATGAACATGTCGATGCCTTCAAGCAACGGCTGCAACGCATCGGCCTGCCGTTCGACGTGGAAAGCGTCACGCCGAGCCTGGAAGACGTGTTCGTCGCCGCCACACGCAGACACGAGGAGCAAGCCGCGTGAACCTGCGTCGCCTGTGGGCCATCATGCTCAAGGAGCTGCGCCAGCTGCGGCGGGACCGCATCACGCTGGCGATGATCATGGGCATACCGATCCTGCAGCTGATCCTGTTCGGCTACGCCATCAATCTGAATCTGCGTCACCTGCCCGCCGCCGTCGCCGATCAGGCGCAGACCGCCGGTTCGCGGGCCGCCATCCAGGACCTTCTGGCCAGCGGCGTCATCGAACTGCATGCCACGGCGCAGAGTCCGCAACAGCTGGTCGACCTGCTGCGCGAAGGCCGCATCACCGTCGGCATCGCGGTGCCACCGGACTTCGAGCGCCGCAAACTGGACGGCCGTGAGGCGATCCAGGTGATGGTGGATGGCAGCGACAACGTGGTGCAGGCGGCCGCAGGACAACTGGCGCAATACCCGCTCAACCAGCCGGACAACTTCCACGCACGGGTCGAGACGCCGATCAGCGTGGTCAGCTTCTACAACCCCGAGCGGCGCTCACCGGTGAACATCGTGCCGGGACTGGTGGGCGTGATCCTCACCATGACGATGGTGCTGTTCACTGCCGTCGCCATCGTGCGGGAAAGCGAGCGCGGCAATATGGAGCTGCTGATCACCACGCCGGTCAGCCGCACCGAGCTGATGATCGGCAAGGTGCTGCCGTATGCGGTGATCGGACTGCTGCAGACCAGCATCGTGTTGCTGCTTGGCGTGTGGCTGTTCCGCGTGCCGATACGCGGCAGCCTGTGGGACGTCTATCTGGCCGCCAGCCTGCTGATCCTGGCCAACCTGTCGCTGGGCCTGCTGATTTCCACGCGGGCGAAGTCGCAGTTCCAGGCCATGCAGATGACGTTCTTCGTGTTCCTGCCGTCGATCCTGCTGTCCGGCTTCATGTTTCCCTATGCCGGCATGCCGCCGCCGGCGCAATGGATTGCCGAGCTGCTGCCGCTGACCCATTTCATGCGCCTGATCCGCGGCATCATGCTGCGTGGCGCCGCGCTCGGCGACCTGTGGCCGGACAGCCTCGCGCTCGCTGTTTTTATCGCGGTCATGCTGACGCTGGCCATCCGCCTGTTCCATAAGCGGCTGGACTGAGCGTCCCGTTCAAAGTCTCGATAACGGTCACGAGACTTTGAACAAGCGCCAGCCGCGAGCACCGATGCCACTACGGCGCGGGTCCCTTTACCGCGGTCACGAAAGCCTCCGGGCGGACATGCTTGGCATACGCCTGTTGTACATCGGGCGCGGTGAGTTCCAGATAATATTTCGCCGCCACGATGCCCTGGTCCAGGGGCTGGCCCCGTTCGGCATAGGTCAGCAGCTGATTAGCGATGCTGCCGAAGCTTGACTCGCTGAGCGGCACGCGCCGCAACAGGATGCCCTTGGCGCGCAGCAGATCGGCGTCGGCCACCGGCTCGCTTTGCATTTGCTTGAGATCCTTGAGTACCAGCGCGCGAGCACCTTCCACCTTGCCCGGATCGGCGCCGAACGAAACCGTGTAACGCCCGCGGTGCTTGTCCAGTTCGAATTCCGAATCGACGGTGTAAACCAGGCCGGAGGTATCGCGCAGATCCCGATAAAGCCGCGACGCATAGAAGCCGCCGCCGAGTACTTCGTTGCCGAGGTTCAAGGCATAGCGCGCCGGGTCGTCACGGGTGACATCGATGACCTGGGCCATGCGCACGCTGTCCTGCACCGAACTTGCGTCCGGCGTATGCAGCTGGACGGCCTTGTTGGCCGGTACCGCGGGATAGTCCACATCCGGCTTGGGGCCATTGGCCTTCCATCCACCAAAAGCCTGTTCGACGACGGCCCTCGCCTGTGCCGGATCGACCTTGCCGACGATGACGAGGGTGGTCATGTCGGGGCGGAACACCTTGGCGTAATAGTCCTTGACGTTGTCGTAGGTCAGGCCCATCACGCTTTGTGGCGTGGCGTGCCGCAATTGCGGATCGCTCGCCGGCAGCAGCGCCTTGTACAGACCCAGCTCATCCAGGAACTCGGGAGACTGCACTTCGCCGGCCCAGATGCCGGCCTGTTGGTGCTGCATCAGCGCGAACGCCTGCTTCGGCAAGGCCGGATGCAATTCATTGTCGGCCAGCAGCTTGATGCCTTCCGCGAAATGCTCGGCGGGAACGGCCAGGGAGAAACTGGCACCCGCCGTCTCCTGGGCACTGATGGCATCGAGTGCCTGCTGGAACTGCATGCGATCGAGACGGCTGCTGCCGAACTGGAACATGCCGTCCAGCACTTCGCTCACGCCATCCTGCCCCTTGAGTGACTGCAGATCGGGGTTCGTCTGCACGCTACCCATCACCTCCACCGTATCGCTCACCGACTCCGGCTGCACGATCAGCTTCAGGCCGTTGGGCAAGGTGTAGGCCACCGGATGCAGCATCGTGCTCGGCAGGTCGAGCTTGGCGAAAGCCTGTTCCGCCCAGGTCGGCAATTGCACTGGCTTGTCCGGGCTGCTGGCGAAACTCTCCGCGCCCCCAAAGCCCTTGCCCTCGCCCGGCGTGCCGGATTTTTGCGGTGTAAGAATCGCGGTGATCGCATGCGCCGGATCGAAGCTCGCCTTGGCCAGTGCATTCACCGCGTCGGGCGTGACGGACTCGATCGCCTGCTTCATCGCGTCGGGCGAATCCAGCCCCTGCTCGACCAGTGCAGTGGACCAGGCACCCGCCAATCCCTCGACGGAATTCTTCTTGGTCTCCAGCTCCGCAATCGCCTTGCGCTTGGCCGCCTCCACCAGGGAAGGATCAAGGCCCTTGCTTGCGGCCTGCGCAAGAATCGCTTGCATGCGCTGCAGCACCGGCTGCGGATCGGAACCTGCCGGGAACACGCCCACGGCCAGACCGATGCCTGCCTCAGGCAAGGCTTCCTGTTCGAATCCACCAAACAAGGCCTTGCCTTCCATGCCCATGCCGTACAAATCGGCGCGCTGCGAGCCCAGCGCGCCTGCCATCACCAGGGCGGTGGCGTAGTCCTTGGACTGTGCACCGGGCAGGCGATAGGTGATGTAGACCGAGCCATAGGGACTGTCCGTCGGCAAGCGCAGCGTTTTCGCCTGCACGGAGCTGAAGTGAAACGTCGGTCGCGCCGGCAGGTCCCTGCGCGGCACGTCGCCGAACTGGGCCTTGACCTTGGCGAGCGTGGCCTGCGGGTCCACGTCGCCCACGATCACCAGGATCGCGTTGTTCGGCGTGTACCAGCTGTCGTGGAACTGCTTCAGCATCGCCGCCGAGGTCTTGTCGAACGAGTCGCGCGTACCCAGCGGCGAATGCGCATAAGGCGTGCCGGCAAACATCTGGCCAAGCATCTGGCTGTAGAACTTGAAATCAGGGCTGGAGAGGTCGCGTGAGACTTCCTGCTCGATCGCACCACGCTCCTTGGCCCACTCCGCCTGGGATACATCGAGGCCGCGCATGCGCAGCGCTTCGACATGCAGGGCGACATCCAGATCCTGGGCCGGCGTCACAAAGTAGTACTGCGTGGAGGCTTGCGTCGTCTGTGCATTGAACGCACCGCCCATATTGGCGGCGATGGCGGCCAGCTGGTCCTTGGACAGACCCGGACCACCGCGGAACATCATGTGTTCGACGGCATGGGCCGTACCCGGGAACTCGGCCGGCACTTCATCCGAACCGGCCAGGTAGTTCACCTCGGTCGTCACCACCGGCGCCAGCGCATCACGCACCACCACGACGCGCAAACCGTTGTCGAGTGTGGCACGGGCCACCGGTGCATCGTCCGCCTTGGCGGCGGTACCCGCCAGGACGCACGCAATCGCCGCGGCCAGATACTTCAACTGCTTTCTCACGAACCTCTCCAACGCCAACCAGGGGGGACTGATGCAAAGAGGGCCGACATAAGCCGGCCCTCCAGACTCTGACAACGGATTTTGCCGAATTACTTCAGCTGCAGGCCTTGCCGTGGTCGGCGTGGAAGCCCTTGGCCTTGGCGTCGGCTTCGCTCATGTAGGCACCGGCCTTGGTCTTGCCGTACCACTTGTCGCCCGGGCAGTGATACACCTTGCTGCTGGAGTTGACCCAGACCATGCCTGGGCCGCCACCCGGCGCTGCCGCCGTAGCGGGTGCCGGCGAAGGTGCCTTGGTGTTGGGCGCGGTGGAGTGCGGCGTCGTGCTGGGCGCCGCGGCAGCCGCTGGAGCGGCGGCAGGAGCAGCAGCGGCAGGCGCCGCCGTGCTGGCAGCACCAAACCATTCCTTCACGCCCTGGTGGCCGGAGCAGGCACCCTTCTTCGTCTCGTGGGTCGTAAACGTGCCGTCCTTGCACTGTCCAGTCGACCCTGGCGGTGCCGAGGCCTGCTGTGCATAAACGGCTGGACCCGCAAGAAGACCCGCGATCAATACAGCGATCAAACCGTAAGATTTCATCCTCGATCCCTCCAGCGCAAATTCGTCTGTTCCATAGGGAAGTGACCGTGCATGACGGTCACGCATCCCCTCCTCGCATCCCCCGCCGATGGAGGTCCGCGTCATCCACCGGATGACACTCCCCAGGCGCGAAGACGCGCGCAGCACCGACCATGCATCAAGCACGCAGCGCGTCGTGACCGTGCCTCAAGCCATGTTTAGGTCCCGTGAGGTCGCGTCGCAATAACTTGCACATCAGCCTGCTCGCCAACGCACCGTCTTCAGCTGATGGCCGCATGCACGTCACGGCCAGCCTGGAGTCCCTGCGGCTGGACCGCATCGCTTCGATGAAGCGATGCGATCCACTCATCCTCGGTAGCCGACTCAGTGGCTGAGCATGATGTCGGCAATGATGCCGGTGGTGACGGCCACGAGCAGGAACTCACCATTGTCGCTGCGCACCCATTGGTAGCCACGAGGCGGTTCGCGCAGGTGATATTCGTGCCAGTTGTCCACGACGTAACGATGGTCACGGTACTCCGGCGGCACCGCGCCGCCCTTGCGGTACCAACCCTCGTGCATGCCACGGTCATGCTCCACGACACTTCGGTGCTCGTCATGGCCGTAGGCATGATCATGATGTTCGTCTTCCTGGAACGGCCCCGCGGTAGCGGCTGTAGAGGCCACGAGTGCACCAAGGAACAGGGCTAGCATGGTCTTCTTCATCAAGCGTTCTCCATCGGGAAAGAAAGTCGACGGCCACCCGGCAAGGTGGCCGTTTCGACGCTCTCATGATGTGAGCCGCAACGGTGCACGATCCATGAATGCGATCGCAGGAAGTGATCAAAAGCGGCGCGAAAAATCCTGCGTTGAACCTGCGTTTGGTTTTGCGCATTTTTCGCAAAAAGGGGCTTACCACCGCGTGGCAAGCCCCTTTCCTGCGCAACCCTTGCAGGCATCAACTGGCTATCCAGCAGCTCCCGCCATGCCGCCACCGGAGCGCTTGCGAAACTACGGGGCCGCGCGCTTCAGCGTCGATTGCGGACGCGCCACCACGTACATCTCCCAGGCGATTTGCTTGAGTAGCGCCGTACGGTCGCTGCCATCGGCGTACAGGTCGAAGTGCGTCTTGTTCGGCAGGAAACGGATGTCCGACTGCGCGTGCAGGCCATCGAGTACATCCTTCAGGCGATGCGCCGACCCGTCAAGATAAAACGTATCGGCGGTGCCCACGATCAGGTGGATCTTGCCATCCAGGTCGGGCTTCAGTTCCGGCCATTGCGTCTGCAGGCGATGCGCGATGTCGTAGTGCTCCTGCCAGTAGGCAAGCACCTTGGCGTCCACGGCACCGGTATCGCGATCGAACATGGGTTGTGGACGGCCATCCGCGCCGCGCGGCGAGAACACCCAGTCGAAGGAGGCCATCTGCCCGCCGTAGCTGCCGAGTACGCGTTCCATCTCGGCATACTGTTCAAAGGTGGCCAGCACCTTGCCTTTGTCACGGATCAGCGGATAGGCCGAACCATCGGCCCGGCGATAGACATTGGCGCCCGGCGCATACAGATCCACCCCGGTGAAGTCATGGAAGTCGCTGGGATCGGGCGAGGTGGACCAGGTGCCACCGAACACCTTGGGATAGCGCGTCTGCAACCACAACGTGGCCCAGCCGCCGGATGAGTGGCCATTGAGGAAGCGGCCGCTTGCCTTGCCGTCCATGCGGTACGTCGACTCGAGGTGCGGAATCAGCTCCTCGGTCAGTGCCTGACCCCAGGGGCCGTTATTCACCGAATCGGCGAACTCATGCGTGCCCGTGGGGCTCGACTCGTCGAGATACACCCAGATCATCGGCGGCATTTCGCCCTTGGACATCGCCAGCCAGGTGCTGGCGATGCCATTCGCAAAATGTCCCAGGCCGCCGCCGAAACCGTGGGTCAGGTAAACCACCGGATAAGTATCGGCACTCTTGGCGTCATAGCCTGGCGGCAACAACACGAAGCCACGCATAGGCACCGGCCGTCCCCAGAACGCCGACAAGGCCGGGCTGACGAAATCGATGTCCTGGGTGTGCTTGCGTGCTTCCGGCAAGGCATCGCGCACGGCCTGGGTCGCGGACGCAGGCAATGACCAGAGGTCATGCACCGGCAAGGTGGAGGTCAGTTGCAGCGTCGGGATCGACGCGGCGGGCAGATGCACTTTCACCACGTCACTGACGAGGTCGCCACCATCCCGGCCGGTGTAGTTGTAGCTGTGATCGACATCGAGCACCGCCTGCACGTAGTAATCGCCTGGCGGCAATTTGGCGAAGGACGCGGGAAAAGCCCGGGCTGCGGTATCGACATCCGCGCCCTGCCCTGGCTCCAACCGGCTGACCTCGCGCGCCGCGACGCTCACCTGGTCGGGATCCAGCTGGTCAATGTCCACCTGGGCGACCTTGCCATCTTTGCTCGATGCCTCCGCGGTCTTCGCATCCTCCGCGAACACCAGCAGGCGCCCTGCCTTGGCGCCGTCCGCCGTCGCTGCGAGTTCCACATGGAAGGCGTGGGCCGTCGGTTGCGCGTGCTCGCGTGAACATCCCGCGAGGGTCAGGCCGAAGCACAGCAAGACGGCAAGGTTGAGTCGGTACGTCCGCATGACATTCTCCGTGGATGGCTTTGAGGTGGCGCGGAAACGAACAGGATGATGGTGCGTGGCCCGGCAGGTGCCGGGCTCACGCGGTCCAGGCTTGCTGATCAGACCAAGATCATGGTGACTTCATCGCCTTGGCATCCGTGACGGGCACCAGCCGCAGATCCTGGAAGTCGAAGCTGAAATCGGTCAGCGGCGAGACCGGCTGCATGCGCACCTCGCGCACCTTGCCGTCGGCATCGAGCGTATAGCTGACGAAGGCGTCGGCGTTCAAGGAACGGTCGTCCCAGCGCACGATGAACGTATCGTGCTGCCAGGGCTCCATCGTGCCCACCAGCTGCGCCGTCCTGGAGAAACGCAGGCGCAACTTGCCGCCTTCCTTGCTCACCACGATGTCGCCATACCAGGGATCGCGATAGGTGCCGGCGTAGTTGGCCAGCGGCAACGACGGCTTGCTGCCCGGGTCGCGCGCGGCCTGGTGCTGCTTCCAGCTGTCGTCGGCATTGCCCTCGGACTTCTTTACCGAAGCGGCATAGGCCGCCACCCAGTCCTTCTTGTCCTTGCCCAGGTACGCATCGAGCACGCGATAAGTCACCGCGTTGAAGGCCGCAGCGGATTCCTGGTTGGTCAACACCACGACGCCGAGTTTCAGTTCGGGCACCAGGGTGACGCGCGACACCATGCCGGGCCAGCCACCGGTATGCCATACCAGCCGCTGCCCGCGGTAGTCGGACAGGAACCAGCCTTCGCCATAACCGGCGAAATTCGGCCGGGACTCGTTGAGCTCCGGCACCGGCGGCTGGCTGATCTTCATCGGCGTGAGCATGGACCACATCTGCTTCTGGCTGTCTTCCGAGAACAGCCGCTGGCCGTTGGGCAACATCCCTCCGGCGAGCTGTACGTTCATCCACTTGGCCAGGTCGTGCACGCTGGCGTAGATGCCGCCGGCACCGGGGTTGTTCGTCCAGGCCATTGGCGGCACCGGCTTCAGTTCGGTGAAGTTGAACTTGGCGTGGCCCATGGCCACGTTCATGCCGGGCTTCAGATAGGTCATGTCGATCAGTGCTTCATCCATGCCCACCGGCTTGAAGATGCGCTCGCGGATGAAGTCGGCATAACGCTGGCCCGACGCTTGTTCGATCACCAGGGTGGCCACGGCGAACAGGATGTTGTCGTAGGCATAGGTGCTGCGGAAGCTGGTCGCCAGCGGCACGTGGCGCAGTCGCTCCACCACTTCCCTGGTGGAGTAGGACGTCGACGGCCAGTACAGCAGATCGCCCGCACCCAGGCCCAGGCCGCTGCGATGCGCCAACAGGTCGCGGACGCGCATTTCGCGCGTCACGTACGGGTCGGACATCTGGAACCATGGCAGATGGTCGATCACCCGATCGTCCATGTTGAGCTTGCCTTCCTCGGCCAGCATCTGCAGGGCCGCCGCCGTGAACGCCTTGGTGTTCGAGGCGATCGCAAACAGCGTGCGCGCATCCACTGCTTCCGGCTTGCCCAGTTCGCGCACGCCGAAACCCTGTTCAAGCACGACCTGCCCGTCCTTGACGATGGCTACGGCGATGCCGGGCACGTCGAATTGCTTGCGGGCGCTGTCCACATAAGCGCCAAAATCCTGCAACTGTGCCGGCAAAGCCGGCTGGATCGTGCTGACCAGCGGAGCGGCCGGTGTCGCTGCAGGCACTGCGGTCTGCGCCCAGATCGGCGCGGCCAACACCAGCAGTGCAAGGCAACCCGCCAGGCGCGGGGACCGGATTCGCTGGAACATTTTCGACTCCATGGGCGGTAATGCACGCACTATCGCCGCAAAACCACGGCCAGGCCAGCACTGAAAGTCACGCCTGCCTGCCCTCGACGGCTCTGCCCGCGGCGTGGATCATGTGCGGTCAACCTGAGGACCTCTATGGACCAACTGATCGAATGGATTGCCACGCACGCCCTGCTGCTGTGGGCCGGTCTGCTGCTGGTGGCCGTGCTGGTAGGCGATGTGGCGTGGCGCTGGAATTTTCGCCAACGCGAGGCCGCCATCGCCGTTGGCCGCTCGCCGGTCGCCATCCGCGCACGCAGCGCGGCCATGTTGTTCATGGCAATGATGCTGCTGTTTGTCGCCATTGCGATCGCCATTGGCGCAGAGGCACAGGGTCTGCTGCCCGGATTCGATGCCGCACTCGCCTTGGATCTGCGCGCGCACTTGCCGCCTACCACGCTGCAAATCATCGCCGCGATCACGCATCTTGGCGACCTATGGACGGTGGCAGCGGCTTCCGTGGTCGTGCTGGCGGCTCTGCTGCTGCGCCGACACCCGGCCCTGGCCACCAGCTGGGCCATCGCGGTGGCGGGCATCGTGCCGATCAACAGCGGCATCAAGGCCTGGTTCCAACGGCCACGACCGGTGCATGGCTATTTGACGGAGGCTGGCTGGAGCTTCCCCAGCGGCCACGCGTTTGGCGCCATGGTGTTCTACGGCATGCTCGCCTACGTGCTGCTGCGTTTAACGCCATTGCGCTGGCATCGTGCCGTGGTCGCTGGCGCCATCGCGATGGTGACGATCATTGGCGTCAGCCGCATCCTGCTGCAGGTGCACTATCTCAGCGATGTACTCGGTGGCTATGCGAGCGGCTTGGCGTGGCTGGTGGTGTGTATTGGTGGGGCGGAGTATTGGAGGCAGCGAAGCGCTGCTTGAGTGCTGCGCCCGATTCGATCGTCCCAGTGAAGACGGCTATCCCTCACCGTCGTCACCTTCCTCACCGTCATCCTTGTCCTCATCTTCATCCTTGTCCTCACCGTCATCCCCGCGAAAGCGGGGATCCAGTGCCTTTTGCCTTTGATCTAACGTTCCGTCGATAGACGAGCCCGCCCAAGGGAACGTCAGGAAAGAGCGAGAGGCACTGGATCCCCGCTTTCGCGGGGATGACGGTGAGGGAGATTGTGCGACGTGCTCCGCTTACGAGCGCTCGCGCCTACTCCGACGGATACAACTTCGCCAGCAGCAAACGCTTCGTCGCCTCGTCGGGTGCCCCCAGCCAAGTCAAATCGTCATTCGCCTGATCATTGCTGTCGACATCGTCCGCCACCCCCGGCTTGCGCCGCGCAAACACCCCGGACATCGCGTGCGTGCTCTCCTCAAAAAGCAGCAGGATGCGCTCGGACGGACAGTCGTGTGGTTTGCAGGCCGCGACCAGCCACTGCGTGCGGCCGTTGAGGGCAACGCGCTGGGCGGGGGTGGAGGTGCCACCTTGGCGGGGCCAGTCGGGCAGTTGTTCCGCGCCTGCCAACGCCGCGAACGCCGTGCCGAAATCGCGGCGCTGCAATAGATCGTGCAGATACATCGGCCCATCCGGGATGGCCGGTTCCGCCGCCACGGCCGCCGGAGCGGGTCCGGCGCTGGCGACGGGAGGCGGCGCACCCTGCCCCTGAGGCGCCGAGCAGGCTGCGCAGGCGACGGCTAGCCCAACAACGATGAAACGATGGCGCATGAGAATCTCCTTGCCTTGCGGTGGCGCGCCGCGCGAACGCAGGAGGCATGGCGATGCGGATGTCCCCACACCGCCACACACATTCGATCAGCCCAGCTTGCGCGCTGCAGCGACGACGTCCGCCTCACCCGGCAACACCAGCAGCGCGGCGCCAGCGAGCGGCGTGTAGGTGTCCTCACCGACCACGCGCTGCAACGGCGTAGCGCCGCTGCCGCCTTCCACGATGGCCGTGATGACGCCCTCGCCCACGCCGGCGCTGCGTCGGCCTTCGTCCAGCACGATGATGCGCTTGGCCGACTTTGCCTGCTCGGCTATGAAGGCATTGTTCAACGGCGCCAGCCAGCGCAGGTCGACCACGCGCACCTGCCAACCCAGCTCGGCTTCGATGCTGCGCGCGGCGCGCAGCGCCATCGGCACGCCGTTGCCGAACGTGAACACCACCAGGTCATTGGCCTGTTCGTGATACACGCGACCTTCGCTCAGGGTCATGGCCTGACCCGGTGCGGGATAGTCGAACTGCCACTGGCCATCGCCGGCCTCGTACAGATCCTTGGTCATGTACAACGCGATGGGTTCCAGGAACGCGCAGACGCGCCCGTCGACCTTGGCCAGGGCCATCATCGTGCGCAGCATGTTCGCGGCATCGTCGCCGCGGCTGGCACAACCCACCACCAGCCCGGGAATATCGCGCAAGGCGGCAATCGAGTTGTCGTTGTGGAAATGTCCGCCGAAGCCCTTCTGGTAGCCCAGGCTGGCCACGCGCATCACGATCGGGTTGCGGTACTGGTCGTTGGAGAAGAACTGCAGCGACGCCGCCTCGCCGCGGATCTGGTCGCAGGCGTTGTGGAAATACGCCAGGTACTGGATCTCGGGAATCGGCAGCATGCCCATGTTGGCATAGCCCTGGGCGAGACCGAGAATGATCGTCTCGTCGAGCAAGGTGTTGAACACGCGGCTGTTCTTGAACGCCTTGTGCAAGCCCTTGGTGACGGTATACACGCCGCCCTTTTGCGCCACGTCCTCGCCGAACAACAGCGATTCCGGGTACTTCGCCATCATGTCGTGCAGCGCCTGGCCGATCTGGATGGCCAGGTGACGGGGCGGCTGCTTCTCGGGAACTTTGTCATCACCGCCAAAGGCGGCGACGCGACGCTCCTGGTAATCCGTGCGCTCAGCCTCTGCCTTTACTTCGGCCGGTGTATACGGCGCCAGCGGCTTCATCACATCGGCCAACGAGGTCAGGCGCGGGCGACGATCGGCGTCTTCGGCCGCGGCGAAACAACGCTTGCGCGTGGCCTCGTACAAGGCGAGCAGCGATTCCTTCGTGTACAGGCCCGAAGAGAGTGCGATCTCGGCCGAACGCAGCAACGGATCGCTGGCTTCCACGGCGAACAATTCCTCGACGCTGCGCCATTCGATCTCGAAATCGGTGCCGGCGTGACCCATCACGCGTGTGGTCCTCAAATGCAGGAAGGTCGGGCGGCGCGTATGGCGGCAATGTTCGACCGCCTGTTGCACCTGGGCGTAGCCCTCGGCCAGATCGAGGCCATCGGCAAAGAAATAATCCAGATCGGCGCGATGGCGGAAGTTGTTCGCCACCCAGCCGGTCGGCGTCTTCACCGAGATCCCGATGCCGTTGTCCTCGCACACATACAGCACCGGCGCGGGCAGTTTCTGATAGGCCGTCCACGCGGCAGCGTTGAACGCCGTCTGCGCGGTGGCGTGGTTGGACGACGCATCGCCGAACGAGCAGATCGCGATGCTGTCGTCGGGAATCGGCAGCTTGTGGCCGATGCGACGCGCCTGCTCGATGGCGATGGCGGTACCCAAGGCCTTGGGCAGATGCGACGCAATGGTCGAGGTCTGCGGCAGCACCCACAATGGCTTGCTGCCCCATACCTTGTGGCGACCGCCCGAAGCCGGGTCTTCCTTGCTCGCCGCGAACGACAGCGCGGAATCCATCACTGGATCCATGCCGGGCAGCTTGCGAAAGCGCTCGGCCATGAAGCCGCCGGAGCGGTAATGCAGGAAGGCCGGATCGGTGTGGCGGGTCAGCCGCGCCACCATCGCATTGCCTTCATGGCCGCTGGAGCCGATCGTGTAGAACACCTTGTTTTGCACGCGCAGCACGCGCGCCATCAGGTCGAGGTGGCGGCTGATCAGCTGCGATTCGAGCAACTCACGAAAGCCCTTCGCATCGAGCGCGCTGCCCGGCAACACCGGTGAATGATCGCCCTGCGGCGCATGCACGTCGCCCTGCCACAGCTGCACGAATTCGTTGAAATTCTGATCGACGATCTCGGCGCGGTTGAAACCCTTGTGGCGGGCCGAGATGGGGTACGGAATGGCGGTCATGATGGCAGCTTGTCTCGTTGACGATCAGCCGCGAAAGGCGGCAAGCGGGCAATTATCGGCTTGGGCGTGACGCACGCGCCAGTATGGGGCGCGGTGCGGTTCAGGCTCGAGCTTTTTGCACCCTCTCCCCTCCGGGGAGAGGGTTGGGGTGAGGGGCCGACCTTGCGACCAAATCCATTCGAAGCGTGCTTTGTAGACACGTTATCGCGAGCACCCGCCCCCTCACCTCAATCCTCTCCCCGAAGGGGAGAGGAAGCGAGAGCGCGTAGCGCCATTGCGCGCTGGCGATCCTTATCGCGGCCAAAGCTTTCCAGGATGCGAATCTGGTCCTCCACCGAAGGCACCGGCACGGCCAGCCCATCGACGCCGGCCAGCGTGAGGCGCCCCGCACTCACGGGTTGCCAGCCAGACGCTCCACCGAGCTCCAGCCCACCCATGATTTCAACCGGCATGCCGGGAAAAGCAAAGCGCGCGAAATGCGAGCGAAAGCGCTCCGCCTCGGCGGGCGCGTGATGTTCATCGCGCAGTGAAGCCCATAGCGTCATCAGTCGTTCGGCGTCGTCGCGCGACACCAGTACATCGACATCGGCCACGCCCACCTCGGCGCCCACCAGCAGCGCAGCAGCGCTACCGATCAGGCACCAGGGATCGACGCAGTGCACGTACAGCTCGGGCACGATCCGGGCCAGCGTGCGGTAGAGCGCGGGCGATACATGACTCATGCGCGCCGACGCCGCCATTCGTCGCGCGTCTGGCCCCATAGCTCGACGGGCGCGTCCTCGAACGGCGGCGGCAGTTTGCCCGGGCCGCGCAGGCGCGAACCCAGTCGTTCCGCCACTTTCTGCGAAGGGACGTTGGCGGGATCGATGCAGTGGATGATGTCGGTCCAGCCGAGCTGGTCGATGGCCCAGTCCATGCAGGCGCTGGCGCCTTCCAGCGCATAGCCCTTGCCCCAGGCATGCTGCGCCAGTCCCCAGCCCACTTCGGTACCCGGCCAACCTTCGGGTTGCCATGGCCCCATGCGGCCGATCCACTCACTGCTGCTTTTCTCGATCACCGAGAACATGCCAAAGCCCTGGATCTCCCAGGAGCCCACCATGGTGAGAAAGCCACGCCAGGCAGCGGCGCGCGGCTGCACGCCGCCGATGAAACGGGCCGATTCCAGGTTGGCCATATTGGCGGCCCAGGCATCGAAATCCTCGCGGCACGGGGGGCGCAACAGCAGGCGATCGGTTTCGATGCGGATGTCTTGCCAGCTCATTCCCGAAAACCTCCCATTAAAACCAAGGAACCTCGAAAAACCGCGTCTTTTCCGTCATTCCCGCGCAAGCGGGAGGTGCCTTACAACAGCGAAGCTGGTCATCCAGTGCCTCTGCGTTCGACGGGCTGAAAGTCGCTGGATTCCCGCTTGCGCGGGAATGACGAGTTTTTCCAAGTTTCCACCCGGGATGCGGGTTTGTGCGATGGGCCGAGCATTACTTAGAACGCGTTGATACCCGTCAACTCACGGCCCACCACCAGCTGATGCACGGTTTCGGTGCCCTCGTAGGTGATCACCGACTCAAGGTTCAGCGCATGACGGATCGCCACGTGCTCGGTGGTGATGCCGGCGCCGCCGAGGATGTCGCGGCATTCGCGCGCGATGTCGATGGCCATGCGGCAGTTGTTCCACTTGGCCAGCGAGACCTGGGTGGGCTGCATGTTGCCGGCGTCCTTGAGGCGGCCAAGCTGCAGCGAGAGCAGCTGCGCCATGGTGATGCGGCGGGCCATCTCGGCCAGCTTCAGCTGCACGGCCTGGTTGGAGGCCAGCGGACGGCCGAAGAGGATGCGCTCCTGCGAGTAGTCCAGCACTTCCTTCAGGCAGGCCTGGGCGGCGCCGATCGGGCCCCAGGTGATGCCATAGCGCGCCTGGGTGAGGCAGCCGAGCGGACCCTTGAGGCCCTTCACGTTCGGGAGGCGGTTGGCTTCCGGCACGCGCACGTTGTCGAAGAACAGCGCGCTGGTCACCGAGGCGCGCAGGCTCATCTTCTTGTGCACTTCCTGCGCGGTGAAGCCCTTGGTATCGGTGGGCACGATGAAGCCCTGGATGCCGTCTTCGGTCTGCGCCCACACGATGGCGATGTGCGCCACGTTGCCATTGGTGATCCACATCTTGGCGCCATTGATGACCCAGTCGCCGCCATCTTTCTTGGCATGGGTCTTCATGTTGGCCGGGTCCGAACCACCGTGCGGCTCGGTGAGGCCAAAGCAGCCGATCACTTCGCCGGCCGCCATCTTCGGCAGATAGTGCTGCTTCTGCTCTTCGGTGCCGTAGGCGTAGATCGGGTACATGCACAGCGAGCTCTGCACCGAGGCGAAGCTGCGCAGGCCGGAATCACCGCGCTCCAGCTCCTGGCAGATCAGGCCGTAGCTGACGCCGTTCATGCCGGCGCAACCGTACTTTTCGGGCAGCGTGGCGCCCAGCAGGCCCAGGCTGGCGATCTCGGGGATCAGTTCCTTGGGGAAACGGCCCTGGTCGAAGCAATCGCCAATGATCGGCAACACTCTCTCGTCGACGAAACGGCCCACGGTGTCCTGAACCATGCGCTCCTCATCGGAGAGCAGCGAGCGGACGTCGTAGAGATCGAGGGGATTCAGGCGAGCGGACATGCTTCGGTTCCGTAATCGGGAGGGGCAAACCGCCATTCTAGCGATCCTGACCCGCCCGGTCATGGCGAGGTGCAGCAGGCCGGGGTAGGCGGCCGGGGGCGGCTATGGGACCATGCGCGCCTTCTCGTCGTCCCAGCGCAGGCTGGGACTTGGCGTCTCCATTCGTGCGGTCAAGGCACGAGATCCCTGCTTTTGCACCGATAACGAGCCTCCTCAGCCGGAATCCCCATGTTCAAAGGTGTAATGCTCGGTTTCGCCTGCTACGCCGCCTATGCGATCAGCGACGCCTTCGTGAAATCCCTGCACGGCAGCCTGCCGGCCTACGAGGCGGTGTTCTTCGGCGCCGTGCTGATGCTCAGCGCCCTGCCCTTCATCCGCAAGCCGGAGGATCGCTATCTCGACGTCTTCCACGCGCGCAAGCCGCGGCTGTGGTGGATCCGCGCGATTACCGGCGCCATCTGCAATATCACGTCGGTGATCGCGTTCACCGCGCTGCCGATGGCCGAGGCGTTCGCGTTGATCTTCCTGCTGCCGATCTTCGTCACCCTGCTCTCGGTGATTTTCCTGAAGGAACACGTCGGCTGGCGGCGCTGGTCCGCGGTCATCGTGGGCTTTATCGGCGTGCTGGTGGTGTTGCGGCCGGGCTTCCGCGTGCTGGGGCCGGGCCATCTCGCCGCGATGACCTGCGGCCTTTCAGGCGCCGTCTCGGTGGTCGCCTTGCGCATGGCGGGCCCGCACGAGAAACGCATCAGCCTGTACGGCGCCGGTGTGATCGGCCCCCTGGTCAGCGGCGGCGTGCTGATGTTGCCGGCCTTTGTCTGGCCAGACCTGCACCAATGGTCGCTGCTTGCCGGCTACGGCCTGCTGGCCGGCCTGGCCGGCGTGCTGCTGATGCTGGCGACCCATCACGCGCCGGCCAACCGCGTGGCGCCCGCCCAGTACAGCCAGATGCTGTGGGCGATCGGCTTCGGCTACTGGCTGTTTGGCGATCATTTGGACTGGCCGATGCTGATCGGCATTGCACTCATCCTCGGTTCGGGTTTGTTCACCCTGGTGCGCGAGGAACAAGTCACCTCATGGTGGCGACGCACCAAGATGGTGTGAGCGGTCGTAGCCACGCCAGCGCTTCTCCCCGCCCGACGCCATCGGCCGGGCTCGCCTCAGGCGCTAGCCGCCGATGATCACCAATCCGTGACGACGGCTATGCCATCAGTCATGCGTGGCAGCGATATCAAGCACCTACGACTGAAACCCGGGCGGCGCGCCCTTGGCAGGCGAGAAGATGACGCCGTCCGCGGTCAACCGCAGGGGCAACGAGTCGTTGAAATTGTCACGACAGCTTTTTGCTGTCGGCAAGCCACGTCATTTGAGTCGGCAACGCTTCGAATGATGGATGTGTGCTTGCTTGCCTTGTGAAGCTTGCAATGACCCGCTGGGAGATGGCGTATGAGTGCCGACACGTCGACAACAACCGGACACGTGCGCAAACGTCGGGGCTGGTTGATCGCCGCCATCATCGTCATCGTCCTGATCGTGCTGATGGTGGTGCATATCCTGACCGGCGCCAAAACCAAGCCCGGCAATCCACCGCAAGTCGTCAGCGTCGCCACCGTATCGCTGGGTGACATGCCGGTCATCCTCAATGCGCTGGGCACGGTCACGCCGGTCGCCACCATCAACGTGCTGCCGCAATTGAGCGGCTACCTTACCGCCGTCGGTTACCAGGAAGGCCAGGACGTGAGCAAGGGGCAGTTCCTCGCCCAGATCGACCCGCGCCAGTTCGAGATCAACAAGCAGCAGGCGGAAGCCCAACTGGCCAAGGATATGGCGAGCCTGGCCCAGTCACGCTCCGACCTGGCGCGCTACACCCAGTTGCACGAGCAGCATTCGATTGCCGAGCAGACCTATACCGGCCAGCAGTTCCTGGTGCAGCAGAACGAAGCAGCGGTGAAGGTCGACAAGGCCAACATCGCGCAGGCCGAACTCAATATCGAGTATTGCCACATCACCGCGCCGGTGGCCGGGCGCGTTGGCCTGCGCCTGGTCGATCCCGGCAACTTCGTCACCCAGTCGAGCTCGCCGGGCATCGTGACCATC
The DNA here is from genome assembly GCF_026283925.1 of Dyella halodurans. Classification (GTDB taxonomy): domain Bacteria; phylum Pseudomonadota; class Gammaproteobacteria; order Xanthomonadales; family Rhodanobacteraceae; genus Dyella; species Dyella halodurans. The sequence continues at coordinate 164,444 of NZ_JAPDPF010000004.1, forward strand.
ACCACCATGAAGCCGACCACGGTGCAATTCACGGTGCCGCAGAATTCCCTGAACCAGGTGCTGCAGCGCGTGAATGCCGGCGCCAAGCTGCCGGTGACGGTCTACAACAGCAACAACACCAAGCAACTGGGCACCGGCACGCTGTTCGCGCTGAGCAACCAGATGGCGACCAGCACCGGCACGGTGACCTTGCGCGCCACCTTCCCCAACGACGACGAAGTGTTGTTCCCCAACGAGTTCGTCAACACGCAGCTGCTGGTCGACACCATGCACAACGCGGTGCTGGTGCCCACGCCAGCGGTGCTCAGCGGTGCGCCGGGTGATTTCGTCTACCTGGTGAATGCCGACCAGAGCGTCTCCGTGCACAAGGTGACGCTGGGGCCCAGCGATGGCCGGCATACGGCGATCCTGGCGGGACTCGCGGCGGGCCAGCAGGTCGTGACCGATGGCACCGACCGCCTGAGCGACGGCGCCAAGATCAAGATCGCCGCGGCGAAGCCGACTGCCGCGGGTGCTGCCCCGGCAGCGGCGTCATCCGCGGGACCTGCCCAGCACGACAGCGGCAAGCGAGCGCACGGCGCCAACTCAGCGTCGTCGTGATCGTCGGACCGGCCATCCCATGAATATTTCCCGCCTGTTCATCCTCAGGCCGGTGGCGACCTCGCTGCTGATGATCGCCCTGGTGCTGGTGGGCCTGGTCGCGGTGCGCTTCCTGCCGGTGTCCTCCCTGCCCGACGTCGACTACCCGACGATCCAGGTGCAAACCTTTTATCCCGGCGCCAGCCCGACGGTGATGGCGACCACGGTGACGGCGCCGCTCGAGGTGCAGCTGGGCCAGATCCCCGGCCTGCAGCAGATGACCTCGAACAGCTCGGCGGGCGCGTCGGTGATCACCTTGCAGTTCGACCTGTCGCTCAACCTCGACGTGGCCGAGCAGAACGTGCAGGAGGCGATCAACGCCGCCAACAGCCTGCTGCCCTCGGGCCTGCCGGCGCCGCCGACCTATGCCAAGGTCAATCCGGCCGACCAGCCTATTCTCACGCTGGCGATCACGTCGAATTCGATGTCGCTGACGCAGCTGCAGGACGTCGCCAGCAACCGGCTGGGCGCGAAGATTTCCGAAGTCTCGGGCGTCGGCCTGGTCACCCCGGCCGGCGGCAATGTTCCTGCCGTGCGGGTGGAGGCCGACCCCAGGAAGCTGGCCGCGTACGGACTCAATATCGACGACCTGCGTTCGTTGATCGCGAACACCAATGTCAGCCAGCCCAAGGGCAATTTCGATGGCCCGTACCTGAACTACACCATCAACGGCAACGACCAGATCCAGGATCCGGAGGACTATCTCAACACGGTGGTCGCCTACCAGAACGGCGCCCCTGTGTTCCTGCGCGACGTGGGCCGCGTCACCAACGCGCCGCAGAATACCGAGCAAGGCGCCTGGTTCAACACCACCCAGGCCATCGTGCTGAACGTGCAGCGCCAGCCGGGGGCGAACGTGATCGCCACGGTCAACAAGATCATGCAGGAGCTGCCGGCGCTGGAATCCACCTTGCCGGCGGGGATGAAGGTGCAGGTCGTGGCCGACGGCACCGGCGTGATCCGTGCTTCGGTCAGCGACGCGGCGTTCGAGCTGGTACTGGCCATCGTGCTGGTGGTGCTGGTGATCTTCGTGTTCCTGCGCAATGTGCCGGCCACCTTCATTCCCAGCATCTCGGTGCCGGTGTCGCTGATCGGCACGCTGGCCTTGATGTATGAGCTGAACTACTCGATCGACAACCTCTCGCTGATGGCGCTGATCATCGCCACCGGCTTCGTCGTCGACGACTCGATCGTGATGATCGAGAACATCGTGCGCTATCTGGAGGAAGGTCGCACGCCGCTGGAGGCCGCGCTGGAAGGCGCCGGGCAGATCGGCTTCACCATTCTCTCGCTGACCGTGTCGCTGATTGCCGTGCTGATCCCGCTGTTGTTCATGGGTGGCGTGATCGGACGCCTGTTCAGCGAGTTCGCGGTGACCCTGGCGGTCACCATCGTGCTGTCCGGCATCGTCTCGCTGACCCTGGTGCCGATGCTGTGCGCGCGCCTGTTGCGGGCGCAGGCCCAGCGTCACCCCAGCCGCTTCGAGCGCGTCAGCGAGGGCTTGTTCAACAAGACCCTGGATGCCTACAAGCGCGGCCTCAGCTTCGTCATGGCACGGCAGACGCTGACCTTGATCGTCTTCGTCGCCACCCTGGTGTTGACCGTCATCCTGTACGTGGTGATCCCCAAGGGCCTGTTCCCGGTGCAGGATGTGGGCGTGATCCAGGGCATCAGCATCGCCGACAACTCGGTGTCCTACAGCGCGATGGTGAACCGGCAGCAGGCCTTGGCGGAAGCAATTCTGAAGGATCAGGACGTGACTGGACTCACGTCGTACGTCGGTATCGACGGCACCAATACCACGCTCAACAACGGCCGCTTCCTGATCAACCTGAAGGCCATCGACGACCGCTCGTCGACCGCGGCCGAGATTGCCCGGCGCATCCAGGGCGAGGTGGCGAACATACCGGGCATCAAGCTGTACCTGCAGCCGGAACAGGATCTCACCCTCGACACCACGGTGTCGCCGAACCAGTACCAGTTCGTGCTGCGCGGGCCGAGCCAGCAGGCCTTCATGCAATACGTGCCCGAGCTGATCACGCGCATGAAGAACATCAAGTCGATCACCGACGTCACCAGCGACCTCAACAACGATGGCCTCAGCGTGGACGTCGAGGTCAACCGCCAATTGGCGGCGCGCTTTGGCATTACCGCGGCGACGATCGACAACGCGCTGTACGACGCGCTGGGCCAGCGCATCGTGTCGACCATCTTCAACCAGTCCAGCCAGTACCGCGTGATCCTGGTGGCCAAGCCCGAAAGCATGCCGACGGTGGAGTCGCTGGGCGACCTGTACCTCCCTAGCCAGACCAGCAGCACCGGCCAGGTGCCGCTCAAGGGCATCGCCACCATCAAGATCACCAAGTCGCCGCTGGTGCTCAGTCACCTGGCGCAGTTTCCGTCGGTGACCATTTCGTTCAACCTGGCCAAGGATGCCTCGCTGAGCAAGGCGGTCGAGGAGGTCAACCAGGCCGAGAAGGCGGTGAACCTGCCCTCGTCGATCACCTCGTCGTTCCAGGGTGCAGCGCAGGCCTTCCAGGATTCGCTCTCAAGCGAGGTCTATCTGCTGATCGCCGCCCTGGTCGCCGTCTACATTGTGCTTGGCGTGCTGTACGAGAGCTTCATCCATCCGCTGACCATTCTCTCGACCCTGCCTTCGGCCGGTATCGGCGCGCTGTTGGCCTTGATGATCGCGGGCAGCGACCTGGACGTGATCGGCATCATCGGCATCGTGCTGTTGATCGGAATCGTCAAGAAGAACGCGATCATGATCGTGGACTTCGCGCTCGAGGCCGAGCGCGACCACGGCAAGCCGCCGGAGGAAGCGATCTTCGAGGCCTCGCTGCTGCGCTTCCGCCCGATCCTGATGACCACGCTGGCGGCCATGCTGGGCGCACTGCCGATGCTGCTGGGCACCGGTACCGGTTCGGAGCTGCGCCGCCCGCTGGGCCTGGCCATCATTGGTGGCCTGGCGTTGAGCCAGATGCTGACACTGTTCACCACGCCGGTGATCTACCTGTTCTTTGATCGGCTTGCGCAGCGCTTCCGCCGCAAGGATCCCGAACAGGCTACCGAGCCCGTGCCGTGAGCATCCCCGGGCTCTTCATCAAGCGACCGGTGGCGACCACCTTGCTGGCGGTCGCCATCCTGCTGTCCGGCTTGCTGGCGTATTTCCGGCTGCCGGTGGCACCGCTGCCGAACATCACGTTTCCGGTCATCGTGGTGCAGGCGAACCTGGCCGGCGCCAGTCCCAACATCATGGCCGCGACGGTGGCCGCGCCGCTGGAGCGGCGCCTGGGCACGATTGCCGATGTCACCGAACTGACCTCGCAGAGTTCGGTCGGCACTTCGCAAATCGTGGTGCAGTTCGGCTTGAACCGCGATATCAACGGCGCGGCGCGTGACGTCCAGGCCGCCATCCAGGCCGCGCGCGCGGACCTGCCCACCACCTTGCGCAACAACCCAACGTATCGCGAATACAACCCGGCCGACTCGCCGATCATGGTGCTGGCGCTGACGTCAAAGACGCTGACCCGCGCCCAGCTCTACGACTCGGCCGATTCGGTGATCCAGCAGCAGCTGTCCCAGGTCGATGGCGTGGGCCAGATCACCCTCGGCGGCAGCGCCCTGCCCTCGGTGCGCGTGGAGCTGGAGCCCGATCAGCTCAACAGCTACGGCATCGGGCTGGAAGACGTGCGCGCCGCCATCAGTTCCGCCAATGCCGACAGCGCCAAGGGCCATATCGACGAGAACGGCCAGCGCTTCGAAGTGCTGTCCAACGACCAGATCAACAAGGCCGCGCCGTACCGCGACCTGGTTTTGGCTTATCGCAACGGTGCGCCGGTACTGCTGCGCGATGTCGCCAACGTGCTGGACTCGGCGGAGAACATCCGCAATGCCGGCCTCTACAACGGCAAGGATGCGGTGCTGGTCATCGTCTATCCGCTGCCCGGCGGCAATATCGTCAAGACCGTGGCGCAGATCCGCAAGGTGCTGCCATCGATCGAGGCGACCCTGCCGCGCAATGTGCATATCGGCATTGCCCTGGACCGCTCGCAGTCAGTGAATGCGGCGGTGAACGACACCGAGCGCACCTTGTTCATCGCAGTGCTGCTGGTGATCGGCGTGGTCTATATCTTCCTGCAATCGCCGCGCGCAATCCTGGTGCCGGCGGTGGCGCTGCCGCTGTCGATCGTCGGCACGTTCGGGCCGATGTACCTGCTTGGCTACAGCATCGACAATCTCTCGCTGATGGCGCTGACCATCGGCACCGGCTTCGTCGTCGACGATGCGGTGGTGGTGCTGGAAAACATCGTGCGCCACGTCGAGTCGGGCATGGACGTGCGCGAAGCGGCCTTGCGCGGCAGCGCCGAGGTCAGCTTCACGGTGATCTCGATGAGCCTGTCCCTGATCGCGGTGTTCCTGCCGATCCTGTTGATGCCGGGCATCGTCGGCCTGCTGTTCCATGAATTCGCGGTGACGCTGTCGATCGCGATCCTGTTGTCGCTGGTGATTTCGCTGACCGTCACGCCGACCATGGCGGCCTACGTGCTCAACCGCCGCACCCTGCATTCGAAGGCGCGCTGGGCCCTCTGGTATGAGCGCCAGTTCGAGCGCTTCAAGAACGCGTACTCTCGCTCGCTCACGGCCGTGCTCGATCACGCCCTGCTGGTGGGCTTGACCCTGATTGGCCTGATCGTGCTGAACGTCTTCCTGATCAAGCTGGTGCCTTCCACCTTTTTTCCGGAGCAGGACAACGGCATCCTGATCGGCCAGATCATCGCGGACCAGAGCATCTCGTTCCAGGCGATGGAGAGGAAGCTCGCGCAGCTGCAGGACATCGTGGAGAAAGACCCCGCTGTCGAATCGGTCGCCGGCTTTACTGGTGGCCGGGCACTGAATACCGCCAATGTATTCATCGAGCTGAAACCGCTGGCGAAGCGCAAGCTCTCGGCCGCGCAGGTGGTCGATCGCCTGCGGCCCCGGCTTAACGCGGTCGCGGGCGCCAAGCTGTTCCTGCAGGCCGCGCAGGATTTGCATATCGGCGGACGACAGTCGGCCTCCGAATACCAGTACACGCTGACCAGCGACGACCCGGAAGCGCTGTTCCTGTGGGTGCCGCGGCTGGTAGCCGAGCTGGGCAAGTATCACACCCAGATGACGGACGTGAATTCGGACCTGCAGCAGAACGGCCTGCAGATCTTCGTCAACATGGATCGCGCCACCGCGTCGCGCTACGGCTTTGCGCCGAACCAGCTCGACAACGTGCTCTACGACGCCTTCGGCCAGCGCACCGTCTCGACCGTGTACAACCAGCTCAACCAGTATTTCGTGGTGATGGAGGTGGCGCCGAAGTATTGGCAGTACCCGCAGATGCTCGAGCGGATCCGCTTCAGCACCGCGGCCGGCAATGCCAGCGGCACCCAGCAGACGCAGCTGTCCAGTGCGCTGGTGAAGCCGGTCACCGCCGTGTCGGCCGTGAGCACGTCGTCGGGTTCCTCGGCGAACACCAATGCACGCAATGCCGATGCCGAGGCGAACCAGCTCACCAATGCCATTTCCAATTCGAAGGGCGGCAGTTCCAGCGGCAGTGCAGACAGCACGGCGCCAGAGACGATGGTGCCGTTTCCCGCGCTGGCGACCTATGTCAGCAACCACACCGCGACCCAGGTCAGCCACCAGGGCGGCCTGGTCGCCGCCACCATCTCCTTCAACCTGCCGCCGGGCGGTTCCTTGAGCAGTGCGTTCGCGGCGATCGCGCAGGCCTCGCAGGAGTTGGGCCTGCCGGCTTCCATCCATGGCAGCTCGGCCGGTGCCGCGCAGGTGTACGCGCAGTCCATGTCGACCATGCCCCTGCTGATACTCGCGGCACTCGCCGCGGTCTATATCGTGCTCGGCATCCTCTACGAGAACACCGTCCATCCGATCACCATCCTCTCCACCCTGCCCTCGGCGGGCATTGGCGCCACGCTGGCCCTGCTGATCTTCGGCACGCCGTTCTCGGTGATTGCGATGATCGGCATCATCCTGCTGATCGGCATCGTCAAGAAGAACGCCATCATGATGATCGACGTCGCCATCCACCTGCAGCGCGACGACGGCCTGCCGGCACCGGAGGCGATCCACCAAGCCGCCGTGATACGACTGCGCCCGATCATGATGACCACGGCGGCCGCCGTGCTGGGCGCGGTGCCTCTGGCCGTCGGCATTGGCCAGGGCGCCTCGCTGCGCCAGCCGCTGGGCATCACCGTGATGGGTGGCCTGATCCTCAGCCAGGTTTTCACGCTGTACACCACGCCAGTGATCTACCTCTATCTCGACCGCCTGCGCGCCAGGCTCGCCACGTGGTCGGAAACCCTGCCGTGGAACCGTTCGGACGCGAGTGCATGACCATGAAAACCCCACGCAAAACTTTGGCCGTCTCGATGACGCTGTGGCTAACCGGCTGCATGGTCGGCCCGGACTACCACCGCCCGCAGGTGAGCGTGCCGATCCAATACAAGGAGCTGCCCGGCTGGACCGCCGCCGCTCCGGCGGAAGACGTGGCCAAGGGCAATTGGTGGGCGGGTTTCAACGATCCGCTGCTCAATGAGCTCGAACCCATGGTCGTGGTCTCGAACCAGACCGTACGCACGGACTACGCGAACTACCAGGCCGCGCTGGCGGAAGTCCAGGTGGCCCGCAGCGCCCTGTTCCCGACCATCGGCATTACCGGTGACGTCACCCGGGATCGCGTGGCCACCACCAATGCCGGCGCCGCCGAACATATCCGGCAGGTGACGTCGTCCGGCTCGCTCGAAGGCACGGCCAGCTGGGCACCCGATTTTTGGGGCAAGGTCCGCCGCACCGTCGAAGAGAACAAGGCGAACGCCCAGGCCAGCGAAGCGACCCTGGCCAATGCCACGTTGTCGGAGCAGACCGCGCTGGCCACCGCCGTGATCGATCTTCGCGTGACCGACGCCAATATCGACCTGCTGCAAAAGACCGTCGCCGCGTACCAGGAATCCCTGCGCGTGGTGAGCAACCAGGACAAGGCCGGCACCATCGCCCCGTCCAACGTGATTACCGCACGCACGCAGCTGGAAAACGCACGATCCAGCCTGATCGCGCTCGGCGTTGCCCGCGCACAGGATGCCCACGCGATTGCGGTACTGGTCGGCAAGAATCCGGAAGACCTGGACATCCCGCACAGCACCAGCTTGCCGGCCCTGCCGACGGTACCCTCGGGCGTGCCGTCCACCCTGCTCGAACGTCGGCCGGACATCGCCGTGGCCGAGCGCCAGATGGCCGCGCAGAACGCCGCCATCGGCGTCGCCATCGCGGCCTACTACCCGAACATCTCGCTGACCGGCACCGACGGCTTCTCGCAATCGCCACTGGCCGGTTTGCTGCATATCGCGAACCGCGTGTGGTCGCTGGGTGCCAGCGCCACGGAAACGCTGTTCGATGCCGGCGCACGCCATGGCGAGGTCGTCGCCGCCGAGGCTACCTACGATGCCGCCGTCGCCAACTATCGCGGCACCGTGCTGACCGCCTTCCGCAACGTCGAGGACGATCTTGCCGGCTCCAGCATCCTGGCCCAGCAGGCCGAGGTATTGGATGCCGCCGTGCACGATGCCGACCGCGGCGCCGAGATCGCCTTCAACGAATACCAGGCCGGCACCGTCGACTACACCACCGTGGCCACGGCCCAGACGACCCAGCTGAGCACGCAACAGACCGCGCTGAACGTGCAGCAGCAACGCCTGCTCAATGCGGTGTCGCTGATCGGCGACCTGGGCGGCGGCTGGTCGGCCAGCGCACTGGGCGACGCAAAACAGGCGACGGCCAAACGCTGAGCCTATGGCGCAGGCGCAGTGCGCTTGGCACACTGCGCGTCTTTCCACGTCAGATCCAGCGATGCCGCCTCGTCTTGAACTCTCGCCCATCGTCGCCGGCCTCTGGCGCATCACCTCGTGGAAACTCAGCGTGGCCGAGCGCGTGCGCTGGGTCGAACAGGCGCTGGCGCTGGGCATCACCACGTTCGATCACGCGGATATCTACGGCGACTATCGCGCCGAGAGCGAATTCGGCGAGGCCTTGAAGGCCGCGCCTGCGTTGCGCGCGCGCATGCAACTGGTGAGCAAGTGCGGCATTCGCCTGCGCTCTGCCGAGCATGCTTATCGCATCAACTACTACGACAGCTCCGCAGCGTATGTGCGCGAGCAGGTGGAACTGTCCTTGCGCAAGCTGCACACGGAACAGCTGGACCTGGTGCTGATCCATCGCCCCGACTATCTGATGGACGCCGCTGCGCTGGCCGAGACCTTCGCCGCACTGACCCGCGAGGGCAAGGTGGCGCATTGGGGCGTCTCCAACTTTTCCACCAGCCAGTTCGCGCTGTTGCATCAACAGCACCCGCTGCTGACCAACCAGATCGAACTGTCTCCGCTGAAGATGGACGCGCTGGACGACGGCACGCTCGACCAGGCACAACAGCTGGGCCTGCGCCCGATGATTTGGTCGCCACTGGGCGGCGGCCACCTGTTCACCGGCGAAGACGAACAAGCCGTGCGCCTGCGCGCGGAAATGACCGAGATAGCCAGCCGCTACGGCATCAGCCTGACCACCCTAGCGTTCGCCTGGGTGCTGCGCCATCCATCACGCCCGCACCCGATTACCGGCACCGGCCGCATCGAAGGCCTGCGCGATGCGGTCGCCGCCCTGGATGTGAAACTCGACGCCGATGACTGGTACGCGATCTGGACGGCGAGCAAGGGCCATTCGGTCCCCTGATTGTGTAGGAGCGCACCCTGTGCGCGATCACGGGGTTACCGCTACGTAGGTTTGTCGCGCACTGGGTGCGCTCCTACAGGGTGATCGCCGCGCTGACCCCTGTGCTGATCTTCCACGCCGGACCGAAGGATAGTCATGAAATTGGGATGCTTGGTCGTTGGCCTACTCGCCCTGGTGCTCGGCGTGCGCGCGGAAGCCTCGACTTGCGTGGCACCGTCGAACGCCGCCAGCATCGCCCTGCAAGGCCACCCCTTCGCTGCCGTGGCCAGTGCCGACGGCTGCTGGGTGTTCGTCACGCTGGACATGGGCAGGAACCGTGGCGCCGTGGCCGTACTGCACAACCAGGATGGCGCGTTCAACCTCGATCGCAGCTTCGACCTGAGCGGCAATGCCTACGGCGCGTCACTGACCCACGACGGCAAGGTGCTGGTGGTGGCCGACGCTGACGACACCGCCGTGCTGGATGTCGCCGCACTCGAGCAAGGTGACGCCAGCCCCCTGCTTGGCCTGTTCCACAACGGGTCGAACGCGGGCGCGATCTATACGGCGATCAGCCTGGACGACAGGCTGCTCTTCGTCAGTGACGAGGATGCCAGGAGGATCAGCATCTTCGACCTGGCCCAGGCCCGCGCGGACACGTTCCAGAACAAGACCGCCATCGGGCATATACCGACCGCATTCGCCCCGGTAGGACTGGCCCTGTCTCCCGATGGGCGCTGGCTCTACGCGACGAGCGAGATCGGCCCGGCATCACGGGGCCTGCCCAATACCTGTCAGTCGGAAGACGGCAAGGGGCGGATGCACCCGCAAGGTCTCCTGCTCCGCGTGGATGTCGACAAGGTCGTCTCCGATCCCAGGGCCGCCCTGGTGTCGGCCTTGCCCGCCGGATGCAATCCCGTGCGCGTGGCCGTATCGCCTTCCGGCAAGCAAATCTGGGTCACCGCGCGCGGTGGCAACGCCTTGTTGCGCTTTCAGGCCGACGATTGGCTCGCCAAATCCACGCAATCCACGTTTGACTCCTACGCCATCGGCGCCAATCCCATCGGCGTCGTGGTCCGCCCGGACGACAAGCAGGTGTGGGTCGCCTTGTCCAACCGGTTTGGCAAGAGGAGTGACGGCCAGATCGCGGGCCTGGACTATGCGGCGGGGGCATCTTCGATGAAGCTGATGACGGCCGCCGCGTCGGGCTTTCCGCGCGAAGTCAGCTTCCTGCCCGATGGCCACACCCTGGTCGCGACGTTGTTTGACGCGAAGCTGGTCGAATTCATTCCCACGCCGGATTGACGCCCCAACCAGCATCCATCAAGGCCGCAAACCCTTGTGTGGATGTAGGAGCGCACCCTGTGCGCGATAAGCCTACGTAGCGGTGACGCCGTGATCGCGCACAGGGTGCGCTCCTACATACATATGGGTTTAGCGGTTGCTTACGCCGTGCGGTACGTGACCGGTGGCGACGTGCTTGCGCGCCGACTCCACGTTGGCCGGCGAATCGTCGAAGAAGATGTCGGCGCCAAAGGCGTCGAGGAACGGCCCTTTGTCGCGGCCGCCGAGGAACAAGGCCTCGTCGATACGCACGCCCCAGCGGCGCAGGGTGAGAATCACGCGCTTGTGTGCAGGTGCCGAGCGCGCCGTCACCAGCGCGGTGCGGATCGGTGAGTCTTCCGCGGGAAACGCTGCCTGCAGGCGATGCAGGGCGGTGAGGAAGCCGCGGAACGGTCCTACCGACAGTGGCTGGTCGGCCAGCGCGTGTTCGCTGCGATGGAACGCTTCCAGGCCTTCCTCGCGCGACACCCGCTCGCCTTCGTCGCCGAAGATCACGGCGTCGCCATCAAAGGCGATACGCAGCTGTTCGGTGGCGCGCGGCGGCGCGGTCGACGGCAGGATGGTGGCGGCGGCCACGCCGGCGGCGAGCGCACGGCCCACGTCTTCGGCGTTGGCGGACAGGAACAGGTCGGTCTTGAACGGCGCGATATAGTCCGACGTAGGTGCCCCGCTGGTGAACGCAGCGCGGCTGATCTCAAGTCCGTAATGCTGGATCGCATTGAAGATGCGCAGGCCGGTATCGCCCGAATTACGCGACAGCAGGATCACTTCCACGGGTGGCACGTCACCGGCCAGCTTGTTGAGGTCGAGCAGTTTTTGCACCAGCGGGAACGCGACACCCGGCTTCAGGATCTCGTCCTCATGCTCGATCTGGAACGAGCGGTAGGCATCCAGGCCATCGCGCTCGAACAGCGCGTGACTATCACCCAGGTCGAACAGGGCGCGCGAGGAAATCGCCACCACCAACCGGTTGTCACCGACTGAAGAGGGATCGTGGGCGTCGGGGGTGGGGGTGTTCATAGTGTCCAATCTAGCAAAAGCGGAGCCGGGATGAGGGATGAGTAGTGAGGGCGCCAAAACCAACCACCTGAGGTAAGCCTGGACGGAGCGACGACCCTTCTGACAACGACGGGACGCTTACCTCAGGTGGTCAGACTTCGCGCCCTCACTACTCACCCCTCGCCCCCGGCTCCACCGTCAATCCGGCGCAAACTGCTCATCCAGAATGCGCTGCTCCAGATTGTGCTCGGGGTCGAACAGCAGGCGTACGCCGTGGCCTGCCGATTGGCGAATTTCGACCTCGCGCACGTCGCGCACTTCGTGGAAATCGGCGGTGGCGCTCACCGGCCGCTTGCCGGGATCGAGAATGCGCAAGGTGACGAGCGTGCGATGCGGCAGGATGGCGCCGCGCCAGCGCCGCGGCCGGAACGGGCTGATCGGCGTCAGCGCCAGCACATTGGCATCCAGCGGCAGGATGGGACCGTGTGCGGAAAGGTTGTAGGCCGTCGACCCCGCCGGCGTCGACACCAGGATGCCATCGCACACCAGGGTGGTGAGCTTGACCGTATCGTTGAGCTTCACTTCCAGATGCGCGGCCTGGTTGCTCTGACGCAACAACGACACCTCGTTGAACGCCAAGGCATGATGTGTCTGCCCTTCGGCATCGGTGGCGCGCATTTCCAGGGGATAAAGGACGGCAGCGTGCGCACGCTCGATGCGTGCATCCAGGCCGTCGATCCGATGCTTGTTCATGAGGAAGCCGACGCGCCCCAGCTTCATGCCATAGACCGGCGCCGGCAAGTCGCGATAGGCATGCAGGGTGCGCAACATGAAGCCGTCGCCACCGAGCGCGACGATCACATCGGCCTGCTCCGGGGCCAGGTCGCCGTAGCGCTCCGTGAGCTTGCGCCGGGCTTGCTGGGCAACATTGGTACCGCTGGCGACAAAGGCAAAGCGCATAGGGCCGGACATCGGTCAGGTAGCGAAGGCCTCAGTTGAGCGTAGATGGACGAAGGGCGCAAGACCGTTGCCGATCTGCGCCCTTGGTTTCCCAACCACAAAGGCCCCGGCGCCCGCCAGGCGCCGGGATCCATGACTTACTGGTTGACCGGCACCTGCGCCAGCTGGGCCAGGCGACGGACCGCGACCGAAGCGATCGGGTAGTCCGCGTTCTGGGTGAGGATCTCCGCCAGCATGTTGCGCGTGTACTTCAGCGTGGCATCGTCACGCTGCAGCCATGCCTGCACCGGCGAGATGTCCTTGGAGCCGCCGGTCAGCGACAGCACCTGCAGGACCAGGGCGCGGTGCTGGTGGTTGAGCTCGTCCAGCAGCGAACCGCGTGCCTGGGCGTGCCAGGCACCCTCGACCGGCAGCGCCTCGATCTGGCTGCGCAGCCATTCCAGGTCGAGCGATTCGCCCAGCTCATAGAACACGCTGGCCACCTTGTCGATCGGCTGACCGCTCTGCTGCGCGACTTCCACGATGTCCAGCATGGCGCGCAGCTCGGGGATGCGCGCCAGGCGCAGGGCCAGTTCCGACGTCAGGCCGAGGCCTTCCCACTTTTCCTGGCTGGTGGCGAAGTCGGCCTTGCCAGTGTCGGTGAGCGCCGCAGGCAAGGCGGCGTGCAAGGCCGACACGCCGTTCTGGTAACGCTCGACATTGGCGTTGATGTCCAGCGTGCCGCCCGGGCGGTTCAGCAGCCAACGGGTCATGTGACGCAGCAGCGACCAGATCTGCAGGATGGCGTCGATCTGGGTGTTCTCGGCCACCTTGCCGTCCAGTGCCTCGACCTCCGACCACAACGAACGGGCGCCGAGAATCTCGCGCGCCGCCGTGTAGGCCTTGGAAATCGCCGCCGGACCCTGGCCGGTATCTTCCTGCATGCGCATCATGAAGGTGGCGCCCATGCGGTTGATCGTCGAGTTGGTCACCGCGGTGGCGATGATCTCGCGCTTCAGGCGATGGCGCTGCATGTGCTCGGCGTACTTGGTGTGCAACGGCTCGGGGAAGTAGCGCACCAGCTCCTTCGACAGGTACGGATCTTCCGGCACGTCGGAGTCCAGCAACTGCTGGAACAGCTTGAGCTTGTCGTACGACAGCAGCACCGACAGTTCCGGGCGCGTCATGCCGATGCCGCGCGTCTTGCGCTCGACCAGCTCCGCTTCGCTCGGCAGGTTCTCCACCTGGCGATCGAGCAGGCCTTCGCTCTCCAGCATGCGGATGAAGTGCGCCATCGAGCCGATGCGCGCCACCGACTGATGCTCCATCAACGTGATGGCCTGGTTCTGGCGATAGTTGTCCCACAGCACCAGCTCGCCGACTTCATCGGTCATCGCGGCCAGCTGCTTGTTGCGAGCGTCATCGGTCAACTCACCACGCTGCACGGCATCGTTCAGCAGGATCTTGATGTTCACCTCATGATCGGAGGTGTCCACGCCGGCGGAGTTGTCGATGAAGTCGGTATTCAGCAGCACGCCATGCTGGGCAGCCTCGATGCGTCCCTTCTGGGTGAAGCCCAGGTTGCCGCCCTCGCCTACCACCTTGCAGCGCAGCTCGCCGCCATTGACGCGCAAGCCGTTGTTGGCGCGATCGCCCACATCGGCATGCGTTTCGTTGCTGGACTTCACATAGGTGCCGATGCCGCCGTTCCACAGCAGGTCCACCGGCGCCTTCAGGATGGCGCTGAGCAGCTCGTTCGGCGCCAGCTGGGTCACCTCGGCCTTGAGGCCAAGCACGGCACGCACTTCCGGCGACACCGGAATCGATTTCAGGCTGCGCGAGTAGACGCCGCCACCGGCGGAGATCAACGACTTGTCGTAGTCCTCCCAGCTCGAGCGCGGCAGCTTGAACATGCGCTCGCGCTCGACGAACGAACGCTCCGTATCCGGATTCGGGTCGAAGAAGATGTGGCGATGGTCGAACGCCACCAGCAGGCGGATATGGCGCGACAGCAGCATGCCATTGCCGAACACGTCGCCCGACATGTCGCCGATGCCGACGCAGGTGAAATCCTCGGTCTGGGTATTGCGGCCCAGCGCGCGGAAGTGGCGCTTCACCGATTCCCAGGCGCCCTTCGCCGTGATGCCCATGCCCTTGTGGTCGTAGCCGTTCGAACCGCCCGACGCGAACGCGTCGCCCAGCCAGAAGCCGTGCTCGATCGAGATCGCATTGGCGATGTCGGAGAACGTGGCCGTGCCCTTGTCGGCAGCCACCACCAGGTACGGGTCGTCGGCGTCGTGGCGCACCACGTCGTGCGGCGGCTTGACCTTGCCCTCGACCAGGTTGTCGGTGATGTCGAGCAGGCCATTGATGAACATGCGGTAGCAGGCAATGCCTTCCGCCAGCTGTGCATCGCGGTCGCCGTTCACCGGCGCACGCTTCACGAAGAAGCCGCCCTTGGAACCGACCGGCACAATGACGGTGTTCTTCACCATCTGCGCCTTGACCAGGCCCAGCACCTCGGTGCGGAAATCCTCGCGGCGGTCGGACCAGCGCAGGCCGCCACGGGCAACGGCACCAAAGCGCAGGTGGATGCCTTCCACGCGCGGCGCGCACACAAAGATTTCGCGGTACGGCACCGGCTTTGGCAGTTCCGGCACGCCGTGCGAATCGAACTTGTAGCTGATGTAGCTGCGGTACGCGCCCTCCCACTGCTGGAAGAAGCTGGTGCGCAGGGTCGCGCGGATCAACGCCATGAAGCTGCGCAGGATGCGATCGTCGTCCAGGCTGGACACGGTTTCCAGCAAGGTGCCGATCGCCTCTTCCACCACGGTGATCTGCTCGGCGCGCGGCTTGGAAAGCGCACCCACCAGACCATCGATCAGGGCCGGATGCGCCGCACGCACGGACTCCGGAATCAGCGCCTGCATTTCGCCGGCCAGCGCCTGGCCCGCCTTGTGCAATTCCGCGGCGGACAGCGATTCACGGCGCGGATCGAACTTGGCAAGGAATAGCTCCACCAACAGGCCGGCGATCGCCGGGTAGTGGTTGAAGGCGTCCTCCATGTAGCTCTGCGAGAACGCCACGCCCGTCTGCAGCAGGTACTTGCAGTAGCCGCGCAGCATGGCGATCTGGCGCCAGCTCAGCTTGGCGCCAAGCACCAGGCGATTGAAGCCGTCGTTCTCGGCGTTGCCGCGCCAGATCTGTTCGAAAGCGTCTTCGAACTGGGAACCCACCTGCTCCACACTGAAGGCCAGGCTGCCGGCGGTCTGGACCTCGAAGTCCTGGATGTACAGCGTGGCGTCACCCACGTGGACGTCGTATAGGTGCTCGGTGAGCACGCGCAGGCCCAGGTTCTCCAACTGCGGCAGCACCTCGGACAACGCGATGTCGCCACCGCTGCGGTAGATCTTGAAGCGTAGCTCTTCAGGGCGCGCGACCGGGTGGTAGAACGACATGCGCACTGCGTCATCGCCCTTCAGCAGCGACAGCTGGCGCACGTCCTCGGCGGCGGCGGCGGGCGCCACGTCTTCGACGTAGCCCGCGGGCATGGCCTTGCCATAACGGTTCGCCAACACCACACCGTCTTGGTCGCCGAGCTTGGCCACCAGCGCATCACGCAGGTCGTCCTGCCAGTTGCGCACGATCGCGGCCACGCCCTTCTCCAGCTCGGCCACGTCGAGTTGCACGTGGTCGCCGATCTTCGGGCGCACCACCACGTGCAGGCGCACCAGGGCGGCCTCGCCCATCAGCACGGAGGAATCCAGGTACTCGCCGCGCATGCTGGTGCGCATCAGCGATTCGATGCGCTCGCGCACCGCGGTGTTGAAGCGCTCGCGCGGCACGAACACCGTGCAGGTAATGAAGCGGCCGTAGCGGTCGTGGCGCACGAACAGGCGCGTGCGCGCACGCTGGCGCAGTTCCAGCACGCCCATCGAGACTCCGTACAGCTCCTCCTCGCTGGCCTGGAACAACTCGTCGCGTGGCAGCACCTCGAGGATGTGGCGCAGCGCCTTGCCCGAGTGCGAGTCACGCTTGAGGCCCGAGCGCTCCATCACGTACTCGAACTTCTGGCGCACCAGCGGCACCATCTGCGGACGCGACATGTACGCGCTGGACGTGAACAGCCCCAGGAAACGCTGCTCGGCGATCGGCTTGCCGGCGGCATCGAACTTGAGCACGCCCACGTAATCCATGTACCCGGAGCGATGCGCGTGCGAACGTGCATTGGTCTTGGTGAGGATGATGGCATCGGTCGAGCCCGACTGCGGAAGGTCGTGCGCCACCAGGGTGCGCAGCGAGCGCGGAGCCAGCGAGCGCTCGAGCCTGTGCAGGATGCCCATGCCCGACGATTCGTCGGCACGCAGCACTTCCTCGCCATCGGCCTCGGTCACCACGTATTCGCGATAGCCCAGGAAGGTGAAGTTGTCATCGGCGAGCCAGCGCAGGAATTCCGCGGCCTCCTTGACCGATGCGGCGTCCAGCGGGAGCTCGCGCGACGGCAGGTCGGCGGCGATGGCCAACGCCTTGTCACGCATCCTCGGCCAGTCGGCCACGGCGATGCGCACGTCCTCCAGCGCGCCCTCGAGCTTCGCCTTCAGCTGGGCCTGCGCCGCCTCGTCGGCCACGCGGTCCACTTCAAAATGCATCACCGATTCGGGCTGAACGTCCTCGGCGCCGAGCTTGAGCAGTTTGCCTGCCGCATCGCGCGTCACGTCGACGACCGGATGGATCACCAAGTGAATCTGCAGATGTTCGGCCGCGACCATGGTCACGGTGTCCACCAGGAACGGCATGTCGTCCGTCACCACCTGGATATAGCTGCGGCCTTCGTGGCCGGCGCCAGGATTGATCACGCGCACGGAGGCGCGGGCTGGCTGACGCTGCTGCATGAAATCGAGCAGGTCCGCGATCAAGGCGGCCCATTCGGTCGTCGTGTGGGTTCGCAGATCGCTATCTGCAATACGCGCAAAGAAAGCGTTGATAAAAAATTGCGCCTCATCAAGGCGCTGGGTCGGTAGTCCGCTTTTCTTCAGTTCTTCGAAAACAACAGTGGGGAAGGAGCCGTTGCTAGCCGCACGAATCGCGTTCATGGCATCTACTGTTCAGTGGAGACGGAATGAGGCAAAAAAAGCTCTAGAAGAATACGCCTCGCGTCAGACCTTAGCTACCTTTGCAGTGAGACAACTTCAGCTTGTAGCAGGTCATGACGCTCTCGCAGCAACACCGAAGATGAGTGCGTAACGCGTGCGCGCAAACATGCATGACAGTTTTCACGGCATCGCTGCTAGTCGCAAAAAAACCCGTGACTACCGCATGTTGCCGACACTGTCGGCAGCTTTGTGCCGCGTTGCCACTACTGCAATACCTGCGCGTATGTCACACCGGTCGATCACGTCGGGTGCACCTCGGCCTGACCTTGCACGCTGCAACGCAACAGAAAAAACGATGCGCGATGCGCACCGTCAGGCTGGCGAATGCCTCAGCTAGGATCTCCACAGCCCGCACCGGTCGAGAAGATGTCGAAGCGTGGGCACCGGGTCCGAGGCCGACACTGTTCCTTCACGGATGTAGGTCAAAATTGACCGCCCGGGTCCGGCGCGGCGAGAACGGCCCTCGGAGCAGGCGTGGCCTGTCACTTTTCTCCCCACGCGGCGGGCTCTTGGCGTCAATCGAGAGGCAAAGTCAACGGCTCTACAAATTTTAAACTGTACGGTATAGTCCACGCCCGCTCACTATGCGTGAGCCGCAGCTTGCGCCCCGATCCCGCCCAGGGCCTCTCCCCAGGACCAAAGGCACTCGGGGCGGTCGTGCGCTCAACGTAAGCTCACCCCCTTTCGTCGGCGCCCGGAGTGGCGTCGATGTGCTGCATCCCGACCACATTAAGAAGAATGGAGCCCACATGAAGTCCTCGTCATTGCGCACACCCCTGCTGTGCCTTGGCCTGCTCTCACTGGCCGCCTGTGGCAAAGGCAAGGAGCAAGGTCCGCCGCAGATGCCGCCGCCGGAGGTTGGCGTGGTCAAGGTGCAGCCGCAGACCGAGCCCTTGCGCAAGAGCCTCGTGGGCCGTCTTTCCCCCTATCGCAGTGGCGACGTGCGCGCCCGCGTGTCCGGCTTGCTGCTCAAGCGCGTCTACGTCGAAGGCAGTGACGTCAAGCAGGGGCAGCTGATGTTTGAGATCGACCCGGCGCCCTATCAGGCCGCACTGAACGCGGACCTGGCCAACCTGGCCGCGGCCAAGGCGACCTATGCCAATGCCCATGTCCAGGCCGAGCGTGATCGTGCCCTGGTACCGAAGGGCTTCGTGTCCAAAGCCCAGCTGGATGCGGACGAAGCCACCGAGCGCAGCTCCGCAGCCGCGGTGCTGCAGGCCGAAGCCGTGGTGCAGACCGCCCGGGTCAACCTGAGCTATACCAAGATCACTGCCCCGATCGATGGCCGCTCCGGCCAGCAGCAGGTCACCGAAGGCGCCATCGTCGGCAGCAGCACGGCCGATACCGGTGCCAACGCCACCCTGCTCACCACCGTTGACCAGCTCGATCCGCTTTATGTGAATTTCACCATGAGCGTGGCCGACCTCGACCGGCTGCGTCGCGCCCAGAACACCGGCAAGGTGACGTTGTCCGAACAGAACAAGGCCACCGTGGCGGTGACCCTGCCCGACGGCAGCGTCTACGACCAGCAAGGCACGCTCGATTTCTCCGACACCACGGTCAACCCGTCCACCGGCGCGGTGAACCTGCGCGCGCAGCTGCCGAATCCCAACCGCACCCTGCTCCCGGGCCAGTACGTCACCATCGACGCCAACCTCGGCGAGCAGCACAACGTGTTCCTGGTACCCCAGGCGGCGCTGCTGCGCGACACGGTCGGTGCCTACACCATGGTGGTCGGTGAGGATGGCAAGGTGGTGCGCAAGAACGTCACCGCCAACGACACCAGCGGCAACAACTGGATCGTCACCAACGGTCTGCAGGCAGGCGATCAAGTGGTCGTGTCGGGCCTGCAGCGGGTCAAGGAAGGCGCACCGGCGAAGGCAGCGCCGTGGCAGCCCGACCAGGGCGCCCCGGGCGGTGCCGCCAAGCCGGGCCAGGCCCCGGCTAGCGGCAAGCCGGCCGGCGGGCAGTAAGGGAGTCGACCATGCCGAGTTTCTTTATTGACCGCCCCATTTTCGCGTGGGTGGTGGCGATCCTGATCTCCCTGTGCGGCACCATCGCGGTGTTGAACATGGGTATCGAGTCGTATCCGAACATCGCCCCGCCGCAGGTGACGGTCAACGCGACCTACCCCGGCGCCAGCGCGGATACCACCGAGAAGACCGTCACCCAGGTGATCGAGCAGCAGCTGACCGGTATCGATCACCTGCTGTACTTCAGCTCCTCGTCCAGCTCCAGCGGCTCGGCGACGGTGACGCTGACCTTCGAGACCGGCACGGATCCGGACATCGCCCAGGTGCAGGTGCAGAACAAGGTGGCGCTGGCCAGCCCGCGCCTGCCTGCCGAGGTGAACCTGCAGGGCGTCGTGGTGGCCAAGAGCAACCCCGACTTCCTGATGTTCGTGGCGCTGACGTCGGACAACCCGCGCATCGACGGTGACAAGCTCACCGACATCGTGTCCTCGCAGGTACTGGACCAGATTGGCCGTATTCCGGGCGTAGGCAGCACCCGCCAGCTAGGCTCGGAATACGCCATGCGCGTCTGGCTCAACCCGGACAAGCTGCAGGGCTACAACCTCTCCGCGACGCAGGTGTTGACCGCGCTGCAGACGCAAAACGTGCAGTTCGCCGCCGGCTCGCTCGGTTCCGACCCGGCCGTCAACGGCCAGGGCTTCAGCGTCACCGTGTCGGCGGAAGGCCGCTTCGTCACGCCCAGCGAGTTCGAAAACATCATCCTGCGCGCCGACAGCGATGGCACCGTGGTCAGGCTTGGCGATGTCGCCCGCATCGACTTCGGGCCGCAGAGCTACGGCTTCGCCGCCACCTGGAACAGCACCGCCACCGGTTCGTTCGGCGTGCAGCTGCTGCCTGGCGCAAACGCGCTGGACGTGGCCACCGCCGTTCGCGCCAAGATGGACGAACTGGCCAAGAGCTTTCCGGAAGGCGTGACCTGGTTTGCGCCGTACGACAGCACCAGCTTCGTGAAGATCTCGATCAAGGAAGTGGTCCACACCCTGATCGAGGCAATCATCCTGGTGTTCCTGGTGATGCTGCTGTTCCTGCAGAACTTCCGCGCCACCATCATTCCGACCCTGGTGATTCCGGTCGCCCTGCTGGGTACCTTCCTGGGCCTGCTGCCGCTGGGCTTTACCATCAACCAGCTGACCCTGTTCGGCATGGTGCTGGCTATCGGCATCGTGGTGGACGACGCGATCGTGGTGATCGAAAACGTCGAACGCATCATGAGCGAGGAACACCTGTCGCCCAAGGAGGCGACGCGCAAGGCGATGGGCCAGATCACCGGCGCGGTGGTGGCCATCACCGTGGTGCTCGCCGCGGTGTTCGTGCCGTCGGCCTTGCAGCCGGGCGCCTCGGGCGTGATCTACAAGCAGTTCGCGCTGACCATCGCGGTATCGATGGGCTTCTCTGCCTTCCTGGCGCTGTCGTTCACACCGGCGCTTTGCGCGACCATCCTGCAGCCCACGCATACCCAGAAGAAAAACATCATCTACCGCAAGTTCAATGATGTCTTCGGCTGGGTGACCCAGACGTACACCGGCCACATCGGCAGTGCCGTCAAGCATGCGCCGCGCTGGATGATCGTGTTCGTGCTCATCGTGCTGTTGTGCGGCGTCCTGTTCACCCGCGTGCCGACCAGCTTCGTGCCTGACGAGGACCAGGGTTATGCGCTGGCCATCGTGACCTTGCCGCCAGGCGCCAGCCTGGAACGCACCAAGGACGTGAACCGGCAGATCCGCGAGGTGCTCTTGAAGGACGCGGCCGTCGATGGCGTGTTCCAGATCGCGGGCTTCAGCTTCGTCGGCACCGGTGAGAACACCGGCATGAACTTCATCCGCCTCAAGCCCTGGGGCGAACGCAACTTCAGCGACAAGCAGAAGCAGGCGAAGGCCGCCCATGACGAACAGGTCAAGGCCGGCAAGGCGACTGAGGTCAATCCGGACATCACCGCCACGGAGTTCATCCAGCAAGCGAACATGAAGTTGCACGGCATCCGCGATGCGCAGATCTTCGTGGTCAACCTGCCCACCATCCGCGGCCTCAGCCAGTTTGGCGGCATCGACATGTTCCTGCAGGCACGTGCCGGCCAGTCGCGCGATGAACTGACCCAGGCACGCAATGTCCTGCTGGGCAAGGCTGCACAGAGCCCGGCCCTGGTCGGTGTGCGTCCGAACACGTTGGAAAGCGCCCCGCAGCTGGATTTGAGCGTCGATCGCCAGCAGGCGCAGTCGATGGGCCTTTCGGTCAGCGACATCTACAACGCGATCCAGCTGATGCTGGCGCCGGTGTACGTCAACGACTTCTCCTACGGCGGCCGCGTGAAGCGCGTGATGGTGCAGGCCGATGCACCCTTCCGCATGGGGCCCGAAGCGCTGCAGCACATCTACACGCCCAGCACGCTGGCCACGGCCAGCAGCTCGCCTACCGTCAACAACATGATTCCCCTGGCAAGCGTGGTGCACACCAAGTGGGACCTGGCCGCACCGGCGCTGACCCGCTACAACGGCTATTCCGCGGTGGAAATCGTCGGTAACGAGGGGCCGGGGTACTCCACCGGCCAGGCCATGGGCGTGGTTGAGGGCATCATCAACGACAGTCTGCCCAAGGGCTTCGGCTACGACTGGACCGGTCAGTCCTACCAGGAAATCCTGGCGGGCAACTCGGCCACGCTGTTGCTGGTGCTATCCATCTTCATCGTGTTCCTGTGCCTGGCGGCGTTGTACGAGAGCTGGTCGATTCCGGTGTCGGTGCTGCTGGTGGTGCCGCTGGGTGTGCTCGGCGTAGTGGTGTTCACCATGCTGCGCGGCCTGTCCAACGACATCTTCTTCAAGATCGGCATGATCACGGTGATCGGCCTTGCCGCGAAGAACGCGATCCTGATCGTGGAGTTCGCGGTCGAGCAACAGCAGGAAGGCAAGACGCTGCGCGCCGGCGTGATCGAGGCGGCTCGCCTGCGACTACGCCCGATCCTGATGACGTCGATGGCGTTCATCCTGGGTGTGTTCCCGCTGTTCATCTCCACCGGTGCCGGCGCCAACGCCCGTCACGCCATTGGTACCGGCGTGATCGGCGGCATGCTGTTCGCCACCTTCCTGGGCCTGCTGCTGATCCCGGTGTTCTACGTGGTGGTGCGTCGCCTGCTCGGCGACAAGCTGGACGAGGCATCGCGCTCGATCCGCGGCAGCCACGGCGGCCCGGCAGCCGAAGGCGGCAGCGGCGGTACCACGCCACCGCCGCAGCAGGGTCCGGGCGGCATGCAGCCGTTCGATTCGGACCCGCGTCGCGGGGCCTGATCCGAACGCGGCGACAGCCGCGCCAAGTAAAACGAAAGCCCCGGTCGCGAGACCGGGGCTTTTTCTTGCTCAGGATGCGTGACGTGTATCAATCACTGGCGACGACCGCGTTTCTTCCGCGCTGCTTGGCCTGATAGAGACGTCGATCCACCAGCTCGACAAAGGACAGCCGTTCGTCGCCATGCCCTGGCACGACCGTGCCGACACCGATGCTGACGGTCAGCGCCTTGCCGGTCATCGAGCGCTCGTGGGGGATCCACTCGCTCGCGAGTAGTTCGCGGCATCGCTCGACGACGCGAAGTGCGGAGGCCGCATCCGTCTCCGGCAGCACCAGCACGAATTCCTCGCCGCCGAAGCGGGCAAGAAAGTCGTGGGTGCGATTCACGGCGGTGCTCAGCACGTTAGCCACCAGCTTGAGACAGTAATCGCCTTGCAGGTGTCCGTAGTGGTCGTTGTACTGTTTGAAGAAATCGATATCGAGCATGACCAGCGACATGGGCTTGCCACTGCGTCGTGCGTTGGCCCACTCCTCTTCAAAGACGGCATCGAAGCGGCGCCGGTTGGCGATGCCCGTCAAGCCGTCCTTGTACGACAACGCTTCCAGCTCGCGTTGCAGATCAAGCAATCGCTGCTCGGTGCGCTTGCGCTCGCTGATGTCGAACATGAAGCCGACCAGTGAGTCGACGGAGCCGTCGTCGTTGCGCACCACGTGCACTACGTCGCGAATCCACACGTACTCTCCGTTCTTGCACAGCGCACGGTAGTCGGCTTCGTGATCGACACCGGCTTTCGACTGCGCCACGCAAAATGCCACGGCCCAGTCCCGATCCTCTGGATGCATGCGATCGGCCCAGTCCTGCACACTTACCCAGCTCGAGGGTTCCCAGCCCAGCAAGGCCTCGATCTGGGGTCCGACGTAGGCGAAGGCCATGGTGTTCCAGTCGATCTTCCATGGAATGGCCTTGGTCGACTCCAGCAAGGCCTTGTAGACCGTGCCCTCGGCATCCTCGAAGTTCGTCGCGCCATTCCGCGCGCTATCCAGCACTTGCGATGACATGGTTTCCCCCTGAGCCAGGTGCCAGCTGATGGCTAGCCGTACCCGATCAGGCCCGACAGGCAGGGGGACAGTCAACTGTCGTGGCCCTTGGCTTGCCGAAAGCAGTCGCCCGA
This sequence comes from Dyella halodurans, assembly GCF_026283925.1. Lineage (GTDB taxonomy): Bacteria > Pseudomonadota > Gammaproteobacteria > Xanthomonadales > Rhodanobacteraceae > Dyella > Dyella halodurans. The sequence continues at coordinate 188,753 of NZ_JAPDPF010000004.1, forward strand.
GACGCATGCGGCATCGCTATCGCGGTCGGACCATACCGGTTCGGCTGGATGAGCTGCCGGCGAGTCCTGCCAGGCGGACTGATCAGGCTCTGGCAGGCCGTGGCATGGCCTGATGCCTCGATGCGGGCGGTGTGGGCCGATGATTCGCCATGATGAAACTCAAGGACTTGTCGAGCGCAAGTCGCCATCCTTGGCGGGAGGGCCTGGCTCCCTGGCGAATCGCAAGTATTTACGCTTGCGCGCCCGGCGTCAACAGCTCCGCTCGAGCCGGCTGGAAACGAAAACGCCCGGCAGGTCATCCCGGCCGGGCGTTTCAACACAGCCAGCAGGCCGGTCAGCGCAAACCGGTTTCCGCGCGCGCAATCACCAGGCGCTGGATTTCGCTGGTGCCTTCGTAGATCTCGGTGATCTTGGCGTCGCGGAAGTAGCGCTCCAGCGGCATCTCCTTGGAATAGCCCATGCCGCCGTGGATCTGCACGGCCTGATGGGCAATCCACATCGCTGCCTCGGAAGCCGTGAGCTTGGCCACGGATGCCTCGGTGCCGAAGCGTCCACCATTCTTCTCCGCCTCGCCCTTGGCCCAGGCCGCGCGCAAGGTGAGCAGGGTTGCCGCATCGAGCTTGCACTTCATGTCGGCAATCTTGGACTGCGTCATCTGGAACGTGCCGATCGGATGGCCAAATGCCTTGCGGTCACGCGACCACTGCAGGGTCGCCTCATACGCGGCGCGGGCAATGCCCACCGACTGCGAAGCGATACCGATACGGCCCGCGTCGAGCACGCCCATGGCGATGGAGAAGCCCTTGCCCTCGTCGCCGAGCAGGTGGTCCTTCGGCAGCACGTAGTCGGTGAATTCGATTTCGCAGGTGGCCGAGGCGCGAATACCGAGCTTGGGCTCGGTCTTGCCGGCGTGGAAGCCCGGCAGCTGCGTATCAACGATGAAGGCCGACACACCCTTGGCGCCGATGCCCGGCGTGGTGATGGCGAACAGGATGATGTAGCGCGCCACCGGGCCGGAGGTAATCCAGCTCTTCTTGCCGTTGATGACCCAGTCGCCATCGGCATTCTTGACGGCACGGGTATGCATCGCCGAGGCATCCGAACCCGACTGCGGCTCGGTCAGGGCATACGCGCCAATGGCCTCGCCCTGCGCGATCGCCCGCACGAATTTCTGCTTCTGCGCCTCGGTGCCGTGCTTGAGGATGCCGTTGCAGAACAGCGAGTTGTTGACCGACATGATCGTCGACGTAGCGGCATCGGCGGCGGCGATCTCGATCACCGCCAGCACATAAGCGATCGGGTCCATGCCCGCACCGCCGTACTCGGTCGGCACTTCGATACCCATCAGGCCCAGCTGTCCCATCTCGCGGATGTTCTCCAGGGGAAACTCGCCCTTGGCATCCAGCTCGGCCGCAACCGGCATGATGCGCTTGTGGGCGAAATCACGGGCGATGGACTGGATGGACAGTTGGTCTTCGGTAAATCGGAAATCCATGGACTACTCCGGAACTTGAGTCAGCCCGCTATTTTAGCCCGCCGAGCGTGACGAGCCGTGTGCGGGTGCAGCAAGAACCTCAACGCCTTTGTAGGAGCGCACCCTGTGCGCGATCAGGCGTTACCGCTGCGTAGGCTTTTCGCGCACAGGGTGCGCTCCTACATCGAATAGACCGCGGTTCTTCTTGACGCATGGCACGGAGGAGCCTAGCCTTGCGTATCTCTTTATCGCGATATAAGGATGCTAGATGGACTTGGCCACCGCCTCCAGTGTGCTGCGCCTGCTGGCGGACCCGACCCGTGTGCGCCTGCTCGCCCTGCTGGAACGCGAGGAACTCACCGTGGCCGAACTGGCTGCCGTGCTGCATCTGGCGCAACCGCGCGTGTCCACCCATCTGGCCAAGCTCAAGGAAGCCGACCTGGTGCGCGACCGCCGCGCTGGCGTATCGGCGTATTACCGCGCCAACAATGAGAGCGACGAACAGCAGCAGGCGCTGCTGAAGTCCCTGCGCGACAGCATCAATGATGCCTTGCTGCGCGAAGACGCCGCGCGCCTGCCTGGCGTGCTGGCCCAGCGCGCACGCTCGGAAGGCTGGGCCGATACCGTGGCGGGCGATATGGAGCGCCACTACTCGCCGGGTCGCACCTGGGAGACGTTGGCGCGCTCGCTGCTGCAGTTGCTGGAAACCGGCGATGTGCTGGATATCGCCTCCGGCGACGGCATCACCGCCGAACTGCTCGCCCCGCATGCACGCTCCATCGTGTGCGTGGACAGCAGCGAAAGAGTGGCCGAAGCGGCGGCACAGCGGCTGAAGCCCTTCACCAATGTCGAGGTTCGCCACGGCGACATGCATGCCCTGGACCTGGGCGAGCGACGCTTCGACCTTGTCCTGATGCTGCACGCCCTCACCTATGCGGAACAGCCCGCCAAAGCCGTGGCCGAGGCCTCGCGCCTCCTGCGCCCGGGCGGACGACTGCTCGCGGTGACGCTCGGCAAGCATGATCACCGCGCCGTGGTCGAGCCCTTCGATCACCTCAATCTTGGTTTTTCTGCCGATGAACTGGGCGGCTTCGCCCGTTCTGCCGGACTGGATGTACTGAGCTGTACCCGGCTTAGCCGCGAACGCAAGGCGCCTCACTTCGAAGTGACCAGCCTGCTCGCGCGCAAGCCTTGAATCGAGAATCCCCATGAGCATGCTGCCCTGGCTACACCCCGAACGCGTCGCCCTGCTGGAGCGCCTACTGCGCGAACGCATCCTCATCATCGATGGCGGCATGGGCACCATGCTGCAACGCCATGAACTCGACGAAACCGCGTTCCGCGGCGAGCGCTTCGAGGCGGGCCACGACAGCGCTCAAGCGCACGACCATCCGGGCAGTTGCGACCTCAAGGGCAACAACGACCTGCTGACCCTGACCAATCCGGACATCATCCGCGGCGTGCACGAGGCCTATCTCGAAGCCGGCGCGGACCTGGTCGAAACCAATACCTTCAATTCCACCCGCATCAGCCAGGCCGATTACCACCTCGAACACCTCGCCTACGAGCTGAACCTGGCGGGTGCGCGCCTGGCCCGTGCCGCCTGCGACGCGATCGAGGCGAAGACACCGGACAAGCCCCGCTTCGTCATTGGCGTACTCGGCCCCACCAGCCGCACGGCATCGCTGTCACCGGATGTGAATGACCCGGGCTTCCGCAACGTCAAGTTCGAAGAGCTGGCCCTCAACTACACCGAAGCGGCAAGCGGCCTCATCGATGGTGGCGCCGATATCGTCATGGTCGAGACCATCTTCGACACGCTCAACGCCAAGGCGGCGCTGTTCGCCCTCAGCGAGCTGTTCCACCAGCGCGGCAACCGCGTGCCGGTGATGATCTCCGGCACCATCACCGACCGCTCCGGCCGCACCTTGTCCGGCCAGACCGCCGAGGCGTTCTACTACTCCGTGCAACATGCGCGCCCGCTTTCCGTGGGCCTCAACTGCGCACTGGGCGCTGCCGACCTGCGTCCGCACGTGCAGGTGCTGGCCAATGCCGCCAGCTGCTTCGTCAGCACGCATCCGAATGCCGGCCTGCCCAACGCGTTCGGCGAATACGACGAAACGCCGGAGCAGATGGCCTCGGTGATCGGCGGCTTCGCCCGCGACGGCCTGCTGAACCTGGTCGGTGGCTGCTGCGGCACCACGCCGGCCCATATCAAGGCCATTGCCGATGCCGTGCGCGACTGCGCGCCGCGCGCACTTTCTTCTGACCATTCCAAGGCTGCCTGAGCTCCGATGATGCCCCGTCACACCCGTCTCTCCGGCCTGGAACCGCTGGTCATCACACCTGACCTGCTGTTCGTCAACGTCGGCGAGCGCACCAATGTCACCGGCTCGGCCCAATTCAAGAAGCTGATCAAGGAAGACCGCTACGAAGAGGCCGTGGACGTCGCGCGCCAGCAGGTCGCCAACGGCGCGCAGATCATCGACGTCAACATGGACGAAGGCCTGATCGACTCGGAGGCGGCGATGACGCGCTACCTCAACCTGATCGCCGCCGAGCCCGACATCGCCCGCGTGCCGGTGATGGTCGATTCGTCCAAGTGGACGGTGATCGAGGCCGGCCTGCGCTGCCTGCAGGGCAAGGGCATCGTCAACTCCATCTCGATGAAGGAAGGCGAGGACGTCTTCCTCGAACACGCGCGCAAGGTGCAGCAATATGGCGCCGCGGTCGTCGTTATGGCGTTCGACGAGCAAGGCCAGGCCGATACCTGCGAGCGCAAGGTGGAGATCTGTTCGCGCGCCTACGAGCTACTCACCACACGGCTCGATTTCGCACGCGAAGACATCATCTTCGACCCGAACATCTTCGCCATTGCCACCGGCATCGAGGAACACAACAACTACGCGGTGGACTTCATCGAGGCCACCCGCGAGATCAAGCGTCGTTTCCCCGATACCCATGTGTCGGGCGGCGTGTCCAATGTGTCGTTCTCGTTCCGCGGCAATAACACCGTGCGCGAGGCGATCCACTCGGTCTTCCTGTATCACGCGATCCAGGCCGGCATGGACATGGGCATCGTCAACGCCGGCGCGCTGATGATTTACGACGACGTGCCGGAAGAGTTGCGCGATCGCGTCGAGGACGTGGTGCTCAACCGTCGACCCGACGCCACCGAGCGCCTGCTGGAGATCGCCGAGAAATTCAAGGCGAAGAAGGGCGAAGTGGTGGTCGAAAACCTCGCATGGCGCGAGAAGTCCGTGCGCGAGCGACTCAGCCACGCGCTGGTGCATGGCATCGATCAGTTCGTCAACGAGGACACCGAGGAGGCGCGCCAGCTTTCCACGCGTCCGCTGGACGTGATCGAAGGCCCGCTGATGGATGGCATGAACGTGGTCGGCGATCTGTTCGGCGCCGGCAAAATGTTCCTGCCGCAGGTGGTCAAGTCCGCCCGCGTGATGAAGAAGGCCGTGGCCTACCTGCTGCCTTATATCGAGGAAGAGAAGCTTCGCACCGGCGACATGGGCAAGAACAACGGCACCATCGTCATGGCCACGGTCAAGGGCGACGTGCATGACATCGGCAAGAACATCGTCGGCGTGGTGCTCCGCTGCAACAACTTCGAGGTGATCGACCTCGGCGTGATGGTGCCGGCGCAGAAGATCCTCGACACCGCGCGCGAGCACAACGCCGACATCATCGGTCTCTCCGGTCTCATCACTCCTTCGCTGGAAGAGATGAGCCAGGTCGCGCGCGAAATGCAGCGACAGGATTTCCACATCCCCTTGCTGATTGGCGGCGCGACGACCTCTCGCGCGCATACCGCGCTGAAGATCGAGCCGCATTACAAGTCCCCCACCGTGTGGGTCAAGGACGCCTCCCGCGCCGTCGGCGTGGCGCAATCGCTGGTCAGCAAGGACCTGGTCGATGCGTTCATGACCAAGATCCGCGCCGAGTACGCCGAAGTACGCGAGCGCCATCGCAATCGCGGCCCCGGCAAGCAACTGGTGTCGCTGGAAAAGGCACGCTCCCAGCGATTCACCTGCGACTGGACGAATTACCAGCCGCCGCAGCCACGCCAGCCCGGCATCACCGTGTTCGACGAGTACGATCTCGCCGAGTTGCGGACGTATATCGACTGGACGCCGTTCTTCAATGCCTGGGAGCTGGCGGGCCGCTATCCCGCGATTCTCACCGACGACATCGTTGGCGCCCAGGCCAGCGAACTCTTTCGCGATGCCCAGTCCATGCTGGACCGGATCATCGCCGAGCGCTGGCTGAGCGCGCGCGGCGTGATTGGCTTCTGGCCTGCCGCGCAGGCCGGCGACGACACCGAGGTCTATGGCGCCGACGGCGCGAAGCTGGCGACGCTGCATCACCTGCGCCAGCAGGTGGACAAGCCGGTCGAGCGCCCCGATTTCTCGCTGGCCGATTTCGTCGCGCCCAAAGATGCGAGCAAACAGGACTGGATCGGTGGCTTCGCCGTCACCGCCGGCATCGGCATCGAGGAGCACGTGAAGCGCTTCGAGGCCGCGCATGACGACTACTCGTCGATCCTGCTCAAGGCACTGGCCGACCGCCTGGCGGAAGCGTTCGCCGAGCGCATGCATGAGCGCGTACGGCGCGAATTCTGGGGCTATGTGCCCGATGAGACACTCGATAACGAGGCGCTGATCAACGAAACCTATCGCGGCATCCGCCCTGCCCCCGGCTATCCGGCCTGTCCCGACCACACCGAGAAGCGCACGTTGTTCCAGTTGCTCGATGCCACGCGCAACACCGGCATCGAACTCACGGAAGGCTACGCCATGTACCCGACCGCCGCGGTCTCCGGCTGGTATTTCTCGCACCCTGACAGCCAGTACTTCGTGGTCGGACGCATCACCCGCGAACAGGTCGACGACTATGCCAAGCGCAAGGGCTGGACGCGCGAGGAAACCGAACGCTGGCTGGCTCCCAACCTCGACTACGACCCGGACTGAGGTCTGGGGGAAGGCCCGAGGAAGTAACAGCTCGTCATTCCCGCGAAAGCGGGAATGACGGCTTGTTCAGACCTTCCCTAGAGGCGCTTCTACAGTTACACCTCGCTTTCGACCAGCGAGCGGCGCTTCACTTCGCGCATGTGCACGACCAGGTTGTAGACCGACACGAACGACGGGAAGAAGTTGGAAAGAATGCCGACCGAGTCGTTCTTGCCAAAAATGAAATAGGACAGCAGCAAGGCGCTGCCGATCACCGACAGCCACCAGAACGACAGCGGCATCACCACCCTTTTCAGCTTGCGCGTGTAGTAGAGCTGCACAAACCAGCGGCTGGTGAACATCACCGATCCCAGGAAACCAACGATCTTCCAGGGGGTGAATTCGAACCGCTGCAGGGATTCGAGGATGTGGGTAAATTCGTGCTGCAGGAAGTCCATGAGCCTGGCGCCGCGGGGAAAACGGGCTATTGTACCCATCAACCTTTCAGCCAACTGCACGGCCGTCCGACGCCTCCGGGCCGGAGTCTTGACCTGCCGCCCCGTCCCCCGTATATTAGCGCGCTCTCGGCGGGCGATTAGCTCAGCGGTAGAGCACTGCCTTCACACGGCAGGTGTCGCAAGTTCGATCCTTGCATCGCCCACCATCGAGATTCAACGACTTAGGCCACCCACTCAGGTGGCCTTTTTCGTTTGCAGTTTCGCCGTGCCAGATAAGTGTCAAAGAGCCCGAGACATCAAAGGCCCTTCGGAAAAAGGGCGATGCTCAACGCTCTCAAATCGCGCTCCTCGCCAGGACTGGTTGCTGAGGGTCACGGATGCCCATCAGTCCGGCTGACCAGAAGCCCGTCCGCTTCGGGAGATTCGCCACGCCGACGACCGAAATCGCCCAGGTGCAACGTACGGCATGGCCTCTTACACAGCACTCGAGAGCAGTCTGGACCCGGACGACTTTCACTGCACCGGTCGCTACTACAAAGGCTTCAGGCCGACTCGGTCCAGTGGTCACGAAGAAGAAACCTGAGCCGTTCCAGTGCCTGTTTATGCAGTTGGGAAATGCGTCCCTTGGTTACCTTCAGCCTTTCGGCTACTTCGACGAACGGAAGGTGGTGGTAGTAGTGCATGACGACTACAAAGCGCTCCTTTTCCGGCAGTAATTTGACGAACTCGGAGACCAGCGCATCCCTCTCCCGTTCCTCGGCAGCCGTGTACGCGTCCGCGTGAGCCGCCGGCACCGGAAGCGATTGCGCATCCAACAAGAAGCCCAGCCCAAGTCCTACCGCCGTGGCAACGAAGGCTTCAAGCGGATCGTCATAGCTATCCTCCTGAATGGACATGGCGCGCTCACGTACGGCGTTGCGGGCTTCGTCCTTGTCGCTAACGCGCCCCGAAGGATGCAAGAGCTGCCGGAGTCCATTGAAGACAGAGCCACGCACGCGAAACCTGGCATAAGGTTCGAAGTCGACACCGCGGGAAGGATCGAAGCGGTCAATCGACTCCAGCAGCCCGATCAACGCGTTCTGGGCGCAGTCTTCCCAGATGTTTGAGGCACCGTAGATGCGGCAATACACGGACCGAGCGACCTGACGCGCCCAGTCCGAATGGCGGACGACCAGCTCGCTTCTGGCGTCGACGTCATGATGGTCTCTCCAACGATCCCATAGCTGACGTTCGTTCGCGTCCAAGCCAGGGCCCCTCAGTGATAACTATTCAGCAGCGCCTGAGCCAAGAGCGCCCAGCCGTTGACCAAGAGGAATAGAAGAATCTTGAGAGGCAGGCTAATCGTCGTAGGCGGCAGCATGATCATGCCCAACGCCATGAGAATGGCCGCGACGACCAGATCAATCAGCAGGAACGGCAGGAAAATGACAAAGCCAATCTGAAAAGCCGTGCGGAGCTCGCTCAGCATGAATGCCGGTATCAGCTGCAGCGCACCAACCTCGTCGATCGATTTTGGCATCGGCACTTTGGCCATCTGTATGACAGCCCGAAGATCCTCTTCCCGCGTCTGACGCACCATGAATTGCTTGAAGGGCTCGAAACCCTTGGCAAGCGCCACATCGGCGGAAATCTCATGGCGACTGTATGGATCGATGGCGGACTGCTTCGCCGCCTCGAATACGGAATTCATCGAGAACAACGTAAGGAAAATCGCAAGCGTCAACAGCACGCTGTTCGGTGGCGTCTGTTGCAGGCCAAGAGCGCTCCTGAGCAGCGACAGCACGACGATGATCCGCGTGAAGCTGGTCAGCGCAATGACCAGCAATGGCAGGAAAGCCAGCGCAGACAGCATCACGAAGGAACGCAGCACCGGCGAGTAATCGTCGTTGGCCAGCCGACTGAAGAGCCCGGGCATGGGCTCGCTGTGAAGCACACTGCAGGCAAACAGACAGGTAACGCCGCACAGCAGTGCGGTCCAAAAGCGCGGCCTCATGGCGCGCTCTCCTGCCCTTCCTGGGACGAGGGCATCATGTGAATCTGGGCCGTTGCCCCTCGAACTGACTCCACGACCAGAAATTCCCGGTCACCACGGGCAAGCACATGTACGACCGTGAATGCGCTGACTCGCCTGGAAGCGCGAAGCGACAGCCCCGAACGATCACCTGGTGCGGCTGATCCACGGAACGCCATGCCATCGAACCAGCCCTTTTTTCGCGCCACGTAAAGTGCCGCGATCACTGCGACGAGAAGCAACGATACGGCGAGCATGGCAAACACGAACCGGTCCATCGAAACGGTCGATTCGGAGCGAAACGGCAACCCGGAAGACGCTGGTGCGGCTTGAATGAGGGCCAGCCCAAGGCTTCCACTTCGAAACATGTCAGAGGATCTCCGAGATCTTGACGCCGAACTGATCGCCCACAGCTACCAGGTGCCCCTTGGCCACCACCTTGCCGTCCAGCCGAATCGTTACTGGCTCGTCCATGCCAGCATCCAGTGCCACCACGTCGCCCTTAGCCAGGGAAAAGAGGCGCTCTACCGAAACGCTTGCTCGGCCAACGAGCACGTCTAGCTGGACATTGACGTGACCCAATAAGGAAAGATTGCGCTTGATGAGCGGATGGGCTTCCTGGGCTTCCCCTTTGACTTGCGGGACCCCGGCAGTTGCAGCAAGTTCTTCGTTCATGTCGATTTTCCGAGCTCAGATGGAATGGGTAAGCGTGATGACACGCGAGGACTCGCCTTCACCCAGCCTCGCGAAGGCCACCGTATTAACGCCGGTGACCCGTACCTCGACGGGCGCAGTCAGCAAGGCGTCGCCGACGAGTACTTCACCGATCCGCAGGTCGTCCAGTTGCGAGAGCTGCGCGCTGCCCAGCGGGATGCAGACTTCCAGCGACACGTTGGCACCGTTGATCGCCTGTGAGCGGGACGTCAAAGCCGCCTTCTCGTAATGCTTCGGGGGTGCCAGAAGATCCGCGAATGCCCGGTCCATGGCGAGGGCGAGCGTATAGCTGCCGAGAGACAGCGTGGCCATGTAAGCGCCCAACTCCAACCTTTGGTACGCACCGACTCCGTTTTTGTCTTCAGTGACGACCTGGACGGGAGCCCCCGCGCGGCGGCCAAGCCGGCTGGCCAAGTCCGCCAGCGAGCGTCCGCCAACTCGTGCGGCAAGCGCGGAGGCGTCATCTTCGAGGTGCGCGGCGAGGTGACTCCCCAGGGCAGCTTCACCCTTGTGTGGAATCAACTGGAGTGTTCCCGCGCCCACCCGCCATGTGGCGGGCGATTCTTCAACGGACGCCCACTCGTCAAGCGGGTACACGTCGATGGCGGCGGCGGAATGCGCCATCCACCACTCTCGCGACCATTCGGAGACTTCGCGAACCAGCAGAGCATGCAATTCGATGCGCCGCGACTCGCCCAGCCACCCAAAACGTACTGGATCGATCATCAGCCGCCCCGCGTCGAATCGTAAAGCTGCTGCAGCATGTCGCTCGATACCGTCATGACCCGTGAACTGGCCTGATAGCCGCGCTGAATCACGATCATATCGGCGAGCTCCTGGGTCAGGTCGACATTCGACATTTCCAGGCTGCTACCGTCGATCTTTCCGAATACCGTCGAGCTTGGCCGACCGACCTGGGCAATCTGGGTCTGCGGTTGAAGATAGAGATTTCCCTGGATCATCTGCAGGCTTGACTCGTCCTGGAATGTCGCCAGTGCGAGTTGTGGGCCGGCCTTGGTTTCGCCGTCCGCATAGGCAAGCTGCAAGGTGCCGGTCGTGTCGAAACTTTCCGAAGAAAGACCCACGACGCCGTGGCCGTCCTTGACCTGGGCCGCGAGCGTGGACGCCGTGCCGGAAAACGTCGTCGTCCCTGACAGTCCGCCCGCCGTACCAAAACTAAAGGCCAAGGCTTGAGGCGTTGGACCCCAGCTCGCATTGGCGGTTACGCTGGTATAGCCGGGCTGCAAGGTACCGTCCGTAGCGAATCGAATTTCGCCGCTTCCGAGCGACGTTCCCCCGGCATCGGTCACACTCACCAGCCAGCTCCCTGGCGTCACCGAGGTATTGCTGGTGAGCGTCACCGTGAGCACATGTGAATTGCCCTGGGCGTCATAGACCGTCACGTTGTTGACGGTATCCGAAGGACTGGTTGGATCGACGTTGCCTGCCATCGAAATACTGCTCGTGGCCTGTGCCGGAAGCTTTTCCAGCGACGAGATATCGATGGGGCCGTAGCTCCCGTTCGTAGCGTAGCCAAGCACGAGATACTGGTTGACGGAGTCGACCAACTGTCCCTTGTCGTTGAATTCAAACTGCCCGGATCGCGTGTAATACGTGGTGCCCTGCGGGTCCTGCAGTATGAAAAACCCCTTGCCGTCGATCGCCACGTCGGTGCTGGTGCTGGTTTGCTCGATCTGACCCTCGCTCAGGTCGAGACCGGTGCCAGCGACCCGGGATCCGTTGTCATCGAGCACGTTTTCCATGAACGAATCGCTTCCGCGAAACCCGGGCGTGTTCATGTTGCTCACGTTGTTGCTGATCGTATTCAACGTCTGAGAGAAGCTGAAAAGGCCAGAAACACTGTTGTAGAGCGCTTGCATGATGCTTGGCATAGCTCAGTCCTCAAGGGGTTACGAGCTGGATCTGGGACAAGCCGACATTGGTAATGACGCTGCTCGTGCCCGTGGTAATCGTCATCTGCACACCACTGCTGGTGTACTGGATACCGGTGACCTTGCCGGTCGTGGTCGAACCGTCCGCGTTGGTCACTTGGACGGTGTGCGACAACAGGCCGAGCGACTGGTCAGAAGAATCCAGTGTCAGCAGGTTATTGATGCCGCTGACCTCCTCGCTCTGTTGCTCGATGCTCACGAACTGCGCCAGCTGCGTAAGAAACTGACTATTGTCGAGCGGCTGCATGGGATCCTGGAATTGCAGCTGGCTTACAAACAGTTTGATGAAATCTTGCTCGTTGATCCCCGAGTTCGACAGTGTTGACGGATCGGTCGTACTCAGCGCATTGCCGATGGCTTCGACGGACATGTGACGCTCCTCAATCGATATTCATGGACGACCAGATCTCATGGCCGTTCCACATGATGCTTTGCAGGGTCATCCCCTGCCCCTTCATCTGTTGGACGAGGCCCGTCGCCAGCTGGCGCGCCTCATCCTCGGAAAGCATGTAGTCGCGCAACCAGGCAACGTATTTCCCGTCTGGCCGCGCGATCAGTCGCAGTGCTCGTTGATGCCATCTGAGCTCGCTCGACGCCCCTGCGCCAGACTGCGGCAGCGCCAAAGCTTCCGGGGCTTCCTGTGACTCGGTCGTGCCGGTCATCGGGACGAACACATTGGTCCAGCCAAGATCCGCAGCCTCGCCCACCGCGCCCTCGACCGTAGCGAATGTCGTAGCCGCGTCGTCCGGCGATGCATGCTGGATATCAAGATCGCCGGTACTGATCGCTTCCCGGGTGAGGCGAGGGTCATTTGCCTGCGCACTACGGGCAGCCAGGCGATATTCGGAAAGATAGCCCGAGGCCTGCAGATGGAGACCAAAGACCCGAGCCGACAAGACCTGCTCCACCGTGGCAAGGTCCGACACGGCGTACGGGTCGCCGGTGGACGCCTCGGCAAGGGAACTCTCACCCTCGCTCAGCGCAGGCAATGGCGCGTCGCGTGAGGTTTCACCGCGTACTTCGGCGTCCTGCTTGACTGCCTCCTGGGTTGCGTCCTGGCGTGAGGAGTCGGCGGACTTTCGCGGCGGCTCCTTCTTCAACTCATCGGCAAAATCATTGGCCGACACTTGAGACTGGCTGCTCGACGCGCGCCCCTGCAAGCCGGGGACCGGAGACAAATCCATCATGCCTCTTCCCCATGCTGCATCCACAGTTCAAGTGAGTCCGCCAATAGTCGTCCCTCGATTTCTCGGGTCACCTCGTGGCGGCGCTGCGTGAGTTCCTCTTCGACGCCGTCAGCGAAGCGCTGGGCAGACCCGGCCGCCAATCCTCGCGCGCTCTGTTCGGCTTGAGCCTCTTGCAACACGTCGACGGCTGCTTCGCGGCGAACCTGCAGTGAATCGTGAAGCTCGGTCAGCATCCAGTATTCGCCGAGATGCAAGCTGCCGTCACTGCTGATGCAGCGCTCGCGGGCAGTTGAAGCGGCCACACAAAGGGAGGACGCCTGATCGACATGGCTCGAAGCAGCCTGCTCGGCGCGGCTTGCCTCAGCGAGCGCCATCGAAGCCTGTGCGGCCTTGACTCGCGCGATACGATTCAGAACATCGTAGGAGCGGACCGAAGACTTGCTCATGCGGCTTCGCCTGAAACGACTTCGCGAAGCAAGCGCATGCTCGACTCTCTCGAACAGCGTTCACCGGGCGACTGGCGGATGAACTCCACGATGCGCGGTTGCCGGCGCAGGGCGTCGTCGAGCGCCGGATTGCTACCCGCCTGATAGGCCCCCATCTCGACCAAGTCGCGCGATGACTCATAGAGCGCCACCATGGCGCGCGTCTGTCGCATCAAATCCAGCTCTTCGGCCTGGCAAACCTTGGCCTGCAGGCGACTGACGCTCGACAGCAGATCGATGGCGGGCAGTTGCCCGCGTGCGGCCAGATCTCGCGAAAGCACGATGTGGCCGTCGAGGATGGCGCGCATATGATCCGCCACGGGCTCATTCATGTCGTCGCCCTCCACCAGCACGCTATAAACGGCTGTTATCGTGCCGGCACCTTTAAGGCTGCCTCCCCGTTCGAGGATCTGCGGCAACAGATTGAAGACTGACGGCGGGTAGCCGCGCGACGTGGGCGGCTCGCCAGCGGCCAAACCGACTTCGCGCTGAGCCATGGCGAAACGGGTGATGGAATCGATCACCAACAGAACATCGAGCCCAAGCTCTCTGAAGTGTTCTGCAACCGCATGGGCCGCATGCACTGCATGTGTTCGCGTCAAAGCCGGCTGATCGGCTGTGGCAACGATCAGCACCGAGCGCTCACGTCCTTCCTTGCTCAGCGCATCCTGGAGGAAGTCGGTCACTTCGCGGCCACGCTCGCCGATCAGGCCAACGACGATCACATCGGCTCGAACATGGCCCGCGAGCATGCCAAGCAAGGTGCTCTTGCCCACGCCGCTTCCCGCGAAAATGCCAACGCGCTGGCCCTTGGCCAGCGGCATCAGGCCATCGATGACTTTTACACCCGTCTCAAGTCCCTCGTTCAAGGGGGCCCGGGCCATGGGGTTGACGGCCTCGCCATGGATGTCGCGCTCGGCCGTGGCGCGAAACGCCGGCTTGCCATCCAGCGGGGCGCCGAAGGCATCGAGCACGCGCCCGATCATCTCCTTGCCCACGGGAATACGCGAGCGCCGACCCAGTGCTTCCACCGTGGCGCCAATGGGCATGCCGCGCAAATGGCCAAACGGCATCAGGAGGACCCTGCCTTCGCGAAAGCCGACGACTTCGGCCAAGACTGGACCGTCCGAACCATGGCCCGAAACCCGGCATAGTTCGCCGATCAGAGCATCCGGGCCTTCAGCCTCGATAGCCAGTCCATTGAACGCCACGAGGCGGCCAAGGCGACGAACCATCGCCGTCTCCGCCAGGGCCGCTCGAAACTTCATCACCGTGGCGGAGGTCACGACGACGCCTCTTTAAGCGCCTGCACCATCGAGCGATAAATGGCATCCAGTCGCGCTTCAATCGACGTCTCGACGCGGCCGCGCGCCGTCAGCAAGGCGCACGCGCCAGGCGCCAGGCCAGCAATCGATTCGACCCGAATTCCGTCGATCTGACTGGGAAGCAAGGCGAGGTCTGATTCAGCGACTTGGAGGCACAAGGCATCGGAACGATGGTCACTGATCACCTGGGTCACCAGGCGGCCGAGCAGTTCGCGATCGCCGGTGTTCTCGCCGAACACCGCGGAAAGCGCCAGCAACGCTATCTCGAAAGCGTCTTTCTCCATGTTGGCGGCTCGAGCTTGCTCTGCATTCGCCAAGCCAGCGGCGAGCGCATCCCATTGATCGCGCGCCTGCAACAACGCAGCCTCCGCCTCTTCTAGACGAATACGCAGCTCAGTCTCCACCTTCTCCAGGCGCACGGCGGCTTCGCGCAGCGCATCCGCCTCTCCTGCCTCGAATCCTTCGCGGTAGCCATCGCCGTAAAGCGCAGCATCCGCGTCATCCGCAGCAGCGGGTTCTCCGTGCGTCATTGCGACCGGAAGGTGCAGAACGGCGCTGGATACGCTCGCATCGTCGGTCAGTCGCCGGATCATGCGGTCGTCGCCTCCGCACCATGGGCCATCACCGCAAGCTCGTTCGCCAGGCATTGCGCAAGCGCGGGCGGGAACGAGGGCGGCAGCGCGTTCAGCTCGCTGCGTATGCCCATGGCGCGCTGGCGGACGCATGCGGCCAGATAGATTTCCGCGTGGTCGGGAGCCGTTCCGGCGATGATTCGCGCAGCCCAGGATTCATCAAGCGTGTTGAGCGTGCTTATAAAAAGATCCGGCGCGGGCACTTCATTCGACGTGGCAGACGCCTGGTCGGCCAACAGGTCGGCGACAGCGCCCGGCGCGACCTTCACAAGAGGTTCCACTTCCCTGATGAGCGGACCAAGTTCACGTGCGCTGGACATGGGTAGCTGCGCGAGCAGCCACAGCCGGTCCGTGGGATGCAACGTCGCCAGATAGGCGGCCGCCTTGCGCATGCCGGTCGAGCTCACGACTTCACCTCGACTGAGGAGACCCACTGCCGCAGACGTTGCAGCGCCTCCTCGCGCTCCGGCGCCGTCAGCCGTCGCTGCCGGGGACGCGAGCTCAGGGTCACCCCCAGCGAGGCAACAACGAGCACCGTAGCCCCGAGAACCAGATAGATCCAGGTCGGCAAGCGCGAGTCGACACTCGCTGCAGGTACCTGGGGCCGATCGTTCTCGACAATTTCAGCGGGTTTTCCTGCAACGGGGGGCAAGGCATGCGGCGGATTGCTTGCGGCGACCGCCGGCGGCGCAATCGACGCAATATCGACCCTGTCGCCGCGGCTCGCTTCCAGGCCGAGTCCCGCAGAAACCACTTCGGAGAGCTTGAAGAGCTCCGCCTCCGGCATCAGGCTTGGCACCACGACGCCCACCGAGATGCGCTCGATGCGTCCCGGCGCCTGCACGATCTCCTCCTGTTCCCGGCCATGCGCGTACTCAACCTCGCGGTCGCTGCTGGCCGAGCCGGCTTTCGCATGATCGGGATCGGAATCGTCCGCCGCCCTGCCCGTCGAGCCGGTCTTCTCCCTGACCAACAGGCCGTTACCGTCCTTGCCCTGCGCGATGAGGCGCTCGCGCACCTGCTTTACATGGTCATAGTTGACGCGAACGTCCACCGAGATCGTGAAGTCGTCATTGGCGAGCGCCCGGTGCAGAAGCGTGGCGACCTTCTGTCGCAGCTGCAGCTCCAGCTGTGCCTGTTCATCCATATGATCGCTTGCGGCCGCGGCGCCATCCGCACCGTGTGCGGAAAGCACCGTGCCATTACCATCCAGTACTACAACGGCATCCGACGACAAGCCTTCGACGGCGGATGCAAGCAGACGCTGGATACCCACGACCTGGCGGGCATCCAGGTGCTTGCCTGGTTTGATCGCGAGCGTCACCGATGCCTTGGAAGCATCGCCATCGTGCGCAAACAGATCTTCCCGGCGAATCGTCAGGTGGACGCGGGAGGTGGAGACCTCGTCCATGGCGTCAATGGTTCGCTCCAGCTCGCCCTGCAGCGCCCGCTGAAAATTCACCCGTTGCGCAAACTCCGTGACGCCGTAGTCCGAATCCTTGAACAATTCGAAGCCGACACTGCCACCCTTGGGCACTCCCTGCGAGACGAGCTTCATGCGCGTCTCGTAAACCGCACCCTCCGGTACGAGGATCGAGTGGCCACCATCGGTAATGCGGTAAGGCACCTGCATTTGACCGAGCGCCGTGGTGATCTCGGCTGCATCAGTGTCTTTAAGGTCTCGAAAAAGCACGCCGAAGTCGGGATGGGCCGCCCACCACGCAACACCGCCGCCCACGCCGATAATGATCAACGCACCCAGCGCAAAGCCGACCCGGGCTCGGCGAGAGAGATTGGAAAGAAACTGCTGCATACTTGCTCCGGATATAGAACTGTTGCCTGACACTCGCCGTTACAACTGCATGTTGGTCAGGCTCTGATACGCATCGACGATTCGGTTGCGTACCTCGACAGCCATTTGAAGCTTCAGGTGCGCCTGCTCGAAAGCGATCATCACGTCATGCACCGGAACCTTGTCGCCAGCCGCCAACTGGCGCGCCAAGGCGTCCGCCTGCGAGAGATCGGCATTGATGCTGTTCAAGCCCGTCCCGATGGTGTCCATGAAGTTCGGGCCCTGCGTGGCGGACAGCGGCGACATTTCCCGCGCCGCATCCACGCCGCCCAGCGATATCGGATCAATCGGAACCAAGCTCATGCCCCACCACCCAGATCAAGCGCGTGAAGCGCCATCCCGCGAAGCGTGTTGAAAGCCCGCACGTTGGCCTCGTAGGCGCGGCTGGCGTCCATCAGCGAGCTCATTTCCTCCACAAGATCGACCTTGGCGTAACTCACCATGCCGTCCTTGTCGGCAGCGGGGTCCGAAGGGTCGTGGACTTTTCGCTCGGCGGCCTCGGTTTCAACCAGCATGGGCCTCGGCAAATGCCCTGCCACCAAGGATCCGGACGTTCCCACATGCGGCAGAAACGTCGTCGATACACGCATGAGTCGCGCGGCCTGGGCGGTATCGCTAGGCGTATTGGCGACGGCAATATTGTGGCTTGCCGCCTCCAGTCGCAGGCGTTCGTATTCCAGGCCGTAGCGTGTGGCCGCGAAAATCTGGTCAACCATGATCAACCCCTGCCTGCCAGCGCAAGCTGCATGAGCGAAAAACGTCGGGAAAGTACGGCCGTCATCGTCTGATAGTCGGAGCTGGCCGCCTCGAGATCGGCGACCTCCCCGTCCAGGTGCACTGCCACGTCGTCGGCATCGGTGGTGGCCACCGCCGACAGGCTCGTACGATTGCCTTCGATGCGCAGGTTCGCGCTATTCATTCCCGGGTCGACCGCCGCCTGGTGCAGCAGTCCGATCGCCTGACTGAAATCCGCGCGCTGCGCACGAAATCCCGGGGTATCGACGTTGGCGATGTTGGCGCTCGCGAGCTCGGCACGAGTGCGTGCCATCCCCATGCTGAGACGCAATGCTTCGGTGGTTAGATCCATGGTCTACCTCACTGAATCACGAGGTCACCGTGCAGAGCGCCGGCAGCCTTGATCGATTGAAGAATGGTGATGACATCGCGCGTCGAGAGATGGATGGCTCGCAGCGCACTGACGAGATCGGCGACCGTGGCGCCATTGGGCATATTGACCATGCGTGCCTCGGGGTCCTGCACTCGAATGGTCGACTGCGGCACCACCGCCGTGCTGATATTTCGCGAAGGATTGATCAGCCCCTCGGGCTGCGACACGAGGTAGTCGGTCTGTACGGAGACGCGCAGGTCGCCTTGGGAAATGGTCACGCTTCCCAGCCTTACGTCACCACCGGAGACCACCGTTCCCGTGCGCTCATTCACAACCACGCGTGCGATCGCATCCGGAATCACCGGCACGTTCTCGATCGAAGAGATCGCCCGCACCATGTCGGCGGGCGGCGAGGAAAATGTCACCTTGACCTTACCCGCATGCTCAGCCACCGCCGATACTCCCGCATTGCGGCGCAACGACTCGGCTACGCGCTCGGCGGTAGTGAAGTCCGGTTGATACAACACCACGTCGAGCGTGCGGCTGTCGGTATTGAGGCCCAATGGCGCTTCCCGTTCGACGGATGCACCGTCGGGTACGCGTCCAACCGTGGGATGATTCTTCTGCTCGACGCTGCCAAACGAACGAATGTCGTAGCCGCCGACCGAAAGGGCTCCCTGTGCCAGGGCGTACATCTTTCCATCCGGGCCGTTCAAAGGCGTCAACAGCAGCACGCCGCCCGACAGGCTACGAGCATCGCCCAGGGATGAAACGGACACATCGAGTTTCTGCCCGGATTCGGCAAAAGCAGGCAAGGTCGCCGTCACGAGCACGGCGGCAACGTTGCGGCTGTTGAGGTCGTCGGGGCTGATGTTCACGCCGAAGTGGCTCAGCGTGTTCGCCACGGACTGAACCGTCAGGTGATTCTTGCTGGTGTCGCCCGTGCCGGCGAGACCGATGACCAGGCCGTAGCCGGTCAACGGATTGTCGCGCACACCCTCGATGCGGGCGATCTCCTTGAGGCGCACGCTTCCAGGGTCCGCGTGCGCAGGGAGCAAGCAGGCGCCCAGAAAAAGACCGATGAGTACGAAATATTTCATATGAGGCGCAACCAACGTGCAATGCGGTAGAGAATGCTTCGACGCTGCGCTTCGGACACATCGCCTTGACCGGTGAACTCGATGTTCGCCTCACTGATCCGGTTGGAAAGGATCACATTGGTCGTTGAAATGTCCTCCGCACGCACGAGGCCGGTGAGCGCAAAGTGCTGCTTCTCGCCGTTGACCACGACGGTTTGTTCACCGCGAACGCGCAGCATCTCGTTGCCTTCGACGGCGATGACGCGCACAGTCAGCTGCGCCTGGAGCATGCCCGCTCGTGTGGTCTTGCCCTCACCCGCATTGCTGCCGGCCAGACCGACGCCATAGTTGTGTTGAGCGGACCTGTTCTGCGTGTTGGCCGCGAGCTGCACGTTGCTGTCCGAGTCGGTATTGGCACTTGCCGACGCTTGTGCCGTCTCGGTGACGACGACGGTCAAGGTGTCGCCCACTTGATGGGCACGTCGATCGGCCGCCAATCCGCGGTAGGCATCGGGCTCGATCATCGAACCACTGGATCGCTGTGCATGCAGTGTCGTCGCCAAGACCGCGCACGCCAGGAACAAGAGAATTCCACGTTTACTGGACAACTTCGACCACTCCCTTATCTGTCACCCGTGCTCGCACAGGTTCATCGGCACCCTCGACGAGGACCGGAACGACGTCTCCCGTATTCCCCATTTCGTTGGCTACACCGCGCGTCGCCAGGTGGATATCACCGTAGCTCGCGAGCACACGAACCTTCTCTTGCCGATCAACATCCGGAATCTTTTCGAAATCGCTCCATAAAACGGCGGCTCCCGCCTGAACCGGTTTGCGCAGGCGCATTCCAGCGAGTTCCGTCGGGGCGTCGATGGGCTCTTCCTGTAATGCCGCCACGTCCACTTCCGTCGATTGAATCCGCAGTGCCGAAGCCAGGACGCCGATGGGCGCGTGTTCCCCATAGGTGAGCACCTTGTCCTGGATGCTCACGGCAAACCACACCGTCGCCGATCGCATCACCCGACCATCAACCAGCACATCCACCGGCACGCCAACGCGGGGCCGTGGCCACCGGCCACTGATGGGATGCACCTGAAGGCTGACGACGCCGGCGGGTACACGTACATCCTCTGGCGTACCGATGGGAGCCAGCGACGCCTCCCCGGTGCTCGGCAGGTGCCCGCGCAGCGCATCCTGAGCCGCGCCAACGAGGCGCGACGCCGCCACTTCCTGCGGGGCATTCGCCGCGAGGAGACGCAGTGGCAACAAGATCGCGAGCGCGAAAAGGAAGTAGCGCATGACTACTGGCGAAGATTGTTGATGGTGTCGAGAATCTGGTCCGAAGCCTGCAACACGCGGGCGTTCAGCTGATAGGCGCGCTGTGCGATGACCAACGACGACATTTCAGTAACCATGTCGACATTGGAGCTCTCCAACGAACCCTGGAGAATGCTGCCCGTGCCGTTCTCGTTCGCCTTCTCCACGCTCGGGTCGCCAGAAACCTGGGTAGCGACGAAGTTGTTGCCACCCACGGACTGCAAGCCATCCGGGGATGGAAATATGCTCAGTTCGATGGTGCCCAACAGCGTTTGGGTCGCGCTACCACCCACGTTCGCGTAGATCTGGCCGCTCTGATTGATCTGGATTTGCGCAGCGTCGGGCGGGATCTGGATGTTCTGCGCCAGGCGATTGCCGTCGACGGTGGCCAGATAGCCTTCACTGTCTACATGCAGCTGGCCGGCACGCGTATAGAGATGGTTGCCATTACTGTCGGCGATCTCCAGAAAGCCGCTGCCCTGAATGCCAATATCCCAGGTGTTGTTCGTCTGCGTCATTTGGCCTTGCGAAAACAACGCCGTAGTGGCAATGATTTCCGAACCCGCTCCGGCGCTCTCCGGCGGCAGGCCCGCTGCCACCTGTGCCGGCGAAATCGTCGTGATGTCGCCAAAGGCGACGCGCTTGGCCTTGAAGCCGGGCGTCTGCATGTTGGAGATATTGTTCGACAGGGTGTCGATTTGACTCTGCTGGCTCTTCAGGCCGGAGGTAGCGATATAAAGCGCGTCAATCATGGTCGGATCCTCAGGCGTTGTCGCCAAGATGGGAAACACCGCTCTGCATGGCGGCGTCATAGGCTTGAATCGCCCGTTGCACGGACTGTGCGTGTCGAGTCACTTCCATCAGACGCACCATCTCGGTGCCAGGGTCGACATTCGACCGCTCCAGCGCACCCTGGTGCAGCGTGCCGTTCCAGTCGTTCGTCGTACCGCTATAGGCATACAGGCCATCGCCGATCTCGCGCAGTCCGTTGGCATCCGCAATGCCCACGATTCTCAGCGTATCGACATTCTTTTCGCCGTCCTTGATGGCGCCGTCGGCGCCAATCTGCACTGCGGCGCTGTCGAGCGTGATGGGGCCGGATTCGCCCATCACGGTGCGGCCCATGGCGTCCACCAGCTGCTTATCCTCATTCAGATGAAACTGGCCGTTTCGCGTCAGCCGCTCCTGGCCATTCACATCGACGACGAAGAAGCCTTGCCCCTGTATGGCAAGGTCCAGGGATGCGCCCGTCTTGTCGAGGTCGCCATCCAGCATGCTGAGGGCGCGATCGCTACCTGCAGTCGCTGCACGGAAATCAGTCTTGAGGCGCTCCGTGCGATAACCGGCAGTGCGCATGTTTGCTACGTTCTGGCCAATAACGTCGAGTGACTCGACGTCACGGCTGAGATAGCTGGCGATACTGGAAATGACGCTGCTCATGAATTCCTCATGGGGACACAGTGACGACGCCGAAGGACTTCACCGCCAGAGACGCCGGCACCTCGTTGATGCCAAGCACGGTGATATGGGGAAGGCTGCGCTGTACCAGCGCACGCAGGTGCCGGCGCAGTGCGCTCGGGCAAAGCAGGACGGGGAGATGGTTGCGCACCATCATGGCTTCGGACTGCTTCGCCAGTCCGCCCAGCAAGGATTCGAGTTGTCCCGCGTCGCTGAGCATCAGGCTCGCGCCTTCGCGTTGCCTCAGCGCAGCGACAATATTGCGTTCGAGTTCGGCGGCCAAGGTCAGCACGTGCAGCTCGCCCTGCGCATTGCTCACGCGCTGGCAGATCACCGGGCCCAGGCGTTCGCGCACACGCTCGACCAGCTCATCCGTTTGCTTGTAGGTCTTGCCGGCATCGACAAGCACCTCAAGTATCGCTTCCGTGTTGCGGATGCTCACCTGCTCTTTCAACAGCTGCTGGAGCACCTTTTGCACGTCGGTGTAGGACATGACGCCAGGAATCAGCTCGTCCACCAGTGACGCTTGTTGTTCGCGCACGCGCGCTACCAGGCGCTCCGTCTCTGCCCGCGTCAGCAGTTCCGGCGCGTGCCGCTTCACCACCTCGCCGAGATGGGTGATGAGCACGGTTTCCGGGTCGACCAAGGTATAGCCCGCGCCACGTGCGAACTGCCGCTGCTCCGGTGAAATCCAGAGCGCTGGCAGGCCGTAAGCAGGGTCCTTGGTTTCCCGCCCTTCCAGGCGCGGACGCTTGCCGCCCGGATCGATAGCCAGGAGCGCGTCAAAGTGCAGCTCACCCTTGCCAACGCGCGAGCCCTGCACATGAATCTCATAGCCCCGCTCGGCCAGCGGCGCTTCCTGGATGAGTTTCACCTTCGGCAGGATGAAGCCGGCCTCCAGGGCGTACTGCTTGCGGTACGTCGCGATGCGTTCGCCCAGATCCAGATTCTTGGCCTTGTACGTCGCCACGATGGCCGTACCGAGATGAATCTCGACGGGCTCGACCGCCATCAACTTGTAGATGTCTTCCTCGGAGCGACCCGCCACAGGCTCTGGGTCGACCTGCTCGGCGTCCTCCGCCGGGTTCAAGCGCTTGTCCCGCACAGAGAAGAAGATCATGGCGACAACGCCAGCCAGCACCACGAGTACCGGCCACGCAGGCAAGCCCGGGAGCGTCATCACGCCCATGAGTGCCACCGCAACAATCAGTAGCGTGCGCGAATTGGACAAGACCTGACGCGTCACCTCGGTACCGAGTTGTGCGTCGGAAGCAGCGCGGGTGATGATGATGCCCGTCGCGACGGCAATCACCAGGGACGGAATCTGCGTCACGATGCCGTCACCGACGGTCAGCAGCGTGTACTGATGGGCAGCTTCGGACCATGGAAGGCCCCGCTGAAGCATACCAACCGCCAAGCCGCCAATGATGTCGATCAGGATGATCATGATGCCGGCAATGGCATCGCCCTTCACGAACTTGGTGGCACCGTCCATCGCGCCATAAAAGCTCGCCTCCCGCTCCACCAGTGCGCGGCGACGCTTGGCCTCATGCTGGTCGATGAGACCCATGTTCATGTCCGCATCGATGCTCATCTGCTTGCCGGGCATGCTGTCCAGCGTGAAGCGCGCCGCGACTTCCGCCACGCGCTGCGCACCACTGGTGACCACGACGTATTGCACGACGACCAGAATGAGAAACACCACCAGGCCAATCACGTAGTTGCCGCCCACCACGTACGAGCCGATCGCATTGATCACTCGCCCGGCATTGCCCTTGTCCAGGATCAAACGCGTGGCGGAAATGTTCAGCGAGAGCCGAAACAGCGTGGTGATGAGCAGCAACGATGGAAACGTCGAGAAACTCAGCGGCGTCTCAGTAAAGAACGTAATCAGCAGCACCAGGAGCGCCGCCGTGAAGTTCAAAACCAACAAGAAATCGAGCAGCCCTGGCGGAATGGGCGTGAACAGGATGACAAGGATGCCAACCATGCCCAGCACCAGCGCCATATCGCGCTTGCCGCTCCAGAACTGTGCAAAAAGCGCGCTCACGAGAAAATCCTGTTGCCGGAACGGCCCATCAACCAGCGGTAGACGGGTGCCAGCTGGGCGTAAAGATGATCGGGCACGGGTTTGTCGACGTTGCACTCGCGGAACAACGCCCGTGCCAATGCGGGTGAACGCAAGCACGGCACGCCAGAAACCGCTGCCTTGCTGCGCATGGCAGCGGCGACGGCGTCCGTGCCCTTGGCCAGCACCACGGGCGAACGCATCGTGCGCGGTCGGTATTGCAATGCCACGGCGAGATGGGTGGGATTGGTCAGTACGACGTCGGCGTCGGGGACACGGCGAATCGAACGCGATTGCTTCAGCAACTCCACCATGAGTCGCTTGCGCTTATGCCGGATGTCCGGATCGCCTTCACGGCGCTTCACTTCATCCTTGATGTCGTTGCGACTCATGCGCAATTTGCGCAGGTACTCGCGACGCGAAAACAGCAGATCCATGAGCGCTACGAAGGCCAGTACGGCAAGCACCCAGGTCGTGACGCGAACGTAGACAGATCGCATCAACTCGCCCGCAGCGCTGGGTGCGGCAGTCGCCGTGGCCAGCACCTGATGCTGCAGCGACCCGGTCAACCACCACGCCATGCCGGCCAGCAACGACACCTTGAAGACGAGCTTGAACAGGTCCCAGAGCAGCCGCAGCGAAAAAATCCGTTTGAAGCCCTGCGCGGGATTCAAACGGGAGAAATCCGGTTTCAGTGGCTCGGTGCTGAACACGGGACCGGTCTGCACCAGGTTGGCAATCACGGCGGTAACGAGCAGCGCGATGACCAGTGGGATCATGGCCTGCCACACGGGCCTGAAGGTCGCGGCAATCCACAACACCAGACTGACCGACGGCGACGGCGCGTTGCCGGCCATCAGCATCATCCGCTGGAAACAATGCGCCCAGACACCTGCCAGCGAATGCGCGATGGCGCACAAGGTGATGCTGAAGACCACCGTCACCAGCAGGCCGGTCACCTCCGTACTACGCGGGACCTGGCCCTTGTTCCGGGCCTCCTGCAGGCGGAAGGGCGTGGGTTGTTCCGTCTTGCTCTGCTCGTTCTCGGCCATATCAATGGACCCCGGCCATCGGCAGCGCAGAGAACGCCCCGCGGAACAAGCGTTCGATCAGCGGTGGCGAAAAGCGAAGCGTCGCCGCCAGTAGCGTGAATCCAGCCAGCACCTTGAGCGGCAGTGCCACGAAATAGATATTGGCCTGGGGCATCGATCGGCTGGCGTAGGCCGTTCCCAGGTCAATGGCGAACAAGCCGAGGATCACAGGCAGCACCACCATCAGGCCCAGCAGGAACTGGGTGGATAGCAGACTCATGAATACCGTTGGCGAAACCACGATGCGGCCGCTACCCAGCGGCACCAGATTCAAGGACGAGACCAGCCCTCGCAGCAGGACCAAGTGCAGTCCCAGGGCAAAGAACACCACCATGCCGCCCCACTGGATCACCGTGCCAAACAACGACTCGGTGGTGTGCGTCGAGGGGTTGAGCAGGCTCGCTGCCGCCACACCCGACTGCATGTCGACCATGCGCGCCGCAAATCCGAGTGCCGCGGTGGGCAGTACGACCGCGAGCGCAAACGTGAGACCGACCAGGCTCTCGCCGCCCATGGCCAGCCCAAGCAACACCGGCGATTCCATCGTGCCGGCGGCAACGGTAGCCGCTCCCGCCGCGCCCACCGCCGTCAAAGCAAGCGCAATCACCACGACGATACGCACCGTTCCCGGCACCCAAGCCAAGGGGCCAAGCGCCGGCACCATCAGCAACGGCGCAAAACGCGCCATGGCCAACAGAAACGTCGCGACATCCCTTTCGAGTACTTCCATAACTCCTACATTCCCGCCACAAGACCAAACAGATGCTGCGTGAACTCCACCACGACAGCCATCATCCAGGCGCCTGTCATCACAAACATCGCGACCACGACGACAAGCTTCGGAATGAAGGTCAGCGTCATTTCCTGGATCTGCGTGACCACCTGCACGATCGAAATCACGACACCCACCAGCAAGGTGGCGACCAGGATCGGCGCGCTCACCTTGGCCGCCGTCAGCAGTGTCTGCGCCAGCAGATGCATGGCGACATCAGTGTCCACGCGGGCGCTCCTGTGCCGGACGCAGCAGGTTTCGCAGCGTGTAGACAAACTCCGGCGAGATTGGCGTGCTTCCTTTCAGGGAAGAAGCCGTCAGCGACTGAATAATCGCCTGGGCTTCTGCTTCCCTACCCTCGTCGAGCAGCAACACGCTCTGTGCGTAGCGCGCCGAACGTCCGTTCGGATCAAGGCGCAACGCGCGCTTGATGGCTTCACCAGCCGCTTCCTTTTCACCACGCAACGCATGGATCAACGCACGGCCACCGTGGGTTTCTCCAAACGTTCGATCCAAGGCAAACGCGTTGTCGAAGCTCTGTTGCGCGCCATCCAGGTTTCCCTGCAGCAGCTGGCACCACGCCAGCGCATGCCAGGTACCGATGTGCTCGGGCATGTAGGTTGCTGCGCGATCCAGCACGGCCCTGGCGGCGACGATATCGCCCCGCATCATCAAGCCTTCCCCTAGCCCGAGGTAGGCCCTGCCCGCGTTTGGCTGCGCGGCAATCAGCTGCTGAAACATGGGTACGGCGACATCGTCGCGTCGATCCCATAAGGCCAACGTGCCGCTGACCAAACCGGCATCGAACTGGGCAGGATCTTCGTTCAAGGCCTGCGTCGCTGCTTGCGCCGCCTCGGCTGTCTGGCCGTCATCAAGCAGCAGCATGGCGCGCAAGCCATGGAACTCCGCGTGGCGCCCCCCCTGGGGCACACCGTCCAAAATCACCAGGGCTTCAGCGATTCGCTGCTGGTGATACAGGATGCGCGCCTTCAACAATGCAAGCGCTGCGGCGGCATCGGCTTCCGGAGATGCTGCCAGAGATAGCGTGCCAAGCGCTTCGTCCAGTTGGCCGAGCCGAAACTGCGCGAATGCAAGGTCGTGACATAGTCCGCCAGGCACGGGCCGCATGGTCGATGCAAGCGGTTGCAACAGCGCCACCGCGTTCACGAAGTCGCCGTCCACGAGCGCGCAACGCGCTTCGCGAAACAGCACGCCAGGCAGGCTTCGCAACGCTAGTGGAGCTTGCTGCAAACGCTGCCTTGCCCGCGCCACCTGCCCTTCGATCAGCAATTGATCGAGCAAGTCGCAAAGCAGGTCGACGTTGGCCGGATCGCGATCCGCGAAAGCCTCCAGTGAGGCAAGGCGGCTCAC
Source organism: Dyella halodurans (assembly GCF_026283925.1). GTDB lineage: Bacteria > Pseudomonadota > Gammaproteobacteria > Xanthomonadales > Rhodanobacteraceae > Dyella > Dyella halodurans. The sequence continues at coordinate 216,068 of NZ_JAPDPF010000004.1, forward strand.
AGGTCGCCCCTAAACTTCTCGCGCTGAATACGGATAAACACATCAGGCAAGGCAACGCCATGCCCTGCGTCCAGGATGATATCGGTCACGTAAGTCCATTTACGCACGGCAGATGACCGCACGCCCCCTTGCATTCCAGCCCCTCAGAACAGCGCCCCCGCACTGTCCAGCAGATCGAAAACAATGACCTGAGCTGCGACGTGGGGAGACTAGGCGTGCTGCGAAGAAACTGTCAACAAGCTGTATACGACGCATATAATTGCGACATATAGCTTCGTAAAATCAACGCCGTAAGCGTGCTCGCCGCAAGATTTACCGACGACGCAACGTACCCTTGCGAATGCGCTAGCGTTGATTCTCAAAACGCAGCGTCGAAAGTAGGCATTTCGCTTGTGATGGCCATCACCTTTTATGTGAGTGCCTCATCGCCGTTACACTCCGCTCGCCACTTTCCAAAGGAACATCGCCATGAGCTCCGATCGCATCACGCCAGGTTCTTCGTTACTGGAAACGATGCGCGCATTGGCTCAAGGCAAAGCACAATCGAGGTCGGCCGCGGCTTCCGCTCCCTCGGTCAACGCGACCAGGACCGATCAAGCGTCTTCCATTTCAGAACACTCCACCGCACAGCTTCGTCAGCGACTCCAATCCTTGGTTGCCGACACCGATGTGGATGATCCCGCGGCGATGGACATGGTGCGGGAGCCCGTACTGCGGGAAATCATCCTGTGGGAATTTGGTAGCGACTTCCGCCAGAGCACGCACTTCCAGCCGATGATCGAACGCATCAACCAGGCGATGGATCTCGATGAGCGCTTTCGCGCGCAGTTCGTCGACATGGTGCAAAACCTGAAGCATTGAGGCGTGCCTGAAACGGGGCTATTTGCCCCCTGATTTATCGGACACCATAAAGCGAGGCAGCCGGTGGGGTGGCGCCGCGCGCTTGCGAATCGCTGACGCCAATAACAGCTAAACCCCACACGGAAGCCGACTCCCGCACCACGCGGAACGCAGCGCTTCTCAAGCCATGCGCGAGACTTTTCCGGACGGACACGGCTCGCGCCGCGTGCGAAGGTCCGTGCGTCGGCGGCTGCAAAGTTCCCATTCTTCCCGCCGACGCTCTGCTTGATCGCAAGTGAAATAGCGCGGGCCGAAAGGGCAGCAACCCAGACGACCCGCTAACCACAACCAACTTGTTAGGAGTTGATCATGGCTACAGTCGATCATACGGCAGCCGCAGGCCCTTCCGCGCCCAACGCCGTCCCCCGTCCCACCAATCCGCTTTGCCGTCCGTTCTGGACGTTTTCGCGCGCCAAGGACGGCGACAAGTTCCGCGCCGCCCGAATCGCCGGCTTGTGCATGGGCATCCAGGCGGTGACGCGCATCCTGGTCAATAGCGACACCTTCCGCGTGATCCAGTCGAAATGCCAAGAAATGGAACCCGGCAACTGGCCCTTGGATAACGAAGTCACCGAGGGTATGTTCGCCGCGCTCTACTTCCTCAGCGAACAGGCAGAACTCGCCTGCAAGGCATCGCTGGACGAACTGGGCTTCGAATAGCAAACAGAGCAACACCGAAGCGCCGTCGTCTCGCGACAAGGCAGCAACCCAAGCCATGCGAGCCCGGCCGATCCAGTCGCTCGCCCATCAACAACGCCCGCGCAATGCGGGCGTTCCTCAATGGCGAACCTCTATTACTCAGCCGGAACGGGGGCAGAACTGCTGAACACGGCAGGTTGGACTGCCACCCCGTCTTTCCGGATATTCCAAGCCATGGAGAAAAGACTTTGGGACACCCAGTCTTGGCAAGAGTACCCAGACGCCGACTGAATGGGTCGCAACTCAACTACGTCCGCCTCGTTTTCCACATTGGTGCTCGCGCAAAAAAAGCGTGGTTGGGTCGCCATTATCGACATCAATCATGAGTCATCATCTGAGTGGAAACCGTCCTGGAGTAGCCCAGGGTATCAATGGCGAATGAGGAGATTCCATAAACCAGAAATGATTTCAAATGATATGAACTTAGACCTGCAACCAAAAGGGAATTTTCTATGCAATCTAAAAAAATCGCATTATTGGTCATGGCGTTGACCCTTCTAACGGCAACGTCCCTACAAGCGGGTAATAACGTTCTCGTCGGATACTGGGACACTTATGCAGGCCCAGGTGACTATACCGCGGCATTAGCACCATACGCGAACGTGTCATACATAGCTCTTGGGGCGGATACCGCAGATGTACCAAAAGCAATTACTGAAGCATCAAACTATGGCATGAAGTCGATCGTTTCAGTTCAAGGCGTTTTTTTTCAAAATCAAGGAAACTCCCCTAACCTGATTAACGGCTGGGGCACTAATTGGAGCAATTTTGCTCAGAGCATTTCAGCTCAGGTTGCGGCCAATGATGTGGCAGCGTTCTATTTATACGACGAGCCCGATGGCGCCGGTGTATCAATACAAGCATTGAGCGCAGAAGCCAACGCGGTACGCACCGCTTTTCCCAGCGTACCACTAATGATTATATATCAGCCAGGAAACTATCTCGGACTCAGCCTCGTCGATTGGGCTGGCATAGACTGTTACAGCAATGGTCAATGGACATGCGCTAATGGCCAGTCCTATTCGGCGGCCTACTCTGGACTCAGGAGTCGATTGAATTCAAACCAACGCACCGTTCTTGTCCCCCAAGCTGGCTATCAAAGTAATAGTTTGTGCTGTAATGCGGCCTTGGAACAGGAGCTTCAGGCTTACGTTGCGCTATCGATAGGCGACCCTGACGTTGTCGCAATAATTCCGTTCATTTGGCCGAATGCCACCGGATTCCAGGGGTTAAGCAGCTATAATTCTGGAGCCGGCTCGCTTGGTGCTTACTATACCGCCGTTAGTAGTGCATTCAAGAATGGTTACGCTTACCCATTTTCGACGTCTACTCCCGCATATGAATTCTATGCTCCCGGCACCAATAATCATTTCGTGACTACTTCAGTCCTCGAAGGGTTGAGCAATGGATTCAACTTACAGGGAATCGCTTGGAACGTCCTTCCGATGCAGGCAAGTGGCACCATGCCACTGTATCGCTGCCATATTTCTGCAGGAAATCGGCATTTTTCTTCAACCTCATCAAGTTGCGAAGGTCAAATCGTTGAGGGAGTTTATGGGTATATATACTCTTACCAGGCAGCCAATACTTCCCCGCTCGTTCGTTATTATGACCCTTATGATGGGGATTTCTATGACTCTGTGGCAACAGTGACACCACCGAATTACCAGCGTGTCGGTGTCTTAGGTTACGTACCTAACGTTGGCGTTCCTTAAGACTGCTCGGAGCCATGAGTAACGACAGGGATCAGAGTGCACTTTTCAGAAGTTGACTTTGGTCCCTGTTTTATTTCTTTTCGTCCGAGAAATCAGGAGTAGTCCAGCCAGACCCCTTTCTTGGTTGCCGCCTCATTCGGCAGCCGCCATAGTGGCCCAAGCTGGGCAAGCGGATTGACAAACCTACTTTCGAGGGACTCATGGAGAGACGACAATTTATTGGTTCGATCCCACTCGCAGTGGGAGGCGCATTGATCGCGCTCCCTACTCAAGCTTCAGCACAATCATCCTCACCATCAACCATCTGGACCAACGTAAAGACATTTGGTGCCGTTGGTGACGGAGTCACTGACGACACGTCCGCGATCCTCGCCGCCATTGCCACACCTCAACAAAACAATGATTTTCGCGAGGGCGTGCTCTATTTTCCCGCCGGCCAATACAAATGCAGCTCAACGCTAGCTTTCACTGCCTACAGTGCCGGCGTTGTGCACAACATCATTGTCCGCGGGGACGGGCCACAATGCACTTATCTCGACTTCAGTAGCGCAAGCACCGGGTCTTCAGGAATCGCTTTCAACGCTGGTGCGTAGTTTGGCATTGAAGATCTATTGATAAACGGCGCCCCTGGCAATGGTGTTCTCGTGGGCAGCGGAAATGCGGTGGGTACCGGCGGATACTGCTCCTTCTTTACGATCAAAAACGTCCGCGTCCAAAATTGCGGCGCCAACGGCTTCTTCTTCGTCAACGCCTACATGGGGACATTGTCAGACTGCTGGTCAGCCAGCAATGCCGGCATAGGATTTCTGTTTGCCGGCTACCACACATCTATTGATGTCAGCCGATGCTATGCAAGCAGCAACAAAGGCATTGGCTGGTCACTGAACGGCATGACCTATTCGTCGTTCACTGCCTGCGGCTCGGATCAAAACGTGTGGGGATATGCCATGACCAATATGGTGGGCGTATCGTTCTTGGCATGCGGCGCCGAAAGCAATCAAAGGGACGGCTGGCTATTGTTGACCGGTACCTCGACTACGATCGGACTACCCAGTCAGGTCGTAGATATTCATGGCCTGACGTTCACCTCCTGCTCGAGCTACTTTAATAGTCAGCAGGGACCCAATGCCTACGGCTCGCACATGTCTGCGTTGGCGCAAGACGGACGTCCAATCCAGTTCAAGATGTCGGGCAACACCTCGTTCTGCAATTCAGGCTCAAATGTGAGCATGGTGTTGAACGGCAATGCAGGCGCCATCACAGCATATGAAGAGCTTTCGTACTTCAACGGGTCGTGGATGACATCCGGCTCCGTCACGCGCAAAACGCTTTAGACGATTATCGAAAAATAGGCAGGAATGCGGTCCTGTCGGCGCAACGTGAAAGCGTTGCGCCGACATGTACCCTTGCGCGTCTCGAGAACATAGCATTCGTGCCCAATTAAACCGTCCGAGAGATCGGCGGTAGTCCAATCTGACTCCGCTTTCGCCGGGCCGCGCGATATGCCAAGCCAGGGTGCAAAGGACCCTAGCCCCCTGTCGTTGTAAGAGCACCAGGGCGACCAAAGCGAGAAGGTGACTGGACGGGGCGCGATTTAACTACCTCCGTCCCGTTTTCGGTTTTCCCGCTGTCCCGTTTTCCCGCTTTAGACGACGATAGAAAGTTGGGGTGGAATGCAGTCCCTTCGGCGCAACGTGAAAGCGTTGCGCCGAAATGTACCCTTGCACGTCTCGAGAACATAGCACTCGTCCCGAGCTAAACCGCCCGAGAGATCGACGGTTGTCCAATCTGACCCTGCTTTCGCCGGGCAGCGCGACATTCCAAGCCAGGATGAAAAGGACCCCAGCTCCCTGTCGTTGCAAGAGCACCGGGGCGACCAAAGCGAGAAGGCGACTGAACTGGGCGCGATTTACTACCCCCGTCCCGTTTTCGCGTTTTCGATGCGTGCCGTTTTCGATGCGTTTTCGATGTCAGCCGTGAATCGTTGATGCTTTTCCATCGAACACTTCCGTGCAGGGATTGTCCTCGCGCTTTGGTGTCCAAGAAATCAGGAGCGGTCCACTCCATCCTGTTTTCCGATGTGTTTCCCTCGGAGCCATGTGTGGAAGCCAAACTCCACCAACAGCCATAAGGCCGCCATGGCCCCCGTCGCAGGAAGGAGCCAGACCCGACTCGCGCCACCAAGAAGGATAAGCGGCATTGCCACAAGATAATTTACCAACGTAAACCAGCGATACCTGGGTAACTTGACTTGTGCAAAGCGCGCCACGATCGCCTCGTGGCGGCGATTCAAACAAAAATAATTCAATGCATAACTCAAGGGCATTACAAACAAGATCGATCCCCCTCGTGGATCGATCCGCCCGTGCCACCACGCCTGCCACACTTGCTCCAGCGCGGTCCGAAGGCCGGTCAGTGGTTCAAGTACGTTGAGCAACCAGAAAGAAAGCGCCATAAAATAAAGGAAGCTCGTCCAATCAGCATTCCCCTTGGCATCCGCCACGTCGCCACTTCCTGTCAACGAGCGTTGGAAAGACATGTAGTACCCGAAGCAGATAAATTGATACATCGCGTCCCTTGGATTCGAAACAACTCCGGTCGCGTTGCGGCCGGAGCCTCTTGGTGTCGCGCATGCCCCCTGACTGACTAACGCTGTAATGTGGTCGGGTTGCTCTGATTGTAAAGCTGATCGATCTTATCGCTGCCGTAGTGATAAAGCGCACGCCATCCGCTCTGACCATGGTACTCAAACTTGCCAGCTTCGTAATCGATCACGCCCCAGGCGATACCTGCGGCTGCGCCAACCGGACCACCGGCTGCGCCAGCAATGGCATCAGCAGCAAAAATGGATCCAGCGCTGACTCCCACGTGCCCCCAATCTAGTGGATCACTCCATTTCATGGTTGCGAGCTCAAGTCCCACAGCACCTCTGGCCAGCACTTTACCCGCAGTTTTCAACGCCGGTGCCACTCCCTTCAACACCTTGGCTAAATCCAGCACCGCACCGGTGTCAGTGGCAAGATTCCTGCCGATCTGAATCGCGGGCGCGGGGTTTGCAAACGCTGATGCACGGCCACCATTGGCGATCACAGCGGCGGTCCAGCCTTTGGGCACGGACGCACCCACCCGCACTTGCATGCCCGCTTCGCCAAGGCCACGCACCAGATCCATGGTGCCGCTCAGGATCGATGAGCTCAGGATTCCCTCGTCCTTGTAAGGAAGGTCGATGCCAACGTTTTGCGACGATGTATCAACCGGTGCGATGGGTCCCGACGTGTTATTCGGCGATGCCACCGGGCCCCAAAGATTGCTATAGGCCCCTCCCAGGGAGAAGTTCGATGTGCCCTGTAGCGGCTGACCTTGCCAGTACGCTGGGCCAAAGCCTGTTCCAGCTGTCGCTAGCGGATACCCAGCAAGGCCCCCTCCGGATGATCCCTGGTCTGACCCGGGGCCCCCGGCGCTCTGAGAATAGTTACTCGAATCCCCACTGTCCTCACCGACATAGGTGCGCGTGCGATATTCATCGAGCGCCTGTTGCGCGGCCGACATGTCGCGTCCTTGTGCGGTTAGGCGATCAATGTCGGCCTGATTCTCAGCGATCTCCGCGTCAGATTCGAGTCGCGTGAAGCCGCTCGCTGCCGCAGAACTCGGTCGCACTGTGCCGAATGTGTCGTATACCGTTTGCCAGTCGGAAGCAGCGACCGAAGGACCTCCACTCACAACTTGCGCCATCAAGGCATCGGAGATGCCGCTATCTGCTGACGCGGCCCCTTGCGCGCCCACACCCTGCCCGCCCTTCGTAAAGTCGAACTGATAGCCTTGCTGCGCAATGCCCGGGCTGCTCATCCCCGCAATGGCCGCATTCCCCAACGCATTCCCAAATGCGTCCTCGCCGATCTGACTCCATGTACTGGTGCGGTCATCGCCCAGCAGTTGCGAGGTCTCTTTGTCCAAGGCACCGGACATCAACCCACCCGCCACATCCCGGGTGAAGCTTCCCGAGCTGTCGCCCAACTGCTGCAAAGCCCCACCCTTCAACCCCGCCTCTGCAGTCAGCCCTGATGCCACCGCCGACGCCACCACGCCCGCCCAGCTGAACTGGCTCGCCTGTCCCGTGATATGGGCAGCTACGACATTGCTGGCATAGCTGCCCGCACCTAGCAACGCTGCGCCAGCCGGCTTCAATTTGCCTGCTGCGCTCGCCAGCGCCGAAGAGTCGCTGCCGGTGCTGGCGATCTCGCTGCCGATACCCGCCGTCAACCCAGCGGCCAAGCCGCTGGTCAATGCCTGAGTTAATGAGAATCCGCTACTAATTCCTTCCGCATCCCCCGTAATCTGACCGGCTACACTACCAACAAATCCTCCAATAGCAGCCGCACCTGCGCCCGCCAAGCCATAACTACCACTCAACGCAGCAACGCCCGCACCCCATACCGATCCTGTCGCCCCAGCAAACGCCTCCGCTGCCAAGCCCGCCGTGTAAATGCTGGCCACGATCACCACCGCGACCATGACGATCTCTGCCACCCCCGAACACCCCGACGCACTCGGCGGCGGCGGTGGCACCGCCGGCAAGCTCGGCGTCGTACTGCCGATGATCTGACCTGGGTTGTATGGCTTGAACGTAGTCGACGTGTTCGCATGCGTCGTCACCGACGGCACGGTAATCGACTGCCCCACCACCAGCCCGCTATCCCCCGTGAGGCCGTTTGCCGCGGCAATGATGTACGCCATGCCGCTGTTGCCGTACACCGACTGCGCGATGCTCTCCAGCGAATCGCCCGCCTGCACCACGTACTGCGTCGGGTTGCCACTACTGAATCCGGTGAGCGTGCCGGACACGTTGATATCGCCCGCTTCATCCATGTCGCCCAGCTGTTGGCCGTTGACGTAGGTGTAGTGATCGGTACCGTTGCCGCCATTGGGCGTAAACGTGCTGCCGCTGGAGGTGCCGGTGCGACGCTCGACGATGTCGCCGGTGGCGTCGTAGGCAAACGCGCGGGTCTCGTTCTGAGCGGTGCCCGCACCGTTCTGGCTGGTCTGCGACACGGCAATGCGGCGACCGAAGTCGTCGTAGTAACTGGTGTCGGTGGCCGGCACGTAGCCGGACACGGTCGGCGTACCGCTGGTGCTCTGCTCCAGGTAACCGTCTTTCTTGATGTAGCTCACGGTGTAGTTGGCGCCGTAGGCCCCGTTGCCTCCGCTCACCGCCGGCTGGGTGTAGCTGTACGCCGTGACATTGTCCTCGTGATCAAAGGCCGTGTAGGTGGTGGTGGAAGCCATCACCTCGGGACCATCACTGCTGATGGTGGGTACGGCGCTCTGGCCACCATCGGGCAGCGTGCCATTGCCGTCAAAGTATTGCTGGCCGATTTGGGTCCAGTTGCGCGTCGGCGCGTTCCAGCTCACCTGTTCGGTAACCACGCCATCGGCGTTGTAAGCGGTCGCCGAGCCGTAGCCGAGCCAGCCGCCAATGTTGAGATACATGTAGCCGGTTGGCTTGTCGGGCAGGCCGTAAATGCTCTCGGTGGTGTTGGAGGCCAGATAGTTGTTGCTACCGACCTGATGACCGTCAGCGTCGTACCAATACTGCGTTTTTACGCCAAGATTGCTTTGGCCGATGGTGGTGTCGACGGTGTAGTACGACTGCACCAACTCGTTACGGCCGTCGTACACCATCTTCTGACTCATGGCGTCGCCAGCGCTATAGGTGATGGTGTTGGGCCCTTCGACGTCCTGGTAGGTCGCCGCATTGACAGAGTTGCGGATGACCACGTTGCCGGCGGCGTCGTACTGGTTGGCGAATGACGGGTCTTCGTAGGTGCCACCCGTGACCACGATCTGACCGTTCTGCAACGCACCGTTGTTTACGACGGTGCGGTTGTCGGCATCGTAGGTAAACCAGAAGCTCTGGACATCGGGTGTCGTCGTTTGGGTTGCCTGCAGCGTCTGGACACTCAACGTCTGAAGGCTTGCCGACGATCCGGTTGCCTTGCCCTGATAGCCGATCGTGAACGTGAGGCTATTGGACAGGCCACTCGCGTCCGTGGCCTTCATCGTGATCGTCCACGTTAAATAGCTATCGCGCAGGATGTTGGGGTTACCCGAGAACTGCTGGGTGGAGGCATTAAATACGAGCCACGACGGCAATGCGTTGCCATTGGAAAGCGTCGCCGTGTAGGTCAGGGTTTGTCCCTGCGGATCGCTAAACTGACCCGCCGCATTGATGCCTACGTTTGCCGGATAGTTGTACTCGTAATCGGCCCCGGCGATGGTACCGACGTACTGCGGCGGTTGCGGCACCGAGGCCACAGTGAGGGTGAACGATTCGCCCACCGAGGCACCATGCGTGTCAGTGGCCCACATCGCCAGCGTATAGGTACCCCCGGAGGGTGGCGTGCCGCTGAATGTGTGCGTACTTGCATTGAAGCTTAACCACGACGGCAGGCCGACCCAGGTGGAACCGCTCAACATGCCAGCGCTATAAGTAAGGGCATCGCCGTTAGCATCAGTGGCCGCAGGTGGCGTGTAGCTGAAATAGGAGTTCTGGGTGGCTGCTAGATTGACGGCACTGCCAGTAAAGACAGGCGGTGCATTCAGCACATTGACGGTAAGCGTGGTGCTGGTCGAGTTGCCGGAAATCTTGTCGGTCGCCGTGACGGTGATGTAGTAGGTCCCGACGGGAACAAGCGCGTTGTAGACATTGTCGAAGAATCCGCCGCTGAATGTCATCCAGCTCGGCAAATTGCTCGCGGTGTAGGTCAGCGCGTTGCCGGCCGGGTCGTAGAACACATTGGATGGCATTACATACTGAAAATTGGCCCCACCCGTAAAGGTCTGCGCCGGCATGGGGTTCGCGACAACAATGGGCGCGTACGTGTTGGTCATCGTGAACGTGCCGGCGGCGGTGCCACCCTGCCCGTTGGTCGCGATGATTTCGATCTGGTAGCTGCTGTCGGTCTCGTAGACCGGCGTCGAGAACGAGGAAGTCTCATACGTGATCGACTGTGGCACACCGGTGATCGCACCCGTGGTGGCGTTGACGGTCAGACCCACCTCGCTGATCGGTACCCAAATCGCCGCCACGTTCGTGTCGGTGGGTTCACCCGCCTTGTTGATCGTCAAGGTGTGCGCAGGGATAAGCACCATGCCGGTGTAGGTGAGCGCACCACCGTCCGACTCGGTGAAGGCATTGGACGGAAGCGGGATATTCACCGACGCGCCACCGATGACGCCGGTGTGGTTGGCAAGGTTACCGTTGTACACCGGCGCCGGCTGCACGTACTGCGCCACTGTCACCGTGAAATAGGCCTCCGCCGATTGACCTTGCGGATTCTGGGCCAGGATATAGAGCTTGAAGGTCTGGCCGACGGCGCTCTGCGGCGGCGTGCCCCCGAAGCTGAGGCTCGATGGATAAAACGTCATCCAGCTTGGCAACGGCGAATCATTTTCGACGGTGGGCTCGCCCGGAATCGACTGGAAAGCGTAGGTGCCCGACGTGTAGGTCAGCGAATCGCCATCGGTTTCGCTGAAGGACGTGCTGGGGAAGCTGAAGGCAAAGGAGCGCGTGCCGTATACCGTCTGATTGCTGATCGAGCCGTTGACGACCGGTGGCGTTGCCGCCACGGTGAGCGTGAACGTCTCCGTCGACGCGCCACCATTGGCGGCAGTGGCCTTGACCGCCAGTGTGTAGGTACCGACGCTGCCCGGCGCCGGTGTGCCCGTGAACGTGAGCGTGCTGGCATTGAAGCTCAGCCAGGACGGCAATGCGGCGCCGCTGGACTGCGTGGCAGCGTAGGTCAGCGTTGAGCCATTGGCGTCCGTCGCCCCTGGCACCGTGAAGCTCATCGCGCCGCCGACGCCACCAATCTGGGCGCTCGCCCCACTGGTGAACACCGGCGCGGCGACGGGCACGGTCACGACCACGCTCGCACTGACGCTCTGACCGTTCACGTCCGTCGCGGTGACGGTCACCGTCCAGCTGCCCGCCGCGGTCGGCGTACCGCTAAAGACACCGCTGCTGTTGAACGACAGCCAGCTAGGCAAGCCGGTAGCGGTGAAGGTCAGGCCAAAGCCGACATTGTCGGTGAACGCACTGGCGATACTCGCATTCCAGGCCTGGCCCGCCGTCGCCGTCTGGGTACCTACGCCACCCGTGGTCGGCGCAGCGCCGCTACCGGAGATGGGTGCGGCATTGCTGCCATACGCGCTTTGGACAAAGACAGCGCGGCGATTGCCGGCGGCGTCGTAGTTGAAATCCTCCAGCGTGTTCTCGGTGGAGGTGTCCGGGTTCTCGGTGATGACGGTGCTGATGCGATTGTGGCTGTCGTACTTGGTGATGGTCTCGGTGTGCACCGTCGCGCCGGCGCCATCCGTGGTGTAGGTGGCATCCACCGACTGGTTGCCATTGGCGTCGTACTGGTAGTTGTCCCACAGCGCGGTGGTGCCGCCGGTCTTCTGCAGCTCCTGTTGGACCTGGCCGTCGGCGTAGTACGTGAAGTCGATCTCGCTGCCGCTGCCCGTCAGGGTGCCCGGGAGATAGCCTGGATTGCTCTGTCCAGCCGGCGTCCAAGTGCTGGTTTCGCTGGTAAGCAGCCCAGAGCTGGGGTCATAGTTGTACGTGGTCTTGGCGCCACTGAGATCGTAATGCCACTGCACGCGACCAAAATAGTCATAGAGCCAGGTCTGCGCATCGCCATTGGCGGTGGTGTCGCTGATCTTGTTGCCGTTGACATCGTACGCGTACGTTTCCTGCCAACTGTTCTGATGCTGAATCGGCGTCTGGCTGGTCAGTACACGATGCTGACTGTCATAGCTGTAGTAGCTGGTGTTGCTCAGCGCATCGGTGACCTGGATGCGGTCGCCGCCGGTGTCCAGCACGTAAGTCTGCTGGGCTTGCTGCGTGCGCGCCGTACCGGCGCTGTTGAGCAGGAAATCGCCCTGCTGCACGACCCTGTTGAGCGCGTCGTAATTGGTGTAGGTGATATGCGCCACCGAACCGGAGGCGGTATTGGCGGGCGGCGTTTGCTGGGCGACGGCGCGACCCAGCGCGTCGTAAGCGGTGTAGGTTACGTTACCAATACCATCCTGCGCTGCCGTGAGGTTGCCGGCACCGTCGTACGTGTTCCAGCTGGAATTGGCGTTTTCGTCGGTGGTTCCCATCAGCTGACCGCTAACGTTGTAGTACCACTCCTTGGACGGCGTCGTCCATGTACGCACGCCGGTGGCAGATACGACTAGAACGTTGGGCTCGATCTGCTGGACCACCTGATTGAGGTTGTCATAGTGGTACTGCGTTGTGTTGCCCGCGGCATCCGTATAGGACAGCACATTGCCCCAGCGGTCATAGCTGCGGGTCGTCTGCAGACTGCCATTGACGCCGCTGCTGGCACTGTCACTGGGCGTACGCTGCTGGACAACATTGCCGGCCAGATCGTCCCAGTTGTGGGTCCAAGTGGTGCTGCTACCTCCGGTAATCGTCGTGAAGTCGGTTTGCTGATGACCGGCCAGGTCGTAACCATACGAATGGATGGCACCGGTCTTCGCGTCCGGGGCACTGATGAGATTGCCGGCATTGTTGTAGCCGTAGATGGCCTCGTAACCGTTGTTGTCGCCCTTGGCGACCACTTCACCAAACGCGTCGTACTTGACCTGGCTGTAGCTGTCGTAGCCGGTCTGCCCAGTGCGCTGAGTGAAGGTGCTTAGCTGCTGATTGTTGGCGTCGTAGGTATAGGTGGTGGTGACGGTTGCGCCGCTGTTGCCAGCCAGCAGGTAATAGCTCTGGCTGGTTACATTGCCATTGTTGTCGTACGCCGTGGACGACCAATTGCCGAGCGCATCCGACTGACCCACCTGTCGATTGAGGGCGTCGTAGAAGAAGCTCGTCGTGGCCGACTGCCCCCCGGCAGATACGGTGGTCGTAAGCAAATTGCCCAGAGCGTCATAGACGTTGGTCGTGACGGGAATAACCGATGTGTACAGGCTGCTGCTGCTCAGGTCGAGCGAGGGGGTCTGCTGCAACAATGTCTGCCAATTGCTCACCAGTGCCTGACGAGCCGGGGCCTTGATACTAGTCACGCGACCCACGGCGTCATAGGTCGTCGAGGTCGTCATGCCATTGACGGTCACGCTGGTGACGCGGTTCTCGCCATCATAGGTCGTGGTGGTCAGCGAGCTGCCGCTGGCTATACCAGCCGCACCATTGACGTAGCTGTACTCACCCGTATCCGTCTGACTGTTCTTGCGGCCAATCAGGTCGTAGCCGTAAGTGGTCGAACGGTCGTAACCCGTCGTCACCGTGCCCGCGGGTGGCAGGCCTGGAGGCGTGGTGACGCTGACCGCACTGGTGCTGACGGCCGTGGCGTACTGGGTTACCGTCACTACGTCGCCAAAAGCATTGTAACTGGACGTGGTGACGTAGCCCTGCGGGCTGGTGTAGGCCCCCGTGGGCGACACCGTCATGACAGCCCGATTCAGCGCGTCGTAGTAGGTATACGTCGTTGCCCAGATCGCCGGCGTGGCGTTGCCGTCACCGGTGGCGTTAGCCGGTTGGATCAAGGTCGATGCACTGGTGACGTTACCGTAGGCATCGTAGGTGTAGGTGGTGGTCGGCGATGCCGCCGCCATGGCCGTTCCCGCCAGGGGGCCCATGGCCAAGACATAGGCGATGGCCGGCTGTTGTACTTGCGTCTTCTGGTTGCGCTGATCGTAGGTGGTGGTGATGGTGCGGTCGCTGCCCGAGCTGACCAGGCCGGCTTGCACCTGCGCCACGCTCAGCGGCTGTCCTGCACTCCAGCCACTGATGGCCGTCGTATTCAGTGCCGTGGCATAGCGGGTCGTGCTGACCTGGTTGCCGTAGGCATCGTACGCGTTGGCCGTCACATAGCCGTCGGCATCCACGCTGTAGGCCAACTCGCCATCGGTGTTGTACGCCTTGTACTGGTAGTGACCATCGGCGTCTTGATCCACTACCGCCTGGCCCAGCGCGTTGTAGACCACGTGGGTGCTGACGCTGCCCGGATACGTCGTGCTGATCTGGTGACCTGCGGCGTCGTAGGCGTAGCTGGTGGTGCTGAGAACCGTGATGCTGCTGGAGCTCGCTCCGGTGCCCTTGCTGATCGCGGTGACGTTACCCACGCCGTCATAGGCGTAGGCCGTGTACAGATATTGATTGGCGGCGGTCTGCAGCGTGGTGCCGTTGTAGCTGCCCACCGTCACCGGCGGGCTCTGTTCCAGCGTCTTGCGGCCCGCCTTATCGTAGGTGTCGTAGGTCCAGTTGCCGTCGCGATCGGCTCGGGCCGTCAGCAGGCCGGTGGCGTCGTACTGGAAATTGGCGTTGGTACCCAGCGCGTCGCCGGTCGCGGTGATGCGACCCGCGGCATCATAGGTCGTGCTGCTGATACGCGCGTTCGTGGTGCCGCTGTTGGTGGCACTGATCGCGCTGGCCAGGGTGGTCACGGTCTGCGTGCCCGGCAGCGTGATCGGGTTGGCGTAGGCGATCGTCTTCAGCACACGCCCATCGGCGTCGTACTGCGTCTCCGTGACGTGATTGGTCGCGTCAATGGTGTAGCGCAGGCGACCCGCGTTGTCGTAGACGCTGTACGTGGTGTGATTCGGTGCACTGGCCAAGGACTGCGCCACGCTACTGGTCGACAGCTGCGCGCTCAGCGACGAGCTGCTCGACAACGGCAAGCTGCTGCCATAGGCGATCGTGGCGATGACCCGGCCCGCCGCGTCGTAACGCTGCTCGCTGACCAGGCCCACCAGCTGGCCGTTGACGGTGTTCTGCTGCACCGTGAAGCGCTCGTGGCTGTCGGCGTCGTACAGGTGCAACGTCGCTTCGGCCGTGGCGTCGGTATTGCCCGCCCCGCTAACCAGCGAGGCCACCGAGGATAGTGACGTGCTCTGCGATTGCTGGAGGACCGTCGCCTCGCCCGCCGATACCGTCACCGCTGTCTTATAGGCCAGTACCTCACTCACCCGATCGGCGCTGTCGTAGCGTGTCTCGGTGACATAGCCCATCGGATCAATGCTGTAACGCACCTGTCCTTCGGCGTTGTAGCTGGTGTAAGTCACCTGGTCCGCGCTGGTGGCGGTCAGGTCCGCCGTCACCGCGGCCAGCGTGGGTGCGCTACCCAGCGCGGTGAGCTGCGCGCTGGTCAGTGCCGTGGCATAGGCGTGCACCGAGGTCACCCGGCCGTCGACATCGTAGGTGCGCTGTGTCACCGCACCGGCCGGGTTAATGCTGATGACCGCTTCGTTCGCTTCGTTGTAGATGGTGCGGGTGACGTTGCCGTTGGCGTTGGTGACGCTGAGAAGATTGTTGCTGGCGTCGTAGGCGTAGGTCGTGGTCAGGTGCAGACCCGATGGGTCGACGATTTGCTGACTCAGGCGCTCGAGGTTGTCGTAGACGTATTGCGTGGTGCGCGCCGCGCTGGTGCCTGCACCGACCGTGACGGTCAGCGTCTTGCTGGCGCCGTCATAGGTGCGGGTCGTGGTCAGGTTGAGCTTGCCCGTGCCCGCATCTTGGACCTGGGTCAGCACGTTGCCGTCGGCATCGTAGCTGTAGGTCGTGACCGAGCCCGTGGGGTCCGTGACGCTCAGCTCGCGACCCGCACCGTCATAGGCATACGTGGTCACCAGGTTGAGGCCACCCGGGTCCAGGCTGGTCGGATCGACGGTGCGGGTGAGCACCCGGCCGCTCGCATCGTAACTGTAGGTGACGACATGACCGGTGGCGTCGGTGGTCTGGATCAGATGACCATCGGTGTCGTACTGGTCCTTGCTGATATTGCCCAGCGCATCCTGCGTCTGCGTCAGGCGACCGTCGGCATCGTAGGTATAGGCGGTGATGTCGTTGGCGCCATCCGTGATGGAGACGACATCCCCAAAGGCATCCCTCACCGTGGTCATCGTCACGCCGTCGGACGTGGTGACGATGGTCTTGTGGTTGAGCAGGTCGTACTGGTAGCTGGTGACGTTGTTCAGCGCATCGGTCTGGCTGACCACACGATCGAAGGCGTCATAAGTCGTTTGCGTGGTGCGCGTCTGGCCTTGCACGGTCTGGCTGCTACTTACCTGGCGACCGAGGTTGTCGTAGCCGTAGGTGACGGTATGGCCGTCGCCATCGGTGGTGCTGGTGACTCGACCGAAGGCGTCGTAGGTGTTCGAGGTGCTGCGTGCGACGCTCGAACCAACCGCATCGGTCTCGCCCGTGCGCTCGCCACGCAGGTCATAGCTGGACTGCGTGATCGTACTGTTGGCGGCGCTCAAGGCCTGGCCGGCCTGGCTCAGCTGCTGCTGGGCCTGCGTCACGTCGCCGAAGGCATCGTACTGATAGGCGGTTTGATAGCCCAGTCCATCGATCGTGCCGGCGACCTGACCATCCAGTGTGTAGCTGTAGGTCGTCGCGATATCCAGGGCGGGGTTCGCCAGCGCCGTGGCAGCCGTGGCCAGTTGTGCAGCAGTGGCCGTCAGCACATTGAGCGTGATGCCACTACTGCTGCCGCTGGTGGTGAGCGTCAGCACGCCGGCAAAGCGGCGACTCGTGGTGACCTGACCAAAGGCATTGTAGGTATAGGCGGTGACTGCACCAAGGGCGTTGAGCGTGCCGCCACTGGGCTGCCCCTGCACGGTGTACGCGACGCGTCCATCGGCGTCGTAGTAGCTGTAGGTGGTATTGCCCAGCGGATCGGTCGCACTCACGCGCTGGCCGAGCACGTTGTAGCCGTAATGCGTAGTGGCGTTGGCGCCGTCAATCGTGGTGAGCGTATCGCCAAACGCATCGTACGTGGCGCTGGTTGTACGCGCTGCGCCCTGTCCGTTGGTGGGCGTGATCGTGGTGGAGAGCAGCTGACCGACCGTGTTGTAGTTGTAAACCGTCACGGTGCCGTCGGGCGCCGTGCTCTGATGCAGGCGACCATCGGCATCATAGACATCGCTGCTGACCTGACTACTCGGTGTCGTGCCAAGCAGGGCGACCAGGGCGGCCGTGGTCTCGCCACCGGTCAAGGCGCTCAACTGCTGGGATGTCAGTACCGCGGCATAGCGCGTACTGGTGGTGGTGTGCGTCGTTTCGTCGTAGGCCGTGGTGGTCAAGTACCCATCGGCATCGACCTGGGCGACCACGCGCCCCGCGTCGTCGTAGTAAGTGCGTGTGGTCTGGTCGCTGGCTTGGGTGCTCAGGTCGGCCTGTACCGCAGCCAGCGTGGGCGCACTCCCCAGCGCAGTGATTTGCGCTCCGGTCAGGGCGGTCGCATAAGCAACGGTCTTGATGACCCGCCCCGCTGTGTCGTAGCTCGTTACCGTGGTGTAGCCGGCCGCATCTATGCTCGCCACGAGCTGGCTATCAGCGTCATAGATCGCGTGACTCGTGCGGTCATTGGCGCTAGTGGTGAGAACGGCCTGCAATGCGCCCCATGTCGGAGCACTCCCCAGCGTACTTAGCTGCGTGCCGCTCAACGCCGTCGCGTAGGCCGTGGTGCTGACCGCATTACCGTCACCGTCATACGCCGTGGTGCTGACATCGCCCAGCGCATCGATCGCCGCGATCACGCGTCCGGCTGCGTCATAAAGCGTGTGTGTGGTGCGGTCGTTGGCCGTGGCGGTGGGGATCGGCAAGCTGGTGGGGTAGCTCGCCGTCAGCGCGCCGCCGCTGACCCAGCTCGCCGTGCTCACCAGGGTCGCGTACTGCGTGGTCGCAACGACGTGACCATCGGCATCGTAGGTGTAGGCAGTCACCGCCCCGGTGGGATCGACCGTACCGGCTACGCGCCCGTCGGTATCGTAGAAGGTGTAGCTGACGTTGCCGGCTGGATCGATGGTGGCGATTTGCTGGCCGTCAGCGTTGTACAGATACGATGTCACCCGGCTGGTCTGCCCGGTGGCCGACTGGGTGCTGCTGAGCAGCTCCCCGGCGCTGTTGCGTAGCTGGGTGGTGGTCAGGCCGTTGGCCTGGGTGATCACCAGCTGGTTGCCGCTGTCGGTGTAGACGTAACTGGTGACGTTGCCCACCGGATCGGTGGTGCTGAGCAGCCGGCCCAGGCCGTCATAGGTGTAGCTGGTGGTCTCCAACGTCGTGCGATTGCTGCCACGTTCGGTCGTGCTGTGCAGCAGGCGGCCTTGGGCATCGTAGGTGTACGTCGTCACCGAGGCGCCCACATCGCTGCTGAGCGTGCCGACGCCACTGCTGTTGAGCACATCCCACTGGATCGCCTGACTGAGCTGGCCCCGCACGTCGTAGCTGTAGTCGGTGCGCGTCATCTGGCTAAGCGTGGCCTGCACCGGGCTGCTGGCCACCCAGCTCTGCAGCTGGGCCAGCGTCGGCGGCGTGCTAGGGCTCAAGCCGGTCAAGCTGTACTGGGTGCCCAGGTACTGCTTGGTGCTGCTGAGCACCGTCAGACCACTGCTGGTGCCGTAGTCGTGCTCGGTGACATTGCCCAGCGCATCGACCACGTAGTTGAGGCGGTCGCTGCTGTCGTACACGTAATAGGTCGTTTGCGCCCCGCTGGGGGCGACATAACCGCTCTGCCCCACCACGCCTTGGGCCGGCACGCTGTAGGTGGTCTGGCTGGTGACCTGGTTGTCGGCGTTATAGGTGTAGGTGATGGTGTGACCGGTGGGGTCTTCCGCGCTCAGCCGGTTGCCGTTGCCATCGTAGGTATAGGTAGTGACACCGCCGTTGGCGTCGGTCACCTGGGTGAGGTTGCCGTTGCCGTCGTACTGGTAGCTCGTGGTGGGGCTGCTGCCGTTGACGGTCGGTGCGGCCACCTGGGTCAGCTGGCCGGCGGCGTTGTAGGTATAAGTGGTGACGTTGCCCAGGCCATCGGTCACCGTGGTGGTGTCGGTGGTGAGGTTGTAGCTCAGGCTCAGGGTCTGCGCGGCGGCGCCGCTGCCGGTGGTGATGGTGGCGACGCGGTAAGTGCCGTTGCTGTCTTGGGCGTAGGTGTAGCTGACGGTGGTGCCGTCACTCTGGGTGACCGAGGTCACCCGGTCGCTGGTGCCGTCGTAGCCGTAGGTGGTGGTGTAGCTCGCGCTGCTGGTGCTGTTGGTATCCGAGGCGAGCGTGGTGGTGACCGTCTGCAGGCGGCCCTGACTGTCGTAGCCGAACTGCACCTGCTGGCGCACCACGGCGGTGGTGCCACCCGGCGGGATCTCGCTGATCGACAGGCTGGTCAGGGCGTTACCGGTGTAGCCCAGGGTCAGCGTGTCGCCGTCGCTGGCCGTAATCGTGTTCAGAGCGTTGCTGGTGTTGTAGCCGAAGCTGTAGCTGGCTCCGGTCTCGGGGTCACTCAGGGTTTGCAGCTGGCCGGAGGCACTATAGGTTTCCTGCACGCGGCTGGCGCCGTCGGTCCAGGTCCAACTGGACGTGGTCGCGTTCCAGCTCAGGGTGTCGCTCGCCCCGCTCTGGCCCTGGCTGACGTACTGGCCCAGGGTGGCGTTATAGGCGTAGGTCACGCTCGAGCCGTCGTCCGCCGTGCGGGTGATCGTGCTGCCGGCGGTGTTGAGCGTGCCGGTGAGGCCGCCCACGCTGCGGCTGAAGCCGAACAGCCAGCCCTGGTTGCCGCTCAGCTGGCCCAGGCTGTTATAGGTCCGCAGCACGTTAAGCGGCAGGCCGTCGACGATCAGGCCCTCGTCGGCGTTTTGCAGCACCAGGTTGCCGGTCGCCAGGTTCAGGTAGGACCCGAGCTGGGCCTGCCCAAGGGCCGCCTGCCCGCCTGACGTCTGGCCCAGCTGGGTCAGCGACGTGTTGGCCAGACCCAAACCATTCCCTGCGATGACTGCGACCATGGACCTTTCCCCTAGTAAGCATTTGAAGGGGCCCTTCAGTGGGCCTTCTTCCTTTATCCAGGGGGGCAGAAAAAAGTTTAGGGCCCAGGGTGAGCGCGATACTCGATCGCAATTTGGGCGTTGCCTCTGGTCATCCCATATGGCTTGGTCGTACGCTCGACCTCGGCACGGCCACGGCGGACGAGGCCAAGCGCCCGAATGTTGGGCTCTCCCGTAATAAAATGCGGCCGTGTTTGGTGCCCCGGTCGATGATGAGGGGGTGCGGCCAACTCGCTGGAAGCTACGTGATCAGCGCCGCACCAGAGCTGGTGTCACAAATTCGATCCTTGTACCGCCCTGCCCCAATCCCTCCCCCTCCGCGCACCGATGGCGATGAACGAAGATCGCCCTGACCTGCCCCCGCTCTCCAGCGCGACGGACAAGCCACGTCGACGCGGTCGCCGAGAACTTTGCCGCCTTGCTCGACACGCCGGCAGGCGCGGTAAGTCGGCATGACTGAGTGGCATTGCAAGATGCGCGATGGACGGGCGCGAGCACTTGTATGCCAGCCTGCCTAAGCGCAACCTGACTCTTCGTCCGAGCGGCCCAGCCTGCTGCGCGCCGCTCGACCCGCGTGCTGGATGCCTGCGAGGCGTGGGTGTCGCAAGCACGCGGATTCAGGTGGAGGCCGACGATGGAAGTGCAGAACATCCGCATGGCGCTCGATCGACATTGGGCTGCATCCGCTTCCGGTGATCTGGAAGCCGAGCACGACATCTATCACGACGACGCAGTATGCGAGTACCCGCAGTCCGGCGAGGTCATTCACGGCCGGCGCAACCTGCAAGCGCTACGTGGCCACCACCCGGGAAAACCATCGGGGTTTGCGATCCGGCGCATCACCGGCGAGGGCAATCTCTGGGTGAGCGAGTACGTCATTACGTACGAACGTGGTCACGCCTACACGGTCAGCATCATGGAATTTCGCCATGGCAAGGTGGCGCACGAGACCCAGTACTTTGCCGATCCGTTCGAGGCGCCTGCCTGGCGTGCGCAATGGGTCGAGCGAGACACATGATCCATGGCAATGCGCTTTCTCGTGGTGGATGACATTCAACGAAGGCGCTCAGTTCACATAACGTCGCTCGACATCAAGCAGTGACGAGCGTAGCGTCCATGGGATGGCGAGGCGCGGGATGAAAAAACGCGCGGCGCGCGCAGCGCCAGCCTCCCTGCGGAGGACGTATGAACGAAGCCCATCGTGACGCCGTGCGTGAACTGAGTCATTTCATCGACAGCCGACGCGTCGCCGGGACGAGTGGAAGGTTCGGTGACGTATTCAATCCGGCACAAGGCCGCATAGCTGCCCGCGCGCCGTTCGCCAGCGCCAGTGAAGTCGACGCCGCGGTGGCTGCTGCGAAGGCTGCGTTTCCGGACTGGAGCGAAACCGCGCCCCTGACGCGCGCGCGCCTGATGTTCAAGTACAAGGAACTGCTTGAAGCGCATCTGGACGAACTCGCCACGCTCATCACAAGCGACAACGGCAAGCTACTTGCGGACGCGAAGGGCGAAGTAGTGCGCGGCATCGAAATCGTCGAATTCGCGTGCGGCATTCCCAACCTGCTCAAGACCGATTTCACCGATCAGAGCGTCGTCGGCATGGACAGCTGGAACCTGCGTCAGCCGGTCGGCGTGGCCGCAGGCATCACGCCGTTCAATTTCCCCATGGTGGTGCCGTGCTGGATGTTCGTGATGGCCGCTGCGTGTGGCAACACCTTCGTGCTCAAGCCATCGGAGCGCACGCCATCGGCGTCGATTCGACTGGCTGAACTGTTCCTGCAAGCGGGTTTTCCCAAAGGCGTCTTCAATGTCGTGCAAGGCGACAAGATCGCCGTCGATGCGCTGATCGAACACGCCGATGTAGCTGCGATCTCGGTCGTCGGTTCGACGCCGGTTGCCGAATATATCTACCGCGAAAGCGCGCGGCGCGGAAAGCGCGTGCAAGCCTTGGGCAGTGCGAAGAACCATCTCGTCGTCATGCCCGACGCCAATCTCGATCAGGCCGTCGACGCCCTGGTCACCTCATCGTATGGCTCGGCTGGCCAGCGCTGCATGGCGACCTCGGTCGCGGTGGCGGTAGGCCGTATTGCCGATGAACTCATCGAGCGCCTGACGCCCCGCGTACGCTCGCTGCGGATCGGCGGTGGCATGGAACCCGATATGGACATGGGCCCACTGGTCACCGCGGCGCATCGCAGCAAGGTGTTGGGCTATATCGAGGCAGGCGTGGCGGCCGGTGCCAGACTCGTCGTCGATGGCCGCGGTCATACCGTGCCTGGTCACGAGGCGGGCTTCTTTCTCGGCGGCTCGCTGTTTGATCAGGTGAAACCCGATATGAGCATCTATCGGGAAGAGATTTTCGGGCCTGTCCTGTCGGTGGTCCGTGTGCCTGACCTGGCCAGTGCCATAGCACTCGTCAACGCGCATGAACTGGGCAACTGCTCATCGCTTTTCACTTCAGACGGGGCTGCGGCCCGCGCCTTCACCCGGCAGATCCAGGTAGGCATGGTTGGCATCAACCTGCCCAGTCCGGTGCCGGCGGCCTGGCATTCGTTCGGGGGCTGGAAGCGATCACTGTTCGGCGATCAGCACGCCTATGGCCAGGAATCCGTGCGCTTTTACACGCGCTACAAGAGCGTCATGCAGCGCTGGCCCGACAACCCCGCCTGAGGCCCCGAGTTCGCGATGCCCACGGCCCGCTAGGCCGCACGGCATAGCTTCCTCGACAGCGGATCTACTTCGCTCTGACGGCCATGTTCGTTTGAATAATCTGCGCCACCTGTTCGTCGGCGTGTGACAGCTGCTGCTGATAAACGTCCGTACTGAAGGCGGGCTTCTTGGGTACCTCATGCGCCAGCCTTGGGCCGCTCTCGTCATGCAGGTCCACTTTCACGTCCAATGACATGCCGATGCGCAGCGGATCCTGGTCCAGCTGCCTTGGATTGGTGAACACCACGCGCACCGGCATGCGCTGCACGATCTTGATCCAGTTGCCGGTGGCATTTTGCGCGGGCAGCAGCGAGAAGGCGCCACCGGTCCCCACACCCAGCTCCAGCACCTTGCCGTCATACTTCACCGCGTGACCATAGATGTCGGAAGTCACCTCCACCGGCTGGCCGATACGCATGTGAGCGAGCTGGGTTTCCTTGAAGTTGGCATCGATCCATACGTCGTGCAGCGGCACGACCGCCATCAGGGAGGCGCCAGGTTGCACGCGCTGGCCGACCTGCACGATGCGCTTGGCGACGTAGCCGGTGACCGGCGCCAACAGGGTCGTGCGTACCTCGCTGAGGTAGGCGGCACGATACTGCGCGGCAGCGGCCTTGACGTCCGGATGCGACATGACGACGGTGTCGTCCACGAGCACCTTGTTGGTCTGCAATTGCTGCTCGGCCGTCGTAAGCGAGCTTTCGGCGGAGGTCAGCGTATCTTTGGCGTGTGAGAGTTCTTCCGCCGAGATCGCGCCCGAGCTGACCAGGTCGACACGCCGATCGTAATCCTCCTTGGCTTTCTGCAGTGCCGTCTGCCGCACCAGCACATCGGCCTGCGCGCCCGACACCGTGCTGTACAGGCCACGCACCTTGCGCACCGTGTTGGCAAGGTTCGCCGCCGCGTTTTCCAGGGCGACATCCGCATCCGCCTTGTCCAGCGTGACCAGCACCTCCCCCTGCTTGACGAAATCGCCATCGTCGGCACCGATGCTGACCACGGTGCCGATGATCTGCGGCGTGATCTGTACGACATTGCCATTGACGTAAGCGTCGTCGGTGCTTTCGTACCAACGACTCAGCAGCACGTACCAGACCGCAAAGACGATGACGCCCACCAGGACGCATGCCCCCAGGACGCTCAGCATGAATTTCCGCCCCTTCTTAGGCGGCGCGGCGGCGCTGGAATCCGCAGGGATTTGAGTAGACATGATGGCTGCCTCAAGACCGATGATGGATAAGAGCCGGGGATTTCGCATCGGCAGCGACGGCCGGCGGGTCAGGCACGTTCTGTCCCGGGCGGAAGCCGCCGCCGAGCGCCTGGATGATTTGCACCGAATAGTCGATCTGCTCCGCCTGCAGCGCCGCCATGCGCTCCTGATCGATCAGCAACTGCTGGCGCACGATGAGCGCTTCCAGATAGCTTCCAATGCCGGCCTTGTAGCGTTTCTCGGCCAGCGCCCACGCATCACCCGCGGCGGACGTCGCGCGCTGCTGCGCGTCGATCTGGATCTGCAGCGAGCTGAGTGCATCGTTGAAGTCGCAGACTTCGTTGACGGCGCGCACGAGCGTGTTGTTGTAATGCGCCACGGCCAGGTCGAATAGCGCATCCGTGCTGTTCAAGTTCGCGCGGCGGCGGCCGCCATCGAAGATCGGCAGGCTGATCGCCGGCCCCACCTGGTAGAAGCGGGACTCGGCCGTGAACAGATTGCCTCCGCCGAGCATGACCAGACCCGCCATGGCGCTGATATTGACGTTCGGAAGGAACTCCGTCTTGGCCGCGGCGATCTGCTTGCCGGCAGCTTCCACACGCCAGCGGGCGGCAACGAGGTCGGCGCGATGTCCCAGCAGCTCGACCGGCAGATTCGCTGGCACATGCAGTACGTCCGGCGACATCAGCTTTGGGCGGGCGATCGCCAGGCCGCGATCGGGGCCCTTGCCCAACAGCACGGACAGCGCCGATTGCGCCGCATCGATCGCGCGATCCGCCTGTGCCTTGCGCTCCTGGGCACCGGCGACTTCTGCATCGCTCTGCTTCAGCTGCACCTGACTATCGATACCCGCGCCAAGGCGTTTTTGCGTCAGCTTGAGCACATCGGTGGCCCGGCCGAGCTCGGCCGTTGCCACATCCTGACGGGCGTAGGCGTAGCCCAGCTGCACGTATGCGCGAGCCACATTGGCGGAAAGTTCGATCCGCGCCGCCTGGGCATCGACCTCCTCGGCGCGCTGTTGCCCGAGAGCGGCCTCCCAGGCAGCCCGCTTGCCACCCCATAGATCGAGATCCCAGCTGAAACGGGCGTAGACATTCTTCGCGGTGCGGGTATGGCCCTTGCCAATCGGTGGCAGCGTGGTCGGCACGCGGACTTCGTAAATGCCTGCCCCGGCGTTCACTTCCGGTTTGCGCTCGGCATCGGCCTCCGATGCCTCGGCTTGCGCCTGGCGCGCACGTGCGTCGGCTTCGTCGAGACTCGGGTTGTCATGCAAGGCTTCGGTAATCAGCGCATTGAGCTGACTGTCACCCAGCGAGGTCCACCAGTCGGCTTCGGGCCATGCGGCGGGCGATAGCTTTGCGTTGGCGAGGGTGCGCGAGGTCGCGAGCGAGTCGGGGCTGATCGGGGTGCCGTCCGGATGCAGGCCACCACTGGTGGCGCAGCCGGCCATGGCCAGTGTCAATCCGATCGACGCTGCCGCGGGAAGAGCACGCATGGTTTTGGCCTCGCTCAGTGGGTGGACCGGTCGAAACGCGCTCAGAGGTCCCTACGCTTCGGGCTCGCGTGGATGTCTTTCATCATGCTGCTCCCGCCCCGACGTCCACGTCCTTGCTGGGATGCGTGACCCAGATCAGCGGAATGATCAGCACAAAGATGATGGCGGATACCCAAAAGACATCATTGATGCCGAGCATGGCCGCCTGCGCGCCCAATCCGCGCTCGACGAAGGCGAACGCATTGGACGCACCGATCTCCAGCGTCGACTGCGTCTGTGCAATCGCATCCGTGAGGTTCGGGTTATAGCCGTTCACCTGCTCGATCAGTCGCGCGTGATGCATGATCGTGCGGTTGTTCCAGCTGTTCGACAGCAGGGATGTTCCAACCGCGCCCGCGAATACGCGCACGAAGTTGGACAAGCCCGCGGCGGATGGGATCTTGTCGGGCGGGAGGCCCGATAGGATGATCGCCGTCAAGGGAACGAAGAACAGGGCCGTGGGAATGCCCTGCAGCAGGGTCGGCAGGATCAAGGTGTATCGATCGATATTGGTGGTGTACAGCGAGCGCATGAAAAAGACGATGGCAAAGCCCACGAAGGCCAACGTCGCCAGGACGCGTGCGTCCAGCTTCATCATCAACTTGCCCATCATCGGCGCGAGGATCACGGCGAATATGCCTAGCGGGGCGGTCACCAGGCCCGCATCGACGGCCCGATAACCGAGGTACACCTGGATCCACTGCGGCAGCAGCACCAGGTTCGCGAAGAAAATCGCGTAGGCCACGGAGATGGCAATCGTGCCGCCGAGGAAGTTGCGTCCGGCGAACAGCCGCAGGTCGACGATCGGCTTCTCTTCGGTCAGCTCCCACACCACGAAGAACGCGAGGCCGATCAGTGCGATCACGCCGAGCAGGCAGATGACGGGGGAGTTGAACCAATCCAGGTCCTTGCCCTTGTCGAGCATGACCTGCAGTGCGGCGACCCACACAATCAAGGAAAGCAGGCCGACCGTGTCGATCGGGAGACGACGCGTTGCCGTTTCACGGCTACGATAGACCGTCCACACCACGGCGGCCGCGAACAGACCCACCGGTACATTGATATAGAAGATCCAGGACCAGCTATACCTGTCGGTGATCCACCCGCCCAAGGCTGGGCCGACGATAGGACCGACCGTCGCTGTCATGGCCCACAACGACAGCGCGCTGCCGCTCTTGTCCTTGGGAAACGTGGTGAGCAGCAAGGCTTGCGACAACGGTATCAGTGGGCCGGCCGCCACGCCCTGAAGCACGCGCGCCGCCAGCAACACCGGCAGGCTTGGTGCCATGCCACACAGGGCGGACGCAATCACGAACAGCAGGATCGCTCCGGTGAAGAGCTTGACCTGGCCAAGGCGCTGGGTCAGCCAGCCCGTGAGCGGGATCGACACCGCGTTGGCGGCGGAGAATACGGTGATCACCCAGGTGCCTTCGTCCACCGACACGCCAAGATCGCCGGACAGGGTCGGAATGGCGACGTTGGCGATGGACGCGTCGAGCACGTTCATGAAGGTGGCGAGCGCCACGGCGAAGGCGCCAAGAGCAAACCGCATGCCCGTCAGCGGAGCTGGATTGGCGGACGGTACGGCGGCGGGATCGGATGGGTTCATGGGCATCCGGTGCGGCGATGCAGATGCCAACGCAGTGCTTCGCGGGTCACCTATCTAGCGCAGATAAATCAGTGAAAGATCAGCGAACCGTTTGCCCGACAGCCGCTTGAGAGATGGTCACCCGTCTTTGCTTTGGTCGCCGGCACAAGCAGCGCTGTTGACGATCGATATCGCGCTGGTCGAGCACTGACAATCCTATCGAGCGGATTTGAATCCTTTGGGGCCAGCAAGTCCATAAGACGAAGGTGTCGATGAGTTACGGCGGGCACTGCGAATTGCAGCGTATGCGGAGCACCGTCCAGTGTCCGCATTGCCTGCTTCAAAGGCGGCATCGCGCTGGTCGCTGACAGCGACGTCGTCGACGCTTTTCGCCATGGGTGTATGGAATCGACATCACCCTGAGCTTACGAGGCCTTGTCGCCACCGAGTACCACGCGCACCGCATGAACTTCCCCGTCATCGACCAGGGGAATGAGCGTATCGGCGGCGGGCAAGACGGCAGCATCAAGTGCGACCGACGCAACACCGCGACAGACGCCATCGGGATTCTCTACCGCGATCTCATAGCGGGTGATTCGTGAGGTGGGCCCGCGGTACCGATACGTCATGCGGAAGCCTGGCCAGGACGCTGGTATGCACGGATCCAGCAGCAGGTGATCTCCCCGTCGCCGCAAGCCGAGGATGGCGTCCACGCCTGCGCGATACAGCCAACCAGCCGAGCCGCTATACCAGGTCCAGCCACCGCGCCCTATGTAGGGATCGACGGAATAGACATCCGCACAGGACACGTAGGGTTCGACCTTGTAGCGATCAACTGCCTGGGGCGTATCGCTGTGGTGGATCGGGTTGAGCATGTCGAACATCGCCATGGCGCGCTCCCCTTGCCCCAGCTTCGCGTAGGCGAAGATCGACCAGGTCGCGCCATGGGTATATTGCCCGCCGTTCTCGCGGATACCCGGTGGATAGCCCTTGATATAGCCAGGGTTCTCGCGTGTGCGGTCGAACGGCGGCGCCAGCAGCAGGGCGATTTTTTCCTGGTGCATCACCAGATACCGATCGACCGCGTCCATCGCCTTGGCGGCATGTTCGACCTGCGCCACGCCGGCGATCACGCTCCACGACTGGGCGATCACGTCGATCTTGCATTCATCGCTTTCATGCGAGCCCAGCGGCACGCCGCTGTCGTAATAGCCGCGCCGATACCAGTCGCCGTCCCACGCGGCGTTGCTGTCGAGCACCCCGCGCAGGCCACTGGCGTAGCGGTGCCATGCAGCGACACGATCCTCGTCGCCGCGCGCAAGCGCCAGGGGCTCGAACGCCGCCATCGTGGCGAGCAGGAACCACGCCAACCAGATGCTCTCGCCTCGACCTTCGGCGCCCACCAGGTTCATGCCGTCGTTCCAGTCGCCATGACCCATCAGGGGCAGTCCATGGGCGCCCTGGGTCAGGCTTGAATCGAGGGCGCGTGCGGCATGTTCGTAGAGACTCGCCTGTTCAGTCGAAGTGCCGGGCTGGAAAAAGGCATCGGCGTCGCCCGGCTTGATCGCCGGCCCCTCCAGGAAAGGCAGCACCTCGTCCAGTACGGCGGTATCGTTGGTGGTGGCGACGTAGTGCGCCGCCACATGGGGCAGCCACAGGCGATCGTCGCTGATGCGCGTACGGATGCCCTGCCCCGCCGGCGGCAGCCACCAGTGCTGCACATCGCCCTGCACGAACTGCCGGCCCGCGGCCCGCAGCAGATGCTCGCGAGCGACCTCAGGGCAAGCGATGCACAAGGCCATGGCATCCTGCAGCTGGTCGCGATAGCCGTAGGCACCACTGGACTGGTAGTACGCCGTCCGTGCCCACATGCGGCAGACCAGCGCCTGGTACAAAAGCCAGTCGTTGAGAAGCACGTCCATGGCGCGACTCGGTGTTTGCACCTGCACGGCGTCGAGCACGTCATCCCACCGCTTGCGTACGTCACTCAGCACGGCATCCAGATCCGCCTGGCGATACTTCTCGATCAGCGCGGATGCGGCATCATCCGAGCTGGCTTCGCCCAGCATGGCTGCGATGTCGATGCGCTGGCCCGGGGCGATTTCCACCACCGTCTGCAGCACGCCACAAGGAGAAAGACCGGCGCCGATTCGCTCCTCCAGTCGCGCACCATCAACAAGCGCGGCGGGACGGGCAACGCTGCCATACCTGCCAAGAAAGGCCAGGCGATCACCGCTACCGGAGCAACGCCTGCCTGCAAGATCGATAAACGCCACTCTGTCAGCAAACTCGGCCCGCCAGCGGTTGCGGGCCAGCAAGGCGCCCGTGGCCGGATCGCGTGAGGTGATCACGAACGGTGCCGAAACCGCGCCATTGGCACCCAGCGCCCATTCGACATACAGGGTTATCGCCAGGCGCCGACGCCGCGTCGACCCGTTGTGCAGCCTTAGCTGGGACAGCTTGACCGGATCGTCGGGCGGCACCAACTGGACCAGTTCCACACCAATGCCATGCGCCTCATGATTGAAGCGGCTGAATCCCTTGCCGTGCTCCACGACATAGCGTTGCCTCGGCACGCGAATCGGCGCCGCCGTGGCGCTCCATAGCTCGCCGCTGTCTTCATCGCGCAGATAGAGAATGTCGTGTGGCGTGTCGCTGACCGGGTCGTTAGGCCACGGCGTCAAGGTGTTCTGCTGGCTGTTGTCCGACCAGCTGTAACCGCCACCCTCCGCCGACACCAGAAAACCAAAACCCGCATTGGCGATGACGTTGACCCATGGCAAGGGCGTGCAACGCTCATCGTCAAGCGTGATGGCGTAGCTCCGACCCGAGGCGACGAAGGCACCGGTACCATTGCTGAACTCGCCCCCTTCGACGGGCAAGGATGCGCGAACATCATCGCCGCTCCGAGCAGGTTTCCCATGTTGATGGGCTCGATCGCCGCCCGGCACGCTGGTGATCACACGTGACGCCGGTTCCGGCAGTCCTTGCGACGCGTCAAGCACGATGCGCGCGGCAGTCATCAGGCCGGTGCGCAGGGCTTCGGGTAGATCTTGGGCGGCCAAGGCAAATGCCTGGGCCGGCGCGGCACCGGCCGTGGCGGAAAGCAGCGCGTTCTGCGCCTGCGCCTGCTGCACGAGCTCGGCGAAGCATGCGTCTCGTTCGGCGTGACCCGCGTGGAGCAGGACGACATCCACGCCCAATCGGCAGGACTGCCAGTAACGTTGAGCCAACAGGCATTCGGCCACACCAGCACGCGCCGATTCGCCCGCGATGTGCAGAAGCACAATGGGCCGGTCGCCGGAGATGCCAACGCTCCACAGTAACGGCGCCCCACCCTGGGCAAGCTCCAGCACGCTCGGCGGCGCCCTCCACGGATTGCATGCATACAACACGGCACCGACGAGGTGGTCATAGCGGGCCGCTTGCGCAGGATCGGCGCCGAGGCGTCCAAGCCCTGCATCACGGCGGGCCTCGGCTCGGGCGAGCAGATCGTCGCCTGCCTGCCCCTGTTTCGCCGATGACAGCAGGTCCAGCACGGCGTCTCGCGAGTGGGCGACCGCGGTCAGGAAGGTCACCGTGACGGTGTCGCCAGGAGCCAGCCTCACCGAACGGCGCAAGCTGAAAATCGGGTCGAGCACACAGCCATGCGTGCGCGATAGCGCCTGCCCGGGTTGCATGGCCAGGGCGTCACGCAGCGTGCGCCCACGACCAAGAAAGCGCATGCGATCGGTCTCGTAGTCGCAGGCCGGATCCTTCGTCGTGGCGACCTGCGCCAGATGCCCCGCCCAGATCTCCTGTTCGCCCGGAGAACGTCGACGCCGTGTGGCAAGCAGCAGCTGCTCCCGCGGCAGCCATTCGGTCTGGACGAACATCTTGGAAAAGGCCGGGTGTGCCGCATCGGCACCAGCCGGACCCAAGACCAGTTCCATGTAGGAAGTGACGCTGATCGCACGCGGACGATCACCTGCATTGGTCAGCGTGACACGGCGCCATTCGAGATCCCCATCGGGATCGACGACGATCTCCAGCGAACTTTGCAGCGCATCGTGTTGATGGGCAATGCGCACATGACTGCCCGACCGTTCGGTCGTATAGGGTTCGGCTCCGGCATTGTATGGTTGAAGACTGGCGGACCACGCGTCGCCACTTTCCTCATCGCGCAACAGTACGTAGCTTCCCCATCCGTCGCCAACCGGATCCTCGCGCCAGCGCGTCACCGCGACATCGCGCCATTGGCTGAAGCCGGAGCCGGCAGCACCCACGGCCACGGTGAGGTTGCCGTTCGACAACAGCTGAACCTGCAATGCGCTATCGAGGCGTGATGACGGATGGGCGGACATGCAATGGCCGACGCTGGGTGGCGGCCGATATCGGCGCGCGAGTGACCCTGGTTCGCGAGCATACCGACAACGCCGGCTAATGCTTCGTGAAATCAACGGGCATGCCGCGTGTGCTTGCGATCTCCGCACAGGCAACAAGCATTCGTTACCTCTTCTACACGCAACACATGCACCTCGTCGCGTCATCATCGCGCTTGCCGGGCATGCTGATGGCGATTCGCGCTCCCGTGATGGCGCCTGGAGCGCACCTGGAACCAGATTTTTTCGCGCTCCACGCAAGAACTTCCGGCTTGCCATAGCCCGCGAGAAGCAGCCCGAGGCCGGCCGAACTCGATGCCAAAAATACTGCCGATCAAAACATCTACCGCGCTGGTGGACGACGCCTGGCTTGAACGTCTGCAGCGTGCCGCCTTCGAGTACTTCCCGAGCAATACGAACCCGTCCAACGGACTGGTGGCCGATACGTCGCGCGATGGCTCACCCGTCAGCATTTCGGTGGTCGGTCTGGCGCTCTCGTGTTACCCGGTGGCCGTCGAGCGGGGCTGGATAGGACGCGACGAGGCCGTGCAGTACTGCCTTGCCGCGTTGCGCTTTTTTTCCGCCAGCGACCAGAGCGGCGGCCCATCGGCCACGGGCTACCAGGGCTTTTATTTCCACTTCCTCGACATGCGCACCGGCGCGCGAGTGTGGCGATCCGAGCTATCGATGATCGATACCGCGCTCTTGATCGCCGGCATGCTCACGGCGCAACGCTATTTCACCGCGACAACGCCGCAGGAGAGCGAGCTGCGCGAGCTCGCCGACGCCCTTTATCGTCGCATCGATTGGCACTGGGCGCAGGATGGCGGCGACACCATCCGGCAGGGATGGAAGCCCGAATGCGGATTTCTTCATTACGGCTGGGAGGGTTACAGCGAGGCTATCGTGCTGTACGCGCTGGCCATGGGTTCCCCAACCCACCCGATTACCGGGGAGTGCTACCAGTCGTGGACGGCGACCTACCAGTGGGAAAATCTGTACGACTTTGATTTTCTCTACGCCGGCCCGCTGTTCGTGCATCACTACTCGCATGCGTGGATCGATTTTCGCGGCATCCGCGACAAGTTCATGCAGGAAAAGCGCTCCGATTATTTTGAAAACACGCGACGCGCCACCTACATCCAACGCGAATATGCGCAACGCAATCCCTATGAATTTGCTGGCTATGGCGAAAACTGCTGGGGCTTGACTGCATGCGACGGCCCCACCGAGGAAAACAGTGGCGCGGCGCGTGGCACACACCGCGTGTTCGGCTACGCGGCGCGAGGCGTGCCCTATGGACCCGATGACGGCACGCTGTCCTGCCCTACGGTGGTCGCGTCATTGCCGTTCGCGCCCGACATCGCGGTCGAGGCGATGCAATACATGCTCGCGCGCTATCCGCAAATCATTTCCGACGGACGCCTGGCCAGCAGTTTCAACCCGACGCTCGCCGATGGCGAGGGGCGTCCCTGGGTGTCGGCTGGGTATTACGGCCTCGATCAGGGCGTCATGGTGATGATGATCGAGAACTACCGCAGCGGCTGGCTGTGGGCGCTGATGCGCAATTGTCCCTATCTCACCCAGGGGCTGCGCAATGCGGGTTTTGCCGGAGGCTGGCTGGACAAACCAGCCGCCAGTGAAGCGGGGACGCGCTGATGGCCAAGTCATTCGACGCATCGGTAGTTCCGAGCGAGGATATTTACGAACGCGACCGCGCCGCCAACGTGCGACCGCCGTCCTGGGTCAATCCGCAGCCGGCCGCGCGCTATCAGCTGGCGGTGATCGGCGGCGGACCGGCCGGCCTGGTCGCCGCCAAGACGGCAACGGCACTCGGTGCCAAGGTGGCCCTGATCGAGCGCGAGCGCATTGGTGGTGCTTGCCTCAATACCGGCAGCGTGCCCTCGAAAGCGATGATTCGCACGGCCCAGGTGTATGGCGACATGCGCGATGCGCAGCGCTTTGGCGCGCAGGTTCCCAAGGGCATCGAGTACGACTTTGCCGCGGTGATGGAACGCGTGCGCCGCATTCGCGCCCATATGAGTGGCAACGACTCCGCCCAGCAACTGGTCGACCAAGGCATCGACGTGTTCTTCGGCGAGGGTAGTTTCGTCGCCGCTGACGCGATCAAGGTCGACGGCCAGGTCATTCGCTTCGGCAAGGCCGTGATTGCCACCGGCGCGCGCGTGGGCATCCCCGATATTCCGGGTCTTGCCGAAGCCCAGCCGCTGAACAGCCGCACGGTGTTCGATATCACCGAGTTGCCACGGCGCCTGCTGATCATCGGTGGCAGCCCGATCGGCTGCGAACTCGCCCAGGCGTTCTGCCGCCTCGGCTCGAAAACGACGATCGTGCAGGACATGCCGCTGTTCCTGGGCAACGAAGAGCGGGATGCAGCGCAGATCCTGTCGGATGCGCTTGCGCGCGACGGCATCGAGGTTCGGCTCAATACGACGGTCGCTGCGGTGCGGATCGTCGGCGGCGAGAAACTGGTGGACCTGGTCAGCGACGACTACCGCAACACCATCGTGGTCGATGTGATCGGCGCCGGCGTTGGCTACGCCCCCAATGTGCAGGGGCTGGGCCTGGAAGCCGCCGGCGTCGACTACGACCCCAAGCACGGCGTGCGCGTGGACGATTTCCTGTGTACCAGCCAACCGAACATCTATGCCGCCGGCGACGTTTGCCTGGCCCACCGCTATACCCATACGGCGGAGGCCTCGGCGCGCATTGTGGTGCAGAACGCGCTGTTTCGTGGGCATGAGCGCATGAGCGCCTTGGTGCTGCCCTGGTGTACCTATACCGATCCGGAGATTGCCCACGTCGGCCTGTATGTAAGAGAAGCCAATCGGCTGGGCATCCCCATCAAGACTTTCACCGTACCGATGCATGAGGTCGATCGTGGCGTGACCGACAGCGAGGAGCGCGGCTTCGTGAAGATCCATGTACTCGAACGCACCGACAAGATACTTGGCGCCACCATCGTCGCTCGCCATGCCGGCGACATGATCAACGAGATCACCCTGGCGATCATGGCCGGCATCCGCCTGCGCACGCTAGCCAAGGTGATCCACGCCTATCCGACCCAGGCCGAGGCGATTCAAAAGGCCGCCGAGGCCTATTACCGGACACGCTTCTCCCCGCGCATACAAGCACGGTTCCGGGGATCGCTGACGCGATGACGAAACGGCGCGGCGCCCTTCCCGGACTATTCATCAACCAGCACGTCGAGATCTCAGTCGAGGACATCGTATGAACATTGGCATGATTGGCCTCGGGCGCATGGGCGCCAATATGGCCCAACGCTTGATGCAGGGCGGCCACCAGGTGGTGGGCTTCGATCTGAACGCGCAGGCGCGCAGCGAGCTGGAGACCAAGGGCGCCCAGTCGCGCGATTCGCTGCCGGCGCTGGTCACCGCGTTGGCCGCACCACGCGTGCTGTGGCTGATGGTGCCGGCCGGCGAGATCACCGATAGCACCCTCAATGCCTTGCTGCCGTTATTGAATGCGGGCGACACCGTGATCGATGGCGGCAATTCCTATTACAAGGATACCTTGCGCCGCGCCCGCCAATTCGCCGGCAAGGACATCGCCTATGTCGATTGCGGCACCAGTGGCGGCGTCTGGGGCCTGGCCGAGGGCTATAGCATGATGGTCGGCGGCGACGAAGCCGTGGTTGAGCGCCTCCGGTCGATCTTCGAGACGCTCGCGCCGGGCAAGGACAAGGGCTGGAGTCGCGTCGGCCCGGTTGGCTCCGGACACTATGTGAAGATGGTCCACAACGGCATCGAGTACGGCATGATGCAGGCCTACGCGGAAGGCTTCGCGATACTCCAGCAAAAAAAGGAGTTTGCCCTGGATCTGCACGCCATTGCCGAACTCTGGCGCTACGGCAGCGTGATTCGCTCGTGGCTGCTGGATCTCACCGCCGATGCCTTGCAGAAGAATCCGCAATTGAGCGGTATTGCGCCTTATGTGGTCGACTCCGGCGAAGGTCGCTGGACGGTGGACGAGGCCATCGAGCTCAACGTGCCCGCCCCGGTCATCACCCAGTCGTTGATCGAGAGGTTGCGCTCGCGCGACAAGGATTCGTTCGCCGACAAGCTGCTATCGGCCATGCGCAATGAATTTGGCGGCCATCCGATCAAGAAGGAATAAGCGCAGCACGTTCACCGGGTACGCTGGGTCACCTGCCGAGCAAGGCTTTTGCGCGTGCGTAGACCGCGTCCTCGGTGAAACCGTATTTGGGCAACACCACGTTGATCGGTGCAGACGCTCCGAAGCGCTCGACGCTGATCATGTCGCCGTGGGCACCGATATAGCGCTCCCAACCTTGCGATACGCCAAGCTCGACCGCCAATCGCGCAGTGACGGACGGTGGCAGCACCGCATCGCGCCTGGCTTGCGGGAGTGCATCGAACAGCTCCCAGCTGGGCATGGACACGCAGCGCACGGCGATGCCATCCGCCTCCAGCCGCTCGGCGGCCTTGACGATAAGGCTCACTTCCGAGCCGCTGGCGATAAGAATCAGTTCCGGCTTGCCATCTTTCGCATCGGCGAGCACATAAGCGCCTTGGCGCAACCCGTCGGCCGAGGCATAGCGAGTGCGATCGAGCGTAGGCACGTCCTGCCGCGTGAGCACGAGGGTCACGGGGCCGCCGCGGGTTTCCACGGCAACCCGCCAGGCCACCGCCGCTTCGTTGGCATCGGCGGGGCGAATCAGCACCAGGTTCGGCATGGCGCGCAGGCTGGCCAGGTGCTCTACCGGCTGATGGGTGGGACCGTCTTCGCCCAGGCCAATGCTGTCGTGGGAGAACACGTGGATGACGTGCAGGCCCATCAGCGCCGCCAGCCGCATGGGCGGGCGCATATAGTCGGAAAACATCAGGAACGTGGCGCTATAGGGAAGCAGGCCACCATGCGCGGCGATGCCGTTGACGATGGCGCCCATGGCATGTTCGCGCAGGCCAAAATGCAGGTTTCTTCCCTGCCGGCTCCAGCCTGCCGGATCGGAACCTTGCAGGTCCTCGCCCTTGCTGGCGTCCGGATTGAAATCGCCCAGGCCCTTCAGCGCGGTCTTGGTCGATGAATCGAGATCGGCCGAACCGCCGGTCAGCGCCGGGAGCTTCGGGGCGATCGCATTCATGGCCTTGCCGGCGGCATCGCGCGTAGCGATGCCCTTGGCATCGGCCGGAAAACTCGGGATGTCCGCGTCCCAACCTGCGGGCAGCTCTCCACGTATCGCCCCCTGCAGCTCGGCGTGACGTTCGGGAAACGCCTTGGCGTAGGCACTCAGCCGCGCATCCCAATCGGCCTGCTGGCGTTTCCCGAGATCCACCGCGGCACGGAAGTGCGCGAGCACATCGTCGGGCACCAGGAAGTCCGGCTCGGTGGGCCAATCGAGCTTCTGCTTGGTCTTGCGCACGCTCTCCACCCCGAGCGGCGATCCATGCGCCTTGACCGTGTCCTGCTCCGGCGAGCCATAGCCAAGATGGGTGCGCACGAGAATCAGCGATGGTCGGTCGATTTCCTCGCGCGCCACCCGCAACGCCTCGTCGATGGCGACCAGGTCGTTGCCATCGGCCACCCTGACGGTGTGCCATCCATACGCTTCGAAACGACGCGCGCGATCCTCGGAAAAAGTCATGTCGGTGCCTGCCGCGAGGGTGACCCGGTTGTCGTCGTACAGGCATACGAGCTTGCCCAGCTTGAGGTGCCCGGCCATGGACGCCGCTTCCTGCGACACGCCTTCCATGAGGTCGCCATCGCTGACGATCGCATAGGTGTAATGGTCGATCACGGCATGCCCCGCGTGGTTGTAGCGCGCGGCCAGCTGAGCTTCTGCGATGGCCATGCCCACCGCATTGGACACCCCCTGCCCCAACGGCCCCGTGGTGGTTTCAACGCCTGGTGTTTCGCCTCGCTCCGGATGTCCCGGCGTCTTGCTGCCCCATTGGCGAAACTGCTTGAGGTCGTCCATTGACAGCGCGTAACCGGTCATGTGCAGCAGGCTGTACAGCAGGGCCGAGCCATGCCCGGCAGACAGCACGAAGCGGTCGCGATCGAACCACTGCGGGTCATGCGGGTTGAACTTGAGCCAGTGCATCCACAGCACATAGGCCATCGGCGCCGCGCCAAGCGGCAGTCCGGGATGGCCGCTATTGGCCTTTTGCACCATGTCGACGGACAGGAAGCGAAGCGTATTGATGCAACGTTGGTCGAGATCGTTGGCCATGGGACACCTGTAAAGCGCACGATGTCGCGGTTGTCAGGAGCTCTTCAGCGCAGCATCCACGATCTGCTGCGCTTCCTGCAGGATGGATTGCAGATGGGCTTCATCCCTGAAGCTCTCCGCATAGATCTTGTAGATGTCTTCGGTGCCGGAAGGGCGCGCGGCAAACCAACCACTCGCCGACGTCACCTTGATGCCGCCGATCGCGGCGTCATTGCCTGGCGCGCGGTCCAGCACCTGCTCGATCGGCTCGCCCGCCAGCTGCTTGCCCTGCACCTGCCTGGGCGAAAGTTTTGCCAGCGCGGCCTTCTCGGCCTGCGTTGCGGCCGCTTCCACGCGGTCGGCGCAAGGCTGGCCCAGTTCATTGGCCAGATCAGCGTAAAGCTCGCCGGGATCGCGGCCAGCACGCGCGGTGATTTCCGCCGACAGCAGCGCGGCGGCGATGCCGTCCTTGTCGGTGGTCCAGACCGAGCCGTCGCGGCGAAGAAACGACGCGCCCGCGCTTTCCTCCCCGCCGAAACCGAGCGAGCCGCCGAGCAGGCCGTCGACGAACCACTTGAATCCCACCGGCACCTCGTAGAGCTTGCGCTGCAGGCGCCTGGCCACGCGATCGATCAGCGCGGTACTTACCACCGTCTTGCCCACCGCAGCGCCACCACCCCAGGTCGGGCGATGCTGGAACAGGTAGTCGATCAACACGGAAAGATAGTGATTGGCCACCAGCAGGCCGCTACTTCGCGTCACGACGCCGTGGCGATCGTGATCGGTATCGCAGGCGAAGGCGACGTCGTACTGGCTCTTCAGCCCGATCAGCCGTTGCATGGCGTACGACGAGGAAGGATCCATGCGGATCCTGCCGTCCCAGTCGACCGTCATGAAGGCGAACTGCGCATCCACTTCTTCGCTGACCACGGTGAGGTCGATCTTGTAGCGCTCCGCGATCGGCTTCCAGTAGTGCACGCCCGCCCCACCGAGCGGATCGACGCCAAGGTGAATACCGGCGGCACGGATCGCCTCGAAATCGACCACGCTGCCCAGGTCGCCGACATACGCGTCGAGGAAATCGTACTCATGCGTGGTGCCCGCGTGGCGCGCGCGACCGTGCGGCATCCGGCGAACCTCCTTGAGGCCGCCTTCCAGCAGCACATTGGCACGATCCTGGATCCAGCCGGTGATGTCGGTGTCGGCGGGGCCGCCATTGGGCGGGTTGTATTTGAAGCCGCCGTTATCGGGCGGATTATGCGACGGCGTGACGACGATGCCGTCAGCTTGTCCGGTCGAGCGTCCGCGGTTGTAGCGCAGGATGGCATGTGAGATCACCGGCGTCGGCGTGTACTCGCCACCCACCGCGAGCATCGTCTCGACGCCATTGGCGGCCAGCACCTCCAGCGCGCTGTCCTGCGCCGGTGGCGACAATGCGTGGGTGTCGATGCCCATGAAGAGCGGGCCATCGATGCCCTTGCGCTTGCGGTACTCGCAGATCGCCTGGCTGATGGCCAGCACATGCCACTCATTGAAGCTGCGCTCGAACGAACTGCCGCGATGCCCGGAGGTGCCGAACTGCACGCGCTGGGTCGGCGCGGCCGGATCGGGTTGCAGATCGGCATAAGCCGCGACCAGTTTCGCCACGTCGACCAGCAGGGACCGTGGCGCGGGCTTGCCGGCCAGTGGACTGATGCTCGTGCTCACGGCTGCGCCGTCCGCCTTTGCCGGTACAGCCGGATCAAGGCATTGGTGGAACTGTCGTGATCCAGTTCCGCCTCGCCCGAAGCGGCGATTTGCGCAGCCGTGCGCCTGGCCAGGGCCTTGCCCAGCTCCACGCCCCACTGATCGAAGGAATCGATGCCCCAGATCACGCCTTGCACGAACACGCTGTGCTCGTAGAGGGCCACCAGGCTACCCAGCGCATAAGGGTCGAGCCGCTGCGCGAAAATCGTGGTGCTGGGACGGTTTCCCTCAAAACGCCGTTGCGGCACCAGGGCCGGCGCGGTGCCTTCGGCGCGCACTTCGGCGGCGGTCTTGCCGAAGGCGAGCGCCTCGCCCTGCGCAATCAGGTTCGCGATCAGCAGGTCATGCTGGTCCTGGCCGTGCGTGTCCAGCAAGGGATTGAGCGGCTGGTGGAAACCAATGAAATCGCACGGTATCAGCCGCGTGCCCTGGTGAATCAGCTGGTAGAACGAATGCTGGCCGTTGGTGCCCGGCTCGCCCCAGTAGATCGGCCCGGTGTTGTAATCAACCCGCACCCCATCCAGCGTCACATGCTTACCGTTGCTCTCCATGGTCAACTGCTGCAGGTAAGCCGGAAAACGCTTGAGGTACTGCTCGTAGGGCAGCACGGCCACCGTCGACGCGTCGAGGAAGTTGGTGTTCCACACCGCCAGCAGCCCCATGATCACCGGCAGGTTTTGTGCCAGCGGCGCATTCAGGAAATGCTCGTCCATGGCGTGGAAGCCGGCCAGCATGGCGCGAAACTGCTCGTCGCCAATCGCCAGCATGCTGGACAGGCCAATGGCCGAGTCCATCGAGTAGCGCCCACCGACCCAGTCCCAGAAGCCGTACATATGCTCGGTATCGATGCCGAACTCGGCTACGCCCTTGGCATTGGTCGACACCGCGACAAAGTGCTTCGCGATGGCGCCGCCCTTTTCGGCGTCGGCACCGCCCAGGCCATCGAGGCACCAGCGGCGCGCCGCATGCGCATTGGTCAGGGTTTCCTGGGTGGTGAAGGTCTTGGAGCAGACGATGAACAGCGTTTCGGCGGGATCGAGGTCCCGCGTCGCTTCGACAAAGTCGGTGCCGTCGACATTCGACACGAAGCGAAAACTCATGTCGCGCTGGCTATAGTGGCGAAGCGCCTCGTAAGCCATCACCGGACCAAGATCCGAGCCGCCAATGCCTATGCTGATGACGTTGCGGATGCGCTTGCCGGTGTGTCCTTTCCAGTGGCCGCTGCGCACCGCCTGGCTGAACGTGGCCATGCGATCCAGCACCGCGTGGACCTTGGGAACCACGTTGCTGCCGTCCACTTCGATGCTTGCATCGGCGGGAGCGCGCAGGGCGATATGCAGCACCGGGCGATTCTCGGTGGTGTTGATGCGGTCGCCCCTGAACATGGCGGCGCGATGCTCCGCCAGGCCGCAGGCCTCGGCCAGCTCGCCAAGCAGCCGCAGCGTGTCATCGGTGACGCGCTGCTTGGAGTAATCGACATACAGGCCCACCGCCTCGGCGTGCATGCGCTCGCCGCGCGTCGCATCGGCGGCAAACAGTTCGCGCAGCTGTGCCTTGCCCATCTGCGCCGCATGCTGTTCGAGCGCATGCCATGAAGACAGCCGCGTGAGATTCGGGGACGCGGGGCCACCGGGCTGGGCGTTCATGATGCGGCCCGCACGAGTTCCGCCGTCTTGTCCGCTATGCGCTGCAACAGCTGCTGCCAGGACGCCACGAACGACTTTGCACCTTCCTTTTGAAGCTGGCTGGCCAGCGCATCCAGATCGATGCCGGCCTTGGTAAAGGCCGCCAGCATGTCGGCCGCATCGCCACCGTCTTCAGCCATCACGCCTTTCAGCGAGCCATGCTGGCCAAATGCAAGCAGGGTCTTCTCCGGCATCGTGTCGACGGTGTCGGGTGCGGCCAGGGCTTCCACGTAAAGCGTGTCCGACGCGGATGGATCCTTGGTGCCCGTGCTCGCCCACAGCAGCCGCTGCACCCGCGCACCGGCATCGGCCAGTGCACGCCAGCGCGGCGACGCGAGCATGGCGCGATAGGCCTGGTACGTCTCCTGAGCCACCGCGATGCCCAGCTTGTTGCGCAATTCGGCAGGCACCTTGTCCTTGATCGCCACATCCCACCGGCTGACGAAGACCGAAGCGACCGAACCGACGCGCGGATCAAGCTTGGCCTGAACCCGTCGCTCGATGCCGCGCAAGTAGGCCTCCGCGGCGGCCAGATATTGGCCGCGCGAGAACAACAAGGTGACGTTGATGGGTATGCCGGCGAAGATCGCCTCTTCGATCGCCGGAAGGCCTTCAGGCGTACCGGGGATCTTCACGAACAGATTCGCCCGCGCGGCTTGGCGGTGGATGTCCCTGGCGGCCTGGATGCTGCCGGCGGTGTCACTGGCGAGCAAGGGCGACACTTCCATCGAGACCCAGCCGTCACGCTGGTCGCTGGCCGTAAACACCGGCTGGAACAAGTCGGCGGCGCGACGCAGATCCTCCAGCGCAAGCTCCATGAACAGCGCCTCGCCCGACAGGCCTGCGCGCGCCTTTTCATGGATACCGGCGTCGTAGGCATGACCGCTGCCGATGGCGCCATCGAAGATGGTCGGGTTCGAGGTGAGGCCGGTGACCGACAACTCCTCGATGTAACGGCGCAGGGTGCCGTTGTCGAGAATGTCCCGCGTGATGTTATCCAGCCACAGGCTCTGGCCGAGTTGATGTAGTTGCTGGGTGGGCTTCATGGCTACTCCGGTGAAGCATAGGCAGAATCGGCACGAAAGTCGGGCAAGGCCAGGCGGGCAAGCTCGCCGATATGAGTGACCGTCATGTCGGGCACGGGATCGGC
Source organism: Dyella halodurans (assembly GCF_026283925.1). Classification (GTDB taxonomy): domain Bacteria; phylum Pseudomonadota; class Gammaproteobacteria; order Xanthomonadales; family Rhodanobacteraceae; genus Dyella; species Dyella halodurans. Next base: position 258,406 of record NZ_JAPDPF010000004.1, read on the forward strand.
CGCGGCAGACTCGGCCTGGGCCGCGTAGTGGCCTTGCCGCACGAAGACGGTGGTGAGCCGGTCGCCGAGCAGGCGCTTCATCGCTGTCAGCAGCCTGGGCTTGTCGTCGACCATCACATAGTGGGAAGCGGGGAAACTCTGCTGGATGGACTCACTCATATGCTCCTTGTGCACATAGATGAGCACGCGTCCGCCAACCGCCCGCCACAGGCCCGTCTGGTGGATCTTGTGCGGCTGGAACACGATGTCGCCATCCGAAAGAATCACCGTGGTGCCCAACGTGCCAAGATGACTCACCGTTTCCAGTGCGCCTGGATACAAGCCATCGGCAAACGGGTAGTCCAACAGGTAGGCGGAAAGCCGCAACAGCGCTGGGTTGCCCTCGCAGCCGAGTCGAAATTGCTGGAGCGCGCCAAGATAATCGGCGTAACCGAGCCGGTCCCGCAGCGCTTCATAGATCGACCAATAGCGCTTGCGCTCATCCTCGCCAAACAGCGCATCGAGTGTGCCCGTCACATCAGCGGCGAAGCGATCGTTATCGAACAAGGTGTTGTCGACATCGAGAAGAAACACCACCGGCCCGGTCTTCAGCACGGCTTGCTCTCCTCCGGCTTGGGGTTATGCCAGCCGCCCGGAATGAGCCTGTCTGCCGCAGCCGGACCCCAACAGCCTGCGTCGTATTCGAGCAATGGCACCGTGTCGTTGAGTACCGGATCGACGACCGACCAGGCGGTCTCGACAGACTCATCGCTGGTGAACTGGGCGATGTCACCGTGAATGGCACCCCCGAGCAGGCGCTGGTAAGGCAGCTCGTCGTGTTGCGTTTGATGACGCGCCACCAGTTCCACTGACTCGCCGCACATCGCCTCACCCGACTGCTTGACCTGGGCGCCGAGGGAAATGATGACTTCGGGGCTGACGCGGAAGCGGAAATGATTGGCCTGCGTTGGCATCACGTCGTCGAACACCGCCAAAGGTGGATGCTTGAGCGTGACGAACACTTCCGAACAGGTGATCGGCAGGCACTTGCCCGTGCGAATATAAAAAGGCACACCGGCCCAGCGCCAGTTGTCGATATGCAAGCACAGCGCTGCGAACGTTTCGACCTGGGAGTCGACTGCCACGCCCTTCTCGTCGCGGTAACCGCGAAACTGGCCCCGCACGACTTCTTCGGAGCGCAATGGTCGCATCGCGCGGAACAGGCGCAATTTCTCGGCGCTCATGGCCACCGGGTCTCGTCCGACCGGCGACTCCATCGTCAGCAAGGTGGTCACCTGGAGCAGGTGGTTCTGTACCACGTCGCGGATGGCGCCCGCTTCTTCATAGAATTTGCCTCGGCCCTGGACGCCGAAGTTCTCCGCCATGGTGATCTGCACGCTCTCGATATAGGTGCGATTCCATACGGGTTCGAGAAAAGTGTTGGCGAAGCGGAAGTACAGCAGGTTCTGCACGGCCTCCTTGCCCAGATAGTGGTCGATGCGAAAGATATCGCGCTCGGCAAAGACTTCGTGCAAGGTTAGATTCAGGGCCCTCGCGGATGCCAGGTCGTGCCCGAACGGCTTTTCGATGATGATGCGCGCACCCTTGGCGCAGCCGGACCTCGCCAGGCCCTGAACCACCGTGCCAAACATGCTGGGCGGGATCGCCATGTAGTGGAGAGGGTGACTGGCGTCGCCCAAGGTCTGCTTCAGGCGGTCGTAGGTTGCCGGGTCGTTATAGTCACCATCGATGTACTGCAGTCGCGCACAAAGGCGCCTGAAAGCCTCCTCGTCGATGCCGCCGTGCGCCTTGAGGCTGTCGCGTGCCCGCTCGCGCAGCTGATCCAGGGACCAGTTTGCATAGGCCACGCCGATCACCGGCATGTCGAGCTCACCGGCACGCGTAAGCGCCTGCAGTGCCGGAAAAATCATCTTGTGGGCCAGATCGCCTGTCGCACCAAAGAAGACGAAGGCGTCCGAACGAATGGCGTTCATCAAAACGATGCCTGTATCGTTGCCACACCATCTGGCAGGCGGAACATCGAGCTTGGCTTAGATAACGTTAAGAGCGCGCAAGGACGACATGGCCGCGACGTGATGTGCTTGCGAGGCGCCTAGACGGCGCCAGGGAGGCGCACTTCCACGTAGTGATCCCGGCCATCATCGAACAGCAAGATGCATTGATCCGCCTGCGGCTTGCGGTCCAGGTTGAGCTTGATGCCATCAATGAGATCGTCCGTGCGGGTAACGGTAATGTGGTAGTCCGTCTCGTGATGCCGATAGTCGAGCTTGAACGAGGCCCAGTCGGGCGGCAGCACCGGCGTGATGCATAGGCGCTCGCCCTCCAGGCGCAGTCCCAGCAACGATTCGACGATCAGGCGATACATCCAGCCAGCCGATCCGGTATACCAGCTCCACCCGCCACGCCCCACGTGCGGGGCCACGGCGTAGACGTCGGCCGAGACCACATAGGGTTCCACTTTGTAGGTGTCGATCGCCTCGTCGGTCATGCCATGACTCACGGGATTGATCATCCGCAACAACTCCCACGCGCGAGCGCCGTCACCCAGCTTGGCAAAGGCCATCGTCGCCCAGATGGCTGCATGCGTGTACTGTCCGCCGTTTTCGCGCACGCCGGGCACATAACCCTTGATATAGCCCGGATCGAGCGCCGATCGATCGAACGGCGGATCAAGCAGCTGGATCAGCCCCACGTCACGACGCACCAGGTGCTGATCCAGCGATTGCATGGCCTGCCTGGTGCGTGCCTCGCCTGCTGCGCCCGACAGCACCGACCAGCTTTGTGCAATCGAATCGATCCGGCACTCGTCGTTGCCAGACGAGCCCAGCGGCGTGCCGTCGTCGAAATAGGCGCGCCGATACCATGCGCCATCCCAGGCATGCGCTTCGAGATTGGCCTGCAGCTTGGCCGCTTCCGCCTCGCAATAAGTCGCAAATGGCTCGTCGCCCCGGCGCCGCGATATCGGTGCGAAGCGCAGCAGTACGTCGTAGAGGAAGAAGCCAAGCCAGACACTCTCGCCGCGACCATGCTCGCCGACCTTATTCATGCCGTCATTCCAGTCCCCGGCGCCGATCAGAGGCAGTCCGTGGACACCGCGTCGCGAGGCGTGGCGGATCGCCCGCACGCAATGCTCGTACAAGGGCTCATGCAACTCCGAGCGAGCCGGCAGGTCGTAGTACGACTCCTCATCCGGATTGACCAGCCGACCTTCCAGGTAGCCGGCACTTTCATCGAGCACGCCAACGTCGCCCGTCGTAACTACATAGCGACTGGTCACCAGCGGTAGCCACAGATAATCGTCGGAACATTGCGTGCGCACACCCCGGTCGAGCGGCGGATGCCACCAATGCTGGACATCGCCCTCGACGAACTGGTGGGCCGCGCATAGCAACAGGTGCTGCCGCACCCGATGCGGACTGGCGTAGATCATCGCCATCGAATCCTGCAACTGATCGCGAAAACCAAATGCACCACCGGACTGGTAGTAGCCACTGCGCGCGAAGAAGCGGCACGCCATGGTCTGGTACATCAACCAGCCGTTGGCGAGTACATTCACCGCCGGATCGGGCGTCTGCACCTGGACCTTGCCCAGGGTCCAGCGCCAATGCATGCGCACCGCGTCGAGCGCCGCGGTCGCCGTGCCCTGCCCGCGCAGTCGCTGCACCATGTCGCTCGCGGCCTTCGCATCGCCGGCCACGCCCAGGCGAAAAATGATCTCGTACTCGTCGCCGTCGTCCAGCTCGAATGCGAGCTGCAGGGCCGCGCACGGGTCCAGCCCCGCGCCTACCTGGCCCGAGAGTCGCGCGTGCGCCATCGCCGCGGGTGCGTGGCGATTGCCGTTGCGGCCAAGAAATTCGGTCCGGTCGCCGGTGAGCGTGCGTGCATGATGGTGCAGATCAAAGAACGCCACCCGGCCCGGAAATTCCATGTTGTAGGCATTACGGGCGAAGATCGCGCCGGTGACCGGATCCGTTTCGGTCACCACGTGCATCGCGGTGCGCGAGCGCAGATCGCCCAGCACCCATTCGACGTAGCCGGTGGCGGAAAGCCGCCGTGGCCGGCCGGACTTGTTGCGGATCTTCAGCACGTTGAACTTGACCGGGAATTCCAGATCGACATACGTCCACAGCTCGGTCTGGATGCCGCGCTCGTCATGCTCGAACACCGAATAGCCGAAGCCGTGACGGGTGCGGTATGGCCCGCTGCCGCGTCGCGGCAAGGGCGTGGGCGACCAGAACTGACCGGTTTGTTCGTCGCGCAGGTAGATCGCCTCGCCACTGGCATCGGTGACTGGATCGTTCGCCCAGGGAGTGAGACGGAATTCGTGCGCGTTCTCGGCCCAGGTATAGCTCCCGCCGCTTTCGGACACCACGCAGCCGAACTGCGGATTGGCCAGTACGTTGGACCAGGGCGCCGGCGTGGGCTTGCCCGCGTCCAGGTCGATCACGTACTCGCTGCCATCCGCGCTGAAGCCGCCATAGGGATTGGCCAGCAACAACGCTTCCGCTGTCGACGATGGCGCGACCGCAGGCTCCGGTACATCGCCGTAGTTCGTGGTGGGCCTCAGTAGCGCCGGGCGCGTGCGCAGGCGCCGACGCCCCACCTGCTCGGCCAGGCTGCCCGCATTGTCGAACAGCACCAGGCGTGCGGCCGCCTGCACCAGGATGCGATCTTCGTTGGATATCTGCTGCACCGAACGCACGAAGATGCCGCCCGGACGATCGATCAGGCTCGCTTCCACGCCCGAGGTGATCAAGCCCATGATCATGTCCTGCAGCTGCTGGCGGTAACCCGCGTGGTCCTCGTTCCAGACCACCAGATCCACCGTCAAGCCCTTCAGCCGCCAATAAGCGTGGGCCTGCACCATCTGCCGTACCAGCTCGATATTGGACAGGTCGGCGATATGCACGAGCGCAATCGGCAGGTCGCCCGAGATCGACTGTCCCCACAGAGCCGACTGGCCGCGGCGGTTGGCGCGCAGGATGCCCGCCTCGGCCCGCAGTGCGGGGTTGGCATAGACGATGGAAGTGGCCATTTGTTCGTAGAGCTGCGCATCGCCCAGGCTCGCGTTGAGTTGGCGCAGCAACACCTGGCTATGGGTCCAGGCCAGGTCGAACACGCGGTCGGCCAGATGGCGATCGCGATATTTCGCGATCAGCGCAAGGCAGGCATCGCGCGACTGGCCCACCCCGGTCACCATGTCCACCACGGCCGAACGACCCGGTTCCAGCGAGATGCGGCAACGAATGGCCACGATCGGATCGAGCACCGAGCCCTCGCTGTTGGACAGGCGACGGTAGTCGTCGCCCTGGCCACTCATCACCTGGGGACGGGCCACGCTGCATCCACGCCCGATGAAGCGGGCGCGATCCGTCTCGTAGGAGATTTCGTCGATGTCGGCGTCGTGCACGGCGATCAGGTGGCACATCCACGGCACGATCTCCTGGCTGGAGCGCGGGCGCCGCGTGCAGATGATGGCCTGCAAGGCCGGCACCAGTTCGGTCTGCACGAACAGGTTGCTGAAGGCGGGGTGCATGGCGTCGGAAATGGCCGGCGCGAGCACCACCTCGGCATAGGTGGTGACCTCGATGGTCCGCCACGTGCGACCGCGATTGGTGATGCGGATGCGGCGCAGCTCGATGTCGTCCTCGGGTGAGACCACGATCTCGGTATGCGCGTCGAAGTCGTTTTCGCGCACGCGGAATTCAGCGCGCGCATCGGAGAAGATCGCCTCGTAGTGCTCGACATCCCGCAACGCCGGCTGGTGCGAGCCGGACCAGAACTCGCCGCTGGCCACATCGCGCAGATAGCAGAACATGCCCGAATTGTCGCAGCTGATGTCTTCCTGCCAGCGGGTGACGGCCAGTTCGCGGCAGCGGCTGTAGCCGCCGCCCGCGCTGCTCACCATCACGTGATAGCGGCCATTGGAGAGCAGCTGCAGCGCCGGGCGTGCACGGTCCGGATCGGTAAACACGCGCAAGGTCGGTTCGGGCGTTGGCGCAGTCGCGACGACCGAGGGGAATTCCGTGGCATGCACAAACTCCACTGCCGCCCTGGGCACGCGTTCCTGCAATAGCAGCAGGGTCGCTTGCAGCGAGGGGTCGGACTCGAAGCGCTTCTGCATCGGCCGCTGCTGCAGCAAGTAGTCCAGGGCCAATAGACTCATGCCCTGGTGATGCGCCATGAAGGAGCGGATGACCGCCGCATCCTGCCCGCGTGGAAGGCGCGCCGGCGTGTAGTCAACCGCTTCGTACAGCCCGAAGCGCCCTTCCATGCCATCGCCTACCAGCCTGCGCAGGTTGGCACTCGCCGCCGCGGGCGCCACCATCAGCGCCAGCACCGTCGCATACGGCGCGACGACCATTTCGTCACCCAGGCCCCGCTTCAGGCCGAGACCAGGCACGCCAAAGGCCCGGTATTGATAATTGAACTGGGCGTCGAGCGTGTTGTAGCCGGATTCGGAAACGCCCCATGGCAAGCCCAGTTGGCCGCCATATTCGATCTGTCTTGCCACCGCGACGCGGCAGGTCTGGTCGAGCAAGGTGCCGCCATAGCTCGGCATCACCAGCATCGGCATCAGGTATTCGAACATCGAGCCCGTCCAGGACAGCAGCACCGGCAGGCCCGCTGCCGTCGTCAGCAGCCTTCCCAGGGTGAACCATCCTTCCTGCGGCAGCTGCTCTTGCGCGATCGCCACGAAACTCGCCAGTCGCGCCTCCGACGCCAGCAAATCGTAGAAGCTGGTATCAAGCCGGCGCTCGTCCACGTTGTAGCCAATGGAGAGCAGATCGCGCTGGCCGTCGTACAGAAAATCAAACTCCATCACCGCCATGTCGCCGGCCTGCTTGGCGAGCCGATCGATCGCGGCCAACAGCGTGATCGCATGCCCCTGCACCTCGTTATCGCTGTCCGGATCGATCAGGGACGCCTGGCGCAAGCTCGGCAAGCGAGCTTGCCCTTCCACTGGGTCGATCGCCGGCAGCCATTTCAGCTGGCGCGCATGGTCATCGATGTCCCGGCACTGCCTAAGCAAGGCCTCGGTCCAGAAATCGACCTCGGCGTTGCCGCGCGCACGTAAGGTCGCCGCGATGGCCTCACTCTCGGCCAACCATTGCCGGGCGACCGCATGGGCCTCGTCCATGCTCAGCGGCGGCGCTTCCATGGCAGCGCGCAGAGCGAAGCGCAAGCCATCGAGCGTGTCCGCCGCCCCGCCCGCGGCCTGCACTGCCTTGCGCAAGACGTCGAGCGTGTCCTTGAGCCCTTCGTGCAGGCGCATATCGAACAGCGCGTCATCGGCCAGGGCCAGCAGGCCCGCGCGCAACGTCAGCAGGTGCCCCGCCAGGTTTCCACTGTCCACCGAAGAGACGTAGGTGGGCGGCAACGGCTTGAGGGTTTGCGTGTCGTACCAGTTGTAGAAATGCCCTCGATAGCGCTCCATCGACTGCATCGTGCGCAGCGCCTGCTCTGTGCGGTCAAGCAGCCGGGTCAGGCTCACATAGCCAAAATCGTAGGCCGCCAGATTCGCCAGCAGCGACAGCCCCATATTGGTCGGCGACGTGCGGTGCGCCACCACCGCGACCGGCTGCTCTTGCATATTGTCCGGCGGAAGCCAGTTGTCCTCGGGGCCGACATGGGTCTCGAAGAATGCCCACGTCTTGCGCGACAGCCTGCGCAGGAATCGCAGCTCGCCTGCCGAGAGGGTAAACGCCACGCGTGCGATGGGTCGGCTGATCCACCATGCCAGCGCCGGTGAGACGAACCAAAGCAGCAGGAAGGGACTGGCAACCGCAAGCATGGCCGGTTGCCAGCGGATCAGCGCCGCAGTCACGGCAAGCGACAGGGTCGGCGCGACCCACATCAGGCGGCAGAACCCGGCCAGGCTCCCGGCGCTGGTTCGCTCGGTATCCCTGGAGACGCTCCATTGGAGCATGCGACGTCGACTGACACCCATGCGCCACAGCGTGCGCAGGACCGCGTCGAGGCTGTATAACGCCTCGTGCGGCAGCCAGGCCAGCAAGACCAGCGCATGCAGGAAGTGCTGCGCGCTGGACTGAAGAGCGACGCGCAGGTGCTGGGCAAAGCGCATGTCACGCGACTTGCGCACCAGCTCGAGCAGCGAGGCGAACAGTGGCGGCACCAGTACCACCGCGAGAATCGCAGCCGTCCACCACGGCCGCCCGGGCAGCCCTAACCAGCCGAACAGGAACAGCGTCAACAGCGAAGCCGGCACCAGGCTTCGACGCAGGTTGTCGAGGATCTTCCAGCGGGAGAGTGTCGACAGTGGATTCCATTCGCGCCGCCCGTCCTGCGTAGGCGTGCGCGGCATCAGCCACGGCAATAGTTGCCAGTCACCGCGAATCCAGCGATGACGACGACTTACGTCGGCGCTGTAGCGCGATGGATACTCCTCATAGAGTTCCACGTCGCTGATCAGGCCCGAGCGCGCATAGCAGCCCTCCAGCAAGTCGTGGCTGAGAATACTGTTGTCCGGAAAGCGCCCGCCCATGGTCGCTTCAAACGCATCCACGTCATAGATGCCCTTGCCTATGAAGGACCCTTCGCGGAAGAGATCCTGGTAGACGTCGGAAACCGCCCGCGTATACGGGTCGATGCCGGCGCCACTGCTGAACAGACCCGTATACGCAGAGCGCGCAGCGCTGGCGAGGCTAAGACCGACCCGCGGTTGCAGGATGCCGTAACCGGAGACGACGCGACGGCGGCCAGCATCCATCACCGGCCGGTTGAGTGGATGGTCCATGGCACCGACGAACTGGTGCGCCGAGTCCCGCGGCAGCTGGGTATCGGTGTCCAGCGTAATGACGTACTTCATGTCGCCAAGCAAGTCGCGGCGACCGACGATCAGCAGGAATCGTTCGGCGTTGCCGCCGCGCAACAGCGCATTGAGTTCGGCGAGCTTTCCGCGCTTGCGTTCATATCCCATCCATAGCTTGTCGGCCGGCTCCCAGCGGCGAGGCCGATGCAACAGGAAGAACCGGTCGCGTTCCTCTTCCGCGTAAGTCGCATTGAGCGCCTCGATACGCTGCCGCGCCAAGGCCAGCAACGAGGCGTCCCGCTCCTGCACTTCCTCCTGCGCATCGGCAAAATCGGATAGCAGCGCGAAATGCAGGAAGCGGTCGCGATTGGCCAGAAAACGCACTTCCAAGCCATCGATGAGGTCATCCACGTCCTGCAAATTCGACAGCAACGAGGGAACCACGACCAGGGTGCGCGCGTGCGCGGGCAGTCCCGACGCATAGTCCATGCGCGGCAGCATTTGCGGTTTGACGGCGACCGTCACCAGCCAGTTCACCAGCGCAATGGATAACTGGCTGGCAGCCAGCCCAAGCGGAACGGCCATGAGCGCGCACAACCAGGTGCGCATGCCGGCATGTTGCAGGGTCGATACCAAGGGCCACGCGAGCAGCAGCGTAACCAGCAAGATCAAGCCCAGATAGAGCTTGAGCGGCGGCCGCAAGAAAAACCGTTGCCGGGCGATAAATGAGCTTCGACCCGAGCCGATGCGCCGCTCCAGGCTGGGTAGGCCCCGGTCGACCAGATACCAACCAAGATGCGCCTCGATGGACGACCGCCCCGCCTGTGTGGCGCTATCAAGTGACAGGGCCAAAGCGGCTTGCGCCACTTCGCCTTCCGCAAGCTTGTTCTTCCGGGCCAGGCGCTCCACCACGTGACGGTAGTGATCGCGCGTGGCGAAATCCATGTTTGGATATACGCCAGAGGGATCCAGGCGCAGCGTGTGCTCGACGACGCTGGTGCTTTCCACGAATTCGCGCCAATCCGTGGCCGACAGCATGCGCAGGCTGCCAATGCTGTTGCCGATGGAAACCTGGTCAGCCGCCTGTTGCTGGGCCTCCATTTGCACAAGGTGCTCGATGCTCAGGCCCGATTCGGCGAGCCGTTGCTCGATCCAGTTCAGCGGCAGTGCCAACGCCGGCCCCTGCCCTTGCAGTCGCCGGGTTAGCTCGGCGACAAACGAACTCGACATCGATGGATCCGAACGCGCCATGTCGGCAACGGCCAGCACGACGCTTTTCGGATCCCGCTCGGTGATCTCGGTCATCCGGTCGGCCCACTGGGCTGCCAGGTTTCGGTCATTCCATTCGACCATGACGCGCGCAGCCACGCGGCGCAGGTTCTCGATCAGGGCCAGGCGCAGCATGATCGGGATGGCCCAGAGTTCGCCCAAGGTCAGCGGCGACACGGTCTGATAGGAAGCGATGAAGAGCGCGAGGCTCTCGATACCGACCCGGCCATCGCCGTGCGAGATCGTCTCCAGCGCGATGTCGTAAACGCGGGGCAATCCTGCCGACGCTCCGCTCAAGAGACTGGGAAGCTCGCGGCTATAGCTCCTGGGCAGATGCCTCTGCGCAATGCGCACCTGCTCCTCGATCAGATAGTAGTTGTCGAGCAACCACTCGCCTGCGGGCGTGATTCGACGGCCGGACCGAATGTTGTGGGTCAGCTTTTCGCAGGCGCGCGCCAGCACCAGCTTGTTGTCGGCCAGACGCGCCAGCAGGGAATTTGCCTTCGACTCGGCAATGGTTCGATGCCGACCCGCCAGCACGGCTCCGTACATATCCATTTGATCGGCGCTGAATAGCTCCGATCGAAGCGCCGGTTGCTGCTCGATGCTTTCGCGAGACGTGGATGGTCGGCGTAGTGCGACCCAAGGCGGATGAATCTTGACGGAGGCGAGTGGGTTGCTGATCTTCAAAGTTCGCAGTCCCATCGGGGATCTATCGGTGCGCTAAGTGGCCGCAAGAAGATGCCGATGCTGGCATGCGCTAACCCGTCACTGGGAACGCCAAGCCGTTGTAACCCAGTCTCGGGGACGGTTGCGTGAAAGCCAACTTCGCCGAAGTCTGCTCGCCGTCATGCACGTTCCGCGTGCTGCGCGAGACGACGTCCGCATCATGCTGGCGCGCACGCATGCAAAGTCAGCATCACATCGAGACCGAACTGAATGACTCAATGTTCCATCCGAGCTCCGAGTCCCGCGCTGCGTGCGACGGGCAAGCAGAACATGCGCAGCGTCCCGTTCAGCGTCGACAACGCTCGCCGAAGCAACCGTTGTTCACGCCGGCATGACCTTGGCAAGTCATAGGATCGGCTACAGACACTCGTCATGCGGCAGATAGTGGCGCTTCCCGGAGCGCCACCGCTTGGCGTCATGCGCTTGCTCGAGTGCCGAATTGCCGTGGAGGGAGGCGAGTATTCACTGCGCCTGCGGCGATGGCACACCAGTTGCCGGCACCCCAGCATGGGGCGCCGCATTCGATGCCACGGGCGCATTGCCCACCGGCCAGCCGTAGCCGAGCGCCTTGTAGACGTTCACGACCTGGATAAGGCGCAGTCCTTGCAGACTCGACTGCGACAACTCGGCATTGAACAGGCTGCGCTCGGCATCGACGACCTCCAGATAGCTGGTGTAGCCACCTTCGTTCAGCGCACGTGACAGCGACGCATACTGGCCCAGTGCCCTGACCTGCCGATCGACGGCTGCCAACTGTTCTCTTGTTTGTTGTTCGCCCACGAGCGCATCTTCAACATCGGCGAACGCGCTCTGTATGGTTGACTGATAGGTGAACAGCGCTTCCTGCTGGCGTGCCTCCGCCTGCTTGACCGTACCCGCAATGGCCCCGGCGGTAAAGATCGGCACCGACGCCGCGCCCGCATATGACCACAATTTCGCTGGCCCGCTCCATAACGAAGATAGCGCGGTACTCGCCGCACCAAACAAGCCTGTCAGGCTGATGGTCGGAAAATACTGTGCTCGCGCAGCACCGATCTGCGCGTTCGCCGAAACCAGGGCCTGCTCCGCCTGGCGAATATCGGGGCGCTGGTCCAGCAGCGACGAAGGCAGGCCCGCTGGAATGCTCGGCACGGCGATCTGATTGATGGGCTTGCCGCGCGGGATCGGCCCCGGGTTCTGACCGAGCAGGAGCGACAACGCGTTTTCCTGCTGGGCAATCTGCTGCTCGAAGTCGTGCTCCGATGCCAGGGCAACCGCATATTCGGAGTCCGCCTGGCTCACCTGGACCTGTGATACCACACCCCCCTCGAAGCGCTCCTTGTACAACTTCAGCGCCTCGGCACGGGTTTCGAGCGTGGCGCGTGAAATCACCAGGCGCTGATCAAGATCGCGCAGGCTGATATAGGCCGTCGCGACACTGGCCTCCAGTGAGATCAGCGTCGCGTCGCGCGCGTACTCGGTACCTAGCAAGTCGGCGCGGGCGGACTCGCGCAGGCGGCGCAAGCGGCCAAACAAATCGATCTCCCACGAGGCCATCACGCTCGCCTGCACCTGCGTCGTCTCATACTCCCGCGTCAGGGGCGTGGCCGGTTGCCGCTCGCGGCCACCGGAAAGGCCGGCGGAGAGCTGCGGATAGAGCGCCGACCGGGTGGTCATCAGGCGGCCGTAATACTCGTCTATCCGCGCCGTAGCGACCAGCAGATCCTTGTTCTGTTCAATCGCCTGCTGAATCAGCGCGTTCAGCACGGGGTCATTGAACTGGGACCACCAGTCCGCCGTGCTCGCCTGCAGGGCCTGGACATCCGCATAGCGAAAATTGGCAGGCGTATCGATGGTCGGCCGGTGATAATCGGGCCCGACGGCACAGCCATAAAAGGTCACGCTGCATGCGACCCAGGTCCAGCATAGCCAGGCGCGTCGCATCTCATCCCTCCTGACCGACCGACGGATGATCATCGTCGGGCTTGGAGGGTTCCGTCCCGGACGGCGCTGACTTGGCGGGCTTCTTGCCGGCCGACAGCGTTTCCAGGCCCCAGAAGAACATCGGAATGAACAGCAGCGCGATCACCGTGGCGCCCAGCATGCCAAACACGACACCGGTGCCCAGGGAGCGGCGGCTGGCGGCGGAGGCACCACTGGCGATCGCCAACGGCACGCAGCCTAGAATGAAGGCCAACGACGTCATGATGATCGGGCGCAGGCGCAGCTTGGCCGCGTGCAGCGACGCGTCGTAGGCGTTCAGCCCCTCCTTCTCGCGCATCTCGACGGCAAACTCGAAAATCAGGATTGCGTTCTTCGCTGCCAGTGCAATCAGCACGGTCAGGCCGATCTGGAAATACACGTCGTTTTCCATGCCGCGCAACAAGATGCCGACGAGAGCGCCAAACAGCGCGAACGGCACGGCCATCAGCACACCGAGTGGCAGCGACCACTTTTCGTACTGCGCTGCAAGAATGAGGAACACCATACCGAGCGCGAAGGCGAACACGGCAGCCGCTGTCGATCCTGCGGTTTTTTCTTCGAACGCCTGGCCGCTCCAGCCGTAGCTGTAGCCGGCGCCAAGCACCTCTCGCGCCGTGTCTTCCATGGCCGCAATGGCCTGGCCGGAGCTGTAACCCGGGGCCGCGTCGCCGGTGATCTTGGCGGCGGGAAAGTTATTGAAACGCGTAACGATATCAGCGCCCGCCACATATCGACTGGTCGTCATGGACTTGATCGGGACCATGTCGTGGTTCTTGTTCCTGACATAGAGCTGCTGGAGATCCTCCGGCCGCATGCGATATTGCGGCTCCGCCTGCATGATCACCTGGAACAGTCGACTGCTCTTGGGAAACTGGCTCACATACAGCGATCCAAACATCGTCTGCAGGACCGAGTAGACGTCCTGTACGGCAACCCCCTGCGATTCGGTGCGCTCACGATCGACCTCCACCAACAACTGGCGCGAGCGGGTGTTGATCAGTGAATTCACCCCGCGCAGCTCCGGTCGCTGTTTCGCCTTGGCGATAAACGCGCGGGTGGTCGCCTCGAGCATCTGGTAACTACCACTGCCGGTACTCTGCAACCAGAACTCGAAGCCGCCGGTGGTACCGAGACCGGGAATGGATGGCGGGTTCACGGCCACCACCGCGCCCTCGGTGAAAGCAGCGAAGGCCTTGTGCGAGTCCTTGATGAGGTCGGCCGCTCCCTGCCCTTCGCCACGCTCTGCAAAGCTCTTCAGCGTCACGAACAAGGTGCCCGCGTTGGCCTTGTACTGGGAATCGATCAGGCTGTAGCCGACTGGCGCGGCGATCGACGCCACGCCAGGCTGCTTGGCAAACCAGTCCTCGGCGCGTTTCGACAAGTCGCTGGTCCGATCCAGACTGGCCGCATCAGGGAGCATCACGGCGGCAAATATATAGCCCTGGTCTTCGGTCGGAAGAAATGACGTGGGAATGTGCCTGAACAGCCCCACCATGATCGCGATCATGCCTGCGATGATCAGCAAGGAAGCGACCACGCGCTTGATCGCCAACTGCACGGCGCGACCATAGCCTTCCGTGAAGCGGTCGAACTGGGTATTGAACCAGGTAAAGAAGCGATTTTTCTTGTGGCTACCGGGTTTGAGCAGGATCGCGGCGAGTGCCGGTGACAAGGTCAGCGCCACCACGCCCGACAGCAGCACGGACACGGCGATCGTCACCGCGAACTGCTTGTAGAGTTGCCCGGTGATGCCGGAGAGAAACGCCACCGGGATAAACACCGCGAGCAGGACCAGTACGATGGCAATGACGGGACCGCTGACCTCATCCATCGCCTTCTTGGCCGCCGCCTTGGGCTCCAGCTTGAACTCGGTCATATTGCGTTCGACGTTTTCGATGACCACGATCGCGTCGTCCACCACGATGCCGATCGCCAGAACCATGCCGAACAAGGTCAGCATATTGATCGAGAAACCAAGTGCGCTCATGCCGATAAAGGTGCCGATGATCGATACCGGGACCGCCAAAATCGGCACCAGGGTGGCGCGGAAGCTCTGCAGGAACAGGTAGACAACGATGATGACGAGGAGCACCGCCTCTCCCAGCGTGTGCACCACCTCGCCAATCGAGTCCTTCACGAATTCCGTGGTGTCGAGCGCGACTTCGTAATCGAGCCCCGGCGGAAAGCTCTTCTTGAGTTCTTCGAGCGTGGCGCGCACCTTCTTTGACACATCGAGCGCATTGGCGCCCGACTGTTGATAGACGGCAATCAGCGTCGCTGTCTTGCCGTTGAATCGTCCGCGCAAGGTGTAATCTTTCGAACCCAATTCAGCCGTAGCCACGTCCTTCAGGCGAACCAGCGCGGCGGCATCGCCGGTCCCCCCACGCAGGATGATGTCCTCGAACTCCGAGGGCTGGGTCATGCGGCCTTTGGTGGCAATCGGAAACGTCTGCAGGACCGGCCCCGGCGTCGGCGCCTGGCCAATACGTCCCGCGGAAAACTGCTGGTTCTGCGAAGCAATCGCTTGCTGGACATCACCCACGGTGATGCCGAGCTTCGCCATGCGGTCGGGTTTCAGCCAAATACGCATGGCGTAGTCGGCGGAACCAAAGATCGCCGCCTGGTTGGCGCCGGGAATCCGCTTCAGGGCATCGAGCACATAGACGTTGGCGTAGTTGGCCACATAGGGCTGATCGAAGGCGTTGTCGGGCGCATAGATCGCAATCACCATCATGAAGGCCGACGAGCGCTTCTGCACCGACACACCCTGGGCCGTAACAGCATCAGGCAAGAACGGCAGCGCCAGGTTCACGCGGTTCTGCACATCGACCTGGGCCAGCGACGGGTCCGTGCCGATATTGAAGAACCCGGTGATGGTCAGGTTGCCCGTCGATGAACTCGTCGAGTTCATGTAGATCATGTTGTCCGCGCCGTTGATCTGTTGCTCCAGCGGTGCGGCGACGTTTTGCGCGACGATCTCCGAGCTGGCACCCGGATAGGTGGCCGTCACCGTGATCGTGGGCGGCGCGATATCAGGAAACTGCGCGATCGGCAGATTGATCATCGCCACCAGGCCGGCAACGACGAGGATGATGGACACGACCGATGCAAAAATCGGCCGGTCAATGAAGAAGTGCGAGAAATTCATTGCGCTTCTCTCGATGCGGCCGGTTTTGCTTCGGGAACCACCGTAACCTCGACGCGGCGCGCTTCATCCTTGGTTCCCGCGGTGATATCCGCCGGTGGGCGCAGCTCGATCCGGTCTTCCGCAACGCCGGCCACGAGCAAGGCCGAACGCACGGCCTTCGCGCGAGCGGCGGCCAGCTTGAGATTGGCCTCGGGCGAACCAGACGCGTCGGCGTAACCCGAGATCACGGCACGGCCCGACGAAGCGCCATGCAGCTGTGCTGCAATGGGCGCAAGCTGCGACGCCGCGTGTTCCGAGATTTGTGCGCTACCGATATCAAAGAGCACCTCGGCCTTCGCCGCGGCGTGCGCCTGCGGGGATGGGGCGCCGGCATGAGCAGGCGTCGTGCTGGCGGCGCTGGGACCACCCTGCTTTGCGACCGCTGTCGGCGTCGCTGCGGCAGGGAGTTTCGCGGGGTGGGCCTTCACCGCCGCGCCAGGCCCGAGCCGGATAAAGTTATCCACGATGACCTGGTCCCCGGCATGCAGGCCTGAGTTGACAATCCAGTCAGTGCCGTTCCATTCGCCGGTTTCCACCAGCCGCGGCTGCGCCTTGCCGTCAGCCGTCACCGTCCATACGAACGACCCCTGCTCGCCCTGTTGCACGGCTTCTTGCGGGACGGAAATCGCCTTGGTTCGCTCCGCACCCGCAACCTTCACGCGCACGAACTGCCCTGGTCGCAGGATACCCTCGCGATTTTCAAACACCGCGCGCACGAGATACGTTCCCGTTTCCGTGTTGAGCGCGGCGTCGGAGAACGAGATATGACCACGCTCCGGAAAGACGCTGCCGTCAGCAAGCACGATTTGCACTTCCAGCAAGCCGCGCGCTGGCAGCTTGAGCGCACCCGAACCGGTTTGATCGCGTAAACGCAAGACTTCGTTTTCGGAAAGGGAGAAATTCACCCACATGGGGTCCAGCTTCGCCACATAGGTGAGCAAGCTGTTGGTGGCATCGATATACGAGCCATTCTGCTTCTTGGCAAAGCTCGACAGTCCCGTCACGGGCGAGGTGATGGTGGTGTAGCCGAGATTGAGCTGTGCGCTGATCACATCGGCCCGCGCCTGCTCGACCGCTGCAGCGGCTGCCTGTTGCTGGCCGGTCGCATCATCAAGATCCTTCTGGCTCAACGCGTTCTTGGCGGCCAGTGGACGGACCCGATTGAGGTTGGCCTGCGCCGTATCGAGGCGCGCACGCTGTTGGCTGAGTTCGGCTTGCGCGGCATCCAGCGCCGCTTCGAATGGCTTGCTATCCATGCGGAACATCACGTCGCCGGCATGCACCATGGTGCCTTCCGTATAGATACGCTCCTCCAGAAAACCATTGACGCGCGCGCGTATCTCCACTTGCTGGGAACTTTCGGTCTGCCCCACGAATTCATACAGCACCGGGACGTCGCGTAGCGACACGATAAGGACGCCCACTTCGGTGGGTGGGGCGGCAGCGGCTTCAGGCTTGCTTCCGCTGCATGCGCATAACCATGCAGACAGGAGCGTCACGGCAACATAGGCAGGTAGTCTGTGCATCATTCAGACCTTTTCACCGGCAAGAATGGCCGACGTGCCCCAGCACGCCTTCTGGCTTCCCTTTGGCGTCGGTCAAAGGGCTGATGACCACGATGAATCCGAGAAGCGCCGTGCCCCGCGCGTCCAGCTCGTCACGAACGGACCGTAGTTTTACGTAGCTCCGCGTGCGTTCTATTACTGGTCAACCCGACTTTCTCGTCATGCATGGCTTGCCGACCGACATCGGGCAGCCATCGCAACGAAGCTCCCGACCCGACAGGTTCGCTGCCTATATCACACCATTCGAGTGACCTTGAGAATCGTAAATTTACTGTCCGACAGCACGTGTCTCCCTGTCCCCGAGCGCCCCGAAATGGGCGGCCGTATACTCACCACCATGCGAGACGATTCATCGACGCGTACCGTGGGTCGCCACCTTCCGGTGCTGGACTGGATTCGCGACTATCGCAGCGATTGGATCAAGCCCGACGTTATCGCGGGGATGACCGTTGCGGCCGTCGTCCTCCCGAAGGCCCTGGCGTACGCCACGGTAGCGGGACTGCCCGTGCAAGTCGGGCTCTATACGTCATTCTTGCCGATGGTGATCTACGCGCTGTTCGGATCCTCACGGCCACTCAGCGTCAGCACCACGGCCACGCTCGCGATCCTTGCGGGGACGGCTCTTGCCCGGGTGGCGCCGGGAGCCGGCGAGGCGGAGTTGCTGAGAGCCTCGGCGACCTTGACCTTGCTCGTTGGGGCCATGCTCACGCTCGCCGCGCTCCTGCGCCTGGGCTTTGTGGCGAACTTCATCTCCGATCCTGTGCTGACCGGCTTCAAGGCAGGTATTGCGGTCGTTATCGTGCTCGACCAGTTGCCGAAGCTGCTCGGCATTCATTTTCCCAAGGGCGGCTTTTTGCACAATGTACTGGCAATTGCCAGCGGTTTTCCTCACGCGTCGCTGGCGACCTTGACGGTCGGACTCGCCACCATCGTCATCCTGGTGACGATGGAACACTTTGCGCCCCGCGCACCCACGCCGTTGATTGCCGTGGCTTGCGGAATCGGTGCGGTGGCCTTGTTTGGCTTGCAGTCGCATGGCGTTGAGATTGTCGGCCACGTGCCCACCGGCCTTCCCTCGCTGACCAGGCCGGACCTGTCACTCATCCAGTCGCTCTGGCCCGCTGCGGCGGGCATCGCACTCATGAGCTTCACCGAGACGATCGCCTCTGGACGGGCCTTTGTTAAACGCGGGGAGCCTACGCCACAACCTAATCGGGAATTGGTGGCGACCGGCCTCGCCAACATCGGCGGCGCCTTGTTTGGCTCCATGCCGGCTGGCGGTGGCACCACCCAGACGGCGGTGAACCGGCTTGTCGGCGCGCGTAGCCAACTGGCCGCACTGGTCACGGCCTCCATGACGCTCGGCACCATGCTGCTGCTGGCCCCTTTTATCGGTCAGATGCCGGAAGCGACGCTCGCGGCGGTGGTCATCGTGTACTCGCTCGGGCTGATCAAGCCCGCCGAATTTCGCGCCATCATCACCGTGCGGCGCACGGAGTTCATATGGGCCCTCGTTGCCTGCGCAGGTGTGGTATTGCTCGGCACGTTGCAAGGCATCCTGGTGGCCATCGTCGTCTCGCTCGCAGCACTCGCGCACCAGGTCTCCAACCCGCCCGTTTATGTGCTGGGGCGCAAACCTAGCACGACGGTCTTCCGCCCTGTTTCCGCGGAACATTCCGGCGACGAGACGTTTCCCGGCCTGCTGCTGCTCAGGCCCGAAGGGCGCATTTTCTTTGCCAACGCAGGGCTCCTTGGCCAAAGGATCCAGCAGCTGATCAGCGAAGCGGATGCCCGCGTGGTCGTACTGCATCTGCGCGCCGTATTCGATCTCGAGTACACCGCGCTGAAGATGATGGTCGAGGCGGAAAGGAAACTCTCGGAGCGGGGCATCGCGCTCTGGCTGGTCGGGCTTAACCCGGGCGTGCTGGCCATGGTGCAGCGATCGCCGCTGGGCGCAACCCTGGGCAAAGAACGCCTGTTCCACAACCTGGATCAAGCCGTCGCCGCGTGGCAAGTACAAGGCGCGCAGGGCGCGGCCCCGAGCAGTTCCCGCGACGCACACTGAACGATGCGCTGCTGCGCTGTGACAGTAAATTTACTGAGTGGTGTGAACTTCTTCCTCACGTGCAAGCTGACGCCGCGCATGCCATACGGCGTGCAGCTGTTGCTTTAGTTTGCTTCAACTAAGTGACGTCGCTGATTGCCCCGTGCATCTGGGATGAATGCGTCACTGGCAAGAAATAACCTCGCGAAACAGCGTCGTGCACACGTTTCTACGCTTGCTTGATGCTTACGTCGATTCACACGTCCTTGATCCGTGCGCGCGCAAAGTCTCACACCGTATGGGGACTCAGCTATTGCTTTCGCAGGTGCGACAGAAACGGACCGGCTAGGGATCGAGTGTCCAGCTGCCGGATACGAAACTCCTTGACATCGAAGGATGGGGGAGGAATCAGATGCCCGGCACCAAGAAAATGACCATGATGCAGCTGACCCTTTTGGTCGCTGTGAACATGATGGGCTCCGGCATCATTATGCTGCCAGCCAATATGGCCCAAGTCGGCGCCATTTCACTGCTGTCGTGGGGAGTCACGGCGCTCGGATCGATGGCGATTGCCTACGGGTTTGCCCAGGCAGGCCTGTTCAATCAGCGTATTGGCGGCATGGCCGCGTATGCCGAAGACGCCTATGGAAAAGGCGGCTATTTCCTGACCTTCTTTCTTTACTTCCTTTCCCTGGCGATCGGCAACGTGGCGATCGCGATTTCCGCTGTTGGCTATCTCGCGGTGTTTTTCCCCGGCATGTCGGTGACGCCCATCGCGACCTGCATCAGCGTCATAGGAGTGCTCTGGCTCACCACCATCGCGAACTTCGGTGGACCAAGCATTACCGGTCGCATCGGTTCCGTCACGGTGTGGGGCGTGATCATTCCCGTCGCCGGCTTGTCCATCATTGGCTGGTTCTGGTTCAAGGGCGCCACCTTTTCAGCTGCCTGGAATCCCAAAGGGCTAAGCCTTTTCGAGGGCATCGACTCCAGCATTTCGCTCACGCTATGGGCATTTCTTGGCATGGAGTCTGCAGCACAAAACTCAGACGCCGTCGAGAACCCGAAGCGCGATGTTCCGCTCGCATGCATGCTTGGGACGCTTGGCGCTGCCGCCGTCTACGTACTGTCAACCACGGTCATCCAGGGCATCGTGCCGAATGCGCAACTGGCCGAGTCGACCGCGCCGTTCGCGCTCGCCTATTCGGAAATGTTCAACCCCACCATCGGTGCGGTCATCCGGGCACTGGCCATTCTTGCCTGCCTGGGCTCCCTGCTCGGATGGCAGTTCACCATCGCGCAGACGGCCAAGACAGCTGCCGAAGGGCGGATGTTCCCGAAGTTCTTCGCGAAGACCAACCGCCTCACCGCACCGGTGATCGGCATGGTCGTCATGGGCATCGTGCAGAGTGCGTTGGCGTTATCAACGGCGTCCCCAAGCCTGAGCAAGCAGTTTGCGGTGCTGGTCAACCTCGCCGTCGTCACCAATGTGGTGCCGTACATCATCTCCCTGTCGGCCCTGATGATCATGATGAAAAAGGCCGGGGTTGGCGAACACACTTATCGGATGAATGCGTTTGTCGTCGCCGTTGCGATGCTTTACAGCACTTATGCCATCTACGCGTCCGGCAAGGAGGCCGTGCTTGGCGGCACGATCGCTATGGCGCTCACGTTTGTGATCTATGGCTTCCTGGCACCGCGATTCCCGCCGCCGTTGGTGGTCGACGAAGCGCGAACTGCCTGACGCACTGGCAGGCGAAACTGAGGAGAGGCACATGCAGATCGCCCGTTTGATGGCAAGCAAAAAATTTACCTGGCCGTTGATCCTGCTGATCGCTGCCGTGATGGCGCCATCGATGCTATTTGCCCAAACGCAGGCATCGGCAGCGAGCACGCTGGATCGCATCCGCGCAGCGGGAAAGATCACGCTCGGCTACTACGCGAATGCCAGGCCGGTTTCCTTCAAGGACGACTCCGGCAAGGTCGACGGCTACGCCATTGCCCTCTGTCGCCTGGTCGCAGCAGACGTGCAGTCAAAGCTGGGCCTGTCGAACCTCCCCGTAGACTTTGTCGCCGTCGACGCCAACGAGCGTTACAGCGCGGTGAAAGAGGGGCGCGTCGATCTGGTCTGCGGACCGTCCGAGGCGACGCTGGCGCGTCGCGCGGACGTCAGCTATTCAATACCTGTACTGAATAGCGGCATCGGCATCCTGGTTCGCCGCGATTCGCCCGCCGCGTTCCGCGACCTGCTGGAAGGTCTGGGAGCGACCACGCGACCGGTATGGCGCGGGTCGCCGCGACTGCAGGTGCTCGAGGAAAGGCGTTTCGCCGTGATCGGGGGCTCGTCGGCGGAGCGTTTATTGACCGAACGCAGGGCCGAGCTCAACGTCCATGCTTTCATCACCGTCGTACCCGACCTCGCCACCGGCATTGGTCAAGTGATCAACGGGAGAGCCGATGGCTTCGTCGCCGATCGCACCGTACTGCTCGACCTGGCCCAGCGTGATCCTTCCGGTAGCCAGGTGATGGTGCTGAATCGAATCTTCGATCGCGAAGCCCTTTCCTTCGTCCTGAGCCGCAATGACGACGATTTCCGCCTGCTGGTGGATACCACGCTAAGCAGGCTGTACCGCTCGGGAAAGATCGACACCATCTATGCACAGTTTTTCGGTGCACCGGATGCGGCGATGCGCGACTGGTTCCACGACACGGCGCTGCCGGACTGACGCTCCCCGGATCCGCGTGAACACGCGATCCGGACCATTCAGATTGGCGAGGATTTGGTGATGCACAAGCGATCGCGTGATCTCTCGGTCCCGAGTTTGCCGACACGCCCCTGGCTCGTGTCGCTAGCCTTCACGTTGTTGACATGCATGGCAGCGCCAGCAGCGCTGGCGCAATCCACGGATTCATCCGCGGACCTGAAGGCCGAGATTGCGCAGATGCGTCAGCAGATGCAGGCGCAGCAGCAAGTCATGCAAAAAATGCAGCAGCGCCTGGATGAGCTGGAAGCGAAGGAAGCGGCGAAACCGCAGGCAACCGCGCAAGCGCCCAGCCAACCGGCGAAGCCACCCGTGGTCACGCCGACGTCCGAGCTCGAGGCCGCCAAGGCCACCCAGTATCACCCGCCGTCGGCGCCGGCCGGTGTGTCCGAGCCGCTGCCCGATGGCTATGTCCGCCTCGGCGACACCGGCAACCTGCTCAAGGTCGACCTGGTCGCGCAGGTCGATGCCATGGCAGACAACACCTACATGGGTGCGCAAGACCTGTTCGTGCCGTCCTCCATTCCCGTGCGCGGGGCGGCGTTCTACGCCACCGGCTGGCGCTCCAACATGAGCGCGAAGCAAAGCGTGTTCCGCATGGATTTCCGCCGCGACACCGATTACGGCACCTTGAAGATCGTCTACAAGAACAATTTCTTCGGCAGCGGTACTGGCGACATGCCGTACAACCTGCAGTACTTCTATGGCGAGCTGGATAACGAGCGCTTCACCCTGCTGGCCGGCTACAACATTTCGGCCTTTACTGATATCGACGTGTTTCCCAACACCCTCGACTATGAAGGACCGAACTCCTTCACCTTCAAATACGGTCCGCAGATCCGCTTCTCGCCGATCCTCTACAAGAGCGGCGACAGCTTGCTGACCTTGCCGCTGTCGATGGAGAAACCGAACGCCGATATCACCACGGTCGAGGGCTTCAACACGTATTCGCGGCGGCCGGACTTCGTGTTCGGGCTACGTTGGGAAGCGCCTAGCTGGCATATCCAGTGGGCCAACCTGTGGCGTGACCTGCGGGTAGAGAGCGCGACAGCGCGCACCCGCGGCACCAACGGCTATGCCACGCAGCTCACCGGCACCACCAAGCTGTTCGAGCGTGACAGCGTGCAGGGCTGGGTCAGCAATGGGCGGGGGTATGCCAACTTCCTGCAGGACATCTCGGGCCTGGGCCTGGATGCCGCCTTCAATACCCAGGGCGACCTGCGGGGGATCCGGGCCCGCGGCTGGGGCGCCGGCTACACCCACGGCTGGAGCAGCGATCTCAGCAGCAGCCTGTCCTACGGCTACCTGCGCATCAGCCCGCAATCCAACCTGTTGATCGACCAGACCCTGCCCAAGAGTACGAAGTTCGGGTCGCTCAACCTGGCCTGGCAGTTCAGTGAACGCGCCATGGTCGGTATCGAATACCTGTGGGGCCAGAACATCGACCTTACCGACGCGCGCGGCCAGGGCCAGCGCATCCAGACGACGCTGCGCTACGACCTGAACCCGTAATTGCGGACGACGCCGAACGGCCCACCTCCGCCAGCCATGCGCACGTCGATGACAACCATTTCGTCCCCGCCACGGCACGTCCCGTGAACAACAACTTCGAGGTGTGAAGCCATGCTTGAACGTCGCAACCAGCGCCAGAAATTCCGCGTGCTTCTGGCCCACGCCCAAGCGGGAAACCTCGACAGCGCGGGCGGCCGGGCCTGCCGCACCCTGGCGGAGGAATTCGCCGATCGCAATATCGAAACGGTGATGGCCTCGGCCCTGGAGGATGCACGCGCAACTATCGTCTCGGACGCGGCCATCCACGCGATGATGATCGATTGGTCGTTGCCGGATGACAGTGGCAAGTCGCTCGACAACCAGGCGGCCACCAGCCTGATCAAGTTGATCCGCTCGCGCAACGAGAACGTGCCGATCTTTTTGTTGACCGAGCGCGACAAGGCCAAGACGCTGAATGTCGAACTGGTCGAGGCCATCAACGAACTGGTCTGGCTGCTCGAGGACGTCGCCACCTTCGTGGGCGGGCGCGTCCAGGCCGCCATGCATGTCTACTTCAGCAACATGTTCGGCCCGCTGACGTCCGCCCTGCAGGCGTTCAACCAGGTGCACGAATATTCGTGGCATACGCCCGGCCATACCGGCGGCACCGCCTTCCTTAAGCATCCGGCTGGCCGCGCCTTCTACGATTTCTACGGCGAGCATGTCTTTCGCACCGACCTTTCCATCAGCGTCGGCGAGCTCGGCTCCCTGCTCGACCATAACGGCCCGATTGGCGATAGCGAGAAATACATTTCGCGCATCTTCGGCTCGCATCGCAGCTACACCGTGACCAACGGCTCGTCCACCTCCAATCGCATCATCTTCATGGCCTGCGTCGGGCGCGACCAGGTGGTGCTATGCGACCGCAACTGCCACAAGTCGATCGAGCACGGACTGACCTTGACGGGTGGCATTCCGCAATACCTGGTGCCGTCGCGCAATCGCTACGGCCTGATCGGGCCGATCTATCCCGAACGCTTCGTCCAGGCCACCCTGCGCAAGGAAATAGCGGCAAATCCTCTGGCCAAGGGTCTCAAGGACAAGAACCCGGTCTTCATGGTGGTGACCAACTCCACTTATGACGGCCTCTGCTACAACGTCAAGCGCGTGCAGCAAGAGGTGGGCAGCTGGCTGGATCGCGTGCATTGGGACGAGGCCTGGTACGGCTATGGCCGCTTCAATCCCTTGTACGCCGGGCGCTTGGCCATGCACGGCGAGGCGTCGGAACACGATCCCAAGGGTCCCACGGTGTTCACCACCCACTCGACCCACAAGTTGCTGGCGGCGTTCTCGCAGGCTTCGTACATCCATATCCGCGACGGCCGCAACCCGATGCCGCATGAGCGCTTCAATGAGTCGTTCATGATGCACGGCTCCACCTCGCCGTTCTATCCGATCATCGCCTCCAACGAGATCGCCGCGACCATGATGGATGGCATCAGCGGTATCGCATTGACCCGCGAGAGCATCGATGAGGCGGTCACCTTCCGCCAGGTGGTGGGCCGCCTGCGCCGCGACTTCGAGAAGAAGAAAGAGTGGTTCTTCCGCACCTGGAATCCGGACAAGGTCAAGGACCCGAAGAGCGGCAAGCGCGTCGCCTTCGAAGACGCACCGCAGGAACTGCTGGCCACGGATCCGGACTGCTGGGTGATGCACCCGGGTGATACCTGGCATGGCTTCGACAAGCTCGAAGACGGCTATTGCATGCTCGACCCGATCAAGGTGTCGGTCCTGACACCCGGCGTCGACGACGACGGCTCGCTGGCCAAGACCGGTTTCCCGGCCTCGCTGCTCACGGCCTACCTGGATGCGCGCGGCATCGAAGTGGAGAAGACCAGCGACTTCGCCGTGCTGTTCCTGTTCTCCATCGGCATCACCAAGGCCAAGTGGAGCACCTTGCTGACGGCCATGCTGGACTTCAAGCGCGATTATGACCGGGACGCCCCGCTGTCGCGGATCATGCCCTCCCTGGTCAAGAGTCATCCGGATCGCTACGAAGGGCTGGGCCTGCGCGGCCTCGGCGATCAGATGTTCACCGAGCTGAAGAAGGGCGGCCAGACCGCCCACCTGCAGAAAGCCTATTCGCAGCTGCCCGCGATCAAGATGTCCCCGGCCGATGCGTACCAGTTGCTGATACGCGGGCAAGTGGAAAGGGTGGCGCTGCCTGATCTTGCGGGACGCATACTCGCCACCAGCATCGTGCCCTATCCTCCGGGCATTCCGATGGTCATGCCGGGTGAGTCGGCCGGCGCGGCGAATGGGCCACACATCGGCTATCTGAAATCCCTGCAGGGCTGGGACAAGCGCTTCCCCGGGTTTGGCCACGACACCCACGGCGTCGAAGCAGAGGATGGCGAGTATTACGTGCAATGCCTGAAAACGCCTTGATGGCGTGCATGCCCGGCAAGGCAACGCATCGGTCGCGCGGTGGCCAAACGGCCGCCGCCCGCGAGGCTTACCCATCGCCGCTTCGCGACGGATCTTCCGCTATCGAGGATAGACATCATGTCGATGAACAATCCCTGGTTGCTTTACATCACGAGCGATCCGCCGGATGAAGGCTCCGCCTTCCGGCTTGCGCTGGAACGCATCGGCAAGGCCATCCAGGCCCGTGGCATCGAGGTATTGCGCGCACTGACCTGCGAGGATGGACTTGCCATTGCGCAAGGCTCAGCCACCTACTCCTGCGTTGCCGTCGACTGGGATCTCGGCGAGACCGCGGAAATGAGCGAAAGCGCGGTGCTGAAGATCATCCGCGCGGTGCGAGAGAAATCACTCAGGATTCCGATCTTCCTGCTCAGCCGCGGCTCGACGATCCAGGACATCCCGTTGAGCGTGATCCGCGAGGTGCGTGAATACGTGAACCTGGTCGGCGAGACGCCGGACTTTCTCGCGCGCCGCATACAGTTCGCCATCGACAATTACCACTCAGACCTGCTTCCGCCTTACTTCAAGGCGTTGAAGAAGCTGACCGAAGAAGGCACCTACCAGTGGGATGCGCCCGGTCACATGGGCGGCGCCGCCTACCTCAAGCATCCCGCGGGCGCCGAGTTCCATCACTTTTTTGGCGAAAACATCATGCGCGCGGATATCGGCATCTCCAATGCCGAGCTTGGCTCCTGGCTCGACATCGAAGGTCCACCGGCGGATTCGCAGCGCATGGCCGCCCGCATCTTCGGCGCCGACTGGACGCTCTACGTGCTTGCCGGATCATCGGCATCCAACCGCATCGTCGTGCAGGCGTCGATCGGCGCGAACGACATGGTCATCGCCGACCGTAACTGCCACAAGTCGCTCAATCACGCGATGACGCTGTCCGGAGCGCGACCGGTGTATTTTCAGCCGAGCCGCAATGGCCTCGGCATGATCGGCCTGATTCCACCCAAGCGCTTCACCAAGGAACACATCCGCTCCCTGATCGCCGCATCCCCGCTGACCGCGGGTGCGAATTCCAAGGAGCCGGTCTACGCCGTGGTCACCAACCCGACCTACGACGGCATCATGTACAACGTGGACAAGGTGGCGGAATGGCTGGCGGAAAGCGTGCCTCGCGTCCACTTCGACGAGGCATGGTATGCCTACGGCAAGTTTCACCCTATCTACAAGCATCGCTATGCGATGGGCATCCCGAAAGACATGAAGAACCGCCCGACCGTGCTGGCGGTGCAGTCGACGCACAAGATGCTGCCTGCGTTTTCCATGGCTTCCTATATTCACGTAAGCAATAGCAAGCGTGGCGAGCTGGCGTGGTCGCCACTCAAGGAAGCGTTCATGATGCACGGGACGACGTCGCCGTTCTATCCCTTGATCGCATCGCTGGATATCGCCACGGCGATGATGGACGAGCCTTCCGGCAGCGCCCTGCTGCGCGAAACCATCGGCTATGCCGTGGAGTTCCGCCAGGCTGTGGCGTCGGTGGCCAAGCGCCTGAAGAAGGATAACGAATGGTTCTTTTCGTTGTTCCAGCCCGACACGGTCAAGGTCGGCGGCAAGAACGTGGAGTTCTCATCCGCACCGGTGGATGCCCTGGCGAACGATCCCAAATGCTGGACGCTGCGCGTTGGCGAGTCCTGGCACGGCCTGCCGGATGATGTCGTGGCGAATGATTTCTGCATGCTGGATCCGACCAAGGTCACCATCGTCTGCCCTGGCACCGATGCGCAGGGCAAGCTCGCCAAGCGTGGCATTCCAGGGGCGATTCTCAGCAAGTTCCTGGATGCGCGTAGGCAGGCGATTGCCCGCACCGGTGACTACACCGTGCTGGTGCTGTTCTCGGTAGGCACCACGCAGGGCAAATGGGGCACCCTGCTCGAGACCCTGCTCGCCTTCAAGCGACTTTACGATCGCGACGCCAGCCTGGAAGAAGCCTTGCCCGACCTCGTGCAGGCGCATCCCGAGCGCTACCACGGGGTCACGCTGCCGCAGCTGTGCGACGAGATGCACAAGGTCATGACGGATCTCGATCTGCAGGCGATGGCCAACGAGGCTGGCGAAGTGCTTTCCGAACAGGTGCTGACGCCGTCCGAGGCTTACCAGAAACTCATCCATGGCGACACCGAAGAGATCCGCATTGGTGACCTGCCGGGCCGCCTGGCCGCCTTGATGATCGTGCCGTATCCACCGGGCATTCCCGTGCTGATGCCTGGCGAGCGCGTCGACGCCAAGGGCGGGCCGATCCTGAAATTCCTGACATCGGTGGAGGAGTACGGCAGGCGTTTCCCCGGTTTTGGCCGCGAAGTCCAAAACGTCCACGCCGATGCCCAGGGCGATATGTGGGTGCGTGTCATTGTGGAGAAGACGGCGCCCGCCAAGGTAGCCAAGACGCCCAAGAAGAAGTGAACACCGCCGTACCCGCCATCACGGACGTAACTTGATCGAGACATCGGGCGAGGTTGCCTCGCGCAGGAAGTTGGGGCTCATGGCGTTACCGGAGGCGTGACGCTCGATCCGCTGCCAGCAGATGCATGAGCGGGAATCTGCACGGAGTACGCAAACGGGAGTAAGCATGGCGGCGCCACAGGCAAAGAAGATGGGTTTGGTCGGTGCATCTTCGCTCGTCGTGGCGAACATGGTCGGCACGGGCGTGTTCCTGCTTCCTTCCAGCCTGGCCAGCATCGGCAGCATTTCGATCTTTGGCTGGATCATCTCGGCCATCGGCGCCAGTGCGCTAGGCCTGGTGTTCGCGCACCTGGGCATGGTCCAGCCACAGGCCGGTGGGCCTTATGCCTATGCGCGCGACCATATGGGACCGTTCGCGGCGTTCCAGACCAATATGCTCTACTGGGGCGCGAACGTGATCGGCAATGTCGCCATCGCGATATCGGTCACCGGTTACCTGGCGGTGTTCTTTCCGATCCTGAAGAGCCCCTGGATGGCGAATGGCTGCACGGCCGCCGTGATCTGGCTCTTTATCTGGCTGAACTCGCGTGGTGCGAAGACGATCGGCGAATTCACCAGCATCACCACGATTGCCGGCATCCTGCCGATCGCCTTTGTCGGCGTGCTTGGTTGGCTGTGGTTTAAACCGGAAGTCTTCAGCGCCGGCTGGAATCCAGGTTCCCTGCCCACGCATTCCGCCGTGGCCCAAAGCGCGTCCATCGCCTTGTGGGCGTTTCTCGGCGTCGAGAGTGCGGCCGTCTCGGCCGGCATCATCGAGAATCCCAATCGCAACGTACCGTTGGCGACGATTATCGGGCTCGTCATTGCAACAGCGATCTATGTGTCCTGCTGCACGGCCATCATGGGCATACTTCCCAACGACCAACTGAAGAATTCGGCGGCTCCGTTCGCCGACGCGGCGCGCATCATGCTGGGGCCATGGGCGGCCGAAGTGATCTCGGTGGCCGCCATCCTGAAGGCGGCCGGCGCCCTCGTTGGCTGGATCCTCATCGTGGCCCAGTCGGCCCAGGCCGCTGCCAGCGACGGCATGTTCGTGCGCCGATTCGCGGTGACCAACGATCATGGCATGCCCACGCAGAATCTCGTCATCACCGGCCTGCTGATGACAGGACTACTGGTGCTCACAGCATCGCCCTCGATCGCCAAGCAGTTTTCCATCATCACCAACGCGACCGTGGTCTTGATGGCGCTTCCTTACATCTACTCGGTGATCTCGATGTGGCGCCTCGATCAAACCATCGAGCTGCCGAGGTCAAGACGGCGGGCACTGCTTATCGCAGGCGTGATCGCATGCTTGTATTGCGTAGGCGTGGTGGTGGGTCAATCCGACCTCCTGGGCCGCCGGGCGCTCCTCGTCCTGTTGTTGACGGCACCTCTTTATGCGTTGATGAAACGTAAGCCATGAACGGCACTCAACGACTCGGGCCACCGCACAGTGGGCACCCGAATCGTCCGGCCATGACCTCTCCGGAGTTGCTTCCCTCAGGCAATCGAACGCACCACGCCACCATCGACACGCATGGCGGCACCGGTCGTCGCTGACGCCTGTTCGGACGCAAGATACACGGCGAGGTTCGCCACCTCTTCCACCGTCGCCAACCGCTTGATCAGGGACGATGGACGGTGCGTCTGGATGAAGTCACGCTCCACCTGCTCCTGCGATACGCCTTGCTCGGCCGCGATCTTGCCGAAGAAGTCACCGACTCCCTCGGAGCGCGTTGGCCCCGGGAGTATCGCGTTCACCGTCACACCGGTACCCGCCAGCGACTCGGCCAGCCCGCGCGAAACGGCCAACTGCGCCGTCTTGCTCATCCCGTAATGCACCATCTCCGCCGGAATCTGCAGGCCCGACTCGCTGGATACGAACTGGATGCGGCCCCAGCCGCGCCTGGCCATCCCCTGCGCGTAGTGCCGCGACAAGCGTACGCCGCTCAACACATTCACCTCGAAGAAGCGCAGCCAGTCCTCGTCCGGAATATCGAAGAACGCCTTCGGCTCGAAGATGCCCAGGTTGTTGATCAGGATGTCGGCATCCGGAATCGTCGCGATGAGCCGCTGTGCGCCGGCCAGCGTGCCCAGATCAGCCGCCAGACCGGTGAGCGTGGATCCGGCGACGGCCGCGCGCACATTGGCGAGGGCCTCGTCGACGCGCGCCTGGGTGCGGCCGGTGATCACCACGTGGGCGCCCGCGGCCGCGAGGCCTTGCGCGATCGCCAGGCCGATGCCGGCGGTCGATCCGGTCACCACGGCCATCCGGCCAGTCAAATCGATATGCATGGGGAGTTCTCCTGATGAGGTGCGCATGCGCCGTGGCGCTCATGGCAAAGGTGGCGTCACTCCCCGGCGATACAAGCGGTACGTGGCAACAGGAATATGCTCCGCCCACCGAGTCGCGTCGTTCACGAGCCAGGTGAGAAAATTCTGACCCAGGTCAGAGCGCAGCACGGGCGGGCATCGTCAGACTGGCGCTCTCCGTTTCTGGCGCCACTGGCCCAGGCATCCTTTTCATGCGCTCCGCAAAGCCAGCCATTCCGCCTACCCAGCCGCTGACGACGCTGCTCGAGGCTCCGCACCGGGCGATGTTTTTCATGGGTGCGACGGCGCTTTTGGCCAGCATGGCCTGGTGGACGTGGGCCTTGCTGGCGTCGTGGCGCGGCTGGCTGTTCGTGCGCTATGCCATGCCAGTCGCCTGGGCGCACGGCTTGCTGATGCAGTACGCCACGCTCGCGCCGTTCGTGCTCGGCTTTCTGCTGACGGTGTTTCCGCGCTGGCTCGATCTCCCTGCCGTGCCGAAGCGCATCTACGCCGCGGTGTTTGCCCTCATGTTCGGCGGCGCCGCACTGGTGATTGCCGCGCAGAGCGGCGCCCCCATCGTCCTGCCGCTTGGCCTGGTCGCCATGTTGCTCGGCTGGCTGGCAGCGATGTTCGCGCTCGGCGCGCGGCTGCATCGCCATGGGTATCGGGATGTTTGGTCGGTTTCGGCTTACGCGGCCCTGGTCCTGGGGGCGCTGGGGCTTGCGCTGGCCCTGCTCTATGCCGTGGGCGGATCGCCGGCACTGATGCCGATCGCCATCGGCATCGGCACATTCGGCTTGCTGGTGCCGGTGTACTTCACCGTCGCGCATCGCATGGTGCCGTTCTTTTCCAACAATGTGCTGGCCGGATATCGCGTCGTACGCCCGGCCTGGTCGCTGCTGGGTGTATGGATCCTCAGCCTCGCCCACCTCGCCTTCGACCTGCGCGATGCCCAAGCCTGGCGCTGGCTGGCCGACCTGCCACTGACGGCGCTGCTGTTATGGCAATGGCTGGCCTGGCAACCGTGGAAAGCACGCGGACCAGGGCTGCTGACCGTGCTCTATATCGCGCTGGCCTGGTTGCCGCTGTCGTTTGCTTTGTTCACGGTCGACAGCCTGCGCGTCATGGCGACGGGCGCGGCCGGTTGGCCGCTGGCCCCCTTGCACGCGCTCACCATCGGCTTCTTCAGCTCGATGCTGGTGGCCATGGTGACCCGCGTGACGCATGGTCATTCCGGCCGGCCGCTGGTGATGGGACCGCTGCCGTGGATCGGCTTTGTCGGCATGCAAGTGGTTGCGCTGATCCGTGTGCTGGCCGAATGCGCGTCGCGCCCCTTGCCGTACTACGTAGCGGCGGCCGCGCTGTGGCTGCTGGTGTTGATGCCCTGGGTGGCGCGCTCGTTGTGGATTTATCTCACGCCACGTCGTGACGGCAAGCCGGGCTGATCGATTGCACTGTTTCCGGAGAACTCCATGCCGCTGTTCGCCACGGCCACCGAGGTCGGCATTGCCACCCTGGTCGATCGTTTCTATGACAAGGTTCGCGCGGACGAGCAGCTAGGGCCGATCTTCCATGGCGCCATCGCGGACTGGACCGCGCACAAGCGCATCCTGCGCGACTTCTGGTCATCCATCGTGCTGCGCTCGGGCCGCTATCACGGCAATCCCATGCGCGCGCATCGTGAGCTGCCACCGTTTCCGCAAGCGTTCTTTCGACGCTGGCTGGCGCTGTGGCGGGACACCGCCCACGAGGTTTTCGAAGCGTCGACCGCCGAGCTTTTCATTGGCACGGCCGAGCGCGTTGCCCAAGGCCTCAGTCTCGGCATGAACCTGGGCAGGCTGTCGCTGGAGCATCCCTCCCCCATCATCGGGCCGCTGCACATCGTGTCGTAATGCCGCAGCGGCTGACGACGTATCGCCGCCCCCTTCCATGCGAATGGGTTGCAGGCGCACACTATACAAATGAGAAGCACTCGCATTTTTAAGCGATTTGACCTTGGCCGCGCGCTGGCCCTGTCGGCCCTGCTCACGCTGGCAAGCGTGATGCATGCGGCGGACGCGCCATCCAGCGTGTCGCAGACATGGCAGATGCTCGATTACCTCGCCACCGATTACGCCGGCGCGGTAAACAACGGCGCCGTGATCAGCGCTTCCGAATATGCCGAGATGCGCGAGTTCGCACGTAATGCGCGCGAGCGCATTCGCGCGCTGCCCCCCGCGCCCGCGTCAGCCGCGCTGCAGCAGCAAGCCGATCAGCTGGTGGCGTCGATCGACGCCAAGGCGTCGCAGGCGCAAGTGGCGCGCGAAGCGCATGCCCTCGCAGACGCGCTGCTGCAGAGCTATCCGGTGCCAACGGCCCCCGTCCACGCACCCGATCTCGCACGCGGTGCCAACCTGTATCAGGCCCAATGTGCGGCCTGCCATGGCGCGGGCGGCCACGGCGACGGTCCGGTCGGACTCAGCCTCACGCCGCGCCCGGTCGACTTCACCAGCCAGCAACGCGCCGATCAACGCAGTGCGCTGTCGCTCTATGAAGTGATCACCCAGGGCGTGGCAGGTACGCCCATGGCGAGCTACGCCAGCACGCTGTCCAGCGACGATCGTTGGGCGCTCGCTTACTACGTCGGCACGCTCGCCTATCCCGCAGCGACCGCCAACGGCGCGCGCGCCTGGCATGACAACGACGCCGCGCGCAGCGATATTGCGTCGCTCAGCGAACTTTCCCGCGCACGCGTCACGCAGTTGTCCGACACGCTCGGTACCGAACAGGCCCGGCTGATCATGGGTTATCTGCGCGCGAACCCTGGCGCCGTCCAACAGGCGTTGACGGGCATCGCGCTCGCCCGCGCCCGCCTCGCCTCCAGCACGGCGGCCTATCGCGCCGGCAACGTGGACGAAGCCCGCCAACTCGCGTTGTCCGCCTATCTGGATGGTGTTGAACCGGTCGAGGCCCAGCTCAATACCCGCGACGGTGAACTACGCGCGCGTATCGAGACCGCCATGGGCGCCTATCGCACCGCCTTGTCGAACGACACCTCGGGCGATGAGATCGCCGCGCAGGCAGCGACCATCGACGGCCTGCTGGCGCGCGCCGGCCAGGTGACGTCCGCGGCAGCGAGCAGCCCGCTGACCATCTTCCTGGGCGCGCTGACTATTCTGGTTCGCGAAGGACTGGAAGCCCTGCTGGTGGTGGTGGCGCTGCTCGCCTTTCTGCGCAAGGCCGACCGGCATGACGCCACGCGCTATGTGCATGCGGGCTGGCTGCTGGCCTTGCTGGCGGGTGCGCTGACCTGGGCCGTGGCCAGCTACGCCATTTCGATCAGCGGGGCGAGTCGCGAGCTGACCG
Source organism: Dyella halodurans (assembly GCF_026283925.1). Lineage (GTDB taxonomy): Bacteria > Pseudomonadota > Gammaproteobacteria > Xanthomonadales > Rhodanobacteraceae > Dyella > Dyella halodurans. The sequence continues at coordinate 292,787 of NZ_JAPDPF010000004.1, forward strand.
AAGGCCTGTCGTCACTGTTTGCCGCGGCGGTGTTGCTCGGCGTCGGCTTGTGGATGCATCAGAAGAGTATCGGTGGGCGCTGGCAGAGCTATCTGAAGGCCAAGATGGCCACGGCCCTGGACCGCAAGTCCGCCTGGTTCGTCTTCGGCCTGACCTTCATCTCGGTTTACCGCGAGGTGTTCGAGACCATCCTGTTCTATACGGCACTGTGGAACGAGGGCCAGGGGCATTGGCTGCTGGCTGGCATTGCCGCCGGCGCCCTCATCCTTGGCCTGATCGCGTATGTGCTGCTGCGGACCAGCCGGCGCCTCCCGCTCGGCGTGTTCTTCTCGGTCAGCTCCCTGATCATCGCCGCCCTGGCCATCGTGTTGACCGGAAAGGGCGTGGCCGCGTTGCAGGAGGCGGGCTGGACTGCCGTCACGGTGGCGCCGGTTCCTTCCATCGAGTTGCTCGGCATCTATCCCACCTGGCAGTCGCTGCTGGCCCAGCTGGCGGTGGCGCTGATGCTGGCCCTGGGTTTCGCCATCAATCGATGGCGGGCGCGCGCTGCCTGACCATCCGCGGCACGGGCCGCACGCCACTCAGCGGACTAGCAGACGCAACTTGTCTGGCTTGCCGTCCCATTCAGCGGCATCCGGCATCGCGGGTATCTTTACGGCGATCACCGGCCAGCTCTTGGCCAGCTCCGCATTGAGGGCCAGGTAAGGCTCCTGCCCCGCCGGCACGTCGCCCTCGGCAAAGATCGCATCGACCGGGCATTCCTCGACGCACAAGGTGCAATCGATGCATTCGTCCGGGTCGATCACCAGGAAATTGGGGCCCTCATGAAAGCAGTCGACCGGACATACCTCGACACAGTCGGTGTGCTTGCAGTTGATGCAGTTCTCAGTGACGACGTGGGTCATTCCCGCGCTCCAGCGACCTGCCGCGAAGCTTGCCAGAGCGCAAGAGTTTTCGCGCTGATCCGGGTCAACAAGCCGGCGAGTCGTCACGCCAATTTGATCAATGCTTGCCGCGGAATCCAAGCAAGACTGTGGCAACACACCGCGGGTCTGTAAGGCTATGATTGGCGGAAATTGATCCAAGTCATCGAAGTGCGACGTTTGATCAGGGCACCATCCATCCATTGAAAAGGTGGGGTTTGCATGTCTGTGACCGAGTACTACGACGACAAAGTCGTCCGCCTGTTCCTGCTTGGAGCGGCCGTTTGGGGGATCATCGGCATGTCGGTAGGGGTTTACGCCGCCGCCGAGTTGATGTGGCCCGCCCTCAATTTCGATATTCCCTGGCTGACCTTCAGCCGTATCCGGCCCGATCACACCTTCGGTGTGATTTTCGCATTCGGCGGCTCGGCCCTGATGGGCACCTGCTACTACGTGGTGCAGCGCACCGGCCACACCCGCCTGGCACTGCCACGCCTGGCCGAGCTCACGTTCTGGGGTTGGCAGCTGATCTGCGTGCTGGCCATGACGACGATGCCACTGGGCATCACGCAGAGCAAGGAATACGCCGAGCCCGAGTGGTTCATCGACATCCTCATCGCCATGGTATGGGTCTCGTTCGGCGTCGTGTTCTTCGCCACCCTCGGGCGCCGTCGCATCCGGCATATCTATGTGGCCAACTGGTACTACGGCGCTTTCATCATCGCGGTGGGCCTGCTGCATATCGTCAACAACATTGCGCTGCCGATCAGCCTGACCAAGTCGTATCCGGTCTACTCCGGTGTGGTCGATGCGATGGTGCAGTGGTGGTACGGCCATAACGCGGTGGCATTTTTCCTTACCGCGGGTTTCCTCGGCATGATGTATTACTTCGTGCCGCGGCAGGCGCAGCAGCCGCTGTGGAGCTATCGCTTCTCCATCGTCAATTTCTGGGCACTGATCTCCGTATACATGTGGGCGGGTTCGCACCACCTGATGTACACGGCGCTGCCCGACTGGGTGCAGTCGGTGGGCATGGCGTTCTCGCTGGTGCTGCTGATGCCGAGCTGGGGCTCGGCCGCCAACGGCTTGCTCACCTTCAACGGCTCCTGGCACAAGCTCAAGACCGATCCCGCCGCGAAATTCATGGTGATGTCGCTGGTGTTCTACGCCGCTGCCACCTTCGAAGGCTCGATGATGGCGATCAAGACCGTGAACTCGCTGTCCCACTACACCGACTGGACCATCGCCCACGTGCATTCGGGCTCGATCGGCTGGGTGGCGATGATCACCATCGGCTCGCTCTATGCCATGGCGCCGCGCGCCCTGGGCCAGCCGGCGATGTATTCGAACAAGGGCATGGAAGTGCACTTCTGGCTGCATATGACGGGCCTGTTGCTGTACATCGGCTCGATGTGGACCGCCGGCGTGACCGAAGGCCTGATGTGGCGCGCCACCAATGCGGATGGTTCGTTGACCTATTCGTTCCTCGACAGCCTGATCGCGATCAAGCCGATGTACCTGATCCGCTGGTTCGGCGGCTGCTTCGTGCTGTCGGGCATGGTGGTGATGGCCTGGAATCTCTGGCACACGGCAGCCGATGCGCGGGCCCACCTGATCAAGCCGATTCCGGTGCCGATTCCCGAGCCCGAGCCGCACCAGGTGCCGGCCCCGCTGCCGGCGGCAGGCTGAGGAGCGCACCCATGGCCTACAAACATTTCGAAACGATCGAGAAACACGCGCCGCTGCTCGCCATTCTCACCGCCGTGATGGTGTCGATCGGTGGACTTGCCGAGATCACGCCGCTGTTCATGGAAGCCCATTCCGTGCGGGCGCCCCTCGGGGTCAAGCCATACGACCCGCTGCGGCTGGCCGGTCGCGATATCTACGTGCGGGAGGGTTGCTACCTCTGCCATTCGCAGATGATCCGCGCGCTGCGCGCCGAAACCGAGCGCTACGGTCATTACTCCATCGCCGAAGAGTCGGTGTACGACCGGCCCTTCCAGTGGGGCTCCAAGCGCACTGGACCCGACCTCGCCCGCGTTGGCGGCAAGTATTCCGACCAGTGGCACCAACTGCACCTGATGGCTCCGCGCAAGGTCGTGCCGGAATCGAACATGCCCGGCTATCCATGGCTGGCGCAAACCAAGCTCGATGCCACCGACATCCAGGCGCGCATGCGTGGACTGCGCAAACTCGGCGACCCGTATAGCGACGCCGACATCGCCAGTGCGCCCGACGCGCTCAAGGGCAAGACGGAACTCGATGCCCTGGTTGCCTACCTGCAAGGCCTGGGTATCAAGAACGAACCGATGGCGGCGAATGGCCAACCGGCCACCGACGGAGGCGAACCATGAACGAGATCTGGGGTCACCTCACCGGCGTGATCATCGTCGTGATGATGTTCACCTTCATCTGCATCTGGGCGTGGGCGTGGAGCGGTCGACACAAAAAGGCGTTCTCGCGCATGGCCGAGCTTCCGATGGAAGACGAGTCGGCCGGTGAGAATCCGAACACGGCAGCCGACGCGAAGGATGCCCAGCCATGAGCCTGTTCTGGTCGTTGTGGATCATGTTTCTGGTGGTGCTCAACCTGGGCATCACGCTGTTCCTGTTCCTGTGGGCGCCGCGCGCCAAGATTCCCGTGCAGCAGGACGGCACCAGCGGCCACGTATGGGCGCACGGCGTGTTGCGCGAAGGCGTGCACCCGCTACCACTCTGGTGGGTCATCTTGTCGGCCAGCATGTTTGTGGTCGGCTTCGCCTACCTGGCGCTGTTTCCGGGCTTTGGCCGCTTCAAGGGCCTGCTTGGCTGGACCTCCCACGGTGAACTGGCCGCCAACGTGGCGTCCAATAACGCGCGGCTCGACGAGCTGATGAAGCGTTTTTCGCTTTATCCGATCGAGCAGCTGGCCGGCGACCCTGCCGCCCAGCAGCTCGGCGGCCGCCTGTTCCTGGACAATTGCGCCGCCTGCCATGGCCGCTCGGCCACCGGCAATCAGTTGCTTGGCGCGCCCGACCTCACCGACAACGACTGGCTCTATGGCGGCGACGGCAAGGCCATCTTCACCTCGATCCACGACGGCCGCGCTGGCGTGATGCCGCCATGGGCGAGCCTGGGCGAGGAAAACGTGAAGAACCTCGCGCAATTCGTGTTGAGTCTTTCCGGCCGGCCGCACGACGAACAGCGCGCCGCGGCCGCCAAGCCCCTGTTCGCGACCTGCGCCGCCTGTCATGGTCCCGATGGCAAGGGCAACCAGGCGCTGGGCGCGCCGAACCTCACCGACCAGATCTGGCTGCATGGCGGCACCCTGGCCGATATCGAAACCACCATCCGCGATGGTCGCCAGGGCCATATGCCGGCATGGAGCCCGCGCCTGACCGAAGACCAGATCCGCGTGCTGGCCGCCTACGTTTATCACCTGTCGCACCCGGATCATGCCTACCCGAAATAAACTTCGGCGCCGCACCAACTGGAACTGGTATCGGCAGCCGGTACTGTGGATCGGGGCGGCGGTCTTCGGGGCATCCCTGGCCGGTTGCGTATGGATGATCGTGCTTGGCGCGCGACACGCCGATGAACCGGTGGACGCGCCCCATGCGGTCTTCGGCGTGCCTTCCAGCTCGCATGAGCATCGGGGCGCCAAGCCGTGAACACCTATGAGGCATGGGCACATCCGCTGCTGGCAGCCCAGGTGCTGCGCGCGCGGCGCGATGGCCAGAGCGAAGTCGCCTTGCGTGTCGATGGATTGCAGGGCGCGCGCCAGGTACTACGACTGGAACAAGTCATCCATGCCATTCCCGGCGTGCGACGGGTCAGCGTGGACGCCGCGTCCCGGCGCGTGCGCGTGATCTGGGATCGCGATCGCACCTCCCTGCCCGCCCTTCTGCAAACCCTGGCCGCGATGCACTGTGCCGCGCAACCACTGCGCAGCGACAGCATCGACGATACGCGTTCGCGTGAGGCGAATGACTTGCTCAAGCGCCTGCTGGTCGCCGGCATGTGCGCCATGCAGGTGATGACGTATGCGTTCGTGATCTACATTGGCGTAGTGGATTTCGTCGACTTCACCACGCGCGGCTTGTTTCGCTGGCTGAGCCTGATCTCCACGGCGCCGGTGGTGTTCTATTCCGCTCACCCGTTCGTCCGCGGCGCATGGCAGGAACTGCGCAGCCGACGCCTGGGCATCCACATCCCGGTCGCGGCCGCCGTATGGCTGGTGTTTCTCGCCAGTGCGATCAACACCGTGCGCGGCCAGGGCGAGATCTATTTCGATTCGGTCAGCATGTTCGTGTTCCTGCTGCTGGCGGCCCGTTACATCGAGCTTCGCGCCCGCCATCGCAGTGGTGCCCTGGGCGATGCCGTGATCGACGGCGCGCCCTTGCTGGCCGAGCGTCTGCGCGCCAATGGCGAGTTGGAGACGGTGCCAGCCATCGAACTGCTGCCCGGCGAGCGCGTGCATATCGCCGAAGGCGGCACCGTACCCGCCGACGGCGTGCTGGAGAGTGACTCGATCCAGGTGGACGAAGCCTTGCTGTCGGGCGAATCCTGTCCGGTCACGCGCCACCGTGGTGATCCCCTGGTGGCGGGCAGCGTCCTGGTCGGCGGGCCGGCGCGCCTACGGGTCGAGCGCAGTGGCGATGACACCGCCGCCGCACGCATGGGCGCACTCAGTACGCGCGCACGCCTCGCACGTGAAGCCGCCACGCAAGTGAATGACGCGGAACTGGGCCGCTTCGTCGCACGCGTGCTGGTGCTGACGCTTGGCACCGCCGCGGCGTGGCTATTGATCGATCCGTCACGCGCGTTCGAGGCAGCCGTGGCGGTGCTCGTCATTGCCTGCCCTTGCGCGTTCGCGCTCACGGCACCCAGCGCCATGGTACGGGCGCTAGGCATCCTCGCCCAACGCGGCGTGCTGGTCGCGGACAGCGCCGCCCTGGCGACCCTGGCGCGCGTCGACGTCGCCGTCTTCGACAAGACGGGCACGCTGACCGTGCCCCACATCGATCTCGACGAAGCCACTCACCTGCGTGCCGACGGTCGCACCGACTGGCCGGCGCTCGCTGCGGCGCTGGCCCGGGAGAGCTCGCACCCGATGGCACGTGCCGTGGTACAGGCAACGTCGGGGCATCGGCCGGCGACGGCGACGCAGGTCGAAGTGACGCTCGGCTCGGGTATTTCCGGCACCATTGCAGGCCACACCGTTCGGCTGGGACGCGGCGCGTTCGTGCTGGAGGGCGCCGCATCATCACGCTCTTCCGACGACCTCTGGCTTGCCGACGCCCAAGGGCCCATTGCCGCGTTCCGTCCGCACGAAGCCGCGCGCGCCGATGCGGCGCGCACGCTCAATGCACTGCGGGAACGAGGCATGGCCACCGTGATCGCCAGTGGCGATGCTGCAGGACGTGTCGCGCAGACGGCTGCGGCCCTGGGCGTGCATGAACACCACGCCCAGCAAACCCCCGCGGACAAACTCGCCCTGCTTGAACAGAAACGCCGCGAAGGCCACGTCACGCTTGCCGTGGGCGACGGCAACAACGACGCCCCCATCCTCGCCGGTGCCGATGTTTCCGCTGCCCTCGCTTCAGGCAGCGAACTGGCCCAGGCGCACGCCGACTTCCTGCTGTTGCACGGTCAACTGCATGGACTGGTGGTGGCACGCGATGTGGCGTGCAAGGTACGCGACGTCATCGCGCGAGGCCGGCGCTGGTCGCTGGCCTACAACCTCTGCGCCGTTCCCTTCGCGGCGCTGGGCTGGGTACCACCGTGGCTGGCAGCGATCGGCATGTCGGCGAGTTCACTGGTGGTCGTGCTCAATGCCTGGCGCATCGGCCGCGATGATCCGCCAGCACCGGCGGTGCGCGCATGAACATCCTGCTGGTGCTGATCCCCGTCACCCTGCTGATCGTCATCGTGGCCGTCGCCATCTTCTTCTGGGCGGTGAACCACCAGCAGTTCGATGACCTGGAGAGTCCTGGCATGCTGCCGCTGATGGAAGAAGCCGATCCCGTCGAACGGCCTGCGGCCGACAGCGAGACGCCCATTGACGGCGAAGAGCCAGGCCGCTGACTAGGCCGCCGAGGAAGCCTGCCATAGCGCGAAACCCGTGTCGCGCAGCGCCTCGACGTGACGCAACTGCACCCGCCGGCCCTCGACCGAGACCCAGCCCTTCGCGCGAAACCGGCTCAGCACCCGGCTTACCGTCTCGGGCGCCAGGCGCAGGTGACTCGCCACATCGCTACGCGACATGCTGAGCTGGAAGACCGTGTCCGACAGCCCGCGCTGTGCGTGACGCTGGCCCAGGTCCAGCAGGAACGCCGCCACCCGCTCGTCAGCCGTGTGGTCGCCAGCGAGCCTGCTGACCATGCCGAGTTCCCGGCTCAACAGGCGAAACAGATGCTGTTGGATCGCCGGCACGGTGGCCGCGAGATCGCTCATGGCGGGAAACGAGAAGCGGCAAAAGGTCGACCGCTCCAAGGCAATCGCGTCGCTGGGATGGCAGTCGGGATGAATGCCGCTGAGTCCCACGACCTCGCCAGGCAAGTAGAAGCCGAGCACCTGTTCGCGGCCATCACGGCTGAACAGTGACGCCTTCACGCTGCCGGTGCGTACCGCGTAGATCGCCCGAAACGGCTCGCCCCGTCGAAGCACATAGTCGCCTTCCGCCACCGGCGGCGCATGCTCAACCAGGCACTGTAAAGCGGCCAACTCGCGTTTGCCGTAGCCCATGGCGGTGCATGCACGGGAAAACGCGCAGCCTTGGCAAAAAGCATGCGCATCGACATGCGCGCTCGCTTCACCAGCTGGAACCTGCGGAATGGAATGCATATCGATGCGCCGGCGGGTCGTAGTGGGGAAACAGTCTTGGTGGGGCGCGCCATTCTATCCAGCGCAGCGATCGGTTCTAGACCTGCGGCCTCCTGCCGCAGTCGCCGAAGCCGCGCCCGCCGAATGGCCCTGGTGTTCCGCTCCAGCATCCAGGACCCGACGCTTGGTAACGAGGCGCGTGGACGCGGGGCTTTTCGTTGCTGGCGGTTCAATATAACATGTATTTCGTAGACATCTTAAAGGCCGCCCCCATGCGCCTGAACGTATTCACCGACTACTGCCTGCGCACGCTGATGTACGTCGGGATCAACGAAGACTCGCTGACCACGCGCAGTGACATCGCGAATGCGTACGGCATTTCGGACAACCACCTGATGAAGGTCGTGAATTGGCTTGGCCGCCAGGGCTATCTCGAAACCGTACGCGGCAAAGGCGGCGGCATGCAGCTTGCGCGCGACGCGGGCGCCATTTCGATCGGCGAACTGGTTCGTGCCAGCGAGGCCTCGATACCCCTGGTGGAATGCTTCGACCCCGCCACCTCCTGCTGCCGCATCGCCCCCGCCTGCCGCCTGAAGGGCATCCTCGGCGAAGCCATGGAGGCCATGTACAAGGTATTGGACAACTACACGCTGGCCGACCTCATCATCAAACCGCGCCACCTCGCAGCGCTGCTGCAGATCGCCTGACCCACAAGCCACCTCCCTCCCCGCCGGCTTGACCGGCCCTCCCAGAGATTGATCTAAACCATGGATATCGAATACATCTATCTTATAAGTTGCATATTCCATACATATTCGTAGTGCTCCGATCCATCATCAAGCAGGAGAAAATCGATGCAATCCACGCGAAAACTGTGGCGCTGGCTCGCCATCATGTTCTTTGCGTCCTTCGCCGTCCTGGGATGGCTTGGGCGAGAAATCTATTTGGCGGCACCTCCCATCCCCACGCAGGTGGTGGCGCCTGACGGCCGGGTGATCTTTACCGGCGAGCAGATCCAGCGCGGCCAGCAAGCCTGGCTTCAAGCCGGCGGCCAGCAGCTGGGAACCGTGTGGGGCCACGGCAGCTACATCGCGCCTGACTGGTCCGCCGACTGGCTGCACCGGGAGGCGCTCACGCTGCGCGACCGCTGGGCGCAACAAGGCCATCGCGTGCCGTTCGACCAGCTCGATGCCGAAGATCAAGGCGCACTCGGCAATCGACTAAAGACCGTGTTGCGCGCCAACACCTATGACAGCGCCACCGGCACGCTGACGCTGAGCGCCGATCGTGCCGCAGCGGTCGAGGAAGTCGCGCGCCACTATGAAGGGCTGTTCGGCACCGACCCGGCCCTGGACAAGCTGCGCGAGCAGTACGCGATGATGCCCGGCTCGCTGACGCAGGCCGAAGATCTGAAAGCCCTGCCGGCGTTCTTCTTCTGGTCATCCTGGGCGGCTGCAACCAACCGCCCCGGCGAAGCGCATCTGTCGTACACCAGCAACTGGCCCCACGAGCCGCTGGTCGACAATGTCCCCAGCACGGCCAACGGCATGTGGTCCATCGCCAGCATCATCGGCCTGATCGCCTGCATCGCCGGCATGGTCTGGTATCACGTGACGCATCATGACGAAACCGATCCCGTCGCGCCCAAGTCGGACCCGCTGTTTGACCTGAAGCCGACGCCCTCGATGCGCGCCACGATGAAGTACTTCTACGTCGTCATTGGGCTCATGCTGCTGCAGATTTCCATGGGCGTGATCACCGCCCACTACGCGGTGGAAGGACAGAGCTTCTTCGGCATTCCGTTGGCTTCAATACTTCCCTTCGTCGCCAGCAGAACGATTCATACCCAGCTCGCGGTGTTGTGGATCGCCACCGCATGGTTGGCCACCGGCCTGTATATCGGCCCGGCCCTGTCGGGGCATGAGCCGAAGTACCAACGACTCGGGGTCAACGTGCTGCTGGGCGCGCTGGTCTTTGTCGTGGTCGGATCCCTGCTCTGCGGCTGGATCGGCACCATGCAGAAGTTGGGTTTCCACTACGCGTTCTGGCTTGGCAACCAGGGCCTGGCGTACACCAGCATGGGGCGCGTCTGGCAGATCCTGTTGTTCATCGGCCTGATGTTCTGGCTCTTGCTGATGGGACGCGCCTTGTGGCCCGCGCTGATGCGTCCTTCGGAAAGCCGCGGCCTCATCGCCATGGTCTTCATCGCCGCCACCTGCATTGGCTTGTTCTACGCGACGTCCCTGGTCTGGGGCGAACACACGCACTACTCGATGATCGAGTACTGGCGCTGGTGGCTGGTCCACCTGTGGGTCGAGGGTTTCTTCGAGGTCTTCGCCACCGCGGTGATTGCGCTGATCTTCTCGCGCCTCGGCCTGATCCGCGCTGCCACGGCAAACACGGCGATCGTGCTCGAGACCATCGTGTTCCTGTTCGGCGGCATTCTCGGCACCCTGCACCACCTCTACTTCACCGGCACGCCTACGGCCGTGATCGCCTTCGGCGCGATGTTCTCTGCGCTCGAAGTCGTGCCGCTGGCCCTGGTGGGCTTTGAGGGCTATCGCAACTACCAGCGCAGCAAGGCCGCGCCCTGGGTCGCTTCGTACAAGTGGACCATCCTGTGCTTCATCGCCGTGGGCTTCTGGAACACGGTGGGCGCCGGCCTGCTTGGCTTCACCATCAATCCGCCGATTTCGCTGTACTACGTGCAAGGCCTGAACCTGACCCCCGCGCATGGCCATGCGGCCCTGTTCGGCGTCTACGGCATGCTGGGCATCGGCCTGACCTTGTTCTGCCTGCGCGGCCTGTCGTCGAGCAGGAACTGGTCCGACGGGTGGCTGAAGCCGATGTTCTGGCTGCTCAATATCGGCCTGGCCATGATGGTCTTCCTGTCCCTGCTGCCTTCAGGCATCTACCAGGCCTGGGCGAGCGTGGAATACGGCCTGTGGTATGCGCGTTCGCCCGAGATCGTGCACTCCTCGATCATGCAGACCCTGGTCTGGCTGCGCGTTCCCGGCGACATCGTGTTCACCCTGGGCGTCCTTTGCCTGGCGACCTTTGCGGTGAAGCTGCTTGGGCGTTCCCGCGTGAAGCTCGGGCGGGTGGCGACCCAGCAGATCTAGCAAGCGCAGTCTCGCCTGCATGCCGGCCGTGCAAATGCGCCGGCGACGTCAGACGCCATCCGGTCCAGCCTCTTGCTGGACCGGATGGCATCCCCAGCCCATCGTCCCTGCTCGCAGCCCGCCAAGCCCGTCCTGCCCGTTCGAACTCGCGTAACCCATTGACCGAACAGGCATGGCCAGGGCTTTATCGGCAAGCCTTGCGGCTGGCCCAGGGCCCGGCGGGGCTCCGGCCCCAGCCGGCCAGGCCCGCGATCGTCGGGGTCATCGCCCACCTACACCCGATGGACCCAATTTTCCGATACACAAATGTCCCGCCTCAGTGGAGAATGCGCGATCAATTTCTCCGGGGGGATCGGGATCATGAGTCAGAGCAACGCTACGGCGTACCCCGTGACGCAACTGCTTACCGTCACGCGCAGCTTGGTGGAACTGACCGACCGCGCCGTGTCCGACAGCGAACTTTCGCATGCGGCTGCCGACGTGCTGGTGTTCGCCGCGCGCCAGGCCGCCAAGCTGGTCGAAGATGTGGTCGGCGCCCGCCTGCATGATGCCGCCGTTGCACATGCCTTGGCGCAATGCTCGATCAGCTCCGATCTGGATCGCGCCTACTCCGATCTCGAATGCCTGGCCGAAGCCGCCGGCATGATTCGCGCCCATGGCATCGGTTCGCAGTATCGGGCGCACCTTGCCTATCTCATGCGTTACGCCGCCGAATCGGCATGCAGCGCGCTGGAGCGTGCCGATCGTTCGATGGCTGGCGCCAACGTGGTGGCCAGCGTGGTCGACCTGCCCGCCGCCACGCTGCGCAACTAAGTGTAGCCAACGGCCCCCTGCTCGCCTGAGCTCAACTCCCCTTCCCGGAAGGGCCACCCGCCTGCTCCAGCGGGCCCACCTGCACGTGACCGACCCATCCGTCGAAGACTTTGACGGCGGCGCTATCGACGGCTTGCATGACGGCCTTGGCGGTGGGACAACCGGTCGGCGGCGGTGCCTGCCGCGTGATCGCCTTGTCGTCCTGCATGCAGTAGCTGGCGCCGCTGTTGCTTAGCCTGGTCAACTCGGCCATGCCCTGCACATAGCGCTTCTCCGCACGCACGGCCGCGGTACTGTCGGCGTAGACGGGACGCATGCTTGCAAGCAGCGCGTCGGCCGCCTGCCGCTCTTGCGTCGTGGCGCTCTTGTATGCGCTGTCATACGCCCGCTTGAGGTCGGCATTCGAGCGCTCTGCCGCGAGCGCCAGCCAGGCCAGGGCTAGCGGGCGGTTCACCGGTTGCTGGTCGCCGTCGAGCGCCATGATGCCGAGCACGTATTGCGCGGGCTTGCTGGCCCAGGCCGCCGCCGTGGTGAAAAATTTCTGCGCATCCTGATAGTGATGCGCGCCATACGATTGCGTGCCGAGGCAGTAGTAAAAATCACCGGGGAGAAAGCGTTCTTCGCCACTCGTGCAGCTGGTATTGGCCAGGTCGGCATCGCTCGGCACAGCATCGCCATCCTGTTGCAGCGGCGCGCTCGCCGTTTGCGCCGCCAGCTGCATCGGCGCAAGCGCGGCGACGGCACCACCGATCACCAGCCGCATCGGCCATTCCCGCTTCCATGGGCGCGTATTCATGAAGTTGCTCTCACTCGATCGATGATGTGGTTTGAAATGACGACGCATCCTAACGGACAGCGCAACGATCGAGATGACAGCTGCTGCTCGTCGGCAGCGCTGCATTTTCTTGCGCCCATGCGTGCCGAACGACAGCAGGATCAATGCGCCGACTCGCAAGCTCGCCCGGGTTGAACGCCGTCGTTCCATATCAACGCATGCGTATCGCTGCGACGAGGGCGAGCGCTGATCACACCCGATGGACTGACCATCAGAACACTCGTGCTCATGTGCACCCACGCTTGGGGAGCCGAACTCATGCTTGAGCGGCTCCCGGCGAGCTACAAATTTGGGTGGGCCGTCCGATCCTGGACGGATGACCACCCTGCGCGTCCGCACTCCATTGCGAACCCTAACGCGTGCCTGGCGGCACGCTCCCCCTTTGCAGGAGGCTCCTTCGTAACGCTCCACCACAGTTAAGTGGTGATGGCCCAGGGGAAGGGCCGGGGACACGGCATCACTCTCGTGAAGCCGGGGGTTAGTGTGCGGCCCGCCGCCTGGCGCCTCTATAAGACTTATCTGAAATCACGTAAAACCCATTGCTCCGACCCGGGCCAGTGAGCCCTTAAAAGCCCTGGACTCGGTGCTGGCCATGGCATCAGCCGCCATGCCTGCCGGATGGCGGAAAAGCGCAGCGTTCCATCCCGCCCGTGAGCTTTCTCAGCTCCTGAGAAGGCGAGCCGGCAGGATGCGGGACTTCCACCAGCCGCTCGGCGAGAATGCCCCCATGAGCCAAGCCGCCCCCTGCCTACCGTGAGCCACACCCTGGACTTGCCGCTTGAGTCGCCTATCGAACCGGGCCTGATGGTCATCCATGGCAACCGCATGGAGGACCTGCGCGACCTTCTGACGGCCTGGTTGGCCCGTGCACCGCTGCGTCCACTGGAAGACGAGCTGATGCTGGTGCAGAGCAACGGCATCGCCCAGTGGCTGAAATGGGCGCTGGCGCGTCCGGCTGGCGAAGGCGGCCTCGGCATCAGCGCGGCGATCGATGTGCAATTGCCCGGCCGGTTTCTTTGGGCGGCCTATCGCAGCGTGCTAGGTCGCGACGCCGTGGCAACGACGTCGCCGTTTGACAAGTCACGCCTGGCCTGGCGACTGTTGCGCCTGCTACCCGAACACCTGCACGAAGCCGATTTCGCCCCGCTGCGCGAGTTTCTCAGCGACGACCCGGACGAGCACAAGCGCTTCCAGCTGGCCGAGCGGGTGGCCGACCTGTTCGATCAATACCAGGTCTATCGCGCCGACTGGCTCGCCGATTGGGAGCAAGGTCGCTATCAATTGCGCGATGACCTGCGCAGCCGCCACACGCCGCTGGGCGATGACCAGCGCTGGCAGGCCCGGTTGTGGCAGCTCGTCCTGGATGACGTGGGTGAGGAACGCCACAACCATCGCGCGGCGGTCCATCATGCCTTCCTCGAGCGCATCGGCAGCTTGACCGCGCGGCCTGCCTCGCTGCCGCGACGCATCGTGGTGTTCGGCATCTCCTCGTTGCCACAGCAGACGCTGGAGGCGCTGACCGCCCTGGCCCGATTCAGCCAGGTGATGCTGCTCGTCGCCAACCCCTGCCGCCACTACTGGGCCGACATCATCGAGGACCGCGAGCTGCTCAAGGCGAACCAGCGACGCCAGGCCGGCAAGCCTGGCCTGCCGGTGGAGCCGCGCTATGAAGACCTTCATCTGCACGCGAACCCACTGCTGGCCGCCTGGGGTCGCCAGGGTCGCGACTACATCCGGCTGCTCGACGCCTTCGACAAGCCCGAGGGCTACCGCCAGCGCTTCGCCGCCTGGAACCGCAGCATCGACCTGTTCGCCGATACCGATGGCGATACGCTGTTGCGCCAGATCCAGCAGGCCATTCTCGATCTGGAGCCGCTGCCGCCCCACCCATCGCAGCGCAAGGCGTGGCGCAGCGACGATGCTTCGTTGCGATTCCACCTCGCCCACAGTGCGCAGCGCGAGGTGGAGATTCTGCACGACCAGCTGCTGGCAATGTTCGAGGACGCGCGCCGCCGAGGCACGCCATTGTCGCCGCGCGACGTGATCGTGATGGTGCCCGATATCCAGGCCTACGCTCCGCATGTGCAAGCGGTCTTTGGCCGACTACCGGTCGACGACCCGCGGCACCTGCCCTACTCCCTGGCCGACCAACCCTCGCGCGGTGCCGTGCCGTTGATGGTGGCGCTGGAGCATCTGCTCACGCTGCCGGATTCGCGCTTCGCGGTAAGCGCTGTACTGGACCTGCTCGATGTGCCGGCGCTGCGCACACGCTTCGCCATCGACGAGGCTGGCCTGCCCACGCTCAGACGCTGGATCGAAGGCTCCGGCATCCGCTGGGGCCTGCATGGCGAGCAGAAGCAGAGCCTCGACTTGCCCGGCATCGAACAGAACAGCTGGCGCTTCGGCCTGCAACGCATGCTGCTGGGCTATGCCGCGGGCGACGCCGATACCTGGCAAGGCATCGCACCCTACGATGAAGTGGGTGGACTCGACGCCGCCATGATTGGCCCGCTCACCGAGCTTTTCGATCAACTGGAACGCTACTGGCAGTTGCTGCGTGAAGCGGGCACGCCAGCCCAGTGGCATGAGCGCCTGCAGGCCCTGCTCGGCGACTTCTTCGCGCCGGACGATCCGGCCGATAGCGACCGTCTGGCGCGCCTTGGCGATGCCCTGGACGCCTGGCAGCAAGCGTGCACCGAGGCGGCATTCACGCAGCCCGTGCCGCTAGTCATCGTGCGCGAGCATTGGCTCAAGGCGATCGATGAAAGCCGCCTGTCGCAACGCTTCATGGGTGGTGCGGTGAGTTTCGGCACCTTGATGCCCATGCGTGCCATCCCATTCCGCGTGGTATGCCTGCTCGGCATGAACGACGGCGACTACCCGCGTCGCCAGGCACCAGTCGACTTCGACCTGATGGCGCAGCCCGGCCACGCGCGGCCAGGTGATCGGTCCCGTCGCGAAGACGATCGTTACCTGTTCCTCGAGGCGCTGGTCTCCGCGCGCGATGCGCTCTATATCAGCTGGGTGGGTCGTAACGTGCGTGACAACAGCGCACTGCCAGCTTCGGTGCTCGTCGGCCAGCTGCGCGACTACGTCGCCGCCGGCTGGCATCGCGACGGCGATGACGCCAGCGATGCCGCCACCGGCCAGGCACTGGTGGAGGCCATGACGACGGAGCATCCGCTGCAACCATTCAGTCGACGCTACTTCAGCGCCGATGCGAATGCCCACGTGTTCACCTATGCGCGCGAATGGCGGCAAGCGCATCGCAGCCACGTCGCCGCGCAAGGCGACAACGCCTTGGCGCGATGGGAAGCGGATGCTGCACTGGGCATCGGCCAGCTGCAAAGCTTCCTCAGTCGGCCGGTGCGCTACTTCTATAACCAGCGCCTGAAAGTGCATTTCGCCGACCTGGACGAGGAAACGCCCAATGACGAACCGTTCGCGCTGAACGCACTGGAACGACACGTCGCCAACACAAGCGTGCTGCGTGCTGCCGTACAGGCTGACGATACCGACGAAGCCGTCGACATTGCCGCGCGCCATCTGGCCGAACAGGGCGCCCTGCCACCTGGCGGATTCGGCGAACTGCTGCGCGATACGCTGGCGCGGGAAGCCGGCGAGCTGGCCGCCCACTGGCTCGCGACCTGCCGACGCTGGCCGCAGGCTGCCGACAAGCTCGAGCTGCAGTACGCCGCGCACGGTGTTCGCATCGAAGACTGGCTGACGGATCTGCGTGTGGGCGACGACACCCATCTCGTTCGCCTGGAGCTTGCCAGCGGCAAGCTGCGGCAGAAGGATGGCGGCCTTCGCCATGACAAGCTGATCGGCGCCTGGGTGATCCACCTGCTTGCGCACGCCCACGGCCTGCGCCTGCAGACGCACGTCATCAGCGCGGATGCACACGTGATTCTTCGCGTGCTGGACAAGACCGAAGCGACCACGTGGACCGACCAGCTGCTGGCAGCACTGCGCGAAGGCATGAACGCACCGTTGCCGATAGCCCGCAAGGCTGCCTATGCCTGGCTTCAGCATGCCAAGGACGAGGACAAGGCCCGTCAGCAGGCCGAACTCGCCTACGACGGCAGCGGATTCAGCCAGATTCCCGGCGAAGTCGAGGAAGACGCCTGCCTGGCGCGCGCTTGGCCCAGCTTCGCCCACATGGAAGCGGCAGGATTCAAGGCCTGGCTTGAGCTCTACCGCCCCTTGATGGATGTTGTCTCGCAAGGAGATGTCGCGTGAGCGCCAGCGCATCGCTCCAACCCCTGCAGCTGCCCCTGTATGACATCCAGCTGATCGAGGCCAGCGCGGGCACCGGCAAGACCTGGACCATCGCAGCGCTTTATCTGCGCCTGGTGCTGGGTCACGGCCGCACGGACGCCGAGCCCTTGCTGCCCGCCCAGATCCTGGTGCTTACCTTCACCAAGGCAGCCACGGCCGAGCTGCGCGAGCGCATTCGCGAACGCCTTGGCGAAGCCGCCGAGGCGTTCCGCCGCGATCACGCGTCCGATGACTTCCTGCGCGAACTCATCGCTGCCTATCCCGATGCCGATGCGCGCGCGCGCGCCGCCAGGCAACTCGAGCTGGCCGCGCAATGGATGGACGAAGCGGCCATCCACACCATCCATGCCTGGTGCCAGCGCATGCTTGGCCGACACGCGTTTGATAGTGGCCATGCCTTTGTGCAGGACACCGAGATCGACGAAAGCGAACTGCTCGCCGAAGCCGTCCGCGATTACTGGCGCAGCTATTTTTTCCCGCTCGACCGTCACGGTGCGGCGGTGATCTCGCGCTGGTGGAAGAGCCCGCCGGCGTTGCTGAAAGCACTGCGTCCCCTGCTCCGCCAGCCGCTGCCAAGCCTGCGCCTGGATGGCAAGCCGCTGCCCGAACCAGCGCGCGCCCTCAGTGAATTCAAGCGCAGCGTCGAAGCACTGAGCGCGGCCGAAGCGGTCGCACGACAGCAGTGGCTGGAGAACGTGGAGCCGATCGAGACGATGTTTGCCGTGGCGCTGGACTCGGGCGCGCTGAACGGCAACAAGATGAGGCGCGAGAAAGTCGTGACCGAACTCGCACTGTTGCGGCAATGGTCGCAGGGCCTGGCCGACGCCAGCGAGACTCTTCCGCGCTATACCCAGACCGCACTGGCCGCTGCCAAGAACAAGAACGCCGCGCCGCTCATCCATGAAGCGTTCGTGGCCATCGAAGCCTGTGCCGCGACGCGGAATGGTCTCGCTGCACTGCAGGCATCGATGTTGGCCCATGCCACCACCTGGGTGACCCGGCGGCTGGAGCAGACCAAGCTACGTCGCGCCCAGCTCGGTTTCGATGACATGCTCAAGCGCCTGGACGGCGCACTGCACAGCCACGCCGGCGCCAGGCTGGCCGACACCATCGCCAGGCAATACCCGATCGCTTTGATCGACGAGTTCCAGGACACGGACCCACTGCAGTGGCGCATCTTTCGCCGCGTCTACGCGGGACGCGGGCCTACCGGCCTGCTGCTGATCGGCGATCCCAAGCAGGCGATTTATGGCTTCCGCGGCGCCGACATCCATACCTACCTGCGCGCCCGCGCCACGGCGCAACAACCAACCTGGACGCTCGACACCAATTACCGTTCGACCCAGGCGCTGGTGGGCGCGGTCAACCGCATTTTCGAGCATGCCGACAGCCATGCGGAGGGCGCCTTTGGCTTCGGACATGGCAGCAGCGCGCTGCCGTTCCACCCAGTCGCCGCGCGTGGACGAAACGATCGGCTCGTGCTTGATGGCCAGGCGCTACCGCCCATGCAACTGGCCGTCGAAGACCGGCCCGAAGCGATCAGCGGCTCGACCTATGTGGACGTGATGGCCCGCCACGCCGCCGCCTATCTGGTGCAACTGCTGACCGCGGCACAGCAAGGACGCTGCGGCTTCATGGACAAGGACGAGCAGGTCACGCCGTTGCGACCAGGCGATATCGCCATCCTCGTGCGCAACGGCAACGAAGCCGCACGCGTACGCGCTGAAATGCAGCGACGTGGTCTCAAGAGTGTCTATCTGTCCGATCGCGATTCGGTTTATGCCTCGGCCGAGGCCGCCGATCTGTTGCGCTGGCTGCAAGCCTGCGCCGATCCGGGGTCCGACCGCAGCATGCGCGCGGCCCTGGCCACGCCGACGCTGGGACGAAGCGACGCGGAGCTGGACCGGCTCAATCTCGACGAGCATCACTGGGAAGCCTGTGGTGAACGCTTCCGCCAATTGCATGACACCTGGCAGCGCCATGGCGTGCTGGCCATGCTGCACGATCTGCTGCATGCCTTCGATCTCCCTGCCCACTTGCTCGCGCGGCCCGACGGCGAACGCGCGCTGACCAATCTGCTGCACCTGGCCGAGCTGCTGCAACACGCAGCGACGAGCCTGGACGGCGATCATGCGCTGATCCGTTACCTGGCCGCGCAGATGGCCACGGCGGTCGATCCGCAGGCGGAAACGGCGGAAGAGCAGATCGTGCACCTGGAAAGCGAGGCCGCGCTGATCAAGGTGGTGACCATCCACAAATCCAAGGGCCTGGAATACCCGCTGGTGCTGCTGCCCTTCGTCTGCGCCGCACGCGAGGTGAAACGCGATGACAGCTTCCTGTGGCATGACACGGAAGGTGAAGCGCAGATGGATCTGCGCGCCGACGACGCGGCACGGGCGCTCGCCGATCGCGAGCGCCTGCAGGAGGATCTTCGCCTGCTCTATGTCGCCCTGACCCGCGCGCGCTATGCCTGCTGGCTGGGCATCGCCGGCGTGGGCGGCGGCAGGACTACCCCTCTGCACAAGTCCGCCTTTGGCCACGTGCTGTCCGGTGGCGAGCCGATCCCGCCGGGCGAACTGATGCGCCGCCTCGCCAGTTTGCGCGGAGGCCATCCGGACCTGTCGATCGGGATACTGCAGCAGCCCGAGCAGCATCTGCTCAGGGCCGTGGACGCAGACATCACCCCGCTGTGGGATGCTCGCACGTATACCGGCGGCGCCCAGGAACGCTGGTGGGTGGCGAGCTATAGCTCGTTGCGATACGCCGAAGCCGAACTTGCCTCGGTGCCCGCGCCGGAAACGCCAACGCAGGACGTTCTTATCGAACTGGGCAGCGCGCAAGCAGCCATGGCCGACTTCCCGCCTGCCAACGCGCAGGGCATGCACGCCTTTCACGCCGGCGCCGAGGCCGGCACCTTCCTGCACGACCTGCTGGAATGGGCAGCGGACGAGGGCTTCGCGGCGGTCGTGGATGACCCCGGTGGACTGGAAAAGGAAATCGCCCGACGCTGCCAACGGCGAGGCTGGCAAGCCGACATTCCCCTGCTATCGCGCTGGATGCCTGCCTTGCTTCGCGCGAACCTCGCCTTGCCCGATGGCGCTTCGGCCAGCCTCGCCGGCGTGGATGGCTATTACGCCGAAATGGAATTCTGGTTCGAGGCGCAACATGTCGACACGCTGGTACTCGACCGTCTGGTCACCGCGCACTCGCTCGATGGCCAGGCGCGCACGCCGTTGCTGCCCGAACGCATCAACGGACTGCTCAAGGGCTTTATCGACCTGGTGGTCGAGCAGCAGGGGCGTTACTACGTGATCGACTACAAATCGAACAAGCTCGGCAACGACGCCGGCGCTTACACACCTGCCGCCATGCGCGAATCGATCCTGCGCGAACGCTATGACCTGCAGTACGCCATCTACACGCTGGCCCTGCATCGCCAGCTGCGCGCGCGCCTGCCGGGCTATGACTACGATCGCCATATGGGCGGCGTGGCCTACCTGTATCTGCGCGGTATCGACGACGCGGGCCATGGTGTCCACCAGGAGCGTCTGCCACGGACGCTGATCGACGCCATGGACCGCCTGTTCGCGACGGGAGTGCACGCGCATGCGGCATGACGCCAGGCTGGACCTGCTGGACCAGGCTCCCGAGCGCGGCACCCTGCGCGCTCTCGACGTCGCCTTCGCCCGCTTCCTCGCGGCGCAGGATGCCCATGCCCCGGCCGTACTCCCCTTGCTGGGCGCCCTGGTGAGTCGGCAACAGGCCGACGGCCATCTCTGCCTCGATCTGGCATCGTGGGAGCCGCTGGCCGACGAGTTCGCGTGGCCCACGAGCTGGCGCGCACTGGTCGCGACTGCCACCGCCGATCCTGCCTCCTTGACCCACTCGATCCTCGTCGCCACGCCTGATGCCGGCGATCACGCCGGCTCGCCCCTCGTGCTCGACGGCCATCGGCTCTATTTGCGCCGCTACTGGCAGCATGAGCAACGCGTGGCGCAGGCCATCAGCCTGCGCTTGATCCAGTCACCCAGCGCGCCGCCACAACTGGCGGAACAATTGGCGCGACTGTTTCCCGCCGAGGCCGGCGACCTCCCCGACTGGCAGCGCATCGCCTGCGCGCTGGCTGCACGCGGCGCCTTCACTGTCATCACCGGCGGCCCGGGAACCGGCAAGACCACCACCGTCGTACGCCTGCTTGGGCTGCTGCAAACCCTGCAGCTCGACCACTCGTCCCGACCACTGCGCATTCGCCTGGCCGCACCGACCGGCAAGGCGTCGGCGCGACTGCAGGCCTCGATCAGCGCGCAGATCGCGCAGCTCGATGTCGACAGCGACGTGCGCGCAACGATTCCCAGCCAGGTCGACACCCTGCATCGGCTGCTGGGTGCACGGCCGGATACGCGTCGCTTCCGCCACGACCGTAGCCATCCGCTGCACCTGGACGTCCTGGTCATCGACGAAGCCTCGATGATCGATCTGGAGATGATGTCGGCCGTACTGGCCGCGCTGCCCGAGGATGCGCGACTGGTCCTGCTCGGTGACAAGGATCAACTGTCGTCCGTGGAAGCGGGCGCCGTACTGGGCGACCTCTGTCGCCGTGCGGAAAGCGCGCACTACAATCCCGCAACGGCCGAGTGGCTGCGCCAGACCACGGGCGACGACGTCAATGCCTGGGTGCGTGCCGACGCCGCGCCGCTGGACCAGCATGTGGCCATGCTGCGCCACAGCCACCGCTTCGGCGCCGACAGCGGCATCGGCATGCTCGCTCAAGCCACCAACGAAGGCGACGTCGCCAAAGTGCGGCAGCTGCTGCGGCGGTCGCAGACCGATATCGCATGGGTGAACCCGTCCGCCGAACCGCAACGCCTTGCGGAACTCGTCCTCGATGGTGGCGCCAGGCGTTTTTCTGCACGCAGCGACGATGCCTCGCCGCAAGGCTACCGTCACTACCTTGAATGGATGCGCCAGGAGCGCCCGCGCGCCGATGCCGGCGCGGCGGCGTTCGACGCCTGGGCCCGTAGCGTGCTGCAGAGCTTCGGCCGCTTCCAGCTGCTATGCGCGCTGCGCCAGGGCCCGATGGGCGCCGACGGGCTCAATCGCCAGGTGGCCGACATCCTGCACCGAGCGGGACTGATCGACGCGAGCCGCGAATGGTACGAAGGCCGCCCCGTGCTGGTGACCCGCAACGACTACAGCCTGGGCCTGATGAATGGCGATGTCGGCATTGCACTGCGCGTTCCCGACGAACTTGGCGTGCTGCATCTGCGCGTGGCCTTCGAGGTCGCCGGAACGGCCGGCGATACCGCCACGCGCATCCGCTTCGTACTGCCCTCACGCCTGGGCGAGCGCGAAACGGTCTATGCCATGACCGTGCACAAATCACAGGGCTCCGAATTCGAGCACGCCGCGCTGGTGCTGCCCGATGAGCCAAACGCCGTCCTCACGCGCGAGCTGCTCTACACCGGGATAACCCGCGCCCGCAGGTGGTTCAGCCTGCAGGCCGCCATGTCCATCGTCGAACAAACCGTCGGCCAGCCGGTATATCGACACTCAGGACTGCATGCACATTGGCAGGTGACCGAATAGCCGGCCCCATGCCGGCGATCAAGAGCAGTTGCTGCCGGACGGCAACGGACCGAGCGCAACGCTGCCAGAACCGATCAAGCCGACCTTGATGCCTGGTACGGCAGCTGAATTTTCTGCTTGGGCGCCGCTTGACGGCCGCGAGCAGACGATGAGACCGAACGAGTCACGCCTCGCCTCCCCCTGCTGGCCGTACGTGAACGGAGCGGCATCCAACGCCGCGATGGCCACGCCCGGCTGCGTCCCCGTGGCCCGCAACAAGGCAAAGTCCGCCTTGCTGCCGTCGTACAACTGATTCGCACCTTTGCCGCCTGTGGGGTAGGCATAGACGATCCAGCCGGACGCATAGTCCGCCGATTCGCTACAGGTGGCGCCATCGCTGCTGGCGCAGATCGATACGTACTTTCCGCGCGTGGCAGCCTCAGCTCGTGCGTAGGTGAAATCCGCCAGCAATTCATTGGCCACCGAGGCCACGCGATGACGGCGCGTCAGGCTGCCGAAATTGGGAACGGCAATCATGGCGAGAATGGCGATGACCGCCAACGTCACCATCAGTTCCACCAGCGTAAAGCCACGATGCCTGGAACGGTGCTTGGCCATGATCATCACCAGCAACTGCCATTGTTGCTGACGTTGCCCGCCGCCGCCGAGGTTTTCGTACCCATGCCATCGAGCTGCAACGATCCGCACGCATCGCTTTGTTGGGCGCTGCGAGGAGTCGCCGTGGCAAGGTAAGTCGAGGCTGTCTGGTTCGACAGCGATACGGAGTAAAAGCCGTTATCGGATAGCGCGGGATCGGCGAAGCCAAGCTCTGCAAGTGCACCGTATTTGTTGTACGTGGCGTAGTAGCGCTCCTGCGCTGTGGCGATGCGCAAGAGCAACTCCTGTCCATCGGTTCGCCGTGCGCGATAACCGTAACGGCTATAGGCCGGCACGGCGAATGCTGCAAGTACGGCGATGATCGCAACCACGACCATCAGCTCGATGAGGGTAAAGCCATGCACACGCCGCATGATGCGCTCCCGGTTAGTCCGCATGGTTGAGCACTCGCCAGGATCGCCGGCGCCAGACGGGAATGCCGAACGAAGGCGCCTTGCCATCAAGCGCCTGATTGCCCGTGTCCGCGATCAAGCCTGGCACGTAGGCAAGACCACCACCCATCGACGAGGACACCGGCAGAAAGCCGCCTGTCGGCGGATTTTTTACGCGCAGTCCTGCTTGCGCATAGCCGTCGGGCCAGCCGGTGATGCCGCCGTAGCTGCCACCAAGATTGGCCTGGCCCGTCAACGCATCGAGTATCAACAGCGCGCCGCGCGGCGCGGGATCGCAAGGATCGTTGTTCTGCGGTATCAAGGTCGTGATGATCGCCTGGTTGGTAGTGAAGATCGCCGTTGCGTCCACCACTACCCGTTCGCCCTTGGCCGAGCTGATATCGAGATCGATAGACCAACCGCGAATGGCCGTACCGCTTGTCGTCTTGGCCGGTACCGGATTGCTGGTGAGGCCTCTTATGCCGGAAGACTCGACCATCGTCTGCTTCACCAGAGGGCTCGACGAGCTGCCGCCGATGATCGGCGCCTGCCCCGCGGAACCTGCGTCGCGCATCCCGTAGATGGACTGCACCCTGGTATTGGCGTCGATGACGTTGTCGATGCCACCGAGATATTTGCCCGTGCCGAACAACACCATGAAGCCACCCGCAGCGGCATCCGGAAACAGGCGCGGCATCACCGTGATGGGCTGGTAGCCCGGGTTCTGGGGGCGGTAGAACAACTCGGCTTTCCAATTCGCAGGATTGCCATCCGTAAGATCAAAGCGCCATAGATTGCCCAGCAGATCGCCGGCAAAGGCGACGTCATCGACCTGGTCGCTGTTGTAGTCGCCCAAGACTGGCGTGGTCAGGCCGTAACTCTCGATGGATCCCGCCAAGCCGCTGACGCTGGTGGGCGTCCTCAGCTCCCGCAGCAATTCACCGGATTGTGCATCGAGCACGAACAGCGAACTGAATGCGTTGCTTGCCGCCGGCTCGGTGCTGCCCGTCGGAAAATAGCCAGCCGGCACCATGACGACCCACTTGCCATTGGCCAACCTGCCGATATTGGGCCTGCCATAGGTGTAACCGAGATTGGCGGGATCGTTGCCACCCGTCGGCGGTACGGTGTGGTTGAATTCCCACAGCACTTTTTCGGCAGGCCCGATCACCTTGCCGGAAGTACCGCCCTCCGTGGCCGACGGCTCCGTGATATCCAGCGCGTAGACACCCCGGCCACCCAGCCGCAAACCGGCTACCAGGATGGTGTGCCAGCCCTGGTTGCTGCCGGTACTGAAATAGACATCGCGACTCACCGGCGTACCGTCGACCGATGGCATGAACTTGAAATCGTCCAGCGATGACCAGCCGGACAGGCGGCCAAATGCGGAATACGGCACATAGGCCCAGCGCTCCGCGCCTGGATTCGGCGCGACGTCCACGGCGCTGGCAAGCGTTGCCGCGGTGGTTGCGTCAAATGCATGCAGCATGCCGTCGTTCGCCGCCACGTAGACGGTGGGCGCACGCCTGGCATGATCGGCGCGGAACTTCTCATACGATTTACCCGATGCGGCAGCCGCCGCCTCGGCAGAACCTGCCGGCCAGGTATTGCCGTAACCGCTGTTTGGCTGGGCCACGTAAAGCGTTTGCGCATTGACGACCGCACCGAACACGGAGTTGCGCTGTCGGAAGCTGGTGCCGTCCTTGCTCTGGTCGCCGCGCAACCAGCTCAGCCGGTCGTTGCCGGTTGGCGTGGTGGTTCCCGATCCAAAACCCGCATCCACCGCATGGACTGCGCTGACGACCGCGGCGCCGCGGAAGGCGGTCCCTTTTCCCGCGCCCGCGCCCGTACTCGTAAGTATGACCCGGCTATCCCCGGCCTTCGCCCGCGTATCCAGCAAGCTGCGGCCATTCCAAAGCGCGGCCGCCGAAATACTTCCGTCGGTATTGACCGCGTTGGCCGTCAGGCTGCCTTTCCAGTCATTGGTGTCGTAGCCCGCCTGGCAGGTTACGGCGCCTTCGGTAAGAACCGCCGAGCTCAGGCTCCCCGACACCGACGTGGTGTTGCGCGAGACGATGCTGTTGATGATGTTCTTCAACGCATTGCTGAGTGCGGAAGGATTGCTGGCGGCAAAGAACACGCCGCGGCTGTTGAGCGCCGCGTGCCACATGTCATCGATCTTCTTGCCATCGTCCGTTCCGACGACGGGAACAGGCCAGGCGATGGCTCCGCTGCGCAGGCTCTTATAGGTCGTCGCATTGTTCGACAGCGTCCCCGAAGCGCCGAAGCCAATCATGTACTGCACCAGGTGCGGCCAGGTGGCCGGATCATTGGCCGGGTTCCAGTAGATCTCCTTGTTCGTGCGCGGATCCGCATCCGGCGCCAGTGGCTTGTTGAACAGCGTGGTGGATTGGTCGGGAAAATTGGACAACACCTTGAGCCGATTGGCTGGGGTTGCGAACAGACTGGTGCCCGTCACGCCCGCCTGCAAATCGGTGGCCCAATATCGGAAAGCGATATCAGCCATCGTCTCGACGCTATTGCTTTCCTCGTTCCACACGACCTTGCTTTCGCTATCCGACAGGGAAAAGCTGCCGATCCCGTCAGGCAAGCGGCTGATGGGAGCGCGATCGTTTACGGCCCCCTGCGTTGGCGTATCCCCATTCCACATGCCGTCGGTCATTTGAATGTGGTAGTTCTGGCGACATACCAGCTCCTTGCCGACATCGCGGTCCCAATACGGATTATTGTCGGTCGCGCCCGTGCGGTTCTTGAAATACTCGCCCACGCGCAACGCGGCGGTGCGATTCGGCGTGCCGCCTGCGTCCGGCATGGCGAACAGCCAGTTGTAGAAGCGCGTGCGCACATTGCTCGTCGTCGTACCGTCGACAAACTTGTAGATCGAGGTCGCCGTGGTCAGCCATGGATTTGTCGTGGTATTCGCATTGATGTTCTGCCACGCGACGCGGACGTTGTCATTGAACGGCTGGAAGGCGTGCGAAACGGAAGATACCGACGCCATGGTGCGGGTACGGTAGTACGAAAACCAGTTGGCGAAGTTCTGCTGCTGGGCCGCCGGCAGCGGTACCCAGGTCCAGCTCCCGGCGGTGTAAAGATTGGCTATCGCCTGCGTCGTGAGCTGGCCCGAACTATTCACCGGCAAGGTACTCGCCGCCCCGGTGTACCTGTAGTAGCCCGCTCCTTTGTTTCCACAAAAGCTGAGCGTGGCTAGGTTCTGCGTGTAGTTCGTCGCCGAAACGGGGCTGGCAGGCCGGTTGACCTTGAACCCATTGACCCAGGCTGCGGTGAACACCGCATTGGGCATGCTGGTGCCGTCGGCCTTCACCGGTGGCGCATAGGTATTGTCGGGATTGAAATAGACGCCATTCATGCTCCAGGAACGCGGATCACTGCTGTCCGTGATGCCGGGTGCAATCACGCCCGCGCAAAGATAGGGACCAACGGCGGTGCCGCTCGGATAGGCGTAATTCTCCGCCTCCGTCTGCCCGTTGCCGGCGCCCCAGCTGACGTTGCTATAGGGGCGCGCATCGGGCATATGGCGCCAAGTCATCGAGCCGGAATCGTCGAATGTCAGCACCAGATTAGGCGCCACCGAGGTGGTGGCTGCTGGCGGCCCTGGACTGAGTTCGACCGTGCCGGCCATGGATACGGCAGAAGTACCGGCAAACACGCTCATCGCCAATCCAATGAAGGCGGGCTGCAGCCGCTGAAGTGCGAAATTCGCTTTAGCCATGGTTATCGTTCCGGGTGTCAGTTGCTCTTCGCGCCGAAGGTGGACTCGAGCACCCTCACGGCGTTTTCATTGCCACCGACACCACGCGCCGTGATGCGATAGATATGCGTGCCTGGGTTGGATGCTCCCGTGCCCGTGCTGCTGGTGACGCCGGATTCGTGCTGCCCGCCCGCGCCTGGCGGCAACTCCGGGCCGAGATCCTCGATCAGGTAACGCGGATTGCTTGCCAACGCGGCAATCAACTTGTGCTCCGCAGAGAATCCGCTCGAACTGGGGCTGGTGTAGTCATGCCCGCCGTTTTCACCCCTGTATTCGGTCGAGCCAGCCGTCACCCATCCACCACTCGTGCGGAACTCGATGACGTCGTTGACCGGACTCGCCGCATCGAACACGTAGCACTCGGTGATCACGGAGGTGCCACAGTTCACGCCGCCCTGGCTGCCTGCCTTCCACAACTTCCACTCCGCGCCGCGCAACGCCGTTTCGGCCGCCATCTCGGCCATCTGGTTGTTGCGCAGGCCGCCGGCCATGCGTTCCTGCAGCAACGAGCGACCGGAAGCACTGATCGCAAGCATGGTCAGCAACAGCAGAAAGATCAGCGCCACCACCAGCACCACGCCGTGCTGAGCGCGTGGGCCGGAGCGCTTGGACCATCTGGAGAAACGTGACGTCATCATGGAGTCCTCATCGCGCCCTCGCGGCCACGCGCAAGCTCAGGGGTTGTAATTGCGAAGCGCGACCAGCGCACTGAATTCGCGTCGAAGCATGCGATCGTCAAATCCCTGCTGCGCAGGCGTGACGGAACGGCCAGCGTCAGCGGGCGGCTTGGGCTCGGTGATGCCGTCTGAGGCATAGGTGTACCGGGTGTCACTCGCGGCCAGCGTCGGCAGCGCTTGCTGGCCGCTCATGAGGATGCGCACCTCGATGCTCTTCACACCGCGCCACAGGCAGCCAGGATCGTTGCCCAGTTTTACCGGCACTGACGGCGGACAGTTGGTGCCGCCATCGACCTGGGCGGCGGTGAGATAACTCGTGTTGCCGTTGCTGTCCTCCACGCCGTAGAGGAAATCCAGCCGCTCAACACCGCGGACCATCTCGCTGTCCTTGCCGTTGACGCGACGGATCAGTGCTCCGGTGGTGCTGCCATCGTCGTTCGCCACCACCTTCAGGTAATAGGTAACGGTGAGGAAATCCTTCTTGAAGTCGAACAGGCGCGGCGCGGATTGCGGCTGCAACGCCACTGGCTTGCCGGTGTTGCCATCGAGTGCCGTGCTCACCGCCGCCGGCGAGATCCGGGCACCGCCACCGTCGACGGCAAAGATTGCCGCACTGGAACAGTTCGCCAGCATCGCCAGATCACCGCTTTCGAAGTCGGTGACGGGCGGTTCGCCCCGACCTTGCTTCAGATCGATGGCGGCCACCGTGCCATCCGCGTCCGTGGTCACCGTGCTGTTGGCGCCGCCCAGCGCCCAACCCTTGGACGAATCGAGATAGCGCAGGGTGAGGACACTCGAGCCAACCACGCGGCTGTCGACGTTCGTGCCCATGTTGGGAACCTTGCTTACCACCGGCGTGCAGCTCGTACGCGTGCAGTCATAGCCACGCATGGCAAGAAACGACGGGAAGTAGTAAGGCGACGTCGGCTTGGCGGGATAGGGAGACGCGCCCCAGTTCGTGGTCACGTCGCTCATCGCGCCCACCAGGTTATTGGCGTACACCATCGGTGAGCGCAAGCCGTCGAGTAGCACGCCACTGGATGTCTGGTTGGCGAGGCCTCCGGTGTTCGTGCAGTAATGGCCATTGGCCATGCGCAGATCGCCGACCAGGCGACCTATCGCGTAGCGCCCCTCTTCCTGCAGTCGCGCCAGCTGGTTCTGCACGCGATTGCTGTGCGACGTCGTCAGGAACACGGTGATGATGCCGCCAGAGACGAGCAGGCCGAGCACCATGGCTATCATCAGTTCGACCAGCGTTACGCCAGCCTGATGGACGCGCAGACGGGGACTGGTCATGGCTGAAACTCCCAGGCAAACGACTGCGTCGGCGTGTCGCTTTTGCCGGTGGCAATCACCTTGCGCTCGGTCCAGCTGATGGTCATCGCGCAGGTCCCGCCGTAAGGTGGCCGCATGCCCATCTGCGCGCTGGGGTCGTAGCCGAGACCGGCCTTGCCGGTGCAGCTGATCGTTGCGGATGCGTCGGGCAACAGTGTCTTGAGTAGCTGGCTCCACTCATATTGGTCACGCACAGCGACCTGCGCGGGCGTGCATGGCGAGGCCTGGCTGCAGGTCTGACTGGTGGAGGTCGGGTAGCCGGCGGAACCACTGGCGTCATACGCTCCGTTCCACAGCCCGATCGGATTGGCGCGCATCCGATCAGCCATGTTGCCGGCAAGAAACGTGACCTGTGTGCGCAGGTAGGCCGCGTGGTTGGAGCGTGCCGCCATCACCATCAGTCCAGCCAGGCCAATCAGGCCAACACTGAAGATCAACACAGCCATGAGCACCTCGATCAGCGAGATGCCGCGCTGTCGCGAACGAGCCTGCATATGGAGTCTCCCCTGGTGCCGTCAGGGGACTTTAATCAGATGAATTCGTACGTAAATACTTGCGATGATGGGCGGTATGAAACCCCCGACGAACGGCAAGTTCATGCAATTGAATCGAGACGCAGATCAAACTAAAGGCGAAAGCTGCTTGAAATCAGTTGCTTGACGCAGTCCGGGTGGATGGCCCCTGCGTCAATCTCGCAATATATTGCCGGGCGCATAGCGGCGTGATGCGCTACGTTCGGGTCCCGCTGCCAAGTAGGACCTGGCCGGCATTTGCGCCGCACGATGAAAACACAAAGGCCCGCTTGCGCGGGCCTTTGTGTTGAAACTGGTGCCGGAAATAGGAATCGAACCTACGACCTACGCATTACGAATGCGCCGCTCTACCAACTGAGCTATTCCGGCGAGGAACCGCCAATTCTACGGAGCTGAGGGAAACCGTGCAAGACGTTCGCGCTTACAGGCTCGCGGAAGAACTGCCTACCATGCGCAGTTCCTTGGGTAGCGCGAACGTGATGGTTTCCGGTTCGCCGTCGAGCTCGCGCACTTCACCCGCGCCCCAGGACTGCAGCCGCGCGATCACGTCGCGAACAAGTTTTTCCGGTGCTGAGGCCCCGGCCGTCAGGCCAATGCGCGTGACGCCGTCGAGCCAGCTGCGCTCGATATGTTCGGCGCCATCGATCAGAAAAGAGCGCACGCCCTGCTTTTCAGCCAGTTCGCGCAGGCGATTGGAGTTGGAACTGTTCACCGAACCCACGACCAGCATCAGATCCACCGCATCGGCCAGGCGGCGCACGGCATCCTGGCGATTCTGCGTGGCGTAGCAGATGTCGTCCTTGCGCGGCCCCTCGATATCCGGGAATTTCTCGCGCAGCGCGGCAATGATGGCCTTGGTGTCATCCACTGACAGCGTGGTCTGGGTGACGTAGGAAAGCTCATGCGGGAATTTCGGTTCCAGCGTAGCCACGCACTCGACCGACTCGACCAGGAGGATTTCACCCGTATTCGCGGGATTCCATTGGCCCATGGTGCCTTCGACTTCCGGATGGCCCGCATGACCGACCAGCACCACGCTGCGTCCCAGGCGTCCCAGCCGCGCCACTTCCATATGCACCTTGGTGACCAGCGGACAAGTGGCGTCGAATACGTTGAGCTTGCGCTGGTCGGCCTCTTCGCGCACCGCCTTGGAAACGCCATGCGCACTGAAGATCACGGTGGCGCCATCGGGCACCTCGTGCAGCTCCTCGACGAACACCGCGCCATCGGCGCGCAGCTTGTCGACCACGTAGCGGTTGTGCACCACTTCGTGGCGCACGTAGATCGGCGCGCCATAGGATTCGAGCGCCCGCTCGACGATGGCGATCGCACGGTCCACGCCGGCGCAAAATCCACGGGGGTTGGCGAGCAGGATATCCACGGAGGCTCCGAAGCTGGAATCGGTCGACTGACTGGCCCGCATTATCGCACGGCCCGCCCGGGGGCACGTTAGCGGGCGCTCAGGCCTTGGCCTTGCCCGAGAACAGGCCAAACGCGATCAGCATGACGGCGCCCACGGTGATGCCGCAATCGGCCACGTTGAATACCGGATAGCTCCACTGGCGGTAGTACACCTGGATGAAGTCGGTGACCTGGGCCGCGTGCAGCCGATCGATCAGGTTGCCCAGTGCGCCGCCGATGATGAGACCGAGCGGCAGGGCCGTACGCCAATCTCTTCGCGGCGTGCGGGCCAGCCACACCACCAGCACGCTGGTGATCACCAGGGCCAGCAGGACAAAGAACCAACGCTGCCATCCCGCACTGTCCGCCAGGAAGCTGAACGCTGCACCGGTATTGAAGGCCAGCGTCCAGTTCAGAAATCCCGGAATGACCGGATGCGGCATGCCCGCCGGTTGCAACGCACCCAAGGCCCACCATTTGCTGAGCTGGTCGAGCACGATGACGGCTACGGAGAGCCACAGCCAGGGGAGTGCGTTGGGTTTGGATTTCATAGGCAAGTCACGGTGGCGAATTAACCCCCTCTCCCCTGCGGGGAGAGGGCTGGGGTGAGGGGAAAATCTTGCGACAAGAGAGAGCGAAGCGGCTTTCTTTGCAACGTGGTCGCGAGCACCCGCCCTTTACCCCCTTTTAGGGGCTCACCTCGGTCCTCTCCCCGGAGGGGAGAGGAGGAAAGTGCTAGAACCAGCGGCGGTCTTCGCCCGGGCCTTCCACATTGCTGATGCAGCGATCGCACAGCTCCGGATGTGCGGCGTGCGTGCCGACGTCCTCGCGGCGGTGCCAGCAGCGCACGCACTTGGCGGCGTCGCTCACCGTGGCGGAGACCCAAACGTCAGCGCCTTCCAACTCGGTCAGCACGGCGTCGGCCGGCTGGCCACCGGCCAGATCCATGCGCAGCTCGGAAGTGATGAAGAAGAAGCGCAGCTCGGAGGCCACCGGCGCATAACGCGACACGATGGCCTGGTCGGCATGAATCGCCAGCTTCGCTTCCAGCGAGGCGCCGATCTGCTCGCCCTTGCGCATGCCTTCGAGCACGCGCGAGGCCGTGTCACGGATGGCCAACAAGTCGGACCAGTAGCGACGCTGCTCGGGCGAACCCTGAGTGGCGGTCAGGCCGTCGTACCAGGTTTCGAACAGCACGCTTTCGCTGCGCTCGCCCGGCAGGCTCTGCCAGATTTCCTCGGCGGTGAACGTCAACACCGGCGCCAGCCAGCGCACCAGCGCTTCGGCGATGCGGTACATCGCGCTCTGCGCGCTGCGGCGACCGTGGCTGTCGGTCGGCATCGTGTAGAGCCGGTCCTTGGTGATGTCGAGATACAGCGCACCGAGCTCGTTGGTGCAGAAGTTCTGCACGCGCTGCACGATCTCGGGGAAGTCGTAGCGGTCGTACGCCGCCGCCACCGCCTGCTGCACGTCATGCGCCTGCTGCACCGCCCACTGGTCCAGCAACAGGCTCTGCTCCACCGGCATGAGGTGCTTGCCCGGGTCGAAGCCATCGAGGTTGCCGAGCAGGAAGCGCGCGGTATTGCGGATACGCCGATAGGTATCGGACACGCGCTTCAGGATCTCGTCCGACAGCGACATCTCGTTGCGGTAGTCGGTCGAGCAGATCCATAGGCGCAGGATGTCCGCGCCCAGCGTCTTCATGATGTCCTGCGGCTCGATGCCGTTGCCCAGCGACTTGGACATCTTGCGGCCCTGCGCATCCACGGTGAAACCGTGGGTGAGCACGTCGTCATACGGCGCACGCGCAAACATGGCGGCCGAGGTCAGCAAGGACGACTGGAACCAGCCGCGATGCTGATCCGAACCTTCCAGATACATCACCTTGTAGCTGCCCGCGTTGCCCTGCTGCAGCTCCGGGCGCTGGCCAACCACGGCGAAGTGGCTGACGCCGGAGTCGAACCACACGTCGAGCACGTCGAGGACTTTCTCGTAGTCCTTCGCCTGGTCGCCAAGCAGCTCGGCTGCATCCAGCGCATACCACGCGTCGATGCCGCCCTGCTCCATGCGCTTGGCCACCTGTTCCAGCAGCGCGACGCTGTCCGGATGGGGTTCCTGCGTCGCCTTGTGCACGAACAAGGCGATCGGCACGCCCCAGGTGCGCTGACGCGAGATGCACCAGTCCGGACGATCGCCGACCATGCCGGCGATGCGCTCCTCGCCCCAGCCCGGCACCCAGCGCACCTGCTTGATCGCATCGAGCGCGGTCTGACGCAGCCCCTGCTGCTCCATGCTGATGAACCACTGCGGTGTGGTGCGGAAGATCACCGGCGTCTTGTGGCGCCAGCAATGCGGATAGCTGTGCTCGATCTTGACGAACGCCAGCAGCACGCCCTGGCGGCGCAGCAGGTCGACGATGGCGTCGTTGGCCTTCCACACATGCAGGCCAGCGATGACCGTGCCATCCGCTGCCGCCGGCGTGTCGGCGCGATAAGTGCCGCGGCTCTCGATGTAGTTGAGCGTCTCGATGCCGTACTTGCGCGACACCACGAAGTCTTCCACGCCGTGATCGGGCGAGGTGTGCACGGCACCGGTACCGTCCTCGGCCGACACGTGTTCGCCGAGCAACACCGGCACTTCGCGCGGGTAGAACGGATGCTTCAGCAGGACGCCCTCGAGCGCCTGGCCAGCTGCGTGGCCGAGCACCTGTGCGTGCTCCAGGCCATAACGCTGCGCAGCCTTCTCGGCCAGTGCGCTGGCAACCACCAGCAGCACGCGCCGGCCGTCGCGCGGCTGGGCTTCGATCAATGCGTATTCCAGTTCCGCGCCCAGCGAGACGGCCAAGCTTTCCGGCAGCGTCCACGGCGTAGTGGTCCAGATCGGCACGGCGACGATGGCGTCGCCTGCGTCCACGCCGAATTTCTGTGCGAGCGCCTTCGCGTCGACGGCGTCATAGGCCACATCGACGGCCGGCGAGGTCTTGTCGGCATACTCGATTTCCGCTTCGGCCAGGGCCGAGCCGCAATCGAAGCACCAGTACACCGGCTTGGCGCCGCGTACCACGTGGCCGTTGGCAACGATCTTTGCCAACGCACGCACCATGTCGGCCTCGTACTTGAAATCCATCGTGCGGTACGGACGATCCCAGTCGCCCAGCACGCCCAGGCGCTTGAAGTCGGTGCGCTGCAGGTCAATCTGCTGCTGCGCGTATTCGCGGCACTTCTGGCGGAAGGCGGCGGCGTCGAGCTTGTCGCCCGCCTTGCCGAATTTCTTCTCGACCGCGATCTCGATCGGCAGGCCGTGGCAGTCCCAGCCCGGCACGTAAGGCGCACGGTAGCCGGCCAGCAGGCGCGATTTCACCACCACGTCCTTCAGCACCTTGTTGACCGCATGGCCCAGGTGGATGGCGCCGTTCGCATACGGCGGGCCGTCGTGCAGCACGAACACCTTGTCGCGCCCGGCGGCGCGCTGCTGGATCTGCGCGTAGCGCCCGACCTGCTCCCAATCGGCCAGCCATTTCGGCTCGCGCTTCGGCAGGTCGCCGCGCATCGAGAATTCCGTCTGCGGCAGGTTGATGGTGTTCTTGTAGTCCTGAGTCATTGCTTGAATGCCGTCGGGTTGTGCCTGGCGCGGGCATGCCGCGCCGTTGCTCATTGCTGTCGGGGTCGCCATGGACTTGGCGAAAGCGCCAACGTTACCGGATTTGGGGCGCCTACGCCTCGCTGAGACGCGGATTCATGCCCAGCAGCTCACGTGCCTGGCGCGAGTCCTGCACCATCTGCGCCTTAAGCGCGTCCAGATCATCGAATTTCAGCTCGTCACGCAGCTTGGCCACGAACTCCACCGCCATGCGCTGGCCGTAAAGATCGCCATCGAAATCGAACAGATGCACCTCCAGCAACGGCTCGGCGACCTCGTTGATGGTCGGCCTGATGCCGAGGCTGGCCACGCCAGGCCAGCTGCACTCGCCCTCACCCAGCCCCACGCGCACGGCGAAGATGCCATGGAC
This sequence comes from Dyella halodurans, assembly GCF_026283925.1. Taxonomy (GTDB): domain Bacteria; phylum Pseudomonadota; class Gammaproteobacteria; order Xanthomonadales; family Rhodanobacteraceae; genus Dyella; species Dyella halodurans. Next base: position 327,926 of record NZ_JAPDPF010000004.1, read on the forward strand.
CGGGCTGGTGCGCTCACGCAGATGAATATTGGCGGTGGGATAGCCCAGCGTACGACCCAGCTGATGACCGTATTCCACCTTGCCCTCGATCACGAACGGACGGCCAAGCAGCGGGGCCGCGCCGGCGAACTCGCCCGCCGCCAGCAGCATGCGCACGCGCGTGGCGGAAATCCGCGCACCATCCAGCAACACGGGCGGCATCGTGCGGGCCACATAGCCCTTTTCGGCGCCCAGGGTCTGCAGCATGGCCACATCGCCGCCACGCTTGTGGCCAAAACGGAAGTCGCCACCGACCCAGACTTCGCGCGCGCCAATCCGGTCAACCAGCACGCGCTGCACGAAATCCTCGGCCGACATCTGCGTCAACGCATGGTTGAAACGCAGCAGCAGCACCTGCTCCATGCCGGCCGCATCGAAGCCAAGCAGTTTCTCGCGCACGCTGGAAAGCCGCGGCACCGGCTCAGGCGAAAAGTAGGCCCGCGGCAGTGGCTCGAAGCTCACCACCACCGGCGTCAGCCCGCGTTCGGTCGCGCGCGCGCGCACCTCCGCCAGCAAGGCCTGGTGGCCTCGATGAAGGCCATCGAACGCGCCAACGGCAACCACGCTGCCGCCGGGAGCCAGACAGGTGCCGGCGACATCCCTGGAAAGTCTCATCATTCAGCGAGTATAGCCGCTGCGCTGCCCGCCCCGCCTTGCTTGACCGTCACACGCCACGAAGTTCACGCATGCGGAAGCCGGCGGCAAACAAGGTGACGACATAGGCGCCGCCACCTGCCGCCACCAGCACCGCCAGGCGCCAGACGCGCGTCCATTTCGAGGCGGTGGTCCAGTCCGGCCAGAGCCACATGCCCAGCAGCAGGACGGCAATCATCACCGCGCAGGAGAGCGCCAGGCGCAGCATGTGCCGCGCCCAGCCCGGCTGGCGCTGATACACCCCGGCCTGGCGCAGCCAGCGCCACAGCAGGCCCAGGTTGATATAGCTGGCCAGCGCGCTGGCCATGCCCAGCGCCATGTGCAGGCCAGGCACCGCGGCCAGCGCCGCCAGCCACGGCAGCTGCTTCTGCGCCGGCGTCGCCCACAAGCCAAACAGCAGCAGCAGGAACAGCAGGTTGAACAGCATGTTCGCCACCAGCGAAGCGACGCCAGCGCGTACCGGCGTCCGGGTGTCCTGGCGCGCATAGAACGCCGGCAATACCACCTTGACCAGGGCGAACGCCGGCAATCCGAAGCTCAGCGCCGTGATGGACAGCGTCGCCATGCGCGTATCGAACGGGGTGAATTGCCCATGCTGGAACAGCGTCGCCACCAGTGGCCTGGCCAGCAGCATCAGGGCAAACATGGCGGGCACGGCAATCAACAGCGTGGTGCGCAAGCCCCAGTCCAGTGCCTTGGAAAAACCATCGCGATCGGTGGTGACGTGATGGCGCGACAGCGACGGCAGGATCACCGTGCCCAGCGCCACGCCAAACAAGCCCAGCGGCAATTCCAGGAAGCGATCGGCCTGGGACAACCAGCTTTGCGAGCCCGTCATCAGATAGGCCGCAATCACCGTATCCAGCAGCAGGTTGATCTGGGCCACCGAGGAGCCAAACAGGGTCGGCACCATCAGCTTGAGAATCCGGCGCACGTCCGGATGGCTCCAGCCCCAGCGCGGCAAGGTCAGCAGGTCCAGGCCACGCAGCGCAGGCAGCTGGAACAGCAGCTGCAGCACGCCAGCCGCCATGATCGCCCAGCCCATCGCCATGATCGGCGGCTCGATCCGCCGCGACAGCCACAGCGCGCCGCCGATCATGCACAGATTCAGGATCACCGGGGTCAGCGCCGGCAAGGCGAAGCGGTGGAAGCTGTTGAGCGCACCGCCCGACAAGGCGGTCAGGGACACGAACAGCAGGAACGGGAAGGTCAGCCGCAGCAGATCAGCCGTCAGCGTGAATTTTTCCGGCGTATCGGCCGCGCCCTGCGAAAACAGCGTGGCCACCTGGGGCGCAAAGATCACCCCCAGCGCGGTCACCACCAGCAACACGCCTCCCAGCGTCCCTGAGACGCGGGACATCAGCTGCTTGAGATCCTCGTGGCTGCGCTTCTCCTTCACCTCGGTGAAGACCGGCACGAAGGCCGTGGAGAACGAGCCCTCGGCGAACAGCCGGCGCATGAAGTTGGGAATGCGAAACGCCACCCAGAACGCGTCCGTCGCCGCGTTCGCGCCGAAGACCGCATTGATGGACATATCCCGGACCAGACCGAGTACGCGCGAAATCATGGTCATGCTGCTGAACGACAGCAGCCCACGGAACATGCTGGGAGACTTCATGCCTCTGATGATGCCTTTGCTTGAATAAGAGCCAGGCCGCGTCGGAACCCGACCCCCTGCCCGGGAAGGCGCATAGTCTGACAGCCGCCGATGGCAAGATGACAGCTCAGACGTGGCATAATGCGGGCCACCTGTTCACCTCTAGCGCCTTTCACAAGGCGTTGCGCCAGCCCTGGCGCCTTGACAAACAGCTAAGCTGTTGACGCAACGGCGCATTGGCCGCATAATCGCCGTCTTTTTCCAACCCAGCAATTCCGGAGTTCTACCTTGGCCAACATCAAGTCCGCGAAGAAGCGCGCGCGCCAGTCCGAGCAGCGCCGCCTGCGCAACGTCAGCGCCCGCTCCATGGTGCGCACCGCACTCAAGAAGGTCGTCAAGGCGATCGAGAACAAGGACAAGGCTGCTGCCGTCGAGGCGTTCGCCGCCGCGCAGCCGGTCATGGACCGCTACGCCGCCCGTGGCCTGATCCACAAGAACAAGGCTGCTCGCCATAAGAGCCGTCTCAACGCGAAGATCCGCGAACTGGCGTAAGCCGGCAATCAAGTGATTCTTGGGTTGGCGAAAAAGCCGGCGAAAGCCGGCTTTTTTGTGTTGTCCAAGTGCGGGGCCGGCGAAAGCCGGCTTTTTTGTGTTGTCCAAGTGCGAGGCCGGCGAAAGCCGGCTTTTTTGTGTTGTCCAAGTGCGGGGCCGGCGAAAGCCGGCTTTTTTGTGTTGTCCAAGTGCGGGGCCGGCGAAAGCCCCCCCCCCCATCGCCCCCCCCTGAAACCCTCATGCGCCAATCAAAAAGCACCGTCATTCCCGCGGCTCTCAACAGCCGAAGGGCTGGTCAAGCGGGAATCCCGTGCCTTGCCTTGGACGTAGAGCCAAAGTCACTGGATGACCAGCTTCGCTGTTGAAAAGCGCCTCCCGCTTTCGCGGGAATGACGAGCAAAAAGCCTCGGATGGCGGGCAATAAAAAAGGCGGCCAATGGCCGCCCTTTTCAGTCGCGAGGTCTGGCGAAATTATTCCACCGCCCCTTCCCCACGCAAACGCACATCGCCCGGCAACATATCGTTACGCTCCTGATGCGCCATGTGCTGCGCCTCGAGGAAGCGCTGCACCTGCTGGCACACCGGCATGGTGTTTTCGCGGGCAATCGCCGACACCAGGAACCAGGGCTGGGTCCAGCCCAGGCGCTGGACGATGTCCTCGGCCACGGCCTGGCGCTCATCTTCGGGCAGCACGTCCGCCTTGTTCAGCACCAGCCAGCGCGGACGCTCGAACAGCTCGGGATCGAACTTGATCAGCTCCTGCTCGATCGCATGCACCTGGTCGACCGGATCGGACTCGTCCAGCGGTGCGATATCGACCACATGCAGCAGCAGGCGCGTGCGCGACACATGGCGCAGGAACTGGATGCCCAGGCCCGCACCGTCCGCCGCACCTTCGATAAGACCTGGAATATCGGCAATGACGAAGCTCTGGTCGGTGCCCAGGCTGACCACGCCCAGGTTGGGATGCAGCGTGGTGAACGGATAATCCGCCACACGCGGCGTCGCCGCCGATACGGCACGGATAAAGGTCGACTTGCCGGCGTTCGGGAAGCCCAGCAGGCCCACGTCGGCCAGCAGCTTGAGCTCCATCTTCAGCTCGCGCACATCGCCCGGCGTACCCGGCGTGGCCTTGCGCGGCGCGCGGTTCACCGAGCTCTTGAAGTGGATATTGCCCAGGCCACCCTTGCCGCCCTGCGCCACCAGCAGGCGCTGGCCATGCTGGGTGAGGTCGCCAATGGTCTCGTCGGTATCGACATTGGTGATCACGGTGCCGACCGGCACGCGGATATAGGTGTCTTCGCCACCCTTGCCGTACATCTGGCTGCCCATGCCGTTCTGGCCGCGCTCGGCCTTGAACACGCGCTGGTGGCGGAAGTCGATCAGCGTATTGAGGCCCTCGTCGGCAACCAGCCAGACCGAGCCGCCGCTGCCGCCATCGCCACCGTCGGGGCCACCGAAGGGGATGAATTTTTCGCGACGGAAGCTGATGCAACCGTTGCCGCCGTCACCGGCCTGGACCTTGATGATGGCTTCGTCGACAAATTTCATATCAAGGACCGTAATAGTGATCGGTTAATGGTAAGGGGTAAGCACGTTGCGGACCTGTCAGCGGCAAAGCACACGCCAACGCCCGCTCAACCTTCGCCATCCACTGTTGCCGATTTATCTGGAAAACAAACGAAAAGCCCCGCCGAAGCGGGGCCTTCGCTGCCGCATCGAAAGGACTTAGCCCTTGACGACGCTGACGAACCGGCGGTTCTGCGGGCCACGGACCTTGAACTCAACGGTACCGTCGACCAGTGCGAACAGAGTGTGATCACGACCCAGACCCACGCCCGTACCCGGGTGGAACTGCGTGCCACGCTGACGCACGATGATGTTGCCGGCTTCGATGGCCTGGCCACCGTAGATCTTCACGCCGAGGTACTTCGGGTTCGAATCGCGACCATTGCGGCTGGAACCTACGCCTTTTTTATGTGCCATGACTTAGTGCTCCAGTTGCTCAGGCGTTGATGCCCGTGATCTCGACTTCGGTGAAATGCTGACGATGTCCCTGCTGCTTCTTGTGGTGCTTGCGGCGGCGGAACTTGATGATGCGGATCTTGTCGGCACGGCCGTGCTTGCGCACGGTGGCGCTGACGGTCGCACCGGCCACGGTGGGCGCGCCCACGGTGATCGACTCGCCGGCACCGACCAGCAGGACCTGGTCGAAGTTGATGGCGGCGCCTTCTTCGGCGTTCAACAGCTCCACGCGCAGGACATCGCCCTGCTGAACGCGGTACTGCTTGCCACCGGTCTTGATGACTGCGTAACTCATGGGATTATCCCTTCTGTCGTTATTCTCTTGGGTTCGCCTAGTACAAACCGTCACCGGCGAACTGCGGATTATAGCGAGCCCATCCGGCGCTGGTCAATTACTGACCACCCATCACATTTCGCCCCGGCCGCGCCGTTCACGAGCCGTTCTGAGGTGCCGCCTGGGCCGGCGCCTTGGCCGGCGCCGCGCCGGCATCAGTCTTGGCAGCAGGATTGGCCGCCGGCTTGGCGTCCGTTTTCGCGTCCGTCTTGGCTGGCGTCTTGGCCACGGGCTTCTTGACCGGTGCCTTGGCCGGCTTCTTGGCCGCGGGCTTGGGCTTGGCCTTGGTGGCGGCCTTGGCCGGAGCGGCCTCGGCCGTATCGTCCGTCGCCTTGGCCGCGGCAGCGCCCGCAAACCCGGCAACGCCTGCACCTACGCCCGCGGACGCCAGCTTGCCCGGACAGCGGCCGCTGGCATCCAGGCTACCCATCTGCTTCAGCTCGGCGATCATCTGGTCGCTGCGCTCATGGCTCCACTGCTGGCCGGCCTGGTTGGCCTCGGCCATGGTCGTGGGCATCTCGTTGATGACCTTCTGGCCCAAGGGCGAGCGGTAGAACTTCAGCATGCCGTCCAGCTCGTCGGCGCTGAAATGGTGCTGGTAAACCGGCACCAGGCGGCCAATGAACTGCTGCGTCTGGTTCGCGTCCATGTAGTTCTGCCAGAACTCGGCCGGCACGCACGGCATCGACTGCTGCATCGTGCTTACCGCCTGCGAGTTCATCTGGCTGAGCATCTTGCCCACCCCGACCACGTCCATCAGTTGGCGTACCTGCTCTTCGCTGGCCGGGGCGGTCGAGGCCATGGCCTGCCCACCGCAGATGGCCAGCGCCAGGGCGGCGCCCCATCGTGTCAACTTACTCATCCGCACTCTCTGTCATTCACTTGGGCCTGGATCGGCCAAAAGGCTATTAAGCCATAGTCGGGCCGAACCTCCCTGAAGATGGGGGTTTTAAGGAGGAGGGCAACTAACGGGCGGGTAATAACTAACCTGATTAGTTTGGTATAGTACACTTTTCCCCAAACCCCGGGCGTCATGGACACCATCCGCATACGCGGCGCGCGCACGCATAACCTGAAAAACATCGATCTTGACCTGCCCCGCGACCGATTGATCGTGATCACCGGCCTGTCCGGCTCAGGCAAGTCGTCACTGGCGTTCGACACCATCTATGCCGAAGGCCAGCGGCGGTATGTCGAATCGTTGTCGGCTTACGCCAGGCAATTTTTGTCGATGATGGAAAAGCCGGACGTGGACCACATCGAAGGTCTCTCGCCGGCGATCTCGATCGAACAGAAGTCCACCTCGCACAATCCGCGCTCCACCGTGGGCACGATTACCGAGGTGTACGACTACCTGCGCCTGCTCTACGCCCGCGTGGGTACACCGCGTTGCCCCGACCACGGCATACCGCTGGAAGCGCAGACGGTGAGCCAGATGGTCGATGCGACGCTGGCGCTCGATCCAGAGAAGCGCTACATGCTGCTGGCGCCGGTGATCCGGGAGCGCAAGGGCGAGCATGTGCAGGTATTCGACCAGTTGCGCGCGCAGGGTTTCGTGCGCGCCCGTGTCGATGGCACGGTCTACGACCTCGATGCCGTGCCGCCGCTGACCTTGCGCCAGAAGCACACGATCGAAGCGGTGATCGACCGCTTCCGTCCGCGCGACGACATCAAGCAGAGACTGGCCGAATCGTTCGAGACCGCTCTGCGCTTGGGTGACGGCCTGGTCATCGTGGTGGACATGGATGATGCGAAGGCACCCGAGCAGTTGTTGTCCTCGCGCTATTCCTGTCCGGTCTGCGACTACTCGCTGCCCGAGCTTGAGCCGCGTCTGTTCTCGTTCAACTCGCCGGTGGGCGCCTGTCCGACCTGTGACGGCCTGGGCGTCACCCAGGTGTTCGACGCGGCGCGCGTGGTGGGCCATCCCGAGCTGTCGCTGTCCGGTGGCGCGGTGCGCGGCTGGGATCGCCGCAACGCGCACTACTTCCAGCTGATCCTGTCGCTGGGCGCGCACTACGGCTTCGATGTCGATGCACCGTGGCAGAAACTGTCCAACGAGGTGCAGAAGGCGATCCTGTACGGCAGCGGCAAGGACAAGATCGCGTTCCGCTACATCACCGAACGCGGCGGCCGGGTCACGCGCGAGCATGCGTTCGAAGGCATCCTGCCGAACATGGAGCGGCGCTATAAGGAAACCGAGTCGCCCGCCGTGCGCGAAGAGCTGGCCAAATACATCAGCGACCAGCCCTGCCCCGATTGCCAAGGCCAGCGCCTCAACCGTTCGGCGCGCAACGTCTTCGTGGCCGATCATGCCTTGCCCTCGCTCACCGCACGTTCGATCGATGACTCACTGGCCTTTTTCGAAAAGCTGACGTTGACCGGTTGGCGCGGCGAGATCGCCGTGAAGATCGTCAAGGAGATTCGCGAGCGCCTGAGCTTCCTCAATGACGTAGGCCTCAACTACCTCACGCTGGACCGCCAGGCCGACTCGCTTTCCGGCGGCGAGGCTCAGCGCATCCGCCTGGCCTCGCAGATCGGCGCCGGCCTGGTGGGCGTGATGTACGTGCTCGATGAACCATCCATCGGCCTGCATCAGCGCGACAACGAACGCCTGCTCGGCACGCTGACCCGACTGCGCGATCTCGGCAATACGGTGATCGTGGTCGAGCACGACGAGGACGCCATCCGCATGGCCGACCACGTGCTGGACATCGGTCCCGGTGCCGGCGTGCACGGTGGCGAAATCGTGGCGCAGGGCACGCTGAAGGACATCCTCGCCTCGCCGCGCTCGGTTACCGGCCAGTTCCTGTCCGGCAAGCGCGGCATCGAAGTGCCCAAGGAGCGGCGTCAGCAGCTTGATCCCGATTCCTGGCTGCACCTCAAGGGTGCCAGCGGCAACAACCTGAAGAACGTCGACCTGGCGATTCCGGCCGGCCTGTTCACCTGCGTCACCGGCGTGTCGGGCTCGGGCAAGTCCACCCTGGTCAACGACACCTTGTTCTGCCTGGCGGCCACCGAGTTGAACGGCGCCAGCGCGCAGCCTGCGCCGTACAAGTCCATCGACGGCATGGAGCTGTTCGACAAGGTGGTCGACATCGACCAATCGCCGATCGGTCGCACGCCGCGCTCCAACCCGGCGACCTACACCGGCCTGTTCACGCCGTTGCGCGAAATGTTCGCGCAGGTGCCGGAAGCGCGTGCCCGCGGCTATACGCCGGGACGTTTCAGCTTCAACGTGCGCGGTGGCCGCTGCGAAGCCTGCGAAGGCGACGGCATGATCAAGGTGGAGATGCACTTCCTGCCGGACGTGTACGTGCCTTGCGACGTGTGCCACGGCAAGCGTTACAACCGCGAGACGCTCGAGGTGCATTACAAGGGCCACACGATCGCCGATGTGCTCGAGATGACGGTGGAAGATGCACTGAAGCTGTTCGAGAACGTGCCGACCATCGCGCGCAAGCTCGAAACATTGCGTGCCGTAGGCCTCGACTACATCAAGCTGGGCCAGAGCGCGACGACGCTCTCGGGCGGTGAAGCGCAGCGCGTGAAGCTCTCCAAGGAACTGTCCAAGCGCGACACCGGCCGCACGCTGTACATCCTCGATGAGCCCACCACCGGCCTGCACTTCCACGATATCGAACAGCTGCTCGACGTGTTGCATCAGCTGGTCGAGCAAGGCAATACCGTGGTGGTGATCGAGCATAATCTCGATGTGATCAAGACCGCCGACTGGATCGTCGATCTCGGTCCGGAAGGTGGCGCCGGTGGTGGCCGCATCCTGGTGACGGGTACGCCGGAGACGGTGGCCGCGACACCAGGCTCGCATACCGGGCACTTCCTGGCACCCCATCTCGACATGAAGCCGGCCAAGGTCGCCAAGGTCGAGAGCAACGGCAAGAGCAAACCTGCATTACGGAAGAAGACTGCATGAGTTCCAGCGAAACGGCGCCCAAGAAACGCGCGCGCGCCAACCAGGCCGAGGCAGCGGACCCTGCCTCGGTCGCGCCCGAGGCCGGGACAACATCGACGCAACCCGGGCCGCTGTTCGTCGCGCCCATCAGCGTGCGTTGGCGCGACCTCGACGCGTTCAACCACGTCAACAACGCCAACTACCTCACCTATCTGGAAGAGGCGCGCCTGCACTGGCTGCAACATGTGCCGGGTTGGTTCGACGAGCAGTCGATGCCGGTGCTGGCGGCGAGCGAGATCAACTATCGTCGACCGATCGAATGGCCGGCGCAGCTGCTGGTCGAGCTGGCCTGCGAACGCCTCGGCAACAGTTCGGTGACCTTGGCCCACCGCATCATCGATGCCGACGATCGTGACCGCCTGTACAGCGATGGGCGGGTGGTGATGGTGTGGATGAATCCCACCACTGGCAAGCCCGTGGCGCTGCCGCAAGCCATCCGCGATGCGGCCGAAGCCGCCGCTTGAACGGCCTGGGCCGATTAAGGGGTTAAACATCGCATCCAGCGGATGCCGAAGCTTCATACGGCATCCGTAAGATTCACGTCGACACCCGAAAGGAGTTCGACCGTGAGCCAGCATTCCCTCCGCCTTCTTGCCTTCGCCATCGCAGCGGCAGCCACGACTGCCGCCGTCGCGGCACCATCGGCATCGACCAGCCTCACGCTGTATCGCAGTGATGATGCCGCGCTGTTCAGCGCCGGCGATGGCGGCAATGTGCAGGCAGGCTACGCCGTCGTGCGCGAGCCGCGCGAACTGCAGCTCAAAGCCGGCATACAGGACCTGCGCCTCGGCGGCCTGCCGCAGTATCTGGACCCTGAAGCGCTGGCACTGAGCGTTGATGGCAACGCCGCCACGGTCATTTCACAGCGCCTGCAATTGGGCCAGGGCCAGAACGCCGCCCTGGCCAGCCTGATCGGTCAGCCGGTGGACGTACTGGCCAATAGCGGACAGCCGCTCGCCAGCGGCACCTTGCTGCGAGCCGGCGACGGCTTGCTGGTACAGGATGCCGCGGGGCGCACGAGCCTGATCCGCGAGTTTGCCTCGGTCCGCGCGCAAGGCAGCTTCCAGACTGGTTCCAGCCTCGAGCTGCGCGTCGATGCGAGCCGCGCGGGTGCGGCGCGGGCCACCTTGAGCTACCCCACCGGCGGACTGGGCTGGCGCGCCGCCTACGTCGGTACGCTGCAAGCCGGAAACAGCTGCAAGCTGCAATTCGAATCGCGTGCCAGCATCGCCAACCGTAGCGGACGCGACTGGAAAAACCTGCAACTGACCCTGGTGGCGGGGGAACCTCAATTTGCCAAACCCTCGGCACCTCGTCCCATGGCCATGGCGCATGCGGTGCTTGCCAAAACAAACGGCGCCGAGCTGCCGGAGCAAGCCACGCTCGCCGATTACCGCACCTATACACTTCCGGCCGCCGTCGACCTGCCCGACGGCAGCGTCAGCCAGGTGCCGCTGTATGCCACCCGCACGATCGCTTGCGAACGCACCGCCTTGTATGAGAACGGCAGCATCTGGACACCACCGCACCCGATGATCGGCCGCGATGTCCTTCAAGGCAGCAACAACGCGATTGTCAGCACGCTGCAGCTGCGCGCGTTCGACAGCCTGCCTGCCGGTTATCTGCGCGTGCTGGCTGCCGATCGCAACGGCATGCCGCAATTCATCGGCGAGGGTCGCATCAACGACACGCCCAAGGGCAGCGATGCCCGCATCGTGCTCGGCAATGCGTTCGACCTGCGTGGAGAGCGCGAGCGCACGGCGTTCCAGGTGGACAAGGCTGGCCGCACGCTCAACGAAGCTTTTCGCATCACGCTGACCAACGCCGGCGACAGCGCCCGCACCATCACGGTTCGCGAGCACCCGGTGCGCTGGCGTGAGTGGACCCTGGCCTCATCAAGCATCAAGCCCAGCCAGCAGACGCCGGATAGCCTGGAGTTCCAGGTGAGCGTACCGGCAGGCGGCAAGGCCACGCTGGATTATGCGGTGCGCTACCAATGGACTGCCGACGAACAAGCGCAGTAAGGCATGCAGAAAAGCGTCATTGCATCGGTAGACGCGACGCCCTGGCGGGTTTGCTACTCTCAGCTCCCGCTATCCACTCCTGCCAGGGCTCAGCCATGCTCAACCTGATCACCCACGACGCCATCACCGAAATCAAGATGGCGCGCCCGCCCGTCAACGCGCTCAACCTGGAGCTGCTGCGAGCCATCCAGGGCGCGATCGACGATGCGGTGAATGCCGGTACGCGCGGCATCGTGCTGTCCGGTGCCCAGGGCATGTTCTCGGCGGGCGTGGACGTTCCCGCCTTGCTGACCAGCGATCGTGCGGGCGTGTATGAATTCTGGCGCGAGTTCTTTGTCACCTGCTCCAAACTGGCGCGCACACCGGTGCCCGTCGTCGCCGCAATCACCGGCCATAGTCCGGCGGGTGGCGCCGTGCTTTCGCTGTTCTGCGACTACCGCGTGATGGCCGAGGGCCCGTTCCGCATCGGCCTCAACGAAGTCCAGGTTGGGTTGGTGGTGCCGGAGTGCATCCAGATGGCACTGCGCCGCATCGTGGGAACCTATCGCGCGGAACGCCTGCTGGTCGCCGGAGCGATGATCGAATCATCCCAGGCCCTCGCCTGCGGCTTCGTGGACGAGCTCGCAGGGCCGGAACAGGTCACCACGCGCGCCGTGCAGTGGCTGAATGAGCTGCTGGCCCTGCCGTCCCACGCCATGCTGACCACCCGCGCCCTGGCGCGAGCCGATCTCATCCAGGTATGGGCCGACGTTGATGCGCTGCCGATCGATCAGTTCGTCGACGCAACCTTCCACCCAGAAACCCAGGCCGTACTGCAGCAGCTGGTGGCTCGCCTGAAGAAGAAGGACTGAACGCCCTAGCCTTTCGCCACCGGGCGGCTGGGGTCGCTGACCCAGCCGCTCCATGAGGGCGCATACAGCCGCGAACCTGCCAATCCCGCGTACTCCATCGCCAGCAGGTTGTGGCAGGCGGTAACGCCGGAGCCGCACATATGCACCACGTCTCGTGGCGCGTGCGGGCCAAGCACATCGAGGAATTCCTGGCGCAGCGCATCCGCCGACTTGAAGCGGCCATCGGCGCCCAGGTTCTCCGAGAACGGTCGATTGAGCGCCCCCGGCACATGCCCACCGACGCGATCGATCGGCTCCACCTCGCCGCGATAACGCGGCGCGGCGCGGGCGTCGAGCAAGAGTCTTTCCGGCGCGTCGAGCAAATGCGCGTGATCGGTCAGATAGCGGCTGGTGTCGTAATGCAGCTCCACCTTGCTCGGCGCGCGCGTCACCTTGCCCGCTTCCACCGGCAAGCCAGCCGCCAGCCATGCAGCGTAGCCGCCATCGAGCACGGCCGCTTCCTGCACACCGACGAGTCGCAGCAGCCACCACAGGCGTGCTGCTGCCAGCGAGCCACCCGCGGCGTCGTAACTCACGACCTGCAAGCCGGGGCGCCAGCCCCAACTCGACACGACGGCAGAGAACGCCGATGCCAGCGGCAAGGGATGGCGCCCAAGCCCTTCGGCCTGGCGCGACAGATCGGAGAGGTCCTGGTCCAGGCTTGCGTACACCGCGCCCGGGATATGTCCTTGCAGATAATCACGTTCGCCCTTGGCGACATCACGCTTGCCATTCGCTCGCGCCATCAACTCGAAGCGGCAATCGACAATCAGAACGTCTTGCGGCGACAGCGCGGCGAGTTCGCCCGCTTCGATCAGCGTGGTCTTGCGTGTCATGCGCGGCCCATCCTCTGCAGAAGGTTAAAGACCATGGCGGCAGTCGCGCCCCAGATGCGGTGACCGCCATGCACGAATTCCACCATGTCGCGCCGATGTCCGCGAAACTCCATGGTGTAACGGCGCAGGTTGGCCGGCTCCAGGAAGAATGACAGCGGCACCTCGAAGACCTCGGCCACTTCATCGGGTGCGGGATAAAGCCGCGCGTCTGGATCGATGCGCGCCACCACCGGCGTGATGCAATAGCCGCTCACGGTTTCGAAGCGATCGAGGAAACCCAAGGGCGTGACCAGCTTGCGCGCCAGGCCGATCTCCTCCTCGCTCTCACGCAGCGCCGTCGCAACGGCGTCGGCGTCCGCCGGATCCGTGCGACCGCCGGGAAACGCCACCTGTCCCGCATGATCCTGCAGATGATCGGTACGGACCGTGAGCACGAGGCGTGGCTGGACACCCTCCCGCACACCCACCAGCACGGCAGCCGGACGGCGCGGCACGTCACCCAGCAGCTCCGCCATGTCACGGTGATTCCAACCCTGGCCGGTCGGCGGCGCCGACAACGGCACTAGCGCCGAATGCAGCTGGGTCAGTACCTCGCCCATCACGGCACCTTGCGTGGAGGAAGCACCTCGCGCATATAACGCAGGCGCTCGCTGTCGTTCATGCCGCGCCAACGGGCGATCTCGTCGCCGGTGCGCAGGCAGCCAATGCAATAGCCACGCGCGTCTAGCCTGCAGATACCAATGCAGGGCGACAGGGCGACGGTGATGGTTGGAGCGGGGTCGTTAAGCATGAGCCCGCTAATGCTAGCCGATTCGGCGTCGACTAGCAGGGCGGTGCGTCACTGCTGGAGGGCATCACTGCTGGATCTCAAGCAGCTCGATCTCGAACACCAGCGCCTCGTTTGGCCCGATGCGCGGCAAGGCGCCGTGCGTGCCATAGGCCAGTTGCGGCGGAATCACCACTTTCCAGCGGTCGCCCACGTGCATGCGCGGAATCACGTCCTGCCAGCCGCGGATCACCTTGTCGACCTCGAAATGAACCGGCGCACCGCGCGCCCAGGTACTGTCGAATTCGGTGCCGTCGACCAGCATGCCGCGATAATTCACCGTAACCATGCTGGTCACGGTGGGACTGATCCTGCCCTCGCCTTTCCTGATCACCGCGTACTGGATGCCGGACGGCAGCTGGACCACGCCCGACTGCTGGCGATTGCGCTCCATGAAATCGGCACTCTTGCGCGCATTGCTTTCGGCGATGCGCTTGAATTCGGCGATCGCGGTCGCGTGCATCTGTTCGTCGAGCATCTGCAGCTGATCATGCATGTCTTGCATCGACACGCTGGGACGCTTCTTCGAGTAGGCGTCCTGGATCGCTCGCTGCAGCGTCGGAATATCGATATCCGGATCGCCATTGGCGAACTGGCTGCCGATCTGGAATCCAATGGCATAGGAAAGCTTGCTCTTGTCGAGCTTGGTCGAAGCGGCATCGCGCGATGCCGCGTTGTCCTGCGCATGCACTGCCGCACCCCATAACAGGACGCCCAGAGCCAGCCAACGCAGTTGTGCCATGCCTATCTCCATTGCAGCCGGAACTCCACCATCGTAAGCGGTCCGGGCGGATCGTGCAGCGAACACCGGCAAATCCGGCGTCCCTGCTGAGAACGCCGGGGGCGACAAAGGTTCCCACTGGTACTATGCCTGTTTTCCCCGCCGGATTTCCTCATGGCCTATCGAAACCTTGAAATCGCCAACCGCGGCGCGGTTCGCACGATCACTGTCAATCGTCCGGACAAGCTCAACGCGCTCAATCGCGAAACACTCAACGAACTGACGCTGGCCTTCACCCAGGCCTCCCAGGACGACGCCGTGCGTGTGGTCGTGTTGGCCGGTGCGGGCGAGAAGGCGTTCGTGGCCGGCGCCGACATCGCCGAAATGCATGGCTACAGCCCGGTGCAGGCGCAGGGTTTCTCGCGCACCGGACAGCGCCTGATGAGCCTGATCGAACGCCTGGGCAAACCCGTCATCGCGCGCATCCAGGGTTTCGCCCTCGGCGGCGGCATGGAGCTGGCGATGGCCTGCCATTTGCGCATCGCCAGCGAGAAGGCGAAGTTTGGCCAGCCGGAAATCAATCTCGGCCTGATCCCGGGCTTTGGCGGCACCCAGCGCCTGCTTCGCCTCGCCGGTCGTGGCGCGGCGCTGGAGCTGTGCCTGAGCGGCGGCCTGATCAACGCCCAGCGTGCGTACGAGCTGGGGGTGGTCACCCGCGTGGTGGCGGCCGAAGCGCTGGATGAGACGGTAGACGGCCTGGCCGACCAGCTCGCCCAGGCGGCGCCATTGGCCGCGGCCGCCATCCTGGATGCGGTGCTGCAGGGTGGCGAAACCACCATCGATCAGGGGCTGGAGTTCGAGACGCAGGCGTTTGCCCTCGCCTTCTCCACCGAGGACATGCGCGAAGGCACCACGGCGTTCCTGGAGAAGCGCAAGGCTGTGTTCCACGGTCGCTGAGCCTGCCAGAGCAGGGCCGGGCAAGCGGGGTACCCCGCTACCCGGCCCAGTTACCCAAGCCCCGTATCAGTGCCCGCCGCGGTAGTTCTTCTCGCCAGCGGTCACGCGCAGATCCAGGCGATTCTCCGGCGGCGCCAGCGGACAGGTCGCATACGGCGTGAATGCGCACGGCGGGTTATACGCCCGGTTGAAATCAAGCACGACCTTGCCATCCTTGGGCAGGTCGGCGTACATGAATCGCGCGGCGCCGTAGGTCTCATGACCGGAGGTGCGATCGGCGATCACGAAGAACAGCGAGTCCGGCTCTTCCTGGATCGGCAGCAGCTCGTAAGTATGGCCATCACGCTGGAAGACGGCCTTGCCTGGCACTTTTTCCTTGTTGATGGTGCCGAGCACGGAGCCCACTTCCAGCTCATGCGGCGGGTCGAACGGCACCCAGTCGGCAACGATGTGCCACGACGGATCGATCGGGAAATAATCGAGGCCGAGGAAATGCGTGCGCGTCTCGGCCTGGCTGTCCTTGACGCGCAACCCCTTACGCCCATCGCGATCGATCACGAAGAAATTGGCCGAACCGAAGGCCACCAGCGTCGCCGGCGAGGCTGCGCTGGCGTGCATGTCGTCGACCAGATCGGCCTCATGCACGAGCTTGCCATCGATGGTGGCGCCGCTGTCGTGGTCGAGCACGATGTGCATCGCGCCCTGCTTGCCCAGGGTGACCACGCCAAGGTGGGCAGGACCCACCTTGAGCACGATGTCGTTGTCGGCCGCGCTGCCGACCCGGTTGGCACCTTCATTCAACCATTCCAGGCCGACCAGGCTCAGCCAGCCGTTGGGTGCGGTGAGGCTGGCCAGGCGCTTCTGCTGCCACTGCAGGACTTGTTGCGAGACATCGGCCGGGTCGGCGGCGGAGGAATTCTGGGCATGCACGGCGGCAACTCCAAGGCTCAAGACGAAAGCAAAAACGGCGGTACGCAACATGGCAGGCCCCGTCGACATCAGTATCCGAGTATGGCCGTCCATTTGGCGATGTGGCAAGCGCGCCAGGGCCGGCTCAACGACCGCGCAGGAACAGCTTGTCCAGCTCGGGCAGGCTCAACTGCGTCCAGGTCGGGCGCCCATGGTTGCACTGTCCCGATCGCTCGGTGGTTTCCATTTCACGCAACAAGGCATTCATTTCCGGAATGGTCAGGCGCCGCCCTGCCCGCACCGAACCATGGCACGCCATGGTGGAAAGCAGTTCGTTCTCCAATTCTTGCAGGCGCCGCGAACTGCCGTGCTGGGCCAGTTCGGCCAGCACATCGCGACACAACTGGGCAACGTCGGCGCCTTCCAGCAAGGCGGGAATCCGCCGCACCACCACGCCCGACGGACCGCTGCGCGACAACTCCAGGCCCCATTCGGCCAGCGCATCCGCGTGCTCTTCGGCGGCGGCAGCCTCTTTCGCGCTCACGGCCACGTTCAGCGGCACCAGCATCATCTGCGAGCGCAGGTTGCTGCAGGCCCGGCCCGCCTTGAGCTTTTCGTAGGTGATGCGCTCATGCGCGGCATGCATGTCGACCAGGATCAGGCCATGTGCATTCTCGGCGAGGATATAGATGCTCTTGAGTTGCGCGATGGCGAAGCCCAAGGGCGGCGCTTCGTCATCCGCCGCCTCGGGCATGGGCGAATTCGCCGCGTAAGCCAATGGCGCCTGCGCGGCGGCCGGCTCACCCAGCAAGGCAGCGTAGCCCGCCAGTGGCTCCTCGCGCACGCCGAGACTGAGCCGGCTCTGGCTGAAAGAATTCGGCCACGCCGGTGCCGAAGACGCATGCGTGGGCAAGGATGACAAGCCGTACGACGGCGTCGGCACCGCAGCGGCCTCCTGCATCGGCAGCCCCACGTGCCCCGCTCGCGTCTGCGCCAGCGCCTCATGGAGTGTGCGGAACAGGAAGTCGTGTACCAGCCGCTGCTCGCGGAAACGCACTTCGTGCTTGGCGGGATGCACGTTCACGTCGACGCCGGCCGGATCAAGTTCCAGGTAGAGCACGAACGCGGCGTGACGACCGTGGAACAGCACATCGGCATAGGCCTGACGCACGGCATGAGCCACGATGCGATCGCGCACCAGGCGCCCGTTGACGTAGAAGTACTGCGAATCCGCCTGCGAACGAGACGCCGTGGGCAAGCCAACCCAGCCGGACAAGTGCAAACCTGCCGCCGCGTGATCGACACGCAGGCTTTGTTGCGGAAACTCTTCGCCCAGTACCTCGGCCACGCGCTGCAATGCCGCGCCCTCGTCGCGTGCCGCCTTGAGTATGCGCACGGGCTTGCCGTTATGGCTCAGGCGAAATTCCACCGAGCGACGTGCCAGCGCCAGCGACTTCAGCAGGTCGTCGATATGCGCGAACTCGGTTCGCTCCGCGCGCAGGAATTTTCGGCGTGCGGGTACGTTGTAGAACAGGTCGCGCACTTCGACGCTGCTGCCCTGCGGATGCTGCGCAGGGCGCGCGGCCTGCATCTTGCCGCCATCGACTTCGATGCGGAATGCAGTGTCCTGCCCTTGCGCGCGCGAGGTCAGCGCGAAACGCGCCACCGACGACACCGAGGCCAGCGCTTCGCCGCGAAATCCCATGCTGGCGACATGCTCAAGATCGTCGAAGCTGCCGATCTTGCTGGTGGCATGCGAGGCCACAGCCAACTGCAGCTCATCCGCTGCAATCCCGCAGCCATCGTCACGCACGCGAATCAAGCGCGCGCCGCCCTGCTCGATGTCGACCTCGATGCGGGTGGCACCGGCATCGAGGCTGTTCTCGACCAGCTCCTTCACCACGGACGAAGGCCGCTCAATCACCTCGCCAGCGGCGATCTGGTTGATGAGTTCGGGAGGAAGGGCACGGATGACAGGCATCGGCGAAGCTTAAAGCCTGACCCTCACGGGCGAAAGCGGAGCGCCGCCCCGAAGCCCATTCACGACTCCCCTCGTTCCTCACCGTCATCCCAGCGAAAGCTGGGATCCAGTGACTTTGCTTTTGCCCTGGACGCTTCGCCAGAGCGAAAGACGCTGGATCCCAGCTTCCGCTGGGATGACGGATAGGTGGGGTGGAGGAAGGGGTGAAAAGGCGCCAAGGCTACGCTTGCGCTTGCCGCGACTTCGCTCAGCTCGCGGGAATGGTCAACACCATGCCTACGCGTACGCCGCTCTCGCCATTGATGCGATTGGCGTTTTTCAACGCATCGATGCTGACGCCGTACTGGCGGGCGATGCTGCGCAGGTTCTCACCGGGTTCGACCCGGTGCAGGTCGCGCACGCCATCGTCGGCGCTTGCTGCATCGCCGCCGGAACCCTGGCTGGACGAGGCCATCGCCTGCGCCACCGCCTTGTTGGCGCGGGCCGAGGTGTCGTCATCGCTGTTCTTCGAGGATGCCAGCGCCACGCCGCTGCGCCGCGCCGCCTGGGCGGCAAACCAGCTACCAGGCGGCGGCGTAGCTTCGAAGTAACTGCGCACGCCACTCATCACGGCCGTGGCGAGGCGCGCCTGGTGCGCGGGATCGCGCAACTTGCGCTCCTCGTCCGGATTGCTGATGAAGGCGGTCTCGACCAGGATCGACGGCACGTCGGGCGAACGCAGCACCACGAAGTTGGCGCGCTCCACGTAGCCACGATGGGTCGGGCCGAGATTGCCGAGGGCGCTCAGCACGTTGCCGGCCACCGACTCGCTGGCCTGCATGGAATAGCCCTGCTGCAGGTCCAGCAAGACGGCGGCCAGGCCGTCGTTCTTGTCGTCGAGCGTAACGCCACCGATCAGGTCGGCGCGGTTCTGGCCGTCCGCCAGCCATTGGGCCGCCATATTGGTCTTGCCGCGCGGCGACAACACCCACACCGATGAACCCCTGGCGTCGCCATTGACGAAGGCGTCGGCGTGGATCGAGATGAACAGGTCCGCGGAGTTGTTGCGCGCGATCTGGTAACGCTGCGCCAGCGGGATGAAGAAGTCCGTGCTGCGTGTCAGCACGGCACGCATGCCGGGCTGCTGGTTGATCTGTTCCGCCAACTGGCGCGCGACCGCGAGGGTGACGTTTTTCTCCAGCGTGCCGCTGGGACCATGCGCGCCCGGATCATCGCCGCCATGGCCGGCATCGACCGCAATCACCACCTTGCGCTCGCCGTTCAACAACGCCGCTGCCGCCCGCGTGGAAGCCATGCCGCTCTGGGTGGGCTTGAGGCCGGACTTGCCCCCGCTGCGCGCGGGCGCCGGCGTGTAGGTCGGTGCCGGATCCGGCGCCGATACGGCTGGCGCGGCGGCCACCGCCGCCGGGCCGTCGTCGTCCGACCCGCGCGCGACAGGCTTGGATGCCACGCCGCTGCCTGGATAAAGATCCACCACCAGGCGGTAGCCGTAGTCCGCCTGCGGCTTCAGCAGGAAGCTCTTGATGCTGCTGGAGGGGTCGATCTTCGCCGTGAGCCGGACATTGCTGCCCTGTCGCTCGCCACTGAGCCCCTTGTAGAGCCCCTGGGCGGAGGGAGAACTGAAATCGCTGCTGATCGAACTGTCGTTGACGTCGACCGTCAGCTGGTCGCCGTCCTGCTTGACCTTGTAGGTCACCGGGCCGGACACATCGAGCACGACGCGGGTGTATTCGGGGCCCGCCCACACGCGGGCGGACTTCACATCGGCCGCACGCGCAACGCAAACGGGCACCAGGGCCATCAAGGCCATGGCACCGAGCAAAGCAGGATGCGTCCTATATCCCTTCATGGTGCGGAATTGAAGCCCACTCGCCTGCCGATTGCAAGATGTTTTCCTTTGAATATCCATAACCTGCAGGTGTTTTGTCAGATCACCTCCAGCTATCGGCCGCAAGCCACGCAAACTGAAGGCTTCCTGCCGATGCAAGCCAGGAAGAAAAATCTCAAGCAGTACCGATACTTAGCTGAAAAGCGCCGCGCCAAGCGGCCTACGGGCCGTGCTCAGGACAGCCGGGACACGATTCTCGCGCCGCGCTCCGTACGCGCTTCCATGGCAGCGGCCCGACCACTGCCGGCGTAGCTCAGGTGCAGGATCAGGTCGGGCGTCGGCAGGGCGCCGGTGCCTCGCTCAGGCCATTCCACCAGCACCAGGGCCGCGGGGTCGGACAGCGCATCCAGACCCAGCCATTCGAGCTCGCCCGGATCGGCGATGCGGTAGAGATCCAGGTGCCAGGCCGCCCGACCCTGGGCGCGATAGGACTCGACCAGGCTGTAGGTAGGGCTTTTGATCCGCTCGCCGACGCCCAGCGCGCCGAGCAGTGCTCGCGCGAAGCTGGTCTTGCCGGCCCCCAGGTCACCGTGCAGGTAGACCACCAGCCCCTCATCGAGCACGCCGGCCAGCTGTCGGGCCAGCGCGGCCGTAGCCGCTTCGTCGGCCAGCTCCCAGTGGTGATCCATCAGGCGCCCTTTCCGTTGAGGAGGAGCCGCAGGGGCTCCAGCAGATCGCTGGCGAGCAGGCCGCGTTCGCCGCCCTTGCGGGCCGCCAGGTCACCCGCGCGCGCGTGCAGTCCCACGCCGAGGCAGGCCGCCTGCCATGCCTCGCAGCCCTGGGCCAGCAAGGCCGCGATGATGCCCGTCAGCAGGTCGCCCATGCCACCGGAAGCCATGCCGGGATTGCCCCAGGGACATACCGCCACGCGCCCCTCGGGTTCGGCCACGAGGCTGCCAGCGCCTTTCAGGACCACGATCGCACCGTAACGGCGTGCCAGTTCGCGCGCGGCCGCGAAACGGTCGGCGCCGATCTTCGCGGTATCGCAGCCCAGCAAGCGCGCTGCCTCACCCGGGTGTGGCGTCAGCACGGCGCGCCCGGTCAGCTGCCGCGGCTCACGCGCCAGCAGGTTCAGGCCGTCGGCATCGAGTACCAGGGGCAGCCCGGACTCCAGTGCGGTCAGCCACAGCGCGTGGCCCCAGGCGCCTTGTCCCAAACCGGGCCCCAGTGCCAGCACGGTGGCGCGCTCGAGCAAGGGCGCCAGCGCCTGTGGCCCATTCACCTCATGCGCCATCAATTCCGGCCGCGCGCTATTGAGCGCTACCAGATGCTCGCTGCGGGTCGCCACGCTGACCAGGCCCGCACCACCACGCAGGGCAGCCTCGCCACACAGGCGAATCGCCCCTGCCGTGCCGTGGTCGCCGCCAATGGCCAGCACGTGGCCGTTGTTGCCCTTGTGCACCTGCCGCGGGCGCGGAGCCAGGGTCTGCACCCGCAGCAGTTCGGCGTCCGCGCGGCATCCGTGCCACAGCGACTCGGGCAGGCCCAGCGGCTCCAACTGCAACTGTCCCGCGTAACCCGGCGCCTGCGCCGTGTAGAGGCCGCGCTTGGCGGCGATAAAGGTGACGGTGACATCCGCTTGCACGGACTCGCCCGGCACTTCGCCCGTATCGGCATTCACGCCCGACGGCACATCCAGCGCGAGGATCGGCGCGCCGCGGGCCTGCATTTGGCGCACCAGCTGCGCCACGTCGGGCGCCAGCGCGCGCCGCAGCCCGGTGCCGAACAAACCATCGACCTGCACGTCCGCCAGGGGCAGCTCGCCACTGCCCTGCCACGGATGCACCGTGCCGCCGCCCAGTTCGAACTCGCGGCGCGCACGCACCGCGTCGTCGCCCTGGCTCTCGCCCAGGGCGATCACGTCGGCATGCAAGCCTGCCTCGTGCGCCAGCGCAGCCAGCAAGAATCCATCGCCACCATTGTTGCCAGGTCCGCAATACACCGCGATCCGCCTCGCCCGCGGCCAGTGCTGCCGCAGACACACCAGCGCTGCCGCCGCGGCGCGCTGCATCAGTTCGTAGCCTGGGATGCCCAGTGCGTCGATCGCGCGGCGATCGAGCGCGCGCACCTGGTCGACGGTGTAAAGCTCGTGGCGGTGGTCGCTGGCGGTCATCGGTGAATTATAGGCATGGCTGCCGCAGGACCTATGCCTGGAGCACCTACAATAGGCGCATGTCCGCGACGTCCCTTGACCCACCCGACTACGCAGCGCTCGCCCTCGACATCAAACGCTGGGCGCGTGAGCTGGGTTTTGCCGATGCCGGCATCGCCGGGACGGATCTGGGCGAAGACGAGCTCCACCTCAAGCGCTGGCTGGATGACGGTCACCACGGCGAGATGGACTACATGGCGCGTCACGGAGACAAGCGCAGTCGCCCGCACGAACTGGAGCCAGGCACCGTACGCGTGGTCTCGGTGCGCATGGATTACGTACCGCCAGGGACACGCAACGCGTGGAACGTGCTGGACGAACCCGAGGCCGCTTACGTGGCGCGCTATGCGCTGGGACGCGACTACCACAAGTTGATGCGCAACCGGCTGCAGAAGCTGGCCGAACGCATTCATGGAGCCATCGGCGATTTCGGTTACCGCGCCTTCGTCGATTCCGCCCCGGTGCTGGAAAAAGCGATCGCGCGCAATGCCGGGCTCGGCTGGATCGGCAAGCACACGGTGCTGATCAATCGCCAGGCCGGCTCGTATTTCTTCCTCGGCGAGCTGTACACCGACCTGCCCTTGCCGGTCGACGAAGCGGCCAGCGCGCACTGTGGCAGCTGCCGGCGCTGCATCGACATCTGCCCGACCCAGGCCATCGTCGGACCGTACAAGCTCGATGCGCGCCGCTGCATTTCGTATCTCACCATCGAACTGCGCGGCAGCATCCCGGAGGAACTGCGCGCGCCGATGGGCAACCGCATCTTCGGCTGCGACGACTGCCAGCTGATTTGCCCGTGGAACAAGTTTGCGCAGGACGCCACCGAGCCGGATTTCGCACCACGCCACCAACTCGATGGGGCCAAGCTCATCGAGCTGTTCGGCTGGAGCGAACAGGAATTCCTGCAACGCACCGAAGGCATGGCGATACGCCGCACCGGCTACGAGGGCTGGCTGCGGAATATCGCAGTCGCGCTTGGCAACGCGCCGCACACGGACGCCGTGCGGCAAGCGCTGCTATCCCGCGCCGAACACGCTTCGCCCATCGTGCGGGAACACGTCGCCTGGGCGCTGGCGCGGCATTCCGCGCAGGCCTAGGCACCTGTCAGCTGCGTTCGTGCTGCTTCGTGCGGCGCTCGTGGATGGCCTCGATCAAGGCGCGCGTCGCTGAGTCAAACGAAGCCGTGTCGTCCAGGCTGCCATCCAGCGCCGGCAGGATTTGCCGTGCTATCGACTTGCCCAACTCGACGCCCCATTGGTCAAACGCATTGATGCCCCACAGGTGACCGAGCATGAACACCTTGTGCTCGTACAGCGCGATCAGTGCACCCAGGCTCTCTGGCGTCAGCGCATCGAGCATGATCACCGTGCTCGGGCGATCACCCGGGAAGGTGCGCTGCGCCGCAAGCACACGCCGCGCCGATTCGTCGCCGTCCTTGGCCTCCGCCAAGGCTTCATCAAAGGTCTTGCCCAGTGCCAACGCCGCGGCCTGCGCCAGCAGGTTCGACAGCAAGGCGTCGTGATTCGCCTGCAAGTCGTGCGCCGGCCTCACCACGCCGATGAATTCCAGCGGCACCACGTCCGTGCCCTGATGCAGCGCCTGGAAATAGGCGTGCTGTGCATTGGTGCCGACGCTGCCCCACACCACTGGCGAGGTCGATTGGGTGATCGGCTGCCCTTGCGGCGTGACTTGCTTGCCCAGGCTCTCCATCTCCAACTGCTGCAGGTAGGAGGTGAGATCGGTCAGCAGATCCGCATACGGCACCACGGCACGACTGCTGCGGCCCTGGGCATTGCGATTCCACAGTTCCACCAGGCTCAGCAGCACCGGCAGGTTTTCCTGCCAGGGCGCGCTTCGGAAGTGGTCATCGACCTTGGCGGCACCGGCCAGCAAGGCCCGGAAGTTGTACATGCCGATGGCCAGGGCCAGGGACAGGCCGACGGCCGACCACAAGGAAAAACGCCCGCCGACGAAGTCCCACATCGGATACACCTGCGCCGCCGGCACGCCCCAGCTCTCCGCGGCGGCCACATTGGCACTCACGGCGAGGAAATGGCGCGCGACAGCCTCGGCGTCGCCGTCATAGGCGCGGCTGATCCAGTCGCGCAGCACACCGCCGTTGAGCAGGGTTTCCTGGGTCGTGAAGGTCTTGGAGACCACGATGACCAGGGTGCGCCTGGGATCGAGCGTATGCATCAATTCGTAGGCCGACTGACCATCGACATTGGTGAGGAAGTGACTGCGCAGGCCCGGCACGTGGAACGGCGCCAACGCACGCACGGCCAAGCGCGGCCCCAGGTCGGAGCCGCCAATGCCGATATTGACGATGTCGGTGATACCGGGCGCGACGCCGAAGGGGGAGGCGTCGCCCTGCCCGACGGCCTGCACCAGGGCACCGATGCGCTGCAGTGCCTGTTCGATCTGCTCCAGCGCTTCACGCGGCGCTGGCGAGGCGAGTTGCGAGCCACTGGCGCGCAACGCCGTATGCAGCACTGCGCGTTGTTCGGACGTATTGATCGATGCGCCCGCGAACATGGCGTCGCGGGCGGCCTGCCAGCCACTGGCCTCGACATGCGCGCCCAGCGCTTCCAGCGCCGCCTCATCCAGCTTCTGGCGACTCAGATCCAACAGGATCGGGCCAGCCCGGTGCCGCAGGCGCTTGCCGCGCGCGGTGTCCTTCAGCAAGTCACGCAGATGAGTGCGTGCAAGACGGTCAACATGCTCTGCCAGGAAGGACGAACGGCGCTCGGGCGACATGGGCTCTCATGCGTGGAGGGAGGGAACGCCGATCTTACGCAGCTCCCAGCCCTCGATGCCAGCACCAATGTTGCACTGCGGTCAGCCCGGCCATCAGCCGGGCGCGGCCTGTCAGGCGGCGGCCATCTGCTTCGGAATCGAGCGGTTGGTGTGCGAAATGCGGTTGTCCGCATCCACGTAGACCAGGGTCGGCTGGAACTGCTCGACTTCGGCCTCGGACAGCTGGGCGAAGGCGGCAATGATGACCAGGTCGCCCGGCTGGGCGCGGTGGGCCGCACTGCCGTTGACCGAGATGATGCCGGAACCCTCTTCGGCACGCAGCGCGTAGGTGACGAAGCGCTTGCCGTTGTTGATGTTCCACGCATGGATCTGCTCATACTCGCGGATGCCGGAGGCATCGAGCAGCAGGCCGTCGATCGCGATGGAGCCTTCGTAATGGAGCTCGGCGTGGGTCACCGTCGCACGGTGGATCTTGGCCTTGAGCATGTTCAGATTCATGACTTCGTTTCCGGCAGGTACAGCCCGCGTAGCTCGATATTATCCAGCGGGGCAACGCCGCATCGCAACATTGCCCTGCTTTCGACGGCAATATGGGGACGCTCAGTCGAACGGCAAGTTGTCGATCAGGCGGGTCTGGCCCAGACGGGCCGCAATCAGGGCCACCAGGCCCTCGCGCTCGCCGTCGGCCGGCTCGGCCAGGTCCTCGATGCGACGGATCGCCGCATAGTCCGGATCGAAGCCAGCCCGCGCCAGCTTGGACGCCGCCGCCTGCTCCACCACCGTACGGGCGTGGCCCTTGGCGATCAGGTCGCGCATCTGCTGCAGCGTGGCATAGACCTGGGGCGCCAGCGCGCGCTCGGCGGCCGACAGGTACTGGTTGCGGGAGCTGAGCGCCAGGCCGTCGTCGGCGCGCAGCGTCGGCGCCGCCATGATTTTCACCGGCAGCGAGATGTCGCGCACCATGCGCTCAATCACCTTGAGCTGCTGGAAATCCTTCTGGCCGAACACGGCAAGGTCGGGCTGGACCAGGTTGAACAGCTTGCAGACGACCGTCGCCACGCCATCGAAATGGCCGGGCCGATGCGCCCCCTCCAGCGTCTCGGTGAGCTGGGGCACGTGAATGCTGACGCTGTTCTGTGCACCGAACGGGTACATGGTGGCCACTTCCGGCGCGAACAGCAGGTCACACTCGTGCTCGGCCAGTCCACCCTGGTCCTGCACGAGCGTGCGCGGATAACGCTCGAAGTCCTCGTTGGGACCGAACTGGGTGGGATTCACGAACACGCTGGCGACCACCCGATCGGCGCGGGCGCGGGCCAGCTTGATCAGGGAGTGGTGGCCGGCGTGCAGGTTGCCCATGGTGGGCACGAAACCCACGGTCAGGCCCTGCCCGCGCCAACCGCGGATCATGGCGCGCAATGCCGCGGCGTCTTGCACAGTCTGCATGTCTGCTCTGCTCTAGGGGGGCTCTGGCTTCATTCGAAGCAGTGTTCAGGAGCCGGGAAGGCGCCAGTGCGCACATCCTCGACGTAGGCGGCGATGGCCTTGGCCACCGAATCGCGTCCTGCGAGGAAATCCTTGCTGAACTTCGGACGCTTGCCCGGCGTGATGCCCAGCATGTCCTGCAGCACCAGGACCTGGCCGTCACAATGCGGGCCGGCACCGATCCCGATGGTGGGGATCGACACGGCGCGGGTAATGCGCTCGCCCAAGGCCGTCGGAATCCCTTCGAGCACCAGCAGGGCAGCACCTGCCGCTTCCACCGCTTGCGCCTGCGCCACCATGTGGTCGGCTGCTTCCTGCTCGCGCCCCTGGATGCGGAAGCCGCCAAACTTGTGCACCGACTGCGGCGTCAGGCCGAGATGCGCGCAGACCGGAATCGCCCGTTCCACCAGGGCTTCGATGGCCTCCAGGATATGCGGCGAAGCGCCCTCGATCTTGACCATCGCGGCACCACCCTCGCTCACCAGCTGGGCGGCAGCCTCGAGTGCATGAGGCACGTCGCGATCGGCCATAAACGGCATGTCCGCCACCAGCAAGGTCGAGGAAAGGCCACGCGCCACGATGCTGGTGTGATAGACCATGTGGTCGAGCGTCACCGGCAAGGTACTCGAATGCCCCTGGATCACCATGCCCAGCGAATCGCCGACCAGGGCGATATCGACTCCCGCCAGTTCCAGCTGCGTCGCAAACGTGGCGTCATAGGCGGTAAGCATGACGATGCGACGACCTTCCGCTTTCATCGCGCGCAGCGACGGTACGGTGACCGGCTTGCGTGTGGGTGCGTTCGCTTTTTGCGCGTACACAACAATTCCTCAGAGCGGAAATGGACGCCGATTATCCCGCGCTCGACGTGAAAGGCTCAAGGCAGGCGTTCGCATCCGGCGACGTCCAGGGCGGCAAGCAGATCCTTGACGCGTCCTTGCCCCGGCAAAACAAGCTCCGCTGCAAGATCGTGCAGCGGCAACAAGACAAAGGCGCGCTCACGAATGCGCGGGTGCGGCAGGCTGAGGCGCTCGTCCGACATGACGATGGCGTCCATATGCAACACGTCCAGATCAAGCGTGCGCGGTCCCCAGCGCTCTCCGTCGCGCACTCGCCCGGCGGCTCGCTCGATCGCCAGCAGCGCATCCAGCAGCTCGTGGGGCGTCAGCGTCGTGTCGACCAGCGCCACGGCATTGACGAACGACGGCTGATCCAGCACACCCCACGGCGGCGTGAGGTAAAGCTGGGAGCGGGCGCGCAGCTGCGTGCCCGGCAAGCTCGCCAGCGCGTCAAAGGCGGCCAGCACCTGCGCACGCGCATCACCCAGATTGCTGCCCAGTGCAATGAAGGCTGCGGTCACACCGAATCCGATTTATGACCCGATTTGCCCGCCGGTTTGCGACGGCGGCGCTTGCGCGGCTTCGCGGCGGCAGCAGCGGGCTCAGCGACACTGCCCTGCGGCACGCCGGCCAGCGCGGCGGCAAGCGTCTCATGGGGCAATTGCTGCGCGTGCGCCCACCACTGTCCCAGTTCGTTGATCGCCGGCGACTCCGCCGCGCGCAACAACAGGAAATCGAAGGCGGCACGAAAGCGCGGGTGCGTCATCAGGCGGAACACGCGTTTGCGCTGGACCTGCTCGAAACGCGGCTGCAACGCCCAGATCTCTTCCATGGTGAGGGTGAAACGGCGAGGTATCGCCACGCGCTGGCACTGTTCGGCGACGACTTGCGCGGCCGCGCGATCCCACGCTGCCGTGCTTTCCATACCCTTGGTGATCCAGGTGTGCGCCAGATCGCGCACCTCTCCCCACAGCAGCACGGCGAACAGGAACGCAGGGGTGACCGACTTGCCTTCGGCAAGCCGTGCATCGGTATTGGCGAGCCCCTGCTCGATCAGGGCGCGCAAGGCCTTGTCGCCCCGCTTGAGCGCGCGCGCCGTCGCCGGGAACATGAACTTCAACAGTCCGGTCTGTTCCAGCATGTGGAAGCTCTTGAGCCCGTGACCGGCCAGGAACAGCTTGAGCGACTCATCGAACAGCCGTGCCGGCGCCGCATCGGCCAACAGCGGGCCCAGCTCGGCGAATGGCGCCGAGGCGGCGGCATCGATGCGGAAATTGAGCTTGGCGGCGAGGCGAACAGCACGCAGCATGCGCACCGGGTCTTCGCGGTAGCGGGTGGCAGGATCACCGATCAGATGCAGTACGCGGTTCTCCACGTCCTGCATGCCGCCGACGTAGTCGCGCACCGAGAAATCACTGATGTCGTAATAGAGCGCATTGACGCGGAAGTCGCGGCGTATCGCATCCTCTTCGATGCTGCCCCATACGTTGTCGCGCACGATGCGACCATCGACGATGTGGCGATCGCCTGCGCTGGCGTCCTCTTCGCCGGTGCCGCGGAACGTGGCCACCTCGATGATCTCGGGTCCGTACACCACGTGGGCGAGGCGGAAACGACGTCCGATCAGGCGCGAGTTCCGGAACAGCTTCTTTACCTCTTCCGGCGTGGCGTTGGTGGCGACGTCGAAATCCTTCGGGTGCCCACCAAGCAGGAGATCGCGCACGGCACCGCCCACCAGATAGGCCTGATAACCGGCCTCATTGAGGCGATACAGCACGCGCAACGCTGCCTTGCTGATGTTCTTGCGCGAAATCACGTGTTGCTCGCGCGGAATGATGCGCAGTGCAGCCGTGGCGTTGGTCCTTGCGTCGTGATTCAAGCGGTGTGGATCCTTGCGGCGCGTGGCGCCATTCAAAGCGATCAGTCGCGGCGCCAGGCGCCGCCTCCATGCCCGCCCTGGCTTCACGGACCAGGCGGAATCGTTCCTCACGGCCGGACAAAATGCGTCCTCGGGCATTGCCGGGCGAAACAATTCCGATATACTAGCGCGCTCCGGTGCATTTCGCTCCCTTCGTCTAGTGGCCTAGGACACCGCCCTCTCAAGGCGGGAACACGAGTTCGAACCTCGTAGGGAGCGCCACTTCCGGCCTGGCACGGGCCCCGGCTTCCAGCATAGGCGCGCGACAGCATGACCTTTGTCGTCACCGATAACTGCATCAAGTGCAAGTACACCGATTGCGTCGAGGTCTGCCCTGTTGACGCTTTCCACGAGGGTCCCAACTTCCTCGTGATCAATCCGGACGAGTGCATCGACTGCACCTTGTGCGAGCCGGAATGTCCGATCAATGCCATTTACCCCGAGGACGACGTGCCTGCCGGGCAGGAATCCTTCGTGGCGCTGAATGCGGATCTGGCCAAGAGCTGGCCGGTGATTACCGAGCGCAAGGATGGCCTGGCGGACGCCAAGGATTGGGAAAACAAGCCCGGTAAGCTCGACCTGCTCGAGCGCTGAAGCTCCCATCCGGGGCCCGCGCCGCCCACGCAAATCCCACCCATCCGACAAAAAAAACGCCGCCCGAGGGCGGCGTTTTCGTGGTCAAGGCTGCGCTACTCAGGTACCGCCAAGGCGCGACTTGAGCGTATCGACCACCTTGGCCACCGCCGCGGCATCGCCCTGGGCGCGGACTTCGCTGGCCTTTTCGCCGCTGCCGCCGACGGTCAGCTGCACCTGATGCGGGGCTGCTCCCGGCGCGTCGGCCGTCTGCTTCGACTTGCCGTTGAACATGCTGCTGAAGAAGCCCTTCTTGGCGGTAGGCTCGTCCGAGGCGATGACGTTCAAGGTGAACGTGCGCAATGCGTCGTCATGCGCAACCACCTCGCCGATATCGCCCTTTTCCAGCGCCTGGCTCACGCGGCGATAGGTGCTGTCGACATTGTCGTTCAGCACGAAGCCGTCAGCGATAGTGCCACCGCTCTTGCCGAGATGGGCCGTCGCGCCATTGGAGGTCGGGTTGTTGGCACCCGGCTCAGGAATGACCAAGGCAGCGCTCGTGGATGGCGTGTCCAGGCCCGGCGGGATTTCCAGCGGCGACTCCTGCTTGGCCGCTTCCCAGGCCTTGTGCGAACGGAACATGCCACAGCCGGAGAGCAGCAAGGCGGAAACGGCCAAAACCGGCAAGGCCACGACAAGCGGGGTTTTCTTCATGTAAGCAAATTCCGTAGGAGTATCAGTTGGCCAAAACGTCAGGCCGCATTCGCCAAGGATGCCAGACCCGCCAGCGCTTCGCGAAGTCGCGCGCGGTCAGGACCGTCTTCCAGTTCAACCAAGGGTAGACGTGGCGACGCCGTACCCAGCCCCAACGATGGCAAGCCAGCCTTCACCGCGATCGGGTTTGGCGCGCAATTGAGCGCCTCCACCAGCGGTGCCAGCACTGCATCACAGCGCTGGGCCTCGAGCCGGTCGCCCGCCGTGGCCGCGTCGCACAACATACGAAACGCGCGAGGCACCAGATTGGCTACCACCGAGATAGTACCAGCCGCCCCGGCCAACATGGCCTTGGCGGCGGTGCCGTCATCACCGGACAGATAGACGAAATCCGGCCGCGCAAGTTCCGCACAGGCACGAATGCGCTCGTCGGTGCTGACCGCTTCCTTGATCCCGACAATGGACGGATGGTCGCGCAGTGCCGCCACGGTTTCCGGCAACAGGTCGCAGGCCGTGCGGGTGGGCACGTTGTACAGCAGCACCGGCAGGCCGCCCTGCTCCGCCACTTCCACATAGTGCCGGCGCAGCCCTTCCTGGGTCGGGCGTACATAGTAAGGCGCCACCACCAGCGCTGCCTGGGCGCCCAGCGCCTTGGCCCGACGGGTCAGCGCCACCGTCTTGGCCGTGCCCGCCTCGCCGGTACCGGCGATCACCGCCATGCGACCCGCGACGCGCTCGACCGTGAAGGCCAGCAAACGCTCGTATTCGTCGTGCTCAAGCATGTGTGCCTCGCCGGTGGATCCGGCGACCACGACGCCTTCCGTGCCACCCTCGAGCTGGTAATCGAGCAGCCGCCCGAATGCCGCCAGATCGAGCGCCCCGTCCGCCGCGAACGGCGTGACCAGTGCACAGATGCTTCCGCGAATGTCCAAAACCGGCTCCGGCTGAAAATCAAGCCCAGCATGTTACCGGAAATCCTTCTCCGGCCAATACAGGGCCTTAGCGGCCGATCCCTGCGCCCCACCGCGGCGCTCAAGCCTGGCGCGGGCGCCCGCCACGCGGGTCGATGGGGCCAGCCCGCGCCATCGACGCACGCCATGCCCACCCGCGGCGCCCCCTCCATGCCATGCGACAAGGCCTTACTTGCGGCCTTCCAGTGGCGGCAAGTAAGCTCGGGCAGTCAACCGCCACCCCGCGGCGTACGGGGGTTGCCACAGGTGGATTTCCTTGAATCGTTCCTCCGCGCGAACCGGCACTGACAATCAGCTGCTGATCCAGACGCTGACCCCAGCCCCACGAACCCCTTTGCTGACGCTGGCCCGGCGCATTGCGGAGGCCGGTTGCAACCTGGCTGACGCACGTGTATCGACGCTTGGCTCGGATACCTCGTTGACCTTGCTCGCCACCGGCGCCTGGGACGCGGTGGCCAAGCTGGAGTCGGCACTGACCAAGCTGGCGCGCGAAGAGGAGCTGCGGTTGGTCCACTACCGCACCGGACCACGGGAACATCATTCGCACCTGCTGCCTTATCTGATCGAGGTGATCTCGGCTGACAGGCCGGGCATCCTGGTGAAGATCATCGACTTTTTCGATCGCCGCGACATCGTCATCGAGCAGCTCAGCTCGCTGCGTTACCAGGCCATGCAGACCGGTGCGGAAATGTTCCAGGCGCAGATCACCATCGGCATTCCGGCGCAGACCCATATCGCTGCGCTGCGCGATGATTTCCTGGAATTCTGCGATGGCCTGAATCTGGACGCCATCATGGACCCGGTGAAGTTTTAAGGTCCGCGGGGGGCGCGCGAGTGCGATTTTGGCGACCGCCCCCAGATCGCTGAGAATGCCGCCCAGCACAGCACCTTGCAAGGGCTGTTATCCGTCGCTGTAAGCGTTAGTCTCTATCTCCAGAAGGCACTGGAGTACGCGCATGCAGCAGGCGGGTCGAGCAGCACCGATCGTTAGGCGCACCGCCCCCGCCCGCGCGTCAGCCTTCACCGCCCTGCCTTTCCCTCTCGCCAGCCACCAGTCGAAGCCGCCCGCGGCTTCGCCGGAGAACCCATGCCCGCAGTCGGCAAAAAAGTCCCCAAGCTCAAAGGCTCCACCGGCGACGGCGGCGAGCTGAAACTCGACAGTCTCAAAGGCCAGTGGGTGGTGGTGTATTTCTACCCCAAGGACAGCACCCCGGGCTGCACCAACGAGGCAAAAGACTTCCGCGATCTCTATCCGGCCTTCCAGAAGCGCCACGCGCAAATCATCGGGGTCTCGCGCGATTCGGTGAAGTCCCACGCCAACTTCGCCACCAAGCAGGAGCTGCCGTTCCCGCTCGTTTCCGATCCGGACGAAACCTGGTGCCAGGCCTTCGACGTGATCCACGAGAAGGTGCTGTACGGAAAACGTCACATGGGTGTCGTACGAAGTACCTTCCTGATCGATCCGGAGGGCAAGCTGGTGCAGGAATGGCGCAGCGTGAAAGTTCCTGGCCATGCCCAAGCCGTGCTCGATGCCATCCCCGCCAAGTGACTGCCTCCCGCCCTTCCCGCCACGCCAGCGACCGTCCTCCCGGATGGACGACTGGCGTGGTTGACGGCACCCCGGCCGCCGAGGCCGGCTCCCCGCGGTATACCGCATGCCGCGATTCATTCACCTCGCACTCTGAAGAGGTTACTTCCGTATGACCGGAAGCAAGCGCATCTACGCTCTCGACACCAATGTGTTGCTGCACGATCCGACCTCGCTGTTCCGCTTCGAAGAGCACGACGTCTTCATCCCCATGACCGTGCTGGAGGAACTGGACGAAAAGAAAAAGGGCGCCTCGGAAGTCTCCCGCAATGGTCGCCAGGTCAGCCGTTTTCTCAATGAGCTGATCGAACGCGGCAATGGCCATGGCATCAGCAATGGCCTGGAGCTGACCAATCCGCAAGGCATCAATCTCAAGCGCGGCACCGCGGTGGGCCGCCTGTATTTCCAGCAGCGCACCACCAACGGCCACGGGAAGGCGGACAACCAGATCCTGTCGGCGGTGATCGAACTGCGCGACCAGAATCCCGATCGCGCGGTAGTGCTGGTCACCAAGGACATCAATCTCCGCATCAAGGCCAAGATCTACGGCATCCACGCGGAAGACTACGAAAACGATCGCGCGCTGGACGACTTCGCGCTGCTCTTCACCGGCTCGACCGAACTCAGCGAGGACTTCTGGGACCGCCATCCCGAAGTGCAGTCGTGGAACGAGCGCGGCCGTACCTACTACAAGCTGGACCGGCACAAGGACGAGGAATGGTATCCGAACCAGTGCCTGTTCCTGCCCGGCGACAACAGCGTCGAAATGCGCGTGCTCCACGTCGACGACGCCAAGGCCACCCTGGTGTTGCTGGATGACCACAGCCACGCCAACCACAGCGTGTGGGGCATCGCTGCACGCAATCGCGAACAGAACTTCGCGCTCAATGTGTTGATGGATCCGGATGTGGATTTCGTCACCCTGCTCGGCACCGCCGGCACCGGCAAGACGCTGCTGGCGCTCGCTGCCGGCCTGGCGCAGGTGATGGACCAGCAGCGCTACCGCGAAATCATCATGACCCGCGCCACCGTTTCGGTCGGCGAGGACATCGGCTTCCTGCCTGGTACCGAGGAAGAGAAGATGACGCCGTGGATGGGCGCGCTCACCGACAACCTGGAAGTGCTCACCAACCCCCAGGAAGGTGGCAGCTGGGGACGTCAGGCCACCAACGACCTGCTGGCCTCGCGCATCAAGATCCGCTCGATGAACTTCATGCGCGGGC
This sequence comes from Dyella halodurans, assembly GCF_026283925.1. Taxonomy (GTDB): domain Bacteria; phylum Pseudomonadota; class Gammaproteobacteria; order Xanthomonadales; family Rhodanobacteraceae; genus Dyella; species Dyella halodurans. The sequence continues at coordinate 362,349 of NZ_JAPDPF010000004.1, forward strand.
GCACCTTCCTGAGTCGCTACCTGATCATCGACGAGGCGCAAAACCTGACGCCCAAGCAGATGAAGACACTGATCACCCGCGCCGGCCCCGGCACCAAGATCATCTGCCTGGGCAATGTGGAGCAGATCGACACGCCCTACCTGACCGAAACCACCTCCGGCCTCACCTACGCGGTGGACCGCTTCAAGCACTGGGATCACTCGGCGCACATCACCTTGCGCCGCGGCGAACGCTCGCGCCTGGCGGACTTCGCGTCGGAGGCGCTATAAGCTCTGCCGATGTCACGTAGCGCACCACCCATCGCCCTCACCATCGCCGGATCCGATTCCGGCGGTGGTGCGGGCATCCAGGCCGACCTGAAAACCTTCCACGCGCGCGGCGTGCACGGGCTCTCGGTGATCGCGGCGATCACCTCGCAGAACACGCGTGGCGTCACAGCGGTGCATAGCGTGCCGCTCAAGCACATCCAGAGCCAGATTGCCGCGGTGTTCGACGATTTTCCGATCGGCGCCGTGAAAACGGGCATGCTGGGCAGCGCCGCGGTCACTCGCCTGGTGGCGAAGGAAATGCGCGTACGCCAACCGGCATGGCTGGTGGTCGACCCGGTGATGATCGCGACCAGCGGCGCACGCCTGCTGGATACCGACGCCGTGCAAGCCATGGTCGACGAACTCATTCCACTGGCGGACGTGCTTACCCCCAACCTGCCCGAAGCCGAAGCCTTGCTTGGCCGCAAGCTACGTACGCCCAAGGACTTCGATCACGCTGGCGAAGCCCTGTTGGGGTTCGGCGCCCGCAGCGTCCTGCTGAAGGGTGGCCATGCCGACGAACGCGACGTGGTGGACCGTTACTACGACGACCGCGGCGTGATGGAGCTTCGCCATCCGCGCATGCCCATCGAAGGCCATGGCACCGGCTGCACGCTGGCCTCCGCGATCGCCGCCGAACTCGCCAAGGGACAGGCACCACGCTCAGCTGTGCGCCGCGCCGTGGCCTACGTCCACCGCGCGCTGGAGCGCAGCTACCGGCCCGGTGGCGGACCCGTGCACGTGCTCGGCCACTGATCCACGGGGGGACGCCCCAACCCGCACGGCCGCTGAACCGGTCGGATGGATCGCCTCGGTCAAGGAGTAGAATGAGGGCTTTCCGCCCACTGGCCGCGCTTTCCCATGATTCTTGCTCCGCGCCTTGTGCTCTTGATCCTGGTCCTGCTGTTCACCTTCTGCGTGCTGCTGGTGCACCTGCGCGGCCGCAGCCGCCTGCGCTTCGACCGCCAGCTGGTGGACCACTCCGCGGTGTTCGCGCCGTACAACCTGCTGATGTACGCGTTTTCGGCGGTGCCGGCGCGACCGATCCTTGATCGCCGCGGCTTTCCGCAGCTCGACCTGCTGCAGGCCAACTGGCAGACCATCCGCGAAGAGGCCATGCACCTGTTCGACGAGGGCTATATCCGCGCCGCGGAGAAGAACAACGACGCCAGCTTCAACAGCTTCTTCAAGCAGGGCTGGAAACGCTTTTATCTCAAGTGGTATGGCGAACCGCTGGCCTCCGCCGAAACGCTGTGTCCCAAGACGGTCGCCCTGCTCAATTCGATTCCGAGCGTGAAGGCGGCGATGTTCGCCCTGCTGCCGCCAGGCAGCAAGCTCAATCCGCATCGCGATCCGTTTGCCGGCTCATTGCGCTATCACCTGGGCCTGATCACGCCCAATTCGGAGGAGTGCCGCATCTTCGTCGACGGTGAAATGCACAGCTGGGGCGATGGCAAGGACGTGGTCTTCGACGAGACCTACGTGCATTGGGCCGAGAACCGGACGGACCAGACTCGGGTGATCCTGTTTGCCGACGTGGAACGTCCGCTACGCACGCGCTGGATGAATGCGATCAATCATCGCGTGGGCGCGTTCATGGGCAAGATCACCGCCTCGCCGAACACCGAGTCGCCCGAAGAGAAGACCGGCTTCGTCAACCGCGTCTTCGCGCTCAACCAGCGCAGCCGCGAACGTAACCGCACGTTCAAACGCAAGCATCCCAAGCTGTTCCGCGCAACCAAGTATCTGGGCATGCTGGTGCTGATGTGGTTGATCTTCCTGGCGCCCTGGCCGTTCTTCCGCTGAAAAGAGGGGCGCTATCGCGCCTCAGAAACGCGTTGGCAAAGCCGCCACCCGGCGACCCCAGCACCTCGACTCCCCTGGCGCCCGCTGCGCCCGTTCACAGGCGGGCTTTCGACTTGCTCGGGGCCCAGGCTACGCTAAAGCGCCCTCGCCTCAGTCGCGCCCTGGGGCGCAGTCGCCGTGTGTGCTGGCAATTCGCGATGGCGCATGTCCATCTCGTGCAGATCGATATGCCGCGTGGAGATCGGGCGATAGCGCTCATCGAACGCCACGTCGCCCGGCATCCAACCGGCACGACAAGTGATGGCACCCCAGAAACGACGCAGCGAACTGAGCTGCTGCCCCACAATGCCGTACTGGTTATCCGCGTCCACCATCGGATCGCACACGCCGGTGGGTCTTGCCGCTTCGCCAAAGAGCGCCGTGCCGAACAGGATGTCCCAGATCGGGAAGACGAAGGAATAGTTGCAGTCGTGCAGCGTGGGCCTTTCGGGATCCACGCGCATGTGGTGCAGGCGGTGATAACGCGGATCGACCAGGATCTTGCCCAGCACCGGGCCGAAGTGCAGGCGGATATTGGTATGCCCAAGGTTCTGCAACAACTCGCCCAGCAACACCAGCAAGGCATACTCGGTGGGCGACACACCGATCAGCGCAGCGACGCCGGCGATGCTCAACGCTTCCAGCACGTCATCAAGATAATTGTCGCGGTCGTTCGACCAGCAGCTAAGTTGGCGCTGGCTGTGATGCAGGCTATGCAGCGCCCACCACCAGGGAATCGCGTGCTGCAGTCGATGTACCAGGTAGTAGACGAGGTCGTAGATCGCGTAATACACCACGAACAGCACGACCGGGTGATGGGCCAGCCACGGCACGCCCGCCTGGATACTGACCAGCCCCGCGCCATCGCCGTCGCTGTCGCCTCCCATCCACTGGTTCAGCGGAAACAGCACCAGATACGTGAACAGCGGCAGCATCACGAACAGCTTCAGCAAGGTATAGCGAAAATCGATAAACGTACTGGTTCGCCGCTCCCAGCGCTCCACCGGCCAGATGTTCTCCAGCGGTCGCAGCAGGCAAATGATCACGGCCACCTGCAACACTGTCAGCAGGAAATACTCGGCGATATCCGGCGCCTGGCTTAGCAACCAGGACAGATGCAAGGCCAGCAGTGCGGGCTGAACGGCATGCAGGGTCGTCCAGTTCAACCAGGTCGTATACAGATCGGAAAAGGCTTGCATCGCACGTAAAGAAGCTTGAGAGCAGTTGCGAATTTTACGAGTGTCGCCACGTAAAGAGCTGCGACGGGGACCCTGAAAAAGCCGCAGAAAAACGCGCTTTCACGCGTTCGCCCGCGAAAAATTTCGCAATAAAAAAGCCCCTCGCGAAGAGGGGCTTTCCGAAACTGGAAACGAGGACTCAGGCGGCGCGCACGCGCTTGACGATGGCGTCGCCAAAGCTGGAGGTGCTGCCCTTGCCGCCCAGGTCCGGCGTCACGCTGTCGCGATCATGGGTCATGGTGTCGCGGATCGCGTTGCGCATCTTGTCGCCCTTGTCCACCATGCCCAGGTGATCGAGCATGTCGGCCGCCGCCAGCAGCAGCGCGCACGGATTGGCAATGCCCTTGCCGGCGATGTCCGGAGCCGAACCATGCACGGCTTCGAAAATGGCCGCCTCGGCACCGATGTTGTCGCCCGGGGCGAGACCCAGGCCGCCGACCAGGCCGGCACACAGATCCGACAGGATGTCGCCGAACAGGTTGGTGGTGACGATGACGTCGAACTGCTCCGGCTTCATCACCAGCTGCATGCAGGCGTTGTCCACGATCATCTCGTTGAACTCGATCTGCGGATATTCCTTGGCGATCTCACGGGCCACATTGAGGAACAGGCCCGACGCGGTCTTGATGATGTTGGCCTTATGCACGGCCGTCACCTTCTTGCGGCCCTTCTTCACAGCCAGCTCGAAGGCGTAACGCACGATGCGGCTGCTGCCCTTGCGGGTGTTGCGCACCATCGAGATCGCGGTCTCGCCATCTTCCGACAGCGTCTGGCCTTCGGACAGATACGCGCCTTCGGTGTTCTCGCGCACCGTGATGATGTCGATGTTCTCGAAGCGCGCCTTGGTGCCCGGGAAGCTGATCGCCGGACGTACATTGGCGTACAGGTCGAAATGACGACGCAGCGTGACATTGATCGAGGTGAACCCACCACCTACCGGCGTGGTCAGCGGACCCTTCAGTGCCACCTTGTGCTTGGCAATGGAGTCCAGCGTCGCCTGCGGCAGGAGGTCGCCATGCTTCTCCAGCGCAACCATGCCGGCCTCGACGAACTCGTAGGACAAACCGCAGTCCAGGGCGTCGAGCACGCGCAGCGTAGCGTTCATGATTTCGGGGCCGATGCCGTCGCCCGGAATCACGGCAATGGTCTTGCTCATGGGGACACTCCTTGAAATTGGAATCACGCAACCCTGCAGCGGGGGCTTGCAGGGTGATAAATCCTGTCAATTATCGCCCATGGCCTGCGTCACGGCCAGTGAAAAGCACGGCACCGCCGTTGCAAATCCTCGCACGCTGCATTGCATAAACTCGTACGCGTCAAGGCGGCGACAAGGAGGTGGCCGCCACCGGGACTTCACTCACGCATGGCTGGCACAGTCGGCCGCGGTCTGCGCCGCCTCGCCCGACTCGAGCTGGTCGAGGAAATCCACCGCACGCCGCAGATGCGGGATCACAATGGAGCCGCCCACCACCAGGCCGACGCTGAAGGTTTCGAAGAACTCCTCGCGCGTGACCCCGACGTCCTTGCATTGAGCCACGTGATAGCTGATGCAGTCATCGCAACGCAGCACCATGGACGCCACCAGACCCAGCAATTCCTTGGTCTTCACGTCCAGCGCACCGGCCTTGTAGGTCTGCGTATCCAGGGCAAAGAAACGCCGCACCACCTGGTTGTCTTCCGACAGGATGCGCTCGTTCATGCGATGACGAAACGCCGTGAACTCGGCCACCCGATCCTTGCTGCCCTGTTCGTCGATGGGCTTGCTCATGCGCTGGCCCCCAGCAGTTCGGCCAGCTTTCCGCTGCGATCGGCGGCGACCAGGTCGTCAAAACCGCCCACGTGCTGGTCGTTGATGAAGATCTGCGGCACCGTGCGGCGGCCACCGCTGCGCGCCAGCATCAGCTCCCGCTGCCCCGGGTCGGTATCGATGCGCACTTCGCTCCACTCCAGTCCCTTGGATTTGAGCAGGTTCTTGGCGGAGACGCAGTAAGGGCAAACAGCAGTTGAATAGATCTCGATCTTGGACACGGGGAACTCCGGCACCGAAAAAATACGGCCGCTTCAAAATGGGGATAACCCACCCTGGAAACAAGCCAAGGGAACACTGAACCGACGCCATAAGTGACGGTCACAAGTGGTATTGTCGCTGACCTATGCGCATGTCACCACGTATGCCCAACGCCTCTTCAGCCACACCTCATAGTCCCCGCCTGGACCCTCCGGCCCCCGGGCTCGAAAAGCGCAAGAAGATGCGTGGTGGCGCGCGGGCAATGGGCGGGCTTGCGCTGTCGCGCCTGCTTACCGCGCTGCTCTGCGCCGGCCTGACCCTCAGCGCGAACGCCCAGGACAAGGACGTGCGCCTGCCCGATCTGGGCAGTTCGGCCAACGCCCTGATCTCGCCACAGGAGGCGCAGGACTACGGTGCCGCCATGCTCCGCCAGATGCGGGCGCTGGACATGATGGTGGACGACCCGATGCTGGATGACTACATCAACGACCTGGGCTATCGCCTGGTCGCCGGCAGCGAGAAGCCCAAGGACCATTTTGTCTTTTCCATCGCCAAGGACCCGGTGATCAACGCCTTTGCGGCGCCGGGTGGCTATATCGTGGTCAACTCCGGCCTGGTCATCATCACCGACAGCGAAAGTGAGCTGGCCGGCGTGATTGCCCACGAAATCGGGCACATCACGCAAAACCACCTGGAGCGCGCATTCGAGGCCTCCAAGAAGGACACGCCGCTGATGGCGCTGGTCCTGCTCGGCGCCATCGCCGCGGGCGCCGGCGCCGGTGCCGGCGATGCCGCCGGTGCGATCCTGCTGGGTGGCCAGGGCCTGTTGATGCAGCGCCAGATCAACTTCACCCGCAAGGACGAAACCGAGGCCGATCGAGCCGGCATCCAGACGCTTGCCAACGCCGGCTACGACCCCAACGCGATGGCCTCGTTCTTCGGGCGGATGGAAGACACCATGCGCGTCGGCTCCGGCGGCGACCTGGGCGATGTGCCCTCGTTCCTGCAGGACCATCCGGTCACGCAATCGCGCATCAGCGACGCCAAGGCCCGTGCAGCCGCACTGCTCGCCGAACAGAAGCGTCGCCCGTCGGGCTCCACGCTGGACAAGACCCAGTGGGAGAAAAGCACCGCGCCGATCCTCTACGTGAAGGACCCCACCAGCCTGTCCAGCAACACCCACAAGGGGGATCTGGACACCTTCCTGTTGATGCGCGAACGCATCCGCGTGCTATCCGGCGACGCGCTGCAGCTGTCCACCTACTACGCATCCAACCTGCAAACGAATCGCGACTTCAACACGCCATCGAACCACTATGGCTACGCCCTGGCACTTATTCGCAGCAATCGCGGCGCCAAGGCCATGGACGAACTGCAGCCCCTGCTGACCGCGCATCCCGACAACCAGGTCCTGCGCCTGGCCATGGCCGACGCCAAGAACCAGGCCGGTCGTCGGGCGGAGGCGCTGTCGCTGTATGCGGAGCTGAACACGCAGTCCCCTCGCAACCGCGCCATCGCCATGAGTTACGCCAAGGCCCTCACCGAAGGCGGCAGCCAGGACGAGGCCAGGCAGGCGGCCGTCATGTTGCTGCCCATGCTGGACAATAACGAGGAGCCCGAGCTGTATCGCACCTTTGCCCGGGCCAGCGACAAGGCCGGCGACCCCATTCGCGCGGGCGAAGCATTTGCCGATGCCTCCTACCTGTCCGGGCGCCCGTTTGACGCCATGGAGCAGTTGAAACGCCTGCTGCAGCGGCCTGACCTGGACTACTACGCCCGGGCCCGCATCCAGGCCCGCATCAGCGACCTCACCCCACTGGTGATGGAGCTGCGCAAGCGGCGAGTGCAAACCGACGACAACCCGGATGGCCGCAGCCAGCAGCCGTTGAAGAACGGCGCCGCCTGCCAGGGGCGGCTCTGTTTCAGCGCGGACCAGGGCGGTCGTTGAGCCGCCAAAATGACCTAAAGACGACACCGTCACGTTGTGACTGTGTGAAATGTCATCGCGGCGTAACATTATACCGCTGCAATAATTGCGTCATAGGCCATACAAGCGGACTCACGCGTGCATAAACGCATACTGATCGTCGAAGATGAAGCTTCGATCCGCGACATGGTCGCCTTTGCCCTACGCAAGGCTGGCATGGACGCTATTCACGCCGCAGATGCACGCGCGGCTCAACTGGCCATCGCCGAACAGGTGCCGGACCTGATCCTGCTCGACTGGATGCTGCCGGGCACCAGCGGCCTGGATCTGGCCCGCCGCCTGCGCAAGGAGGAGCTGAGCCGGGAAGTCCCGATCATCATGCTCACGGCGCGCGGCGAGGAGATGGACCGCGTCAACGGGCTGGAAGCCGGCGTCGACGACTACGTGATCAAGCCGTTCTCCACCCGCGAACTGGTTGCCCGCATCAAGGCCGTGCTGCGTCGCAGCCAGGGCGACGATGGCTCGGGCATGGTGGAGCTCGGCGGGCTGCGCATCGACGGCCCCGCCCATCGCGTGTTCGCCGGCGACGAGCCGGTGACGATCGGGCCCACCGAATATCGCCTGCTGTACTTCTTCATGACCCATCCGGAACGCGTCTATTCGCGCGCGCAACTGCTCGACCATGTCTGGGGCGGCAGCGTGTACGTGGAAGAACGCACGGTGGACGTACACATCCGTCGCCTGCGCAAAACGCTTGAGCCATGGAAGCTCGATGACATGGTGCAAACGGTGCGTGGCGCCGGTTATCGCTTCTCCGCCAGCGTTTGACGCACCCGCCGCTCTTGCGGGCGCGGCGGCTTTTGCCGATGCTGGGTGACCGCCAGCAGGCACTCTTGCCCTAGACGCTCCGATGCCAAAGCCCCTCGACCGCTCCCTGATGCTGCCGGCCGCACTCGCGGCCGGCTTGCTCGCGGGCGCCTTTGTCGGCTGGCTTGCAGGTGGCCACATAGCAACGGGCGTGGCCTTGGTCGCGATCGCCGAAATCGTCTTGCTACTGACCCGAATCCGTCATCAAGCACGGCTCATGATGACGACAAGCCCCACGGTGACTTCCCTCCAACATGACCGCTTCATGACGCGCTCCCGCCGCATTGCCTCCAGTTTGCGCGACCTGCGCAGTGCCGCCGGCAGCCTGCCGGATGCGGTCGTCCTGCTCGATAACGAGCAGCATGTCCGCTGGTTCAATCATGCGGCTGAAGAACTGCTCGGCCTGCGTCGCCCGCAGGACCGCGGCGCGCATCTGGATGAGCGCCTTAGCACGACCGAGCTTGCCACCTGGTTGCAGGAAGGTGCGCGCGAGCCGCTCAACGATGTCGCCGCGCCGGGCCATCCGAACCGCCATATCAACGTGACCTTGCTGCCATTCGGTCGCCGCCAGCGCCTGCTGCTGGCGCGGGACATCAGCCATCTCACGCGACTGGAGCAGATTCGCCGCGACTTCGTCGCCAACGTGTCGCACGAACTGCGCACGCCGCTGACGGTGATCCACGGCTATCTCGAACTGATTGATCCGGAAGATGTGCCGGAGCTCGCGCCGGTACTCAACGAGATGCGTGCGCAATCCAAGCGCATGGGACAGATCGTCGAGGACCTGCTCACGCTGTCGCGCCTGGAAACCCAGGAGCACGTGCAGGACGAGCGCGTACCGATGACGCCGCTGCTGGCCACCCTGCGCAAGGAAGCCGAAGCGCTCAGCCAGGGCCGCCATCAGGTCACCCTCGAAGCCACCGCCGACGTCGATCTACTGGGTTCGCCCAAGGACCTGCACAGCGCGCTTTCCAACCTGGTCAGCAATGCGGTGCGCTACACGCCGACCGGCGGGCGCATCGTGATTCGCTGGAGGCGCACGGCCGACGGCGCGGTCTATTCGGTGACCGACACGGGCTACGGCATCCCCGCTTCGCACCTGGCGCGTCTCACCGAGCGCTTCTACCGGGTGTCGTCCAGTCGCTCGCGCGAGAGCGGCGGCACCGGCCTGGGCCTGTCCATCGTCAAGCACGTCTTGAACCTGCATCAGGCGCGCCTGGACATCCAGAGCGAACCTGGCCAGGGCTCCACCTTTTCCTGCTGGTTCAACAACCAACGCCTGCTCGTACCGGGCGATCCGGAGTAAGCGCGACGCGCCGACGTGGCGGCGACCGAACGGCCGTCACGCTACGCGGCACTGCGCCATGTACTAAGTCGCGGCTTGGGCCAGAATGGCGGAATGCGCCGCAAACCCGCCACTCCCTTGCCTGTCCCCGATCGTGCCGCTCCCGAGCTTTACTTCAGCCGCGAGCTGGCCGCGCTCGAATTCAATTTCCGCGTACTGGCGCAGGCGCGGGACGCCCGCGTCCCCCTGCTGGAGCGCCTGCGCTACCTGAGCATCGTGGCCAACAACCTCGACGAATTTTTCGAGGTGCGCGTGGCCATGCTCAAGCATCACCACATGTTCGGCTCGGCCGCACCGGGGCCGGACGGGCTGCCCTCGGGCGAGCTGCTGACCCGCATCCGCAAGCGCGTGCTGGATCTGGTGACGGAACAATACGTGGCCTGGCAGGACGAGGTCGGCCCGGCGCTCGACGCTGAGGGCATCCACTTCCTCACCCGCAAGCGCTGGACGACGCGCCAGCGCCGCTGGCTGCAGGGCTATTTCGAGAACGAGGTCTTGCCGGTGCTTTCGCCGCTGGGGCTGGACCCGGCGCACCCGTTCCCGCGCATCCTCAACAAGACCCTGAACATCGCCGTCGTTCTGAAAGGCCGCGATGCTTTTGGGCGCGAGGGCCACATGGCGCTGGTGCGCGCACCGCGATCGCTGCCGCGCATCGTGCGCCTGCCCGACGAAGTCTGCGACGGCGGCGACAACTACGTCTTCCTGGCCGAACTGCTGCAAGGCTTTGTCGATCAGATGTTCCCGGGCTTCAAGGTGGCCGGCTCGTATCAGTTCCGCGTCACCCGCAACAGCGAGCTGATGGTGGAGGAGGCCGAGGTCGACAATCTCGCCCGTGCCCTGACCGAGGAGTTGGTGGGACGCGGCTATGCGCGCCCGGTCCGACTGGAGATCAACAACGATTGCCCCAAGGCGATCGTGGCCATGCTGATCGCCAATTTCGAGCTGGAAGAGACGGACGTCTATCGCTGCGACGGCCCGGTCAACATCATTCGCGCCGGCACCATCTATGACGGGCTGGATCGTCCAGAGCTGAAGTTCCCTCGCTTCATTCCGCAACTCCCGGCGGCCTTCGATGCCAGCCGCTGCAAGTTCGAAGTGCTGCGCCAACGCGACGTGCTGCTGCATCACCCCTACGAGTCGTTCGCCGCCGTGGTGGATCTGCTGCGCCAGGCGACCCAGGATCCCGCCGTGCTGGCGATCAAGCAGACCCTGTACCGCGCCGGCGTCGACACGCCGCTGGTGGACCTGCTGGTGGAAGCCGCGCGCAACGGCAAGGACGTCACCGTGGTGATCGAACTGCGCGCGCGCTTCGACGAGGAGGCGAATATCCGCCTCGCCACGCGCCTGCAGGAAGCCGGCGTACAGGTGGTCTACGGCGTGGTCGGTTACAAGACGCACGCCAAGATGCTGCTGATCGTGCGACGCGAGGACGAGGTACTGCGCCGCTACGTGCACCTGTCCACCGGCAACTACCACCAGGCCAACAGCCGCACCTACACCGATATCGGCCTGATGACGTCGCACCCCGGCATCGGCGAAGACCTGCACAAGGTGTTCCAGCAGTTGTCGGGCCTGGGACCGGTGATCGAGTTGAAATACCTGCTGCACTCACCGTTCACGCTCTACCGCAGCGTGCTGGAGAAGATCGAGCGCGAGACCGTCCACGCAGAAGCGGGGCGCCCGGCGCGCATCGTGGCCAAGCTCAATGCGCTCAACGAGGCGCACGTGATCCAGGCGTTGTACCGCGCGTCGCAGGCCGGCGTGGAGATCGACCTGATCGTGCGCGGCGCCTGTACCCTGCGCCCTGGCCTGCCCGGCATCTCCGAGCGCATCCGCGTTCGCTCGATCGTCGGTCGCTTCCTCGAGCACAGCCGCGTCTACTGGTTCGCCAACGATGGTGCGCCGGAGCTTTATTGCGCCAGCGCGGACTGGATGGAGCGCAACCTCAGGCGCCGCATCGAGGTCGCGTTTCCGATCCTTGAAGCGGCCCTGGCCCAACGTGTCTACGACGAAACGCTGGCAAATTATCTGGCTGACAACACCGAGGCGTGGCTGCTCGACGGCCACGGTCGTTACACCCGCGCCGAGCCGGGCGACGAGCCACCGCACAGCGCCCAACAGTACCTGCTGTCGCAACTGATACCGACCGTGAAATAGCTCCTGTACACACAAACAGCGTTTCGCGCATCCGCTGCTGCATGAGAGAATCCGCCCTCAGCAGCCCGAAACGAGCCCCGCATGAGCCAAGGCGATCAGACCCAGATCAAGGACGGCGAGCTGATCGCCGCCGTGGACATGGGTTCCAACAGCTACCACATGGTGGTGGCCCGGGTGGAGCACGGCGAGCCGCGGGTGATCGACCGCCTGCGCGAGACCGTGCGCATGGCCGCCGGCCTGCGCGCTGACGGCACGCTCGATGCGGAGCATCGTGCCCGTGCGCTCAATTGCCTGGCCCGTTTCGGCCAGCGCATCGCGGGAGTCCCCACGATTCGCGTACGCGCCGTGGCGACCAACAGCGTGCGCCGGCTGGCCTCGCCGCAGTCCTTCCTGACGGCGGCGGAAACGGCGCTCGGACACCCGGTGGAAATCGTCTCCGGTCGCGAGGAGGGCCGCCTGATCTTCCTTGGCTCCTCGCACGACCTGCCCGCTTCGCGCGAGAGCCGGCTGATTATCGACGTGGGTGGCGGCAGTACCGAGTTCATCATCGGGCGCGGCTTCGCCCCGCTGCACACGGAAAGCGTGCAAGCGGGCTGCATCGCCTCCACGCTGCGCTTCTTTCCCGGCGGCAAGCTCAATCGCAAACGCTGGCAGCGCGCCAATGGCGAAATCGGCGTGTTGCTGCAGCAGTTTGCCGAGGACTTCCGCGAATCCGGCTGGCTCGAAGCCTACGGCTCCTCGGGTACGGCCAAGGCCATCGGCTCGGTCGTGCAGGCGATGAAGCTTTCCGACGATGGCATCACGCCCGCATCGCTCGCCCAGTTGCGCGACGCCTTGCTGGCGCAGGGACAAATCAATGCACTGAAGCTTCCCGGGCTGGCGGAGGACCGCGCGCCGGTGATCGCCGGTGGCGTGGCGATCTTCGAGGCCGCCTTCGAAGCGCTTGGCATCGAACGCATGCGCGTATGCGAAAGCTCGATGCGCGAAGGCCTGCTGTGGGACCTGATCGGCCGCGCCGGCGGCACCGACCCGCGTACGGCCAGCATCGACTCGCTGGCCAATCGCTATGGCGTCGACCGCGCCCAGGCCCGTCGCGTCGAATCCACCGCACTGATGTTCTTCGACCAGATCGCACGCTCGTGGAAACTCGACAGCGAGGCGCGCGAGTGGCTGTCGTGGGTGTCGCGCGTGCACGAAATCGGCCTCGCCATCGCGCACAGCCAGCACCATCATCACGGCGCATACATCCTGCGCCATGCGGACCTGGCCGGCTTCTCCCGGCAGGAACAGCAGCTGCTGGCCGCCATCGTCGAATCGCACCGGCGCCGGCCCGACAAGGCGGTGTTCTCCGCGCTGCCGCAACGCTATCGCCAGTTGGCCCGTTACATCACCGCCCTGCTGCGCCTGGCCGTGCTGTTCCGCCGCGCCCGCCGCGCCGAGTCGATACCGCAGATGCAACTGGCTGCCACCAGCCACCGCATGCGCCTGACCTTGCCCTCGGCCTGGCTGGACCAGCATCCGCTCAGCGAAGCCGACCTGGAGCAGGAACAGGCGCCCTTGAACGAACTCGGCCTGTTGCTGGAAGTCCATCCGTCCTGACTGTTGCCAGCACGTCCAGTCGAGCCCGCGAGCCATGCCACGCCTCGGCCGCGTATGATGTCCGGATGCCACACGCCGCCCTGACCGCCATGTCCCGAATCCTGCTCGCCGCCTTCCTGCTGATTTCGCCGCTGGCGCTCAACGCGCAAAGCACCAAGCCAGCTACCGCGCCCGTCCCGCAAGCGCACCCACAAGTGGTGCTGCACACGTCGCAGGGCGACATCACGATGGAGCTCTATCCGGACAAATCACCGAAGAGCGTGGCCAACTTCCTGCAATACGTGCGCGACGGCTTCTACAGCGGCACGGTGATGCATCGCGCGATCCTGGGTTACCTGGTGCAAGGCGGCCTGTATACGCGCGACCTGCAGCCGAAGCGGACACGCTCGGCCATTCCCAGCGAAGCCGACAACGGCCTTTCCAACCTGCGCGGCACCGTGGCCGTGGCGCGCGGCGCCGACCCCAACTCGGGCACCTCGCAGTTCTTCTTCAACCTGGTGGACAACCGCCGCCTCGACTTTGTCGGCAACCAGAGTGGCCTGACCTGGGGTTACGCGGTCTTCGGCAAGGTCATCAAGGGCATGGATGTGGTCGACAAGATTGCCGGGCTGCCGACGCGCGGCCTCGGTCCGTTCTCCGGCGACGTGCCCAACCCGCTGGTCGTGATCGACAGCGCCAACGTGGTTGGCGAGGAAGCGCCGGCAGCGGCCAACAGCAGCACGCAGCCCGCCGCTCCCGCCGCCGACAAAGCGGCGAAGGGCGACAAGTCGCATGGCAAGAGCAAGGGTTGAGCACCTCGATGGCAACGCTGTTCATCTCTGACCTGCATCTGGACGATAGCCGCCCGCAGATCACCCGCCTGTTCGAGGACTTTCTCGCCGGCGATGAAGCGCGCTCCGCCGATGCCGTCTATATCCTCGGCGACCTGGTCGAAGCCTGGGTCGGCGACGACGACGATGCCGAACTTCCCACCCGCATTGCCAACGCCACGCGCGCGTTGCGCGAGAGCGGCGTGCCGGTGTACTTCATCGTGGGCAATCGCGACTTCCTGCTCGGCGAGAACTTCGCGCAACGCGCCGGTTTCAGCCTGCTCGACGACGGCACCGTGCACGACCTCTATGGCCGCCCCACCCTGTTGATGCATGGCGACGTGCTGTGCACGGACGACGTGGCCTACCAGGCCGTGCGCAAGCAGCTGCGTTCGCCGGCATGGAAGGCGCAGGTGCTGGCCATGCCGCTGGAGGCGCGCCGCGCCCTGGCTGCCAAGGCGCGCGCGGAGAGCCGCGCGCACACCGGCAGTGCCATGGAAGCCATCATGGACGTCAACGCCGACGCCGTGGCCGGGACCATGCGCAAGGCCGGCGTGACCCGGCTGATCCACGGCCACACGCATCGCCCGGCCACGCACCGCTTCGATCTGGACGGTCACCCGGCCGAGCGCATCGTGCTTGGCGACTGGTACGAACAAGGCTCGGTGCTCCGCGTCACGCCGGAAGGCGCCGAATTGCGTGGACTGGCGCTGGCCTGAACCCCAACTGCTCCGGCGCAAGCCGTTGACGGCCCATCATCGATCCGCCGCTCGCCATGCGATACGGCGGATTTTTTTGCGCCATCCTTCAGTGACGCATGCCACCACCACCAGCGTGTGCTGGCCCTGCAACGTGGACTGGGCGACTTGCCGGTGCGGCGTGCACAGCAGGCCTTTGGTAGGCGACCTGACTATTGCCGGGGCGGTACGCATAGGTTGGAAGCGTTCGCGCGTGGCTCATGGCACTGCTGCTTGCTGGCGCATACCCCCGCGCGACCTGGGCCGTCGACCGCTGCGAGGCGCCGGCAGCATGTGGCGCAAAACCCGCCGAGCGGAGCACCGTCGCGCTGTGCAAGCTTGGCACCACGGGAAGCGTGCGCTGCGCATTCGCCACGGGCATCGCTTGCGCGCTTGCACGCCTGTTGGCGGCACTCGCTCGTGCTGTAGCCCCCACCAGCGGCGCACCGTGATTGACCGAGGCGCGCATCGAAGGATCCCGATTGGCCGTCGCCACCTGTTTCAATTGCGCAGCCACCGGCGCCACATGCGCCTCACGTGCAACGGCCGCGTCCTGCGCAGACGGCTGGGCGACCGTACCGCCCGGGCCACCATTGAAACTGGTGCGATTGATCACGCCATTGTTCGCCACCCTCGCATCGTAGACATTGGTGACCCGGGGATCATGGATCTGATTGACCGCGCGGTTGTAATAGAAACCGCCGGGCCCCCAACGACCACCGACATAACCGTGACCCGGGTAACCGAAGCCATAGTTGATGCCCCCATAGAAACCGACGTGGCGCGCCCAGTACCCCGGGTGGAACACGCAGACGCGTCCAAACCAGCCCCAATAGGCAGGCGTCCACAAGGCGCCGTAAAACGGCGCCAGCACCCAGAAACCCGGCACCCAGTAATAGCCGTCATCGCCCCAGGCCCAGTAACCAGGTGTCCATATGTAGTCCGACCCCGGAATGGGCGGCTGCTCCTCGAGCGGCAAGGGTGGTGGCGGATAGCCCACGGAGACGCCCAAGTCGATTGACACCTCGGCCCGGGCAGGGAGCGGTGTGGCAGCGGCCACCGCCCATACGATGGCGGCTGCGACCAAGCCCAGCAGTCGCTGGGTTGTCCATCGTGCCGGATGATCGAGCCGGAGCTTGTCCATGGCGCGCCCTCCGCGAGGGTTGGGATAGTTAAGGTAACGCGGCAGGGGTGAGCGGGCCGTACTTGGTTGCCGGGGGTGGTTCTATGGCGTTCAGGAGGGGCTTGGTGGGGCGCCTGGGAGCTTGGCCAGAAGCTTCGTCGGGCAAAGGGCAGCTCTCGGGGCTGCCCAAAGATTGCTACGGGCAATTTTGTCGAACTGTAGGCTCCGTCCACGCCTCTCTCTTCGTCTGATGCGCCTGAGCTAGAAGACTTCGTCAGGTGGACGTTCGGTGGCGTGGAGGTCGGGATTGCTCGGCCCATCCTTGGGCCTCACCCTTCCGCGCTTCGCGCTCCAGGGCCAGCCCTTTGGGCTGTCCAAAATTGCTCCAGGCAATTTTGTCGACTGCGGAGGCAGGATGCCGGAGCGAACATCGGCGCAGCCGATGGCCCGGAGGGCGAGGCACAGGATGTGCCGAGTTACCGGAGGGTTCGTCCACACCTTTCTCTCCGCCAGATACGCTTGAGTCCCATTGGGGGCTTCGTCAGGTGGACGTTTGGTTGCGTGGAGGTCGGGATTGTTCGGCCCATCCATGGGCCTCACCCTTCCGCGCTGCGCGCTCCAGGGCCAGCCTGCGGCTGTCCAAATTCGTTCCGGACGAATTTGTCGAACCGGAGGGTTCGTCCACAACTCTCTCTCCGCCAGATACGCAAAAAGCCCCGCTGGGGGGCTTTTTGCGTATCTGGCGGAGAGAGAGGGATTCGAACCCTCGATAAGGCTTTTGACCCTATACTCCCTTAGCAGGGGAGCCCCTTCGGCCTCTCGGGCATCTCTCCGGTTTTGTCCGCATCTCTGCGGAGCCGGCAAGGATACTAACCGGCACGCTCGAGGTAAAGCTTTAATTGATCGTCAGTGCTCGCCAGACTCACTGGAGGCGCTGCCATCCGGCTCGTGCTCGTTCTTGATCCGTTGATAGATCTCTTCGCGATGCACAGCCACGTTTTTGGGCGCGTTGATGCCGATACGCACCTGGTTGCCCTTCACGCCTAGGACGGTAACGGTCACCTCGTCACCGATCATCAAGGTTTCACCGACCCTGCGGGTCAGAATCAACATGTTTGCCACTCCATGAATACTTTGGTCATAGGCCAACAGACGGTTATGCCTCACCCCTGAGCTTCACCGTCTGGCAGTTCGACGATCTTACCCGTCGAAGGCCCTACCGCCTTCCCCGGTTTCACAGACCAGGCATCCCTCTGTAGATGCCATGTCGAGCGACACCGTCGCAACACTTCGGTGCCGGCAGTGTTTGGATACTAGCCGAGCGTCCGAGGGCAGCGCAATGCGTAAACGGGGCACTGCGCTGAACGGTTGACTGGCCTCAGGAGGCCAGTCGCTCGCCAATCCAGCCAGTCAGACCATTCAGAATACGCGGCAGGTCGCTGCTGTCGTTGCCACCACCCTGCGCCATGTCGGGACGGCCACCGCCCTTGCCATCGATTTGTCCGGCCACATGGGCGACCACATCACCGGCCTTGACGCGGCCCAAAGCCTTGCCATGCACGCCGGCCACCAACGACACGCGACCATCCATCGCACCCGCCAGCAAGATCACGCAATCGGCAAGTTGCTGCTTGAGGTTGTCCACGCTGTCGCGCAGGGCCTTTGCGTCCAGCCCTTCGATGCGGGCCGCAATGACCTTGATGCCATGGATGTCCTGGGCGGTGGAAGCGAGATCGGCGGTGGCTGAACCGGCCGCCTTGGCGCGCAGCGATTCCAGTTCGCGCTCGAGTTTCTTCTGCTTGTCGAACAGCTGGCGCAGCTTGTCGACGCTGTCGTCACCGTGGGCAGACAGCAGCTGCGAGAGTTCGCCAAGCCGGCGCTCCTCCTCGGCCACATGGTCCAGGGCACCGGCACCACTCACGGCCTCGATGCGGCGTACGCCCGACGCCACGCCCGCTTCGCTGACGATCTTGAACAGGCCGATATCACCGGTGCGGCCGACATGCGTGCCACCACACAGCTCGGTGGAGAACTCACCCATCTTGAGCACGCGCACTTCGTCGCCGTACTTCTCGCCGAACAAGGCCATGGCGCCGAACTCGATCGCGGCGTCGTAGGCCATCTGATGCACTTCGGCAGGCGCGTTGCGCCGCACTTCGGCGTTCACCAGGGCTTCGATCTCACGCAGTTCGTCTGCGCTGAGCGGCTTGAAGTGCGAGAAGTCGAAGCGCAGACGCTCCGGTGCCACCAGCGAGCCCTTCTGCGTGACGTGCTCGCCCAGCACCTTGCGCAAGGCAGCGTGCAGCAAATGGGTGGCCGAATGATTGAGCACAATGGCCTGCCGACGCGCCTGGTCAACGGTGGCGTCGACGGCATCGCCAACGCGAAGCGGCTGCGCACCTTGCCAACGACCGGCATGGCCAAAGAACACGCCGCCCATCTTGAGCGTGTCGCCGACGTTGAAGCGCCCGGCGCCGCTCACCAGCGCGCCCGTGTCGCCCACCTGGCCGCCGGATTCGGCGTAGAACGGCGTGCGGTCGAGGATAACCAGGCCTTCTTCGCCATCGCTCAGTTGATCAAGCTGTTTTCCGGCACGCACGATGCCAATGACCTTGCCCTGACCCGCCAGCGCCTCGTAGCCGAGGAAGGCCGTCGGGGCGAGCTGGCTGGCGAGTTCGGCCGGCATCTGGCCCTTGGCTTCGAAGCGGCCGCCCTCGCGGCTGCGCTCCTGCTGCTCCTTCATCGCCAGCTCGAAGCCGTCCATGTCGACCGACATGCCGCGCTCGCGCGCAATGTCGGCGGTCAGGTCCACGGGAAAACCATAAGTGTCGTAGAGACGGAACGCGTCGGCGCCCGGAATCGTGTTCCCGGCCTTGGCCGCCACCGTGTCGAACAGGCGCATGCCGTTTTCCAGCGTCTCGCCGAAACGCTTTTCTTCCGTACGCAGCGCCTCCTCGACAAAAGACTGTTTGGCGACGAGTTCCGGATAAGCCTCGCCCATCTCCTCGACCAACGGCTGCACCATCTTCCAGAAGAAATCGCCGCGCACGCCCAGCATCCAGCCATGACGCAGCGCGCGACGAATGATGCGGCGAAGCACATAACCGCGACCTTCATTCGACGGCAGCACGCCATCGACGATGAGGAAGGAACAAGCGCGAATGTGATCGGCAATCACGCGCAGCGACTTGTTGGCGAGGTCCGCCGTGCCGGTCAGCTTGGAAGCCACCTTGATCAGGTGCTGGAACAGGTCGATCTCGTAGTTGGAGTGCACGTGCTGCAGCACGGCGGCGAGGCGCTCCAGGCCCATGCCGGTATCCACGCATGGCGCGGGCAGCGGCGACAGCGTGCCGTCGGGCGCGCGGTCGAACTGCATGAACACCAGGTTCCAGATCTCGATATAGCGATCGCCGTCTTCATCCGGCGAACCCGGAGGACCACCGGCAATGTCGGCGCCGTGGTCGTAAAAGATCTCGGTGCAGGGACCGCAGGGACCGGTGTCGGCCATCTGCCAGAAATTGTCGGAAGCGAACGGTGCGCCCTTGTTGTCGCCAATGCGCACGATACGCTCGGCGGGCACGCCCATGTCCTTGTTCCACAGCGCGTAGGCTTCGTCGTCGGTGTGATACACCGTGACCCACAGCTTGTCCTTGGGCAGCTTGAAGACCTCGGTCAGCAGCTCCCACGCGTACGCAATGGCATCACGCTTGAAGTAGTCGCCGAACGACCAGTTGCCGAGCATCTCGAAGAAGGTGTGGTGGCGCGCGGTATAGCCCACCGAATCCAGGTCGTTGTGCTTGCCGCCGGCGCGCAGGCAGCGCTGTACATCGGCCGCGCGCGTATACGGCAGCTTCTCGCTGCCCAGGAACACGTTCTTGAACTGCACCATGCCCGAGTTGGTGAACAACAGGGTCGGGTCGCTGGCCGGCACCAGCGAACTGGACGGCACGATGGTGTGATCTTTCGAACGGAAATAATCGAGGAAAGTCGAGCGGATTTCGGCGGTTTTCATGCGACTGGGGAGGGCCATCAAGGAGGAGTCACGCCAGGACCGCACCGCCGCGGCCACCCCGCCATCATCGCTGGATGATGGGTTTCAGGAATCACCGTCGGCTGTGTCGTCCACGTCGGCGTGGGTAACACTCCGTACTGTGGCGGCGGGAAAGCCCCGACGCAAGAGGAATTGCGCCCGGCGGGCCTTTTCCTCGTGGTCGGACGCGCCGGCGGCACCATAGCGACGGCGCAGCTGGGCGGCCGCCACGGCCGTCCAGTCGACCTCGGCGGCATCCAGCACCTCGCGGATACGCGCATCCGCCAGCCCGTGGCTCTTCAACTCGGCCCGCACCCGCATGGGGCCGTAGCCCTGCGCCACCCGGCTGCGCACCAGCATCTCGGCGAAACGGTCGTCGTCCTGATAGTGCTGCTCACCCAGGCGATCCAGGGCCGCGCCGGCCTCCTCGCCCTCGTAGCCGCCCTGGCGCAGCTTGAGTTTCAGCTCGCGACGGGAATGCTCCCGCCGCGCCAGCAGGCCCAGCGCCTTGCTATAGGCGCTGGGCTTGGGTTTCTTGCTGTCTTCCCCGTCGGAGCGGCGTTTCATGGCACCCGGCGCCGCCGCCTCAGAAGACCTTGTAGACCTGGCCGGTCTGCAGGCCTTCCACGCTGCGGCTGTACGCCAACGCCGAGCGGGCCGCCGTTACCGGCTCGAAACCGCGGAAATACGGCGCGTAATCGCCCATCGCCTCGACCAGCACGTTCGGGCTCACTACATTGATGCGCAAGCCGCGCGGCAGCTCGATCGCCGCCGCCCGCACGAACGCTTCCACCGCGCCGTTGACCAGGCTGGCGGAGCTGCCCTGGGCGATCGGCTGTTCGGCCAGGATGCCGGTGGTCAGCGTGATCGAGCCGCCATCGCGCAGATGGTCACGCGCGGCCAGGGCCAGATTGACCTGGCCCATCAGCTTGTCGGTGATGCCGAGCGTGTGCTTGGACTCGCCGAACGGCGCGGCGGCGAAGTCCGCCAGCGGCGCGAACGTGACGCGACCAGCGGTGCTGATCACGGCATCCAGCTCACCGGCCTGGGCCAGTCCCTGACGGATGCTGGCCACGTCGGTGAGATCCATGCGCACGTCGCCGGACTGACGTCCGGCGCTGATCACTTCGTGGCGCTGGCCCAGCTCGGCCGCTACGGCGCTGCCGAGGGTGCCGGAGGCGCCAATCAGCAGGATGCGCAGACGTCGCTCGGCCATGCTCAGATCTCTTCCATCGCTTCTTCGGAGATCGGTGCCGGCTTGCCGCCGCTGGTGGCCAGCAGGCGAGCGCGCAGCTCCGTATCGACTTCATTGGCGATGGCCGGGTTGTCGCGCAGGAACTGGCGTACGTTCTCCTTGCCCTGGCCGATGCGGTCGCCCTTGTAGCTGTACCAGGCGCCGGACTTGTCGATCAGGTTCTGGGCCACGCCCAGCTCGATGATCTCGCCTTCGCGCGAGGTGCCCTCGCCGTACAGGATCTCGAATTCGGCCTGGCGGAACGGCGGTGCCACCTTGTTCTTGACCACCTTGACGCGGGTTTCGGAGCCGACCACCTCGTCGCCCTTCTTCACCGCGCCGATGCGGCGGATGTCCAGACGCACCGAAGCGTAGAACTTCAGCGCGTTGCCGCCGGTGGTGGTTTCCGGGCTGCCGAACATCACGCCGATCTTCATGCGGATCTGGTTGATGAAGATCACCAGGCAACCGGACTTCTTGATGTTGGCGGTGAGCTTGCGCAGCGCCTGGCTCATCAGGCGGGCGTGCAGGCCGACGTGGGAGTCGCCCATTTCGCCTTCGATTTCAGCCTTGGGCGTGAGCGCGGCGACCGAGTCGACCACCACCACGTCCACGGCGCCCGAGCGCACCAGCATGTCGGCGATTTCCAGCGCCTGTTCGCCGGTGTCCGGCTGCGAGACCAGCAGGTCGTCGACGTTGACGCCCAGCTTGGCGGCGTAGGAGGGGTCCAGCGCATGCTCGGCGTCGACGAAAGCCGCCGTGCCGCCGTTCTTCTGGCAGTTGGCGATGACCTGCAGGGTCAGCGTGGTCTTGCCGGACGATTCCGGACCGTAGATTTCCACCACGCGACCGCGTGGCAGGCCGCCCACGCCCAGGGCGATGTCCAGGCCCAGTGAGCCGGTGGAAACGGTTTCGATGGCGTCGTCGGTGCGATCGCCCAGGCGCATGACCGCGCCCTTGCCGAACTGCTTCTCGATCTGGCCGAGGGCGGAGGTGAGCGCGCGGCGCTTGTTGTCATCCATCGTCTTGAATCCTGGGGTGGCAGTGAATGAGTGCATGATGCCCGCGGGTAGTCTCACGGACTGCGATCTGTAATTTCGGAGTATCCCACAATGGTGAAGCGGGTCAGGGAGGCCCTGGCGACTCAGTCCGTCAGGACTTTGAGCACCCCATTGAGCGCCGCGGCCACGGTCTGCCGACGCACCGCTTCGCGATCGCCATCGAAGCGGAACAACTTGGCGAAGGCGTAGCCACCGCGGCGCTTCCAGCCGATCCATACCGTGCCGACAGGCTTTTCCGCCGTGCCCCCAGTGGGACCGGCAATGCCGGTCACCGCCACAGCTACGCCGGCGCCGAAGCGGGCCAGCGCGCCGGAGACCATCTCCAGCACGGTTTCCTCGCTGACCGCACCGGTCAGCTCCAGCGTGCGCGGATTGACCCCCAGCAAGGCCTCCTTGGCGCCATAGCTGTAGGTCACCACGCCGGTATCGAACCAGGCCGAGCTGCCGGGCAGGTCGGTCAAAGCCTTGGCGATCCAGCCGCCGGTGCACGACTCGGCGGTCACCAGCATCAGGCGCCGCTGCTGCACGCTGGCGGCCACCTGCTCGGCCAGGGCCAGCAGGTCGGCATCGCTGGGAACAGACAACTCCATGGGGGAACTCCTGGGGAAGGCAGCTACGCACCACTGCGCAGCCGCCCGTTCTACCCCCTTCCCTGCCTCAGGCCAAGGCCTTGACGAACGGCAGGCTCAGCCGCCCCAGATGGTCTGGGCGTAGCGCAGGAAATTCGTACCGAGGATTTTTTCGATGCGCCCGCTCGAATAACCCTTCGCCGCAAGCAGCTGCGCCAGCTTCTGGAACTGCCGTGGTCCGCGCAGATCGACCACGAACGGGTAGGTGTCCGGCCGTTCGCCGGCGGCACTGATGCCGGCCGCCTGGCGCTGGGCGATTTCCTTCGCCAAGGCCGCCTGGTAGACGTTGAGGTCGTCGATCTGGGTCACCGAACCATCGGTGCCGATGCCCACGTGATCCTCGCCACAGACATTCACCGCATGGTCGATATGCGCCACCACGTCCTCGGCATGGGCGTGCCCCGAAACGTTGAGGAACGGCATGAAGTAGATGCCGACGAAGCCGCCCCGCTCCGCCACCAGCCTCAGCTCGGCGTCGGTCTTGTTGCGCGGCAGGTTGGCCACCGCACGGCAGCCGGTGTGATTGATCGAGATGGGCGCGGTGGACGTGCGTGCGGCATCCAGGCAGGTCTGTTCGCCGCTGTGCGAGAGATCGACCATGACCTTGCGCGCATTGAGCCGTGCCACGACCTCGCGCCCGAACGGTGTCAGCCCGCGGTTTTCCGGCGCCATCGAGCCATCGCCCAGCTGGTTGGCCGGGTTGTAGGTCAGCTGGAACACGCGCACGCCCAGGTCGGCAAAGATGTCGACGCGCTTGGCGTCGTTGCCCATCATGGCGCCGTTCTGGAAGCCATAGATCAGGCCGACTTTTTTCTCGGCCTTGGCCCGGCGAATATCGGCCGCGGACAGCACCTTGAGCACATCGCGCTCATGCTGGCGCACCAGGGCATCGGTAGCGGCGATGTCGCGCACGCTGGCCTCGAACGGATCGTCCGCCCCGGACACATAACCCAGCGTGATGTTGACCGCGGTAAGCCCGGAAGCGTGCGCTTCCGCCAGCACGCGCGGCGAAAGCTCCGGCACCAGGCCGTCCGCGCCGCGATTGGGGTCGTCGAGACCACCCAGGGCGTTGATGATGATGCCGCCATCGGCCATGCCGGTACCCTGCGAAACTGCGCCGCGCGCTTCCCACGGCAGCATCGAAGCGGCTGCCGCCCACGTCACCCCGGTCAGAAACGTCCGCCGATCAATCGTCATCGCCATTGCCCATCTCGTCCTTCGTCACCGGTCGGTAATCGGCCCGCGGGTACGCGTGCCCACGCTTCACCGTCATGCGGATACTGCGGATGTTGTTGATGTCCTTCACCGGATCGGCCGACAGCACCGCGAAATTCGCCAACTTGCCGGCTTCGATCGAGCCCATGTCCTTTGCCTGTCCGGCCGCCTCGGCACCGACCAGGGTGGCCGAGCGAAGCACCTGCAAGGACGGCATGCCCACGTCATGCGCCAGGAACAAGATCTCGTCGAACACCGCCGGCCAGGCGTCGTTGACGCCGCCGTCGCTGTCGGTGCCCGTCGAGATCGGCACGCCGGCTTGCCAGGCCTGGCGCACCAGCCGGATCGTGGTCGGCCCGGTGCAACGCAACGGGTGCCGTTCGGGATGCGCCTTGCGCTCGGCGTCATAGCGCACGAACAAGCTGCCGGTCGCATCCAGGATGGTGCCGTGCTTGAGCATGTCTCGGTAAAGACCCGCCATGACCGGATCGTCGCCGCTCGGCGCCAGCAGCGCCTCGTGGAACGGCGTGTGGTCCTCATAGGACTTCAGCATCACCGGCTCCAGCTGGTAGGCCAGGTAACAGGCATGGCTGACCACGTCGACACCCGCCGCAATGACATCGGCCGGGCGCGTCGGGAACACCGCGCTATGCGCCCACACCATCAGGTGCTGGCGGTGCGCTTCCTGGGTAATGGCGTTCACCAGATCCGGTGGCAGGTCGGCGTAGACCTTGATGGCCGTGGCCGAGGTACCGCGCGCCAGCGTGACTGCCTCGCGCAAATCGGTCTGCCCGTCGATGGCCTGCATCCACGGACTCTTGCCCGGCGCCATCCCGAAGCTTGCGGCACCCACGCGCGGATCGGCGAAGAACTCGGGCCCCGCCATCACCGCGGCGTAATAGATATCAGGCGCGGGAATTTCCCCGGCGCGCGATGCACGAGCCAACTCGCCGACCGAACGCAGATCGTCCGCCATGTCGCGCACGGCGGTAACGCCGGCATAGAGATTGCGCCGCAAGACTGCCTGGGCACGCTTCGCATTTGGCGGCGTGGCCATATGCACATGGCTGTCGATCAACCCTGGGATCACGTACTTGCCGTGCAGGTCGACGGTGTGCAGCCCAGCAGCCTGCGCGCCGGCCAGTGAGCCGTGCGGGCCGACCGCCACGATCCGCTCACCCTGCACCAGGATGTCCTGATCGGGACGCGGCGCCGCGCCCGTACCGTCGATAACGGTGGCTCCGGCGTAGAGCGTGACGGTATCGGCAGCCGCTGGCTTGGGTGCCTCTTTCCCTGCGGAAAAGGCGACGGGAGCAGCAAGCGCAAAAACCAGCGCTACCGCCAGATAGGAGGCAGATCGAGAGAGAGTAGACATGGCGGTCGATCCTACAGGCCGGATTCTCCGCGTCACAACCGTGCCAGAGGTCAAGGGAGGGGCACGCAACGACCCGCAAACCCCGGCGCTCTCACCGGCCTAGCCGAGCCCCTGCTGCGTTGCCCCGATGGGCGAATCTTCGGCAAAGCCTTCAAGCAGGAAGGTGGATGCGCCGGAATACATGGTCAGGCATTTGGGTTATCTTGGCGGGCATTTTTCGAGGGGCGCGCCTTGCCCTCCCGCCACGGCCAACAACATCGCGTTGGCCCGACAGAACAGCACGTTATGGTCGCCCAGGATTTCGAAAGCCACACGCCCTTCATGCGCCAGTACCTGGCCGCCAAGGCTGCGCACCCGGATGTGCTGCTGTTCTTCCGCATGGGCGACTTCTACGAGCTGTTCTATGACGATGCACGCAAGGCGGCGCGGCTGCTGGACATCACGCTGACCCAGCGCGGGCAGTCGGCCGGCCAGCCGATCCCGATGGCGGGCGTGCCGTATCACGCCGCCGAGAATTACCTAGCCAGGCTGGTGCGCCTGGGCGAGTCGGTGGCCATCTGCGAGCAGATCGGCGACCCCGCCACGTCGAAGGGGCCGGTGGAACGCAAGGTGGTGCGCATCGTCACGCCGGGTACGGTCACCGACGCCGCGCTGCTGGAAGAGCGCCGCGACAATTTGCTGATGGCCATTGCGACGGGTCCACACGGCGCGTACGGGCTGGCCTGGGTGGACTTGAGCAGCGGTCGCTTCCTGCTCAGCGAAGTGCCCAGCGCCGAAGCGCTGGCCGCGGAACTGGCGCGCCTGCAACCTGCCGAGACCCTGGTGGGTGAAGACGGGGCGTGGCCCAAGTTCGTCAGCAATCTCCCCGGCCTGCGCAAGCGCCAGCCGTGGCACTTCGACGGCGATGCCGCACGCCGCGAGCTCAACCGCTTCTTCGGCACCCGCGACCTTGGCGGCTTCGGCGTGGATCGCCTGCCGCTGGCGATTGCAGCGGCGGGCTGCCTGCTCGGCTACGTCGAGGAAACGCAGAAGAGTGCCCTGCCGCATCTTTCCGGCATGGCCGTGGAAAGCGCGGGCGACACCATTGCGCTCGATGCGGCGACGCGTCGCAATCTCGAACTCGATACGCACCCCAGCGGCCGCACCGAACACACCTTGCTCGGTGTGCTGGACGAAACGGTGACGCCGATGGGCGCGCGCCTGCTGCGCCGCTGGCTGAACCGCCCGCTGCGTTCGCGCGACCTGCTGCGCAGTCGTCATCAAGCGATCGGCACGCTGATCGATAGTCGCCAATACGAAACCCTGCGCGAGCAGTTGCGCGGCATCGGCGATCTGGAGCGCATCCTCGCCCGCGTCGCCCTGCGTTCCGCGCGCCCGCGCGACTTGTCCACCCTGCGCGACGGCCTGGCCGCCGCCCCGGCGTTGCGCGCCATCATCGAGTCGCTGGACAGCCCGCTGCTGCATGCCCTGGTCGCGCGCATTGGCGACCATGCGGATACCGCTGCCCTGCTCGCCCGCGCCGTGGTCGCGCAACCACCGGTGCTGCAGCGCGACGGCGGCGTCATCGCCGACGACTACGATGCCGAGCTGGACGAGCTGCGCCGGCTCGCCACCAACGCCGACCAGTACCTGGTCGAACTGGAAGAACGCGAGAAGGCCGTCAGCGGCATTGCCACCCTCAAGGTGGGCTACAACCGCGTGCACGGTTACTACATCGAGATCAGCAAGGGTCAGGCGGACAAGGCACCCACGCATTACACGCGTCGCCAAACCACCAAGAATGCCGAGCGCTACATCACCGAAGAGCTGAAGACGTTCGAGGACAAGGTGCTGTCGGCCAAGGAACGCTCGCTGATGCGCGAGCGTGCGCTGTACGAGGCACTGCTCGACACGCTGATCGCCCAGTTGGAGCCACTGAAACACGCCGCCTCAGCCATGGCCGAGCTGGACGTCATCGCCAGCTTGACCGAGCGCGCCACCACGCTGGACTGGAGTGCGCCGGAACTGTCCGACGAACCCGGCATCGCGATCGAACGCGGCCGCCACCCGGTGGTGGAAAAGGTGCGCGAGGAACCGTTCGAGCCAAACGATCTGGTGCTCGACGACGCCCGTCGCATGCTGGTCATCACCGGCCCGAACATGGGCGGTAAGTCCACCTACATGCGCCAGAACGCGCTGATCGTGCTGCTTGCGCATATCGGCAGCTACGTGCCGGCATCGCGTGCGGTGATCGGCCCGATCGATCGCGTGTTCACGCGCATCGGCGCGGGCGACGATCTTTCGCGCGGCCAATCCACCTTCATGGTGGAAATGAGCGAGACGGCCAATATCCTGCACAACGCCACCGAACACAGCCTGGTGCTGATGGACGAAGTAGGCCGTGGTACCAGCACCTATGATGGCCTGGCCCTGGCGCGTGCCGCCGCCGTGCATCTGGCCGCCAGCAGCCGCTCCTACACCTTGTTTGCCACGCACTACTTCGAACTGACCGAACTGGCCAACGAATATCCGTCGATCGCCAACGTGCACCTGGACGCCGTCGAATACGGCGAGCAGCTGGTCTTCATGCATGCGGTGAAGGAAGGACCGGCCAATCGCAGCTTCGGCTTGCAGGTGGCCGCGCTGGCTGGCCTGCCCAAGTCGGTGATCGCCGATGCGCGTCGCACGCTGGCCGAACTCGAGCGTGGCATGTACCAGCACGCATCCTCGGCAACCAGCAAGGCTCCCGCGCAGGAGTCACCACAGCTTGGATTGTTCGCGACGCAGTCTTCCGTAGTGGAGCGGGCGCTGGAGGGCATCGACCCCGACGCCATGTCGCCACGCGAGGCGCTGGAAGCGCTTTACCGGCTCAAGTCACTCGCCTGAGAAGCAAGACGCGCAGGCCTCAGGCATGCGCGCCACTTGCTGGCGCCCGCTTTCCCTGCCTCAGTGCGGGAACTCCGATTTCCTGGCATGGCCGATGGCTTCGAGCACCGGTCGCGGCAGCTCGTCCAGGTTGAGAACGACCTTGCCGGAATGCACCGCCCGCACCGCCGCGCGAGGTATGACGAAATCACCGCTGTTTTCGATGTAGACGACCAGCGCCGATTCGTCGGCCAGGATCTTGCGCACGGAACCGATGCCGTCTTCGCCATCGGCGACGAATACCAGCGAGCCTTCCTCGATCGTCTCGGCCATGCCGACTCTCCACGCGTTCGTAGCAGGATCCCGATCGTCGACAAGTGGCTGTTGCGCCGACGTGAAACCCGCCGCGCGTCCAAAAGACGGTGCGTTTCAAACACCGCACACCCCGTACTCGACGAAGCCGCGGCAACGATCAGAACGGCGACCCGCAAGGATCGCCGCCCTGTTTTGTCTACAACCGCGTGCTTCGCTTCGAGCTCAGGCGGCCAGGTTCGACATGTTCTCTGGCGGCGACTCCAAGGTCGCATTGGCAAGCAGGCTGGGGATCGTTTCCGCGGACGCGGACAGCGGCACGACGACACCCGGCTGACGCGCCGACAGGCGCCCGAATCCCACCAGCCGGTCGATACTGCGCGCCACCTCGGCCTGTCCGAACGGCTTGCTGATGAAGTCGTCGGCGCCAAAGCGCTGAACATAGAACTGCTCGGTCGCCTGCTGGTTGCCGCTGATCATCACGATTGGCACGTGCTGGGTGAGCGGGTCGTGGCGTAGCGCACGCAGCACGGCAAAGCCGTTGATGCCCGGCAGCACGATATCGAGAAAGATCAGGTCAGGCGGCTCGCTGCGCGCCATCTCCAGCGCCCGCTCGCCATCGGCGGCTCGCGTCACCGCATAGCCTTCGACCTCGAGCATGCGCCCCAGCACGGCCCGGATGGTGGCCGAATCATCGACCACCAGCACGCGCGCGCCCTGTTCGGCCTTACGCAATACCCCCGGCGCCCGCCCCTCTGTCGCGCCAGCAAGCAGTCGCTTTAAGAATGCCAAGCCCGTCATCGCCTTCCCCTTCCACATCACGTCGAACCGAAGCCGCACCTTTGTGCGGCTTCTCGCCGGTGTTGATGCTCCCGCAGATTCGCGCCGGAATCTGCGATGGGTGACTCACATGGAATCCTTAAGCCGTCGCAATTCTCGACGTTCCTGCTTGTCCGGCCGCCCTGGAGGCGCCATGGCACCGACTAGCTTACGCTGGGCCTTCGCCGCCTCGCGTGCCGTCACACTGGCTTCGCTTTCGCGATAGAGGGTCTGGGCGTCACTGGCTGGCCCCCGCTTTTCCGACAACGCCAGCACCTCGACTTCCAGCCGCTCCACGCCCCGACCGATGCGCAGTACGTCGCCCACATGCACGGCCTTGGCCGGCTTGCAGCCACTGCCGTTGAGGTCGATCTTGCCGCCGTCGATGGCCTGCTTGGCCAGGCTGCGTGTCTTGAAAAAGCGGGCGGCCCATAGCCATACGTCGGCGCGCACCGGGCCCGTGGATTGCGATTGAGCTGATGACATGGGCGTATTGTCGCCCATCGGAGGGTCGTGAGCAGCGGTCTCTCGACCTGAAGCAGCGAGCGCTGATGAAACACCGCGTCAATGCGCGAGGTGAAGCGTCCAGATCCGGCTTTCCTCAACCGCCGAGCAACCAATTGCCCAGCGGAACCGTGATCAGCGACAGCACGATGCCCGCGCCAAGTATCGTGTTGGCCAGGCTGGGCTCAAGCTTGTACTCGTCGGCAAGAATCGCCGCCGAAATCATCGGTGCCATGCCCGCCTGCAGCACACCCACCGTCAGGGTCAGCCCGCCGACGCCCGCGGCCGTGCCCAACAACCAGCAGGCCAAAGGGGCAAGCACCAACTTCCAGCCCAGGCCGAGCGTCAGCGCGGAAAGCGGCCGCTCGCCGAGATGGAACTTGAATTGCATGCCCACCGAGAACAGGGCCAACGGTGTCAGGGTCGCGCCGATGGGCGTGAATACGCTGTCCAGCAAGCTCGGCCAGCCACCTAGAGCACCAACAATCACGCTCAAGACCAGCGCCAGGAACGACGGAAAGGTAAGAATGCGCCGGGCGATCACGGCCGGTTGCGCTGCTTTTCCCGCATACAGCGATGCGACCGCCACGCCCGCCGACGCCAGCAAGGGGAAACAACCCAGCTGGTCGGCCACCACCGCCAGCGCCAGCCCTTCCTTGCCATGCAGCGCCTGCATCATGGGATAACCCATGAACGACGTATTGCCCAGGCCACAAACCAGGGTCAGCGCGCCGATCCGCTGGCGCGACCAGCCCAGCCAGCGGCCCAGCGTGGCGAACAACAGCCAGCCGCCAAAGAACACCACCCACATCGCCGCCACGGGAAACCACAGCTGCCTGTCGATGCTGACCTTCGGCACCAGCTCCAGCACCAGGGCCGGCAGCGCGATGTTGATGACCCACCAGTTGATGCCGTGAACGATGCCGGCAGGCGGTTTCGCGTAACGCGCGACCAGCGCGCCCAGCAGCAGGCAGACGAACAGCAACAGCAAGGTGCCCATGGACATCCCTTCGAGCGGAAGGGACGCAGTATAACGAGCGCCGGCAGGCGGCCCTGGCGCGGCCTGGGTTGGTTTGCGGCCCCGTCATTCCGGCTTGCGCCCTGCAGGACGCCGCACTCGCCGGAATGACGGGCAAGGCTTAGCCGACGATCAGGCGATTGAGTCGCTGCACGAAGGCGGCCGGATCGGGCAGCTGTGCGCCAGCGGAGATCTCCGCCTGATCCAGCAGCAGGTTAGCCAGGTCGGCGGCCTTGGCCGCATCGCCTTCGGCCTCCACCCGCTTGAGCAGCGGATGCTGGGGATTGATCTCCAGCGTCGGCTTGTTGTCGGGTACGTCATGGCCAGCCTCACGCAATAAACGCGCTAGATGCGGCGCCATTTCGTAATCCGACAACGCCAGGCACGAAGGCGAGTCGGTGAGGCGAGCGGACACGCGCACTTCGCTCACTCGATCGCCCAGCAGCTCCTTGAGCTTCTTCACCACCGGCTCGGCCGCCTTGCTGGCCGCTTCCTGCTGTTTCTTGTCGGCTTCGTCCAACGGTAGCTCGCCCTTGGCGACATTCTTCAGCTTCTTGCCGGCGTATTCATTGAGGCTGCCAAGCATCCATTCGTCGATGCGATCGAACATCAGCAGCACTTCGATGCCCTTGGCCTTGAACGCCTCCAGCTGCGGACTGCCGACCGCGGCGGTGTAGCTGTCTGCCGTGATGTACCAGATGGTGTCCTGGCCCACCGCCATGCGCAGGATGTAGTCGTCCAGCGAGACGGTCTGCACCGCGCCGTCGCCCTTGGTCGAGGCAAAACGCAGCAGCTTGGCGATGCGCTCGCGGTTCGCCTGGTCTTCGGCAATGCCTTCCTTCAGCGTGTTGCCAAAGGCCTTGTAGAAGGTGGCAAACTTCTCGGGTTCGTCGCGCGCCAGCTTCTCCAGCAGATCGAGCACGCGCTTGATGCATGCCGCGCGAATGCGCTCGAGCTGACGATTGTGTTGCAGGATCTCGCGGCTCACGTTGAGCGGCAGGTCATCCGCATCGACGACGCCACGCACGAAGCGCAGGTAGTTCGGCAACAGCTCCTCGGCCGCGTCCATGATGAAGACGCGCTTGATATAGAGCTTGAGTCCCTTGCGCTCGTCGCGCCCGCCCATCATCAGGTCGAACGGCGGCTGCTCGGGGATGTAGAGCAGCGTGGTGAAACTCTGGCTGCCCTCGACGCGGCTGTGCGTCCAGGCCAGCGCGTCGTTGAAATCGTGGCCCAACGATTTGTAGAAGCTCTGGTAGTCCTCGTCGGAGATCTCGTTGCGCGGCTTGGCCCACAGGGCCGACGCGTCGTTGACGGTTTCCCACTCCGCGCCCGGCTTGCCGTCCTGCTCCTTCGGCATGCGGATCGGGAACGCGACGTGATCGGAATACTTGCGGATCAGCGAGCGCAATTCCCAGCTCTTCAGGAACTCGTCCTCGTCCGCTTTCAAATGCAGGATCACGGCCGTGCCGCGCTCGGCCAACTCCACCTGTGCCAGCTGGTACTCCCCCTTGCCGTCGCTCTCCCACTTCACGCCCTCGCCTGCCGGCTGGTCGGCGCGACGGCTGAGCACCGTCACGCGATCGGCCACCACGAAGGAAGAGTAGAAACCCACGCCGAACTGGCCGATCAGGCGCGCGTCGGTCTTCTGCTCCGCGCTCATCGCTTCGAGGAAGCGGCGCGTGCCGGAGCTGGCGATGGTGCCGATATTGGCCACCACTTCCTCACGGCTCATGCCGACGCCGTTGTCGCGCACCGTGACCGTACGCGCCTCTGGGTCCCAGCTGACATCGATATGCAGCTCGCCGTCGCCTGCCAGCAACTCGGGGTTTGCGATCGATTCGAAACGCAGCTTGTCGCAGGCGTCGGAGGCGTTGGAAATCAGCTCGCGCAGGAAAATCTCCTTGTGCGAGTACAGCGAGTGCGTCACCAGGTGCAGTACCTGGGCGACTTCGGCTTCGAACTTGCGGGTTTCGGGCGCGGTATTCGTCATGCGGAAAGACTCTTGAAGAGATCGAACAGGAAGGGGTTCGGCACACACAAAGGGGCCGACAAGGCGGCCCCTTATCTAACCCTCTCCCTGGTCGGGAGAGGGTGAAGGATCATGCGTTCGAGGACGCGCTCTGCAGCGCGGCAATGCGCTCTTCCAGCGGCGGATGGCTCATGAACAGCCGTTTCATGCCGGTGGCCAGGTGGCCGGAAATGCCAAACGCGGCAATCGTCTGCGGCAAGGTGCTTTCGCCGTGCTGCACCTGCAGGCGCTGCAGGGCGGAGATCATCGCGCCACGGCCAGCCAGCTTGGCACCCGCAGCATCCGCGCGGAATTCGCGCCAGCGCGAGAACGCCATCACGATCATCGAGGCGAACAAGCCGAACACCAGCTGCAGCACCATCACAGAAACGAAGTAACCGATGCCACCGCCATCGCGGCTATCGCGACCGCCCGACAACCAGCTGTCGACCAGCCGACCGACCACGCGCGCGGCCACGATCACCAGCGTGTTCACCACGCCCTGGATCAAGGTCAGCGTGACCATGTCGCCGTTGGCGACGTGGCCGATCTCGTGGCCAAGCACCGCCGCGACCTGCTCGCGGTCCATCTGCTGCAGCAGGCCCGTGCTTACCGCCACCAGCGAGCTGTTCTTGTTCATGCCGGTGGCGAATGCGTTCATTTCCGGCGCGTCGTAGATCGCCACTTCGGGCATGCCGATGCCGGCGTTCTGCGCATGGCGACGGACGGTGTCCAGCAGCCAGCGTTCGCCCTCGTTCTGCGGCTGCTCGATCACCCGGGCGCCGGTGGACATCTTCGCCATCCATTTGGACATCGCCAGCGAGATGAAGGCGCCGCCCATGCCGAAGATGGCGGCAAAGGCCAGCAAGCCGCCCATGCCACCGTAGCCGCGGGAAGCGGCCCAGGTATCGACGCCAAACAGATGGCAGACGATGCTCAGCAGGAACAGGACGGCGATATTGGTAAGCAGGAACAATGCGATGCGACGCATGGCTGTCTCTCGGGCAGTCATGAAAGGGAGTGCGGCTAAGGCCGCCTATCAAGATTCGGGGCTATAGCGCTCCGTTTCAAGAGCTTTTTGGCCTATATCGAGTCGGCAAAGCCCCGCGTTCATCGATCGGCCTGCTTAAAATGCGCCGATGAGTTATCGCGGACGCTTCGCCCCCTCGCCCACCGGCCACCTGCACTTCGGCTCCCTGGTTGCCGCCGTGGGCAGCTGGCTATGCGCGCGTTACGCCGGTGGGCAATGGTTGCTGAGGGTGGAGGACATCGACCCGCCGCGCGAAATGCCGGGCTCCGCCGAAAGCATCCTGGCGGCCCTGCCCGCCTTTGGCCTGGTGGCCGACGCACCAGCGCTGTTTCAGTCCCAACGCATGGCCGCTTATGACCAGGCCTTCGAGCAGTTGAAGGCCGCCAATCAGGTCTTTCCCTGCTGGTGCAGCCGCAACGACCTGGCCGGCGGGCTGCACCTGGACGGCGCGTGCCTGGCGCCACCTGCCGCCGACCGGACACCTGCCTGGCGACTGCGCGTGCCGGACATCGACATCGGTTTCGACGATGCCCTGCAAGGCCGGCAAACCCAGAACCTTCGCAGCACCGCCGGCGATTTCGTGATACGGCGCGTCGAGGGCTACTACGCCTACCAGCTCGCCTGCGTCGTGGACGATGCCTTCCAGGGGGTCACCCAGGTCGTGCGCGGCAATGATTTGCTGGACTCCACGCCCCGGCAGATCTTCCTGCAGCAATGCCTGGGCCTGCCTACGCCTACTTACCTGCATTTGCCGCTGGCGCTGGATGCCGGTGGCCGCAAGCTGTCCAAGACCGAACGGGCCCACCCGGTGGATCCCACCCATCCGATGCCTGCATTGCGACGCGCCCTCGCCTTTCTCGATCTTGCGGTGCCGTCGGACATCGTCGAACCCGGCCTGGCACTGGCTGATGCGCTCGATCGCTTTGCCCCTGAAAGTTTGCCGCACTGCAGCGAACGGCCAGCCGCATAAGACGCTATAAACAATCCCGGTTATGACCCGCCGCACATCGCGGTCGAACTACGTGCTCGCCGTAGACGTTTTGCCATGTTAGATAGGTACACATGGTTACGCCCGGCGGCACGGACCGGGTCGCAATGACATCAGGCACAATCTGGAGACAAGGCATGACGCAGCGCACGGCATTGGTCACTGGCGGCACGGGCGGTATCGGTACGGCGATCGTTCGCTATCTCGCCAAGCAGGGGCATCGGGTCGCCACCAACTATCGCGACCAGGCCAAGGCCGAACAATGGAAGGCGATGATGGCGAAGGACGGCATCGAGGTGCTGCTGGTTCCCGCCGACGTCTGCAATCCCGATTCCTGCGAGGCCATGGCCGCGATCATCGAGAGCTCGCTGGGCCCGGTGGAGATCCTGGTCAACAATGCCGGCATCACGCGTGACACCACCTTCCACAAGATGACCTATCCGCAGTGGATGGAAGTGGTGAACACCAACCTCAATGCCTGCTTCAACGTCACCCGCCCGGTGATCGAGCGCATGCGCACGCACAAGTGGGGTCGCATCGTGCAGATCAGCTCGATCAACGGCCAGAAGGGCCAGTACGGCCAGGCCAACTACGCGGCGGCCAAGGCGGGCATGCACGGCTTCACCATTTCGCTGGCCCAGGAAAACGCAAAGTTCGGCATCACGGTGAACACCGTGTCACCCGGCTACGTAGGTACCGACATGGTGATGGCGGTGCCGGAAGAGGTACGCGAGAAGATCATTGCGCAGATTCCGGTGGGACGCCTCGGCAAGCCGGAAGAAATCGCGCATGCGGTGGCCTTCCTCACCGGCGAGGAAGCCGGCTGGATCACCGGCGCCAACCTCGCCATCAATGGCGGCCACTACATGGGTTGGTAAGCGCCTTGCCCCTCTCCCCAGCGGGGAGAGGGGCAATGTAGGAGCGCACCCTGTGCGCGAAAAGCCTACGAAGCGATGACGCGGGATCACGGCAAGTCCGATCGCGCACAGGGTGCGCTCCTACAGGGGTGGGCAGGCGAAAGGGTTTCGGTGAGAGGCCACGCCGCCTCAGTTCCCCAGCAGCTTCTCCATCACCTTCGCCACCGCAGCAAACGCAAACGCCCCGGTGACATGCGTAGCCGCGCCCAGGCCACCACCGCAGGCAAGATTCAAAGCATCGGCGCCAGCCACGCCTGGTGGGCGGGTGCCGCATACCGTGCCGTCAGGCTGCGGATACTGCACGTTCTGCAATGAGTACACGGCCGATACGCCAAAGTAGCGATCCGGATTGCGGGGGAAGTTGAAGTCCTGGCGGAGCTTCTTGCGGATCAGGCTGAACATCGCATCGTGTTCGGTACGCGACAGGTCGCGCACGCGGATCTGCGTCGGATCGGTGCGACCGCCGGCCGAGCCGACCGACACCATCGCCAGCTTGCGGCGACGACACCAGGCGATGGCTTCCAGCTTGACGCGAAACGCATCGCAGGCATCCAGCACGATGTCGTAGCCGCGATCGAGCAACTCATCCAGCGTCGAAGGCGTCAGGAAGCGCTCGATCGCGTCGATCCTGATCGCCGGATTGATCGCACGCAGACGCTGCTCGATCACGCCGACCTTGGACTTGCCGTACTGGCCGTCCAGCGCATGCAGCTGACGGTTGGTGTTGGACACGCACACTTCGTCGGCATCGATCAGGGTGAGCCGACCCACGCCACTGCGCGCCAAGGCTTCCGCCGCCCACGAGCCGACGCCGCCGATGCCGATCACGCAGACGTGGCATTGCGCCAACCGCTTGACCGAACCGACACCATAAAGCCGCTCTACACCTGCGAAGCGCTCGTACGGAAAGGCGACTTCACCTACGGGCGCATCATCGGGCGGATGACGCGCGGCGGCGGAACCCGCTAGGCCTTCAGGATGCATCACGCTTGGATTCCAAGATCTTGAACATAGGGCATTTTAGCCGCAGTAGGCGGCGGCCGCAGCTCACCCCTGGCGCGACCACCGGGGTGAGCGACAGGTTATGCTTGCCGCCCCTTTGCGTTTGCCACCGGAAGCTATTGCATGCGTGTTGCCATTTCGATCTTGCTGGGACTCGTCATCGGCATCATCGGCACGGTGTCGGTCATGAACACGCTGCACGAACGCAATCCGTTGCCGCATGCGGTGATGTCGGTGATGGCCCACCACGTGGGCGCACTGCACACCGCCGTCAGAGCCCAACGCTGCGATGCCGTGCAGGCGCGCCAGCATCTCACCCGCTTGCTGGAAACCCAGGCCGATATCAGCGAGGCGTTCCCTGGGGTCGACCAGCCGTTCCTGGACGAGGCGGCCAAGCTGCACGACAAGACCCAGGCCGCCTTGCTGGCCGCACCGGCCAATTGCCCCGCCCTGGCGGCGGCCGTCAAGCCGATCGACGAGGTCTGTCAGTCCTGTCACCAGCAATATCGCTGAGCGGCGCCTGGCCGGGTCAGATCGATACCTTGCCGCGCAGGATCTGCCAATACATCACCCAGTCGCCCATCAGGCTATAGAGCGGATGGGTAAACGTCGCCGGCCGGTTCTTCTCGAAGACGAAGTGCCCGATCCAGGCAAAGCCGTAGCCGGCAACCGGCGCCAGCCATAGCCACCACGCGTTGCGGGTAAGCAGCGCGACGGCGATCACCAGCAACACCAGCGTACTGCCGGCGAAATGCATGCGCCGACAGCGAAGGTCGCTGTGCTCGTTCAAGTAAAACGGATAGAACTCGCGGAAGCTGGCGTAGCCGGACATGCACTTGACCGTTGGTGAGCTGGCTTCAGGTTAATCCGTCGCCTACGCCGATGCATGCGGGCCTGCAGCATGATCACGACGGCAGCGGAATATATTCCTTGTCGTCGCCGATCACCGTGCCCATGCGCTGCGCCACCCAGTCCGCCTTGGCCTGCTCGATGCGCTCCCGGCTGCTGGACACGAAGTTCCACCACAGGTGACGCTCGCCATCCAGTGGCGCCCCGCCGAACAGCATGACCCGGCTGGCGCTACGCGCGCGCAACGGCGGCGCACTGGCGCCTGTCTGCACGGCCGCCTGCATCGGCGGCACGACCAGGCCGTCCCATTCGACCTCGCCTTCCGTCACGCAGACGCCGCGCTCGACATGCTCGTCCGGCCAGGGCAGCTCGGCACCCGCCGCCAGCGTCGCCTCGATGAAGAACATCGGCGCAAACACCTTCACCGGCGAAGCCTGGCCGTAGGCCGTGCCGGCAATCAGCACCAGTTCGGCACCGGGCAGGTTGATGCGCGGCAACTCCGCGGCGCCGTGGTGGTGAAACTCCGGCTCGACCTCGGCATCCTTCTTCGGCAGCGCCACCCATACCTGGATGCCATGCGTGCGCAGGCCGCCGCCGCGTGCCTCGGGCGGGGTACGTTCGGAATGCACGATGCCGCGTCCCGCGGTCATCCAGTTCACTTCGCCGGGCCGGATGTCGGCAATGCTGCCGAGACTGTCACGGTGGCGGATCACGCCCTCGAACAACCAGGTGACGGTGGCCAGCCCGATATGCGGATGCGGCCGCACGTCCATGCCGTTGTCCGACAGGAACGTCACCGGCCCCATGTAATCGAAGAACACGAACGGACCCACATGCCGTGCCTGCAGTACCGGCAGCAGGCGCCGCACATTGAAGCCATCGCCCAGGTCGTGCACACGGCCTTCGATCAACATCGGTTGCTGTTCCACGGTCTGGCTCCTTGGTTGCGGGGGCGCTGGTTTACCAGGCCCGCTGATACTGTTCCGGCGCTTCGATGTTGACACCCAGTTCCTGCGCCGCGCGCCGCGGGAAATAAGGATCACGCAGGCTTTCCCGCGCGACCAGCACCACATCGGCCGCACCATCGTCAATGATCCTGGCCGCCTGTGTCGATTCGGTGATGAGCCCTACCGCACCGGTGGCTATGTCGGCATCGCGACGGATTCGCGCAGCGAACGGCACCTGGTAGCCGGGCGCCAGCGGGATCTTCACGCCGGCAATCACGCCACCGCTGGACACATCGACGAGATCGACGCCCAGCGACTTTACCGCCTTGGCCAGTTGCACGCTCTGCTCGATGTCCCAGCCGCCTTCCGCCCAGTCGGTGGCGGAAATGCGCAGCCACAACGGCAGGTGTTGCGGCCACTCTTCGCGCACGGCCACGATTACCTCGCGCATCAGCCGCGTGCGATTTTTAAAACTGCCGCCGTAAGCATCCGTGCGATGGTTGCTTAGCGGCGAAAGAAACTGGTGCAGCAGATAGCCATGCGCGCCATGGATCTCGATCAGCTTGAAGCCCGCAGCCAAGGCACGCCGGGTTGCCACGCGAAAATCCGCAATGACCTTGGCGATGCCCTGCTCGTCCAGCGCCGCTGGCACGTGCCAGTCGTGATTGAACGGCAGGGCGGAGGGTGCCACGGTCGGCCACGGACCTTCATTGGCAGCAAGCGCCCGGCCACCTTCCCACGGGCGCTGGGCGCTGGCCTTGCGCCCGGCATGCGCCAGCTGCACCCCGGGAATCGCTCCCTGCGCGGCAATGAAGCGCGTGATCGGCTGCCATGCGGCCAGTTGCTGCTCGTTCCACAGGCCGACATCGCCCGGGGAGATGCGCCCTTCGGCGGACACCGCCGTCGCCTCGGCGATCACCAGGGCCGCACCGCCAACGGCACGACTGCCCAGGTGGACCAGATGCCAATGATCGGGCATGCCATCGACCGCCGAGTACTGGCACATCGGGGCAATCACGAGCCGGTTGCGCAATTCGAGGCTGCGCTGTGTCAGGGGCGTATAGAGATTCATCGGTCCTGCCGGTGGGAATATCCGCTACACATGCCGACGCCGGGGACAGGCTTCAAGGGCCGGCATCACCGGCCCCCTTCGCGACCCCATCAAACCAGTCCGCCACCCGCCACGCGATGGGTGCCGGTGTCTTCATCCAGCTGAAGTGATCGGCAGGCTTGCCGTCCAGATCGGCGGACGTGATGACCCGCTGTTCCCGCTGGCCTAGGCGCATCTTGGCGAGCAGGCACGCCAGGGACGCTTCGGGCGCAAGCCAGTCGTCGCAGAGGCGCAGGGCCAGCACGGGCAGATCGAGTTCGCCGAGTCGTTGCTCGAAATCCTCGCTCATGCCCTGCGCCGCGTAGCGGCCGGTGAGCCCGCTACGCGCCCAATCAGTCATCACGCCGCGGGCTTCATTGCCGCCAAAACCGAGGCGACGCCCAGGAAACCGCCCAAACAACCGCGCCATCAAGGGGACCGCGTGAAAAGCCAGCCGTATGAAACGGCCGTAGCGGAACTGCCTCCAGTAGGGTGATCCGCTTGCCACGATCAGCAACGCGGCGATCTCGTGCGGATGCAGGCTGGCGTAGAGCGAGGAGAGTTGGCCGCCGAGGCTGTGCCCGCCCATGGCATAACTCGCCCTTGGCAAATGTCTGCGTACCGAGGCCAGGCCAGCCGGCACGTCGTCCTGCAGCAGCTCACGGTAGCCCCAGTCCTGCTGGCGACCTGCGCGACGATTGCTGGAACCCATGCCACGCCACTCATGGATGGCCACGGCCACGCCGCGCTGCGCAAGCGCCTGCGCCAGTGGCAGATACTGCCTGGCGGATACCCCAAGTGCGGGCAGCCAATACAACACATGGCGAACTTCGCCTGCGGGCATTTGCAGAAGTACTTCTGCCACGGCGCCATCCGCGGCAGTCGCAGGCAGCGCGATACAGGCCGGTGGCGAGGTCAGTGTCGATAATGGAACGGACATTAATGCGGCTTGGGGCAAGGGAGCCTCGCAGGCTAACCAATCCATACATGGTGAAAAAGTCCGACGCATGAAAAAGGCCGGCTTGCGCCGGCCTTTTTTTCCATCTGCGCGTATTACGTCAGGCTGGGGCGACTTCATCGGCCTGCAGGCCTTTCTGGCCCTGCACGACTTTGAAGCTCACCTTCTGCCCTTCCTTCAGACTACGGAAACCCGAACCGCTAATAGCCCGGAAATGCACGAAGACATCAGGACCGCTTTCGCGACTGATGAAGCCGAAACCCTTAGCGTCGTTGAACCATTTGACTGTGCCAACTTCACGATCCGACATGACTCACTCCGATCTGACTCGATGCTGAGACAAGTCAGCCTCCCCTATGGCCGACGGCTTACTGGGCATGCAGGGATCGGGTGAAGCGATGTGGACCCTTGCGAGTCGCGCACCGGGCACGCACGTGACCGAGCAACCACAGTGAACCAAGCATAACGGATTTCTTTAATGCAAGTGAATGTCTCTAATCACTTCACATTTCAATGACATTTACTTCAAAAATAAAAAAAGCCAGGCATTACTGCCTGGCTTTTTAATCTTGCGTGTTAGCCGGGAATTAGGCGGCCATCACTTCGTCGGCCTGCAGACCCTTCTGGCCCTGCACAACCTTGAAGCTGACCTTCTGGCCTTCCTGGAGGCTCTTGAAGCCATTGCCCTGGATCGCGCGGAAATGCACGAAAACGTCCGGGCCATTGTCACGGCTGATGAAGCCGAAACCCTTGGCGTCGTTGAACCACTTGACGGTACCGATCTGACGATCAGACATATTGAATCACTCCTTAGGATTGAAAGACTCAGCCTGCGCAACACGCGCTGGCCGGCTTACTGGTGTGCTAGGAAACCCTAGGGGTGAGGCGATGAGGCTAGATCGAGATCAGCTGCATCGGGTCACAAAACTCTGGTGACCCCGGCA
Source organism: Dyella halodurans (assembly GCF_026283925.1). Taxonomy (GTDB): domain Bacteria; phylum Pseudomonadota; class Gammaproteobacteria; order Xanthomonadales; family Rhodanobacteraceae; genus Dyella; species Dyella halodurans. The sequence goes on from NZ_JAPDPF010000004.1 coordinate 404,089, forward strand.
AACACAGTGAGCGCATCATAGCTGCTTGGCGCCTGCAACGCGAATAGGCATTTTTCCCAACCTGAATGGATGCCCGTTGGGTCGGATAACGTCCTATTTGATTTTCACGCCGTCTTCGCATTTCATCGCGCTTTAACTGACGGGGCTATTTCCCCGTAGCCCCCAAAAATACACCTAAGTACCACGCCAAGTGCCCAGGACCGGCCGTTTCCTGCGCAGGAGAAGCTCCATGACGCCCCATTGCTGCCGCCTTGCCCTTGTCGCCCTGCTGGTTACCGGCCTGTCCCTGGCGGGCTGCGCCAGCAAGCCGCAAACCCGCCCGAACGCGGTCGCGGGGGCCCCTGCGGCGACCAGCGCGACCCCACAGAGCGGCGGCAAGACGGGCATTGCCGCCTGCGACGACTACCTGGCCAACTATCTGGCCTGCCATCGCGCCGCGGCGGTATTTCCGCCAGACCAGCTCGAAGGACGCTACCAGACCATGCGCGCCAGCCTGCTGCAGGGCGCGCAGGACCCGAAGGTCCGCCCGCTACTGAGCGCACGCTGCGCGGCGATGGCTGGGCAGCTCAGCCAGATGCTGCACGGAAAACCCTGCGGGCCCGTCGGTCCTGCCCCTGCTGCGACGGCCGGCAACGCGCGCTGACCGCTTCGCTCAGGACTCGCGCAACAGCGGGCGCAGCGCCGTCGCGATGCTCGAGGGTCGGCTACGAGTAAGGCGCACGGCTGGCGTGCCATGCCAACGCGCGGTAGCCGCGATGGCCTTGGCCACATCGCGAAGCAGGCTCGGCGTGGGCTCGACGTCCGGCTCCAGGAACAGCGCCTTGATTTCAAACACGCCATCGCTGCGATGCGCCTTGGCATCGAGGCGACCGATCAGGCGACCGCGATGCAGGATGGGCAACACGTAGTAGCCATAAGTGCGCTTGGGTGCCGGCACATAGCATTCGATGGTGTATTCGAAACCAAACAAGGCCTGCGCACGAGAACGGTCCCACACCACCGGATCAAACGGTGACAGCAAGGCCGTGTGCGTGCCGCGCAGCTTGCCTTGCGCGGCCTGCGCCAGCAGATCTGCATGCTCGGCATGCACATAGGCCGGCACCTTCCAGTCCGCGACCCGCACGGTAAGCAGCTCTCCGCTCGCCACCAGTGGTGCGAGTTCCCGATCGGTAACCGTCGGTTTCAGGCGGTAATAGTCAGCGATCCAGCGCGCCTGGGCGACGCCCAAGGCTCGCACGCTGTCGAGAATGAAATGCCGCCGCAAGGCGTCGTGGTCCAACTGCAGCAGGCTTTTATCCATCGGCGGATCGAGCTTGGCTTCGACGCGCTCGCTTAAATCGTACACGCGCTGGAATCGTTCGCGGCGCGTCACCATCAACTCGCCCATCGCGAACAGCGCCTCCAGCCAACGCTTTTCCGGCTTCCACGACCACCAGCCGCCTGCGCCACGCTTTTCGCCTTCGAAGTCCGCCGCGCGCATGGCACCCGCGGCGCGAATGCGATCGAGCAATCCATCCATGCCCTGCCGATGTTCGCCATGCATGCGCGCGGCGTGTTTGTAGGCCCAATGCGTGGATCGCTGCCTGCGCCAGGCCTGATGCAACGGCAGATCGGCCGACGGCACGAAACAGGCTTCGTGCGCCCAGCTCTCGGCCAGACGACCGGCATCCAACGCATCATCCAGCCATTGCGGGTCGTAGTCGCCAAGGCGCGCATGCAGCACGAGATAGGGACTGCGTGCGACTACATGAATGCTGTCGATCTGCAGCAGTCGCATGCGTGTGATGGTAGCGAGCACGGCGTCGGGCCGTGCGCGTGCACGCGGTGAATGCAACAATCCTTGCGCTGCAAGATGAATGCGCTGTGCTTGCGACAACTTCAGCGAAAATCCAGATGCGGATGAAGGGATCGACAACGGTAACGATGACTTCACGTGATCGCGATGCCTATGTTGGGGCGGCATTTATAGTGCCTTTGCTAGCGTTGGGCTTAGCGCGGAAGCCCTCAGAGCATGACACCGCCGTGATCGTCGCTACCGCGCTTTCGTCCACAAGCCACGCATTCTGGCATGGAGTAACGACATGACATACCGCAAACCTCTTCTTGCAATAGTTACCACCGGCTCGATGCTGTTGGCCGGCTCGTTGCTGGCGCAGGATCAGCCCGCACCGATGTCTGCTCCGCCGCCCGCTCCCACCGCAAGCATGCCCGCCTCGTCACCTGGCGCGGTGACCAGCAGCGCGCAGATGCAAACGCCGCAAGGCCAGCTGACGGTGAAGTCCACCGTGCCGCCGGTCGTCGCCGGCCCGGCGCCCAGCTTCGAGGAGCTGTCCGGTGGCTCGCGCTACATCACCGCGGATCAGGCCACGGCCTATCCGCTGCTGGCCAATGACTTCGCCTTTGTCGACAAAGCCAAAACCGGTCACATCACGAAGGCCGAATACGAGCGCTGGCTCAGCACTAAATAAGTAAGATGGAGGCTCCCGACGCGGGTCACGCTGAGCGTGGCCCGCGTCGTCACATGCAATGCATGCCGGCGATGGTATGCGGCTGGCACGCAGGCAGTGATCAGATCGATCGTTTGCCCGACATGGATGGAGCCCCCGATGATGCGACCGATTTCTCTCGCGGCCCTGGCCATAGCCTCAGGCTTGGTCGTCGCCGCGCGCGCGCAGACGCCTGATCCGATGGATATTCGCGCGTGTACCGCGCTGGAAAACGATGCGCAGCGTCTGGCCTGTTATGACCACGCTACCGGTCGCGAAAATCTGCCGGCGGCGCAGAAGAAGCGTGAGCCATCCGCAGCGCAAGGCACCGTGTTCGGCCACGAGCAGGCCAAGGCGGATACCGGAACCACGCTGTCACCCGGGCAGCAAGCTGTCTCCTTGTTCGACAGTCGCTGGGAACTATCGCCCGAAAGCAAGCTCGGCACCTTCAACGTTCGCGCTTACAAGCCGATCACGGTGATGCCGTTTTTTGCCAGCAGCAACCAGAACAGCCAGCCGACCAGTCCCAATCCGAACAATACGGTGGAGAAGCCGCAGGACCTGGACAACATTGAAAGCAAGTTCCAGCTCAGCCTGAAGACCAAGGTCTGGCAAGGCGTATTCGGCGATGAGGGCGATCTCTGGGTGGCCTATACCCAGTCCTCGCGCTGGCAGGTTTACAAGGAAGCCAACTCGCGCCCCTTCCGCGAAACGAACTATGAGCCCGAAGCCATTCTCGTCTTCAACACGAACTACGAGGTGGCCGGATGGAATGGCCGCTTGCTTGGCATCGCGCTGAACCACGAATCCAATGGTCAGTCCGATCCGCTGTCGCGAAGCTGGAACCGCGTGATGGGCTATGTGGGATTCGAGCGTGAGAACTGGACGGTGATGCTGCGTCCGTGGTGGCGCATTCCCGAAAGCAGCAGCACCAACGACAACCCGGACATCAGCAACTACGTGGGCCGCGCCGACATGCAGATCGTGCACGAATGGCGTGGCCAGGAGTTCGGCCTGATGCTGCGTCACTCCTTACGCGGCGGCAGCGAAAGCCACGGCGCGGCACAGTTCACCTGGGCCTTCCCCATCGTCGGCAACCTGCGCGGCTATATGGAGCTGTTCAAGGGCTACGGCGAGAGCATGATCGACTACAACCACAACGCCACTTACCTGGGCCTTGGCCTGTCGCTGCTCGACTGGTACTGAGCCGATGCGCGAAGAGGACGGCGCTGCGCTGATGGCAACGCCGCCCAGGGGCATCAATGGTGATGACCGCCTTCGCCGTGCACGTGACCGTGCGACAGCTCCTCCTCGGTGGCCGCGCGCACGTCGGTCACTTGCACGTCGAAATGCAGCGCCTGGCCAGCCAACGGATGGTTGCCGTCGATGTGCACCTTGTCGTCCTCGACCTTGGTCACCGTGACGTTGATGACACCCTGCGGGCCACGGCCCTGGAACTGCATGCCCGGCTGGATGTCCTCGACGCCCTGGAAGGCCTCGCGCGGCACTTCCTGCACGAGTTCCGGGTGACGCACGCCGTAGCCCTCTTCCGGCACCACGTCCACTTTGAACTGGTCGCCAACCTGACGGCCTTCCATCGCCTTTTCCAGGCCCGGCACGATCTGGCCCACACCCTGCAGGTACACCAGCGGCTCACGACCCTGCGAGCTGTCGAGTACCTGACCCTGGTCGTCGGTCAGCGTGTAGTGGAAGGAAACAACGGTGTTCTCTGCGATCTGCATGACGTTCTCGTATGGGGATAGGGGCGCCGGGAGGCCCGGCACGAACCGCAAAGATTAACAGACTGGCCCCAGCGGCATCGGCTAGGCAACGACCGGGGCGATTGGCGATACTTGCCCCATGGTCATGCCGCGACGCCCATCCTGCCGCCGTGCTGGCGCCGTTCTATGCGCCGGGGTGATGGGTTTGCTGCTCTCGATCGGGACCCTGGCGGCAACCCCGCAGCCGGCTTCCACGCCACCCGCCCCGGCTCGAACGCCCTCGCTGGCGACCCAGGTGAACGAACTCATCGGCCAGCCGCGCTTTGCCGGCGCCGACTGGGGCATCGCCGTCGTTTCGCTGGACAGCGGCCGCACCCTCTACACACACCACGCCGACCAGTTGTTCCAGCCGGCCTCCACCGCGAAGCTGTTCACCGCCGCAATCGCGCTGAGCGAGCTGGATCCGGACTACCGTATTCCGACCCGCGTCATGGCCAGCGGTGAGATCCGCAATGGCCGACTGGACGGCCCATTAATCCTCTACGGCATGGGCGACCCCACGCTTGGTTCGGACGCGGCGACCAGCGATTGGCCAGACCAGCTGGCCACACAACTGGCCGCGCAGGGCCTGCGCCGCGTGCATGGCGACCTGATTGCGGATGCCACTTATTTTGCCGGCCCCGTGATGGGCTCCGGCTGGGAGGCCACCGACCTGCAGAGCTGGTTTGCCGTGCCGGCAACCGCCCTCAGCGTGCGCGACAACCAGGTCGACGTCACCGTCACGCCCGCGGCATCGTCCGGCGGCCACGCGGCCATCAGCTTCGAACCCGCCGATGCCATGCCCCATGTGATCAGCGAGGTCACTACCAGCGAGCCGCGCACGCGCAACGACATCAATCTTTACCGCGCCCCGGGCGATGGCACGCTTTACGCGTTCGGCAACATCGCCGCGCGCTCGCCTGCCCAAAGCTACAAGCTGGCCGTGCCCGATCCTGCCTATTACGCAGGCGATCTGCTGCGCCAGGCCATGCTGCGCCATGGCATCGAGCTCGACGGAAAACTGCTGTCGCTGCAGTGGCCGCGCCGGGATACCGCGCGCAACACCCAGGCACGCACCCTGGCAGAAGTGCTGTCGCCGCCGGTGCGGGATATCCTGCAGCGCGGCTTGAAGCGTTCGCAAAACCTGTATCTGCAGAACCTGCTGCTGCTCGCCGGCGTCCGCGCCCAGGCCTTCGCGGAACAGAGCGAGGGCAATACCGGCTTCATCACTACCGAGCGCTGGGGCATCCGCGCCATGCACGAGCTGCTCGAGCGCATGGGCATCACGCCATCGGCCAGCCTGATCGAGGAAGGTACCGGGCTGTCGCGGCGCAACCTGGCCACGCCCAACGCGATGGCGCGACTGCTGACCTATCTCGCAGCCCAGCCTTACGCGGATGCGCTTAAGGAATCGCTGCCGATCGCGGGCGTCGATGGCACCTTGCAATGGCGCATGCGGAACACGCCAGCCGAAAACAACGTGCACGCCAAGACCGGCAGCATGAGCTTCGTGCACTGCCTGGCGGGCTACGTCACCACGGCCGACGGCGAACGGCTGGCATTCGCCATCATGCTCAACAACTACGATCCGCCATCCGGCGCTCCCAGCGCCAGTCGCGATATCGACGCCATTGCCGTAATGCTGGCCGGCTTGCGTAGCCGCAGCGAGGCGCCGGCCACGTCACCGAGTGTGGCGGCTCAACCGGCCAACTGAGACTGCAGGTCCTTGCTGATCTTTTCCGGCGTATCGGTCGGTGCGTAGCGCCTGACCACCTGACCATCGCGATCGATCAGGAACTTGGTGAAGTTCCATTTGATCGACTCGCTGCCCAGGATGCCCTTGCCCTCGCTCTTCAACCACTTGTAGAGCGGATGCGCGCCGTCGCCATTCACCTCGATCTTGGAAAACAAGGGAAAGCTCACGTCGTAGCTGGTGGAGCAGAAGTTGCGGATCTCCGCCTCGTTACCGGGCTCCTGATGGCCGAACTGGTCGCAGGGAAACCCAAGCACGACCAGGCCCTTGTCGCGGGCGGCCCGCCATAGCGCTTCCAGCCCGGTGTATTGCGGCGTGAAGCCGCACTTGGAGGCCACGTTGACGATCAGCATGGGCTTGCCCTGCCATTCGGCGAGCGAGCGCTCGTTGCCATCAATGTCGCGGGCGGAGAAGTCGTAGACAGAGGTCATCGCGGCGATCCTGCTGGAAGATCCGGCAAGTCTAATCCCGAGTACGTCAACACGGCGATATCGATATAACGTTCCGTGATGATGGCGGGAAGGAACCCGCCTGGCACATGATTTATGCTTGTCGCCGGCCGGCATCGCCGGCTCCCACCCGAAGGTACCCCGTGATCAGATTTCAGGCCGTCCACAAGTCCTACCGCGTCGACGGCAGGGACGTTTCTGCCTTGCAGCCGTTCGATCTGGAGATCGCCGATGGCGAGGTCTTTGGCATCATTGGCCACTCCGGCGCGGGTAAATCGACACTTATACGGCTGATCAACCTGCTGGAGCGCCCAAGCGGCGGCCGTATCCTGGTCGACGACACCGATATGACGGCCCTGCCCGCCGCGGCATTGCGGCAGCAGCGCCAGCGCATTGGCATGATCTTCCAGCACTTCAACCTGCTCGCCTCTCAGACCGTGGCGGAGAACGTGGCGTTCCCGCTGCGGCTCGCGGGCGAGAGCGATGCGGCGAGCATGCGCAAGCGAGTGGACGAACTGCTCGCCCGGGTCGGCCTGACGGCACATGCCGACAAGTACCCTGCACAGCTCTCCGGTGGACAAAAGCAACGTGTAGGGATTGCACGAGCGCTGGCCAACCGTCCGTCGATCCTGCTGTGCGATGAAGCCACCAGCGCGCTCGATCCGCAGACCACCGCGTCGGTGCTGGACCTGCTGGCGGAGATCAATCGCGAACTCAAGCTCACCATCGTGCTGATCACCCATGAGATGGACGTGGTTCGCCGCGTCTGCGACCGAGTTGCCGTGCTCGATGCCGGCACCATCGTCGAGAGCGGTTCGGTAGCTGACGTGTTCCTGCATCCGCGCCATCCGACCACACGGCGCTTCGTCAACGAAGCGTTGCCGGAGGAAGCGGCAGGCGAACAGGCACCGTTCGCACACGTGCCGGGGCGGGTCATGCGACTGTCGTTCCGTGGCGAGACCACCTGGACGCCCGCCCTGGGTCGCGTGGCGCGCGAGACCGGCGTGGACTTCAACATCCTCGCCGGCCGCATCGATCGCATCAAGGATCTGCCCTATGGGCAGCTCACGCTGGCCATGCAGGGCGCACGGGTCGACGATGCGCTCACCATCCTGCGCCAGGCGGGCATCGAGGTCGAGGAAATCAAGACGATGTCGCCGGAGAACAAATCGTGAGCCTGCCACTGATGCAAAACCTGTTTCCCAACATCGACGACTGGAGCGAGCTCGGCCAGGCCTGTATCGATACCTTGCTGATGCTGGGCGGGTCACTGTTGCTCACCGTCGCCATCGGCCTGCCGCTTGGCGTGCTGCTTTATCTCACCGGCAAGGGCCAGTTGCGCGCCATGCCCAGGTTGTACGCCGTGCTATCGCTGGTGGTGAACATCCTGCGCTCGATTCCGTTCATCATCCTGATGATCGTGCTGATGCCGGTCACCTATGTATTGGTGGGCACCAAGCTCGGCATTCGCGGAGCGATTCCGCCGCTGGTGATCGGCGCCGCGCCATTCTTCGCGCGCCTGGTGGAAACTGCGCTGCGCGAAGTGCAACGCGGTGTGATCGAGGCGAGCCAGGCCATGGGCGCCAGCACGTGGCAGATCGTGCGTCACGTCCTGCTGCCGGAGGCGCGCGCGGGCCTGATCGCCGGCACCACCGTCACCGCCATCGCCCTGGTGGGCTATACCGCCATGGGTGGCGCCATCGGCGCCGGCGGCCTCGGCGACCTGGCCTATCGCTATGGTTATCTGAGCTACAAATCGGACTATATGCTGGTCACCGTGGTGCTGCTGATCGTGCTGGTGCAGCTGCTGCAGATGCTTGGCGACCGCATCGTGGCGCACTACACCCGGAACTGACTTGCGGCGCTCCTTTGCATCCAGCGGTATGGACGGCTATTCTTGTGCATTGCACCAGGGCATCCCACCATGAAGAAGCTGATCGCCATTGCTGCCGCCCTGCTCCTGCTGGCGGGCTGCTCGTCTTCCCAGCCTGGCGGTGACGCCGGCAGCCAGAAACTGGTGGTGGCCGCCACGGCCGTACCGCACGCCGAGATCCTCAAGCAGGTCAAGCCCCTCCTTGCCAAGGAGGGCATCGACCTTGAGATCAAGGTATTCGCGGACTACGTGCAGCCCAACGTCCAGGTGCTGGAAAAGAGCGTCGATGCGAATTACTTCCAGACCAGGCCGTACCTGGACGCGTTCAATCACGAGCGCGGCACCAACCTGATCATGGTGACGGGCGTACACATCGAGCCGTTCGGCGCGTACTCGCGCAAGCTCAAGTCCATCGATCAGCTGGCCGACGGCGCCACCGTGAGCCTGCCCAACGATCCCAGCAACGGCGGCCGCGCCCTGCTGCTGATCGCCAAGCATGGCCTGATCACGCTGAAGGATCCCGGCAACCCCTTGTCTTCACCGAAGGACATCGTGGCCAACCCCAAGCAGCTGAAGTTCCGCGAGCTGGAAGCCGCGATGTTGCCGCGCACGCTGGACGAGGTCGACCTCGCCCTGATCAATACCAACTACGCGCTGGCCGCCGGGTTGAATCCGATCAAGGATGCGCTGTTGATCGAGGACAAGGATTCGCCCTACGTCAACGGTCTCGTCGCCCGCCCCGACAACAAGGATGATCCGCGCATTCAGAAGTTGGCCAAGGCGCTCAATAGTCCTGAGGTGAAGGCGTTCATCGAGCAGAAGTATCAGGGGGCGGTGTTGCCCGCATTCTGAGTGGCGCCGTTGTTTCGCTGACGCGCTGTCGTGAGGCTCGTCTTCGCTGCGGCTCTCGCCAGCCCCTCACCGTCATCCCCGCTGCTCTCAACAGCCGAAGGGCTGATCAAGCGGGAAGCGCTTTTCAACAGCAACGCTTGTCATCCAGCGTTTTTCGCTCTGCTGTGGCTTGACCGCGACCTGGCTCGCCTGCGGCGGGCTTCCGTCCTCCTGCCGGAGGCCGGGTCACTTTCTCTTGCGTGCCCAAGAGAAAGTAACCAAAGAGAAGGGCACCCCGCTTGGCGCTTGCCGAGCTGATCGCTCGGCAAGTCCGTGAGGGTCGGCCGGGCTTTTCGACAGGGCTCCTGCCCTGACGAAAAGGCATCGGCATCCCTGCCGATGCCCCCTGCGGGGCCTGATCGTCCGCCCCTCACCGCCGCACAGGGGCCCCACCGTCAAAAGCCCAAGGCTCGAGCAGCGCGATGCGCTGCTCATCGCACTTGCTTGGCATTCGCCTTGGCTTTGGGGGTTGCTCTGCCGCTCTCCGGGTCCCCTATGGCGCGGCGGGTGGGTGGAGGAAAAGCCCGCAGGGTGGCTCGCAGGGATGCGAGCCAGTTTGTCGTCAGGGCAGGAGGCCCTGTCGACAAACCTCCGTAACCCACCCGCGCACCTGCAGGGCGTAGCCCGGAAGGCGCGCCATCGGGGTGGCCTTTCTCTTGGTTACTTCTCTTTGGCCACGCAAAGAGAAGTAACCCGGGCCGCGGCAGCGGCTCGGAAGCCCGCCGCAGGCGAGCCAGGTCGCGGAAACCGGTCCAAAGAGCGAAAGGCGCTGGATCCCCGCCTTCGCGGGGATGACGGTGAGGGAGTTGTGGGCGTGCTGCGCGCTTGTCTAGCGTTCGCTAGGATCACCGTGAGGATTAAAAAGCCCGGGTACCCTACCCCGCCATCGCCGCCTCCGGCTCCGCCGGAATCTCGAACACCTGTCGCAGATACGCCACGTAAGCGCTGTCCTCGCACATATTCTTGCCTGGCGAATCGCTCAGCTTCGCCACCGGCTGACCGTTGCAGCGGATCATCTTGATGACGATCTGCAAGGCTTCCGGCCCCACGTCATTGGTGAGATTGGTTCCGACGCCAAACGCGAGCTGGCAGCGGCCGTTGAAGTGTTCGTACAGGCGCATCACCTTCGGGATATCCAGGCCGTCGCTGAACACCAGCACCTTGCTGCGAGGGTCGACGCGATTGGCGCGGTAATGGGCCAGTACGCGCTCGCCCCAGGCGAACGGCTCGCCGGAGTCGTGCCGCGTGCCGTCGAACAGCTTGCAGAAGTACATGTCGAAATCGCGCAGGAAGGCGCTCAAGCCGTAGACGTCCGACAACGCAATGCCGAGGTCGCCGCGATACTCCTTGGCCCAGGTTTCCAGTGCCGCGATCTGCGAATCGCGCAGGCGCGGCCCCAGCGCCTGATGCGCCTGCAAGTATTCGTGCGCGAGCGTGCCCAGTGGCGTCAGGCCGAGTTTGCGGGCCAGGAAGACATTGCTGGTGCCGGCCAATTGCTGACCCAAACCATCGCGCAGCGTGGTCACCACTTCTTCATGCCACTCGCGGGAGTAACGGCGGCGCGTGCCGTAGTCGGCGATGCGGCAGGCCTGGTAGCCGTCGGTATCGCGCAGTAGCGAAATCTTCTCGCGCAAGCGGCGCCTGCCTTCGCTGAGGTCGAGCCCTGGCTGGGTGTTGCGGAAATACACTTCGTTGACGATGGCCAGCAGCGGCACTTCGAACAAAATGGTGTGCAGCCACGGGCCACGAAGGCGGATCTCGATCTCGCCGGGACGATCGGTGGCGGGATGGATCTCGACATACTTCGCGTTGAGCTGGAACAGTCCGAGGAAATCGACGAAATCGCTTTTGATGAAGCGCCAGCTGCGCAGGTAGTCCAGTTCGTCCGGGCTGAAGCGAAGCGAGCACAGCGCAGCCAGTTCGGCGCGAATCTCGTCGATATAGGGCACCAGGTCGACACCGGGGTTGCGACACTTGAACTTGTACTCGACCTGCGCCGCCGGGTAATGGTGCAGCACCACCTGCATCATGGAGAACTTGTACAGGTCGGTGTCGAGCAGGGAGGTGACGATCATGGGTCGCTCAGGCGGCAAGGCAACGCACGAGGCGCGGCGGTGCCAACGATTATCCCCGTCCACGACCCTGCGAAGCGAGCGTGTCGTGGCGCCAGAAAAATTAAAACCTCGGTAGTCAGGGGAGGGACTACCGAGGTTCTGTCAGGCCGGTCTCAAAAACAAAGAGGGGAAATGGACCGACCCCTCAGTGGCACGATCTTGCTGCACCACTTCTTGTCGCCGTCACGGCGATACGTTTCATTAGTGTGGCCGCCCCCGATCTAGTTCAAGGGCTGCCTCGGTTTCATTCAGCTTCTGGCAAGCTGGCGCGGCTCACGGCGCTGGATACGCACCTGCGTGGCTCACTAAATCATTGAACATAATGACTTCTTGCCAGCCAACGCAGTTTTCCAACCGACTCCAAGATGCGGTCGCCGCAAGCACTTCTCCAGGTCCGCCGCGATGAACTTCGCCTGGCTCTACAATCCGCGGCGCTTACGACAGGAAATCCTATGACCTCGCTGCTGCGCCGGCTGTCCCTGCTTGCCTTGTGCCTTGCCCTCCCCGTACACGCGGCAGACTTGAAGATCGATCTCGGTCACGGCGTGCGCACTTACGACACCACGCAATTGCTCGCACGCGATGACGCGCGCACGATCAGCATTCCCGACGACGTGGCGTTCAAACGCGCCATGCGCTATCGCGCCGTTCCGCTCAAGGCGTTGCTGGACGGCTCCTCCGCCCAGGACGCCCTGTTGTTCGTCGCCACGGATGGTTTCGCCGCCGAGATCCCCGCCGCGCTCATCCGCCAGGCGCATGGCGCAGAAGCCTGGCTGGCCATCGAAGAACCGGCGCATCCGTGGCCCGCGCTTGCCGACGGCAAGGGCGATGCCGGGCCGTTCTATGTGGTGTGGACCGATCCCTCGTCGATGAAGATCGGCCCGGAGCAATGGCCCTATCAATTGGCCGCCATCCGCAAGCTCCCGCCAGTGGCAGAGCGCTTCCCGGGCATCCGGCCCGATCCCGCGCTGAAGCCGGATGGCATGGTGCAGCAAGGCTTTGCGGTGTTCCAACGCACCTGCTTCGCCTGCCATACGCTCAATGGCCAGGGTGATGCGCGACTCGGACCCGACCTCAACATTCCGCACAACCCGACCGAATACCTGCGTGGGGACCTGCTGCGGGCGTATATCCGCGATCCGCAGTCACTGCGCCAGTGGCCGCAGGCCCGCATGCCGGGTTTTGACCGGCAGGCCTTGTCCGATGGCGATATGGATGCGCTGCTTGCCTACCTGCGCCACATGAGTGGCCGCAAGATCCATAGCAAACAGTAACGTCGCCCCGCTAGCGAAGATCGCCCGGAGCGCGGCTGGCTTCATCCCCGGCCACCGGTTTAGCCGGAGCCGCCGCGTCGAGCCACTGCTGCAGGGCTTTTTCGCGTTGCGCCGGAGCGAGCCTGGAAAGCTCGCGCACGCTGGCATAGAACGCCGGCCATTGCTGTTCTGCCTGCGCGAACATCAGGGCGAATGCTGGCGTCCAACGATCGTAGAGCCCGAAAGGCAGCAAGCGCGCGTTGTTGATCGGCGCCGCTACCCACGCGTCATAGCTGTGATCGTGCGGCCACTCGCGCTCACGCCATTGCGCGTAGCGAATGCGAAAGGCCTCGATCTCGTGCGCCTTGCCGGCGGCCAGGGCGGCTTCGTCCGCGCCGCTTGTATAGAGGGTCTTCAGGCGCTCGCGCAGGTCGAGCGCGAGCTTGGTGAAGCCGTCGTCCATCGCCTTGACGTGATCGTCCTGGGGCGGCAGCCCGCGTGATTGACGCCATTGGCGCAAGCCTTCTTCCTGCACGAAGCTGGCGAAGGACTCGTTGAACGCGCTGTCGTCCTTCACATAAAGCAGCTGGTGCGCCAATTCGTGGAAAATCGTTCCGACCAGTTCGTCGTCGTCCCAGCGCATCATGCTGCTGAGGATCGAGTCGGCGAACCAGCCCAGCGTGGAATACGCACTGACGCCACTGACGTAGACATCGTTGCCCTTCGCCTCCAGCCGAGCCGCTTCCGCCTTCGCCTTGCCGTGCTCGAAATAGCCACGATATGCGACGCAGCCGGCTATGAAAAAGCAATGCTGGATCGGCTCGACGGAATAGCGCGGCGTGGCCAGGACGTTCCACACGACGTACGGCCGATCGAGCTTTACGTAGCTGGTATAGCTGCGGTTGTCAGGCAGGCCGAGACGCTCGGAAGCGAATCGCCGCGCCTGCTGCGACAAGGCCAGCCGCTGCTTCACCGCCGGATCAGTGGCGGGGTCATCCATGACCTTGGCGACCGGTTCGCGATGCAGCACCAGGGCTCCCTGCCCGCCCGCCACATGGGCGTAGTAACCCATCGTACTGCAGGCGCCAAGCATTAAGCCCACCGCCAGAACGACGATGGGCTTAAGTATGGATCTGGTGGGTGGCAGCAAGGCAAACAAGCTCATGCCGCCATTGTGCACTGACTTCAGTGGCCGCTTCCGCCATGTCCGGCGTGCCCGCCGCTCCAGCCGTGGCCGCCGTGGCCGTAGTAGCCGCCATGGCCGTAATACCCGCCATGACCGTAGTAACGTCCGTAGTAGCCCCCGCCGTACCAGCCACCAATCCCGACCGCCACCGTCGGTCCGTAGCAACAACCGTAGTAGCCGTAGTAGCCCGGGTAGTAATAGCCCGGGTAGTAGCCGCCGCTATAGACCACGCCGGTACCGTAGTAGGCATCGCCGCCATAGGCCACGCCGGGACGAACGTAGTTGTAACCGGGGTCGTAGTAACAGCCGGAAATCGCCAAGGTGGCGGCCACCAGGGCGATGCCGGCAAGCATGCGTTTCATGACCGAAACCTCAGGGGTGGGTAGCTCTACGCTAGACCCCAATGGCTAAGTGCCCACTGAATGCAGGCCGCCTGAACCAGGAATATTTACCCGCCAGCCGTGCCTGCCCGCCGGCGCTTCAGAAGCGCGGCTGCGCCAGCTGTCCAAGGAAGTGCGGCAGGACGTCGGGGCGGATCAGCAAGGTGAAGATCACGCCGAACGCCGCTCCCCACAAATGGGCACTGTGATTGACGTTGCCGCCGCCGCGCCGGTCCATGTAGACCGAATACGCCACGTACAACACGGCGTAGATGATCGCCGGCATCGGCAGCACGAATACCACGATGCGCGACCATGGCGCGATCAGGATGTAGGAAAACAGCACGGCCGAAACCGCCCCCGATGCGCCCAGGCTGCGGTAGTTCGGGTTGCTGCGGTTCTTCAGGTAGGTGGGCAGGATCGAAACCACCAGCGCCACGATATAGAACAGGGCAAAGCCCAGCGTGCCCAGGCTGGCCGTGTACAGGCCTTCCATGGCCCGGCCAAAGAAGAACAGCGTGATCATGTTGAACAACAGATGGCTGCCGTCGGCATGAATCACGCCATAGGTCACCAGCCGGTGGTACTCGCGATGACGGGTGATGGCGGGCGGCCACAGAATCAGGTCGTTCATCAGGCGCGCGTTGTTGAACGCCATGAACGAGACGACGCAGGTGATGCCAATGATGATCAGGGTGATCATGCGGTGTTCCAGAAGGCCCAAGGGGCGGCGACAAAGAGCGTCATCTTGGCGGCGCACGGACCTCTTGTCGACTCCGCCTGCGGCGAAATACCGCGCGCTCCAGGGCAATCCGGACTATGATTCGCGACTTTCACGCGCTCCCCCCAACGCCCGCAGACCACATCCATGTCGATCCGTTACCTGCATCTGGACGTCTTTGCCGCCACGCGCGGCGGCGGCAACCATCTGGGCGTCGTTACTGACGCCACCGGCTGGAGCGATGCCCGCATGCAAGCCTTTGCCCGCTGGACCAACCTGGTGGAAACCACCTTCCTGTTGCCGCCGACGCAGCCGGATGCCAGCTACCGCGTGCGCATCTTCACGCCGCACAAGGAAATTCCGTTTGCCGGCCATCCCAGCATCGGCAGCGCCCATGCGGTACTGCTGTGCGGCCTGGCGACCCCGGTGGACGGCGTGCTGTGGCAGGAATGCGCCGCCGGCGTGCTGCCGATCCGTATCGAGGGCGAGGGCGAGACGCGCCAATTGCTGCTGAAATCGCCCCACTCCCCGGTCGAGAAAACCGGCCGCGATGCCCACCCGCTGCTGCACGGCGCACTGGCGGGCATCGAACTGGGCACGCTGCCGCCCGCCTATGTGGCCGGCGGCCGCCACTGGTGGCTCGCCGAATGCGCGGACGAGGACAGCCTGCGCCGCTGGCAGCCTGACCACACGGCGATCGGCGCGCTGGCGCATGCCACCGACAGCCTGGGCTTGTGCGTGTTTGCGCGCAGCGCGCACCCGGACTACCAGCTCGTGGTGCGAGCCTTTCCCGCTGGCGTTGGCCTGGTGGAAGATCCCGCTTCCGGCGCGGCGAACGGCCTGATTGCCGCCTATATCGCCCATGCCGAGCCCACCGGCCCGTTGGCGCGCGGTTACACCGTCAGCCAGGGCCGCGAGATCGGTCACGATGCGAGTCTCGTAGTGCGTATCGATGGCAACACGGTATGGATTGGCGGGCGCACCCACACCATTATTGACGGCACATTGCACTGGAACGGCCAGGATTGAACCCCGACGCGCAAATCTGGGTGGACGCCGACGCCTGCCCCGTGGCGATCAAGGAAATCCTGTTTCGTGCGGCCGAGCGCGAGCAGATTCCCGTCACCCTGGTCGCCAACCAGTGGCTGCGCACGCCGCCCTCGCGTCTCATTCGATCCATCCAGGTACCTGCGGGACTGGACGTCGCCGATAACGAAATCGTGCAAAACGTCAGTCCGGATGACCTGGTGGTGACGCAGGACATTCCGCTCGCCGCCCTGGTGATCGAAAAAGGCGGCCTGGCCATTCATCCGCGCGGCGAGCTGTATACCGCCGAGACCATCGCGCAGCGCCTGGGCATGCGCAACTTCATGGAGGAACTGCGCGGCGCCGGCATCGATACCGGCGGTCCGGCCGCGTTTCATGCCCGCGACAAGCAGGCGTTTGCGAACCAGCTGGACCGCTGGCTCACCCGGCGTCGGCAGGCGCGTTAACCCCCTCGTCGAGCTCGCTCCACTTATTCGGCATGCCAGTGGCTCTTAACAGCCGAATGGCTGGTCAAGCTGGGATCCATTGACTTTAGGCGTTGCCGCGACGTGCCGTCAGAGTCAAAGACGCTGGATCCCAGCTTGACCAGCCCTCCGGCTGTTAAGGGCCGCTGGGATGACGGTGAGGAAATCGGGGTGGGGGTCGCGAACAGGCTCTTAGAGCTCTCGCTCATCCAGGCGGGCGCGACGCGCGGCCACCTCCGCCATCACCGACCAGTCGACGTCCTCGTCGCCCGCGGCCAGCGCTTCGAGCAGGCTGTCGCGCAGCAAGCCCGCCAACGGAAGCGGCACGCGCAAGGCGTCGGCGGCCGTCAAGGCGAGGCCGATGTCCTTGTAGCCCAGCGGCAAGGCAAACCCGGCCGGCTTATAGCGCTGTGCCGCAATGAGCCTGGCGTAGCCCTGATACGCCGGTGCGGCGAACAAGGTGCCGGTCATCACCTCCAGGAAATCGGCCGCACTGACGCCATGCGCGCGCGCCAGCGCCGATGCCTCGGCCATGCTTTCGATCGCTGCGCCGAGCATGAAATTGCCCGCGATCTTCACCACGTTGGCGCGCTCCGGCGCGTCGCCCATCGGCCAGATGCGGCTGCCCATCGCTTCCAGCAAGGGCCGCACGCGTTCAATGATCATCGGCTTGCCCGCGGCGAGGATATTCAGTTTGCCCGCCGCGGCCACGTCGGGACGGCCAAAGACCGGCGCGGCGACATACTGGATCCCGCGCGTGGCGTGCTCGTCAGCCAGCTCCTTCGCCAGTGCGACGGAAATGGTGGCGTGATTCACATGCACCGTGCCTTGATCCATGCCATCGAGCAGGCCACCGGCGAGCAGGACGTCGCGCATGGCCTGATCGTTGGCCAGCATGCTGAACAGCACTTCGCCTTGCGCCGCGCGATCCGCACTCCTGACCACCTTGGCGCCCAGCGAGGCCAACGGCTCGGTCGCACCCGGCGAGCGGTTCCACACGGTCACGTCGTGACCGGCCTTGATCAGGTTGCTGGCCATGGCACTGCCCATGGCGCCCAGACCGATAAAGCCGACTTTCATGAGGAGCTCCTACTTTCAGTGCATCCGGAAAGTGAAGCACTTGCCGTGTTCAAGTCACGCGAAACGGGTGCTCAAACCACCTCACCGGCGGCCTGCCCTGACGCCCAGGCCCACTGGAAGTTGTAGCCACCCAGCCAGCCCGTGACATCGACCACTTCGCCGATAAAGAACAGGCCGGGTACGAGTTTCGACTGCATGGTCGATGAGGAAAGGCCATCGGTGTCGACGCCGCCCAGGGTGACCTCGGCCGTGCGATAGCCTTCCGTGCCACTGGCCACCATGGGCCAGTCATGCAGCTGAGCGCCGATGTTCGCCAGCTCCGCCTCGCGGTACTGGCGCATCGGCCGACTCTCGAACCACAGCTCGCACAGCCTCTGCGCCAGGCGCTTGGGCAGCACGTCCGCCAGTACGTTCTTCAACTCGGCGGCGGGGCGCGCGACACGCTGGGCCGACAGCCACGCTGCCGCTTCCTGGTCCGGCAGCAGATCGATACGCAGATCGTCGCCCGCATGCCAGTAGGACGAAATCTGCAGGATCGCCGGCCCGCTGATGCCGCGATGGGTGAACAGCATGCCAGCCCGAAACGAACGCTTGCCCACGCTTGCCTCCACCGCGGGCAAGGCCACGCCGGCCAGGTCCTGATAGTGCTCCTGATGCTTGCCGCTCAGGGTCAGCGGGACCAGCCCCGCTCTGACCGGCAGCACGGCGTGCCCATGTTGTCGGGCGATGTCATAGCCAAGGCCGCTGGCGCCCATGCTGGGAATCGACAGGCCACCGGAAGCGACGACCAGGGACTCGGCATGTACTTCTCCGCGCGCCGTGATCACGCTGAAGCCTTCCTGCGACCGCCGCACCCGCTCGACGCCGCAGCTCGTCTCGATACGCACGCCAGCTTGTTGGCACTCATCCAGCAACATGCGCACGATCTGCTTGGACGAGTCGTCGCAAAACAACTGCCCAAGCTCCTTTTCGTGATACGCAATCCGATGTTTCTCGACCAGCGCGATGAAGTCCGACGGCGTATAACGCGCCAGTGCCGACTTGGCGAAATGCGGATTGGCCGAAAGGTAACTGGCCGGAGTGACGCCGAGATTCGTGAAGTTGCAGCGCCCGCCGCCGGACATCAGGATCTTCTTGCCGACCTTGTTCGCATGATCCACCACCAGCACACGCCGGCCACGCTGGCCGGCCGCTATCGCGCACATCAGCCCGGCCGCACCGGCGCCAATGATCAGCACATCCACCTTCACGCACGCACCGCCGTCATCGCCCAATCCTCTTGCACAAGTCGTGCATTATCCGACAGCCGGCGCCACATGGCTTACACTGCGTGGTCTTCACCGTTCACCGAGCCGCCATCATGCCTTCCTTTGACGTGATTTCCGAAGTCGACAAGCACGAGCTGACCAATGCCCTGGACCAGGCCAACCGCGAGCTGGCCAGCCGTTTCGATTTCAAGGGCACGGACGCCAAGTTCGTGCTGGACCAGTTCGTGATCACCCAGAGCGCCCCCAGCGAATTCCAGCTGGAGCAGATGCTGGACATCCTGCGTGGCCGACTGACCTCGCGAAAGATCGATATCCGCGCGCTCGACGTTGCCGACCCGGAAACCAACCTGGGTGGCGCCCGCCAGAAGATCACCGTCAAACAAGGCATCGAACAGGCCGTGGCCAAGAAACTGGTGGCCACGCTGAAGGAAGCCAAGCTCAAGGTCGAAGCGCAGATCAACGGCGACAAGCTGCGCGTCACCGGCAAGAAGCGCGACGACCTGCAACTGGCCATGGCCGTGCTACGCAAGGCCGATGTCGAGCTGCCCTTGCAGTTCGACAATTTTCGCGACTGAGTGCTGCAGATGATTCGCCCCGGCCCAGCCGGGGCGAAAGACGGCCTAGGCCGCCAGGCCGGCCGCGATATTCACGCTGATGGCGATGATGAAGACATTAAAGAAGAAGGCCATCACGCTGTGCAGCAGGGCCACGCGCCGCAGATAGCGACTGGTGATCTGCACGTCGGACACCTGGAACGTCATCCCGATCACGATGGCGAAATAAGCGAAATCCCAATAGTCCGGCTGCTGCGTGCCAGGGAATTCCAGCCCTTCGTGCTTCTTGCCATAGTCACCGTAGTAGCCATGGGCGTAGTGCATGGCGAACATCGAATTCATGAACAGCCACGACAGCACGATGCTGGCTGCGGCGATCAGCAAGGCCTCGGCGCCACCGCTTTTGGCCGCATGCAGCTCGGTGGTCAACGCCAATGCCACGATGCCGGTGAGTGCCAGGCCACCCCACAGCACGCCCCAGCGCCCCGCATCCTGCGCCTTTGCCTGATGCCGCATCTGATCGATCGTCGCGCACTGGTTGAACAGCATGGCAAGCGCGATCAAATACACCAGCGCCCCTACATCGAAGCCCAGTAGCAGCGCGGTGAAGGGCCGCAAATGAAAGGCCTGCCACAGCGCCAGTCCGACGGCGAGGAAGATGACCCCGGCCATGGCCAGCCGTGGACGCATCCGCAGCTTGCTCAGGGGTCGCCAATCGCGACCCGCGACTTCATTCGCCTTGTGCTTGTCGATCGGTGCGTTCATGCACCAGCCCCTGCGGCGGTCGAACGGCTCTTCACCAAGACAGTCCCTCCTTGACCCGATTTTCGGGCATGGCACATCTTAATTCCGTTTTCGATGCGCTGCCGCGGCAGCAGGCTCCCGCGGAGCTGCTTGCCAGCCGGGTTCAGGAGGCGGGGATGGGCCGACCGCGTACTTCAGACATGAAGATCCGCGTACTCCGGGTGGCGCGTCATCCAGATTTCCGAATAGGAGCAGGCCGGATCGACCTTCCAGTGCTCTGCGCGCGCCTTGTCCAACGCGGTGCGCACGAGATTCGAAGCAATACCGCGACCACCCACCGCCGACGGCACGATGGTGTGGGTTATCGTCATGACGCCGTCCAGGAGCGTGTAGTCGAGCACGCAGGGAATGCCGTCGACCTTGACTTCAAAACGGTGCTCTCTCTGGTTGTGATTGATCTCGGCGAACATGGAACGCTTCCGTAGGCAGATGGAACGATGGCGCGCAAGATTAAAACATCGATCGGCGAATCCGGCGTGAAGGCATCGACATCCGGCTTTCGCGTTTCATGCATGACGAATTCGGCAAACTTCCGCCGACATCTGCGCCCCACGTCGAGGAAATCATCATGAAAAAAAGCGCTTCCGCCTCCTGGTCGGGCGGCCTGAAGGATGGCAAAGGCACCGTGTCGACGGATACGGGCGTACTGCGCGATGCGCCTTACGGCTTTCGTTCGCGCTTCGAAGACGGCCCTGGTACCAACCCCGAAGAATTGCTCGGCGCCGCCCATGCAGGTTGCTACACCATGGCGCTCGCCGCGGGCCTCGAGCAGGCGGGCTTTGCAGCGACGCGCATCGACACCAAGGCGGTGGTGACGCTGGACAAGGAGGGCGATGGATTTGCCATCACCACCGTCGACCTGACGAATCGTACCAAGGCACCCGGCATCGACGCCGCCACGTTCGACAAGATCGCCAAGGCCACCAAGGAAGCGTGCCCCGTGTCCAAGGTTTTGAAGGCAAAGATCACGCTCGACGCGCAGCTGGAAAACTAGCGAAGCCCCAGGCGGCTGGGATGCGCATCGCCTTGTCATCCCAGCCACCTTGTACCGCGTTGTCTGGAGCGGCCATGTGCCCTGCATGGCCTGCATTCCACGAGAGCGCTTTCCGATGACCGTCCTGAATCGACGTCGTTTCGTGCAATTCTGCCTCGGCGGCTTCGCCGTGCTGCCCTGGTCGCGCATGGTGCGCGCGCTGCCCGACGGCCGCCCGGCCTGCCGGCTGAGCGCGGAGCAGACGGAAGGACCCTACTACCTCGATCGGGCGCTGTTGCGGCAAGACATCACCGAAGGCAGACCCGGCCTGCCGCTGACGCTGCGCCTGGAGATCGTCGATAGCCGCACCTGTCGTCCGCTCAGTGGCACGGCGCTGGAGGTGTGGCATTGCGATGCACAGGGCGCGTATTCGGGGTTCACCGATCAGGGCGGACCGGGAGGCCCTGGCATGGGGCCACCGCCTGGGGCGCCGCCGTCAGGGCGCCCGCCAGGCCCGCCACCCGGCGCCAGCGGCGACATGAGGATGGGCGCTCGTCCGCCGAAAAGCGCGGCGACTGACGAACTCACTTTCCTTCGCGGCATCCAAGTGGCCGATGCACGCGGCGCGGTGACGTTTCACACGATTTTCCCCGGCTACTACATGGGACGCTGCAACCACATCCACCTGAAACTGCATGTTGGCGGGCAATGGACGGACGGGCATTACCGCGGCGGCCACGTGGTGCACACCGGCCAATTGTTCTTCGAAGAACAAGCCAGCATCGCCGCCATGGAAAACGCGCCCTATCAGCGACACGGCATCACCCGAACCACGCTGCAGGAAGACAACGTCTACCTCACCCAGCATGGCGAACAGTCGATCGCCACCTTGACGCCCGCCGATGCCGGTGAAGCGCAGGTTGCCCGGCTGACGCTCACTATCGATCCGGCAAATACATCGCGCGAAGGCTGGGGCTGAGCGTTTGCTCAGGCAAGTCCCGCCGCCTTCCGCGGCGCGACCGCGGCACGGCGTGCACGCACCCCCTCCGCCAACCGCGCAAGCACGCTGCGCGAGGTGTCCCAGTCGATGCAGCCATCGGTGATGCTCTGCCCATAGCGCAGCGGCTGGCCGGGCAGCAGATCCTGGCGGCCGCCGACCAGGTGGCTCTCGACCATCACACCGACGATGCGCTGCTCGCCTTGCGCAAGCTGGTCCGCGATATCGGCCACCACCGCGGGCTGGTTTTCCGGCCGCTTGGCGCTGTTGGCGTGACTGGCATCAATCATCACCCGTGCGTCCAGCCCCGCGCGCGCCATCGCCGCGCACGCCGCATCGACATGGGCGGCGTCGTAGTTCGGCGAGCTGCCGCCGCGCAAGATGACATGGCAATCCTCGTTGCCCGCGGTGGCGGCAATCGCCGTCTGGCCGTCCTTGGTGACCGCCATGAAATGATGCGGCTGCGAGGCCGCCTGTACCGCATCGACGGCGATCTTCACATTGCCATCGGTGCCGTTCTTGAAGCCCACCGGGCAGGACAGCCCCGAGGCCAGCTCACGGTGCACCTGGCTTTCGGTCGTGCGCGCGCCAATCGCGCCCCAGGCCACCAGGTCGGCGATGTATTGGGGCGTGATCATGTCCAGGAACTCGCAACCGGCCGGCACGCCAAGTTCGTTGATGTCGCGCAAGAGGCCACGCGCCAGTCGCAGGCCCTTGTCGATGCGGAAGCTGCCATCCAGGTCCGGATCATTGATCAGTCCTTTCCAGCCCACCGTGGTGCGCGGCTTCTCGAAGTACACGCGCATCACGATTTCCAGTTCGCCGGCATGGCGCGCCCGCTCGGTTGCAAGGCGCCGTGCATAGTCGATGGCAGCGGTGGTGTCGTGGATCGAGCATGGGCCGATCACCACGGCGAGGCGGTCGTCGTCGCCGGCCAGGATGCGATGCAGCGACTGGCGGCAGGCAGCGACGGTGCTGGCGGCGCGAGCCGTCAGTGGGCAATCGCGCATGAGCTCAGCCGGCGTGCTGAGCGTGGTGAGGGCGCGGATGCGCAAATCGTCGGTGGGCTGGTTCACGGTGTTCTCCTGGAGGATCCCACTCGCGGCCAAAAAAAAGCCGCCAGTAGTGGGCTGGCGGCATGTTCGGGAATGGTGTCTTGTCGTTACGACAGTCGCGCCCAACCCTCCGCCAGCGGCATCGGATAGCCGTGATACCAAAAATACTGGTGGGCGGAGGTGGTCGTCATGGCCGATAGAGATAACACAGCGATTTCTCGTGTGCAAAAGATGCATTTGTAACTACGCGCTAGATTTGAACCATGGCTAGACTTCTCCCATGCCCTCACCATGGACCTTGCTGGCCCTGCCTGCCCGAGAACCGATCCGCCGCTGGGTGCTGAGCGCCTTTCCGCGCGGCGGCGGCGGGCACGTCGATTACGATCATCCGCAAGGTGACTCAGGCCTGTTCGGCCCGGACAGCGCCACCTGGCGCGTCCATGCGGATTTCCCGGGCATGCTTGCGGGTGGCCTCGCTGCGCTGATGTTGCAGACCCTGCACCCCCTGGCTTTGGCCGGCGTCTGGGACCACTCGAACTTCCGCGACGACCTGATCGGGCGCCTGCGTCGTACCACGTCCTTCGTCAGCGGCACCACCTATGCGCCTGGCGATCAGGCGGCCGTCCTGATCGAGCGCGTGAAAACCATTCACGCACAGGTGCGGGGCATCGCGGAGGATGGACGTCCATACTCCGCCGATGACCCTCACCTGCTGACCTGGGTACACGTGACCGAGGCCTACAGCTTCCTGCAAGGCTACCGGCGATACAGCCACATCAGCTTGCCGGCCGGTGGCGCTGATCGCTACTACGACGAGGTGCGACGGATCGCCGAAGCGCTGGGTGCGCGTGACGTGCCGGCGTCGGAGGCGCAGGTCAACCACTACTTCAGGCAGGTTCGGCCCGAACTGCATTTCAGCGGGCGCTCGCGCGAAGTACTGGACGTATTGTCGCGCGTGCGCTTGCCGGTGCCGATCGCCGGCCTGTCGCGTGATGTGTTCCTGCAGGCGGCGGCGGCCTTGCTGCCGTCGTGGGCGGAGACCCTGCTGCAGCGCTCGCCCTTGCAGCGCGCACAGGCGCGGCTCGCGGCCCGCGCGCTATGGTCGATGTCGCCCATCTTCCGTGCGGCCCTGCACGATGGCATTGCCAGCCGTGCCTGCGCGCGCGTTGGCGTCCCTGCCGAGGCGCTGCAACGCTGGGACTAGGGCCAGCACCGGCGCCGCGCGCGATTGACAGGCTGCGCCGATCGGCTAACGTCGCCCGGATCGGAACGCCAGGGGGCACGAGAGCTCCCGGCGCAGGCCACGCAAAGGCATCAGGAAGGCTCTCATTGGCGACGCTCATTCCAACCCGCAACAGCTGTCTGCCGCAGATGACCAGCGGCGAGAAACGTCTTTCGGAGCGGTTGGAGCAAAAGCTCGAGGACGATTACCTGCTCTGGTATGACGTCTCCGTCGGCCCCCGGCAGCGGCGCCCGGACTTCATCGTGTTCCATCCGCGTCGCGGCCTGCTCGTGCTGGAGGTGAAGGACTGGAAGCCGGGCACGATCCAGCAGGCCGACCGCACGCAGTTCACCCTGCTGACCGGCAATAGCAGCGTAAAGGAACACAATCCGCTGATGCAGGCGCGTGACTACGCCAGCGAGATTTACAAGGTGCTGCAGCGGGATCCCGCGCTACGCCACCCGCCAGGCCACACCTATGAAGGCAAGCTGCTGATGCCCTGGGGCTACGGCGTGGTGCTGGCCAATATCAGCCGCAAGCAATTCGACGCTGGCCAGCTGGAGACGGTGATTCCCGCACACCTGGTGATCTGCCAGGACGAGATGTACGAGTCGGTGGAGCCCGAGGCATTCCAGGAACGGCTGTGGGCGATGTTCCCGCAGATCTTCCCCACGGCCTTGACCTTGCCGCAGATCGACCGCGTGCGCTGGCACCTGTTCCCGGACATTCGCGTCGAGCTTGGCGAGGGCCAGTTCGGCCTGTTCGCCCATGCTGACCGCAGCAGTGCGCAGGCGCTGGAGATCCCCGACCTGGTCAAGGTGATGGATGCGCAGCAGGAACTGCTGGCGCGCTCGCTTGGCGACGAGCACCGCATCATTCACGGCGTGGCCGGTTCGGGCAAGACCATGATCCTCGGCTTTCGCGCGATGCAGCTGGCGCGCGCGCTGTCCAAGCCGATCCTGGTGCTTTGCTACAACAAGACCCTGGCCGCACGGCTGGACCAGCTGATGGGCGAGCGCGGCCTCAGTGACAAGGTGCAGGTCTACAACTTCCACAAGTGGTGCCGCAGCATGCTCACCGCCTATCACGTGCCGCTGCCTGCGGACGGGCCGCA
Organism: Dyella halodurans; assembly: GCF_026283925.1. Classification (GTDB taxonomy): domain Bacteria; phylum Pseudomonadota; class Gammaproteobacteria; order Xanthomonadales; family Rhodanobacteraceae; genus Dyella; species Dyella halodurans. The sequence continues at coordinate 429,533 of NZ_JAPDPF010000004.1, forward strand.
CTACGCCGAGCAACTACCGCCGGCGGTGATTGCCGGTGTCGACGGCGGACAGATTCCGCGTTTCCAGTATGGCGCCGTATTGATCGACGAAGGCCACGACTTCGAGCCGGACTGGTACAAGCTGATCGTGCAGATGATCGACCCCCACACCAATTCCCTGCTGGTGCTGTACGACGATGCGCAGAACATCTACGGCCAGGCCAACCGCAAGAAGCTCAGCTGGAAGAGCCTGGGCGTACAGGCGCAAGGGCGCACCACCATCCTCAAGCTCAACTATCGCAACACGCTGGAGATCCTTTCGGTGGCGCGCGGCTTCGCCAACGAGCTGTTGCTGGCGCGCGCCGACGAGGACGACGGGGTACCGTTGATCGCCCCCGAAAGCGCGGGACGCCGCGGCGCCCTGCCGGAGCTGATCCGTGTGGAGCGCATGGAAGACCAGTTGCCGGCGATCATCCAGCGCCTGCGTGACGAGCACGCAGGCGGGCGCCGCCTGTCCGACATGGCCGTGATCTTCCGCAACGGCTGGGAGGGCGAGAAGCTGCACGAGGCCTTGCAGCGTGCACAGATACCCAGCCGCCTCGCTGAGGGCAACGGCAAGAGTTCGCTGTTCGTGGTCGACGACACGGTGAAGCTGGTGACGATGCACTCCAGCAAAGGACTGGAGTTTCCCCTGGTGATCATCCCCGGGCTGGGTTCGCTGCCGAAACCCGGCAAGGACGAAGTCGACGAGGCACGCCTGCTCTACGTCGCCATGACGCGCGCAACGGAGCGGCTGGTGCTGATCCACCATGAAGATTCCATCTTCAGCCAGCGCATCCGGCATTCCATCAATGAAGTGCAGGGACAGTTGGTCGAGATGGCGTGAAAGGCAGCGCAAGACGAGTGCTGAACAGCTAGCTAATCGCGCGCGGCAAACGCGGCATTTGCATTGACGTCGACTAAGCCGGCGGCGCAGTCTCCTGGTTGCGTCTACCCGGAGATGCATCGATGAAGCGATTCATCTGGACTGTCTTGCTGGCGCTGGGCCTGGCCACTCCCGCCTTCGCGCAAATCTTGAACGGTGTGCTCACCGCTTACACCGATCTGTACGCAGGACCGGATCCGGGCTACCCCACCATCGCGCAATTGCCTGCCGGTACCAGTGTCTCCGTCCAGGGCTGCACCGCGGGTTGGGGATGGTGCGACGTCATCACCCTGGGCATGCGCGGCTGGGTGCCTGGCACCTTTGTGCAGTACTACTACCAGAGCCAGCCGGTGATCATCGCCGACTATGGTGCGCAGATCGGGATTCCGATTGTCGCGTTCGCGATCGGCTCTTACTGGGGCAGTTACTACCGCGACCGGCCGTTCTATCGGGATCGCGACTATTGGTACGGGCGGCCCTATCCGACGCGACCGCCTCCGCGACCACCGGGTTACCGGCCGGGCTATCGCCCCCCGGGCCCGGTCGCCCATCCGCCCGGGCCGGCCTATCGGCCACCGATGAGTCAGGCGCCGCGACCGCCGAATCCCGGCGCGCATCCCCCCCCTGCCGTCACGCGACCGCCGAACCCGGGCAATCGGCCACCGACGAATCCCGGGCAATATCCGCCAGGCGGCGGCCGTCCGCCGCCGAACCAGGGCAACCGGCCACCGACGAATCCTCGGCCACCGCCCGCAGGTGGCAACCGACCGCCGCCGAACCAGGGCAACCGGCCGCCCGGCGAAAGCCACGCGCCCCGGCCGCAGCCACGCCCAGCGCCAAGCAATAACGGCGGCAACGGCCAATAAGCAAACGAGCATGCGGTCCTGAGTCGAGGCCCACCCAGCGCCACTCCGCGACGCTTATGAAGGCCACCACCCTCGCCCGCTCTGCGCATAGCGGTCGGCCGAGCGTTCGAACGGATTGCGCACGCTTACGCCGCCGCAAAGCAGGTACACCGGCAGAAACAGCGGGCCCAGCAGCATGAATTGGTAGACGTGCGCGCGCTCGTGGTCGGCCAGCGAGATGGGTTGCTCCTGGCGTTGACCCGCACGGTGGGCATAGGTCAAGCAAGGCGTATTCAATTCATCGCTGGTGTAGAGGATGACGTTGCCAAGCGTCAGGGCGCCGCCGGGACCTGGCCAGGGCATGCGCCGAAAGGCGAGCGCCAGTTCCCGACTGCGCCACTGCAGGCGCGCCCCAAACGGGAGGCAGGCCACGCCAAGCAGCAAGCCCAGCAAGGTGTTGGGCAGGGTCCAGCACGCTCCCATCAAGGCCACCACGCAGCGGATCGCCGAAGCCTGCGTCGATCTGCGTTTCCCGTGCTCTTTGCCGCGTACGTTCATCCTGGGCAGCCCATGCACATCTTGTTTCGACGCCGTGCCAGCACCATTTGATGTGCCAGTGAGTTTCGGACCTGGAGTCCACCGTGTCCAACGTACTGAGTGTCCCATGCCCTCATTGCAGTGCACTCAATCGAGTTCCCGACCAACGCCTTGGCGAGCACCCCACCTGCGGCCGTTGCAAGCAGCCGTTGTTCGAGGGCAAACCGATCGAGCTGACCACCGCCAACTTTGATGCCGTGGCCGGTCGTGGCGACTTGCCGGTGGTGATTGATTTCTGGGCGACCTGGTGCGGTCCGTGTCGCGGCTTTGCGCCGGTCTTTGCCGAGGCAGCACGCAGCCTGGAACCCCGGCTGCGGCTGGCGAAGGTGGATACGGACGCGCAACCTGCCCTGGCCTCGCGGTTTGGCATCCGCAGCATTCCCACCTTGCTGGTGCTACGTGACGGACGCGAAGTCGCGCGACAAGCCGGTGCACTCAATGCATCGCAGTTGCGACAGTTCCTGGATGGCGCGCTGCGCTAGGAACTGCACGACAACATCGAACAACCCGCTTTCTGGCGCGCCCAATCCGGGCGTTTTCGGGCATAACGCTCGTGGCCCGGCTGATCGTCATAAGGGCGGCGCATGACCTCCAGCAATTCGCGGATGCCGTCGTAATCGCCTTGCGTGGCGCGATCGATGGCCTCTTGCGCCAGGTAGTTGCGCAGCACGTAGCGCGGGTTGGCACGCTGCATGAGCGCGCGACGCTGTTCCGGCCTCAACGGATCGTCGGCGACGCGCGCCGCATAGCGCACCAGCCAGGCGAGGAACGCGGGCTCCGCCTCGACGCGCTTCACCTCGTCGTAAAACGCTTCCTGCGACGGCGCGAGTGATGGCGCCTGCATATCGACATCGCCCAGCGCGCGAAAGAACAGCGTCATGTCGACTTCCGCTTCGCTGAGCAGCGCATGCAAGGCGCGCATCAAGTCGACGTCGTCATCACGGCATTCGGCCAGGCCCAGTTTCGCGGCGATCGACTCGCGATCCGCGGCGGCGTAGGTCGCCGCATAGCGATCCAAGCCTGCCTGCAACGATTCCACGCCGTCGAACAGCGGCGCCAGCGCCATGGCCAGGCGACCCAGGTTCCACCACGCCACGTTCGGTTGCTGGCCAAAACGATAGCGGCGGCGTCCAGCGTCCGTCGTATTGGGCGTCCATTCCGGATCGAAATTGTCGACCCAGCCGTAGGGACCGTAGTCGATGGTGAGCCCGAGTATGGACATGTTGTCCGTGTTCATCACGCCATGCACAAAGCCTACGCGCATCCAGTGCGCCACCATCGTTGCCGTGCGTTCGCAGATCTGGCCGAACCACTCGGCATACAGCGCCTGGCCCTGGCCTTGCAGTGCGGGGAAATCGCGACGAATGGTGAAGTCCACCAACTGCCGCAGCAGTTCGACTTCACCGCGCGCTGCCGGCAGCTCGAAGTTGCCGAAACGAATAAACGACGGCGCCACGCGGCAAACGATGGCGCCGGGTTCCTCCTGCGGATGGCCGTCGTAGAACATGTCGCGCACGACGGCGTCACCGGTAACGACAAGGCTTAGTGCTCGCGTGGTCGGCACACCGAGATGGTGCATCGCCTCGCTGCAGAGGAATTCGCGAATGGAGGATCTCAACACGGCGCGTCCGTCGGCGCCACGCGAATAAGGCGTGCGACCGGCGCCCTTCAGTTGCAGCTCCCAACGCAGGCCATCCGCGTCGATCACTTCACCCAGCGAGATCGCACGCCCGTCGCCCAGCTGATCGGCCCAGACCCCGAACTGATGGCCGCCGTAGTTCGCGGCATAAGGCTGCATGCCCTCCAGCAACGCGTTGCCACCAAAGACGGCCGCAAAATCGGCGCTGGCGAGATCAGCCTCACTCAGGCCCAGCGTCTGCGCCATCTCGCTCGAATAGGCGACGACACGCGGTGACGCCACCGGCGTCGGCTCGACCAGCGAGTACAGCGCGCTGAACACCTGGCGCTGACGCGCACCCGTTTCGGGGTCACCCGGAAGCTCACGGGTAAAGGCGTTATCGAATCGCAATTGCTGCATGTGCTGCCCTATTCCCGGTGATGTGAAGCGCCTGCCTCGATATTTGGTCATGGCAGTTTTGGTGCAAGACGTCCCCGCAAATATGCCAGGGAGATCGCGTCTTCACCTTTATGAACGTCTCGCGCAGCCCTGCAACAAGCGCAATTCCGTTCAGTGACGATTGGCATTTGTGTACAGCCAGTGAAGATGGTTAGAGTGGTACCCGTCGGCTGCGCAGGGGTAGCCGGGAGTGACACTATGCACATGCTTCTTGCCCGTTCCACCTTTGCGCGTGGAATGCAGCTGGTAGCAGGGATGCTCCCCCACAGGGATACGCAGGACGCGGCGAATACTCAAGCCCAGGATCCCAACCCGTTTCAGTTGGTGTCCTGGCAACCCGGCGCCCATTCGCGCCGGGAAGACGAACTGGCCCGCCGCCGCGAGTATCTGACCGGCTGAGCCACGTTCACGCGGACGACGTCGGCCCCGCAAAAAGGGTTGCCACGTCGCCCGCGTCCAGCGCACGCCACCGGCCGGCCGGAAGCTCACCGAGGGTGAGACCACCGACGGAAATTCGCGCCAGCGTTTCCACGTGGTTGCCGACCGCAGCGAACATGCGGCGTACCTGGTGATAGCGTCCTTCGGTCAGGGTCAGGCGCACATGGCGCGGCGACAACACCTCCAGCACGGCCGGCTCCAGCGGCTCCTTTTCCGACTCCAGCATCATCTTGCCGCTGCCGAACAACTCGCCTTCGTCGCCGCGCAGATCCTGCGCTAGCGTGGCCTCATACACCTTGGCCACCCTCGACTTCGGCGAGATGATCCGGTGCAGCAGCGCGCCATCATCGGTGAACAGCAGCAGGCCGGAGGTGTCGCGATCCAGCCGACCCACGGTTGAGAGTGCCGGATCGCGCACCCGATAGCGTGGCGGCAGCAAGTCGTACACCACGCGTCCCTGATCCTTGCGCGAGCAGGTGGCGCCCAGTGGCTTGTTCATCATAAGAATCAGGCCCGCAGGCGGATCGAGCGGCTCGTCGTCGACGCGGATGTGCTCGTGCGGCACCTTGTCATCGGCGTACAACACTTCGCCAGCGGGATCGGTGATGCGTCCTTCGCGAAACATCAGCGCCACGTCCTTGCGGCTGCCATAACCGAGATTGGCGATCAGCTTGACCAATTTCATGCGCGTACTCCGCGTGCTTCGATCACCTTGAAACCTTCCTGCGTTGTCACCGTACGTACCTCGGTAAAGCGAGCGGCCAGCGTGGCCTCATAGGGCAGATGGCGATTGGCCACCAGCCACAGGCGGCCGTGCGGCAACAATGCGCCGGCCGCCGTATCGATAAACGCGCGACCCAGTTCAGGCAGGTCGGCGCGGCCTTGATGGAACGGTGGATTGCTGACGATGGCGTCGTAACGATGGGGCAGTCCCTGCGTCACGTCATGCCAATGGATGGCGAATGCCACCGGCCTGCCGCAGACACGCTGCGCGTCTTCCAGATTCAGTCGTGCCGGCTCCAGCGCGCGTCGTTCCGCTTCGTACAGGTCGATACCCGTCACGCCGGCACAGCGTGCCAGCACCTGGGTGGCGAGATAGCCGTAGCCCGCGCCAAGATCCGCCAGCCGTCCTGCAAGATCCGCCGGCAGGTGCTCTGCCAGCAGGGCCGAGGCGGGGTCCACGCGATCCCAGGCGAACAGTCCCGGGCGGCTGATATAACCCGCCCCGTTGGGTCGCGGGGCATCGAGCGCGGACCATTCGTCGAGCAGCGCCGAAGTGGCTTCGTCACCCAGTGGCGAAGTCCAGAACACACGGCATTTGTGCTTGGAGACCACCTGCAGCGGGCCGGCCAGGCGAGCCAGGTCTGCTTCGCCCGACTTGGCGCCCTCGGTATTGGGCATCGCTACCAGCACCACCCCACCGGGGGCGGTACGGCGCATGGTCTGCGCGAACAGGGCGCGCGCCTCGTCGCGTTGCCGCGGTGGCAGCACCAGGACCAAGGGGTAACGCTCTTCGCTATCGGGCGCACCCAGCCGCAATCTGCTGCGTTCCAGCGCATCCGCGAACGGTTTGAAGCTCTGCTCACAGACCCAGCCCGGACGCGCCATCTCGCGCACACGGAAGCCATCTCGCGCGCGCATGAATAACACGCGCCCGTCCGCCGGCAGGCTGAGCTGCCCCGTCTCGAACGGAACGAACAAAGCCTCCAGCGCCGCATCGGGAGCAGCAGCGGAGAACACGGCAGCCATCACGCAGGGAAGATCCAACTCAATCAGTAGAGCCGCATTTTAACCGCCCGCCGGGCGAAACCGCTTCACTCCGGCGAAAGCAGCTCACGCTCGCTGAGGAACTGACGCCGTTTGCCGCTCAGCGGATCGACAAAGGAAAGCGCCTGCGCCAGCAATTGCAGCGGGTGCGCATAGTCGTCCGCCGCCTGCTCCGTCAGCCCGGGGTAGAACGTGTCATGCCGTATCGGCGCGCCCAAGCCGCTCATGTGCACGCGCAGCTGGTGTTTCTTGCCGGTGATCGGCTGCAGCGCATAGAGCCAGAGCTGGCCGGCGCGCTCCAGTACATCGATACGCGTCTCGCTATTGGCCTCGCCCTGCACCTCCTGCATGCGGAAGAACGGCTCGCCGGCAACGATGCGCGAGCGCCGTACCTGCGGAAACTCGAGTTGTGGCAAGGCCGGCGCCCAGGCCCGGTAGTGTTTTTCGATACGGTGCTCGCGAAACAAGGCCTGGTAGGCGGCGCGGCTGGCCGGATCGGCGGAAAACATCACCAGCCCCGCCGTATGCCGATCGATACGATGCAAGGGCACCAGATCAGGGTTCTCGAGCGTGCGAATGAGCCGGGTCAGCACCGTTTCCTGAACAAAGCCGCCGGCCGGCGTGACCGGCAGAAAATGCGGCTTGTCGACCACGACCAGGTGCGCGTCGACATGCAGCAAGGTCTCGCGGAAGGGAATGGGTACCTCGTCTGCCACCTCGCGGAAATAACGCACGCAGAGGCCGACGCGGTATGGCGCATCCGCCGGCAGCGCGCGACCCTGCTCATCCTGCACCCGTCCCCGCGCGAACCGGTCCAGCCATTGCGCGCGCGGGATTTGCGCAAATTGCGCGCACAGGCCGTCCAACACCGTCGACCACGGTCCGGGCGGCAAATGGAAGGTGCTGGCGGCAATCGAACGGGGCATGCGTAACTTCCGTATGGAGTCCGCAGCTTAGAGCCTGGCGCCCACGTTTGCGCCTTCCGCCATGGACGGCTGCTGACCCGCTCGAGGCATCCTGCCGGCACGTGCATGCAGCCCGTTTCGCCAGCCAGAACCTTCGCTACACTTCCCCCGTGAATGGGCACTGGCCCGGGGACGGCGCCCCCAAGGCGCGACGGATATGAGGCGGGGGCGGGACATGGAAAAACCGGTAGGCAGCGCTCGGAACATGCATTTCCCGAATCGGCAGGCATCGCGGCCCACCGTGGCCTGGGTCGCCTGGCTGGCACTGTTGGTCGCCCCTATGCTCGCCGCGGCGACGCTCGATCCCGCGGTACTGCCCAAGGTACAGGCCGCGACGTTCGAGGTCGTGGTGCCCAAGCCGGTCAACGACCCGCTCACTTACGAAAAGCCATTGCCGCTGGACCAGCTGCCGTTCCAGTTGCGCAACGACAAGTACTACTCGGTGGGCACGGCGTTTGCGGTCGGTGACAACCGCTACGTCACTGCCGGCCACGTGCTGGCGATCGGCATCAGCAACCTGATGGGCGAACCGGCCGTGCGTGATGCCAACGGCAACGTGTATGCGATCGACAAGATCACGCGCTTCTCGCTGCAGGAAGACTTTGTCGAGTTCACGCTGAAGAACGCACCGAAGATCGCGCCGCTGGAAGTGAACACGCAGCCCGCCATGAACGATGTCGTCTACGCCGTCGGCAATGCGCTGGGCACGGGCATCGTGATTCGCGATGGCTTGTACACCTCGCAGACGCCGGAGGAGGAAAACGGTCGCTGGAAATGGATGCGCTTCTCGGCCGCGGCTTCGCCCGGCAACAGCGGCGGCCCGCTGCTCGACCGCGATGGCAAGGTCATCGGCGTCGTGTTGATGAAGTCGCCCGACGAAAACCTCAACTATGCCCTGCCCATCGACCTGGTGCTGAAGGCACCGGCTGACCTCGCGGTTGCGGACACGCGCCAGCTGTACCAGCTGGACGCCATCGACGACAAACACTCAGGTACGTTCAAGGCGCAGTTTCCGCTGCCCAAAAGCTTTGCGGATTTCAGCGCGACATTTCAGAAGCTGTACGACGCCTACGTCGACCAGCAGCTGCACGACCTGTTGGCGGAGAACGCCGACACGATGTTCCCGAAAGGTTCGGGTTCGAGCCGCATGCTGCATAGCAGCTCCAATCTCAACCCGTTCCCGACCCTGCTTCATCGCAATAGCAGTGGCACCTGGGTGGCCACCACCACCAGCGAAAGCAAGGGCACGCTGCCGCACAACGGCTACGTGTCCAAGGCGGTTGTGGGCAATCAGCTGATGTTCCATCTGCGCAAGCCCGATGACGTGTCGAGCAAGCAGCTCTACAGCGATCCCAAGCTGGTCATGGACCTTTTGCTCAAGGGTGCGCCGTTGCAGCGCCGCGTGGGTTCCGAGCAGGTCAAGGTGACCTCGCTGGGCAAGCCCAGCGAGGAACAGACCTTCACCGATGCCTACCAGCGCCACTGGCAGGTACGCGTCTGGCCGATGGCCTATGACAACTCCAAGCTCATCGCCTTCCTGCTGCCGGTTCCCGATGGTTACGCGGCGATGGTCCGCGTCGTCACGGCGAAATCCGCGCACGAAGAGATGGGTGACCTCAAGGCTCTCGCCAACTTCTTCTATGTCTCCTACAGCGGCACCCTGGAGCAGTGGAAGGAGTACCTGGCCAATACAGAGCTGCTGCCAGCGGTGCTATCGGATATCGCGATCCGCTTCGACTACGACAACGACTTCCGCTATCAGTCCAAGCGCATGGATTTCTCCTATACGCCGGCGCTGCAGAAGATCGACAAGGACAGCCAGCTGGTGCTGGGCATGTCCTACTTCGAAGACCACGGCAAGGTGGTGTGGGACGTTTCCAACGTCGTGGTGAAGTCCAATATCGACAATGCCGAGAAGATCAGCGTCAATCGCCACATCGCACCATCCGACGACCTGGACGACAGCTACCGCAACTACTGGGGCAAGGTGCTGCGCCGCAGTCACCCGGACGATGGTGTGCCGTACAGCGAGAACGACATGACGTATATCGGCACGGTGGGCGGCACGCCGGTATCGGCGGACGCCAAGCCGAACGTGTTGTACACGGCGTTTTACGGGGTGGATGGACCGCGACCGGAAGATGCCATGAAGGGCAAGCTCAATCTGCTGCTGGAGAAGCTGCAGATCAATGAGCATTGATGCGGGGGCAGGTTGATGGGCCGCGGGCCCGACCGAGTGGTTACGTCGGTCGGGCTTATTCATCGTCCTTTTGACTCTCAACAGCCGAATGGCTGGTCAAGCTGATACCCAGCGCCTTTCGCTCTGTTGCGATGTGACCGCGACCGGGCTCGCCTGCCGCGGGCTTCCGCTGTCCTGCCGGACAGCGGGTTACTTCTCTTTGCGTGGCCAAAGAGAAGTAACCAAGAGAAAGGCCACCCCGATGGCGCGCCTTCCGGGCTACGCCCTCCAGGTGCGCGGGTGGGTTACGGAGGTTTGTCGACAGGGCCTCCTGCCCTGACGACAAACTGGCTCGCATCCCTGCGAGCCACCCTGCGGGCTTTT
>NZ_JAPDPF010000005.1 GCF_026283925.1 Dyella halodurans
TTCCCTGGCGGCTATAGCGCTGTGGTCCCACCCGATCCCATCCCGAACTCGGAAGTGAAACGCAGCTGCGCCGATGGTAGTGTGGCATTGCCCATGCAAGAGTAGGTCACCGCCAGGGGCTTCATCCCAAACCCTCGTAGCTCACGCTACGGGGGTTTGTTCTTTTTAGGCCCTGGCGCCGTTAGGCGCAGCCTGCAACAGGTCACCGCCAGGGGCTTCATCCTCAAACGCCTTCCCATCCGGGAAGGCGTTTGTCTTTGTGTGTTTCGCGCTTTGCGCGCCGCAGGCGCCCCCCGCAACAGGTCACCGCCAGGGGCTTCATCCCAAACCCTCGTAGCAACTGCTACGGGGGTTTGTTCTTTTTGGCGTGTCGAAAACGCACGCTGTTGACGCCTCCGCTCGATGCCAAAGGTTTCAAGCCAAGCCCTCGTCGCCTATGCGTCGGGGGTTTTTGTTTTGGGCTTTCGACAACATCGGCGGCGGCCGAACGGCCCATCAACACCTCACCGTCATTCCCGCGAAAGCGGGGATCCAGTGACTGTGCACGGGTTGGACAGCGCAACAGTTGTCGCCTCATGCCGCTCACGCCTAAGGCGCTGGATCCCCGCTTTCGCGGGGATGACGGTGAGGGGGCGAATGACGGTGAGGGAGAGCCGGCGGTGAGGGGGCGAATGACGGTGAGGGGGAGTCGACGATGAGGGGGGAATGGTCGTGAGGAAGCGACGCCGGTGAGGGCGGAATGACGCTGAGGGAGGGCCGACGATGAGGAAGATCCAGGTTCGGCTCACCAGCTTCGCCGTGCTGCGACTTATCGCCTATGATGCAGAGTGTCCTTAATCGGCGTCTCGCGGAGCGACCTTCACGTGTTTGTCCATGTCGAAACCCGACGTCGTAAGCACGTGCAATGGGCCTCCACGCTGTTGGTCGTCGTTTGCGTGATCAGTTTCGTCTGGCTGGCCCTGATGCCTGCGCCGCAGCGCGTTTCGATGTGGCTGGAATGGGGTACGGTGCCGGCGAACATCTTCGACGCGAAGATGCCGATACTGCCGCAATTGCACGACCCCGCCCTGCTGCGCCTCGCCACTGCCTTGTTCATCCACCTGGCGTGGCTGCATTTGCTGGGCAACCTGTTGTTTCTGGTGATCTTCGGCATTCCGGCGGAACGCGCACTGGGGTCGCTGCGCTTCCTGCTGTTGTTCATGCTGGGCGGTATCTTCGCCAATCTGGTTGGCGCCCTGTCCCTGGCCGGGGTGCGTTCACCCATCATCGGCTGCAGCGGAGCGGTGTCCGCGGTGCTCGGTGCCTATATCGCGCTCTTTCCGCGTGCCCGTCTTGGCCTGGTCCTGCCCCTGGGGCTGTATCTCGAGTTCGTGCGGGTGCCTGCCTTCCTGTTGATCGGCATCTGGGTCTTGTTGCAGCTGCTTTTCACCTATGCAGGACCAAGCTATGGGGCCGTGGTCTGGTGGACGCATATTGCAGGGTTCTTGTTCGGCGTGGTGTTCGCCCTGCTTTCACGAGATTCGATTGCGCGTCGTCTGCGAGGATAAAATGCGCGTATGCGTATCAAGAAACTCTATAAGGTGACCTTCCTGCATCTGGGCAAGTGCTACGAGCTTTATGCCCGGCACGTGGCCTCCAGCAGTCTCTGGGGTTTCACCGAGGTTGGCGAGCTGGTCTTCGAGTCGGCTGGCGAGGGCTTGTTGGTCGATCCCACGGAAGAGCGCCTGCGCGAGGAGTTCAAGGACACCCGCGTACTCCATCTGCCAATGCAGTCGGTGGTACGCATCGAAGAGGTCGAGAGCAAGGGCGCACTGGTCATTCGCGATGCCAGCGATGGGCAGAAGATCACGCCGTTTCCGATGCCGCCGCGGAGCCGCTAAGGTCAGGCCGGCGGGCGTTTAGACGTGCCGCATCACCGCGATGACGATCTCCACCACGATCAGCAGGATGATCGCCAACTCCAATAGCTCGCCGCGCTTGCTCGAGGCTTCTTCATAGAGCGCCGCGTAACTGTCGCGGATGATGGCCAGCTTGCGATCGACCGCTTTGCTCACGTGTGAGACGCGGAACAAATCCAGCGCCGATGCATAGACGCGGGCGAGATAGACGTCCTCGGTCACCTGCAGCGCGTTGTCCACTTTTTCGGTGATCTCGGTGACTTCAGCGACCAAGGTGTAGAGATGACGCGCCAGGTCGGCGTAGCGCCGCGCGGCGAATGGGCTGGCGACGTGGAGCGTGGCTTCGACGAGGTCATACATGCGCGGCAACTCGGCATCGAGCAGCTCGTCGTAATAGCGCAACTCCAGCAGCTGCGCATTGGCCACCTCCAAGATATCCACCACATCGGAATCGTTGCGCGGCTCGATGATGAAGGCGCGATCCCAAGTCAGCACCACGAGGTCATCGGCATAGTAGGAAAAGCGCTGCCGCAACAGCTCATGGCGGGCTTGCTCGGACAGAGGGCGCGACTCGCCGGACAGCAGCGGCACGAGGTCGACCTCGTGATGCAAGGAAGCCGTGGTGCTCACGCCCTCCATCGAGTGTACGAGCCCCAGCAGATAGTCCTCCTGCAACGGTTCGACGCTGGGTCGCGAGAGCGCGGGACGCATGATCGTGGTGATCTGTTCCAACAGCCTAGGCCACACCGCTGCGTCTGAAGACAGCCCCAACGCGGCATCGACGGCGTTGACGCGCGAGGTGAAGTCCGCCCAGGAAAGATCATCGGCTGCTACGCGCAGGGAAAAGGCGACGGCGCCAAAATCATAAAGCCGCGCCATGACGGTGGCCTGCATCGGCCGCCCGCCGATGTCGATCTGTTGGGGATCAAGCGTAAGCTGAAGCGGCGGCACCCCGAACGCCACCGCCTTCGGTGGTGCGTTGAGCAGGCGACCGCGCGCGGCGGCCGTGCGTGCATGATGTACCCACAGCGATTCGGCGGTCGTCAGATCAATGGCGTCGGCGATATCGACCAGCCGCATCGCGATCACCGCGGCGCGATGTACATGCGGCTGCTTCAATGCCATCTCGCCCATCCTTTCGCGGAGAGCGCGCAATCCGCGGAAAGGCGCCCGGCACGGTCATTCTAGGCTGCCACTGTGACTTGCCCGTGTAGGTCAGCCCTTGGCGAGCCCGTGGTGCCGCGAGAATTGCCGCATCAGCCGGCGTGCCAGCGGCGTCGCGGCCACCTGGCGGAATGTGTGCCGCGGATCGAAGCCTTCCTTGTCCATGGCATCGCGCTTGCGATGGATATACGCGCGCATGACGTCGGCATTGAATTCGGGGTGGAACTGCACGCTGACCGCGTTCGCGCCATAACGGAGCAAGTGGTGCGGGTCGCGCTCCGAACTGGCCAGCACGGTGGCGCCCTTGGGCACCTCCAGCACGCTTTGCTCGTGCGTGGTGTGGGCACGAAACTCGGACGGCAGGTCGGCGGCGAGCGGGTCCTGCTTGGCCGCTTCGAGCAGCTTGATCGGCAGCGTGCCGATCTCGCGTCCGCCCGGCAGGTAGTCGACGCGGCCGCCGAGTGCGTGCGCCATCAGCTGGTGGCCATAGCAGACGCCGAACATCGGCAGCTCGAGGTCCATCGCATCGCGGATCCAGCCCGCGGTGCGCTCGCTCCAGGGCGCGCGCTCGGTGACCATGGCGGCCGAGCCGGTGATCAGTGCACCCGCTACCTCGGAAGCGGCCGGAAGCGTCTCACCGGCCTCCACATCGACGATGCGTACACGCTCCGGCGACAGATTGGCGCTGAGGCGGAACCAGTGTGGAAAATCGCCGTGGCGAGCGCGGATGGAATCAGGGGCGCGACCGGTGCGGATGATCAGGACGGGCTTCATGCGATGCGGCGACTTCCAGGACGAAGAGACGGTGTGATGATGCAGATTCAAACTGAACTGTGCTCGATCGGCGGTATCACGTTGAGCACTTCCTGCACGGTGGTCACGCCGCGCGCGACCTGTGCGGCGGCGGAAATGCGCAATGGACTCATGCCTTCGGCCAGCGCGGCATGGCCGAAATGCCCGAGATCCAGCTGTGCAGAGATAAGGCCGCGCAGGCGCGAGGACAACTGCATCATCTCGTAGATGCCGGTGCGCCCCATGAAGCCGGTGTTGCGGCATTCCAGGCAACCCTGGGGCTTGTAGACCTTGTCCGGCAGCGGGATCGACCAGCCATGGGTCAGCGCCGTCCATTCGTGCGGATCCTGCGCAGTTTCCTGCTTGCAGTGCGCACACAGCGTGCGCACCAGGCGCTGTGCCACCACGCCAGTCAGCGTGGACTGGATGAGATAGTGCGGCACGCCCAGATCCAGCAGGCGCGTGACCGCACTGGGCGCATCGTTGGTATGCAGCGTCGATAACACCAGGTGGCCGGTGAGCGAGGCCTGTACCGCCATCTGCGCCGTGGCCAGGTCGCGAATCTCGCCGACCATGATGATGTCCGGATCCTGGCGCAGCAGGGTGCGCACGCCCGCGGCAAAATCGAGATCGATCGCCGCCTGCACCTGCATCTGGTTGAACTCGGGCGAGACCATTTCGATGGGGTCTTCCACCGTGCACACGTTGAGCTCGGGCGTGGCCAGGTGGCGCAGCGTCGAGTAGAGCGTGGTGGTCTTGCCGGAGCCGGTCGGGCCGGTGACCAGCACGATGCCATGCGGGCGCTCCACCATCGAGCGCCAGATCGCGCCCTCCTCGGCGGAAAAGCCCAGTTGGCCGAAATCCTTGGCCACCAGGTCCGGGTCGAAGATGCGCATCACCACCTTCTCGCCGAACGCCGTGGGCATGGTCGAAATGCGCAGCTCGACCTCGCGCCCCGACGATGAACGCGTCTTGATGCGGCCATCCTGCGGGCGGCGCTTCTCGGCCACGTCCATGCGCGACAGGATCTTGATGCGCGCGGTGACGGCGGTCATCACCGGTGGCGGCAGCTCGAATACCTTGTGCATCACACCGTCGATGCGGAAACGCATGCGGCCGGCGTCGCGGCGCGGCTCCAGGTGGATGTCCGAGGCGCGCTGCTCGAACGCGTATTGCAGCAGCCAGTCGACGATATGCACGACGTGGCGATCGTCCGCGCCGATTTCGCCACCCTTGCCCAACTCCACCAGTTGCTCGAAGTTGAGGATGGCCGACGAGTCGTAGCCGGTGCCCTTGGCGTCCTGGGCAAGCTGGATCGAGCGCTGGACGCCGTAGAACTCCAGCAGGTAGCGGTTGATGTCCACCGGATTGGACACCACCCGACGCACGTCGCGGCGAATCATCTGGGCCAGATCCTTGGCCCAGCCGGCGTCGAACGGCTCGCAGGTGGCGAAGGTGACCTCGCCCGGCGCCACGCCCACGGGCAGGATGCGATGCCGCTGCGCATAGGCGTGGCTGACCACCTGGGTCACGGCCGCCGCGTTGATCTTCATCGGATCGATCTTGAGATACGGCAGGCTGGCGTGGCCGGCCAGCCATTCGGTCAAGGCTTCGAGACCCAGGGGGCGCCCGGGCTCCCGTTGATTGGGCAGCTTCGCGTTGGCCACCAGCACCAGCGGATGCAGCTCCACCGTGCTGCGGCCGCTGCGTGCGCCCATGCGCACCAGCTTGGCGTCCTCGGCCAGCAGGTAGCCATCGACCACCAGCGTTGCCAGCAGCTCGTCCAGTTCCAGTCGGCCACGGCGGCCGAGCAGGGTCGCGGATTGCGGTGATGCGGCCATGCGGCAATCTCTCCGATGAGGGTTTTCGCCGAAAAGCCAGCGGCGAAAGCGGTCGCGGCTATACTAACGCGCTTTATTCAAGCCCACGGAAAGCCATGTCCGCGCGCACCTTCCAGGATGTGATCCAGACCCTGAACCGCTATTGGGCGGCCCAGGGTTGTGTCTTGCTGCAGCCCCTCGATACCGAGGTCGGCGCCGGCACCTTCCACCCCGCGACGTTCCTGCGCTCGCTCGGTCCCGAACCGTGGGCCGCTGCCTATGTGCAGCCCTCGCGCCGCCCGACCGACGGCCGCTACGGCCAGAATCCGAACCGCCTGCAGCATTACTACCAGTACCAGGTGGTAATGAAGCCCAATCCGGACAATATCCTGGACCTGTACATCGGCTCGCTGAAGGAGCTGGGCCTGGACCCGCTGGTGCACGACTTGCGCTTCGTCGAGGACAACTGGGAATCGCCCACCCTGGGCGCCTGGGGCCTGGGCTGGGAAGTCTGGCTCAACGGCATGGAAGTGACCCAGTTCACCTACTTCCAGCAGGCCGGCGGCCTGGAATGCCGTCCCGTGACGGGTGAGATCACCTACGGCCTCGAGCGCCTGGCCATGTACCTGCAGAACGTGGACAACGTCTACGACCTGATCTGGACCGAAGGCCCGCATGGCACCGTGACCTACGGCGACGTGTTCCTGCAGAACGAAGTGGAACAGAGCACCTACAACTTCGAGCACGCGAATGTGCCCGAGCTGCTGCGCTGGTTCGACGTCTGCGAGGGCGAGGCGAACAAGCTGATCGCCGCCGGCCTGCCGCTGCCCGCCTATGAGCAGGTGATGAAGGCCAGCCACACCTTCAACCTGCTCGACGCGCGTCGAGCCATCAGCGTGACCGAGCGCCAGCGTTACATCCTGCGCGTGCGCACCTTGGCCCGCGGCGTGGCGGAAGCCTATGTGGCGCAGCGCGAGAAGCTCGGTTTTCCGGGCCTTAAGAAGAACCTGAAGGAGCAGGCTGCATGAGCGCCGCCAGCAAGCCATTGTTGATCGAACTGGGCACGGAAGAACTGCCGCCCAAGGCGCTGGACGAACTGGCCGCCGCCTTCCTGCGCGGCATCTGCGATGGCCTGGCCAAGCGTGGCGTCAGCGCCGCGCTGGACGTCGCCAGGTCCTATGCCTCTCCGCGTCGTTTGGCCGTCCATATCCCGGAGGTGGCGGTGCAGCAGCCGGCGCAGACCATTGAGCGTCGCGGGCCGGCGCTCAACGCCGCGCTCGATACCGATGGCCAGCCGGGCAAGGCCTTGCTGGGCTTTGCGCAGTCCTGCGGCGTCAGCGTGGAACAGCTGGAAAAGCTGGAAACCGACAAGGGTTCCTGGTTCGTTTTCCGCGCGACCAAGCCCGGTCAGCCGGTGGCGGCGTTGCTGCCAGAAATCGTTGAAGAGGCACTCAAGGGCCTGCCCATCCCCAAGCCGATGCGCTGGGGCGACCACGACTATAGCTTCGTGCGTCCGGTGCATTGGCTGGTGATGCTGCATGGCGCCGATATCATCGATGGCCACGTGCTTGGCCTCAGCAGTGGGCGCAAGTCGCGTGGTCATCGCTTCATGCATCCGCAGCCGTTGCACGTGGTCGATGCCGACAGCTGGCTGGACGGCATGCGTTCGGCCAAGGTGTTGGCCGATCCGCTCGAGCGGCGCCAGAAGATTCGCGATGAAGTGGCGCGCGTGGCGAAGGAAACCGATGGCGTGCCCCAGCTCGACGACGCGTTGCTCGACGAAATCGCCAACCTTACCGAATGGCCGGTGGCCATCGCCTGCACGTTCGAGCGCGAATTCCTGGCGGTACCGCCGGAAGCCTTGGTCACCACGATGGAGACCAACCAGAAGTTCGTGCCGGTGTTCGACGCTGAAGGCAGACTCACCGAGCATTTCATCGGCGTCGCCAATATCGACAGCAAGCAGCCCGGCGAAATCCGCAAGGGTTACGAGCGCGTGATCCGTCCGCGTTTTGCCGATGCGAAGTTCTTCTGGGACGAGGACCTGAAGACGCCACTGGCGGGCTATCAGGACCAGCTGAAGAGCGTCACCTATCAACAGGCGCTGGGCAGCCTGTGGGACAAGAGCGTGCGCGTGGCCGAGCTGGCACGCATCATCGCTAATCGCGTCGATGTCGACGCCGGCGAAGCGACGCGCGCGGCCGCGCTCAGCAAGTGCGATCTGCTCACCCGCATGGTCGGCGAGTTCCCCGAGCTGCAAGGCGTGATGGGTCGCTACTACGCCGCCCATCATGGCGAAACGCCGGAAGTGGCCGCTGCGCTCGACAGCTACTACCAGCCGCGCTTTGCCGGTGACGCCATCGCCGCGGGCAAGGTGGGGCGCGTACTCGCCGTCGCCGATCGCCTCGATACGCTTGCCGGCATCTTTGCCGTGGGCCTGAAGCCCAGTGGCAACAAGGATCCGTTCGCGCTGCGTCGCGCTGCGCTGGGTCTGGCGCGTACCCTGGTCGAAGGCGGTCTCGAACTCGACCTGCGCGGCACCTTTGTCGAAGCCCTGGAGTTGCTGCCGGAAGCCGCCCTGGCGGCCGGCCTCAAGCCTGGCAAGGACGGTAAGGCGCCTTCCCTGGATGCAGGCAAGCGCCGTGCGGCCCTGGTCGACGAGCTGTATGACTTCGTGCTCGAGCGTCTGCGCGGTTATTACGCCGAGCAGGGCTTCACCGGCGAGCAGTTCGAAGCGGTGTTGGCGGTGACGCCGGCCAGCCTGGTCGACTTCGACCGGCGACTGCGTGCCGTCGCCGAATTCGGCCGTCGCCCGGAAGCACTGAGCCTGGCGGCGGCGAACAAGCGCGTGGCGAACATCCTGCGCAAGCAGGCGGAAGAAGCGGGCGCGCCAGTCGTGGGCAGCACGGTCGATGCCGCTTATTTCGAAGCCGACGCCGAGCGTGCCCTGGCGGCGGCGCTCGATGGTGCGCGTGCGGATACCGCGGCCCCGTTGCAGGCAGGCGACTATGCAGCCGTACTGACGCGGCTGGCGCAGTTGCAGGCTCCGGTGGATGCGTTCTTCGACAGCGTGCTCGTCAACGCCGAAAACCCGGCCGTGCGGGCGAATCGCCTCGCCTTGCTGGGTCAGCTCAAGGCGCAGTTTGGCGCCATTGCCGATATCGCACGCCTTTGACGTGCGATGACGCGGGGTGACGACCCCACAAAAAAACGGCAGCCGATGGGCTGCCGTTTTTTTTCGTGCGAAACGCGGCTTGCGCTTAGCCGATGATCGTGCGGCCACGCTTGACGCGTTCGGCCAGACGGTGGGTGAAGGCCACCATCGCCGTTGCGTCGACATCTGCGCCACCCGGGCCAAGGATGTCGTAAAGATCAGCCAGCATGTCGGCGTTGTCGGCCAGGGTCAGGTGACTTTCGGCCAGGTCCAGTTCCGACTGCAGGATGCGCAGCGCGGTATTCAGGCGTTGCGGATCCATGGCCATGCCGCTGGCGTGGAGGGTGTCGGCGGCGGTCCGCAGCTTGGTGCGGTGACGGTTGGCCGTGGACTCCGCATTCGGCTGGTCTTCCCCGGAGGTGATCGCGTCCGTCTGGATCGAACCCTCACCCGCTACCAGCCATACCAGCGAAATGCCCAGCGTCTTCGCGAGCGTCACGCAGCGGGCGCGCGACGGATCGGTGTTGCCGTCGCGCCAGCTGCGCACCACGCCCTCGGAAAAACCGCACATTCGGGCGATTTCAGTGACGCTGCCTACGCGCTGGATCAGCACTTTGATGCGATCGGCGAAGGTGCCTGCCGTTTCGGGTGGCGTAAATTTTTGCATGTTCATCGCAGTTTCCTGGCGGATGGCGACAAGTTGTAGTGAGCGTGAACCCGAAAATGAATTGCCAGCGTCAAGCGACTGTTAGCAAGTCGTTGACGATCGTAAAAGCTTTCCGATGGTCCGTAGGTTCTTGGGGGATAGTCGCGATATCCAGCAACTTCGCCTAGATCAACAACGCAATTGTCCTTGATTGGTAACTACAAACTCGCCGGCTTGTTCAGCTGACAGACAGGAAAGTACGGGCGCTCCAGGTCTAGTTCCTGCGACCCAGGGTGAGGAAAGCAAGTTCTCGATCC
This sequence comes from Dyella halodurans, assembly GCF_026283925.1. Lineage (GTDB taxonomy): Bacteria > Pseudomonadota > Gammaproteobacteria > Xanthomonadales > Rhodanobacteraceae > Dyella > Dyella halodurans. The sequence continues at coordinate 9,792 of NZ_JAPDPF010000005.1, forward strand.
CTGGGTCAGCCCCCGGGGGAATCTTGGCTTGGGAGCGAGGTGGCTGTTTCGTAAAAAGATCAACAACAAACTTACGCTCGCCGCACGCCTTGCATCACCCGTAGGTACCTTCGCGGGCCCTGGCGCCTGTTTGCCAGGACAAGGCGACGAAGCTCGCGCTTACCCGCAGCCACGACTTCGGTACGGCGGGCAATGCCTGGATGGGCCGCTACGACAGCAACGATGACCCGAGGCAACTTGATGCCCTCGCACATGGCACATCCCATACGCGAACTGTCTCCCCATGAGGATCAAGTCAGAATGCCAACGCGGATGAGCAGGAGGTGTTGCAGACCCGTGGGTAGCGAACTTCGCTTCGGTGGGATCGGCCCACGCATGTATTCGAAGGCGAGCTGTTCCTGTGGCAGCAGCGGCGGCGTGGATCGTGCTCGCTTCTATTACCGCCAATATACCCAGCGTTGCAAAGACGGGTTAATACCGTATTAGCAGGTGTTCGCTAATCAGCCACGCTTTTTGTTTATGCGCCAATGGGCTGGCGATTAATTGCGGCATACGCTCGCGAATGGAGTAAGCTTTTACAAGGCATATCCTTTGGGCTATCCTGAGAGCTTCCCCCGTGTAGAGTCGAGGCGTGTTGGCGCCTGTTGGTTCTCGCGCTTCGCTCTGACATTCGATAGAGGTTTTTCCCATGCGCAGGTTGGTTTGGTCGCTGATGTCGGTCGCTGCTCTGGCTCTGGCTCTGGCTGGTTGCAGTAATTCTTCGGACTCATCGCAGACCGCGGCCCCTGGTGGCGCGACGGCTCCCGCTGGTACCACCGCTGGTGCCCCCGCCAATGCCAACGCCGTTACCGGTACGGTGACCTTGCGCGACGCCAGCCAGCTGAGCGCTTCGGCGAAGCTGGATATCAGCCTGGTGAACGTATCGGCACAGGACGCCGCACCGCTGGCGACGAAGACGATCAGCCCGGCAACGACATTCCCGCAGTCGTTTGAGCTGACCTTCAATCCTGCCGATATCGATCCGGCTGCCATCTACACGGTCAAGGCCGTGCTGACCGATGGCGATCGCAAGTACACCATGCCGATCCAGGCGCCGGTATTGACCAAGGGTTCGCCGAGCCAGGTGAGCATCCAGCTGGTGGCCGAGCAGACTCCGGGCGAGAAGGAATTCGCTGCCTTCACCGCGGTGCAGAAGCAGATCGGCGGCATGAAGATCAGCAGCGGCACCAAGCTCGAAGCGAATGTCTCGCGCGGCTGGCAGGTGTTCCGCGAAGCGGGTGAAGTGAAGTTCATCCGCGAGCAGGTGGATTTCGGCGACAAGGGCTTCACCAGCACCGACTTCGCCTTCAAGGATGGCAAGCCGTGGGTCGTGGTGCAGCAGCATAAGGCCAGCAAGGATGCCAAGCCGACGTCGACCGACCGCGCTGCGTGGAGCCAGGACGGCACGCTGGTGCTGAAGACGTCCGAAGCGGGTGGCAAGACTTCGCCGTTGGGCGATGACGCCGCCGCCGACCTGCAGAAGCAGGCACTGGCCATCCTGAGTCTCGCCACCGGTGGCAAGGGCAAGTAAGCCCCTCCGACACGGAGCATAAAAAAAGCCGTCCGCTCACGCGGACGGCTTTTTTGTTGGGTGACGCTCGCCTTAGCCTTAGAAGTCGTACTTCATGCCGAGGTTGACGCTGCTGTAACGCTGGCTGCTGTCCTCGAAACGACCGCTGTAGCCGAGCCAACCGCTGATGGCCTTGGTGAACTGCGCGCTGACGCCCAGGTCACCGGTACCCCAGGTCTTGTCCGGGGCGAAGCCAAGCAGGCTGAAGGAGCCCGGCATGTTGTTGAGGCCGGCCGTGACGTCGCGTGGATCCGCCTTGCTGTCGTGGTTCCAGGCCAGTTCGGCGTAGGGCTTGAGCAACACGTTGCCTGCCTGCCACTGGCCTTCCAGGCGCCAACCGACGACCGAGAGCAGCGAGTCGCGCTGCTGGCGGCCAAACCACATGGCCGTGCTGTCGTTGCCGGCTTCGTTGAAGCCGTTGACCTTGACCGTCTGCCATTCGACCGTGGCGAACGGACCGCTGCGCAGGCTCGACATGTCGAACCAGTAGCCACCGGTCACGCCACCACCGAGGTGGTTGCCGTCGGCCTTGGCGGTTTCGGTGCGCTGGGCGTTACCCAGCTGGATGCGACGCTCGATGTCGGAGAAGTTGTCCGAGCCGAAGTCGACATAGCCACCGACGTAGGCGCCCGCCTGGTGATAGGTGATGTAGCCGAGGCCGGAGACGTCCTGCAGCTTGTAACCGCCGCCGCCGGTGTAGCTGGCGTTGTGCTGGCCGATATTGAGCGCCACGCCGGCCGACAGGTTGTCGGTGGCGCGCACGTCGGCACCCAGGGTCAGGTTGACGTTGTTGCTGCTGGTGCGCGGCGAGGCGCTGCTGGCGTCGAAGGTCTGGTCGCCGTAGTCCACATTGGCGAAGACGCGCGTTTCGCCGCCTTGGCCGTCAGCCAGCATCTGCGTGCGGATGGCGCGGTTCTGCGCTGCAATCGAAGCCAGCGGCGCTTCGGCCAGGATCGATGCGTAACCCGGTGCGCTGAGCACCGAGACCACGTACTGACCCAGCATCACGTCGGCACCGGTGGTCGGGTGCACGCCATCGGCGAACAAATAGGTCATGTTGGTGCCGGCGGCCCAGGTGTACGGCAGGCCGGAACCTGCCGGGCCGCACATCACCGAGCTGGAACCGACGCCGCAGGCCGGCGTGGTCACGTTGGTAAAGCCGTAGGCGCCCGGGTTGGCGATCACTTCGTTGAGCAGGCTGTAGGTATCGAGCGGGACGATGCCCTTGCCGAGCGTAGCCAGGCCGGCGTTGAGCTGGCCGTTGAAGACCAGGCTGAGGCCGGTCAGCGAGGCGGAGGCTGCAGCGCCCTGCGCCGTGCCGTCCGGGGTCGCGCCGATATTGGGCAGGTTGAACACCAGGATGTTCTTCACGCCGGCGGCCTGCAGCTGGCCGATCAGCTTCACTTCCTGTTGTGCGGCGGCGGCAATGGACGCCTGCGCCTGGTCAGGCGTCTGCAGGGACGACACGCCGGCGGCGGCGAGCACTGCTTGGGTCACCTGAGCGGTCACCACCTGGGTGATCTGCGGGGTGGCTGCCTGAATCTGTGCAGGAGTTGCGCCCTGGCTTTGCAAATAGGCGATCTGGTTGGCCACGTTTTGGGCGATCAACTGCTGCGCCGTGGCGGCCGCGCCGACGGAGGTAGCGGCAGCGAAGATGTCGTTGGCACCGCCCCAGATCGAGTACAGCGTCTTGCTGTCGACCTGGCCGCTGGCGAGATAGGCGTTCACCTGGGTGGTGATGGTCGGCACGGCCGACGGCGTGCCAGGCGAGTTGGTGAGCACACCCGCGCCGCCCCAGGCGTAATCACTGCCGCCAACGAGCGAGGGGGTGAGCGAGATGCCGTAATGGCCGGCCACGTTCTCCACCGTCACCGCGCCCGGATTGGTGGTGAACTTCAGCGGAGGCTGGATGGCGGGGTTGGTCGCCAGCGAGATATTGCCGGCGTCGCTCAAGCTGTCGCCGAACACGACGACGTTGTCGAACTGCGAATTGGCGGCGAATACAGGGGTGCTGAAGATCAGTGCGGCGGTGATGGCGCCGGCAATGGTGCGAATGCGGGGCATGTCTTAACGCTCCTGGACCGGAATGGTCTTTTGTTATTCCCGCGTTACGGTAATGCATGCCCATACGTAAGCGCATGCTGCGCCGCATCGCGAGTGATTTCCCCTGCTGGCAGACCACCGTCCGACCGCCGGAACCCCCTCTTTGGGCTCGGCGGGTGGTGCTGGCAACGGCCGCCCCAGGGGCCGGGTATTACACGTAACTTCAAAAACTCGTCATTCCCGCTTGACCAGCCTGCGGCTGTTGAGAGCCGCGGGAATGACGGTGAAAAAGCGTGGCTTTTTAAGGTTCTCTGCAGTGTCGCTGGTTGGCTCAGCGCTTCATAGCACGAGACAGGGCGTCGGCGAACGCGCTGTTCGACGGCGTCGGCGCCGGCTTGGGTGCCCCGCCAGCCGGACGCGGACCTCGGTTGTCGCGTTGGCCACCCCGTGTGTCGTTGTCGCCCGCCGGGCGGGCGCTGCGCGCCTGCTGGCCTGGCTCGTCATCCAGGCGCATGGACAGGCCGATGCGCTTGCGCGGCAGGTCGACCTCCATCACCTTCACCTTGACGATATCGCCGGCCTTGACGGCATCACGCGGGTCCTTCACGAAGGTGTGCGACAGCGCGGAGACGTGCACCAGGCCGTCCTGATGCACGCCGATATCCACGAAGGCGCCGAACGCGGCCACATTGGTCACGCGGCCTTCCAGCACCATGCCAGGGCGCAGATCCTTCAGGTCTTCCACGCCCTCGGCAAAACTCGGGGCGACGAATTCAGGGCGCGGATCTCGGCCAGGCTTTTCCAGCTCCTTGAGGATGTCGCGCACCGTCGGCACGCCGAACTTCTCATCGGTGAACTGCTCGGCCTTGAGGCTGCGCAGGAAGCTCGCGTCGCCAATGATGGCGCGCACTTCACGACCGCACTGGGCCATGATGCGCTCGACCACCGGATAGGCTTCCGGATGCACGGCGCTGGCGTCGAGCGGATTGTCGCCGCGGGGCACGCGCAGGAAGCCGGCGCACTGTTCGAACGCCTTGTCGCCCAGGCGTGGCACTTTCAGCAGCGCCTTGCGATTGGCGAACGGGCCGTTGGCATCGCGATGCTTCACCACGTTCTCGGCCACGCTGGCGCTGAGGCCGGCCACGCGCGAAAGCAGTGCAGCGGAGGCCGTGTTGACGTCGACGCCGACGGCATTCACGCAGTCTTCCACCTTGGCATCCAGTGCGCGCGCCAGCTTCACCTGGTTCACGTCGTGCTGGTACTGACCCACGCCAATCGCCTTCGGCTCGATCTTCACCAGCTCGGCCAGCGGATCCTGCAGGCGTCGCGCGATCGACACGGCGCCGCGCAGGCTCACGTCGAGGTCCGGGAATTCCTTGGCGGCGGTTTCAGAGGCCGAGTAAACCGAGGCGCCCGCTTCGCTCACCACGATCTTGGAGAGCTTGAGGTCGGCGTGTTTCTTCATCAGTTCGGCGGCGAGCTTGTCGGTTTCACGCGACGCCGTGCCGTTGCCGATGGCGATCAAGTCCACGCCGTGTTGCTTGCTCAGCACGGCCAGGCGCGCGATGGATTGATCCCACTGATTGCGCGGCTCGTGCGGATAAATCGTGTCGGTAGCCAGCAGCTTGCCGGTGGCGTCGACCACGGCGACCTTCACGCCGGTACGGATGCCCGGGTCCAGGCCCATCACGGTCTTGGCGCCGGCCGGTGCAGCAAGCATCAAATCCTTGAGGTTGTCGCCGAACACGCGAATGGCTTCGTCTTCGGCGCCTTCGCGCACGCGACCGAACAGGTCGAGGGTGAGATGCAGGTGCAGCTTCACGCGCCAGGTGAGGCGCACGGTTTCGCGCAGCCACGCATCGGCGGGGCGACCGCGGTCGAGGATGCCCGCATGCGCAGCCACGCGGCCCTCGCCTTCCAGATGGCCTTGTTCCATGTCGACCGTGGGCGCGAGTTCCAGCTCGATCACGCCCTCGTTGCGCGCGCGCATCAGCGCGAGCAGGCGATGCGAAGGGATCTTGCCGATCGGCTCGACATGATCGAAGTAGTCGCGGAACTTCGCGCCTTCGTTCTCCTTGCCGGGCACCAGCTTGGCGCGGATCTGGCCCTTGTCCCACAGCCAGTCGCGCAGCTCGCCGAGCAGGCCGGCGTCTTCGGCAATACTTTCCATCAGGATCGCGCGCGCGCCATCCAGCGCGGCGCGTACGTCAGCCACGCCCTTGTCGACATCCACGTACGCGGCGGCCGCCGATTCCGGTGATTGGGTAGGATCTTCGCGCAGGCTGAGTGCCAGCGGCTCAAGGCCCGCTTCGCGCGCGATCTGCGCCTTGGTGCGGCGCTTGGGTTTGTACGGCAGGTACAAATCTTCCAGGCGCGCCTTGGTGTCGGCATAAAGAATGTCGCCCTTCAGCGCATCGGTGAGCTTGCCCTGTTCCTCGATGCTGGCCAGGATCGCGCTGCGCCGTTCTTCCAGCTCGCGCAGGTAACGCAGGCGTTCCTCCAGCAGGCGCAGCTGGGTGTCGTCGAGACCGCCGGTGGCTTCCTTGCGGTAGCGGGCGATAAACGGCACGGTGGCGCCGCCATCGAGCAGATCCACGGCGGCGTTGACCTGTTCAGGCTTGGCGGCAATGTCCTGGGCAATACGTTGTTCGATGCTGAGCATGAGGCTGAAACGATTCCTGTGCGTTCGACAAAGCGACACGCCACCTGCGTGGCATGCCGAGCTGCCGATCATAGCAAGTCGCACCCTCGCTCAATCCTGCGCCGCGGGCGCCTGCTCCGGACGAAGCGTCAGATAGCCCGGGGCCAGCGCCTGCGACGGTTCATCGCCACGGGGCGACAGATAGCCGGTGGCGGTGCGGTGGTAGCGCGGCCAGTGCCGTGGATGCAGGAAGCGCGGATCGGAAGCGTGGGCGTACGGCATCACCACCAGGGCGGGACGTGGACCTGTACTCGGCAAGGACAAATGATCATGCGGTGGGAACCCCATGCTCATGGCTGCCAGCATGGCGGCGATGATGGCCAGCGTGATGGCCGCGGGCAGCCAGCGCGCGAGCATGCGGGAGAACCTGGGCTTGCGCTTGAAGTTCGGCGCGGGCGTGGCAGGCACCTCGCGAATCTCGATGCCGGCTGGCGACTCGCCCACCGCGTGCCCGTTGGGCGCTTCGATCGGCGCGGCCGGTATGGGTATGCGTCGCACCTCGCCAATGAAGCGATATCCGAGACTGTGCACGGTGGCGATGTACTGGGGATCGGCCACGCAATCACCCAGCGCACGCCGTAGCTGCGAAATGGCACGCGAGAGTACGCCGGGTGTGACATGCCGGTGGCCCCAGGCGGCATCGAGCAAATCGTCCTTGCTGACGACATGCCCCGCTTGCTGCAGCAGCGTCGTCAGTACCACGTAGGCCTTGGGTTCGACCGCGATGGGGGCGCCCGCGCGCTCGAGACGATGCGCGCGCGGTTCGACGACGATGTCGTCGCATTGGTAGATCCAGCCACTGTCTGCCTGGGACTGGGCCATGACCTTGCCTGATGGGCGGCCCCCCGCACCCGGAAGCATGCGCCCAGTGGATCGGGCACGCATCCGCCATTGGTCATAATCAACGCATTTCGTGCAAGGTGGCATGCATGGTGCACATGCCGCGGCCTGGATGACGCTTAGGTGTCAGCAGCCTTGCGGATGTATTGCGGGAAGCCCACGGCTCGCAAGGTCGCTGTCGCCATGAGCTTGCTTCAGGCGTTGAACGAACCTGCGTTGGCACCGGTTTTTTTTCCGGCGTCCTTGAGTTCGCCGGCGCGACCGTTGAGCACCAGCGTATTGGCGATCAAGTCGTGCAGTCCCTGCTTGCGTTGCGTCCAGCCAACCATCAGGAAGCCGATGCCAAGGATGAGTGCGCTGAGGTATTTGGCCGGATAGCGGCCGAACGCGCGCAGGAAGCTGATACGTTCACCTTGCATATCGGTGACACGGATACGCAGCACGAGCTTGCCGAGCGTCGCCTGCCAGGCCGAGCTTTCGCAAATCGCGAAATACAGCCAGATCATCGCAGTGATGATGAGAAACGCAGGCGTCATGGTCGTGTAGTACTGGCTGAGCGCGGCCAGCAGGGCCTGCGCATCGTCCGAAGCGGCGGCTTGCGCCTGTTCCAGCGTGGCCTGGGCTGCGTCACCGCCCATCATCTTTTCGATCAGCGCGCCAGGGATGGAGAGGATGATGCTATCGATGAAGTAGGCGGCGACACGCTTCCAGAACCCTGCGTTATCGTCCAACGCGGCGGTCGTTGTTGGCGCCGACTGCACCGGGGGCATGCGTGGGGGATAGGCCGGGGACGGGGACAGCTCTTCAGGAAACAGCGCGGACAGCGGCTGCCAGTCGGCCAGGCCTTCGTGCCAGCCCAGGTCGCTCGCGCTGACCTGGCCGCTGCGCAGCCACTGGCGCACTTCCACTTCCGTGTACGGGCCATGCCGTTCGCCGTCCCGTCCGATCCAGACTTCCATAAACGCATGCTCCGCATAGTCGATGGCATCCATGATGCCATGCGCGGCGCAAAAGCGGCTTTCACGCCATCCCGATCAGGCCATCGGTCGCTCCGCCGGGATCAAGCAGCGTGGCGTTTCAAGTGCACCAGCAACAGCGAAATGGCCGCTGGCGTGACGCCGCTGATACGCGATGCCTGGCCGATCGTTTCCGGTTGCGCGCGCTTGAGTTTGAGCAGCACTTCAGCGGAGAGTCCGCGCACCTTGTCGTAGTCGAAACTGCCGGGAATCGCGGTCTGTTCGTGGCGCCGCTGCCGTTCGATTTCATCCCGCTGGCGCTCGAGGTAGCCGGCGTACTTGGTCTGCACTTCAACCTGGGCGGCCACGTTCTCGTCGGCCACGGCTGGCGCAATGCCATCCACCGAGGTCAGCCTGGCATAGTCCAGTTCGGGGCGGCGCAGCAGGTCCAGCGCATTGGTTTCGCGGCTCAGCGTGATGCCGAGTTGGCGCTCGATGGCCGCGCCCAGCGCGTTGTTTGGCGCGGCCCACAATGCGCCCAGGCGCTGTGTTTCCCGTTCCACGGCGTCGCGCTTGGCGCGCAGCGCGTCGTAACGCGGCTGTGGCACGACGCCGAGGCGATGCCCGCTTTCGGTCAATCGCAAGTCCGCATTGTCCTCGCGCAGATGCAGCCGATATTCGGCGCGAGAGGTGAACATCCGATACGGCTCGATGGTGCCGTTGCTGGTGAGGTCATCGATCAGCACGCCGACATAGGCCTCGTCGCGGCGCGGATACCACGGCGCCTCGCCCTTCACGGCCAGCGCTGCATTGAGTCCCGCGATCAGGCCCTGCGCCGCGGCTTCTTCGTAGCCGGTGGTGCCATTGATCTGGCCGGCGAAGTAGAGCCCCGGGATGGTCTTGGTTTCCAGCCACGGGTGCAGGCCGCGCGGATCGAAATAGTCGTACTCGATCGCATATCCCGGCCGCGTGATGTGCGCGTGCTCGAAGCCCTTGATCGAACGCACGAGCGCCAGCTGCACGTCGTACGGCAGCGAGGTGGAGATGCCGTTCGGGTAGATCTCGAACGTGTCGAGACCTTCCGGCTCGATGAAGATCTGGTGCGAGCTCTTCTCCGCGAAGCGCACCACCTTGTCCTCGATCGAGGGGCAGTAGCGCGGTCCGACGCCTTCGATCTGGCCGCTGTATAGCGGCGAGCGATCCAGCGAGCCGCGGATCAGTTCGTGCGTGTGCTCGCTGGTATGGGTGATCCAGCAGCTGACCTGGCGGGGATGCTCGGCGCGCGAGCCCAGGTAGGAGAACACCGGGGCCGGGTCGTCGCCCGGCTGCTCTTCCAGGCCGGAGAAATCGATGCTGCGCATGTCGATGCGTGGCGGCGTGCCGGTCTTCAGGCGGTCGGCCGCAACAGGCAGTTCGCGTAGCTTCTGGGCCAGCGTGCTGGCGGGCGGATCACCGGCACGGCCGCCAGCGTATTGCGCGGGGCCAATATGGATCTTGCCCGCCAGGAAGGTGCCAGCGGTCAGCACCACCGCGCGTGCGTGGAATTTCAGGCCCATCTGGGTCGCCACGCCGGTGACGCGCCCGCCTTCCAGGATCAGGTCGTCCACTGCCTGCTGGAACAGTTCCAGGTTGGGCTGGGTTTCCACCTGGTGCCGGATCGCGGCCTTGTACAGCGCACGATCGGCCTGGCACCGGGTGGCGCGGACGGCCGGCCCCTTGGAGGCGTTCAGCGTGCGCCACTGGATGCCGGCGCGGTCGGCCGCACGGGCCATGGCACCGCCAAGGGCGTCGATTTCCTTCACCAGGTGACCCTTGCCGATGCCGCCGATGGCCGGGTTGCAGCTCATCTGCCCGATCGTCTCGATGTTGTGGCTGAGCAGCAGGGTGCGCGCACCCGTGCGCGCCGCGGCGAGCGCGGCCTCGGTGCCGGCATGGCCGCCGCCGATCACGATGACGTCGTAGTGGGTCGGATGAAACATGAAACTGCCCCGAAAGCGCAGGAATGGACCAAATGCGGCGCCTATGGTAACTCCATAAGCGCTATCTGACCTTTGGCACGCTTCCTGCTTGGCCCAGTCAGCACTTTCACGGGCAGAAGCTGCGCGGCAACGCGCGCCGAGATCGAACGACAGGGGTTCGATTGCGTGCCGGGAGAGGAAGCAAGACGGCGCCCCTAGGGGCGCCGTCGCCTTTTTCAGGTCTTGAATAAGATCTGGCGCCCGGCGGTCTCAGGAACAGGGGGAATCCAGGATGACCGTGTTGCCGGGCGCCAGAAACCGTGAAAACGGATGACTGGCAACAGCTACCTGCTGCGCTACGGGTTGGATATTTACGCCTCGCGCGTGAACGTAAAGTGACTAAAACGCTCGTTTGTGCCAAGTCTCGGCACCTCATGACGTACAGCGTCATTTCGTGATCCGGGCCCTGTTTGAATGTGATCTGCGTCACATGGATGGCACGGGCATTGCTTCAGCAGGCAAGCCAGCCAAGGCAACTGTACTGGGGGAACTCGTGTCATGGATTTCAACTTCGATCTTCAGCCGGTTTACCAGCATCACGACCTGCTCATCGAGCTGGGTCGCGTCGAAATGGCCATGGAGCACCTGGATGCACGCGGCGAGAACGAGCGCCAGACGTTGCGTCCACGCCTGCTGACCCGGCTGAGCCGACTTCGCGACGCGTTGGAACGCCTGCCCGCCTGACGGATGCGCAGGCTTTGGCCGGATGGACGGCTAAACGCGCATTGACTGGCAAGCGATAAACGTCCCGGGCGCATGCTCCTCACTGGGGCCCTCCGCGACCGGGTGGTGTACTCCCGGCAATAACATTACGCCCGGGTGCCCCGTCCTAGGCGGGCAGCACTCGGGCGTTTTCTTTTGGCATGCGACGAAGGCCGCTGCCATGCAGCGACCTTTGTCAGGTTCAGTCGTGCAGCATGCTCTGCACGATCTCGGTGAGGTTGCGCGACAGCCCGGGTCGTCCCGCGAGGGCGTCGATCGCGGCCCTGGCCACGGCGTGTCGCGTGGGTTCCAGGCGTTGCCAGCCGTTGAAAGCCGTGGCCAGCCGCGCCGCGACCTGCGGATTGAGCGCATCGAGCTCGGCCAGTCGTTCGGCGAGCAGCCGATAGCCGCTGCCATCGGGGCGATGAAAGCCATCGGGGTTGTTGCGCGCCCACGCGCCAAACAAGGCGTTGACGCGATTCGGGTTCTTGAGCGTGAAAGCCGAGTCCGCTTCCAGCTCGCGCACGCGAGCCAGCACGATATCGCCGGGCAACTGCGTCTGCACCGAGAACCACTTGTCCATCGCCAGCGGGCTGTCTGCATAGCGCTGGCGGAAATGGACCAGGGCTGCGCCGGCCTGCGGGGCATTGCCGCGCGCCAGCACGGCCAGCGCGGCCAGGCGGTCCGTCATGCTTGGCGCGTTGTCGTATTGGAGCGTGGCAAGTTTCTGCGCGCGATCGGCATCGACCAGCGCGAGCAAGTCGAGCACGCGGCGCTTGAGCCGGCGCCGGGCCTGGCTGAGCGCGTCCAGGTCCCGATTCGTGTGGCTGGCAAGCGCCTCGTATCGTTGCAGCAGGGTGTCGCCGCCGATGCGCCGGGCCAGACGTTCCTGCAATTGCAGGCGCAATGCGTGCACGCGCGAGGGATCGACCAGGCGCTCGCGCTCGGACAGCTCGATTTCGCCGGGTGGCGTCAACAGATCGGCGAGCAGCGCCGGATCGAGCGTCGTCTCGCCAAACAGGGCCGCCAGCGCGTCGCACCAGGCGTCCAGGGCGGATGTGCCGGCGCCATCACGCAGGTTGTCGAAGGCGCGGGCGGCGAGCTGCTGGCCGGCTTCCCAGCGATTGAAGCCGTCCACGTCATGGCGCAGCAGCAAGGCCAGTTCGCCTGGTGCGTAGTCGCATTCAAGGATGACCGGTGCAGAGAATCCACGCAGCAACGATGGCACGGGCGCCGCGTCCACCTGGTGGAACACGAAGGCCTGTTCGGCGCGATCCAACACCACCACACGCTCCGTCGTAGCGGCAGGCGTTGAGGTGGCGTCACCCGCAAGATGCAGTGGCAGCATGCGGCCCGCACGATCGAACAGCGCCAGCTTCACCGGGATCGGCAGCGGCTGCTTTTGCGGCTGGGCCGCGGTGGGTGGCGTGTGCTGCGACAGGGTCAGCGTGTAGGTACGCTGCGCGGCATCGTAGTGGCCGCGCGCCGTCAGGCGAGGCGTGCCGGATTGGCTATACCACGCAAGATAAGGCATCAGGTCGATGGCGTTGGCGTCGCCCAGCGCGCGCAGGAAGTCCTCCAGCGTGGCGGCGTGGCCGTCGTGGCGCGAGAAGTACAGGTCCATGCCACGGCGAAAGCCTGCGCGACCCAGGTGGCCGGCCACCATGCGCACCAGTTCCGAGCCTTTCTCGTAGACGGTGGCGGTGTAAAAATTGTTGATCTCGCTGTATTGCGCGGGACGCACCGGATGCGCCAGCGGACCGGCGTCTTCCGGGAACTGGGCGCGACGCAGCAGCGCCACATCCTCGATGCGCTTGAGCGAGGGCGAGTTCATGTCGGCGGAGAACTGCTGTTCGCGGAAAACCGTGAGGCCTTCCTTCAGCGACAGCTGGAACCAGTCGCGGCAAGTGACCCGATTGCCGCTCCAGTTGTGGAAGTACTCGTGTGCCACCACGGCTTCCACGGCGCGATACTCGTCGTCGGTGCTCGAGTCGGGGTCGGCCAGCAGGTACTTCGCGTTGAAGATATTGAGGCCTTTGTTCTCCATCGCGCCCATGTTGAAGTCGTGCGTGGCGACGACGTGGAACACGTCCAGATCGTACTCGCGGCCATAAGCCTGCTCGTCCCAGCGCATCGAGCGCTCCAGCGCGTCCATGGCGTAATGGCAGTGGCCGATGGCATCGGGCTCGGCCCAGATCACCAGCTTCACCGCGCGGCCGCTGGAGGTCACGTAGTCCTGCTCGATCTTCTGCAGCCGGCCGGCGACCAAGGCGAACAGATAGCTCGGCCTGGGGTGCGGATCGACGAAGCGCGCCCAATGACGGCCGTTCTCCAGGTCGCCATGGCCATCCGGGTTGCCACCGGCCAGCAGGACGGGGAAGCGGTCGCGATCGGCGCGCAAGGTGACGGTATAGCTGGCCAGCACGTCCGGCCGGTCGGGGAAGAAGGTGATGTGGCGGAAGCCTTGCGCCTCGCACTGGGTCAGCAGAAAGCCACTCTCGCGCTTGCCGGACAGATACAGGCCTTCCAGCGCCGTGTTGGCCGCAGGCTGCACGCGCACCCGCGTCTCCAGCACGCTGCCGTCGTTGGCGCCATCGACTTCCAGCACATGGTCCGCGTAGCGCCAGGCCGATTCAGGCAGCGCCTCGCCGTCCAGGGTGATCGAGAGCAGCTCCAATCCCTCGCCATCCAGGCGCAACGGCTCGTGCTGGTCGGGGTCGCGCAGCAGACGCAGGCGCGAGGTCACTTCGGTGGTGTCGATACCGAGGTCGAAGGCCAGTTCCACCTGCGCCACGCGCCACGCGGGAGCGCGATAATCGTTGAGCCGGATAAGCGTTGGTGAGGCGTCGCTACGCATAATCATCGAGACAGCTGGGGCTAGTGAGACCGATCAGGCTAACATGCGGCCCTTTCCAGGCAGGACAAGGCGATGTCGGACTATCTTGCGGAACGCGACCATTGGGGCACCCATGAGCTCGCCGTACTGGGCGATCAGGCGCGCGGCCGCCGGCTGCGTATCGCACGGCGCGGGGCCACCCTGGTCAATTTCGAAGTGCCGAGCCGTGCTGGCACGCACGATCTTGCTGATGGCTACCGCGATGCCGGCGAGCTGGACACCCGGCCCAGTTCGCGTTTCGCGATCATGGTGCCGTTTGCCAACCGCATTGCCGATGCGCGCTACAGCTTCGACGGCGAGGCGCATGACTTGCAGCCTGGCGTCGAGGGCGCCCAGCGCGCGGCTCGCCACGGTTTCGTGCGTGGCGTGGATTTCGACATCACCGAACTGTCGGCTGATGCACAGGCGGCGCGCGTCACGTTCGCTACGCAGGCGATCCGCCCCGGTCTGCATCCGGGCTACCCATTCGCCATCGACCTGGCGGTGACCTACACACTCGATGCCGCCGGCCTAACGCTGCAAGCGAGCATGCGCAATGTCGGCGACCGGGCGGCACCCTGCTTCTTCGGCTGGCATCCGTATTTCCGTCTTGGCGACAGCCCGGTCGACAGCTGGATATTGCAGGTTCCTGCGGCCGCCGTGGTGCGCACGGATAGCGACTACATTCCCTTGCCGGGCGACGCCGCGCGCGTGGCGTTGGAACATGCGCCCGAACTCGACTTCCGCCAGGCCCAGGCCATCGGCACGCGCGAGCTCAATCATGCCTTTGCGGACCTGCGTTACGACGCCGACGGTCGCGCACGCACGCGCCTGCGCGATCCATCGAGTGGACTGGCGATCGCCATGTGGCAGACGACCGGCGTGATGCTGGCCTTCACCGCCGACACGGTGACGCGCGATATACGCCGCTCGGTCGCGCTGGAGCCGATGGAAAGCTGGTCGGATGCGTTCAACCGGCCCGACTGCGCTGCCAGCATTCGTCTCGAACCCGGCGCCGAACGGCGCTTCCTCTGCGGCGTGGAGATCGCATCAGCATGAGCCCCAACAACCCGGCCGCACTACCCAGCTACGATCAGATCCAGCAGGCGGCAGCGCGCATCGCGCCTTATGCCGTGCTTACGCCGGTGCTTCGCAGTGCCACGTTGAATGCGCTGACTGGCGCGGACCTGTATTTCAAGTGCGAAAACCTGCAGCGTGGCGGTGCGTTCAAGTTTCGCGGCGCCTGCAATGCGGTGTGGTCGCTGGACGATGAGCGGGCGGCGCGCGGCGTGGTCACCCATTCGTCCGGCAACCATGGCAACGCGCTGGCGCTGGCCGCAGCCACGCGCGGCATCGCCGCGCATGTGATCGTGCCGGATGGCGCCGTGCGCACCAAGCTGGAAGCCATCGAACGCGCTGGCGCGATCCTCCATCGTTGCGAGGCGACCCAGGCCGCGCGCGAGGCGAAGGCCGAGGAAGTGCGCCTGGCCACCGGGGCCGAACTGGTGCATCCCTATGCGGATACGCGCGTGATGGCCGGGCAGGGCACCGCAGCGCTGGAATTGCTGCAGCAAAGCGGTGGACTGGATGCGCTGATCACGCCGATTGGTGGCGGCGGCCTGGCGGCCGGCACGGCGATTGCCGCGCACGGGCTGGCGCCGCAACTCGCGCTGCATGGTGCCGAGCCGGAAGGCGCCGACGATGCGGCCCGTTCGCTGGCACAGGGTCACCGGGTCGGTCCGTTTACGGCGCATACGATTTGCGATGGCCTGCGTACCTTGATCGGCGAAAGCAACTTCGATGCACTGCGCATGCACCGCGTGCAGGTGGCGACGGTGAGCGACGAAGAAGTCGTCGTCGCGATGAAGCTGCTGTGGAACGAGCTGAAGCTGGTGGTCGAACCTTCCAGCGCCACGGTGCTGGCGGCGGTGCTCAAGTATCCGGAACGTTTTGCGGGTCGGCGCCTGGGGCTCGTGCTTAGTGGCGGCAATGTCGATCTTGAGGCGTTGCCGTGGTGACTAAGCTTCCTCTCCCCTTCGGGCGGCCCGAAGGTAGTCCCCGTGGGAGAGAGGATCGAGGTGAGGGGTGGGTGCTCGCGGGAACGCTAAAAAGTGCCCGCTTCAATCAATCGCTATCGCAAGATTGACCCCTCACCCTACCCTCTCCCCTTCGGGGAGAGGGATAAGCGCAGCGCTCAGACCTTCTTGATAAAACAGGTCTTCAACACCAGCGTAGAGCGCCCGTCGCGGCATTCGACTTCTTCGGGGTTGTCCTCGTCCACGCGGATGGACTTGAACACCGTGCCGCGCTTGAGCGTCTGCGACGAGCCTTTTACCTTGAGGTCCTTGATGACCTGCACCGAGTCGCCGTCGAGCAACACGGCGCCATTGCTGTCTTTCACGTTCAAGTCGATCTTCCTGCGCGAAACAAGGCGCTTATTGTAGCGCCGTGCGGGCGAGGCGACTCAGCCGCGGCGCAGTCGCACCCCGCTCACCGCGGCCAGTCCGAGCAGGACAAACACGATGCCCACCACTTCCATCGCGCTGGGGTGCTCGTGCAGGATCGCCCACGCCAGCAGGACGCTGACGATAGGCACGCCGAGGCTGGCCAGGCTGGCCACGGCGGTCGGAAGGCGCTGCAGCACCACCAGCCACAGGCCCCAGGCCAGGCTGGAGGCCATCACCACGCTATAGGCCAGTCCGCCGACGAAGCCCCAGCTCCAGTCGATCGGGCGCTGCGGTACGCATAGCGTGATGAGGGACAGGGCGATTGCCCCGAACAACATCTGCCATGCGGTGAGATTGAGTGGCGTCGGCGCGTGATGCAGGAATACCCGCTTGCTCAATACCGTGCCCGTCGCCCAGGCCATGCCGGCACCGATCGCCAGCAAGGTGCTGCCGGTATTGCCCAGGCCGTGCCACGGCTCGATGATGCAAACCAGTCCGATCGCGGCGAGCCCGAGGCCTAGCCAGCGACGCGGCGTCAGCCGCTCGTGCAGCATCACCCATGCCAGCAGCACGGCCCAGAACGGCATGGTGTAAGCCAGCAGGGCGACGCGGCCGGCGCCGCCATTCACCAGCGCCCATTGCCCCAGGCCCTGGAAGGCAGCGGTCTGGGCGAGGCCGATCATGAGGGTAGGCAACAACGGCGGCGGCCGCAGCGACTGTCGCGTCGCCAGCAAGGCGCCAAACAAAAGCAGCGCCCCAAGCACGTAGCGCAGCGCGGCGAAATCGAAGGGGCCGGCGTGTTGCAGCACCTGCTTCATTACGACCCAGCTATAGGCCCAGATCAGGATGGTGGCGAGCAGCGCCAACACGGCGCCGCGCGGAGGCGGTGATGCGGTCATGGCGTCAGACCAGGTCGATGGAGCGCGGCGTATGACGGGCGTTGCCCTTGTGACGCGCCAGTGGGTGGGATAGCGTCGTGGCTTGCCCGGAAACTAGCAAGGGGAGGGTCATGGCCGCAACGAGTTCGTGGAACGCACCCGTGGCCTGCGCCGGATTGGCGGCGTACGTCGGCATGCTGTTCCGCTTTCCACTGCTGGTGCAGATGGTGCAGGCTGGCGAGATCGCCTTGCTCAGTGCCGTGCCGACCGTGCTCGGTGCCTTGCTGCTGCTGGTGGCGTGCTTTGGCCTGCTGCTGCGCAGGCCGATCCGCGGATGGCTGTTTGCCATCGCTGCGGTCGCCTTGCTCGTTGGCTTGATCTGGCTGCCTAGCCTGGTGTTTTCGTTCTGGCTTTGGCTGGCCGTCGTCGTGGCGGTGGCGGGGACCGTGATTGGCTTTCGCTCCCGGCGCCGCGCAGGTGCGGAAGACTGATCCAGGCCAGGGCAAAGGGCTCGCACGTCATTACACGGAGTTCAGCACATGAAGCGTTGCCACTGGGGCGATAGCCCGGACATGCACGACTATCACGATACGGAGTGGGGCGTGCCTCTGCACGACGATCGCGCGCTGTTCGAATTCCTCTGCCTGGAAGGCGCGCAGGCCGGACTGTCGTGGCGCACCGTCTTGCTCAAGCGCGACAACTATCGTCGCGCCTTCCATGACTTCGATATCGCCAAAGTGGCGGCGCTCAAGGATCGCGAGCTGGAAAAGCTGCTGTTGGATCCGGGCATCATCCGGAACCGCCTCAAGGTAACGGCCGCGCGTGACAACGCCATCACGGCACTCGACGTCATCCGCGAACACGGCAGCCTGGACCAGTTCCTGTGGTCATTCGTCGACGGCAAGCCCATTCGCAATCGCTGGCGTGAGCAGGGCGAGGTGCCGGCGAGCACGCCGCTGTCGGACCGCATGAGCAAGGAGCTGAAGAAGCGCGGCTTCCGTTTTGTCGGCACCACCATCTGCTACGCCTTCATGCAGGCGACGGGCATGGTCAACGACCATGTGGTGGGGTGCTTTCGCTACAAGGAAGTGTGATGCCCATGACAGCAGCACGATCCTTCCCGCGCCATCTCGTCTCAAGTCGGGACGACGCGGGAAGTGCGAATGTCTAGCGCCGCCGCGAACCGCGCAGGCTGTCGACGGAGAAACTGGCCATCTCGCCACCGCCAGGCGTGCGGCGCGATTGTCCGTGGGGCGGGCCCCAGGCGTGCGCGGTGACGACTTCCCATGTCGCGGGAATACGCCCGTCGACGCGCATGGCTTCATAAGCCGCAAGCATGCGCTGGTAGTGGCGCTTGCCGAGCAGATGGCGTTCGCGTTCGCGATCGGCATTGGTGGCGCCCAGGCCCTGCAATTCCTTCAGCAACAGGCGCGGCTCGCTATAGGTGAGCGTATAGCGATCCACATCGAGCACCGGGTCGCGTAGACCGGCGTTGATCATCGCGTCGCCCAGATCATGCATATCGAGAAAGCGGCTCACGTGCGGCTGCTGGTCGGCCTCGGCCCAAGCGGCGCGCAGTTCCTTCAGCGTGTCGGGGCCGAAGGTGGAGAACACCAGCAAGCCACCGGGCTTGAGCACGCGCACGCATTCGCCGAACAGCGCCGGCAGATCGTCGATCCACTGGAAGCACAGGTTGGAATGCAGCACATCCACGCTGTGATCGGGCAGCGGTAGCGAGGTGGCGTCGGCACAGACGCGCTGGAACGGCTTCAGCCAGCTGATGTGCTTCTTCGCCGCGCGCAGCATGGGCAGCGCAAGGTCGGCGGCGATCACCTGCGCCTTGGGATAGCGCTTGCGCAGCAGCGCGGTGCCGCGCCCGGTGCCTGCGCCCACGTCGAGCACGCGTGCAGGCGCTTCGAGATAGAAGCCAAGGCGATCCAGTAGCAGTCCCTGCACTTCCTGTTGCAAGGCGTCGTGCTGTTCATAGGTGATGGCGGCGCGGCCGAAGTTCCGGCGCACCTGGCGCTTGTCGAAATGCGATTCGCTCATCGCAGCGTATCCAGTAACGGCGTCAGCACATTCGCAACGTCATCGGCGTAACCGAAGAACGGCGCGTGGCCGGCGTGGGCGATCTCGTGATACGTGCCGCGAGCCTGTTCGGCGGACCAGGCCATCGCGGGCGGTGGCACCAGACGGTCACGGTGTCCGGCAATCCAGGTGTTCGGCACCGCGAGCGAGGCAAGGTCGGCGCGGCGGTCGGTGGTTTCCAGAATGCGGATACCTTCCTGCAGCACGCGCATATTCGGTTCGCCGCGGGTGAACATCAGGCTGCGTAGGTGGCGTAGCTCGGCGCGCGGATCGGGACTGCCCATCGCTTCGAGCGCGATGAAGCGTTCGAGCGTGGCGTGGTAGTCGGTTTCCAGATCGTCGGCGAGCTGGCGCACGAGCTTGGGGTCGCTGCCGTAGGGCCAGTCTTCGTCACGCGAGAACTTGGGTGTGCCGCAAATGACGCCGAGGCCGCGTGCGTGCTGCGGGTGTTCCAGGGCTGCCGTCAGCGCCACCAGGCCGCCCAGCGACCAGCCGATCCACAGCGCGGGCGGGGTGCGTTCGGCAATCGCCTGGGCACAGGCCGAAGGTTCCAGTGGCAGCGTGCTGTCGCGCGAATAGCCATGGCCGGGAAGGTCGACCACATGCATCGAGCAGCGATCCGCCAGCGCGTCCACCAGCGGCTCCATCATGCCGCCGTGCATCGCCCAGCCATGCAGGATCACCACGGGGATCGGGCCGCGGCCGTGGGTTTCGATGTGGAGACTCACTGATCCTTCTCCCCGCCGGGGAGAAGGTGCCCCGAAGGGGCGGATGAGGGGTGAGTGCTCGCGGGCATGCTCAACGAAGCTCGCTCTGCTGATGCGCTATCGCTAGATTGGCCCCTCACCCCAGCCCTCTCCCCGAGGGGGAGAGGGAGCAAGGGCGCGGGCGCCAGGCGCTTGTCTACGGCGCCGCGCTCGTCGAACACGAAACAATCGCCGCGCCAATGCGTGCCGTCGGTTTCCTCGAAGTACTTCAGGATGCCGCCTTCCAACTGGTAGACGTTGTCGATGCCGATGTCCTGCAGATGCAGGGCGGCCTTTTCGCAGCGGATGCCGCCGGTGCAGTACGACACCACGGTCTTGTTCTCGTAGCGGGCGCGGTCGGCGGCAATCGCTTCGGGAAAGTCGGTGAAGCTGCTCAGGCGATAGTCCACGGCATTCTCGAACAGGCCGACGTCGGTCTCGTAATCGTTGCGCGTGTCGAGCAGCACGACCTCGCGACCCTCGTCGTCACGACCTTGCGCCAGCCAACGCTGCAGGGTGCGCGGCGCCACGGCCGGCGCTCGCGTGGCTTCCGGACGAATCGCCGGCATGCGCATGGTGATGATTTCCTTCTTCAGGCGCACGCGCATGCGGCCGAACGGGATCTCGTCGGAGATCGACTCCTTCGGTTCCAGCCCGGCGAAGCGCGGGTCGCTGCGCAGCCAGTCCATGAAGGCATCGATGGGTTCGCGCGGGCCGGCCAGGAACAGGTTGATGCCTTCGGGTGCCAGCAGGATGGTGCCCTTCAGCGCGAGCGCTTCGCAGCGTTCGAGCACGCGCTCGCGCAGCGCCGGAAGGTCGTCCAGGCTGACGAAGCGGTAAGCGGAGAGATTGATGATGGACATGGGCAGAGGGGTACGGCGAGGCCGCCATTATACGGGGCGTGCCAAAGGCGCCCCCGTGGGCAGGCGTGACAGGGCATCCAGCAGCCGGTCCACGTCGGTCTCCGTGTGCATGGCAGACAGCGTGATGCGCAGGCGCGCCTTGCCTTGCGGCACCGTGGGCGGGCGGATCGCGGTGACCAGCAAACCCTGCTGTTCCAAGGCTTCCGCCGCGTCCAGCGCGGCCTGGGCATCACCCAGCAGCAGCGGCTGGATGGCGGTGGGCGAGGGCATCAGGGGCAGGCCGAGCTGCGCCGCGCCCTGGCGGAAGCGGGCGATCCGCTGGTTCAGCTGGTCGCGCCGCCAGTCTTCCGTCTGAGCCAGCCGCACGGCGGCCAGCGTGGCAGCGGCGAGGGCCGGCGGCATCGCAGTCGTATAGATATAGGTACGGGCGGACTGCACCAGGCCGTCGATCAGCGCGGTTGAGCCGGCCACGAAGGCGCCGCTGCAGCCGAGCGCCTTGCCCAGCGTGGCCATCAACACCGGCACTTCGTCCTGGCTGAGCCCGCTGTCGACCACGCTGCCTGCGCCTTGCGCGCCAAGCACGCCCAAGCCATGGGCATCATCGACCATGAAGGTGGCGCCTTCGCGCTGGCAAAGCTGGGCCAGTGCGGCCAGCGGCGCGATATCGCCGTCCATGCTGAAGACGCCATCGGTGGCGAGCAGGGCGGCCGCATCGCTGCGGCTGTCGAGCTGGCGCGCCGCGCCGTCCACGTCGGCATGCGGAAAACGCTTGAGTTCGGCACCAGCGAGCTGGGCGCCATCGAGCAGGCAGGCGTGGTTGAGCTTGTCCTGCACGCACAGGTCATCGCGTTGCAGCAGTGCCTGCATCACACCCAGGTTCGCCATATAGCCGGTGGAAAACAGCAGCGCGCGCTCGCGCCCGGTCCACTCGGCCAGCGCTTCTTCCAGCGCGGCATGGGCGCTGCGATGACCGCAGATCAGATGGGCCGAGCCGCTGCCGACGCCGTCGCCATCGGCGGCCTGCTTGAGCGCGGCGATCAACTGCGGATGTTGCGCCAGGCCGAGGTAATCATTGCTGCAGAACGCGAGCAGGCGCCGCCCGTCGCGTTCCACCCAGGCGCCATCCACGCGATCCACCGTGCGCAGGCGCCGCCGCAAGCCCGCCTGCGCGCGTTCGGCGCTGTGGCGGGCGAGACGCTCGGTGAGCGAGGGACGGGTCATGCGGCCAACGGGATGGCGGTCAGGCGGCCGCGCTGCAACCGCAACCGTTGCCGCAGCCGGCCGCCTCGGTTTCGAGGATGTCGGCATGCACCGTGTCGGTTTCTTCCGCGACTTCCAGCGGATGCAGGTCGAGGCGGGCGAACAGCTGGCGGTCGTGCTCCACGTCGGGGTTGCCGGTGGTCAGCAGCTTTTCGCCGTAGAAGATGGAGTTCGCGCCGGCAAAGAAGCACAGCGCCTGCACCGCGTCGTCCATCTGCTGGCGGCCGGCCGAGAGGCGCACCATCGAGGCGGGCATCAGGATGCGCGCCACCGCGATCGTGCGCACGAAATCGAACGGGTCCAGCGCCTGCGTGCCGTTCAGCGGCGTGCCTTCCACCTGCACCAGCTGGTTGATCGGCACCGACTGCGGGTGCTCGGGCAGGCTGGCCAGGGTCTGCAGCAGGCCGGCGCGCTGGTCGCGCGTTTCGCCCATGCCGACGATGCCGCCGCAGCAGGTCTTCAGGCCCGCTTCGCGCACATGGTCCAGCGTGTCCAGGCGATCTTGGTACTGGCGCGTGTGGATGATCTCGCCGTAGAACTCCGGCGCGGTGTCCAGGTTGTGGTTGTAGTAGTCCAGGCCCGCCTGCTTCAGCGTCTGCGCCTGTTCGCCGCTGAGCATGCCCAAGGTGGCGCAGGTTTCCAGGCCCAGGCCCTTCACCGCGCGCACGATCTCGGCGACCTTCTCCACGTCGCGATCCTTCGGGCTGCGCCAGGCCGCGCCCATGCAGAAGCGGCTGGCGCCGGCGCTCTTGGCGGCCTGCGCCCGTGCCACCACGGCATCCACGCTCATCAGCTTCTGCGCCTGCACGCCGGTGTCGTAACGCGCCGCCTGCGGGCAGTAGGCGCAATCCTCGGGACAGCCGCCGGTCTTGATCGACAGCAGGGTCGATACCTGCACGGCATTCGGGTCGTGGTGCTCGCGGTGCACGCTATGGGCGCGATGCAGCAGCTCGTTGAACGGCAGGGCGAACAGCGCGGCCACTTCGGCGCGGGTCCAGTCGTGGCGGATCGGTTGGGCCATGGCGGGCATTCCGGGGTGGGGAAGCGCGACAGTTTGGCAGGGCCGCTCCGGCTGTCAACTTTCCATGGACATCATTGGTTGACGATGCGCAAACGTATGGCTGCCGCTACCATCGGGAGCAGTCACCCCATGGAGTCACAGGCATGAGTGCAGGACAGGGCAGTGCCGGCAACGTGCTCGCGGCGATTTGCAGCTTTTTCATCCCCGGCCTGGGCCAGCTGGTGCAGGGGCGCGTGTGGATCGCCCTGGTGATGTTCGTGCTCGCCGGGATCCTGTGGATCGTCTGGCTGGGCTGGATCATCCACCTGTGGTCGATCCTCGACGCGGCGCTGTTCAAACCCAAGAGCTGAGGCAGGGGCGTCGCGCATGGAGGCGCTTTCCTGGTGGCGACGGGCGGCGGACGCGTTGCAGCGCTTCGCCTTGCCCCGGCATTGCCTGTTATGCGGCGGGCCCGGCGACGACGGGCTCGATCTCTGTCGCGACTGCGCCGCCGAGCTGCCACGCAATCGCAGCTGCTGCGCTCGCTGTGCCCTGCCGCTGGCGCTGCCGGCGGCCTTGTGCGGGCAATGCCAGCGGCGCCCGCCGCCGTGGGACGCGGCGTGGGTGCCGTTCCGCTACGCGTGGCCATTGGACCGGCTGGAATCGCGCTTCAAGTTCGGCGCGGACCTTGCGGCGGGTCGCGTGCTGTCGACCCTGTGGCTGCGCGAGATGCCAGCCGTGGAACCGCCCCAGTTGATCATCCCGGTGCCGCTGCATCGTTCGCGTTTGCGCCAGCGCGGCTACAACCAGGCCCTGGAGCTGGCTCGGCCGCTGGCACGCGAGCTGCGCCTACCCACGCGGCACGACCTGCTGCAACGCCCGCGCGCGACCACGGCACAGACCGAACTGGGCGCCGTCTCGCGTCGCCGCAATGTGCACGGTGCCTTCGCGGCGAAGGCCGGCGCGGTCTGGCCCACCCATGTCGCCCTGCTCGATGATGTGATGACCACCGGCGCCACCGTGCACGAGTGTGCTCGCGTGCTCAAACGTGCGGGGGTAACACGCGTCGATGTCTGGGCGCTGGCGCGTGCGCCCGCGTCGCGCAGTTAGTCCCTGCGCTCCCACGGCATCGACCGCTGCCGAGCTTCGGCTAGGATGCAACGCGACCCCTACTGGAGAGTGCACCGTGGCGCAGCGTCGTTCTGTTCTGGCCGTCCTTTTGCTGGCATGCCTTCCGGCGGCGGTATCGTTCGCGGCAGACTCCAAGCCTGCGACCGATAAAGACTTCGTTGCCTACGCGCAACCCGTGATTGCATTCACCCATGCGGACATCGTCGATGGCACCGGCCACAAGGCCGCCCATGACCAGACCCTGGTCATC
The DNA here is from genome assembly GCF_026283925.1 of Dyella halodurans. Classification (GTDB taxonomy): domain Bacteria; phylum Pseudomonadota; class Gammaproteobacteria; order Xanthomonadales; family Rhodanobacteraceae; genus Dyella; species Dyella halodurans. The sequence continues at coordinate 34,199 of NZ_JAPDPF010000005.1, forward strand.
GATAAGGGCCGCATCGCGGCGCTGGGGAAATCCAGCCGGGTGAAGGTGCCCGATGGCGCCACCGTCATCGATGCGCACGGCAAGACCTTGCTGCCGGGCTTCGTGCTGATGCACGAGCACATGTTCTATCCCGCCGGCGAAGCCGCTTATAACGAGATGACCTTCAGCTTCCCGCGGCTGTATCTCGCCGGTGGCGTCACCACCATGCGCACGGCCGGCACGATGATGCCGTACGCCGACATCAACGTGCGCGATGCCATTGCGCGGGGCGAGCTGGTCGGTCCGGACATGGACGTGACCGGTCCCTATCTCAACGGCCCTGGTCTACCGATTCCTGGCGTGCACGTGCTCAGCGGCGTCGACGATGCCGAGCGCACGGTCAATTACTGGGCCGACGAAGGCGTCACGTCGTACAAGGCCTATATGCAGATCAGTCGCGCCGAACTGCAGCGCGCGATCGAAGTGGCGCACCAGCGCGGCCACAAGATCACTGCGCACCTGTGCTCGGTGACCTATCGCGAAGCGGTGGAGCTGGGCATCGACAATCTGGAACACGGCTTCTTCGTGGCCAGCGATTTCGTACCGGACAAGCAGCACGACACTTGTCCTTCCGGCGCAGCCGTGCAGAAGTCCCTGGTGGATATGGACCCAGCGTCACCTGAAGCGAAGGCGCTGATCAAACTCCTGGTCGACCACCATGTGGCGCTTACCTCCACACTCACCGTCTTCGAAACCTTTGTGCCCGGTCGACCGAAGGCGCCGCAAGGCGTGCTCGACCTGATGATTCCCGAAGTGCGCGCGCAGTACGAGGCGCAGTGGAACAAGGTCCAGGGCAGCAAGACCGCCTGGTCAACGCTGTATCCGAAACTCGCCAGGCTGGAAAAGCAGTTCGTCGATGCTGGCGGCACGCTGATGGCTGGCACGGACCCGACCGGCTACGGCGGCGTGGTGCCCGGCTATTCCGCCCAGCGCGAAATTGAATTGCTGGTGGAAGCGGGTTTCAGCTTCGAGCAGGCCATCCACATCGCCACCTTCAACGGCGCGCACTATATGGGCCGCGACGCCGATATCGGCACCCTGGCGGTGGGCAAGCGCGCCGATATCGTGGTCATCGACGGCAACCCGCTCAAGGACGTCGCCGCGATTGAACACATGCCGTTCGTATTCAAGAACGGCGTGGGCTACGACCGGCAGGCGATCCTTGGCACGATGAGTCATACGGTGGGCTTGCACTGAGCGGCATGCCGCTTCGATGCAGGTTCGGTCGACGACAACGATGGGCTGCGTTGTCGTGCCTCAACACCGGCCAGGCGCAGCCATAGCCAGGGAGTACCAGAACGAATGGCCATCCAACTGTTTCACGCCGACACCGATGAACAGATCGCGGCGACCTTCGCGGTGATGCAGCAACTGCGGCCTCACCTGCAGCGCTCCGAGTACGGTGCGCAGATCCGCAGCCTGATGGCCAGCGACGGCTTGCGCTTGCTGGCGCTGGCGGACGGCGAGGTGGTCAGGGCCGTGGCCGCCTACCGCGTCATGAACATGCTGTATTGCGGCCGCGCGCTGTTTATCGATGACCTGGTCTCGGATGAACACGCCCGCTCGCTTGGCTATGGCGCGCAATTGATCGCGCGGCTGAGGGACGAAGCGCAGACGCTTGGCTGCAGCGAGGTCCAGCTGATCTCCCGCGTCACCCGCGAGCAGGCGCATCGCTTCTATTTCCGTGAGGGCTTCGGCATCGAATGCTTTCACTTTCGCAGCAAGCTGGCCTGAGCATGGCCTGGCCCGCCGGGCCTTTGCAGCGCTGACACGAAGAGGCCCGGGACGAGTCCCGGGCCTCAGGTGCGCCGGCGTTTGCAAGCGGCAGCGGTGTTGCTGTCGTTATTGCGCCAGGGTGTTGATCAAGGCCGCCTGCGGGCTACCCCAGCCTGTCACCAGGTCATAGCCGGTCACGGCTGTATAGCTGCCGGACTTGCCACTGGTGATGTCATGGAAGTTGGTGCCATAGCTGCTGGTGATGTTCAGCGGATAGATGGTGGCGTTGAAGTTGCCTACGCGCGTGCCGCCGTTGGCAATCGCCTGCTGGTTGACCAGGGCGATGAAGGCTGCCCACATCGGTGCGGCGAAGCTGGTGCCGCCGTACGCGTTGGCCTGGCAGGTGGTCTGGTCGGCGCAGGTGTAGAAGGTGAAGTTGGCATTGGCCGAGACATCCGGGCCGTTGCGCAAGGTGGTCGAACCCTTGTTGCTGGTATTGATCACACCCGCAAGCTTCTGCCAGGAAGGAATGGCGATCTTGTCGGGCGAGATGCCGCCGCCGCTGTCGACCCAGGCGGTCTCCGACTTCCACGCGCCGCCCGCGCTGGCGGTGACCAGGTCGGTGCCGCCGACGGAGATCACATAGGCGTCGTCGGCCGGCCACGCTTCATTGCGCCGCGACCAGGTCGAACTATCGCCGGAGGCGGCGAAGAAGGTCTGGCCCTGGGCGGCCATCTTCTCGAAGTACGGATCAAGCGTCGACGGATCCGCGGGCGTCCAACCCCACGAGCAGCCAATCGTGGTGGGTAGCGGGCTGTGCGTCGTCATCGAGCTGATGATGGCGGTATCGGTGGAACCGATATACATCACCAGGCTGCTGAGCCCGGGCGCCATGCCCAGTGCCTGGGTCATGTCCAGCGTCTGCTCGGTGTCGTCGCAGCCGCTCTTGTACAGGCAGGCCGTGCTGGTGCCGTCGGTCGAGAGCAGGGTGACAGGGACGTTGTTGGTCTGCCCCACGTTCTTGTAGTACGTGGTGAGATCAGCCAGGTCGGTACCTTCATACTCGAACAAGCCGAGGTTCTGGCCTGCGCCGGTGAGTGCCGTGCCGCCGTAGTAGGCCGCGCGCATGTCACTGCCGAGGAAGGAGGCCGACGGGCCCGAACCGGTGGTGGCGTGCGAGACGACAGCTTCAGGGCTGATGCCATTGGCCTTGGCGAAATCGCTCTTCTTGACGTAGAGCGGATGCGGCAGCGAGTAGTTGTCGAGTCCGGAGACATGCCAGAGCGCGATGCCCAGCGCCGTCGTGGGCTCCCGATCGGGGCTGAAGAATACGCGGTTCTCGGTGGGATGCTGATAGGTACGCATCTTGACGTTGAAAGCAGCTTCGACGGCAGCAACCGGGCCCCTGACCTGCACGTCCATGCCATCGCGGCTGCCGCCGGTGATGGTCAGGCCGTTCCTGCCCAGATAACGCACGACATTGTCGTAGTCGCTCTGTGTCGGACCAAACCTCGCCGTGAATTGCGCCGGCGTAAGGAACTGATGATAGGAAGCGCTGGCAGGATTGTTGACGTTCGCCACGAACGCGTCGAGACCCGCCTGGTCGCGCACCGGCAACACCACATCCAGGCTCATCACCTGGTTGGCCGCGAGGCTCCCCACCTGCGCCGCTGTCTTGCCGCTCACCGCGTCGCGCACATGATGCGTCAACACCTCCGCAGCCTGCGCGGCGGCGGTGGCACCGAACGCCAACGCGATGGCGACGGACAGAGCACAGGTCTTGCGAACCAGGCCTGATACACCGTTCCCAAGATCCGTTCCAGTCGAAGCTGTTCTATTCATTGGAAGCTACTCCCCATATAGACAGTGACAGTGAAAATCGGAATGCCTGACGGCATGCTCCCCCGGTGTGCCGAATGGCCGCGGGAGCGTAGGCTCGCGTTTGTTGCCGTCGGGTGAAGTGACTGCCGATCAGGCAAGGAAAGTTTTTGCGATCGGCGCAGGATCTCCCCTCGCGCCTGGAGCAGAGCACCTCGAGCTCCCGCGAATTTTCAAAACACGCTCAAAAACAGGGCTTTTACCTCGCCGAGCTGGAGGCACGCTTGCCTGGCCCGGCGCCGAAACTTTCGCTTTAAGCTCTATGGGAATTATTCCTAGAAGGGCGGGCCACGGCCGCTCGGCATGCGCGTTCGCCCCTCCTAAAGCAGTGGAACCCCGGCGCTGGCTGGCGGTACACAGGTGGCGCCAATGCCTCGGCACGCGAACAGGTATGGCTTTGCACTCCTGCTGCCATACACCGACGCGATGGTGTATTGGCGAAGTGTCGTCACGCGGTGGAACTCGCCACGTGTGCATCGCTGCACCGTTTTGAGCGGCAATTACTTGCAGTCACCGGGAACGGCGGGCAAGCTAGATCGTTTGAGCAAACGGAGGTTCCATGTCTAGCGAAGAAACCATCATCCAGATCATGCCGGCTACCGGCTGGGTTGCCGTGTACGAGATCGACGGCGAGGAAAGCGCCGAGACCATCGTCTGCTTTGCGCTGGTCGAGTCGGTCGAGGATGGCGTCAAGCGCCGCGACGTCCGCCCGATGTGCGCGGAAGGCAAGCTCATCGAGTTCGCCGACGAAGCCGAGAATTTTGTTCGGGTCGAGGAACTGGCCGAATTCGAGGAAGAGGAAGACGAAGACGAGGATGAAGAGGTCGAGGAGTAATCCGGGCTTCGCATCAGCCTGACCTTGCCCGCCTTCTAGCCAAGGCGGGCATCTCCAGGACGCGTGCCATCTACCAGGTCAGGTCGTCCGGCACTTGGAACTGCTTGTAATACTCGTCGTCTACGTCGCTCGTGCTGCTGGCCGTGTTCAGGCCGTGATCGAGCACGATGGCGCTCGCGTCGCGTGCGTAGATCTTTTCGGCGGCAGCGCGGGGCAGTAGCTCGAAGCCCTGCTCATGGCGGGCGATGACCAGGGCGCCCTTGGCCAGCTGCGCACGTTGCACCTCGCTGACCAGCACGCTCTGGATCTTGTCTTCGACCGTGAAGCGATAGGTGAGCTCGCCGTCGCGCTTGATCTTGTGCGCCTCGACGATCTGGCGAATCTGCGCGCGCAGCTCGTTGGCGCGCAGCTGGGCGTTGTGTTCCGCGGCCAGGGCGCGATCGCGTTCGGCACGTTCCGCCAGCAAGCGCTGCGCATCCACCTGTTCCGTGCTGGCGGGCGCCGGTGCCTTGCCCTGGCGTTGCTTGGTCTGTTCGCGCACGACCTGGGCCACCTTGCCCTTTTTTACCAGGCCGGCCTTGAGCAGCTGTTCTTGCAGGGGATTGCGCATGGGAAACGGGAGTGTGGGTGCGAGATCGCGGACGCTTATTGTAACGCGCCTGCCCGAACGCGCAGGCGGCAGCGCCAGCGATGGCTGGATCAGCCGTTGCCGCGTACGCGCAAGGTCAGGCCCTTCAGGAAATTGCGCAGGGCCTGGTCGCCGCAGAGCCGGAAATTCTTGTGCTCGGGCTGGCGGAACAAGGCGGTCAATTCCGGCTTGGAAATCGGGAAGCCGGCATCCTCGAACGCCTGGTGCATGTCCACGTCCTTGAGCTGGAACGCGACGCGCAGCTTTTTCAGCACCACATTGTTGGTGACGCGCTTTTCAATCGGTCGCTGCGGCTGGCTCTCGTCCTTGCCCCGGTAGTGGAATACCAGCCCGTCGAGGAAATGCGCGAGCACGCGGTTGCTGCACTCGACGTAGCCTTCCTCATCGTCCTTCTTGAGAAAGGCCTGCACATCCGTCTTCTCGATCGGGAAATCGGCATCGGCGAGCTTGGTGATCTCGACCACCTTGATGTCGCTGAGATCGAGCATGTAGCGGATGCTGCGTAGTACGTCGTTGTTGATCATGACTATTCCGTGGTGCAACGCCTGCTGGCGCTTGGGGCAAGGCGGATTCTAGTGGCTTATGGCCTCGGCGGGGCTTGCCTGGCGCGCGCGCCACGTCGCCTCAGTAGCCGATCAGCACAGCCGGCGTGGGAAACGCTTTGACGCCAAACCAGCGCTCGCGCTCGTCGCGGCAACCCGGGCTGCCCATGGTGTATTTGCGGCAGATGGCGGGACGCTGTGCATAGATCGTGCAGCGCGAAGTGTTGGGATCCACCGCCGCACACCAGCCGTCCTCGCCCTTGGCCAGCGTTTCCATGCCGTGGGCGTCGCGATCGATCAGCCACTCCGGCACATGATCATCGGGCATCAACAGCACGGTGAGGCGGCAGCAAACCGCCTCGCAGTCGTTACAGCTGACGGACGGGTTGACGCTCTCGGCGTACGGATCGAGGGGGATGCTCACGCGTCAGTATGACGGCTTTCCCATGCGGGTATATGAACCCCACGCCGGCGCGGCCCGGGGCGGCGGCAGTCTCAATCCGGATAGTCGAGCCTCGGGTACCAGTGACTGTCGCGGCCTTCGGGAGTCATGTCCAGCACCGTCCAGAGCGGCATGAGATCGGGTGCGCCACGCGGATCCTGGCCGGGATCCGCGCTTTCAAAGCCCATTTCACCACCCCAGGAGTGGCGAATGACGCCGTTGCGGCGAGTGAACACGTTGATGGCCGCATCGTCGCCACCGTCCTTGCCGATGCCGTGGTAGTCGCGGCTGAAGCCACCGTTGATATCCGCATACAGCTTCAGGTGGCGCCAGCCACGCTCGTTCTTGAAGGCCACGAGACGCTCGATCGGCGACCGGGCCACCACCGCAAGCGCAATACGTTGCTCCATGTCGCGGGCCTCGCCGTCCCATGCACTGAGCAGCGATGTGCACATGGGACAGGGGCGCTTACGCTGCGGACCGAACATATAGCTGTAGATCACCAAGGTCTGCTTGTCGCCAAACAGACCCTCGAAGTCCACCGGCCCGCGTTCGCCGTGGAAACGGTAATCACCGGTCACCTCACCACCCGGAGGCAAGGCGCGGCGTTGCTCCGCCACGCGTTCGATATGCCGGCGCAGTTCAATTTCCTCGGCCAGCAGGGCCTGGCGCGCGCGACGGTAGTCGGCGCTTTCGTTCGGAAACCTCGTCTCGTTGCGTTTTGCGAGTTCGGCCGCGGGAACGAGGGTGGGGCTCTGTGCCATGGTCGTCTCCAGACTGAGGCCCGATCAATCGCGATCGGGTGCGCCAAGGGGGAACAGCGGACGGTATACGCGCGCCTCGTCGACGGCGCGTGCAAACGATGGCCGCGCCAGCAGCCGGCGTCGGTAAGCGAGCACATGCGTGAACGCGGCATCGATGCGATGCGTCCAGTCGGCATAGAACAAGAACGGTGCGGCGCCGCAATCGGCCAGGCTGAAGTGATCTCCGGCGGCCCATTCGCGATGGGCCATGACCTGGTCCAGCCAGGCGTAGGCGGTGTCGAGCATCTCGCGCGCCTCCCTGACGCCGCGCGCATCGCGTTCGGCCTCGGGTCGCAGGCGGTCCGCCACCACCCGCTGCGCCGGCGTCGACATGTAGTTGTCGAAAAAGCGGTCCATGGCGCGGACCTCCAGCGCCGCGACCGGGTCCCGCGGCAGCAAGCTGATCGGGCCCGGATAGTGCAAACCCAGGTACTCGATGATGATGCTTGCCTCGGGAATGCTGTGCCCGCCGTCCACCAGCACGGGGAAGCGCTTCAGCGGCCATAGCGCGGCGAACTCCCCCAACAGTTGCGCATTCTCATGTTGCAGCAGGCGCCACTCGAATGGCGTGTCGTTTTCATACAGCGCGACCAGCACCTTCTGGGAGTAGGAGGAAAATGGGTGGGCATAGAGCTTCAACGTCATCGCGGTTCACCGTGTGGAAGAGGGGGCTCTACTCAATGACGAACGGGATCGGTGGAAATCGACAGGCCGTGGAGTGCCGCCATGGCTGGACGATCCAGCCGATTCTGCAAGCACGCATCAGCGGCGGCCAGTGCGCCTTGCCTGAATGCCGTTCACGCCAGGATCACGACGGGGCGTCGTCCTAGGGATCGCGGGTCAGGCGCAGGTCGTTGAACTTGCGACGTTCGATCAGCGCGTCGACCTTGCCGTGTTCATCGCGGCGGAAGATCAGCAGGTTTCGTTCGTCGTCGCTGCCCATGAACACGTCCCTCGCGATGGGCTCGAGCACATTGGCCGGCCCGCCGGGCTTGCTGACGTAACTGAGTACACCGTGGGCGTTGCTGACGGTCCAGGCCCGGTCGGGTGCATAGCGGTAGGTGCCGCTGTAGTCGTCCAGAACCAAATTGGCGACAGCCAGCCTGGGCGGTGGCGTGGGCAAGGTCACATCCTCGTAGCCGGCAAGCTTCCAGGCGCCCGCCTCCTTCACGAAGGTCAGCAGCGACTGGTAGCGCACGACAAAGTTCTGCCCGAAGACGCTTTCACGCTCGTACTCCTCCGTTTGCAGGATCGCCGTGTCGCCATATTGCTGAACGTGGGCATCGCGTAGTTCGATGCTGCCAGACAGGCCGGGTGGAAACGGATGCAGCGATGCCACCGTATCGGCCTTGTGCGCCACACGGCCAAACTCGTCGACGATAACGGCATCGTCGGCAAGCGCCTGCTCCCAAACCGCCTTGTCGCCGGTTGGAATCGCGTCGACCAGCGCTTGCGTCGTGTGCAGGAGTTCATCGCGCAAGGGCTTCGGCGCTTCGGCGGCCTGCGCAGAAAACGCCGGGCTCAACGCAACCACGGCGGCAAACAGCAACCCGAGCGATCGCATAGGCATGACGACTCCTCTCAAGGATGTCGCGAAGCATACGCCGACCGCCAAACCCGTTACGCGTGCGTGAAGTCACTCCACGCATGCGCGGGAGTTCGGGCAATGACGCCCAGGCTCAATGGCGGCCACCGGCGTCACCTGGACCCTTTGTTGAAGATCCATTGGATGGATCGAACCCTTCTCGCGTGGCTATCAGGACCCGCTTCGGCCGACTCAATCTTGCGGTGATGTGTGCGCCGTAGAGGGAGCGTAGTGGCAGTGAAACTGCTCCCTCAATTGGTTCTTCAGCACTTTTCCCGTCGCGCCAAGAGGAAAGCCATCGACAAAGACGACGTCGTCAGGCTTCCACCATTTCGCCAGCTTGCCATCGAAGAATGCGAGGATGTCCTCTTTGGCCAGGCTGCTACCCGGTTTCCTGACGATCAACAGGAGTGGACGCTCGTCCCACTTGGGGTGCTGCGTTCCAATGCATACCGCGCTCGCCACTTCAGCATGCAGGCAGGCGACGTTCTCGATGTCGATCGAGCTGATCCACTCGCCGCCGGATTTGATCACGTCCTTGCTCCGATCGGTGATCTGCATGAATCCATCGCGGTCGATCCTGGCCACGTCACCGGTGGCAAACCAGCCATCCTCCAGTGCTGCCGTGGTTTCGTCCCGATAGTAGCTGCGTGACACCCAGGGGCCACGCACGAGGAGGTTGCCTACCGCGGCGCCATCCCAGGGGAGTTCCGCGCCTTCGGCGTCGACGATCTTCATGTCAATGCCGAAGACGACCCTGCCTTGCTTGGCCTGGATGGCATGGCGCGCATCCGCCGACATGGAAAGCTGATGGTGTTTGAGACTGCACACGGTGCCGACGGGACTCAGCTCCGTCATGCCCCAGGCATGCAGCACCTCGACCTGGTGGCGATCCTGGAACTGCACCGTCATTGCGGTAGGGCAGGGAGCGCCGCCAATCACCGTTCGCCGCATCGACGAGAACGTCCTGCCAAGTTCGGCAGCGTGCGACAGCAGGCCTTGCCACACGGTGGGCACGCCCGCCGACATCGTGACCTGTTCCGACTCGATGAGCTCGTAAAGCGATTTGCCGTCGAGCGCGGGTCCCGGGAAGACCAGCTTGGCGCCCACCATGCAGGCGATATATGGCAGTCCCCATGCATTGACATGAAACATCGGCACGACGGGAAGAATGGTGTCGCGCGCCGAGCAGTTCAGCGCGTCCGGCAGCGCTGCCGCGTAGGTGTGCAGCACGGTCGAGCGATGGCTGTACAGCACACCCTTGGGGTTGCCCGTGGTGCCGGAGGTGTAGCAGAGGGACGATGCGGTGTTCTCATCCAGTGGCGGCCAGACGTAGTCATCGACGTGGGCCTCGATAAGGTCCTCATAGCAGAGCATCGAGACCTTCGAATCAACCGACGCCGGCATATGGCTCGGATCGCACATTGCCACGAAGAGCCTCGGCTTGGTCATCCGAGCCGCCAAGGCCTCGATGATCGGAAGGAAGCCGAGGTCGAAGAAGACGACCTGGTCGTCGGCATGCTCGACGATATAGGCGAGCTGATCGATGTGCAGGCGAGGGTTGATGGTATGCAGCACGGCACCGGATCCCGACGCCGCGAAATACAGCTCCATGTGGCGATAGCCATTCCAGGCCAGCGTGCCCACGCGGTCGCCCGGCCGGATGCCCAGGCCCTCGAGGGCATTGGCCATGCGGCGTGCCCGCTTGGCGAGGTCGGCGAACCGATAGCGATGAAGATCGCCCTCGACCCGTCGAGACACCACTTCCTGATCAGCATGATGCCGTTCGGCGTGCATCAGAAGAGAGGCAACCAGGAGAGGTTGCTCCATCATCAAGCCTTTCATTGTCAGCCGCTCCGGCTTTAGTCATCAATCACTGCGGGTGCCAAGGTCGCGGCCTCGCACCGATGCTTGCAAGTCGCCCTGCATCTGCCCAGGGAAAGCGCAGATGCAGGGCGTGCTTTGATCAGAGCAAGCTCCGATCAGAACGTGGTCTGGAAGGTGAAGTCGACGTAGTTGCGATCACGCAGCAGCGAAGCGAGACCGGCACTCGAGGTCACCTGGCCAGCTGCGTTGGTGGCGACGCGGCCTTCGAAGCCGATGTACTTCAGGTCGAAGCGGTATTTGGAGCGTACGTCCGCACCCACGCCGATGGAGAAATTGCCGTTGCCCTTGTTGCCGCCGAAGGTCACCGCGGAATTGCCCACCAGGCCCATCGAATAGGTCAGCGGCAACAACAGGTCGACGCCCGGATAGACCTGGAACCAGGTCGGGGTGAAGTTCACCTGGGTGCCAATGAAATCCTTGGTCGGCTTGTCGATGCCGGTATAGGTGGGAGCGCCCAGGAACGCTGCGGCGTTCTGCGTCACCTTGTCCCAGCGGTTGTAGGTGAACTCGACCACGTAGTTGGCGGTGTCAAACAGCGGGGTCTTCGGCACGATGCCGGCAAAGTCGGTGACGGCGTGCCAGGTATCGCCACGGGCGCCGGCGGTCTGCCCCTGTTCGGGCAGGGTGCTGATGGCCCCAGGAACCTTGCTTGCCAGTGCAGCCGGCAGTAGCTGAATCGGCACGCTGACCAGCGGCATGTTGTGGCGGTAGTTCACTTCCGCACTCACGCTGACACCGAGGATCTGCTTGGCGAAGCTGGCTCCGTAGATATCGATGTCGCTGGCATAGCTGGCCATGTACTGGCCGATATTGCCTTGGAGGATCTGGGAGACACTGGCCATGGACGGGTCGATATAGCAAACCGTTGGCGTGATCGACTTGTAGCCGAGCTTCTTGCAGACCGCGGCGGGCACGTTGGGCGCCACGGCAGGCGCCACGATCACCTGCGGCTGGATATCCGAGGTCTTGCGGTAGTACAGGCCGATGGTGGAATCGATCAGCTCCGGTGTCCAGCGCATCGCCAGGCCCCAGTCGCCATGGTCACTCGGCGTGATGTCGTTGCCGCGCAGCACGCGCTGGGCCGCATTGATGTACAGCGACTGGCCACCCTGCAACACCGCGTCATTGGGGGCCATGTAGGAACCCGACTCGGGGTAGAACACCTGCTCCCAGCCCAGGTAGTACTGGCCTTCGATCGAAAGCGTGGGCGTTGCCTGCACCTGCGTCGACACCTGCGGGCGCGGGCGGAACAATTCCTTCGCCGTCACGCCTGGCACGGTGAGCAGCTTGCCGATGTCGAGCGAAGCCTGGCCGTAGCTGAGCGAGTTGATCGGATTCAGCAGGGCTTCGCCCCAGAACACGGTGTAGCGACCGGCCTTGGTATTGACGTTGACGTCGTCCACGTCGAAGTTGCCGAACGCGAACGCATCGAGGATCTGCCCGGAAGGTCCGTGGAAATAGCGGTTCGTGTAGTTGGGCAGGCCGAGCGCGGGCGCACCGTTGACGATGTGGTTGGACGACGCGACGTGCGTGTTGTCCAGCGACTCATAGGCCTGGTCGTACCAGCCGTCCGCGCTGAGGCGAAAGCCGTAGTTCTTCTTGTAGACGAAGTCGAACTCGCTCAGCACGTCAAGTCGATTGGTGACGATTGAGTTGTTGCCGAAATTGCGATCACCGTCGTCGTAGTTGGGGCTGGCGAGAATCGACCCGTCCTGTTGGTGAGCGCGATGGCCAAGGTTGTAACGAACGGTATTGTCCCAACGAATCGAAATGTCCGGGTTGCCGGTGTCGATCTCGACAGCCTGGGCGATTCCCGTGAACCCAAGCGCAGCCGCCACGGCAAGCGCCATCAGACGGATGGCCGTCCCACTCCGGCGCCTGTTCGCCCCATAAACGTTCTTCATGCAGCACTCCTCCCCCTAAAGCCAATCTGCAATCCCGTCGGGGGTCCAACACACCTGCATCCGCACCATGTACCTGGTACGGGACGCGTCGCGCCGCACGTGGGCCGTAGCCATGGTGCGGCCTGGTTGTCGGTACTCCACACGCGGGTACGTGTCGCCAAGCAGCCTCAGAAACTCCCCCCCCCCGGGCCACGCGACGAATCTCATACCGGTGCCAACGCTTCGGACCGGTCAGCCCACGACCGAACCGTTCGGCGCGATATGAGCGATGCCAGGACCGTCACGACCGGTGTTGAGCCAGCCGGCCGTGTTTGTTCCGGTCTATTGAGAGTCATGCGGCCGCCTTCGAAAGGCCCCCCCCACTCCGATGGGGGAGGGGCGTCTCATGCAGAACAAGCGCGAGAGGCCTCGACAATGCATGAGGCAAGCTGGGCGCGATGGCGTGCTTGGGTGCTGCGACGATGACCATCGAGGCGCGTCGTCTTGGCGCCGACGCGTGCATTCGACCAGCCATCCTGGACCCTACGTGCGCATCGTCGTGCGTGGGACTCGCCATGGCCCAGTATGGGCCGCGCGCGTTTCAGGCCAGCGATTTCAGCATGGCCATCGCGAGCTCCTCCGGCGGCTGCGCACCCATGCGGGGCACGCGATCTTTCAGCACGAAGCCCGGCACGCCCGCGATGCCCTGGTGCCGGGCGTCATCGAGCCATCGCGGCAACGGTGTCCCGTGCATGGGCGCGACCAGCAGAGCGAGCGTGCGAGCGCGCTCAAGACCAAACGCTTCACCGATACCTGCAAGCACCTGCAGGTCGCCGATATCCTCATTGCGACAGAAGAATGCGTCGAACAGACGATCGATGAGCTGGGCCTGGAGCGCATGACCACCCGACTGCCCGGCGTGTTCTATCAGCCGATGCGCGGCAATCGTATTGGGCATGAGCTCGATGTGCTCAAAATCGAACTCCACCCCAGTGGCCAGCCCGACCTCGCGAACCTGGCGACGACGTGCCTCGACGGCGCTCGCCGAGCCCAGGCGCTTCAGGTAGAAGGCCTGGAACGGGACGCCTGAAAGTGGCAGATCCGGCAGTAGCGGCAGCGACTTCCACTGCACGACGACTTCCACATCCGGGTAGCCAAGCCTGAGCAAGTCGATCGCCTGCTCGAGCTGCCGCTTTCCGATCAGGCACCAGGGGCAGACGAGATCGAAATAGAACTCGACGGCGATGCGCCGCTGCAGCGTTTTTGCATCGACTTCCGCTGGGCAGCTCATCGCAGCGAATCGATGAGTGTCTCCGCCAACGGCCACGGCCCGTAACCCGCGGCAGGGTTGAGGTGGCCGACATCGCCGAGCTCGACGAGGCGGCTGCCCCAGGCATCGGCCAGTCCGGCAGCGCGCTGGGCGCTGCACAGCGGATCGGTGCTGCTGGAGGCGAGCGTACTGGGAAATGGCAGGCGTCCGCGCGGAACCGGCAGCCAGCCGTTGTCGCTGAGTGCTTCCATGGTCGGATAACCGGCCGGCATCGGCGATTCCAGGTCGGCCGGCGCGGCGAGCAGCGCGCTATGGATGGGACGATGCTGCCGCTGTGCCCAGTGCACCGTGATCAGCACGCCGGCACTGTGCGCGACCAGAATCACCGGGCCGTCGATGTCGGCGAGCGTCTCGTCGAGTGCCGCCACGCGCGCTGCAAGGCTGAGCTTGTCATGTTGCAGTGGCGGCACCGAGCGGGAGCCGGGAAGCTTCGCTTCGAGCAGGGTCTGCCAGTGCTCGGCGACGTGGTCGCGCAGCCCGGGCACGAACAGGATCGTCGGGTTCGAGAGGTTTTGCATCGATGGCGAATCCGTGGATGAAATATCAGTGCGCCGGCGTGGATGCCGAGGCCTGGATGCGTGCGAGATCGTTGGCGTAATGGCGGCGACCCATCCAGAACGCGGTCGCCGCGAACACCGCCATCAGCGGAATCCACTTGAAGGCGCCGAGCAGGCCGATGTGGTCGGCCAACAGGCCGGTAAGCACGGGGCCGGGCGCGAGCCCCAGCAGATTGTTTGCGAGGGTGAGCGTGGCGAACGCGGAGGCGTGGATCGGCGTCGGCGTGAGATTCGCGACCATCGCACCGGCCGGACCGGCCGTGCCGGCGGCGAGGAACATGCCCAGACCGATCATGCTCAGCTGGCCGGGTCCCGGCGGCAACTGGAACGCAATGCCGAGCATGATCGCCGTGATCAGGCAGAACGCGATGGCCATGGCCATCTTGCGCGATGGCAGGCGACGGCATAGGCGATCGGTGATGGCACCGCACATCACCATGCCCAGGGCGGCGATCAGCACAAAGGCGGCTGCGCTGACGCCGGCCTTGTCGGGCGTCATGCCGTAGTAGCGGTTGAGGAAACTGGGCAACCAGGCCATCACCGCAGCCATGATGAACAGCTGCAAGCCACTGCCGATGTAGGCGCAAATCACCGATGCGCTGGAAAACAGGCCGCTGAACAGGCTGCGCAGCGACAGGCGAAAGCCTGGCTCGGAGGCACCCGGGCGCAGGCCTTCGCCGCCACGCTCGCGAAGCCTGCGCTCGCTCACCGTCACCGCATAGAGCAGCACCAGTGCGCCGCCGAAGGCCGCCATGGCGGCGAACGCCCAGCGCCAGCCGAGATGCGTGGCGAGAATGCCGCCCAACGCCATGCCGGCGACCGAACCAAAGGCGCCACCCGCCATGAAGGCGCCGGTGAGGGTAGAGCGCAAGTGCGCAGGGAACACGCTGATGATCAGCGCAACGCCGACGCTGCCATAGGCGGCCTCACCCAGGCCGACAAAAAAACGTGCGGCGAACATCTGTCCGAAGCTCGTTGCCAGGCTGCAGGCAAGCGTGGCGAGGCTCCACAGCGTGGCCATCAGGATGATGCTGCGTACGCGTCCCCAGCGGTCGGCGAGCACCGAGAGCGGGAAGGTGAGCAGGCCTACCAGCAGCGCGACGATGCCGGAGAGCGAGCCCAGCTGCGTATCGGACAAGCCCCATTCGGCCTTGAGCAGCGGAAAGACCGCATTGAGCACCTGGCGCGACATGTAGTCCGACAGCAGCAGCCCGAACGTGAGGGCGAACACGAGCCACGCGTAAAAGCGCGGCGTAGCGGTGGACGTGGCAAACGTCTGCGGTGAAGCTTCGGCGTAGTGCATTCCCAAAACGGTATCCTCGCCAGCATCCATGCCGTGATTGATGGCGCGATTGCGCGTCTCACGCGGTGGGTCGCCGGGTGGAGCGCCCACGGCGCTCCGCCCGGCGACGGTGACGGCTCAGGCAGCGAGCTCGGTCAGACTACGCTTGGCTGGCTTGCGATTCGGCGAAAAGCCGTTGGCGGCCAGGGTCTCCTCGATGGTGTCGTAGAACACGCCGATCTTCAGGATCTCGCGCGCCTCCTTGCCATTGGCGACCTCGCGACCGAATTCGCGCGACATGCGCACCAGCTGTTCGATCTGTTGCACCGTCGTCATCTTGCCGGTGCGCGACTGGTTCCACAGGTTGTCCTCGATGCCGCAGCGCACGTGCAGGCCCATGGCGATGCCCATCATGTTGATCGGCAGCACGTTGCGCATGCTGCTTTCGACCGTCAGCATGGTGCCGTCAGGGATGGCGCGCACGAAGTTGGCCAGGCTGTAGATGGTGGGCTGGTCCATGCCGCCGCCGATCGCCACCCAGTTGCACACCAGCGGGCCCTTGTAGACGCCGCGGCGGATCAGGCGCTCCACCGTCTCGTAGCTGTTGATGTTGTAGAACTGGAACGCGCTCTGGATGCCGGCGGCGGTGAGGCGCTTGACGTGCTCCTCAATGAAGCCTGGGCCGGAGGGCACGATCATCTCGCGATAGGCCTGGTAGTTGTGCGGCTCGGCCAGGGAGGTGCCGGCGAGATCCGCCATTTCCATCTGCTCGACCACGTTCATCTGGGTCGTGTTGACGGTGACCGTCACCTGGTCCGGCTTGGGGTCGAGTTCGGCCAGCATGTGGCGGGTGTCGTCCTGCAGCCACTGGGCGGCGGCGCCGTCGGACTCGGGCGCGAAGGAGATCGAGCCGCCGACCTGGATGACCATGTCCGGCACCGCCTTGCGTACGCCGGCAATCAGTTCATTGAACATGGACAGCCGCTTGGAGCCCTTGCCGTCCAGCTCGCGCACGTGCAGGTGCAAGACCGAGGCGCCAGCGTTGTAGCAGTCGACCGCCTTCTGCACCTGCTCGGCCATGGTGACGGGAATGTCTTCCGGAAAGTCCGAAGGAATCCACTCGGGACCATAAGGCGCTGCAGTGATGACCAGCTTGTCCTGGTTTTCGGGAAACAGCGAACCGTCGAGGAAATTCATGGCTTGTCCTGTTGATATGGAGTGGTAGGGGCAATTCAGAACGTGGCGCTGCCGATGATGCCGGCGCGTTCCATCTTTCGATGGCAGGGCGGGTAATCCATGACGGCATAGTGTTGGGTGGAACGGTTGTCCCAGATGGCGACGCTGTTCTTCTGCCAGCGCCAGCGCACCTGGTACTCGGGGATATAGGCCTGGCTGATCAGGTAGCTGAGCAGTTGGCCTGCACCCGGGTTGGCGTCCTGGCCGAAGCGCACGTTCTCCCTGGTGTGGAAGTTGCTGAAGTGCGTGGTGAAGGCGTTGACGAACAGCACCTTCTCGCCGGTCTCCGGATGCGTGCGCACCACCGGGTGCTCGGCATCGGGATATTGGGCCTTGAGCGCGAGGCGCCTTTCGATCGGCATCGCCGCGCCGAACGAGGCCTCGATGCTGTGGCGTGCCCGCAGGTTGGCGATCTGCGCCTTCACGTGCTCGGGCAACATCTCGTAGGCAAGCGCCATGTTCGCCCACATGGTATCGCCGCCCACGGGCGGGCATTCCACGCAGCGCAGCACGCAGCCCATCGGCGGCGCCTCGCGCCAGGTGGCATCGGTATGCCAGGCGTTTTCGTAGCGGTCGATCGGCGTGTCGGGCGTCTTGTAGATCTGCACCAGGCCCGGCGCATCGGGATGGCTGGGCGCCACCGGATGGTCCTCCAGCTCGCCGAAGCGGCGCGCGAAGGCCACGTGGTCCTGGCGGCTGATGTCCTGGTCGCGCAGGAACAACACGCGATGTTTGAGCAGGGCCGCCTTGATCTCGGCGAACAGGGCCTCATCGTGGGCGGCGTCGGCGAGGCTCACGCCGAACAGTTCAGCGCCGATATGACAGGTCAGTGGCTCGATGCGCATGGCAGTTCCTCAGAGGACAAAGATCGACGAGCCGGTGGTCTTGCGCGATTCCAGGTCGCGGTGGGCCTGCACCGCATCCTCGAGCGCATAGCGCTGGTTGATCTCGATCTTGATGCGGCCGGACGCGACCTGGCTGAACAGCTCATTGGCGAGCTCGGCCTTTTCGGCGGGATCCGCGATGTAGTCGGCCAGCGCAGGGCGGGTGAGGTATAGCGAGCCCTTCATGGCGAGGATCTGCGGGTCGAACGGCGGGATCGTGCCGGAGGCGGTGCCCACGCAGACCATGAGGCCACGACGACGCAGCGAATCGAGCGACGCCATGAACGTGTTCCTGCCAACCGAATCGAACACGACCGACACACCCTTGCCGTCGGTCAGCTCGCGCACGCGCGCGGCGACGTCTTCGTGGCTGTAGTTGATGGTTTCGGCACAGCCATGGGCGCGCGCAACCGCGGCCTTCTCGTCGGTCGAGACCGTGCCGATCACGCGCAGGCCGAGCAGCCTGGCCCATTGGGACACGATCAAGCCGACGCCACCGGCGGCGGCGTGCAGGAGAATCGTCTCGCCCGCCACGAACGGGTAGATACGGCGCATCAGGTAGGCCGCGGTCAGTCCGCGCATGGTCATTGCGGCAGCGGTTTCGCTGTCAATGGCGCTTGGCAGGCGGACCAGCGGAGCGGCCGGCACCAGGCGGGCCGTGCTGTACGCGCCGAGCGTGTTGAGAAATCCCGTGTAGGTGACGCGGTCGCCCACGGCGACGTTGGTCACGCCCACACCGACTTCCTCGACAATGCCTGCCGCCTCCACGCCAATGCCGTTGGGCAGCGGAATCGGGTAGGTGCCGTTGCGGAAATAGGTGTCGGCGAAATTCAGGCCCACCGCCTGGTGGCGCAGCCGCACTTGGCCTGGGCCGGGCGCACCGACCTCGACTTTCTCATAGCGCAGCACGTCAGGGCTGCCGGCCTCGTAAAAGCGGATTGCATGTTCCACGCGATACTCCTTGACTCAAAATTCGGGCGGGGTGCGCCTGAGGTGTGGCGGGTGACGCGCTACGGGTCGGCTGCATCTGGCGCGAAATTGAC
This sequence comes from Dyella halodurans, assembly GCF_026283925.1. Classification (GTDB taxonomy): domain Bacteria; phylum Pseudomonadota; class Gammaproteobacteria; order Xanthomonadales; family Rhodanobacteraceae; genus Dyella; species Dyella halodurans. The sequence continues at coordinate 52,790 of NZ_JAPDPF010000005.1, forward strand.
GATGCGCGAGAACAACCGCCGATGCTCGGCCTCGTTCTCTTCATCCCTGCCGCCGTCGCGGCTGTCGACGAAGGCAGCGTGAACCGCGCGCCAGTCCGCTTCGGTGAGATAGCGCTCGGCGGCCGGGATGATCACGCCTTCCTCGCGCCCCATGTGTTCCCACATGAAATGTGCGTACTGTTCGACGGCGTCACGCAGCTCGCCGAGGGTGGCGGCGCTGCGGTCGTAGCGCTCGAGCAGGGCGGCGTGTGCCTCGACCAGGGAACGACCGCGCTCGTGCTGGCGTTCCAGCTCGTCCAGCTCGGCATGGAACACCGCGGTCCGTTCGCGCAAGCGCTTGTACAGCTGGTCGTGTCCTTTCACGCGGCGCGCGGCGGCCGGGAATTCCATGATGTAACGGACCATGGCCCGCATCAGCGGCACATCGGCGCTACCACCTTGTTGTGAATAGGTGTTCACCAGACGCAGCCAGGCATGCAGGACCGCGGCTACCGAGCGGTGTTCTTCACGGATCCTGGCAATCACCGGATTGGCGTTGCCCAACTCACGCATCGAAGACACCAGCACGGGCAGTTCGCCGTGCGTCAGCACGTTCAGCGTCTGCGAGCCGAGCGTCGTGCCGGTGCGCGCCTTCTGACCGTGCGAGGCCATGAAGACCAGGTCGCAGCCGGCGTCGCGCGCCACCTCGAGGATGGCCTCGTACGGCGTACCGCCGCCGCGCACTTGCGAAGCGCACGGCACCCCGAGCGCACGGGCAGCCGATTCCGCCATGGTGAGCAGCGCGCGCGCGCGGTCCTGGTAGGTATCGCGGTACTCGGCCGGCGAAGCCGGGCGCACTACGTCGGCGTCGCCAGCCGCCCGTGAAGCATGCTCCGCCTGGACATGCAGAAAAGTCACACGCGCGCCCAACGTATGCGCGAACTTGACGGCCCGACTGACCGTCTCGATCGATAGTTCGGTGTCATCGAGTGGAACAAGCAGATGACGGTACATACTGACTCCTGACAGGTGTGCTACCCGTGAACCTGGACGGGGCCGGCCCACCAGCGCCGGACGCCGATGAAACCCACCGCTGCTGCCGTGAAGGGGAGTCTCCGCCGCCCGCGCCCGATGCCGCCGATCGCAGGCCTGGATTTTCGAGAGCCGGGCCCGGTCGCAAGACGCTCCACTTCAAGTCGTTCACGCCGGCGTCGCAGCCGGGAGTCCCCCAACCCTAAAACGTTGCGAGGCCAAGCCTAGGTCTGGTCACCCATGTGCTCCCCCCCCGGCTAGGAGGGGGGCGGGTGGCTCGATAGCGAGTGGTCACGAGCGGCGCGGCGTGCCTACAATGTCTTGCGATCGTGCACCGCACACGCTCGCGGACTTCATCGGTCGGCGCGCCTCCGTGCCAGCGATCGCGTCACCCGTTCGGAGACCTTGCTCCAGCGCACCACGGGAACCTGTCTGATGGCCACCACCTCCAGCGAGGCCGTACCCGCCATCGCCGAGCTTGTTCTGAAGACCATGCCTCCGCGGACGCCTCGTCATCGGCTGGTCCGTCCGCGGCTCGGTCTGGACGACGAGCAGTTTCGCGATTGCCCGCTGATTCTCGTGCAGGCACCGCCCGGCTTCGGCAAGACCTCGCTGCTGGCTCAGTGGCGACACGAATTCCTGGCGCGCGGTTCGGCCGTGGCCTGGATCTCCGCCGATGGCAGCCCCGACCCGCAGCGCGTGCTGCACAGCCTGGTGCTGGCGGTGCGAATGGGCTGCGGCCGCCCGAATTTCGGTGCCACGCTGCTGGAAGGCGGCGCGTCGACCATGGGCGATCTGGAGAGCATCACGGCCTGGTTGAGCGAGGTGGCCCAGGCTTCGCTGTCGCTGGTATTGATGATCGACGAGGCCGAGCGGATGTCCGCCAACAGCCTCGCAGCGCTCGACTACCTGCTGCACAACGCGCCGCCGAACCTGCGCGTGGTGGTGGCTGGACGTGGCGCGCTGGACGGCATGGTGGCCGATCTGCGCACCTACGGCCAATGCACGTCGGTCGGCATCGAGAGCCTGCGTTTCACCCTCGAGGAAACCATCGCCCTGGTGCGCAATCGCGTTGGCAGCAAGGCCGATGCCGACACCTGCGCACGCCTGCATGACATGACCGAGGGTTGGCCGCTCGGGCTGCAACTCGTGCTGGCGGCGATGGAGCGCGGTAGCGACCCACGCAGCATTTTCGGCACCCATTTGTCCGGTTCCCGCAACCAGCTGGTCGAGGCACTCACGGCCGAGCTGGCACCCGAAGACGTGGCCTTTCTCACGCGGATCGCCGTGGTCGAGCAGTTGCATCCGGACCTGTGCATGGCCTTGACCGGCGATGCCGAGGCGCCGCAACGCCTGGCACGGCTGGCTCGTGACACGCCCATCTTCGTGGTGGGCGAGGATTCGGAGTGGTACCGCCTGCACGCGCTGGCCTGCGATGCACTGCGCGGCCACCTGGCGGAACTGCCGGCGCAGGAGCGCGCCGAGTTGCACGGCAGGGCGCAGGCCTGGCTGGCAGCGCACGGCATGTTCACCCAGGCCGCACGGCACGCACGCGAAGCGGGGCGGGAGGGTGTGGCCTTCGAGCTGGCCCAGCAAGGCCTCTACGAAGCCGTCACGCAAGGACACATCGGAACCGTGCGCGACTGGCTCGAACTGCTGCCCGAAGTGGTGCTGGACCAGCATCCGCGGCTACGCCTGGCGGCGGCCTGGGCCTTGGCGGTGAGCGAGCGTCATGAGGAAGCCGAGCGCATGGTCGGCTTGATCCTCTCGCGTCCGGACGTCGATGTCGCCTTGCGTTACGAATGCGTGCTGATTGCCAGCGGCGCGGCCTATTTCGCCGACGATCCCGATCGCTGCGTGGCCATGTTTGCGCCATGGAGCGAGGCGCCGCCCGGGATCGAGCCTCGCATGCGCTGGATGCATGTCAACCGCCAGGCCATGCTTGCATTGCTGCAGGGCGATCCGGTGCAGGCGCGCCGCCTGCTGCAAAGCGCTGCGCGCCCGGATCTGCCACAAGGGACCGATTATGTGGCGCGCTGGGGCGAGTTCATCATCGGACTCAGCTATCTGTGGGAAGGGCAAGTGCGGCTCGGCGAGGAGGGGTTGCGGCTCGCCCTCGGTTCCATCGACGCCAAGCTCGGTCGACGGCACCCGCTTTCCTGCATGATCGCGGCGCTGCTGGCGGCGGCGGTGTATGAGGAAGGGCGACTGGACGAGGCGGTGGCGCTGCTCGCCAACCGGCTCGATGTGCTCGAACGCGTGGCGGCGCCGGAGGCCATCCTGGTGGGCTATCGCACGGCCACGCGGATAGCCGCTGCGCAAGGCGAGGAGCACCGCGCGCTCGACATCCTGGAGGCCTTGTTCTCGATTGGCGAGACGCGCCGCCTGCCGCGCCTGTGCATTGCCAGTCTCAGCGAACAGATCCGCGTGCACGCCGGACGCTTTCGTCGCGAGACCTGCGCCGCCCTGATCGCGCGGATCGATCAGCTGGTGGCCTCCGAAAGTCCCCGGCGCGGGCCGCTCTGGCGGCGCAACGTGGAGTTGCTTAGCGCCATGGCGCATACCTATGCCGCGATGGCGGCACAGGATTGGCCCCGCGTGCTCGAGGCCATCGCACATGCGGTGCCGCTGGCCGAGCAGGCGCGGCTTGGCCGCTCTCGCATCGAATGCATGACCCTGCGCGCCTATGCGCTCGATCGTAACGGTGAAGATGGCCGCGCCCTGCTGCACGAGGCAATGAGCCTTGCCCGCACCTACGGCCTGACGCGCATTTTCGCCGACACCCACCCCGTGGCGGCGGACTGGGCCTATCGCATGGCGGACGAGGGGAGTGGTGCGGCGGGGAACCCATCGACGCCGCAGGCACGGGTGGTCAACCCGCCGCCCGAGCAGCATCAGGGCGGGCCGCGCGTGGTGCCAAGCATGGTGCTGACGCCGAAGGAGCGTGAAGTGCTGGAGCTGCTCGCCCGCAATCTGTCGAACAAGGAAATCGCCCAGGCCATGGCGGTCGGCGAGGCCACCATCAAATGGCATCTCAAGAACCTGTTCAGCAAGCTGGGCGTGGGTACGCGCCGGCACGTGGTGCACCGGGCCCAGATGCTTGGACTGATCCAGGGGCTGGAATAGCGCGATGCGGCGCCATCGGCGGCCGCGTGCTTGCGATGAAACCTGACGGCCTGGTTGGCCGGCCAGCCTCCCTGCTTGGCGAGTGACGAACCCCTCCCCCGACGTTTTGGGGGGGGTGTACTTCGCTGCGCGACCAACAATGGTACCGACCGCCTTCGTGCGGCTGCGTTCCTCTGAGGGCGGAGTCGGCGACTGCGGACGAGAAGAGCTAGGGCGACGTAGCAAGCATCAGCGATGTGCAGTTGCACATCGGGAGCCGACCAGACCAAACCGGTCGGTGGATGCGACGCAGCCTGTGCTTATGCAGCGGGGGGAGGTGATGCGAAGCGTGCTAGCGCAAGCATTGCGCCGCTGGAACCCGACAATCGAAACACCATTGTGAGGAGCATGCGCATGCAATTCCGCAAAGCCCTGATGGCTGGGGCCGCCGCCGTCCTATGCTGCGGCGTAGGGCACGCCAGCGTGTCGTCCGAGGACGCGCACAAACTCGGTACCACGCTTACCGGCGTAGGCGCCGAAATGGACGGCAGCAGCGACGGTGCCATTCCCGCCTATACCGGCGGACTCACCACGGTACCTGCTTCGTTCAAGGCCGGCAGCGGCATTCGTCCCAACCCCTTCGCCAACGAGAAGCCCTTGTTCTCGATCGACGCGAAGAACATGGACAAGTACGCGGGCAACCTGACCGAAGGCACCCGGGCCTTGATGAAGAAATACCCGGGTTATCACATCGACATTTATCCGACGCATCGCACCGCGGCCTTTCCGAAGTTCGTGGTGGAGAACACGGCCAAGTGCGCGATCGAGGCCAAGACGGCTGCGAACGGTCGCTCGATGAGCGGTTGCCACGCGGGTTTCCCGTTCCCGCTGCCGCAATCGGGCTTCGAGGCGATGTGGAACCACCTGGTGCGCTTCAACGGCGTCGCCTATGCCGCCCGCTATCGCAACTACAACGTCGATGCGTCGGGCGGCGTGGCGCTCACCACGGAAGGCGACGCCTCCGAGGAATACCCGTACTGGGATGTGAGCAGGCCCGATGCCGACGTCTATTGGCAACAGCGCCTACTCTATACCGGCCCGGCACGTCGCGCTGGCGAGGCGTTGCTGATCGTCGACCCGCTCAACTACGAAGACAAGGGTCGTCACGCCTGGCAATACCTGCCGGGGCAGCGGCGCGTGAAGGTGGCGCCTGACCTGGCGTTCGATACGCCAAACCCGGGCTCGGGCGGCGCCTCGACGTTCGATGACGTGTTCCTGTTCAATGGCTCGATGGATCGCTACGACTTCAAGCTGGTGGGCAAGAAGGAGATCTTCATCCCCTACAACGCCTACAAGATGGCGTACGACACCAAGGCGCAGGACCTGCTCAAGCCGAACTTCATCAATCCGGACGACGTGCGCTGGGAACGGCATCGCGTGTGGGTGGTCGAGGCCACGCTGGTGCCGGGCAAGCGCCATATCTATAGCAAGCGCACGTTCTATCTCGACGAGGACAGCTGGGCAGCGGTCGCCTCCGACGCCTATGACGCGCGCGGCCAGTTGTTCCGCACCGGCTTCGCGTATGTCACGCCGAGTTACGAGGTACCCGCGCCGATTGCCGACCTGCACGGCATCTATGACCTGATCGCGGGCTCCTACTCGTTGACCGGCTTTACCGGTGAAACCGGTGGCTACCGCTACACCAAGCCGATGACGGAGCGCGACTGGGCCCCGTCATCGCTGGCCGGCTCGGGCATTCGCTGATCGCGCTGGACGGCGCCGTCGTGGCGGGTGGGACAGCTTCCTGCTGTCCCACCCGCCATCGCTAGAACAACCGTGGAGATGGCATGCAGATCCGCTGCCGCTCCCATGGCGGCGAAACACGCTCCGATGCGTGCCGTGTCTCCACCCCACCTGCACGCGTCGCCTTGGATGACGCTTGTTGCCCGGCATGGGCAGGCGCCGCGCCCGGCGCTCGGGGATCCAACAGTAGGCCTTACGTCTTCCGGGACTTCCGATGTTTTTGCATAGAGTTCGACGCGCGCTGGTTGCGCTTGCCTTCATGTCGCCAGCGCTTGCGTTCGCCGGCTTCACCGACGTCCTGGATACGCCAGCGAGCGCGAGCCCACTCGCGTCCAAGGGTTTGCTCAATGGACTGGCGTTGGCCGGCAAGCGCATCGTCGCCGTCGGTCAGCGCGGCCAGATCGTCTATTCGGACGACGCCGGCGCCAGCTGGCGACAGGCCTCGGTACCGGTCGCATCCGATCTCGTCGCAGTGAGCTTTCCGACGCCGCAGCAGGGTTGGGCCGTGGGCCATGACGGGGTCGTGCTTCACAGCAGCGATGGCGGCGCCACCTGGGCCAGGCAACTGGATGGGCGACGCGTTGGCCCGTTGATGATGGAACAGCTGCGCGCGCGGGCCGCCCGCGGCGAACTGGGCAGCAGCGCGGACGCCGCTGCCTTGATCGAAGAAGCAGCCCGCATCGCGGCACAGGGCGCCGAGAACCCGTTCCTCGACGTCTGGTTTGCCGACGAGCACAACGGCTTCATCGTCGGCGCCTTCAACTTGATCTTCCGCACCACGGATGGCGGCAAGACCTGGGTCTCGTGGTTCGATCGCACCGAAAACCCCGATCGCCTGCACCTGTATGCGGTGCGTGGCGTGGGTACGGACGTCTATATCGCGGGCGAACAGGGCCTGCTGCTCAAGCTCGACCGCGAGGCCGACCGCTTCCATGTGCTCGCCACACCTTACAAGGGCACCTATTTTGGCGTCATCGGCAGCGGCGACGCGGTCGTCGTCTACGGCCTGCGTGGCAACGCCTATCGAAGTACCGATGGCGGCACGCATTGGCAAGCGATCGACACCGGCATCCAGGAAGGGCTGACCGGCAGCACCGCATTCGGTGCGCAGGGTCTGGCCCTGGTCAGCCAGGCAGGCAACCTGCTGGTGAGCCGCGATGACGGTGCGCACTTCACGCTGTATCGCCAGCCCAAGCCTGTACCCGCTTCCGCCGTTGCCGTTGTGGGCGATGCCACTGTGATCGCCGGCGCGCTTGGGGTGAAAACCCAGGCGTCGCACTGAGAAGCTTGGGAGACAAGCACGATGAACGTTGAAACCATGTCGCTCGACCGCATGCCGGTTGTTGGCGCGCTTCACGAATTCGATACCAACTCCGGCAACGTGCTGGAGCGCCTGGTGTTCAACCACCGCTTCGCCATGATGCTGGTATGCGCACTGGCGACGGTGCTGCTGGGCTGGGTGGCGGTGACGAGGCTGAGCTTCAACGCCAGCTTCGAGAAGATGATCCCGAGCAACCACCCCTATATCCGCCATTACCTGGAAAACGCGAACGAACTGCGCGGCCTGGGCAATTCCTTGCGCGTGGTGGTCTCCGTCGACGATGGCAGCATCTTCGATCCGAAGTACCAGGAAGCACTGAAGAAGATCAACGACGAGCTGTTCCTCACCCGCGGCGTCGATCGCGCGGGGCTGAAGTCGCTGTGGACACCCGCCGTGCGCTGGACCGAAGTCACCGAAGAGGGCTTTCGCGGCGGCCCGGTGATGCCCGACAACTACGACGGTTCGCCGCAGCACACCGCCCAGCTCAAGCTCAATATTGCGCGTGCGGGCATCGTCGGGCGCTTCGTTGGCAACGACTTCAAGTCCAGCATGATCTTCGTGCCCTTGCTGTCCAAGGACCCGGAGACCGGCGCGGCCATCGACTACCGCGCGCTGTCGCACACCCTGGATGACCTCCGAAGCCGCTACGAGGCCACGCCGGGCGTGAAGATCCACCTGCACGTGATCGGCTTCGCCAAGCTCGTCGGCGACCTGATCGACGGACTGGTCAAGGTGATGGGATTCTTCGCCATCGCCGCGCTGATCGCCATGCTGGTGATCTACGGCTATACGCGCTGCGTGCGCAGCACCGCCCTGGTCATCCTGTGTTCGGTGGTGGCCGTGGTGTGGCAGCTTGGCCTGGTGGCCTTGCTAGGTTTTGCGCTGGACCCGTTCTCGGTGCTGGTGCCGTTCCTGATCTTTGCGATCGGCGTCTCGCACGGCGCACAGAAGATGAATGGCATCATGCAGGACATCGGCCGCGGCACGCACCGGCTTGTGGCCGCGCGTTATACCTTCCGGCGCCTGTTCCTCGCCGGAGTCACCGCATTGTTGGCGGACGCGGTGGGTTTCGGCGTGCTGATGCTGATCGACATCCCGGTGATCAAGGACCTCGCGCTCACCGCCAGCATCGGCGTGGCCGTGCTGATCTTCACCAACCTGTTGTTGCTGCCGGTGCTGCTGTCCTTCAGCGGCGTCGATCCCGTCGCTGCCCAGCGCAGCCTCCGTTCCGAGCGTGAGCGCGCCGAGGGGCGGGGAACCGGCGTGGTCTGGCAGGTACTCGAACGCTTTACCACGCGCCGCTGGGCCGTGGCTGCGCTGGGCGTTGCCGCGGTGCTTGCGGGTGCCGGCCTGATGGTCAGCAAACACCTGAAGATCGGCGACCTCGAGCGCGGCGCCCCCGAGTTGCGGGCCGATTCACGTTACAACCGCGACAACGCCTACATCACCGGCAACTACTCGCTCTCCAGCGACATGTTCGCGGTGATCGTGAAGACGCCCGCCGAAGGCTGCCTCAAGTACGTCACCCTGGTCGAGGCGGATCGCCTGGCCTGGGCGTTGCGCCAGGTGCCCGGCGTGCAGACCACGATCTTCCTCGGCGACGCGGTGCGCCAGATCACGGCGGGCTCGTACGAGGGAAGCCCCAAGTGGCTGACCATTTCGCGCAACCAGGACGTGCTCAACTACGGTGCGCAGCAGGCCTCGGTCAACAATCCGGACTTGTTCAACAACGCCTGTTCGGTGATGCCGGTGATCGCCTATCTCAGTGACCATCGCGCCGAGACGCTGGATCGCGTGGTGGCCGCCGCCGAGGCCTTTGCTGGCAGCCATGCTGGGACCGGTCGCGAATACTTGTTGGCCGCTGGTACCGCGGGTATCGAGGCGGCGACCAATATCGTGGTGCGCCAGGCCGACCGCACGATGTTGTTCTATGTCTACGGCGCGGTGATCGTGCTGTGCTTCATCACGTTCCGCTCCTGGCGCGCCGTGGTGGTCGCGGTGGTGCCGCTGATGCTCACGTCGATCCTCTGCGAAGCACTGATGGTTGCGCTGGGCATTGGAGTGAAAGTCGCTACGCTGCCAGTGATCGCGCTCGGTGTAGGCATTGGCGTCGACTACGCGCTGTACCTGCTGTCGATCCAGCTCGCCCAGCAGCGCGCCGGCGTGCCGTTGGAGGATGCCTACCGCCATGCCGTGCAGTTCACCGGCAAGGTCGTGGCCCTGGTCGGCGTCACGTTGGCGGCGGGCGTGGTGACGTGGGCCTTCTCGCCAATCAAGTTCCAGGGCGACATGGGCATCCTGTTGACCTTCATGTTCCTGTGGAACATGGTCGGCGCCCTCGTCCTGATCCCGGCGCTGTCCCATTTCCTGCTGCGCAAGGCGACTTGAGGCGCGCCGGCTGGACCGAAGGGCTGCGTCGGCGCAGTGGGCGGGCAGTGCCTTCGGGACTTCATCAGGTGTTTGCGGCACATGCTTCCGATAGCCGATAACGCCACCCGAAGCTGCTGGAATGGAGGCGCTCGCTTCGCAGCGTGGCGAACGCCTCCTCGCCGGCAAACCATCTCCGCCCGAGCGAAGACTCGCCCACCCCACTAGCCCCAGCCGCCATCGGTGGTGTTAAGTTGCGCGACCATTCACTTGCTCGTCGGAGCCCTCCATGTCCCGTGTTCGTCCTGCCGGTTCGCCGGTTGCTGCGTGTCGTAAGTTTTCGTGCCTGGCCTTGGCCGTAGCGGCGGCGCTCGCGGCCGGTGCCGTGACGGCGCAGCAGGCGCGCACCGACGATGTGCCGCCGCCGCAGGACACGCCGTACGTCGGCACGGTGGGCCTCCACGTCGATGCCAGCGACACGGCCCAGGGCATCTTCCGCGTGCATGAAACGATTCCGGTGAAGCCGGGTGCCTTGACCCTGCTGTACCCGCAGTGGATTCCCGGCGACCATTCGCCCACCGGTCCCGTCGCCATGCTCGCTGGCCTCTCGCTCAGCGCCAACGGCAAGCCGATCGCGTGGAAGCGCGACAAATACAACGTGTACGCGTTCCATCTCGACGTGCCCGCCGGTGTCTCCTCGATCGATGCGGCGTTCCAGTACCTGTCGGGCCGCACCGACAGCGAGGGCTTCGACATCACCGATCGCATGATGGACATGGAATGGAGCAAGGTGGCGCTGTATCCCGCCGGCTACTACACGCGTGGCATCACCTTCGCGCCCAGCATGAAGCTGCCGCACGGCTGGCAGCTGGGCACGGCGCTTGAGACGGCCTCGAAATCGGGCGACACCGTCACCTTCAAGCCGGTGACGTTCAACAACCTGGTCGATTCGCCGGTCTATGCGGGCCAGTACTTCAAGCGCGTCGAGCTCAACCCGGGCGGCGACGCGCCGGTGTATCTGGACCTCGTCGCCGATGCGCCGAAGTACCTGGAGATGACGCCCGAGCAGCTGAAGGTGCACCGCGCCCTGGTGACGCAGGCGGTGAGCCTGTTCGGCTCCCACCACTACGACCACTACGATTTCCTGTTCTCGCTGTCGGATCAGCTGGGCGGCAACGGCACCGAGCATCACCAGTCCAGCGAGGATGGCCTGGGCAGCGACTACTTCGCCGGCTGGAACGACGCGGCGCCCGAGCGCGACTTGTTGGCGCACGAGTACGCGCATTCCTGGAACGGCAAGTTCCGCCGCCCAGCCGACCTGTGGACGCCGAACTTCAACGTGCCGATGGGCGACTCGCTGCTATGGGTGTACGAGGGGCAGACGCAGTACTGGGGTTTCGTGCTCACCGCGCGTGCCGGCATGTGGTCGCCGCAGCAGTTCCGTGACGCCCTGGCCATGGTGGCGGCCAACTACGAGCGCAACCGCGAAGGCTTCCAGTGGCGCACGCTGGAGGACACCACCAACGACCCCACCATCGCCCGTCGTTCCAGCCTGCCGTACCGCAGCTGGCAGATGAGCGAGGACTACTACAGCGGCGGCCAGATGATGTGGCTGGAGGTGGACGCCAAGCTGCGTGCCCTGACCCATGACCAGAAATCGCTGGACGATTTCGCGCGCGCGTTCTTCGGCGTCGACAACGGCAGCTACGTGACCAAGACCTATACCTTTGACGACGTGGTGGCGGCGCTCAACGGCGTGGCGGCGTACGACTGGGCGAGCTTCCTGCGCGCGCGCGTCGACGCCATCAATCCGCCGCTGCAGAACGGCCTCGCGGCCACCGGCTGGAAGCTGGTCTACACCGACAAGGAAAGCGAGTACGAGAAGCAGTACAACAGCCGCTCGGAACCATCCCGCCACTTGTACAACTTCGCCTGGTCGATCGGCCTGACCATGAACGACAAGGACCAGGTCAACGACGTGCGCTGGAACGGTCCGGCCTTCAAGGCCGGCGTCAGCACCGGCGCCACCGTGGTTGCCGTGAACGGCCAGAACTATTCCAGCGACGTGCTGAAGGACGCGATCACGGCGGCCAAGGACAGCAAGGCACCGATCCAGCTGCTGCTGAAATACCAGGGCAGCTACCGCACGGTGTCGGTCGACTACCACGGTGGCCTGCAATACCCGCATCTGGTGCGCGTCGAAGGTACGCCTGACTACTTGAGCGAGATCATCGCGCCGCGCAAGTAAGCGCCGGCGTGGACGGCAGCGCAGGGCGTGGGCATGCCACGCTCCTGCGTGTGCTCGCCAGAGGGATAGACCGTGCGCCAGAGCCTCAGCGACCCTGGCGCACCACGGCACCCGCTAGAACTTGTACGTGATCATCAAGCGGTTGTAGGTGAACGACTCGTTGCCCGGATTGAGATTGCCGGCGCCACCGACGGAGCGCTCCCAGCGATTGCGCAGGGTCAGGCCCTTCAACACGCTGTCCATGTTGTAGACGATGTCGAAGTAGACATTGTGGCTGTCGCCACGATATTCCGTGGTGTACTTGGCGTAGGACGCCACCAGTTGCAGCTTGTTGTCGAAGAAGTTGTACGAAGCCCTGGCCTTCCAGGCGTGGCCGGGACCGGTTTCGACCAGGCCACGGATCATCGACGTCGTGAACAGCGGGTCGGTGGCGTAATTCGTGGTGTACGGGGAGATCAAGGCGCCGCCGCCCACCGCGCCCGATTCCTGCTGCAGCTTATTGTAGGCGAAGTCGATACGACCGTTATAGGCCGAGGTGCCGATATCCGCACCCCAGGCCTCGCTGCGCACGCGCGTGCCCGCCAGGCCAAACAACTTGGTGTGGGTGTCCACCAGGATGTTGTCGTTGCCACCGTTCTCGTTGACGTACTGCAGCGACAGGAAGGGATTGAAGTGCGTACCGGTCTTCAGCGTGTACGTACCATCCACGTAGCCCATTTGCGCGAAATTGATGAAGTCGTAATACCAGCCCTGGGCTTTCACCGCGTCATTCGTGTAAGTCGTACCCGCTGCCCAGACGCCATCGAAACGGGGAGCCGTCCCCGGCAGCGATCCGTTGTTTCCAAACATCGAGTCGCCATCGAAGTTGGATGGGTAATACAGGTTGTTGTAGTACATGCCGGTAGACGTGCGGCTCTTCCAGCTATAGGTGCGGATGCCGTAGAGGTTCCAGCCGGTGATCGGCGTGAGCCCAACCAGGATGGCGTTGTACGAGGAAGGAATGACGCGCGAATCGTTCTTGCCCATCCACGGTGTGTCGAGGTACTGGTAGCCGCCACGCACCAACAACCAGTCATCCTTGAACTGCGCGTAGGCCTGGCTGAACGCGCCGATGGAGTTGTTCGGCCCCATCAGCGAGGTGTCGATCTTTGCCAGCGTGTCCGACTGCGTGCCCAGCGAGTTGGCGGTAACGAACGATCCGCCGAAGCTGAAGCCGCCGAGAAAGTCGCCGGTGTGTGCGTTGATCAGTGCCGCCAGCGAGAACGCACTCGCATTGGGCGTGTTCGGTGTTTCGTACAACCTGTCGAAGTTGTACATGCGCAGCTCGCCGTCGACGTGGCCGTTGGCGAAGATGTCGTTCGAGTCCTGGTTGTCGGCATGCGTGACGGTGGTAAAGATGCCCAAGAATACCCATGCCACTGCAGCGGCCAGCTTCTGTCGCATACGATCTCTCCCCAGAGTGTCAACACGCCATGGCGTTCCCGCCATTCGGATTTCGCGTATTTCACCAAAATCCCACGCCCCGTTGCGCGGATTGTAACCAAATTGAAATAAATGGCGACGTTGCCGAGCCGCGGTCCAGCTTGCGCGCACCGCCCGGAAGCTCCCCGGCAGTACGCTTGGGGCGGGCTCGTCCAGGAACACATCATCGACCAGGCATAAAACGTCTCGGCCAAGAGGTAGCTCTGCCATGCACCACTCACGACTCTGTGCTGTGCTGATCGACTGCCATGTTGCGGATCTTGACCAGGCCGCCCGCTTTTGGGCCGAGGCGCTGGGCCGCCCCGTCGATCCGGATCATCCCGGCACCCGCGGCAACTACCGCATGCTGGAGACCCCACCCGACGAACCCATCGTGCAGATCCAAAGAGTCAGCCACGAGAGCCGGGTGCATATCGACATTGAAACCGACGACATCCCGGCCGAGGTAAGTCGCCTCGAGGGGCTGGGCGCCAGCGTGGTCAGTCGATTGGAGCGGTGGGTCGTCATGCAGGCGCCGACGGGGCAGCGATTCTGCGTCGTACGCCTGCAGCGACCAGGTTTTCCCAAGAACGCGAACCGCTGGCCGTAAGGCGTTTGATGGGAGTCGGCGTGCGTGACAGGGTGGGCCATGGCGCCTGGTCATGGTTCGGCCCGGGCGCCTGGCATACCAGCAAGTCTGTTGATGCCGCTTCCATTCCTTGGTGCGCCCTCCCTTTTGAGGCGTCCTGCATTCGGTGCATGATGAAACGCACGGGTCGCTGCCTTGGGCGGGTGCTCCCATCTATCGACCAAGGCGGCCATCTGTCGGCCATTGCCAGATCCCTATGCCAAAAATCGAACGATTTCTGCTTCAAGCCGCCGCTTTACCAACGTCCATAGGCATCGGCGCCGCAAGCCCGGCACGGCGCACGCCGGCTCCATATGCGCAACGGGACCCGTTGCGCGCATCTCGCGTCGTCGTCGCTTGAACCCTATGTGGCCCGCTCCGCACATCGAGACTCTTGCGGAAGACGCCCTGCTGCTGCGTTTCGGCGAGACCATCGACGCAGCGGTCAATGCGCGTGTGCACGCGGCGGCAGCCCGCTTGCGCGAGCGGCTCGCCGGCGTCGAGTGCGTGCCGGCTTATGCGAGCCTGCTGCTGCGCTTCGATCCGGCGCAGTGGGAAGTCAGCGGCGCGATGGCGCCACATCACCGGATGGGCGAGCGGGTGATGGCGGCGTTGCAGGATCTGCCGGAAGGCGCCAACAGCGACCGCGAAATCGATATTCCTGTCTGCTACGGCGGTGAGGCGGGGCCGGATCTGGCAGCGCTCGCTGCCCATGCGAGGCTCACTCGCGACGAGGTGATCGCCCGCCACTGCGCGGCGACGTATCGCGTCGCCATGCTTGGATTCGCCCCCGGCTTTCCTTATCTGCTTGGGCTTGACCCGACCTTGGCGATGCCGCGTCGGAGCGATCCGCGCATCAGCGTGCCGGCCGGCAGCGTGGCCATCGGTGGCGAACAGACCGGCATTTATCCAGAAGCCTTGCCGGGCGGGTGGCAGCTGATCGGGCGCACGCCACTGCGCCTGTTCGATCTTCGCGCGGCTTCGCCGTCGCTGTTGCAGCCGGGAGATCGCGTGCGCTTCCGCGCCATCGGTGAAGACGAGTACCAACGGCTCGCCGCCGAGGCGCGCCGGTGAGCGTGATCGTCATCAAGCCGGGCCTGCTGAGCAGTCTGCAGGACGGCGGGCGCGTGGGTTATGCCGCACTCGGCGTGGGCAGGGCTGGCGCAGCGGACTGGCCTGCCTGGCGGTTGGCGAATGCACTGGTCGGCAATACCCGCGGCGAAGCCGCCTTGGAGTTCACCTTGATCGGTCCGACGCTGCGCTTCGAGCAGGCGACAGCGATCGCCCTGACCGGCGCACCGGTGGACGCGCGCGTCGGCGATCAGCGCCTACCGGGCTGGACGTGTTGCGTCCTGCCCGCTGGCAGCGTGCTGCACTTGGGCGGCATGCGACACGGTTGTCGCGGTTATCTGGCGGTGCGGGGAGGCTTCGCGGCGACGGCCGTGCTTGGCAGCCAGAGCACGGACTTGAATGCACGCATCGGCCCGCTCGACGGACGCGCCCTGCAAGCCGGCGACCGGCTTGAGCTGGGCGTCGCTGATCCCGCGCCGCTGCCTGGTTCGGCAGGGGCGCTGCGGGTGCTGCGCTGGGGAATCGATCCGCAACCCTGGTTCGACTACGGCCAGGTACGCTTGGCGCTGTCGCGTGGTCACCACTTCGACCGGCTCGACGACAACGCGCAGCAGGCGCTGTTCAAGGCGTCCTTCACCCTCAGCAAGGACAGCAACCGCGTCGGCAGCCGCCTGGATGGCCAGCGTCTGCATCTGCGTCAGCCGCTGGAGCTGATTTCCGAGGCGACCCTGCCGGGCACCCTGCAGCTGCCGCCTTCCGGCCAGCCGATCCTGCTGCAGGCCGAGGCGCCAGTCACCGGGGGCTATCCCCGTATCGGCCAGCTGGCGGCGGTGGACCTGCCACGGCTGGCGCAGCGACGGCCCGGCGATACCGTATGCTTCCGGGAGACCACCCTGGACGAGGCGGCGCAGCGGCTGGCCGCGCGCCGCTTGCGGCTGCAGCGCCTCCTCGACCACATCGAACGACGGTTGGATTTCGCATGACGCCTGACGTATTCAAGACCATCGACCTCAACAGCGACCTCGGCGAATCCTTCGGCGCATGGCGGATGGGCGACGATGCCGCCCTGCTCGCCGTGGTCAGCTCGGCCAATATCGCCTGCGGTTTTCATGCCGGCGATCCGGACATCATGCGGCACACGGTGTCGCTCGCAGTGGAGCACAACGTGGCGATCGGCGCCCACGTCTCGCTGCCCGACCTGCAGGGCTTTGGCCGCCGCGAAATGGCGGTGACGCCAAACGAAGCCTATGCGATGACGCTGTACCAGATTGGCGCCCTGCATGGATTCACCCGGGCCGCCGGCACGCGTCTGCGCCACGTGAAGCCGCATGGCGCGCTGTACAACATGGCCGCGCGCGACGCCGCGCTGGCGGACGCGATCGCACAGGCAACGCGTGATTTCGATCCCAGCCTGTGCCTGTTCGGCCTGGCCGGTTCCGCCCTGCTCAAGGCCGGCCGCGATGCAGGCTTGACGGTGGCCGCCGAAGCGTTCGCCGATCGCAGCTATCGCGCCGATGGCTCGTTGCAGCCGCGTCGCGAACCCGGTGCCGTGATTAGCGAGAGCGACCAGGCCATTGCCCAGGCCATGGCGATCGCGCGCGAGGGCAGCGTGCGTGCCGTCGATGGCCAGATCATCACGCTGCAGGCCGATACGTTGTGCGTGCATGGCGATGGCGCGCATGCGGTGGCATTCGCGCGCAGCCTGCATGCGGCACTGGAAGCCGCCGGCATGGTCGTCGCGGCCCCGCATCTCTCGGGCGCTCGTGCATGAATTACTGGCCCTTGCTTGGCGTCGCGGTGATCGTGATCGGCTTCGCCTTGCGCTTCAATCCGGTGCCGGTGGTGGTGTGTGCGGCCCTGGTCAGTGGCCTGCTGGCCGGCATGCACGTGCCCGACCTGCTGGCGCTGCTCGGCAGGAGCTTCGTGTCCAGCCGCATGCTGATGCTGTTCGTGCTGACCCTGCCAGCCATCGGCCTGCTCGAACATGCAGGCCTGCGCGAACACGCCCAACGCTGGATGGGGCGCTTGCGCGGACTGACCCTGGCGCGACTGTTGATCGGCTATCTGCTGGTGCGCGAGCTGTTGGCCATGCTCGGCCTCACCGGCGTCGCGGGCCACGCCCAGACCGTACGCCCGTTGCTGGCGCCGATGGGCGAGGGCGCGGTGGAGAAAATCCTGCCGATGGTGACCGACGCCGACCGTGACGAATTGCGTGCGGTGGCGGCGGCGACGGACAACATCGGGCGCTTCTTCGGTGAGGATGTCTTCATCGCGCTCGGCGCCGTGCTGCTGATCCAGGGCTTCTATGCGCAACACGGCATCGATCTGACGCCACTGTCGATCGCCTTGTGGGCTTTGCCCACGGCCATTGCCGCCTTTGTCATCCAGTCCGTGCGCGTTTGGCTGTACCAGCGTCGGCTGCTGCGTCGCGCGGCCCGCATGCGCGACGAGCAGGCCGCCTGAGCATGTTGCGCATCGAATACGCCTACTGGCTGATCGCGGCCCTGCTCGCCTACACCGGGCTGCGCAATCTGCGCGAACGGCACGGCTGGCGCGCAGCCTTCTGGCTGTTGCTGGGCGCGTTGTTCGGTGGCGGCGACTATGTGCTCGCGCAGCAGGCGGCGGGCAACCCGCTGCCGGCGCAAATCGCGGGCGTTAGCGTGATCGTGCTGGCCTTGCTGGCGCCACGGCTGCATCGACAGGCGCACGCGGACGGTGGCGATGCCCAGGCGCGCCTGCAATCCGCGCTACGCCTGGGCCACAAGCTGTTCGTGCCCGCGCTGTTGATTCCGCTGGTGACCTTGCTGGTGGCGCTGTTCGGCGCGTATCTGTCGATCGCCGGCCACGCGTTGTTCGCCAAGGCGCAGATGACCCTGACCGGGCTGGCGCTGGCTTGCGTGGTGGCCTTGCTGGCCGCGGCGAGGGTGGCGCGTGTGCCCGTGCGCCAAGGCATTGCGGAAGGCCGTCGCCTGCTCGATGCGATCGGCTGGGCGGCCTTGCTGCCGCTGCTGCTGGCAGCCCTCGGCGAGGTATTCACGCACAGCGGCGTGGGCGCCGCCATCGCCGCCCTGGCCAGCAACAACCTGCCCACCGGCAGCGCGCTCGCCTGCCTGCTGGTATTCGCGCTGGGCATGGTGTTGTTCACCGTGATCATGGGCAACGCGTTTGCGGCGTTCCCGGTGATGATGGCCGGCATCGGCTTGCCGCTGCTGATCCATCAGCACGGCGCAAACCCGGCGATCCTGGGCTCGATGGGCATGCTATGCGGCTATTGCGGCACCTTGCTGAC
Organism: Dyella halodurans; assembly: GCF_026283925.1. Lineage (GTDB taxonomy): Bacteria > Pseudomonadota > Gammaproteobacteria > Xanthomonadales > Rhodanobacteraceae > Dyella > Dyella halodurans. Next base: position 71,094 of record NZ_JAPDPF010000005.1, read on the forward strand.
GCCGATGGCCGCCGACTACAACCTGGTGCCGGCCGCACTGCTGGAGCTGCGCAACCCTTACGGGGTGATTCGCGCCCAGGTGTGGAGCGCCGTATCCATCTTCATCGTCACGTTTCTGATGATGTGGATGCTGGTATTCCGTTGATGGGCAGAGACCGGCCACGATGAGCAAGCCACCACGTATCCTGCTGACGGGCTTCACCCCGTTCGGCAACGAAGTCATCAATCCATCCTGGGAAGCCGTGCGCCTGTTGCACGACCAGCGCATTGCGGATCACCGCGTCGTTGCGCATCTGCTGCCGACGGCCTTCGAGGACTCGCGCCGCGAGCTGGAAGCGGTCGTGCACGAGGTGGAGCCGAGCATCCTGCTTGGCGTCGGCCAGGCCGGTGGCCGCAGCCGCTTGTCGATCGAGCGGGTGGCCATCAACGTGCAGGATGCGCGCCTGCCGGACAACACCGGTGCGCAGCCGATCGACGAAGCCGTGGTTCCGGGCGGGCCGGCGGCGTACTTCAGCACCTTGCCGATCAAGGCCATGCTCGCCGCGCTGCAGGCCGAAGGCCTGCCGGTGGAGATCTCGAATACGGCCGGCACCTTTGTCTGCAACCACATCGCCTATCTGATGTTGCATGAGGCGGCTCAACGCCAGGGCATGCGCGCGGGCTTCATGCATATTCCCTATCTGCCGGAACAGGCCGTGCGCCTGCCGCAGGCGCCGAGCATGGCCAAGGACGACGTGGTGCGCGCCCTGACCGTGGTCCTGCGCGTCGCGGCCCGCCAGGTCATCGATGACCGGCTCGGCGCAGGCACGCTGGACTGATGACTCGACCTCATGCCGGCGTCGGCCACGCCATCAGCATGCGTGATGCACTGAAGCCCCATGCTGCAGTCGAAATACGAACCGGGTCGCCAATGGATCCGACGTTGCCATCAGGGTGCCGCCGTGCGCCTTGGCAATTTCCGACGAGATGAACAAGCCCAGCCCGAGGCCCGGCCTCGGTTCGGCGAAGGTGCCTCGCGTGAACGGCTGGAACAGGCGGCCCAGGGTCTCCGGCGCAATCGGCGCGCAGGCATTTTCCACCGCGACCTCAAAGGCGGACGCGTCGCTGCTCAAGCTGACCTTGACCGGTGCATCCGCGATGCCGTGAACGAGTGCGTTCGACAGCAGGTTGCACAGAAGTTGGGCCACGCGCTGGCGATCGCACAGGACCGGATGCCGTAGCGAGATGGTCAGCTCGATGCGGCGATCCGGATAGATGCTGCGCACCTCGGAGACCACATGTTCCAGGGACACGGCCAGCTCGTCGCTGACTTCGGGCTGGACGGCGATGCCTTCGCCGAGACGGCCCCTGGCGAAATCCAGCACGTTGTGGGTGAGTTCGCCGATGCGCCGGCACGTCGCCAGGATATGCCGCGTCAGCCGCAGGTCGCTGTCACTGACCAGGGTGGAACTGAGGTGTTCCGCGCACACGATGATCGATTGCAGCGGATTGCCCAGGTCATGCCCGAGGACGGCGACAAACTGCTCGCGCAGCTTGGCCGTCTCCTGCGCATCCAGCAACGCGGCTTCCGCCCGGTGACGCCGCAGCTCCGCTTCGAACTGCGCGGCGATCAGCGTAGTGAACAGCTCGAATGTCTTGAGGATATTAGGGTCGTCCAGCTTGGCCGGGGCCGGATCGATGGCGCAGAGCGTTCCAAAAAACGAGCCATCGGAAAGGATGATGGGTATCGAGACATAGCTTTCGAAGCCATACATCTTCGGCGTCGGGTGGCCGGAAAAATAGGGATGTTCGCTGGCGCGGCCAAACACCACCGGTCGCTGGTGCTCGCGGATTTCGTTGCAGATGGTGGTGCCCAGATCCAGCTCGTCGCCCGGCTTCAGGCCGAAATCCATGCGGTCGTAGACCGCACACGCGGTCCAGCTTCGATCGGTGACCCGGGCCACCGCGGTGAATCCCATGCCGGTGGTGTGCGCCACCACCTCGAGGATCCTGGGTATCGCCTCCAATCGTCCAATCAGCGCTACGGCGTGATCGGCGTCGATAGACTGCATAACATGGCCCCCGGCGCAGGTTTGCCGGAGTCTAGCGCTTTGTTCAGGCGCTGCCGATGCGACTTTCGATAGTCCCGGCAAGCGGATTTGCGCTTTCACACAGGCGGCACAGAGTTGCCTTTAGGTTGTGGCGGTGACGGCCCCAGGGCGGGACCGCGCATCAAACACGCAGGGGAGGACAGGTTCGCGCCGATGGCCGTTCAGGCGGGCCGGGCGACCATGCCATGACCTGTTCGAGTGCGAGAAGAACACCTTGGCCGAGGAGGTTCGATTGCCCCGTTCCACCGCCAGAGTCCGCCGCCTTGTTGCACCGACGACGGCGTGGGTGCTTGCGCTCGCCTGCGTGGCATGCAGCAGGACGGAGCAGACGCCGGGAGGCGCGGGCCAGCCCGTGACCGTCCTGGTCACCACCGTCACCGCGTCGCCGACGCCCAATATCGTGGAGCTTCCGGGCCGCATCGAGGCTGTGCGCACGGCGGAAGTGCGTGCGCGCGTCGACGGCATCGTCGAACGCCGGCTCTACCAGGAAGGTACCGACGTGGCCGCCGGGGCGCCGTTGTTCCAGATCGACGCACGCGACTACCGCGCCCAGTTGCAGCAAGCCCAGGCGACCTTGCAACGCACCGAGGCGGTACAGGTCAATGCTGCCGCGGTGGTCGCGCGCTTCAAGCCGCTGGTGCAGCGGCAGGCAGTGAGCGCGCAGGAATACGAGGAGGCCGTGGCCTCGCTGCAGCAAGCCCAGGCCAATGTGTCGGACGCGCACGCCCAGGTGGACCTGGCGCAGTTGCGCCTCGATCGTTGCATCGTCACGGCGCCGATCGCCGGCCGCGTGGGGCGTGCCCAGGTGACCGAGGGCGCCCTGGTCAGCGGCAGCGCAGCGACCCTGCTCACCCAGGTCAATCAGCTGTCGCCGATCAGCGCCGTGTTCACCCAGTCGAATACGTCGCTGCTCGACTTCCAGCAGCTGGTGGCGTCGGGCGCGCTCAAGGCGGCCGACCGCAAGCATGTCGAAGTGCAGCTGATACTGGCGAACGGGCAGGAGTACGGCGAGCGCGGGTTCCTGGACTTCACTGACCTGGTAGTTGAGCCGTCCACCGGCACGCAGACCGTGCGCGCCCAGTTCGCCAATCCGGCACGCACTCTGCTGCCGGGTCAGTTCGTACGCGGACGCATCGTCACCGGCACGCTCAAGTCGGGTATTCGCGTGCCCGAACGGGCTATTCAAATCGACAACGGCGCAGCCAGCGTGGCCATCGTCGCCGACGATGGCTCGGTGGTGCGCCGAAACGTGGAACTGGGGGCGCAGGACGGCGGCGAGTGGATCATTCTCGATGGCTTGAAGACCGGTGAGCGCGTCATCGTCGACGGCTGGCACAAGGTCCAGCCGGGGATGCGCGTGAACGCCCAGCCGGCACCGGCTTCGCCGCCGCCCACGCACTGAGCGGACGCCGCCGATGAATCGCTTCTTCGTCTACCGCCCGGTGTTTGCCTGGGTCATCGCCTTGTTCGTGACCCTGTTCGGCGTCATCGCCATCATGCTGTTGCCGGTCGAGCAATATCCCGATGTGGCGCCACCCTCGCTCACGGTGTCGGCCAGCTACAGCGGCGCCGACGCACAGACGCTCGACCGCTCCGTCACCTCGATCATCGAAAACGAGATGAACGGCATCGAGAACTTTCTCTACATGTCCTCGACCAGCCGCTCCAACGGCACCGTGCAGATCACCGTCACGCTGCAGCCAGGAACTGATCTCGACACCGCGCGTTCGCAGGTGCAGGACCGCCTGAGCCGGGTCGAGCCGCGCCTGCCGCAGGAGGTGCGCCAGCTCGGCATCACCGTGACCAAGTCCTCGTCCGGCTTCCTCATGTTGATCGCACTGCAATCGACGGATGGCACGACCGACGCCGTGGAAATGGGCAACTTCGCCTCCAACAACATCGTCAACGAACTACGCCGCATTGGTGGCGTGGGCGATGTGCAGTTGTTCGGCTCGTCCTACGCGATGCGCATCTGGCTTGATCCGAACAAGCTGGCGGGGCTCGGCCTGTCGGCCAGCGAGGTGCTGACCGCCGTGCGCGAACAGAACAGTCAGACCGCGGGCGGTGGACTGGGCGACCAGCCGATTGCGCCAGGCTCCGAATTCAATGCCCAGATCGTCACCCAAAGCCGCTTCACCACACCCGAGCAATTCCGCCAGATCATCGTGCGCGCGAACCCGGATGGCTCGACCGTGCGGGTAGGCGACGTCGCGCGGGTGGAACTGGGCAACGACAGCTACGGCTTTCGGCTGACGGTGAACGGCAAGGAGTCCGCCGGCATGGCGATCCAGCTCGCCAGTGGCGCCAATGCGTTGGCGGTGGCGACCCAGGTACGCCGGCGCATGACGGAATTGCAGCCGATCTTTCCGCGTGGCGTGGTGTGGGCGGTGCCGTTCGATACCACGCCCTTCATCACCACCTCCGTGCACGGCGTGCTGCGCACGATGGTCGAGGCGCTGCTGCTGGTAACCGTGGTGGTGTTCCTGTTCCTGCAGACCTGGCAGGCCACGTTGATTCCCACCCTGGTGGTTCCGATCGCGCTGATCGGCACCTGCTGCGGCCTGTATCTGTTCGGTCTGTCGATCAACATCCTCTCGCTGTTCGGCATGGTCGTGGCCATCGGCATCCTCAACGACGACGCCATCGTGGTGGTGGAAAACGTGTCGCGCGTGATGCGCGAAGAAGGCCTCAATGCACGCCAGGCGACGGTCAAGGCGATCGGGCAGATCTCCGGTGCCGTGATCGGCAGCACCCTGGTGCTGGTCGCGGTATTCGTGCCGATGGCATTTTTTCCGGGTTCCACCGGCGGTATCTACCGGCAGTTCTCGGTCACGTTGACCGTGTCGATTTTCCTTTCCACCGTGCTCGCGCTGACCCTTGGTGCGGCCTTGTGTGCGGCCCTGCTCAAGGGTGAAGCGGAACCCACGCCGAACGCCGCGCCAGCCCCGCGCAACGCAGCGGCGCGGATGCTGCAGCGGGTGTTCGGCGCGTTCAACCGTGGCCTGGATGCGGCGACGGTGACGTATGTCCGTGGCGTCGACGTCATGCTGCGCGCGCCGGTGCGCTGGCTGCTGGTGTTTGTCATCGCGTGCGTGGTCACGGTGTTCCTGTTCATGCGGCTGCCAGGAGGTTTCCTGCCTACCGAGGACCAGGGGCATATTTTCGTCTCCTATACCGGCGCGCCAGGTTCCACCGTGGGGCGCACCCAGCACGCGGTCGACCAGGTCGAGGCGTTCCTGCGCCGGCAGCCGCAGGTCCGCAACATCGCCACGGTGACCGGCTTCAGCTTCTTCGGCCAGGGCCAGTCGGCGGCGCTCTCGTTCGTGGACCTGCAACCCTGGGACGAGCGCCCCGGCGTCGAAAACTCGGCGAGCGCCCTGGTCCAGCGCAGCAACGCGGCGTTCCGGCAAATCCCCGAGGCGATGATTTTCGCGCTGGACCCTCCGGCGATTCCGTCGCTGGGCAACGCGACCGGCTTCACCATGAAGATCCAGGATCGCGGCGGGGCCGGCGCCGCCGCCCTGCAGCAGGCAGCCATGCGCATCATGATGGAGGCGGCGCAGAGCCCCGTGCTGATGGGCGTGCGCTCGGAGGGCCTGCCCGCGGCGCCGCAGCTCTATGTCGAGATCGATCGGGTCAAGGCGCGTGCGCTGGGACTGCAGATTGGCCAGGTGAACCAGGCCCTGTCGCTGGCGTTCGGCTCCAACTACGTCAACGACTTCCTCTACGAAGGCAATGTGCTGCGCGTGTTTCTGCAGGCCGATGCGGCGCAGCGCATGCGCCCGGAGGACGTGAGCGCGCTGCGGTTGCGTAACGACCACAACGAGATGGTGCCGTTTTCGGCATTCACGCGGGTGCACTGGATTTCCGGACCGCAACAGCTCGAACGCTATAACGGCTTTCCCTCCGCCACTATTTCGGGCCAGGCCGCGGCCGGCCAGTCGAGCGGCGCGGCGCTTGCCGAGATGGAGCGCATCGCCAAACGCGTGCTGACCGGCAACCTCAGCTACGAATGGACCGGCACCGCCTTTGAGGAGCAGCAGGCGGCCGGGCAGATCGGCATGCTGCTGGGGCTGTCCTTGATTGTGGTGTTCCTGCTGCTGGCGGCGCTTTACGAAAGCTGGGCGATCCCGGCGGCAGTACTGCTGATCATTCCGTTCGGCGTGATGGGCGCGGTGCTGCTGACCATGGCGCGCGGCATGTCCGCCGACGTCTATTTCAATATCGGCCTGATCACCATCATCGGCCTGGCGGCAAAGAACGCCATCCTGATCGTCGAGTTTGCGATCAAGGAAGAGGCCGAGGGCAAGGACCCGATCACGGCGGTGAAGAACGGTGCACAGCAGCGCCTGCGTCCGATCCTGATGACCAGCATCACCTTTGTGCTTGGCATGATGCCGCTGGTGCTGGCGACTGGGGCGGGTGCGGCAAGCCGGCGGGCGGTCGGTACCGGCGTGATGGGCAGCATGCTCACCGCCACCTTGTTCGGCATCTACTTCACGCCACTGTTCTACGTGGCGGCGCGCCAGTGGCTGAGCCGCAAAAAGCGCTACAGCGAGGAGGACGATCTGGCGGCACTTCCAGCGGAGCCTCCCGGGCCGCGTGGAGGTCCGGGCGATGCGTAGAAGCCTCGTACTGGTCGTCGCCTGCGGCGTGCTGGCGGCCTGCAATCTCGCGCCGACCTATCGTCAGCCCGAGTTGCCGGTGGACGACCATTTCGACGCGAGCGAGGCGCCCACGCCCGACGGTGGCCATCTCGCCACGGAGATTGGCTGGCAGGCGTTCTTTGGCGATCCCCAGCTGAAGTTTCTTATCCTCGCGGCGCTCGAGCACAACCGCGATCTCGCCGCCTCGGTGGCGCGCATCGAGCAGGCACGCGCGCTGTATCGCATCCAGCAGGCCCAGCGCCTGCCGCAGGTCAACGCCAGCGGCGGGGTTACCAGGACGGAAGCGCCCTTGGGTTCGTTCGATCCGGAATTTGCAGACAGTCGCGCGACGGTGATCTTCAACCAGTACAACGTGCAGGTCGCGGTGACCTCGTTCGAGCTGGATTTCTGGGGGCGCGTCAAGAACCTGAGCGAGGCCGCGCGCCACCGCTATCTGGCGACGGTGGAGGCGCAGCAGGCGTTTCGCCTGTCCCTGATCAGCAATGTGGCGGCCACCTATTACGCGATTCGCGCAGGCGAGGAAGGCATCGAGCTGGCCGAGCGCACGGTAAAGAGTCGCCAGTACGCCCTGGACATCGCCCGGCTCCGCCTCGACGCCGGCGTGACCTCGAAGGTGGATTATGAGCAGGCGGCGATTCTCGTCACGCAGGCGCAGACGCAACTGGCGGAATTGCAACGAACCACCGGGCAACTGCGCAACCAGCTGATGATCCTGGTCGGCGGCCCAGTCGCCGGCCCGCTGCCCGCCGGGCGTTCAATCGAGGACCCTGGTCAGTTCGCCGAACTCGATGCGGGGCTGCCCTCCGCACTGCTCACGCATCGCCCGGACATCCGCCAGGCGGAGCAGCAACTGCGCGCCGCCGACGCCGACATCGGGGCTGCACGTGCCGATTTCTTTCCGCGCATCGCGCTCACCGGCAGTTACGGTTATGCCTCGTCCGAACTCAGCGAGCTGTTCTCGCGCGACAAGCGGTCATGGTCCGTCGGAGGCTTGATCAGCCTGCCCATCTTCGATGCGGGCCAGCGGCGGGCGCAGCTCGGCCAGGCCCAGGCGCGACGGGATGAACTGGTGGCGACCTACCAGCGGGCCGTGCAGACCGCCTTCAGCGAGGTATCCGACGCGCTGATTGGCCGGCAGCGCTACAAGGAGCAGATCGCGGCGCAGGAACGGGCGGTGGAAGCGCAGCGACGGCTGGCGGAAACCGCCGAGCTTCGCTACCAGAACGGTATCTCGATCTACCTCGAAGTGGTCGATGCGCGACGCAACCTGTTCTCCGCCGAGCAGGAGCTGATCCAGCTGCGCGCGACCGCGCTGCAGAACGGCGTCTCCCTCTACGTCGCCCTGGGCGGTGGCTCGGAGGCGCCGTGAGGCGTGGAACGGCGCGGCCGTCCCAAGGCACGGGGCCATGGATCGAGGCGGCTGGGTGTGCAAGCCGGACGCAGGAAGCGCAGCATGTTCGACATCGTTCCGGATATCTCGTCCGGTGCGATCAATCACTTGAGGAGACATCCCATGTTGGATTGGCCTGAATACCGCAACGAACTGATGGGTCGGATTGGCGAGATCGGCAAGCTGAGTCCGGGCACGCTGGCTGGCTATCAGACGCTTTCCAGCGCCGGCCAGAAGACCGGGCACCTGGATGCGAAGACGCGAGAGTTGATCGCACTTGCTGTGGCCGTCACCACGCGCTGCGATGGGTGTATCACGGTGCATACGGCGGAAGCGCTCAAGCATGGCGCCAGCAAGGAAGAGATTGCCGAAGCCCTCGGTGTCGCCGTGGCGCTGAACGCCGGCGCAGCGCTGGTCTATTCGGCCCGCGTCATGGACGCCGCGGCCGCATATGGCCGTGCCGCAACCGCTTGATGGCTGGCATCGCCGATCGGCCAGGCCGACGGTTTTGCCTTGGCGAGGGCGGTAGCGGCATCGATGCGGTCAGCGCGTGCTCGCCGAGCGCGCGCTGGTGGCTGCGCGCTGCAATAGCAGGTTGCGTTCGCGCGTGTTGCGGGTGAGCGACGCGGCGCGCTCGAATTCCTCGCGTGCCTCGGCATGGCGACCCAGCTTGCCGAGCAGGTCGCCGCGCACGCTGGGCAGCAGGTGATAGTGGCGCAGCAGGGGTTCGTCGCGCAGTTCATCCGCCATCGCCAGGCCTGTAGCGGGCCCGAACGCCATGGCGTGCGCAACCGCGCGATTCAATGCGACCACCGGTGAAGGCAGGCGTTGGGCCAGGATGTCGTACAAGCCGGCGATGCGCGACCAGTCGGTTTCGTCGGCCGAGCGCGCCCGCGCGTGACAGGCGGCGATGGCGGCCTGCAAGGTGTAAGGGCGTTCGGCCCCGCCCAGGCTTTCGGCACGCGCGAGCGCGTCGAGCCCGCGCCGGATCAGCAACTGGTCCCAGCGCCCGCGGTTCTGCTCGCCGAGCAGGATCGGTTCGCCGCCAGGCCCCGTGCGTGCCGCCGTGCGCGAGGCCTGGATCTCCATCAAGGCCAGCAGGCCGTGGACCTCCGGTTCGGCGGGTGCCAGGCCAACCAGCACGCGGCCCAGGCGCATCGCTTCCTCGCATAGGGTCGGGCGCATCCAGTCGTCGCCAGCGGTGGCGGCATAGCCTTCGTTGAAGATCAGGTAGACGACTTCGAGCACGGAGGCGAGGCGCACACTCAACTCGTCGCCGCGCGGCACCTCGAACGGCACCTGGGCCTGGCTGAGCGTGCGTTTGGCGCGCACGATGCGCTGCGCCACGGTGGGCTCGGGCACCAGATAGGCGCGCGCGATTTCCGTGGTGGTCAGGCCCCCGAGCAGGCGCAAGGTCAGCGCCACGCGCGCCTCAGTGGACAGCACCGGATGACACGCCGTGAACACCAGGCTCAGCAGGTCGTCACCAATCGGGTCGTCGAGCATGACATCGGGGTCCACGATGGACGCTTCCAGCTGCGCCTCGATTTCCTGCGTCAGCGCATATGCCTTGCGCTGATGCAGGGCGTGGCGACGCAACTGGTCGATCGCGCGGTGCTTGGCCGTGGTCATCAGCCAGGCCCCGGGCTTGTGCGGCACGCCGATCGTCGGCCATTGCTCCAGGGCGGCGACCAGGGCGTCCTGCGCCAGTTCCTCCGCCAGGCCCACGTCGCGCACGATGCGGGCGAGGCCGGCAATCAACCGCGGCGATTCGATGCGCCAGACCGCGTCGATGGTGCGATGGATGTCGGTGGTCGTCATGGCCACCGATCACAGCACCGCCTCATCGACAACGCAAGTTCACGCGCAGGTCCCGGCCAGCTCAGGGAGGCGACATCACCATCCAGTGCACGCCGAAGCGGTCTTTCAACATGCCGAAGCCGGAGGAGAAGAAGGTCTTGCTCAGCGGCATCACGATCTCGCCGCCCTCCGCCAGCGCATGGAAGCTGCGCTTTGCTTCGGCGGCGTCGGCGACGGTGAGCGACAGCGAGAAACCGCCGAAATGCGCCTCGCCCTTGCACTCGCCATCCGAGGCCATGAACGCCGTCTCGCCGACCTCGACATGGGCATGCATGATCTTCTGTGCATTGGCCGGGTCGATCGTGGGAGGACCGTGCCCTTCCGGACTTTCACTGAAGCGCATCAAGCGTGACTTGGCGCCGATGGCCTTCTCGTAGAAAGCCAGCGCCTCCTCGCAGCGACCGTCGAAGAACAGATAGGGCTGTACGAGCATGATCTTCCTCCTGCTGACATTTGAGCCTGTCCCACTCCCCCGCCTGGCTGGCGTCGGGCGGGGGAACAAGCGGCTAGGCGCGGTCGCCGATCTGTTCGCGCATGCGTGCTTCCTGCTCGCGCAGCTCCGGCGTGCATTCGACGCCGAAATCCTCGGCCTCGAAGACCTGGCGGATTTCCACGTCCGAATCGATGCCATCAAACGGATTGGGCGCACGCTTCAGCCACTCGATCGCTTCTTCCAGCGACGCGACCTGGATCAGCCAGAATCCGGCAATCAGCTCCTTGGTTTCGGCGAAAGGTCCATCGATCACCGTGCGCTGGTCGCCCGCATAGCGGATGCGCACACCGCGGGCGCTCGGATGCAAGCCTTCCGCGGCCAGCAGCACGCCAGCCTTGACCAGTTCCTCGTTGAAGCGGCCCATGTCTGCCAGCAGTTTTTCGCTTGGCATCTCGCCGGCTTCGGAGCTCTTGGTCGCACGTACCATCACCATGAATCGCATCGTCGTCTCTCCATCGGGTTGCAGGGCGAGCCACCGCCAGCCTTGGGGGCCAGACCCCGCGGGACTCTCACCTGATCGTCGAACGAGGTGAGCCGGAATCGACATCGACCCATGACTTTCGACATCGCCATCACCGGCGACCGGCACAGGTGGGCCCGGCCGCAACCGGCGGAGCATGCACCCGCCACCGTCAGCGGGTCGTGAGATGCGGGTTGTGGATGGGCTTCAGCGCACGGCCAAGGCCAGCACGATGCCGATCCACAGGACCATGCCCAGCCAGTTGTTGTTGCGGAATGCCGTAAGGCAGGCATCGCGCTCGCGCTTGCGGATCATCCACAACTGGTGGCCGAACTGGCCCGCCGCGGCGACCAGGCTCAGCCAGTACGGCCAGCCCAGCGCGGCGCGCTGGCCGACAAACAACATCGCCAGCAGGAAGGTGGCCATCAGGATGCCGAGGATGGGCAGGTCCGCATCGCCAAACAGGATCGCGGTGGATTTGGCGCCGGCCTTGAGGTCGTCGTCGCGATCGACCATGGCGTACTCGGTGTCGTAGACCACCGACCACAGGATATTGGCGATGAACAGCAGCCAGCCCACGGGCGGCACAGTGTGGGAAACCGCGGCAAACGCCATCGGTATCGACCAGCCGAAGGCCGCACCCAACACCACCTGGGGCAGGTGGGTGTAGCGCTTGGTGAATGGGTAGATCGCGGCCAGCGCAGCGCCGGCAAAGGACAGCTTGATGGTCAGCGCATTGGTGAACAGCACCAGCACGAACGACAGCGCCAGCAGGCTCACGAAGATGATCAAGGCTTCGCGCGGCGTCACCCGTCCCGAGGCAATCGGTCGGCCCGCCGTGCGCGCCACCTGCGGGTCCAGCTTGCGGTCCGCGAAATCGTTGATCGCGCAGCCGGCGGCGCGCATGGCGAACACACCCAGGGTGAAGATCACCAGCAGCTTCACCGGCGGAAAATCAGACGCGGCGAGCCATAGCGCCCACCAGGTCGGCCACAGCAGCAAGAGCGCGCCGATGGGGCGATCCATGCGGGTCAGCACCAGGTAGTCGCGCGCCTTGCTGCGATAGGCCTCAGGCAACTTCTGCAGGATCCAGTCGAGCACGCGCGTGGCACGCGTGGAGCTGTCCGCCGGGCGTGGTGGCACGGCGGCCTTCACCGGCGTGACGGGGCGCTGCCGTGGACCGGTCGACTGAGACGGGTTGCGCCGCTGGCGCTTGCGTGAGGAAGAAGCCATTGCCCAAGTTTAGCGTGGCCTGCCCGGCGCCGTGGCGTGACGCAGCACCGATTTGCCAGCGATCGCTGCACGATTTTGTCGTCGCCTTGTCACATGCGGACCTACACTCGGGGCTTCCCGTGGACCGGACCCAGGTCGTGCCATGCCCCAGATGCTCAGCCATATTGCCCTGATCGTCGCCGATCCCCTGCGCACGGCGCATCTGCTTACCGGGGTATTCGAGGATGCCCGCATCACGCGTGAGCTGGACGCCGAGGACAGCCACCCCTCGATGACGGTGCGCCTGGCCGGCCTGGATTTCGAGCTGATCCGTGGCGCTGGTCCGGCCGCGCGCAATGGTGACCATATCGCGTTCCAGGTCAGCAAGGCGGAACAACAGGCCTGCGCGGAGCGGCTGACGGCCCTGGCCCTGGATTTCGACATGGCGCGGCGGGATACGGCGCTGTACTTCAGCGACTACGACAACCATGTGTTCGAGTTGGACGTGGTTGAGGCGTGATGGGCGAGGCAAGTTGTTAGCGGCCCTCATCAGGCCGTCACCCCTCCAAACATCGTCATCCCCGCGAAAGCGGGGATCCAGCGCCTCTCGTCGTAGCCACCAAAGTCACGGGATGACTTGCTGCGCTCGCCCCTTCGGGGCCGCCCTACGTGCGTTCTGCGCGCTTCGCGCTTGTCCCGCTTTCGCGGGGATGACGGTACTAACAGGTTATGAAGTACTGAAGCGGCACCAAATCACGCTCTCAACAACAACCGATACGCCGCATTGTCGCTCTCATCCCGAAACGGATATCCAAGCGCGTCGAGGAAGGATTGGAATAGCGGCCGCTCGTCGCTCGGTACCTGAATGCCAACCAGGATGCGCCCGTAGTCGGCGCCCTGGTTGCGGTAATGGAACAGGCTGATATTCCAGTCCGGATGCATATGGCCGAGAAAGCGCGTGAGTGCGCCGGGCCGTTCGGGAAACTCGAAGCGATAGAGCAGTTCATCGTTCGCCAGCGGCGTGCGCCCGCCAATCATATGGCGCAGGTGCAGCTTGGCCAGTTCGTCGTCGGTGAGATCGAGCACGCCAAAACCATGTTCGCGAAACGCGTCGATCAGGGTCCCGCGCTCATCCCCACGGGTGGTCTGCACGCCGACGAAGATATGCGCTTCAGCGGCATTGCCGATGCGGTAATTGAATTCGGTGATGCTGCGCTGGCCCAATGCCGCGCAGAAGCGACGGAAACTGCCGCGCTCCTCGGGAATGGTGACGGCAAACACCGCCTCGCGTTGCTCACCCACCTCGGCGCGTTCCGCCACGAAGCGTAAGCGATCGAAATTGAGGTTCGCGCCGGAAACGATGGCCACCATCGGCTCCGCCGAGGCGCCGTGCGTCGCCACGTACTGCTTGAGACCGGCCAGGGCCAGCGCGCCGGCGGGTTCCGGCACGCTGCGCGTGTCCTGGAACACGTCGCGAATGGCCGCGCAAATTGCGTCGGTATCCACCCGCAGCATGGCATCGACATACTGGCGGCACAGCTCGAAGGTGAGATCGCCCACGCGCTTCACTGCCGTGCCATCGGCGAACAAGCCGACCTCGGCCAAGCTGACGGGCGTGCCGGCTTCAAGTGACTGCGCCATGGCGTCGGAATCGCAGGTCTGCACGCCAATCACTTTCACATCGGGCCGCAATGCCTTGATATAGCCGGCAACGCCGGCCAGCAAACCGCCGCCGCCCACCGGCACGAACACCGCATGCAGCGGGCCCGGATGCTGGCGCAGGATCTCCATGCCCACGGTGGCTTGTCCCGCGATCACCGCCGGATCGTCGAACGGATGCACGAAGGTGTAGCCGTGTTGCGCCTGCAGCTGCGCGGCGGCGGCCTGCGCATCGCTATACGAATCGCCGACCAGCACCACTTCGACCTGGGCGCCGCCGAGACGACGCACAGCATCCACCTTGACTTGCGGCGCCGTCACCGGCATCACGATCACTGCGTGCACGCCAAGCCTCGCGGCGGCCAACGCCACGCCTTGCGCATGATTGCCGGCCGACGCCGCGATCACGCCACGCGCGCGTTGCGCTGCGTCGAGGCCGGCCATGCGGTTGTAGGCACCGCGCAGCTTGAACGAGAACACCGGCTGCTGGTCCTCGCGCTTGAGCAGCACGCGCTGGCCGAGCCGGGCGGACAGCAACTGCGCCGGTTGCAGCGCGGTTTCGCGCGCCACGTCGTAGACGCGCGCACCCACCGTCTGGCGCAGCAACTCGTGCTCGCCGAACGTGGTCGGTGTCACCTGTTCGGCGAGGACGCTCATGGAGTCGTCGTCACCGCGGGGTGACTGACCTCGATCACGTCGACCAACTTGCGCGTCTGCTTGATGATCTGCTCCACCGTCTCGTCGGCGCCGTGCATCACCAGGGTGAGTTGCGATACCGCGGGGTCCTGCGTGGCGGCGACGGTCAAGGTATCGATATTGCAATGACGCGCGGCAAACAGGCCGGCCACGCGCATCAGGGCGCCGGATTCGTTCTGCAGCAGGATGGAAAGCGTGTGTTTCATGGCGGTGCTCCGTGAGCCTGAGTACGCGTCATACCGATGTTTGCCGGGACGACGGTCTAGAACATGTCGGATGGCGAATCTCCAGGCGTTTCCGCCACCGCGCGCGACGGAATGAAGTCGCCGGTGATCATTTGCGCATACGTCGCGCCCGGCCCCACCATCGGGTAGACGCCGGCATCCGTATCGATCATCACCTCGAGGAAGGCTGGGCCATCGAAGGCCAGGAAGTCGGCGATCGTGTCCGCCAGCTCTTCCTTGCGCTCCAGGCGCCTGGCCCATTCGAAGCCATCGGCCTGCGCGGCCTTGATGAAGTCCTTCTTGTGCAGGCTCTTGTCGGACGAGGCAAAGCGGCCGCGGAAAAACAGCTTCTGCCACTGCCGCACCATGCCGTCGCCGATGTTGTTGAGCACCACCACCTTCACCGGCAGGCCATAGGTGGTGACGGTTTCCAGCTCGCCCAGGTTCATGCGGATGCTGGCATCGCCATCGATATCGATGACCACCGCATCGCGTCGCGCAAACTGGGCGCCGATCGCGGCCGGCAGGCCGAAGCCCATCGTGCCCATCGAGCCGGAGGTGAGCCAATGGCGCGGCTCACGGAAATCGAAGTACTGCGCCGCCCACATCTGGTGCTGGCCCACGCCGGTACTGATGATGGCGCGGCCCTGGGTGTGGTGGTTGATCGCCTCGATCACCGCCTGCGGCTGGATCAGCGCGCTCGCGCGATCGTAATTGAGTGCGTGCGTTTGCTTGAGTGCGGCGATATGCGCATGCCACGGGGCGTAGCGGCCATCCGCGGCAAAATGCAGTCCGTGGCGCGCGCCGTACTGTTGCAGCCGCGACAGCGTGCGATCCAGGTCGCCATGGTGGTGCCACTGCACGGTCTTCACCTTGCCGATCTCGGCTGGGTCGATGTCGATCTGCGCGATGAAACGTGCATTCGGCGCGAAGCGATCCGGCACGCTGGCGACGCGATCGTCGAAGCGCGCGCCCAGTGCCAGCAGGAAATCACAATCTTCCACAGCGTAGTTCGCATACGCCGTGCCATGCATGCCGAGCATGTGCAGGGCCAGCGGCTCGGTGGTGTCGAACGCGCCGATGCCCATCAGCGTGGTCGTCACCGGCAGGCCGAACTGCTGCACGAAGGCGCGCAAGGTCGCCGCCGACTCGCCTGCGATGATGCCGCCGCCGGCATAGATCAGCGGACGCTTCGCTTTCGCCAGCGCGTCGAAGAACGCCGCGCACTGGGCGTCTTCGAGCCTTGCGTGCTCAATTGCATGCTGGCGGGCGCGGTAGCCGGGAATCGGCAGGCGACCCTCGCCGGCGAAGGTCAGCGCGGTGTTCTGCACGTCCTTCGGGATATCCACCACCACCGGACCGGGACGGCCACTGCGCGCGATCTCGAACGCGGTGCGCAGCGTCTCCTCCAGACGTGCGGGCTCGGTGAGCAGGAAGACGTGCTTGGCGCAGGCACTCATGATGTTGCTGACCGGCGCCTCCTGGAAGGCATCGCTGCCCAGCGCCGCGGTGGCGACCTGGCCGCAGATCACCACCATCGGCACCGAATCGGCCATGGCGTCGCGCACCGGCGTGACCATATTGGTGGCACCGGGACCGGAAGTGACGATGGCCACGCCCACCGTGCCCGACGCGCGTGCGTAACCCGCCGCCATGAAGCCTGCACCCTGTTCGTTCGCGGGCACGATCAGCGGCATCGGTTCACCGCCATTTGGCGACAGGTGGGTGGCGTTGTAACGGAACACCGCGTCGTACACCGGCAGAATCGCGCCGCCCGAATAGCCGAACAGCACGTTGACGCCTTCGTCGGCAAGTACCTGCACCACCACCTCCGCGCCGCTCATGGTCTGGCCGGAGAGCGGGTGGGTGGAGTCCGGCGCGGGAATCTCCTTTTGCAATGGCAGGTTCACGATGGTCGCGCTTCCTTGGATATCGCCGCTGGCGCGGCGCTTGGAATATTTGAATGGCTTGTCAAAAAAGCTCCCTCCGCTGCACGTCCCGAACGAGGGAATCCCTTCGGGCGCAGGGAGGGTTGACGAGAGGCAACAGCCTGCGGGAACAGCACCCCCTCCTAAGCTCCCCCTGCACGACCCGCATGAGACGGGCAGGGGGAGGACACAACGATTAACCGACCTTTTTCAGCGGCTCGGCAGCTGACTTGGGCGCGTTCGCCTGCAGCCACGGCATGCGCGCACGCAGCTTGGCGCCGACCTGTTCGATTGGATGCTCGAGATCGGCCTGCTTGAACTTCTTGTAGTTCGGCAGGCCGGCCTGGTGCTCGGCAATCCAGTTGCGCGCGAAGGTGCCGTCCTGGATGTCCTTGAGCACGTCCTTCATGCGCGCCTTGGTGCCGGCGTCGATCACGCGCGGGCCGCTGACGTAGTCGCCGTACTGCGCCGTCTCGGAGACGAACTCCAGCATGCGGGCGATGCCGCCCTCGTAGAACAGGTCGACGATCAGCTTCAGTTCGTGCAGCACTTCGTAATAGGCGATTTCCGGCTGGTAGCCGGCTTCCACCAGGGTCTCGAAACCGGCCTGCACCAGCGAGCTGGCGCCACCGCACAACACGGCCTGTTCGCCGAACAGATCGGTCTCCGTCTCTTCCTTGAAGTCGGTCTTGATCAGCAGTGCGCGACCGCCGCCGATGCCGTCGGCATAGGCCTTGGCCTTCGCTTCGGCGTGGCCGCTGACGTCCTGATGGATGGCCCAGATCGAGGGCACGCCGCGCCCGATTTCATACTCGCGGCGCACCAGCGCGCCCGGGCCCTTCGGCGCCACCAGGATCACGTCGATGTCGGCGCGCGGCTCGATCTGCTTGAAGTGCACGTTGAAGCCGTGCGCGAACAGCAGGGCGGCGCCGGGCTTGATGTTCGGTGCGATGGACTCGCGATACAGCGCCGGCTGCACCATGTCCGGGGTCAGCACGGCGACCAGGTCGGCGTCCTTCACCGCATCGCCGGGTTCGGCCACGGTGAAGCCTTCGGCGCGGGCCTTTTCCCACGAGGGGCCGTTCTTGCGCAGGCCCACCACGACGTCGAGGCCGGAGTCACGCAGGTTGAGGGCATGGGCACGGCCCTGGCTGCCGTAGCCGAGTACGGCGATGCGGGCCTTGGCGAGTGCGTCGTTCGAGGTCTGGCTGGTCATGCGGTGACTCCTGCGTTCGTGTCTTCGTGGACGGTGTTGGAAGGATGGGCTGCGGAGGTGCTGCGTGATGCGGAGAGCTGGGTGACGGCGCCGTCCGAAGCGGAGCCGACCAGGCGCGCGTACTTGGCCAGTGCGCCACGGGTGACCTTGGGTGCCGGCGGCTGCCAGCTGGCGCGGCGCGCGGCGAGATCGGCGTCGGTGCTGATCTCGCGCGTATCGGCATCGATACGGATGCGATCGCCGTCGCGCAGCAAGGCAATCGGGCCGCCACGTACAGCCTCGGGCGAGATGTGGCCGACCATGTAGCCGTGGGTGGCGCCGGAGAAGCGGCCATCGGTGATCAGCGCGACGTCGTCGCCCAGGCCGCGGCCGACCAGCGCGGCGGTGACGCCGAGCATCTCGCGCATGCCAGGGCCGCCCGCGGGACCTTCGTTGCGGATGACGATGATGTCGCCCTTGGCGATGCTGCCACCCTGCACGGCGGCGAACGCCTGCTCCTCGCTTTCGAACACGCGAGCGCGCCCTTCGAAATGATTGGCGCCCTTGCCGGCGAGCTTGAGGATGCAGCCTTCCGGCGCGAGGTTGCCGTACAGGATCGAATAGCCACCGCGCGGCTTCAGCGGCTGCGTCACTGCATGCACCACGTCCTGCTGCGCGGCACGCGGCGCGGCCGCGGCTTCTTCGAACAAGCTGCGGCCGGTGATGGTGGGGGCATCGTCGAGCATGCCCGCGGCGATCAGTTCCTGCGCCACGCGCGCGCTGCCACCGGCACCGAACATTTCGACGGCGGTATAGCGGCCACCAGGCAACAGGTCGGCGACCACCGGCGTGTGCTTGGAGGCGGGCTCAAAATCTTCCAGCGTCCACGGCGTGCCGGCTTCGCGGGCGATTGCCAGCAGGTGCAGCACGGCATTGGTGGAGCCTGCGGTGGCGGCAACCATGCGTGCCGCATTGCGGAACGCCGTGGTGGTAAGCATGGCGCGTGGCGTGCGGCCTTCCTTAAGACATTCCATCACCAGCTCGCCGCAGCGATACGCGGCCGCGGTCTTGGCCGGATGCGTGGCCGGAATATCGTTGAAGCCCATCGGCGACAGGCCCAGCGTGGACAGCACCATCGCCATGGTGTTGGCGGTGAACTGGCCGCCACAGGCACCGGCGCCCGGGCAGGCATCGCGCTCGACCGAGGTCAGCTCCGCGTCGTCGATCTTGCCCGCGCCATGCGCGCCCACCGCTTCGAACACCTGCTGGATGGTGATCGGGTGGTTGTCGTGGGTGCCATGCGCAATGGTGCCGCCGTACAGCGCCACGCTGGGAATATCCAGGCGCGCCATCGCCATCGCGGCGGCGGGGATGGTCTTGTCGCAGCCGCACAGCACCACCATCGCATCCAGGCAATGGCCATCGACCGCGAGTTCGATGGAATCGGTGATCACTTCGCGACTGATCAGCGAGGCACGCATGCCCGGCGTGCCCATGGCAATGCCGTCGGTCACGGCAATGGTGTTGAACTCGACCGGCGTGCCGCCCGCGGCACGAATGCCGGCGGCCACATGTTCGGCCAGCTCGCGCAGGTTGAGGTTGCACGGGCTGACGTTGGACCACGTATGCACCACCGCCACCAGGGGCTTGGCGATGGCGGCATCGTCCATGCCGGTGGCGCGAAGCATGGCGCGGGCGGGTGCGCGATCGGGCCCGGTCTTGATGAGATCACTGCGCATGAGGTTTCCGGGTTGAAGAGAAGGGCAGCATCGGGGCCGCGTTGGTGAAGGAGTCGATGGGTTTCATCCGCAGGCGCGCCCCCAGCGCAGGAAGGCCGCGGCGTGGCAGGCCTGTTCGTCGAGCGCGGACAGCACGGCTTCCAGCACCTCGGTGGTGCTTGCCTGGCCGCCGATGTCGCGCGTGTGCGGGCCGTGCTCGAGTACCTCGGCCACGGCCGCTTCGACCGCGGCGGCTTCCTGTTCCAGGTCCAGCGAGTGACGCAGCAGCATGGCGGCGGACAGGATCGTGCCAATCGGATTGGCCACGCCCTGGCCGGCGATATCCGGTGCCGAGCCGTGGATCGGTTCGTACAGGCCGGCCTTGGCTTCGCCGATCGAGGCGGATGGCAGCAGGCCCAGTGAGCCGGCCAGCGCCGCCGCTTCGTCGGTGAGGATGTCGCCGAACAGGTTCTCGGTCACCACCACGTCGTAGCGCGATGGCTGGGTCAGCAGCAGCATGGCCATCGAATCGACCAGCTGGTGCTCCACCTTCACATCGGGATACTCAGCCGCGATGCGCTGCACCGTGCTGCGCCACAGGCGCGAGGTTTCGAGCACGTTGGCCTTGTCGACCGAGGTGACATGCTTGCGACGACCGCGCGCCAGGTTGAACGCGCGGCGCACGACGCGCTCCACCTCGGCCACGGTGTACTTGCACTCGTCGATGGCGGTATCGCTGGTGCGCGTCTTGGCGCCGAAGTAGGCGCCGCCGGTGAGCTCGCGCACGAACAGCACGTCGACGTTCTTCAGCTTTTCGTTCTTCAACGGCGACAGCGCAGCCAGCCTGGGATGCACCTGCAAGGGGCGCAGGTTGGCATACACGCCGAGCGCGGCGCGCAAGGCGAGCAGGCCCTGCTCCGGACGCACCGGCGCATTCGGGTCCGACCACTGCGGGCCGCCGACGGCGCCGAGCAGCACCGCGTCGGCTGCCTTGCAGGCCTCCAGCGAGGCGGCCGGCAAGGGTTCGCCGGTGGCGTCGATGGCGCAACCGCCAATCAGATGTTCGTCGAAATGGAAACTGTGGTCGAAGTGGGCGGCCACGGCGTCGAGCACGGTGACGGCTGCTGCGGTGACTTCAGGACCGACGCCGTCGCCCGGCAGGATGACGATCTGCGCTCTCATGCGGCTTTCTCCGTGCGTTGTTCGAAGGTGGTGATGGCATCGGCGTGCTGTTGCAGGTAGCCGAGCTGGTCGACGCCGTTGAGCAGGCAATGGCGCGCGAACGGTTCCATCTGGAAGCGGATGCGCCCGCCGTCGGGCAAGGCGATGTACTGCTCGCGCACGTCGATGCTCAGCTCGACGCCCGGATTCGCCAGCAGCCAGCGGTGTTCGGCCTCGTCCAGCACGATGGCGAGCAGGCCGTTCTTCAGCGCGTTGTTGCGGAAGATGTCCGCGATTTCGCTGCACAGCACGGCCTGGATGCCGTAATCGAGCAAAGCCCACGGCGCATGCTCGCGCGAGGAGCCACAACCAAAGTTGCGTCCCGCGACCAGGATCGAACAGCCGGCGGCCTGCGGCTGGTTCAGCGGAAACGCTGGGTTGTCGCTGCCATCCGCCTGGTAACGCCAGTCGTTGAAGCACAGCTTGCCCAGGCCGGCACGCTCGGTGGTGGTGAGGAAGCGCGCCGGGATGATGCGGTCGGTGTCGATGTTTTCGTCCAGCAGCACGGCGGTGCGGGAGTGGAGGCGGGTGATGGGGCGCATTAAAAAACCTCCGTAGCATGAACTCCCTCTCCCCTCCGGGGAGAGGGTTGGGGTGAGGGGCGGGTGCTCGCGGCAGCGCTGATCGAAGCGCGCTTTGAAGTTGGACTGAGGCAAGAGCGACCCCTCACCTCGGTCCTCTCCCCGGAGGGGAGAGGAAGAAAGGCTCGCGCGCTCATGCCGCCACCTCCGTCAAATACTCCCGCGGATCCGCAATCCGCCCCGCCAGCGCGGAAGCCGCCGCCGTCGCGGGACTGGCCAGCACCGTGCGTGCGCCCTTGCCCTGGCGGCCTTCGAAGTTGCGATTCGAGGTGCTCACGACCAATTGCCCCGGCTGCGCCAGATCGCCATTCATGGCGATGCACATCGAGCAACCCGGCACGCGCCACTCGGCGCCGGCCTCGGTGAAGACGTGATGCAGGCCTTCGCGCTCCGCATCGCGGCGCACCGCTTCGGAGCCGGGCACCACCAGCATGCGCACGCCGTCGGCGACGCGACGGCCGCGCATCACCTGGGCCGCCTCGCGCAGGTCGGACAGGCGCGAATTGGTGCAACTGCCGACGAAGACCACGTCGACCGGCGTGCCCTGCATCGGCTTGCCCGCCTCGCTGCGCATATAGTCCAGCGCGCGCTTTTCCTGCGCGTTGCGCGCGGCCGGCACCGGCGTGTCCATGGCAATTGCCATGCCCGGATGGGTGCCATAGGTGACGGTGGGGCGCACCTTGCTGGCATCGATGCGCACTTCGCGGTCGTAGCGGGCGCCGTCGTCGCTGCGCAGCGCGCGCCAGCGCGCCACGGCCGCGTCCCATGCCGCGCCTTGCGGCACGCGCGGACGGCCCTTGAGCCAGTTGAAGGTGGTGTCGTCCGGCGCGATCAGGCCTGCGCGTGCACCGGCCTCGATCGACATGTTGCACACGGTCATGCGCTCATCCATCGACATCGCTTCGATCGCTTCGCCGCGGTATTCCAGGACGTAGCCGGTGCCGCCATCGACGCCGATCTCGCCGATGATGTGCAGGATCAGATCCTTTGCGCCCACGCCCGCCGGCAGCCGACCATCCACGTGGATCGCGAAGGTCTTCGCCTTGCGTTGCAGCAGGCATTGCGTGGCCATCACATGGCCGACCTCGGTGGTGCCGATGCCGAAGGCCAGCGCGCCGAACGCACCATGCGTCGAGGTGTGGCTGTCGCCGCAGACGATGGTCATGCCCGGCTGGGTAGCGCCCAGCTCCGGACCGAACACATGCACGATGCCGCGATCGTTGCTGTCCCAGCCGTGCAGTTCGACGCCGAACTCGCGGCAGTTGGTTTCCAGTTGCGTTACCTGGGCCTTCGCTTCGGCGTTGGCGTAGGGACGCTCGCCATCGGCACTAGCGGGCAGGGTGGGGGTCGAGTGATCCAACGTGGCCAGCATGCGATCCGGGCGGCGCAGCTTCAGGCCACGCTCGCGCAGTTCGCTGAAGGCCTGCGGCGAGGTGACTTCGTGCACCAGGTGCAGGTCGATATACAGGATGGCTGGCGTATCGGTGCTTTCCGGCGCGACCACATGCGCGTCCCACACTTTCTCGAACAGGGTCTTGGCCATTACGCGGCCTCCTGTGCGGCTTCGACTTTCACCGGCGACAACCAGCCCCAGCGGTCGGGCGTGGTGCCGTCGAACAAGCCGAAGAACGCCTTCTGCAGGGCACGCGTGATTGGGCCAGGACGTCCTGCGCCCACCTGCTTGCGGTCCACCGAGCGCACCGGCGTGATCTCGGCGGCGGTACCGGTCATGAAGATCTCGTCGGCGGTGTACAGCGCTTCGCGCGGCAGGTCGCGTTCTTCCACCGCGATGCCCAACTCGCCGGCCAGGGTGATCACCGACTCGCGCGTGATGCCGGCTAGGATGCCGGCGCTGGTCGGCGGCGTCAGCAGCTTGCCGTTCTTCACCAGGAACAGGTTTTCGCCCGCGCCTTCGCTGAGCAGGCCGTTGTGGCCAAGGGCGATGCCTTCGGCATAGCCGCCGCGACGCGCTTCAAGCGCGATCAGCTGGCTGCTCAGGTAATTGCCGCCGGCCTTGGCCCAGCTCGGCAAGGTGTTTGGGGCCGGACGATGCCAGGACGACACGCAGACGTCGGCGCCGTGTTCGATCGCGTCGCCGAGGTAGGCACCCCATTCCAACGCCATGATCGCCACGTCCACCGGCGAGTCGCCCTTCGGCAGCACGCCGAGGCTGCCGGCGCCGCGGAACACGATCGGCCGCACATAGGCGGACTTCATGCGGTTGGCGCGAATCAGCTCGTGGCAGGCAGCATTGATCTCGTCTTCGCTGTAGCCGATCTCGATCTCGTAGACGCGCGCGGACTCGAACAGGCGGCGCGTGTGGTCGCCGAGACGGAAATACGCCGGGCCCTGCGGCGTGGCATACACGCGCTCGCCCTCGAACACCGAGGAGCCGTAATGCAGTGCGTGGGTGCTGACATGGACGGTCGCTTCGGTCCAGGGTTTGATCTGGCCGTTGTGCCAGAGGAAGGGCGTGGTCATCGCTAGCTCCTTGGAATTACAAACCGGCGACCGCGGCCGGCTGGGGTGCCGGTGCCTGTCGCTCGATGCGGTTGACGATGGCGAGCGCGGCGTGCGCGGTCGCTTCGATGATGTCGGTGCTGACGCCGTTGCCGCGCCAGTCGCGTTCGGCATGGCGTGCGGTGAGCTGGGCCTGGCCTTGCGCATCGCCGCCTTCGCTGACGGCGCGCACCTGGAACTGGGTGACGTCCAGTGCGGTGCCGGTGGCGCGCTCGATCGCACGCAGCACCGCATCCACCGGGCCGTCGCCAATCGCCGCTTCGCCCACTTCGTGGCCGTTGTCGTGGGTCAGGCGTACCGAGGCCGAGGCGCTGCCGCCCATATGCGAGTTGGTATTGAGCTGGGTGATGCGCCAGGGGCCGGTGGCTTCCGGATCATGGCCCAGCGCAATCGCCTCCAGGTCCTCGTCATGCACTTCGCGCTTCTTGTCGGCCAGCGCCTTGAAGCGGGCGAAGATGATGTCCATCTCGCCTTCGTCCGGCGTATGGCCCAGCACCTGGAGTCGCTGGCGCAAGGCGTGGCGGCCGGAGTGCTTGCCCAGCACCAGGCGCGTCTCGCCCATGCCCACGTCCTGCGCGTGCATGATTTCGTAGGTGCCGCGATGCTTGAGCATGCCGTGCTGGTGGATGCCCGATTCGTGCGCGAACGCGTTCTCGCCCACCACCGCCTTGTTGCGCGGCACGGCCTGACCGGTGAGCTGGGTCAGCAGGCGCGAGGTGGGATACAGCTTGCGCGTATCGATGCCGGTATCGACACCAAACAGCGGGCGGCGCACGCGCAGCGCCATCACCACTTCCTCCAGCGAGGCATTGCCGGCGCGTTCGCCGATGCCATTGATGGTGCACTCGACCTGGCGCGCGCCGGCACTGACGGCGGCCAGGCTGTTGGCGACCGCCATGCCGAGGTCGTCGTGGCAGTGTGAGGAGAAGATGACGTGCTGGTCGCGACGCACGTGCTTGAGCAGATAGGCAAAGCGCTCGGCGATTTCCGCCGGGGTCATGTAGCCGACTGTGTCCGGTGCATTGAGCGTGGTGGCGCCGGCGGCTGCCGCAGCGCTGAATACTTCGACCAGGTATTCCGGTTCGGTGCGCATGGCGTCTTCGGCCGAAAACTCCACCTCGTGGCTCAGGGTCTTCGCGCGTTCGATGGAGGCGCAGGCAGTGTCGATGACCTGCTGCTTGCTCATGCCCAGCTTGTGCTCGCGATGCAGCGGGCTGGTCGACAGGAACAGGTGGATGCGCGAGTGGTGGGCACCCTCCAGCGCGCGGCCGGTGCTTTCGATATCGCCGGTCTGGCAGCGGGCCAGGCCGCAGATGGTGGGACCGCGCAGGGCGCGGGCGATCTCCGCCACCGCGTTGAAATCATCGGGCGAGGCATGCGGAAACCCTGCCTCGATGACGTCGATGCCCAGCGCTTCCAGCGCATGCGCCATGCGCAGCTTGGCGCGACGGTCCATCGAAAAGCCGGGCGCCTGCTCGCCATCGCGCAAGGTGGTGTCGAAGATCCGCACGCGTTCGGCCGCTACGTCCGTCACGTCGCTGTTCTCGTCTGTCGGGTTGTGCTGGTGGGTCATCACTTAGCTCCGCTAGGCGCGTCGCAGGGGGCAATAAAAAACCCCGCATCCGTTACCGGGTGCGGGGTTCTTTGGTCGTATTCAGGTTCTTTCTAGTTACCTGGACACACGCCCTCAGCCCGCACCTCCGTTGGTAATAAGGAGTACGAGTACAAGGGCAAGAAGGAGGTTGTTGCGAAGTCGCAGCAGTCCCGCGACCGTCGGTAGACGGATCGGTTCGGCTATGCGGTCATGGTTGCTGCGTTGCGACATGTGATCGAACGTAAAGGGCGTCGCTACGGGTTGTCAACAGTTTCTTTTGAAATTTTTAAGGTGACGCGTTGACGATCACATTCGGACGTCCAGAAGGCCAGACACTACCAGTGCCTCCAAGGCGCTGTCGGCATCAGGCCTCGGCGAGCGACTTGAGATAGTTCGCCAGGGCGCGCCGCAGTTGGGCTTGCGCCGCATTTCGCAGGCTCGCCGGTTGCTCGTTCTGCAGTGCCACTGCGGCCTTCATCAACTGCTGTACCACCATGGCCGCAGGCCGCAGATCACCGGCCGCCAGGCCGGGGGCATGAATAGCCAGGATCTGACACAGATAGTCGCGCATGCGCTGACGTATGGTGCGGGACAGCGAAGGTGGCAGCGAGCCGGCCGCTTCGGTCAGGGCCACGAAGGAAGGATGCAGGCGGCGATAGTCGGCGAAGGTGCGGATCAAGCGTGCCGCAAGTTCCTCCGTATCCCAGCCCGAAGCCTGCGCCACCAGGCGCTCCATCCGTGCATTGAGGGCCTCGCCATGCTCGACCATCAACGCTTCGGCCAACAACTCCTTGGTGGGAAAGAATTGGTACAGCGAGCCGATGGATGCCCCTGCGCGGGCGGCAATTTCGGTCATCGTGGCGGCATCGAAACCCTTTTCGGCAAAGCAGCCGGAGGCAGCTGACAGCAGCGCCGCGACACGTTCGTGCCCACGCCGCCGTTGCGGCGAGCGTCCGGCCGGGCTTGAATTACGTGAGGCCATCCTCATAAACTCCTAGGTGAGGATATCCTCACATTGAGATCTTACCGGGCCGCTTCCAAGGCGTGAATCTCCCCTGGCGGAACGGTGCGGCGACAACGCATTAACTTTCACCCTGGCATTTTGGGCAAGCCTTGGGCTGCCACGCGATGCCAAACCACGCGGAGTTACGACCATGGACAAGCTAGACCCCGGCACGACAGCGCTGGTGCTGATCGATCTGCAAAAAGGCATCGGCCCGTACGCCGGCGGCCCGCATACCGCGCAGGAGGTATTCGAGCGCGGAGGCCGCCTGGCCGCGCGTTTCCGCGAACTGAACGCCCCGGTGGCGCTGGTGCGCGTGGGCTGGTCTGCCGACGGCGGCGACGCCCCCCGTCAGCCGGTGGACGCGCCGATGGGCAAGGGTCCGCTGCCGGCCGACTGGTGGGATTTTGCCGAGCAGCTGGCATTGGCCGATAGCGACATCCTGATCACCAAGCGCCAGTGGGGTGCGTTCTACGGCACCGAGCTCGATCTGCAGCTGCGTCGCCGGGGCATCAAGCGCATCGTGCTCGGTGGCATCAGCACCAATATCGGCGTGGAATCGACGGCCCGCTTCGGTTGGGAACTGGGTTACGAGCTGGTCCTGGTCGAGGATGCCATGAGCTCCAGCAGCGCCGAGCATCACCAGTTCGCGGTGGAGAACATCTTTCCGCGCTTGGGCCTGGTGAGGTCGACGGCGGATGTGTTGAGCGCGCTGGGCTAAGCGTTGCCGAGCGGCGCGCCCTCGCTTTCACTCCTTCTCCCCGGAGGGGAGAAGGTTGGGATGAGGGGCCGTGCTCGCGATTACAACTCAATTGAGCGTGGCGGCCAGCTTGCCGCCTACGCAAGGGCGGCCGAATCGCTCGCTGGATCACAGCCTTGGGGGGAAGTGCTCAAGCCGCAACCCTTCCCCTCAACCACCCCTTGAACACCTCATCCTCCGCGGCCAACGGCTCCGCCGTAGCCCGCCTCTCCAGCATCGCGGCCAAGGCCGGCGGCACCTCCGGCGCGAAGCCCAGCAACGGTTCCAGCACCGTCTCGAACTTGGCCGGATGCGCCGTGGCGACCACCGCCCAGGCGGAGTCGTCTTCGGGCAATCCGTCCAGTACGTGCATGGCCGTGGCGGTGTGCGGGCACAACAGCTCGTGGTGGTTCCGCGCGTGACGAACGATGGTTTCCGCGATGCCATCGTCATCCACGCTACTCGCGTGCAGTTCGGCGCGCAGTTCCGCGTCGTAGGGAAAGGTCCAGCGCAGGCGTTCGAAATTGCTGGGGGCGCCCACGTCCATGGCGTTGGCCAGGGTGGCGATGGCGGGGCGGGGCAGGTACGGGTCGCCTGCGAAGTAGTCGGGGACGGTCAGGTTGGCATTGCAGGCCAGATGGATCTCGCCGATCGGCAAGCCCATTTCGCGTACCCACACGCAGGCTAACGCATTGCCCAGGTTGCCGGTGGGCACGATAAAGCTCAGCGGCGTGCGCTGGCGGCGCCACCAGCCCAGCGCGCTATGCGCGTAATAGCTCATCTGCGGCAACAGTCGGCCCAGGCTGATGCTGTTGGCCGAGGACAGCGGCACCTGCGCTTGCAGGGCCTCGTCGTTCAGCGCCGACTTCACCATGCGCTGGCAGTCGTCGAAACTGCCGGCCACGCGCAAGGCCTGCACGTTGTCGCCGAAGCAGCCGAGCTGATGCGCTTGTCGCGGTGAGACACGGCCATCGGGGTAGAGAATCACCACGCGCACGCCAGGCTGGCGATGGAAAGCGGCAGCGACGGCAGCACCGGTGTCGCCGGAGGTGGCGACCAGCATCGTGAGCGGTGGCGCGCCCGGCGGGCGCAAGCGCCGAAAGCAGGCCGCCAGGAAGCGCGCGCCAACGTCCTTGAAAGCCGCGCTAGGGCCGTGGAAGAGTTCCAGCATCGTGGCACTCCTGCGCTGAGGTAGGGGGCGCAAGGGCACCTCGAAATTCAGCGCTTCGTGGCAGATGTCGGGCAGAGCATCGGCCAAGGCGTTGCCGGCGAAAAACGGGGTGAGCAAGGTCACCGCCGTGTCTGCCAGCGCTCCGTGCGGATCGAAGTTGGCGGGATCGAGGCGGGGCAGTGCCTCCGGTACATACAGGCCGCCATCGGGCGCCAGGCCGGCCGCGATGACTTCGTTGATGCGGGCAGCGTGATGGCCGCCGCGCGTGCTCCGGTAAAGCAGCGGCTCCCTCATGCCGCGTTCTCCTCGATGAGATTCGCCGCCGGTCCGTTGATGGGCGAGACGAACGGGTCGCTGGCAATGCCGGCTTCGGCAAACGCGGCAACCATCGCGGATGCGGCGTGTTCGGCGTCCTCGCGGCGCTCGTACCAGCCAAACACGCTGGGACCGCCGCCGGAGATGCTGGCGCCGAGGGCGCGGTGATCCAGTGCCGCCTGCTTTACCCGTGCAAAAGCGGGCACGAGCGGCGCGCGGCGTGGTTCCACCAACACGTCCTTGAGTCCTTCGCGTACCAGTGCGGCATCGCCGCGATGACAGCCGACCAGAACCAGCGCGAGATTTGCGTGTTGCGCCACCACGTCGCGCAATGCGAAACCGTCAGCCAGCACGGCACGCGACTCCCGCGTCTCCAGCACCACATGCGGGTGCACCAGGGCGCAATGCCAGGCGTCGGGTACGGGCAGGCGCAACAGGCGCTCGCGCGTGGCCAGTACCAGCCCCCCCAGCAACATGGGGCCGAGGTTGTCACCATGACGGCTGCCGCTGGCCACCACCTCGCCGTCGAGCGCAAAGCCATACAGCGACTCGCGCGGAAGCGGGCGCTCGAGCAGCGCGTTGGCGGCTACCAGGGCCGCCACGCATGAAGCGGCGGAGCCGCCCATGCCGGAGCCGAGCGCGATGCCCTTGTAGAGTTCCAGTTCGAAACCGTGGCGTAGGCCCAGTGCCTTGCGCAGCGAGAGCAGGGCCGCACCGGCCGTGTTGTGGCTCGCTTCCAGTGGAAGGCCAGCGACGCAGCCATGGATGGCGGCGATACGCACGGTGGGTTCATCGATGCGTCGCACCACCGCACGATCGCCGGCGCCAGCGACGCTATGTCCGAGGATGTCGAAACCTACCGCTACGTTGCCCACGCTGGCATAGGCCATCGCCTGCGCGCTCAGCGCGCGCTGCGGGGCTGGCATCGGGTCGACCAGTTGCGCATTCATGCCCGCACCTCGAGCCCTTCGGCAATACGCAGCAGATCAGCGAACACGCCGGCGGCCGTGACTTCCGGTCCGGCACCAGGGCCCTGCACCAGCATCGGGTTTTCGCGATAGCGATGGGTGGTGAACTGCACGATGTTGTCGGTGAGTCGCGTATGGGCGAAGGGGTGCGCTGCCGGTAATACAGCGAGCCGCACGCTGGCATGTCCATGCGCATCGAGGCTGGCGACATGACGCAGTACACCGCTCTGTGCCCTGGCCTTGGCGAGCCGCGCAGCCATCGGCGCGTCCAGGTATTCAAGATGTTCCATCACCGCATCAGCCGACAGGGTGGCGAGTTCCGGCGGTACCAGGCTTTCCACGTCTACTTCCTCCAACGAGAGCGACCAGCCCGCTTCGCGCGCCAGGATCACTAGTTTGCGCGCCACGTCCAGGCCAGACAAATCGTCGCGCGGATCAGGCTCGGTGTAGCCCAGCGCATGCGCTTCGCGCACCAGGGCGGAAAACGGGCGGCTGCCGTCATAACGATGACAAAGCCAGGCCAGCGTGCCGGAGAACATGCCTTCGACGGCGAGCAAGTCGTCGCCGGTGTCGAGCAGGTCGCGCAGTGTTTGGACCACCGGCAAGCCAGCACAGACCGTGGCTTCGTAGCGGAAGCGCGTGCCCACGCCGCACGCCGAGCGGATCGCCTGCAGTCGCCGCATCGGGCCGCTGCCGGCCAGTTTGTTCGGCGTCACCACGTGCAGGCCGGCTGCCAGCCAGTCCGCATAACGTGAGGCCACTGCGTCGCTGGCGCTGCAATCGATCAACAGTGCATGGCGCCCATCATTGCCGCGCACATGGGCGGCAAACTCGTCGAGATCGCTGGGGCGCCAGGTCTGCGCGCTGTCATGGCGGCCGTTGAGTTCCGGGTCATCGGCATCCAGCCACATGCGACGGCTGGCGGCGACACCGCAGAGTTTAAGTTCCAGTCCGGAGCGTGCCAGGCGAGGCTGCGCGGTTCGCAGCTGCTCAAGCAGGGCGCTGCCGACACGGCCGGGTCCGATCAGGCCCACGGCGAGCACGCGTTGACGTGCGGTGATCGTCGGCAGCGCCCTGGCATGTGGCGGTAGCGACGGTTGTTCGGCAGATGGCGATGCAGCAAGGTTCACGGTGGCCTCCAGGTTGGGGCCCGTGCTCGCTGGCGGTCTCGGTGGTGTAACCCGGCCCGCCTCATCGAGGGCGGGGCCGTTGCGTTGGTTACTTACTCGCGCACGGACTCCCACCCCGACCCGGTGGTAATAGTGGTCGTGGTGGTGGTGGCAAGCGTCATGGTGTCGGCGCCAAGCAGCATCCGACCGGCGGGAGCCGGACAGAAAACGATGCGTGCTGGTGCGGATAGCGGCGACATGGAACCGACCTTAGGTCGATTGCTGCACTGCAGTCAACAGGTACAAATGAAACTTTGGACGGCCAAGCGCATGGCCTTCGTTCTTCGGTACGCGGTCAGTCGCCCCGCCGCCAGCGCGGCGGTTCGCCTTTCAGCCAGCAGACCAGGGTAAGCAGGACGCAAAGCACCCCGGCGTAGACGAGGAAGTAGCCGTTCGCATGCTGCGGCCGAAAATAAGCGCCGCCTGCTCCCATCAGCATCACGAAGGCGAGTATCACCAGCCAGCCCTGCCAGGTGGTGGGCAAACCCCAACCCCAGCCGTAACGCTTGGCGGGAAACCAGTACTTTTTTTCGTCAGCCATGCTGTTGAGCATCCTGGGTTGATAGGTCGCGCGGCGGCGGAGTCTACGCCGACTCGAGGCGGCCACAAGTGCTGGCGAAGCGGCGCGCATAATTGCCTTTGCGCGCCGTGGCGTTCACCTAATGAGCGAGATCGATGGCGTAAAGCGCCGTGCCGTCGCCGTTGTCCTTGAGTTCGCGAACGGCGGTGACGCCGAGCTCGCGTGCCAGCTGCTGCTTGCCGGCGGCGTCCTTGAACACTACCTCGCCGCGCGTCTTCAGCGGCGCGAACTGCCACGACGTCGCCGGCAGGTCCTTGGCGCCGATATCCTGGCGGGCTTGCAGCCACCTGGCCAGGATCTCGCGGGCGCCGTCCGGTGCCGCCAGCACGATGCTCTTGCCGTCCAGGCCGGGGAAGTTGCCGCCGCCGCTGGCGCGGTAGTTGTTGGTGGCGACGATGAACTGCTGCTCTGGCGTCACCGGCTTGCCCTTCCAGCTGAGCTTGGCGATGCGCTCGCCGGCCGGGCGTGACACATCGATGACGTAGGTGATATCGCCCTGGATCTGGTCGAAATTGAAGCCGGGGTAATGCTCATTGAGCAGCCACTGCTGGCCTTCCTTGCCCGGGTCGATGCGGTTGAAGCGTTCGGCCGACTTCTCCAGCCAGGCCTTGAGGCCGGCGCCGTCGATCTTCACGGCAGCGAGGGTGTTCGGATAGAAGTAGAGGTCGGCGGCGCTGCGCAGGGTGAGCGGGCCGGGCGCCACGTCGGTGTAGTCGTCCGGGCCGCCAAAGCCGGTGCGGAACGCAGCGGCAGCGGACAGTACCGGCAGCTTGGCCAGCTCCGGGTGCGACTTGGGCAGCTCGCGCTGCACGTAGTCACGCATGGCCGCGTTGATCGGCGCCAGCGCGGTCATATTGCCCACGTCGGCGAAGTAGCTGCTCATACGCACGCGGGTCTGGCCGATCGGAGTGTTCACGTAGGCCACGGCGGCCCGGTGCGGCTGCGCCACCAGCGGCGCGATGGCTGGGTCGGCAGGTACACATTCGCCTTTCTTCGGACAAATCGCGCGCACTTCGCTATGCGTCTGGCTCTTGTCGATCACCCAGCGGCCGTCCTGGCGATCCAGTCCCAGCTGGATGACGCCGAGATCCTTGCCGAAAAAGCCGCCCATCACCGCCGGGACGCCGCGCACGAAGCCACGTTCGGCATCCACGTCCTGCATGCCGGCATAGCGCGGCCCGGGGAATTCGGTGTGGGCGTGGCCAAGCAGCAGCACGTCGATGCCGGGTACGGCGGCGAGGTGCCAGCCGCCGTTCTCCATCGACGAGGTATAGGTGTCGCTGTTGAGGCCGCCGTGCAGGATGGCCACGACCAGGTCGGGGTGCTGGGCCTGCAACTCGGGCAAGTATTTCCTGGCCGCTTCGACCACGCCGGTCACCGTGACCTTGCCGGCCAGGTTCTGCTTGTCCCACTCCATGATCGGCGGCGGCGTGAAGCCGATGATGCCGATCTTCAGCGGTACGCTATGCGTGCTGCCATCGGGCGCGGTGACGCGGATGTCCTTCTGCACCACCGTCCACGGCTTGAAGAGCGGGGCGCCGTCGCGCGCGCTGTACACATTGGCCAGCACCAGCGGGAAGTGCGGGCCGGCGCAGCGCTCGCTGCGGCCGCCTTCCACGTTCATGGGCGTACCGGTGACCTGGGACAGGAAGCCCAGGCCGTAGTTGAACTCGTGGTTGCCGGCGGTACCGCCGTCGTAGCCGAGCGCGTCCATGGCGCGGTAAATGCCCAGCTCCTCGTCGCAGCCGATGGTCTTGACCTGGGCCTGGTAGTCCGCCAGCACGCTGCCCTGGATGGTGTCGCCGCTGTCGAACAGGAAGCTGTTGGGGTACTGGGCGCGGGCGCGCCGGATCAGGGTGGCGGTGCGCTCGTAGCCCATCGAGTCGTCTTCGCGCTGCTTGTAATAGTCGTAGCTGAGCACGTTGGCGTGGACGTCGGTGGTTTCCAGGATGGCCACCTGCGCCCGACTGCCCTCCATGACGGTGGTCGTCTTGGGCGTCTGGCTGGCGCAGCCGGCCAGCACGGCCACGGTCAGGGCGGCGAGGGGGAGCAAGCGAGGGGTCATGCGGCAGTCCGTATGGGGCGAGCAGGGCGGGCAAGCTAGCAGATCCGGGTGACGGCTTGCCGGGCGCAACGCCGGCTGAACCGTTCGCTGCCGCCGCTGGCCGTTGCCTGCGGTTGTGTTTGTGACGACGGCAAGTCCGTAGAATTGCACCCAGATGACACCGGGGCCAAACAGGGGGCCTGTCCGTTTATGCCACGACAATCGCTACGCTTCGTGCGGAAAAGTGCGGCATGGCTGTGTGCAGCAGGCTTCTTCCTGTTCTGCATCAGCATGACTGCCTTGCGCGAGCCCGACCTGCTACAGCAGGCCTTCGTGATCGCGCTGATGGTATGCGCCTTTGGCATGTTGCTGTTCGCCTTCGCGCGGCCGGCCACGGCGCTGGTGGTCAGCGGCGGCCTGTTCCTTGGGCTCAACTTCCTGTCGGTACTGAAGCTGCGCTATCTCGATTCGCCGCTGATGCCGGCGGATTTCGTCTATTACGCGCGCAGCAGCCTGCTGGAGACGTTGGGCCATTACCCGCACCTGTACGGCCTGGCCCTCGTCGTGGGTGTGGTGACGCCGCTGGTGTTGTGGGTTATCTGGCGTGGGGATCGCCGCGTACTGGCGCATTTGAGCCCGAGCCGAGCCCTGGTCACTCGCGTCGGTGGCGTGGCGCTATGGGCTTTGGCGTTCTGGGTATGCCTGCTGCCGAACGGTCCGTTTGCCCAGGTGCACGCAAGGAACGTGTGGGAGAAGCTCTCCGACGATGCCCAGATCACCAACTTCTTCGTCAACTTCAGCGATTCGGACGTCCGCCTGCCCGAGCTGGGTGACGATACGGTAGCCGAGCAGGAGTGGGGGCCCACGGCGGCCGTCGAACCTTCGGCCGGCCCGCATTCGGCCGCGGACTACCCGGACATCGTGCAGGTGCTGGAAGAGAGCACCTTCAATCCGTCCAACTTCACCCAGTGCAATATCCCCGAGTGCCGGGTCCAGCTGTTCAAGACCGATGCGCGTACCCGCGCCACCGGACCGATGCGCGTGCATACCTTTGGCGGCGGTACCTGGGTGAGCGAATTCGCCACCTTGACCGGCATGCCGCAGGACATTTTTGGCCCGGGCGGCATGTACGCGCCCTATGTGCTCGCGCCGCACGTGCAGGACAGCCTGCCCCGGCAACTGCAGCGGCTGGGTTATCTCACGGTGGCGATCTACCCGACCAACGGCAGCTTCCTCAATGGCCGCAACGCGTACACGGCCTACGGCTTCGACCAGTTCTACGACGCCGGCCAATTGGGCCTGACCGAGTGGGAAGAGAGCGATGCGCAGATGTTCGCCGCGGCCAAGCGCATCTACGACAAGGTGAAGAAGCCGGGCCAGCCGGTCTTCGTGATGATCCTGACCCTGGCGCAGCATGGCCCGCACGACACCGATCCGCTGTCGTCGCTGCCGGCACCGTTCAACAAGGGCCTGCTGAAAGGCCTGCCGACGCGCGAATCGCTCAACTTCAACACCTACCTGTCCAACCTGCACAACTCCGACGTGGCGATGCGCGGGCTGGAGCACGACTTCCTTGATCGTGCGCAGCCGACTGTCATCGTGCATTTCGGCGACCACCAGCCGTCCTTCAGCGGACTGATTCGCGACATGCCGCGGACCTGGCCAACGGCGCTGGGGCAGTACAAGGACTACCTCACCTATTACATGATCAAGAGCAATTTCCAGGGCGCGCCGCTGCCGCATTACCCGATGCTCGATATCGCCCTGCTGCCGAGCATGGTGTTGCAGGCTGCCGACTTGCCGACCGACCCCTACTTTTCCGCGGCGATCGCGCTGCGCACGCGCTGCAACGGGCTATACACGGATTGCGCGCAGCCGGAGCTGGTGAAGTCGTATCACGCGTGGATTTTTGATCGGCTGCACGTGTATCAGTGAAGGTGCCTGCTTCTGCTTCCTCTCCCCTCCGGGGAGAGGGAGCGAGGGCTTAGACCTCGTAGCGCACGCCGCCCACCCAGGTTTCGCGCGTCACCAGCCCATCATCGAGCACGGCGAAGTCCGCCCGCTGCCCGGCCACCAGGCGACCCTGCGTGCGATCCAGCCCCAACCACGCGGCGGGATAACTGCTGGCCATGCGCGACGCTTCCGCCAAGGGCAGGCCGACCATGTTCACCAGGTTGCGCACACCCGTCGCCATATCCAGCGCGGAGCCGGCGAGCACACCGGCGTCACTCTGGCAGATGCCGTCGCGCACAATGATGGTCTGGCCATTGAGCACGTACTCCGGGCTGTCCGAACCGACCGGCGGCATCGCGTCGGTGACCAGCACGCTCTTGCCGCGCGCCTTCGCCGCGATGGCCACGCGCAAGGCGACTGGATGCACATGATGGCCATCGGCAATCAGCCCGCACCAACTGTGCGGATCGTCCAGTGCGGCACCGACTACGCCGGGCTCACGGCTGCCTAGCGGGGTCATCGCGTTATACAGGTGGGTGAAGCCGCACACACCGGCATCGAGCGCGGCGCGCGTAGTCGTGTAGTCGGCAGCGGTATGTCCCGCCACCACGATGACGCCGGCCTCACTGAGCTGTCGGATGGTGTCGAGTGGCACTTCTTCCACCGCCAGCGTCAGCATCACCACGCCACGGCGGTGGCGCGTGATCGCCGCGATATCGTCCGCATCGGGCAGGCGGAACAGCTTGGCGTCGTGAATGCCCTTGCGTGCGGTGGCCAGGAACGGGCCTTCCAGGTGGATGCCGAGCACGCCGGGCACGCCTTGCTCGATCGCCGCATCTACGGCGTCGAGCGCCTTGTGCATGATCTCGGCGGTGTCGGTGATCAGGGTGGGCAGGAAGCCGGTGGTGCCGAACTTGCGATGCGCGGCACCGATCGTCCGCAGTGCATCCACCGTTGGCTCGGCGTTGAACAGCACGCCGCCGCCGCCATTGACCTGCACGTCGATAAAGCCGGGCACCAACAGCCGACCTCTCAGGTCGTGCGTCTTCGCACTGGCGACGCGAGGATCGTTCGCGTGCGTGATCGCTTCGATCCGTTCACCGCGCATCAGCACCGCCAGGCCGTCCTGCGGACCGTGATCGGCAAGTACGCGACCGTTGATAAGCGCAATGAGGGCTTGCGGCGTGGCCATTACATGGTCTCCGTGACCTTGCGCAGATGCGGCGGGACGTCGGGATCGTAGCCCCGCGCCAGCGACAGCGCACTGGCAGCGCGATAGAAACTCTGCACGGCCAGCAGCGGCGCGACGATGGCATCGATACCGGAAGGCAGTGGCAGCGTGCCCGGCTCGGTGCTGCCTGGCGCGGCCAGCCACACGCGGGCACCGCGTGCGCGGAATTCGCGCGCCACCGCCACGGTGTTCTCGAGCGTGCCGTCATCCTGGGCAAAGAACAGCACCGGGAAGCCATCGCCGACCAGCGCCATCGGACCGTGTTTCACTTCGGCGGCGCTGAACGCTTCGGCATGCAGACCGCAGGTTTCCTTAAGCTTGAGCGCCGCTTCCAGCGCCGCGCCGAAGCCATAGCCGCGACCCACCACGAACAGGTTGCACGCATCGCGCAGGCCATCGGTGAGCGCGCTCCAATCCGAATCCCAGCCACGACGCAGGTCGTCCGGCAGGCGCGCCACGGCCGCGTGCAGTGAGGCGTCGTCGCTCCAGTGCGCGGTGAGCTGAAGAATTGCCGCGAGCGTGGCGAGATAACTCTTGGTCGCGGCCACGCTCAGCTCGGGGCCGGCGCGCAGCGGAATCACCGTGTGGGCGAGCGCGGCCAGCGGCGAGTCTTCCACGTTGACCAGGGCCAGCACCTGCGCACCCGCATCCTTGGCCGCCTGCGCGCTGCGCAGCAGGTCCGGGCTCTTGCCAGACTGCGAGATGGCCACGAACAGGGCGCCTTCCAGATTCAGGTCGGCATCGTAGATCGACGAGATCGACGGCGACGCCGATGCAGTGATCAGGCCAAGGCGCGTTTCGAACACATACTTGGCATAGGCAGCCGCATGATCGGAGCTGCCGCGTGCGCAGGTGACGATGAAGCGCGGCGGCTTCGCGCGCAGTTGTTCGCCCAGCGACTTGAGCACGTCGGCGTTTTCACGCAGCTGGCGCTCGACCACCGCGGCCGACTCGTGAGCCTCGCGGAACATCAGGGTGGAACTGGCTTCTTTCATGGCTATCTCGATGGCTTGCGTGTGGGCGCCGGCCGCGGGAGAGGGCGTGCTGGCGCGCGCCTCAACCTTTGCGCGGCGCCGATGTGGGTGGCGGCGCGGTGGAACCGCGAACCACCAGTTCGGGAATGAAGCATTCGTTGGACGGCATGTCGGCAGCGGTACCGGCCTTGTGTTGCAGCTCGGCCATCAGCTGCAAGGCAGCATGCTGGCCGATCTCGCTGGTCGACTGGCGTGCGGTGGTCAGCGCTGGCCACGCCTGCTTGGAGAACGGGCTGTCCTCGAAGCCGGCGATGGAAAGATTCCACGGCACGTCCATGCCGCTGGAGCGCGCGGCCGCGAGCACGCCCGCGGCGATTTCGTCGTTGCTGCCGAAGATCGCGGTCGGCGGATCCTTCAGCGCGAGCAATTTGCGCGCGCCACGAAAGCCATCGTCGAACGCGTAGCGACCGGGCAGCACCAGCTTCTTGTCGAGTGGCACGCCGTAGTCCTTCAGCGCGTCGGCGTAACCCTGGTAGCGCTCCGGGCTGGAACGATGGTGCGGTTCGCCCCACAGGAAGCCGATGCGCGTGTGACCAAGCTGGATCAGGTGTTCGGTGATCGCATACGCCGCACTGCGGTCGTCGATGTAGACGCAGGGCGAGCCGTCATGCGGGTCTTCGCGCGAGGAAATGATGCGCACGAAGCTGATGTCGTTCTCGGTCAGCTGGGCGATCAGGTCCGCCTGTTCGGACATCGGCGGCGCCAGCACGAGGCCGGCGAGACGATTGCGCTCGACCAGCGAACAAAGTTCGTCCGCAAGATCCGGTGACGACGCATCGCAGGGATGGATCAGCAGGCCATAGCCGCGCTGGCGGCAGGCCGACAACACGCCGTCCTGCATGCTGATCACGTAATGCGCGTTGGGGTTGTCGTAGACCAGGCCAATCGCATACGCATGCGTGCTGCGCAGGCCGCGCGCCGAGAGATTGGGCTGGTAGCCCAGCGCCTCGATCGCGCGTTCGACCTTTTCACGCGTATCCGCGCGTACCGAGGCCTCCCGGTTGATCACGCGTGAGACCGTTTTGAGCGAAACGCCCGAACGCTTGGCGACGTCCTTGATGGTGGGGTTGCGCAACAGGGGAACTCCGGCAGAACGGGAAGGGCATCGTAGCCCAGCGGATAGGTGCGGGTCGGCGGCGTGACGTCTGGTTCGCCGCCTTGCCCACTCAGGCGAGGTGTTGGCCTACACGATGACCCTTCAAACCGTAATAAAGGATGTAGAGGTAGCAGGGCACCATCAGCACCAGGAATACCAGCTGGAAGTTGAAATGCTGTTTCAGGTGCACGAACAGTTGCGGCACCAGCGCACCGCCGGCGATGGCCATGATGAGCAGGGCCGAACCGCGCTCGGTGAGCTTGCCAAGCCCCTTGATCGCGAGCGGAAAGATCGCCGGCCACATCATCGCGTTGGCAAATCCCAGGGCGGCAACGAAGGCCACCGAGGCATAGCCGTGGGTGACATAGGCACCGACCGTGAACAGCACGCCCAGCACGGCCGATGCGGCGAGATAGCCCTGTTGCGAGATCACGCGCGGGATAAGGGCCAGGCCAGCGAGATAACCCACCAGCATCGCCACCAGGGTGAACGAGGTGAAGTGCTTGGTCTCATCCAGCGGCAGCCCGAAGCCCTGGCCGTAGGTGCCGATGGCGTCGCCGGCCATCACTTCCACGCCGACATAGAGGAACAGGCACAGCACGCCCAGCCATAGATGCGGAAAGCTGAAGATGCCGCCCTTGGCGTGGCCGATCTCCGCTTCGCTGTTGGCACCCGACGGCTTGATCTCCGGTAGCGACGAGCGCACCACCCAGATCGCCAGCAGCACCAGCAGGCCCGCCATGATCATGTACGGCATGTGCACCTTGGCGGCGAACGCATTGAGCAGCGCCTCGCGTGCTTCGGGCGTGGGCGCCGCCTTGACTTGCTGGTCGAACGTATCGATTCCCGACAGCACGAGCGCACCAAAGACGAACGGCGCCAGTGCGCCTGCAATCTTGTTGCAGATGCCCATGAAGGCAATGCGCTGCGCCGCGCTGTCGATCGGACCGAGGATGCTGATGTACGGGTTGGAAGCCGTCTGCAACAGCGCGAGCCCCGCGCCAATCACGAACAGGCCGACCAGTGCGCCGTAGAAGACCCGCATGCTGACGAACTGGCCGAACATCACCGCGCCGATGGCCATGACGAACAGGCCAAGGCCCATGCCCTTTTTCATGCCCGTGCGGCGAAGCACGCTCGACGACGGAATGGCCAGGAAGAAGTACGAGAAGTAGAACACCAGCGGCACCAGGAAGGCCGACACGTCGTCCACGTTGAAAGCGAGCTTGACGAAGGTGATCAGCGGGCCGTTGAGCCATGTGACGAAGCCGAAGATGAAGAACAGCACGCCGATGATCAGCATCGGTACCAGGCTGGAAGAGCGCGACTCGCCGGCGGCGAGCGATGTTGACGACATGGTGTAAGGACTCCCCGCGGGTTTCCGATGACTGACTGCATGGCCGATGGCCATGACTTCCCCGCGCTGTTTATCCGCGTTAACTAGCAACGTTGTCAATTACTGTCGCCTCGTTGTCAGGCGCCGTGCTGGCCGTATACCCCACATGGTACGCCGACACCTGCCGTCCATGGCGCGCCGCCGCAAACCATTGTCGAGCGCTGTCATTTGGCCGTCAAACCGCGCCAGCCCGGTATTCATGCGGTTTTAACAAGTACGTCCTGCATAGCGTCTCAATGCCATTGGTGCACCGCAGCACGCACCTTTGGCGACTAGGAAAAATGTCCTGTTGACAACGTTGTCATCCATTCCCAGACTCCGGCCAAAACAAGCCACGTTTGACAAGGGCGTGACGAACACATGACGGGAGGGAATGTGGGGGAAGTGGCCAACCACGGCAGTGCGCGCAAGCTGGCGACGCAGGGCGATGTGTTTCTCGCGGCCGACGTCGGCGGTACGCATGCGCGCATCGGGCTGGTAAGCCAGCACCCGGATGGCCAGCGGCCCGTCACCGTGCTGCAGTACCACCGTTACGCCTGCGCCGACTGGCCGAGCCTGACCGCGGTGCTGAAGGACTTCGTCGACCAGCTCGATCGTTCCGTCCATGTGCATCGCTGTGCGGTGGCCAGCGCCGGCTATGTACTGGGCGACGCCATCGTCAACGACAACCTGCCCTGGCCGGTGTCCATCCGGGACATTCGTGACAGCCTCGGCATCGACCAGCTCGCGGTCATCAACGATTTCGAAGCGGTGGCTTATGCCACGCAGTTCCTGGCCCAGGCCGACACCACGCCGGTGATCGAGACCACGGCGGCACCTGCCGTCGGTCCCGTGCTGGTGATGGGTCCTGGCACGGGGCTTGGCTCGGCCGTGCTGCTGCCGGGCCACCCGCGCGCCACCGTGCTGGCCACCGAAGCAGGGCAGATCGCGCTGGCGCCGGGCAATGAACGCGAAATCGAGATCCTGCGCTATCTCGCGCGCGATCGCGCCTACGTGTCGTTCGAGCACGCCCTGTCCGGTCCGGGCCTGCTCAATCTTTATCGCGCGATCTGCGACCTGAGCAAACAGGCTCCGACGCTGACCGTGCCCAGCCAGGTGACCCAGGCCGCGCTCGATCGCAGCGATGCCGCGGCCGTCGAGGCGCTGGATGTGTTCTGCAGTCTGCTCGGCAGTTTTGTCGGCGACTTGGTGCTGCTTTATGGCGCGCGCGGTGGCGTGTTCCTGGCCGGCGGCATCCTGCCGCAGATCCGCGATGTGCTGCTCGCCAGCAACTTCCGGCAGCGCTTCTTCAACAAGGGCGTGATGCGCGCCTTCTTGCAGCAGGTTCCTGTACGACTGATGGAGCACGGCCAACTCGGCGTGATTGGCGCAGCCGGACTGTATCTGGATGGCCAGCACCCGAGCTTGGGGGAGAACGCAGCACCAACGTAACACCGCAGATTCGTAGCACTGAACCGGGCATTGAGCCCAGACAGCCACGTAGCAGCCGGACGACCCACATACATCCGCTGCCGATATGCCTTCGAGGGGAGGAAACCATGTCACACCGCAAAACACTGCTAGCAGTAAGCATCATCACCGGTCTCTGTTTGGCTGGCTCGCTTCACGCGCAAGACGCCACCAAGCCGTCCGGTCCCGCCGCAGCGCCGGCGCAATCGACCGACCAGCAGGCCAGCGCCGACCAGGCCCAGGCCAAGCAGCTCGCCACCGTGACCGTGACCGGCATCCGCGCCAGCTTGCAGGCGTCGATGGATACCAAGCGCAACGCCGACGCCATCGTCGACGCCGTTACCGCGCTGGATATCGGCAAGTTCCCGGCCAGCAACGTGGCTGAAGCACTGGCGCAGATTCCGGGCGTGACGCTGGACCGCCAGCTCGGTGCGACGCAGCGCGTCAGCATCAACGGCATGGACCCCAGCCTCAACCTGACCCTGCTCGATGGCCATCCGGTCGCACAGGCGGTGTGGTTGTACGACGACAGCCCGAACCGCGGCTTCAACTTCTCGCTGCTGTCGCCGGAAGTGATCGGCGCCATCGAGGTCTACAAGAGCATCGAGGCTCGCCTGCCGGAAGGCGCGATGGGCGGCCTCATCAACATGCACACGGTCAGGCCGCTTGATGCGCCTTCGAACACGGTTTCCGGTTCGGTCGGCATCAACTACAACGACATGGTGGACAGCACCCGTCCATCTGCCTCGATCTTCTACAACTGGCACAACGCCGACAAGACCTTTGGTTTCAACGTCTCGGCGCAGCACTTCGAGCAGTTCAACAATCGCGAAGGCCTGGAGAACTACGGCTATTCCAGCGTTGCTTCGGTGAACACCGCAGCGCTCGCCAAGGGCAACAACGCGATCCAGAACGAGCTGAATGCGGGCACCATCAAGCCCACGGACATGATGCCGAACCAGGTTGCCGCCACCAACTTCCAGCAGGTCGAGAAGCGTGACAGCATCACCACGAACTTCGAGTGGGCGCCGACGCAGTCCTTCACCAGCAACCTGAACCTGATGTACTCCAGGGACAACCTGGACAACGTCAACCAGTCGATGTATCCGTGGGCCACAAACAGCCCGGCCGGCATCACCTCGCTGACCGAAGGCCCGAACGGCATCATCACCAGTGGCACCCAGGCTGGTACGCCGTGCCTGAACAGCACCAACTGCACCAGCACTGCACACACCTTCACCGACAACAATGCGCGCATCTCGCATGTCACCACCAAGGGCGCCGACCTGCAGCTCGATTACAAGGGTGACGGCTGGCAGCTGCACGGTCAGGGCGGCGTAAGCGACTCGCGCAACCCGATGCAGCAGGCCGTGAAGGAAATCTTCTACGGCGGTGCCTTCAACTGGAGCCTGAGCCAGGGCCCGCAGTTCACCGATCCGTCCACGGCCAACAATCCCAACTACTGGGCTGACAACGGCTGGGGCGGCAACCTGGGTAAGGAGCTGTACAAGGCCCGCGACGGCTACGGCCAGCTCGACTTCACCAAGGACTTCGACAGCTTCCTCAACAGCGTGCAGGTCGGCGCTCGTTATGTTGACCACACCGAAAGCCAGACGCTCAACGTCTACACGGGCGCGCAAACGCTCACCCTCAACCAGATCGGCTTCGGTGGCCTGAGCAACCTGCAGGGTTCGCGCGATCTGGGCCTGAGCCAGAGCTCGATCGAGCACGTGCAGACCATGGGCCAGCAGGCGATCTTCGACGCCGTTACCAATTCGCCTGGCTTCGGCTCGGCGACCGATCCGAACTCGTTCTGGGACAACACCTTCGCGGTTCAGCAGAAGAACACGTCGGGCTACCTGCAGGCGAACTTCGGCAACGACAACCTGCGCGGCAATGTCGGCGTGCGCTACGTGCATACCGAAAACAGCAGCAGCGGCTGGGTCATTCCGGCTTCGTGCGCCTCTGCAGACGTGTATCCGTGCAATTTCCCGGCTGGCTTCGGCTATATCACCCAGAACAGTTCGCGTAACAACTGGCTGCCGGCACTCAACATCGCCTATAACGTCACGCCGGACATCATCCTGCGCGGCGCTGGCTCGGAAACCATTGCCTACGCACCGTTCAACCAGATGGCGCCGTACTTCGCCGCCAACGACACCGTGCTCACGGCCGTCGCTGGTAACCCGAATCTGAGTCCGTATCGTTCGGTCAACTGGGACGGTTCGGCCGAGTGGTATTTCGACCCGCACTCCGTCGTGGCCGTGTCGTTCTTCTACAAGAACGTGCTCAACTACATCGTCAATGCAGCGACGATGCAGGAGCGCGTGAACGGCTCCTGGACGCTGCCGGGTTACCAGATCAATGCCGCGTCGTTGATCGCCACCGGCCAGTGCACCACGGCTGGTATCTGTAACTACAACGTCACCGCACCGGTTGACGGTGGCGGCGCCACGGTCAAGGGCGGCACCTTGGCCTACCAGCAGGCGTACGCCTACGGCTTCGGTCTGCGTGCCAACTACACGTACTCCGACGCGCATACCAACAACAACGGCGCGCTGCCGTACAACTCCAAGAACTCGTACACCATCGCGCCGTATTACGAGGAAGGCCCGTACAG
Organism: Dyella halodurans; assembly: GCF_026283925.1. Taxonomy (GTDB): domain Bacteria; phylum Pseudomonadota; class Gammaproteobacteria; order Xanthomonadales; family Rhodanobacteraceae; genus Dyella; species Dyella halodurans. The sequence goes on from NZ_JAPDPF010000005.1 coordinate 115,370, forward strand.
CGCCAGCGTTGCCTACAGCTACCGCTCCAGCTACCTCGCCGGCGGTTATGTGGCTGGCGCACCGGCGACTTACATCGACGGCTTCAAGGAGCTGGATGCCACCCTGGGTTACCAGATCAACCAGTACCTGTCGCTCAACCTCAACATGCTCAACCTGCTCAACTCCAAGTACTACGCGTACCTGGGCAGCAAGACGCAGATGTCGGCCGAGTACGTCACGGGCCGCCAGTTCATGCTGAAGCTGCAGTTCAAGCTGTAAGGCTGCCATCCGCGGTTCGAGGGGCCTGGTCTTGGCCAGGCCCCTTCGAGGAACGGGAACCCGCGGGTGCGACCGTGTAAGCGTCGCATCGGTGCCGTCGTCAGGACGGTTGATCGCCACCAGGCGCCAACTGGCCTATCGGAAAGCACACTTCCCATCCTTGGCCTTTCGAAGACCAGCGGCGTCAATGCCGGTCGTGGACTCGGACCCGCCACGTCCACGATCGACCTGGCACGCAAGTCATCGAGAGGAGAAGTTCGCCACGGAATCAAGGTGAGCAGCGTGACACTCTTGTCCTGCGACGAGGGCTTACGCGGCAACGGTTCCGTGCTTGATCATCGTTTGCGTTTGCACCACTTCCACGTTTCATCAGGAACTTTGAAGCCGTTGGCTTCCCTCCCCACGGGCCTGGCAGTCTTGCCAGGTCCGATTTTTCTTCCGGGACCCTAATCGACTGAAAGGAGGGCGATTGCGTGAAGCCATGTCACCAGCGGGTGCTGGTGCCGTCCTCGCTTTCGGTGAACGTGCCGGGTTCGCGCTGATGACGCCCGCTGCTCGTTTACGATCAGCATTTCCCATGCCTGGCGCGGCAACTACGAGACACCGATGAGAAAGACTCGCTATCTTCTCTGCTATGCCTTGTGCGGCATCGCCGCGTCCACGCCGAGCGCGGCCGCAGCGCCAGCGCCTGGCGCGACTCCCGCCGGCGCTTCCGAGTCGAACGTGCTGGTCGATCAGGTGGGTTACGACACGCTCGCGCCCAAACAGGCGATGGTGGTCGTGTGGCCGGGAGCATCGTCGCAACGCTTCCTCGTGGTGAACGCCGACACGGGCGCCCAGGCCTGGCAAGGCGAACTGTCGCAAGCCGCCAAGGTGGCGAACTGGGGCGATGCTGCCTATGCCATTGCCGACTTCAGTGGCATGAAGACACCGGGACACTACTACGTGGCCTTGCCCGGCGACGGCCGTGAGGCACATTCAGCGGTCTTCGCCGTGCAGGACAATGTACTGGAGCGCAACACGCTCTCGGACGTCATTTATTACTTCAAGGGGCAGCGTTCCAGCGGCCTCCTGGATCAGGCGGACCGGCATCTGCCGCGTCCGGATGGCCAGGCCGGCACCCTCGATCTGCACGGCGGCTGGTATGACGCCACCGGCGACTATGGCATTCACCTGTCGCACCAGAATCTCACCAGCTATTTCAACACCCAGCAGCTTCCGCTGGTCGCGTGGAGCCTGCTGCGCAGCTGGCAGCAACTGGACGCCCGGCATGATGCGAATTTCCGCGAGTACCAGCGTCGCCTACTCGACGAGGGCTTGTTTGGTGCCGATTTCCTGGTGCGCGACAAGCGACCCGATGGCTCGTTCTACCAGTCCATCGACGCGCCCGGTGCCGGCAAGCTGCCGCAGGATCGCCGCGTGGGCGATCCCAACTGGCGTACGCAGATCAAACTCAAGCCGGGCGACCACACCGAGCGGGTCGATCAGCCCGCCCGCGGTCCGCATGCCTATGAGGCCAGCTTTCGCGCGGGTGGCGGCATGGCCATCGCCGCGCTGGCGCTGGCCAGCAGCATGGGCGTCGATGGCGAGTTTTCCGCACAGGACTACCGTCGCGCCGCCGAAGATGCCTACCGCTTCCTCGATGCGCACAACCGCGAGCTGACCAACGACGGCAAGGACAACATCGTCGATGACTACAGCGCCCTGCTCGCGGCGGTCGAGCTGTATCGCGCCACGCATGATACGAGCTGGCGCCAGCTGGCCGATGGGCGCGCCGATCGACTGATGGCTCGCCTGACCAGTCATGATGGGCATCGCGACTACTGGCGTGCCGACGATGGCGTGCGTCCCTTCTTCCATCCGTCGGACGCGGGCTTGCCGGTGGTTGCCCTGGCCGAATACGCCTCGATCGCGGATCCGGGCCGGCAGTCTGCCGTGCGGGATGCGATCAGGCGTTCGTTGACCGCCGAGCTGGCCGTCACCGCCGAGGTGGCCAATCCGTTCGGGTACGCGCGCCAGCTGGTGCGCAGCGGCGATGGCCGCGTGCATACCGCTTTCTTCTTTCCCCACGACACCGAAGCCTCGCCCTGGTGGCAGGGCGAGAACGCGCGCCTGGCCTCGCTGGCTGCGGCCGCGCGCCTGGCGGCGCCGCTCTATGCCGACGATGCGGCCTTCCAGGCCAAGCTGCAAGCCTACGCATGGAACCAGCTGCACTGGATCCTGGGGCGGAACCCCTACGACAGCAGCATGCTGATGGGCAGCGGCCATCACAACGCGCCTTACATGTTCTTCGACTCCTACGCGTATACCAACGCCCCCGGGGCCATCGTCAACGGCATCACCAGCGGGCTAGCGGATGAGGACGGCATCGCCTTCAATCTTGGCTACGCGCAGACCGGCAAGGACGAAGACTGGCGCTGGACGGAGCAATGGCTGCCGCACGATGCGTGGTATTTATTGGCCATCAGCCTTCCCCAACATTGACCGAACGGCTCCGAGACACCGATGACAGCGACACGCCAACTTCTCTGCCTTGCCCTGTACGGCCTTGCCGCTCTCGCCCATGGCGCGGAGGGGTCGCGAGCGTCCGTCGATGTCATCCCGCTGCCCGCACAGGTCACCCATGCTGGCGAGCCCTTCAGCGTCAGCGCGCAGACAGCCATCGTGGTGGAAGCCGGGGACGCCGGCGCACGGCGCACGGCTGACTATCTCGCCGCGCTGACCGCCCGCACACGGAACCTGTCGCTGCCGGTGAAGACCGGTCCTGTCGCCGGGCCGGCGATCGTACTCAGGCGCGATCCACAGGCGCCGGTGGCGAATGCGGAGGGCTATACGCTCGACGTTACCCCGCAAGGCATTCGCGTGGTCGCCCGCGAGGAAGCGGGTCTCTTCTATGGCGCCATGACGCTATGGCAATTGCTGACACCCGCCCACGGCACCGGCGACGTGAAAATTGGCGCGGTGCATATCCGCGACGAGCCACGCTTTGCGTGGCGCGGGCTGATGCTCGATTCTGCACGTCATTTCCAGGCCCCGGACGAAGTGCGCACCATCATCGACCAGATGGCGCAGCACAAGCTCAACGTGCTGCACTGGCATCTCACCGATGACCAGGGCTGGCGCATCGAGATCAAGCGTTATCCCGAGCTGACGGGCATCGGCGCCTGGCGCACGCCGCCCGATGCCGGCGAAGGCGGCGAACCCCAGCGCTATGGCGGCTACTACACGCAAGACGATATTCGCGCCATCGTGGCTTACGCGGCCGAACGCCATATTACGGTGGTACCGGAGATCGACATGCCAGGCCATGCGCAGGCAGCGGTAGCCGCGTATCCGGAAATCGGTGTCACCGGCCGTCGCCCACCCGTGTCACCGGATTGGGGCGTGCACCCTTACCTCTACAACGTCGATGACGCCACGCTGCACTTCCTGCAGAACGTGCTCGACGAAGTGATGGCCCTGTTCCCTTCCACCTATATCCACGTGGGCGGCGACGAGGCGGTCAAGGACCAGTGGAAAGCCTCGCCGGCCGTGCAGGCGCGGATGCGCGCCCTGAAGTTGAAGAATGAGAACGCGTTGCAGAGCTGGTTCATCGGCCAGATGGGCCAATACCTTGCCGCGCACGGCCGACGCCTGATCGGCTGGGACGAAATCCTCGAGGGCGGCTTGCCGGCCAGCGCCACCGTGATGTCATGGCGCGGCATCCAGGGCGCCATCGATGCGGCGAAGCAGGGCCACGACGTGGTGCTGTCGCCCGCGCCGCAGCTCTATCTCGATCAGATGCAGAGCGATCGCGCCGACGAAACCACCGGTCGCCTGCCGGCCATGTCGCTGGAGAGCTACTACGCGTTCGATGCCGTGCCGAAGGCGCTGGATGCCCGGCAGGCGAGGCACGTGCTCGGCATGCAGGCGAACATGTGGACGGAGCATATGCCTACCCTCCGGCATATCGAGCATGCGGTGTTCCCGCGCATGGATGCACTGGCCGAAGCAGCCTGGACACCGGCGGAGGCGCGCGATTGGCATGGTTTCCTCGATCGCTTGCCGGCCCAGCTGGCCCGGTACCGCGAGCAGGACATCGGCTACGCGGACAGCGCGTTTGCCGCCTCCATTGAGGTGGACCGCAATGCCGCGATAAGCAGCGGACACGCTGCCGTCTCTTTGTCCAACCAGTCGAAGTACGGCAGCCTGCACTACACCACCGATGGCACGGCGCCCGGGGCTAACTCGCCGTTGTACGTCGAGCGGTTCGTGGTGAAGCTGCCGACGACGGTGAAGGCGGTGGCCCTCGCCGACGACGGCACGCCGTTGGCCGCCGTGCGTGAGCGATTGCTTGACGTGCCGGCGCTGCGCAGCCGCAGCACCGGCGAGCTGGACAATTGCCCGGGCAGCGATTTCCGCCTGCGCGTGCAGCCCACGCCGGATGCCACCACGCTGTCGCCGACGTATCTCATCAACGTGTTCGACAACTGTCGGCTCTACCGTGCCGCCAAGCTGGACGGTATCGCGGCGATCAGCGTCGACATCGCGCGCCTGCCGCGCAACTATCAGCTGGCACATGACGCCAAGCTGGTGGTGTCGCACAAGGCCACGACGTCGCAGGGTGAATTGGTCGTGCGCCTCGACAGCTGCAAGGGCCGCACGCTGGCCACGCTGCCTTTGCCCAAGGAGGGTCCGCAGAATTTCACCTTGCAGGGCCCGCTAGCCGCGCAGCCCGGTGTGCACGATCTCTGCCTGGTCTTTACGTCGCCGATCAGCGGGCCGCTCTTCGGCATCGGCAAGGTCTCGCTATTGCCGGTCGATGTCGCCGTCAGGCCCACGCCATGAAAGCCAAGCTCGTGGCGTGACATCCCAAGGGCGATCCGGGGAGTGCTTCGAGCGGTTGCAAGCCGACCGCGCGCGAGCGGTGTGGTTGCTTGTTGTCACCAGGCCCCCCGCACTGGCATGCTGACCCGAATCGGTGGGGGCCGATGCCCGCATCTCGTTGCAGCAGCCAGGGGGCGACATGCAGCACCAGGAAACCGCGCAATCGCGCGGCGCGGGCGATTGTCCGTCGTCCATGGATCCATTCGCCGCGGCAGGCAAGCCACGCTTGCCTGAGCCGGGGGCGGATGGCTGTCGCGGCCTCTGGCCCAGATCCGGCCAGGACAATCGCATGTCCACAGAGTTATCTCATCTGCTCTCTTGGGCGGGAGCAGGCCGCGTCGACCTGGGAGCCACTCGCATCCGGAGACCGTCAACACCGACGTGGCGCCGCAGTGCGAAGCGGCATACAGCGAGGTTGCCATGGGTGAACTGACGCCGGACGACACGAGTTACCCGCTTCAACAGGCGCTGCTGAGCTACCTCGACAGCCGTAGAAAGGCGCTGCGCCTCTATGGCGAAGCCGTCGATAGCGGTGACGACGCGGTGGCTGCGCAGGCAAAAGCGGCTGCCGAGGATGCCAGCAGGGCGCTCGAGGAGCTGAAGAAGCTCAGTGCGTCGAATCATTAGGCGCTGGCCTAGCACCTTGCTTCGGTATGCCACGAACCGCGACCGATCAGCGGTCGATCGGGTGGCTGCCACGGACGGCCAGCTTCGCGTCAGCTGGCGGGTTCTGCCGTCCACGCGGATGCGCGAGTGGCGGCAGACTAAGGTGACCGGGCCAGGAAGAACGACTCATGGTGTCCGCAATGGCCGAGTCGAACAGGGCTTGCCGCCAGGCCGGGTCGAAAGTCACTGAGCCCGCGCGGCGCGCAGCTTCGCGCCAGCGGGCTTCGCATCAACCCTGGGACGCCTTCGTCGGCGTGGCGATGCTGCCGGACATCGAGGCGTTGATTCTCGCGATCAGACTATCGAGGTCACCGGTGGCTTCGCCGGCTACCGTGGCCATCTGGTTGACAACATAGAGAAGCTCGCGAGGCTGCACATCGCCTACCTGCAAGTCAGCCAGGGCGTCCATCATGCGTGGCCCGTTCAATACGGTGGGGAGATCCTCGGTCATGGTAGCGCTGGTCGAATTCTGCGCCGCATAGACAGCCGTGTATCGACGCAGCTCGTCGTCATCCATCCAGCCGGCGGATTGATTAGCTACGGCAACATCCCAGGCTTCGTGGCGCAGCACGGGCCATCGAAAGGCGAGGTAAAACCCGTCCTTGGTCATTGCCCTGAAGTGCTCGTTGATGGCGGCATCGGACGCATGCGCCTTGATGTCGCTCACCAGCGCGTCGCGAATCTTGCCCAGCTCCTGCCAGCGCGCGAAGTCGTGCGACCGCTCCTTTTGGATTTCCGCGAGATTGGCGCGGATCTCTGCCTGGATCCTCGCGCTGGCGTCTGACGCCGCGCTTCGGTGATGCGATCGTTCGATCGACGCCTCCATGCCGAGTGCGGTAAGAATGCTGAGCACGATCATCAGATAGTGCTTGGCGAAGTCTTTCAGCGATTGCAGGTGAACGCGTTCCAGTTCAAGGTGCATGCTACGGCTCCCATGATCGGCACCATATGTACATCGCAGGGTCCCAGGCGGACCCGATTGGATCGAACAAGCGCGTCGCCCAGTCTAGCAGGCCACCCTGACGTCCCTTCACCTGGCGATCCACCATGGTGGCGCGCAGCCGACCCGATGAGGCGATGCCGAACGCAGAGAGATCGTTCGCCGGTGCCGTGCTCAGGCCGTTCGAGCGTGCAACCAGGCGGTCATGGCCTGCAGGCCCTCCGGCACAAAGCTCCGCCCGAAGCCTAGGCGGAAGGCGTTCGTCGGCACATCCTGCAGCTCCGAACGATAGACACTGGCGGGCAGCAGCAGTACGCCAGCCTGTTCGACCAGGTCCTGGGTAAACGACTCCACGCCATCCTCGCCGTGGTAACGGACAAAGCCGATGCATCCGCCGTCAGGCACTTTCCAGTGGAACAGCCCGGGGAACTGTGCGAAGAACGCGTTCAGCACGGTGATATTGCTGTCGATGATGTCCCGACTGCGCTGAAGTATCGTCGTGCCCGCCTTCAGGGCGATCAGCGCCAGCTGCTCCGAGGGCGCCGCGTTGCAGATCGAGAGGTAGTGCTTGTAGCGCTCCCACTGCACCAACGCATGGCGATCCTTGCAGGCCAGCCAACCGATGCGCAGGCCCGCAAGTCCGTAGGCCTTGGACATCACATTCAACGAGATGCCTTTCTCGTAGGCATCCACGGCCGCTGGCAGCCGCTTGGCGGGGTCGCGTTCCAGCAGCCGATACACTTCGTCACTGAATAGCCATAGCCCGTGCCGCCGGCACAGATCGACGATCGCATCGAACGATGCGCGCGGAATGACATGGCCGGTGGGGTTGTTGGGGAAATTGATCGAGATCAGCTTGGTGTTCGGGCGGATCGCCGCGGCAAGCTTGTCGATATCCAGCTGCCAGTCGTTCTCCTCATCGAGTGCCACGCCGGTCACCTCGCAGACCGACATAGGGATGGTTTCGGCGGACTGGTAGTTGGGCACGATGACAATCGCATGGTCGTGCGCTTCCAGCAGCACTCTCATGGCGATGTAGATGCCTTCCTGCGCGCCGGCAAAGCAGACGATCTGCTCGGCGCTGACGCTGTCATAGGTCTTGGCGATGGCATCGCGCAGTGCAGGCGAGCCGAAGGTCTCGGTATAGCCCAGGCTGAGGTGCTCGAACGCGGCCCGGTCCTCGGCTGTCGCCAGCTGCAGGAGGTCGCCGAGCGAGAGGCTTTGTACATCCGAGGCGGCCATGTTGTAGCGCGCCTTGAATTCCCAGCGCGAGAAATGGACTTCCAGGGCGAAATCTCGCATGCGTTCGGCCATGTGCGGGTTCTGCTCGAGGTGGGTGAGGGTGTCTTGTGGCGGGCGAAAACACGACGTCGCTGGATTCACCCAAGCAAGAACATCCTCTCGCTTGGGCATCCACCCGGACGGCTCGATGTTCACGCAGCCTGCCGTTCCTCCAGGATATCGCGAGCAGCGCGCTGTATGGTCTCCATGGCCAGCAAGTAGGCGGAAGGTCCGTAGCTGATGCGGGCGACGCCCGCCTGCGCCAGCTCGCGCACCGCAGGAAGTCCAGGCATCGCCATGACGTTCAGCGGCAGCTCGACGGCGTTGGATAGCTCCCGTATCGCCGACAGGTCGACCAGACCCGGAACGAAGTAGCCCGAAGCGCCAGCGCGCGCATAGGCGGCTGCGCGATCCTTGGCTTCGGCCATGCCCTCGGGCGGCTTGACCCCGGTGCCCAGGAATAGATCGGTCCGCGCATTGATGAACAACGGTACACCACGTGCGTCTGCCATCGCGCGGATGGCCGCGATCCGTGCGCATTGCAGCTCGAGACCATGCAGACCCTTGCCGTGGACGATGCGGTCCTCGAAGTTGATGCCGACCACGCCGTGCTCCAGCAAGCGCGCCACGTTGGCCGCGCAAAGCTGTGGGTCCTCGCTATAGCCGCCCTCGACATCGACCGTCACGGGGACGTCGACCGCGGCGGCAATGCGAGCAACGATGAACTCGACCGAGGCGAACGGCATCGACTCGCCATCGCCATAGCCCTGCGCCGCGGCCACGGCCCAGCTGCCCGTCGCGATCGCAGGCGAGCCCGCGTCGGCAATGGCCTTGGCGCTGCCGGCATCCCAGGCGTTGTACAGGATCAGAGGGCGGTCTTTGACGTGGAGGGAAGCGAACAACTTGGCGCGTTCTTGCTGCTGCATGTCATATCTCCTTGGGTGCTTGGATAGAGCCGGGTGGATCAGATCGCATGAAGCGCGAACGTCAGGTGTTCGGGCCCGAAGGCGCGAAGAAAGTCGTGGGCATCGAAGGCCTGCCCCAGGGTGAGGGCACCGCTTCGATTGAATGAGGAGTCGAGCAGGCGTGCAGCCGCCTCGACCACGAGAGGTGCGGTCACCGCGTAAATGTCTTGTCCGTGAGCCACGGCGCGGCGGGTACCCTCGCGGTCACGTGCGACCACCTCGATGACGAATTTCTGTGCCGATCGCCCCTGCGTATCGATGGCCACCGGCTGGGGTGTTGCCGCGTCGCGGATTTCGCTTAGAGACGCCGCGTTGAGATAGGCGCGCAGGTTGCGCACGTGCAGATGGCGCGAGATGGTGATGATCTCGCTGAAAGGCATCTGCTCCATGTCCTGCACGCCATGCGGCGCATCGAACGTCCATGCGGTCTTCGGTGCCGGCATCGCCATGGGCACCAGACGGCCATGCTCGACCACCACGCGTGGTACCCGATTGCGCTCGCCGGTCTGACGCGTTCCCTTGGTCGGCCACCAGTGATCGAGCGCAATAGCCACGGTCATGTCATCGACCGGCTGATCGCCAACCAGTGCGCTGGCCAGCAGATCCGCAAGGCCGCCGTAAAAACCCGCTGCGGGGATGATGGCAACGCCCGCAGCGCGGGCGCGCTCGTCATAGCGTTCGAAGGTGGAGAGCGCGCTGGCTTGTTCTGCCGTGACATCGATGTAGGCGCAACCCGCCCTCAAGGCAGCTTCCACGACAGGCGGCGCCGTATCCAGGAACGGGCCGGCGCAGTTGATGACGACCGCGCAGCCGGCGAACGCCCGCTCGAGGGCCGCCGCATCGTCGATCGCGGCCAGCCTGGCCGGCACGCCCGCCGGGACGCGTGATACATCGCGGCCCACTGCCACCACCGGCAGACCACGACGCAAAAGCTCAGCGATGACGAAGGCCCCCGTATGGCCCGAGGCGCCATAGACGGCGACGGCAGTGTGGTTGCTGACCATGATGATGTCCTCCCAGGACGATACAGACCTGTCTGTTCTTGTAACGCTACAGAACGGTCTGTATCATGTCAACACCAAGTCGACCTGCTGCCCCCATGACTACGCACTCATCCGGCAAAACCCCCAAGGCACACGGTGTCGAAGCCTTGGACGTGCGCGAGAGAATCCTGGAGTGCGCGTCCAGCCTTTTTTACCGGCAAGGCGTCCGTGCCGTAGGCGTCGACCTGGTGGTCGAGCAGGCCGGCGTGGCCAAGACGAGCCTGTACCGACATTTCCGCACCAAGGACGACCTGGTCGTCGCCTTCCTGGAACGCGAGGACGTGGATTTCTGGGCGACCTGGGATGAGGTGGCGGCCGCGCACGCCAGTGATCCGGTCGGCGAGCTGGCGGCCCATATGCGCTGGATCGGCGAGCGGCTGTCGCGTTCGAACTATCGCGGTTGCCCGCAGATCAATGTCGCGGCCGAATTCCCGGAGCAGGACCATCCGGCGCGACAGGTGGCACGCGCCCACATGCACCGACTTCGTTCACGCCTGGATGGCATCGCGCGGCGGCTCGAGGTGGCCAAGCCGGAGATCCTGGCTGCGCAGCTGGCCTTGTTGGTCAATGGTGCCTTCGTCAGCTCGGACCTGCTGGTATCCGACGATGCGACGCAAGTCCTGCAGAGGTCGGCGCGTGCGCTGGTCGAGGCTGCGCGCTCAGCCGGGTAGTCGTTGCATCATGAAGATCGGCTGCATCTACGAGAATTCAATTTCCCGCTGAGATGGTCCCTGGGCTTGAACTGCAGAGCTAGTTTCGGCCGTCCAAACATCACGCATTCCGCATCCGGCTACCCTGCTCGCAAAGAGCAGGGCAGCCAGGTGCCTGGAGCCGATCAGTAACCGATCACCAGATACGAACCCGCTCGGCGGGAGCGATATACAGCTTGTCGCCGGGCTGGATGCCGAAGGCCTGATACCAGGCATCGATATTGCGGACGGGCCCGTTGACGCGGAAGGCGCGCGGCGAATGCGGATCGCTGGTGACCTGGCGACGGATCGCATCGTCGGTCAGCTTGCCGCGCCATGCCTGCGCCCAGCCAAGGAACACGCGCTGGTCGCCGCTCAGTCCATCGATCACGGGTGCGGGCTTGCCGTGCAGCGACGCGTGATAGGCGTCCAGCGCCAAGGTGAGGCCGCCCAGGTCGGCAATGTTCTCGCCCATGGTCAGGTCGCCGTTGATATGCACGCCGGGCAGCGGTTCGAAGGCCGAATATTGCGCACCGAGTTGCTTGGCGCGCTGCTCGAACGCCTTGGCGTCGGCTTCGGTCCACCAGTCGCGCAGGGCGCCATCGGCATCAATCTTGCGCCCCTCGTCGTCGAAGCCATGGGTGAGCTCATGGCCAATGACGCCGCCGATGGCGCCGTAGTTGATCGCTGGATCGGCGTTCGGATCGAAGATCGGCGGCTGCAGGATGGCCGCGGGAAAGACGATGTCGCGCAGCGAGCCGTTGTACGCATCGTTGGTCTGCGGCGACATGCTCCAGTCGCTGCGATCCACCGGACCGTTGAGGCGATCCACGTAGAACGTCCAGTCCGCCTGCGCCGCGCGCAACACGTTGCCGACCAGGTCGTCGCTGCGCACGTCCACCTTGGAGTAGTCGCGCGGGTGATCGGGGTAGCCGACCTTGATGGTGTACGTATCCAGTTTGCGTAGTGCTTCCTGGCGCGTCTGCGGGCCCATCCAGTCGAGCTTTTCGATGCGCAGGCGATACGCGGCCTTGAGGTTGGCCACCAGCTCCTCGATCTTGGTCTTTGACGAGGCCGGGAAATATTTGTCCGTATACAGCTGGCCAACGCCCCAGCTCAGGTTGCCGAAGCAGTCCAGCCGTTCGCCAACGCCGCAGTCGCCGCCCGATACGGCCTGGACGCCGCGTTTCCAGCGCGCCGACATCTCCTTCTGGCCGGACAGCGTCTTGTTGTGCATCTCGAAGTACGCGTCCTGGAACGGCTGGGACAGGTAGAACGCGGCATTGTCGGCAATGCGTGCGGCCTGCCAGGCCTGGATCGTCGCCACCGGTGTATGCGCATACAGTTCAGTGAGTTTCGGGATCGCGGTTTTTTCGCCGACCACGATGCGCTTGAGGTCGCCAAGCTGCGCCGACTTCAAGTAAGCGGACCAGTCGAAGCCCGGCGCCAGCTTGTGCAGGTCGGCCACGCTCATCGGGTTGTACATGGCAACGGGATCGCGCTGTTCGACCTTGCTCCAGCTGGCTTGCGCAATGGCGGTCTCAAAGGCCACGACGTCCTGCGCGGCCGCCTCGGGCTGCGGCCAGCCGGCTAGTGTGAGCAGCTGGGCGACGTAAGCCTGGTAGGCCGCCTTCTGCTTGGCGAATTCCGGTTTGAGGTAGTAGTCACGATCCGGCAGGCCAAGCCCGGCCTGGGTGACGTAAACCGCATAGTGCTTGGTGTCCTTGAGGTCCACGTCGAACACCAGATTGAACAGGGCGCCTTCGAAATCGACGTTGGTGCGGCCCATCAGCGCGGCCTGCGCATCGCGCGTGCCGGCCTTGCGCACGGCATCGAGCTGCGGCGCGATGGCCTTGGCGCCGAGCGCGGCGATGCGCGCCTCGTCCATGAAGGACTGATAGAACGCTCCCACCTTGCCGTCCAGCGAGGTCGGCGAAGCATGGCCATGTGCCGCCGCCTCCATGATGTCATGCAGGCGTTGCTGGGTGAGGTCGGTCATCGCCAGTCGCAGGCTTACGGCCGGCTTGTCAGCGGGAATCGGCGTGTTGTCCAGCCAGGTGCCATTGGCGTAGCGGAAAAAGTCGTTGCCCGGCCTGGTCGCCATCTGGGCGCCTGCCTGATCGAAGCCCCAGCTGCCGTACTGCGGCTTGGCGCTGGCCGGGTCGGCGGCGTAGGCCGTTCCCATGATCAAGGCACTCAAGCAAGCGAACGCGAGAATCCTGCTGCGCATAACCCCTCCGGTCGTGAATGACGTCGGCGGATACTCTCATTTCCAGGCCGGCGGACCAGTGCTGGAAGTTGCAGCCTTCGAACGGATCGCAGCGGGATGGCCGGCGGCCACCTACGCCAACGGCCCGGATTGAGCCGGGCCGTTGATGGTATCCACATTGTCGGTGGGCGAGGCGAGTAACGCTGCAGCGTTACCGCGTCGACCATCGCCCAGGCCCGTGGCCCGCGTCCGGATTACTTTTCGCGCTGCTTGTGGATGCGCTTGCTGTCCTGGTTCAGCGACTTGTTGAGGTTCTTCTGTTCGTTCTTGGTCAGGTGGCCATCGTGCTTGGCCTCGTCGGCGCTCTCGCGCTGGGCGATGTTGGCGTCCTGCTTCTCGTCATGAGCCGCCTGCTTGGCGTTGAGCTGGCCGTCGGCCACGCCGGCCTGGATGCGGTTCTGCTGGTTCTCGAGGCGCTGGTTCACTTCGTTGACGCGGGGGTGGCCCGGCACGTCCTGCGCAGCGGACTGTGCCATGGCACCTGCGCTCGCAAGCGCAGCGGCCATCGTGAAACCGATCAGGCTGAAACGCGACGTCATCTTGGTCTGCATGGCTTTTTCCTCAATGTCAGGGTTAGCTGGAGCAGGGTGCACTCGCCCTTGGGGTAGAACTACCCCATGCCGTAGAGCGTGGTGCCCCTGTGGCCATCCGCAAGTCGGGTGGCACAGGCGGAAGAACGGTGCCCGGCATGGCTGGTTGACCCGTTTCATGCGCTTGCACTGTTTTGTTCAGCGGAAAGTGGGGATTGTCGATGTGATCGTCAGTCATGCGAAAGCGAATGCCCGTTGAAGCCCGTTTCTATCGACCCGTGGAGATTTTGGCCGTCTTTTTCCCATACCGTCGGCAGACTGAAATTTTTGTATTTCGCTTCGTCGTCCGGGCGGACTTCACGAAAATTGAAGGTCTGTGCGGCGCAGCAGGAAGGATCCGATACGACCATGGCGTCACGGCCGACTGCAGTAATCTCCTCCAGCATCGTCACCAGCGTCCGGGAGCACGTGGCATGCGCGCGCCAACAGGTTCAGTGGTCGGCTTGTGCTCGGCCTCCGCCACGCTGTGTGCCATGGGCATGGCGTTCCTCGCTTACTGGGGCGTGCACGAGCCGTTGCCATGGCGTTGGCATGATGTGGTCGTCATTGCGATTGCGTTCATCGGTTTTGCCGTGTTGCTCTCGACGCCGTGGATCGCAACGACGCCGGTCGAAGATGAAAGCCCGGAGCGCATCAATGCCGCGCGGCGGACGTTCGCGATTGGCGCGGCGCTGGTGTGGCTGGCGGCCCTGGTTACGGTGCTGTGACGACGAGCGCCATGGTGACCTTCATACCTCAGCCTTGAAGGTCTTGCCGAGCGCCGCGCCGCGACCGACATAGTGGCGAAAAAGATAGAACAAGGGCTGATAGCGTGCGGGATCGATGTGCTGCGTACCAGGCACGACGATGTCCTCGTGGGCGTGCACGCGCAGAACCTGCAGCTCGGCAATCACATAAGCACCAGGACCGGGGCGCCAGTCGTCGACCGGCCGTTCCACCACCAGCGTCACTCGGGCCTCGAGTTGCAGCGGACATTCGGCGATGCGTGGCGCCGACACCGCGTGCGAAGCGACGGCGTGCAGTCCGGCCAACGCAAACTTGTCGGCCTCGTGCCGGTAGCCGTTGGCCCGTTTCCAGTCGGGTACGGGATCACATCCCGTGGTCGGCGCCATGCGTTCCGTGGCCTCCTGCAGGTCTTCGCTGGCAAGGTTGAGCACGCATTCGTGCTCGCGCCGGAGGTTGGCCACGCCTTGTCCGCCGGCGGCGAGCCCGATCACCACGCGATCGGCCAGTGCCCACGCGGACGACATGGGAGTGATGTTGGTTGAGCCGTCCGCGTTGCGCGTGGTGATCAGCACGACGGGCGTACCGAAATAGAGAATCGAAGGATGGATGACGATGCTGTCGGGGGCGCGGTATGAGTCCATGGCGACAGTGTCGGCGCTGCGACATGGGCGATGTTTCGTGCGCGGGCGAACTATGGGCCGACGCAGCAGCGCTAGACTGCACGCATGAACGATACCGTGTCCCCCAGTCGCTATCAGCTGGCCGAGATCGGCGCCCTGCTGGCCGAGCCGGCACGTGCGGCGATGCTGCTCGCCCTGATCGATGGCACGGCACGCCCTGCCGGTGAGCTGGCGCGCGCAGCCGGCGTGGGCGCTGCAACGACGAGTGCGCACCTCAAGCGACTGCTGGAAGGCGGCCTGCTGGCGGTGCATGCGCAGGGTCGCCACAGGTATTACCGGCTGGCCAGTGACGAGGTGTCCGCCATGCTTGAAGCGCTGGCCTTGCCGCGCACGCGACCGGTGCTGCCGGTGGCCGCAGGCGTCGATGGCCCGCTGCGTCTTGCCCGCACGTGCTATCGCCATCTGGCGGGGCGGCTGGGCGTGAGCCTGTGCGAGGCGATGCTGGCGCGTGGTTACCTGCATACCGTGAGCGATGGCTTGCATCTGTTGCCCGACGGCGCGGATGCGCTGGTCGCCGCGGGGCTGGATGCGATTCCCGTGCAGGACCTGCTCAAGCTGCGTGGACGCGGTTGCCTCGACTGGAGCGAACGTCGACTGCACATCGGCGGTCCGCTGGGTGTATCGCTCACCGACACGCTGCTCAACGCAGGTTGGCTGAGGCGTCGCGCGGGCAGCCGCGCGCTACAACCCAGCAGCGACGGACTACGCCGTTTCGCCGCCTTGGGCGTGAGGCTGGATAATGACGGCTAGGCGTGTCTATTGGCCCTGGGTGAATAGCGTACGCAGGGCCATGTCACTGCCTGCGCCCGGCAACCCAAGCAAACCGTCGAGCAGCGCGATCTGCTGCTGGCAGGTGACGGCGTAGATATCGCCAGCGGGCTGGCTGGATACCGATTGCCCAACGCTTCTGCGCACCTGCGCGAGCTCGCGGGCGCCGAGCATCCAGTCGATCGTCATAGTGCGCGAGGGGTCGTTGCCGGTCAGCAAGTCGACGTAACTCTCGCTATTGGCGCGATAGATCGCGTCATTCTCATCCCTGGCATCGAATGGCAAGCCAGAGAGATAGCGGCCGCACGCGTTGGCGGAAAGACGCTTGCGCATGTGCAAAAGCATGTCGCGCCGGGCGACGGCAAAGTCGCGCACGTGGTCCGACGTGCTGGTGCGCATGGCGGCATTGCGCGCTGCATGCAGCGTGTGCCACAGCGCCGTGTTGTAATCGGTCAGCCGTTGCTGGCGGCCTGGCTCCTGCTGGATGCGCAGGTTGCGTTGAATCCAGGCATCGTAGATCTGCGGCATCTGGGTGCGGATCAGGGTCAGCGCATCGCCCATGCGCTTGGTGCTCGCGTTGCGGTCATACGCATAGAGGAACTGCTCGGTGCGCCACTGGTCGGCAGACACGACGCGGCCGTCGACGCGCAGGCCGGTAATGATGTGATTGGCGAACAGCGCATCGGCATTGGGCGCGTAGACGTCATTGCCTTGCTTGGCGAACGCCAGGCGGATGAAGTCCGCTGAAGCGCCTCGACTGACCAGCAGTGACTTGAACGCATCCTGCTTGCTCTCGGTGTAGTCGGCCGAAAGGCGCGTGTCGATCATCGAATGCATCTGATGGAAGCCGAGCGTTGCGTTGACCGACACCAGGCGTTGCGCGCCGCCAATGTAGGCCAAGGTGCAGGCGCTGGCGCAGAAGTGATCCACCTCAACCGAGATATCCGGATGCGCCACCAGGAAGTCACGCAACTGCATGCCGTTGTCGACGTCGCCACCCAGGCTGTCGAGTACCAGGCGATGAATGCCCGGGTGGGCAGTGAATGCCTCGGCGATACCCTTGGCGTAGTCGACGCCGATCGTGCCCTGGGCCAGGATCGCATCGCCGGAAGGATCAAGCCCGATCTTGAAATGACTCAGGCGGCGTTGCTCTGCCGCGCCTTGTGCAAGGCCTTGCAGGCTATGCCATTGCGTTGGTAGTCGGCCCAGCGCAGCGAGAATGGCCAGCACCATCAGGATGTTCACCACCACGGCCCAGCGACTGCCACTCAGAGCCGCCGAACGCAGGATGCCGACCACCTGCCATACGGACACGATCAGTCGCGCCACGCCGTAGCTGGCCGCAATCACCAGTACGCTGGTGAGCGAAGGATGGCTGTCCTTCATCCAGGCCAGCAGCGCCGACTCCAGGATGACCATGGCCAGGCCAAGCAGCACCCCGTTGAACCAATACGACTCTGCCAACGACAGCTCACCCTTCCAGTGCGCAGCGATATAGCCGGAGCGAGGCGCTGGTGCCCGAGGAGGCACCGGAGGCGGCGAGGCATCGGGAGGCGTGCCGTCCCAGGTGGGCGGCGTGCGGTTCGATGGATGGCGCATTTCCGGATAGGTCATCAGCCGCGCTCCAGGAATCGCCATGCGACACCGGGCGTCTTCGCCGGCTACGGTGGCCGGTGAGCACGACCGACGACGATGGAGGTTCCGCTTGGATATCGTCCGTTGATACACGTCCGCCCGGACGCGGCCGCCGCTCCCCCTTGGCGCGGTGACAGGATGATCTTAGGGCCTGTGCAAAGGCTCCGGAAGATGCGTCATGCGAACTGCGCAACAGCCTCAGGGCGGGCCCGCCCTGAGGCCACGAACCAGCCTGCCTTACTGTGCGCCAGCCTTGGCGGGTGCGCCGGCGGCCGGCGAGCGCTCAAAGCTTCCTGCATCGCCCGGAAACACCACCGGACTCTGATAGCCATCCGCTGACACCGCCGATACGCCAAAGAACCAGTCGTCGATCACCACGTCCTTGATGACCGCGGAGTCGACATTGCCCACGGCCTGGCTGTACTGCCACTGCGGTGCGGTGGTGTCGCGCCAATGCACCACGTAACCAGCGGCGCCCGGCACCTTCTTCCAGTGCACGGTGGTATCGGTGGCGAGTGCGCCCTCGATGCTCACGCCGGTCGGCGGAGCCGGTGCGCGGCTGAGTGCGGCCATGGTGACGGTGTTGAGCGCGGTGACGCGCGCCAGATAGCGAAAGTCGACGCCGTCGACGGTGTCGCCGTAATGGATACTCTTCTCGGTGCGCAGATCCTGGTGCTGGCGCGTGTAGTCCTCATGACCTTCGGTCACGCGCACCGCCGGATAGCCGGCTTCGAGGAAGGGTACCTGGTCACCACCGCGGCTGTAGCGGTCGGTGCGATAGACCATGTGCACGCGCAGGTCAGGCAGGTAGTCCGAGGCGATCTGCTGCATATAGCGCGCGATGTTGCGCGAGGGCGAATCGACTTCGCCGCCATGATACGCGCGGTACTTGGCCTGCTCGGGCGTCTCGTTGCTCTTGGTGCCTTCGGAGAACACGCGCACGGTGGTGTTGTCGAGCACGCCGTTCTGGCCGTGGCTGTTGCCGACGATGTCGTTGTTGAGATCCGCCTGCACCTGCCAGCCCTGGGCCGTGGCGTAGTCGGCCAAGACCTTGCCGCCGTACAGCCCTTGCTCCTCGCCGGAGAGCGCGGCGAAGACCAGGGTGGCGTCGTTGTCCTGCTTTGACAGCAGGCGCGCGGCTTCCATCAGGGCCGCCACGCCGGAGGCATCGTCATTGGCGCCGGGCGCGTCGCTGGTGCTGTTCATCACATCGGTGACGCGCGAGTCGAGATGGCCGGTCATCACGATCACGCGCTTCGGATCACCCTTGCCGCGCTTGATCGCCACCACGTCCATCACTTCCGTCGGCTGCGGAACGCGCTTGCCGGTGAACACCTGCGATGGCGTCACCACCTCGATGCAACCGCCGCATTCGCGCGAGATTTCCTCGAAGCGCGACTTCACCCAGCGACGTGCGGCACCGATGCCACGCTTGTCGGACTTGGTGTCGGAGAGCGTGTGCCGGGTGCCAAAGCTCACCAGCTTCTCGATGGTGGCGTGCAGCTCCGCCTCGCTTGGCGCCGTGGCCAGGGCCTGCAGCGACGGCTGCTCGCGCGGCACGACGGGCAGGTCGGCCGCCTGGGAGGCGAAGGTGGCGGTGATCAGCGCAGCAAGGCAGAGGGTTCGGCGGGACACGGGTTTGATCCAGGCGGTGGTGAAGCAAGCACCTTACTACGCCGTCTGGACGTCCGGGATGGGCCGATGGTTGGGGCCGCCTTCAGTGCAACGAACGCACCCGGAAATTGCGTCCTTTGATCTTGCCCGCGCGCAAGCGTTCCAGCGCCTTGTTCGCAAGATCGCGACGGATGGCCACATACGCGCGCGTAGCGAACACGTCGATCTTGCCAATGTCCTTGGCATCGAGCCCGGCATCGCCGGTGAGTGCGCCGAGAATGTCGCCGGGGCGTAGCTTGTCCTGCCGCCCTGCATCAATCACCACGGTCTTCATGGGCGCCAGGTTGAGCTGCTTGCCCTTCGGTGCCGCGAGCTTGAGTGGCGACCAGGGCAGCGCTTGGCCAAGCTGTTCCTCGATATTGATGGCCTTGGGGCGCTCGCGCGGCGTGACCAGGGTGATGGCGTGTCCGGCTTCACCGGCACGACCGGTGCGGCCGATGCGATGGGTGTGTGTATCCGGATCGTGCGCAATGTCGTAGCTCACCACCAGCGGCAGGGCGGTGATGTCCAGGCCACGCGCGGCCACGTCGGTGGCGACCAGGATGGAGCAGCTGCGATTGGCGAACTGCACCAGCACTTCATCGCGGTCGCGTTGTTCCATGTCGCCATGCAGGGCGAGTGCGGAGAAGCCGCGACGGTCCAGTTCCAGTGCGACGGCATCGACGTCCTTGCGCATATTGCAGAACACCAGCGCGTGCTGGGCATGCTCCTTGCCCAGCAGCTGCGCGAGCGCGTCGATCTTGTGTGCCGGCTCCACTTCGTGGAAGCGCTGCTCGATGGTGGTCTCTTCGTGCGGTGTCTCCACCGTCACTTCCACTGGGTCGCGCTGCAGGCGCTTGCTGACCTGGCGGATCTCTTCCGCATAGGTGGCCGAGAACAGCAGGGTCTGGTGATGCTTGGCAATGCGACCGACGATATCGTCGATGGCTTCGGAGAAGCCCATGTCCAGCATGCGGTCCGCTTCGTCCAGCACCAGCACCTTGATGCCGCCACCATGCAGGCTGCCGCGCTTGAGATGCTCCTGCACGCGGCCCGGCGTGCCGACCACGATATGCGGATCATGCGTCAGCGAAGCCAGCTGCGGCCCCAGCGGCATGCCGCCGCACAGGGTCAGCAGCTTCACGTTCGGGATATTCGCGGCCAGCTTGCGGATGGCCTTGCTGACCTGATCAGCCAGCTCGCGCGTCGGGCACAGCACCAGCACCTGCAGCCGGATGGTGTCCACGTCGAGGCTTTGCAGCAGGCTCAGGCCGAAGGCCGCGGTCTTGCCGCTGCCTGTACGCGCCTGCGCGATCACGTCGCGCCCTTCCAACATCGGTGGCAGGCTTTGCGCCTGCACGGGGGTCATCTCGGCGAAACCGAGGGTGTCCACGCTGGCGAGCAGGGCGGGCTTGAGGGGGAGCGTGCGGAAATCAGTCATGCGTCATTGTCGCATGCCGCTTGTGAGTGGAAGGGGCGAGGGATCAACCCACGCCCCCAAAGTCTCAGCTCTGCATGTCTTCCAGCTCGATACCCTTGGTCTCGCGCACGGCAACCACCACGAACACCAGCGATATCAGGGCAAACAGCGCATACAGGCCATAAGCGAAGCTCAGCCCGATTTCCGCCAGCTTGGGGAAGCTGCTGGTGATGGCGAAATTGGCCAGCCACTGCGCCGAAGCGGCCACGGCCAGCGCGATGGCGCGAATGCGGTTGGGAAACATCTCGCCCAGCAGGACCCATACCATGGGCCCCCAGCTCAGGCCGAAGAACACCACATAGGCGTTGGCGGCGACCAGGGCGACCATATTCCACGGCGCAGGCAGGCTCAGGCTGGCGCCGCTGCCGCTGGCTTGAGAGAAGCACCAGGCCATCAGGCCCAGCGTCACGGCCATACCGGCGGAGCCGATGACCAGCAGCGGCTTGCGGCCGATGCGATCGACCAGGGCGATCGCCACCAGGGTCACCAGCACGTTGACCACCGAAGTCACCACGGTGATCGAGAACGAATCGGCCTCGCTGAAGCCCACCGAGTGCCATAGCGTCGACGAGTAATAAAAAATGACGTTGATGCCCACGAACTGCTGGAACACCGACAGCAGGATGCCGATCCACACTACCGGCAGCAGGCCGAAGCTGGCGCCGCGCAGATCGCGCAACCGGGGGCGGTATTCCGCGTGCAGGCTCTGCTCGATGTCCTGCACCTTGTCGTCCAGCGCGCGCTCGTTGGTCATGCCGAGCACCTGGCGCAGCACCTGGCGTGCCTCAGTCAGTCGTCCCTTGGCCACCAGATGGCGCGGCGATTCGGGCACGCCCAGCACCAGCGAGCCATAGGTCAGCGCCGGGACCACGGCCACCAGGAACATCCAGCGCCATGCGGCGAGGCCAAACCACAGCGGCTGTGACGCGCCGCCCGCCGTGCCGGCCAGCCATGCGTCGCTCAGCAAGGCAGCGAAGATGCCCAGCACGATGGCCAGCTGTTGCAGCGAGCCGAGTCGGCCACGCACCTGGGCGGGAGAGATTTCAGCGATATAGGTGGGTGCGATGACCGACGCCATGCCCACGCCAATGCCACCGACCACGCGCCACAGCACCAGGCTGCCCACGCCACCGACGAGGCCGGAACCCAGTGCGCTCATGGCCAGGAAAAGCGCCGCCACCTGCATGCTGCGAACGCGCCCGAAGCGATCAGCCAGCGGGCCGGCATACCAGGCACCGACCGCCGAACCGAGCAGCGCGCACGACACGGCGAAGCCGATTTCACCGGCACCCAGGCCAAAGTTGCCGCGCACGGCATCCACGGCGCCGTTGATCACCGCCGTATCGAAACCGAACAGGAAACCGCCCAGGGCGGCTGCTGCCGCAATCAGGACCACCCGCACGGTGGCGTGCTGGCCCAGGTCATCCACTGCATTGCTCGTCGTGCTGCTCATCGCCTCTCCCCATTTAGTCCGGCGATTCTGCGCTGGACGCCTTGGCAGAACGGAGTGAATACGTATGCACTCGAGACGCCATGATGTCTTGTTTTGCGCCTAGGGGGGCGAATGATGCAGGTGCGCAAACCGTTTCTGAATCGTCATCCCAACGAATGCGGGGATCCAGCGCCGTGCAGCCCGGTTTTCTTGTGCAATGCGGCACGCAAGCGCGGCGATGGGTGATCACTCTCCAATAGAACGGAGAGCAGACAGCTCACCACTGCGTGCGTCCGGGCAGCAGCCCTTTCAGCTCCGCCTCGGTGAGGTTGCGCCACTGACCGATCTTCAAATGGCCGAGCTTCACATTGATGATGCGCACGCGCCGCAGCTGGGTCACGCGATAGCCGAACTCGGCGGCCATCAGGCGAATCTGGCGGTTCAGGCCCTGGGTGAGGATGATGGCGAAGCCGAACTTGGCGATCCTGCGTACCTTGCAAGGCTTGGTCATCTGGCCATGGATGCGCACGCCGCGCGCCATGCCCTTGAGGAATTCGTCGGTGACCGGCTTGTTCACCGCCACCAGGTATTCCTTCTCGTGGTTGTTTTCCGAGCGCAGGATCTCGTTGACGATGTCGCCGTTGCTGGTCAGCAGGATCAGGCCTTCCGAATCCTTGTCCAGGCGGCCAATCGGGAAGACGCGCTCCTGATGGTCGACGAAATCGACGATGTTGTCCTTCACCGTCTGGTCCGTGGTGCAGGTGACGCCGACCGGCTTGTTCAGGGCGATATAGACGCCGCGTTTGGCCGCCGCGCTGGGTGCGAGGATGCGTGCACGCACGATCTCGCCGTCCACCCGCACTTCGTCTCCCTCGAGCGCCTTGGCGCCGGTGCTGACCACCTCGCCATTGATGGTGACGCGACCGGCCAGCAACAGCTCGTCCGCCTCGCGGCGGGAGCAGATGCCGGCTTCGCTGATGTATTTGTTGACGCGCATCGATTCGCTTTTCTTCTTTTTTGTAGGAGCGCACCCTGTGCGCGATCACGGCGTCACCGCTCCGTTGGTTGATCGCGCACAGGGTGCGCTCCTACACAGGTTTCGTGTTCGGTTACGAACGCAAGCCTACGCCACGCTTCAGCAACTGCAGCGCCACGATGGCCAGGCCGATGACGAAGGCCAGCATCACCGTGAACGCCACGCCGATCTGCACGTCGCTCACGCCCAGCACGCCGAAGCGGAACGCGTTGACCATGTACAGGATCGGGTTGACCATCGAGATGGTGCGCCACGGTTCGCCCAGCATGCTCACCGAATAGAACACGCCGCCGAGATAGGTCAGCGGGGTGAGCACGAAGGTTGGCACCAGCGCGATGTCATCGAATTTCTTCGCATACACGGCATTCACGAAGCCGGCCAGCGAAAAGATCGTCGCGCCGAGAATCACCGAGGCCAGGGTGATCAGCGGATGCACCACGTGCAGATGGGTGAAGAACAGGGCAATGATCAGCACCAGGGCGCCGACGATCACGCCGCGCGTCACGGCACCGGTGACATAACCGAGCAGGATCACCCAGTTCGGCATCGGCGACACCAGCATTTCCTCCACCGCGCGGCTGAACTTGGCGCCGAAGAACGAGCTGGAGATGTTGCCGTAGCTGTTGGTGATGATGCTCATCATCACCAGGCCCGGCACGATGTACTGCATGTAGGTGAAGCCGCCTTCGATGGTGCCGATGCGGCTGCCGATCAGCTTGCCGAAGATCACGAAGTACAAGGTCATCGTGATGGCGGGCGGAATCAGCGTCTGCGTCCAGATGCGCATGATGCGCACGATTTCGCGGCGGACGATGGTGTTGAGTGCAACCAGGTTGCCGGTACTGTTCATGCGACCTTTTCCTCGTTGCCCTTGGCGGATCGGCCCTGCTCTGTTCGTCCATGTTCGACCAGGCGCACGAACAGTTCTTCCAGGCGGTTGGTCTTGTTGCGCATCGAGGTCACCGTCATGCCCTGGGCGGACAGTGCCGCGAACAGCGAGTTGAGGTCGTGCGAGCGGGACATCTCCGCTTCCACCGTGTGCTCGTCGAGGCGGCGCAGGCTGATGCCCGGAATCACCGGCAGCTCGGTCGGCGCCTGGTTGATGTCCAGCACGAAAGTTTCGACGTCCAGCGTGGCCAGCAGACGCTTCATCGAGGTGTTTTCCACGATGGTGCCGTGGTCGATGATGGCGATGTTGCGGCACAGCTGCTCGGCCTCCTCCAGGTAGTGCGTGGTGAGGATGACGGTGGTGCCGGCGGCATTGATGCCGCTGACGAACTGCCACATCGAGCGGCGGATCTCGATGTCCACGCCCGCGGTGGGCTCGTCGAGAATCAGCAGCTTGGGCTCGTTCATCATCGCGCGGGCGATCATCAGGCGGCGCTTCATGCCACCGGAAAGCATGCGCGCCTGGTGCTGGGCCTTGTCCCACAGGCGCAGCTCCTTCAGGTACTTCTCCGCGCGTTCGATCGCGATCTTGCGCGGAATGCCGTAGAAGCCGGCCTCGTTCACGCAGATGTCGAACGGCTTCTCGAACTGGTTGAAGTTGATTTCCTGTGGCACCAGGCCGATCAGCTGCATGGCCTTGCCGCGCTGCTTGTTGACCGACACGCCAAACACCTGGGCATCGCCACTGCTGGCGTTCACCAGCGAGGACAGGATGCCGATCAGGGTGGACTTGCCGGCGCCGTTGGGCCCCAGCAGGGCGAAGAAATCGCCGGGCTGGACGGTCAGACTGACGCCCTTGAGGGCTTCAACGCCGTTGCTGTAGGTCTTGCGCAGGTTTTCAACGACCAGCGCGGGAGGGGAAGTGGGGGACATGGGCTGCACCGGAGGGGCCAGCCGCTTATTATACGTGGCTTGCCCAAACCATCTGGCATGGTGCGGCGACCACATCGTTTCCCCGGGAAGTTCCATGGCAGACCACTTTCAGCTCCGTCTCGTCGACAGCCATATGCTGGCGCCCACCGTGCGCCACCTGGCTTTCGAGCGCGTCGACGGTCAGCCATTGGCCTTCGTACCGGGCCAGTTCCTGCAGATCCACTTCCATTACGCCGACGGCACGGCCACCAAGCGCAGCTACTCGGTGGGCACGGTGGGCGACGGTTCCTCGCCGGTGCAGCGCATCGAAATCGCGGTGAGCTATGTCGAAGGCGGCGCCGCCACCCAGCTGCTGGGCGAGCTGCCCCACGGTGGTGTGATCGATGCCAGCGGCCCGTATGGCCGTTTTTGCCTGCAGGCGGGCGATAGCAATCGCCGTTACCTGCTGCTGGCCACCGGCACCGGCGTCACGCCGTATCGCGCCATGCTGCCGCAGATTCAGGCGCTGCTGCAGAAAGGCGAGCGCGAGGTGGTCCTGCTCTACGGCGCCCGCAATGAAACCGAGCTGCTGTATGGCGAGGAGTTCGAAGCGTTCGCCCAGGGCAATCCAGGCTTCACCTTCCATGGTTGCCTGAGCCGCCAGCCGCGGGCCGTGCCGCGCCCCAGCGACCGCCAAGGCCACGTGCAGAACGTGCTGGCCGAGCTGGCGCCCAGCCCGGAACAGGACATCGCCTACCTGTGCGGCAACCCGAACATGGTGGACGCCGCCTTCACGGCGCTGAAGGACTTCGGGCTTGCCGTGGCCCATATCCGGCGTGAGAAGTACATCTCCTCGCGCTGAGACTGGCCGCGCCCCGTTCCTTAACGCTACCCGAACCCCGGCCTCAAGTTGCGCGGGGGCATGCCGCTACATGGAAGGTCCCTGGCAAGCTCCTCAGCCCCCGGTGACCTTCATCGTCCAAATTGACCAAAAAATGTGACCAGGTTCACATTGTGGAGACGTGCGCGGGTTTTGGATTAAAGACCCCATCGGCCCTGCCGATAGATCCCCAACGTACCTAGCCGACGTGCGGGTACAGGAAGGGGCCCGTCATGAAAGGTTGGTTTCGCCGTACCTGGTTGGTTTGCGTGGTCGCCTTGGCGCTGGGCGCGCCAGCGGCGTATGCGAGCGGCGGTACGATTACCTTCGTCGGGGCCATTCTTGCGCCGACGTGTCTGGCCGATACCGGCGATCTTTCAAGTATGGCGCCGGGTGGTTCGGGCCGGCGCAGTTGCGAAGGATCGGGCTCGGACACCAGCGATTCGGCGTCCTATGTGGTGAAAGTCAGCACGGTGGCTGCTTCGGGCATTGCCGATGATCGTGTGCTCAGTTATTACTCGAGCTACGCCAGGGCCGCGGGTGAAGACGATGCGGCCGTGAAGCTGGTCACGCAGATTTTCGAATGAAGATGGTCTGAGGCTTACTGGTAACTCATCACGAAGGTGACTGTTGCGGTTACGCCTCCAGCCGTGACGGGCGAGCCCGTCTGGTAGTACTGGGCGTAATAGGGCACCGAAAGCGTGCCGTTGCTGGTGGATGTCGCAATCGTCTGGCTGGTGGCTCCGGTAACGTCTACCGCAGCGCTACTGCCGTTAAGAATCTGCACGCCAACATTGCCCGCGTTGCCGGCGCCGCTGGTCGGCAGTACCACGCCCTTGGTTGCGGCCGGATTACTCGCCGTCATGGTAATGAGTACGTTCTTGGACGCGGACTTGCAGGTCAGATTGATATTGAATGCGGTCCTGCCGCCGGTGGCGCCGGTGCCGTTGAGGGCTGCGGCATTGATGTTGGGCAGCGTCACCGTGAGGTTCTGGGAGTCGGTGTTCACGCTGCACGAGCCGGTACGGACCGAACTGGCGCCGAGATAAAGGTTGACGCCCGCCATCTGCGCACTGCTGGAGTTGGCCGAGCCGCCGGAGATGTACCACCAGAACGGAATCAGCGTAATTCCCGTCAACTGACCTGAGCCAACAGTGATCGGGCCCGTCACCATCAGGTGGCCCACAAACGTGGCGCTCACCGAGCCGGTATAGCTTCCCAAGGCGGCGTTTGATGGCGCCGTCACCGATCCGACCGGATAACCCGCATATTTGTTCGGACCGTCGTTGACATTGCCGCTCTGGCTGGTGGCTTGAGTCGGGCTGGCCGTCACCTTCAAGGCGAGGCCAGGGATGTTGGTTTTGAATGTAATGCCCGGGCCCGTGGTGACATTCGTGGCGTCCAGTTGCGCGAGAGTCTGGCCCGCCTGAATGGTCGCGATGTGGTCGGCAGCCGAGTTACTGATAGGCAAGCCAGAGCAGGTAAAGACAATGGTGACCGGAGCAGAGGTGGCGATCTCCGATCCCACCGCGGGCGTGGTCGACGGCAAGATCACATCCGGCATGGTGATGGTCGCCGCGCCCGCGTTGCAGTTGGCGGCGGCGACGGCCAGCGGCGCCCAGCCAAGCGTGCAAGCCGCGAGTAAAAATAGGCCGAGGAGTTGCGCAAAGCCGCGTGCGCGGGATGGATGGAACATCATGAACCACTCCTTGCGACCTGGGCGAGCGCCTGAGGACGGTCGCAGGTCACCTTGATCTCTTCATACGCTGTGGCCGGCGTAGCCTTGGTCTTTGCCGGGAGTTTGTAGGAGAACGAGCAAGATTTTGCTTCTCCGTTGTCATCCTGCCAGCGCGCAGTCAACAAGCCGCTCTGGTCGACGCCTCGCATGAGGATCTTGCCCGCCTGGCCGACGACGCCCAGGACGACCCCCTTTTCGTTGAACACCTCGGCACCAAACGGTAGCGACTGGCCGTTCTGCAATTGCGCACGCGCAATCAGCGCCCGGCCGTTTTCGGTCTTAAAGTTGATCATGACCACGGCACCCGCGTGCGGCGCCACCTGAGCGCTGGTGGCGTCGAGCTGCACGTCCAGCGGCAGGCCCTGGGGATCGATCGTGATCGTGTTGAGGTTGTAGGGCGTCAAGTAAGGCACCAGGGCGTAACCGAAGCGGTCGATGCGAAGGCCCGATGCATTACCCAGCCGCGCCCCGGCCGCCCCCGGTACATGGATGATGCCGATCGTGTCGCCCAGCGGCTGGCCGAAGGTCACGCCACCCGGGTGCGCAACGACGGCACCACTCACACCCAGCGAGGCTTGCGAATAACCGCTGCCATTGCCGTAGCTGCCCGTGATGACCGCATAGGGGCTGCGGTAGCCAGCGTTGAGCGATCCGGCATTGCCGGTGCCTTCTCCGCTGCTATGCGATGCAGTCGCGCCGTAGTTGAACTGATTGTCGGCGCCGGCTGAGCCCGTGATCGTGGCCTGTTCCTGCGCTCCATTGGTCTCATTGTGGGAAGCATTGAAGGACACCACAGGCGAGTGCGTACTCTCACCCAGCGGCAGGCTAAAGCTGGCGAAGTATTCGTTGTCGTAGCGTCCGAGCGCGTCGCGAGTGCGCGTGGCTGAAACGTTGAAGCTCAGCTGGTGAAAGGAATTGCTGTAGCCCACCTGGAATTGCGTGTCACTTCCCGAGCGGTTCCAGTAGTCGCTGGCTGTCGTATTGACGTAGATCGAGCCACCACGATCGCCCAGGCGCTGGCTCAGCGTGAGGGTAAAGCGGTTGCGTTGACGCTGCAGCCCGGTCGCTTGCAGGATCGGGTTGTAGGTGGTGCCGGCCAGGGCCGCCTGTTGCGCAGGCGTCAGCAAGGTCTGTTCCTGCACGCCATTGATCAGAGTGCCCTGCACCGGCAGTATCGCGGTGAAGGCATCCAGCCCGCGGCTGGCGTAGTCTCGCGCCAGCGCAGCGTCGGTGAGGCTGAGGAAGCCGCCGGTTGAGTAGCGATAGGCCGCGACAGCGAATGAGGTATCGGTCTCGGGCAACGTCTTGCTGTAGGTCAACCGCAGGCTCTGGCCTGAGTGCGAGCCAAACCCCGGAATGGTGGCATGCGCCTGCGTCAGATCGACGGCGAGGGCGCCCAGACGCGTGTTGACGGCGCTACCAATCAAGGCGGCGGCATAGTCCTGTGAGGCTTGAACGCCGGCATAGCCGGTCAGCAGATTGCTGAAGCCGTGTTGGATCGTCGCCTGCAGGACGCCGGGCTGGTGATCCAGATTGACCGAGCGAAGCTCACCCATGGCGATTCCAAAGCGGGTGGTGCCCGGGCGCAACAATTGGGCAACCGACGCATAGGGCACGGAGAACGTGCGGCTGCGGCCATCGGCCTCGGTCACCGTGACATCGAGATTGCCGCCGTATCCGGTCGGATACAGGTCGTTGATCGAGAAGGGGCCGGGTGCGACCGTGGTCTGGTAGATCACTAGCCCATTCTGGCGCACGGTCACCTTTGCATTGGTGTTGGCAACGCCGCGCACCACGGGTGCATAACCGCGCAGCGAGTCCGGCAGCATGCGGTCGTCGGTCGCCAGTTGCACTCCGCGCAGCCCATAGCTGTCGAATACCTGGCCGTCGGTATACGAATCGCCCATGGTCAATTGCGCGTGCAGCGTCGGCAGATCGCGCTGAACATAGGTGTTGATGTTCTGCCACTGGCGATGCGTGGATGAGCCTGCCGTTGCCGACTGCCAGTTGGCGGTGGAATCCTGGCGCAGGTGCCACGGGCCGATGTTGAGGCCGAAATTCAGGCCAAGATAGGCCGTGGTCAGGCTCTGCCCGTTGCTGGTGGTACGGTAGCTATTGAAGTTGTAGTTCAGGAGCGCCGCTGGCACGCCAGCATCCCAGTATTCCGGACCGACATAGCCACGCGGCGTCTGCCCTAGATAGGCCTGCGGAACGCTGACATCGAGCCGCAGATTGGTCATATCGAACGCCATGCTGGCGTCGGGGATCAGACTGTCGATATGGACGCAGGCGTTGGCGTCTTGCATCTGCGAGGTGAGTCCCGCGGAGAGATTGGCCGGATGCAAGTTCAGTTGGTCCAGCAACTTGCGATCCACGCAAGGTGTCGCGCTGGCCTGGCCTGCTGCTGTAACAAAGCGCACGCTCGCGCGCCCGACGGGTGCACCGTTGAGGTAAAGATCGGCACTGTAGCTGCCGGGCAGCACCGGATTGCCGTGCTCGAAGCGCGACAGGTCGACCGTATTCTGGCCGGCGCCGGAAAGGAGGCTGCGATCAAAGCTTGCCTCGGCGCCGCTCGCGTCTGCACTGGTGCCTGCGGCTGCGTCGGCATGCGCGGTACCAACCCATCCGCTCAGCGCGGCAGCGATGCCGGCGCAGAGCAAGATTTGACGATACGCCGCGTTTACGCGCGGTCGAGTCGTCGGGTTGGTGGCGCGCGCGATAATCACGGCGAGATGGCACCCTTCAGGGCAGCGCTGGCGCCGTAGTCATTGATAGCGGTGTAGTCGATCGACGTCCCGTTGGCAGGAGCCTGCGCAAGGCCCTTCACGGGCAGCTGCAGGGAGCCCTGCGGTGCAACCATGCCCGTCTCCGCCGCATATGTCGTACCGTTCACGGAGATCGACACGTTGGTAAAGGTGACGTAGTACGGGGTAGGGTTGCGTGCTTCCAGCGCAAAGCCTTTGCCGTCGGCAACCACTTTCCAGGTGATGCTTGCCGGCGCCTTCAGCGGATCGCCAGCCAGATTGGCCGGGCGATAGAAAAGCTTCAGCCGCGATCGGATCGCGAACTGCAGGGTGTTCTTGCCTTCGGCTTCGAGACCGGTGGGCTTGGGTGGTACTTCCAGTACATTCAGCCAGAACAGCGATTCACGATCTGCCGGCAGCTGCGAAGGCGTGCCAATGATCCGCAGACTCTGATCCCTGTTGGCCTCCATGCGAAACAGCGGTGGCGTTACGATGAACGGCACGTCGACCTTGTCCGGTGTCGAGTGCACGTCTCCACTGTCGATCCACGCTTCGACGAGCGCAGGGCTGCTGCCCAGGTTGCTGAGGCGCACGGTGACCTCACCGTTCTTGGCCGGAAACACCACCCGGGTGCCGCCGATCACGACGCTGGCATGTGCACTGGCGGCGCACAGGCACAGGGCGAGTAGACCCGCGCGAACTGCGCAGATTAGGTTCTTCATCGAACGCCTTCCTGATGGGGGCGGTGCGAGCGGCACCAACGGTGCGTTGCGGCCGACAAGGTCGACCGCAACGTGGTGCCTTGCTTACTGGTAGGCCATCGTGAACGAGACGGCCGAGGTCACCGTACCGGCGGTGGCATTGCCGTTCTTGGCGTAGTAGCGGGCGTAGTACTGCAGGGTCGCACCGCCGCCGCTCAGCGTCACCGGTGCCATCGCGTAGTTATTGACCAGCGGGATGACGGTGGAGGTGCTGTCCAAAAGCTGCACTTCAACGCCATTGCTGCCGGCGGAGTTGGTCAAGGCATTGTTGGCGGCATCGATGCCGGCGCCCGAGAACGTCGTCGTGACCTTGCTGAGCGAGGCGTCGCAGCCTGCAATGACGATCGTGAAGCCGGTGGTGCCGGCGGTGCTGCCCGCGGCGTTCAGCACAGGAGCGAGGACGTTTGGCAGCGTCACCGTCTGGTTGTCCGGAGAGGTGATGGTGCCGTTGGCGCTGTAACCCTTGCCGTCGACCGTGCAAGTCTGGGCCAGGACCTTGCCGTTGATCGTGATGGTGCCGTCGACAGCCGAGGCAGGCTGCGGAGCCAGTGCGGCGACGCCGGCGACGGCGGCCAGTGCAGTCGAGAGGAGAATCTTCTTCATACTGATGTCCTTTAACGATTTATTGGATGGTGCGGATGTTTTTGCGCTTCCGGACAAACAGGCGGGCGCCCCCCGATTGCGCTGTACGGCCCCTGGTTTCGTGCCCCGATGGCTCTCCCCCAGATCGCTCACCAGGCCAAAAGCAACACCCATGCCAACCTGTAGGAAGTCGCCCTCACGGCTTCACAACGGGTTTTTTACGGGATTGGCTGCTTTGGGCGGTCGGACGATTCTTATGTCGATCCGGGTCACTTCAGGCCCGAGGTCAACGGAATGTGCAAATTGTGTCACATTTTCTGACATTTCTTGTTGCCTGCAGCCTCAAGTTCAGGTCCCGGCCGCCGATAAGATTGTCAGGAATGTAAAGCCTGCTTGACATTCGTCCATCATCTGCCTCAACCTGATGTCAAGGGTGCTTGACATAAGCTTGGGAGGTTGGATGTCGCGTCTCAACGACCAGCGATACCGGCAACGCTTGCTGGCGGCGATGGCGTTCTATATGGGCGTCATGTTGCTGGCCTGGCCATACGTGCGGACAGTCTCCGGCCTGCCACTGAAGATCTCCTTGGCCTTGGCGCCGCTGGTGCCGATGTTCTATGTGCTGATGCTGCTGGCGCGGCGCATCCGCGACAGCGACGAACTGGAGCAACGAACGCACCTGATCGCCTTGGGCGTCTCCAGCGGCGTCACGGCGGCGCTCAGCCTGCTCGGGGGGTTCCTGTGCAGCGCGCACCTGGTGCCCTTGGATGGCGCGGTGCTGATCTGGGTGTTTCCGCTGATGATGATCTGCTACAGCGTCACGCGCTGGCATGTGGGGCGCGCCTATGGCCTCGACGTGTATTGCGATGACGACAACCCGATAACGGGCGCACTGCGCTTCGCATTGTTGGGCGCTTTTGCGGCGATCACCGCTGCTTACGGCTGGCGGCACGGCTGGGACGATTTCAGGGTGGGCTTGCTCGCGGGCCTGGCTGGCGGCCTTCTGCTGGGTGGGGTGGTGAAGGGCGTGATGCGCGAGCGCGGGGCGGAACGCTGATGAATGATGCAGTGTGTCACGGGCCAGCTCCCGCCTTATGAACAACCGCGTACGCGAGCTTCGTACGGAGCGTGGCTGGTCACAAGCTGACCTTGCCGAGCAATTGGACGTATCACGGCAGACGGTCAATGCCATCGAGACGGGCAAGTACGACCCGAGCCTGCCGTTGGCCTTCAAGATCGCGCGCCTATTCGGTTTACCTATCGAATCCATCTTCGAGCCTGAGCCTTGAGCGACAACCAGGGCATCGGCGAGTGCAACCCATGCGGAATGAGGGACAAGTGAGTTATGGCAATCAAGGGACGAACGGCTTTACGACTCGCGGCGGTGATCGTCGGCTTGGCGGCACTGGGCTGGAATCAACTGCACAAGGCCACCGTCACGGAGCCGGTTGAAGCTGCGCCGGTCGCCACTGCGGCCAAGCCGACCGCGCCGGTCAAGCCGCAGGCCTGGCAGCTCGGCTCGCTCACCCTGACGCCTTGCGAACTGGGTCAACCCAATAGCGGGCTCTCCACCGCCGCCTGGTGCGTACCTTTCGAGGTTCCGGAGAATCGCGACGACCCGCATAGCCGCAAGATCAAGCTCAGGTTGGCCATCATCCGCAGCAGTGCGCAGGTGGCCAGCAAGGACATGCTGGTGATGTTGGCGGGCGGCCCGGGCCAGGCGGCGACCGAGTCGTGGCCCGGCGTCGCCACCGCATTGCAGCCGTTGACCGCCCATCGGCATGTGCTGTTGCTCGATCAGCGCGGTACGGGCGGCTCCAACCCGCTCACCTGCAAGTCGGAGGGCGCTAACGGCGATGAGGAGGACAATCTCGAGTTCGATCCGGAGCGGCTGCGCGCGGAAACCGCCCAGTGCCTGAAGCAACTCGAAGGCCGCGCCGATCCGCGCTTCTATACCAGCACGATCGCCGTGCAGGACCTGGAAGAGGTGCGCCAGGCGCTCGGTGCGCCCAGCTTCGACCTGGTCGGCGTCTCCTATGGCACGCGCATGGCCCAGCAATACGCCATGCGTCATCCCGATGCCGTGCGCAGCCTGGTGCTCGACGGTGTGGTGCCTAACGAGCTGGTGCTGGGCCAGGACTTCGCGCCGAATCTGGATGACGCATTGAAGGCGCAGTTTGCCCATTGCACCGCCGACGCGGCCTGCCACAAGCGCTTTGGCGACCCCTACCAGACGCTCTACCAGCTGCGTGATGCGCTGCGTGCCAACCCGCACATGGTGAGCTTCCGCGACCCACAGACCTATCAGAGCGTGCAGCGGGTGCTCAGCGAGTATTCGCTGGCCAGCGTGGTGCGCATGTTTGCCTACTCGCCGCTCACGGCAGCCCTGCTGCCCTTGTCGATCGATGCCGCTGCGCATGGCGACGTCGGACCCTTGCTGGGCCAGGCGAAATTGTTGAGCGGCGACCTGTCGGACACCATGAACGGCGGCATGCAGTCGTCGGTCATTTGCAGTGAGGATGCGGACCTGCTGAGCAAGCGTCCGCAGGATGCGCACACCATACTCGGCACGCGCATGATCGAAACGCTGCAGGCCGTGTGCTCGGTGTGGCCCAGGGGTTCGCGCCCAGCCGATTTCCATGAGCCCTTGAAGACCGACAAGCCGGTGTTGCTGTTCTCGGGCGAATACGATCCGGTCACGCCGCCACGCTACGGCGATGCGGTAGCCAGCCACCTGCCGCAGTCGCGTCATCTGGTGCTCAATGGCCAAGGTCACAACGTGATCAACGCCGGCTGCGCACCGCAAATCGTCAAGCATTTCATCGAGGGCCTCAATCCGAAGGCACTCGATGTGAAGTGCCTGGATCGGCTGCGGGCCACGCCGACCTTCATCGACTTCAACGGAGCCGCGCCATGATCGAGGTAAGGGACCTGCACAAGGCGTTCGGCATGGTGAAAGCTGTGGATGGGGTCAGCTTCACCGCGCGCGACGGCGAGATCACCGGGCTGCTCGGGCCCAACGGCGCCGGCAAGACCACCACCCTGCGCATGCTCTACACCTTGATGAAGCCCGATCGGGGCCAGGTGATCGTCGATGGCATCGATGCCGCCGCCGACGCGCTTGCCGTGCGTCGCGAACTGGGCGTCCTGCCCGATGCGCGCGGCCTGTACAAGCGCCTCACCGCGCGCGAAAACATCAACTACTTCGCCAGGCTGCATGGATTGCCCGAGGCGCTGTTGGCGGATCGGCGCGACGCGCTGATCCATGCGCTGGAGATGGAAGACATCGCCGACCGTCGCACGGAAGGATTCTCGCAGGGTCAACGCGTGAAGACCGCCATTGCCCGCGCGTTGATCCACGATCCGCGCAACGTGATCCTCGACGAGCCCACCAACGGCCTCGACGTCATGGCGACCCGGGCGCTGCGCAAATTCATGGGTCGGCTCAAGGCCGAAGGACGTTGCGTGCTGTTTTCCAGCCACATCATGCAGGAGGTGGCGGCGCTGTGCGATCGCATCGTGGTGATTGCGCATGGCCGCGTGGTGGCCGACGAATCGCCTGCCGCGCTGCGCGAACAAACCGGTGAAGCGAACCTGGAGGATGCCTTCGTGAAGATTATCGGCAGCGATGAGGGACTCGCCGCATGAATGCCGTGAGCTTGAAGATCGAACGAAGCCGCGCCTTCGTCACCGTGTTCCTGAAAGAGGTGAAGGAAAACCTGCGCGATCGCCGCACCATCGTCAGCGCCTTCCTGACCGGTCCCTTGCTCGGGCCGATCATGCTGGTGATGCTGCTCAACATCACGCTCAACCGGGAGTTCAACAAGGCCGAACAGCCCTTGCCGGTGCCGGTGATCGGCGCCAATTACGCACCCAACCTGATCGCCGCGTTGAAGGCCGGAGGCATCGTGCCCACGGCTGCCATCGGCAATCCCGAAGTGGCCGTGCGCAAACAGGATGCGGATGTGGTGATGCGCATTTCGCCCGACTTCGCCACGTCCTGGCGCAGGGGCGAACCGGTGCAGGTCGAGGTGATCTACGACTCCTCGCAGCGCGACGCGAACACCGCCGTCGAGCGGGTCAGTCAGTTGGTGGAGAGCTATGCGCGCCAGCAGGGCGCGATGCGCCTGGTCGCGCGCGGCCTGGCGCCCAGCACGGCGTGGCCGGTGACGGCGGCCAGGCGTGACCAGGCCACGGCGCAGGCGCGCGCGGCCTTGATGTTCTCGATCCTGCCGTATTTCTTCGTGCTCACCGTGTTCATGGGCGGCATGTACCTGGCCATCGATCTGACGGCGGGCGAACGCGAGCGCCAGTCGCTGGAGCCCCTGTTCGCGAACCCGGTGTCGCGCTGGAAGATCCTCGCCGGCAAGCTGGCTGCGATCTGCGTCTTCTCGATCGCGAGCCTGCTGATCAGCCTGGTGGCATTCGGCGTGGTGGGGCGTTTCATTCCCACCGAGAAGCTCGGCATGGAGCTGGACCTGGGTCTGCACTTCAGTGGACATGTACTGCTGCTGATGCTGCCCTTGATCGTATTGCTGGCCGCGTTGCAATCGATGGTGGCGGCATTCGCCAAGAGTTATCGCGAGGCACAGACCTATGTGTCCTTGCTGATGTTCGTGCCCGTGCTCCCCAGCATCCTGTTGTCGACCATGCCGATCAAGGCGCAGGGCTGGATGTATGCCGTACCCCTGCTCGGCCAGCACCTTGGCATCATGCAGCTGCTGCGCGGCGACGGCATCGACATGCAGCAACTGGGTCTCTGCCTGGCCGGCAGCCTGGCGGCCGCCGTGCTGGGCGTGCTGGCGACGGTGCATCTTTACCAGTCGGAGCGGTTGGCCATTTCGAGCTGACGCACACTTCTTCCTCTCCCCTTTGGGGAGAGGACCGAGGTGAGGGGCGGGTGCTCGCGGAAGAGCTAAACAAGAGCCCGCGCTAGGAAAGCGAACCGCAAGATTGTCTTCCTCACCCCAACCCTCTCCCCGCAGGGGAGAGGGAGCCAGCACACGCGCTACCATGACGCTTTCCCTACACCGAGAAAGCCCATGCGCCGCCATCTCCTTGCCCTGAGCCTCGTTGCCGCCCTGGCCGGCTGCAACTCGTCCCATGACAAAGCGCCGGCGGCGCAATCCGCCGCGCCTGCACCGGCTTCCACTGCACCGGCGACGCCTCCGCCACCGTCGACCGACGCCGAGAACGCGCAACAGCGCATGGCCGCGTATGCGCCGGTCAAGCTCACCGCCGATCTCTCCGCATTCGATGACCGGCAGAAGCAGATGATTGCGCTGCTGATCGAGGCGGCCGATGTCACCAACGACATCTACTGGCAGCAGTCCTGGGGCGACAAGGCCGCGCTGATGCAGCGCATTCCGGACGATGCCACGCGTCGCTTCGCCGAGATCAACTACGGCCCGTGGGACCGCCTCGACAACGACCAGCCGTTTGTGGCCGGTGTCGGCGCGCGCCCGCCCGGCGCTCAGTTCTATCCGGCCGACATGACCAAGGAAGAGTTCGAGCAGGCCGATCTCAAGGACAAGACCGGGCTTTACAACGTGCTGCGTCGTGATGCCCAGGGCAGGCTGGTGGTGGTGCCTTATCGCGACGCCTACAAGGCGGAGCTCGAGCGCGCCGCCGGGTTGCTGCGCCAGGCCGCAGCGCTTTCCGACGACAAGGAATTCGCCAGCTATCTGAAGCAGCGTGCGGACGCCTTGCTCAGTGACGACTACCGCCCCAGCGATTTCGCCTGGATGTCGATGAAGAACAATCCTGTCGATATCGTGATCGGCCCGATCGAAACCTATGAAGACCAGCTCTACGGCTACAAGGCCAGCTACGAAAGCTATGTGCTGGTAAAGGACCAGGCGTGGAGTGCGAAGCTGGCGCGCTTCGCCAAGTATCTCCCGGAGCTGCAGCGCGAGCTGCCGGTGGATGACAAGTACAAGGCCGAGAAGCCAGGCTCGGATGCCGATCTGAATGCCTATTTCGCCGTCTATTACGCGGGCGACGCCAATGTCGGCGCCAAGACCATCGCCATCAACCTGCCCAACGACGAAGAAGTGCAGCTGAAGAAGGGCACGCGCCGCCTGCAGCTGGAAAACGTGATGCAGGCGAAGTTCGACAAGATCATGCTGCCGATCGCCAGGGAGCTGATTGCGGACGACCAGCAGTCGCATCTCACCTTCGATGCCTTCTTCGAGAACACCATGTTCCATGAAGTGGCGCATGGCCTTGGCATCAAGGAGACCCTGACCGGCAAGGGCCTGGTGCGCAGTGCGTTGAAGGACCAGGCCTCGAGCTTCGAGGAAGGCAAGGCCGATATCCTCGGCCTGTACATGGTCACCAAGCTGGCCGAAAAGGGCGAGTTGGACAAGTCGAAGCTGATGGACAACTACGTCACCTTCCTCGCCGGCATCCTGCGCTCGGTGCGCTTCGGTGCCAGCGACGCACACGCCAAGGCGAACATGGTGCGTTTCAACTTCTTCAAGCAGCAGGGCGCTTTCTCGCGCGACGATGCCACCGGCCGTTACCGCGTCGACTTCGACAAGATGACCGCGGCCATGAACGCGTTGTCAGCCAAGCTGCTCACCATCCAGGGCGACGGCGATTACGAGGCAGCCAGGCAGCTCACCGAGACAATGGGCAAGGTCGACGCACAACTGGCCGCTGATCTGAAGCGCCTGGACCAGGCAAAGATTCCGGTGGACATCACCTTCGAGCAGGGCCTGGACGTGCTGGGCCTCCCCAAACCCCAATAACGCTACTACCCAGCGGGCACGGGCGCTTCGAAGCTGTCATCGAGATGGGCACGGGCCCATGCGGCGACTGCTTCGGGATGCTCAAGATGCAAATGGTGGCCGCCGTCCATATGGCTGACGGCGATCTGATCGACGCAATCCGCGCGCGCCTGTATCTGCGCTTCCGGCAGATAGGGGGTTTCCGGCGTCGCCAGCAACAGCGCCGTGGGTGCTTCGATGCCGCGCAGCAGGGCATGAATCTGCCCCTCAGCCAGGCGTATCGGTGTGGTCCGGTTGAGTCGGGGGTCGCTGCGCCATTGCCAGCCGCCCTCGACCTCGAGCAGGCCGCGTTCCACGATGGGGCGCGCCTGTTCCGGCGGCAGGCCGCTGGCGACGGTGCGGGCGCTGATGGCCAGGTCGATGGAGGGGAACAGTCGTAGCGCTCGAGCCTGAGCGGGAGCAACCGAGAACCCACTACGGAATCGATGCAGGGTTTGCCGCCCGTTGTCACCCACCGGTCCGATGCCTTCGATCAACAGCAAGCGCTCGACGTTGTCTGGTATGGCCGCGGCGACCAGTGCCGCGATGCCGGCACCCAGTGAATGGCCCAGGAGTTGATAGCGCGTCAGCGCCAGCGCATCGACCGCCGCCAGGACGGCATGAACATAATCGAGGAAGTGATAGTGCATGCCCGGCGGCAAATGATCCGAATGGCCATGGCCGGGCAGGTCGAGCGCGATGACCTGCCAGCGGTCGGCCAGCAAGGGTGCCAGCCGGGCGAAGCTGCCGGCGTTGTCCAGCCAGCCATGCAAGGCGAGCAGGGCAGGTGCATCGGCCTCGCCCCAGACCTGGGCGCGCAAGCGGAAATGCGGCAGGACGATATCCTTTTCGAGCGCTGCATTCATGGGGCTTTACCTGAGGGTGAAGGGCTCTTGCCGGGGCCGGTTGCCCGCCGGAGACTCGATGGCGAATTCGTCCCAGCCTTGCGTATGGCGCAGCACCAGCTTGGCCAGGCTTTCGACCTGGGCGGGCGTATCGTTGAGTGCCGGGATATAGCGTAACTCGCTGCCGCCAGCCGCGCGGAAGAACTCGTGGTTCTGCATCGCGATCTCTTCCAGGGTTTCCAGGCAGTCCACCGCAAAGCCCGGGCAGGCAACGTCCAGCGTCTTGATGCCGGCGCCGGCCAGCTCGCGCACAGTGGCATCGGTGTACGGCTGCAGCCAGCGCTCGCGGCCCACGCGCGACTGGAAGCTCACCAGGAGCTGCGTCTCGTCCAGCCGCAAGCGCTCGCGCAGGGCGCGCGCCGTGGCCTGGCACTGGTCCTGGTAAGGGTCGCCCAGGCGTACGTAACGCTCCGGAATGCCGTGGAACGACAGCAGCAGTTTGTCGCCGCGACCGTGCACCGCCCACCAGCGCTCGATGCTGAGGGCGAGCGCTTCTATATGCGCCGCGTCATCGTGGTAATCGTTGACGATGCGCAGCTCCGGCGGCCAGCGTAGCGACTTGAGCGCATCGGCCACGGCATCGAGCACCGAACCGGTGGACGTTGCCGAATACTGCGGATAGAGCGGCAGCACCAGCAGGCGACGTACGCCTTCGCGCTGCAGTTGTTCGATCTGATGCTGCACCGAGGGCTCGCCATAGCGCATCGCCAGGGCCACGCGTATCGGGCCCGCCGGGCGCAGTCGCTGCAGCTCTTCGCGCAGGCGCGCGGTCAGCGCCTCGCTGCCGACGCGCAGCGGCGAACCCTGGGGTGTCCAGATGCGTTGATACGCGTGGGCCGAGCGGGACGGCCGCACGCGCAGGATCACGCCGTGCAGGACCAGCCACCAGAGCCAGCGCGGGTAATCGATCACGCGAGAGTCGCTGAGAAATTCGGCCAGGTAAGGACGTACCGCCTTCGCGGTGGGTGCCTCCGGTGTGCCCAGGTTCACCAACAGCACTCCCGCCTGAACGGGCGGGTCATCGGAATCGCCGGCGGGGCCGGTATAGTCGAGGCTATGTGGCATCGTGGCGCTGGCGGTGAGAATCGCCGCAGAGTCTGCCACAAGCCGTTTGCGGTTCCGCATGAAGAGTTGCCGCGGGCCGTGCCTGAAATCAGCTTGGGAGTCATCCATGATCAAAACCCCGCTCCGTCGTCTTTTGCTTGCCAGTCTGATCCTGTTGCTGCCCGTCATGGCAGCACACGCGGAGGATCCGCCGCTCGTGCGCGCCCAGAATTCGGTGCGCGTGCTCAAAGAGATCATGGAAGCGCCGGACAAGTCGATCCCCCAGGACCTGCTCAAGGACGCCAAGGCCATTGCCGTGATTCCCGACCTGCTCAAGGTGGGTTTCGTCTTCGGTGGCCGTCGTGGCGAGGGCCTGATCTCGGTGAAGAGCCCCGATGGCACCTGGTCCAACCCCAGCTTCATCACCATGACCGGCGGTAGTTTCGGCTTCCAGGCCGGTGTGTCGTCCACCGACGTGATCCTGGTGTTCCGCACCCAGCGTGGCGTGGACAGCATCGTCAACGGCAAATTTACCCTTGGCGCCGACGCCGCGGCGGCGGCCGGGCCGGTGGGACGCACCGCCACGGCATCGACCGACAGCCAGTTCAAGGCGGAGATCTACTCCTACTCGCGCTCCCGTGGGCTGTTCGCCGGCGTCGCCCTGGACGGTTCCGCCCTGCGCATCGATTACGACGCCAACGAGGCGATCTATGGCTCCGGTGTGACGCCACGCCGCATCTTCGAAGGCGGCGTCGGCAACGTGGCCGGGCCGGTGGTCGATTTCAGGGACCGTCTGGAGGAGTACACTCAGCGTTGATGTGGAGCGGCGGCGCGGCAGCGTGACGGCTGGTTCCGCCGCTTTTACGTCCTTGAGGCCAGATTCATGAGCATTACCCATCTACTCATTCTTCTCGTCGTTGTCGTGCTGATCTTCGGTACCAAGAAACTTCGCAATATCGGTGGCGACCTTGGCGGCGCCGTACGCGACTTCAAGAAGGGCCTGGACGGTGACGACGCCAAGCCGGCCCCGGCGCAGCCGGACGAGCGCCTGCGCGCTGATCCGCCGGTCAGCCCCAGCCAGACCCAGGCTCAGCACGACACCACCGAGCCGAAGTAATCCGGGTTAGTGAGCCATGATTGAAATCAGCTTCGGCAAGCTGATCCTGCTCGCAGTCATTGCGCTGATCGTGCTGGGCCCGGAGAAACTTCCCGGCGCCGCCCGCACCGCCGGCGCTTTGCTGCGCCGTGTGCGCACGGGCTGGGACAGCGTGCGCGCCGAGGTCGAGCGCGAATTGCAGGTCGAGGAGATTCGCCGCCAGGCGCGTGAGGCGGCGGACCGGGCCGCGGCTGCCCAGGCCGAGCTGGACGCTACCCTGCGCAAGATGCAGCCGGTCGGCAATGCGGCCGTTTCGCCCGCACCGGCCACCAGCGAGGCGCCGGGCAACACGGTCACGCCGGTGCTCGAGCCTGCGCCACCCAAGGAAGCCTCGCATGGCGGCGTCTGAGCAAGAAAGTCCCGAAGCCGATGGTCTGGAGCAAGGCCTGTTCTCCCATCTGATCGAGCTGCGCACACGCCTGATGCGTGCGCTGATCACGGTCGTGGTGGTACTGGTGGCGCTGATTCCATTCGCCAATCGGCTGTATTCCGAGCTGGCGCAGCCCCTGGTCAAGCGGTTGCCGCAAGGGGCGCATCTAATTGCCACGGAAGTGGCCGGTGGCTTCGTGACGCCGCTGAAGCTGGCGTTCTACACCGCGCTGTTCATCGGCATGCCGATGATCCTCTACCAGCTGTGGGCCTTCGTCAGCCCCGGCCTGTATCGCAACGAGAAGCGTCTGGCCCGACCGCTGCTGGCGGCGGCGCTGCTGCTGTTCTACCTGGGCTGCGCGTTCGCCTATTTCCTGGTGCTGCCGGCGGCCTTCCGCTTCCTCACGGCGGTGACGCCGGAGGGCGTGGAGATGATGACGGACATCTCGCATTACCTCGATTTCGTCATGCTGATGTTCTTTGCCTTCGGCCTGTGCTTCCAGGTACCGGTGATCGTGGTGGTGCTGGCGGCGATCGGCGTGGTCAATCTCGAGCAGCTGCGCAGCGGGCGGCGTTATGCCATTGTTGGCGCGTTTGCGATTTCCGCCTTCATCACGCCGCCGGACATCACCTCGATGATCATGCTGGCCATTCCGATGTGCCTGCTCTACGAACTGGGCGTGCTGGCGGTACGCTGGCTGCTGAAGCCGGGCCAGACGGAGCGGGCATGAGCGACGTCGCGGCCCGCATCGAAGAGCTGAAGGCCACGTTGCAGCTGCAGCCCCATGTGGAAGGCGGACACTATCGCCGGGTGTACCCGCAGCCATCGGCGGCGGACAATCCGGATGGCCGTTCCGCCCTGAGCGCGATCCACTACCTGCTCGAGGCGGGTGAGTACAGCAGCTGGCATCGCGTCGATGCCGAAGAAGCCTGGCATTTCGTCGAAGGCGAACCGCTGGAGCTGCTGATCTTCGACCCGGACAACAAGAGCCTGGAGCGCTGCTGCCTGGGGCCGCTGGCTCCGGGCGTGCGGCCGATGGCCGTGGTGCCGGCCGGTGCCTGGCAGGCCGCACGGCCTCTCGGCAGCCATGCCCTGGTGACATGCCTGGTGGCGCCCGCTTTCGAGTACGACGGCTTCGAACTGCTGGACCAGCACGATCCACTGGCCGGCCACCTGGCCGGCCTGGCGCCCGAGATCGATACGCAGTGAGCCCGACTTCCTCTCCCCGGTGGGAGAGAGGATCTAGGCTTGCGTCTCAGTGCGTGCTGACAGTCGTCGCCGCAGGCGCGACGCGATTGAGCGCCAGCCCCTTCAGTACGTTGAGCGCCTGCGACAAGGCGTAGTCCTGCGTAGCCAGCTTGGCGTTTTCGGCGCTGCCGTCGTTGTCGATGTCCCGCCCGAGCTTGCTGTCTTCGTTGGCAAGATGGTTGGGCAGGTCGGCCTCGGAACTGACCAGCACAGGCGAGCTATCGGCCTTGTTGACCGCCAGGTCCGCCAGGGCGATATCAGGCTTGATGCCTTCGGCCTGGATCGAGGTCCCGCTGGGCGTGTAGTAGCGCGCGGTGGTGATCTTCACCGCATGCTCGTTGTCCAGCGGCAACACGGTTTGCACCACGCCCTTGCCAAACGTGCGCCGGCCCACGATCAGGGCGCGGCGGTTGTCCTTGAGGGCGCCGGAGACGATCTCGGCCGCCGAGGCCGTGCCGTTGTCGACCAGCACCACCATCGGTGCGCCATTGAGGATGTCGCCCGGGTGCGCCTCGAAGCTGAGGTTGGAGTCCTGCAGCCGGCCCCGGGTGGTGACGATGGTGCCGCTATTGAGGAAGTCGTCGCTGACCCCAACCGCCGCCGTGAGCAGGCCGCCCGGGTTCGAGCGCAGGTCGAGAATCACGCCCTTGGGCTGGCCATGCTTCTTGATGAACTCGCCCAGCTTCTTCTCGAGGTCGGGCGTGGTGTCGTCCTGGAACTGGCTGATGCGCACATAGGCGTAGCCGCGCTCCAGTTCGCGCACCTTCACGCTGGTGATCGAGATGCGTTCGCGCACCAGCGGCATGTCGATCGGCTTGTCGCTCTTCTCGTGCAGGATGGTCAGGGTGACCTTGCTGCCCGGGTCGCCGCGCAGCTGCTTGAACATCTCGTCGATGTTCTCGGTTTCCACCGGCTTGCCATCGATCTTGACGATGGTGTCGCCCGGCTTGATTCCGGCGCGCGCCGCGGGGGTGTCGTCGATCGGGGCAATGATGCGCAGCGTGCCGTCCACCTGCAGGACTTCGATGCCGAGGCCGCCGTACTGGCCGGTGGTGTCCTCGTTGAGCTCGTTCAGGCCCTCCTTGTCCAGGTACTCGCTATGCGGGTCCAGGCCGGTGAGCATGCCGCTGATGGCGGCCTTCATCAGGGTCTTGTTGTCCACCG
Organism: Dyella halodurans; assembly: GCF_026283925.1. GTDB lineage: Bacteria > Pseudomonadota > Gammaproteobacteria > Xanthomonadales > Rhodanobacteraceae > Dyella > Dyella halodurans. Next base: position 159,510 of record NZ_JAPDPF010000005.1, read on the forward strand.
GCTCCACATAGGCCTGTCGTACGATTTCGTAGACGCGGCTGAAGTTGCGGATATCGTCCAGATCCACGCGATCAGGTACGGATGCCGCGGCCGCCGGGGCAGCCGATGGCTTGGCGCCCTTGACTTGCGCGGGCGCGGTCTGGGCCTGCGCCAGCGGCGTCGCCAGCAGCAGGACGGCGAGGCTCAAGGTGGAAAACCGCATGGGTGGGGGACTCCGGGAAAACCAAGGGGGGGCGTTGCCGATGATCCATCAGCGCAACGCGCTTGGACCGCCAGACCGCGCCGAAATTCAATCTCACGGCACGCAGGTTAGCCTGCGACGCTGCGTAGCTGGCGTCAACGCTGGCGGCCGAGCCAGCTGCGCGGGTCCACCGGCTTGTTGTTCTGGCGCAGCTCGAAATACACCCCGGTATTGACGCCGATCGGTGCGGTCGCCGTGCCGATGACCTGGCCGGCCTCCACCTGGTCGCCCACGCCACGCAGCAGGGTTTCGTTATTGCCATACATGCTCATCCAGCCACTGCCGTGGCTGACGATGAGCAGCATCCCGTAGCCGCGCAGGAATGCGGCATAGACCACGCGGCCGCTGGCCACCGCGTGCACTTCGCTGCCTCCGGCGGCCTTGATCAGGACGCCATTGCCATAGGTGTTCACCACGCCATTGGCAGGCCAGGGCAGGTTGCCACGGATGTTGGCCAGCCCCTTGCCGGGGGGCGGCACCGGCGCCGTGGCGTTGGCGCGAGCGGCGCGCTCGGCCTCCCTGGCGGCTTCGTCGATGGCCTTTTGCAGTTTTTCGAGCAGCTGGTTGAGCGAGGCCTCGTTCTGTTTCAAGGCGGCCAGGCGCTGGGCCTGGTCCTTGTATTGGGCATCGGTGTCGGCCACCAGTTTGGCCTGGACTGCGCGCTGCTGCTCCAGCGCCTTGGCCTGTGTCTCGCGTTCGGCGCGACTGGCCTGCAGCGCCTGCTGCTGGGCGGTGATCTCGGTCTCCAGGTCCTGCAGCCTGGCCAGGTCGCCCATCAGCTTTTGCACGCGCTGGACGCGGTCTTCCTGGAAGTATTTGGAATAGGCCAGGGCCTGGGCGATGCGTGCCACATCATCGTCGCCCATCAACAAGCGCAGGTCGGATCCCCGCCCCAGGGCGTAAGTGGCGCGGAGCAGGTCGGCAATGGCGGCGCGCTGGCCTTCGAGACTCCTGTTCAGCTCGGCCCGCTGTTGCTGCAACTGCTCCAGGTCGTGCTGTTTGGTCGCCAGCTGGGCGTCCGTCTCGCGCACGGCTTTGGCGGCGCCAGCCACGGCATTGGCCTGCTTGGCCAGTTCGGCACTGGCGCTGTCGCGCTTGGCGGCGGTTTCGGCCTGTTCCTTGGCCAGTGCCTCCATCTTGCTGCGCACGTCCGACAGCTTCTTCTCGGCCTCGGCCTGCTCGGCCTTGGTCTTGACGTCCTGGGCGGCCCAGGACGGCATCGCGATGAAGGAGAGCAGGAGGGCGCCGGTGATGGCGCGGGCGAAGGGACGGGCACGATCAGCGGGCTTTGGCATCGGGCGATTATCACTGAGCTCGGTGACGGCACGCGAGCCCTGCGGTCAGCCCCGGCCGACCCATCGTCATCCCGCTGTAGGAGCGCACCCTGTGCGCGATCACGACGTCATCGCTACGTAGGCTTTTCACTCGGGCCATCCCTGGCCCTCGCCCTTCGGGCAGCTGGCGCTGTGCCATCCGGCAGTCCTGCCGGAGGGTCGCGCACAAGGTGCGCTCCTACAGCGCTTGGCCTGGAATGAACGGGAAGACGTAGCCAGGCCGCTTGTAGTCCGAACCTTCCACAACAAGAAAAACACTTGCGAATGAAACTTTCATTTGGACGTATAGATTGCTTTGACGCGACGCAACATTTGTGCTTTAGTCGAGTCCACACTAGTACACGTGGCAGCGGAGCCGTCGGCACCGTTGAGACTACGTGTCTCTTTCCATCGGCCGGGGAGGCAAGATGGCGCAGGCAGGTCCAGCGACGCTTTACGACGCTGCGTTTGAGCACGACAGCTGTGGTTTTGGTCTGGTCGCACAAATCGACGGGCGCGCCAGCGCCTGGGTAGTGGACACCGCCTTTACGGCGCTGGCCAAACTTTCCCATCGCGGCGGCGTCAACGCCGACGGCGTCAGTGGCGACGGCTGCGGCGTGCTCTTCCATCGTCCGCTGGATTGGCTGAAGGCGCTGGCAGCCGAAGCGGGCATAGCGCTCGGCGAACGCTTTGCGGCGGGTGTGGTGTTTCTTGATCCCGCGGGCGGCGAGGCGGCCGCCGCGACACTGGAAGAGCGTCTGCGCGAGGAAGGCCTGCGGCTGGCAGGCTGGCGCGACGTGGCGGTGAACGCCGAGGCCTGTGGTCCGCTGGCGGCCGCGGCGATGCCGCAGGTACGCCAGGTCTTCGTCGAACCCGCTGCCGGCATGGATGACGCCGTATTCGAGCGTGCCCTGTTCCGCGCGCGTCGCCGCGCCGAGAGCACGCTGAGCGCGGACGAACATTTCTACGTGGTGACCCTGTCCGCCCAGGTCGTGGGCTACAAGGCGATGGCTGCGCCGGGTCGCCTGCGCGACGTCTTCGCGGACCTCGCGCATCCGGCCCTGGCGGCCGATGCGGTGGTGTTCCACCAGCGCTTCTCCACCAATACGACGCCGCAGTGGCGCCTGGCCCAGCCCTTCCGCCTGCTGGCCCACAACGGCGAGATCAACACGATACGCGCCAATCGGCGCTGGATGCAGGCGCGCGAATCCATCCTGCATTCGCCGCTGGTGGATCTGTCGGATATCGGTCCGCTGGTACGCCAGACCGGCTCCGATTCGGAGACGCTCGACAACGCACTCGAAGTGCTGCTTGCCGGCGGCCTGGACCTGCTCGCCGCCATGCGCGTGCTGGTCCCGCCGGCGTTCGCTGCGCGCGAGGGCATCGACGAAGACCTGGCGGCGTTCTACGAGTACTACGCGCTGCACAGCGAGCCATGGGACGGCCCGGCCGGCCTGGTGATGTGCGATGGCCACTACGCCGCGTGCACCCTGGACCGCAATGGCCTGCGCCCGGCGCGTTGGGCATTGTCGGCCGACAATCACCTGATCGTCGCCTCCGAAGCGGGCCTGTGGGACGTGCCGTCCTCGCAGGTCGTGGCCAAGGGTCGCCTGGCGCCGGGCGAAATGATCGCCGTCGATCTGGTACAGCATCGCCTGCTGCGTGACGCCGACATCGACGATATCAATCGCAAGCGCGCGCCTTATCGCGATTGGCTGCGCGCCGGCGTGAGCTATCTGGAATCGGACCTGATCGATCCGTCGCTGGCCGCCGAGCCGCTGCCGGCGGACAAACTGCGCCGCTACCAGAAGCTCTATGGGCTGTCGCGCGAAGAACGCGAAACCGTGCTCAAGGCGATGGTGGAGCTGGAGCAGGAAGCCACCGGCTCGATGGGCGACGACACGCCGATCGCGGCGATGTCGCGCCAGGTGCGGCCGCTGTTTGATCGCTTCCGGCAGGCCTTTGCCCAGGTCACCAATCCGCCGATCGATCCACTGCGCGAAAAGCTGGTGATGTCGCTGGTGACGCAGATCGGGCCCGAGAGCAATGTGTTCGATCTCACCCCCGAGAACGCGAAGCAGGTGCTGATCAATTCGCCGGTGCTGTCGCAGCGCAAGTTGCGCCAATTGCTGGCCTTGCCGCAGTTCACCGGCACGCCGCGCTTCGATTTGATGTACGCGCCGGAAGAAGGGCTCGAAGCGGCACTGCACCGGCTTTGCGCCGACGTGGAAAAGGCCGTCCGAGCTGGTTGTGCGCTGGTCTTCCTCAGCGACCGCTATCCGAACAAGGACCAGTTGCCGATCCACTCGCTGCTGGCGGTGGGCGCGGTGCATGCGCACCTGATCGATCGCTCGCTGCGCTGTCAGTGCAACATCGTGGTGGAGACGGCCACGCCGCGCGACGCGCACCAGTTCGCCTGCCTGATCGGCTTCGGCGCTACGGCGATCTATCCCTGGCTGGCCTACCAGAGCCTGTTCGAGCTTGGTCGTGAGGGGCATATCGCCAGCGACCGCTTCGAAGTGGGCCGCAGCTATCGGCGCGGCATCCGCAAGGGCCTGCTGAAGATCCTGTCGAAGATGGGTATCTCCACCGTCGCCGGCTATCGCGGTGCGCAGTTGTTTGAAATCGTCGGGCTGGCGCCGGAGGTGGTCGCGTTGTGCTTCCCGGGCACGCCATCGCGCATCGGTGGCGCCGGCTTTGCCGAGCTGGAACACGATCAGCGCCTGTTGGCCGCCGAAGCGTGGAACGAGGCGTTGCCGCTGCGTGCGGGCGGGCTGTACAAGTTCGTCTACGGCGGCGAATACCACATGTACAACCCGGACGTGATCGCCAGCCTGCAGACCGCGGTGCGTACCGGTAGCGGTGCGGATTACCGCGTCTACGCGGATTACGTTGATCATCGCCCACCGTCCGCGCTGCGCGACCTGCTCACGCCTCGCCCCGTCGGCGCATCGGTGCCACTGGACGAAGTCGAGTCGGTGGAAAGCATCCTGCGCCGCTTCGATTCGGCGGGCATGTCGCTGGGCGCGCTGTCGCCGGAAGCGCATGAAGCGCTGGCGATCGCAATGAATCGCCTCGGTGCGCGCAGCAATTCCGGCGAAGGTGGTGAAGACCCCGCGCGCTACGGCACCGAGAAGACCTCGAAGATCAAGCAGGTCGCCTCGGGTCGCTTTGGCGTCACGCCGGCGTACCTGGTCAATGCCGAGGTGCTGCAGATCAAGATCGCCCAGGGCGCCAAGCCCGGCGAAGGCGGTCAGCTTCCAGGCCACAAGGTGGATGCTACGATCGCGCGCTTGCGCTATGCCAAGCCGGGTATCGGCCTGATCTCGCCGCCGCCGCACCACGACATCTATTCGATCGAAGACCTGGCCGAGCTGATCCACGACCTCAAGGAGGTCAATCCTGCGGCCCTGGTCTCGGTGAAGCTGGTCAGTCATGCCGGCGTCGGCACGGTGGCGGCCGGCGTGGTGAAGGCAGGTGCCGATCTCATCACGGTGAGCGGCCACGATGGTGGTACCGGCGCGAGTCCGCTCACTTCCATCAAGTACGCCGGCACGCCGTGGGAGCTCGGTCTGGCAGAGACGCAGCAGACGCTGCGCCGCAACGACCTCCGTGGTCGCGTGCGCCTGCAGACCGACGGTGGCCTGAAGACCGGCCTCGACGTGATCAAGGCGGCCTTGCTCGGTGCGGAAAGCTTCGGCTTCGGCACCGGTCCGATGGTGGCGCTGGGCTGCAAATACCTGCGCATCTGCCATTTGAACAATTGCGCCACCGGCGTGGCCACCCAGCATCCCGTGCTGCGCAAGGAGCACTTCATCGGCTTGCCGGAAATGGTCATCAACTATTTCCGTTTCGTCGCCGAGGACGTGCGCGCGCATCTGGCGCGGCTGGGCGTGCGTAGCCTGGACGAGCTCATCGGTCGGGCCGATCTGCTGGAGCAGGTCGATGGCACCACGCCGGTCCAGCACAAGCTGGATCTGATGCCGCTGATCGGCACCGGTTCCCTGGGCTCCAGCGTCGATTTCGCCTGTACCTTGCCGCGCAATCCGATGCGCGACGAGGCCGAGTTGGCGGAGCGCATCGACGCCGCCACGCGCGAGGCGATCATCCAGCGCAGCGGCGGCGTATTCACCTTCGATATTGCGAACACCGACCGTGCCATCGGTGCACGCCTGTCCGGCGAAGTGGCCCGCCGTCACGGCGACCACGGCATGGACGCGCATCCCCTTGTCCTCAAGCTCAATGGCGCGGCGGGCCAGAGCCTTGGCGCCTGGAACGCCGGTGGCGTGCAGATCGACCTCACCGGCGAAGCAAACGACGGTGTCGGCAAGGGCATGGCCGGCGGCCGCATCGTGGTTCGTCCGCCGGCGGACTCGCCGTTTGCCAGTCAGGACGCGTCGATCATCGGCAATACCTGCCTCTATGGCGCCACCGATGGTGAGTTGTTCGCTGCAGGTCGCGCGGGCGAACGTTTCGCCGTGCGTAACTCCGGTGCGTTGGCCGTGGTGGAAGGCGCCGGCGACCACTGCTGCGAATACATGACCGGCGGTGTCGTCGCCGTGCTCGGCAAGGTCGGCCTCAACTTCGGCGCGGGCATGACGGGCGGTTTCGCCTATGTGCTCGATCTCGAACGCACCTTCGTCGACTGCTACAACCACGAGCTGGTGGACATCCTGCGCATCTCTCCCGAGGGCATGGAGCATTACATGCAGCATCTTCGCGGCCTGGTGGCGCGTCACGTCGAGCTCACTGGCAGTGAGTGGGGACGCCACATCCTGCATGACTTCCGCGGCCTGCAGTACAAGTTCTGGCTGGTGAAGCCCAAGGCCGCGAGTCTGTCGGCGTTGGCCGAAGAGCTGAGGAGCGCAGCATGAGCGACAAGGACTTCCAGTTCCTCAACGTGCCAAGGCAGACGCCGCGTACGGTACCGGTATCCATCCGCGTGCTGGGCTACGGCGAGATCTCCGGCGATTTCGGCGCGTCGCAGGCCGGTACCCAGGCGGAGCGTTGCATCGACTGCGGCAATCCGTATTGCGAGCATGCCTGCCCGGTGCACAACTACATTCCGAACTGGCTCAAGCTGGTGGAGGAAGGTCGCCTGATGGAGGCGGCCACGCTGATGCACGAGACCAATCCGCTGCCGGAAATCTGCGGGCGCGTGTGTCCGCAGGATCGCCTGTGCGAGGGTGCGTGTACGCTCGAGCAGACGTCGTTTGGTGCAGTGACCATTGGCAGCATCGAGCGCTGGGTGACGGACGAAGCGTTACGCCAGGGATGGCGCCCTGATCTTTCCGCCGTGCGCGAGACCGGCAAGCGGGTGGCCATCGTGGGTGCGGGTCCGGCCGGACTGGCCTGTGCGGATCGCCTGCGCCGTGCCGGCATCGCCGCCGATGTCTACGACAGCCAGCAGGAAATCGGTGGCCTGCTTACCTTTGGCATTCCGCCGTTCAAGCTGGACAAGGCTGTAGTGCGCACGCGCCGCGAGCTGCTCGAAGGCATGGGCGTGAACTTCCTGCTCGGTCGCGAAGTGGGGCGTGACATCGAATTCGGCCAGTTGCTGGACGAATACGATGCCGTGTTCGTGGGCACGGGTGCCTATACTTATGTCGACGCCCAGTTGCCCGGCCGCGAATTGCGTGGCGTGCACGACGCGCTGCCATTTCTGATTGCCAATACCGAGCGACTGCTGCGCGACGAATCACCGCCGCCGGCGTTCGACTTCCGCGGCAAGCACGTGGTCGTGCTCGGCGGTGGCGACACCGGCATGGACTGCAATCGCACGGCGATCCGCCTGGGCGCGGCGAGCGTCACCTGCGTGTATCGCCGCGACGAAGCGAACATGCCTGGCTCCGCACGCGAGGTGAACTACAGCCGCGAGGAAGGCGTCACCTTCCTGTTCCAGCGCCAGCCGCTGGAGATACTCGGTGGCGCGCGCGGCAATGTGCGTGGCGTGCGGGTGATCGAGACGGCCTTGGTCGATGACGGCTCTGGCCGCATGCGTCCGCAGAACGTGGCGGGCACGGAATACATCATCGACGCCGACGTGGTGATCCAGTCGTTCGGCTTCCTGCCCAGTCCGCCTGATTGGCTGCGCACGCATGGCGTGTCGCTGGACCGCACGGGACGCGTCGTCACCGGCGCCAACGGCAACCTGCCGCACCAGACCAGCCACCCGCGCATCTTTGCCGGTGGCGACAACGTGCGCGGTGCCGACCTGGTAGTGCGCGCGGTCTACGACGGTCGCGAGGCGGCTGGGTCGATCGTGCAGTTGCTGCAGCAAGTCGACGCACCCGCGCTCGCGCATGCCTGAGGCCAGTCAGGCGCCGTGAGTGACCAGGGTGACGGTGTCGAGCATGAAGCTGCCATCGTCCGCGATGGCGAAGTGCTCGCGCACCGTACTGGGCGCGACCAATTGCAGGCTGCGAATGGCGGCGATGTGCTCGGCGCTGGTGCGGGTGCGCGCCACCCAGTCGTCGAAACGCATCGGCAGCCGGCGTGCGGTCAGGCTGTCGACCGTGAAGCCGGCAAGCGCCAGCGCCGCGATCCATTCCGGCACGCGGTAGTTGCGCACATGCGAGACATCGCGCAGCAGCTCGACCGCCTGCAGATGGGTGTCGAGCAACGCATGCTCCGGTGCGACGACGTCGATGAAGATTGCGCGGCCGCTCGGCTTCAACACGCGTCGTGCCTCGCGCAAGCCGGCGTCGCGGTGCTGCCAGTGGTGGGTGGTGAAGCGCGCCACGACCACGTCGAAGCTCGCGTCGGCAAACGGCAGTTGTTCCGCGGGCGCCTGCTGGACGGAGATGTTGGACAGCCCACGTTCGGCAGCTGTCGCCTGAACCATGGCGAGCATGCTCGGCGTGACATCACAGGCCACCACATTGCGCACCAGCGGGGCGACGCGGTAGCTGACATGGCCGCCTCCGCAGCCGAGGTCCAGCAGGCGCGCGTGGCCGTGGTCGCGCAGTTCGTTTTCGAGCTGGTCCAGGTCGGCACCCTGGCGATGCACTTCGCTGCTCAGGTAATCCTGGGCTCGCGGGCCATAGTGGTTGGCGGTAAAGCTGTGCGGCGTCGTGGTCATGAGGTTGGCCTCGTGGGGATGGAGCCGACATTCTGCGAACCGGCCACGGGCCGAGTAAGTAGCGTCGTTATCCTGGTATGAATGCTTCCTCCTTCGATGCAGCCAACGATCCGCGCCATCTGCTCGGTCGCTTCTTGCGCGCCAGGCGCGAGGCGGCGCCAGCCGACGCGGGGGCAATGAAGGGATTCGGCCGGCGCCGTACGCCGGGCCTGCGGCGCGAGGAAGTCGCCCAGCGCGCCGGCATCAGCACGACCTGGTACACCTGGCTCGAGCAGGGACGTGATATTGCACTGTCGCCGTCTGCCCTGGCCCGGTTGGCCGACGCGCTGAGCCTTTCCGCTGCCGAGCGCGCCTATTTGTTCGAACTGGCGCGCCGTCGCGACCCCGTGCGGACCCCGTTCGAAGGCGCGTCCAGCCTGGCGCCGGAATGGCAGCAGGCCGTGGCGGCCATGCCGATGCCCGCCTATCTGCTCGATCGCATGTGGTGCCTGCGGGCATGGAATGATGCGGCGGCTGAATTGTTTGCCCCGTGGCTGGCCAGCGGCGAGGCCTGCCTGTTGCGCTACGTGTTCCTGCATGCGTCCGCGCGCGAGCTGATCTGCGACTGGGAAGAGCGCGCGCATCGCCTGGTCGCCGAGTTTCGCGCCGATACTGCCTTGTACCCGGATGATAGTGGGCTCATCGGCTTGGTCGCCGAGCTGCAACGCGAGAGCCGACCGTTCCAGCAGTTCTGGAACCAGCATGATGTACTGGCGCGCGAGGGCGGCAGCCGCCGTTTTCATCATCCTCGACTAGGGCGCGTCGAACGCACTCAGGTTACCCTGCTGCCCTCCAGTCTTCCCGATCACAAACTGGTGTTGCTGCTGCCGGAAGCCGGTGGCCCAGACAGCTGACGCCTCAAGGAGCAAAACGATATGCGTCTTGGCCTCGCCGCCAACCAACTTCATCACGCCCATGCGGACGCGGCGCTGTTTCGCTGGCTGCGTGCCAGCGAAGCCGGCATCCGCGAACTGGGGCTCGGCCTGCACGCGGTGGGGCGTACGTATGATGCGATCCTGCGCGCAGGGCACCTGGAGAGTTATGCGCCACTGCGTCGCTATCCCTATGGACGCGAGGGCGGCCTGATGAAGCTGGTGGCCGAGGTGGTCGGCCTGGGTGATGACCGCGTGCTGGATGGCGCGATCTACCTGATCGATCCGGTCGATCCCTCGTCGGTGTTTCCGGAAGCGGTGGCGTTGAAGCGGCAGTGCGTGATCCACGGCAAGCCGTTTATCTCGACGGTGGCATCGGCACGCGACTGGATCGAGTTCGAACGCGTCCACGCCGGCTGCACGGCCGATCCGGGCGCCGACCGGTTCTATGCGCTGGAAACGCAGACCGCGGCCTTGATCGCGCACGATGCGATGAAGCCGCAGATGCTTGCCTATGCCGACGAGCATTTCGACGTGCTCTCCCGCTTCGCCCATCGCGTCGGCACCGGTACCACCGGCCAGCGATTGAATGAACTGGCCTGGAGCCGCGGCTGGCCCAAGGACACGCCGTGGGTGGAACGCTACGAGAGCGGTCCCATGGGTGGCGACGCGCAAATCGCCGACCTGGTGCTGGAAGGCCGCTGCCAGCGCGCGATCTTCTTTGAGGACCCGCATGTGGCCCGCCAGCATGAGGCCGACATCCAGCTGCTCGAACGTGCCGTGACCACCCGTACCGACGAGGCCGTGTGCATGACCTCGCCCAAGGTGGCCGCGCGCTGGGCAGCGGCGGTACGGCTGCGCGCGGCGGCCTGAACCGGCACACGCGCGCAGGCCCTCGCCGGATCTATACTCCCCGCCAGTGCCCGAGACGTCGCCAGGCCAGGGGCCAGAGTCGACGGGGGAAACCAGGGCGGCGCGCCGAGCGATCGGCGCGCCGTTTTTTTATGGCTCGGCGCTGGTGCGGGCACATCCGCTCGCCCACAATGGCTGGATGACGTCGGGAGCCTTTTTGATATGTGCCTGATCGCGTTGGCATGGCAAGCCCATCCACGCTGGCGCCTGCTGCTGGCGGGTAATCGCGACGAGTTCCATAGGCGCCCCAGCTTGCCGCTGGCGCGCTGGGAGCAGGCGCCGATCATTGCCGGCAAGGATCTGGAAGCCGGCGGCACCTGGCTCGGTGTGACCGATGCGGGGCGTTGCAGCGTCGTCACCAACGTGCGCGACCCGCGCGATCCGCAACACGGGCGTTCACGTGGCCTGCTGGCGCTGGACTATCTCACCGGCAGCGCCGATGCCGTGACGCACGCCGACGCCCTGCTGGCGACGGCCGCGGATTACCGTCCGTTCAACCTGCTGACTTTCGATACCCGGCACGCGTTCTACCTGGGCAACCGGCCCGATGCACGTGCCCAGGCCGTCACGCCCGGCGTACACGGGCTGTCCAATGCCGACTTCAATACGCCGTGGCCGAAGACCCGCACCCTGATGCAGCGCCTGCAGGCATGGCTCGATGCTGGCGAGGACGACGAGTTCGCGCCGCTGTTCAGCGCCCTGGCCGACCCACAGGTGTATCCGGACGACGAGCTGCCGGACACCGGCGTGGGACTGGAGCGCGAGCGCTGGCTGTCTTCCGCCTTCATACGCGGCGAGCATTACGGTACGCGTGCCAGCACGGTGGTGGCGATCGGCCATGACGGGCGCGGCTTGGTGATCGAGCGCCGTTTCGGGCCTTTTGGTCGCCCTGAGGGTGAGACGGCGATACCGCTGGTGGCAGCTGGCTGAGGCCTCGGCACTGGGGTCATCCTTGGCCCCGTCCAACGGGTAGCGCGCGCTCAATCCTCGCCGGAGCGGGCTTCGGGGAACTCGCCGTCGACGTAGAACCACTGGCCGTGTTCGCGCACGAAGCGACTGACCTCATGCATGCGCTGTGCCTTGCCACCGCCGTAGCGCAGGCGTGCAATGAATTCGACCGTGGCTTCCTCGTTGGCGCTTTCGTGGCGCTTCACCGTAAGCCCCAGCCAGGTTGGCGCAGGCTGTTGCGCGCCGAGTTTCAAGGTGGCGGGACGCGTGCTGGCGTGCCAGGTGGCGAGCAGGTAGTCCTCGCGCTTGAGCACATAGGCACTGTAACGCGAACGCATCAGTTGCTCGGCGGTAGCGGCGTGGCCACCCTCATGCAGGGGGCCACAGCACTGGGCATAGCCGGCCGTATTGCCACAGGGGCAGGGGGTGAGCGTGTCGATTGCTTGCACGTAAGGTCGCATGGCCGCTGGTGGTGTGGCGGGCAAGCCGCCATTGGGCGCATCCTGACGCGTACGCCGTCTGAAATCCAATGATTCGAGCATGTAACACCCGGGGGCAAGCAGCCGGGCGCGCAGGGGGGCCGGGTCGCGCTATGGCTAGCCAAGCCATGCCTGCCGCTGCCACACGCGGCAGCGGTTGTTGGCTGGCATGGTGATGTCATCGACCAGCTTGAAGCCAGCCGCGTCGGCGATTGCGTCCACTGCCTCGGCATCGCGGATGCGCATATGCGCACCACGCGCCTGCAGCCACTGGTCGAAGGCGGCATTGCTGTCGCTGGTGTAGTGCCCGTCGTAGTTGAACGGTCCGTAGACGATCAGCTTCGCATCATCCGTGGTCGCATCGGCCAGATGATCGAACAGCTGCTCTACCTCATCCCACGCCATGATATGCAGCGTGTTGGCACTGAACACCGCGTCATAACGCTGCGTCGGCCACGCGCCACTGACATCCAGTTCGATGGGTGCGGGTGTATTTGGCAGCCTGGCTTCGTCCAGCCAAAGCTGGATGCCGGGCAGGTTCTCCACCCGATCCGTGCATTGCCAAACCAGTTGCGGCATCGCCCCGGCGAAATGCACGGCGTGTTGTCCGGTGCCGCTGCCGATCTCCAGCACGTTGTGGCGATCGGCGAAATGAACCCGCAGCACCTCGAGTATCGGATCGCGGTTGCGCTCGCAGGACGGCGCGTGCGGTTTGTCCGCGCCCATCAGGCGACGCGTCGACCGCCCAGCGCGCGCGCCGGCAGCATCAGCAGCGCGCCGAGGAAGGCGAACACCGCGCTCACCGTGATACCCACCAGACGCAGCGGCAACGTAAGCAGCCACACGATTGGATACAGCACGATGGCCAGCAGTGCCAGCGGCCAGCAGAACACGAGCAGCAACAACCACAGCAGGAAACCAACCATGGGACGTCCTTCGTATCAGAACCGGCGCCACTCTAGCGCAGCCCATGGGCCGGCGAGTAGATGACTCCCGTCACCCCATCGGATTCACGCCAATCAGCCATGCGTGCAGGGCGAAGGCGAATACCGCCCAGCCCACGATGCCTGCGACCACGGTGATGATGTCGCCCTTCGCCGTACCGGCGGGGTAAACCACCCCGGCCAGTCGATCCCGGCGGCGCGCGCTGACGAAATCAACCACGGCCCACAGCAGGAAGGCGCCGAACAACAGCACGTCGTGCAGCATGCCGGTGGCCAGCAGATGGCCGAAGGCCCAGGTCTTTACGCCCGCCAGCATCGGGTGGCCAAGCCTGGCCTTGAAGTGGTTGTTCGGCACATAGGCGGCTGCGACGAGAATGAAGGCGAGCAGCGTGAACAATGCATTGAGATGCCGCAACCACAGCGGCGGCACGTAGAGGACGACTGGCTGGTGTCGCGCCAGTCCAAAGCCCCAGCAGATCATCACGAAACCGACGCTGGACGCCAGCGCGTAAAGCCCTTTCCAGCGCTTCTCGCCGATGCGGGCGATTTGTCGGCTGCGCCAGTCATTGGCAAGGATGCGGATCGAGTGCGCACCGAGGAAGATCACCAAACCGAGGATCAGCAGCGCCATGAGCTCACCTTGGGTGTGTGGGGCTGCGGCGATTATAGGCATGCGGCCCGCCCATGCCGTGACGGCTCAAAGCTAGTCGGCGCGAAGGGTGACCCGGACCAGGAAAGCCAATGAACCATCGTGCAGCTCGAACGAACCACCCTCTGGCCGCCACGCATCACCCGCCTGCAAGCGCCCCGCGGCTGTGCTGGCGGTGCCTCGCAGCAGGTAAAGCAATACACAGCTGGCGTCGGTCGCGTGACTGCCAGGCCCATGGCACAGGGCCACCGACCCCTGCGCTTGTGCGCGGCGCACCATCAGGTTGAAGTCGCGCGTCGGGCCGCCGACCAGGGCGACATCGACATGGGCTTCGCCCGCAAACGCGAACGGTTCGTAAGCCGTGTGCAACGGATGCGCGAGCGTCCCATCCAGCGTCATGGTGAAGCCGGCGCCATCGAGCAAGGCGATATGCCGATCGATGCCGGGAAACGCGGAGAACGGCGCCGCGCTGCTCACCTCGGCCACGCTTACGCGCCACAGGAAATGCTCGTTGTCTGCATCGGCCGGAAAGCGCGCGACTTCGCGTGTCACGCCCATGCCGTTCTTCCAAGGCTGGGGTGGGCAATCGGCGGCGCGGATGATGGCGGAGCTCATGCCACCTTCTCGATCACGCGGGTGAACGGCGGCAGCGATTTCAGCATGCGTTCGCCGTAGCGCTTGAGCACCACGCGGCGATCCAGCAGCACGATGCGGCCATGGTCGGTCTCCGTGCGGATCAGGCGGCCGCAGTACTGCGTGAGCAGGCGCGTCGCCTCGGGTACGGTCACTTCGATGAACGGATTTCGTCCGCGTGATTCCAGCCATTCCGCGTAGGTCGCGCCGACCGGATCGGTCGGCACGGCAAACGGCAGCTGCGTGATGACTACGGTTTCGCAGAGCTTGCCCGGCAGGTCCAGACCCTCGCCGAACGAGGCGAGCCCGAACAACGTGCTGCCCTTGCCCGCTTCAATATCGGCGATGTGCTCGGCCACCAACTGTGCCTTGCCCAACGAACCTTGCGCGCGCACCTTGCGCACGTGCTCGATCGGCAGCTTCTGCAGGACGCGGTCGAGCTTGATACGCGAGGTGAACAGCACCAGGTTGCCGGCATTCCAGTCGAGATGCTCGGCCAACCAGTCGCAGATTTCCTGCGTGTGGTCCTCGCGCGCATCGGGCAGCGAGCGCATCGCGGGTACTTCCAGTCGCGCTTGTGCAGCGAGGTCGAACGGCGAAGGCAGGCTGAGCGTGACGGCCTCGTTCGGCAAGCCCACGGCATCCGCGAAGCCGCGGAAATTGCCGCCCGCGCTCAAGGTGGCCGACGTCATCACCACGCCGCTCGCATTGCCCCATAGCACGCTGCGCAGCAGCCCGCCAGCCGACACCGAAGACGCATGGCAAACCAGCTGCTGGTCCACGCTGAGGGTGACCCAGCGCGCCAGCGGCGGCGCTGTCTCGCTATCGCTGGCGGACCATGCGCGCCAGGTGCGGGTTTGCCGGTCGATGCGTTCCAGCGCCATGCCCAGTTCGCGCGACAGCGCTTCGTGGGTGGGGCCGCTCTCGGTCATCTCGAGTACGGCGCGGCGCACCGCACCAACCCAGCGTTCCACTTCGCTGGTGAACACATACAGCACTCGCGCCTGTTCGACCCAGGCTTCCGGCAGCTGGCCGAGCGAGCCGCGATACATCGGCTCGTCATCGTCCGGCGACGGTAGCCAGGCGAGACGGATCTCCTTCTCCAGTTCTTCCAGCGCGTCGCTGAGTTCCTGCAGCTTTTCGTCGCCGGCATCCAGCGTGAGCTTGCCGATCACTTCCTTGTCGGTGAGCGAATAGGCGGCATGGATCTGGCGGCCGAGGCGGCTGAGCTGGCGCACCGCGATGCTCATATACACATCGGAGGCACCACGATCGATCGCCTTCGACGGCACGTGGTGGCCTTCGTCGAAGATGTATAGCGTCTCGTCCGGCTTGGGCAGGATGACGCCGCCAAAGCCTTCCTCCTCGCGCGGCATGGTGAGGTCGGCGAGGACCAGGTCCTGATTCGCCACCACGATGTCCGCGTCGCCGACCGCGCGACGCGCCGCAAAGAAGGGACAGATCATGAACTGGCCACATTTGCGGCTGGTGCAACCGCCCGCGCTGGTGGTGATCATCGGACGCAGCAGGTCGCTGATCGGCTCGGGCGAGGCATCGATGTCGCCGTCCCATTCGCCGCGGTCGAACAGGCCGGCGAGCTTGGACAGCGCCTTCTTGTCACGCTCCTGCGGCGGCTTGGTCCACAGCGCCAGATCGGCGTCGAAGCCCAGCCCCATCTGCGCCGTCTCGTTGAGGCTGTTGCCAGCCATATTGAGATTGCGCGGGCACAGGTAACGCCCACGGCCCTTGGCCAGGGCCACCTTCGCTTCGGTCCCGTTGAGCTTGAGATACAGCGGGATATCGCGCTGCACCAGCTGCTCCTGCAGCGCGACCGTGGCGGTGGCGATCAGCAGCTTTTTCTTCTGCGCCCGCGCCACTTCGACCCCGGCGATCAGGTAGGCCATCGACTTGCCGGTGCCCGTAGGCGCCTCGATCACCGCGGCACCGCCCTCCTGCGCCAGGGCCTTGGCCACCTCGGCAATCATCTTTCCCTGCGACGCACGCGCGCGAAAGCCCGGCAGGCCGTCTTTCAGGCGCGTATAGGCGGCGCGGATGGCGTCTTTGGTGGTATCGGTGAGCATCGGGGGCGGTTCAGGCCTGCGCTGTCGCGGCAGGCGCCCATTCTCGCATGGCCATACCCAACCTGCCGCCAGGGGCGCGTGGAATGGGGCGTCCCCGGCCTGGTTGAGCGTCAGTGCGCGGCGTTGATGGCTAAGGCCACCGCTTCGGCGACGCGGATGCCGTCGACGGCGGCGGAAAGAATGCCGCCGGCATAACCGGCGCCTTCGCCGGCGGGATACAGGCCGCGCGTGTTGAGGCTTTGGTAGTCATCGCCGCGGCGAATGCGCACCGGCGACGACGTGCGTGTCTCTACGCCGGTCAGCAGGGCGTCGTGCATGGCGAAGCCCTTGATCTGGCGATCGAAGGCGGGCAGCGCCTCGCGTATGGCTTCGATGGCGTAGGCGGGCAGGGCGGGCGCCAGGTCGGTGAGGTGCACGCCGGGTTTGTACGAAGGCTGCACGCTGCCAAGCTCGCGCGATGGCTTGCCAGCGATGAAGTCGCCCACCAGCTGGCCCGGCGCGTCGTAGTTGCCACCGCCCAGCTCGAACGCGCGCGATTCCAGCGCGCGCTGCAAGGCGATGCCAGCGAGCAGGCCGCCGCTGGGGTCGAAGGGGGCGAAATCGCTGGGCTCGATGCCGACCACGATGGCGGCGTTCGCGTTGCGCTCGTTGCGCGAGTACTGACTCATGCCGTTGGTGACTACGCGACCCGGCTCGGAGGTGGCAGCCACGACGGTACCGCCAGGGCACATGCAGAAGCTGTAGACCGAGCGGCCCCGTCCTTGATGAGCGCCGGTGGCGTGATGCACCAGCTTGTAGTCGGCCGCGCCGAGAATCGGGTGACCGGCGCTGGCGCCGAAGCGCGCGCGATCGATGATCGATTGCGGGTGTTCGATGCGGAAGCCGATCGAGAACGGCTTCGGCTCCATGTACACGCCGCGCTCGTGCAGCATGTCGAAGGTATCGCGGGCGCTGTGACCAATGGCCATGACGACATGATCGCTACGCAGCTGCTCGCCGCTGGCCAGCTCCACGCCGCGCACATGCCGCACACCATCGGCGTCAGCCTCCACCAGCACGTCGTCCACGCGCTGCTTGAAGCGGATCTCGCCGCCCAGCGACTCGATGGTCGCGCGCATGTTCTCCACCATGGTGACCAGGCGGAACGTGCCGATATGCGGCTTGCTGACGTAGAGGATTTCCTCCGGCGCGCCCGCCTTCACGAATTCGGCAAGCACCTTGCGACCGTGGTGCTTAGGGTCGGAGATCTGGCTGTACAGCTTGCCATCGGAGAACGTGCCGGCGCCGCCTTCGCCGAACTGCACGTTCGACTCCGGTTCCAGCTGGCGCTTGCGCCACAGGCCCCAGGTATCGACGGTGCGCTCGCGCACGGCCTTGCCACGATCGAGGATGATTGGCCGATAGCCCATCTGCGCCAGCAACAAGCCCACGAACAGGCCGCAGGGGCCGGTGCCGACCACGATGGGGCGGTGGCTCAACTGGGCCGGCGCCTGCGCCACGAAGTGATAACTGGTGTCCGGCGTGGGCTGCACATGCTTGTCGTCGGCATGGCGCTTGAGGATGACGGCTTCGTCGGCCACGTCCACGTCCAGCGTGTAGATCAGGAGGATCGCGTTGCGCTTGCGCGCGTCGTAGCCGCGGCGGAACACCGTATAGCCGCGCAACGCGTCCTTGCCGAGACCGAGCTTGGCGCGGATGGCAGCCTCGATGGCGCCTTCAGCGTGATCCAGCGGCAGCTTGATATCGGTGAGTCGCAACATGCGGAGTTCCGGGCTTGGGGTCGACAGCAGCCGTGTATTTTCGCACGCCTGGGCCGTTGCTTGCCGTCACTCGCGCAGGCCCTTGTGGCGCAAGGGCCTGCGGCAACCGGATCAGCCCTCGCTGGCGATCCTGCGCAAGGTCTGTTCGAACGCTTCCGGCGGCTGGCCGCCCTGGATCAGGTAGCGGTCGTTGACGATTACCGAAGGCACCGCCTGGATGCCTTGCGACTGGTAGAACTGCTCCTGCGCGCGCACGTCCAGGGCGTAGCGAACCTGCTCCAGCACCTCGCGGGCAGTGACGGCGTCCAGGCCGACCTTGGCCGCCACGTCCACCAGCACATCGTGCGAGCTCACGTCACGGCCCTCAGTGAAATAGGCAGTGAGCAAGGCTTGCTTCAACTCGGCCTGGCGGCCTTCCAGTGCAGCCCAGTGCAACAGCCGGTGCGCGTCGAACGTGTTCACGATGCGGCTGCGCTTGGCCAGGTTGAAGGTGAAGCCCACGGCTTCGCCGCGCTGGCGGATGGCCTCGCCGTTCTTGGCGATCTGTTCGGGCGTGCTGCCGTACTTGCGCGCAATGTGCTCGACGACGTCTTCGCCTTCCGGCGCCATCTGCGGATTCAGTTCGAACGGCTGGAAATGCAAGTCGACGGCGACGGAGTCGCCCAGTCGATGCAGCGCCTGTTCCAGCGACTTCAGCCCAATGGCGCACCAGGGGCAGACCACGTCGGAGACGAAGTCAATCTTGAGCGGTTTGGTCATGTTGATTCCTGAAAGGCGGTGCGCGAGTCGCGCGATGCCTTCTAGGTGGGGGCATGCAAGCCCCCGATCAATCTACGCTCACGGGGCCAGCGACAGCGGCCCCGTGACGTCGCTGACTTCAGGCCTTGCCAATGAAGTCCATCTTGCCCAGTTCCACGCCGGCCTGGCGCAGGATGCCGTAGGCGGTGGTGGTGTGGAAGAACAGGTTCGGGATCACGAAGTGCAGCAGGTAGCCCTGGCCTTCGAACTCTTGCTCGCCACTGCGGGTCTTGATGGTCACCGTGCGCGTCTCGCTGCCGTCGATCTGCTCGGGCTTGAAGCTCTTGATGTAGTCGATGGCACGGTCGATGCGCGCGTAGAGCTCGGCGAAATTCGCCTCGTTGTCCTCGAACTTGAGCGGCTCCACGCCAGCCAGGCGGGCGCAGCCGTTCTTGGCCATGTCGGTGGCGATCTGCACCTGGCGGGCTAGCGGCAGCATGTCGGGCGTCAGCCGGGCCTGGATCAGCAGCTCGGGATCGAACTTGCGGGCTTCGGCGTGCGCCTCGCCCTTGCGCAGCACATGCTGCAGGTTGCTGAGCGCGCGCAGGAAAACGGGGACAGCAGCCTGGTACATCGACAATGTCATGGGGAATGCTCCGAGGGTTCGGTGGGGGTAACAGGAGGTGGGACCGGGACGACGGAAGATAGCTCCGTCGCCAACGGTAACGCTTCAGCCTTGGCCAGGTCGACCGTATGGCGCGTGATGCGCCAGGCGAGCACGCTGCCGACCGCCAGCAGCACGGCAGACAACACGAAGGCCAGGCCGGGCAGATGGATCGGCGAGTTCGGCGAGATCGAGAACGAGAACACCTGGGCGAACAGGAACGGTCCGAAGATGCCGGCAAAGCTTGCCAGGCTGCTGATCGCACCTTGCAGTCGTCCCTGCTCATGGGGATCGACCTGATGCGTCATGATCGACTGGATTGGCGGCTGCGACAGGCCCCACAAGGCCATCAACGGAATGCCCAGCAGGAATACGAAACCCGTGCTGGCCAGGCCCATCACCAGGAAGGCGCCAATGCCGCACAGCATGCCGCCCAGCAACAGGCGTCGCTCGCCAAACTTCGGGGCCAGCCGGCGAGTCAGCACGGCCTGCACCAGGCCGTCGCATGCGCCGACCAGCATCAACACATAGCCCACGGCTTGCGGACCCCAGCCGTAGCGGTAGTCCGCATACAGCACGAAGGTCGTCTGCAGCACGTAGTGCGCGAGATAGACCAGGAACATCACCACCGCCAGGCCCAGTACCAGCGGGTAGCGGCGCAGCAATTTCAGCGAGCCCAGCGGGTGCGCGCTATGCAGCTCGAAGTGCGCCGTACGGCGTTCCTTCGGCAGCGATTCGGGCAGCACGAACAAGCCGTAGAGGAAATTGCACGCCGCCAGCCCGGCTGCTACCCAGAACGGCAGGCGCAAGTGGAAATGACCGAGGAAGCCGCCAAGGCCGGGGCCGATGATGAAACCCAGCCCGAAGGCGCTGCCGAGGATGCCGTAGGCCGCCGCGCGTTTTTCCTTCGGCGTGATGTCCGCGATATAGGCGTTTGCCGTGGTGAAGCTTGCGGCGGTCACGCCCAGGATCACCCGCGCCACGAACAACAGCCACAGCGTGGGCGCCAGCGCCAGCACCACAAAGTCGATGGCCAGCCCGGCGTTGGAAATCAGGATCACCGGCCGTCGCCCGAAACGATCCGACAGCGCGCCCTGGATCGGCGAACAGGCGAACTGGACGATGGCGAACACCGTGCTGAATACGCCTACCCACCAGGCCGCATTGGCGATACCGCCACCCGCCAGCTGCTCGATCAGGTGCGGCAGCACCGGGATGACGATGCCGAACGCCAGCATGTCCAGTACCACCGTGATGAAGATGAACGCCACCGCCGCGCGGCGGCGCGGGTGGTGTTCGGTGATGGCTGGCTGGTCCATGGGGCGTGGCTGGCGGGGAGGGGAGCACGATAGCGGATTGTGTGTGACGCGGTGTGTGCGGTGCAGTAAAGACTGGCGGCCGCGTGCATGCTTCCTCTCCCCTTTGGGGAGAGGATTGAGGTGAGGGGCGGGTGCTCGCCGGAAGGCCGCAGAAAAAAACCGTATCAACGGACGATGAGGCTAGGTTGGCCCCTCACCCCAACCCTCTCTCCCACAGGGACTACCTTCGGGTCGCCCGAAGGGGAGAGGGAGCAGTCAGGGCTGCGGCGGCTGGGTTAACTCGCGCGCGTCCAGATACCCATCGTGGTTCCGGTCCAGCTTGTGGAACTGCCGGCGCAGATTGTCCTGGAATTGCTTGAGCGTGATCGGCCGGCCGTGACCGCCAGGCAGTTCGTCGCCTTCCAGCACGCCATTGCCATCGCGGTCCATGCGGCGAAAGCCTTCGCTCATATGTTCCACGTACTCGGCTTCGCTGACTCGGCCATCGCCGTCGGTGTCGAACTCGCGCAGATACTCGGCCGGGGTGCTCTGCGCCCAGGCCGCCAGGGGCGGCAGGATCAGGGCGGCCAGCACGATCAAGCGCCGGCCGCGCATCAGGCAGCCTCGGTCCGGCGGCGCAGCACGGCGAGCGGCTGTGCCCAGGTGGCGCCAGGTCGGCGCTTGCTGGTGACCAGGGTGAGGTCGCTGGGCTGGAACACGTTGATATTGTGCGTGGCCGGGGTGGTGAGAATGTACTGCGCACGGGTGGACTTGAGGAAGGCGCCGACCTTGTCGATGTTGAAGATGTCCAGGTGCGCGAACGGCTCGTCGATGAAGACGAAGCCGCCGGGACGATCCTCGTCGCGCATCAGGGCCACCAGCAACAGCAGGGACTTCATCACCTGCTGGCCGCCGGAGGCTTCGCCGTCGTCCATGCCGATCCAGCCCTTCTTATCGAACTCGAAGCGCACGTTGAGGCCGGCCGAGGCCAGCGCCAGGTCCTCGTTGGACAGCTCGGGCAGCTCCACTTCCACGCCGATGCCGGCCAGTTCGGCCAGGATCTTCAGATTGCGCGCATAGCGCTTGACCGTATTGCGCAGCACGTTGAGATAAGCCGCACGCGCCTCGCTGGTAATGCGCGCGGCGCGCTCCAGATGCTGGCGCCGACGCACGAGGTCCTGCTTGAGGCCTTCGTGGTCGCCGGCCAGCTTGTCGCGCAGCGGCACGCAGCCGGCATCAGACTCCCAGTGGCCTTCGTTGAGGCGGCGTTCGATACGCTCGATCTCACGCCGTGCCGCGGCAGGCGATTCGTAGCGCTCGCGCAGTTCGGCCATGGCCTGGCGGTTGCGCTTGCCCGGTCGCACGTGGCTGCGCTTGTGCCGGAACGCCTTGAGGCGATCGATCTGCTCGTTGCGGAACTGGCTGAACTGGCGCGTGCTGTCGGCCAGCTGCTGCTGGGTCTGCTTGTGCTCGCGCGCCTCGTTGTCGCGCTGGCGCGAGTTCTGCTGGCGTTTTTCGCGTACCGCTTCGTAATGCGAGTCGGCAGCAGCGTAGCTGTCGGCGCAGCGTTGCACGTCGTCCTGCAGGCTTGCCTGCGCTTCGTGAGCCGCGGCGAATTCGTCGGCACGATCGGCCAGCTGGCCGCTGGCGTTGGCGCCGCGCAATAGGTTTTCCGCATCGCTGGCCTGCTGCTGGCACTGCTTGCGCTGATCGGTGAGCGCATGCAGCTGTTCCTCGATGCGCTGCAGGCGCGCCTCGCCTTCGCGCAGCTGGCGCTCGCGCGCGGCGCTGCCGAAGTAGACATCGTCGACGCCCAGATGACGGCCGCCACGACGCTCACGGAAATAGCCCTGCGGCGTGATCCAGTCCTGTTCCTTGCCCAGCTTGCTGCCTTCGGCCACATCGTCGACGCGGCGGATACGATCGAGCTGGCGCAGCAGCCATTCCGGCGCCGCGGCATTGAAGTCGACCACTTCCAGCAGCGAACCGCGAGTGGGCGCGGTGGTCGGGGCGCGCTCGGCCACCACGAAATGCTTGTAGCGATGCTGTTCGCCCAGGCGCCAAGCCGCCTCACGGTCGCGCGGATGGTCCAGCAGCACCACATGGCGATAGCCGGCAAGCACGGCTTCCACCGCCGCCTGCCAGCGCGGCTCGCTGATCTCCACGATCTCGCTGAGCATGCTGTGGCCGATGCCGGCGTCGTCCAGCGCGCGGCGAAACGTCTGCTCGAATTCCGGCGTATAGCGCTGGCCGCGGCGCCAGGCGCCAAGCTGGGCGGTGAGCGTGCTGAGTTCCTCACGCAGGCGGGCTTCCTCGCCCTGCAGGCGCGCCAGCTGGCTGCGCGCGTCGATCAGCACGCGGCCCTGCGCGTCGTGATCGGCACCATCCTGGGCGGCGACCTGCTCGCGCAGGCGTAACTCCTGCTTTAGCAGCACTTCGTTCTCGGTATAGGCGCGGCGCGCCTCGTCCAGTTGGCGCTGCGCCTGCTGGCGCGTGCCATCGGCGAGTTTCTGTTCGCCGCGCAGGTGTTCCTCGTTCGCATCGAGTGCGTGCAGGCGCTGGTCCAGCTCGACATCGCGCTGCGACAGGTCCCGACACTTGCGCTTGAGGCCGAGCAGCTGCGGACGCGCGCCGCGAATGGCCGCGTGCAGTTCGGCCAGTTCGGTGCGCGGAAGCACGTCGGCCACCAGCTCGGTGCGTTCGCGACCCAGCGCATCCCATTCCTGCCACGAGCGCACGCGCCCTTCGGTTTCCTGCAGGCTGACGCCGATCAGCGAGAGCTGATGTTCCAGCCCGTGCTGTTCGCGGTCGGCCTCGGCTTGTTCGTTGCGCGCGCGCTGGTAGTCGTCCAGCACGGTCTTGTCGCCGAACACATCGAACACCAGTTCCAGCAGGGCCTTGGGCGGCAGCTGGCACAGCTTGTCGGTGGCGCCCTGTTCCAGCGTCAGCACGCGGCGGATCGCCTGCGAGAGGCCGGCGCCTTCCAGGCGCACGCGGTATTCGCGCAGGCCCAGCCAGTCGCCGCGCGCTTCGATCTCGTCCACGCTGACGTCGCCGCCCATCACGGCGTATTGGCGCTGCCACTCGCCGCCCTTCTTCTGGATGCGCACGGCCAGGGTGACTTCGTTGTCCATCAAGGGGAAGAACGGACGCTCGCCGCGCGGCCCCGGGATGTTGCCCACGCGCGCGCGCAGCCATGCGAACGGCTTGCCGTTGTGGCGCAGGTAACTCTTGTAGTCGCGGTTGCCGGCGCAGTCGATCGTGAGCAGGGTGCGCAGCGCATCGAGCAAGGTGGTCTTGCCGGAACCGTTCGGCCCCACCACGGTGACGATATTGGTATCCAGCGGCAGGCTGAAGCGCTGCCAGTAGTCCCAATGGATGACTTCGAGGCTGCGGAAATCAAACATCGCTGGTCACTTCGCTGTCTTCGAGATCGTCCGCTTCGTCGTACAGCGGTTCGTCGTTGTCGTCATCGCTGCGGCTCGGCACCAGGCCGGCGAGCAGGTCGCCCAGCGCGCCATCGAGGATGCGTCGCGCCGTGCGCTCGTAATCGAACACCAGGTCCAGTATCGGCCCTTCGGCCAGCTCGCCCTTGCGGCGCACGATGAAGCCATGGCGCGCCAGCAGGCCGAGGTTGAAGTTCACCCGCGTCTTGCCGCCGAGGCGGTCGCCGAAGTCGGCCAGCAGGGTGCGTTCGGCCACCACGGGTGACAACGCGGGATCGCGCGAAATCGGTTTCGCTTCGGCAAACATCAGCGTCTGCGACGCATCCGTTTCGGCCTGCTGCCGTTCGACCTGGCGCTGGCGCTTGGGCAGCACGATCAAGGCCCACAGCACCACGAGCAACGCAATGGCGTCGCGGTCGAGCTGCAAGGTATTGGAGATCCAGCTGTCGCTGCCGCCGAACACCTGGCGCTCGCTGCTGCGCGCCACGGCGACGCTGATATAGGCGGAGTACGGATGTTCGCGCAGTTCCAGGCCGACGCTGGCCAGCCGGCGATCGAGTTCCTCGCGGAAGCCTTCGTCCAGCAGTGCCTTGCGGGCCTGTACGTCGTCACGCGGCAGCCAGCGCTGGGCTAGCAGGCGGGCCACCAGCGCCGCGGTTTCGTCATGCATCGGATGGTTCCTTGGGTGGATGCAGGCGGCCCGCGCTGACCAGCGCGATCGCCGCCAGGCCTGGATCGATCAGGCGCGGTTCGATTTCCAAAGCCAGCGGCAGCCGTGCGAGATCAGCGGTCGGTCCCTGCAGCGCCGACGACTCGGGGTCGCCGAGCAGGCCGAGCAGGGAGAGCCGATACGCGCTCAAGGCGTAGTCTTCGCCGCGCAAGGCATCGCTGAGTTCCAGCGGCTGGGTGAGCGCGGCGAGTTCGCCATGCCAGGCCAGCAGCGGCGAGAGATCGTCCTCGTCCAGCGGCAGGTCGGCCGTGGTGGGTGTGCTTTCGGCGGCGGGAATGACGGTGTTTTCCGCTGCGGCGCGTTCGCGTTCAAGCAATTCGAATTCGGCCACGTCGAGCGCGATCTGGTCGTGCAGGAACGGCGCTTGCAACGGCAGCAGGGCGGCGTCATCGGCGTGCCCGGCCAGCGCGTCGGGGCTGAGCGAGCGCAGCCATGCCACCAGATCGGACGACGACAAGCCGGTACGGCCCAGATGCACGCGGTGCTGGTCGATCTTGTTGAGTTCGCGCTGGAACACGCCAGCCTGCCGCAGCAGCGCGCTTTGCGCCCGGCCCACGGCCTGGGCGAGACGATGCGTGGCAGGGTCCAGGTCGGCGCTGTCGGCAATGCGGCTGACCACCTCGGTGCCTTTCTCCACCCAGTCCCATACCGATTCCAGCCGCGTCGCCGCATGGCGGATGCGATGCTCGGAACCGGACAGCACGGCGCGGTCGAAGTCTTCCTTCAACTCCGACAGGCGCGACAGCAAATGGCTCAGTTCGTCGGCGGAGAGCCGTCCCACTGCCTGGCCAGCGGCCAGCTGCGCGGTGAGGTAGCCGAGGCCGTCCTCATCGTCACGCTCGAATTCCAGCAAGGTAGCCACGGCGGCCAATGCCTTGCGGCCCAGCGGACTGATCCGGTAGCGCTGGGTCTCGCCGTCCCAGGTCAGCAGCTCGTGGTCCTTCAGGCGCTGCACCACGGTTTCCAGCTTCACCGGCTCCACGAACGCGAGCTGGTCGCGAATTTCCGCGGGCGTCCACTCGGGCGCATGCGCGCGTGCGCCCAGCGTGCGCAGGATCAGCAGGCGCAGCAGCACCTGGGTATCGCTGCCATGAAACAAGGCGCTGAACGCGCGCAGCAGGGAACGGCCGCGCAGGAGTGGGAACACCGCCGGCAAATCCTCGGCGGTGATACCTTCGCGCAGTACATCCTGCAGACGCTCGTCGGCGTCCGCGCTATCGAGCGGCGTCATCAATCCAGTTGCCTGCGCTCTCAGCGACCGCCGTGGATGCCGATGAACTGCAGGAACTCCGAACGCGTGCGCGCGTCGTCGCGGAATGCGCCCAGCATCTGGCTGGTGATCATCGACACGCCGCGCTTGTGCACGCCGCGCGTGGTCATGCACTCGTGGCTGGCGTCGATCACCACCGCCACGCCGGCCGGCTGCAGGTTTTCCTGGATGCACTGGGCGATCTGCGCGGTGAGCTTTTCCTGCACCTGGAAGCGGCGCGCATAGGCGTCGACGACGCGTGCCAGCTTGCTGATGCCCACCACGCGATTGGTCGGCAGGTAACCGACGTGGGCGCGGCCAATGATCGGCGCCATGTGGTGCTCGCAATGGCTTTCGAACTCGATGTCGCGTAGCACGACCATTTCGTCGTAACCGGCCACTTCTTCAAACGTGCGGCGCAGGTACTCGCCCGGATCGACCTGGTAACCGGAGAACCAGTCGCGGTAGGCCTTGACGACGCGCTTGGGGGTGTCCAGCAGACCCTCGCGACCGGGATCTTCGCCCGACCAGCGCAGCAGAACACGCACGGCCTCCTCGGCCTGTTCGCGGGTGACGTCGGTCGGTTCGTGGCGGTCGCTCATGCGGGGTCCTTCGGCTACAGCACAGACCCGTCAGTGTAACGCCCTCGTCAAGTTTTGCGGCCTCCAGGCCGGGGCAGGTCATTGGGGATCGGGTACGAAATGGCCCGGGAAGGGCGTGGGCAGGCCAGGTTGCGGCAGGCCGGGCGAGGGGATCACGCCCTGGGCAAGCAGGTGCTCGCGCGTGTCGTAGTACAGCGTGATCACCTCGTCCGGCGTGGTGGAGGCACGCTTGAAGTCGGTATAGCTCACCGACGAGTCCTCTCGCGGGCCGTGGCCGGTACCAAGCGGGCCGCTGGCATCGAGGACAGGCACCCGCGGTGCGATGGCCGCGACGGAAGCTGGAGCCGACGGTGGCAAAGGGCTGGTGCCGACGGACTCAGCGGCTTGCCGGGCCCCGCTCGCCGCCTCCGGCCTCATCGGCAGGATCGGGTGCGGAAACGGCCGGGCGCGGAACACCGCTACGCCGATTACCCCGACATTGTCTGGTCGACCCGTGCGGGTTGCGTAGCTCTGTGCGGCATCGGCAAAGACGAAGTCCGCCACTTGCTCCAGGCTCTTGCGCCAACCGCGTATATCGGTGGACGTGTAGGCGCCGAGCACATAGCCCGTTTGTGACCAGTCGGCCGTGTCGCCCGATATGGCGTTGACGCCATCGACCGAAATCACGCTCAGGATGCGCTCGCCTTCGATGTTGCGCAGGTGGATCTCGTAGCGGTGGCCAGGTTGTCCCGCCACGTAATAGCGCCCCTGGTAGCGGTAGACCGGCAGCTCCTGTTCGCTGGTGCGGTCATACACGCCCAAATCCACCCATCGGCCCACCGCAGCAGCCTGGGGGCTAGCGCCCAGCACGGTCAACAGAGCAAACGCCAGGAATGGGGTTTTCATGCGACGACTCCGGCAAGCACCGCCAATCGATGCATTAGCTATAACGGTGCAATGAGCCGAACGGGGTTGAGAGCCGCGATATTGCCGGGCCTCAAGATCTGGCGCGGCCTGCCGATAGTCCAGGCGGACCTCCAGAGAACGCCTGCGTGAACATCACAATCAACGCTGACCGTAGTTCCATCCCGGTGACGATCACGGGCACGTCGACGAACACGGCTCCGTCAACATCCACCTCGTCGTCGACTTCCACCAAGTCGGGCTCGACCCCTGGCTCGTCATCAACCACGGCGTCGACGGCAAAGAGCAAGCAGGCGTCGGCTGCCGGAGCGGCCTCGGGCACCTCCGGCAGCGGCAGCAGTTCCAGCGCCACGGTGCAGGCCTTGCAGCGGCAGATTGCCCAACTGCAGAAACAGCTCACCAAGCAGCAACAGCAGCTGCAGAAGGCGACTGCGCAGAATAAGGGCGGTGATCAGGCGCGAGCCGCCGCGGTCGCCACCTTGCAATCGGCGGTGACCACCACCTCGAGCCAGCTGCAGGTGGCCGTCACCGAGTTGGCCGCCGCCGTACTGGCTGAGGGTGGCAGCAGTACCGGCGCGCTGGTCAGCACTTCGGCTTG
Organism: Dyella halodurans; assembly: GCF_026283925.1. Lineage (GTDB taxonomy): Bacteria > Pseudomonadota > Gammaproteobacteria > Xanthomonadales > Rhodanobacteraceae > Dyella > Dyella halodurans. Next base: position 187,690 of record NZ_JAPDPF010000005.1, read on the forward strand.
AGTGCTGCCGTGCGACCCCGTCGGGATAGCAAGAAATCCGTCACGGCATCGTGTATGACCACGACGGGGATACAGGACCTTGCCGGGATCACGCGCCATGACGGGCAGCACGGCTGCCCGGCAAACAGCACTCTCGCACTTGCCGGCCGAAACATCGCGTGCCGGTGTCGACGCGGGTCGCTCTGACTCAGGTCCTTTCCCACTCCATCAAAAACCACGCGGTCATGGATGCGCCAGGGGTAAGGTAGGCGGTGGGAGCGAGGTTGAAAGCGTCCGGTGGGCCGCTTTGCGGTTCGACGCAGGTCGCATGGGCGGTTTCGTCGTAGACCACCCAGTGCTTGCAATCGGACGTCAGCCGAACGCTTTGTCCATCGCGATGAAGCAGTACCGGTTTGTCGTTGAGGAAGCAGTCGTCCCACGGGCCCGGCGGGGGCGTCGCCAAGGGCAGCGAAGCGATGCCCTCGGCGTCGCGCGGGTAGTAGCGGCTGGGCGCGAAATCGAGCCGCTCCGGTTTGCGGAACCACGGATGCCATCCGATGGTGACCGGCATGGCCTGCGCGCCGGCGGTGACAGTCAACACCAGCCGCAATTGGTTCTCCGCGATCTCGATGCGCTGTTGGGCGGTACCGCCAAATGGCCAGCCCTCATCCTCGGGCAATTGCAGCAAGAGACTTAGCTGCGACGCTGTCTGTTCTTCGACCTGCCACGGCACGCCGAAGCCAACGCCGTGGATGGCGTGGCCGCCCAGATTGAGCGGGAGCCGGTAGGGCTGCCCGCGGAAAGCAAACTGGCCGTGCCGAATGCGCCCGGCCCACGGCAGCATCGGATAACTTCCCCACGCGATCATCGCTTGGTTCTGGCTATCGTGGCCGACCAGCCAGGGCACGCCGTCAAACGTGATCTGCGCGATACGACCACCGGCGGCGGGGGCGATGTCGACCGCGAGCGCACCACGTTCGATGCGCAGCAAAGGTCCGGGGGCCAGCGGGCTCAGCGCGTCGTCGTGCGGCGGCACCTGATCGGGGAGATCACTTGCCATAGGGATGGAGCGTGATGATCTTGCCCTGCTCGTCATAGCGCAGCTCGGTCATCTTGATCGAACGCAGGTGGGTGACGCCGCCGGACAAGATGGAGTCGTGATAGAACAGATACCACTTGCCGTCGACCTCGCAAATCGAGTGGTGCGTGGTCCAGCCGACGACTTCGGTGAGGATTTGTCCCTGGTAAGTGAACGGGCCATAGGGGTTGTCGCTGGTCGCGTAGCACAGGTAATGCGTATTGCCGGTGGAATAGGACAAGTAATACTTGCCCTGGTACCGATGCATCCATGGCCCTTCGAAGTAACGGCGATCATGATCGCCCGCCAGCAGGGCGTTGCCCTGCTCGTCGAGGATTCGGATCTCGCGCGGCGGCTCGGCGAACTGCTTCATGTCGGCGCTGAGCCTTGCCATGCGCGGCCCCAGCGCGAGCTCGTCGTCGCGTGGTTCTTCATGGCTTTCGGCGTAGACATTGTCGCGATATTTCTGCAACTGCCCGCCCCAGATGCCACCGAAAACCATGTAGTACGCGCCATCGTCATCGGCGTATACGGCCGGATCGATGGAGTAGCTGCCTTGAATGGCTTCCGGCTCGGGAACGAAGGGACCCTCCGGTCGATCGCCCACGGCGACGCCGATCTGGAAGATGCCGTCGGCGCGCTTGGCCGGGAAATACAGATAGTAGCGGCCGTCCTTGCAGGCGGCATCGGGAGCCCACATCTGCCGCTCGGCCCACGGCACGTCGTTCACATGCAAGGCGACGCCGCAGTCGACGGCTGCGCTGTCGGGCGACGCCATGCGGAAGACGTGGTAGTCCTCCATGCAGAAATGATCGCCGTTGTCGTTGAACGGTACGCCGCCTTCGATGTCGTGCGACGGGTAGATATAGATCGCGCCGTTGAACACATGCGCAGATGGGTCTGCGGTGTAGATATGCGTGACCAGCGGCTGCGAAATGGCCTTGGTGGCCAGGGAGGACAGATCGGTCGTCATCGTTTCGTCGGACATGGTGGATACCCAGCTAAATCAGGCGCTCGCGCCGGCTGCAAGCCGCCGCTCGCCGAGTTCATGCTCGATGCGCAACTCGGCGGACTTGTCGATCTTGTAGAAGAACATCAGCACGACGCCGAGCAGGAATGGAATGGAACAGAACAAGCTGACGGTCAGGCGGATGCCGTTGACGACTTCCGGCGACTGCACGGACAGGTCGGCGCTATAGCCATAGTGGGCGAGGATGCCGGCTACCAGCGCGCCGCCGAGGCTGAGTCCGAACTTCAGGCCGCACAGCATGGCCGAGAAGATGATCGCGGTGGCGCGGCGATGGTTCTTCCATTCGGAGTAGTCCGCCACGTCGGCAATCATCGCCCACAGCAGCGGGATCGTGATGCCGTAGAAAAAGCCGTGGAAGATGTACGAAACGACGATCAGGCCAATGGCGCCCGGCGCATAGAAATAGAACGCCAGCAGGAACAGCGTGGAGACGAACAGCGCGCCGGCAAACACATCGCGTTTGCCAAAGCGGTCGGCAAGCCGCTTGGAAAAGCCGATGCCGACGATCATGAAGATGATGCCGAGCGCATTGAACAGGCTGAAGGCCGAGGTGGGTGCGTCCTGCGGCCAACGGAACCCGGTCAGCCCCATGCCAGCCAGCAGTCGGTTCAATCCTGCAATGAGTCCGTTGAAGCCGATCTGATCCAGGAACGAGGCCAGCGTGGGCTCGCTCAGGTAGTACTTGAAGTAGTAGATGTAGGTGCCGCCCTTGAGCGCGAGATTGACGAAGATCAGCACGGTGACGAGCAACATGATCTGCCAGGGCCGGTTCTTAGCCAGATCCGCCAGATCTTCGCGGACGCTGGAGTTCTGTCCTGCGGTGGGAACGATGCGCTCCCTGGTGGTGAAGAACGTGACCAGGAAGAACACCGTGCCCACGATGGCGAACAGCGCCATGGTGTGCTGGAAGCCGCGGGCCTTGTCGCCGTTGCCCAGAATCAGCACGAGCGGCAGCAGCAGCACCTGGATGATGAACTGCGCCACCATCACCGCCACGAAGCGATAGGACGAAAGACTGTTGCGTTGCTCCATGCTGCCGGTCAGCACGCCGCTCAGGGCGGAATAGGGCAGGTTGTTGGCCACATAAACCAGCACCAGCAGGCTATACGTCGCCAAGGCATAGGTGATCTTGCCTTGCTCGCCCAGGTTCGGCGTACTGAAGGCGAGCAGGGATAGCGCACCAAACGGGAGCGCGGTCCACAGCACCCAGGGACGGAACTTGCCCCAGCGCGTATGCGTGCGGTCGGCGATCAAGCCCATGATGGGCGTGAAGACGAACGCGCCGAGGATGCCGACGATGAAGATGATCGTGGCGGCCGACCCGGCCGGAATGCGATAGACGTCGGTATAGAAGAAAGCGAGGAACGTCACCAGGGTCTGGAAGATCAGGTTCGCAGACAAGTCGCCGAGGCTGTAGCCGACTTTTTCGGTAACCGAGAGTTTTTGAGAAGTGCTGTTCATGCGCGCTCGTTGCTGGGTACAGACCATTCGACAGTATCGCGTGCAACCGGCTGCCTGGTTATGAGACGGAGCGGCCCGTCCGGTACGTTGTAACCGGACGGGCCGCGGGCGCATCACGCGTTGAATCCGCGCTTAGAACGTGCCACGTATGCCGAGCATGATCGTATAGCCCGGGGTGTAGTAGGTATACGCGGCATTGTCGTAGGTGAAGGTGGTGCGCAGGGCTGCCTTGGTCATGTTGATGGCGTTCAACGTGATGGTCGGCTTCGACTTCCACTGGGCGAACTGATAGCTGGCCGACAGATCAAGCTGTCCACGCGCGTCCGTCCTGATCTGGCCGTAGGGCAGGCCGTTCTGGTTGGCCGAGGAGCTGATCTGCGCCGCATTCCACACGTACGACAGGCGGACCATCGCACCGTAGTTTTCCCAGTACGTCGTCACGTTATAGGTATGCGGCGAAATGCCGATCGCCTGTGCCGGCACGCCGCTGCCGATGTTCTTCTGCGAGACAACGGTCCAGTTTGCGGTGACACCAAGACCCTTGGTGATGAAGTCCAGCGGCTGCACCCAGTTCGCTTCCGCGCCCTTAATGAACAGCGTGCCGTCGGCATTCACCTGCTGCGTGACCTCCACCTCCGCCGCGCTGGGGCCGCCGCGCAGGTTGATGGCTGCCTGCTGCGTCGCATTCAGCGTGGCAAACGGAATGCCGAGCTGGTTGAACGGAATCAGGTTGGTGCCGTTGACGGTGAAGCCGGTGATGCGCTTGCCGAACAGGTCGAGGCCGACGTAGCCCTCGCCGCCGGTATACCACTCGCCACCAAAGTCCAGGTTGGTGGACAGGTACGGCTTCAGGTTCGGATTGCCCTGGGAGGCGATTTCAGCCGCGGGATCGCTGAAGTTGGTGCTGGGCACCATCGCGCTGGGGTCGGGACGGGTCATCGAGCGCGAGGCCGCCAGGCGCACGATGATGTCTTCCGCCGCGTTATAGGCCAGGTTGAACGACGGCAGGTAGTAGCCGTAGTTGTTCGACAGCGAGATGTTCTGCAGCTGGCCATTGATCGACGACGGACCGGAGATGTTCTGGTTGGTATAGGCATGGCGCACACCGCCGTTGACGCGCAGATCGTTGCCCCACAGGTCGTACTTGCCGTTGCCTTCAATGAACCAGGCCCAGGTTCTTTCACTGATGTCGCTGCTGTTGGCGCCCGTGGCGGCGGACGTGGTGAGCGGCGCGGTGGCGTTGAGATAGTCGTAGTTGCTGATGGCCTGCAGCGCAGCGAAATTCGCCGTGATGAAGCCGTTGGGGCCGGCCGACAGGTACTGCGGCAACGACGACGCGGGCACGGCGGACTCGATCGACTTCTGCCACGCCGCGCTGTTGTCGTAGGCATTGATCTGGCGCGAGATGTCGTCGAAGGCGATGCCGCCCTTGATGTTGTTGCTGTCGTCGCCCCACTGCAGATCCTGGCTGAAGCCACGATTGTCGGTCACGCGCCGTTCTTTCTGCAGGTTGACGCGATACCACTGCCAGCCCAGGTTCGGGTTGTTCAGGTCGACGTTCGACGTGATGCTCGGGAAGTTGCCGCCAGTGTTGCTGTAGTTGGCCGTAGTGCCCTGGCCCATCGGCGTCTGCACCAGGATCGACGGCTGCTCGTTGAGATACCAGCTGCGCTGCACGTAGCCCTGGAAGTCGAGCTTGAATTCATCATTGGTGCCGAACAGCAGGGTGCCGCCCGGGTTGATGTTGAAGAACTTGACGTGCTCGTCGTACTGCCGCTGTTCCAGGAAGTACTGGGCATTGGCGAACGTGGCCTGGGTCACGACGTTGTTCGAGTCGACCTGCATGTTGGTCGGGATCATCTGACCGCTGCGACCGACCAGGTTCATGTCGTAGCGATTGAAGTCCTGTTCCTTCTTGGAGAACAGGGTGTCGAGGTAGAAGTGCGCCTCTGTGCTGGGACGGAATTCGAACGACATCATGCCGGCCTGATGGTCGTTCGTGCCGTCGATGTACATGGGACGGCCCAGACGCGGAATCAGCGCATTGGCGATCTGCCCGGTGCTCAGGCCCGGGTTGTTGGCAAGCAGCCAGGCGTTGTTGATCGGGGTGCCCGCGACCAGCCCGGCGCCGGCGCCGGCCGGTACCGTCGAGGGAATGACCCAGCTGCCGCCGGCGGGGCTGCACGAACCCGAGGCGATGCCGCATTGGGCAGCACTCAGATGCGGCGTGGTCCAGCCAACCGATTCGAAGCCCTTGACGTCGTAATCGGACCTCGACCCGGTTAAGCCGATCAGGGCGCCGAAGGTATTGTCAGCATTGGTCCAGCTGCCGATGAGGGCGCCGCGCGGCTTGGTGTCGCCGCCGAGCGAGCTATAGCTAGCCTGCGCGGAATAGGTCAGGTGGGTGCCGGGATTGTCGAACGGACGCGCGGTGCGCATGTCGACCACGCCCGCGATGCCGCCTTCCGTCTGGCTCGCTTCCGCCGTCTTGTTCACCGTCAGCTGGGTGAAGAATTCGGTGGGCAGCAGGTTCAGGTCGACTTCGCGGTTCTGGTTCTGCGAATCGAGCGTGCCGGAGGAGGCAATGGCCGCCTGGTTGCCATTGAGCAGGATCTTGGTGAAGTCGGTGCCCAGGCCACGGACCTGGATATTCACGCCCTCGCCGGTGACGTCGCGTGAGATCTGCACGCCGGGAACGCGAGCCAGCGCTTCGGCGATATTGGTGGCCGGGAACTTGCCGATGTCCTCGGCGAACACCGTGTCGATGACATTGGTCGAGTCGCGCTTGGCGTCGGTCGAAAACTGCAGGCTGCTGCGGAAGCTGCCGCTGACATTGACGGCACCAAGCTGTTTGACTGGCGCCGGCTGATCGCTAGGGCCCTGCGCCGTGCCGGATGCGGCTGGCGTGGTGGTGTTGCCCTGCGTATTGGCCTGGGTCGGCGACGACGATTGAGCTTGCGTGGATGTCTGGGCCTGCGCTTGGTCCTCTGCCTGGGCGGTCCCCACCATGCCCAGCAAAGCAAGACTCAAAGCATGCGCCAACACCTTTCTTGCACATTGGATCTGCACCGTACTCCCTCCCTCATTTCTTGTAACTTTGTGAGTCCCATTGGAGCGCCCCTGCGTGCTCGCCAAATGGACGATTCATTGCAACGACTTACCAGGGCGATCTGCCTAGATGGCCGAGCCAAACGGTAGCGCTAACATTTTGAACTCGCACGCTGCATGGCAGCATTGTGTGAATCGGCCGGCTGAACAGCAGAAAAGGCCTGCAAACAAGCTGAATAGTGAAATTGGAAGGGCGCTGCCAGCGGCCAGAAAATACGAAGTAGCGCGCCCAACAATCCATACTGTAGTGTTAGCGCTACCACCAAGGCCGCGGACTGGGCTGTCGTCGATGCTGCGGTGCAAAAGAATTCGTGCGTGAATCCACTCGGTGCTGCCGCGTCAACTTCCTTTGAGGCCGGGGCATGGCTGCGCCGGCCGGAAAGCTTGGATCTGAGATGAACGACGTCAGTCAAACAACGGCAATGCCGACGCTGGGTGCCAAGGTCGGCAGGTACCGCTGGCGCGTCTGCGCCATGTTGCTGGCGGCGACCACCATCAATTACATCGACCGCCAGGTGTTTGGCGTGCTCGCGCCGTTCCTGCAGGACAAGATCGGCTGGAACGAGATCGAATACGGCCACATCGTGACGGCGTTCCAGGCTGCGTATGCGATCGGTCTGCTCTGCGCCGGTGCCGTCATCGACAGATTCGGGACCCGCATCGGCTATGCCCTCGCCATCGGTATCTGGAGCCTGGCGGCAATGAGTCACTCGCTGGCTACCGGCGTGCTCGGCTTCGCGGCGGCCCGTTTTGCCTTGGGCCTGGGCGAGTCGGGCAACTTCCCGGCGGCGATCAAGACGGTCGCCGAATGGTTTCCGCAACGCGAACGCGCGCTGGCCGCCGGTATCTTCAACTCGGGCTCGAATATCGGCGCCATCGCGGCGCCCTTGCTGGTGCCGATCGTCGCCGCCACCTGGGGCTGGCAGGCGGCCTTTCTCTTCACAGGGGCGCTGAGCGCCACCTGGCTGATCGTGTGGCTGCTGACGTATCGCACTCCGGATAACCAACCCCGCCTGTCCGCCGCCGAGCGGGCCTATATCGGGCACGAGCCACCTGGGCCGCGCAGTCGCATGCGATGGTCGCAACTGCTGCGTTATCGGCAGGCCTGGGCCCTGGTCGCCGCCAAGTTCATCACCGATCCGATCTGGTGGTTCTTCATCTTCTGGCTGCCGAAATTCCTGCATGCCAGCTATGGCCTGTCGTTGTTGGAATTGGGGCCGCCGTTGATCGTGATCTTCGTGCTCGCCGACATCGGCAGCATCACCGGCGGCTGGCTGGCCGGCCGCCTGATCAAGCTGGGCTGGAGCGCGAACCGCGCGCGCAAGGGCGCGATGCTGATCTGCGCGCTGATGATCGTGCCGGTCATTTTCGCGGCCAAGGCGCATAACCTGTGGCTCGCCGTGGCCCTGGTCGGGCTGGCGACGGCAGGGCACCAGGGCTGGTCGGCCAACGTCTACACGCTGGCCTCGGACATGTTTCCGCGCTTTGCGGTGGCGTCGGTGGTCGGCATCGGCGGCTTTGCCGGGGCGGTGGGCGGCATGCTGATCTCCACCGTGATCGGCCTGCTGCTGCAAGCCACGGGCAGCTACGTGCCGGTCTTCGCCATGGCTGGCTTCGCTTATCTGTTTGCCCTGATCGTGGTCCATCTGCTGGTCCCGCGACTGCAACCGGCACGGCTGGACGAGCCCCCACCAGGCAACCCACCTCCTTCACCTATCGCGGCAGCGGAGTAGTTTCGGCATGAAAAACGCACTCATCCTGTGGCTCGCGCTGGCGCTGGCGGCGCCCGCCCTGCAGGCGCAAGACAGCCCCTTGGCCGCTGGCCAGCAAAAGTTCCTCGGCAGTGCCTATAGCAAGAAGCAGGCAGCGGACTTTGCAAGCTACTGGAACAAGCTCACGCCGGAGAATGCCGGCAAGTGGGGCAGCGTGGAGGCGGTGCGCGGCGAGATGAACTGGACCGCGCTCGACGAGGCCTACCATTACGCCAAGACGCATGGGATGCCGTTCCACATGCACGTGCTGGTATGGGGCCAGCAACAGCCCGAGTGGATCAAGCACTTGCCGCCCGACGAACAGCGCCGCGAGATCGAGCAGTGGTTTGCCGCCGTGGCCGCGCGCTATCCCGACGCCGACTTTGTCGAAGTGGTCAACGAGCCGTTGCAGCATCCGCCCACGGGTGGCCACAAAGGCAGCGGCGACTATATCCAGGCATTGGGCGGCAGTGGCGCCAGTGGATGGGACTGGATCCTCACCGCGTTCCGCATGGCGCGCCAACACTTTCCCCACGCCAAGCTGTTGATCAACGATTACAGCATCACGCGCAGCAGCAAGGACACCAGGCGTTATCGCGAGATCATCGAGCTGCTGCAGAAGGAGCAGCTGATCGACGGCATCGGCCTGCAGGAGCATGCCTTCGAGACCAAGCCCGACGTGCCGATGTCGGTGCATCGGGCCAACCTGGATGTGCTGGCGGCCACCGGCTTGCCGATCTACATCACCGAGCTCGATATCGATGGCCGCAGCGACGCCCAGCAGCTCAAGGACTACCAGCGCGTGTTCCCAGTGTTCTGGGAGCATCCCGACGTCAAGGGCATCACGCTATGGGGTTTCCGGCCGGGCTTGTGGCGCGACAAGCAGGGCGCGAACCTGATCCGCACGGATGGCAGCGAGCGGCCGGCCCTGGTCTGGCTGCGCGGCTATGTCGGTGACGCAAGCGCACCCGTGCCCGGGTCATCACCGCCGCAAGCGCATTGATGTCCAGCCGATCCGCCAGCTCGATCCGCGCCCTGTCCTTATTTCACCGCATCACCTGAAGAGAATCGTACTTCCGCCATGACTACCGCAACGCTCCCCCTGGCCCTGCACGACGATCGCCTGTTTTCTTCCGACCCGGCACAACGCGCCGTCGCCCGTCGCTTGTATGCGCAGGTGGCGAAACTGCCGATCATCAGCCCGCACGGTCATACGGACCCGTCGTGGTTCGCCGGCAACCAGCCGTTCGCAAACGCGACCGAGCTGCTGCTGCTGCCGGATCACTATGTGTTCCGCATGCTCTACAGCCAGGGCATTACGCTGGACGCGCTGGGCATTCCGCGTGGCGACGGCTCGCGCGCCAGCATCGATCCGCGCGAGGCCTGGCGCCTGCTGGCGCAGAACTTCCACCTGTTCCGCGGTACGCCCTCATCGATGTGGTTGAACCATGTGTTCCACGATGTCTTCGGCCTGCGCGTGCGCCTGGATGCAGGTACGTCCGACCAGTACTACGACCACATCACCGAGGCGCTGCAACAGCCGGCCTTCCTGCCGCGCGCCTTGTTCGAGCGTTTCAATATCGAACTGATCGCGACCACGGAATCGCCGCTCGATCCCTTGCAGCACCATGCGGAGATCCGCGCCAGCGGCTGGGGTGGCCGCGTCATCACGGCGTACCGGCCCGATCCCGTGGTCGATCCGGAGCACGAGCAGTTCCCGTCCGCGCTGCAGATGTTCGGCGAGATCACCGGCGAGGACGTGTATAGCTGGAACGGCTACCTGCGTGCGCACCGGCAGCGCCGCGCCTACTTCGCCAAGGCAGGCGCGACCTCGACCGATCATGGGCATCCGAGTGCGGCAACCGCCAATCTGTCCCCTGCGGAAGCGAGCAAGCTGTTCGACAAGGTCGTCAGCGGCAAGGCCACGGCGGCAGATGCGGAGCTGTTCCGCGCGCAGATCCTCACCGAGATGGCGGCCATGAGCCTCGACGATGGCCTGGTGATGCAGCTGCACCCGGGCTGCTTCCGCAATCACAACCACCAGTTGTTCGAGCGTTACGGCCGCGACAAGGGCGCCGACATGCCGCTACGCACCGAATACATCCAGGCGCTCAAGCCGCTGCTGGATCGCTTCGGCAACGAGCCGGGTTTCAAGCTGATCCTGTTCACTCTGGACGAAAGCACGTATAGCCGCGAGCTGGCCCCATTGGCTGGCCACTATCCCGCGCTGTTCCTCGGGCCGGCGTGGTGGTTCCACGATGCGCCGGAAGGCATGTGGCGTTTCCGCGAACAGACGCTGAGCAGCGGCGGCTTCTACAACACCGTCGGCTTCAACGACGACACGCGGGCGTTCCTGTCGATTCCGGCGCGCCACGATGTCGCGCGGCGGGTCGATTGCGCGTTCCTTGCCAAGCTCGTGGCTGAGCACCGCATGGATGAGGACGAGGCGGCGGAGTTGGTGGTTGATCTCGCCTATAACTTGCCGAAAAAGGCCTACAAGCTTTAAGGATATCGCTCGTCATCTCCGCGAAAGTCGGCGCAAAGGCGCGTCACGCTCCCAACCTTCCTCACCGTCATCCCCGCGGACGCGGGAGGCGCTTTACAACAGCGAAGCTGGTCATCCAGCGCCTTTCGCTCTGTAGTGATGTGGCCCCGACCGGGCTCGCCTGCGGCGGGCTTCCGAGCCGCTGCCGCGGCCCGGGTTACTTCTCTTTGCGTGGCCACACGCGTGCTGGAGCACGCGTGAACGGCGAAGCCGGCCCGAAGGGCGGAGGGCAGGATGCCCGGAGTAAAGAGAAGTAACCAAGAGAAAGGCCACCCCGATGGCGCGCCTTCCGGGCTGCGCCCTCCAGGTGCGCGGGTGGGTTACGGAGGTTTGTCGACAGGGCCTCCTGCCCTGACGACAAACTGGCCGGCATCCCTGCCGGCCACCCTGCGGGCTTTTCCTCCACCCACCCGCCGCGCCATAGGGGACCCGGAGAGCGGAAGAGCCGATCCAAAGCAAGGCCACGCGGCGCCTGGTTTCCATGTAGGAGCGCACCCAGTGCGCGAAAAACCTACGCAGCGGCAACGCCGTGATCGCGCACTGGGTGCGCTCCTACAACGTCGGCGTGGCTTTTGACGTGTGGGGCCCCTGTGCGGCGGTGAGGGGCGGACGATCAGGCCCCGTCAGGGGTGCCTGGCAAGGATGCCAGGCACTTTTCGTCAGGACAGGAGCCCTGTCGAAAAGCCCGGCCGACCCTCACGGACTTGCCGAGCTTAAGCTCGGCAAGCGCCAAGCGGGGGTGCCTTTTCTCTTGGTTACTTCTCTTTGGGCAAGCAAAGAGAAGTAACCCGGCCTCCGGCAGGAGGACGGAAGCCCGCGGCAGGCGAGCCAGGTCGCTGAGTTCCTCACGCAGGGCGACAAAACCAATCCCACAAGCGGCGTCATCGCGAGCACCCGCCCCTCACCCCAGCCCTCTCCCCGGCGGGGAGAGGGAGCTGAAGGCAAAGAGCGCGCTCGCGGTCAGGTCGACATGACTCAGTGATAGCGATAGAGCCGGACCCGGAACACACCGAACTTCCCCGAGGGAAGGCGAAGCTCGCGTCCCTGGTTGCTGTCGTCGCCATTGATGGTCCGGCCGGCGATCCACGTTCCCTTTTCGAAGCGGCCTTCCTGGATGGATTCGATCCCGGCGATGGGGTTGGCCGGATCCTTCGACGCGAAGGTCAGGATCATGCCCGTGCCGGCCACAATGAATTCGTCCGCGCCCAGTCGCACGATCAGGCCGCCGTGCGCACCGGGCAACTCGGCTTCTTCCTTGGCGCCAACCGAGATGCCGGGCAGCTGTTTGAAATGGACGTCGAACCGATAGGGATCGAACGCCACCTGCTGCGGGGATAGATCGACGGTGCCGTCGAATGCGGCGGGCGTGCGAATGCCGACCAGCTTGCCGGTGCCCTGATTGGCGAGCAGCAGCGGCGACAACTGTTCGATGACGCGATAGGCCTCGCCAAGCGTGGCGGCTTCCTCGGCCGAAAGAAACTCGGGTGCGTAAGGCGAGAAGCCCATCGCCTGCAGGCTGGCGAACGCATAGAACGCATTCGCCGCCATGTCCGCCGCGCTGACCCGGCCGGTTTCGGGAATGAAGAATGCATGCCCGGGCTGCGCGTACTTGTTCGCCCATTCGACGAAGTTCGGGAAGTAGAGATCGGGCGCGAGGAAATCGAGGGCGGGCGCGGCGGCCTTCCAGACGTCGAACACCTGCGGCAGCGGTCCGCCGCTCGGGTATTGGCCGGGTAGCTTGCCAGGTCGCATCAGGGCAGCGTTCACGAACATCGGCAGCGGATACACCGCCTTGCCGCTCGCCGCGACCTTGCCGGTGTAGCTCGCCTCGCTCCACGCGTTGAACAGCTCGTCAGTCTGTGGGCTTTCGCCGAAGGTCGCGGCCCAACTCGCCCCGGTCTTGTAGCCATGGGCTTGCCATGCCTGGCGTAGTGGCGGCGCCAGCGCGTCCTTGTGGGCGGCGAGATAGTCGATCAGGCGAGCCGGCACGGGCGCGGCAAAAGCGGCATTCGCCGCCGCGCTATGGTCGCGTGCCTCCGGCAGCATGCCGACTTCGTTTTCGACCTGCACCATCAGCACGGTGTGCTCGTGCGCATCGGTGTCTTTCAGGTGCTGCATCAGCGCAGTAAAGGAGCGGGTATCGGCGTCGAGATTCGCCTGGCTCAAGGCCGAGAGGATCTCGAGGCCGCTGCCGTCCGTGCGCGCGGCGCGAGGAAAGCGCGCCTGGTCGCGCTTGACCCAGGCCGGCGCGTAACTGGACATGCTGTTCTTCCAGCTGCCGAACCAGAGCAGCACCAGCTTCATGCGGTGCTGCCGGGCCGTGGCGACCAGGTGGTCGATGCTGGAGAAATCGAAGTGCCCTTCCTGCGGTTCGATCAGCTCCCAATAGGCGGGAGCGAGCACCGTGTTGAGGTGCATGGCCTGGAGCCTGGGCCACAGCTCTTGCAGGTAGTCGGCACTGGAAGCCGATGAATTCTCCAGCTCGCCGCCGCGCACCAGAAAAGGTGCCCCGTCGACGATCAGCTGGGTCGCGCCGTGCTCAAGGCTCAAATGTGGCATGGCGGCGGAGGCTGGCTTGTCCGCCGCAAAGACGGCCTGACCGGAGAGACTGAGCGCACATAGCAGCAGTCCTGCTTGCTTGAACACCGGCTTGATCCTATTCAACACGGTATGTCTCCCTGCCGGCATAAGGGCCTCGGTCAGTCGGCCTGGTGGACCGCAACCAGCGCACTGGTCACGGCCGCTGGCGTGGCATTGCCGAGCGCGGCGTAGGCCGCACGCAGCGCCGCCATAAAGCGCTTGTCGGCCGAGAGCGGGGCGAACACCGCATCGAGCTGGAGGAAAGCCGCGACATCGCCGTCCGGGTCGCCCGTGGTGGCAACAGCAAGGCTGGAAAGCACCTCGTTCAGCGGATCGACCAGGGCCACGCCGTTGCGTGCCTGTCGGCGCACGAAATGCATCCACGCGGCGATGGGCAGGCATAGTGGCGCGATCGATCGGCCCAAGGCGAGCGCATCGGCGATCGTACTAAGCAGACGCACCGGCAGCTTCTGCGAACCGTCCCAGGCGATCTGCGAAAGGCGATGGCGGATCGACGGATTGCGGAAGCGTTCGAGGATCGCATCGATATAGGCACCGGCATCCATGCCTTCCGGCAGGGCGATGGCCGGTGCAATGGATTCGCGCATCAGGCGTCCCACGAAACCCGCGAGCCTTGGCTCGCTCATGGCATCGCCGACGGTTTCGAGGTCCATCAAGGAGCCGAGGTAGGCCAGGGATGAATGCGCGCCATTGAGCAGGCGAAGCTTGGCGCGATCGTAACCGGCGATGTCATGGCTCATGGTGGCGCCGACGCACTCGAACGGTGGACGCTCGTTGCAGAAGCGGTCTTCGATCACCCACTGAGTATATGTCTCGCGCTGGATTGGCCACGCATCCACGCAGCCCAGCTCGCTCTGGACGCGCTCGCGCAGCGCATCGTCGGTAGCCGGCGTGATGCTGTCCACCATCGAGCAGGGAAAGGCGACCTCGGCCTCGATCCACTCGGCCAGGTCGGCATCGATGCGCTGCGCAAATTGCAGGGCGGCGCGGCGCAGGCGATGGCCGTTGTCAGCAAGATTGTCGCAACTGAGCACGGTATACGGAGCCAGTCCCAGCTGCCGGCGTGCACGCAGGCCGGCGACGAGATAGCCGATCGCGCTATGCGGCGTCGAAGGCGAGGCGAGGTCATGCACGATGTCAGGATGGCTGACGTCGAGATCCTGCCCGGCCAGGCAGTAGCCCTTTTCGGTAATCGTCAGCGTCACCAGTCGTACCGCGGGATCGGCGAGCCGGGCCAGTACCGCGGCAGGTTCCTCGCGGGCGCACAGCAACTCGCGGATCGAGCCGATCACGCGCAGCTGGCTTTGTTCGCCCAGCAGGGCGAGGGTGTAAAGGCCGTCCTGAGGTTGCAGTGCGTTGCGGACGTCGGTGCTGTGCAGGGACACGCCGCAAATCGCCCAGTCCGGATGATCGGCCAGCAGGTCGTCGAGATACACCGCCTGATGCGCGCGATGGAATGCACCGGGGCCGAGATGGACGATGCCGATGCGGGTATCGGCTGGCTCATAGGCCGGCTTGCGTACGGACGATGGCAGGTTGGCCAGCGCTTGCAGGGATAGGCGCGTGGCCGCTTGCGATTGCATCCCGGCCATCAGCGTTTCACCTCGAAGCCGCCCTGGGCGAGGAACGCGCGCATATCGGCCTCACGCAACAAGTTCACGTCGCCGGGTACGGAATGCTTCAAGCAGGCGGCTGCGATGGCGAAGTCGAGTGCGTCCTTGTCGCTCATATGGCGCAGCAGGCCGTGCAGCAGGCCGGCGGCAAACGCATCGCCGCCGCCAATGCGGTCGACGATGCCGCTCAGCGCATACGCCTTCGTGCTCAGCACCCGTTCGCGCACGGCCAGCATGCCCGCCAGTTCCTGGTGGTCGACACTGCGGTGCCTGCGTTCCGTCGCCGCCATATGGCGCAGGCGCGGCCACGCCGTGAAGGCGGCGGCCGCGGCGGCGGCAAAGCGCTCGGCGGCACTCTTGTAGGGAAAGTCCATGCCAAGGATCAGGGCGACGTCGCGGTCGTTGCCAAAGATCAGGTCGGCCTCGGCCACGATCTCGCGCAGCAGCGCCGGCGCCTCCACCACCCGCGAGCCCCATAGCTTGTTGCGGAAGTTGCAGTCAAACGAGATGGATACGCCCGCTTCGCGCGCTGCCCGCACGGCCGCCAGGGCGGCCTGCGCCGTGGGTTTGCCCAGGGCCAGGTTGATGCCTGATAGGTGCAGCCACTGCGCGCCGGCAAGCAGGCGAGGCCAGTCGTAAGACTTGGCCGAGGTGCGCGCGAATACCGAATCCGCGCGGTCGTAGAGCACTTCGGAAGGGCGTTGCATCGCGCCGGGCGAGAGGAAATACAGACCCATCCGACCTTCGGCATAACGCAGGCTCGAAGTATCCACGCCATGCCGGCGCAGCTCACCCGCACAGGCATGCCCGAGCATATTGTCCGGCAGTGCGGTGATCATGGCGCTGTCGTGGCCGAGGATGGCGAGCGATGCGGCGACATTCGCTTCCGCGCCGCCGAAGCGCACATCGAAGTGCGGCGACTGCAGCGGCAGCTCATGGCCTGGTGGCGATAACCGCATCATCAGCTCGCCGAAGAAGACGACGCGGCTCTTGCCGTGGTTGTTCTTGGATTCGTTGCGCATTGCGTTTTCCATCAGTGCTGGACGACGACGTCCTTGGCCAGGCGGATATCGGCGCTGGATGCGCCGATCTGCACCTGGTACTTACCCGGATCGACGGCATAGGCATGCCGCACGTCGTCGTAATACTTGAGATCGTTGGCGGGCGAGACATCGAAGCTGACAGTGCGCTCCTCGCCCGGTTGCAGGTTGACTCGCTGGAAGCCGCGCAGTTCCTTGGTCGCGCGCGCATGCGGGGCAGCCAGCGGATGCAGGTACAACTGCACCACTTCCTCGCCGGCGCGCTGGCCGGTGTTCTTCACCTTCAGCGTGACTTTCAGGTGATCGTTCGCCGCCACCGTGTTGCGGTCGAGCTGGAGATCCGCGTAGCTGAACTGCGTATACGAAAGGCCATGGCCAAACGGATACAGCGGCTCGCCCTTGAAGTAGCGGTAGGTGCGCCCGCTCATGCTGTAGTCGTCGAACGCCGGCAGCTTCTCGTCGCCCTTGTAGAAGGTCACCGGCAAACGGCCGGCGGGATTGACGTCGCCGAACAACACGTCGGCCACGGCATTGCCGCCGCGCTGGCCGGGATACCAGGCGAACAGGATCGCCGGCACATGCTGCTTGGCCCAGTCGACGGCCAGCGCCGAGCCGGCGGTCAGCACCAGCACCACGGGCTTGCCCGTCGCCTGCAGCGCTTCCAGCAGCTTTTCCTGCGTTTGCGGCAGGCGCAGATCGGTACGGTCGCCGCCGGCAAAGCCGGGATAGTTGACCTTCATCTCCTCGCCTTCCACGTCGCCGGTCAGGCCACCGACGAAGACCACCACGTCCGCATGGCGTGCCGCGTCGAGCGCTTCCTCGAGCGGCGGCTTCGCACCGGGCAGGCGCCAGGCCAGCTGCACGTCGGCGTTCTTCGCGCCCTTCGCGTATTCAAGGCGCAGGTCGTAGGCCTTGCCCGCGACCAAGTCTACGAAGGCGCTTTGGCTGTGCGGGTTGGTTCCGCCATTCCAAGCATCGATCAGCGGTTTGCCGTCGAGGTAAAGGCGAAAACCGTCGATGGCCGCAGCGCTCAACTCATAGCGGCCCGTTACCGGCGGCACCAGCTGGCCGCTCCAGCGCACGCTGAAGTGATTGTTTTCCAGGGCCTGCGCGGCGGGCAGTTCGCCACGGCTGATCAGGTCATCGACCGGCGTGCTGTGATCCCAGCGAAAACTGACCTTGGCGTCCGTGCGCGTCAGCACTGGCGCCGAGGCAAAGTCGTTGCCGCGGAAATACTCGCCCTTGAGGCCATGCTCCGTCGCGTTGGCCGAGGGACGCAGATAGCTCGGCTCGATCAGGGTCGCCGCACCCGGCCCATTCAGGCCTTCGACCAGGGCAGCGCCATGGGCATAGCTGACTTGCGCGTTCGGCACGGCCTGGCGGATGCCCTGCAGGATGGTCACCGGCGCGGCCGGCGTGCCGTAGTAATTGCCCAGCAAGGGCGCGACTTCATCCGCCGTCGGGCCGATGACGGCGATGTGGCGGATGTCGTGCGAAAGCGGCAATACGCCATCGTTCTTCAGCAGCACGATCGATTCCCGCGCGGCGCGTCGCGCCAGCTGATCGTGCGCCGGTGACTGGTTGGCGGTAGCGGGAATCTGCGCCCAGCGCACGCGTTCCGGCGGGTCGAACATGCCAAGCCGGAAGCGGGCGAGCATCAGCCGTTTCAGCGCGGCATCGATCTCGCTTTCGCGGATCAGGCCCTGGTGCACGGCGGCGGTCAGCGCCGCATAAGTCTTGCCGCAGTTCAGGTCGTCGCCGTTCTTCACCGCGAGTGCCGCCGCCTGTTCGGCGGTGGCCACGATCTTGTGATGCAGATAGATGTCTTCGACCGAGTCGCAATCGGACACGACATAGCCGTTGAAGCCCCAGGTCTTGTGCAGGATGTCCTGCAGCAGGCGCGGACTGGCCGAGGCCGATTCGCCATTGACGCGGTTGTAGGCGCCCATCACCGCATCGACCTTGGCTTCCTGCACGAGCGCCTGGAACGCTGGCAAATAGGTCTCGAACAGATCGCGTTCGCTGGGATGCACATCGAATTGATGGCGTTCCGCCTCGGGGCCGCTATGCACGGCGAAGTGCTTGGCGGTCGCGTCGAGCTTGCGGTACGTCGGGTCATCGCCTTGCAGGCCGCGCACGAAGCTCACGCCCATGCGCGAGGTGAGGAACGGATCTTCGCCGTAGGTTTCCTGCCCGCGACCCCAGCGTGGATCGCGGAAGATATTGATATTCGGCGACCAGAACGTCAGTCCCTCATAGCGGGCGTGCATGTCGTGCCGCTCGAACTCGTTGTATTTGGCGCGTGCCTCGTCGCTGATCGCCGTGGCCACCTGGCTCATCAAGGCGGTGTCGAACGTCGCCGAGAGGCCGATCGCCTGCGGGAAAACGGTGGCCTGGCCGGCGCGCGCAACGCCGTGCAAACCCTCGTTCCACCAATCGTAGGCGGGCACGCCCAGGCGCGGTATCGCCGGCGCACTGTTCTGCATCTGCGCCACCTTTTCCTCCAGCGTCATGCGCGAGACGAGGTCGGCGGCGCGCTCTTCGAAGCTGCGCTGGAGGTCGAGATAGGCGGGCGTCGGCGCCGGCGCGGCCGTAGCCGGCGCACAGAAGGCCTGGGCGCTTAGCGTGAGCAGGGCGGTGGCCGTGATCGCGCGCCATGTCGGCAACGACGAACCAGGGCATCGAGCCATCGATGGTTTCTTGAAACGGTTGTGCATGTTCATGGCTTCTTATTCGTTACCAAGCTGACGCGCATAAGGTCCCACCACCGCGCCGACGAAGCCGCCGGCCACATCGGTGCTGAGCAGGGTTCCGTCTTCGTCGCGACCCAGCCACTTCCAACCGGAACCGTCGTCATAGCCGAACGAATAACGGCCACCGTCGGCACTGATTTTCAGCTTCAGTTGCCGCGTGTCCTTTGGCAGCGTTGCCGTAGCCACCAGTACCTTGCCGTCGCCACGGCGTCGCTCCAGCGACAGCACCACCTGGTCGCCAATCCGCTTCGCGCCCATGGCATACCAGTAGTGCTCGTTCTGGAAGCTTGCGATGCCGGCTTCGGTGCCGGCCTCTGCCGGCACGCTGAGCGAGGTGCTGGCCTCGAACACCAGATGTTGTTGGCGGCGTGCCAGGAAGGAAGGGTTGTGCAGCGTGTCCAGGTCGTCCGGCAGCGGGTGGATCGCCAGCTTGCCGGGGTGGCTGCGCAGGTCGGCCCACTCCTGCTTCGGCACACGCACGTACATCCAGGCGGGATCGAGCGTGGTGCTCGCAAACGTATCGCGCCAGTCGAAGTTGCCGCTCTGCGGTGTCTGCGTCGAATCGCGCTGCATGAACGTCGGTCCCGCGGCGAGCTGCGGAATCGCGCGGCCATGCGGCAGGATCGTCGGCCAGCCATCCTTCCAGGTGACCGGCAGCAGGAAGGTCTCGCGGCCGGTGTTGTAGTGCACGCTGTCATACGCACGGCTGGCCAGGAACACCGCCCACCAGCTGCCGTCGGGCGTCTCGACCAGGTTGGCATGGCCGGCATTGGTGATCGCGTCGGCACGATCGGCAGGAAGATCGCGCTGGGTCAGGATCGGATTGTCTGCGTACGGTGCGTACGGTCCCCATACCGAGCGGCTGCGCAGCACCACCTGCGAATGCTGGGGACCGGTGCCGCCTTCGGCGCAGACGAGGTAGTACCAGCCCTGGCGCTTGTACAGGCGCGGTCCCTCGATCCAGATCGGCTTCTTCGACAGATCGACGCCGCCGTTGATCACCACGCGACGTGGGCCGAACGGCTGGTGATGCGCGAGATCCAGCTCCTGCATCCAGATCGCGCGATGCCCTTCGTATAGCGGTTTGCCTTCGGGCGCGTCATTGTTGAGGAGGTAGACCTTGCCGTCGTCGTCGAAAAACAGCGAAGGATCGATGCCGCCGATGCTGGGCAGCCAGATGGGGTCGGACCACGGACCGGCGGGATTCTTGGCGGTGGCGATGAAGTTGCCGCCGCTGTCGACCGCCGTATTGACCACATAAAAGGTGCCGTCGTGATACGCGATGTTTGGCGCGAACACGCCACGCGACAGGCTCAGGCCGTCGAAATTCAGCTGGGACGGCCGCTCGATGACGTGGCCGATCGGCGTCCAGTGCACCAGGTCGCGGCTCTCGTACACCGGAATGCCGGGGAAGTAGCCGAAGCTCGAGGTGACCAGGTAGTAGCGGTCGCCGACCCGGACCACGCTGGGGTCCGGGTTGAAGCCGGTGAGGATGGGATTGCGGTACTGGCCCGGCGCCAGCGGCTGCTCGAAGGCCTGGTCGTGGCCGCGATACTCGAACCAGTCGAACAGCACCGGTTCCTGCGCACGCGCGGACATGCCGAGCATGCCGACGATCAGCATGAGGCCGGCACGAAGGGGAGTACGCTTGCTCCCCTTCGATGCGGAGACAGGGCCTGCGGCGAGGCCGAATAGCCGGGCCAGCGCCATCACCAATCCCACATCGAGCCGTCTTCCAGGCGCGCGATCGGCAGCTGCTTCGGCGCGTAGGGATAACGTGCCGCCAGCTTCTCGTCGATGGTGACGCCGTGACCCGCCGATTCGCCGCAATGCAGGCGGCCTTCGCGGAAGTAGTAGTCGTGCGGGAACACTTCGTTCGCTTCGTCCGAATGGAACATGTATTCCTGGATGCCGAAGTTCGGCACCCAGGTATCGAAGTGCAGCGCGGCGCCCATGCATACCGGCGACAGGTCGGTGGCGCCGTGGAAGCCGGTGCGCACCTGATGCAGGGCGGCGAAGTCGGCCAGGCGACGCAGATGGGTGATGCCGCCACCGTGCACGATGGTGGTGCGGATGTAGTCGATCAGCTGGTTCTCGATCAGGTGCTTGCAGTCCCAGATCGAGTTGAACACCTCGCCCACTGCCAATGGCGTCACCGAATGCTGGCGGATGATCTCGAACGACTTCTGGTTTTCCGCCGGCGTGGCATCTTCCAGCCAGAACATCCGGTACGGCTCCAGGCTGCGTGCCAGCCGCGCCGCTTCGATCGGGGTCAGGCGGTGATGCGCGTCATGCAGCAGTTCGACGCCGGTGCCGTGGTCGGCGCGCAGGCGCTCGAACAGCTGCGGCACGATCTCCAGGTACTTCGGCGTCGACCACACCGTCTCGGCCGGCAGTTCGCTTTCAGCGGGCTCATAGGGCTTGCCGGCGGTGGAAATGCCATAGGCCTTCTTCACGCCCGGCACGCCGCATTGCGCGCGCACGGCGAGAAAACCCTGCTCGATATAGGCGCCAACCTGTTCGGTGGTCTCGCTGATATCGCGGCCATTGGCATGGCAGTACACCAGGGCGCCTTCGCGCGAGCGGCCGCCTAGCAGCTGGTAGACCGGCATGCCGGCGAGCTTGCCCAGGATGTCCCACAGAGCCATGTCGACGGCGGCAATCGCGGTCATGGTGACCGGGCCGCGCCGCCAATAGGCACCGCGATAAAGGAACTGCCAGATGTCCTCGATGCGGCCCGCGTCGCGGCCGATCAGGTTCGGCACGACGTGTTCCTGCAGGTAGGCAGCCACGGCCAGTTCGCGGCCGTTGAGCGTGGCGTCGCCGATGCCGCTGATGCCCGAGCGCGTCTCGATCTTCAGCGTGACGAAGTTGCGTCCCGGGCAGGTGACGATGACGCGTGCGGCGATGATTTCGCGGTCGCGCGCCGAACCATTGGCGGTGACTTCAGGGGAGGGAGTGGGGCTCATGGCCGGGTTCCTTGCTTGGCTTCTTGTGTGGGCGTGACGGGCAGCTCGAACGGTCCGGCCGGCAGGCCGGAGCCGTCGTAAAGCGTGCAGATCGGGCTGTCGGCCCAGCAGTAGCGCACGCGCTTGATCTCGCTGGCGGGCAGCGCCGCGCGCAATACCACCTGATGGCCGTGGATATCGGCGCTGGCGTAGTGGCAGGAGTCCGCCTGGGCTCCGCAGAGTTCAAAGCCGACGGGTTGCTCAGCGCCGTAGACGATGAGCTGGTCGGTGACGTCGCCAAACGTGAGCGTGACCGCGTCTCCATGGTGCTGTGCCGACGTGGGCACCGGGCCGGACGGCGGCAAGGCCTCGCCATAGATCACATGGCGCGCGGCGCGGGCGAGGCGTCGCCCCAGTTCCTGTTTGTTCGCCGGATGGATATCGGAACGCTCGCCGATATCGACCGCCACCGCGAGACCGGAGTGCGGGTCCTGCAATGCAGCCAGGCGCTGTGCCTCGCGCACCTGGGCCGAGCCGCTTTCCACCGGGTGGGTGGGCGCCGGACCATAACCGGCGAGCTGCACGATCAACATCGGCTGGTTGGCGCCGAAGCGCGCGCGCAGGTCGTTGCGCAGGCCGTCTAGCAGCGCCAGGTAGTTGGTCGCGCGACTCGTGTTCGATTCGCCCTGGTACCACAGGATGCCGCGCAGGCCGTAGTGGCCCAAGGGCGCGATCATGCCGTTGTAAATCGTGCTCAGGCCGGAGGTCGACAGCCACGGCGGGCTCGGCGGCTGCCCGTAGGACGCAGGCACTACCTGGTACTCCCAGGCGTCGCCCAGGGCCACCGTCGAGCCGTCGGCGAGGCGAAGTGCACGCTTGGCCGTCGGGCCATAGAGGCCATCATCGCGATAGGTGCCGAGCACGTTGATGACGACGAGGTTGTCGCCTTCGTGCAGTACGCCGGCCGGCAGCGTGTAGCTGCGATCGTCGCCGCCATAGCCGGTGCCGACCCAATGGCCGTTGATCCAGGTCTGGTCGGCTTCGTTGACTGTGCCCAGCGACAGCACCGCGCCCTGAGCTGCCTGTGCTGCGGTGAGTTTCACCGTGGTGCGATACCACAGCATGCCGGTGAAGTTCGCCAGCTCCGGCATCTCCCAGCGCTGCCAGGCGCCGCGCTCGAGCGGTGCCGGGCGCCAACCGTCATTGGTGACATGCGCGGGGTTCCAGGGTTCGTCGGTCGCGCTGACGCCGGGGCGCGCATGCCACCAGGCCTGCCACTGCTGCGCCCACTGCTGGCCCGCGCCGGCCGGGTCCTTGGCGTAGATATTGAGCAGGTCCAGCGACGCGTCGTAGCCGCCGACCTTGCGCAAGGCCTGTGCGCTCATCCACGGCTCGATGCGCGAACCGCCCCAGGCCGAGACGATCAGGCCCATCGGCACCTGCACGGTCTTCTGCAGCTCGCGTGCGTAGTAGTAGCAGGCGGCCGAAAACTCCGGAATGTTTTCCGACGTGGTCTTCAACCAGTGATTGGCGGCAGGGATGCTGTCGCGTGGCGTGACGCTGCTGATGTTGTCGACGGTCAGCATGCGAATGCGATCGTTCGAGGCGTTCTGGATTTCGGAGCGCGAATCCAGCGTGCGCTTGACCTGCAACACCATATTGGACTGGCCGGAGCACAGGAACACATCACCGACCAGCAGGTCGTTGAGCGTCTGCGAGCTGCCGTCCGCCGCCGTCACCTTCAGCGTATAAGGGCCGCCCGCGGGCAGGGCCGGCAGCGAGGCCTGCCAGCGTCCGTCGGCTTCGGCACGCGCATTGATGTTCTTGCCGGCGAAGGCGACCTGCAGCTTTGCGCCGGGCTGGGCCTGTCCCCATACCGGGTTGGCGCGGTCGCGTTGCAGCACCGCGTGATCCTGGAACAGGGTGTTGAACAGCGGGGCGTCGTCACTCCTGGCCTGCGCGGCGAAGCTGCACAAGCCTAGCAGTGTGGCGAGCGCGGCGGCGCGCGGACGGGCCTTGAAATCGTTAGGCATAGCGTGGGTCACCATGGTCAATGGCCAGGTACGTACGGGAAGGAAAGCGACTGGTAATACGCAAGCGGATGCTGTGGCGGCGCGAAGCCCGGCGGCAGCGGCAGGCCGGAGACACTCTGGAAGTAGGCGATGCTGGCGTCGCGCCACCACTGGGCCTCCTTCTCCTGGATGGCCAGGAAGGCGGCGACCTGCTGGTAGCGCTCCGCATCGATATGGCTGTCCAGACCGCGCCACGTTTCGCGCATCTGCTTCACCTCATCCACGCCGCGGGTGTAGTGCGCCACCAGCTCGTACCACAGCGTCTGGCCGGAGCGCATGCGGTAGTCCCACGGCAAGTGGTGGAACCACAGCAGGTCCTGCTCGGGCGTCTGCGCCGCGTCATTGAACTGCGCGGCGAGCGGCGCCGCGTACTGGGCAACCGCGTTGCTGCCGCTGCTGTCGCGATCGAAGCCGATGCCGTGGCTGTCCGCGCGGTGGTAGTAGACCGGGGTCCAGTCGGCCCGTGGGCCGCCGTCATACCAGGGCTGCGGGCCGTAATGGTGGCCATTGCCCATCAGGTGATGCAGGCCCAGCGGCGTCATATAGTCGACCACCGCCTCGCGCGAACCCATCATCATGTCGACGACGGGTTTGACGAAGGCTTCGTCATTGCTGAAGGTCATGCGCACCCATTCCTCGGCGATGGCGCGCGACGACAGCGACGGGTTCCAGGCCAGGCGGCCGAAGGCGAACCAGTTGGCCTGGTTGAAGTCCGAACCGGCCCAGTTGCGGTCCGTGCCGATATTGGCGACGCCGGCCATGCCGGTCAGCGCGTAGCCGTGCAGCGAACCGTCGATCACCCTGGCCACGGTGGAGCCCTTGCCCTGCACCATGGTGTCAGCCCGCAAGGTCTCCTCGAACAGCGGGCCCAGATAGGCCAGGTGGGTGGCGAAGCCCAGGTATTCCTTGGTGATCTGGAATTCCATCATCAGCGGCGTCTTCGGCATCGCGCCAAACAGCGGGCTGAACGGCTCCCTGGGCTGGAAGTCGATCGGGCCGTTCTTCACCTGCAGCAGCACATTGGCGCGGAAGCGGCCGTCGAGCGGCTTGAATTCCGTATAGGCCTGCTTGGCGCGATCGTCCGGCTGCTCATGCGAATAGACGAAGGCGCGCCAGATCACGATACCGCCATGCGGTGCGAGCGCATCGGCCAGCATGTTGGCGCCGTCCGCATGGTTGCGGCCGTAATCCTGCGGACCCGGCTGGCCTTCGGAATTGGCCTTGACCAGGAAGCCGCCGAAATCCGGCACGTACTGGTAGATCTCGTCGGCTTTCGCCCGCCACCAGCGTTGCACCTGCGGGTCGAGTGGGTCGGCGGTCTTCAGTCCACCGAGCTCGATCGGCGAGCTGAAGCGCACGCTGAGAAAGACGCGAATGCCATACGGGCGCAGCACGCCGGCCAGTGCCTTCACCTTCTCCAGGTACAGCGGCGTCAGGATCTGGGCGTTGGCATTGACGTTGTTGAGGACGCTGCCGTTGATGCCGATGGAGGCGTTGGCGCGCGCATAGTCGGCGTAGCGCGGGTCGAGCCAGTCCGGCAGCTTCTGCCAGTCCCAGATCGAGTTGCCGGCGTAGCCGCGTTCGACATGGCCGTCCAGATTGTCCCAGTGGTCGAGCACGCGCAGCTTGATGCGCGGCGTTTCGCGCAGGTCGAGATGCGCGATCGATTGGGCGGTTTGCAGCAGGCGCAGGAAATGGAAGGCGCCATACATGACGCCGACATCGTCATTACCGACGATGACCGTCGTCGCATGGCCCGCCACGATGACGCTGCGGATCAGATAGCCGTCGCGGCCGAGATCCTTGGTGCTGAGGCGCAACTGCGCAATCAGCGGTGAAGAAGCGGGCGTGCCGGCGACGATGGCGCCGTCACTGCTGACGCTGTCCGACAGCGGCGGCGCATGGCCAAGCAGCCCACCCAGGCCGCGCAGCAATTCCTGGCGAGTGACCGTCTGGGTGGGTGTCGCGGCGCCCACGATCAGCTGCGAGGCATGCTGGCGATAGGTCTCCGCTTGCGCGGACCCGAGCGGGCGGTAGCGCAACCACAGGTCGTAGCCATCCTCCGCCCATGCCTGCATCGCGCACAGGGTCATAGCCAGCATCAGGACGGCCAGCGCGAAGCGGCGGCAAAGCGAACGCTTGCGCGCATGGCCGCCGGGCATCGACGATGTCGCGCGGATTGTTTTGCTGGAAGCAGATCCTGGTACCGCTAACATATGCAAGAATTTCCCCGTATCCGATCCCATCTCACGACGGATATCGCTCGATGGCCACCGTGACGCGACTTGTGCGGCAGCGAACCCGCTAGAAGGAAACGGCATTGAAGAAGACAAGCAAGAAATCGGTTCGTCGCAAGGGCTTCGCCGTCACCATCGATGAGGTGGCGGCGCTGGCCAAGGTGTCGCCGATGACGGTGTCGCGCGTCGTCAATGGTCACAGCACGGTACGCGAATCGACCCGCGAGCGCGTGATGCAGGCCGTGAGCGAACTGGGCTATATCCCGAACCAGGCCGCGAGTTCGCTGGCAGCCGCCCAGGATGCGCGCATCGCCCTGATCTACACCAACCCCAGTGCCGGCTACCTGCGCGAGCTGCTGCTTGGCGCCCTGCACGGCACGGCGCGCACGGCGGCGCAGCTGGTCATCGATGACTGGGACGGGCTCGACACCAGTGCCGAGCGCAAGGCGGCACGGGCGCTGGCCAAGGGCGTGGCCGGCGTGATCCTGCCGCCGCCGTTGTGCGAGTCCAAGGTGGTGATCGAAGAACTGGTCAGTGCCGGGGTGCCCGCCGTGGCGATCGCCTCGGGACGCTTCAACCACGAAATTTCCAGCGTGCGCGTCGACGACTTCCTGGCCAGCAAGGAGCTCACCGAATACCTGATCCAGATGGGCCACACGCGCATCGGCTGCATCAAGGGCCATCCCAACCAGACGGCCAGCACGCGCCGTTTCGAGGGCTACCAGGCGGCGCTCAAGGAAGCCGGCATTCCGTTCGACGCGGCCCTGGTCCAGCAGGGTTACTTCACCTATCGCTCCGCCCTGCCGGCCGTGGAAACCTTGCTGGCCCTGCGCAAGCCGCCGAGCGCGATCTTCGCCGGCAACGACGACATGGCGGCCGCGGCGATCTCGGTGGCGCATCGGCGTGGCCTGGATGTGCCGCGCGATCTCTCCATCGTGGGCTTCGACGACACCTCGGCCGCGACCACGGTCTGGCCCGAGCTCACCACCATCCGCCAGCCGATCGCGACCATGGCCGATTCGGCCATCGACATCCTGCTGCGCACGATTCGCCGCAAGGAGAACGACACCCGCGTGGTGGTCGATCATGTCGTCGCGCATCAACTGGTCAAGCGCGACTCCGTCGCGCCCTACACCGCGCCCAACGGCAAGTCGCGGGGCTGACGAACAGCCCCGCTTCTCGTCAACGGCTTCGGTGGGGCGAAGCCGAGCCTCGGTGGGGCGAGGCCAGGCGGGCGAGGGTGCGTTCACCCTAGCCCTCCATCTGTTCCAGTTCCTTGCCGCGGGTCTCGTGCACATAGCGCTGCACGAAGAACACCGACACCACGGCAGCGGCGGCATAGAGACCGTAGGCGCCGGCCAGGCCGATGCCGGCCAGCAGGATGGGGAAACTCACGGTGATGACGAAGTTCGAGGTCCACTGCGCGGCGCCGGCCACGGCCAGGCCCGAGCCGCGGATCTGGTTGGGGAACATTTCGCCCAACATCACCCACATCACCGGGCCCCACGACATATTGAAAAAGGCCACGTAGACGTTGGCGGCGACGAGGGCCAGCGTGCCCATCGGATGGGACAGCGCCAGCTTGCCGTTCGCATCCACCCCGGCGTTGGCGAACGCGACGGTGACCAGGATCAGGCTGACGGCCATGCCGAGCGAGCCGATCCACAACAGCGGCTTGCGGCCGACCTTGTCGATCAGCATCACGGCGACCAGGCAGGCGCCGATGCTCAAGGCGCCGGAAAGCACATTGATCAGCAGCGCATCGTTCTCGGAAAAGCCGACGGCTTGCCACAACACTGCGCCGTAATAGAACACCACGTTGATGCCGACCAGTTGCTGGAACGTGGCCAGGCCGACGCCGACCCAGACGATGGGACGGATCTTGCCGCTGACTTTGTCCACCAGGTCGGACAGGCGCGGGCGATGGCGGTCGTGCGCCAGCGAGGCGCCGATCTCGGCCAGCATGCTGCGTGCCTTGCCTTCGCCATACAGCTGGGTCAGCACCGCCGAGGCTTCCGCATCGCGCTTGCGCACCACCAGATAGCGCGGGCTTTCAGGGATGAACAGCAGCGAGACGAAGAACAGCGAGGACGGCAGCGCCTGCATCCAGAACATCCAGCGCCAGGCGGCCTGGTTCAGCCATAGCGTCTCGGTCGACGCGCCGGCCGCCTTGGCCAGCAGGTAATTGCTGAGGAAGGCACAGAACAGTCCGCCGATGATGGCGATCTGCTGCACCGTCGCCAGTCGGCCGCGGTAGCGTGCCGGTGCGACTTCGGCGATATACGCGGGAGCGATGACGCTGGCGGCGCCGACGGCGAAGCCGCCCATCACGCGCGCAGCCACAAACAACAACGCCGTTCCCGCGGCGCCGGCGCCCAGCGCCGACAGCAGGAACAACACGGCGGAGATGATCAGGACCGCGCGTCGGCCCCACAGGTCGGACACGCGCCCGGCGAAAAACGCGCCGAGCGCGCAGCCCAGCAGCATCGAGGCGACCACCAGGCCGACGACGGTCGAACTGGCGTGGAAGGTGGTGCTGAGTCCTTCGACCGTGCCGTTGATGACGCCACTGTCGAAGCCAAACAAAAAGCCGCCAAGCGTGGCGACACAACTGATCTGCACGATGAGCCGGGTGTTCTCTTCAGCCCTCGCGGGGAGGGCTCTTTCCAACAGGACGTTATCCATACTTTAGGTATCTCTTGGCCATAGTCTGGGTTCCGTCCACCTGTGAGTTGTGGCCCGGCGCACCGTGGATGGCGCCTCTCCCGGGAGGGTGGAGAGGCGCCATCCCGTCTTCAACGCGATAGATGCAGGTTGAGCAGGTTCTCGTAGCGTTCCTGCTTGCCGCTGCGCTGGGTCGGCTCACCGTTCTTCACGGCCAGGGCACGCAGGTCGTCCAGGCTCAGCTTGGCCTGTTCGAAGTCGCGGCCGGGACCGTTGTCGAAGCTGGCGTAGCGATCCGCACGCCACTGTTCCCACGGCGAAGCGGTCAGCAGCGAATGGGCGACTTCCAGGCCGCGGGCGAACGAGTCCATGCCGCCAATGTGGGCGAGGAACAAGTCGTCGGCGTCGGTGGATTCGCGGCGCACCTTGGCGTCGAAATTCAGGCCGCCCGGGGCGAGTCCACCCTGGCGCAGGACCACCAGCATGGCGCCCACGGTGTCGTAGAGGTCGGTCGGGAACTGGTCGGTATCCCAGCCGTTCTGCGCATTGCCGCGATTCGCGTCGATGCTGCCGAGCAGGCCGTGGTTGGATGCCACCTGCAGATCGTGCTCAAACGTATGGCCGGCCAGGGTGGCGTGGTTCGCTTCGATATTGAGCTTGAAGTCCTTGTCCAGGCCGTACTGCTGCAGGAAGCCGGCGACGGTGGCGGAGTCGAAGTCGTACTGATGGTTCATCGGCTCCATCGGCTTCGGCTCGATCAGGAAGTTGCCCTTGAAGCCGATGCTGCGGCCATAGTCGCGCGCCATGGTCAGGAAGCGGCCGAAGTGTTCCAACTCGCGCTTCATATTGGTGTTGTGCAGCGAGGCGTAACCTTCGCGACCACCCCAGAACACGTAGTTGCTGCCGCCGAGTTCGACGGTGGCGTCCAGCGCGGCCTTGATCTGCACGGCGGCGCGAGACACGACGGCGAAATCGGGATTGGTCGCCGCGCCGTTCATGTAGCGGGGATGGCTGAACAGGTTCGCCGTACCCCAGAGCAGCTTGACGCCGGTGGCGTTCTGGCGCTCCTTGGCCAGCGCGACCATGTGCTTCAGGTTCTTCTCGTACTCGCCGATGTCATCGGCATCGGGCGCCATGTCGATGTCGTGGAAGCAGTAATACGGCACGCCGAGCTTGGTGAAGAACTCGAACGCGGCATCGATCTTCGCTTCGGCGCGGCCGAGCGGCGTGGACTCCACGTCCCACGGATAGTGGCGCGTGCCCGGGCCGAACGGATCGTGGCCCATGTTGCAGAAGCTGTGCCAGTAGCACACGGCGAAGCGCAGATGCTCGGCCATGGTCTTGTCGCCGATCTTCTTGTTGGCGTCGTAGTGCTTGAACGCCAGCGGATTGTCCGACTGGCGGCCTTCGAACGGGATGCTGCCGATGCCCGGGAAGTATTCGCGTTTGCCGATGAAAGGGGTGCTCATGAGGTTCAAATCCTTGTCGAGGAGTGAGGGCGTCGGAGTCGGCGACGCATCAAACGGTGTGCGTGGATTAACGATTCGCGTAGAAGGAGACGGCTGCGTCCAGGTGGCGCAGGAACTGGCGATAGGAATTTCGGTAGGCGGTGGCCGCCTTGGCGTCCGGGCGCGTGGAAAGCGCCGGTTCGATGAGCACATGCTCGCGCGCCAGGTCGGCAAGCGCCGTGCTTCCGCCATTCGCGTGGTCATGCGCCCATAGCGCCTGCAAGGCCGCGCCAAAGGCGGCGCCTTCGGCCTGGGTCGGCACGTCCACCGGAAGCTCGAATACGTCGGCCACCATCTGCCGCCACGCGGCGCTATGGCTGCCGCCGCCCGTGAGGCGAATGGCGTCGAAGCGCAGGCCGGCCTTCAGCCAGGCGTCGTAGCCGTTGCGCAACGCATAGGTGGCGCCTTCCATCGCGGCACGATAGGCATTGCCGCGCGTGAGGTTGGCCATGTCGACGCCGAGCAGGCTGGCGCGTGCGTTTGGCATGTCCGGCGTGCGCTCGCCGTTGAAGAACGGCAGCATGACCAGGCCGGCGGCGCCAGGCGCGGTATCGGCCATCACCGAATCGCCATCACGGCTGCTGAAACCAAACGCACGCGCCACGCTCTCGGTGGCGACCGTGCAATTCATGGTGCAGATCAGCGGCAGCCAACCGCCGGTCGACGAGCAGAACGCCGCCCAGCTGGCGTCATTGCTCACCACCGGCTGGTCGGCGTAGGCGAACAGCGTGCCGGACGTGCCCAGGCTCATGCTCAGCACGCCAGGCACCACGTTGCCGGTGCCGATCGCCGCCATCATGTTGTCGCCGCCACCGGCAGAGACGCGCACGTTGCCCGGCAGGCCGAGTTCGTCGGCGATGGCCGGCGCGATGGCAAAGCTCGCGTCCGCCTCGACCAGCGGCGGCAGGCACGCCGCGAGGTCGCGCTGCGGATCCGTCGCGGCCAGCATCGACGCGGACCATTGACGCGTGCGCACATCCAGCCAGCCGGTACCCGATGCGTCGCCGCATTCCATCCAGCGTTCGCCGGTGAGCCAGAAGTTCACGTAGTCATGCGGCAGCAGGATCGTCGCCAACTGCTGATAGACGCCCGGCCGGTGCTTGCGCGTCCACGGCAGCTTCGATGCGGTATAGCCGGCAAGGATGGGATTGCCCGCCAGCTCCAGGCAGTGCTGTACGCCGCCGGCGTTCGCGGTGATCTCGTCGCACTCAAGCTGCGTGCTGGTATCGCACCACAACTTGGCCGGTGCCAGGACCTTGCCGGCCGCGTCGACCGGCACGAAACCATGTTGCTGTCCCGAAACGCCAACGGCGATCACGCGTGCGCGCAGGCTCGGATCGAGTTTCGCGAAGCAGGCGCGGATCGCGTCGATCCACCACTCGGCATGTTGCTCGCGGCTGCCGTCGTCGCCAGCGATCAATTCCAGCGCGTGACCATGCGTGGCGACGACGCGACGCAGGGAAGGATCGTAAGCAACAAGCTTGACGCTTTGGGTGCCGACATCAAGTCCAACAACAAGGCTCATCTGCATTCCACGACGGTAAATGTTAGCGCTACCACTTAAGCTAACGGAGAAGCATGAGGCTGGCAAGAACGGCTCGCATGTCATTTGCACGGGGAGAAAAACCAGGCGCGAGCGACGCCACGAGTGCGCACGTCAAAAGCCATGCCGCATTGCAAAAATTACGTCGGGCAGTTGTTCGAAATGGCGGCGTTGGGAGGAAGGTCGATGCCCACGCGGGAAGACCCGGCTGCTGCGTAGCGTCGCCCCAAGCAGGCATGCCCATCCCGAGGATGGATTTCGCAAGCCGCGTCGCTAGGCCAATTCAAGTCGCGTGCTCGCGATGGAGCGCGCATGAAGGGCGAGGGCGAGCCTGCCGGGCCTGAGCATCATTTCCTGCCGCTTGGATGTGCGCGAGAAAATGCTGTGGTGCGTCAGAAGCTGGGCTCTCATGGCGGCGTGACGCTCACAGGCCAATGCCATGCCGGTGAACCCACAGGGTGGATTCTGGGATGCATCACCCGGCATGGCCGCCCAGGTGTCCGCTTTCGGGGTGGCCGGGCCCGCCCAGTGAAGCGCCGGGCCTGCTGGTCCGCCTTGCGGTGACTGGCCGGGTGCCCGTCCTAGCCGGCGGACGGATTCGCGATGTAAGCGCCGAACCCGGATCGCGCCGTTGCGCGATAGGCGCCAGCGACCAGCCACGCGCCTCCGGCAATCGCGAACGAGATGATCAGTGCCGTCCACTGGGTTCGGTCCGTCGGTGTGGCGATCACCCCAGGCCCCCAGACGAGCAGGGTGATGATGCTCAGCATGGCCGCTTCCAGTGTGGCGGCCAGGCGCGGAACGACGCCAAACAGGATGGCAAGGCTGGCGGCGATGCTGGCTGCGCCGGTCAGGTAGACCCAGGCCAGGCGAAACGGCAGCCACGCGGGCACGAAGGCGACGGTCTGTTCGCTATAGAAGAAATGGGAGAGTCCGATCATCGGCAGCGAAAGGGCAAACAGCACGCGCGCACAGCGGATAGCCGTCCTGCCC
Source organism: Dyella halodurans (assembly GCF_026283925.1). GTDB lineage: Bacteria > Pseudomonadota > Gammaproteobacteria > Xanthomonadales > Rhodanobacteraceae > Dyella > Dyella halodurans. Next base: position 220,614 of record NZ_JAPDPF010000005.1, read on the forward strand.
GAGAGGAAGCCCTGCTTCCTGCCGCCATCGGCGAGCGAGGCGTGGAGCGTCCAGCCGCCAGCGAAGATCACCGCGATCTCGCCAAAGCCCAGCCAGGTCGCTTCGAGCTGCGGCATGACCACGACGGCTGGCACCTTCAGCAGCAGCCACAGCAGCAGATAGACGGCCAATGCAGCGGCAGCGAATCTGCTCGTGCCGCGAAACAGCAGGCCCAGCCCCAGGATCAGCTCAATCGCTGCGCAGGCATAGGCGATCAGCTGCCGGCCCGGCAAATGGTCGATCGGGATGCGCTGCCAGACCATGGCGAAGTCGCCATAGATCAGCCCGACGATACCCAGACCGATCATGGTCAGTGCAAAGAATACGCGTGCCGGGCTGGGGCTTGCGGCGGAGGCCGTATGGCGGTCGTCAGTGCTGAGCACCGGCGAGCCAAATCGCGTGTGGTCCGGTCGAGCTGATCTTCCCATACCCCGCCTCCTTCACCGTGTGAGTCACTCGCGGACATCGGTACTGGCCCTGCCCGGACCTGACTCGCCATTCGGCGGTCGAGCCCCGTTGCCACGAACCTGAGCAGGCTTGCAACGACTGGTGGATCAAGGAACGCCCGATAGGCGCTGCGCCAATTCGACGCTGCGTGGTGCGGCAAGTCCCCCGTAATGCGTGTCGATCTGGTCGAGCAATTGCCTTGCCGGCCCGCTTGCGCCGCTGGCGATCAGGCCTTGGGCCTGGTCGAGCTGCTGGCTGAGCAGGCTGTCCATGCTGGCACGGCAGCTGGCGAGTTTGCCCGGTTCCGCGCTCCGATGCACGGCGAGCGACTTCAGCGCTCGTTCCAGCGACGAGCCATCGGCCAGTTCGTGCCCGGTCCAGGGCATGGTCTGGTTGTCGACATCGAACACGCACCAGGTCCGCAGCGATTGCCGGCTTCGCTGGTCGGCATCCTCGTGGAAGACATCGCGCTCACCGGTGAGGTAGACCAGGCGCGTCGATTCCTGGAACCGGTAGAGCAGGTCACGCGGCGGACTGGGGATCTGTTCGCCGATGACATCGCTGCCGGCATCGAGCAGGGCGCCGCGGAACAGGTCGGGATAACCGAGGGCCAGGCGCAGGGCTACGCGGGAGCCGCCGGAAAAGCCGCCGATGAAAACCCGGGCTGGGTCGACGTGGTAGCGCGACATGACATTGTGTGCGGCCAGCAGTGCGAGCGGATCGCGTCGGTCGAGCACATTCGCATCGTTGCCGGCGTTGGCCGCGCTGACCAGGATCACGCCCAGGCGCTCCAGCGCCGGTATCCAGCGCGGCGGGATTTCGGCCTGCGGCCAGGGCGGCACGAACACCAGCAAGGCGTAACCCGCGGCTGGTTCGCGGGCGGGTACATACAGGGCAAAGTGTTCCCGCGCCAGATCGATCGGCTGCTCGCTGATGCCCACATGCGTTGCAGCGGCCTGGTGCTGCAGGCGCAGCACATTCAAAGGGCTTACCAGACGGCGCGCCAGTTCCGCGCTGCTCGCATAGGTCGAGTACTCGGTAAACGTCACATCGCCAAGCAGGCCCGTCTTTGCGGCGGCAGCGTCCCCTGCGGCCACCGTCAACGGCAGCAGCGTGCCCAGGGCAAGCAGGTGACGCCAGATCATCCGTGCAGGCTAGCATCGGCTGCCGGGTCAGTGATCGCCCCGCGGGTCCAGCAAATCCATCAAGCCTGCCGAGCCCCCGCCCGCCGCCGCGCCACGGCGCAGGGAGTCACCCGCGGGAGCTACGTTGCCGCAGGCCGTTCCCCCGAGGTCGCGACTTGGACGCCAAGATCGCCATCAAGGTGTTTGCGCTGTTTTTGCGGGTCCCGGCGCAGGCCTGGGATAGCTCACCTGGCTGGCGCCGTACGGTGCATGCCACTGGCCCAGCGCGTAGTCGATGGTCATGCGCATATAGCCTTCCGAGTAGCGAGTGGAAAGGCGCGAGCCATCCGCCTGCAGTTGGAATTCGGTCATGCCGTGCTCGGCATGCGGGAACAAAGCGGTGGTGATGGGCAGGCCCTGGGCCTGCAGCGACTTCAGGCGGCGCAAGGTCTCCCCGCTCGGCGCGTCGATATCGTCCTCGCCCAGCATCCACAGTTGCGGGGTCGTGAGCTTGCGAAGCACCGCCATCGAGTCGTAATGCCAGGGCGTATGGAACATGAAGGCCTTGCCCTTCTCGCGAACCTCGTCGGCGCTATACGGCAGCACCAGATAGCTGAAGTCGCCGCGCACATCCTTGTACCAGGGCTCGTTGCGGTACTTGTTGCGCGCTGCATCGAGCTGCTCGTAGCCCTGGGTCAGCTGGCTGGACAGGATCAGCCCGATCGCATCGGAGATTTCCCATGCCTTGTCGATGGTGGCCTGGTCATAGCCCTTGAGGCGAAGCTGGAAGGCCACCGCCTCGCGGTCCTCTTCCAGCGGCGAAATGGCGAGTCCATAACCGACCATCACGAAGTCGACCCTGGTACGCGTGGCGGCCAGTGGTGCCACCCAGCCGCCCTGGCTGCCGCCGCGGAAGCCGACGCGTCCGGCACGCGCACCGGCCAGCGCGCGTGCTTCCTTGACGGCCGCCACCGCATCGTTGGCGAGCACGCTGTAATCCTGCGTATAGGTGCCGTCCGAACCGCCAGTGCCGCGCTTGTCGTAGACAAAGGCACCGACGCCCTCCGCCGGCAGCTGGCGCTGCATGTGGTCATCGATGCGCGCGGAGTCGTGCTCGGAGCCGTGGATCAGCACCACGATCGGCACCTTGGCCTTGCCTTCGGGAAGGATCAAGCGACCGACCAGCCGGGTGCCGCCTTCGCCCTTGAACTCCACCTCCTGCACGTCGAAGTGGATGCGCTGGCCGGCCATGCCGCCGAACGTGATGCCACCCTTGGCGCAGTCGGTGAAGCTCACGTCCTTGCCATCGGGGCGGGGCGTCCAGCCGGCGGTGCTGGTCCACACATCGTTTTGGCCATGGGTCAGCTTGCCCGTGGTGCCGTCGATGCGGCGCCAGCGCAGGGCGCCGTCATCGCCGGGCGCAATGTCCAGCGAGCTCCCGTCGGCCATTCGATAGGCCCCAACGTGACAGTCGATACTGGGCTGGGCGCTGCTGAGCAGGGTGGCTAACAGTAGGGATAGCATGCGCGTCCGCTGCGTGGCGTGGGTGATGATGACCGTAGCACCGGCATGCGACGGGGCCATTGGCCGCAAGTCATGCACGGCCACAAGTCATGGTTTGCGCCATGCTGGCGCAAAGGCGATGGTGGAGGGAGATTCATCAGGTGTGCGGTCGCCGCGTGGCATCCATGAATCGGCGTGCCGCTGATGCAGGATCGTCAGATGGGTCGCGCCGCCTCGGCGTCATGAAACCAATCACAAAGGTTTGGCCATGCTTCGTCTAAGCTGTTTGTTGGTATTCGCTGCAGGCATGTTGGTCATGGCCCCTGATGGGCAGACGAAGGAAGCGCCGATTGCCACGCGCGTGCTGGTGATCGGGCATCGAGGCGCGAGTGCCTTGCGGCCGGAACACACGCTGGCTTCCTATGCCAAGGCGATTGCCGATGGGGCCGATTTCATCGAGCCGGACCTGGTGATGACACGCGACGGCGTGCTGGTCGCTCGCCACGAGAACGAAATCAGCGGCACCACCGACGTTGCGCAGCATCCCGAGTTCGCCGCGCGCAAAACCACCAGGACCATCGATGGCCATGCAATCACCGGCTGGTTCACCGAAGACTTCATGCTGGACGAGCTGAAGATGCTACGTGCACGCGAACGCCTGCCAGCGTTTCGCAGCACGGCTTATGACGGCCAGTTCCAGATTCCCACCCTGGACGAAATCATCGATTTCGTCGCCAGCGAAGCGGCCACCAGCGGGCGCATGATCGGCATCATTCCTGAAATCAAGCACGGCACGTATTTCCAGCAGATCGGCCTGCCCATGGAAGATCGCGTGCTGGCGACGCTTGCCGCGCACGCTTACACGCGCACCGCGCCGGTGGAGATCCAGTCGTTCGAGGTCGCCAACCTGCGCTATCTGCGCCATAAGCTGGGCAAGACCCATCCGAATATCCGCCTGCTGCAGCTGATCGATGAAGCGACTGCGCATCCCTACGATGTCGCCGCCGCGGGCGGCAAGCTGAGCTATGGCGACATGATCACGCCGGCAGGCCTGCACGAGATCGCCAGCTATGCCGATGCGATTGGCCCGAACATCCGCGCCATCATCCCGCTCGCTGCCGATGGCACGCTGGGCGCGCCAACCCCGCTGGTGCGCGATGCGCATGCCGCGAAGCTGGAAGTGCACGCGTATACGTTCCGCCCGGAAAACCACTACCAGGCCAGGAACTTCTGGCAGGGCAATGACCCGAACACTTTCAACGAGGCCGGCTCCGTGGCCGAGATACGCGCTTACCTCGATGCAGGGATCGATGCCTTCTTCACTGATGATCCGGCTCTGGGCCGCCGCGCCATCGACGGCCGCCAGGCGCTATAAGATGGCTGCCGCGACGGGTCACGACACCATCTCTCCTGCTGGGATCCTCTTATGCGTAGCGCCATGCGTCGTATTGCCGGCACCCTATTGGCACTCGGTCTGGCCGTGCCCGTGGCGGCGGCCCCGGTCGTGCTCATTTCCATTGACGGCCTGCGACCGGTCGACGTACTGGACGCGCAACATCGCGGCCTGAAGATCCCGAACCTGCAGAGCTTCATCACGCAGGGCGCCTATGCGCAAAGCGTGCGCGGCGTGCTGCCCACGACCACCTACCCCAGCCACGCCACCCTGATGACGGGCGTATCACCGGGCAAGCATGGCATTGGTGGCAACCTCACGTTTGATCCGTACAGCAAGAACCAGCGGGGATGGGACTGGTACGCCAGCGATATCAAGGTGCCCACCTTGTGGGATGCCGCTCACGACGCGGGCTTGAGCACGGCCAACGTGCACTGGCCGGTGAGCGTGGGCGCGCAGGTGGACTGGAACCTGCCGCAAATATGGCGCACCGGTACAGCCGATGACCGCAAGCTGCTGGCTGCGCTGGCTACCCCGGGCCTGTTGCCAGCTCTGGAGGCGCGGCTCGGCCCCTATGCCAATGGCATTGACGAGAACCTGGCCGCCGACCAGACGCGTGCGCGCTTCGCCGTCGCGCTGCTGGAAGCGCGCAAGCCTGATTTCATGACGGTCTATCTCACCGCGCTCGACCACCAGCAACACGAGAGCGGGCCAGATACGCCACCATCGCGCGCCGTGCTGGAACAGATCGACGTGCTGGTGGGCAATCTGATGCAGGCATCACGACGCGTGCATCCTGATGGTGTGATCGCGGTGGTATCCGATCACGGCTTTTCGCCCGTACAGAGCGATGTGAATCTCTACGCGCCCTTTGTCCAGGCCGGGCTGGTCACGTTGAAGGAAGGCGTGGTGGCCGACTGGCAGGCGATGCCGTGGAACGATGGCGGCAGTGCCGCGATTGTGCTGCGTGATCCAGCCAATGCCACGGTGCACGGGAAAGTGGCCGCCTTGCTCGCTCAGTTGGGGCGCGATCCGGCCTACGGCATCGACCACGTGATCGACAAGGCGGACGTGCTCAGGCAAGGCGGCACCCCGCAAGCCGAATGGTTCGTGCTGTTCAAGCCAGGCTACGAGATGGGCTCGAAGCTCGATGCGCCGATGCTGTCGCCAAGCCCTTATCGCGGCGAGCACGGCTACGATCCGGCGCTTCCGCAGATGCGCGCCACCTTCCTGATCGAAGGCAAGGGGATCAAGGCGGGCAAGAACCTGGGCGAGATCGACATGCGCGACGTGGCCCCGACGATTGCCCACGTGCTTGGTGTGAAACTGCCGCAGGCGGAAGGCAAGTCGCTGCTGCCCTGAAGCGTGTCCAAGGCCTCTGCAGCGGCTACGGCATGCTCGTTCCTCATCCCCGCGAACGCCGGGATGAGGCATGGGAAGGCGAGCGAACTCGTGCCGGTCACGGAAATCTTCAACAGGCTCTAAGATCGCGGCTCTACCCGGGCACAGGGGCCGTGCATGTCCTATCCGTCCATCGCCGACAAGGCGACTTCATTCCGCCGGCCGGGTCTGCCGGTGGGGTTGCTGGCGTTCGGGGCCATCCTCGGTGCCGTGCTGGCCGGTCCGCTTGCTGCCGACGGCTGGCAATGGCTGCACTGGATCTGCAAGCCGTTGACCACCGTGCTGATCGCGTGGACCGCATGGCGAATGGCGCCGCCGCTGTCGGAGCGCTACCGGCGCTGGATCGTCATCGGCATGTTGTTCTCGCTGGTTGGCGATATTTTCCTGATGCTGCCGCAGGACGCCTTCGTCCCTGGCCTGGTGGCCTTCCTGTTCGCGCACGTCTGCTTTATCCGGGCCGTGCTGGACGATGCGCGCTTTGCAGCGCGGCCATGGGCCCTGCTGGTCTGCCTGGCGTATGCGGCGCTCAACCTGTGGCTGCTGTGGCCGTCGCTGCCGCCGGCGCTGTATGCCCCGGTGGTGGTTTATGTGGTGGTGCTGGCTTGCATGGCCGGCCAGGCGGCGTCTCGCGCCTGGTGGCACGCCGGGGACGCGCTGGCCGTCCCGGCCCGTTGGGCGGCGGCAGGCGCGCTGCTGTTCATGCTCAGCGATACACTGATTGCCTGGAACCGGTTCCGCCTGGCCATCCCATGGGCGGCCTTGTGGATACTGGCCACGTACTATGCGGCGCTGTGGTGTCTGGCGCGATCGATACAACGGGTGAGCGGGGCGGGTAGGCACGCGTGAATACGCAGGAAATCATCATTACCTGGGCCACCCCGGTGTTCTTTGCGCTGATCGCGCTGGAACTGCTGGTGGCGAAGCTGCGTGGGCGCGTGGTCTATCACAGCAGCGACGCCATCAACAGCCTCGGCCTGGGCGTGATTTCGCAGATCGCGGCGGTCTTCAGCAAGCTGCTGACGCTGGGTATCTATGCTTGGTGCGTGCAGCACTTCGCGGTGTTCGCGCTGCCGGCGAACAGCATCTGGGTCTGGATCAGCGCCTTGCTGCTGTACGACTTTTGCTACTACTGGCTGCATCGCTGCGGCCATGAAGTGAACATCCTCTGGGCCGCACACGTGGTGCATCACCAGAGCGAGGACTACAACCTGAGCACCGCGCTGCGCCAGACCGGCAGCGGCGTGTTGCTGGGCTGGCTGTTCTACCTGCCAATGGCGGTCATCGGCTATCCGCTGGAAGTGTTCGTGGTGGTCGCGCTGATCGACCTGCTGTACCAGTTCTGGGTACACACCGAACTGGTCGGGCGGCTGGGCTGGTTCGATCGCGTGTTCTGTTCGCCATCCAACCATCGCGCGCATCATGCGGTGAACGATCGCTACCTCGATCGCAACTACGGCGGCATCCTCATCATCTGGGATCGCCTGTTCGGCAGCTTTGTCGAGGAAGACGACACCGATCCGCCGATCTATGGCACGCGCTCGCCGCTGCGCAGCTGGAACCCCCTGTGGGCGAACGCCGAGGTGTATTGGGCCACCTTGAAGGACGCCTGGCATGCGCGTCGCTGGCGCGACAAGCTGTTGATCTGGCTGAAGCCACCGGGCTGGCGACCGGCCGATGTGGCCGAGCGATTCCCCAAGCCGGCGTTCGACATCCAGCGCGAGCGCTATGCGCCCCAGCTATCGCGCGGCCTGGTCATCTACAGCCTGGTGCAGTTCGCCTTGCTGCTGGGGATGGGCGTGCAGTTCCTTGACCTGGCCAAGCACTTGCCGGCTTTGTCGCTGATCGGCTACGCCATCTTCCTCCTGCTGAGCCTGTATGCGCTGGGGGCGCTGACCGAAGGGCATCGCGGCGGCGTGGGGCTGGAACTGGCGCGACTGCTCGCCACCGCGGCCATCCCGCTGTTCACCGGCGGCTGGTTTGGCGTCGCCCATCTGGACATGCGCATCGTCGGTGCGCTGGTGGCCATTCCTGTACTCAGTGCGCTCGTCCTGGGTTGGCTGAGCCTGGGTACGCACGGGCAGGCAGGCAGCGGCAAGACTATCCCCGGGTGAGCTTCGGCGGGGCCTCGCGCAGCTGCAGCATGGCAGCGGCAGGGGCATTCGCTATGATCGCGGCTCGCTTCCCGGGGATGACTAGATGAGTTTCTTGAGCAAGTTGATACGCCACAAGCCTGTGGAGCTGTTGCAGGCGGAGGCGGGCAAGCGCGGTGATTTCCGCCGCGTGCTGGGTCTTTGGCAACTCACCGCGATCGGCATCGGCGGCATCATTGGCGTGGGTGTGTTCGTGCTGGCGGGCCAGCAGGCGGCGATCAACGCGGGTCCGGCGGTGGCCTTGTCCTTTCTCATCGCGGGCATCGCCAGCGCGGCGGCGGCACTCTGCTACGCCGAGTTCGCCGGCATGATTCCCGTCACCGGCAGCGCCTACACCTACGGTTATGCCGTGCTCGGCGAGCTGGCCGCCTGGCTGATCGGCTGGGATCTGCTGCTCGAATATGCGCTGATCGTGGCGGTGGTGGCGATCGGTTGGTCCGGCTATGTGCAATCGGCACTGGCCAGTATGGGTTGCCACCTGCCGGTATGGGCGCAAGGCGCCATCGGCACCGGCGAAGGGCACGTGTTCAACGTCGTCGCCGCCGTGGTGACCCTGGGTGTGTCGGCGCTGCTGATTTTCCGCACCGAATGGGGTGCGCGCTTCAATACGCTGGTGGTGGCGATCAAGGTGGCCGCCGTGGCGCTGGTGATCGGCGTCGGTGCGTTCTACGTCAATCCGGCCAATTGGGTGCCCTTCATTCCCGAGCGCGTGATGGGTCCCGATGGCGTGGGTCATTTCGGTTTCCAGGGCGTCGCTTCGGCGGCTGCCGTGGTGTTCTTCGCGGTCTTCGGCTACGACACGCTCACCACGGCGGCCGAGGAGTCGAAGAATCCCCAGCGCGATCTGCCGCGTGCGGTGCTGCTGTCGCTGGGCATCTCGATGACGATGTACCTGGCGGTATCGATGGTGCTTACTGGCATCGCCCACTACACCACGCTGAAGACCGACGCTCCGGTGGCCGATGCGTTCAAGGGCCTGGGCCTGCACTGGGTGGCCTTGACGGTTTCGGTGTCGGCGGTGTTTGGCCTGATCAGCGTGCTGTTCGCCTTCATGCTGGGCGCCACGCGCATCTGGTTTGCGCTCGCCCGCGATGGCCTGCTGCCGGGCTGGTTCGCCAAGGTGCATCCGCGCTACGGCACGCCGCACCGGCCCACCATCGTGTTGGGCGTGTTCACCGCGCTGGTGGCAGGCCTGTTGCCGATCGAGGAAGTGGCCAAGCTGGTGAACATCGGCGTGCTGTCGGCCTTTATCGTGATCTGTTCCTCGGTGATCCTGCTGCGCATCCGCAAGCCGGACCTGCACCGCAACTTCCGCACGCCGCTGGTGCCGCTGATTCCGCTGATCGGTATCGCGTTCTCGATCTGGCTGCTGGCGGAGCTGCCGGCGATCACCTGGAAGGTCTTCCTGATCTGGGTGAGCCTGGGCCTGGTGGTCTATTTCACTTACGGCATGCACCACAGCAAGCTGGAAAAGACCTCGTAACGATGTTGTAGGAGCGCATCCCGGGAAATGCGGGGTGCGGCGAGCCTTCCGCGCATAAAAAAACGGCCGCTGATGCGGCCGTTTTTTTTGCTGCAGTGTGCGCAAAACTCAGAAGCGGTATTCGACCGACGCCGAGTAGGCTGCCACATTGGTGTTGACCTGCGACTGGCTGGCGCCGGCGCGGCCGTACTTGACGTGGTAGTTGTCGTAGTTCAGGGCGAGGCTGACGTTCTTGGTCACGTCGTAGCCCACGCCTGCACCCGCGTACCAGCCGTTGTTCCAGCTGCGCTGCGAAGCGGATACGTCGCCCACGGTGACGCCAGCGGTAGTGCGCGAACGCAGGTAGCCGCCATGACCGGTGACGTACCAGTTGTTGTAGAAGTTGTACTTGGCGGTGACGCCGAGCTGGCCCACGCGCGGCTTGGCGTAGGCGGTCGCGTAGTCAACCGTGTTCTTGGCCTGGCCGAGGTAGGCGTAGCCGATTTCGGCACCGACGAGACCGTTCCAGCGCCAGCCGAAGCGCACGTTCTGGAACACGTCGGACTTATCGGAAATACCGCCGATGCGGTAGTTGCTCTGGCCCAGGTTGCCGGCCACGAAGAAGTTGTCGAGCTGGTTGTTTTCGTCGGCCTTGGCGGCGAACGGCGACACAGCGGCGACGGCCAAGACGGCCGCAAGAAGAGGCTTGTGCATGGAATGCTCCATTCTTTTTGTGATGCCGCCACGACGTCTAAGGGGGAGTGTCGTGGCAGTCCGCGTGGGGATCGCGGTCGCAAAAGCATACGGGTTTTTAACGCGTAGGTAGCGTTTCCAAAGCTTCGCGGGACGGGCGAGGTTCAGGCATCGCCATGACCTCTGGCAGGGGTTGCCATGCGCCATCGCCCACTAGCATCGCCTGTTTATGTTCCGCGTGGCTGCAGCGGCGGGGCACGGATTTCGTCAGGAGAAAACTTTGAAAGCCTCGCGTCTCGCTTCCGCCATCCTTGCTTCAGCCCTTGGCCTGGGCAGCTTTGCCGCTCTCGCCGATGTGGCTGCACCGCAGGACGTTCCGTTCAATGGCACGCTCAAGATCAACGTCGATGCCACCGACATCGCGCATCGCGCATTCCGCGTGCACGAAACGGTGCCGGCGCAGCCGGGTCCGCTGACCCTGCTGTATCCGCAGTGGCTGCCGGGCAATCATTCGCCGACGGGTCCGATCGACAAGCTCGCGGGCCTGGTGGTGACGGCGAACGGCAAGACGCTGCCGTGGAAGCGCGATCCGCTCAATGTGTATGCGTTCCATGTCGACGTGCCGGAAGGTGCGAGCAGCGTGGACGTCGAGTTCCAGTTCCTTTCGCCGCAGGACACGCGCCAAGGCCGCGTGGTGATGACGCCGGAAATGCTCAACCTGCAGTGGAACGCGGTGTCGCTGTATCCGGCGGGCTACTACGCCAACCGCATCAAGGCCGAGACCAGCGTGAAGTTCCCCGCCGGCTGGCAGTACGGCAGCGCACTGGAGCTGGCTTCGCGCGATGGCGATACCGTGCATTTCAAGCCGATCGACTATGCCAACCTGGTCGATTCGCCGATCTACGCGGGCAAGTACTTCAAGCGCGTGGACCTGGACCCGGGTGCGAAGACGCCGGTGTTCCTCAACATCGTCGCCGATGATGCGAAATTCCTTGAGATCAAGCCCGAGCAGCTGAAGGTGCATCAGAACCTGGTGCAGCAGATGTACAAGCTGTACGGCGCGCACCACTACGATCACTACGACTTCCTGTTCTCGCTCAGCGACAAGATGTCGGGCAATGGGCTGGAGCATCACCGCTCCAGCGAGAATGGCGTCGGCACCGGCTACTTCACCGAGTGGGACAAGAGTGCGGTGATGCGCGACCTGCTCTCGCACGAGTTCAACCACTCCTGGGACGGCAAGTACCGCCGCGGCGCCGATCTCGCCACGCCGAGCTTCAACGTGCCGATGCAGGACAGCCTGCTGTGGGTGTACGAAGGCCAGACGCAGTTCTGGGGCTATGTGATGGCTGCGCGCTCGGGCCTGTGGAAGGAAGACGAGGCGCGCGACATGCTTGCCCTGGTTGCCGCCACTTACGACAAGGGCCGTCCGGGCCTGCAGCAGTGGCGCACTATCCAGGACACGACTAACGATCCGATCATCGCGATGCGTCGCCCGCTGCCGTACCGCAACTACCAGATGAGCGAGGATTACTATTCCGGCGGCCAGATGATCTGGCTGGACGTGGACGGCAAACTGCGCGACCTCACCGGCGACAAGCGTTCCATCGACGATTTCGCCAAGGCGTTCTTCGGCATGGACAACGGCAGCTGGACCGTCAACACCTACACCTTCGAAGACGTGGTGAAGACGCTCAACGACATCGCGCCGTATGACTGGACCAGCTACCTGCGCGAGCGCCTGGATGGTCATGGCCCGCTGATCGGTGGCTTCGAGGCGAACGGCTGGAAGCTGGTCTACAACGACAAGCCCTCGGCCTCGGCGAAGGCGGTGGAAGCGCGCGTCGGCGGTGCCAACCTCACCTATTCGCTGGGCGTATCGTTCGGCAAGGGTGGCGACACTCTTGACGTGCTGTGGGACGGCCCCGCGTTCAAGGCCGGCCTGTCGCCGGGCATGAAGGTGATTGCGGTGAACGGCAAGGAGTTCTCCAACGATGCCATCAAGGACGCGGTCGACGCGTCGGCGAAGGACAAGAGCCAGCCGGTCGAACTGCTGGTGAAGAACTTCGACGAGTACAAGACCCTGCGCATCGACTACCACGACGGCCTGAAGTACCCGCACCTGGAGCGTATTGCCGGCAAGCCGGATCGCCTGAGCGAATTGCTCAAGGCACGTTGATTGAGCGCTTTTCCCTCTCCCCTTTGGGGACAGGGTAGGGTGAGGGGTCAATCTTGCGAGCGGCTGGATGGAAGCGGGCTTTCTAGCGAGCTTTTCGCGAGCACCCGCCCCTTACCCCCTCTTCGGGGCTCATCCCGGCCTTCTCCCCGAAGGGGAGAAGGAGAAGTGCGAGGCAGCCCCCAACTCCGCTATACTGCGCGTCCGCCGTGCGGCGTGGGTCTGCCCCCTGCACGTGCCGACGCTAATGCGCCCGTAGCTCAGCCGGATAGAGTAGTGGCTTCCGAAGCCATTGGTCGGGGGTTCGAATCCCTCCGGGCGCGCCACTTTCCACGCCTCAAGACGCCACCCGCGCCGGCTACCGGCGTCCGCGCTGACAGCGGAATGCGCTGCGCATCAGAACCTCAAAGCTTCATCGGGACAGCCGGTGGAGCTTTTTTGTTGCGGCATGCCTGGCGACGAGGATGTCGCACGGGCCAGCTTCGGTCCCGAGGCCCCTCCGCAATGGCGAGGTTGGCACGGTGGACCGATCTGCATAATCTCCATGGCAGGCACCCGGAGATATTGACGAGAGGCGTGAGGACGCTGCTCACGCTCGACACGCGGTCACGCCTTGCGCTACCTGTCGTATCAAGCCACTGCCGCACGTCGATGCCGAGGAGCTCCACCCCATGCACCCAGCCGTAAGATCCGTGATCCTTGCCTTGAGCCTCGGTGCATTGGCAGGCGGCAGCGGTCGAGCATGCGCCGATGCGACGGCAGATTCGCATGACACGGATGCGCGCTACTTTGACTTGCTCGATCTGCATGGCACGCCAAGGACAGCCTCGGATCGAAGCTTCAATATCTTTTTCGATGCCGGCTCCTGGCACGGTTACAGCCTGCCTCCCGTCGATGATCCGGCCACGGGCTTTACCGGACCGTTCGTGCACAGCTTGCGCGCCGGCCAGTGGGTCGGCCTGCGCATGGCCGAACTGCAACTGCAGGATGCGGCGACGCATCGGGACATCGCGCTGGTGCCGCTGGAAAGTCATGCAGCGCCCGGCTATCTGGTGCGCAGCTTTCAAGCCCCGGCCTTGGCGGTGAAGCAGGCGCTCTTCTTCGCCGATTCCTGGCATGCGCTGGTGCGTATCGAACTCACCTCATCGACGGCGCAAGACGTCGACCTGGGTATCGCAGGGCAGGTGATGCCGTCGCTGGCAGCAGGTCTCGCCCAGGAAGGCGATAGCGTGGTGCAGACGTTTCCCCGCTCCCGCTCCAGGCTGACCACAAGACTCCATGTTGATGACGCAGCCGCCTATCGCGTCACGCTTGCCGGCGCTAATTACCGCATCGACTCTACGCAGGCGATGCATCTGCAGCCGAACCAGACCGTCGTGGTGTTCGTCGATCAAACCTTGGTCTATGACGCGCAGGCGGAAACACCGCCGCCGGTCGATGACGCCAAGGCCTGGTTGCAGGATCGCGCACGCTGGGCGGATTACCTCAAGTCCATCGCAGCCAGCGAACGTCCCGACCTTGCCGATGACGTGACGCGGCGTGTCGCCGTCAAGGCGGCGATGACGCTGTTGGGCAACTGGCGAGCAGCGCGGGGCGATCTGCACCATGACGGGGTCATACCGTCCTATGCCAACCCCGACTTCAACGGGTTCTGGGCCTGGGACTCCTGGAAGCATGCCGCCGCGCTGGCGCAGTTCGCACCCGAGCTCGCACGCAACCAGATGCGCGCCATGTTCGACTACCAGGCGACCGACGGCATGGTTCCCGACTGCGTCTTTCTCGACCAGGCCGGCAACAACTGGCGCGATAGCAAGCCACCGCTGGCCGCGTGGGCAACGCTGGAAATCTTTCGCGCTACCGGCGACACGGCGTTTCTGGCCGAGATGTACGACAAGCTGGTGCGCTATCACCGCTGGTGGTTCCAGGCGCGCGACCATGATCACAATGGCCTGGCCGAATATGGATCGACCGACGGCACCCGCAAGGCGGCGGCCTGGGAAAGTGGCATGGACAATGCCGTGCGCTTTGATGGCATCCACATGCTGCAGAACGGCAGGAACGCCTGGTCGATCGACCAGGAGTCGGTCGATCTCAATGCTTATCTGTACGCGGAAAAGCGCGATCTCGCTCAGATCGCGGAGAAGCTCGGCCGTGGCCAGGAGCAAAAGCAATGGCTGGAGGAAGCCGCGGCCATGCGACGCGCCATCCAGACGCGCATGTTTGACCCGGCGGACGGTTACTTCTTTGACGCCAAACTTGGGCGCGATGAACGCGTGCGTGTCTATGGTTCGGAAGGCTGGGCTCCGCTGTGGGCGGGCGTGGCCGATGCCGATCAGGCCGCGGCCGTGGTGCGGGTGATGCTCGACCCGGGCAAGTTCGCCACCTTCCTGCCGTTTCCTACCCTGGCAAAGGACGATTCGAAATTCTCACCGATCAAGGGCTACTGGCGCGGGCCGGTATGGCTGGATCAGGCTTATTTCGGGGTCGAGGCGCTTCGGCGTTATGGCTATGAGCAGCAGGCGAACGAGATGACCCACCGGCTGGTGCTCCATGCGAGAGGCCTGACCGAACAGGCGCCGTTCTATGAAAACTACGATCCACTGACCGGTCAGGGCTACCAGTCACGCCATTTCAGCTGGGCCGCCGCCAGCTATCTGTTGCTGTTGCGCCGGAGTGCGAGTGGCGAGCACGGCGATCGTCAAATCGAGTAACGAACCGCGGCACTCGGTGGTCACGCCGCCCGTGGGCAACGGCCCGCGAAACCCGATCAGCGTTTGGACGTCTTCTTCGGCGACGAGGCCAGGCGTTCGACCTGGCTTGCCATGCTCGCGGCGACCACTTGCATGACGGCCATCGGATCCAGCGTCGGATCGTCGAACAGCATTTCCAGGGCAGCATAGGCCATGCTGTCGGCCACCCGGCTGAACAGCTTCATCTGCTCCGGATCAGCGCCAGGAAACGCTTCGGCCAGTTGTGCAGTTACCTGTGCGACCACCTCCCGTGCCGAGGCAAGGCGCACTTCCTGCAACACGGGTATGGCGCGTAGCGCGCGCATGATCCAGATACCGCCCGTGGTCTCGCGCGTGACCTGGAAGGTTGCCAGCAGCAGCGTCGTCAGCGCCTCGTTCAGTTGCCCGGTGGTGCCGCGAAAGGCGTCGGGCGTCAGTGACTCTGCGATCAGCGCATTCTGCTGTTCCATCAAGCGGCGACCCAGTTCGTGGAGCAGGGCGTACTTGTTCGGAAAGTAGCGATACAGCGCTGGCGGCGACAGCTTGGCGCGCTCGCACACCAGGTTGGTGGTGAGCTTCTCGAAGCCCACCTCCGCGAGGACCTGGGCCGCCACGTGCAGCAGGTGTTCGTAGGTTTCCGACGAACGCGCCTGCGCCGGCATCAGCTTCGGCGCTAGTTTGACCTTGGGGCGCTTGACGGCCCCGGAGCGGGACGAAGGCACGGGGTGTGGGTCTTTGAAAGGGGATTGCGCAAATTATAGCAAAAACTATATCGTAGCTAAAACTACCATTTTGACTTCGGATCGATCATGGCAAGCCGGCCGCCAGCAGAGGTGCCTTTGGAGAGCGAACGCCTCGTGCTGGCGGTCGACCTGGGCACGTCCGGGTGCAAGTGCGCCCTGGTTGGGCTGAGTGGCCGCGTGCATGCCTGGGCGTTTCGGCCGGTGCCGCTTTACCTGGTCGGTGAATTTGGCGTGGAGCAGGACGCCGAGGACTGGTGGCGCGCGTTTCTTGGCGCTGCCCAGGAAGTGCTCGAGGGTGATGCGGAGCGTCGCCGGCGCGTCGTGGCGGTTTGTGTTTCCGCCTTCGGCGAATGCACGGTACCGGTGGATGAGGCCGGGCGCGCGCTGGCGCGCGCGATGCTGTGGCTGGACATGCGCGGAGCCGAGTCGATCCGTCGGCGCGCGCGCAGCGGCAAGCTCAACGTGCAGGGCTACGGACCGCTGAAGCTGGCGCGCTGGCTGCGGCTCACCGGTGGTGCGCCGTCGCTGTCGGGCAAGGACCCTGCCGGCCACATCGCCTGGCTGCATGATCATCACCAGCCGCTGGTCGAACGCACGCACAAGTTTCTCAACGCACTGGATTTCATGAACCTGCGCCTCACCGGGCGCTACTGCGCGACGCACGACTCGGCGCTGACCACCTGGGCCACCGACAACCGCGATCTCTCGCGCGTGCGCTATGACGACAAGCTGTTGCGCTTGCTGGAAATCGATCACGAGCGCCTGCCGGAGCTGGTGTCGTCGACCGAGGTCATCGGTCATCTGATGCCGGCGGTCGCCAGTGCACTCGGCCTGGCACCGACCACCAAGGTGGTGGCCGGCGCGGTGGACAATTCCGCGGCGGCGATCGGTGCGGGAACCGTGCGTGACGGCGATTTGCATCTTTACCTTGGCACGTCGTCATGGCTTGGCGCGCACATACCCAGGAAGCGCACGCACCTGAGCGCGTTCATTGCGTCGGTGCCGTGCGCGCAGAAGGATCGCTACCTGGCCATGGCGATGCAGTCGGCGGCCTGCAGCAACCTGACCATGCTACGCGACCGCATCCTGTTCCATGCGGATGAGCTTTCCGGCAACCACGAGCGGCAGGATGACTATGCGCTACTCGATCGCATTGCCGAGCGTGTCCAGCCGGGCGCACGTGGACTGATCTATCTGCCCTGGCTGCAGGGCGAGCGCACGCCAGTGGATGATAGGCACCTGCGTGCCGGCTTGCTGAACCTCTCGCTGGAGCACACGCGGGAAGACATCATTCGCGCGTTCCTCGAAGGCGTGGCGTTGAATACACGCTGGATGCTGGAGCCCATGCTGCGTTTCGTCGGCAGCGAGAAGGGCAGCGCCATGACCATCGTCGGCGGTGGCGCCCAGTCGCAGGTGTGGTGCCAGATCATGGCCGACGTCACCGGCATGGTGATCCGGCAACCGCACATGCCGATCCAGGCCAATGCGATGGGTGCGGCCTTCATTGCCGGCGTCGGCCTGGGCGAATTGTCGTTCTCCGACGTGCCGTCGCTGTGCGGCATCGCCCGTACGTTCGAACCGCGCGACACCGTACGCGGTCTTTACGATGATCGCTTCGGCACCTTCAAGGAGCTTCACCGAAGACTCGCGCCTGTCTATCGCAAAATCCGCCGACAACTGGAGGCGACCGCATGAAGTTTCCGGAGATCCGCGAACAGGTGGTCAGGATGAGCGTGATGCTCGCCGACCACGGTTTCTTCGCCGCGACGGGCGGTAACCTCGCCCTGAAGGTCGACGCCGAGCATATCGCCGTCACGCCTTCGGCCGTGGACTATTACCAGATGGGTCCCGATGACGTGTGCATCCTGCGCTTGCGGGACCTGGCCAAGGTGGATGGTGAGCGCAAGCCGTCGGTGGAAACCGGCATGCATGCCAAGGTCTTGCAGGCACGCCCGGACTGCGCCGCCAGCATCCACACGCATCAACCGATCGCAAGCGCCTGCACGCTGATTGGCAAGCCGCTGCGCGTGACGGGGGCCGGACCGCGGGAGCTGCTTGGCGACAACGTGCCGATCGTGGGATACGCGCCATCGGGCACGTCCTGGTTGTCGAAGAAGCTGGCCAAGGCACTGCGGCCGGATGCAAACGCCTACCTGCTGCGTACGCACGGCGCGATCTGTTGTGGCACCAGCGCCGAGCGCGCCTTGCAGGCGATCGTCGCGCTCGAGGCGCTGGCCCTGGACTACTTGCGTGGCCGCATTGCCGCGCGTGCCGCCCTGCTGCCGCAAGAGGCCGCCTTGCAGCGCCTGCTGACAACGCTCAACACCGAACTCGTCCGGGATATGGTCCTATGAATTTCCACGATACCTCCAGCGCGCCGGCCCAAAGCGGCATCTCCCAGTGGCCCGACACGGATGCGCTGTACCCGCGCTTTGAAGCCTTGGTGAAACAGCCGCTGCGGCCGATCCGGCGCGCCGCGATGACGGACGTGTTGAACTACTTCGAACAGCGCTGCCAAGGCTCCGCGCGCCTGGCGGAGCAGGCCAAGGCGGTGATTCCCGGCGGCGTGCAGCACAACCTCGCGTTCAATTATCCGTTCCCGCTGGCCATCAAGGAGGCGCGCGGGGCGCATATGACGGATGTGGACGGCAATCGCTACATCGACTTCCTGCAAGCCGGCGGGCCGACCTTGCTGGGATCCAATCATCCCGTGGTGCTCGAACGGGTCAAGGGCCTGCTCGACGAATGCGGCCCCACCACCGGCCTCTTGCACGAGTACGAA
The DNA here is from genome assembly GCF_026283925.1 of Dyella halodurans. GTDB lineage: Bacteria > Pseudomonadota > Gammaproteobacteria > Xanthomonadales > Rhodanobacteraceae > Dyella > Dyella halodurans. Next base: position 239,256 of record NZ_JAPDPF010000005.1, read on the forward strand.
GTCAAGCTGGCCGAGCTGGTTTGCCAGGTCATGCCTGGCGTGGACATGCTGCGCATGATGGGCTCCGGCACCGAGGCGGTGATGGGCGCCATCCGCCTCGCGCGCGCCTACTCGGGCAAGAAGCGCGTGATCAAGATCGGCGGCGGCTATCACGGCTGGAGCGACCAGATGGTCTACGGCATGCGCTTGCCCAAGACCGGGCGCATGGAGGCGATTGGCATCCCGCGCGGCGCCACCGCGGCCACGCAGGAGAGTCTGCCGAATGACCTGGAAGCGATCCGCCGCAAGCTGAAATGGAACCGCCTGCGCGGCGGTACCGCGGCGGTGATCGTCGAGCCGTTCGGGCCGGAAAGTGGCACGCGGCCGGTCACGCGGAACTTCAATGCAGCCTTGCGCAAGTTGTGCGACGAGTTCGACACCTTGCTCATCTTCGACGAAGTCGTCACCGGATTTCGCGCGGGCATGGGCGGCGCGCAAGGGTACTTCGGCGTTACGCCGGACCTCACCGTGCTCGGCAAGTGCCTCACCGGCGGTTACCCGATGGCCGGCGCGATCGGCGGCCGACGCGACATCATGATGATGCTGGTGGGCGGTATCGGCACCACCACCAAGCGCGCGTTCGTCGGTGGCACGCTGACCGCGAATCCGCTGTCGTGTGCGGCCGGCTATTTCGCCCTGCAGGAAATGCGGCGCACCGATGCGGCCTTCAAGGCCGGCCAGGCGGGCGATCGCATGCGCAACGGCCTCGAGCAAATCATCGAGCGCCTGGGCCTGCCCTATGTTGCCTACAACATGGGTTCCATCGTGCACCTGCAGACCTCGGGCGTCATGCTGCTCGACACCAGCAGCCTGCTGAAACTCGCGCGCGTGAAGAACGAGGCCAAGGAGCGCAAGCACATGATGGAGGAGATGGGCGCCGCCTACAGTGCGCATGGCGTGATCACCCTGGCCGGCAGCCGCATCTACACCAGCCTGGCTGACTCGGACGAGGTCATCGACGATGCGCTCAACCGCTTTGAAGACGTGTTGAAGCTGGTATGACGACCATGCCGATCGCCGCTGAGCTGCAGGACGCGATACGTCGATTGGACGGCAAGCATCTGCTTGGCGATGGCGCCAGCGTTTCCGTGCGCCTACCCGGCAGCGGGGCCATGCTGCTTGGGGTGCCAGACGGCGAGCCGCTACGCATCCTGCTCACCGACGATACGGATGCGGTGGCGCGACAGCACGCCGACGTCTATCGCGCGCGCCCCGATGTCGGGGCCATCGCGCTGGGCGCGGGCACCTATGGGCATCTGCTCCCCGACGTCGCCGGGGTCCTGCCGCAGGTGTTCGATGAACAGGCCAGGCATCTCGGGCGCACCGCACGCACGGCAAGCGGCCGGCCGGACGATATCAAGCGGAGCCTGGCCGACGGTGGCAACGCCTGGGTACATGGATCGAGCCTGCTGGTCTTTGGCACGACCCTGCATCGGCTGGTGTTGAATGCCGAACTGTTGGAGAAATGCGCGAAGGCCTATGTGCTGGCCGCCGGCACCGACGAGCCGTTGCACACCTTGCCCTGGTGGGTATGCCGCATTGCCAATGGGCGCTTGAAGAAGGACCAGAAGCGCGCGGCGGAACGGTTTGCACAAGGCTTGTTGCCGGAAGAAGTGAAGGGCTACTGACGCTCTGCCGCAACTGGGTGCCGGCCTTCGCCGGCTCGACGATCAACAGCGCTGAACCGGAGTGCCCGTGACGACATCCGCTTCGATCGATTTTCGATTCTCGGAAATAACCTCCGCGCTGGTGGTGGGCTGCGTCGCGCTGATGGTGCTTGGACTGCAACCGGCGCTGCTGGGCGACCTGATCGAGCAGCAGCGGATTTCCCTGGAGGGCGTGGGCCTGGTGGCGATGGGCGAAATCTTCGCCCTCGGCGTGGGCGTCGTGCTGGCCGAGAAGTGGCTGCCCCTGCACAGGATCCGCCTGGTAGCCGTGTTGAGCAGCCTTTACCTGGTGGCCGTCAACCTGCTGACCTTGCGCGTGCACGGGGATCTCGCGTGCACGGCGATGCGCGTGGCCGCCGGGCTGGGCGAGGCCAGCCTGTTCTGGATCACCACCGTCGTACTCGTCCGTTCCCGCCAACCCGATCGTCTCTCCGGCATCTTCCTGACCATGCAGACGTTGGCGCAGGCGCTGGTCGCCCTGATGCTGGCGAGGCTGACGATGCCGTTCCTTGGTGGACAGAAGGGCTTTGTGGTGCTCGCCGTCATTTCGGCGCTGCCGCTGCTGCTGGCAGCGCGCCTGCCGGCCACGGTGCCGCCGCATGAGGAGGCAACCAAGCCAGCGGTCGCCACGCTTCGAGGCTTTTTCAGCCTGTTGGTACCCTTCGCGCATTTGTCGGCCGTGGGCACCATCTGGGCCTATTTCGAGCCGCTGGAAAAAGCGGCCGGCGTGGCCGCCAGCCAGGCGAACCTGCTGGTGGCGCTGGTGCTGGTGATGCAGATAGCCGGCGGCGGCATGGCGGCGGTGGCGGTGCGCCATTGGCGCGCGCCACGCGTGGTCGCGGCAAGCGCGGTCGCGTTTGCCGCAATTGGCGTGTTGATGCATCTGCTGGCCGGACACAGTGTGCTGGTCTTCACTGCCTTGTGCGTGGCGTTCGGCTTTCTGTGGCTGTTCCAGATGCCGTTCCACTACCGCCTGGCCTTCGATGTCGACCCCCAGGGGCGCATCGCGATGCTGGTGCCGGCGGCGCAGCTGCTCGGCTCGGGCTTCGGGCCGCTGGCTGCCTCGTTCTTCGTGCGTGGCGAAAACGTGCAAGGCATTCCGCTGATTGCATCCGGGTTTGCTTCCTGCGCGCTGCTTGCCGTGATCCTGGTGGCATCCCGCGTGTTTCAGGGAACCGGGCGGGGCAGGACTTCGCCTTGCGAAGAGAGCCCGCACTGAGCAAGCGTCCAGGGCGGCGCCCGCGATGGGCGCGCGTCCGCTTCGATGGCCTGCAATGGCGGGTCGGCTAGAAGCGCGACCTCGCCATGACCTGTTCGCGCAGCTACCTGATGCTGCCGTTGGCAAGTGCGCGGCGAGGAGTGGTCCGCACCCGTTCAGCGATGCGTTCCGCTCGAGTCACGCGTCCGGCGAACCTGGCGCCGCATCAGCCGCCGATGTCGCGCAAGCGCTTGCCGTGCATCAGGTTGCGTTCGATTTGTTCCAGCGTCGCGCCCTTGGTTTCCGGCACCAGCCAGAACGTCACCACGATGAAGAGCAGGTTGAGCCCGGCGTAGATCAGGAAGGTGGACGAGTTGCCGATGCCGTTGAGCAGGCTGAGGAAGGTTGCGCCCACCACCATGTTGGCGATCCAGTTGGTGAAGGTGGAGCAGCCAATGCCGAAGTCGCGGCCCTTGAGCGGCTGGATCTCCGAGCACAGGGTCCACACCAGCGGTCCGGCGGACATGGCAAAGCCCACGATGAACACCAGCAGCATGCTGACGGTGAAGATCTGCGCGGCATGGCCGGCGATGCCGCCGTGCATCATCACGCCGACGACGCCAAGTCCGGTGGCCATGACCGCGAAGCCGGTGTAGAGAATCGGCTTGCGGCCCCAGCGATCGATCAGCGCAATGGCGATGAAGGTGGCCAGCATGTTGGTGATGCCGACCAGGGCGGTGAACCACATCTGCGCGCTGGTGTCGTAGCCCATCTCCTGGAAGATGCGTGGGGCGTAGTACATCACCACGTTCATGCCGGTGAACTGCTGCATCAGCTGCAGCAGCACGCCCAGGCCCACCGAGCGGCGAAAGTTCGCGTTCTCGAGAAACAGATGCCAGCCGCGCTGCGGCGTCTTGAGCTGCTCTTCGATATCGGCCGCTTCGCGCGCGACGACAGCGGCATCGTTGCGCAGGCGATGCAGGATGCGCATGGCCTCGTCGCGCCGGCCGCGCATGAACAGCCAGCGCGGGCTGTCCGGCAGCACCAGCACGCCCAGCAGGAACAGCACGCCGGGCACCGCAATGATGCCGAGCATCCAGCGCCATGCGCCGGAGTAGCTGAGCACGGTATCGGACAGAAACGCCACCAGGATGCCGACGGTGATCATCAGCTGGTAGGTGGAGATCATTGCGCCGCGGATCCGCTCCGGCGCCACTTCCGCCAGATACAGCGGAGCGGCGAAGGTGGCCACGCCAATGGCCAGGCCGAGCACGACGCGCGCCGCGATCAGCGAGGCGGGCGACCAGGCATAGCCGGAGAGCAGCGAGCCGAGCACGAACAGCATGGCGCCCAGCACGAGCGAGCGCTTGCGCCCCAGGGCTGCCGACAGCCACCCCGCCGCGAGGGCGCCGACCGCGGCGCCGAGCATCATGGCGCTGACGATCCATTCGACGATGTGATCGCTGACCTTGAATTCGGCCTGGATGAACTGGGTGGCCCCGGAGATGACGCCGATGTCCAGGCCGAACATCAGGCCTGCCAGGGCGGCCAGCAGGCAGGTGAAGACCACGGTGGCCCTGGATTGGAAAGTGGATGACGCGATGACTTCGGCGTTCATGAACAATGCTCCCCCGCTTGCTATGAAGAATGGTCTTTCGAGTGGTGCATCCGCGTCCGTCAGCTGGATGCGGTGGCGATGACGTGCTCCGGTGGTCCCGCAAAACGTGGCTCGGGCAGGCCGGCGACGTCGACCTGTGCCGCAAACAACGAGCCGGCCAGCGGCTGGGCCGCGAGCGACCTGGCGTCGAGGCCAAGGCGTGCACTGGTGATATAGAGCGTGGAGCGATCGGCGCCACCGAGGGCCATGCGCGTGGGTTGCGATGCCGGCACCTCGATGCAGCTATCGAGGCGGCCCTCCGGCGTGTAGCGAACGACACGTCCCAGCCCCCACTGGGCATTCCACAGTCCACCGGCGATGTCGACGATCGAGCCATCCGGTTCGCCATGCGCATCGTCGATCCGGGCAAACTCGCTGGTCGCGCCGCAGTCGTCGCCGTAGTCGCAGACCCGGATCACCGGCGTGGTGGAATCGCAGAAATACATGCGCTCGCCGCCGGGACTGAAGGCGATGCTGTTGCTGATCGCCACGCCGGGCAGGGACAGGCGTTCGAGCGAGAGATTGCGGTTGAGGCGATAAAAGGACCCGACCGGCAGGCGGGCGCCACCATCGGCCGGCTCATGGAACGTGCCGAACACGAAGCGACCGCTGCGGTCGCAGGCACCGTCGTTGATGCGCGTGGGCTGTTGCGCCTCCACCTCGGTGATGGGCGTCAGGGTTTGGCTAGCCGGGTGGAAGAACGCCAGCCGGGACGCCAATCCCAGCAGCAGCCAGCCGTCCACCTCGCATAGCGCAAAGCAGCCCAGTCGTTCCGGCAGCAGCCAGTGGTCGAGCGCACCTTCATCGATGCGATAGCGCCACAGCGTCGACGCCTGGATGTCGGTCCAGTACAGCGCCTGCTCCCGCTCGCACCAGACGATGCCTTCGCCCAACTCGTTCTGCAGCAGGACAGCGACGCCAGCGACGTCGTTCATGCCCAGCCGCCATCCACGATGAACTGTTGGCCGGTACACATGCGGCTGTCGTCGGCGGCCAGGAACAGCGCGGCGCGCGCGATGTCATCCGCCAGCAGGTAGCCCGGCAGGCATTGCAGCCGGGCGATGTCCGCCTCGCCGGCGGCATCGAGCCATAGTTCGCGCTGCTTCGGCGTGATCACCCAGCCGGGCACCAGGGCGTTGATGCGGATGCGCTCCTTGCCCAGCTCGCGCGCGAGCCCGTTGACGAGGCCGAGGATGGCGGCCTTGGCCGCGGCATACACCGGGTAGCCGGCGTTCTTCTTCATCCACCCGGTGGAGCCCAGGCAGATCACCGAGCCGGCGCCGAGTTCGCGCATGTCGTCGCGCACCGCCTGCGTGGCGAAGTAGTGGTGCCGCAGGTTGACGGCGATATTGCGATCGAAATCCTGTGGCGTGGTCGCGTCGAACGCGTGGCGCACATCATTGGCGGCGTTGTTGATCAGCACGCCGATGGGGCCATGCGCGGCGCGGGCGGCGTCGATGGCCGCCTTGAGGGCGTCAAGATCGGTGACGTCGCAGCTGAGGAATCGTGGTCGATGGCGTGCATGGCCGAGCGCATCGACGAGTAGCTTGCCGTTGGCCTCGTCGATATCGACGAAGCTCACCCGGCTGCCCTGGTCGGCAAAATGTTCCACCAGGGCCGCGCCGATCCCGCTGGCGCCGCCCGAGATGAAGACGTGCCGATCGACGAGGCTGGGGTAGGTCGCAAAGGGGCTCATGCTCACCACTCCGCCACGCTGCCGTCGGCGTGACGCCAGACGGGGTTGCGCCAGCGATGCCCCACGGCGGCCCGCTCGGCGACGTAGGCCTCATTGACCGTGATGCCGAGGCCCGGGCCGCCCGGAATCGCCACGCAGCCGTCGTGGTAGGCGAATACGCTGCGGTCCTCGACGTAGTCCAGCAGGTCGTTCGTCGCGTTGTAATGGATGCCCAGGCTCTGCTCCTGGATGAAGGCGTTGTGGCACAAGGCATCGAGCTGCAGATTGGCCGCCAGCGCGATCGGGCCGAGCGGGCAGTGAAACGCGACGGCCACGTCATAGGCTTCGGCCATCGCGGCAATCTTGCGCGTTTCGGTGATGCCGCCGGCGTGTGACGGATCGGGCTGCAGGATGTCGACGCCGCCCATCGCCAGCACGCGCTTGAAGTCGGTGCGGTGGTACAGGCGCTCGCCCAGCGCGATCGGCGCCGGCGAGAGCGCGGCCAGTTCGGGCAACGCCTCCAGGTGTTCGGACAGCACTGGCTCTTCGATGAACATCAGCTTGAACGGCGCCAGTTCGCGCATCAGCACCTTGGCCATCGGCTTGTGCACGCGACCATGGAAGTCCAGCCCGATGCCTATCTGCGGTCCTACCGCATCGCGAACCGCCTGCACGTTGGCCAGCACCTGCTCGACCTTGGCGAAAGTGTCGACATACTGCAGTTCTTCCGTGGCATTCATCTTCACCGCGGTGAAACCAGCGGCGACGGCCTGCTGCGCGGCGCGCGCCGTGTCGGCCGGCCGGTCGCCGCCTATCCAGCTATACACGCGTATGCGTTCGCGCACCGGGCCGCCCAGCAAGGCATGCACGGGCTGGCCCAGGTCCTTGCCCTTGATGTCCCACAAAGCCTGGTCGATGCCGGCGATGGCGCTCATCAGCACGGGGCCACCGCGGTAGAAACCGGAGCGATACATCACGCTCCACAGGTCCTCGATATGACGGGGATCCTTGCCGATCAGGTAATCCGACAATTCGTCCACCGCCGCTGCCACGGTGTGGGCGCGCCCTTCGACGATGGGTTCGCCCCATCCGCATAGGCCTTCGTCGGTGTCGATGCGCAGGAACAGCCAGCGCGGCGGGACGATGAAGGTGGTGAGGCCTGTGATCTTCATGCGGCATCGCCCTTGGCAGCGAGGTCGGACTGCCAGGCATCGGCGAAGGCGCGCGCGCGCAAGGCGACGTCGCTGGCTTGGCGGCCTGGTGCGTAGAGGGATGACCCGATGCCGAAACCAGCGGCACCCGCAGCCAGCCATGGCGCCATCGCGTCGGGCGTCACGCCTCCCACTGGCAACACGGCTGTTCCAGGTGGCAGCACGGCAAGCCATGCCTTGAGTGCGGCGGGGCCGATCTGTTCGGCGGGAAACAATTTGAGTGCGTCGGCACCCGCGGCCAGTGCGGCGAACGCTTCGGTAGGTGTCGCCACGCCGGGCACGCAGTACAGGCCGGCCCGCTTGCTTGCGCGGATCACCTCGCCATCGCCGTGCGGCATGACGATCAACCGTCCACCCACGGCGGCGACGTCATGCACCCGGGCGGGATCGATCACGGTGCCCGCGCCGACCAGCGCGCGCTCACCGAAGGCCTCGACCAGGCGGCGAATGCTTTCCACGGGCTCGGGCGAGTTGAGCGGCACTTCGAGCACGCGAAAGCCGGCCTCGATCAGCACGGCGCCGATGTCCACGGCCTCCTCGGGACGGAGTCCGCGTAGGATGGCGACCAGGGGAAAGGATGTCAGCCAGTCGTTCATCAGGTCATCGCGTGAGATGGGAGCAGTGAGGCCAGGCAGGCAAGGTGCCACAGGCCTGCCGCCGCCGTGTCCCCGGCGGCCTTGAGCAGGTGCAGGTCGAAGGTTTCCGCAGCGCGCTGGTAACGCGTGACGAGTGCTTCGTCGCCCACGATGTGCAAGGTGGCCTGCGGTTTCGTCCAGCCGGCAGCCAGCGCAGCGCGGAACTCCTCGCCAATCAACAGGCCGGAGAGGTAGTCGGCCACGGAGGTGGGTGCAAGTTCGCCATCGAGCATCAGCGTGCGGGCCAAAAAAATGCGCGACAACACGCCCGCCGCACCACTCTCCCGTGCCGTCAGCACGCCTTGCCGAAATGCCTGCTCATCGGTCGTGGGCGCCGGCAGCGATGCACCCAGCACCGAGTGCTGATACAGCAAGTGAAACAGCTCGCCGGTCATCGCGGTGGCCAGGCGCGCGACCTTGCCATGGCGCACGCGCACCCATTTGCTGTGCGTGCCCGGAAGGATGATGTCCGACTCGCGCACAGCGCCCGGCTCGCGCGCGAGTAGCCCCGCGATCTGGGTTTCCTCGCCGCGCATCACGTCGGGGCGCGCGGGATCGCGCAGGCCAGGGACGATGTAAAGCTGGCGTCCTTGCGCGGTAGACAGTCGCAGCAGGGACGCCGCCAGAGCGTCGGTGCTGGCCGGCACGTCCAGGTACGGCGCTTCGCGCCAGCCGTTACGACTGCCGACCATGCCGCAGGCGATCACCGGCGTTGGCGGCCAGCCGTCCACCGCCTCGGCGAAGGCACCCTCGAAACCGGTGTCGGGCAAGTGCGCGACACCCCAGGGCAGGGCGCGCGCCTCCAGCACCTCGCCACGCACACCGAGCCGATATGCCCGCAGTTGCGTGCTGCCCCAGTCGAGTGCGATGAGCGCGGTGGTCACGGCTAGGCCTTTTTGCGCTTGCGCTTGCGGTCGCGCTGCAGGCTCGCGTGCGAGTCGGCAATCATGGTCAGCATGGCCTTGCGCGCGGCTTCAGGCTGTTTGCGGCGAATCGCGTCCAGGACCTTCTGGTGGTGCGGCAGCGAATACTTGAAGTCACTCACGTTGCGGGCCGACAGCGTGAAGAACGTGCCGAGCGAAGACTCGACCACCGAGAACAGCGATTGCAGCAACTCGTTGCAGGTCGCGCGCAGCACGGCATCGTGGAACTGCAGGTCGGCCTCGGTCCATGCCTCGAGCGTCTGCGCCGCTTCCATGGCCCGAAACGCCTGCTCGATCTGGGCCAGCTGGGCGCTGGTGCGCCGCCGGGCTGCCGCGGCGGCCGCCGCCGGCTCGATGATTTCGCGCATCTCGACCAGCTTGTCGACGAAGTCGTCGGTGGGCATGGAGGCGCAGCGCCAGGCGAGCACGTCAGCGTCAAGCTGGTTCCAGTGCTGCTCTTCGAGCACGCGGGCACCCACCCCCGTGCGCGATTCGATCAGGCCCTTGGCGGATAGCACCTTGAGTGCTTCACGCAAGGCCGTGCGGCTGACATCGAGGCTTTCCGCCAGCGTCTCTTCGCGCGGCAGCACATCACCCGGCTTGACCTTGCCACTGACGATGCGCTGGCCGAGTTCGTGCATCACGTGTCCGTAAAGGCTGCGGACGGCGTTCGACTTCCTCATGAGATACCCCGGCTCCCCTGTTCCGACCATGCTCGATGTGCTGCGCAGCGCGCTGCTCGAAGCAATTGTCATACAAATTGACTATAAGCATCCGCAGGCGATCTGCCAAGCAATGCTTCGCGCTGCTTGTCATGACGCGATGGGCCCGCCGCGAGCGCGGCACGATCCCTGATGACGCACTGCGATAAGAGGCATCCATTCCATGGATCTCCCGTGTCGCGAACTTGCTGCTCACATCAGGCGCTGCGGTGATGGATCGCTCAGCGCGATCACCCGGTCATGCCCGTGCCGCATCGCACAAGCGGACTCGATCCCGTCGAAAGCTGCTTGCATGATAATCATACAATGTGATTGCATGCTCCCCGTCAGTCATGCGTCAGGGGGCGCTTGATGGATGCGCTACGCAGGGTCGCAGCGCGCGATGCCAGCTTGGTTGCGCCGTCATGTTGGCGCTCGACTGGCGGGCAGCCGGGTCTCCACGACGGAGGCCTGCTGCAGAACGTGAGTGCGGACAACGCCAGCCCGGGGAGGAGCACGCTGGCGATGTTCGGGGAGACGTCCCTCGTATCAGAACAGGGACCTGTCAACCCCGCTTTTTGAGGGGGGCGAACAAGCCGTGGGTAGTGGAAGGTGCGCCGTTGGATGGGGGCGAGGGGGACTTATGCGCCAAACGCCAGCTTCATCCGCATCAAGCCGCCGTCGTTCCAATCATGCGAACTGGCAAGTCAAAGGGGAGATTCTTGCTCATGCGTCAACGACTACTACCGGGATATCTGCGCAGCGTGCTCTATGGCGGCGTGGCGATCGCGCTTTGCGCGCCGTTCACCGCCAGGGCGGACGACACGGGGCAGCAGGCCAAGGGCGATACCGCCACCAGCGCCGCGCCGTCCTCCACGGCGCCTGATGCGAGCAAGGCCAAGCAGCTGGGCAAGATCGTCGTGACGGCGCAGACGCGCAGCCAGGAAATGCAGGAGGTGCCGATTCCGCTGCAGATCATCACCGCGCAGCAGATCCAGACGCTGGCCGCCACCGACCTGAGCAAGATTGCGATCTTCGTGCCCGGCCTGGGCGTGGACGGCAGCCAGCCGACCCAGCCTTCGTATTCCTTGCGCGGCATCAGCACCAGCAATTTCGGCGTGGGCACCGAATCGGCCGTCGGCGTGTACGTCGATGGCGTCTATGCCGCCCGCTCCGGCGGCGCCTTGCTGGCTTTCAACGATATTCAGCGCATCGAGGTGCTGAAGGGGCCGCAGGGCACCTTGTTCGGCCGCAATGCCGCCGGCGGCGCGATCTCGATCGTCACCAACGAGCCGTCCGACAAGTGGGAAGGCAATGCCGTGGTACGCGTGGGCAACGAAGGCCAGCGCTACGGCAGCGCGCTGCTCAACATCCCGCTCAACAACGACATGGCGCTGCGCGTCAGCGTGGTGGACAACCAGAGCGACGGCTGGATCAAGAACCAGGCGAACGGCCAGCGTTACGGCGGCAATGACGATTGGGGCAGCCGCATCGTCTATCGATGGAACATCACGCCGGATACGCGCGTGCTGCTGTCGTGGGACCACGAGCGGCTCGACCAGCTGCCGCGTCCGCAGATCGGCATCGTGCCGCTGTCGAGCGACGTCAATCAGCGACCGCCGTTTCCAGCCGATCCGTCGACGTTCCTCAACCCGCTGCATGCGCCGCTTTACAACGACGCGATCAACGCCGCCGAGACGCGCACGTTCAACGGCGCCAACCTGGTCGTCGACCACTCGTTCTCGTGGGGCAGCCTGACTTCGACCACCGCGTGGCGCGGGTTCGACACCTACAACGACATGGATAACGACGGCACCAACCACGTCGTCAGCTATCTCGATACGGCGAACATCGAGCACAACAACAGCTGGTACCAGGAATTCAAGCTGGCGGGCAACAACGACCTGATGGACTGGGTCAGCGGCGTGAGCTTCTATTCCGAGCAGGCGCGCCAGGGCAGCCAGGTCAATACCAATACCGACAGCCTGGATACGCTCGCGCAAAACGTGCAGGGCGTCGGCCTGCCGCTGACCGAGATCAGCCAGGGCCTGCAGGCCATGGGCCTGCCGTTCTCCTTCCTCGGTGACTCCTGGCGGGAGCAGATCAACAACGACGGCAGGTTCAAGGCCTACGCCGCGTTTGGCGACGTGATCTGGCACCTCAACGACACCTGGGACCTCACCACCGGTCTTCGTTACACCCAGGACCAGAAGTCCTTCACCTGGTACAACATGCCGCGCCAGGCACCAGCCTACGACCAGACCCTGGCCGCACTGCAGGCCAGCGGCATATACGACCTGCTGCCGCCGAGCGCGCAGCAGGCGCTGGGGGTGTTCAGCAGCAATATCGTGTTCCCGAATGCCGTTGGCCAATGGGTGCAGAGCAAGCGTACCTGGCATGACCTGAGCCCGCGCGTGGTGCTCAGCCACAAATTCACGTCCGACGTGATGGGCTACGCCTCGGTCACCAAGGGCTACAAGGCGGGCGGCTACAACAGTCTCGAGATCGGCTCGGTCTACCAGCCGGAAAAGGTCTGGAACTACGAAATCGGCCTGAAGACCGTGCTGCCCGACTACAACCTGCTGTTGAACGCGTCGGCGTACTACTACCGTTACTCGAACCTGCAGTCGAACGTGCTCAATCCGAACTACAGCGGGTCGGGCGTGCCGTTCTACATGGTCAACACGAGTGACCAGCACGCGCACGGCCTGGAGTTCGAGGCACAGTGGGTGCCGATCGACGCCTTGCGCTTCAACCTCACCGGCGCGTACATCAACGCCACCTACCTGAAGGGTCTGTCGAGCTCGGGCGTGGACCTGTCCGGCCAGCCCACGGGCGAGCCGTACTTCTCCGCCACTGCGGGCTTCGATTACACCGTGCATGGCGTCGCCCGCGGCGACCTGGAACTCAGCATGCAGTACGCCTATCGCGGGCCCACCCGCTGCAACGCGGACTCGGGCATCCAGGGCATCTGCTATTCGACCCCGGCCTTCACCATCGGCCAGTCGACCCAGCGCACCGATGCGCGGCTGGACTGGCATACGCCGGACCAGCGCTGGGGTGTGGGCCTGTACGGCAACAACATCTTCAACAAGCGCTATGTGCTCGGCGTGGGCAACGAAACGACCAGCGTGTTCGGCACGCCCTACGCCACGGTCACGCCACCGCGCACCTACGGCATCGAGTTCCGTGCGCGCTTCTAAGCGGATTTGCCTGGCCACGGTGGAAGCCGCTACGGCGGCTTCCACCTTTACAACATCTACCAGCCCTCGATAGGGAACGGCTCTCATGACTACTTACCTGCGCTCAACGAGCGTTCCCTCGCGACTGCCCAAGGTGGCCGCCATCGCGTCAGCCTTGCTTGCCCTCTTCGTGCTGACCACGGCCTGCGTCGCCAAATCCAGCGCTTCGCCCATCCCGACCATCGAGAAGAAGGGAGCGCAGGCGCATCTCATCGTGGATGGCGCGCCGTATCTGATCCTCGGCGGACAGGTGCACAACTCCGATACGTCCAATCCCGAGGACCTCAACAAGGCCATGGACGTGTTGGCTAGCTGGCAAGCCAATACCGTCGAAGTGCCGATTTATTGGGAAGCGCTCGAGCCCACGCCAGGACATTATGATTTCAGTTCGGTCGACCTGGCGGTCAATGCGGCGCGCAAGCACGGCCTGCGCCTGGTGCCGCTGTGGTTCGGCACCTGGAAGAACGGCGAGAGCCAGTATGTGCCGGATTGGATGAAGCAGGACCAGGCGACGTATCCCCGTGCCAAGGGGCTGCGAGGTGAGGTCACGTCCACCATCTCGCCGTTCAGCCAGGCAGCCAGGGAAGCGGATGCGCGCGCGTTCGCGGCCTTGATGCAGCACATCAAGAGCATCGATGAGTCCCAGCGCACGGTACTGATGGTGCAGGTGGAAAACGAGGCGGGCATCGTCAACACCGACCGTGACTATTCCGACGTGGCCAACAAGCAGTTCGAGGCAGCGGTTCCCGCTGAGCTGCTGAGCTACCTCGATGGCCATCGCCAGCAGCTCTCCGCACCGATGGCGGCGGCGTTGAGTCATGCGCCGAAGTCCGGCAACTGGACCCAGGTGTTCGGCGAGAAAGCGCCGGAAGTCTTCAGCGCCTGGGCCATCTCCAACTATGTCAACACGGTGGCCGCCGCCGGCAAGCGCGAGTACGCGTTGCCCATGTACGTCAACGTCTGGCTGATCGAGGGCGTGGAGCGTCCGGGTCGCTGGCCGAGCGGCGGCGCCACGGTCAATACGCTCGATGTGTGGAAGGCGGGTGCGCCAGTCATCGACATGTTGTCACCGGATATCTACTACCCGAAGTTCTACGACGTCGCGGCGCAGTACACCCGCTCCGACAATCCGTTGTACGTGCCGGAAACGAACTTCAATCCGTATTTCGCGGCGTTCGCCTATACAACGTTCGGTGACTTCAACGGCATGGGCTTCAATCCGTTCGGCATCGACGATGTGGTGACCAAGGGCGATATCGGTACGGCCATCGGGATGCGCTTCCAGGATACTTACAGCGTCCTGCGTCCACTGCTGCCGCTGATTGCCAGCAAGCAGTACACCGGCAAGCTGCATCCGGTGCTGCAGGGTCTGGCCAACGGCGAGGACTGGAAGCAGTCGGTGCGACTCACCGATCGACTGGCCGCGAATGTCGACTTCACGGCGACCTTCGACCCGGTCAAGGGCCGCGCGGCGGGCATGATCATCGAGTTGGCCCCGGACGATTTCATCGTGGTGGGATCGGGCTTCGACGTGGTTTTCCGCGAAATGCAAGGTCCGCTGCGCGACGCGGAGCTGATCTCGATCGAGGAGGGCACGTTTCAGGGTGACCAGTGGGTTCGAGCACGACGCCTCAACGGCGACGAGCGCCACGTGTCGCTGCCGGATCACTCCACCATCCTGCGCGTGCGCATTGCGAAGTGAGATGGCCGCCCGTTTCGATCCGTTCGAAACGGGCGTTGCCAAGGCGGTACCGCTGCCGCCATCCAGCCGTTCCATCAACTGACGATCGGTGCGTGATCTGGTTCGCGCGCCGATCAAGAGAGGAATAGTCATGCGTCTTTCGTATACCGCCTTGTTCGCAGCTACCCTTTGTCTCGCCCAGGGCGTCGCCCAGGCGACGGCGCCGATCGCAGCGACGCCACCCATGGGCTGGAACAGCTGGAACTACTTCGCCGACAAGGTCACCGACGCCGACGTGCGCGCGGCCGCTGACGCCATGGTGAGCAGTGGCATGCGCGATGCCGGCTATGTCTACGTGAATATCGACGATGCCTGGCAGGGGCAACGCGATGCGAACGGGGAGATCCACGCCAATGCGCGCTTCCCCGATATGAAGGCGCTGGCCGACTACGTGCATGCACGCGGGCTCAAGCTCGGCATCTACAGCTCGCCGGGCGAGAAGACCTGCGCCGGCTACGCCGGCTCGCTGGGGCACGAGCAGCAGGACGCAAAAACCTATGCCGCCTGGGGCATCGATTACCTCAAGTACGACCTGTGCAGTTTTGGCGAGCTGATGAAGCAACGCGCGCCCAACGATCCTGCGCAGCAGATGCGCATGATGCACGACGCCTATGCCACCATGCGTACCGCGCTCAACCAGGCGGGGCGTCCGATCGTCTACTCGCTATGCCAGTACGGCATGGATGCGGTGTGGGAATGGGCGGCCGACCCGAAGGTGGGCGCCAACCTGTGGCGCACCACCGGCGATATCGCGCCGCATGGTGAGTTCGTCTACGCGATCGCCACCATGCAGGCGGGCCTCGCACACTACGCTGGTCCGGGCCACTGGAACGATCCCGACATGCTGGAAGTGGGCAATGGCGACCTCACCGACGCTGAGAACCGCACGCACTTCAGCTGGTGGGCGATGCTGGCCGCACCACTGCTGGCGGGCAACGACTTGTCGCATATGAAGCCGGAGGTGAGGGACGTCCTCACGCGCCGTGAAGTGATTGCGATCGACCAGGATCCCCTGGGCAAGCAGGGTACCCGTGCCTATACCGACGGCGAGGTCGAGGTGTGGACCAGGCCCCTGAGCCATGGCGCGCTGGCCGTCGCGGTGTTCAACGTGGGCGACACGCGCGTCGCCGGCACGCATCCCTTCCACCTCGATCTCACGCGCCTTGGCCTGCACGGCAAGCAGCAGGGGACGGATCTGTGGAGCGGCAAGTCCGTGAGCATCGATGACCACCAGGCGATCGGGCTGGGGTCGCACGATGTCTGGCTGGTGCGCATCGACGCGCCCCAGGCTGCGCGCTGATCCGCGGCGCGAACAGCGGATGGGCCGGCCGAACGAGGCCGGGCCCTGCGAGCACGGCACCCACCAAGCATGCCGTCATGGCCACCATGAGGCGAGGACCACCCAAGTGACGTATGCCTTACTGAAGTCGATCAAGCTGACGCGGCCCCGCATGGGTGCGGGCGTCAGTCGGATGTCCCTCGGCCTCCGCGGCATCCTGGCCCTCTGCCTGGTCGCAGCATTCGCTTGCCCCGCGGAGCCAGTGCATGCGGCGACCTCGGCCAGCATCGCTATCGAGGGTGACCACTTCGTCCGTGCGGGCCGGCCGCACCAGATCATCTCCGGCTCGATGGATTTCCAGCGCATTCCTCGCGGGTACTGGCAGGACCGGCTGCGCAAGGCGCGCGCCATGGGCCTGAACACGATCACCACCTACGTCTACTGGAATGCGCTCGAAGCACAGCCTGGTCGCTTCGATTTCAGCGGCGACAACGACGTGGCCACCTTCGTGCGCATGGCGCAGCGCGAGGGCCTCGACGTCATCGTTCGCCCCGGTCCCTATGTGTGTGCCGAGTGGGAGGCGGGTGGGCTGCCGGCCTGGCTGTATGCCGATCCGCATCTGCGCGTGCGCACGCGCGATCCGAAATTCCTGCAGCGGGTCGAGCAGTATTTCGGCCGCCTTGGCCAGGAGCTCTCGCCGCTGATGGCTGCGCATGGCGGGCCGATCATCGCGGTGCAGGTGGAGAACGAGTACGGCTCCTACGGCGACGACCGCAGCTACATGGAAGATATCCACCAGGCGCTGATTCGCGCCGGCCTCGGCACCAATCTGATGTTCACCTCTGACGGCGCCGACGGCCTGCAGCACGACGCCTTGCCGGGCGTGCTCGCCGTGGTCAACTTCGGTACCGGCGACGCCAGCAAGGCGTTCGGCGCACTGAAGGCCTTCCGCCCGGGCCAGCCGATGATGGCCGGCGAGTACTGGGACGGCTGGTTCGACCAGTGGGGCGTGGCGCATGTGCACACCGACGCCGACGCGCAAGCCAGGGAGCTGGCATGGATGCTCGCCCAGGGCTACTCGGTGAACATCTATATGTTCGAAGGGGGCACCACGTTCGGATTCATGAACGGCGCGAACTTCCACGATGATGCGACCGATCACTACGCGCCCGAGACCACCAGTTACGACTACGACGCGGTGCTCGACGAGGCCGGCCGGCCCACGCCGAAGTTCGCGAGTTTCCGCGCGGCGATCGCCAAGGCGACCGGCGCCACGCCGCCGCCCCTGCCAGCGCCGACGCCGTTCATGGCGCCGCCCGCATTCGCGCTGGGCGAGCACGCTTCGCTATGGGACAACCTGCCGGCCCCGATCGCCGTCGATACGCCGCAGTCGATGGAGCAGTTCGGCCAGAACTACGGCTACATCCTTTACCGCACGGAGCTGGACGGACCGGCCGCCGGAAAACTCTACCTGGGCGAAGTGCGCGACTACGCGGCTGTCTACGTGGACCAGAAGTTGATCGGCACGGTGGATCGTCGCCTGAAGCAGGTCGGTGTACCCATCACGCTCGACGCCGGCCGACACCGCATCGACGTGCTGGTGGAAAACACCGGCCGCATCAACTACGGGCCACGCCTTGCCGACGGCCGTGCAGGCCTGGTCGATCCCGTGCTGCTCGACGGTAAGGAACTGCACGGCTGGCAGGTCTACCCCTTGCCGATGTCCTCGGTGGCGGCGATTCGTGGCTGGACCACGCAGCCGGTGAACGGTCCCGCCTTTCATCGAGGCAGCTTTCAGGCATCACAGCCGGCCGACACGTTCCTTGACGTAAGTGAACTGGGCAAGGGCCTGCTGTGGGTCAACGGCCACCATCTTGGACGCATCTGGGATATCGGTCCGCAGCAGTCGCTCTATCTGCCGGGGCCTTGGGTGAAGCAGGGTGACAACGCGGTGGTGGCTTTCGATCTGCAGACCCCGAACCAGCCCTCGTTGCGCGGGCTCACTCACGCGCTGTGGTCCAACCCGGCTGCGCAAGCCACCGAGTAACGGTGGATACCGCGCCGATGGGCGCCTGCTGAAGGCGCGCCAGCATCCTTGCGACACAACGAAAGCAACCGCTTGGGGAGAATGCAGCATGGTGTCTCGTCGTCAGTTTCTGCAAGGCCTGGGGGCACTCGGCGTGCTCGGTACGCCGCTGTCCGCGCTGGCCGAGGGCGTGCGGCTGGGCGCAGCGCAAACGCCGCGAGCCGGTGCGCCATCGCCAGCCGCAGGCCTGTCGCAGTACGTCGACGTCTTTGTCGGCACGGCGGGCCACGGCCATACCTTCCCGGGCGCTTCGATGCCGTTTGGCATGGTGCAGCTCAGCCCGGACACCAACGACGCCGATTGGGATGCGTGCGCGGGATACCACCAGCTCGATGGCTCCATCATGGGGTTTTCCCATACGCATCTCAGCGGTACCGGTGATGGCGACCTGCTCGACGTGCTGGTGATGCCGGCGCAAGGCGCCGTCATGCTGCAGCCGGGCAGTCGCGGCCTGCCTGACACGAACCACCACTCGCGCTACGACGGCAAGGTGGGTCCCACCGCCCTGCTGCCGCCGGATGCGACGCCGCATCCGGGCCCAGGCTATCGCTCGCGTTACGATCGCGCCTCCGAGCAGGGGCGTCCTGGTTATTACTGCGTCCAACTGACCGATCACGTCATTCGCGCCGAATTGACCGCCACGCTGCGCGCCGGCATGCATCGGTATACGTTCAAGCACAAGGGCGACGGCCACTTGCTGATCGACCTGGCGCATGGCTTCCACGATCATGCCGAGGTGCCGGCCGTCGTCAGCGACGCGCAGTTGCGCCTGATCGGCAACGACACCCTGGTAGGTGCACGGCGCGTGCATCAATGGGCCAAGGGCCGTTACCTCTACTTCGCCATGAAGGTCTCGAGGCCGCTGTCCCACGCCACGCTCTATGCGGACGATGTCGCCTTGCCGGCGGGTAGTACCGAAGCGAGCGGTGCGCACCTGAAGGCCGCGCTGCATGTCCGCGACATCGCCAGCGCGCCCTTGCTGGTGAAGGTCGGCATTTCCGCCGTCGATATCGAGGGCGCACTGCGCAACCTGGACAGCGAGATGCCGGACTGGGACTTCGGGCGCATCCAGCAAGCCGCAGCGGATGCCTGGGAGCGCGAGCTTGGCCGCATCCGCGTGCAGTCGCCGTCGGCGTCCATCATGCGCAATTTCTACAGCTCGCTCTATCACACCATGCTGGCGCCGACGCTGTTCAGCGATGTCGACGGCCGCTACCGCGGCATGGACGCCGTGGTACATCAGCTTCCCGCGGGGCAGCACAACTACAGCACCTATTCGCTGTGGGACACCTACCGCGCCTTGCATCCGCTGTTTACGCTGTACCAGCCCGAGCGCGTACCCGACCTGGTCAATTGCTTGGTGCGCATGGCGGTGGAAAGCCCCGATGGCCCACCGATCTGGCCGCTTCAGGGCGTGGAGACCGGCTGCATGATCGGCTATCACTCCGCCGTGGTGATCGCCGAAGCACTGGCCAAGGACTTCCAGGGGATCGACTTCGCGAGCGCGTGGCCGGTGTTCCGCCGCCGCGCGATGGAGGACGACTATCGCGGCCTCTACCACTACCGCAAGCTGGGCTACCTGCCCAGCGACAAGGAAGTGGAAGGCGTCAGCAAGACCCTGGAATACGCCTACGACGACTGGGCCATGGCGCAGCTGGCCGAGGCCGTCGGCGCGAAGGATGACGCGACGCAGCTGCGGCAGCGCTCGCGCAACTATCGGCAGCTGTTCGATAAGCGCCTGCAGTTCATGCGTCCGCGGGCCGAGGACGGTCGCTGGCTGGAGCCGTTCGACCCACGCGCGATGGGGCATGCATCGTCCTGGCGGGACTTCTGCGAATCCAACGCATGGCAGGCCACCTTCCTCAATCAGCACGATCTTTACGCCTACATGGGTCTGTTTGGCGGACCCCAGGCGTTCGAAAGCAAGCTGGATGGCTTGTTCACCACCAGCTCCGATTTGCCGTCGGATGCGCCGCCCGATATTGCCGGCATGGTGGGGCAGTACGCGCATGGCAATGAACCCAGCCATCACATGGCCTATCTCTACGCGTATACCGGTGCGCACCACAAAACCCAGCAGCGCGCGCGTATGCTGATGGAAACGATGTACGCGCCCGAACCCGATGGTCTTGCGGGTGACGAAGACTGTGGCCAGATGAGCGCCTGGTATGTGATGAGCGCGCTCGGCCTCTACGCCGTGGACCCGGTCAGCACGCATTACGTCTTCGGCAGTCCTCTGCTCGATGAGGCCGAGGTGGAACTCGCTGGCGGACGCAAGCTGGTGATTCGCACCAGCGGCAATGGGCCGGACCGGCCGTATATCCAGTCGGTGAGCTGGAATGGCCAGCCGTGGACACGCAGCTGGATCAGCCATGCCGAGCTGGCACAAGGTGGCGTGCTGGCCTTCCAGATGTCCGCCACGCCGAACCAGGCATTCGGCTCCTCGTTGGCCGACCGACCGCCGTCTTTCGGCGCGCCGGCCAGTGAGCAGCTCACGCTCAAGGGTTGATGGAGCGACCTGGCAGGCGCAGGGGCACCATGATCCGCGCGGTCACCGATGTTTGTCCGCCGCGTCGTCGCTTGCCCTGATATCGGCCTTGCGCGCTGCTTCCTGCACACCGCGTACGGCGGCGGCAATGACCAGTCCGGTCATCAACATGCCGAGCAGGCCGAGCAGGGTCGCGTCGAGGCGGCCGAACATCGTCGTCGGTACCACGTCGCCATAGCCGATGGTGAGCGCGGTGATGGTGCAGAAGTACACCGTCTCGCCGAGCGGCGAAGGCGCTCGATCCGACGTTTCGACCGGGCCGCCGAAGAAATACATCCCCGTGGTCAGCAAGGCGAACAGCAGCAGCAGGCCGAGCAGGATCGGTTGCAGGTACCACAACGTTGCCGTGAACTCCGCGAGCACGTCGCGGGCCTTCAGCTGGGCACTTCGCGATTTCCACCTCTTGAACATGCGGGACCTCACGATGTTGCATGGCTCGCCATGCGCGTTGTCGCCAACGACGAGACGCCTCAGCGCAGGCGGCGGGTATCGAGCAACTCGACCATCAGGCAGGCATACAGGGTGACGGCGACAAACAACCCCATGCGCACGGCGAACGCGGTATAGACGTCCTTGCCTGCCGCGCTGTCCTGCACCGACTGGCCCAGCAGGATGATCACCGTGACCAGGGTGTTGAGCCAGAAGCTGGGCGTGTAGCGGGTCGGCCTGAGCGAATACAGCTTGCGCGCCACCAGCAAGGCGAACAGCAGCATCCACAGGAAGAACATCCACAGGTGCACGAACCACTTGAGCGCGAACCAGAACAGGATCGCCAGCACGCCGCCGAGCAGGGTGGAGCCCAGCAGCTCGCGTGCCGCGCCGCGCGCGGAGGTGGTGCAGCTCTGCCTGCCCAGGCTGACCGACTTCATGATCACCGGCATATAGCTGGCCGGGTCGGCCAGCGCGAGCAGGAAGGCCGGCAACACCACCAGGGCAGCACGCAGCGCCAGGCGCATGATGTCGTCGTTCGGCAAGACCGGCGTGGCGGGACGAGCCGGCGCACGGGCAGGCTCCGGCAGCAGCCGGTGACAGATGGCCAGCACCAGCACCGCGAGCAGCAGACCCTTGACCAGCGCGCCGACGACCGTCATGGCGAGGTCGATGCTTGCCGTGCCGGCGGCGGAAATCATGGTGAGGCCAACCACCAGGAAGGTGGCGACCAGGTTGTTGCCCCCGCGCAAGCCGTAGCGAAAGGCCAGGAACAGACACAGGCCGATCAGCAACACGCCAGCCAGGGGGTAGTAGCGAAGCAAGGGCACCAGCAGCAGGCCGCTGCCCGTGGTCAGCGCGACCACCATGACCAGGCGCAAGCCGTCCTTCAGCGAAAGCGCCCGGTTGACCGTCACCAGCAGAAACGCGGCGAACACCGGCGCCACCACCGGAATCGGCAGATCCATGGCGAAGCTGACGGCGAGGCACAGCGCCGTGCCCGTGGCCAGGCGCAATGCGCGCTGTCCTCGTAGCCATCGTTGGTCGGCTGCCGTGGTCATCAGTAGAGATAGGAAAGCCAGCTCATCACGCGCAGGAAGAGGCGGCCCAGCGGATTGAGCGGGTTGCCCTGGGTGGGAAATGCCATCACTTCGGCCTGCCCGCCGACGCGGATATCACGAGGCGGCACGGCATCTCCCGGCGCAAACTCCACCACCACCGGAAAGCGCTGGGCCGGGCGCAGCCAGTCGCGACTGTTCTGCACGGTGGGCAGGCTGCCCGGCGGCGCGCTCTGGCCCACGCTGACGCCAAAGCCGATGCTGCGGATGCGACCGCTGTACAGCTCGCCCGGCCGGGAATCCAGCGCGATGGAAACCGGTGTGCCGGGCACCAGATGGCCCAGGTTGTTCTCGGTCATGTCCGCGCTCACCCACACATCGTGGATGGCCACCAGGGTCATCACCGGGCTGCCTGCCGCGGTGAACTGGCCGACCTCGGTGCGCAGATCGGTAATCAGTCCTCCCGTGCGCGCTCGCACGCGGGTATTGGCAAGATCCAGCTGCGCCTTCTCCACCGCGGCGGCAGCGCTGCGCAACTGTGCGTTCTCTGATTCGTTGCCGCCTTGCGTCTCCTTCGCGCGCTCCACCTCGGCACGGGCGCCGTTGACCTGGCTGACCGCCTGGTCGTGCGTGGCCCGCGCCACCTCCAGGCGCCGCAGCGATACCGTGCCCTGGTCCTCGCGATAAAGGCGTTCCAGGCGATCGCTGTCCTGGCGCGCCTTGATCTCGTTCGCGATGGCGGCACTCACGGCCGCCTGGGCCGAATCGATACCGGCGGTGCTCGCGCCAATCTGGCGGCGTGTCGATTCAAGATCGGCGCGCGCGCGGACCAGGGCGATCCGATACGGCTCCGCGTCCACTTCGAACAGGATGTCGCCGGCCTTGACCTCCTGGTTGTTGTGCACGAACACCCCGGTCACGCGCGCCGAAACCTCGGCAGCCACCGGGATCACGTAGGCCTGCACCCGCGCCTGCTGCGTATAAGGGGTGAAGCGGTCGGCCAGCAGGTACCAGACCAAGCTCACGCCGATCAGCACGAGCACCCAGCGCACACCCTTGCTCGAAGGCTCGGCGGCAGGCGGCTGCGCTGGCGGCGCGGCGGCAGCAGGCGACGGCGTGTCACTCATGGGGACGGGCCTCCGCTCGGCGGCGTGGCGGCGGGCGCTTGCGTCTCGTCGATCAGGTGGCCCCAATGGGTGCGCTGTTGCATCTGTTCGCGGGTGGCCGGATCCACCAGCGGTTGCTCGGTGTACCAGCCACCACCAACGGCCTTGTAGAGCGCGATCAGGCTGCCGACCGCATTGCTGCGGTTGACGATGTAGGCATCCTGTTGGGCAGCCAGCGCGCGCTGCGCGTCGAGCACGCGCTGGAAGTCGGAGTAGCCCTCGCGATAAATCGTGTTCGCCAGCGTCAGCGAGCGACCCGCCGCCTGCTCTGCATCGTGCAGGATGTCGTCGCGCTGCGACGCGGCCAGGAACGCGGTGGCGGCATCGTCCGCTTCGCGCGCCGCCTGGCGCACGGTGTCCTGGTAGGCCACGACGAGCTGTTGCAGGCGCGCGTCCTGCACGCGCACGTTGTTGACGATGCGGCCATGGTCGAACACGTTCCAGGTGACGCTGGGGCCGACGGCGAGGGCAAGCTTGCTGGGAGATCCGGCCACCTCACTGGCGCTGAGCAGCGAGCTGGGAGTTCCCGACGACGAATTCGCGCTCCAGGCAAGCGTGCCCAGCAGCGTCACGGTCGGGTAGAGGTCGGCCTTCGCCACGCCGATCAGCGCAGACTGCGAGGCCATGTGCAGTTCGGCGGCACGCACGTCGGGGCGACGCAGCAGCAGGTTGGCCGGCACATCCTGCAGCAAGGCGCGATCGACGATCGGGATCACCCCTTCCTTACCCGGCTGTTGATCCAGCTCGGGCAGCGGACCGGGAGGGCGTCCGATCAGGGCAGACAAGGCATGCCGCGCCAGCGTGATCTGGCTTTCGAAGCTGGGGATGCTGCTCAAGGTGCTGAGGTATTGGGTCTTGGCCTGTTGCAGATCCAGTTCATCGGTTTCGCCGCTTTTGAACAGCTTCTCGGTGATCTCGTAGCTGCGCTTCTGCAGCGCGGCGTTCTCGCGTGCGATGCGCAGGCGCGCCTCGGCCGTACGCATCGTGAAGTAGGTATCGGCCACCTGGGCATGCAGCAGCACCAGCACGGCTTCCCGGTTCGCCTGTGAGGCAAAGTACGCAGCATCCGCCGCCTCGATGGCACGCCTGAAACGGCCCCAGAAATCCAGCTCCCAGCCGATGTCGAAACCAAGGCCGTATTGCCACGAGCCACTCGTATTGCCCTCGCTGCTGCCGGAACGCCGGCTCTTGGTGTAAAGCGCATCGCCGCCGATCTGCTGCACTTGCGGGTAGCGTCCGCTCTGCGCGATGCCCAGTTGGGCGCGTGCCTCGAGCACGCGCAGCCCCGCGATCTTCAAGTCGGCGTTATGCGCATCGGCTTCCGCCATCAGGCGCTCGAGATTCTGGTCGGCGAAGACTTGCCACCACTGGCCTGCATCCGGTTGCGCTTGCTGCGCGGTGGCCTGCTCGACGGCCGGGCTGCTCCAGTGTTCGGCCCACTCCTCGTGTTGTGGATGAAAGTCAGGGCCCACCGTCACGCAGCCAGCGAGGCAGGCTGCGCAGGCCAGCCATAGCCGGAGGGGACCAGTGCGGCGCGACATGGCGGGTGTCCGGCAGCATCAAGGCTGCTTCGGCTCGACCGGCGTCGTGGGCACCACCACAGTCGGGACTTCGGCAGGTGGCTGGTCATCGACCCAGCGCCAGAACAGCTGATAGCCGACTGCCAGCACCACGGGGCCGATAAACAGGCCGATCACGCCACCGGTCACCATGCCACCGAGTGCGCCAATCAGCACCACCGGCATCGGCACGTCGACACCGCGCCCCAGCAACAGGGGCTTGAGCACGTTGTCGGCCAGTCCGGCGATGAAGACATAGATGGCGAACACGATTCCGGCCACGCTGAAGCCTTCCGTGGCGAAGACATAGATGATGACCGGGATGGTGATCAGCGTAGCCGGCAGCTGCATGATGCCGAGCAGCAAGATCGCCAGCGCCAGCAGGCCAGCGCCAGGGATGCCCTTCATCAGGAAGCCGACCCCGACCAGCAGCATCTGGATAAAGGCGATGCCGACGACGCCCTGGGCTACGGCGCGGATGGTGGCGGCACACAGCTCGGTGATCTTCGGGCCGGCCTCGGGGCCAAAGATGCGCGATGCAATGCGGACGGCGGCGTTCCTGGATTCCTCGCCGAAGGCCATGAAGATGCCCGAGATGATCAGCGCGAAGATGAAGATCAACAGCCCCGTGCCGACGCCGGCGGCGGTTTCCAGCAGGACCGCACCCGCCCCCTTGAGTTGCGGTGTCACCTTCTGGATCAGGCCGGTCAGGTCGGTGGACGCTTGCAACCAGAAGGCGTACACGCGCCCACCCACGAGCGGCCAGCCGGCCACCGATTCGGCGGGGCGCGGAATGCGGATGCCGCCGCTCTTGGCCATCTCCATGGCACGGTCGACTGAGTCGACCAAGGCGACACCCAGCAGATACATGGGTATCGCGAGGATGACGAGGGCCAGCACCACGATGAGCGTGGCCGTCAAACCGTCCTTGTTGGACAGGTGCTTGCGTAGTCGCAGATGCAGTGGGTAAAGCGTGACGGCAAGGATCAGCGACCACACCAGCAGGCTGCCGAACGGATAGAAGATCCGGAAGCAAACCACGGCGAGGATGGCGATCAGGCCCGCCCGAATCAGCACGTCGAGCATGCCGCGGGAGAGCGTCCTTTCGGAAATCGGCGTCGTCAGCATCGTTCATCTCCTTGCAAGTTGCAGCAGGGATATCCGAGCGGTAAGCCAGGCTATGGAGGTGCTCGGGAGGCCGGCCCCCGCAGCACGGCGCTCCGATGGTCGGTCACTCGGCGTGTTCGCCGTGAGAAGGTCGGGTTCGTCATGGCGGCGCCAAGGGCATAAGTAGATTTACTTAGCGCCATGCGCAGGCGCCAACCATCCGTCAACACTAGGAGGCGTTAAAGTAAGACCGCTGCCGAAGATGCGCCTGTCCGCTCCCGTGGAACGTGCGCATGACCTGAAGCGTTACTGCCACGCAACGCCTTTTGCTGCGCAAGTCGTCCGTTCGAGCCAACAATGAGCCGATACCTGATATACCCGGCCATGCTGCTGGCCGGCGTCTTCGGATTCCTGCTTCATGCGGGCATGGCGTCTGCGCAGGAACTGGAGCCGCGAACCTATTCGGCGTCGCCGATCGGCACGAACTTCATCGACGTCGGCTATACCCGCCTGACCGGCGACGTGCTGACTGACCCGTCGCTACCCATCACCAATGTCGAGGCGACGATCAACACCTATGCGCTCAGCTATGTGCGCAGCTTCGGGCTGGCCGGCCACTCCGCCTCGCTGGCCGTCGGGCTGCCCTATGTCGACGGCAACCTGCGCGGCAGCGTGATCGACGCCCCGACCGAACTGCATCGCTCCGGCATGGGCGACATGAGGATGCGCTTCGGCTTCAATCTCATCGGCAGTCCCGCCTTGACGCCGGAGGAGTTTGCACGCCGGACACCCACCGCCTCGCTTGGCGTGAGCCTGACCATAGCGGCGCCGACGGGCCAGTACTCGCCGGACCGACTCGTCAACATCAGCACGCATCGATGGGCGTTCAAGCCGGAGATCGGCATCTCGAAGCCGATGGGAAAGTGGTTCCTCGAGGCGTCCGCCGGCGTGTACTTCTTCACCACCAACCACGACTTCTACGGCGGCAACGTGCGCAGCCAGGACCCGCTGGCGACGGTGCAGTTGCATGGCGGCTACACCTTCCATCCCGGGTTCTGGATCGCTGGCGACGTCGGTTACGTGGACGGCGGCGGCTCCAGCGTCAATGGCGTGTCCAAGGCTGACCGGCAGTCGAACGCGCGTTATGGCCTCACGCTCTCGGCGCCGCTCGGCCGTGGCTGGCAGGCCAAGCTCGCATTGTCGAACGGACTGGTGACGCGCATTGGCGGCGACTACAAGTCGATCACGTTTGCGGTGCAATACCGCTGGTTCGATCGCCGCAGCAACGGCATTTGATTTCCTGGTGGTTCGGTTATATATTAGAAATATCGAATATATGAATATACGTGGGTGAGCCTGTGCATCCCTGGATTCTCTCGACGCTTGGAGGCGTGTTGATCGGCTTGTCGGCGGTGATGCTGATGGGCACGCTCGGCCGTATCGCCGGCATCAGCGGTATCGCCAGCGGCTTGTTGACCGGGGCCAGTGATCGCGGCTGGCGCGTGGCTTTCGTGCTGGGGCTGGTCGCTGCACCGCTACTGTTGTTACTGTTGCGAGGCGATGCCGGTATCGGCGCGCCGCAGGTCGGCTGGCCTCTGATGGCCGTGGCGGGCTTGCTGGTCGGCTTCGGTACGCGCCTGGGCAGCGGTTGTACCAGCGGCCATGGCGTATGCGGCATGGCCCGGCTGTCGCCGCGCTCCTTGCTGGCGACGCTCGTTTTCGTCCTGTCTGGCGTGGTCACGGTCTTCGTGATGCGTCATCTGCTGGGGAGTGGCGGCGCATGAAACTCGCGATGGCATGGCTGGCAGGACTATTGTTCGGACTCGGCCTGAGTCTGGGTGGCATGACACAACCGGCCGTGGTGCTGGGCTTCCTGGATCTGTTTGGCGCGTGGAATCCGCGCCTGCTCTTTGTGATGGGCGGTGCCGTGCTGACCACCGCCATCGGTTATCGATGGGTGTTGCATCGTGGCCGGCCGCTGCTTGAATCCACCTTCAAACTGCCGGCGGCGCGTCGGATCGATCGCCGTCTGGTCATTGGCGCAGCCTTGTTTGGCATCGGTTGGGGCGTGGCCGGCTATTGCCCTGGCCCCGCCCTGGCCTCGCTTGGCGCTGGCATGGCACCAGTGTTGTTGCTGGTCGCGACCATGGCCCTGGGTTGGTGGCTGGCGGCGCAATGGCCGGCGTCAGCCCGCTCCGCAGATACAACGTGAGATCGACAGCATGAAGCGTCCCGAAGTGAAGGCTTTCTTTGACGAGCCGACCAACACGTTCAGCTATGTGACCTGGGATCCCGCCACGCGCATGGCGGCCGTGATCGACAGCGTGCTCGATTACGACGCCGCTTCCGGCCGGACGCGTCACGATTCGGCCGATGCGATCGTCGATTTCGTGAAGGCGCAGGGCCTGAGCGTGGCGTGGGTGATCGATACCCATGTGCATGCCGACCACCTCTCGGCCTCGCCGTACGTGCAGGCTTGCGTCGGCGGCAGGACCGGCATCGGTGAACAAGTCCGCACGGTGCAGGATACGTTCGGGCGCCTGTTCAACGCAGGGCCGGGGTTTCCCCGTGACGGCAGCCAGTTCGATCATCTGTTCAAGGACGGCGAGACGTATCGCCTGGGCGATATCGAGGCGGTGGCGCTGCATACGCCGGGCCACACGTCGGCGTGCATGACGCATGTGATCGGCGATGCCGCCTTCGTTGGCGACACCTTGTTCATGCCCGACTTCGGAACCGCGCGCTGCGATTTCCCCGGTGGCGACGCGCGCATGCTTTACCGCTCGATTCAACGCATCTTTGCGTTGCCGGGCGAGACGCGCATCTTCCTTTGCCATGATTACAAGGCACCGGGCCGCAACGTCTTTGTCCACGAGACGACCGTGGGCGAAGAGCGGCGTACCAATATCCATGTGCATGACGGTATCGCCGAGGAAGACTTCGTCAGCATGCGCACTGCGCGCGATGCGACGCTCGCCGTGCCCAAGCTGCTGCTGCCCTCGGTGCAGGTGAATATGTGTGCCGGCAAGCTGCCTCCCGCCGAGGACAACGGCGTCAGCTACTTGAAGATTCCGCTCAATGCGTTTTGACCCTGCCGGCGCGCCGTTGCTGCCCGCCCATGGCAGCGCAGGCACTTGCCCATGAGCCGCTCTGTCAAGCCGATGACGGCGCCGGCGCGTCGCCGTAAAGCCGCGATGAGTGCAGACGCGATGTCGCGCCATGCCGATGATGCGGTTGCCGTGCTGAAGGCGATGGGCAGCCGGCATCGCTTGATGCTGTTGTGCCAGCTGCTGGAGGGCGAGCGCTCAGTCAACCAACTGGCCGATGCGCTGGAGCTGGCGCAAAGCGTGGTGTCGCAGCATCTGTCGCTGCTTCGACGCGATGGGCTGGTGGCGGGTCGCCGTAAAGGGCAGTCCATTTATTACGACATCCGCGATGAGCGCGTACGCGCCCTGATGGCGACGCTGTTCGAACAGTTTTGCGTTGACGATTGACGCCTGCGCTTGCCCAGAACCCTCTCCCCGCAACGGGGAGAGGGAAGAGGAGACGCGCAAGCGTCAGTGATGGCGCAACTTCTTCTCGAATTCCTTGACCTGCTTTTCGGCTTCGTCGCGTGCCATGCCATAGCGCTCTTGCAGCCGACCCGATAGATATTCCGAGTTGCCCTGGGCCACTTTCAGGTCGTCATCAGTGAGCTTGCCCCAGTGCTGCTTGATCTGGCCGCTGAGTTGCTTCCACTGGCCCTGAATGGTGTCTTGATTCATGACAATACCTCGTTGGGTTTCGTAGGGATGCAATGCGCATTGCGGGGCCGATTCGAACAGCGCCGAGGTTAAGGATGCGTGCCATTTCCGTAGCCTGGGGTCGGGACGATTCATCGGCGTATGATCCCGACTGATACGACATTCGCATTACGTCGACATCGATGATGCGTGGATGAACAGGCGGAATGGGGAACCCGGGTCCTGCGGGAGCGTGGCAACTCCAAAGCCGATGCTGTCTACCGCAGCGGGCCGACACCGGCTCGCCTCTCAACGTCACGGAGGGTCGCGATATGGCTTCAGTACTGCAGCAAGGGGTCGGCCGCGCGGGCTGGCTGTTGGTGATCTACGGCATCATCTCGGTGCTGTTTGGACTCAGCACCCTGGTCTGGCCAGGCAAGACGGTCGTCGCGTTGGCGTGGGCATTCGGCATCATGGCCCTGGCCGAGGGCATAGCCAGCCTGTTCCAGTTGTTCAAACGCAACACGACGATTTCGCGCGGCTGGGTCGCGCTATACGCGCTGGCCTCGATCGTGTTCGGCTTGCTTGCCATCGTGCATCCGCTCGCCGTGGTCAGTGTCTTGCTGTTGTTCCTGGCCGCCTGGCTGATCGTGGCCGGCATCTATCGCATCATCTTCGCCATCCGCGTGCGCAAGGAGATCAAGGGCGAATGGCTGATCGCCCTGAGCGGCGTGTTCGCGATCGTGCTCGGCTTCATGTTCGTGGCCTATCCGGCGGCCGCCTTGCTGACCGTGGCGGTGTGGATCGGCGCTGCAGCGCTGGTCTACGGTGTCCTGCAGATCATGGCCGGATGGCGCATGCGTCGCTGGAAGTCGCCGATGTGAGTGGGGCGCTCGGAACAGGGCAGGCATGGAAAAGGCGCCCTTGGGCGCCTTTTCCTCATGCTTGGCAGTGGGCCTCGCGCGTCAGCCGCGCACTTCGAAATTCTCGCTGGCGACGGCTTTGCCGTTGAGCGAGATCACCACCTTGTACTGGCCTACCGGCCACGCATTCGGGTTCTGCACCTTGAACGTGGTCGTCGCCGGCCCGTCCGTGGCAAGCGATTCGGTGGTGCTGCTGAACGGCTGTTCCTTGCCGTCCACATAGCTCCAGTCGGCGCTGAGCGATGCGCGGTCGGTGCTGCCCAGGGTCGTCACGCTGGCGTAGATCGCCTTGTCGGTCGGTGCAAAGCGGCGCTGCACCTTGCTGATGATGTGCGAGGCGTCGACCGCACTGCCGAGGGTGACCGCGGCGACCTTGATGTCATTGGCGGGTTGGATGCTCGCCGATTTGCCGCTGGTGCTCGCGGGAGCCGGCGTCGTGTTGGCCGGAGCTGGCGCGGTGGTCGCTGGCGTTGGCGTCGGCGTGGTCGCGGCCGGCGTCGGTGCGGTCGGTGCCGGAGCCGTGGTCGCTGGTGCGGCTGGCGTTGGGCTGGCTGCCTGCTCGTTCTTGCCGCACGCGCTGAGCATCAGCAGGCCGGCAAGGGTCGCGCAGTACAAAGCAGTGGTGCGTGCCTGAACGTTCATGACTGACCCCATGGCTGGTGGCGGAAAGCATACCCGGGCCGCAGCAATGCGGCCCGGATGGCGGAACACTTTCGAGGCTAGTCCCGCAGGACTGAAGCGTTGATTACTGCGCGGCCGCCTCGACGTAATCTTCACGTTGTCGGGCGTGCTCCGCGACCTTATTGGCGCGCACCGCGGGGATTGCCGGGCATCTCTGCGCTGGTGCTGCGATACGGGTTGATGTCCAGCCCGCCACGGCGCGTATAGCGCGCATAGACGCTCAGTTGCTCGGGTCGGCAGCGCTGCATCACGTCGACGAAGATGCGCTCCACGCATTGCTCGTGAAACTCGTTGTGATTGCGGAACGACACCAGGTAGCGCAACAGGCCGGCCGGGTCGATGGCGGCGCCGCGATAACGGATCTGCACGCTGCCCCAGTCCGGCTGGCCGGTCACCGGACAGTTCGAGCGCAGCAGGTTCGACACCAGGGCCTCCTCGACGACGTGCCCGCTGGTGTCGGCATGCAGATAGTCCGCACGCGGCGGGCCATAGTCGTCGATGTCCAGCGCCTGCTCGTCGATCAACTGGCCTTCCAGGTCGACGACCGCATGGCCGCGCGCGCGTGCATCGCTGAGGATGACGTCGACGGGTGCGCCCGCTGCCGCGGAAAGGTCGCGCACCAGGGTCGCCATCAAGCTGTCGACGTCGGCCACGCGTTCCTGCGAAAAACCATTGAGATAGAGCTTGAACGACTTCGACTCGATGATATGGGGCGAGTCGGCCGGCACGCGGAACTCGGCCAACGCCACCACCGGCTTGCCGCGGACATCCAGCCAGGACAGTTCGTAGGCGTTCCAGATATCCACGCCATGGAACGGCAGCGGCATGGACACGCCGATTTCCTCGCGCTTGGCCGTGCGTGGTATCGGAAACAGCTGGCTAGGGTCGTAACGGTCGGGATAAACCGTGCTTTTGCCCAGGGGAGAGTGTTCGGGAGTGCTCATGCGGCCATTCTACCGGCCCTGGGTCTCGGCCACCGCATGAAACTGCGGGGCCGTAGGGGTCGAACCATGACGACTTACCTAGGTCGCCCGGGCCCGGCCATCCCTATAGTGTCCGTTAGCCCCATACGTGGTCCGAAGGAATCCTCCCGCATGAAGAACCCCGCCTTGGCCTGCCGCTTCGCGGCCGGCCTGCTCGTGGCCGGCACGCTTAGCGCGCCGGTGTTCGCCGACAGCCCGGCCGGCGGCTACGATCCGCAGGCGTTGTTCGCCCCGCTCTCGCTGCCGGATGCAGCCAATGCGTTCCGTGGCGGTGCCGGCAAGCAGGGCCCGTTGTTCTGGCAGAACCGCGCGGACTATGCGATCCAGGCCGAGATCGATCCGGCCAACCATGCGCTGCGCGGCGAGGAAACCATTACCTATACCAACCACAGCCCCGACGCGCTCGACGTGCTGTGGCTGCAGCTGGACCAGAACATCTATCGGCGTGATTCGCGTGCCGCCCTGGGTTCACCCCGCCCGCGCGCGGAGGCCACCGACGGTTACCAGATCGATGCGGTGGAGCTCGACGGCAAACCGGTCCACTTCCTGGTCGACGACACGCGCATGCGCGTGGATCTGCCGCAGGCGCTGGAGAGTGGCGGCAAGCAGCTCAAGCTGCATGTGCGCTACCGCTACACGGTGCCGGGTCCGTGGGGCGGACGTACCGCCGTGACGCCGACGAAGAATGGCGACATCTACGAGATCGCCCAGTGGTTCCCGCGCATGGCGGTGTACGACGATCTGCGCGGCTGGGACACGCTGCCCTACCTGGGCTCGGAGTTCTACCTGGAATACGGCGACATCGACTACGCCGTCACGGTGCCGTGGAACTACCTGGTGGCCGGCTCCGGCGAGCTGACCAATCCGAACGAGGTGCTTACCGCCACCCAGCGCCAGCGCCTGGCGCAGGCCGCGCAGAGCGACCACACGGTGCTGATCCGCACGCCGCAGGAAGTGACCGATCCGGCCAGCCGCCCCAAGCAAAGCGGCACGCAGACCTGGCGCTTCCATATGGCGCACACGCGTGACGTCGCCTTTGCCGCATCACCGGCCTTCGTGTGGGATGCCGCGCGTATCAACCTGCCGGAAGGCAAGCATGCGCTGGCCATGTCGGTGTATCCGGTGGAAGCGGTGGGCAAGGACAAGTGGGACCGCTCCACCGAATACCTCAAGGGCGCGGTCGAGCACTTCTCCGCCAAGTGGTATCCATATCCGTGGCCGGTGGCGGTGAACCTGGCCGGTCACGGCGCCGGCATGGAATATCCCGGCATCGTGTTCGACGGCATCGAGGACAGCGGCCCGATGCTGTTCTGGATCAGCGCGCACGAAATCGGCCACACCTGGTTCCCGATGATCGTGGGCTCCAATGAGCGCCGCAACGCGTTCATGGATGAAGGCTTCAACACCTTCATCGATATCTACGCCTCCGATGCGTTCAACCACGGCGAATACGCGCCGAAGCGCGACAGCGAGTACGCGCCCAAGGGCGGCAACCCGGTGGACGAGATCCTGCCCCTGCTGGCCGATGCGCAGGCACCCACGCTGATGGCGCCGGCCGATTCCGTCGGCGAGAAGTACCGTCACCCGGTGAGCTATTTCAAGGGCGCGCTGGGCCTGGTGCTGCTGCGCGAGCAGATCCTCGGTCCCGAGCGCTTCGACCCGGCCTTCCGCAAGTACATCGCCACCTGGGCCTACCATCACCCCACGCCGTCGGATTTCTTCCGCTTCATGAGCAGCGAGACGGGTGAGGACCTGGCCTGGTGGTGGCGCGGCTGGTACCTCAACAACTGGCAGCTCGACATGGGCGTGAGCGGTGCCTCCTACGTCGACAAGGATCCGGCCAAGGGCGTGACCATCACGTTTGCCAGCAAGCAGAAGCTGGTGATGCCGGCGACCTTGCGCATCGACTTTGTCGACGGCAGTCATCGTGACGTGCGCGTGCCGGTGGAAATCTGGCGACAGAGCGCCACGCCAAGCCTGACCTTGAACACCAGTGCGCGCATCAAGCAGCTCACGCTGGATCCGGATCACAAACTGCCGGATGCGGATCGCAGCAACAACAGCTTTGTGATGCCGTGAGGATGCTTCGTCCGTTGCCAGGGATGCACCAATCACAACCCTCACCCTCAACGTCTCCACCATCCTCACCGTCATCCCAGCGAAAGCTGGGATCCAGCGACTTGGCTTGGCACGGAAGACACTGGATGACCAGCTTCGCTGTTGTGAAGCACCTCCAGCTTTCGCTGGGATGACGGACATTTTGAAGGGTAGGCGGTCTCCCACCGCCGGGCTCCGTAACAACCCGATAAAGAACGACCTGATGACCACCACCCTCAAGCCCCGCCTCCACGCACTATCCGTCGCCACCCTGCTCGCCCTGGGCCTGGTCTCCACGGCGCAGGCCAGCACACCCGACGAAACGCGCTGGCAGAACCAGGCAAAGGCCATCACCATTACCCGCGACGACTGGGGCATCGCCCACGTCCACGGCAAGACCGATGCCGATGCGGTCTTCGGCATGGCCTATGCGCAGGCCGAGGATGATTTCAATCGCGTCGAGACCAACTATCTCAACGCGCTGGGCTGGCTCGCCCAGGCCCAGGGCGAGGGTGAGTCGGCGATCTGGTCCGACCTGCGCCAGCGGCTGTTCGTCGACCAGGAGCAACTTAAGCAGCTCTACAGCAAGAGCCCCGCCTGGCTGCAGAGCTTGATGAACGCCTGGGCTGATGGCCTGAACTATTACCTGGCCACGCATCCCGACGTGCATCCGCGCGTCATCAAGCATTTCGAGCCGTGGATGGCCTTGAGCTTCAGCGAAGGCAGCATCGGCGGTGATATCGAGCGCGTATCGCTCAACGAGCTGCAGGCGTTCTATGGCCAAGCGGGCGAGCCGGTGGCGAGCATCGACACGCCATCGAGCTGGGTGGAACCCACCGGTTCGAACGGCATCGCCATTGCGCCCAAGCTCAGCGCCAGCGGTCATGCGCTGCTGTGGATCAATCCGCATACCTCGTTCTTCTTCCGCTCCGAACTGCAGATGACCAGCGATGCCGGCCTCGACGTGTATGGCGCGGCGACCTGGGGGCAGTTCTTCATCTACCAGGGCTTCAACCATCACATTGGCTGGATGCATACCTCGACCACGGCCGACGTGGTCGATGAATTCGCCGAGACCATCGCGCACAAGGATGGCCAGCTGTTCTATCAGTACGGCAAGGAACAGCGTCCCGTAGCCACGCGCAAGATCAGCGTACCTTTCCGTAAGCCGGATGGTTCGATGGCCGAGCGGACGTTCACCACATACGCCACGCATCATGGTCCGGTCGTGCGCGAACAGGACGGCAAGTGGATCGCCACGGCCTTGATGAACAAGCCCCTGGAAGCGCTGGAGCAGAGCTGGCTGCGCACCAAGGCCAGCGACTTCGCCAGCTTCATGAAGGTGGCCGAGCTGAAGGCGAACTCGTCGAACAACACGATCTTCGCCGACGACAAGGGTGAGATCGCGTATCTGCATCCGCAGTTCATTCCCAAGCGCGACAACCGCTTCGATTACACCAAGCCGGTGGATGGCAGCGATCCGGGCACCGACTGGCAGGGACTGCACGCACTCAACGAAGCACCGCATCTGCTCAATCCGGCCAACGGCTGGATCATGAATACCAACAACTGGCCGTACTCCGCAGCCGGTCCCGACAGCCCGAAACGCGAGAACTATCCGCGCTATATGGACAGCGTGGGCGAGAACCCGCGCGGCATCCACGCCACCATGGTGCTGAGCGGCCGCAAGGATTTCACCATGGCGTCGCTGACCAGCGCGGCGTTCGACTCGTATCTGCCGGCGTTCGCACGACAGATTCCGATCCTGGTAGCCGATTACGATGCGCTGCCGGCCAGCGATCCGCTGAAGCCGAAGCTGGCAGGCCAGATCGCCTTGCTGCGCCACTGGGACTATCGCTGGGGCATCACCTCGATGCCGACTACGCTGGCGGTATTCTGGGGAGACATCCTGTGGGACAAGGTTGACAAGTCCGATGTTTCCGAAGGCCTCTCCGTCTACGACATCATGGCGCAGCGGGCCGGCGCGAAGGCGCGCCTGGAAGCCCTGGCCGAAGCCTCCGATCGACTGGAGAAGGATTTCGGTAGCTGGGGCGTGCCGTGGGGTGAGGTGAACCGCTACCAGCGCATCAACGGCGATATCGTACAAGCCTTCAACGATGGCAAGCCCAGCATCCCGGTGCCGTTCACCTCATCGCGCTGGGGCTCGCTGGCGTCCTTTGGCGCGCATCGCTGGCCCGGCACCAAGCGCTATTACGGCACCAGCGGCAACAGCTTCGTGGCCGTGGTCGAGTTTGGCGAGAAGGTACATGCCCGCGCGATTTCGGTCGGCGGCGAAAGCGGCCATTCGGACTCACCGCATTTCGACGACCAGGCCGAACGCTATACCACCGGCAACCTGCGCGCGGTCTACTTCTGGCCGGAAGATCTCAAGGGCCATACCGAGCGCGTGTATCACCCGGGCTCGTAACGCTTCGCTCGTGCCCGTGGCCGCTCGCCTGGCGGGCGGCCACGGGAGCCATCAGTTGGCTGCCGCGCTCACCAGCTTCAGCACATCGTTCCACGGCGTCGGACCCTCGTGCATCGCGTAGACGGTGTCGACCTGCAGATGTTCGCGTTCGACGGCTTGCACGACTTCATGCATCAGCTGCGGGTCGTACAGGCTGTGATCCGCATTGAGCGCGAGCGTGTCACTGGCGTAGAGCAAGTGATGCTGCGGGAAATACACCATGTACTGGCGTTCCGTCGAGGCGCCGCGCAAGGGATATAGCACGACGCGATTGGCGCCTCGGCCAATCTCGGTCTTCTTCGCCACGTCGATCCAATGTGGCGCCCTGGGCTGGGTCTGCAAGGCGTCAGGATGGAGGCTATGCGGTGACGACACCAGCCGCGCGAGCAGCGGCCGGTTGAGATCGAGCGCATACACCGGCAGCCCCTCGGCGACGGCTTGGCGAACGCCGGCGATATGCGGCCAGGAATCGGAGGAGGTGAGCACGCCCTTGATGGGCGTATTCGGGTACTCGTCGTGGGCCTTGGCCAGGATCCCTTGCGCAAACGTGGACGAGATAGGTGCCTCCAGGACCAGCACGCCATCGTCCTGCTTGATCAGGGTCGTGCTCCACGAACCGCGGTAAAGCTCGATACCGGGTGCAAGTTCAATGCGGGACTTGTCGCTGAACGGGCGGTCCCAGCCCTTGGATTGGGCGCTCTTCGAGGCGACGGCGGCATCCATGGCAAACGATTTATCGTCCAGCTTGTTGTTGAAGTTCGCATCGACGATCTGGGTCGACTGCCACGGCACGTCGTTACGCAGCTCAACCAGGTTGGTCGGAAGCACGAGGCCCTGGAAAAGGTGCCAGTTGTCGAAATAGACGCGCTGCCTGACATCGCCCCAGGCGTACCAGAAGTCGTGGAAGGTCCGCGTGCTTTCCATCGCATCGGGCAGATGGTTGCTGGCATTGAGCAGCACGCGAATCGGCGCACCTTCCCAGGTGAACTCGACCACGCTGTGGGCTGTGCCACGCAACCATTGCGACGGCGCATAGTGCAGGTCCGATGCCGCGGAAGCATTGAGCAGAAGGCGTTCCGGGCCCAGCGCCAAGGCGTCGCGGGTGGTATCGAGGTCGGCCAGCGAGCAGGGGCTGTCGCCCTTTTCGCCGCGGTAAACGCCCGCGTGCGGCGTGGCGACCAGGGTCTGGGTGATTTCAGACTGATGCGGGTCCGATTCCGGCCAGGTGACATGAGCGACGCGAACGAGTCGGCCCTTGTCGAAATCCAGCATGAGGTCATCGCGCTCATACGCCGTGATGAAGGGCTGCTGGCGGTACGACTGCTCGGTTAGCGCGGTGTGGCCGGTAGTCTGGTAATGCACGTTGCCGATCGCACCGAGCTTTTGGCGTCCGCCCATGGCCGTGATGGCCTGGCCGACGCAGGCGCGCGCATCCATGCCATCGCAGCCCAGGTGTGATTTGCCGGGCACGGGATCTCCGTCATGCGGAGCCTCGGTGGCGATCGCCGGTGCGGCGAGCGCCAAGGCCAGGGTGCTGGCCAGGGAAAGGGGAGCGTTAGTGCGACTGCGCTTGCGACAATCCATGGCACATCACCCGATCGCACCCGGGAGTGGGTGTCGCGCAGCGTACGAGCTTCATCGGCGAACGCCGCCTGCGGGAAGTCATGACTGACTTTCGACCTATATCAGTGGCCCGGGGTTCACCTACCTATTTGCGCGAACCCCATGTAGGAGCGCACCCAGTGCGCGAAAATCCTGCGGAGTGGCAACGCTGAAGCGCCTATCGCGCACAGGGTGCGCTCCTACAAAAGAAGCACCGTCGTTTGCCGGCTCACGTTAAGCACGATCGCCTCAGCCGCGACGCATGCTCGCCACCAGATCCGCCAACTGCTTCACCGCGGCCTCCGATGCCGCGCGATTCGGCGTGACATCGCTATTGTTGAAATTGCCGGTCTCGCCAAAGGACTGCACCATCAGGCCATCGCTACGCGGCACCATGCTGAGGTTCCTGGTGGACAGGCCGTAAGTGACTTCAGGTTGGGGAATCAGCCGCGCGGTCTGGCCGCGCACGGGTATCACCGTGTCGTCATTGAACAAGGCGCGGGCGCCATAGCCCGTCGCGTTGATCAGGGTCGTTTCCGGTAGCGCCAGCAGCTCGTGCGGCTGGTGGAATTCGCGCACCTCGATCTTGCCGCCGGCAGCGAGGAAGTCGGCCATCAACAAGCGCGCATACGTGCTGATGTTGAACATCATGGTCGTGTAGCGGCGCACATACGGCTGCGCAAAGGGATGGTTGCCCGGCGGCAAGTCCACCGAGCGTGGCGTCAGGTCACGCACGCGCTCGTGGAAATCGCCGTACTCGGGTTCGTCGGCCACGTCGGTGTGGGACTGGCCCGCCGGCGTATCCGATAGCGCGTAACCCTCGATCCACTCGATCGGCTTGCCCGGCACCCCGAGCAGGCTCTGGTACTTGGCATGCGAGATACGCGTCATCTCCTCCCAGCGCTCGGCAAACGCCGCTGCATGCTGTGCGTCGCAGATGCGCGAGTCGGGCGTCCACAGACCGGACGCGCGCATCGAGTACACATCGGGTGGCAGTGCCTTGGCGTAGATGCGCACCGACATGCCGGCCCGTTGCGCCACCAGGGCCGAGGTGAGGCCCAGCGCGCCGCAGCCGATCACACCCAACTCGCGCACGCCGGTGCTCTGCGCCATGCGCACGGCCAAAGTGCTCGAACCCCAGGACAACGACCAGCCGCTGCCGCCATGCCCGTAGTTGTGCACGATCGCCTTGTGGCCGAGTCGCTCCAGCTCGATGCGTGGCCCTGCCGCACGAAACGGCCGCGTGCAGACGTAGACGCCGGTGATCCGGTCCACCTTCGCCTTGATCGGCGCAAGTTCCACGCCATCGGCAAGAAAGCCCGCGGCAGCGCATGCGCGGCCGCCAGCCGCAGGCGTCGGCACGACCGCTTGTTTCGCGCAGGCCGCCAGCCCTGCCGTGGAAGCCACGGCCAGCGTGGCGCCCGCCTGACGCAGAAATTGACGTCGCTGCATGAAGATTCCCCGGTCGTGAAAGAGTGGCTTGAGCTCCCATCCCGGAGGAATCGGGGGCGCTGGCGGCTACTTCTTATCGGACCCATCTTCCAAAATCAAATGAACCAGCAAGCCCATCACTTGGTGGAAGGAACCCGCCAGGGCCTTCGCCGTGCCCTGGCCTTGACGCGCCGCTTTCGCGGCAAGGCGGATAATGCGCATGGATTGGATATGATGCGCCGCAGCCAACGCCGAGATCCGCCCATGAACCCCTCCGACCACGACTTCGATGCCGAACATGACTTCGACGAGGGCGAAGAAGACGACAACTCGGTCGAGGCCCGCGTCTGGCAGCTGCTGCAGCTGATCAATCCGGGCGACGAAGAGTTGGCGCTGCAGCAGTTCGCGGACTACCGCGATGCCGTCGGCCACCAGGACGAGGAAGCGGTCGACCCGGTCGAGATTGTCTCCCGGGTCATCGACTGGCGCTCGGGCTTTGTCGTCGACGGCCAGGATACGCGGGCGCTGGTGCAGGCGATCGATGAGCTCGCTTCGCGCTGGAACCTGTCCATCGACTGGGATGGCGATCCAGACGACGACGACTTTCATGCCGACGTCGATGCCGCTTCGCTGTTCGCCACGGCGTACGATCGCCTCAATGAGCATGGCTATACCTTGTGGGCGCGCGAAACCGACGACGACAGCTACGCCGGCTGGATCACCCTGAGCCGCGATAACGAACCATTGCGTGAGCTGGCGACCGTGCTGGGCATCAATATGCGGCTGGGTAGTGAAGTCACCTGACAGCGCGGCGGTGGCCGAGGCCGGCCCGAAGGTGTAGATAGCAAGGTGGAAGAGATCCTCTCCACGCTGACCGGAACGGTGCCTCGTGATACCTCATTTCACTGACCATGCAGCGAACGAGCGTACTTACCTGGCATGGGTGCGCACTGCGATATCGGTCATGGCGTTCGGTTTTCTGCTGGAGCGTTTCGATATCTTCCTGACCTACGCGACGAGGGTGAGCGATCGAGCCGTTACCGGCCTGCATACGCGTGCCTCGGAATGGCTAGGTCTGGGGCTGCTCCTGGTTGGGGCGCTCATCATCCTGGGTGCCACCCAGCGCTTCTACCGGAACCGGCGCACCATCGAGGCCGCCGAGAGCTCGCCGTATGGCGACTACTGGATCGCCCGCGTGATGTCCGCTCTGCTGATCATCATGGCGCTGTTTCTGATGCTTTATGTCGCCCGGCAAATCGCCGCGCTCGGTTAGCGCAGGTTCAAGGAAGAATTTATCTACACGCGCTGACGTGGCCGTAACAAACGTTGGTGTTGAATGCGCGCATCTAACGGAGGGATGCTCATGAACATGCGTATTGGCGGCGTGACAACGATTGGCGTGGCAATCGCCCTCAGCCTCGCTTGTGGAACGAGCGGCGCTCAGGACCTGGGCAAGCTAGGTAGCATGATTCCCGGCGGCTCCCTGACATCGGGCAGCATGGGCAACGTGGCGGGGCTGTTGGAGTATTGCGTCAAGAACAACTATCTCGGCGGTAATTCGGGCGCTTCCGGCATCAAGGATCAGCTGCTTGGAAAAATGGGTGGATCGAGCAGCTCCACGGCGAGCAGCGGCGAGAAGTCTTCCAGCGCCAGTGACATGCTGGGTCAGCTGACCGGCAGCAAGGAGAAGCACGCGGCAAGCAGCTCGACGGGCGGGAGTCCGACCAGCGATGCGGGCTACCTTAGCGGTGCGCAGGGCATCCTGCAGGGCAGCGACGGCAAGACCACGGACCTGGCCAGCCTCGGCGGCGGCTCAAGCGACTTGAAGTCGCAGCTCACCACCAAGGCCTGCGACATGGTGCTGAAGCAGGGCAAGTCGTTCCTTGGCCACTGACCGGCACGCGTGAGGCACTGCCGTGGGCATTCACGCATTGGCGCGTTGCGCGCCGATGCGGTGCGCGAGGCCGCAATGACATACGCAGATCAATGATGGTGTTCCTGCAATGGACCCGGTATGTCACCCCGTTCCATGCCACCGTCCTCCAGCCACCGTTCCGTACATGCCTTTGACTGCGCGATGAGTGCGCGGGCCGACGAGTAATCGTAAGGCGATGTATGCAGCGGGCACAGGCTCGGCACGATGCGGAGCTCGACCTGGCTGTTGGCAAAATGCTCCGCGTCGTGCACCAGTTGGCGCGACACCAGCAGGCTGAGCGCATGCAGGGCGCGCACGATCGCGCCCGTGGGGATCTGTCCGATGGCACAGGCAAAACCGGTCGGCAGAACGACGACGCGGGTGGCACCGAGCTTGATCGCCGTCGAGATGGGTGTGTTGTTGGCAACACCGCCGTCGACCAGAAGGCGCGCATCGATGCGCACGGGAGGAAACACGCCCGGGATCGCTGCACTCGCCAGCACCGCGTCCACCACCGATCCGGATGACAGCAACACTTCTTCGCCCGTCAGCATGTCCGACGCCACGATGTGCAGGGGCAACCTGGCATCTTCCAGGCGCTCATAGGCGACATGTTTCTGCAGCAGGGACCGCAGTCCGTAGGAATCCACCAGATAGTCGCGGCGACGCAACAGGCCGATCACGCTGCCCAGGTTGAGCGGGAAGACATCTCGGCGTCGGATCACGCACCAGAGGCGCTCCAGCTTGTCCGCGCCATCGCGGGTGGGGTCTGCCGCAAAGTAGGCCGCATTGATGGCGCCGGCCGAGGCGCCCACCATGAACGACGGCGTCTCACCCCAGTCCAGCAGCGCCTGCAGCATGCCCACCTCGACCGCGGCCAGACTGCCGCCGCCTGCCAACACGAAGGCAGTCCGCCGTGGTGTGCTGCTGATGCTGTCGGTCAGGCTCATGTCCGTCACCAGGGTGCTGTCGCGTGCGCTCGAACATCAGGTCAGAAGGAGGTGGTCAACCGGGTCAGCCAGTCCGGGCTGATGGACAGGATGGCGGCTTCGAATTTTCGATCCAGCCCGGTCAGGATCAGTGCGCCGACCAGCACGAAGCAGCCACCCAGCACGCTCTTGGCGACGCCGCCCATCGATGCCAGAGAACCGCGAAGGCGGGTCATGGTCGCGCCGGATACCAGGCTCAGAGCCAGCAGCGGCAGCCCAGCACCGAGGCCGAACAACATCATCAGCAAGGCTATGTGACCCAGGTTTTTCCCTTGTGCCGCGAGCGTGGTGGCGGCACCGAGCGTGGGACCCACGCACGGGCTCCACACCACGCCCAGCAAGAGTCCAATCAGAAACTGGCTCAACAAGCCCTCGCCCTTGATCAAGCCAAGCGCACGCTGACCGCTGGAACCGACGCCCGCGCTGGCCCTGGAGAAGAGCACCTGCAAGCGTGATGACAGCATCACGATGCCAAAAGCCACCATGAGCGCCGCTGCCACTTGGCGGAAGGTGCCCGCGCTCAGGCCAATGGATGCGCCCAGCGTGGCAATGAAAATGCCCACCAGCGCAAACGAGAGACTGAGCCCGAATGCGAGCATGGTGCTGCCAAGCCGATGCCTGGAGAGCGCGGACGCGATCAGGATCGGCAGGATGGGCAGTACGCACGGCGACAACAAGGTGGCCGCGCCGGCCACAAAACCCAACACGTACGTGCCCAGGCCGAAGTCCATCAGAGTGCCTGTTCCAGCGTCGCGCGTATGGCCTTTTCCTGGGTCTGCCCGGTCGAGCGCGTGACCTCGTGCCCCTGTTTGAACACCACGAAGGTCGACTGCTGGTTCACCTTCAGCGCCTTCTCCAGCGCGGTCTCCTTGTCGAAATCCGCCACGAAGATGGTCACGTCCTTCAGCTGCGGCTCCTTCGACAGTTTGTCGACGATGGGTTGTTGCGCCCGGCAGGTCGGGCACCAGTCTGCATGCAGATAGACCACCACGGGTTTACCGGCGGCCACGGCCTGGTCGTATTGCGCCTGGTTGAATGGCACCTCGCCAGCGAACGCCGAACCTGCCAGCAACAGGCACATCAATCCTCCCAGATAGCTGAGTTTGTGCGCTTTCATATGGGGTCTTGCTCCGTCGTTGGATTGAGTGATGCGAGGCTTGCGCGATCGCGTTGCTTACCTGTTCTTCGCCGATCGCGGGGATGGCGTTACGTGTCACGCTTGTGTCTCACGCCGCGGTGCGAATGCCCAGCATGCGTGCCAGCAAAGTGTCCAGGCTGGCCTTGCCGGGGCCGGCGATCAGCAGCCAGAAGAAGATCAGGCTGTACACGACCTCATCGGCTTCAACATAGTCGTCCAGACCCATCAGGTTGCTGGACACGACCAGGGTCACCGCGACGGCCATATTGATCAGCATCGGGACGCATACCAGCCGCGTAAACAGGCCGAGCATCAGCAGCAGGCCGCCGAGCAGCTCCGTCCAGGCGGATAGTCCCGCACTGAACGCGGGATAGGGTATGCCCCAGCCCATGAAGCGCATGGTGAAGCCTTCGAGGTTCTGCACCTTGGCGATACCAGTCTCGAGCCAGAAATAGCCGAACACCACACGAACCGTGAGTGGTCCCAGCCATTCGATGGTGTGGAGCATCTGAAGCAGGCGCGAAGCGGTGCTGGCGATGAACTGACGCATGGTTGCAGGTCCCGGGGAACGAAGTGCAAACATCATGGGTATGTCGATGAGCCCTCGCCATGTTCGGGCGTCCGCGCTTTCTAGCCCGCCGTCCAATCCTGGGTTGGGCAAGCGCGGCCCACGGCCATGCCGGACGATCGGGCACAAGAACCGGATGCGCGGGAACAGTCAACGACCCCCCGGCTATTGAGAATGCGGGTGCTGGATCCATCGGCAAGATCGGTGTGCCGTATCCGGCAAAACGCTTCCAACGCCGCGAAC
This sequence comes from Dyella halodurans, assembly GCF_026283925.1. Lineage (GTDB taxonomy): Bacteria > Pseudomonadota > Gammaproteobacteria > Xanthomonadales > Rhodanobacteraceae > Dyella > Dyella halodurans. Next base: position 283,936 of record NZ_JAPDPF010000005.1, read on the forward strand.
CATGGCGGCTCTCATGACTTATCAGGAGTGATCCATGAAGACCCACAAACTCAACGGCGCGGCCATGGCGATGATGGTTGCCGGTCTGTTCGCCGTCACAACGATGTCCGCTTCGGCGGCCGACAAGACACCCGCCGGCGACTCCGCCACCGTCAAGTGCATGAACTCCTCATCGTGCAAGGGCCATGGCTCGTGCAAGCAGGCCACCAACTCCTGCAAGGGCCAGAATTCCTGCAAGGGCCAGGGCTTCACCATGCAGAAGTCCCAGCAGGACTGTGCGACCGCTCAGGCCGCTGCGAAGCAGAGCTGATGTGGACGGCGGAGCTTCCTGGTACGTCCGGGAAGCTCCGCACCTTTGTCATGACTATTGAATCGCATACCCACCAGCTTCCCTGTCTCGGCTATGGCCTGGGCCTGCGCGTCGATCACTACGAGGCGCTGCTGGAACACCCGGGCAACGTGGAATGGCTGGAGATCGTTTCCGAGAATTACCTGGTACCCGGCGGACGGCCGCTTGCGTGGCTGGAGAAGTTCCGCGAGCGCTTCCCGCTGGTCATGCACGGCGTATCGATGTCGATCGGCAGCACCGACCCGCTGGACCACGGCTATCTTGCGCGCCTGGCCGGATTGGCGCGCCATCTCGAACCCAGGTGGGTGTCCGATCACCTGTGCTGGACCGGCGTGCAAGGCGTCAACCTGCACGACCTGATGCCGCTGCCGTATACCGAGGAAGCGTTGTCGCACGTGGTGGACCGCGTGCGCCGCGTGCAGGACGTGCTCGGGCGCCGCATCCTGCTCGAGAACGTATCGAGCTACATCAGCTTCGCCCAATCACAATTGACCGAATGGCAATTCCTCGCCGCCGTGGCGGAACGTGCAGACTGCCTGATTCTGCTCGATATCAACAATGTCTACGTCAGCGCGCACAACCACGGGTTCTCGGCGCTGGACTATCTGGACGGTATTCCAGCGGCGCGAGTGCAGCAGTTTCATCTTGCCGGGCATGAGCATGGCGAGCGACTGCTGATCGACACGCACGACGCGCCGATCATCGACTCCGTGTGGGATCTCTACGTCGAAGCGGTGCGCCGTTATGGTCGTGTATCCACCATGATCGAGCGCGACGATCACATTCCACCGTTGGCCGAGCTGCAAGCCGAGCTCGAGCGCGCGCGCCTGCTGGCGGAACCGTTGCTGCGGGAGGCGGCATGACCGATCTGCAGGACCTTCAGCAGCATGTGTTGCAGGCGATGCTGGCGAACGCGCCGCCGCGCATGCGCGAATTGCGCGGCGATGATGCCGCCGATATTGCCAGCCGCCTGGCGGTCTACCGCAACGGCTACCGCATCCGCCTGCGCGATGCACTGGCGACGGAATACACGGGGCTAGCCTTGATGGCGGGGCCTCGCTTTGCCCACCTGCTGGATGGCTATGTGGCCGCGCATCCATCCGAGCACTACAACATCCGCTGGCACGGTGCGGGCCTGCCGGCCTATTTGGAACATGCCTTGCCCTGGCGCGACAAGCCCGAACTGGCCGATATGGCGCGCCTGGACTGGGCCATTTCCACGGCTTTCGACGCGGCCGATGAGTCGGTCCTGGGCGCGGCGGATCTCGCCGCCGTGCCCGCAGAGGCCTGGGCCGATTTGCGCCTCACCCCGCAGGGCCATCTGCAGATCCTGAGCAGCCCCTACAACCTCGATGCGTTCCGCCGCGCGGCCGACCGCGGCCTGAAACGACCGCGCCTGCGGCGCCTTGGCAAGCCCCGTCACCTGCTGGTGTGGCGCCAGTCGCTGGAAGTGCGCTACCGCCTGATCCAGGTCGACGAATGCGCGGCCTTGCACAGCGCCATGCGCGGCGAGGCGTTTTCACAGCTTTGTGAGCACCTGGGGGAGCAGAATGGTCAGTTGGCGGCACTGCCGCGCATGGCGGCACTGCTTTCGCAATGGCTGGATGAGGGGCTGATCGGCGGTTTGCGGGCCCCAGATTGGCCCGCCGTGGCGGGCGAGGTTGCCATGTAACCGCGGGAACCCATCCGGCGAAGTTCAGGTATCGAGCGAACCGTCGGAAGGAAGTCCCGTGTACATCGAACCGAATCCTGTGCTGTCCGCTGGCCCACGTCCCGTGCTCATCGAGCCGGCGCTTGAGTCCCTGCTCAACCACTCCATGCTGCGCGTCGAGGTGATCGCCGAGTTGCATCGCTGTGGCTCGTGGTTCCTCGACGAACCCCGCTATCCCCGTGGGCTTTTTCATCTGGTGGGCGTCGGTCGATGCAGGGTCGAGAGCCCCGCGATCGAACAACCGCTCGATCTGGAGAAGGGCGATCTCGTGGTGTTTCCGCACGGTGACCCGCATCGCCTGAGCGCGCTTGGTCACGCCGACGCCGAGCGTCCAGACCAGACCAGCCTGATCTGTGGCGAGCTTCATTTCATGGGGACGTCGCAACATCCGCTCAGCCAGGCGCTGCCCGCGTGCGTGGTGATTCGCTCGAGGGAGGCCAACCAGACGTTCCAACAATTGTCGAGCATGATGGTCGAGGTGGTGCATGCCGGCCTGGCTGGTCGGCAAGTGTTGTTGAACAAACTCGCCGATGCGCTGTTCACGCTCGCCGTCTGCGATTTCGCCCAACGTGCAGACGAACGCCGCGGGCTGTTTGCTTCGCTGGCCGATCCGCGCATCGCCAGGGTGATGCAGGCGGTCTATGAGAACCCCGGGCTTACCTGGACCATGCAGTCGATGGCGTCACTGGCCTGCATGTCACGCTCCGCCTTTGCCGAGCGCTTCACCCAGCTCATGAAGGTTCCGCCCGTGCAATACGTCACCCAGTGGCGCGTCAGCGTCGCGGAGCAACTTCTGCGCGACCGGCAGCAATCGGTGGCGGGCATTGCCCAGCAGCTCGGCTACAGCAGCGAAGCGGCCTTCCGTCGCCTGTTCAAACGGGTCAGCGGCATCTGCCCCGGGCGCGTCCGCGCGGACAGTTGCCGTGCTGCAGCGCTGAACTGAAAGCGCTTCGCGGCGCCCGGGGTGTGCCGGGCCTCGCCGAACGCGATGGGGCGCCTTGCAGGCCCGCCAACAAGTGTCGGCATGATCGACGTGTCCTCCGTAGTTTTGCGTGATTTTCCTAAGTAAAACTACGGAACCCATGCAGGCATCGCCGAGGCGGAATTGGCGCTGGCAGCCAGGCCCCATATTGACGCGGGACTGACATCTCCATCACTACCTTGGCGGCGCAGGGCCTCGCCAATCACCTGGACAGCGGTCGCTTGAATGTCCCTCCCGCACTGCGGCGGCGGCATTGAGCGGGCAATCGGATCTGGCCAGTCGGGTAGGGCGAGGCTCTGGAGCGTCCGACGGGAGTGCGGCCGCTGCCTTCGCACGTACGTCACCTTATCCACTGGGGATGCGCAATGAGCTCTCGATCGAAACGCCTGGGTATCAGTCTATTGACGGGCTTGGTGTTGTCAGGCGTTGCCGTCACGGCGATGGCGGACGACACGCTGGAGTTGTCAAACAGCATCTACGCACTCTCCAAGCCCCCCGAACCTCAGGGCGGCGAGTGGGACTTCTGGCGCTTCGCGGTAGGTGCCGGCGTGGTCAGCATGCCCACGTTCCCCGGCGCCCGGGACACCAAGGTCGACGGTCTGCCGATACTCAGTGCCGGCTATGGTCGCTGGTTCATCGGTGCGAATCCCGATGCGGGATCGCTGGTGTCGGCTGGCGCGTACCTGTATCACGACGATCACTGGCGGGCCGGCGTCGCGGTGACTTACGACTTCCTCGAACCGCGACAGGAATCCGACGATCCGCACCTGCGCGGCCTGGGCGATGTCAAGCGCACCACCCATGCCGAAGCGTTTGGCGTCTTCACCTATGACTGGTTCGAGGCGCGCAGCAGCGTGATATCGGATATCGGGGGGAACCAGCGCGGCACCGTGGTGACCCTGGACGCGATGGGCGCCTGGGAGGCGACCGAGCAGTGGTCCTTCTCGGCGGGGCCGGGCGTCACCTGGGGCAGCAGCCAATACAACCGGACATTTTTCGGTGTCGACGCCACGCAAAGTGCCCGCTCCGGCCTGGCACCCTACTCGTTGGGTTCGGGCGTCAACGAGGTGCGCGTCACTGTCGGCGCCGCCTATCGGCCCACCAGTCACTGGGTTCTGGGGGCCGATATCACGGCGGCCTGGCTCGAGAACGATGCGGGCGACAGCCCGATCGTGCAGAAGAAGAACCAGATGAGTTATGGCCTGATCGCGACCTACCTGTTCTTCTGACCACACGAGAGGCGTTGCGCCTCCACGCCGCACGCGTTTGATTCAAGGCCCCTCGCACTGAGGGGCTTTGCGCGTGGAAAGCGCGCTGCCTCTGCCTACCAAGGTATCTGGGCGCCGTTGCCATCGATATCGCCGGCTTCCTCGAACGCCTTCTCCATCGCCTTGCGTTCGGCGTCGGACGGCGGCTTTTCGCTGGCCGTTTCGCCATGGGAAGGCGGCGGCGCCGGGTTGGCGATGAGTTCGCGCACACGGTCGAGCACATAGGCGAAGAACGGGTTCGATGCCATGCGCATCATCGCATCGATGTTCAGTACCAACGCGCCGCGTTCGCCGCGGGGCGCCTGCGTGCCCAGATGCGTGCCATAGAACTCATCGGGATTGGGCGTGGTGCCGTAGAGCGAGTCGTCCAATGGGAACGGCAGCGATACGTGCGACATCGAAAACACACCCGGTGGATAGTGCAGGGACAAAGGGCGCGTATGCGATTCGGTGGAGTGCGCCTCGATCGTGGTCTCCACCATGGCGTCGTCCGGCGGCACGCTGCCAAGCACGGTGATGCGGAATCGTTGCGGTCTCGTGGGCAACACGCGGCTGAGTGCGGTCGATGACGAGGGACGCATGAGTACATCGAACGCATGGTCGCGATTCACATCGAACAAGACGATTTCACTGCCGTTGTCAGGCAGCAGCGCGTAGAGGGAGCGCATCACCGCGGCCGTGCTCACGGTGAAATCGACCACCGACTGGAAGGTCAGCACCGGCGCGATATCGCCAAGCTGGTTGCTTTGCCCGAGGCGCTGGAGCTGGCCTTGCAGCACATCGGTGAGCAGATAGGCCTGGCGCGCGCCGTTGACCGGGAAGGAGTTGTATTTGAAGGGATTGAATTCCGGTACCACGTCCAGCCACGAAGCGCGCGCAAACGCCGGCAACAGGGCAGGCAGGCCGGCGATCCCGGCGAAACGCGCAAAGCGCGTAATCCCGATCATGGGGGAAATCAGGATCAGGCGATCGGGGCGCGCGAGCTTTGGATCCTCGATGGCATCGAGCGCATATTTCATCGCCAGCGCCCCGCCATTGGAGAAGCCCACCAGATGCAATGGTGCATGCGGATCGGCATGGCTGCGCGCCTCGCGTACCGCCAGCCGCGTCGCGGCCATCCAGTCGGCCCATTGCACGTGGCTGAGGCCGGAGGGCACGGTGCCATGTCCAGGCAGGCGGATGGCAACGACAAAGAAGCCCTGGTTGCGATACACGCGCGCAATGTGACGAAGACTGTAGGGCGAGTCGGTCAGACCGTGCAGCATCACCACGGTGCCCACCGGTGGGCCATCGGGCGCCATCTGGTAGGAGCGATTCCAGTCGGTGGCAAAGCGTCCCGGGTAGATGGGCGCGCCTGCGTAGTAGCGATTGGTGGCGATCTGGTCCGCAGGCGGAAGCTTGTCCGTGACGTTGCGCTTCACCTCGTCAAAGAGCGCATTCTCGGCGGCCAGGTAGCCCTTCCAGTCGGTGGCATCGATCTGCGCCGCCGTCAGTTCATGCGGTTCGAAGGTATGCCATGTATGCAGCGGAGCGCCACGCCATGCATCCCAGGCGCGCATGCCGAGCACGCTGAGCAGAACCACCAGCACCAGGATCACCAAACGCTTGAGTGCCGTAAGTATCGGTCGATACATCGAACCACCCCACCGGTTTTGGCGCTGAGCAGAGCGCTGTCCGAGCGTATCTCAGCGGCATGCGGCGGACAATCGCACCGCACTGGACGCCTCTGTGACGCCTCGCAGCAGATGGCCTCGTTCACAAGCTCCCCACGGACGCATGCCTACGCTCGCTGTGGGGCGAATCGTCGATTGCCACGCGCCAGCACGACTAAGGACTCATTGCGTACGCAGCTTGCCGTCGCCGATACCCAGGCACAGACGCGCAGACCATGCGCGCAGCTTGTCGCCGGATGAAAGCTTGCGGCGATCGCCTTCGACGTCGCGCTGCCGCTTCGCCTGCGCCAGTCGACGCGCGAGCTTTGCATCGGTGATATGGCCATGCGGGAACAGCAGGTCGGTCCAGAGCGAGCTCATGCGAGCCTCCAGTGCAGGGGAAGGGATGGGGGACGGCTTGCGTCGCGTCGATGTGGTCAATCGACGGTTTCACCGACCAAGGGCGTGGCCAGCATGGACGGGCGTTGCAGAAAGGCGCGATACCATGCCGATAGATGCGGTCGTCCGTGTTCAAATGCCGGCAGCTCGCGAAACGCGAGCCAACTCAGCGCCGTAGCTACCGCAATCGCGCCAATATCAATGACGCGGGTTTCCGCGACGGTGCGGCTGGCGCATTCCCGCTCAAGAAAATCGTACGAGGCAACCAGCTTCTCGATCTGGCCGTCGCGCATCGCGGGGTAGCGATAGGGCGCGGGCCTGCGCACGGTTTCGTGGCGCACGCTGATGCCAGCCTCGCACATGCCTTGCGCCAGTGCCTGCCATTGCAGGCTGCGCCAGCGCGACGTCGGTGCGGCGGGAATCATCTTCGGCCCCTCATGCAGGCTGTCGAGGTATTCGCAGATGACGCTGGAGTCGAACAGCGCGCTGCCATCGTCGCGGACCAGCACGGGCACCTTGCCCAGCGGGTTCAGCTGAAACACCTCTTCATTGCGCAGGGTCGGGCTGGTCTCGTGGTGGATCACTTCGAGGCGATCGGCCATGCCCACTTCGTGGGCCATGACCAGCACCTTGCGCGCGTACGGGGAATGCGTCTGATAGAGAAGTTTCATGGGGCCCGGTCGTGGTTGGCTGGTTGGCTGCGATGCGCATCGCCGGCGCCCGAGGGCGAGCGATGGACCAGCATTTTGCCGAGGCGTCGCGCGGGGTAGCCGCGTATTTGTCTACCTTGCCGTTGCCTGGACGCATTTTTTCGCTTATCTATGCGGCATGACGACAAACTACGTGCTGGACGATTTCGATCGCGAGATCCTTCGCCGCGTGCAGCGGGATGCGCGGGTTACCGGCGAGGAGATTGGCGCGGACATCGGCCTGTCCGCCGCGGCGGTGCAGCGTCGACTCAAGCATCTGCGCAAGCTGGGGGTGATCACGGCCGAAGTGGCGCTGGTGAACCCGGCGGCCGTGGGCCAGGCGATGAGCTTCATCGTCGGCGTGGAGCTGGAGCGCGAGCGGGTGGACATGCTCGATGCGTTCCGCGTGGCCGCGCGCGCCGACCCCAATGTGCAGCAGTGCTACTACGTCACCGGCGAAGCCGACTTCGTGTTGTTCGTCACCGCCAGGGACATGGACGACTTCGAGGCATTTACGCGTCGCCTGCTGTTCGACAACGCGAATATCCGGCGCTTCACCACCAACGTGGTGATGGCGCGCGACAAGGTCGGGAGCGTGGTACCCGTCTAGCCACGCGCGGAACGCTGCACCCTGCCTGGCCGTGACGACTCGTCAGGGCGTGCGCGGTTTGGCCTTGGCGCGCTTCCTGGTACTTGCCGCTCGGGGCGCATCCTTGGCTGACTGGGCACGGGCGTCGTGCAGGCGCTCTATCCACGACAAGTCATCGACGTACGCCAGGAAGTGCTGCAGATACACCGGTGACAGTTCGCGCATGAGCGCGATCGCGCGGTGGGCAAGGGCGCCCGAGTTGAGCGGGCCTGCGTTCACGGGTACCGGCGTGAGCGACTGCCGCAGGTGGCTGTCCGTACGCAGCCTGGACCAGAGTTTTCGAAACGCGTCGAGCGCCGCCAATTCCGGATACGAAACGGGCAGGTCTTCGCCCGGCGTCGTCGGGCGACTGGCCAGGTGATCGACCAGTGCGCCTAGCGCTCCAACCGCGGGCTCACCGCACGACGTCGCCTTGCTCGTCGTCACTTCGACGAGATCGGCGGCATAGCCGTCCAGCAGTTTGGACAGTCGCTCGTCCAGCAGGCGTCGCACCTCGCCGTCGTGGCTGGCCGCGCGCCGCTCCAGTGCCACCATGAACTGGAAGCGCAGCGGATCCAGGCGATCGGCCTGCTGTTCGCGCCACGCATCCAACAGCGTGCCGGCGCGTGTTCCGCTAGGGCTCATGCGCCGTCACCGTGGTCGTCGATGGCTTCGGCACGGGTGCTATCTCCACCCGGCGGTTCCTGGCCCTGCCTTCGTCATCGGCATTGGAGCTGACCGGCTGCTCGGCCCCGAACGCTGCCGCAAATACCGAAGACGAGGAGACCCCGTCCGCGATCAAGGCGCGCGTCACCGTCAACGCGCGCTCGGCCGACAGTTCCCAGTTGTCGGCGAACTGGCGGTTGCCGTCGCGTACCTGTTGGTCGTCGGTGAAGCCGCTCACCATGAGGATTTCGTCGCGGGACTGCAGATAGTTGGCAAGCGGACCCGCCAGGCTCTTCAATACCTCGCGTCCCTCCGGCTGGAGCTGATCGGAATTCAGCGCGAACAACACGCTGCCGCGAATACCGATGCGTCCGTTGACCAGGGTCACGCGGCCCGCCGCCAGCGGGCCCGCAAGGGCCTGCTCCAGCGTCATGCGCCGCTGCGCCTCGGCCTGGCGCTGCTTGACCTCTTCATCCAGTCGGCTGGAGAGTTGCAGTTGCACGCCGATCACGCCGACCAGGATCAGCACGAACGCACCAAGCAATACCGACATCAAGTCGCCGAAGGCGGCCCAGATGGGTGCCGTCGACTCTGCTTCGACGTCAATCTCGTCGTTCATGCCGCTTCGATCTCGGCCGCCGCCCGTTGCCCGGCAAGCTGCTGTAGTTCCTCGATGATCTGCTGCTGCGAGAGCATGCTGAGGTCGATGACCTCCCGCGCCTGCGCCACGTAATACGCCAGCTGTTCGTCACTGCGTGCGAGCGAGTTGTCCAGCGCGCTGGCGACCTGCTGCAAGCGCTCCATCAAGGCCTCGTTGGACTGGCCGAACAGTTGTACCGCGACGCCGAAGGCATCGCCCAGGCTCGCCACTTCGATGGCACTGCCGGTGACCTGGGCGGCCACCGCGCCGAGCTTGCCGGTCTCGGCTTCGATATGGTCGCTGAAGCGGGTGCTGACGCGGTCCAGCAGATCCGCCGAGGTGGTGACCAAGGCATCGACCGCGGTCCGCTGCTCGGTGGACGCATGGTTCACGGCATCGAGCAGGGTTTCCACGGTGGCCAGCAGTCGGCTGCGCTCGTCCAGCATCGCGGTGTCGCGCACCATGCTGTCGGAGAGCTTCTGGCGCAGCTCGGCAATGACTTCGGCCGCCGCCTTGGGCGCTTCGGATGCCGCTTGCACGAGACGGGAGATCTCGCTGATCGTGTCGCTGGCATGTGCCCGCGACTGGGCGGCGATGTCGTGCGACGTTTGCGCGAGCGTGTCGCAAATCGCCTGTTGCTGGCCCGCGGCGTGTTCGCCTGCCTGCTGCCACTGCGCGCCCAAGGCGTCCGTCATCGAGGCGAATGCCGCGGCCCAGCTGGTCAGGCGGCTTTCATCACGCGATTCGAGTGCCGCCTGCAGGTCCGCATGCGATTGCTGCACGACGCGCACCAGCGACGCCGCATGCTCCTCGAACGTGCTGGCGGCAACGGCCAACGCTTGTTGGTTACGAGCGGCCAACGCTTCATTGACCGCATCCTGCCGCGACAGCGCCTGGTTCCACGCGTCCGCCGCGCTGCTCGCGCTACTGTCGAGTCGCGTCGCGACGCCATCCAGCAGACCGGCCGAGCTTTGCTCGAAGGTCTCGCTAAAGCGCTCCAGGGTGATGCGCAGATCCTGCGCAAGCGCCTCGTTCGATTGCCGCTGCGCGACCAGGGCCTGGTTCCAGATGTCCGCCACCGTCGTGGTGGTCGTCGCGAAGCCAGCCGACAGCCCCTCGAGTTGCCGCTGCACGGCCTGCGCGACGGCGTCGTGCAGCGCCGCGGTTTCGCGCGCGAGGCCGGCCATGGTGGACTCGACGACCGGTTGCAGCGCCGAACTCGCGGCGCGGGCGCTCTCGGCCACGCTGGATTGCAACGACTGCTCCACCGAGGCGGCGAGGCGCGTGTAGACGGTCTCGGTGTTGGCATGGAAGGCCGCCTGGCTGGTGGCCTGCCGTTCGCCCGCGGCCACACTGTGCTGCTCGATGGTCGCCATCATTGTCTGCAGGCGATCGATCAGCGCAGGCATCGCTTCGGTCTGCTGTTGCAGCAGCTTGAACGCCTGCTCGCGCTGATGGCTCTGCGAGAAGCCACGCAAGCTGGTGGCGATCTTCACGTCCAGCAGTTGCACGGCGTGCAGGCGCTCGCGCCTGCACAGGGCCGAGAGAAGCCCGAGCATGGCCGAGGTGGCTACGCCCGCAATCGAGGTGCCGAATGCAAATCCCAGCCCCTTCACCGGAGCGGCGAGCGAGCCGCGGATCGCCTGCAGGTCCGTTGCGCTTTCCAGCGCCATGCCGGTGCCCCTGAGCGTGGCCATCATGCCCAGCAGCGTGCCCAGCATGCCCAGCAAGACCAGCAAGCCGACCAGATACGGCGTCAGCGCCGGCGCCGGCATCGCCACGCGCTCACCCTCGATGCGCAGGCGCGTCGCGTTGCGCAGGCTGGGATGCAGGCGTTCGAGCCAGTCACCCAGGCTGGCGGGTGCGGCGGACAAGCCAGTGACGGCCTGATGCAGCGTGGTGGTGGCTTGGCGATAGCGATACAGCTCGAGCGCACCGGCGACGTAGCAGACGCCGATCAAGCCGGCGACGGCCGCGCCCAGCGGATTCGAGCCGACGTAGCCCGCGCCGATCCAGCACACGGCCGCCAGGCCAACAGAGAACACCGCGAGGTTGAGAAGATTTCTGAACATGACGACCCAGTTAGCGGGTGCGAAGCGCTGCAAGCAGGCCTTCGACCGGTTGAAAACGAACATCCAGTTCGGCGAGCAACACGCTCTGCATATCCTTGCGAAACACGTCCAGCCATGCGCCCGGCATGGCCGTTGAGGTGGTTTCCACGGCCGCTGCGTCGGCCAGAGCGATCTGCTCGGCCTGGCGCAGGCGTTCGAAGTGTTCCCCGAGTAAGGCGGGCACGCTGGCCAGCAGCGTTTGCTCGCGCGGACTCAGCGCCAGCTCCATCACGGCATCGACTTCCGCCAGCCGGGCCAGCTCGGCCGATTGCTGGGCGAGCCGGTCCCGCAGACGGCCGCGCAAGTTGCCGGTGGCGGCCTGCATCGTCCGCTGCAGCTGGAGATAGCGCTGGCGAAACACGGTGTAATCGACGGCCCCATCAGCGTCTTCAGCGGCAGACGCGCGCCGAGTCGCGCGCCGGGCTGAGACGGTCGCTTCAGGCTTGCTGGCAATCGCCTCCGCCAACGACGCGCGGAGGCGCGCGCACTCGTCTTCCTCCGAGCTGGCCACGGTGGGCATCTCGGCGGGCGCCGCCGAGGGCTTGCCGTCCAGCGCCGTGGACAGCGCGAGGGCATGCTTCCAGTCGAGCCACTGGCTCAAGCGGTCGGACAGCGATGCGTTCGATTGTGGGGCGTCAACGTCGCTGAGACGAGCAAGTAAGCGGATGAACGTTGGGCCGCGGACCATCGTCCGTCGAGGAGCTTGCACGATTCTGCTGGCTAAAAAACGACCATTTTACACGCGAATGGCGACAGAGCCCGCTGCGTGTCGATCAGCGGGCTGGCGCGGCGGCTGGACCCGCTCGCGGCGGGGCGTGGCCGGGCGTCATGGCGGACCTCAGACCTCGACGTCGTCTTCGCTGCCGTCATCGAGGGCAGGCAGGGCATCGCCCAATAGCTGCTGCGCGGCGTCGTCGGACAGGGTTTCCACGCCGCGCAGCTTGCGCTCGATCGCACGCGTGCGCTGGCCGGCGCTGTCGATGCTGTTGCGCACGGTGTCGAGTTGCTTGCGCGTCTTGTCGAGCACCGCGCCGAACTTGCCGAACTCGCTCTTGACCGCACCTAGCAGGGTCCACACTTCGCTGCTGCGCTTGGCGATCGCCAGCGTGCGGAAACCCATTTGCAGGCTGTTGAGCAAGGCGGTGAGCGTGGTCGGGCCGGCGACCGTCACGTGGTGATCGCGTTGCAGCGTCTCGAACAGGCCGGGGCGGCGGATCACTTCGGCGTACAGGCCCTCGGTGGGCAGGAACAGCACGGCAAAATCGGTGGTATGCGGTGGCGCCACGTACTTGCTGCGGATGCGCTTGGCTTCCTCGCGCACGCGCGTTTCCAGCGCGCGGCCGGCGATGGCGGCGGCCTCGGCATCCGCCGCCTCCTGGGCGTCGAGCAGGCGCTGGTAGTCCTCGATCGGGAATTTCGCGTCGATGGGCAGGTAGAGCGCTTCCTCATCGCCCGGGCCGGGCATGCGCACGGCGAATTCCACGCGCTCGTTGCTGCCCGGCACGGTGGCGACATTCGACTCGTACTGCTCCATGGTGAGCATTTGCTCGAGCAGGGCGCCGAGCTGGACTTCACCGAGGATGCCGCGCGTTTTCACATTGGTCAGCACGCGCTTCAGATCGCCCACCCCGGTGGCCAGGTTCTGCATCTCGCCGAGCCCGCGCTGTACCTGTTCCAGTCGTTCGGACACCAGGGCGAACGACTGGCCGAGCCGCGTTTCCAGGGTGTTCTGTAGCTTTTCGTCCACCGTGGCACGCATTTGTTCCAGCTTGGCGGCGTTGTCGTCCTGGATCGCCTGGAGCTTGGTTTCCAACGTGGCGCGCACTTCGTTGAGGCGCTTCTCGTTGTCCGCGGTGAGCGCGGCGAGGCGCTGTTGCTGCTGCTCGCCGAGGCGGTTGAGCGTGAGCGTGAGTTCCTCGCGGCTGCGGCGCGCGTCTTCGGTCAGCCGCTGTGCCAGCGTTTGCAGGCCGGTATCGGTGCGTTCGGTGAGCACATCGAGCCGTTGGCCGAAGTGGCCAATGCGTTCGTGCTGCTGCTCGCTCATGCCGCCCAACTGTTCCTGCAGCAGGCCCCGGAAGTGACCCAGCGACTGCGTCAGCTCGCCGCGTCCCGCGCGCTGTTCCTGTGCCAGGGCTTCGCGCAGATGGCGGTTGTCGTCCTTCAGGGCGTCCAGGCGTGCGGTCAGGCCGCCATCGCCACGCCCGCGCTGCAGTTGCAGGGTTTGCAGCACGATCAGCACCAGCACGGCGATGACGAGGACAATCAACAGGATTTCAGAAGCGGACATAACGTTCCCAAACAGCACTGGCTGGCAAGTGTACGCGCTGGCGTCTCAGAATCCGGGACGTCATCCCTGGGGGAAACGACGCTGATCAACGCTCAGAGCTTGAACGCGCCCTGGTCGTAGGCCTTGGCATAGGTTTTCCAGTCGCGCCGCACCTGCTTGGTCGCCTCTTTCGCCAGCGTCCGTAGTTGCGCGGGCCAGCGACGTTTTTCGCTGAACGCGATCAGCTCGTCGGTAGTGGCCGAGCCCTGGCGCCCACTGCTGCGCAGCTGGGACCACGCGGTAAGTTTGCCCATTGCGTCCAGCACGCCTTCGAGGCGTTCCAGTTTGCCATCCCACTCGGTGAGCGCGACGCGGTCCTGGGTGGGCTGCAAGCCACGCAAGATATACGATTTGCGCCCCATGTTGACGGCCCGGAAGAACGCTGGCGAGATGGCCTGCATGCGCCGCTGCACGCTGACCACGCGTTCGGCTTCGCTGTCCCACTTCGGTTGGGCGATGCTCAGGTGAGGCACCAGGGACGACGGCACGGCCTGCTTGAGATCGAGCAGGTAGTTGCCATCGGGTGAACCCTTGCCTTCGACCAGGATGGTATAGCGATCGGTGCCGAGGCTGCCGGTGCCGGCAATGCGGCGTGCCACGTCGAGGACGCGATAGAACTTTGGATCGTCCTCTTTCTTGCTGATCCGCTTGATCAGCGCCGTGACTTTCTCGCGCTGCTTGTCGGTCACCGGGAGGGCCCGTTTGCCATCGAGGCGCAACTTGCGTTGCTTGCCCTTGCGCTCGGTGCGGCTGTCGAGAAAGTGGGGGCGCAGACGCCCGCGCAGGCTGCCCAACAGGTCACCTACCATGCCTGTCGCGGTGTCGCGCTCGATCCAGCGCGCCTTGCCGACGCGCAGGGCAGCGACGTACGAGGTCATGAACTGCCCGCACAGACGATCGGCCTGTTCGGCGTTCAGCTGCAGGCTGTCGGCAGCGATATGCACGCTGCTGAGCAGTCGGATCAACTCCCAGGTACAGGGTGCGAGCGCCGCCTCGTCGAAATCATTGAGGTCGAAATAGACGAGTCGGTTGTCGCCCTTGTAGCTGCCCATGTTTTCCAGGTGCAGATCGCCGCAGACCCAGGTCGGCGGCGCCTTGGCCAGCACCTTGGAGTCCGGCAGGCGCGCATAGAACAGATGGCAGGTGCCGCGCAGGAAGGAGAATGGGTCGTGGCGCATGGCGGAGTACTTGCGTGCAAGCCGCTCCGGGTCGCGCTTGGCGTTGTAGCTGCGGATGGACTCGACGACATCGATCATGGCCCGCTCTCCTTCAGGGACTTACATCACGCGGCAGAACACCGCCTTCAAGTAACGGCCTTCCGGCACATCGCTGCGGAACGGATGGTCGGCGCCGGCGCCAGCCACATGCAGCACCTGGATCTCGCGCCCGGCATTGAGCGCCACGCGACGCAACATCTCCAGGAAGTCCGCTTCGCTCACCAGTCCGGTGCACGAACAGGTCAGCAAGAGGCCGCCCGGCGGGATCACGTCGAGCGCCAGGCGATTCATGGCGAAGTACTTCTTCAGCGCGTCCATGATCTTGCTGCGGTCGCGCGTGAGCTTGGCCGGGTCCAGCACGACCGCGTCGTACTGCTCGCCCTGCGCCACGGCATTGCGCAGCCAGTCGAAGATGTCGGCTTGCTCGAAGCGTGCGGCGACGTCATTGGCCGCGGCATTGGCGCGGGCGATCTCCAGGATGCCTGCATCCATGTCCACGCCCACGGCCTCGCTGGCACCGGCGGCCAGGGCGTGCACCGCGAAGCCGCCGGCGTTGCAGCACAGGTCGAGCACGCGCCGGCCCTTGGCCAGTCGCGCAAAGTGATGGCGGTTCTCGCGCTGGTCGGCAAAAAAGCCGGTCTTGTGGCCATAGCCCGGCGCCGCGTGGAAACGCAGGCCGTGCTCGTGCACTTCGACCGGCTCCGGCGCATCGGCCGAGCGGCAGTCGAACGACTCCTGCTTCTGCACATGGCTCTCGGCGAACCAGTACAGCCTTGCGCCGGGGAAGTGGCGCAGCAGCGCGTTATGGATCGCTTCGCGGAAGCGCCACATGCCGGCCGCGAAGTATTCGATCACCAGGATGTCCGCATAGCGGTCGACCACCAGGCCGGACAGGCCATCGCCCTCGCTGTGCACCACGCGCCAGGCGTCGCTCACCCGATCGAGCTGCAGCAGCTCCTGGCGCAGCGCGACGGCGTGGTCGATGCGTGCGGCGATCCAGTCGGCGTCGATGGCCTCGGCCGGGTCGGTGGTCAGCAGTCGCAGCGCGATGCGCGCGTGGCCATTCCAGAAGCCGCGGCCGATGAAGCGTCCCTTCGCATCCACCACGTCGACCACGCTGCCGGGCGGCAGGCGGGTTTCGGGTTTGTGCACCTGGGCGGACCACACCCAGGGATGGCCGGGGGCGCGGTCGGTCTTCAGACGGATGATGGGGAGGGAGGCATCAGGGGTACTCATTCGCCCATGATAACCGCTGCGGGAGGCCAGCCCCGATCCGCGGCTGGTCTAGCGCAGGCGCAAGGCCAGCCAGGACAGCAGGGCGAGCAGGTTGATGCCGATGCGCGACAGGCCAGGGCCGGCCACCGCCAGCACGAAACCCTCGCTGCCAAAATGCCAGTCCAGGCCCAGGCGGACGGGCAGATGCAGGGTGGCATAGACGTTCACGAACGCGCCGCAGTGCAGGGCATAGCTCAGGATCGGCGTGGCAATCAGCGGCAGCTGCAGCAGCTGGGCCCAGCTGGAGAACGCCACGCCGCGCTCGCTGCCTTCCAGCAGCATCACGCCAGCGATCAGCACGAAGCCGTACAGCAACAGTCCGATAACGGCGAGCAGCGATTCATGGGTGGAACCGAGCGGGAACAGGCGCCTCGCCATGTTGACCACGCCGTAGAAGCCGCCGGCCACTTCGAGGATGCCGATCAGTCGGAAGAGGAAGTTGCGCACGTGCCGGCCCTGAGTCGAAAGCGGCGAGCTTACTTGCTTCCTCTCCCCTTCGGGGAGAGGACCGAGGTGAGCCCCGAACAGGGGGTAAAGGGCGGGTGCGTGCGGGAAAGCTTCGACGAGGCTCACATTAGCCTTGGCGTTATCGCTCGACTGACCCCTCATCCCAACCAGTCCCCTCTGGGAAGAGGGGGCAGTCCCTCAATCACAACGCCTCGGCCAGCTCATGCAGGTCGGTGATGTGCTGCTCCCACCAGCGTGCCTCGGCGGCGAACGGAAACGCGGCAGGGAAGGCCGGGTCGTGCCAGCGGGCGGCGATCCAGCCGGCATAGTGCAGCTGGCGCATCGCGCGCAGGGCGGGCACCAGGGCCAGTTCGCTGAAGTCGAAGTCGCGCATCTGCTGGTAGCCGTCGAGCAAGGCGTTCATGGCCGACTCGTCATGGGCCAGCATCCACAGGTCCTGCACGGCAGGGCCCATACGGGCGTCGTCGAGATCGACGAAATGTGGCCCGCCGTCCGTCCACAGCACATTGCCAGGGTGGCAGTCGCCGTGCAGGCGCAACTGGCGCACCGGCCCCACGGTCTCCATGCGCGCAGCGACGGCGCTGTCCACGCGCTCGGCCGCAGCGCGATAAGCCGCGTGCAGCGCGGGTGGCAGCAGGGTCGAGGCGAGCACGGCCTGCATGGGTTGCTCGATCAGCGTGGCGCGATCGATGAGGCCTCGATGCACGAAGGACTGCCGCGCGCCCACGCCATGGATGCGTGCGATC
Source organism: Dyella halodurans (assembly GCF_026283925.1). Taxonomy (GTDB): domain Bacteria; phylum Pseudomonadota; class Gammaproteobacteria; order Xanthomonadales; family Rhodanobacteraceae; genus Dyella; species Dyella halodurans. The sequence continues at coordinate 301,063 of NZ_JAPDPF010000005.1, forward strand.
AGGCGGCCCAGCCATTCCAGCTGTTCGTTCGATTCCAGCGATGGCGCGCGTCCGCCGCGCCGCGGTGTGAGCGCGTAGCGAAAACCGTCGTGATGCAGCAAGGTGCGCCCGCCGAACACCAGCGGCGCCACCACGGGCAGCTCGTCGGCGGCCAGTTCCAGTGCGAAAGCGTGTTCTTCCAGGATCGCCGCATCGCTCCAGCGATACGGGCGATAGAACTTGGCAATGACCGGCGCGGCGTCATCCAGGCCCACCTGCCATACGCGGTTCTCGTAACTATTGAGGGCGAGCAGGCGCCCATCAGGCCATAGCCCGCAGGCGGTAACCGCATCGAGCACGCGATCGGGATCGAGCGTGGCGTAGGGAGCTTCAGCGCTCAACGCGGTGCCACGGCGCGGGCGGGAATCACCGCCATGGTGATGCGCGAGATGCACACCAGCTCACCGCCCTCGTTCTCGATGCGGATTTCCCATACCTGGGTGGTGCGGCCCAGGTGCACCACGCGGGCGGTGCCGGTCACCGTGCCGCTGCGCACGCCGCGCACATGGTTGGCATTGATATCCAGGCCTACGGCCAGTTCCTGCGCCGGGTCGAGCGTCAGCATGGCGCCCATGCTGCCGAGGGTTTCGGCCAGCACCACCGACGCGCCACCATGCAGCAGGCCGTACGGCTGGTGGGTGCGATGATCGACCGGCATGGTGCCGCGCAGCCAGTCATCACCGATCTCGGTGAAGCGCATGCCGAGCGTCTCCATCATGGTGTTGGCGCTCCAGTCGTTGATGCGCTCGAGCGAAGGTTCTTGCTTCCAGATGGCCATGGCCGTTGATTCTTGGGGGTGGGGCCCGCATTGTCGGTCGACTACCGTGGCCGCGACAATGTGCGGCGGCACCCGCCGATCCAGCAGAGCAGCCCATTGTTTACCGTTACCCTCCAATCTTCCGATCGCCATTTCCCGGTCGCGCCGGGCGAAAGCGTGCTGGAAGCCGCGCAGCGCGCCGGCATCGCCTTGCCGTACTCCTGCCGTGCCGGCGTCTGCGGCAGCTGCAAGGCCAGCTTGCTGAGCGGGCATTGCGTTTATCCGCGCAACCCGCCCGTGGCGCTGAGCGGCACCGCACCGTCCCAGCACGCCATTCTGCTGTGCCAGGCGGTGCCGACCGAAGACCTGCTGATCGAGGCGCGTGAAGTCACCTCGGTCGAGGACATCATCCGCCGCCAGCTCGATGTCGTGGTGACGCGCAAATGGAAGTTGGCGCCCGACGTGGTCGGCCTGCAGCTGCAGCCCGCTGCAGGGAAGGCCCGCCTGCAATGGCTGCCCGGCCAGTATCTCGACGTGCTGCTCGACGACGGACGGCGTCGTCCGTTCTCCATCGCCAATCATCCGCAGGCGGATGGCGCCATCGAGCTGCACGTGCGGCACGTGGCCGGTGGTGGCTTTACCTCATGGGTGAACGATGGCTTGCAGCTGGGTGATGCGCTGCGCATCGAAGGCCCGTTGGGCACCTTCGTGCCGCGCGAGGACTCGGAACGACCGATGATCTTCATGGCCGGCGGCACCGGTTTTGCGCCGGTCAAGGCCATCGTCGAACACTTCATCGCGCTGGGTACGCGGCGCCCGATGCACGTGTATTGGGGCGCCCGCAGCGCGGCGGACCTGTATCTGCGCGAGATGGCCGAAGCCTGGTCGCGCCAGGCGCACGACCTCAGGTTCCAGGCCGTGCTGTCCGACCCGGAGCAGGCAGCAGGCAGCGGCCTGCGCATGGGACTGGTGCACGAAGCGGTGCTGGAGGATCAGCCCGATCTGTCCGGGCTCGATGTTTATATGAGTGGCCCGCCCGCGATGATCGATGCCGGTCGCAAGCTGTTCATCGACGCAGGCCTGTCCGAAAGCCGCCTCTATTACGACTCCTTCGACTATGCGCCGGATGTGTTGGCGCAGATTCTCTCGGGGCGCGCCGGCATAGCCGGCTTGTAAGCCGCGTGCGGGCGCCTTATCTCGGGGAGACCCCACCGCGGAGCACGCCCATGGCCAGGCATCATCGTTATCGCGTCACCGTCGAGCACCTCGCGCCTGCGAAAGAAGGCGATGCGCTGCATGCGCCCCTGCAGTTCGAGGCGACCAACCATGACGAGATCCTGGCCATCGCCGATCGTCTACGCACGCGGCTGGACTATGGCGACGACGAGGCCGCCCAGCTGGCGATAGGCCTGAAACTCTTTGGCGAAGTCATGCTGAAGCACCGCGAGGATGCGCTGTTTGCGCCATTGCGCGAGAGCTTCAGGGCATTCATCGGCGGCCTGAAGCAGCTGCCGGAACGCGAGGGCTGAGCGCCCCCGCGTGATGATTCAGCCGGGCCTTTACGGGTTCTTGCCCTTGGCCACCGGCAGCTGCGCCTGCTGCCATGCCAGTACGCCACCACCCAGGGTGTAGACCTTGGCGAAACCGGCCTTGACCAGGCGCTGTGCCGCCTTGCTGCTGGCGCCGCGGCCGTCCTTGTCGATCAGCACCACCGGTACGTCCTTGGCCTTGGCCAAGTCCTTGTGCTCGGGATCGAACTGGCTCATCGCCACATGGCGCGAGCCCGGCACATGTGCCTTCTCGTAGTCCGCATACGCCGACAAATCCACCATCAGCGGGCCCTCGCGGTTGATCAGCAGGGTCAGGCCGGCCGGCGTGAGTTCCTTGTACTTGCGGAACAGCGTGAGGATTTCCATCACGATGATCGCCAGCAGCAGGATCAGGAACAGCGCGGCGAGCGCGAGATGGTTGCCGATGAACTCGGGCAGCTTGTGCAGTACATCGCTCATTCGAAAGCTTCCGCAGGCGCGGCCACGGCCGCGCGGATTGAATAGAACGGGCGATTATACGGGCAGAACATCCCCAGGACTTATTGGTGGCTGATATCCGGCAGGCCGCTGACCAGCCACCAGTGCTTGGTTTCGGGGTCGTAGCGCCATTTCTGTTGGTCGACCACGGTGCGCTCGACCTGGGTGTGGATGTTCACCATGTTGATCTGGACGACCTGGGTGACTTCGTTCTCGGCGCCGGGCGCGGCACCCTTGCCCTCGTCGTAGCCGGTGACCTTGTACATGTCATAGCGCGCCATTTCGAGCGACGACGGTGGATGGGCCTCGCGGACCTTCGGATCGACAAACTGGTACGCCGAGGCGAAGTCGCCCCAGCGCACGACGCTCGCGTAAGCCGTAAGCGTGTTGGTAAGGGAATAGTTGCGCTGGTCGCTTTTGCAACCGCCGATGAGCAGCGCGGCAAGCGCAGTGAGCAGGATCAGGATACGGCGCATCAAGGCTTCCCCCAGGACAGTGGGTGCATTGTGCCGCAATCCCGGAGGCTCTTCATACGGCGTCGGCCGGCCGCCGCTTGGCCACAAAACGTGCTGCGAGCGTCGCCGCCGGGCGGTCGCCGGTGCCGGGCACGTGGCAGCTCACCTCGATGCGGGCGCGGCCGCGCGCGGCCAGGGTATCGAAGAAGGTGGCCCAGTTCGCGCCATCGGCCAGTCGCGCCTCGCTGTGGAAATCCGACCATACCGGCTCGAGATAGCGCACCGTCGACTCGCCCACGAACACATCGCAGTCCAGCCCGCGCATGCGCAGCTCCAACTCGACCAGGCCCCAGCCGGTAATCGTCATCACGCTGACCAGGCTGCCGCCGAAGGCGCAGCCCTTGTCGTTGACGTTGGGCACCAGCGGGGCGGCGATGGCCAGGTGCTGCTCATCGCAGCCCTGGAATTGCAGGTCCATGTTCATTGCCAGCGGGATTTCATCGCGTATGAAGCCGACCAGCTTGCGGGCCACGGTTTGTCGTTCGTTACTGCTCATCGGTATCGGGTGGGCTCAGGGGAACGCCTAGTGTACCCACCCCAGCGAAAGCATCCCCAGGGTCGCGCGGCCGCTACACTGCCCAGGCTTTCCAGGGAGGTGGCCATGAGCGTGCGACAGTCGACTTCGGAGCCCGCGCTGGGCGGGCACACGGTGGTCATCACGCGCCCAGCGGGTACCGGTTCGTCCATGGCGCGCCAGGTGCGCCGCTTTGGCGGGGTGCCGTTCCTGCTGCCGGGATTGTCGCTGCGCGAGGTGGCTGACCCTGCGCAGGCTGCCGTAGCGCTGGCCGCAGCGCTCCAAGACGACCTGCTGGTGTTCACCAGCCCCGCGGCGGTGCGCTTCGCCACCCGCCTGGCGTCGCTCCGTACGCATGCGACTGTGCTGGCGGTGGGACAGGGCACCGCGCGCGCGCTGCGTTTGCATGGGGTGAGCGAGCCATTCGCGCCGACGCAGCGGCAGGACAGCGAGGGGCTGCTGGATCATCCAGCCCTCGCTGATCTGCGCGGCAAGCGCGTCGCCTTGATTGGTGCGGCGGGTGGCCGCGGCGTGCTCCGCACCGAACTCGCGGCACGGGCTGCGCAATTGCGCGAGGTTCATGTGTACCGGCGTGCGGCGCCCCGCTGGCAGAAGCGTCAGCTCGGCGCGGTCGCAGCCTTGCCGGCCGATGCGCGCGTGCTGCTGTCTAGCGCCGAGGCGCTGGGCTGTTTGCGTGATGGCTTGCCCGCGAAGGCTTACGCGGCGCTGAGCAGTGCCATTGCGGTGGTCAGTAGCGAGCGGCTGGCCGAGGTTGCCCGCGAGGCGGGCTTCAAGCGCGTGGTGGTGGCTGCGTCGGCGATGGCAGCGGACCTGCTGGAAGCGGCGGCGCGCTGAGGGTTCGGCGCATGCCTTGCAAGGCTGCGCCAAGGCCACGAGTTTGTCGATCGACGACACGCGGTACGTCGATATGGACTCGCGCCTTCACGAACACTTGATTCGAGTCCCGCATCCCAGGCTGTTAGCATGTCGCGCATGAGCCAAGACGACTCCATCCCCAGCCACAGCGCGTCCGCAGGCCCTGCCGCGCCATCCTCGTCCTCCCGCGCCACGCGCGCCACGGCACCTGCACGCGGCGGCGGCACCCTCGCGGTCGCCCTGCTGCTTTCGCTGGTGGCGGTGGGTGGTGCCGGCTACGTCGGTTGGCGCCAGTGGCAGCAGGAGCAGGGCCGTGCGGCGGGCAGTGAAGCGATCGCTGGCATGAAGCAGCGCCTGGACAGCCTGGAAAGCGCCTTCACGGCAAGCGACAGCGAACGCAACTTGTTGCGCCAGCGCCTCGGCGATGCGGACCAGGTCAATCGTTCGCTGCGCGAGGAATTGCTGAGCCAGGCCGAGCGCACGCGCAACCTCGAGGATGCGGTGACCAAGCTCTCGGAAAAGACGCTTTCGGCCCATGACGCCATGCTGCTCGATGAAACCGAATCGCTGTTGCGCATGGCGAAGGAGCGTTACGAGTTGTTCCACGATGCACAGGGCGCGGCGGCGGCGTATGCGATTGCCGACCAGACCCTGGCGGCGGTGGACGATGGTGCGTTTTCCGGCCTGCGCCAGAGCATCGCTGCCGAACGCGAGGCGCTGGCGAAGAGTCAGCCGGTCAGTGTGAGCGCCTCGCTGGGGGCCTTGACCAGCCTGCGCGCGGCCATGACCGACCTGCCGCTCAGGCCACTGGATACACCCGCGTCGGGTTCGAGCAGCGGAAGCTGGACGCGCATCGTTGCCGCGCTCAATAACGTCGTGAAGGTGCAACGGACCAATGGTGCGCCCTTGTCGGTGGCGGACGCGCGGTTTGCACGCGAGCTGGCGGGGATCGATCTGGCCCAGGCCCAGGCAGCGCTGCTCGCGTCCGATCACGATGCCTATGTCGCTGCGCTCAAGCGCGCCGATGCGGGCATTGCTGCCCAGTTCGACGAGAAGTCACCTGCGGTGAAGCAGGCGCGCGAGCAACTGGCGAGCCTGATCGCGCAACAGCCGACCACGCCGGTGCAACTGGGCGCCGCGTTGAGCGAATTGCGCAACCTGCGTTCGGTACACGCGCTGAAGCCCGCCAGCGGCACCAGCGCGCCGGCCGGGGCCAAGCCATGAAGTTGTGGCGCTGGATCCTGCTGCTGGTGATCCTGGCGGCGCTCGCTGCATTCGGTTGGCATTGGGTGGCGGAAGACCCAGGCTACGTGATGGTGCAGTTGCGCGGCTGGCAGGCGGAAACCACCGTCGTCGCCGCGGTGGTCAGCTTGCTGGTAGCGTGGGGATTGCTGAGTGCGCTGTGGTTCCTGCTGCGCTGGCCGTTCGGTGCGTTTTCGCGCCGGCATCGCCGCATCAGCCGCCATCGCATGCGCGAAGGCCTGATAGCCCTGATGGAAGGCCGTCACGGCGATGCCGAGCGCGACCTGCATCGGGCCTCGCGACTGGACGCCTTGCGTGCACCGGCCCTGCTCGCTGCCGCCGAGGCCGCGTCCCGCCGCGGCGAGAACAGCCGTGCACTGGCCACGCTGGACGAGGCGGGCCAGGTCGCGCCGCGCGCCGCCCGCGTGCTGCGGGCCCGGGTGCTTCGACGCGACGGCAAGGCGGCAGAAGCGGTGAATCTGCTGGCCCCCGAAGCCGACAATGGCAATCTCACCCCGGGTGGCTGGCGCGAGCTGGCGCTGGCATCGCTGGCCAGCGGCGACACGCGGCGCGCCCGCCAGGCCCTGGAGCCGCTGCAGAAGAGCGGTGCGTTTGGCATCCGTGGCTTCGCCGCGCTCGAGGGACAGGTGCTTGCCGCCTCCCTGCGCGCGGCGCCGGATGCAGCAGCGCTCAATACCTTGTGGTCGCAACTGCCCAAGGCACAGCGACGAGTACCTGCGGCGATCGACGCGTATGCGCGTCGCGCGGCCGGCTTCGGCATGGTCTTGCCGGCGATGGACGAAGTCGAATCCGCGCTGCGTCGTGAATGGTCGCCGCTGCTGATCGAAACCTATGGCGCCCTGGGTGGCGACGACCTGGAAGCGCGCCTGCGTCGCGCCGAGTCCTGGCTGGATGCGCATCCCAACGATGCCGCGCTCCTGCTCACGCTCGGTCGCATGTGTGCGCGACTGAAACTATGGGGCAAGGCCACGTCCTTCCTGCAACGTTCGCTGGCGCTGTCACCGACGAGTGCTGCGTGGGAAGCGCTTGGTGATGTGCATGCCGGCCAGGACGATGCGGCGCTGGCCCAGCGCTGCTATCGCAATGCCTTGGCGCTGGCGCGCGGCGAATCGATCGAACCGCTGCCGCAGGACGGACGCTCCACCAGGTTGGACACGCGTCCCATCGCGGTGGAAGAACGCAGCGAGCACGGCGTGCCGCGGCTGCCCGAGTAAGGTCACCAAGGAGCCTGTTCAAAGGCTCCACAGCGCCAAGTGTCTGCAGCGCTTACGATGTGTTTGGGGCCCTTCCTCCTAGTCATCCCAGCGAAGGCTGGGGTCCCGCGACTTGCTCTGCTTTACCGCAACCCATCACCGTGCCAAAGGCACTGTATCCCTGCTTGACCAGCCGTTCGGCTGTTGAGAGCCGCTGAGATGACGGTACTAGGCATCAGACGCACGCGGGCGCATCCAGCGCGCCTGCAGGCGCTCGCCAATGCCCACGATCACCAGTGCGCAAGCGATGCCGAGCGCCACTTCGCCGATGCGGGTGAGCGCGATGATCCAGAACGTCCCGGTATGCGGCACCAGCATCACGATGGTGGTGGTGCTGCCGCTGAGCCGCCCGGCGCTGCCGACGCCGAACAACCAGCAGGCGGTGATGGCAACCACGATGGCTGCTGCGTAGGCCAGATAGGTTTCGCCGCCGATCAAGGTGGCGCCCAGGCCCGCGATACCACCGACCAGGGCGCCGATGATCTGGTCGCGCGACGAGGCACGGGTATCGAGATAGTTCTGCTGGGTCACCGCGATGCTGGTCAGTGCGGCCCAGAAAGCCTGCTGGGTATGCAGCAGCAAGCCGAGGCCGTAGGCCGAACTGGCGGCGATCAGTGCGAGCAAGGCCAGCCACAGGCCCTGCACCGCCCGGTGTGTCCACGGCAGGCGACGATAAATCGTCGCCACGCCTTCCTGAAAGCCCAGCAGTTGGCGCAGATTTTCGCGCAGGGACAGGTTGTCGCTCATGGTCACTCCGTGCCGCGCATGGATGGCAAGGTGGCTACACCGGCGTCAGGTTGGCATACGCGTAGACCAGCCACTTGCTGCCGCTGCTGGAGAAATTCACCTGGATGCGCGTATGCGCGCCGCTGCCTTCCGCGCTGACCACTACGCCTTCGCCGAAGCTGGGATGGCTGACGCGCTGGCCCAGTTGCAGCGGCATGCTTTCCTGCAGCGAGCTGGACGCCGCGCCGGGTCGTGCGCCGTACAGCGGGCGACTCACCTGCACGCGCGGACGCACTTCGTCGATCAGCTCCGGGGGAATCTCGGCGAGAAAGCGCGAAGGACGCGCCAGCATCTCGGTGCCGTGCATGCGGCGTGATTCGGCATGGGTAATGAACAACCGTTCGCGCGCGCGGGTGATGCCCACGTAGGCGAGGCGGCGTTCTTCCTCCAGGCGACCCTCGTCTTCCACCGAGCGCTGGCTGGGGAACAGGCCTTCCTCCATGCCGACCAGGAACACGATCGGAAACTCCAGGCCCTTGGCCGAATGCAGCGTCATCAGTTGCACGCAGTCATCCCAGGCTTCGCCCTGGCCCTCGCCGGCTTCCAGCGCGGCATGCGAGAGGAAGGCGGACAGTTCGCTCAGGCCGGCGTCGATATCGTCCTGGGTGAGCTCGAAACGACTGGCCACGTTGACCAGTTCGTCCAGGTTCTCCACGCGTGACTCGGCGTTGCCGCGGCTGTCCTTCTCGTAGAAGTCGCGCAGGCCGGTCTGGGTGATGGCGTGATCGATCTGCTCGGCCAGTGCCAGTGCATCGCCGACGCCGGTGCCGGCAAACGCGCGGGCCATGTCGTCGATCAGTACCAGGAAAGCCTTGACCGCATTCTTGGCGCGGCCAGCCAGTTCCTGGCCGCCGCCGAGTTCGCCCAGCGTGGCTTCCCACATCGAACTGTTTTCGGCGCGGGCGCGTCGACGCAGCACGTCGAGCGTGCGGTCGCCGATGCCGCGCGGCGGGGTGTTCACCGCGCGCTCGAACGCGGCATCGTCATGGCGATTGGACGACAGGCGCAGGTAGGCCAGTGCGTCCTTGATTTCCGCGCGGTCGAAGAAGCGCTGGCCGCCATAGACGCGGAAGCGGATATCGCGCTGCATCAGCTGTTCCTCGAAATTGCGCGACTGCGCATTCGAGCGATACAGGATGGCGCAATCGCGCGCATCGCCGTGTTCGGCAATGTACTCGCGGATGCGCTCGACCACGAAGCGCGCCTCGTCCTGCTCGTTGTACGCCGCATACAGGGCGATGCGCTCGCCTTCGCCGCCATCGGTCCACAGCTGCTTGCCGAGGCGGCCGCCATTGCGCGCGATCACGCTGTTGGCGGCCTTCAGGATGGTCGAGGTGGAGCGGTAGTTCTGTTCCAGCTTGATCGTCTTCGAGCCGGGGAAATCGCGCAGGAATTGCTGCACGTTTTCCACCTTGGCGCCGCGCCAGCCGTAGATGGCCTGGTCGTCGTCGCCGACCACGAAGACCTGGCCGGTGTTGCCGGCAAGTACGCGGATCCAGGCGTACTGCAGCGAGTTGGTGTCCTGGAATTCGTCGATCAGCAGATAGCGCCAGCGTTCGCGGTAGTGCTCGAGTACTTGCGGGTTGCGCAGCCACAGTTCGTGTGCACGCAGCAGCAGCTCGGCGAAATCGACCAGGCCGGCGCGGCGGCAGGCATCCTCGTAGGCCTGGTAGATCTGCACCAGGGTACGTGTCATCGGGTGATCGCGATGCTCGACATTGTCCGGTCGCTTGCCTTCGTCCTTCCAGCTGTTGATCTGCCAGGTCGCCTGGCGCGGCGGGAAGCGCGACTCGTCCAGCCCCAGTCCGGTGATCACCCGCTTGACGATGCGCTGCTGGTCGTCCGCGTCGAGTATCTGGAAACCCTCGGGCAGCCCTGCCTCGCGCCAGTGACGGCGCAGCAGGCGATGAGCGATGCCGTGGAAGGTGCCCACGGTGAGGCCTTGCGTACCGCCAGGGATCAGTTGATCCAGGCGCGCGCGCATCTCGCCGGCGGCCTTGTTGGTGAAGGTGACGGCAAGAATCGCCCACGGCGGCACCTGCTCAACCTGGGTGAGCCAGCCAATCCGGTGCGTGAGCACGCGGGTCTTGCCGGAGCCGGCGCCGGCGAGCACGAGGTAATGGCCGGGCGGGGCGCAGACCGCTTCGCGCTGCGCGTCGTTGAGCTTGTCGATCAGGTGCGAGACATCCATCCGGAGCATTGTACCGGGGTGGTCAAGCGGCGGGCTTTTTGGGTGGGGAAGCGTCAGTAGTAGAGGTGCAGGCTCAGCAGGTGCCACGAGAAGGTAAACCACACGGCAACCAGGGAGGCCACCAACAACGCCAGGCTACCCAGCTTGCACCCCCAGCCATCCGGCTCACGCCACGCATGCCAGGCATTCATCGCCACGGCCATCGTGCCGAGACAGGCGAGCAGGCCGATCAGCTGCAGCAGGCGCAGGCGCGTGTCGAGCTGCGAGGTGCCGGTCTCCAGGCGCGGCAACATGAGCCACCAACCCGCAGCAAACAGCAGCTGCAGGATGGCGGTGACGCAGCTCAGGCGATACCAGCGCCCGGCCCAGTCCGACCACGCCACCGGTTTGTTCAGAACACGGCGCAGCAACACTGCAACCGGCCACGACAGCGCAGCCAGGAGGAACACAGCGAGCACTCCACCCAGCAGCGGCTGCATACGCGTGGGCGACAGCCAGGCCGGCACCGGAAGAAAGACCTGGGTTGGTGCGAGCTCATCGATGGAGATCCAGCGGACCCTGCCATCCTTTACCTCGGCGCCGAGATGGCTGCCGCTGGCGTCGTCGACCCAAAGATACGGCTTCACTTCGCGCCAGTGCGCCGGGCCCACGAGCTGATCGAAGCCCGGCGTGCGCAACGTACCGTCAGCCGCCATGCCGACTTCCACCTGCGTAAACAGATTGCGCAGCGAGCGGAAGTTGCTCACGGACATCTTGCTGCCCAGATAGCGGCCCACGATCACGGCACCGTGGGCGGGTGCGGTCGCCAGCGTGGGTTGCCTGATCTGCGGCAACGGCGGGAAATAGCGATCGGCAAAGCGATTCAGCAGTTGCCGCCGCAAGCCGCCATCGTCGGCACCATCGACCGAGACAAACAAGCCGACATGCGGTTGCCTGAACAGCGCCAACGCGCTGTGGAAGTAGCGGGTGTTGCTGGTCTGGCCGATGATGTCCTGGCCATGGCGGTCCAGGTGATAAAAGCCAAGGCCGATCGCCCGCAGTCCGGGCACGCTGGGGCGCGCGTAGCTGTGCATCTGCTGGACGGTTTCGCCGCGCAGGAGTTGGGCGTCGCCGACACGGCCGTCCTGCAGATGGGCGATCATGAAGCGCGCCATGTCGTTGCCGCTGATCGACAACGCTCCCGCCGGAACCGCGGGCATCCATCCCGGCGGCAAAGGCGGCCCGTTGGGCGACAGGTAGCTTCCGGCCATGTCGGCCTGCAGCGAGGGCGGCAGCGGTTGCCTGAACGTCGCGTGCGTCATGCCCAGTGGCTGGAAGATGTGTTGCTCGATGTACGTCTCGAACGGCACTCCGGATACGCGTTGCACGATATAGCCGGCCAGCGCGGCGCCGTAGTTCGAATACGCGGCCACCTCACCGGCCGGGAAAATGCGTGCCGGTACCCAGCGCTTCAGCCACGCCTCGTTGCTGATCAGCGACGAGGCGTCAGGCACATACAGGTCTTTCACCACGTCCTCGAACCCGGCGGTATGCGTCATCAACTCGCGCAGCGTCACCGGCTTGCCGTCGCGCGACGGGATGCTGAAGTCGAGATAGCGATTGACGTCGGCATCCAGGTCGAGCTTGCCCTGCTCGACCAGTTGCATCACCGCGGTCGCGGTGAACAGCTTGGAGAGGGACCCCGCGCGGAACAGCGTCGTCGCAGGATCGACCGGTCGCTTCACCGCCACGTCGACATAGCCGTAACCCCTGGACCACAGGATGTCGCCGTCCTTGACCACCACGACCACCGCGCCAGCGATGGGCGCGCGCTTCATCGCGTCGGCCACCAGCGGATCCAGCCAGGACGCGGCGTCGGCTGCGGTCAACTCGTTCGCGCCCAGCGGCATGGCCGTCGCGCGCTTTTGCTCCTTGATGGGCGTGATCTGGATCTGTGCCTGCGCGGCGACTTGCAGCGACATCACGCAGAGTGCCAGCAACGCGAGCAGCCGAAGGCGAATAGGGGCGCGTTCCCACGCGGCGCGTGCTGGCCTGCTCATCGTCCGGTTCCCATCAATGCGATCCGGCCAGTATGACGGGGGAGCCGTCGTGTTCGATGTCAACGCCGGACTGACGGGTAGGTACGATTCAGCCTTTGCGCAGGAATCCGCCGAGCGCCAGCACCGCACCCACCACGATGGCGGCGATGCCCACCGATGGCGGCATCGTCTTGTCGTGCGTGGCGGTGATCTTGGCCGAACCGATCTGCACCAGCGTGTCGGTCTGCTGGTAGCTGCCATGGCCGAGCAGGACCCAGATACCCGCGGCGAGCAGGATGAGGCCGACAACGATCAGCAATGCGCGCATGGAAGCCTCCTGTGGACGAGGCTCCGATCATAGGCGGGACGGGGGCAAGGGAAAAGTCGACGGCGGCACGATGGAAGGCCGCCGTCGCTGGGGAAAGTCGATCGGTTTCAGCCGATGCGGGCGAACAGGGCACCGTGGCCCGGCAAGTTCAGCCGGCCGTTGCTCAGGTCACCATGGGCAAGACCGTGGCCGTTGATCGGTATCGCCGCGTCCATGCCCGCGAGCGAGGTTTCGACCGCTTCATGGGACAGGTTGAAGGCAGCGAGCAAGGTGTCGTTGCCATGGCGACGGGTAAACGCCAGTACCGGCTCGGGCGTGTCGAGGAAGCGGATATCACCCCAACGCAAGGCCGGTTGCGACTTGCGCCACGTCATGAAGGCGCGGAAACCATTCAGCGCGGAGTGCGGCTCGGCGTCCTGCAGCGCCACGGCCAGCGCGCGATGCTCGGCCGGCACCGGCAGCCACGGTTCGCCCACGCTGAAACCGGCGTTGACGCCGTCGTTCCAGGGGATCGGCGTGCGGCAGCCATCGCGGCCCTTGAAGGTGGGCCAGAACGTGATGCCGTAGGGATCCTGCAGGTCTTCATAAGGCACGTTGGCTTCGGTGAGGCCGAGTTCTTCGCCCTGGTACACGCATACCGAGCCGCGCAGCGAGCAGACCATCGCGCTCAGCATATTGGCCAGGCGCACCGACGCGTCGCCATTGCCCCAGCGACTGAGCACGCGCTCCACGTCGTGATTGGAGATGGCCCAGCACGGCCAGCCCTCGAGCATCTGCGCTTCAAGGTTCTGCACCGTGCTGCGGATGTAGGCGGCGTTGAAGTCGTTGGTAAGCAGCTCGAAGCTGTAACCCATGTGCAGGCGGCGGCCGCTGGTGTATTCGGCGGTGGTCGCCAGCGAATCCTCCGAGGAGATTTCGCCGATCGCCGCGACGTCCTGGTAGCGATCCATCAACGCACGCAGGTCTTCCAGGAACGCGAGGTTCTCCGGTCGCGTGTTGTTGTAGTAGTGGTACTGGAACGCGTACGGATTGTCCGGGCTGAAGCCCCGGCCCACGCGCTTGTCGGCGGGCTTGGGCGGGTTATCGCGCAGCTCACGGTCGTGGTAGCAGAAGTTGATCGCGTCGAGGCGCAAGCCATCCACGCCCTTGTCCAGCCAGAACTGCACGTTATCGAGCACCGATTGGCGCACGTCCGGGTTGTAGAAGTTGAGGTCCGGCTGCGAGGTCAGGAAGTTGTGCAGGTAGTACTGGCCGCGGCGCGGTTCCCACTGCCAGGCGCAGCCGCCAAACAGCGACAGCCAGTTGTTCGGCGGGGTGCCGTCGTCCTTCGCGTCGGCCCAGACATACCAGTCGGCCTTCGGGTTGTCGCGGCTTTCACGGCTTTCCTTGAACCAGGCGTGCTCGTTCGAGGTATGGCTGAGCACCTGGTCAATCATCACCTTCAGGCCCAGCTGGTGTGCCTTGGCGAGCAGGCGATCGAAGTCGTCCAGCGTGCCGAACAGCGGGTCGACATCGCGGTAGTCGGCGATGTCATAGCCGAAATCGGCCATCGGCGAGCGGAAGAACGGCGCGATCCAGATTGCATCCACGCCCAGTCCAGCCACGTAATCGAGCTTGTCGATGATGCCCGGCAGGTCACCAACGCCATCGCCGTTGGTGTCCATGAAGCTGCGTGGATAGATCTGATAGGTGACGGCCCCTCGCCACCACGGTGCATCACTCATGTCGCATTCCCGATGTTTCCGCCCAATGCCCGCGTCGCGAAGACCCGTGGCCAGCCCGAAGCGCGGGGGCAGCTTAAACGCAGAGCGGTGACGCAATGATTTGACTGCATACGTATTCAAAAAAGCACGATATTGCGGCGCAGCAGGACTCGGGAGGATCTTCGTGCAGCGAAAAAAATTGCGCGTATCACGGCGCGTGAGCGCGCGAAAAAGCCGCACAGATAAGGCACGCAAGGCGATTGGCGGTGGCATGCGGCGCGCGCGGAAGTGGGTGCTGCGAGGGCCGTGAACCGTTATCATTTTGTCAAAGGTGCACAAAAAAACGCGGTAATGAATACGTATGCATAGACCTGTTCGCGTTTTGGCGCAGCCCTACCATGGCCGCCACGCGACTGGGCCCTCCGAGCATCGGCATGCACTGGCGCGTAGCCCGCAGCAGTCTGTGGGGACTGTTGCGGCAACTACATAACAAGCAAGTGCAAACCCGTGGGAGGGGAAGACGGTGATACTGAAACGTAATGTGCTGGCCCTGGCGCTGGCGTCCGGCCTTTGTTTTACCGCCGGCATTCAAGCAGCGCCGGTTGATACGGGTGCGACGGCCGGTGGTTCCGCTGCCAATACGGGCACGGCCAACGACCAGACCACGCCCGCGTCTGCGCAGCAGACCGACCAGAGCAAGAAGGACAACAAGTCGGCTGACCAGTCCAAGCAGACTGAAGATCAGCAGCTGGCCAAGAGCCTGTCCACCATCACGGTGACCGGTTTCAACCAGGGCATGGAGCGGTCGATCGACTACCAGCGCTACGCCGACACCATCCAGAACGTCATCACCTCGGCCGATATCGGTGGTCTTCCCGACCAGTCGATCGCCGACGCGTTGACGCGCCTGCCGGGCGTCTCGGCCGAGCGCATTGCCGGCCAGGCCTCGCAGATCAATATCCGCGGCCTGTCGGGCAACTTCATCCAGACCACGCTCGATGGTCGCGAGCAGCCGTCGACCAGCGGCAGCAACTACATCAACTTCGACCAGTACCCGTCCGAGCTGATCAACATGGCCACGGTGTACAAGTCCTCGCAGGCTTCGCTGGTCACTGGCGGCGTGGGCGGCACCATCGCGCTGCAGACGGCGAACCCGCTGAACGCTCCGCAGGACCAGACGCTCAACGTCGACGCACGCGGCAGCTACAACGGCCAGGCGCATGACGTCGCCGGCGCCAACGCGCTCGGCTATCGCCTGAGCGTGGCCTACCAGGGCAAGTTCCTCGACAACACGCTCGGCGTCGGCATCGGCGTCGCGCAGATGTACCAGCCGCACGTGGCCGAGCAGTTCGTGGGCGAGGCCTCCGATGGCACGCTTTACCAGGTCACGCCGTCGCAGCAGGGCTACCTGACGCAGGGCATCCAGCTGCAGCAGAACGGCGGCACCGAGCGTCGCACGGGCTACCTGACGACGATCGTGTGGAAGCCCACCGACGAACTGCAAGTGACCGCAGACAGCTTCTTCTCGAAGTTCAACAACAGCTCGTTCGGTTACGGTTTCCGCTCGCAGAACTTCTACGGCAATAACGCCACCATCACCAACCCGGTGTTCAGCTCGCTGGGTACCATGATCGGTGGCACGGTGAGCAGCAATCCGCCGGGCGTTGGTGGCGACCAGTTCTCCAACGAGACCACGGCCGACAACTACTCCGCGACCACCTATGTGTTCTCCGGTGGCCTGAACGCGAAGTGGGATCACGATCGTTGGCATGTCGAAGCCGATGCGTCGATGTCGCGCGCGTCGAGCAACGAGATCAACGTCGATACCACGGCTGACCCGTACAGCGGCCTGGGCACCGCCAACCCGCAGCTGATGTCGCAGCAGGTGACCTATGCGCTGGCTGGTCGCCAGATCGGTACGGCGTCGTTCGCCAATCCGGGCATCTATACCAACCTCAACGACCTGGCCTTGTCGCGCTACGGTGTGTATCCGTACATCTATCACGACAAGATGAAGGCCTTCCGCACCAGCGTGAAGTACGACCTGCCGAACAGCTCGTGGCTGTCGGGGCTGGAAGCGGGCGTCTACATCAACAACCACGATTACCAGGCCGATCGCGAAGTCTACGTTTACGGCTCGGAGTGGAACACCTCGCCGGTGGCTGGCCAGCCGCCGCTGACCATCCCCAGCAGCGATGCATCGCTGCGCTGCTGGAAGGGTAATTTCTCCGGCTTCCCCTGCTTTATGCAGCTGAATGGTTCGGCCATCCTTGCGTCGCATGGCATCACGGCCACGCCGGTGAAGGACTGGAACAACAGCTGGTCGGAAATCCAGAGCGGCTCGGTGGACGAAAAGACCCGCGACCTGTTCTTCATGGCCGATATCGATGCGCAGGTGTTCGGGCATGAGCTGACCGGCAATGCCGGCGTGCGTGTCTCGCACCAGTCGCAGTACAGCACCGGCCTGCAGCAGGTGGGTAATGGCGCCGGCGTGCCGATCGCTGACGGTTACGGCGTGATCAGCACCGACTATGCCCCGCTCACCGTCGGCAAGACCTATACCGACTGGCTGCCGTCGATGAACCTGATCTATCACCTGACCGACGACGATCAGATGCGCTTCTCGGTGGCCAAGGTGCTGTCGCGTCCGCCGATCGACAAGATGCTGGCGGGTGCCGGTTCGTGGGTGTCCAACGGCCAGTACAACGTGTGGGGCGGTACCAGCCCGCTGCTGGACCCGCTGCGCGCGACCCAGTACGACCTGGGCTATGAGCACTACTTTGACGATTCGTCGGGTGCGGTCACCGCGGGTGTGTTCTACAAGCACATCCAGTCGTTCATCCAGAGCGTGACTTACGACAACTATGACTTCGCCGCGGCCGGTATCCCCGTGCCGATCGATCCGACCACCGGCAAGCCGTACCTCAATGGCCAGTTCCAGACGGCGTACAACGCCCAGGGCGGCAACGTTCGTGGTCTCGAGCTCGCCGCTTCGAAGAACAAGTTCCTGCCGGGTATCTGGGCTGGCCTGGGTGTGCAGGCGAACTTCGCCTTGACCTCGAGCACGGTGAGCAACCCGACCAACCTCGGTGGTCCGACCACCTACGTCGGCCTGCCGGGCCTGTCGAAGCGTGTGGCCAGCGCGGCGGTGTTCTACGACTACGGTCCGTTCTCGGCCCGCGTGTCCGGCAACTACCGTTCGTCGTTCCTGTCCGATTCGCAGATCGCAGTGAGCAACCAGCTGGTGACGTTTGCGGCGGAGACAGTGTACGACTTCCAGGCGTCGTACAACATCACCCAGCAGCTGAGCGTCGTCTATCAGATGCTCAACATGACGAACGAGCCGACGCGCACCTACTTCGGCGGCAATCCCCAGCAGACCGGCACGATCCAGTACTTCGGTCGTACCAGCTACCTGGGCCTCAACCTGAAGCTGTAATCCTAGATCGCGCCGGCGCCTCCGCAAGGAGCGCCGGCGCGATGCCTTAGGGGCTTTGCTACCGCAAGGATGCAAGGCACCGGCACACCGCGAGGCCTGGCGTGGCGGTTACCGGCCCCGGCGATGGCCGCGTCCGCGTACCGATCCGTCGATGGCCTGCGGCCCTCGAATGGAGCAAGGCATGTCGCGGTATCGCTTATTCACCCCTCTGGCTTTCCTGTTTGCGATGGCTTGTGGTTCGGCTGTCAGCACCACCCTCGTCACCCATGCGACCGATGCGCCAGCGGCGCCCGCTGCGACGGCTCCTGCCTCCGGCGTCTATTACGAAATCTTCGTGCGCGCCTGGTACGACACCAATGGCGATGGCATCGGTGACCTCAATGGCGTCACCGCCAAGCTCGATTACCTGAAATCGCTGGGCATCAGCGGCATCTGGCTGATGCCGATCAACCCTTCGCCCAGTTATCACGGCTACGACATCACCGATTACTACGGCATCAATCC
The DNA here is from genome assembly GCF_026283925.1 of Dyella halodurans. Classification (GTDB taxonomy): domain Bacteria; phylum Pseudomonadota; class Gammaproteobacteria; order Xanthomonadales; family Rhodanobacteraceae; genus Dyella; species Dyella halodurans. The sequence goes on from NZ_JAPDPF010000005.1 coordinate 319,276, forward strand.
GCAGTACGGCAGCATGCAAGACTTCCAGCACCTGCTCGATGAGGCGCACAAGCGCGGCATCGCGGTGACCATGGACATGGTGATCAACCACACCAGCCAGCAGCATCCCTGGTTCCTCGCCGCCCACGATCCCGCCGACCCGCACCACGACTGGTTCACCTGGGCCGGTGCACACCCGGACCTCAACGCGCAGAGCGCGCCGGGCGGCAGGATCTGGCACAAACTCGGCGACACCTATTACCTGGGCGATTTCGGCGGCGGCATGCCGGACCTCAACTATGACAATCCCGCCGTGCGCGCGGAGATGGTCAAGGTCGGGCAGTTCTGGCTGGCCAAGGGCGTCGACGGCTTCCGCCTGGATGCGGCCAAGCACATCTACGACGACTTCAAGTCGCGCGAGCACGATCCGGACATCGTCACCAAGAATGTCGCCTGGTGGACGGAATTCCATGACGCCATCGCCACGGTGAATCCGCGCGCCACCCTGGTGGGCGAAGTGATGGCCAAGTCGCCCGACGAGCTGGCACCGTATCTGAAGCCGCTGGGTTCGGTGTTTGACTTTCCGCTGGCCGAGCAGTTGATCGTCAGCGCCAAGAGCGAGCGTGTGGGCAAGCTCGACAAGCTGCTGGAAGACACCTACGCCGCCTATCGCGGCGCCGGGGATGTTCCGTATATCGACTCCACCTTCCTCTCCAACCACGACCAGGAACGCGTGATGAGTCGCCTCGACGGCGATGGCCAGCGCATGCGCATGGCCGCGGCGATGCTGCTGACCCTGCCGGGCCGGCCGTATATCTACTACGGCGAAGAGCTGGGCATGGAGGGACGCAAGCCGGACGAGAACCTGCGCGAGCCGATGCGCTGGCAGCGCGAGGCCGAAGTTGGCGAAACGCGGTGGAAGCCGTCGAGCGTGAATCAAGGCGAAGCGGTGTCGGTACAGGCCGAGCAGGACGACCCTGCTTCGATGCTGAATTTCTATCGCATGCTGATCAGCTGGCGCAGCCAGGTCGGCGCGCTGCGTGATGGCGACCTGCGGATGCAGGCCACCGGCAACTCGCACCTACTCGCCTATTGGCGCCAGGACGGCAGCCAGCGTGTGCTGGTCGTGCATAATCTTTCCGGCCAGACCGCCACATGGAAGCCGGCCAGCCAAGTGCTGCCCAAGGACGCCAGCGTGCTGTTGAAGAGCAAGTCCGATGTTTCGCTCACCGGCGATAGCTTGAAGCTCCCCGCCTACAGCAGCGTGGTGCTGCACTGATGCGCGCTCGCCTGCTCGCCTTGGGCCTGCTCGCCGCCATCACCGGCACGCCTGCGCTGGGCGCCGAAAGCCAGGCTGCGGTGACGACGGATCGTCTCTCCCTCGCCTTGCCGCACGGCGATCTGGAGTTGCGTCTGCTGGCGCCGGGCATCGTGCAGCTGCGCGTCGCGGGTGCCGCTGCGGCACCGGCCACGCCGGTGATCGATGCGCAGGCCAGCTTCGCCACGGTGACGGCGACGCTGGAACAGCAGGGCGACGAGCAGGTGTTGCGCTCGGATCAGGTGACGCTGCGCTGGAATCCTCGCCGCGCCGAGTTGCGTATGGAGGACCACGACGGTCGTCTGTTGCTCACGGCAGATCTTGCGCATGCCGTCGAGGGGCGCTGGTCGCTACGCCACGCCAAGGGTGAGCCGCAATACGGCATCGGCGGCCTGAACGCCTTCGATGCCGCAACCGGCGATTTGCTGCGCCAGGGCAAGCAGGTCGCAACGGCGGGCAATCAAGGCCACACTGGCGCGCCGCTGGTATGGAGCAGTGCTGGCTACGGCGTGCTTGCCGACGCCGAGCCAGCACGCTTCGATCTGTCGGATACCACGATCGGCATTCGTGCCGAGCATGCGACGCGCAAGGATGCGCTAGTGCCGCAGGCGCAGGATGCGCAGGAGCGGCCCGTGCGCACGCTTTATCTTCTCGCGGGTCAGCCGGCCGAGCTGTTTGCCGGCTTGCGCCAGCTGAGCGGCGCGGCACCGATGTTCCCGAAGTGGTCGATGGGCTTTACCAACAGCCAATGGGGCATCGACCAGCAGGAGGCGCTGGCGCTGGTGGACACCTATCGCGCCAAGCACATTCCGATCGACAACTTCACCTTCGACTTCGATTGGAAGGCCTGGGGCGAGGATAACGGCGAATTTCGCTGGAACACCGACAAGTTCCCCGGCGGTCCCGATGGCAGCTTGAAGCGGGCCATGGATGGTCGCGGCATGCACATGACCGGCATCATGAAGCCGCGCGTGCACGTGGACACGATCGAAGGTCGCGAGGCGACCGCACACGGCTACTGGCTGGCCCAGTCCAAGCCGGCACCGGACTACTTTTCGCACAAGACCGTGCGCGATATCGACTTCGACAACCCGGCGGCGCGCGCCTGGTTCTTCAACGATGCGCTCAAGCACTCCTACGACACCGGCATCGTGGGCTGGTGGAACGACGAGGCCGACGATAGCGGCATCGACACCCAGTTCCTCAATATGCAGCGCGCGCTATATGACGGCCAGCGTGCCCACAGCGCCCAGCGCGTGTGGTCGGTGAACCGCAACTTCTACCTCGGTTCGCAACGCTACGCGTATGGCGTATGGTCCGGCGATATCCAGAGCGGCTTCGCCAGCATGGCGGCGCAACGCCAGCGCATGCTGGCGGCGTTCGACGTCGGCGCGATGCATTGGGGCATGGACGGCGGCGGCTTCAAGGCGCCTCGTCCCACGGACGAAAATTACGCTCGCTGGATCCAGTTCGGTGCGTTCACGCCGATGTTTCGCGTGCACGGCGATTTTGGCCAGAAGCGTCAGCCCTGGGTCTATGGCCCGGTGGCGGAGAAGGCGGCCACGGAGGCGATCCGCCTGCGCTACGCGCTGATTCCCTATATCTACGCCTACGAATACCAGAACCACCTGCACGGCGTGGGCCTGGTACGACCGCTGCAGTTCGCCTATCCCAACGATCCCGCGCAGCGCGACCGCATCGATGCCTGGATGTTTGGCGATTACCTGCTGGTCTCGCCCGTGGTCGAGCAGGGCCAGACGAGCAAGCAGCTGGCCTTGCCCCCGGGGCGCTGGATCGGCTACGCCGACGGCAAGCGCTACGAGGGAGGCAAGACCGTCACGCTACCGGTCGACGCCAAGGCTTGGAGCGATATACCGCTGTTCATCCGCGAAGGCGCGATCATCCCGCAACAGGTGCCGATGGAGTATGTCGACGAAAAGCCGGTGACCTCGCTCGACGTCAACCTGTTTCCCGCCGGGCAGGAGACGCGCTTCGACTACTACGACGATGACGGCAACACGTATGGCTACGAGCAGGGCAGTTATTTCCTGCAGCCGTTGTCGGTCCAGCGCAACGATGCCGTGGTGACGTTCCACGCGGCCGCCCCGTCCGGCAGCTACCAGCCGGCACTGCGCCACTACGTGCTCGCATTTCACGGCGGCGTGGCAAGTGCTGTGAAGAATGACGGGCAAGCCTTGCCCAGGTTCGATGGCGTGGAGGCCTTGCGTGAGGCACCCGGCGAAGGCTGGGCGCAGGGCAAGGATCGCTACGGCGACGTGACCTATGTGAAGATCGCAGCGGGCGCGGACCGCCATGTGCAACTTACTTCAGCAGCCGACCAGCCATGAGCCTGCGTAAGACTTCCCGGTGGGGCCATCGCAGCGCCTTGGCGCTTGCCTGCGGCGCCTTGCTGTTTACCGGGTTGGCCCACGCCGATGCCGCCGCTCCCGGCGATACCCGGGCCAGCGTGAGCTGGCAGGGCAAGACGGCGAACATCAGCGCGGCATCCGATGGCAGCTACCTGCTGCGCTCGCCACAGGGCGAGCGCCGCATCCCTGCACAGAAGCTCACCGTGCACACCGCCAGCCCGTTGTTCGACGGGCTGTTTGCGATGGCGCAGGACGATTTGCGCCAGGATTCGGTGGCGGCGATCCGCGACGGCGCCTTCGACCACGGTGAGTCGATCGCCTGCAATTGCTTCGAGACCGGCGAGAAATGGCGTTACGTATGGACGCGCGACCTGTCCTATGCCGTGGATCTGGCCTTGTGGCGCATCGATCCGGCGCGTTCGCGCCAATCGCTGCGCTTCAAGTTGTCCGAGGTGCGCGAACCGTCCGCGCCGCAGGGACTTTATGTGATGCAGGACACGGGCTCGGGCGGCAGCTGGCCGATCAGTACCGATCGCGTGGTGTGGTTCCTGGGCGCGCGGCATCTGCTGGACGACCCGGCCTTTGCGGATGAGACCTGGCGGGCGCTGACCGATACGCTGGCCCAGGACCGCCTTTATGTCTTCGACGAGCGGCTCGGCCTCTATCGCGGCGAAACCTCCTTCCTCGACTGGCGCGAGCAGAGCTACCCCGACTGGACCGCGAAGGACGTGCGCTTCATTGCCGAGTCCTATGCGCTATCCACCAATGTGCTGCATTACCAGGCCTTGCAGCTGGCCGCTGGCCTGGCCGAACAGCGTCACGATGCGCTGGCGCCGGCGTATCGCGCCCAGGCCGAGGCGCTGAAGCGCGCGATCAACGCGCATTTCTGGCGTGCCGATCGTGGCATGTACATGAGTTACGTCGGCGCCGGAGCGATGCCGATCGAAGCGTATGACTTGCTCGGCCTGTCGCTGGCCATTACCAGTGGCGTGGCCGACCCGAAGCGCGCGCGGCAGGCGCTGGCCAACTATCCGGCCTGGTCCTCCGGCAGTCCGGTGATTTGGCCGGAGCGCGCCGACCAGCCGATCTATCACAACCGCGCCATCTGGCCGTTCGTTAGTGCCTATGCGTTGCGCGCTGCGCGCAGCGTCAACGATGCACCGCGCATCGCCCATGAGATGGACTCGTTGCTGCGCGGCGCGGCCTTGTCGGCATCCAATATGGAGAACTTCGAGCTGGCCACGCAGTCGGTGCACGTCGAGGACGGTGCCCTCAGCGGACCCGTGGTGGATTCGCCGCGCCAGTTGTGGTCGGTGGCCGGTTATCTCGACATGGTCCTCGGCGGCGTGTTCGGGCTTGGCGACGATGGCAGCATCGCGCCGAAACTGCCGGTGTCGTGGCTGCCGCAGCTGTTCGGTGAGAACAAGCAGATCAGTCTCGACCTGCCGGGCCAGCGCATCACCCTGGTGCGCCCGGAAACCCTGCATGGCGATCTGCTGGTGGCCAAATCGCAGCATCGTGACGGCGACGAAACGGTGGTGGAGCTGACCGCGATGGCATCGGGTGCGGCACCACTGCGCATGGATGCACCGCTGTTCGCGCCGGCCACGCCTGCTGCTCCGGTCGTGGTCGAAACGCCCCAGGGCCGGCAAGTCACGGTGGCCGAGAAGTCCGTGCTGTATGTCGATGGCCGGCGGCATGGCGTGGTGGATGGCAAGACCAGCTTGCCCACGCCTGCGTCCATGCAGTGTCTTCAGGTCGCGACGCTCGGCAAGGACGGGCTGGAGTCGCTGCCGAGCGCGGAAACCTGCAAGGGCCCGGAGATCCATGTCGACAGCGCGTGGCCGCGGGAATGGCAGGCCACGGCGACCGGCAAGTTCCGTGTGTCGCTCGCCTATCGCAACGACCATGGCCCGATCAATACCGGCATCACGGCTGGGGTGAAGCTGCTCGATATACATTGCGATGGTGCCGCGCCGCAGCGCTTCCCGCTGGCGATGCCGCATAGCGATGGCGTGCAGCGTTCCACCTCGGCCATATTCGCGGCGACTGCCGGCGCGCTGTGTCGCTTCAGCCTGGAGCAGGGGTTCAATATGAGTTTTCTGCGCAACAACGCGCATTACACCGGCGGGCAGGGTGGGGCCGAAGGTCCCGTGAACGACGCCACCATCGAAGGGCTGCTGATTGCGCCGGTGGCCAACGGAAACCCGACACCATGACGCGCAAGCCCGAATTGACGTTCTGGCAGATCTGGAACATGTGCTTCGGTTTTCTTGGCATCCAGTTCGGCTTTGCGCTGCAGAATGCGAATGTCAGCCGCATCTTCCAGACGTTGGGCGCCGATGTCGCCGACATTCCCGCGCTGTGGATCGCTGCGCCGCTTACCGGCCTGATCGTGCAGCCGATCGTGGGCTATCTGTCGGACCGCACCTGGACCCGCCTGGGCCGGCGCCGGCCGTACTTCCTGATCGGGGCGGTGCTCACCACGCTGGCCCTGCTGGTCATGCCCAACTCGCCGGCGCTGTGGGTGGCTGCCGGGCTGCTGTGGATCATGGATGCATCGATCAATATCTCGATGGAACCGTTCCGCGCCTTCGTTGGTGACCAATTGCCGCCACGGCAGCGCCCGCTCGGCTACGCCATGCAGAGTTTCTTCATTGGCGTAGGTTCGGTCGTCGCGTCGCTGCTGCCGTGGCTGCTCGCCAGGATCGGCATCAGCAACGTGGCGGGGACGGGCGGCATTCCGGATACGGTGAAGTACGCGTTCTACCTTGGCGCCGCCGTGTTGCTGGTGTCCGTGCTGTGGACCGTGTTGTCCACGCGCGAATATCCGTCCGAGCAGCTCGAATCGTTCGCCGACAACGTGGTGGAAACGCAGGCGACCGATGTGTCGGGCGCCTGGCGCGTCGGCCTGGTGCTGCTGGGCATCGGCGTGGTCTTGCTGGCGGCGATTCGTTTCTATGCGCTGGAGAAGGAGCTTTACCTGCTCGCCGGTGGCTTCACTGCGTTCGGCGTCCTGCTTGCCTGGCTCTCGGCCACGCGCAGCCAGGGCATGCTACGGCAAGTGACGGGCGACCTGTATGGCATGCCGGCGCCGATGCGGCGCCTGGCCTGGGTGCAGTTCTTTTCCTGGTTCGCGTTGTTCGCGCTGTGGATCTACACCACCGCCGCCGTGACGGCCGTGCACTTCGGCAGCACCGATACGCATTCGGCGGCCTACAACGACGGCGCCAACTGGGTGGGCGTGTTGTTCGCCGCCTATAACGGCTTTGCCGCCGTGGCCGCCATCGCGATTCCGTGGATGGTGCGCCGCTGGGGCCTGCGCTTGAGCCACCTGGTGAATCTGTGGCTTGGCGGCGCGGGCCTGCTTTCGTTCCTGCTGATTCGCGATCCGCACTGGCTGCTGCTGTCCATGGTCGGCGTGGGCTTTGCCTGGGCGTCGATTCTGTCCTTGCCGTATGCCTTGCTGTCGGACAACCTGCCGGCCGCGAAGATGGGCGTGTACATGGGCATCTTCAATTTCTTCATCGTGATTCCGCAGCTGCTTGCGGCCAGCGTGCTGGGTCTGTTGCTGCGCGTGTTCTTCCACGGCCAGCCGATCTGGGCACTGGCCATGGGCGGCGCCAGCCTGCTGGTGGCCGGCTTGTTCACGTTGCGCGTGAGCGAGCCCGCGCTCGAGCTCTCCGCCGCTTCTGCCAGCACAGGACGCCATTGACGCCATGCGTATCCGTTTGCCTCTCGCCTCCCTGATTGTTGGCCTCGCAGGCACCGCGCTCGCTGGTTCCGTGCTTGCGGTGGACCATGCGCCGCACGACTTCTACGGCACCGACCTGCCGTTCGCCGCCAACGCGATCTATTTCGTGATGACCGACCGCTTCGTCAACGGCGATCCGTCCAACGATCATCGTGACCAGGGTGGCGCACACCACACCTTCGACATTCCCGTGCAGGGGCCGAATGGCGAGACCGACAACATCGGTTATCTCGGCGGCGACTTCAAAGGTGTACTCGACAACGCCGCTTATATCCGCGGCATGGGCTTTGGCGCGGTGTGGATCACGCCGATCGTGGACAACCCGGATGAAGCGTTTACCGGTGGCGATCCGGTGACCTGGGGTGCTTCGCTGGCCGACCGTGGCAAGGCGGGCTACCACGGCTATTGGGGTGTCAATTTCTACAAGCTCGACGAACACCTGCCCAGCAAGGACCTGGACTTTGCCCAGTTCACGCAGAAGATGCGCGCGCAGGGGCTGAAGACCGTGCTCGACATCGTCGCGAACCATGGCTCGCCATCGTTCAGCATGCCGGTGGCGCAGCCGATGTTCGGCCAGATCTATGACAAGGACGGCAAGCTGGTTGCCGACCACCAGAACCTGGCGCCGTCCGATCTCGACCCGGTGCGCAATCCCCTGCATCGGTTCTATCACGCGTACGACGACCTGGCGCAGCTGTCCAACAACAACGATGAAAATCCGGCGGTGCTGGATTATTTCGTCGGTGCGTACCTGCAATGGGCAGACCAGGGGGCGGACGCGTTCCGCATCGACACCATCAGTCACATGTCGACCGCGTTTTGGAAGCAGTTCGCCACGCGCATCCGCGCCAGGCATCCCGGCTTCTTCATGTTCGGCGAGGCGTTCGACTACAACCCGGACAATATCGGCCAGTACACCTGGCCGCGTAACGGCGGCATCAGCGTGCTGGACTTTCCGCTGCGCCAGCGCGTCGCCGAAGCGTTCGAGCACCCGCATAGCGACTACGCACGCGTGGCCGAGCGCCTGTACCTGCGCAATGGTCCGTACGCGAACCCGTACGAAGTGGTGACGTTCTACGACAACCACGACATGGCACGCCTCAACGCCACCGACGACGGTTTCATCGACGCGCATAACTGGCTGTTCACCGCCCGCGGCATTCCGGCGGTCTACTACGGCTCGGAAGTCGGCTTCATGCGTGGGCGCGCCGAGCACCAGGGCAATCGCAACTACTTCGGCCAGGCGCGCATTGATGCCGCGCCGAAGAGCCGCATCTACCAGCAGCTGGTGCGCATTGCCCAGCTACGCGCGCGCACCCCGGCCTTGCAGAAGGGCTTGATGTTGCCGGTGCAGTTCAAGGGCGACCAGGCGGCGTTCTATCGCGTTTACCAGAAGGGCAATGAACACCAGATCGCGCTGGTGCTGCTCAACAAGGGCGATGCACCCGCGTCGTTCGAGATTGCGGACCATCTGCAGCCCGGCACATGGAAGGCCGCCTTGGGCGGTCCCAACGTCGAGGTGGCCGCTGGCGGTGCGCTGCACGCCACGGTGGGCGCGCATGATGTGCAGGTCTATCTATTGGATGCCGCGGCGACGCGTCCCGACTTCGTCGCGGAGCTCACCCGGCTGATGAATGAGCGCGGCCATCCCGGCGCGGGCTAGGTAGGAGCGCACCCAGTGCGCGATCACGGGGTCACCGCTCCGTTGGCTTTTTGCGCACTGGGTGCACTCCTACAGGTTCAACCCTGGCGCAAGCTGGACCGGCGCACGATCAGCCGCGCCGGCAGCATGGCGCTCTCCGCCGGCTCGCCGCGGATCAGCCGCAGTAGGTTGTCGACCAGGATCTCGCCCGCCTGCTTGGTGTCCTGCAGCACCGTGGTCAGCGGCGGATTGACGAAGCTGGCCATGGTGATGTCGTCGAAGCCGGCCAGCGCGACATCGTCCGGCACCTTCAGCCCGTGATCGGCGAGCGCACGCATGGCGCCGATGGCGATCAGGTCGCTGGCGGCGAATACGGCATCGAAACTGACACCGTGACTGAGCAGCTTCTCGAGCGCGTCGTAGCCCGAGCGTTCGGTGCTCTCGGCGTTCACCTGCAGCAGGGGCTCGGCTTCCAGCCCCGCATCGCCAAGCGCCTTCACGTGGCCGCGGTAGCGGTCGAAGAATTCCGGGTAGTGACTTGAGGCGTCGCCAAGAAAGGCGATGCGCCTACAGCCTTGTGCGATGAGATGAGTGGTCACCGCCTGGCCACCGCTGACGTTGTCGCAACCGACCGATACGTCCGGCTGGTCGTGCAGCACGGCACCCCAGCGCACGCAGCAGGTGCCCTGGTCCACCAGTTTCTGCAGTTTGTCGCGGGTGGCGAGATAGTCGCCGTAGCCCAGCAGGATGATGCCGTCGGCTTTCTTGCTATCCGCGTAGTCCGCATGCCAGTCGCGCGAAAATTGCTGGAACGAGATCAGCAGGTCGTAACCGCGCTGCGCGCTGGCGCGCGTGATCGAGCCCAGCATGGAGAGGAAGAACGGGTTGATATGCGAATCATCCGCGGTCGGGTCCTCGAACAGCAGCAAGGCCAGCGTGCCGGTATGTTTGGCGCGCAGGCTGGAGGCGTTCTTGTCGACCTTGTAGTTGAGTTCGTCCACCGCCGCCTGGATGCGTCGGCGCGTTTCCTCGTTCACTAGCGGGCTGCCGCGCAGCGCGCGCGACACCGTCGACTGCGAGACGCCAGTCAGGTGGGCAATATCGAACGAAGTGACTTTTCCCTTGATCTGCACGCAGCCGTAACCCTTGAGGCAATGACGGCCGAGCTCCCTGTGGCCAGACAAGTTGTTCGCGGCATCCTAGCTGCTTTACGTGGTTCCCGCGCGTCGCGCCGCGACTTTGGTCCGGCGCGTGTCCTAGGCAAAAAAAGCCCCGAGGATTAGGGGGGAATCCTCGGGGCCGGGGTGGAAGCGAAACCCAGGGGAGAGGTTCGCTTACCGGGTGGCTCATCCAGGGAGGTGGTCTGAGCCGGTGGACGCCGTTGCGTGCATCCGAGTACTAAGAACGCACCACGCGGCAAAAGTTGCACTCACCAGGTCAGTTTTAGTTAGCGACGATTCATTTGAAGAAAATCAAACACTTCGCCACCGCCACCGCCACCGCCACCGCCACCGTCGTCGCAGCCGAGGCTGGGACGAGGCCGCTGGGAACAGGCTCTCAGTGCGCCTCGTCCCAGTTCGCTCCCACGCCCGCTTCCACCAGCAGGGGCACGGACAGTTCCGCCGCCCCCGACATGCGTTCGATCACGCCTGCGCGCACCGCCTCGACTGCGTCCTGGCGCACTTCGAAGACCAGTTCGTCGTGCACCTGCATCAGCATGTGCGCGTCGTCCCGCTGCTGCAGCCAGGCATGCACGGCCAGCATGGCGCGCTTGATGATGTCCGCGGCGGTGCCCTGCATGGGCGCATTGACGGCGGCGCGCTCGGCGCCGGCGCGCAAGGCCTGGTTGCGCGAGCTGAGGTTTTCCAGGTACAGCCGGCGACCGAACAGGGTCTGCACATAGCCGTCGCGATGGGCCTGCTCGCGGGTGGCGTCCATGAAGGCGCGCACGCCCGGATAGCGCGAGAAGTAGCGCGCCATATAGTCGCTGGCTTCGCCACGATCCACGCCGAGCTGCCGGGCCAACCCGAACGCGCTCATGCCGTACATCAGGCCGAAGTTGATCGCCTTGGCGGCGCGGCGCTGGTTGGCGCTGACTTCCTCAGGCTTGAGCCCGAACACTTCGGCGGCGGTGGCGCGATGCACGTCGCCGCCTTCGTGGAAGGCCTTGAGCAGCCCTTCGTCGCCGGAGAGGTGGGCCATGATGCGCAACTCGATCTGCGAATAGTCCGCCGCCAGCACCACCCAGCCTGTCGGCGCCACGAAGGCCTGGCGGATGCGCCGGCCTTCCTCGGTGCGCACCGGGATATTCTGCAGGTTGGGATCGGACGAGGAGATGCGCCCCGTCGCCACTGCGCCCTGGTGATAGCTGGTATGCACGCGACCGGTACGCGGGTTGACCATCTCGGCGAGCTTGTCGGTATAGGTCGAGCGCAGCTTGGCCAGGCCGCGGTAGTCGAGGATCAGGCGGGGCAGCGGGTGGTCATCGGCGATGGCGTCCAGCGCTTCCTCGTTCGTCGACGGCTGGCCGGTGGGCGTCTTCAGCTTGGCCGGCAGACCGAGTTCGTCGAACAGGATGGCCTGCAACTGCTTGGGCGAATCGAGATTGAATTCGCGGCCGGCGTTCTTCCAGGCTTCCTGCTGCAGTTCCAGCATGCGCTTGCCCAGCTGCTGGCTTTGCATGCGCAGCTCGTTCACGTCGATCAGCACGCCGCGCTGTTCCATCGCGGCGAGCACGGGTACCAGCGGAATCTCGATATCCTGGTAGACCGCGCGCAGGGCAGGGATGCTTTCCAGCTTTGGCCACAATGCGTGATGCAGGCGCAGGGTGACGTCGGCATCCTCCGCGGCGTAGCGGCAAGCGGTGTCCAGGTCGACCTGGGAGAACGAGATCTGCTTGGCGCCCTTGCCGGCGACCTGCTCGTACTTGATGGTTTCGTAGCCCAGGTACTTGCGCGCCAGCGAATCCATGTCATGCCGCGTGGCGGTGGCGTTCCATACATAGGACTCCAGCATGGAGTCGTGTTTGAGCCCCTGCACGGTGATGCCGTAGTGCGACAGGATGTTGATGTCGTACTTCGCGTGCTGGCCCAGCTTGGGTCGGCTGGGGTCCTCGAAGAACGGCTTCAAGGCCGCCAGCACCTGATCGCGCGGCAGCTGCGCCGGTGCCCCCGGGTAGTCGTGGGTCAGCGGCACGTAGCAGGCATGTCCCGGTTCCACCGACAGGCTGAGGCCGACGATATCGGCCTGCATGGCGTCGATCGAGGTGGTCTCGGTATCGAACGCGATCAGCGGAGCGCTGGCGATCTTCGCCAACCAGCCATCGAATTGAGCCTGCGTGGTCACCAGTTCGTACCGGCCTTCCATCGCCAGATCCGGTGCAGGCGCCTGCTGTAGGAGCGCACCCTGTGCGCGATGCTCTTCAGTGGAGACCGCGGAACCTGGATCGCGCACAGGGTGCGCTCCTACAACAACAGGGGCGGCGGCATCGTTATCGAGCTCCTTCAACGCGGCCTTGAATTCATAGCGCGTGAACAACTCGCGCAGCTGCTCCAAGTGGCGTTCGTGCAGGGCGAGATCCGTCACCGCCACATCCAGCGGCACATCGGTCTTGATTGTCACCAGTTCGCGCGACAGCGGCAGTTGCGGCAGCGCCGCGCGCAGGCTCTCGCCGATCTTGCCGCCGACCTTGTCGGCGTTCGCGATGAGCTGGTCCAGGGTGCCGTATTCGGCCAGCCACTTCGCGGCCGTCTTGGGACCGCACTTGGGCACGCCCGGCACGTTGTCGACGGTGTCGCCGGTGAGTGCGAGGAAGTCGACGATCTGCGCCGGCTCCACGCCGAATTTCTCCATCACGCCCGCGCTGTCGGTGGTCGTGTTGGTCATGGTGTTGACCAGGCTGACGCCGGGTCGCACCAGCTGGGCGAGATCCTTGTCGCCAGTGGAGATTTCCACCTCGATGCCTCGCGCATGCGCCTGCTCGGTCAGCGTGCCGATCACGTCATCCGCTTCCACGCCGCTCACCCGCAGGATCGGGAAGCCCAGCGCGGCTACGATGGCGAGCATGGGATCGACCTGGGCGCGCAGGTCGTCCGGCATCGGCGGGCGATTGGCCTTGTACTGGTCGTAGAGCGCGTTGCGGAAAGTCGGCCCCGGCGCGTCGCTGACGAAGGCGACATGGTCGGGCTTGGCCTTCAGCGTCGCGCGCAGCATGTTGACCACGCCGAACAGCGCACCAGTGGGCTCGCCCTGCGAGTTGCTCAGCGGGGGCAGCGCGTGGAAGGCGCGGTAGAGGTAGGACGAACCGTCGATGAGTATGAGCTTGGCCATGCGGGGGATTGTCGCACGCGAGCGGTGGTAGCCTGCCGCGCCTGGTTTCGGCGTGGGTCACGGGGCGGGGAAAGGGTAGCGGAGGCGTCCGTTGCGGTTCGGTGCAAGTTCGCGAACTTTCACGTGCATTCGCTGCCGCGCGCGGCACCCGGGATTTGCGCCCCTGCTACTGATCCCTCGCCCTATGACCCACCGCGGTTCACGAGCCGCATCGCCACGCGCTGCTATGCTCTGATTTCATCAGGAGGCCGTCATCATGAAACCTGTCGCGTTGCTTATCGTTCTCGGCGCCGCCGTCACATCCCAGGCGTTCGCCCAGACTGCAGGCTTCCCACCCGCGCCGCCGCCGCCGGGCATGAATGATCCCGGCGTGAAAGCCGTGACACCGCCGGCACCGGCACCGGCATCCGCAGCACAGTCCGCTCAGCCTGCCCAGCAAGCACAGGGCGCGTCGAACAGTGCAGCCGCCCGCCCGGGCCAGCCCGCCCTGCCGGCCATGCAGGAGCCGCGTGACGCGACGGGCCAGGCACCGCCGCAGGTGACCGTGCGCAAGCAAGGCGACGACACCATCCAGGAGTACCGCCGTAGCGGCCAGCTCTACATGGTGGTGGTGACGCCGAAGAACGGCATCTCGCAAACCTATATGGTCGACCAGAAGGGCGCCTGGACCAATGCCGGCGGCGAGCCGGTAAAGCCGGTGATGTACAAGGTGCTGGAGTGGGGCAAGGGCAAGTCCGCCGAGGACCAGGACAACGGCGGCCAATGAGCCGCCTGCTGGCACCGATGGACGCCGGTCCATGACGCTTCGCGCGGTGGGCCGGCCGTGAACCTGCGCGAAAGCTGGCTGCTGTTCGCCCTGGGTTCGGCGTTCTTCGCCGCGTTGACGGCGCTGTTTGGCAAGTTGGGCGTGGCGGGGATCAATTCGAATCTCGCCACCTTCATCCGCACCATCGTGATCCTGCTGGTGACGGCCGGCATCCTCAGTTTACGCAATGAATGGGCTCGTCCCACCGGGTTGCCGAACAGCAGCTGGGTCTTCCTGGTCCTCTCGGGCATCGCTACCGGCTTGTCATGGCTTTGCTACTACCGCGCACTGCAATTGGGGCCGGTAAGCAAGGTGGCGCCCATCGACAAGCTCAGCGTGGCCATCGCCATCGTGCTTGGCGTGCTCTTGCTCGGCGAGCAATTGAGCTGGTCACTGGTGATCGGCGGTGGCCTGATCGTTGCCGGCGCCATCGTCATTGCCGTGTTCTGAGCATCCCTAGACATCATCCAATTCCGGATAGTGACGGAAGATGTCGTCCTTGTTGAACGGGACGCGCCGCGACGAGGCGAGATAAGCGGCAAGCCGGGGCCTCGCGGCGACACGCTCGCTCAGTAAGCGCAGTCGTGAGGTGTGCCGGCGAAGTCGATGCATGGCGAGGGGAAAGGCATAGTCCAGCCCCGCCATCAGCTGGAACAGGGATATGTCCACATACGTGTGGTTGCGGCCAACCGCATGCTGCCCGTCGCCGCGCGCCAGCACTTGTTCGAAGTAGTCGATGAACTTCGGCAGCCGCTGCGTGCGAAACGATGCGGCGCGTTTGCGCGCCTCGATCCGCTGGTCCTCGAAGTACTGATCCACGGCAATCGGATGGTGTGTGTCGTGCACCTCCCCGACCAGGTCGGCGATGGTGAGCTGCAGCTGCAGCGCAAAACACTTGCTGGCGACCGATGAGGGCACCAGGCCGTGCCGCGGCGCAAGAAAAGCGAGGATGTTCGGCGTCTGCGCAAGCACCAGCTTGCCCGCCTGCAGAAAGGGAGGAGCGAATGGCAGCGCGCCTGGTTGTTCGCCAGCGAGAAACCTCGTCATGACGCCATCCCCCTGGTCGCGTGCGACATCGACATAGGTCGCACCCGCATCTTCCAGGGCCAGGCGCACGAACTCGCCACGGCCCTGGATACCCGTCCAGTAGAACAGTTCGTAGCGCATCGTCCGGCCCGATGGTGTCGGAGCCCGCAGGCTAATCCTGGCGCATTCAAGCCCGCGTGAGCGTTACCCGACAGGCGCCGCCGGCGACGCGGCCGCGAGTGCGCGCAATCGCTCCCACACCAGTGCCGCGAGCGGAGACAGCGAACGCTGGCGCCGCTTCAGCAGCACGACGTTGCGATGTTCCGTCGGCGTCAGTGGACGCGTCACCAAGGTATCCGGCGCTGGTGACAACGCCGGACTGACACTGATGCCGAGACCTGCCTCCACCATGCGAAACGCCGTGAGGGTATGGCCGGTCTGCTGCACGATGTCGACCTCGATGCCGCGACTGTCGAGTGCATGATCGATCAGTCGACGGCTGCCGGAGGAATAGTCGAGCAGCACCAGGCGCTGGCCGCGCAGCTTGCGCCACGGCACGCGCTCCAGCCGGGCCAGGGGATGGTCGGGCCGGCACACCAGCACGAAGGGGTCGCGCAGGATCAGCTCGCTGTCGAATTCGCCGGTCGCGGGCGGATCGATGGCGAGGCCGAAATCCACTTCGCCGCCGCGCACGCTGTCCAGCACCATGGTTTGCGCTTCGTCATGCAGCTGGATGGTCAGATCGGGATAGCGCCGGATGCAGTCGGCAATGCATTGCGGCATCAGGCCCGCCGACAAGGTGGGTACGGATGCCACGTGCACCTTGCCATGGCGGCGTTCGCTTTCCGAGTGGACATGGCTGAGCACGCCTTCCAGTTCGTCCAGCACCCGGCTGATCGCGTTCTCCAGATAGCGCCCTGCATCCGTGGGCACCACTTCCCGCGTGTTGCGGTCGAACAGCTTCAGGCCCAGCTCCGCCTCCAGCTCGGCCACGTGCCTGCTCACGGCAGGCTGGCTCAGGTGCAGGCTCTCCGCCGCACGCCGGAAATGCTGCTGCTGGGCCACGGCGAGGAATACACGAAGCTGGCGCAAGCTGATATTCATAACGCAATCATATCAATGAATCCGATAATACGAATTGATTAATGAATCGGGCGGCGTTCCAATAGCGCCCTCCCGCGTCATCCGACTCCCGGTCATGTCACTGCGTCGCTTCCTTCCCGATCGCTTCACCTGCGCCCTGGTGGTCACGGTCACCCTGGCCAGTCTGCTGCCGTGTCGCGGCCACGCGGCCAGCGCGTTCGAGGTGCTGACCGACCTGGCCATTGCGCTGCTGTTCTTCCTGCACGGCGCCAAGCTGTCGCGCGATGCGGTGGTGGCCGGCATGACGCACTGGCGCCTGCACCTCACCGTGCTCGCCAGCACCTTCGTGCTGTTTCCCGTGCTGGGCCTGTTGTTGCGTCCGGTGCTGTCGCCGCTGGTGACGCCGGCGCTGTACCTGGGCGTGCTGTTCCTGTGCACCTTGCCTTCGACCGTGCAATCGTCGATCGCCTTCACCTCGATGGCGCGCGGCAATATCCCGGCCGCGATCTGCGCTGCATCCGCGTCCAGCCTGCTTGGCATCTTCGTCACGCCTTTGCTCGTGGGCGTGATGCTGGAGTCGCACGGGCAAGGCGGCATGAGCTGGGATGCCGTCGGCGGCATTGTGCTGCAGCTGCTGGTGCCCTTCGTGGCGGGCCAGGTGGCGCAGCGCTGGATCGGGCCGTGGGTAAGCCGCAATCGTGCACTGCTTGCCTACGTGGACCAGGGATCGATCCTGCTCGTGGTGTACACGGCGTTCAGCGCGGCGGTGCTGCAAGGCCTTTGGAAGCAGATGCCGCTGCCGGTGCTTGGCGGACTGCTGGTGGTCAACGCGGTGCTGCTCACCATCGCCTTGCTGGTGACGCGCTACGGCGCGCGCGCGCTGGGCTTCGATCGCGAGGACGAAATCACCATCGTGTTCTGTGGCTCGAAGAAGAGCCTGGCCAGCGGCGTGCCGATGGCGAAGGTGTTGTTCGCTGGTCATCCGCTGGGCGCGATCGTGTTGCCGATCATGTTGTTCCATCAGATCCAGCTGATGACTTGCGCGGTGCTGGCGCGGCGTTATGCGGAGCGGGCGCGGAAGATTGAACTGGAATTGGAGGCGGATAGCGCTACGCGCGCTTGAGTCGTACGTTCAAAAAACGCCAACCGATTCCATCACCGTCGTTTCCCCACACCGTCATCCCCCGCGAAAGCGGGACAAGCGCGAAGCGCGCAGAACGCCCGTAGGGCGGCCCCGAAGGGGCGAGCGCAGCGAGTCATCCAGCGCCTTTCGCTCTGTCTTGACGCTACCGTGATCGGGCTCGCCTGCGGCGGGCTTCCGAGCCGCTGCCGCGGCCCGGGTTACTTCTCTTTGCGTGGCCAAAGAGAAGTAACCAAGAGAAAGGCCACCCCGATGGCGCGCCTTCCGGGCTACGCCCTCCAGGTGCGCGGGTGGGTTACGGAGGTTTGTCGACAGGGCGTCCTGCCCTGACGACAAACTGGCCGGCATCCTTGCCGGCCACCCTGCGGGCTTTTTCCTCCACCCACCCGCCGCGCCATAGGGGACCCGGAGAGCGGCAGAGCAACCCCCAAGGCCAAAGCCAAAGACAAAGGCAAAGGCAAAGCGAAAGCGAAAGCCAAGTGCGATGAGCAGCGCATCGCGCTGCTCGAGCCTGGTGCTTTTGACGTATGGGGCCCCTGTGCGGCGGTGAGGGGCGGACGATCAGGCCCGACAGGGGGATCGGCATGGATGCCGATCCCTTTTCGTCAGGGCAGGAGCCCTGTCGAAAAGCCCGGCCGACCCTCACGGACTTGCCGAGCGTGAGCTCGGCAAGCGCCAAGCGGGGTGCCTTTTCTCTTGGTTACTTCTCTTTGGGCAAGCAAAGAGAAGTAACCCGACCGTCGGCAGACGGTCGGAAGCCCGCCGCAGGCGAGCAAGCTGGCGCGAAGGCATCAAGTAAACAAAAAAGCCAACAGAATGATCAGCGTTGTCGCGAGCACCCACCCCTCACCCCAACCCTCTCCCCGAAGGGGAGAGGGAGCTGTGGGGCGTCGATCAATGACGGAAGTGGCGAATCCCGGTAAACACCATCGCCATATCGTGCTCATCGGCCGCGGCAATCACTTCCGCATCGCGCATCGAGCCACCCGGCTGGATCACGGCGCGAATGCCTGCGGCGGCGGCGGCGTCGATGCCGTCGCGGAACGGGAAGAACGCGTCCGAGGCCATCACCGAGCCACGCACTTCCAGCTTCTCGTCGGCGGCCTTGATGCCGGCGATCTTCGCGCTATACACGCGGCTCATCTGGCCGGCGCCGATGCCGATGGTCTGGCGGCCGCGGGCATAGACGATGGCATTGCTCTTGACGTACTTGGCCACCTTCCATGCGAAGATCAGGTCGTCGATCTCGGTCGGCGTCGGCGCCCGCTTGGTGACGATCTTCAGATCGTCGGCACCGACCATGGCGCGGTCGGCGGTCTGGATCAGCAGGCCGGAACCGACACGGCGCGTATCGTTGCCCGGATGCGGCTTGGTCAGGTCGCCATCGGCCGGCGGCGGAATCTCGAGCACGCGTACATTGGTCTTCTTGGCGAAGACCTTCAACGCCTCGTCTTCATAGCCGGGTGCCAGCACCACTTCCACGAACTGGCGCTCGACGATGGCGCGCGCCGTAGCTGCGTCCACCGCGCGGTTGAACGCGATGATGCCGCCGAAGGCGGACGTCGGATCGGTCTGGTAGGCGAGATCGTAGGCGCGGCCGATGCCTTCCAGGCTCACCGCGACGCCGCACGGGTTGGCATGCTTGACGATCACGCAGGCCGGCTTGGTGAAGCTGCGCACGCATTCCCACGCGGCATCGGAGTCGGCGATGTTGTTGAACGACAGTTCCTTGCCCTGCAGCTGGCGGAAGGTGGCCAGCGTGCCCGGATGCGGATACATGTCGCGGTAGAACGCGGCCTGCTGGTGCGGGTTCTCGCCGTAGCGCAGATCCATCATCTTCACGAAGCGGCCGTTGGCCTGGGCCGGGAAGGCGTCGTGGCCGGCAATGGCGTCGTAGCCATCGTTGAGCTGCAGCGCGGACAGGTAGTCGCTGATGGCGCCGTCATAGTTCGACACGCGGTTGAACGCGGCGACGGCAAGCTTGAAGCGCGTGGCGCGGGCCAGGCCGCCGTTCGCCTCGATCTCCGCGAGTGCGTCCTCGTACTGGTCGGGCGAGGTCAGCACGCCGACGTCGTTCCAGTTCTTCGCGGCCGAACGCAGCATGGCCGGGCCGCCGATATCGATGTTCTCGATCGCGTCTTCCAGCGTGCACTCCGGCTTGGCCACCGTCTGCTCGAACGGATACAGGTTGAGCACCAGCAGGTCGATCGGTGCGATGCCCAGTTCGGTCATCACCGCGTCGTCGGTGCCGCGCCGGCCGAGCAGGCCGCCATGCACCTTCGGGTGCAGCGTCTTGACGCGACCGTCCATGATCTCCGGGAAACCGGTGACGTCGCTGACGTCCTTGACCGGAATGCCGGCGTCGCGCAGCGCCTTGGCGCTGCCGCCGGTGGAAAGCAGCTCGACGCCGGCCTGGTGCAGCCGTTGACCCAGCGCAATCAGTCCGGTCTTGTCCGAAACGCTGAGCAGCGCACGGCGGATGGGGGTAACGGCAGGGGCAGACATGGCGGCTTCCAAAGCGGGAGAGCCGAGCATTATAGCGGGCTGGGCCGCAACCGGCGGAAAGCGCGGCTTCGACCTGGATGGATGGCTAAATGAAGGGCGGTTGCGTGCTTGCTGACCCGAACGCGAGGTGCGTACGGGGCCGAGTCGCGATGATTTCGTGAGGCTTACAGCAGGCCGTGGGCGGCCAGCTTCTTGCGCAGCGTGGCGCGATTGATACCGAGCACGGCGGCGGCGCGGCTCTGGTTGCCGTCATGCCAGGCCAGCACTTCGCGCAGCAGGGGGCCTTCGACCTCGCGAATCACGAGCGCGTGCAGACCCTCGTCGCATTCGGTATCGCCAATGTCGGCGAGATAGCGGCGTACGGTGCGACTGACGCATTCGCTCAATGCGCTCTGCGACGAAGTCTCCTTAGGGGACTCGCTGGCAGGCAGTCTGACGGCGTTCACTGGCATTTCCCCTCACGTTCTAATGCGGCGGCTGCGTTGGCCACTGCAATTGTTTATGGCAATACCGCGGGCGGCGGCTCGCATGGAACGCCGGGTGCAGCACAAGACGAAGGACCGAGTTTACCCGTGTATGCCGATAATTTTAAGTCCCTTGCATCGTACGAATGGTGAGACTTTGTGCCATCGGTATTTGTCCTATGGACAAATTCGGTGGCGCCTTGACGGGGGCGTGCGACGCCCGCTTCGAACGTATGGATGCCAGCCGGCGATCGCCAGCACGCCTTGTTGCTACAAAGAGTTGGACGGCTATTCGAAGCCGAATTCGAATGCCACGGCCTTGCCGTCGGGGTCTTCCACCTCGAGCACGATGGCCGTACTGCCGCCTGGCGGCAATCCACGTTGTAGCGTGGCCATGTCGCCAAGATATTCGGCGGCACGCAGGCGGCGCATGGCCAGGCGTTTGCCATTGACGTCCGACAGCGTGATGGCCACGACGGGATAGGGCTGGGCAAAGCCGGCGTCGTTGCGCAGGTTGGCGGTAATCAACAAGGCGCCAGGTACCGAGGGATGCGCCTGAACGTCGCGGGCGAGCAGGCTTAATTGTGACGTGTCCTGAACCAACGGTAATTGGCATCCCATGCTGTTGCAGGCTTGCCGCAGCATCGGCCCGATCGTCGGGTCGCTGATCAGGGCATCGCGCTTGGCCCAGGCGATTTGTGCGCCGAGGGCGGATAACAGCAGGACGCACGCCGTTACCCATGGCCAACGCCGCCCGTTGCGTTCCTTGCCGCGCGCAAAGCGGGGTGCAATGACCAGGTTGCTGAAGTCCTCGATCTCGTCCCGCGCGTCGGCCCTGGTTTCGGCAATGGCCGGTGTTTCGGGGCGCGGTCGGTAAACCGCCAGGTCCAGCCGAGGCGAGGCCGCCTGCGTGCGGGGCGACAAATGCTGGAAAGGTTCAGGCGGTAACTGATCGCTGAGGCTGGCCAGCGCATCGAATTCGGTCTCGCAATGACCGCACACGACCAAGCCTCGCGCCTGCGCAAGCGTTTCCGTATTCAAGGAGAACACGGTCAGGCATTCGGGACATTGGGCGTACATGCAGGCCGCTCTATCGAACTGTGGCAAGCCTAGTGCAGCGGCGGTCACAAATCATCCGCGGCGAAGGCGAGATCGTGATCAGCCTCTCAGGGGGCTTCAAAAAACTCGTCATTCCCGCGGCTCTCAACAGCCGAAGGGCTGGTCAAGCGGGAGGCGCTTTACAACAGCGAAGCTGGTCATCCAGTGCCTTTGCGTCAGCGCGTTCCTGCGCGTCGGCCGCTCCTGCGCATCCTGCGCCCGCGGCACTAGCGCGTCCCTGCGCGTCGCCCGCTGATGCGCACCCAGTCTTCCTGGGTGTCGACGCGCAGTTCGTCGAACCATTCGGCGTAGCGTTGCAACAGTTCGTCTTCCTGGCCCTTGAGGATGCCGGAGATGGCGAACGGAGCGCCGGGCTTGGCAGCCTTGGCGAAGGCGGGGGCCAACTCGCCCAGCGGGCCGGCCAGGATGTTGGCGACGAAGATGTCGGCGGGTTCGGCGTCGAGGTCTTCGGGCAGGAACAGGGCGAGCCGGTCAGCCACCTCGTTGCGTTCGGCGTTGTCGGCCGATGCCGTAAGCGCCTGCGGATCGTTGTCCACGCCGATGGCGCTGGCGGCGCCAAGCTTGAGTGCGGCGATGGCGAGGATGCCCGAGCCACAGCCGAAGTCGGTCACGGTCTTGCCGGCAAGATCCTGCCCATCCAGCCAGGCCAGGCACAGCGCCGTGGTGGGATGCGTGCCGCTGCCGAAGGCCAGGCCCGGGTCCAGGCGCACCACCACGATGTCCTCATCGGTCGGCGGCTCGATGTTCCACGGATAGATCCACAGCCGACGGCCAAACGCCATCGGCTTGAACTGGTCCATCCACGCGCGCTCCCAATCCTCGTCGGCGACGTCGCGGAACTGCATATGGTCCGGTTCCAGCCACGGCAGCAGCTCGCTCAGCGCCTCGCTGAGGCCGCGGCGATCGGTTTCTGCTTCGAACAAGGCATTCAGCGTGATGGTCGGCCACAGCGGCAACTCGCCCACACCCGGTTCGAAGATGGCTTGCTCGTCCGGCGTTTCCGCATCCGCGTCCTGCAACGTGATGGACAGCGCGCCGATATCGTCCAGCGCCTCTTCGACGCGAGGCTGCTGTTCGGCGCGGACGGTGAGCGTGAGTTCAAGCCAGGGCATGGGTGGGGAGTCCTGCGGAAAGCATGCATTGTCGCCGAAGTGGTGGCGAGCGGGAGAGGCGTTACAAGGGTGGCGATGGCATGCCGAGGAAGGCATCGTGGCGGCGGTAGTGGTCCAATGCGTTGGCGAAATCGCGCACGCCAGAATCGGGTTCGCGACGCCGTTGCACGAACAACACCTCGGCGAAGTCGGCCGCCTCAAGAAAATGGTGGAGGTGATGTTTGGCGGCGAAGGCAGGCATGGCCTCGCCGTTGTCATCGATCAGCGAGTCGTCCTCGTCCGCCACATGCGAAAGGTAGAGACGGCACGCGGGATCGGTGATCTCGCCGCGGCTATACACCCACGCATAGCGATCCCAGCCATCGCCTTCGTCGAAGGCGTCGGTAATGGCCTCGATGGCTTCTTGCAGGGTCAATAGCATGGACGTCTGGCGCGGTGTGGGCGAGCCGTGTCGCGGCTCGCCCGTTTCGTTCGATGGCGTGTCGTTCGGCAGCCGGTCGATCAGTGACCGCCAGCAGCCTTCTCTTTCTGCTCGGCCATGCGCTTCTCCAGGTAGTGGATATTCTGTCCACCCTGCTGGAAGCCGACGTCGGCCATGATGCGCTGTTGCAGCGGGATATTGCACTTCACGCCTTCGATCACTGTCTCGGCCAGCGCCAGGCGCATGCGCGCGATGGCGGTTTCGCGATCCGGACCGTGCACGATCAGCTTGCCGATCATCGAGTCGTAGTTCGGCGGAATGCGATAGCCGTCGTACAAGTGCGTGTCCACGCGTACGCCCGGGCCACCTGGTGCCTCGAAGCGCTTCACCGTGCCCGGCGAAGGCAGGAAGGAATCCGGGTCTTCGGCGTTGATGCGGCATTCGATCGCATGGCCGTGGATCTGGATGTCTTCCTGGCGGATCGACAGCTTTTCGCCACCGGCGATCAGCAGCTGCTCGCGCACCAAGTCGATGCCGGTGATCAGCTCGGTCACCGGGTGCTCCACCTGGATACGGGTGTTCATCTCGATGAAGTAGAAGCGACCGTCCTCGAACAGGAACTCGAACGTGCCGGCGCCGCGATAACCGATGCGCAGACAGGCTTCCACGCACACCTTGCCGATCTGCTCGCGCAAGGCCGGCGTGATGCCCGGAGCGGGCGCTTCTTCCACCACTTTCTGGTGACGACGCTGCATGGAGCAGTCGCGCTCGCCGAGGTGGATGGCATTGCCCTGGCCGTCGGCCAGTACCTGGATTTCGATGTGGCGAGGGTTCTCCAGGAACTTCTCCATGTACACCTGATCATTGCCGAAGGCCGCCTTGGCCTCCTGCTTGGTCATGGTGATGGCGTTGCCCAGATGTGCCTCGGTGCGCACCACGCGCATGCCGCGACCACCGCCGCCACCGGAGGCCTTGATGATTACGGGATAACCGATCTCACGCGCGATGCGGATGTTCTCGTCGACGTTGTCGCCGAGCGGGCCACCCGAGCCGGGCACGCAAGGCACGCCGGCGGCCTTCATGGCGCGGATCGCCTCGACCTTGTCGCCCATCAGGCGGATCACGTCAGCGGTCGGGCCGATGAAGATGAAGCCGCTCTGTTCCACCTGTTCGGCGAAGTCGGCGCGCTCGGAGAGGAAGCCGTAACCCGGGTGGATGGCCTGGGCGTCGGTGATCTCCGCCGCGGCGATGATGCGCGGGATGTTGAGGTAGCTGTCGGTCGAGGGGCCGGGGCCGATGCAGACCGACTCGTCGGCCAGGCCGACATGCTTCAGGTTGCGGTCCACGGTGGAGTGCACCGCCACGGTCTTGATGCCGAGACTATGGCAGGCGCGCAGCACTCGCAGGGCGATTTCGCCGCGGTTGGCGATGACGACTTTTTCGAGCTTCATGTCAGGCGATCACGAACATCGGTTCGTCGAATTCGACCGGCTGGCCGTTCTCGACCAGGATGGCCTGCACGACGCCGGAAACCTCGGCCTCGATCTGGTTGAACATCTTCATGGCCTCAATGATGCCCAGCGTCTCGCCGGCCTTGACCTGCTGGCCGACCTTGACGAACGGCGGCGCACCCGGGGTGGCCGAGGCATAGAAGGTGCCGACCATCGGCGCCTTGAGCACGTGGCCGGCCGGCAGCGCGGCGACCGCCGGGGCGGCCTCGGCCACCGCTGCGACCGGCGCGGCGACGACGGGTGCGGGCGCGGCCATCACCGGCGCCGGAGCGACGGTCACCGTGCCCTTGGGCACGCGCGACAGGCGCACGACTTCCTCGCCTTCCTTGATCTCAAGTTCCGCGAGGTTGGATTCCTCAAGCAGGTCGATGAGCTTCTTGATCTTGCGCAGGTCCATTGTTCAAACCTTTTCGTGGGTGCCGCCAGCGGCGGCAGGATGTGGAATGGGTGGCCGGTGGCCGTGAATCAGGCGGTGGTGGATGCCGCGGCCCGGTCGAGCCGGTGCAGGGCGGCATCCAATGCCAGCCGGTAGCTGTCCGCGCCGAAGCCGCAGATCACGCCAACGGCGATGTCCGAGAGGTACGAGTGCTGGCGGAAGGACTCGCGCGCATGCACGTTGGACAGGTGCAGCTCGATGAACGGGATCGCCACTCCCGCCAGCGCGTCACGCAAGGCGATGCTGGTATGGGTGAAGGCACCCGGGTTGATCAGGATGATCGCCGTGCCATCCAGCCGCGCCTGATGGATGCGCTCGATCAGGCCGTGCTCGGCGTTGGACTGCAGCGCGACGAGGGTATGGCCGGCGGCCTGCGCGCGGGATGCCAGCAGGGCGTCGATATCGGCCAGGGTCTCGCGGCCGTAGATCTCCGGCTCGCGCACGCCCAGCAGATTGAGATTGGGTCCGTGCAGGACCAGGATCTTCGCCACGCCACTACCCTTGGGTCGAACCGGCTAGGCCGGCTTCCGGCGCGGAGTGTGCGCGTCCTCGCCGATGTTGTCCAGTTCGGCGCAGTTCGGCGATGTTTGAAGGAGAAGTTAACGTTAAGCCGTGCGCAGACGTATGGTGAGGCGAAACCGCATCAGCGCGCGGCTGGCGCCAGCCATTGCTGCAACTGCGTCACGTCCAAGGCACCCCGGCGGCTGGCCAGCACACGGCCGTTCTCATCCAGAAGCACGCTGTAAGGCAGCAATTCGCCGACGTTGCCCAGCTGGAGCGAGGTGCTGGGGCTGTCGAGCCGGCCCAGCAGGACCGGATAGTTGAGCGGATGGCTGGCCAGGAAGGCGCGCACGCGCTCCGGATCGTCCATGGCGATGCCGACGACGATCGCCCCTTTTTCGCCGACGTTGGCCTGGGCTTTGACCAGGGCCGGCATCTCCTGCAGGCAGGGGCCGCACCAGGTCGCCCAGAAGTTCAGCAGCACCCGGCGGCCGCGGTAGTCCGCCAGGCGATGTGGCTTGCCGTCCACATCGGTCAGGGTGAGGTCGGGCGCAAGGTCGCCGTTTTCGGCTACCTGCACGCCGGCAGGAATGTGCGCGCGCTGGCTGGCGTGCTGCATCCAGCCGCCCGCGGCGGCGACCAGCACGGCGAAACCAAGAATGGTCCAGTTGCTGCGGCTCAACATCATGGAGTGGCGGCGACCGGCGTACCCGCCGCCCTGGTCAGGGCGCTTTCGACCAGCGAGGAAGTCAGGACGGTCGGCAGCTTATTGCCGTCGCCGCCGTCCCTCGGGAACACCACATAAAGCGGTACGCCCGGTGAGTGATATTGCTGCAGGAAGGCGGCGATGGTCGGGTTCACGTCGGTCCAGTCGCCCTTCATGTAAACCGCGCCGGTGCGCTTGAGTAGGTCGCGGAAGGCGTCGGTATCGAGCACGGCGTGCTCGTTGGCCTTGCAGGTCACGCACCAGTCGGCGGTCATGTCCACGAACACCGGCGTGCCGGCCTTGCGCAGCTCGGCGAGCTTTTCGGGCGAGTAGGCCACCACGCCATCCTCGGCCACGGCCACGGCGGTGGGCGCGGGGACATGGGCCAGGTAATACAGCGGCACCAGGGTGGCCAGCGCCAACAGCACAACGGCAACGCGCGACAACGCGCCGTGGGAACGGCTGCGCTCGAACCACCACAACGTCATCGCCAGCAGCACGGCAGCCACCAGCACCAGGCCCACCGCATCGGCGCCACGCTGGTGCGCCAGCACCCACACCAGCCATACGGCGGTGAGATACATCGGGAACGCCAGCACCTGCTTGAGCGTTTCCATCCAGGCGCCCGGCCGCGGCAGCAGTCGGCCCAAGGCGGGCACGAAACCGATCAGCAGGAACGGCAGCGCCAGGCCGATGCCCAGGACCAGGAAGACCAGCAAGGCGTTGAGCATCGGCGCGGCGAAGGCATAGGCCAAGGCAGTACCCATCAGCGGCGCCGTGCATGGGCTGGCCACCGCCACGGCGAGCACGCCGGTGAAGAAGTCGCCGGCAGGGCCCGAGCGCGATGCCAGCGAGTTGCCCACATTGCCCAGTGAGGTGCCGAACTGCACGACGCCCGACATCGACAGGCCGACGGCCAGCATCACGCAGGCGAGCACGCCCACCACCAGGGGCTGCTGCAGCTGCGCGCCCCAGCCCAGCGCGTGGCCGGCCGAACGCAGGGCGACGATGGCAATGCCGATCAGCATGAAGCTGCTCAGCACGCCAGCGGTATAGAAGAGTGCATGTTTGCGCACCCTCACCGGGTTCTCGCCGCTTTCCAGCAAACCCACCGCCTTGATCGACAGCACCGGCAGCACGCAAGGCATCAGGTTCAGCACCAGGCCGCCACCGAGGGCGAGCAGCAGGGCGGTGAACAGGCTGACTTCGAGGGCCGGGGCGGCCGGCGGCATTTCCGGCGCCGTTTCGGCCGTTGTGCCCGTGCTGGGCGTCGAGCCGGCGAGATCGATGCTCAGCGCACGCGTCATCAGCGGATAGCACAGCCCGCCGTCCTGGCAACCCTGGAAGCTCGCTTCCAGCGTAAGCGTCTGGCGGCTAGAGGTATCGCCCTGGATCGTCACCGGCAGCTCGACCTGGTCGAAGTACACCGTGGTTTGGCCGAAGTGCGGGTCGTCGTGCATCACGCCGGCTGGCCATGCGGGCGTGGCCAGGGTCAGGCCCTCGGCGTCTTTCAGCCGCAGCGTGGTCTGGTCGCGATACAGGTAATAGCCCTTGGGCAGGGTCCAGCGCAGCAGCAGGTGCTGGCGGTCCTTGGCCAGGGCCTCGAACTTGAAGGCCTGTTCGGCCGGCAGCGGGGCGCTCTCCATGCCCGCCGGAGCGGCCTTGCTGGCAGCCCCCAACTTGCCCAGCGCAGCACCGAGCGAGCCGCTGGCTCCCGTGGCGGCAACGCCACCAGCGGGCAGTGCCAGATCCAGGTGCTCGGTGTTCGGCGGATAGCAGATCTTCGGGTCGACCTCGTGGCAGCCCTGGTACTGCACGCTCAGCTTCAGGCGTGTAGCGCCGGCCGCGAGTGTGTAAGGCACGGTGGCGTCGATGCCGTGGTGATAGGTCTCCACGTCGCCCAGGTATTCGTCGTGGTGCTTCTCACCGTCGGGCAGCTGCGCCTCGCCCAGGGTCACGCCGTCACCGCCCTTGAACTTCATGCGGCCACGGTAGAGGTAGTAGTCGGGCGCGATGGTCCAGTGCAGCTTCACCACGCCCGGGGTCGAGGTGTCGGCACTCAGCTTGTACGCCTCGGTCACCGGCAGCAGGCCATCGGTGTCGTCCTGCGCCAGGGCAGGCAGGGCACCTAGGCAGAGGGCGATCCGCAGGAATAGCAGGACAGAGAATCGAGCGGCCACATGGCCGGGGCGGATCGGACGCATTGCAACTCCAGCTAGGAGGAGCCCGCGTGGGGGCGCAGGCGAAGCACGATTATGGCTCAGCTGGCTGGAAGCCGTTGTTCAGCCTTCATTTGCGGCGGCGACCTTGGTCCCGGGGAAGCGGAATCGCACCAGCCCGGTGGTCAGCGCCACGCCGAGCAGGATGATGATGCAGCCGCCCGCCATGGCCACGGTCACCGGTTCGTGCAGGAAGACCAGCCCCCACAGCACGCCGAACACCGGAATCAGGTAGAGCACGGCCATGGACTTGGTGGCGCCAATACGCGACATCAACCGGTAGAACAGCACATAGGCGATCGAGGTGCAGACGGCGGCGAGGCCGAGCATCGCCAGCCAGGCCTGCACGCCCGGCATCTTCGCCGGCCACAGCCAGACGGTGAACGGCAGCAGCAAGACGGCCGCCGCCACCTGGCTGCCCGTCGCCACCGATAGCGGCGCCACCCCACGCAGGCGTCGCTGGCTGTAATGGGCGCCAAAGGTGTAGCAGACATTGGCGCCGACACAGGCCGCCATGGCCCAGCCGGTCGAGCCGCCGCCATGCTCGAAACCGACCGTGCCGGCGACCAGCCAGACCACGCCGGTGAGGCCTATCACCAGGCCGCTGGCACGCGTGGCATCGAGCCGCTCACCGAGCCACATCCAGCCGGAGGCGGCCACCAGCAGGGGGGCGATGGCATCGGAAATCGCCGAGACACCCGACGGCAGGCTTTGCGCGGCATACGAGAACAACACGAACGGCAGGGCGGAATTGGCCAGACCCACGATGGCGATCGGGCGCCAATGGGTGCGCATCTCGGCCAGTCGCCGGCGCGACAGCAGCAGCGGCAGCGAGCACAGCGCCGCGCCGATGGCGCGCATGCCCGCCAGCGCCATGCCGCCGAACTGGTCAGCGCCCATGCGCATGAACAGGAACGACGCGCCCCAGATGGCACCGAGCAGGAGCAGGGCGGCGAGGTCGGATTTCTTCATGACGGGGGACTCGTGGGGTCTTGCTGCAAGGTAGTGCAGGGTAGTGACGGGATCTGTCAGCAGTCTTTGCGGGGCTGCCGTGGGGCCGCATCAGACACTCAACGGGCCCCAGGGTTTCCGCCCTGGCCGAACAGCACGCGCCGTTCCTCGTCGGAGATGTCCTGCTGGCGGGCGGCATAGACGTTGGCCACGCCCTCATAAGCGCGCAAAGTGGCCGGCCGCTGCGACATCGCCACGAACCAGCGTTCCAGATGGGGGAAATCGGCTAGCGTCTGGCCGTGCGCCTCGTGCGGCACGATCCATGGGTAGCAGGCGATATCGGCGAGGGAGAACGCGCCCGCGATGAACTCGCGATCGGCCAGGCGCTGGTTCAGCACGCCATACAGGCGGGCGGTTTCACGGGTATAGCGATCGATTGCATAAGGCACCTTTTTCGGCGCATACACGTTGAAATGCCCGATCTGCCCGGCCATCGGTCCCAGCCCCGCCATCTGCCAAAACAGCCACTGCAACACCTCGGCACGGCCGTGGATGTCGGTCGGGATCAGGCAACCGGCCTTCTCGGCCAGGTAAAGCATGATCGCGCCCGACTCGAACAGGCTGATCGGCGCGCCGCCGCCTGCCGGGGCGTGATCGACGATGGCGGGAATCTTATTGTTCGGCGAAATGGCCAGGAATTCCGGCCTGAACTGCTCGCCTTTGCCGATATTCACCGGCGTGACGAAGTACGGCAGCCCGGCTTCCTCCAGGAACAGCTTCAGCTTGAGGCCGTTCGGCGTGGCGGCGAAATACAGCTCGATCATGACGGGACTCCTGCAGGTGGCTGAAACGGGCGATGGCTTAGTGTCGATGGTCCACTGGTCTTGAAAAAGATCCAGATAAAGCGAAATCTTTAGGTCCAGTGAGGCAGCCCGGCCAACCCCGCCATGGATCAGCTTTTTGCTTTCCCGCTTGAGATTCCGGCGCGCGGCCGCCTGCAGGCGCTGCACGGGCAGTTGCGTGCGGCGATCCTGGATGGGCGGCTTCGGGGCGGTCAGACCCTGCCTTCGACGCGCGCGCTGGCGGGGTCGCTGGGAGTGTCGCGCAACACCGTGGTGTCGGCCTATGACCGGCTGCTCAGCGAGGGCTACGTGTCGGCACGGCAGGGAGCGAGTTATGTGGTCGCCGATGTCTTGAGCAGCCGCACCGCTACGCCGCATGCGCGGCCGGCTGGCGGTGATTCGCGGCTGCATCCGCGTTGGCGCGAGGTGACCCTGCCGATACCGATCAGCGCCGTGACGCCGGCGCGCTACGACCTGCGGGTGGGCCTGCCCGACACCTCGCGTTTTCCGTTCGAGATCTGGCGGCGGTTGTCCGCGCGGGCGCTGCGCACGCTGTCGCGTACGCCTGCCATCTACGACGCGGCCGAGGGACGCCTGGCGCTGCGTGCTGCCATTGCCGGCCATATCTCGTTTACGCGCGCCGTGGCCTGCAGCGCGGACGACATCATGGTGACCAGCGGCGCGCAGCAGGCGTTCGACCTGCTGGCGCGCGTACTGGTGATGCCAGGCCGCACCGTGATCGCCGTGGAAGACCCGGGCTATCCACCCTTGCGCGCGGCGTTCGAGGCGGCAGGCGCCCGCGTGGTGCCGGTTCCGATCGATGCCGAAGGCCTGGTGGTGGAGCGCATTCCTGCCGAGGCGCGGGTGATCTACGTGACACCCTCGCACCAGTTCCCGCTGGGCATGGTGATGTCGCCTGCGCGTCGCCTGGCGCTGTTGGCATTTGCGCGCCAGCATGGCGCCGTGGTGATCGAGGACGATTACGACGGCGAATTCCGCTACGGTGGTCGTCCGCTTGACGCGTTGCAGACACTCGATCGCGATGGCGTGGTGTTCTATGTGGGCACCTTCTCCAAGAGCCTGTTTCCGGCCTTGCGCCTTGGCTACCTGGTGACGCCGCCGTGGGCGATGGCGGCCCTGGCTCGCGCGCGGCAATTGAGCGACTGGCATGGCGATGTGCTGGCGCAGGACACGCTGGCCTTGTTCATTGCCGAGGGTCATCTCGCACGGCATGTGCGCAAGATGCGACGTATCTACGGCGAGCGCCGCGAAAGCCTGCTCGAGGCCTTGTCGCGGCATGCGGGGGGCATGCTGCTGCCGCTGGCAGCCGACGCCGGGCTGCACCTGGCCACGACGTTGTGCGCACCGACCAGGATCGACGCACTGATCGGTCACGCCGCAGGGCAGGGGCTGCGCATCGAATCGCTGCGCGACTACGCAATGGGCGATGGTGCACCGGACGGTCTCGCCTTTGGCCTCGGCATGATGCCGACAACGCGCATCGAGGAAGCGGCGCGCCTGCTCGGCCGCCTGCTACGTGCGCATCCGGACGCCTGAGCGCATCGACCGCGACGAAGCGGCGTGCGCCGCCTTGCCTGGTTCCTGATCGGCGACAACTAGCCCAAAAGGCCCATTGCGCCGCCGCGGCCATCAAGTATACGGTGTATACATGACTCGCCTGACCACCGCCGAGAAAATCCTCCGGGCCGCGCACAAGCTGTTCGATAACGACGGCGCCGACGCCGTGACCATGCGCCGCGTCGCCGATGCGGTGGGCATCACGCCGATGGCGATCTACCGCCACTTTCCCACCCGCGATGCGCTGCTGAAGCGGCTCTCCGACGACAGCTTCAACGCGGTCGCGCATGAGTGGGAAACGCGCCGCACGCGGCATCGAGACGTGCTGCATCGATTGATGGCACTGGCCGAGCCATATCTGGACTATGCGCTGGCCCATCCGCACCTGTTCGATCACGCGTTTTCCGTGCCTCGAGACGACGCGCGGCGATTTCCCGAGGATTTTCGCGCCGGCCATTCACCCACCTTCAATGTCGTGGTCCATGCCGTGGTCGAGGGCATGGACCAGGGCGTGTTGAAGCAGGACGACCCGTACGACGTGGCGATGGCCATCTGGGCCCAGCAGCACGGCTTGATCGCCCTCTATCGCGCCGGGCGCTTCAGTTGCGACGAAGCACAGTTTCGTGCCTTCTACCTGCAATCGCTGAGGAGATTGTTCGATGGCATCAAGGCCTGATCGTCTCGCGCCGCTGGCATGGCTGGTCGCCACCGCACTGACTGCGCTGGGTTGGTGGTTCGGCAGCGGCGTGCAACCGCTCTGGTGGGTGACCTGGCTCGCGCCCTTGCCCGTGCTATGGCTGGCCCCGCGGGTACCTGCACCGAGGGCAGCGCTGGCGACCTTGCTCGCCTTCGCGCTCGGCGGGCTTAATCAGTGGACTTATTTGCACGCGCATATCGGCTTGCCGATGCCGATCATCGTCTACCTCATCGCCATGCCCAGCCTGGTAATGGCGTTATGCGTGCTGTTGTTCCGGCGCCTGCTCCTGCGTGGCCGTCACCTGGCGGCGACCTTGGCGCTGCCAACGGCATGGGTCGCCGCCGAATACATCAACAGCCTGACGTCGCCGCATGGCACGTTCGGCAGCCTCGCCTATACGCAGATGAATGCCCTCCCGGTCATCCAGGTGGCGGCGATCGCGGGCATCTGGGGTATCACCTTTCTCGTGTTGCTGTTGCCGGCTGCCATCGCCACGCAACTTGCACCGCATGTGGCGAAGCGTGATCGCATCCCGGTGGCAGTGACGGCGGCTTTTTTGATCATCGCTACAGTCGCCTACGGCAGTTGGCGGCTGGAGGCGCCAGCCACGACGACCATGCGCATCGGCTTGGTCTCGCTGGAGAAACCAATCCGACCCGCCTTGGACGATGCGGATGGCCAGGCGCTGGTAGCGCGCTACGTCGAAGCGATCACTCGGCTCGCGAACGCTGGCGCCCAGGCTGTGCTGATCCCGGAAACCTCCTTCGCCACCTCCGCGTCGACCGTGCCAGCCTTCGCCGCGCTGGCGAGGCAGCACAAGGTAATCGTAGGTGTCGGCATCGATTTCAAGGGCGATCCACGCGCTGAACGCAACATGCTGATGGTGTTCCCATCGGGCGCCACGGCGCCGGCTACGTACAGCAAACGGCATCTGATCCCTGGTTTTGAAGATCATTACACGCCAGGCGACAGCTACACCCTGCTGGCTGGCACGCCACGCATTGGATTGACGGTGTGCAAGGACCTGGATTTCCACGATATCGGTCGCGCCTATGCAGAGCGCCATGCGCAACTGCTGCTGGTGCCCGCGTGGGACTTCAGCATGGACGGCTGGCTACACAGCCGCATGGCGATCATGCGCGGTGTGGAAAGCGGTTTCGCCATCGCTCGCGCGGCCCGCTCCGGCCGTCTGACCTTGAGCGATGACCGTGGTCGCGTCGTGGCCGAAGCTTCCAGCGAACAGCATGACGCCGACGTCGTGGGCGATCTGCCGCTGCGTGACACGCGCACCCTGTATGCGCGCTGGGGTGACTGGTTTGCTTGGCTCAGCCTGATGGCGTTGACGGCGTGGCTGGCGCTGGCGTTTCTGCCACGCCGTGCACCGCGATGGATCGAAGCGCCGCTGTCGGCGAGCTAGCCGCAGTTTCCATCAGGGCAGCTCTCGCGCGAAAATTGCGCCAGCGCTGCCCCGTGCGGCGATCAATAGCCGGCCGCAGCGTAGCGCGCCGGTATCTGGAGGTTTGGTGGAAGGTAAGACGTTAGATTCAAATGAGTGGCGCTCGCGGCGCTGGAAGGTTGTTGGTCGGGTTGCGCTGGCGCTGCTTGGCGTCGGTTTGGCGACAAGCGCGACGGCTGCAGCGGCAAGCAAGCCATTGAGGCACGCGGTGCAGATAGGCTCGTATCGCGTGGAGCGCGACGTGACACCAGGGCGCAACAAGGTGGTAGGAACGCTGACCAACGTAAGCCGCGTGCGGATCCACGCCACCCGCGTCAGCTTCCGGTTGTTCGATGCGAAGGGGCATGCCATTGGACGCGCGGTTGACGAGGTGCATGACCTTGGACCTGGCCAGACCTGGAAATTCCATGCCCGCGCGCGTGGCAATGTGAGCCGGGCTCGACTGTTGCGCGTCGAGACCGAGTAGCGCCCCAGCGGGGGCGCTACTCGCTTTTGGTCGAACTTAGGTGTGGCTGCCTAAGCGATGGGAATCGCCTGCGTTCGATCCAGACGCACTTATCTCAAACCACGGGGCGTGGCCTCTTGGGCCCTTGCGGGCCGGCTGACTTTTTCGACGCACCCACGCTGGGTTCGGAAGAAAGTTTCTGTCGCATGCGTTCGTAGAGGGAGGCCTTCTGCAAGGCGAGATCCAGCCGATCAAGGGCCTCGACGACATTGCCGGCTTCGGCGTTGAGTTCAGTCGAGATCGTATTGAGCGCTTCCCACAGGGGTTCCAGGCGCCGAACCAGGTTCTTGCCCAGCGGTGACAGGCGCAGCCGGCGACTACGGGCATCGACCGGGTCAACCTCGGAACTCACCAGGCCGGACTCTTCGAGCGAACGACGCGTCTGACTCACGGATGCATGGCGGATGCCGAGAGCGGCCGCCAATTCGCCGACGGATAACGAGCCATGCAGGGCCAGTTGTTCCAGGATGCCCACCCAGCGTTGCTGGAAGTCGATGCCGAGCTCGGCATAGATTTTTCCGGCGTCCTCGTCGATGACTTCCGAAAGTCGCCGCAGCCGTGCGCCGATGGCGGCTGGCCCGAAGCTGGATGTGGCATCAGTCATGGGTGGAATCTCGCTGGTTGCCGTTGAATGTATGTAGGCGCCTACATAATATGTCGGCCTATCGTGGATGAAAAGGCAGGCCGATATGCGCAGGGCATGGCTGGGAGCGCTTCTCGCAGGCTGGTTGACCGCGGCGGGCGGGGTTGCGGCCCCGCACGGCGGGCAGGCGGCCGATCATGCCGCCGACAAGGATCGGCTATACACGCCTGCGCAGCTGCGCGCTGATTTCGAGCACATGTACCGCGGACTTCAGTCCGCGCACGTCGACCTGTATGCATTTACGTCCAGGCAGGCACTGGACCAGCGCTATCGGCAGTTGTACGCGCAATTGAACCAGCCCTTGACCCTGCTGCAGGCGAAGACCCGGTTCGAACTGTTTGCCGCCGACGTGCGCATGGGCCACACCCGTATCGACTCGCCGGCCTCCGATTGGCGCAACTACCGCGCGGCGGGTGGCAAGGGATTTCCGCTTGAGATCCGCGTGGTGGATGGGCGCGTATACGTTGCCGCGAACCTCAGCGGTGTGGACGCCATCAAGCCGGGCGACGAAATGGCGAGTATCGACGGGCAGAGCGTCCAGCATTGGCTGAAACGCACGGAGCAGCACGTTTCGGCCGAGACATCGTATATGGCGGACTCCCTGATGGAGTACGACTTTGCGATCTATCTATGGATCGAGCTCGGCCCCGTCGACGGCTTCGATGTGGTGCTACAGCGTGACGGATCGGAACCGCAGAGCGTGCGCGTGCCGGCGCGCACCAGCGCGCAGATGGAATCGTCGCGCGCACAGCAGCCACCTTCCCTGGATCTCGAAACGCCTCTGCGCGCGGCGAAGATGCTTGACGACCACGTGGCCTACTTGCGGCCGGGGCCGTTCTACAACGTGGAGGCGAAGACCGAGGCCGAGGGTTGGGATGTGTCGGCATTCCAGCAATTCATCGATCGCTCGTTCGAGAGCTTCCTCGATGCTCATGCGGACAGCCTCATCATCGATTTGCGCGGCAATCCAGGCGGCGACAATCTTTTCAGCGATGTGATGGTGTCCTGGTTCGCGACGCGCCCGTTTCGATTCGCCTCGCAGTTCAAGATCAAAGTAAGTGAGGAATCCACCGCCGCCAATGCGGATCGGCTTGCCAACGACGCAGCGGCGGCGGGACCGATCTCGCGCAAGTTTGCCGAGCTCTATGCGCGATCGAAGGTCGGCGACGTAGTCGACTTCGACATTCCGCTTGCCTATCCGCGTGAGGGCCGGCGCTTCACCGGCAAGGTGTTCGTGCTGGTCGACCGGCACTCCTATTCGAACGCCGTCTCCGTTGCCGCGCTCGTGCAGGATTACAAATTCGGCGTCGTCCTCGGCGAAGCCACGTCCGATATGGCGACGACTTACGGCGCCATGGAGCAGTTCAGGCTGCCCCAGACCGGACTATCCGTTGGCTATCCCAAGGCAAGAATTGTCCGGCCCAACGGCGATCTGGGCGCCAAGGGCGTGACGCCGGACATAGCCATCCGCATCCCGGTCATCCAGACACCGGCGGATGACGTGCTGCAGCAGGCTCAGGCGATCGCACGAGGGAGCCGGCAGGGAGGATGACCGTGCGCCGCATCGGCGCCCTTTTCCGGGACGGCAGGCGGTCTGGCAAGCGTTGCTGATCAGCCCACGCTCGCACGCACCCAATCCAGGTAAGCGGCATGGCCCTGGGCCACCGGCACGGCGATCAGTTCCGGTACTTCGTAGGGATGCAGGGCCAATAGGCGCTGCTTGAGCGCCGCAAAGCGACTTTCGGTGGTCTTGATCAGCAGCAGGACCTCGCTCTCGGTGACTACCTTGCCTTGCCAGCGATAGGTGGAGCTGACGCCGGGCAGGCGGTTGACGCAGGCAGCCAGGCCGTCGCCCACCAGGGCATCGGCCAGCTTTTGCGCGCTGGCGGCATCGGGGCAGGTGCAGTAGCAGATAAGGACCGGGTCGGACATCACGGCCTCGGCGCCATCAGGCCGTAGCTGGCGAATTTTTCCAGCACCTGGGTGACCTCGTCTTCGGTCAGCCGCACCGGCGTGCCGACCTGCAGCGCCAGCGCGTATTGCCTGGCCAGGGTTTCGACCTCGACGGCCCGCCACATCGCCTGCGCCATGCTGGTGCCGGTGGCGATCATGCCGTGGTTGGCCATCAGGCAGGCCAGACGCCCCTCCAGCGCCTGCACGACCGCATCCGAGAGGGCCTGGGTACCGTAGGTGTGGTAGTCCGCGCAGCGGATCGAGTCGCCGCCGCCCACCGCGATCATGTAGTGGGCCGCCGGAATCGCCATGCGGCACATGGCCAGAGCCGTGCTGTAGGGCGGGTGGACGTGGACCACGGCCTGGATATCGGCGCGCGCGGCATAGATATCGCGGTGGAAGCGCCACTCGCTCGATGGGCGCAGCCCTGGATCCCAGTGGCCATCCAGGTCGACCAGGACGACGCTTTCCGGCGTGATGGCCTCGTACGGCGTGCCGCAGGGGGTAATCAGGAAGCCCGGCCCGCAGCGGATGCTGAGGTTGCCGGAGGTGCCCTGGCTCAGGCCGGAGGCGGCCAGTTTGGCGCCCTGGGCGACGATGTCCTTGCGTAGCGTCAGCTCGTCGGTCACGGCGGTCGATGGCCCTGGGGGTGCTGGACCGTCATCGTCGTCGCTCCCGGGGTCGGTGTCGATGGGGCCGCCACCCTTGAAAGGCCAGCCGCTCCCCCCCATTGGAAGAGTCAGCCACCGGACCGGCGCCTCTTGCATGGGGGCTTTGCGTCGTTAGAATTGGCACTCACCTCCGGGGAGTGCTAACAAGCGCCAGTACAGGCGCCGCTCCGGGGTCCCCAATTCGTTCAACCCATCCAACCAAGCTGGAGCCCACCCATGAGCAAACTGCGTCCGCTGCACGATCGCGTCATCGTCAAGCGCCTCGAAGAAGAGCGCGTCTCCGCTGGCGGCATCGTCATTCCTGACAGCGCCACCGAAAAGCCGACCCGCGGCAAGGTCATCGCTGCCGGTACCGGCCGCATCCTGGAAGACGGCAACGTGCGCCCGATGTCGCTGAAGGAAGGCGACGTGGTGCTGTTCGGCAAGTACGCCGGCCAGGAAATCAAGATCGACGGCGAAGAGCTGGTCTTCCTGAAGGAAGACGACATCGTTGCGGTGATCGAAGGTTGATCGGTTCGACGGGGGCTTTAGCGCGATAGCCGCGCTTTGTAGCCATCCCGTCGCCAGCTTTCCCATTCTTATTCAAAATTTTTGAGGCAAAAATTTTATGGCAGCTAAAGAAGTCCGCTTCGGCGAAGATGTACGTGCTCGCATGCTCAAGGGTGTCAACACCCTGGCCAATGCGGTCAAGGTCACCCTGGGTCCGAAGGGCCGCAACGTGGTGATCGAGAAGAGCTTCGGCGCACCGACCGTGACCAAGGACGGCGTGTCCGTGGCCAAGGAAATCGAACTGGCCGACAAGTACGAGAACATCGGCGCCCAGATCGTCAAGGAAGCCGCTTCCAAGACCTCCGACGTCGCCGGCGACGGCACCACCACGGCGACCGTGCTGGCCCAGGCGTTCATCCAGGAAGGCCTCAAGGCTGTGGCCGCCGGCATGAACCCGATGGACCTCAAGCGCGGCATCGACCTGGCCGTGTCCACCGCCGTGGGCGAGCTGAAGAAGCTCTCCAACCCCACCGCTGACGACAAGGCGATTGCCCAGGTCGGCACCATCTCGGCCAACTCCGACGCCAACATCGGCGACATCATCGCCACCGCGATGAAGAAGGTCGGCAAGGAAGGCGTGATCACGGTCGAGGAAGGCTCGGGTCTCGAGAACGAGCTCGACGTCGTCGAAGGCATGCAGTTCGACCGCGGCTACCTGTCGCCGTACTTCATCAACAACCAGCAGTCGCAGCAGGTTGAGCTGGACGACCCGTTCATCCTCATCCACGACAAGAAGGTCTCCAACGTCCGTGAGCTGCTGCCGGTGCTGGAAGCCGTCGCCAAGGCCGGCAAGCCGCTGCTGATCGTGGCCGAGGAAGTCGAGGGCGAAGCCCTGGCGACCCTCGTGGTCAACACCATCCGTGGCATCGTCAAGGTTGCCGCCGTGAAGGCGCCGGGCTTCGGCGACCGTCGCAAGGCGATCCTGGAAGACATCGCCATCCTCACCAATGGCGTGGTGATCTCCGAGGAAGTGGGCCTGGCTCTTGAGAAGGCCACCATCACCGATCTCGGCCGCGCCAAGCGCGTGGTGATCACCAAGGAAAACACCACCATCATCGACGGTGCTGGCGAAGCCGAGCGCATCCAGTCGCGCATCGGCCAGATCAAGGCGCAGATCGAAGAGACCTCGTCGGACTACGACCGCGAGAAGCTGCAGGAGCGCGTGGCCAAGCTGGCTGGCGGCGTGGCGGTCATCAAGGTTGGCGCTGCCACCGAAGTCGAGATGAAGGAAAAGAAGGCCCGCGTCGAAGACGCCCTGCACGCGACCCGTGCGGCGGTGGAAGAAGGCGTGGTGCCCGGCGGTGGCGTGGCGCTGATCCGCTCGCTGAAGGCGCTCGAAGGCCTGAAGGGTCAGAACACCGACCAGGACCTGGGCATTGCCATCACCCGTCGTGCGCTGGAAGCCCCGCTGCGCGCCATCGTGGCGAACGCTGGCGACGAGCCGTCCGTGATCCTCAACAAGGTGAAGGAAGGCAACGGTAACTTCGGTTACAACGCGGCCACCAGCGAGTTCGGCGACATGATTGCCTTCGGCATCCTGGACCCGACCAAGGTGACCCGTTCGGCCCTGCAGTTCGCCGCCTCGGTGGCTGGCTCGATCATCACGACCGAAGCGGCCGTGACCGAAGTGCCGAAGAA
Organism: Dyella halodurans; assembly: GCF_026283925.1. Taxonomy (GTDB): domain Bacteria; phylum Pseudomonadota; class Gammaproteobacteria; order Xanthomonadales; family Rhodanobacteraceae; genus Dyella; species Dyella halodurans. Next base: position 359,199 of record NZ_JAPDPF010000005.1, read on the forward strand.
GGACGAAGGTCATTCGCACGGCGCGCCGGGCGGTGGCATGGGCGGCATGGGCGGCATGGACTTCTAAGTCCGGCCCTCAAGCCTGCTGTACCGGAAAACCCCGCCTTGTGCGGGGTTTTCTTTTATGGCGACTTTTTTTCGTCATCCATTTCCCTTTTTGCTTTCCCGCACGTCGTAGAGAGGTCACAGCCACTACGCAGATCGCGCGCCATGCAGCAACGGAATCTCTTGTCACGGAATGACATCCTGGACGCGGACCTGGTTTTCGCGGCCAGCGGTTGCGCCTTGGCGGCGCAGCAAAGCCTGGAGCGTGAGCTGCGCGTGGTGGCGGGCGCCTCACGCCCGCACGTGACCGTGCCGTTGAAGGAGCCGGGAGCCAGGGATGGCCTGTTCAAGCCCGCCTTGTGGCTGGGGTCGCTGCGGGATCGCAGCGATTGGGTCGGCAACGGCGTCCAGCGCGCCGTGATGGCCGCGAAATACCTCGTGCGCGCGTCGTCCCTGCCGCGACAGCATCAGCGCTTTCTCGCCTTCGCCGCAGCGCATCCACGCATGCGCGCCTGCATCAAATGCGATCCACGCCTGCTGGAGCGCCATCTGCATCGCTTCATCAACCGCCATTGGCACCGGGCGGCCCGCCTGCGCAGCTTGCAGTGCCACTACCGCCACATGCTGCACCGCTTGCCCGCGACCTTGTTTGACGACATCTATGTGCGCGGGCGCGCCACCCTCGGTCAGTTGACCTTGAAAGACGGCAGCCAGCTGGCGCTGCACCTTCGCCCGCCCGTCTTCATGGGCTGCGAGGGCGAGCTGTGCATCGAGCTCAGCGAGATGGATGGGCGGCCGCTCTATCGCCTCGTCATGACCCTCATCGATGAATCGACGCTTGCGATTGGCTGTCTGCAGGGCCCGGACGGCGTGCACGCGCGTGACCGGGTGCGCGAACTGACGCGCCACATGCATGGCTTGCGTCCCAAGCAACTCATGCTGACGCTGGCTTATGCTTTTGCCGCGCAATGCGGCGTCCGCCGCCTGCTGGCGGTTGGCAAGGCCGGCCATCCCTTGCGTGGCCGGGACCGGTTTCACGCCGATTACGATGGGTTCTGGCGGGAGCAGGGCGGTATGCCGGTGAGTGGGGATTGGTTTCTGATGCCTGCGGCGCCGCCCCACCGGACCGAGTCCGGAGTGCCGAGCAAGCACCGCGCGCTGCACCGCCGCCGCGCCGAACTGCGCCGCCAGGCCGAGCAGATGTTGGCTGATGCCCTGGGCGGGGCGCCGCGGCGCGTCGACGCGCCCGCTGCCATCGCCACGTTAGAATCCAAACCGTCCCTTCCAGGCGTACCTCGGGAAGCCGCGTGGACAAGCTAGTCAAAACCGAAGGGAGTCGTGGCGAGAGCACGGTGGTCCCCGCCCATGCCGCGCAGATCGCGGCGCTGTTTCGGGATCACAACCGCGCCCTGGTCGCGTTCCTGCAATGTCGCCTCAATTCGCTTTCCGATGCGCAGGAAGTGGCGCAGGAGGCGTATATCCGCATGTTCACGCTGGAACACCCGGAGCAGGTGGATTCGCTGCGCGCTTATTTGTTCCGGACGGCATCGAACCTGGCGGTGGATCGCCTGCGCATGCGCAAGGTACGTAATGACCATGCGATCGAGCCGCCGGTCGAGGACGTGCATCTGGCCCCGATTCCCGAACGCCACGCCTCGGCCACCGAGCAGTTGCACGGCCTGCACAAGGCCTTGCGCGAGCTGCCGGCCAAGACCAGCCGCGCCTTCGTCATGCATGTCATCGACGGTTGCGACATCGGCGTTATTGCACGCGCCATGAAAATCAGCGAGCGCATGGTGCGCTATCACGTTGCCAACGCCTTGTCGCATTGCCGGGCGCGGGTGGACGAACTGGAGATGCCATGATGGCCGAAACTCTCAATGAGCAGACCTTGCACGCCGCCGCGGATTGGTGGGTGCGTCTGCGTGATCCCGCTGCTGCCGAGCAGACCATCGAGCAGTGGTTGGCGTGGACCTCGGCCGACGCCAGCCATCTGCGCGCCTTCGAATGGATCACGGAACTGGCTGAGCGACTTGGCACGCTGGGCGAAGTGACGCGTGCGCAACTCGTCGCCGAGTTCGCGCCGGTCGAGGCCGTACGCCGACGCTGGCTGCCGCTCGCGGCTGCGGCGGCGCTGGTGGGCGTGGTGTTGATGAGTGGCTACGCGGCGTGGACCCTGCGCAATACCGAGCTGGCGCCACAGGTCTACAGCAGCGAAGTGGCGGCCAGGCGCGATATCACCCTGGTCGATGGCACGACCGTGACCCTGGGTGGCGCGACCAGGCTCACCGCGCAATTCAGCCGGGATCATCGCCAGGTGGAGCTGGCGCGAGGCGAGGCCTTCTTCCAGGTCGCGCACAACGCCCAGCGTCCGTTTGTGGTGAATGCCGGCAAGCTGGCGATCCACGACGTCGGCACGGCCTTCGATGTGCGGCGCACCGGCGATCACGTGACGATTTCGGTGACCGATGGGCGCGTGCGCATCTTCAATCGCGCCGATCGCACGGGCGACGGCCTGGAGGCCGTGGCAGGGCAAAGGGTCTCCTACGATCCCGGTCGCGCCGCCTTGAGTGTGTCGAGCACCGACCTGGCACGCGCCACGGCCTGGCAAAGCGATCGCCTGGAATTCGACAACGAATCGCTGGCGGTCGTGGTCGCCAACATCAACCGCTACCGTGTGCGGCCAGTCCGTATCGAAGATGCGCATCTCGAGTCGCTGACCTTCACCGGCACGGTGAAGACGGATGCCATTGACGATTGGCTGCACGCGCTGCCGCAGGTGCTGCCCGTGCAGGTGCGCGACGCGGCTGGGCAGACGATTCTGTCCGACGCCGGATCCACCAGTCGCCGCTAGGGCGACAGCGCGGGCACGCTGCTATCGACTGCATTTGCTCAACGGTGGCAGGCTTCGTGAGATGCATTGATGATGTTGACCTTGAGCATCGCAAGGTCAGCGACAGCCATCGTTCATCGCGTCAATACGCTGCCAAAACATACCGGACGCATGTCACACTGCCGGTTTTCGCTTAGGGAGAAGCGGAGACCATGACGGTGCGTGCGCAGCTGCTTTTCTACGGCAGCGTCGCCATGGCGATGACCTTGCTGGCGCCCGGCGCCGCGATGGCGGTGGCGCATTCGGCGCCAGCCGACACACGCGTCGAATTTGCGATTCCCGCGCAATCGCTGGCGGCCGCGCTGATTGCTTTCGGCAAGCAGGCCAATGTGCAGGTGCTTACCGCTGGCGGTGCCGTCGCCGGATTTCGTTCGCCTGGTGTGAGCGGCAGCTATTCGGTCGAAGCTGCATTGTCACGCCTGTTGCAGGGCAGCGACCTGAACTATGAGTTCACTGACGCCGGTACCGTAGTGGTGAGGCCGCGTGACGTTGCTTCGCCAACGCAAGCTGCCGATGCTTCCCAGGTCAAGGAGCTGGCGCCAGTACGCACGGATGCGATGGTCGATCGCGACGTGGGCTTCATGGCCGATCTCAGCAGCCTGGCGACACGCAACGATGCCTATCTGATCGACGTGCCGCAATCGATCAGCGTGGTCACCCGCGACCTGATCGATTCGCAGCAGATCCTTACTGTCGCCGATGCCGTGCGCAACGTCGCCGGCGTGCAGTACATCGACGGCTCGGATGGTTTGCCGCTGTTCCAGATTCGTGGCTTCTACACCGGCAATGGCTTGACTGACGGCATGCCCAACAGCATTGCCGGATCGGGCGATTATCCGCCGCTCGTCGGCGTGCAGCGGGTGGAAGTGCTGAAGGGACCGCAGTCGATCCTGGGCGATACCACGGGCGGCAGTTTCGGCGGCCTGGTCAATATCACGACCAAGCAACCGCAAAGCGAGCCCGTGCATCAGCTCAGCTATGCGCTGGGCGAGCGGGGCGAGACGCAGGCGGGACTGGACCTGGCCGGCCCACTTGGCAGCACGCCGGGACTGACGTATCGGCTCGTGTTGTCCGGCGAGTATGCCGACCACACGCCGCAGGGTTATGGTCATCGGCGCAGTGCGTATATCGCGCCGTCGGTCGGCTGGCGCGGCCGCACCACCAACCTCGTCGTTGGCGTGCAGCGCATCGACCATCGCCTGCCGATTCCCGATCACGTGGTGCTGTTGAACGGCAGCTTGTCGTCCGCCTCGCCGTTCGGCCTGCTGACAGGCAGCCCGAGTGACTACGCCAGCTACCAGTCAGACCGGCTGTACTACCTGCTCGACCAGCAACTGGGCGATACCTGGGCCTGGCGCAGCCGTGGCCAGTACGTACAACAGCGAAACGACCAGCAGAGCTGGACGTTGTACAACCCTGCAGCGAATGGAAACGCCGACCCGATTGCCGAGGCCTACCGGTACAGCGATGCCTACTACTCGCTGCAGAACGATCTCGTCGGCGTGTTCGGCGCGGGGCAGGTGACGCACACGGTGACGCTCGGTTTCGACTACTCACGCTCGCGCCTTGGGCACAGCGACGATTTCCTGCATGCGTACGACGGTGCACAGTTCAACCTGTTCACCAGCGCCCCGCTGCCCTCGGTGGCGTCGGTGATCCAGCCGGCCGACAACCTCCCGCTCGGCGGTACGCCGTGGTCGATCGACAGCGGCCTGTTCCTGCAGGACCAGCTCGCGCTGGGCGAGCACTGGAACGTGCTCGCCGCCGTGCGCCGTGCGGCTTACGAGGTCGCCACCGTCGACACGGCCGGCAATCCCTGGAATCCGCGCCGCACGAAGTGGGTGCCCAATGCCGGGTTGGTCTACAAGCTCACCGCTGATGTCGCGCTCTACAGCAGCATGGCCAGCGGCTTCCAGCCCGTCTCCTTCCTCGGCGAAAACGGTCGACCGCTGGTGCCGGCACTGTCGCGCCAGTTGGAGGCGGGGGCCAAGTTCAACCTGTTCGACCAGCGTGCGCGGCTCACCTTGTCGCTGTACCGCATCATGCTCGACCACAGCTATGTGCTGGTATCGCCGCAGCCGCCGAATTTCGCCGAGCTGGGACCCGGTCAGACCAATCGTGGTGCGGAGCTGGAACTGGCAGGGCAGCTCGCGCCGGGGCTGGATATCAGCAGCAGCTATACCTTCGCGCAGATCAGCAACCACGATGGTACGGCGGCGACGGGTGCCCCGCGCCAGCGCTTCAACCTGTGGGCCAGCTACTGGTTCCAGGGCGCGGCCTTGCACGGCTGGGGCGTGGCCGGCGGCGTGCTGGCCCGCAGTCATTCGTTGGGCCAGAGCCTGGATGGCCTGACCTACTTCTCCATTCCCGGCCAGGCCGAAGTGGGAGCCAACGTGTCGTATCGCTCCGATCGCTGGCGCGTGACGCTGGGACTGAAGAACCTGCTGGCGCGGCGTCTTTACGCGGATGACTTCGACGAAACTTTTGTGCCTGTACGGACGCGGCGAACCTTCCTGCTGACGGGCACTTACGACTTCTAGGATCGCGCTGGCCCGGCGCGCTGAAGTGAGCCTCCGCGCGCCACAAAAAAGCCCCGGGAGTTGCCTCCCGGGGCTTGGGCTCGATCAGGCGTGGAAGATTATTCGCCGCTGGTCTTGGCGCCTGCTTCCGTCTTGGTGGCGTCGCCCGCAGCAGCCTTGGCCTTGTGGCTGGTGTGCTTGGTGGCTTTGTGGGTAGCCGTGTCCGCCGCCTTGGTGGCGGTCTGGTCGGCCGTCTTGGCAGTGTCCTGCGCTGTCGCGCCGGCGGTCGTGCTGGCTTCGGTCTTGGTCGCGGCGGCGGTCTGGGCGAAAGCCGGCATGGTCAGGACGGAAGCAGCGGTGACGAGCAGGGCGGCAAGCATGGTCTTACGCATGAGGTAAACCTCCAATGGGGATGTGCCGTCGAAGACGTTGCTTCGGGGCTGGGACCAACGCTAGACGCCACTCGCCTTACCGAACCTGAACGAAACTGGCCGCCTTAAGCAAGCAGACAGTTCGCTGAATTTTCGCCTTGCGCCGCATCTGTTGCGTGCAGTGGACCACTTGCAAAGCCCGGAGAACGGCCGCCACGCTCGATTGTATGGACGTCCAAACCACGGCGGCCCATTACAGCTGCGCGCCGACCGCATCGGTGGGCGCGCCCGGCATGCCGGATTCGACCTCGCCGACATCGACGGTCTGCCGCTCGTCCTTCGGCAGCATCGGGCCCAGCTTGCCCATGAAGCGCAGGAGGGCGACGTGTGCCATGTCCTCGTCAGCCGCCTTGCTGTCACCCTCGCGTTCCTGCGGCACCGCGCCTGGAGCTTGCGTCAGCGTCGCCAGCGGCGGGGCGATGACCTGGGTAAGCGCGAAGTAGGCATCGTCACGGATACCCGCCTGGTCCAGCAGCCTCCCGGGCAGCATCCACGCCGCCAGCGCCTGCTGCTTCGCCGGATTCGGATGGCGCGGGTTGACGAGTAGCCAGGTGCTGGCCTGGCTCAGCATGTCCTGGCCATCGACGAAGCCGGTGGCGTGGTACGTGTCGGTGAGCGCGGGCAGGTGGTCGCCATAGAACAACAGCAAGGTGGGGCGTTCGCGCGCGGCGAGCTGGTCGGCCAGTCGGCCCAGCTCGCGGTCGGCATGCTGCAGGTGATACAGGTAGTTTTGCAGCTCCCGCTTGTTCGTGCCGGTGACGCCGGCTGGTACGGCAATGGCGTCGCGCGCGGCGACGTCCGTGGGCGTGATGTCGTAAGGCCCGTGCGCCTCGATGCTGATGGCGAACAGGAACTGCGGCGGCCCGACGTCCTTGAGCTGGGCCATGATCGCGTCGGACATGGCGCTGTCGGCCATGTACTGGCCGTCCGTGGCGGCCTCGGCGGGAAACGCCTCACCCGATTCGAAACGGTCGAAGCCGATGGCGCGGAATGCCGTGCGGCGATTCCAGAAGCCCGGATCATTGCCATGCAAGGCGATCGTTTCGTAGCCGTGGGCGCGCAACGTGCGCACCATGCTCGGCACGACCTTGTTGTTCATCTGCAGATAGGGAAATTGCAGATCGTCGAAGTAGCGCAACGAGAGCCCGGTCAGTACTTCGAACTCGGTGCGAATGGTGCCGCCACCAAAGGTGGGAACATGCAGGGGGCCGCTCTCACCCTGCGCGGCGAGCCGCCGCAGATTGGGTATGAGGTCGGCGTGCTCATAACCCTTCATGATGGAAGGATCGAAGAACGACTCGCTTTGCACGACGACGATATCCGGCGTTTCCCCCAGCTGTTGCGATGCCGGCTGCAGGCGTGCGCGCAAGGCGACATCGGAACCCTGGATCAGCCGCTGCGCGGCCGTCGCGTCGGCATGCCTGCGGGCATGGCCCTGCTGTAGGTGAAACATCAGCAAGGAGCTGATCAGGCCGGAATGCTCGGCGGTCGCCGCAGCCGACCACGGTTCCAGCCATAGGTGGCCGCCGCCATAGATCTTCTGCCAGCCCGGCATGCCGGCGAACAAGGTGGCCAGCAAGGCAAGCAAGCCCAGGCCCGACAGCAGCCGCTTGCCACGTGTGTGCCGCGCGAACAGCGGCGGCTCGATACGCCAGGCGATCACCATCACGATGAGCGCGCCAAGCACGCCCAGATAAGGCCAGGGAGTGGCGGGCAGGTAGCTGCCCAGCAAGGCCAGCCCGCCACGGCGCAACTGGCCGACCATGTGGAAGTCGGCCGGCATCAGCGGCGTGCTCAGGTGGATCACCTTCAGGCGGTTGATGCCGTAGACCAGCATCTGCAGCACGAAGGCGAGGCCGAACGACAGCAGCGCGCGTCGACTGAGCACCAGCAAAAACGCCGCCAGCAGCAGGCCGGGCAGCGCGTTGGCGAGCAGGAAGTTGGGTTGGTCCAGCGCTTGCGCAGGGCTCACCCCCACGCCGCCGTCCACGAGGCCGGTCAACAGCGTGAACACCAAGGCCAGCACGGCTGGCACGGCCAGGCGAACACAAAGGGAGCGCGCACCGGGCGCGGGCGGAGTCGCTGACATGGTCACGGCGTCCTGCTGATGGCTGTCATGGCTCGGACATCGCAATGTAACGACCTGGATATGAACGAATCATGCAGCGCGGTGGGCCGGCTGCTTGCGTAGGAATCGGCGCACAGAGCCAAGGGGTGACGGTGGGTGTCGCCCGACGCGGGCGGCCCGCTTGCCGGGGTGTCGGCAGCCAGCGCGCTACTACGGCACAATGCGCCGATGCCTGCCCTGGAATCTCCCGCGCTACGAGCGCTGATCGACGATCGCTACGCTGAACTGGCTGCCCGTTGCCGCACCATGGGCGTGCCATTGCACGATGACGCCGGTGTCGCCGAGCGCATCCGGCGAACCCTGCTGGCCAGCGATTTTGCCTTCGATACCTGGTTCCGTCAGCCGCAACTGCTGGCGCCGCAAGGCCTGGAGCGACTGCGCGCGGGCAGTGACGCGAGCGCGCGCATCGACGCCCTGAAGCTGACTGAGGATGAGGCGACCTGCCTCATGGAGCTGCGGCGTTTTCGCCATGCGGAGGCGTTGCGGCTGGTGTTTCGCGACGTCAATGGCCTGGACGAACTGCCCGAGACGCTGTCCGCCACCAGCGTGCTGTATGAAGTCCTGCTGGGTGCCTCGCTCAGTTGGTCGGAACGCGCCATGGCCGCGCGCTATGGCCATAGCCGTAGTCACGATGGCGTGCTGCAGCGCATGGTCGTGGTCGGCTTCGGCAAGCTCGGTGGCAGTGAGCTGAACTTCTCGTCCGATATCGACCTGGTATTGGCCTATCCGCATGGCGGGCAGAGCGACGGTGCGCGCTCGCTCGACAATAGCGAGTACTTCGTGCGGCTGGCGCGTCAGCTTGTGCGCCTGCTCAACGAACCGACCATGGATGGCATCTGCGCCCGCGTGGATCTGCGCCTGCGACCCTTCGGCAATGCCGGGCGCCTGGCGCTGCCCTTCTCGGCCATGGAGCAGTATTACCAGAGCGAGGGGCGCGACTGGGAGCGCTATGCCTGGATCAAGGCGCGCCCAGTGGCGGGCGATCGCCATGGCGGCAAGCAGCTGCAGGAGCTGCTGCGGCCGTTCGTCTATCGCCGCTATCTCGACTACACCGCGTTCGCCGGCCTGCGCGAGATGAAGGCGCTGATCGACGCCGAGGTGGCGCGCAAGGATCTCGCCGACAATCTCAAGCTGGGGCCGGGAGGCATCCGCGAAATCGAGTTCGTCGTGCAACTGGTGCAGCTGATTCGCGGTGGCCGCGAGCCCAGCCTGCGCGTGCGCGGCCTGCTGCCCGCGCTCGCTGCTTGTGAGGCGCGCGGCCACATCAGCATGGCGCAGGCGCGCGCATTGCGCGAGGCGTACATCTTCCTGCGCCGCGTGGAAAATCGCGTGCAGATGTTGCGTGATGCACAGACGCACGATATTCCCGAGGACGCGTTGAGCCGCGAGCGCATCGCGCTGGGACTCGGTCATGCCAGCTGGGAAGAACTGGAGCTGCAGCTGGCCCAGCATCGCGCCCATGTCAGCGAGGAGTTCGCCGAAGCGCTGATGCCCCAAGGCGGTCGCACGGCCAGCGCGCCGGTGGCAGATGTCGCCCTGTGGCAGCAGGCCTGTGCGGAGACGCTCAATGCCGGTGCCATGGAGGCCTCGGGTTTCACGCCCGGCACCGAGGTGGCCGAAGCCGTGCAAAAGCTGTCGCAGGCGGCCTCGGTGCGCGCCATGTCGCAACGTTCGCGCGAGCAGCTCGACCGCCTCATGCCGCAGTTGCTGGCCGTCGCGCGCGACAGCGCCGCGCCGGCAGCTTGTCTGCTGCGCTTGTGCCGCCTGGTGCAGGCGGTGGCGCGTCGTTCGTCCTACCTGGCCTTGCTGGAGGAACAGCCTGCGGCGCGCCTGCGACTCGCCCGCTTGTTCGCCGAGAGCGCTTTTCTTGCCGAGCGCGTGATTGCCCAGCCATTGCTGCTGGACGATGTGCTCGACCCGCGCATCGATCAGCTGCCGCTCAAACGCGCGGATATCGGCGCCGAAATCAGCCGCGTGCTCGCCACCCTGGACGAGCGCGAGGCCGAAGCGGAACTTGAGCGTCTCAACGAATTCAAGGCGAGTGTCGCGTTTCGCCTCGGCCTGGCCTTCAACGACGGACGCGCCGATGCCGTGGCCACGGCGCGCCGCCTGGCGGTGCTGGCCGAGTCGATCGTGCTGGCGGTGACCGCGCTGGCCGAGCGCGAGCTGGTCGCGCAGCATGGCCGCTTGGCCGGCGCGGGGACCGGTTTCGCCGTGCTCGGCTACGGCAGCCTGGGCGGCGAGGAACTCGGCTTTGCGTCCGACCTGGATCTGGTATTCGTCTACGACGGCAAGCGCGCGCACCTGATGAGCGACGGCGCGCGACCGCTGGAAGGCTCGCGTTGGTACCAGCGGCTGGCGCAGAGAGTGATGAACTGGCTCACCGTACTCACGCGCGCGGGGCGTCTGTATGAAGTGGACACGCGCCTGCGTCCGGACGGCTCCAAAGGCTTGCTGGTAAGCAGCCTGGAGTCGTTCACCGGCTACCAGAAGAGTCGCGCGTGGACATGGGAGCACCAGGCCCTGCTGCGGGCGCGGCCGGTGGCGGGAGATGCCGCCCTGCACGCCGAGCTGGCGGCCGTGCGGCGCGACGTACTGGCGGCACCGCGCGATCGTGCCGCGGTGTTGCAGGAGGTCAGCAGCATGCGCCAGCGCTGGCGCGCCGAGCGCGATCGCTCCGATGCCGCGCAGCTGGATCTCAAGCAGGGGCCGGGCGGTCTGCTCGATATCGAGTTCGCCTTGCAAGGCCTGGTGCTGGCGCATGCGGCCGAACAGCCGGCCCTGCTCAACATCACCGCCAATGCGGGCCTGATCGAGGCATGCCGCCAGGCGGGCCTGCTCGACGGTCGCCAGGCGGCCATGTTCGCCGAAGCCCATGCCGAGCTGCTGCATCGCGCGCTTGCCTGCACGCTCGACCTGCGCTCGCGCATTGCGCCGCGCGACGCCGAGCTGGATCGACTGTGCAGCGGGGTAACCGCGATCACGCTGGAACTGGGTTTCGCGTTCTGACCGCGCCAGCCCTCACGGCGTTGGCGATGGCAGCTGGTGCGCCGCGATGCGCTGGCACAGGGTGGCGGCTATGGCCCCGGTTTCGCGCAGGGGTTGTGGCGGCGGTGCGGCCACGTCATCGAGCCCATGCAGGCGCCCAGCTGCGCGCAGTGCACGGTGGAAACGTTCGATTTTTGCCGGTAGCGGTGACCTGACCAGGGTATGCACGGCGCAGCCGACGGCGCAGGCTTCGGACAGCATGTTGACCGAATCGGGCGTGACCACGAGGCGATCGGCCCAGCCGAGCACGCCCGGATAGGGGTTGCCGCCATCGTCCGGGCCGGTCCAGGTCAGGCCAGGCACGCTGGCGAGGCGATCGCGCATCACCTCGCCCAGCGCCGATGGCGTGCGCCGTGACGCCAGCACCAGCAGGCTGCCGCCTTCGACGCGCTGGCGCGCCAGCAGTTTCGCCATCAGTTCCTCGACGTAGCCAGCATCCAGTGCGATGCCCTTGCGGGGCCCGCCCAGCAAGACGCCGACACGCGGGCGTGGCAGATCGACGAAGGCGGGATTGGCCTCGCGACCGTCTTCGAGCCAGCCGTCGTCGACCGGGTTGAGCGATCCCAACGGACGCAGCACATTCGGCCCTGCCAGTCCGTCGTGTTGCGGGGCAATGACGGTGTCCCAGTGCGACGCATCCATGCGCGGGTCCAGGATCTGCACCGTGTAGCAGTGACCTTGGCTCAGCGGTCGCAGCAGGCGGGTATACAGTGCCGATATTCGCCCGCAGCCGATGGCGACGGTGGGCCAGGGCGGGGCAAACTGCCGCCGCTGGGTGTCGGAGAGCGCGATGCTTGCGCCCAGGCCGAGGCGGGGAGCCAGCCAGGACCACGGCGCGCGTGGTTCGAGCTGCAGGTGGCGTACGGGCATGCCGAGCAAGTTGGCCAATGCCAGGGCCTGCCGCTGGTTTCCGCTGGCGCTGTCGGTGATCACCCAGCAGTCGCCGTACTGCTTCACCATGCACGTCGCGCCCAGGGCATTGTTTCTCGAAACAGCACAGTACGTTCCATTCGCCGGGGTCCTGTTTACTCGCGCCCGCCCTTACACTGTGCGCAGTTGCGCCAAGTAGGGCGTGCCACGATCACAAGGATACCCATGAGCGAGATGCTTTCCGAGGCCGCCCTCGACCAGTTGTTCCGCAGTGCCCGGACCTTCAATGCCTGGCTGCCGAAAGACGTCAGCGACGCGCAACTGCACGCGCTGTATGAGCTCGCCAAGTTCGGGCCGACCAGCGCGAATTCTTCGCCCATGCGGCTGATCTTCATGAAGTCGAAGGAAGCGAAGGAAAAGCTCTCGCCGTTCCTGTCCGAAGGCAATCGGGCCAAGACCATGGCGGCGCCGGTCACCGCCATCGTCGCCACCGACCACGCGTTCTACGAAAAGCTGCCGCAATTGTTTCCGCATGCCGACGCACGCAGCTGGTTCGTCGACAACCAGCCGCTGATCGACGTCACCGCGTTCCGCAACGGTACCCTGCAAGGCGCCTACGTGATCATTGCCGCGCGCGCGCTCGGCCTCGATTGTGGCCCGATGTCCGGCTTCGATGCCGCCGGCGTGGACGCGGCGTTCTTCGCGGGCACCACGATCCGCGCCAATTTCCTGATCAACATCGGCTATGGCGATGCCAGCCGAGACCTGTTTCCGCGCAGTCCTCGACTTTCGTTCGACGAAGCCTGCCGGATCGTCTGAGTACCGCGTACTCGCAGTCGATGAAGTGCATTCCCCAACCCCTTTGGAGATCAGATTCATGCGTGCATTCCGTTATCTCGTTCTAGCTGGCCTGCTCGGCGCAGCCGTCACCGCCCAGGCCGCCCCGGTGACCTACCAGATGGACCCGCACCACACCCAGGTGCTGTTCAGCTGGAACCACTTCGGCTTCTCCAACCCGACCGCTGCCCTTGGTCTGGGCAACGGCACGATCGTGTTCGACGAAAAGGATCCGGCCAAGTCGTCGGTGGACGTGACCTTGCCGCTGGCCAATCTCGATACGCACGTCAGTGCGCTGGACGAGCACCTGAAGAAGCCGGATTTCTTCGACGCCGACAAGTTTGCCGTCATCACCTTCAAGAGCACCAAGGTGGAGCCGGCGGGCGCTAACAAGTACAAAGTCACCGGCGACCTGACCGTTCATGGCGTGACCAAGCCGGTGGTGCTCGACGCCACGCTCAACAAGAGCGGCATGCATCCGATGATGAAGGTGCAGACGGTGGGCTTCGACGCCACCGCCACCCTGAAGCGTTCGGATTTCGGCGTGGGCGCCTATGTGCCGAACGTCAGCGACGAGATCCAGGTGCGCATCACCACCGAGGCTTCGGTGCCGAAGGCCGTCGCCGCAAAGTAAGCGCTGCCGCGGACGCAAAGCCCGCGCCAGGGACGGCGCGGGCTTTTTGGTGGGCGCTGCGCCGATCAGTTCGCCGTCGTGCCTGCGTTCTTGAGCGATTCGAGCTTGCCCAGATCGACCCCGTTCACCACCTGCTTCAGCTGGTCGATGCTCTCCGCATTGCCGCTGGCCTTGACCGCGAAACGCTGGGCCACGATGACGCCATATTCGCCGCTGTGGGTGTCGTTGTTCCAGGCCTCGTGGATCAGGCGTCCCTGGCTGGTATAGGTCTTCTCGTAGCCGTGCTCGGTCTGCTGCTCGGAGTCCGGCGCCAGCGCGCTGGCGGCGGCCATCATGCCCCGCATGCTGCCGGTATCGCCCACTTCCAGGCGCACGTTGTGGCCATGGTCGTCGCTGTAGTTGGCACGGGCCGAGGTGAGCTGCATGCCCACCGTGCTGTTGCGCTCGGCGGACAGGTCTTGCCGCTTCATGCCGGCGAGCGTATCGGGCAGGAAGGTCTTGATGGTATCGGTCGGCAATGACTGCACGTGGTTGTCGACGGGCTTCTGCACGGCCTCGAGGGCCTTGCTGGCCTGAGCGGCCGTCGTGCTGCTTGCCTCGGTCGCGGCGTGGCGGGAATCGCCACCGAGTTGCATGCTGCCCATCCTGGCGCCGGTAAGCGCCGCGGTTCCAATCAAGGCCGCCACGATCAAGCTGACGATCCAGATCAGCACGATGGTGATGATGACCGTGACGGCGGTATAGCCAGCCGCCTTGTCTGCAGGGCAGCGCATGGTATGCGGCAAGCCCAGGTAGAGCAGGTAAATGCCATAGATCAGGCTTGCCAGCGCGACCAGCCAGCCCAGCCACGGAATGATCACCGCGATGCCGCCGACCCAGCCGGCCGTCCACGCATAGGCCACCGTCTTCAGGGCCTGCACCGGATCTTTCTGGCCGCCAAACATGGGTGCCATGGCATCGACGAGCAGGGCGACTAAATAGGTCACCGCCAGGCTCAACAGGTAGTACACGACCATGCCAAGCAGGCCGATGCCCACCGGCGTACGCAGATGCATGCCCCAGCCGCCGTAGCCGATCAGGCTGTGGCGGATGAAGTGGGCGATCACCGGGAGCGCCGCCACGATCAGGATGTAGTTGCGATAGAGGCCATGCACCGTGGCCGGCTCGCCGGCAATCACCGGCCATTCGGTTTGCGGCGTGGTCAGGATGGCTTTGATCCGGGCGAGCAGGTTTCCGAGGTCCATGACTATCCTTCCTGACTAGGCGGTCGATGGGCGGTGCCCCGAATGGGTCATCGGCGGGTGGATGGAAACATCAGCCGAAGCGACCGGCCCGGCCGCTGGGCGCAGCTGGGTTTCTGCTGCCTCTGCACAGGCCGGACAGCGCTCCGCTGGATTCTCAGCCTGTCGTAGATTGGCTCCCATTCGTCGCATGGGCTATGCCCTTCGGCTTGCGTGGGTGGCACGGGAAGGGTGGGCAGGCCCCATGTTCACCAGGGAGGCCTGTTAACATGGCGGACCCGGTGCCTTGATGGAGTTTTCCCCCATGTCGCGTTCCCCTGCGGCTGCCGCATTGATCCCGGCGAATGCCGAAAATCGTTATGAAGTGACGCGCGCGGACCTTCCGCTTTCCTGTCCGATGCCCGGTATGGCGCTTTGGAATTCCCATCCGAAGGTCTATCTGCCGATTGTCGAGGATGGTGGCGAGTCCACATGTCCTTATTGCGGCGCACATTACGTCCTGCGGGACTAAGTCCTCGGTCCCGATCGAACCCATAAATCCTCGCGAGAGCCGATTTAGGCACGATTGCTGCTTGCCTATCAGGGATGAAGGCACCTTTTGAACAAATCATGTCAGCAGTCGCCACCCCAGCCAGGTCACTGACCGTCGTTCAGCTGATCCCCGGCCTCGATTCGGGCGGGGCGGAGCGTTCTGCGCTGGAAATCGCGCGGGCGCTGGTCAAGGCTGGCCACCAGTCCGTCGTGATCTCGGCGGGCGGCCGCATGGTGCCGCAGCTGGAAGCCGAAGGTAGCCGTCACATCGTCCTGGACGTGGGCCGCAAATCCTTGAGTACGCTCATGAAAATGGGTGAACTCCGGCGGCTGCTGCGCGAGCTCAAGCCCGATATCGTGCATGCCCGTTCGCGGCTGCCGGCGTGGATGGCCTGGTGGGCCATCAAGGGCCTCAAGCCGAAGCCCCATTTCGTGACTACCGTTCACGGGCTCAATTCGCCGGGTCGCTATAGCGCGATCCTGTTGCGTGGCGAGCGGGTGATCGCGGTGTCGCAGACCCTGCGAGATTTCATGCTCAGCCACTACCCGTGGCTGGAGCCGGCGCGGGTGCGGGTGATACCTCGTGGTATCGATCCGGATGCGTTTCCGTACGGCCATCGCCCCGACGACATGTGGCGGAAGGCCTTTTTCGCCGAGTTCCCGGCACTCGCGGGCGCGCCATTGCTGACCTTGCCCGGTCGTGGCACGCGGCTGAAGGGGCACCACGATGCGGTCGAGCTGCTGAGCGAACTGAAGCGTCGCGGTATTGATGCGCGCCTGTTGCTGCTTGGCGTGATCGAGCCCGGGCGTGACGCCTATATCGAGGAACTGCGCCAGCTGATCCGCGCCCGTGGCCTGGAGTCGCAGGTGGTGCTGACCCCGCCGCGCAGCGACGTGCGCGACATCTATGCCATCTCGTCCCTGGTGCTGCAACTGTCCAACAAGCCCGAATCGTTCGGGCGCACCGTGATCGAGGCGCTGTCGCTGTGCCGCCCGGTGCTGGGCTATGCGCATGGTGGCGTCGGTGAGTTGTTGGCCGAGCTGTATCCGGCTGGTCGTGTGCCGGTGGCCGACCGCGAGCGCCTGGTCGAACGTGCCGCCGAATTGCTGCGCGTGGCACCTCCCATCCCGATGCTGCAAAGCTATCGGTTGACCGACATGCAACAGGCTACGTTGGCGCTCTACGACGAACTGACCGCCTGATAGTTGCGGTTCGTGGCTCACCTACAATGCGTGAGCCATGATCACCTGACGTCTGCATGAGTTCACTCACCGTTTCACTCAAGGCCGCCCTGCGCTCGCCCCTGCTGCCGTTCTGGCTGGTGATCGCCTTGCTGTCGCTTGGACGCAGCTCGGAGCTGGGCACCTTCCTGTGTCTGGTCGGCGTCGTCCTGCTGTTTGCCCGCCATCCTTCTGCGTTGCGTGAACATGCGGGCGCCAGGCTGCTGTTGTGGTTGCTGGGTGCCTACGTGGGTGCGGCCTTGTTGTCGGCGGTCGACTCGCTGGCGCCGGGCAAGAGCTGGTCGACGGTGGCGGCCTTGCTGCGTTACGTGCCGCTGGGGCTGTATGCCTGTTTTGCGATCCGCCGCGAAGAGAAGCTCAGCGCACTGTATACGGCGGTTGCCGTGGTCGTGGGCCTGTGGGCACTGGATGCCTGGGTGCAGGCGTTGACGGGCTGGAGCCTGGGTGGACATGCTGATGCCGAGCGCATCTCGGGCATCTTTGGCGCCACCAATCTCAAGCTGGGTCCCACGCTGGCGGTGTTGTCGCCATTCGTGCTGTGGGCTGCCCACCGGCACGGAGGAAGCAAGGGGCTGCTGGCGGCTTTCCTGTTGTTGCTGGTGCCGGTGCTGTTGTCGGGTTCGCGGGCGTCGTGGCTGTGCTATGCCCTGGTGATGCTGGGTTTTGCCTGGCACCTTGCGCGGACGCCGCTGCGTTTTCTCGCCATCGTCGCAGTCGGCATGGCCTTGATGGGTCTTGCAGGTGGTGTCGCCTGGAAAACCTCCGATCGCTTCCAGTTGCGCATGGAGCGCAGCCTGCAGGCGCTCCACGGTTCCGATCAGTCCGTCGACACCGCCCTCAGCGGACGCCTGGATATCTGGCGCACCAGCGTGGCGATGTTCAAGGCGCACCCGATCAATGGCGTGGGCGTGCGTGCTTACCGCTTTGCCTATCCGGCGTTCGCGCCGGCCAATGATCACTTCGTCGTCGCCGAGAGCTGCGGCGAGGGCGAGGGTGCCTGCCATGCGCATCACTGGGTGCTGGAAGTGCTCACGGAAACCGGCACGCTCGGCCTGTTGCTGTGGCTGGGCGCCATCGGCATGGCGGTGGCCGCGTGGCGACGTGTTGGCGCGCAGGCGCGCGCACGGGCTTTTCCTGTCAGCCTGGCGCTGGGCGTCATGCTGTTCCCGCTCAATACGCATTTGGCCTTCTATTCCGCCTGGTGGGGCTTGCTGTTTGCCTGGTTGCTCGGGCTTTGGTGTGCGGCGCTCTACGTGCAGCCGAACGCAGCGCACGGGGACGTCCGGGCATGAAGCGTGAACCGCTGTCGGTCGTGGTGATCACCTACAACAATGGCGGGACGCTGGAGGCCTGCCTCACTGGCGTCGACTGGGCGGACGAGATCCTGGTGCTGGATTCGGGTTCCACCGATGACACCGTGGATATCGCCAGGCGCCACGGGGCCCGCGTGGCCGTCCATCCCTTCGACGACTTTGGCCCGCAGAAACAGCGCGCCTACGACATGGCCAGCCACGACTGGGTGTTGAATCTCGATGCGGACGAGCTTCTCTCGCCCGGAACCCGCGAGGTCATCGAGCAGGCCCTGGTGGCGCCGCGCTATGCGGGTTTCCGTCTGCCGCGTCGCGAGCGCCTGTTCTGGACCGTGCAGCACCGGCGCGGCCGTCGCAATGGACTGCTACGCCTGTTTGATCGCCGGCGCGGCCGCATGAACGATGTCGAGGTGCATGCGGCGGTTGAGGTGGACGGGCCGGTCAAGACCTTGTGGCGCGCGGACTTCATCAATGACGGCGATCGCGACATCACCACGCGGATGGACAAGATCAACCGCTATACCAGCAGCATGGTGGCGCATAAGTTGCGCAGGAAGCAGCGCTACACCGGCCTGCGCATGGTGTTCTACCCGCCGGTGTATTTTCTGCGGCAGTACCTCGTGAAGCGCTACTTCCTGGACGGATGGGCGGGCTTCATCGCCAGCGCGACGGGCGCGTTTTATGCGTTTCTCAAGTACGCCAAGCTACACGAAGCGCGTGAGCAGGCGGCACGCAAAGATCCACACTGAAGCGCGGTGAGTGCGGTCCCAGTTCGCCAATGACGCAATATCACCGGCGATAGCGAGCAGTGTTGTTCAGTGACCATTTAGAAAGTGGTCTGGTGGCAAGGCAATTTCTTGCTGTGGCGAAATTCCTTTCCTGCCGGGTAAAGCGCGCCGCTGGGCCAATATCCCTGGATCAGAGTCGCCCGGCGACGAATGGCGAAACATCTTGCGCATGCGAGCCGCCTACATGAATTCGTGATGCGCATCGTAGAAAACCCCTACGCGCCGCGGCTTGTCCGGGTTTTTCCACGATGTGACGACAACGTCAACTTGCGCCTGCTGATGTCGTTGCCCTGACGGACCCGCTGTTTCTACACTCCGTCGAGTTGTGGGGTGCGTCATCGCGGCAGGCGTCAGGGGCTGCCTTCCGCTTCAAGCGTAAGTTTTAGGGTGGGTTTTCAGGGCCAATTGAGCACGCTGTCAATGCGACCGCGTGACGCGTCGTTTCGTTTTTTCTCAACCACGTGCATCGGAAAGGAGGTCACGCACTTACTCGGTCTTTGCTGGCGGGACGATTTCATCACAGGGGGCCTAGCCTGTTTTCGATGGAATATCTCCAGGAGACATTGCATGAGAAACGAGCACCTGTATCTGTGCGCCGCCGTAGCCCTCGCGCTCGCGGGACTACCTGCCATAGCGGCCGCGCAATCATCCACGGCGCAGAACGCGGCGCTGGCGGACGTCAATACCGCGGAAGCGCCGCGGGTCACCCAGACGATCAACAACAAGGTCGTGTCGCCCCTGCAGCGTAGCCACGTTGCCGCGGTGGACAGCGTCAAGCCCACGCAGAGCGTGGCCGATAGCCAGCCCATGAACCACATGCACCTTGTGCTTCAGCGCAGTGCATTGCGGCAGTCCGCCTTGGATGCCTTAATCACGGCCCAGCACGATCCCAGCTCGCCCAAGTTCCACCAGTGGGTCACGCCGGAACAGTTCGGCGAGAAGTTTGGCGTCAGCGACGCCGACATTGCGGCAACCACCGCATGGCTGCAGTCGCAGGGCTTCAAGGTCAACGGCGTCTATCCGAACAAGATGCAGATCGACTTCAGCGGCAACGCGGGCCTGGTCAAGCAGGCATTCCACACCCAGCTCAATCACTATGCCCTGGGCAAGGCAAGCCACATCGCCAATGCCACCGACATCAGCGTTCCGTCGGCCTTGAAGAATGTGGTCGTAGGCGTTGCCGGCATCAACGACATCCACCCGCAGCCGCAGCATGTGGCGACCAAGGTGTCGCAATACGACGCTTCCACGCACAAGTTCATGATCAAGGAACCCGCTGGCTCCACGCCTGCCACGGTGAACCCGCAGGCGATTGGCTTCACCAACGGCGCGCGTGGCCTCGTACCCTATGACATGGCCAAGATCTACGGCGTCGATCAGCTGCGCAGCAGCGGACTGACCGGCACGGGCATCACGCTTGCCGTGGTCGAGGATAACTCGATGGTGCCTGCGGACTGGACGAACTTCGTCAGCCAGTTCAGCCTCGGCAGTTTTGGTGGCACATTCACGCAGTTCCAGCCGCAGGCCACCGGCTTCACCAACTGCATTGATCCCACCATTAACTTCCCCGGCGAGGATGATGGCGAGACCTTGCTCGATGCGGAATGGTCGACGGCGATGGCACCCGGCGCCAACATCTGGGTGGCCAGCTGCGATGATTCCAATTCCAACAACTTCTTCGGTGGCGTCTTCACCGCGGCGACGAACCTGATCAACGGGGCGAACCGGCCCAACATCATCAGTGCGAGCTATGGCTACGGCGAAGGCTACACCGACGCCGCCAGCAAGACGGCCATCGACCTGATGTGGGCGCAGGCGGATGCCGAGGGTATTTCGGTGTTCGTATCGAGCGGCGACTCGGGTTCCAACCCCAGCTTCAACGGCTTCATCATCAACGGCGTCGGCATTGACGCGAACGCGTTCGGTACCTCGCCGAACGACACCGTCGTCGGCGGTACCGACACCGCGGATGTGCTCGATGGCACCACCAAGAAGTACTTCGCCTCAACCTACAACGCGGTCTATGGCTCCGCGCTGTCGTACGTGCCGGAGATCCCCTGGAACCAGTCGTGCGGCAACGAAGTGGCCGCCAAGTCGCTGGGCTTCGCCAGCTCGCTGGCGTTCTGCAAGGAATACATCAAGCTCGATCCCAACGGCTATTACCTCACCTCCGAGGCGGGCAGTGGCGGTCCTTCATCCGTCGACAGCAAGCCGGCATGGCAGCGACAGGTACACAATGCGGCCAAGGACCAGTCGCGTGACGTGCCTGACGTGTCGCTGTTCGCGGGCTCTTACGGTGGCGATACCTGGGTTATCGTCTGCACGTATTACTATCCCTGCCAGCCGGGCTTCCCTGGACTGATTGCCCTCAGCGGTGGCACCTCGCTTTCATCCCCGATGTTCGCGGGCATCCAGGCCTTGATCGACCAGGGCCTGGCGGCCAAGGGGCTGTCGCCGAACCAGGGCAATGCGGCGCCGACGCTGTATGCGCTGGCTGCTGACGAGTATGGCGGCGCCAAGGGCGCACCGCCCGCCAGCCTCGCTGCCTGCAGTGCCGACAACGGCACCAAGGGGACCGGCAAGTGCGTGTTCCACAACATCACGCGTGGAAGCATCGCCACCCAGTGCATCCAGCAACTGCCCGCGGTGGTCACGCCGGACTGCTATTTCTACGGCAACCTGCCCAATTCGTACTTTGGACCGCTCCAGGTTGGTCTGACCTCGACCAATATCAACAAGTACAACGCCAACACTGAGGCCTATGCCGCCGAGGCTGGCTGGAGCTTCGCCTCCGGTCTTGGCTCGGTCAACGCAAACAACCTGTTCAATGCGTGGAAGGCGTTCGTCAACGTGCAGTAATCGAAGAGCCGTGTGTCCTCGGCGGTCGTGAAGGCCGCCGGGGATTCTTCCGGACGCGCGGTTCAATAGATCGACGGATAGCCTTCAGGCCGCGTCTTGAAACGCTTGTGTACCCATAGGTACTGCTCGGGCGCAGCGCGCACCATCGCCTCGATGCAGACGTTGACGCGGGCCGTGTCGTCCAGCACGTCGGCGCTCGGGAAATGTTCCAGTGGCGCATCGAGTCGCAAGGCGTAGCCGGCGTTGCCGGGTAGACGACGATGGTGGAAGGGAATCACCACGGCGCCTGACATGCGCGCGAGATGATGGGTGGCGGTAATGGTTGCCGCCGGCACGCCGAAGAACGGCACGAACGCATTGTCCTTGCTGCGCATGTCCTGATCGGGTGCGTACCAGAGCGTGCCGCCGCTGCGCAGGTGCTTCACGGTGCCGCGGATATCGTCCTTGTCGAACATCGCCTCGGCGTAGTCGAGGCGCGCGCGCAGCACGGCCCATTCGAACACGCGCGAATCCATCTTGCGGTACATGCCCGAGATGCGGATGCGTTGCGAGACCAGCCGCGCGCACAGTTCCAGGTGCGAGAAGTGGCCGCCTACCAGCAGGACGCCCTTGCCTTGCGCGCGGGCGGCTGCGAGATGCTCGAGCCCTTCGATGGTGATCGGCACGCGCGAGATCGCGCGTTCGCTACCCATCCAGCCGAGCGCGAACTCCATCATCATCAGGCCGATATCGCGAAGGTGCGCGTTCACCAGCGCCGCTTGTTCGGCCTTGGAAAGCTCGGGGAAGCACAGGGCGATATTCGCCTCGGCGATGTGCCGGCGCGGCGAAGGCACGCGTTGCACCAGTGCGCCCAGCAGTCGGCCGAGGCCCATCAGTAGCGGACGGGGCAGGTGGGCAATGGTCCAGATCGCGCCGACGCCCAGCCACGCTGGCCATTGCAGCGGTGCGAGCAGGGAACGGGTAAACGGGGGGCGGGGCATGCCTGGCATCGCCGGCATTGTAAGGAACAACCCAAAACGTGGCGAGCAAGGCGCGTGATGCGGGATGCCTGACCCATCGCGACAGTCGGGCCGTCGTGCCGAGCCGATATACTGGCGCACCGGATTCCAGGGCTTCCCGTTGCGCTTCTTCTATACCCTCGTCATGTACCTGGTGACGCCACTGATCATGCTGCGCCTGTTGAAGCGCGGCGTGCGCTACGGTGATTACCACAAGCGTTGGCCGGAACGCTTCGGTTTCTTTGACGGGGCACGCGTCAGGGAGAGCCTGTGGGTGCATGCGGTATCCGTGGGCGAAGTGAACGCTGCCGAGCCCTTGATCAAGGCCCTGCGCGGGCGCTACCCGGACGCACCGCTGGTCGTCACCACCGTGACCCCCACCGGCTCCGAGCGGGTTCGCCAGCTGTTTGGCGACAGCGTGTTCCACGTCTACCTGCCGTACGACCTGCCGTTCGCGGTGACGCGCTTCCTGCGTCATGTGCGACCGCGCATGGCCATCATCGTGGAAACCGAAATCTGGCCGAATCTCTACCTGACCTGCCGGCGGCGTGGCATTCCCTTGATGATCGCCAACGCGCGCCTGTCGGAACGCTCCCTGCGGGGCTACCGGCCGATGGGCAGCCTGGTGCGTCGGGCGCTGCGCTGCGTGCGGCTGATTGCCGCACAGTCGCGCACGGATGCGGAGCGTTATCGCCTGCTCGGCGCCGACCCTGACAAAGTCGTCGTGACGGGCAACATGAAGTTCGACATGCCCGTGCCTTACGACGCCGAACGCCAAGGCCAGGAGCTGCGCCTGCAATGGGGGCAGCTTCGCCCCGCATGGATTGCCGGCAGCACGCACGAAGTTGAAGAGCTGCAGGTGCTCGAGGCACATCTTGAGGTGCTCAAGCGTTTGCCCGATGCCCTCTTGCTGATCGCGCCGCGCCATCCGGAACGTTTCAAGCTGGTCGAAAGCGCCGCCCGTAGCCTGGGCCTGAGCGTCGGCACGCGCAGTGCCGACCAGGTTCCATCCACGGCGCACCAGGTGTTCGTGATCGATGCGATGGGCGAATTGATGCCCTTCTATGCCGCAGCCGATCTCGCGTTTGTTGGCGGCAGCCTCGTGCCCATCGGTGGCCACAACGTGCTCGAGCCGGCAGCGCTGGCCACGCCGGTGCTGGTGGGTCCACATACGTTCAACTTCCAGGAAATCACCCTGACCCTGATCCAGGAAGGCGGCGCCGCACGCGTCGGCAGCGTCGAGGAGCTGGCATCGGAAGTCGTGCGACTGCTGGGTGATGCAGCAGGGCTTGAGCGCATGGGCGCGGCGGCGCGGACGGTGTTCGACAGCGAGCGCGGGGCCGTGAAGCGGGTGATAGGAATGATCGACGACCTGCTGCGGGAATAACTGCCCCATCATTCCTTGCAGAAACAACAAGGCCGGGACATGCCCGGCCTTGTTGTTTTGAAGTGCGACGCTTTTGCTGCGTTACTGCAGCATCGCGTTGACCATCTCCATATCCTTCAGGTCGATGGAACCGGCGGCTTCCTTGAGCTGCAGCTGGTCGAGCACCAGCGCGTGGCGCGACTGCGAATAGCTGTTCTCGGCCTCGGTGAGGGTCTGGATCGCGTTGAGCACGTTCAGCATGGTCTGCGTGCCGACGTCGAAGCCGGCGCGGGTGGCTTCGAGTGCCTTCTGGCCCGATTCCACCGAGGCCTTGTTCGCTTCCACCTGGCTGATACCGGCGATCACCGAGCGATAGAAGTTCAGCGTGTTGCGAACGACCTGGCGGCGCGTGGACTCCAGCGAGTCCTGGGCTTCGTCACGCTGGTAGATCGACTGTCGAACGCGCGATTGCGTAGCGCCGCCCGAGAAGATCGGAACGTTCACGGTAAGACCAATCGTGGTGCCGTAGTTGCCGTTCAAGCGATTGCCGCTGAGGTCGGCGTAGCTGCCGTTTTCCAGCCAGGACGTGGTCTTGCCGCGCGTGACGGTCGCATTCAAGGTCGGCAGATGGCCGGCGCGCGCCGCGTTGATGCTGTGCTCGGCCGATTCGACCGAATACTGGCTGGCCTGGATGGTGGCATTCGAGGTCAGCGCCGCCTTCACCCATGCGTCCGGATCGGCCGGGGTGGGCGGGGTCAGCGGCAGGTCCTCGCGCAGCTTCTTCAGCTCGCCAGCCGGCTTGCCGGTGATCTGGGTGAGCGCTTCGCGGGCATCGTTGAGCGTGTTCTGCGCAGCGATCGTCTGTGCCTTGGCCAGTTCGTAGTTCGACTTGGCCTGGTAGACGTCGGTAACCGCGGAGAGACCCACCTTGAAGCGCTGGTCCGCCTGTTCGTAGGCTTCCTTGAAGGCGTCCTCGTTGGCCTTGGCGAAAATCAGCGCATCCTGACTGGTCAGCACGCCGAAGTAAGCCGTCGTGACGCGCACATACAAGTCCTGCAACGCCGCCTGATAGGTGGCGTCTTGCGAGGAAGCGCTCGAGCGGGCCGCCGACAGGTTGGCCCACTGGCTGAGATCGACGACGGATTGATTCAGGGTGGCGGAAAGCTGGCGCGAACGCGAATGGTCGGAACCTGCCAGGACGCCGTTCGTTGCGGCCGAGCCAGCCGGCTGCTGGTTGAGCGAGTAGGCGCCATTGAGCTGGGGCAGCATCAGGGCGCGGGCCTGGGTGACGCCTTCGCCGACGGCCAGACGTGTGGCATCCGCTTGTGACAGCACCGGGTCATTGGCGCGTGCTTCTCGGTATGCATCCAGCAAGTCCTCGCTGTGGCCGGCCAGCGGGAGCGCCGACAGGGCCAGGGCGAGGGTCAGAAGCTTCAAGCGCATGGGTTGCCTCATGTATGGGAACGGGATCAGCAGATTCAGAATACGAAGCGGCGCGGTGGCTCCGCGTGCTTCAGGTACGGCAGATCGGTTTCGAACAGCACTTCTTCGCGGTAGCGGCCGTTGCCCTCGTGGGTCAGCAGCAGCACCTGCTGCACCGGCGATTCGCCACGCACCACCAGCAAACGGCCGCCAGGCTTGAGCCACGACAGGAAGCGCTGCGGAATCTGGTACACGGCACCGGTCACCACCAGCGCGTCGAACAAGCCGTCGGGATGCCATGCCGTGATGGCTTCGCCCACCTCCAGCTTTACATTGGCAATGCCTGCATGGGCAAGGCGCTCGCTGGCGGCGGCAATGAAATCGGCGTGGATGTCCAGGCTGGTGACGCCAGCCGAGAGCTTGGCCAGGCAGGCAGTCAGAAAGCCCGAACCCGTGCCGATCTCCAGTACCTGGTCGGTCGGCGTCAGTTCCAGCGCCTGCAGCACGCGGCCTTCGACCACCGGCTTCATCATCACTTCGTCGTGGCCGAGCGGCAGGCACAGGTCGGCGAACGCCAGCTTGCGATGCTCGGCAGCGACGAAATCCTCGCGGCGCACGCTGCTGAGTACCTCGAGCACGCGCCCATCGAGCACCTCCCAGGGGCGCACCTGGTTTTCCACCATGTTCTGTCGCGCCTGTTCGAAGTTCATCGCCATCTTGCTGACATCCTATGCGGATCGAAAAAAAGGCTAAAAAGGATAAGCGCTTAGCCATCTTCCGACAATGTGCAAAGCCTGCGGCCTGGCCCAGTGGCTACGAAGTGCCGGAAGTCATCGCGCCGGGTTGACGGAAGTCATGCGTGGCGCGGTGTCCGCGGACACTATGCGCTTCGACGATGTCGTTGCGAGGTCACTTCAAGCATACCGGCGGGCAGCCTTTGCAGCGCATCTTGCACGGCCTGATGCAAGGACGCGTCAAGATGCCGGATGCGACCCTCAGGCGAAGCCACGCCACGGCTACGGGCAGCCACGGCGAGCCAGGCCAGCCAGCGCGCCAAACGGCTACGCTCGGTGGCATCCAGGCCTACCAGAGCGGCACGCACGGCAAACGCTCCCTGGCGCGCGCCGAGCTCGCCACGCTCAAGCCAGGTGGCAAGCGTGCGCTGGGCATGGCGATATACCTTGCTGAGGGAAAGTTCTGCGATAGTGGTGGACATAAGGTAAGCCGTGTATCGTGGCCGTGGAAAATAACTAAACCGTCGCGTATACTAAACCGGCGTTATCCATTTGTGAAGCCAGTCAAGAAGGTGTTGCCATGAGCACGATCCCGCAAACCAAGCCTCAGGGACCCGGTCGTCCCAAGGACATGGAAAAGCGTGCGGCGATCCTCGAGGCAGCCAAGGCCCTGTTTATCCGCAACGCCTTTGCTGGCACCAGCATGGATGCGGTGGCCGCCGAGGCGGGCGTGTCCAAACTCACGGTCTACAGTCATTTCGGCGACAAGGACAACCTGTTCCGCGAAGTCATCCGCGCGCGCATCCAGGACCTGATGCCGGAAGATACCTACCAGTACGACCCGGGCGAGGATGTCCGCGAGACGCTGGAGCGCATTGCCTTGCACCACGTCCGGCTGGATTGCGACGTGCAGAACGTGGGTACCTTCCGCGCCATCCTCAGCGACTGCCGCCAGGGCAACCCCCGCTACGGCAAGCTGCTGTGGGAGGAAGGCCCGGACCGCACGCACGGTCTGATGAAACGTCTGCTGCAACAGGCCGTTGACGACGGCAAGCTGGATATCCCCAATGTGGGCCGTGCCGCCGGCCAGTTCATCTCGCTGATCAAGGGCGAGATGTTGCTCCGCCGCATGTTCGGCTGCGAGGAATGCGCCTTTTCCTACGCCGCCGAGCTGGAACAGACCGCTCGCGATGGCGTGGACATGTTCCTGCGCGCTTACCTGAAGCGCTGAATTCCCCCATTCATGACGTCGTTGACGGCTGCTTGCGGCGGCCAAGCTCGCGGCAAACCCCGCTTCGTGCTCAAATAGCGCCTTGGAAGCGGGGGTGCCGGCGGCAGTCGGCTGAGAGAGTCCCTTCGAACCTGATGCGGCTAGTACCGCTGTAGGGAGCTTCGCCGCACGACCACCATCGTGCGACCGGCGCCATCGCTTCGTTGCCTGTCTGCGAATCCTTTCGCAACAACCCGCACTCCCCTGTGCGGACTCCTCAACAAAGCGCGTCCCTCCGTGGACATTGCTAGCACCGGACGAATGCTGATGAACGCTCTGCCCACCGACCTCGCGCGCGCCGCGCAGGAACTCTCCGAAGCCGTGACGCGCCCGATTCCGGGTTCGCGCAAGATCCATGTGCAGGGCAGCCGTCCAGACCTGCGCGTGCCGCTGCGCGAAATCGAGCAGGCGCAGACGCCGACGCTGTTTGGTGGCGAAGTGAACCCGCCGATCACCGTGTACGACACCTCGGGCCCGTACACCGACCCTGACTACCAGGTGGATCTCGCTGCCGGCCTGCCGGCCTTGCGCGCGGCCTGGATCGCCGAGCGCGGCGACACCGAGCAGCTGGACGGCCTCAGCTCGGCCTTTGGCCGCCAGCGCGCCGTCGACGCCAAGCTCGACGCGTTCCGCTTCACGGCGACCCGTGCACCGCGTCGTGCCAAGGCCGGCGCCAACGTGACCCAGATGCATTACGCGCGCCGCGGCATCATCACGCCGGAGATGGAATACATCGCTATCCGCGAGAACCAGAAGATCGAGGCGCTGCGCGACAGCGCCTTGCTCAACCAGCATCCTGGCCAGTCGTTTGGCGCCGCCTTGCCCAAGCTGATCACGCCGGAATTCGTGCGTGACGAAGTGGCCCGTGGTCGCGCCATCATTCCGGCCAATATCAATCACCCGGAAAGCGAGCCGATGATCATCGGCCGCAACTTCCTTACCAAGATCAACGCGAATATCGGCAACTCCGCCGTGTCGTCGGGCATCGCCGAGGAAGTGGAGAAGCTGGTGTGGTCGATCCGCTGGGGCGGCGACACCGTGATGGATCTTTCCACCGGCAAGCACATCCACGAGACGCGCGAGTGGATCATCCGCAACTCGCCGGTGCCGATCGGCACCGTGCCGATCTACCAGGCGCTGGAAAAAGTCGATGGCGTGGCGGAGAACCTGACCTGGGAAATCTTCCGCGACACCTTGATCGAGCAGGCCGAGCAGGGCGTGGATTACTTCACCATCCATGCCGGCGTGCTGCTGCGCTTCGTGCCGCTCACCGCCAAGCGCGTGACCGGCATTGTGTCGCGCGGCGGTTCGATCATGGCCAAGTGGTGCCTGGCGCATCACAAGGAAAACTTCCTCTACACGCACTTCGAAGACATCTGCGAGATCATGAAGGCGTATGACGTGTCCTTCAGCCTCGGCGATGGCCTGCGTCCGGGCTGCATTGCCGACGCCAACGACGCGGCGCAGTTTGGTGAGCTCGACACGCTGGGCGAGCTGACCCAGATTGCCTGGAAGCACGATGTGCAGGTGATGATCGAGGGCCCCGGCCACGTGCCGATGCACCTGATCAAGGAGAACATGGAGCGCCAGCTGGAGAAGTGCGCCGAGGCGCCGTTCTATACGCTCGGGCCGCTGACCACCGACATCGCCCCGGGCTACGACCACATCACCAGCGCCATCGGCGCGGCGATGATCGGCTGGTTCGGTACGGCCATGCTCTGCTACGTCACGCCGAAGGAACACCTGGGCCTGCCGAACAAGCAGGACGTGCGCGACGGCATCATCGCCTACAAGATCGCCGCCCACGCGGCCGATCTGGCCAAGGGTCATCCGGGCGCGCAGGTGCGTGACAACGCGCTCAGCAAGGCGCGTTTCGAGTTCCGCTGGGACGACCAGTTCAACCTCGGCCTGGATCCGGAGAAGGCCAAGGAATTCCACGACGAGACCTTGCCGAAGGATGCGCACAAGAGCGCCCACTTCTGCTCGATGTGCGGTCCGAAATTCTGCTCGATGAAGATCACCCAGGACGTGCGCGACTACGCCGCCGAGCACGGCACCGGCGAGATCGAGGCGCTGGAAGAGGGCATGGCGGAGAAGTCGGCCGAATTCCTCGCCCAGGGCGCCGAGGTCTACCACAAGGCTTGATGCCGTAACGACCAGCGGGTTGGACTAGCAAGCCGTGCGCCCTAGTGGCGCGCGGCTTTTTTTCATCCGCGTTTCGCGCGCGGCACCGTATGGTGCTGGCCGTGGCGGCGTCGTGCCCGTGCATGGTCAAAGGAATGCTCGCCTGGCGCGAGGATCCTGCGGAGGATCTTGCGGCGAGGCCCGCCGTGATGGGCAGGCGCCGAGGGCATCGGTCAGCCAAGTCGGGATATCAGCGTTATAGGCAGAACGTGGCCTCTAGGAGTCGCCCATGTCGACGCCGGACAATCTTGGTCGGTCCAGTCATCTGATGCTGCGCGCGGTGCTGGTGGCGGTCGCCATCGGCGTGCTGGTCGCGTGCGCGTTGATGTGGTGGTGGGTCAGGGCGCCGGATATCTACGATCCAGCCGCTGACCTCTCCAGCCATGCGCAACAGGCGCTGTCGCTGGCCTGAGCGCGACGGGCCGTCTCGCGACGAGCGGACACAAAAAAAGCGCGCCGCCTGGTGGCGACGCGCCTTTTCAACCGTGATCAATCAAGTCCGATCCATTCGGGCTGATCAGCCTTTCTTGTCAGCCTGGTAGCGGTCGATCCCGGCCAGGATTTCGGCCTTGGCCTCGTCGGCGCCGACCCAGCCCTCGACCTTGACCCACTTGCCCTTCTCGAGATCCTTGTAGTGCTCGAAGAAGTGGCCGATGCGCTCCAGCCAGTGGCCGGAAACGGAACCGATGTCCTTGATGTGGGCGTAGCCGGCGAAGATCTTCTCCACCGGAACCACCACCAGCTTCTCGTCGCTGCCGGCCTCGTCGGTCATCTTGAGCATGCCGACCGGATGGCAGCGGATCACCGCGCCCGGCACCAGCGGCAGCGGCAGGATCACCAGCGCGTCCAGCGGGTCGCCGTCGCCGCCCAGGGTGCCCGGCACATAGCCGTAGTTGCACGGGTAGCGCATCGGCGTGGACAGGATGCGGTCGACGAAGATCGCGCCGCTTTCCTTCTCCACCTCGTACTTGACGGGCTCGGCGTCCTTGGGGATTTCGATGATGACGTTGATTTCGTCCGGAACCTTGCGGCCGGCGGAAACGAGGTGCAGACCCATGGGGGTGTCCTTAGGCTTGGTCAAAAACAAAGACCTGAAAGCATACGGCAAAAGGTGGTGCATCGCAGCAGCCGGCGGGTGCGACGAGTCAGGTGCGGTTGGCTGTTCGGTGGGATGGGGGGGCGGGCGCGTCGGAATGCGTTCGGCTGGGCCGTTTTTCAGGGCTTGAAGGGCCGCTCCCGCAGCCATTTGGTGGCGATCCACTTGTCGCCGCGGGTCACCGGCAGGCCCGCATGCAGCGAGGCCTCGTCGCCCGTCTCATAGGCGAAATAGACGGCCGAACCACGCAGGGCGGTGACCGTGAGCCCCAGCGCCGGAAACGACGTGCCACCACCTTCCTCGGGCGTGTTGAGATACATCACCACGCTGGCGATGCGCTGGCCGCCCCGGGCCGTGATGGCCTCGAAGCCGGGCTGGCTGGGGTCGAACCAGTCGTAGTGCGGCTCGTATTCCTGGCCGGGCAGATAGTGCAGGATCTGCAACCCCTCACCGTGATCGGTGGGCATGTCCAGCAAGCTGGCGATGCGCTGCTCGATGCGCCGGACCAGCGGCGTCTCGCCATTGCGAAAGAACATGCCCTGGCTGGTGCGTCGTTCGTCCGTCTGGTGGCGGCCATCCACATCGACCGTCAGTGAACGTTGCAGGCGCGGCTTGGCTTGGGCGATCAGCTCATCGCATTCATCCAGGGAAAGCAGCCCTTCCAGCACGCGGATGGCTGGTGCGTCCACGCTGAGCGCCACGCGAACGGTCTGCCCGTCAATCACCTGTTGCGGTGCGGCCGGGTGACGGCTGCGCCGTCCATCGCTCCGCTGGTCGATGGCGGTGAGCACGCTCAGGGGAATGTTCAGTACGTGCGCGACCATGCGCCTGGCCAGCGGCACGGCATAGCCGGCCTCCTTCATGAGACGCACCACCTCGTGCGGGCCGTGCCCAGCGAGGGTGGTAGCGTTTATCCATTCGCGCAGCTCGGGGCGGATCTTCGGGTCACTCATCACGAAAGCATAAGCCAAGCCCGTCGCGCCGATCCAACGTGTCCGTCAGCTGGAGCGGCGCATGTTGTCGAGCAGGCTATCAGTGAGCCCAGAGGCGTCGATCCACATCGGCGCGGCGCCAGTGAGCGGTTTGTTGAGCGCCCCAGGATCATTGCCACTACCGCGCGCAGCGTCCAGGCCATACAACGCGAGCCGTGCCGGGGCTACCGATGGTTCGCCGGAACGCCAGCGGGCTGCATCTTCTCGACGCGGCGGACGCGCGCGCACGTGGAGATACACGCTGCCTGCCAGCGCGCCCGTCAGTGTGGCGATGGCAATCCAGAACGAAGCGCTGCTCTGGTGCGGTGTGGTGGTGACGGCGCTAGGGACGGCCTGGATGGCCGGTGTAGCGGCGTCGCGCGTCGCCGCCCGAGGTGTGCCGGATGCCGGCGCCGGGTTCGGCGTGCTGGGAGCCGATGGCGCTAGCGGGCTCGCCGCCGTGGGCCCGCCGGTTGCTGGCTCGCTTGCGCGATCGTATGCGACCGCCGATGAGCTCGATGAGACGGCTTCCATGCTTGATGCTTGGTCAGGATCCGTCGACTCCGGAGCCGCGACCGGTGCGTTGTCCGGCGTGCCGAGCAGACTGTTCAACTCCGAACTCAGGCCGCGCAAGACGTTCCCGCGCTCCTCGAGCTGGGCTTGCGCGGCCGCGGTGATGGCGGCGACGTTCTCACGCTGTCGATCGATCGCCGCGAGTTGCGCGCGTTGGCGATCCAAGAGCGACGCCTGCGCCGCCAATGCCTGCCGCTGTTGCTGCACGAGTGCGGTGATGCGGCGGGTCTCCTCGTCCAGTCGTGCGTTCATGGCCGCTAGCGTGTTTGCGGTGACGCGTGGGGCAGGTTTCGCCGACTTCGTTGGCGCGGGCAGCGCGTCCGCCGTTGCATCAGCGTTCGCCTCTTTCGGCGCGGGCTTCACCGGCATTTTCAGCTGGAACGTCCGCGAGGCTTTGCCATAGGGACTTTCCACCATCATCCATACCGTCAACCGACTGGCCTCGACGGGCGCTGTGCTGGTGAGACGCACAAAATGCTGGCCACTTTCGTAACGACGTATCTCGTGGGAGAAGCCAAGCGCATGATCCTCGCCGCTCCCCGTGGCGTCGGTGATGGAACCGGTCGCGATCGTCTTGAGCTGGCTGGACTCGCCCTTGCCTTCCATCACCAGGGGGACATCGATCACGACGATCTGGCCGCGATAGGAACGCACGCGGGCCTGGCCGAGATCGGCAGCGGGCAGCGGACCGGATAGCAGGGCCGACACGGCGGTCGCCATGCAGATCGCGGGGACTTTATTCATGGTTCCTGTCCTTGGGACTCGACGCGTGTCGCCGGGGAGGGCGTTTCGCGTAGCACCGCGCTGGCCCGGCGGGACGACGTCGCCTGGCTGCGGCTCCCGGGAGAGCGGCATGGCCACCATCCCGCCCGGGAATCCTAACGGCTGGAACTTATTTCACGTGTTCCCAAATGTAAGTGTAGGCCAGTGCATTCATGTAGGCGGATTGCTTGTTGTCAGCAGCGGCGCCATGGCCACCCTCGATGTTCTCGTAGAAGCTGGTGTCGTGGCCCAGGCCTTGCAGCTTCGCGTACATCTTGCGGGCGTGGACCGGGCCCACGCGATCGTCGCGCGTGGACGTGGTGAACAACACCGGCGGATACGGCTGGCCCGCCTTCGCGTTCGCGTACGGCGAGAAGGTCTTGATCCACGACCATTCGGCCGGCTTGTCCGGATCACCATACTCGGCAATCCACGAGGCGCCGGCCGATAGGTGGGTGTAGCGCTGCATGTCGAGCAGGGCCACCTGGCTGACGATGGCACCGTACAGTTGCGGGTACTGCGTGAGCATATTGCCCATCAGCAAGCCGCCATTGCTGCCGCCCATGGCGCCCAGGTGCTGCGGCGAGGTGATTTTCCGGGCGAACAGATCTTCGGATACGGCAGCGAAATCCTCGTAGGCACGCAGGCGGTTCGCCTTCAGCGCGGCCTTGTGCCAGCGCGGGCCGTACTCGCCGCCGCCACGGATATTGGCGATGACGTAGACGCCGCCCTTCTCCAGCCAGGCACGGCCCACGTTGCCGCTGTAGTTCGGCTGCAGCGAGATCTCGAAGCCGCCGTAGCCGTACTGCAGGGTCGGGTTGCTGCCGTCGGCCTTGAGGTTCTTCGGGGCAATCTCGAAGTAGGGCACGCGGGTGCCGTCCTTGGAGGTGGCGAAGTGCTGGCTGACCTCATAGCGCGAGGCATCGAAGAAACTGGGGCTGTGCTTGATGGCCTGTGCTTCGCCCTGGCCGAGCGTGCCGTAGTACAGCGTGGTGGGTTGCAGGAAGCCCGTGACGGTGAGGAAGTAGTCGTCGCCGTGGTCCTCATCCACCGCGCCCGCGGCGATGGTGGAAAGCCTGGGTGCGCCGCCAAGGCTTTCGCGTTTCCACTCGCCGGCCTGGGGTGTGAGCACTTCCAGCTTGTTCACCACGTTGTCCATCACATTGAGGATCAACTGGTGGCGTGTCCACGAATAGCCGTCCAAAGCCGTGTTGTCGGTAGGCTCGAACAGTACGGTGAGCTCACGCTTGCCGGCCATGTAGTCGTCGAAGCGCGCCGCCAGCAACGAGCCGGATTTGTAGGTCTTGCTGCCGACCTTCCAGTCGTTGCGTGGCTCGATCAGCAGCCATTCGCGATGCACGTCGGTGTTGGCGTCGGTCGGTACGTCGATCTTGCTGAGCTTGCCGTCCTTGCCGCGAACGAAGGTCTCGCTGTCGTAAAACGCAATCTGCCTAACCACGAAATCGCGTTCGAAGCCGGGCGTGTTGTCGCGAGCTGCCGACACGCTCATGTCATCGCTGCGGGCTTCGTACACGGTGGTGGCGCTGGACAACGGCGTGCCGCGCTTCCATTCCTTGACGATGCGCGGATAGCTGGACGTGGTCATCGAGCCGGGGCCGAAGTCGGTGGCGACGTAGAGGTGATCCTGGTCCATCCAGGCAACACGGCTCTTGGCCTCGGGCAAGGCGAAGCCACCCTGGACGAACTGTTTGCCGGGCAGGTCGAACTCGCGTACCACGTCGGCATCCGCGCCGCCGCGTGACAGCGAGATCAGGCAGCGCTGGTAAGCAGGCTTCAAGCACTGGGCGCCGTGCCATACCCAGTTTTCGTTCTCGGTCTGCGCCAATGCGTCCAGATCGATCACGGTTTCCCAGGCTGGCTGGTCCTTGCGGTACTCGTCCAGCGTGGTGCGGCGCCACAGGCCCTTGGGGTGATCCTTGTCGCGCCAGAAGTTGTAGTAGTGGTCGCCGATCTTGCTCACCATCGGGATGCGCTCATTGGAATCGAGCACTTCGAGCAGGCGCGCATCGAGTTGCTTGAACTCGGCGCTGTCGGCGTATTTCTTCACCGTCTCGGCGTTCTGCTGTTTGACCCAGTCGAGCTGCTTGGCCCCGTCGATACTTTCCAGCCAAAGGTTGGGATCATTGCTTGCCGGCGCAGCCGGCATGGTTTTGTCAGTTGCGTGCGTCATGCCGCCTAGTGTGAGGCCCAGCGCCAGTGCCAGCCAGAGTGAGGTCTTGGGTGTCATGGAGGTTCCTTTCTCCTGCTCCCTCTCCCCCTTGGGGAGAGGGCTGGGGTGAGCCCCTAAAAGGGGGTAAAGGGCGGGTGCTTGGGGGATGCTGGCTAGAGGCGAGCTCTTGGCGGCGACTAGCGCTGCAAAAGCAGGACCGAGGCCAGCGTAACCCCTCACCCCAACCCTCTCCCCGAAGGGGAGAGGGGGCAAACGTGCCGTGCGGGTTCGCCCGATGACTGATGAGGCAACCGGGCGCCCTGTGGTTAGAGCAGAGGTATCAGTAACAGGGCCACGATATTGATGATCTTGATCAGCGGATTCACCGCCGGTCCGGCCGTGTCCTTGTACGGATCGCCCACGGTGTCGCCGGTGACGGCGGCCTTGTGTGCTTCCGAACCCTTGCCGCCGAAGTGGTCGTCCTCGATGTACTTCTTCGCGTTGTCCCACGCACCGCCGCCGGTGGTCATGGAAATGGCGACAAAAAGGCCGGTGACGATGGTGCCGATCAACACGCCGCCAAGCGCCTGTGCACCGGCTTCCACGCCACCGAGCCACTTGAAGCCGAACAGCACCAGGACCGGCACCAGCACGGGCAGCAACGAAGGCACCAGCATTTCCTTGATTGCCGACTTCGTCAGCATGTCCACCGCACGCGAGTAATCCGGCTTGGCGGTGCCCTGCATGATGCCGGGGATATCGCGGAACTGGCGGCGCACTTCCTCCACCACCGCACCTGCGGCGCGGCCCACGGCTTCCATCGCCATCGCGCCAAACAGATACGGGATCAGGCCGCCGATCAGCAGGCCGATGATCACGTAGTGGTTGGAGAGATCGAAGCGGAAATCGCTGACGTTGAGATGCTGGTTGAGGTTATGCGTGTAGTCCGCAAACAGCACCAGCGCAGCAAGTCCGGCGGAGCCGATCGCGTAACCCTTGGTCACCGCCTTGGTGGTGTTGCCGACCGCGTCGAGCGGATCGGTGATGCCGCGCACTTCCGGCGGCAGGTCGGCCATTTCGGCGATGCCGCCCGCGTTGTCGGTGATCGGGCCGTAGGCATCCAGCGCCACGATCATGCCGGTCATGCTGAGCATGGCGGTTGCGGCGATGGCGATACCGTAGAGGCCGGCCAGTGAAAAGGAGCCCCAGATCGCTGCACACACGGCGAGCACCGGCAACGCGGTGGACTTCATCGAGACGCCGAGGCCGGCGATGATATTGGTGCCGTGACCGGTGGTGGATGCCTTGGCGACGTGCTGCACCGGGCCGTATTCGGTGGCGGTGTAGTACTCGGTGATCACCACCATGGCGCCAGTCAACACCAGGCCGATCAGGGCGCAGCCGTAGACGTGACCTACGCCGTAGGCCGAATCGGCCATCAGGTGGTTGGTGATCGGCCAGAACGCGATGGCGGCGAGTACCGCCGAAACGGCTACGCCGGCATACAGCGCATTCATGATCTTGGGACCGCGGGCCTTCACGAAGAAGGTGCCGATCACCGAGGCCACGATGGAAGCGCCACCCAGCAGCAGCGGGAACAGCACGCCATTGCTGCCGGTCTGCTCGGCCATCACGCCGCCCAGCAGCATGGTGGCGATCAAGGTCACCGCGTAGGTTTCGAACAGATCGGCGGCCATGCCGGCGCAGTCGCCCACATTGTCGCCCACGTTGTCGGCGATGACCGCCGGGTTGCGCGGGTCGTCCTCCGGAATGCCGGCTTCCACCTTGCCGACCAGGTCGGCGCCCACGTCCGCACCCTTGGTGAAGATGCCGCCGCCCAGGCGCGCGAAGATCGAAATCAGCGAGGAGCCGAA
The DNA here is from genome assembly GCF_026283925.1 of Dyella halodurans. Taxonomy (GTDB): domain Bacteria; phylum Pseudomonadota; class Gammaproteobacteria; order Xanthomonadales; family Rhodanobacteraceae; genus Dyella; species Dyella halodurans. Next base: position 395,995 of record NZ_JAPDPF010000005.1, read on the forward strand.
GGCCAGTCCGACCAGGGCATGCAAGGCATGCATGGTCTCGTAGCCCATCTGGCGCAGCATCAGGTAGTAGCCGGTGACGCCGAGCAGGGCCAGGCCGACCACCAGCATGCCGGTGATGGCGCCGCCGCGAAACGCCACGTTCAGTGCCGCGGCCAGCCCGTTGCGGGCCGCTTCGGCGGTGCGCACGTTGGCACGCACCGAAACGTTCATGCCGATGTAGCCGGTAGCGCCGGAGAGGATGGCACCGATCGCAAAACCAATGGCGGTCCCCCAGTCCAGCGCGAAACCAATGATCAGAAACAGCACGACACCCACGCCGCCAATGGTGGTGTATTGGCGATTGAGATACGCCTTTGCACCCTCCTGGATCGCCGCGGCGATCTCCTGCATGCGCTCATTACCCGGTGATTGCGCCAGGACCCAGCGCACCGAGAGCGCGCCATACAGAACTGCCAAGACCGCACATGCCAGCACGATCCACAAGCCAAACTGCTGCAGCATCGGAGCCTCCCCATGAGTGGTAATACCTACATCGGGACCGCCTCCGGCAGCCCGACACGGCGACCGCCCTGTGCGGGCGGTCCTGGGGAGTATAGGCAGAGGTTGACGACAGTCGTGTTGTGCGTCGCAGCGCATGGCGGGCTGCGGTCACAAAATGGGCGATACCTCACGGCATCGCCCCCCGGACGGCCGACGCAGCGCTCAGCGGATGGCGACGTCCAGGATCATGTTGTCGCCGATCGACACGAGCACGTAGCTGCGGTCGTCACGCACCCAGCGGTAACCATACGGCGGCGGAGCCAGGCGGTAATCGACGTAGTCGTTCACGATATACATCGGCCCGTCATAGCGGACGCCACGTTCCCAGTGGCGCGGACCGGCGTAGTAGCGATCGGCACGGTCATAGCGGACGCCGTAATAGCGGCGGTCGTCCCGATGGTGGTCCCAATCGCCGCCACCACGACGGTAGTCGCGGTCGTAGCCGCCACGGCGGTCGTCGCGATCGCGGTGGTCATCGCGATCATGGTGTTCGGCGTATCCATGCCCGCGGTCGTGTCCTTGGTCGTCGTGGTCGTGATCGGCCAGGACGGCGCCACTGCTCACGAGCAGGGACAGGGCTACGAGTACGCTGGAAAGGGCCTTCATGGGATCCTCCTCGGTTGGCCAGCCGACGCCGCAGGCGTTGGTCAGGCAATGCCATCGTAGGAATCCGTATCTGAACGCCGAGGGTGATTTCCTGCGAAGGACGTGAGAGCTTTCAGCGATCGCTCATTCACGCGCGATGCATCCGCGTGATGGCGTGGGTTTGGGGGCTGCCGGTGGTTCGTGCACGGAGGAGGGGGCGATGTTCCTGCGGGTGATGGCTGGGTTCGTCTTGCTTGCCGCGCTGCTCTACGGCGCGCTCTGCCTATGGCTGTACCTGGGGCAGCGTCAGCTGGTCTATCACCCCGAGGCGACGTGGCTGGTCAGGCAGCGACCGGACTTCGCGCTGAGCCGCGATGGCGTCACCTTGCATGGATGGGTGATGAATCCGGGGCAGCAGCGGGCGTTGCTGTACTTCGGTGGCAACGCCGAGCGTGTCGAGGACGCTCGCGTCGAGTTGGCGTCGTGGTTTCCCGAGCGGACCATTTACCTGCTGCCTTATCGCGGCTATGGCGCCAGCGAAGGCGTGCCGACCGAATCAGCACTGGTCGCGGATGCGGTCGCCTTGTTTGATCAGGTGACGCCACGGCATGTGTCGGTTGCGGTGATCGGCCGAAGTCTGGGCAGCGGCGTGGCGGTCCAGTTGGCGGCACAGCGGCCGGTCGAGCGGCAGGTGCTGGTGACGCCGTTCGACAGCCTGGTGCGGGTGGCCGCGTCTTACTACCCATGGGTGCCGGTGAACGCCCTGCTGCGCGAACGCTTTGAATCGTGGCGCCACGTGGCTGCCATTCATGCCCCGGTCTTGCTGATACGCGCCGGGCAGGACGAAATCATTCCGGCCGAGCGCACGACGGCGCTCGCCGCCGCCTTCCCCGTGGCGCCCGCACAACAGGTCGTCGTCGATGCGGGCCATAACACGATCCAGGACTACGCGGATTACCGCGCGAGCATGACCCGCTTTCTCACGCCTTGAACGAGGGCAGCTTGCGCGGGAGGGCTTCGTTCCTGAGCGTCACGTATTTCGGCAGGCCGTCCTTGCCGTACGGCAACGCGGCTTCGCCCTGGATCAACGGGGCGAGATAGCGTCGCGCTGCCGCCGTAATGCCGAAGCCGTCGCGGGTGAGAAAGCTTGCCGGCATTTTCTTCTCGCGATTGGCGATCTTCAGCAACGGTGCGGCTTCGATTTTCCAGCGGTAGGGCGCGTCACTGCTGCGCACGATCACCGGCATCACGGCATTCATGCCGGCCAGTGCGTAGTCGACGGCGGCCTTGCCAACCGCGTAGGCCTGATCGGCGTCGGTCTTCGAGGCGAGGTGGCGAGCCGAGCGCTGCAGGTAATCGGGCAGGGCCCAGTGATACTTGTAGCCCAGTTTTTCCTTCACCAGGGCGGCCAGCACCGGCGCCACACCGCCCAGTTGGCTGTGGCCAAACGCATCGCGCGTGCCGGCTTCCGCGAGGAACTGGCCTTGCGCATTGCGGATGCCTTCGGAGGCGACCACGGTGCACCAGCCCACGCGTTCCACCGTGGCCTTCACCTTGGCCAGGAAGGCGGCCTCGTCGAACACGCGTTCGGGGAACAGGATGAGATGCGGGGGCGCGTCGGCGCCTTCGCCGGCGAGGCCGGCGGCGGCGGCGATCCAGCCGGCATGGCGGCCCATCACTTCCACGATAAAGACCTTGGTCGACGTATCGGCCATCGAGGCGACGTCGAGGCTGGCTTCCAGCGTGGACACCGCCGTGTATTTCGCCACCGAACCGAAGCCCGGGCAGCAGTCGGTCACGGCCAGATCGTTGTCCACCGTCTTGGGCACGCCGATGCAGCGAATGTCGTAGCCCATGGCCTTGCCGAGCTGGGAGATCTTCAGTGCCGTATCGGCGGAGTCGTTGCCGCCGTTGTAGAGAAACCAGCGGATGTCATGGGCCCGGAAAACATCGATCAGGCGTTCGTACTCGGCCCGGTTCGCGTCCAGCGACTTCAGCTTGTAGCGGCACGAGCCGAACGCGCCGCCCGGTGTATGGCGCAGCGCGGTGATGGCGGCCCTGGATTCCTTCGAGGTATCGATCAGGTCCTCGCGCAGCGCACCGAGGATGCCGTTGCGCGCCGCATAGACCTTCACGCCCTTGGCGCGCGCGGCCTCGATCACGCCAGCGGCCGTGGCATTGATCACGGCGGTGACGCCGCCGGACTGGGCATACAGCAGGCGACCCGAGGGTTGGGATGTCAACTTTGTCATGGGCGTATCAGTCCGGTAGGGCGAGGTTGCCTCGCGCATCAAACACGAAGAACGGGTTGAAAGCGAACTCCCACAAATGGCCGTCCGGATCCGCGACATAACCGGAATAGCCGCCCCAGAAGACCGCCTGCGGCGACTTGATGGCCGTGGCGCCTGCGTTGACCGCGGCGTTGAACCATTGATCCACCTCGGCCTTCGAGCTGGCATTGCGTGCGATCGAGATCGCGGCGAATCCGCTGGGCCGGTCTTCGAGCTGCGCATCGTCAGCCAGCGCCTGGCGTCCATACAGGGCCAGGACGCCCGCGCCACCTTTCAGAAAGACGATGCCTTCATTGCTGGCGGACGACGCCTTCCAGCCCAGGGCTTCGTAAAACCGTCGTGAGCGTGCCAGGTCGCTCACGCCTAGCGTCACGATATGAATCCGGGGAATTGACATGGCAGATCCTTTCGTCGGTCGGCATTTCGGGCCTGTCGTCGGCCGTCGATGCGTGCATCGTGGCCATCGTGTGCCGTCAAGTATCCGTTTTGTAACAATGACTTGCCGCGATATGTCGGCGATGCTCGTTTGACGGAACAGCCCGCAGAAGCTAATTTGCAGGCCACTATGTTGAATCCGATGGGCGCCGCAGCGTGCGGTGGCTCGTGGATACCTTGGAGCATTATGCGACTCGTCCTACTCGGTCCGCCCGGCTCGGGCAAAGGCACCCAGGCCGCGCGGCTGAAGGTGGAACTCGGCGTACCGCACATCTCGACCGGCGACATGCTTCGCGCGGCGGTGGCGGCTGGTACGCCGCAGGGCCTGAAAGCCAAGGAAGTGATGAACGCCGGCAAGCTGGTGTCCGACGACATCCTGCTCGGCATGCTGGAAGAGCGTCTTGCCCAGGACGACGTCAAGAACGGCTTCATCCTCGACGGCTATCCGCGCAACCTGGCCCAGGCCGACGCGCTGGATCATCTGCTGGCCAAGATCGGCCAGCCGCTGGATGCCGTGGTGAAGCTCGACGTGCCGAACGAAGTGATCATCGGCCGCTGCGAGATCCGCTTCAAGGCGGAACACCGCCATGACGACGATCCGGAAGTGGTACGCGATCGCCTGCATATCTACGCCGAGCAGACCGCACCGGTGGCGGATTTCTTCGCCCGCCGCGGCAAGCTGCAGGTGGTCGACGGCGTGGGTGAGCTCGACGAGGTCACCTCTCGCGTCAAGCGCGCGCTGTCCAGCAAATCGGCCGCCATCGGTTGAGGTTCCGGGCCGCCGCAGGGCGGCCCGATGTTTTTCGGGGCGGGTCATCGCTTCGCCGCCCCCAGGTTCCAGCGAACAGGTTACTCATGCGTCTGCATATCCTCGGCATCTGCGGCACCTTCATGGGCGGCGTCGCCGCGCTGGCACGTGAGCTGGAACTCACCGTCGAAGGCTCCGACGCCAACGTCTATCCCCCCATGAGCACCCAGCTGGAGTCGCTTGGCATCCGCTTGATGGACGGCTACCGGGCCGACTACCTCAAGCCAGCCCCGGACCTTGTCGTGGTCGGCAACGCGATGACGCGTGGCAACCCGGCGGTCGAATACATGCTCGACGCGCAGCTGCGCTACATCTCCGGCCCGCAATGGCTGGGCGACACCTTGCTGCAGGGACGCGAAGTGCTGGCCGTGGCCGGCACGCATGGCAAGACCACCACCACCAGCCTGCTGGCGCACCTGCTGGAAACGGCGGGCATGGCACCGGGATTTCTCATCGGCGGCGTGCCCGGCAATTTCGATGTCTCCGCCCGCGTCGGCAGCGGCAAGCCGTTCGTGATCGAAGCGGACGAGTACGACAGTGCCTTCTTCGACAAGCGCTCGAAGTTCGTGCACTACCGTCCGCGCATCGCGATCCTCAACAATCTCGAATACGACCACGCGGATATTTTCCCGGACGTGGCTGCGATCCAGCGGCAGTTCCATCACCTGGTGCGCACGGTGCCGGGCAATGGCCGGCTGATCGTCAACGCACACGACCAGCATTTGTCCGAAGTCCTGGCGATGGGCTGCTGGACGCCGGTGGAAACCTTCGGCATTGGCAAGGGTGACTGGCAGGCGGACTTGCTCGCCGCCGATGGCTCGGCATTCTCGGTGCGCCACAACGGCGAGTTGATCGGCGAAGTGCGCTGGTCCTTGCTGGGCAACCACAGCGTAATGAATGCGCTCGCCGCATTGGCTGCCGCGACGGCGGCCGGCGCGGATCCGCGCACCTTGCTGCCGGCCTTCGCGAGCTTCGACAGCGTCAAGCGACGGATGGAAGTAGTGGGCGAGGTGGGCGACGTGCGCGTCTACGACGACTTCGCCCATCACCCCACGGCCATCGCCACCACGCTGGCTGGTCTGCGCGCCAAGGTGGGTGCATCGCGCATCCTGGTGGCGCTGGAACCACGCTCCAATTCGATGCGCCTGGGTGCCCACGCAGAGGCACTGGCCCCTTCACTGGCCGACGCCGATGCGGTGGTGTTCCTGCATCGCCCGGAGCTGGCGTGGGACGCCGGTCGCGTCACCGCCGCCTTGCATGGCCGCGGCAGCACGGTGCCTACGGTGGATGCGCTGATTAGCGCGCTGCATGGCCAGGCGCGCCCAGGCGACCACGTGGTGTTCATGTCCAATGGCGGTTTCGAAGGCGCACCCAGGCGCTTCGTGGAAGCGCTCAAGGCATAGCGGTCTTCGCCTTAGCTTCCTCTCCCCTCCGGGGAGAGGACTGAGGTGAGGGGCGGGTGCTCGCCGGAACGGTGATGCGTGCTCGCTCGTTGCCTTGGCCTTGGCAACGTTCCCGCGAGCACCCGCCCCTCATCCCGGCCTTCCTCGCTCCTCAAGGCCGGCGCCATCCATGGCGCCTCTCCGCGTACTCCCCAAAGGGGAGAAGGAGACGGGCAGTGCCGCTAAACTTCCCCCATGGCGGCCCAAACGCATCTCATCGACCTGCCCTTGTTTCCGCTCGGCACCGTGCTCTATCCCGGTGGCCAGCTGCCGCTGCGCATCTTCGAGCCGCGCTATCTGGACATGGTGCGCGAGTGCGCGCGCACAGGCAGCCCGTTTGGCGTGTGCCTGATCCTGCAAGGGCACGAGGTGGGCGAACCGGCCATGCCGGCTGCCGTTGGCACCTTGGCGCGGATCACCGACTTCCACAATCGCGAAGATGGCCTGCTGGGGATACTCGCGGAGGGCGGTCAACGGTTCCGCGTGGCCAGGACCCGCGTGCGGTCCGACGGCCTGGTGCGCGGTGAAGTCGATTTGTGGGCGGACGAGTCGGCGCACATGGTCCCGGTGGAGTTCGCGCTGCTGCAATCCATCCTGGAGCGCCTGATCGAGACCATGGCGCCGCATTGGCGGAGTGCGCCGCGGCATCTGTACGACGACGCCAGCTGGCTTGGTTTTCGCCTGGCGGAACTGCTGCCACTGCATGACGACGAGCGCCAGCGCATGCTGGAATTGACCGACCCCGTGCGGCGACTCGGTGAGCTGCGCGATATCCTGCCGCGGTTCCAGAAGGCTTGATCATCGACGCCGTGGACGCTTGCGTGGCTGTCACGGCCTGACGTTCTACACTCTTTCCTTTTTCGCGGAGACGCAGCTCATGGGCAGTCTGGCAGGCAAGACCTTGTTCATCACCGGTGCTTCGCGTGGCATTGGCCTGGCGATCGCGCTGCGTGCCGCGCGTGACGGCGCCAACATTGCCATCGCGGCCAAGAGCAGCGTGCCCAACCCCAAGTTGCCCGGCACCATCCATAGCGCGGCGGCAGAGATCGAGGCGGCCGGCGGCAAGGCCTTACCGATCAAGTGCGATATTCGCGAAGAGGCCGAGGTAGAGGCCGCTGTCGCTGCCACGGTTGAGGCGTTTGGCGGTATCGACATCCTGGTCAACAACGCCAGCGCGATCTGGCTGGCCGGCGCGCTCGACACGCCCATGAAGCGCTTCGACCTGATGCAGCAAGTGAATGCGCGCGGCAGCTTCCTGTGCGCACAGGTGTGCCTGCCGCACCTGCTCAAGGCGGCCAATCCGCACATCCTCACGCTGGCCCCGCCGCCATCGCTCAAGCCCAAGTGGTGGGCACCGCATACCGGCTATACGCTGGCCAAGATGGGCATGAGCTTCGTCACCCTGGGCCTGGCCGCTGAGTTTGGTGCTAAGGGCGTGGCAGTCAACGCGCTGTGGCCGCGTACCATCATCGCCACCGATGCGCTCAACATGATTCCCGGCGTGCCGCTGGATCGTTGCCGCAAGCCGGCCATCATGGCCGACGCCGCGCACGCGGTGCTGACCCGTCCCGCCGCGGGTTTCGCGGGCCATTTCCTGATCGATGACGAGGTGCTGCGCGAGGCCGGCATCACGGACCTTTCGCCCTACGCGATGGATCCGACGCAGTCGCTGCTGCCCGACCTGTTCCTGGACTGATGACCGTGGTGTGTCCGTTCTGCGCCATCGCGGCGGGCCGGTTGCCAGCGAGCGTGGTGGCGGAAACGGATGCTGCGTTGGCTTTTCTCGATCTGCGCCAGGCAGTGCCGGGACACGTGCTGGTCGTGCCACGCCAGCACGTGGAGGACATCTACGCCATCGACCCCGCGCTCGCGGGCGAGGTGATGCAGCTGGGCGTGCGTGTCGCGCATGCCTTGCGTGTGGCCTTCGATCCGCCCGGTCTCAACCTATGGCAATCCAACGGTCATGCGGGTGGCCAGGAAGTGGCGCATTTCCACCTGCACGTCCAGCCACGGCGCGTCGCCGATGGCCTGCTGCGCGTCTATCCCCACGGCGTGCCCGCGCAGACACCACGCGATGCGTTGGATCGCATGGCCGAGCGCATTCGCTTTTCCCTACCGCCTGACGGCGTATCCCCGACGCCACGGAGTGCTACATGAAATACCTGCATACGATGATCCGCATTCGCGATATCGACGCCAGCCTGCGCTTCTTTTGCGAAGGGCTGGGCTTGAAGGAAAGCCGCCGCATGGAGAATCCGGCCGGCAAGTTCACGCTGATCTTCCTGGCTGCAGCGGAGACACCAGAAGCCGAAGTCGAGCTCACCTATAACTGGGGTTCGACCGAGGATTACGGCAGCGCGCGCAACTTCGGTCACCTGGCGTTCCGCGTGGACGATATCTACGCCACTTGTGCCCGCCTGCAGTCGATGGGCTACACCATCAACCGCCCGCCGCGCGATGGGCACATGGCCTTCGTGCGCTCGCCCGACCTCATTTCCGTTGAATTGCTGCAGGAAGGCCACCTGCCGGCGCAGGAGCCCTGGGCTTCGATGCCCAATACGGGCGTATGGTGATCGACTGACGACGTCGGGGCGGCCTGAGGCCTGATCGACGTCGTCGTGTCATTCCTATCACGCGCCTTGCGGTATCTCGAGGCGCTTGCCTGTACGTGGTGCTTCCGCGAAAAACTCCTAGGCCATAGGTCTTAGCCCATCGCCCGACCTTAGGCTTACGTTCGACGGATATGCGCCATTTGTCGGGTGACTGTCATGCGCATAGTTGTATATTGTGTGACGCACATCACATATTTCCATCGGTCGCGGCGTAAGTTCCGCGGCGGACGTGGTAACCGGGGCTAGCCAATGACGTGGCTGCGCCCGGCCGAAACCTGTGACCCTTATAGGGGAGGGGGAGGGAGCCATGGCTGTTTTGAGGGAGGAAGCCAGACGCTGTGTCGTCTGGTTTGGGCAGCCTGCCAGCGAGGAACGCGCTGGCCTGGCGAAGGCAGGATGGATCATCCGCGTGGCCGATGCCGGCACGCAGAGCGGTGTCGGCATGCGCAACAACGACACGGTGGTTGCGCTGGCGGACCTGCGTCACGGCGACTCCGTGTCAGCCCAGGCCATGGCCCGGCTCATGGCGGATCATCCCTGGTTGCCATGGGTGGCGCTGATTGCGCCCGACATGCCAACCCACGACCCCCTGATCGATCGCATCCTCGAGGCCAGCATCGAGTACTTCACCACGCCGGTGGACGTCGATCGCCTGCTCGAGTCGCTGGCACGGATTGGTGGTGACCAGCCGCTCGTCGCCGAGCCCAGCGACATTGGCGTGACCGGGCGCAGCGCCGCCATCTGCACGGTGGTAGCGAGCATTCGCAAATATGCGCCGGTGGAACTGCCGGTGCTGATCACCGGTGAGACAGGTACAGGCAAGGAAGTCGCCGCGCGCGCCCTGCATGGCCTGTCGGCGCGTGCCGACCGGCCGTTTGCGGCGATCAATTGCGGGGCCTTGCCGCCGAACCTGGTGCAGTCGGAACTGTTTGGACACGAGCGCGGCGCCTTCACCGGCGCCAATGCACGCCGCATCGGCCATTTCGAGACCGCCGCCGGCGGCACGGTATTCCTCGACGAGGTCGGTGATCTGCCGCTAGACGCGCAGACCAGCGTGCTGCGTTTCCTGCAGGAAGGCACGCTGGAGCGCGTCGGCAGCAGCCAGCTGATCAAGCTGGACGTGCGCGTGCTGGCCGCCACCCATGTGGATCTGGAGAAGGCCGTCGAGCAGGGCCGTTTCCGTGAGGATCTGTACTACCGCCTCAATGTGTTGCGCCTGCGCATGCCTGCGCTGCGCGAACGCGAAGATGACGTGGTGACGCTGGCGCAGCGTTTTCTCGATGCGTTCCGCGAGCAGCACGCCAGCCGTGCACGCTCGTTCAGCGCCGCCGCGCGGCGCGCCATGCTCGATTTCGCATGGCCGGGCAATGTGCGCGAACTGCTCAACCGGGTGCAGCGCGCCGCCGTGGTTGCCGAGGATGCCTTGATCAGCATGGACGACCTGGACCTGTCCGATGTGCTGACAAAACGCTCGGCGCATTCCAGCCTCGGCAGCACGCGGGTGGCGGCCGAGCGCGATGCGGTCATGGCCTGCCTGCGTGAAAGCCGCTTCAACGTGAGCGAGTGCGCGCGCCGGCTCAAGGTGTCGCGGGTCACTATCTATCGCTTGTGCAAGAAGCACCAGCTCGCCCTCGACGAGCTGCGCTGAGTAGCGCCTCGCCCCAAAATGTAGGAGCGCACCCTGTGCGCGATCGGCTACCCCTCGGTTCCCTCAACCATCGCCCACGTCCGATGGCCCGCTAGCGGCCGCGCTGGGAACAGGGGCAAGCACCGGTCGCGCACAGGGTGCGCTCCTACACCAGCACGCGTCCGCGGAGATTCGGCGCTAATCAGGCCCAGCGAGGGGAGCGGCGGGCGCTCGCGAAAGCAGGGCTGGTTCGGCGCCGACCCAGCCGGGTCACTACAAGCACCCGCCGCTCACCTCATGGCCTGGAAGAGGAAGGCCCCCGGCCCGCAGGGGTCGGACCGGGGGCTTCCATTGGTGCCCCGGCCACAGGGGTTGCCGGGTTACCGCCCACATGACCGCCTCTCGGCGGAATCTCGCTCGGACCACGCCTTGCCCGGGCGTGGTCGTTGATAACGGGATGGAGGGACGACCATTGCCAGCTGCGAGGCTCGCGCCGACGTTGCCCTGGGCCTCCCAAAGGCGTTGCCAATCCGCCGCCGTGGATCTCCCTGCCACGGTGGTCGGTGCGTTGTCGCAGCTGGCCTTTCCCCCTTCCCCGCCTGTACGAGTGAAAGAGAGCAAGCGCCGTGCCAATGCCTGCAAACGCATCAACGGTGCGGGTTTGCGGCGCGCATGCGGGCTCCATCCCGTGTGCATGCCGTGTTGATGGCGTTACACCGGGATCGGCCGAAAATCGATCCAAGCGCTTGTGAGCCGCATGGTTGTGCGCTTTTCGAGCAGGTGTAACCCGCGCGATACAGGTTGCGGAGGTGGTTGACACTCCTGGCGGGCCGCGCCGATGCCGTGCAATCACCTGGCACAGGGCTTACGATGCGTGCTGCGTCGCACCAGGCTTGCGGCCTTCCCCGACATCCATTCCCACCTTGCCATGGCGCCGTCCCTCCGACGACGCCCGGAGTACGACATGCATTCGCACGACCCTTCCGCCCAGTCCCTGATCGATCTCGGCAAGCGCTACTGGCTGCCGGTGTATCGACCGCGCGATGTGGTGCTGGATCACGGCAAGGGCGCGCGCGTGTGGGACACCCAGGGGCGCGAATACATCGATTTCGGCGCCGGCATCGCGGTGAACGCCTTGGGTCACCAGGACCCCGATCTGCTGGAGGCGCTCACCACCCAGGCGCACAAGCTGTGGCACACCAGCAACGTGTTCTACAGCGAGCCGCCGCTGCACCTGGCCGAAGAACTGGTCGCTGCATCGGGTTTTGCCGAGCGTGTCTTTCTGTGCAATTCCGGCACCGAAGCGAATGAAGCGGCGATCAAGCTGGTGCGCAAATGGGCCTCGTCGCAGGGCCGCGAGGCCGACAAGCGCGTCATCGTCACCTTCCGCGGCTCGTTCCACGGCCGCACCCTCGCTGCGGTCACCGCCACCGCGCAGCCGAAGTACCAGGAAGGCTATGAGCCGCTGCCAGGTGGCTTCCGCTATCTGGACTTCAACGACGTCGGCGCGCTTGAAGCCGCCTTCGCTCATGGCGACGTAGCGGCCGTGATGCTGGAGCCGGTGCAGGGTGAGGGTGGCGTGCTGCCGGCCGCCCCAGGCTTCATCAAGCGCGTGCGCGAGCTATGCGACCAGTACGGCGCGCTGATGGTCCTCGACGAAATCCAGTGCGGCATGGGCCGTACCGGTTCGTTGTTCGCCTATGTGCAGGATCAGGCGATTCCGGACATCGTGACCCTGGCCAAGGCGCTCGGCTGCGGCTTCCCCATCGGCGCCATGCTGGTCGGCCCCAAGGTCGCCGAGACCATGCAGTTCGGCGCCCACGGCACCACTTTTGGCGGCAACCCGCTGGCCGCCGCCGTGGCGCGGGTGGCGCTGCGCAAGCTGTCTTCGGCAGAGGTGCTGGCCAATGTGCAGCACCAATCGCAGGCGCTGCGCGATGGCCTGGCGCACATCAACGCATCGCTGGACCTGTTCGACGAAGTGCGCGGCCGTGGCCTGATGCTGGGCGCGGTGTTGAAGGATGCCCACAAGGGCAAGGCGGGTTCGGTGCTCGATCATGCCGCGGCGCATGGTCTGCTGCTGCTGCAGGCCGGGCCGGACGTGCTGCGCTTCGTGCCGGCGCTGAATATCGGCGACGCCGATATCGCCGAAGGCCTGCAACGCCTCGAAGCCGCGCTGCGCTCCTACCTGGCGACCTGAGCGTCGGTTGCGGCGGTTGCCGCGCTACTCCGGTGCGCGCGTCAGCTCAGCCCCGCAGCGGCGGCAGTAGCGTGCATCGGGGTGGTGCTCTTCAAGCTGGCAGCTTGGGCAAATGATGCGTTGGCGCGCTTCGCGGATGCCGGCGGCCAGTTCCGCCGCAAAGATGCCGGTGGGCACGGCAATGATGCTGTAGCCCACCAGCATGATCAGCGAGGTGAGCACCTGCCCCAGGACGGTATGTGGCGTGATGTCGCCAAAGCCTACCGTTGTCATGGTCACGATGGCCCAGTACATCGCGCGTGGAATGCTGGTGTAGCCGTTCTGCGGCCCTTCGATCACGTACATCAGCGCACCGAAGATCAACACCAGGGTCAGGATGGTGCTGATGAAAATGAAGATCTTGTGGCGTGCACGCTGCAGCGATGCCCACAGCAGGTCCGCTTCGCCCACGTAACGCGTCATCTTCAGGATGCGGAAGATGCGCAGGATGCGCACCGCACGGATCACCAGCAGATATTGGCTGCCGGCGATGAACAGGCTGAGATAGGTCGGCAGCACGGTCAGCAGGTCGATGATGCCGAAGAAGCTCAGCGCGTAGCGGCGTGGCCGCGCCACCACGGCAAGGCGCATCAGGTATTCGAGCGTGAATGCGATCGTGAAGATCCATTCCAGCACATAGAACGCCGTTTCGAATCGCGCATTCAGGTCGACCACCGTGTCGAGCACGGCCACCACGATGCTCGACAGGATGACGATGATCAGCACCAGGTCGAACAGGCGCCCCGGCGCATCGTCATGGCCGAAGATGATGTGGAACCAGCGGGCACGCCATCCGCTCTGCGTCGCGGGAGCGACGGAAGACTCACTCTTAAGCGGCCTCGGCTGGCTCATGCGTGTGGCATCCCTTACGCGCGATGGGACGCAGCATAACGCCGGTGTGTACTTTTCCGCGTGACCGTACCGGGCTTCCCGGGCCTGGCCCGAACATGCGATCGCGCTGCATGCCGTCCGAGGCGGAGGGCAGGCAGCGCGTGTCGCGGTTATCCGGCGCGGGCGGCGCGCATGGCGGCCCGTGCCGCTTCCAGCGTATCGGCGATGTCCTGCTCGGTATGCGCGCTGGAAACAAAGCCGGCTTCGAAGGCCGAGGGCGCCAGGTACACGCCGCGCTCCAGCATGCCGTGGAAGAAGCGGTTGAACAGGGCCGTATCCGCAGCGGTGGCCTGGGCGTAGGTGTCGACTTTCTCGCCGGTGAAGAACAGCCCGAACATGCCGCCGACGCGGTTCGTGCTGAAGGCCAGCCCTTCACCGTCGGCCACGGCCTGCAAGCCGTCCGTGAGCAGGCGCGTGCGGGCGGCAAGCTGCTCATAGAAACCCGGCGCCTGGATCAGCTCCAGCATGGCCAGGCCAGCCGCCATGGCGACCGGGTTACCCGACAGCGTGCCCGCCTGATAGATCGGGCCGGCAGGGGCAATCTGTTGCATCAGTTCGCGACGACCGCCATAAGCGCCCACCGGCATGCCGCCGCCGATGATCTTGCCGAAGGTGGTGAGGTCCGGCGTAACGCCGTAATGCGCCTGCGCACCGCCCAATGCCACACGGAAACCGGTCATCACCTCGTCGAAGATCAACAGCACGCCATGCTTCGTGCACAGCTCGCGCAGGCCTTGCAGGTAACCTTCTTTCGGTGGAATGCAGTTCATGTTGCCGGCGACCGGCTCGATGATCAGGCCGGCGATATCGTTGCCGTACTCATCGAACAGCGCGCGCGCGGCATCCAGGTCGTTATAGGCCAGGGTCAGCGTGAGGTCGGCATTCGCCTTGGGCACGCCGGGCGAAGTGGGGACGCCAAACGTCAGCGCGCCCGAACCTGCCTTCACAAGGAAGCTGTCGCCGTGGCCGTGGTAGCAGCCTTCGAACTTCACGATCTTGTTGCGCCCGGTAGCGCCGCGGGCGAGGCGGATGGCCGACATCGTCGCCTCCGTGCCTGAATTGACCATGCGCACCATATCGATCGACGGCACCAGGCGCGTAATCATCTCGGCCATGGTCACTTCGGCGGGGCAGGGCGTGCCGTAGGACAGGCCGTTCTTCACCGCGCGTTCCACCGCCTCGCGCACATGCGGATGGTTGTGGCCCACGATCATCGGGCCCCAGGACCCGACATAATCGATATAGCGCTTGCCTTCCACGTCCCACAGATAGGCGCCGTCCGCGCGTGCGGTAAAGAATGGCTCGCCGCCCACCGATTTGAAGGCGCGCACCGGCGAGTTCACGCCGCCCGGCATCAACTGTTGTGCGCGCTGGAAGAGTTCGTGGTTGGTGGTCATCGGGAAAGTCTCAAAGCGATGGGAAGAGTCGAGCGAAGCGTTCGGCGGCAGCCTGCACGTCCGGAGCCCCAAATACGGCCGAAATCACGGCCAGAAAGTCCGCGCCGGCCTCGATCAGGGATCCGCCATTGTCCGGGGTGATGCCGCCGATCGCCACCCGCGGCACGCCCAGCGCGGCGCTCTGTCGCAGCAGCTCAGGCGCGGCACGCCCTGCGTTCGGCTTGGTGGGGGAGGGGAAGAAGGCGCCAAAGGCGACATAGTCGGCGCCAGCGGCGGCGAGCGAACGCGCCCGTTCCAGCGAGTCGTAACAGGACACGCCAATGATCGCCTGCGGCCCCAGCGCGCTGCGTGCGGCCACGACATCGCCATCGTCCTCGCCCAGGTGCACCCCGTCGGCGCCCGCAGCCCGGGCCAGCTCGATATCGTCGTTGACGATCATCGGCACGCCGTGGCGGGCGCATAACGCCTGCAGGGCCATGGTTTCGGCGAGCCGGCGCGCGCCATCCGTCGTCTTGTCGCGGTACTGCACCAGCCGGGCGCCGCCGGCGATGGCCTGTGCCACCACATCCAGCAGGTCGGGGCGGGGGCCATCGGTAATCACATAGAGGCCGCGGCCCCGGAGTCGAGCATGCATCGGGTTCAATCCTGCAATAAAGGAGGCGCCATACGCTTTCGCATCGGCAGGGGAGTTGCGAGAATGCGCCTCTTATTCTCCATATCAAGCAGTCCAGCGATGAATCAGAGCTCCAACGAAACCGGCACCCTGAGCAAATGGATGTGTGTCGTCTGCGGCTTCATCTACGACGAAGCCCTGGGTCTGCCTGACGAGGGCATCGAGCCAGGCACGCGCTGGGCCGATGTGCCCGATACCTGGACGTGCCCGGACTGCGGCGCGACCAAGGAAGACTTCGAGATGATCGAAATCGACTGATTTCGCTCTCCGCGCTGCCCTCAAACGGCCCGATTCCGTCATCGTACGGACCGGGCCGTTTGCTTTAATGCTCCTGTGCACCACCAAGCGGTGCGCACACGGCAGGAGCCGCACCATGCAACAGTTCATTCCTTTTGAAGACGACTGGGACGCCCTGGAACAGCTGCGCCCCGACTTGCTCGTCCCTTATCACGTCGGCGTCCCCTGCCGGCACGACTTATCGGCCACGGCTTATTGCACGGCGCCGACCGTCCCCTCGATCGTCAGCTCATCGCCGACCTGGGCGCCGAGCTTCGCCGCCGTGCCGCCCGCCAGCTCCAATACGTAGCGGGCCGGCAGGTCGCTGGGATAACTGGGGCAGGGATCAGCCTTGCAGGGCGGCACGTTCGCCTGCACCGACACCAGCTTCCGCTGGCCGTCGAAGTACAGGATGTCCAGCGGAATAAGCGTGTTCTTCATCCAGAACCAGCGCGGCGCGTCCTCCGGGAACACAAACAGCATGCTGTGATCGGCCGCCAGCTCGGTACGCATCATCAAGCCCCGCTCACGGCTCGCGTCATTGGTGGCGAATTCCGTCGTAAAGCGCTTGCCGTGCAACTGCACGGCGGGCGCGCTCGCCTGGGGTGCGGCAAAAGCGCCGGTGACAAAGACCATAAGCAGAGGGGCGAGCAGTCGTTTCATTGTTGTGTGGGCTCGTTTTGGAGAGGTGTTGGCGAGTGTAGCGGCGGGTGCGTTTGTCATCGCAGTGAAAAAAATGTCGTCATACCCCTTCCCAGGTTCGTGGTTGGGCGCTATAGTTCCGCTCCTGCCAACGAGACGCTCTTCGTTGGACGGTTTCCACCACAACCCGACAGCAAAAAATATTTCGCTGAAGGTGTTGACGGACTAGGAAAACGATGTAAGATGAGCGGCTCACTCGGAACGAAATGTTCCGGCGCGAAAACGGCAACGGTTCGCAAGTGATTGAGATCTTTGACAGTGTGCGCAGGTGACTTGTGTGGACGCCTTGCAGTGGACGGAATGACTGTCCAAAGCAATGCAAGGGTCCAACATATAAGTCAGCAATGACGTTTTACGTTGGGACATACCCTTCAGAAAGATAGATCATCTTCGGATGGTCGAAAACTTAAGTGAAGAGTTTGATCCTGGCTCAGATTGAACGCTGGCGGCATGCTTAACACATGCAAGTCGAACGGCAGCACAGCAGTAGCAATACTGTGGGTGGCGAGTGGCGGACGGGTG
>NZ_JAPDPF010000006.1 GCF_026283925.1 Dyella halodurans
TCTTGGCCAGATCGACCCCAATGCGCTTAAGCTTCATGGGTGGACTCCTCTTCGCCGTTGACTGGTGTATCGCAGCTCCAGTCTGGCACTCGATGCCGAAGGCGGGGAGGAGTCCATCTCATTGCTTTGGGTCGCAAGCGGACCTATCAATGCATTCTAAGCAGTGTCGTCATTAGTCGGCGGCAACTCGCTCTCTTTCGAAGGGCGAACATGAGGTCGCGCCCGCTCTTCCTTGGCCCCGAACATGCGGTAGTTAGAGCGTGCCTGATTCAGGCTCGGGTGGTTCGCTCCACCAGCGAAGTCAGGATTGTCGAACTGCACGTCGTCATCCTCCCAGAAGCAAACAGGGCAGATCACGAACGAGCCGGGAAACGACCCATCGTCCGGCATCGTGAGATGGTCACAGCACGGGCAGGCAAGGCTCATATTCCCCCTTTGTAAAAGGTCTGCTCTGGGTCGGAAGCAGACCTTCCTGTGAGTAAGAAATTACTCGAAATCTGGCCTGATGGCGCCCCATCCGCCATTCTGGAACCCGTAGTAGTAAATCGCCTCTGGTCCCGAGTAGTGCTCGTCGGCAAGAAGAACGGCGATTCGTCCGCCCCCGAAAAACTCGATGGAGACCTCATCGGCGTTTATGTCGACGGCTTGCACCCGCCCCGATATGTGGCTGCATAGCAGGTTGCGAAACTGATTATCTCCGGTCCTAGCGGATTGCTCTTGCGATGACACCGCGACCGTATTCATCACATTGAGGGCCGGACCATCGAACTGGAGCTGCAAGTAGTCCCATACGAATGTCACGGCAGTGAGCTGGCGCCCGGCCAGCTCTTTTAGCTGCTCGTGATCTTGAATGCTCATCTGCCTTCTTGACCTCAATGCAGGAGGAGAGATAAACCGTGAAGAACCTTCAGACCACTGAGTGTCTGTTATGGGTCGGAAGCGGACGCTAGCACTCATGCTTTGGAATTCATGGGCTGACGTCCTGCCAAATCCCTGCTCGTTCGAACAACCCGACATACACATCGACGAGCTTGGCCAAGCCACGCGCATCCGCCCTTGATTCCGGTTCCCAGCGCGATATGCCCTTGCATTCACCGTTTGATACGACCTCAACGATCAATATGTCGCCGTCCGCACCCCTTACGTTGTCCGTTACCGGAAGGTTCCAGTAGCCGGCATCGCCAATTGCCTTCTTGATGTCATCAATTTCCGCGACGGATGGGCTGTCGGTTTTTTCAAATGCTACCGGCCCTACGCGCTGTCCAAATTGCCCAGACAAAACGATCGCTCGGCGTGTTGTTTTCGCTCCGTTCCTCTCGTAACGGAGTGCGATTGGATGCCGAAATGTAGGCAGATAGGTCAACCTGACGGCAAAGTACCCCGGCGCCTTGCCAGTCGCCGTCAGGGTTGGCTCATTGAAACCGTGAAGACCAAAAGCTTCGTATGGGTTGGAACAACTCTCGGTTTTAGAAACTTGACCGGCGAGTGCGACGTTGGTCCAAACGAAGAAAATCACGGCAAGGTTTGACAAAATCGGCTTCACGAATTCGATTCCTTGTTTGCGACTATGCCGCCAGAGAAATGTCCGCTCTGGGTCGGCAGCGGACCTTAGCCTACCAGCGTCAGGTCGTTCGGAAACTGGGATGCCGAGTCCCAATCGCTGTCGTCTAAAGCTTTCGCACTGCGCCGCCACGCCCTGTTGAGATGCGCATATACGTGGCCGAGATCAATACGAAGGGCGTCTTCGTCAAAGTCCGGAACCTGCACGAGATCTCTAAGGAGATTCCCGAGATGCTCCCTGGCGTCCTCAAGTTCAGACAAGAAGGCGGCCCACTCAACTGGCTGAAGGGTTCGATCGATCACTTGTCACCCAATTTGTCTCGTAATTGCCGATGTGAAAGCGTCCGCTCCGCGTCGGGAGCGGACATCGTTACATGTTCACTTCGTGAATTGCTTTGACGTCACTTCGCCTGTATTTGGGTCGATCGTGCAGGCGAAACATGCATAGTTGAATGCGACCAACGGATGTTCCGAAGTGATGCCGGTGTATGCGTCCACCTCGCCCATCCCGATGTCTTCCGCACGCCAAAGCGCCTCGCCAGTTAGGCCATAGGCGAAGAGGTTCCTCGCGGGCGCTCCATTAGGAAAGGCCATCCAATCGCATAGAACCACGACCAAGTCACCCACCTGGCGCGCGTCGAGGACGGGGTATCCGACCTCAATCGATCCCCCAGGTGCATTCACCTGGCTCCCCTGAAATTCAATCTTCAAAGTCCCCTCCGGCTCCGGATTCCCGCGTCGTCCCTGATGTCTGCTATGGGTCGGGAGCGGACTCCCGTTTCTATCCAAGCCCCTTAGCTGGCGTGACTCAACACGATGCGAAGTGCCAGGTAAGGAACAAGGTTGAACAGGAGGATGCCGATTTTGTAAATGGCCATGCCTGCGTAGTGGATGCTGTCGAAACGCTCCTCGGGCAGGCGGAACCAGCGACCGTGAAGGTTCAACATCCAGCGATGTGCAAGGACGAAAGCAGCGAACCACACGATCAAGATGACGTAGTTGATGATGGTGCACCAGAGCAGAACATCTTTCACAAGTTCAATATTCATTGTCCACTCCTTTGCCGGCTAACGCCCTAATGAGCGGACGCGCATATTCGTCATGTATCTGCATGCACTTGCTGGATGCAGCCTCCAAGGCACTGACTCCATAACCTTTACCCGACGCACATGTCACTGGCAATCCAAAGCAATGGTGGACTTGGAATGCATCCCTTTGAATACCCGCATGGGGTCGCTGGCTTACGTCCGCTGCGAGTCGGGGGAAGACACTTCGATGAGCCACGCATCATGCTGCTCTCGCTACCCCATCGAGCGAAGAGATGTCTTCGAGGCCACGAGTGCGGTGGCGTCCGCCACGCTTCCGAAGGTAATGCCCGAATCAGGCAGCCACCTGATCCCACCCGGCCGTTTCAGGAGAATTCCATCAGGGAATCGGACGGCTCGCGGGTATGCGGACCAAGGCATTACCGTATGGTGCTCGATGCCACCCACGCCGACCCCGACTTCACTCAATAGCGTCACTGCTTCGGTCCCGAATCCTTGTCGTCTCCTGAATTTCATCATGATGCCAAATTTCGTCGCCCAGACGCCGGAT
Organism: Dyella halodurans; assembly: GCF_026283925.1. Lineage (GTDB taxonomy): Bacteria > Pseudomonadota > Gammaproteobacteria > Xanthomonadales > Rhodanobacteraceae > Dyella > Dyella halodurans. The sequence goes on from NZ_JAPDPF010000006.1 coordinate 3,157, forward strand.
GCAGCAAACACACCGCAGATCAATACGATCAGCAAGACTATCCTTGGGTCCGACATGCCCCAAAGGCCAAGGAAAAAGATCGCGCACCCGACGCCGATAAGGCCAAATTGAATGGGTAGTCGTAACAGCCACGGTCCCTGTCGATACTGGCGATCGATGACTACCTTGAAGTAGGCCGTGTCACAAAGGTACTGATACTTGACGTCCATGAAGCGCTCATCCTTTCGCTGACGAAAGTCCAACTTGGCTGAACACCAGTGGCCGCTGTCGGGAATGTCCGTTTCGGGTTGCCGACTCAGCCGGGAGTAAACAGCCCCCTCGGATCACATCAACCTGATTCCCCATGGGCGCACAGCCCAGGCGAACAGGGCGAAACAGACGACGGTGATGATTGCGCTCAGGCCGAGGGCCGGCCAGAACCCGAAGCGCGAGAAGAGCCAGGGGAACGCCAGGAACATCGGCAGGGTCGGCACCACGTACCAGAACGTATACCAGGCGTGGTTGGCGATCTTCGCCGCTGGCTGCTTTTCCATGTGCAGCCAGGTCAACGCCAGCAAGGTCACCAGAGGTAACGATGCCAGCAGGGCACCGGCCCTGTCGCTGCGCTTGGCGACTTCCGAAACTGCCACGACGATGGCGGCGGTAATGAAGTACTTGGTGATGATCCAGAGCATGGGCGGTCTCTACTGCGCAGCAAGATCGACAGGTTGAAAAGTGACGGCCCACGGAAGGATCAGTCGCGCGCCTTGACGCTTGAAGGAAGGACGACGAAGTCCTGTGTTCTTTCCAGGGACTCCATGGCCGCGATGAGTGCCGCTGGTGGGGCTACGAGCTTGCGCTCGTTGAGGTCCAGCCAGCCGCCTGCGCTGGTCACCCGCGCGCTGAGCTTGCCGTCCTGCCGGAAAATCTCGTGCCGAAGCAGGAAGCGGCTGCCGTCGTCGGAATGGCCGGCAAGCGCATAGGTCACCGTGATCTGCTGTTGCAGGCCGATCTCCTTGAAGTATTCCAACTCGTCCTTCATGACCACCGGGCCGATCCGCAGGCGCATGAACTCTTCCATGGGGAACCCATGCTCCATCAGGAACATCTGCCGCACATCGACCGTCTTGTCGAGGTAAGCCGTATTCCGCATATGGGCGTTGAAGTCCATGTCGCCCCAACCTGCATAGAGAGTCTTCGTGTACATGCACGTGCTCCAGCGGATATGAGTAGCCAGCCTTGGACCATCCCCTCCGCGCCAGCCGGCCATGGCGCCCACCAACCGCCGGGAGTCTAGGACATTCCGCGGTTGCGAGCTTGCCGTGTTCGCCCGCGACCACTGCCCCATGCACGCCCCAATGACCGTTTCCCGTTCGAGGCCGCGCAAGCTTGATGCCGCCCTCCACTGACCTGCCGCGGCGGCAACAGACGACCCGGTCCTGACACGCCCATTCTTGATGAGGCCCGCGCTGGGTCGGCGGGTTTTTCCGGGATTTACGTCCGCGGCGCCCGCCAAACCATGCTGCAACAACAGGCACCCGAGAGCGCTGTACGGACCAGCTTCCGGATCATCGAGCACCAGCCGGCGCAGGTCTGCGACGCCCTCCCAGACCCGGGCCAATACCCCTCGGACGGTCTCCCCAGGTGTTTTTCGCCCATGGTGCGCCACCGCTTGACACCGGTGTCAATTACGTTACACGCTGATAACAGTTCCAATGCAAGGGGCGCACTGGGCGTGGCAATCGACCATCCGGATCGACTGGCGGGGACACCGACGCTGCCATTTTTGGCGGCCGATATCGGCGGCACGCACGCGCGTGTTGCGCTGATGCGCGCCTCGCCCGACGGGGCCCGCGGGGTCGAAACGCTGGCCTATCGCGTCTTCGCGTGCGCAGAGTTCTCGACCCTGCCGGAACTGTTGCAGGCCTTTGTCGACGCCGACGTGCGGGCCCCAGTGAAGCACTGCGTGCTGGCTTGCGCGGGCCAGATCATGGGCGACGAGGTGGTGAACGACAACCTCGCCTGGCCTGTCCACCTGGCGCAGCTACGTCACGCAATGGGCCTCGACGAGGTCGCCGTGCTCAACGACTTCGAGGCCTTGGCGTACGCGCTTGATGGCCCGCTTGCTGACGGTGGTCGTCACCTCTGCGGGCCCGGCGCCGCTACCAGTGGCCCGACCTTGGTGATCGGCCCGGGCACCGGCCTTGGCGCGGCGGTGCATGTTCCTGGCCCGGCCGGCGGCCTGGTGCTGGCGACGGAAGCCGGCCAGATGGATTACACACCCAACTCGATCCGCGAGCGCGAGGTTCTCGCCTACCTCGCGCCCAATGGCGGCTATGTGCCGTTTGAACACATCGTGTCGGGCCCCGGCCTGCTGACGGTCTACGCGATTCTGTGCAGGCTGCAAGGAGAGGCACCGAAGCTGTCCACGCCAGAGGCAGTCAGCGCGGCGGCTGTTGCCTGCAGCGATGTACAAGCGGTGGAGGCGGTGGAGATTTTCTGCGCCTCGCTGGGAAGCTTCGCCGGCAATCTCGCGATGGCCTTCATGGCCACGGGCGGGGTGTATCTGGCTGGCGGCTTCCTCTCTTCCCTGTTCGAGCTGCTCAAGGGCAGCGCCTTCGAGAAACGATTCCTGCACGGACGCAGCGCGCGCGCGCTGCTGTCGCAAGTGCCGGTGTGGGTCACCGAGCACGGCCGCCACGGCGTGCAGGGCGCCGCCCAGTGGTATCTCAGGCAGGCCCTGTCAGGGACGGGGACGCTGCGGCAGGCCGCGGCAGGTGGCGCCGGCCCATGAGCCCTATCGCGACCTCACGATTCTTCCGGTGCGTGGCCATCGTGTGGCTGGCCGCGACGGGCGCGGTCGTTGCAGCGCCAGCCATCCCCGCGTGGTCGTTGCTGCCGCAGCCGGCAAAGCTCAGCCCCGCCGGATCGGGCGCGGCCACGATCGCCGATGGTGCTGTGGTCTCGGTGCGCGGCGCGGATCGCGCACAAGTGCAGTCCATGGCGGAGCGCTTCGTGCAGCGCGTGGCCGACACCAATGGATTGCATTTGCGGCTGGCGGCTACGGGCGCCGCGCATCCTGCGATCGCCTTCGACGTCGAGCCAAACGCCGATGTCACCGACGACGCCGGCTATCGCATCACAGTGGATGACGGCGGCATCCTGGTCACGGCGCGTACGCCGCGCGGTGCGTTTTATGGCAGCGTCACGCTGGCGCAGTTGCTGACGCCAGCGGGATGGACGCGTGGCGCGCCGGTCGCGGTGGCGCATGGCGTCATCGACGATCACCCGCGTTTCGCATGGCGCGCCTTGCTGCTCGACTCCGGGCGACACTACCAGAGCGTGGCCGAGATCAAGCAGCTGATCGACTGGATGTCGCTGCACAAGCTCAACGTGTTGCTGTGGCACCTGACCGAAGACCAGGGCTGGCGCCTCGACATCCCCAAGTATCCCGAGCTCACCAAAATCGGCGCCTGTCGCAAGGCGGTGGGCTTCGATCGCGAACTGACCGGCTCTGCCGAGCAACCCTATTGCGGCTTTTATACGGAGGCCGACGCGCGCGACATCGTGCGTTACGCCGCCGAGCGTTATGTGGAGGTGGTACCGGAAATCGATCTTCCCGGGCATATGCAGGCCGCCGTCGCCACCTATCCGTGGCTGGGCGTGACCGGCCAGCGTCCGCCGGTATGGACCGAGTGGGGCGTCAGCCCGTGGCTGCTCAAGCCCAATGAAAAGACTCTGCAGTTTGTCGACGACGTGCTCGATGAAGTGATGCGGCTGTTTCCTTCGCGCTACATCTCCATTGGTGGCGACGAGGCGGACAAGCAGCAGTGGAATGCGTCGCCCGAGGTGCAGGCGCAGATGCGCAAGCTGGGCCTGGCGAACATGGATCAGCTGCAAGGCTGGTTCACCCAGCAAGTTGCCGCCCACCTGATCAAGGCCGGGCGTACGCCGGTGGGCTGGGATGACGAGCTGGTCGCGGGCGCAACGCTGCCGGCAGCGGAAGTGGTGATGTCCTGGCACGGCGACGACAACGAGCGCGTGGCGCTTACTGCGATCAAGCAAGGCCACGACGTGGTCATGACGCCGCAGGAATCGCTGTACTTCGACCACGTGCAGTCCGACCGACCCGACGAATGGCCGGGGCCGCCGCCGGCGGCGACGCTGCGGCAAGCGTACGACACGGTCGTCATCCCGAACGGCGCGAGTGCGGCTGAAGCCAAACGCATCATCGGCGTGCAGGCGGGGCTCTGGGCCGAGCAGATGCCAACCTTTGCACACGACCAGCACGCGGTATTCCCGCGCGTCGCGGCGCTGGCGGAGCTTGGCTGGTCGCCTGCGCAGGCGCACGACTGGGATGGCTTTCTGCAACGCATGCCGGCGGAACTGGCCCGTTACCGCGCGCTCGGCATCGGCTATGCCGACAGTGCGTTTGCACCCGCCTTTCAGGTGACGGCGAGCGAGGGTGGGTTCCGGGTCGAGTTGGCCAATCAGGTCGGATTCGGCACCCTGCGTTACACCACGGATGGCTCCGCACCGACCAGCCGATCCACGCCGTACTCCCGGCCGCTCACGCTGGCGCGCGATGCGACCCTGCGCGCGGCGACGTTTGCGGCGGACGGCTTCGAGCTGGCCGCGCCACGCGCGCTGGTGCTGGACGAAACCACCTTGCTGAGCCGCGACAGCAGCGCGCTGGCGACCTGCTCGCAGCAGCCGGGCTCGCGCCTGGAAGGCAGCAAGCCGGCGACGGGACCGCGGCCGCTCTATTCCGTCGACATCGGCAACGCCTGTTGGCTCTGGCCGCAAGCGTCCTTGGACGGCACCAGGCATGTGGCCATGACGGTCGAACGCATGCCATGGCGTTTCGGTGACGAGGCCAAGGACGCCGTGGTACGCCACCCGGCCGATGCGGCCGGTGAGTTCGAGATCCATGCGGATTCCTGTACAGGGCCGCTGCTTGCCCGTTTGCCGCTGGGGAGTGCGGCGCGGGCCAACGGGCAAGTTCGTCTTGATGCACAAGTGGCCATGCCGGCGGGGGCCGGCGCGCGCGACCTGTGTGTGTTTGCTACCGGCGATCCACGCCAGGGGCAGTGGGCGTTGGCGCGGATCGCGTTTTCGAAATAAGCGGAAGGCGGGACGGGGGTCCCGCGCCGTGGCAGCACAGTGAACGGCTTTGGCTCGCGTAGCCAGGGTTGGGGACATCGAGAAGTTGCATTACGACGGCGTGCGCACTTGCAGGCACCGCCGGGCCCTACGCGTTTTTCTTGAAACACCACGGAGCAGTTGAGGTTCGACAGGCAACACCAACGAGGTCAAAGCCCATGCCAAGCGCACTTCGCAAACATCCATTGTCATTCGCCGTCACCATGTCGCTGTTCGCCGCCGTGTCGACGTCGGCTGCAGCATCGACCTTCTTCGACGCCCAGGCGGACGACCAGGCCACGCAGAGCAGCACGGCGCAAACGGCGCCAACGCCGCCTCCCGATGCCAAGAAAGCAGACGGCAAGGCCGACAGCAGCGACGCGGAGAAGAACGCGGTCACGTTGTCGACGGTGGCCGTCTCCGGCGTGCGCGCGTCGCAGATCCGCGCGATTGACCTGAAACGCGATGCGACGAACATTCAGGACAGCATCACGGCGGAAAACATCGGCGCGCTGCCCGACACCACGATCACTGACTCGCTCCAGCGCGTTACCGGCGTGCAGATCAACCGCGATGCCGGTGTAGGTACCTCGGTCGACGTGCGTGGCCTGCCCCAGGTCGGCACCATGCTGAATGGCGAAGTGTTCATCACGGCCGACCAGATCGATTCGCAGCAGCCCGACTTCACCATGTTGCCGTCCACGCTGTTCCATGGCGTGGACGTGATCAAGTCATCCAGCGCCAACCTGACCGATGGCGGCATCAGCGGCGCCATCGACCTGCACACCTATCGCCCGTGGGATCTTCCCAGCGGTTTCACCTATAGCTATTCGGCCAACGGCGAGCGCGGCACCACCACCAATCATTGGGGTCCCGAGGCCAATGGCCTGATCTCGTTCAACGACGGTGGCCATTGGGGCCTGCTGGTATCCGCCGATTACTCCGACACCCGGCGCATGAACGCCACCGAGGGTCTCGACCAGTATGGCGTGGTGCTCAATGGCGAAAACGCGGCCAGCGCGGGCGGCTACAACGGCTTCCTGACCCCGTGGAACGGCGCGCCCATTCCATCGAAGATCGTCCAGAACGCCGACGGCAGCGTCGACGTCAATGGCGACGGCAAGTCCAACGGCGTGTTCATGGGCAGCCAGGACATCGGCCTCAATGACATCATCACCCAGCGCAAGCGCAAGTCCGGCAATGCCTCGTTCCAGATGGACCTTGGCAGCGGCTTCAGCCTGACCAGCGATTTCTTCTACTCGCAGCAGCGTGAGTACGATCGCAACTACGGCATCCAGTTCAATTCCACCAACTGGCAGGGCGCCACCTACGTGCCGCTGCAGTCGCGCAATACCGGCAGCCCTGCGCTCGGCCAGTACGGCACGCCAGATCCAGGCTGGGAGGGCTCGCAGATATTCACCACGCAGGTCTACCAGAAGTGGCCGGGCGACGTGGAGTCGTATTCGCAGATCATCCAGAAAAACTCGACGGCGAAGAACTTCAACCTGCAGATGGACTACGACAACGGCGGTCCGTTCACGGCGAGCGTGCGTGGCATCCGTGACACGGCGTCGCAAACGAACCAGGAAACCGACGTCAATATCTCCAACTCCGACGGCGCCCTGTGGCCCAACGTGCTGATGGACGGCGTGGACCCAAGTACCGTGCCGCCCGGTACCTTTGTCTATCCGTCGCAATTGGGCGGCAATCGTGTGTTCAATGCGAACGGTATGCCGCAGAACACGGTGCCGATCATCGCGAACTTCACTGGCAAGTACATCACCGTCAACCTGCCATCCTCGCTGGCATCCCAGTTCGCCGACCCGAACGGCTGGACCATGAAGACGCTGGAGTCCTCCGGCGACTACGACCGCCAGGTGGCGCTGAACGCGCTGCGTTTCGATGGCAAATACGATTTCCAGGATGGCTTCAAGCTGGAATTTGGCGTGCGCAACAGCATCCGCAGCGCCAGCAATGATGGCTGGACCCTGGAAACCCCGGTCTACGCGGGCATTGGCGCCAGCGACCCGGGTGGATGCCTGGTGCGTTACGTCGGTGCCGACGTGGTGTTGAATAGCGGCTCCTGTACGGCCGGCAATGACCAGGGCTACTTCCGCGCAGGACCGTTGTCCGCGATCTCGATGCCCAATACGGCGACGCCGCTATCGAGCAATTTCAAGTACTACAGCAACCTGCTGGGCTCGGGCATCAACTTCTGGGCGATCGATCCCAACGCCATGGTCAATCCGATTTCCTTCTGGAAGTCGCTCTACCCCGACACCGTCCAGGTGGGTGAGCCCGGCACGACCTGGGCCGTGCGACTGAAAGAGTTGTCGGGCTATCTGCAGGGCGACTTCAACGGCAGCATGTGGGACATGACGTACAACGGCAATATCGGCGTGCGCCTGATCCACAGCAATCTTGACGTGACCCAGCATCTGAGTGGTGCTCCGGGTGCGTACGGCGACGAACCGGAGGACGTCGGCACGGCCGTCACCAAGCGCAGTTATCAGGACGTGCTGCCGTCCCTGAACTTCGCGCTGGATCTGACCGATAGCCTGAAGTTCCGCCTGGCTTATTCCAAGAACATGATGCCGCTGGACCTCAGCACCTGGGCCGGCGGTTTGCAGCTGAACTACTCGCTGGCAGAGACACCGCAGGGTCCGATCTTCCGTGTCGCCAATGGCACCTCAACCGGCAACCCGAACCTCAACCCCTGGCGCTCCACCAACTACGGGACGTCGCTGGAGTACTACATCAACCCCACCAGCATGCTCAGCCTCGCGCTGTTCCGCATCGAGGTGGACAGCTTCATCAAGAACGGCAGCGTGACCAACTGCAGCCTGCCGGACGAGGACGGCGTGGTGCGCGATCATTGCATCGTGATCACCCAGCCCGTGCAGGGCACCGGCAACAGCATCCATGGCGCGGAGTTCGATTACCGCCAGGGCTTCACCTTCCTGCCCGGCTTCCTCTCCAAGACCGGCATCCAGGTCAACGCCACCTATGCACCCAGCAACTCCGGCGAAACGGATTTGTCGGGCAGCAAGATCCCGTTCCAGGACAACTCCACCAAGTCCGGCAACTTCATCGTGTGGTATCAGGACGACCACTTCCAGGCCCGTGTCGCCTATAACTATCGCTCGCGCCGCGCGGTGATGGACAGCGTGGGCGGCATCACCGGCATGGAAATGTACGAAGCGCCGCAGCATTACCTCGATGCGTCGATCTCGTACAAGTTCAACAAATACGCCGAAGTGTTCCTGGACGGCACCAACCTCACCAACGAGTATCAGCGTTACTACCTCGTCTGGCCCGACCAGCCCGCGCACTCGACGTTCTCCGAGCGCATGGTCATGTTGGGCGTACGCGGCCAGTGGTAAGCGGAGCAGCTTCCCACCTCGGCCCCGGCTGACCGGTGGCACCGTTCCTGCCCTCGCGGGAACGGTGCCACCACGGCTCGGGCTGAGTCCGGATTCACAAGATCGCCCTTTGGGATAGCTCCATGGATACTCCACTCGCACCCCACCACGACCAGGCAAGCATGCAGGACTCCAGCGCGCCCCGATCCGCTCGCGACAACGCCTTCCATCGTTCCATCGGCGTGTTCTCGGGTACCGCGATCAATATGACCCAGATGTGCGGCATCGGGCCGTTCATCACCATCCCCATCATGGTCGCCGCGATGGGCGGCCCGCAGGCGATCATTGGCTGGATCGTCGGCGCCATCCTGGCCATGGCCGACGGCCTGGTCTGGGCCGAGCTTGGCGCGGCCATGCCGGGTTCCGGCGGAACCTATGTCTATCTGCGTGAGGCGTTCCAGTATCGCACCGGCAAGCTGATGCCGTTCCTGTTCATCTGGACCATGCTGCTGGCGATCCCCCTGCTGATGTCCACCGGCATCATCGGCATGGTGGAGTATCTGGGCTTCTTCTTCCCCAACCTGGGCTGGTGGCCAGTGCATCTGATCGGCGTGGCGGCCACCGTCGTGGTCACCTGGTTGCTCTACCGTCGCATCGAATCCGTACGCTCGATCACCATCGCCTTGTGGATCATCATGCTGGTCTCCGTCGTCGGCGTGACCGCGGCGGGTTTCTCACACTTCAATGCGGGCTTTGCCTTTGCCTACCCGGCCGACACGTTCGGCAGCCACTTCCTGGTCGGACTCGGGGCTGGCCTGATCATCGGCATCTACGACTATCTCGGCTACAACACCACCGCCTATATCGGCGACGAGCTGCGCGATCCCGGCCGGACCATGCCCAGGTCGATCATCATCTCGGTGATCGCGATGATGTTTATCTACCTTCTGCTCAACATCAGCGTGCTTGGCGTGGCGCCGTGGCAGGAAATCGCGCAGTCCAAGTCGGTAGCGTCGCTGGTGGTGGAGCGTAGTTGGGGGCATGTGGCCGCCGCCGTCATGACCGTGCTCATCATCGTGACCGCGTTCGCCTCGGTGTTCACCGGCCTGCTGGGTGGCTCGCGCGTACCGTTCCAGGCAGCGCAGGACAAGGTGTTCCTGTCGGTGTTTGCGAACCTGCACGCCAAGCACGGCTTCCCGCACGTGGCCCTGCTGACGATGGGCGTGGTGACCGCCATCGGCACGTTCTTTGACCTGACCGAAGTCATCAACATGCTGCTGGCCGCGACCATCATCGTGCAGTCGCTGGCGCAGATTGCCGCCCTGGTGGTGCTGCGCAAGCGCCAGCCGGATCTCGCGCGCCCGTACAAGCAATGGCTTTACCCCGTGCCATGCGTGATCGCGCTGCTGGGGTGGGTCTATGTATACGTGTCTGCCTCCACCTTGTCGCTGATCCTATCCGGCCTGTGGATCATCGCCGGCCTGGTGGTGTTTGCGATCTGGGCCAGGCTCAACCAGTCCTGGCCGTTCGCGCCGACTGAAATACGCGAAACCTATCTCGGGAAGCAGTGACTCCATGCAAACTCCAGCCAGGCACGCGCTTTGGATGGTGCTCGCGGTGGCGATATCCGCCGCGCCAGCCGCCCACGCCCAAACCACTTACGCCCCCACCCAGGTAGCCACCGACGTCGGCTCCCTCACGACCATCAAGCACTGGCACATCCAGGACAGTGCGAAGGCACAACAAGGTGGCGCCGACATCTCCGCCACCGGCTTCTCCACCAAGGGCTGGTACCCGGTGAGTGGTCGGGCAACCGTGATGGCCGGGCTGTTGGAAAACGGCACGTTCAAGAACGACGTGTTCTACAGCGACAACCTGCGCGCGGTGCAGGTGCCGGACGCCAGTGGCAATCTCTTCGTGACGCCCTGGTGGTACCGCACCGAATTCACGCTGCCGGAGAACCAGACGGGCAGGCATACCCTGCTGCGCACCAACGGCATCATCGCCAGCGCCGACCTGTGGCTAAACGGGCATCAGGTCGCCGACCACGCCGACGTGGCCGGCGCCTATCCCGTGCACGAGCTCGACGTGACGCCCTGGGTAGGCCCAGGCGCCAACGCCCTCGCCATGCAAGTGCATCCGGCCGATCCGAGACAGAGCCTGTCAATTGGCTGGGTGGACTGGAACCCCACGCCTCCGGACAACAACATGGGCCCATGGCGCGGTGTCGACATCGTGCAGACCGGACCTGTCGCGCTGAGCTTTCCACAGGTGCTTTCGACGCTGCCGCTGCCCGATCTCTCGCATGCCGCGCTAACCGTGAAGGTCACCGCCAGGAACCTCGACACGGTGGCGCACGATGCGACGATCTCCGGCACGGCGGCCGGCGTTTCCATGCAGCAGACCGTCCATCTCGCGCCCGGACAAAGCCAGGTCGTTTCGTTCTCACCCTCGACCACGCCGGGCCTCGCGCTCGATCACCCGAAGATCTGGTGGCCGGTCGGCATGGGCGAGCACCCGCTGTACCAGCTCGAGATGACGGCTGTCGTCGATGGCTCGCCCTCCGACCGGGCCGCCACCACGTTCGGCATACGCAGCGTCACTTCCAGCCTGACCAAGCAGGGCTATCGGCAGTTCTTCATCAACGGCAAACCCCTGCTGATCCGCGGTGGCGGCTGGGCGCCAGACATGTTCCTGCGCGATGACCCCGCGCGCATGGAGGCGGAGTTCAGCTATGTCGCCAACCTCGGCCTCAACACCATCCGCAGCGAAGGCAAGCTGGAGAACCAGCGCTTCTACGATCTCGCCGACCGCAACGGCATCATGGTATTGGCGGGCTGGGAGTGCTGCGATAAATGGGAGTCGGCGGCGAAGACCGGCGGCTCCCCTTGGAGTGCGGCCGACCTGAAAGTCGCACAAGACTCCATGGCCAGCGAGGCACGCCTGCTGCGCAACCATCCCTCGGTGATCGGCTTCTATATCGGCAGTGACAACGCGCCGCCGCCGCCGATTGCAAAGATGTACGTCGATACCTTGCGCGCCGAGGATTGGTCCTTGCCGATCATCTCGGCCGCTGCCGACCAGGGGACCGCCGAGACCGGCCCCTCCGGCATGAAGATGGCCGGCCCGTACGACTGGATTCCGCCGGCCTACTGGTACGCCGACAAGCTTGGCGGCGCGTTCGGCTTTGATTCGGAAGTCAGTGCGGGCGCCGATATCCCACGGCTGGATGACCTCAAGCGCATGCTGTCGCCGCAGGAGCAGGAAGCGCTGTGGAAATCGCCGGAGGCGCGGCAGTACCACGCCTCCGCAGACTGGTCGACCTTCGCCGTGCTGACGCCGTTCGACAAGGCGCTGGCCGCTCGCTACGGCGCGCCCACCAGCCTCGCCGACTATGTCGCCAAGGCCCAGCTCGACAACTACGATAACGTCCGCGCCCAGTTCGAGGCATTCAACGCGCGCATGGACGCCGCCAAGCCAGCGACCGGCGTCATCTACTGGATGCTCAACAACGCGTGGCCCTCGCTGCACTGGCACTTGTACGACTACTACATGAACCCCGCCGGCGCCTATTTCGGCGCCAAGAAAGCGAACGAGCTGGTGCACATCCAGTATTCGTACGACTCGAACAGCATCGTGCTGGTGAACCACGCGCTGGACGATGCCCATGGCCTGCAGGCCAGCATCCGTGTGCGCAACCTGGACGGCAGCGTGCGTTTCGAGAAGCACCTGCAAGGCATCGACCTCGCGGGCAACCACACGCAGGCATTGGCAACGCTGCCGGCCATCGCCAACCTGTCCCACGTGTATTTCATCGAGCTCGAGCTGGCCGCTGCGGACGGCAAGCCGGTCAGCCGAAATGTCTATTGGCTGTCCACCAAACAGGACGTGCTCGATTGGCCGCATTCGACCTGGTACCTCACCCCGGTGACGAAGTATGCAGACCTCACCGCGCTGCAGTCGTTGCCGGCCGCGACCACCGAGGTGCACGCCACCACGCGGCGCGAGGGCAATGAGGATGTCACCACGGTCACTCTATCGGTGCCCGCATCGTCCAAGGCCGTGGCGCTATTCCTGCACGTGTCGATCAGGCGTGGCGCCCACGGCGACCTTGCGCTGCCGATACGCTGGACTGACAATGACGTCACGCTTTGGCCCGGTGAATCGATGGTCCTGACCGCGCGATACGCAGCGCAGGGAACGGCCGAACCTGTCGTCGAAGTGAGCGGGTGGAACGTTCCTGTCCAAAGCGTGGCGGCGGGCGCTACGCAGGGGACAGCTCATTGAAGACGCAAAGGCTTCCATGTCACGCGTGACCATCAACGATGTTGCCCGTGCCTCGGACACATCGAAAAAGACCGTATCGCGAGTATTGAACAATGAGCCGAACGTGCGCGACTCCGTGCGCGAGCGCGTGCTCGCGGCCGTGGCGGAGCTGAACTACCGGCCACTCACCTCGGCGCGCAGCCTGGCGACGAACCGCTCCTTCATGATCGGCCTGCTCTACGACAACTTGTCGCCGAGCTACATCATGGAAGTCCAGGCCGGCGTGCTGGAAGCCTGCGAGGCGAAGCAATACAGCATGATGGTGCAGCCGCTGGTGTCGACGGCGCCGGACTTCGTCGAGCGTGTCGAGAGCATCCTGTCGCGACACCAGCCCGATGGACTGATCCTCACGCCGCCGATCACCGACCACGCGAAGCTGCTCGATCACCTGCGCAAGAGCGACCTGCCGTTTGCCTCGATCGCGCCACGCCAACCCAAGGGCTGCATCGGCGTGATGCTGCACGAGCGCGAAGCGGCCGCGGCCATGGTCGAGCACCTGGCATCGCTGGGCCACCGCCGCATCGCCCATATCATTGGCGACCCCAAGCACGGCGCCGGCATCTGGCGCCTCGCCGGCTACCGCGACGGCCTGAAGCGCGCAGGCTTGAAGGAAAACCCCGCGTACATGATCCAGGGCCAGTTCTCGTTCGAATCCGGCGTGGCCGCCGCCCGCCGCTTGCTCGCGCTGAAGCAGCGGCCCACCGCCATCTTCGCGGCCGACGATGACATGGCCGTCGGCGCGATCTGGGCCGCCGCGGAGGCCGGCGTATCAGTTCCCGGCGACATGTCCATTTGCGGCTTCGACGACACCACCATCGCGACGCAGGTGTGGCCGCCACTGACCACGGTCCACCAGCCCGTGCGCGAAATGGGCAAGCGCGCCACGGAAGAGCTGCTGCTGCGCGTGCTGGGCAAGGGCGAAGCCCGCATGGTCGAAGTAGCGTACGAAATGCGCATGCGCGCCTCGACGGCACCCGCGCCCTGAACCTGGCACCATCCTGCAACCCACGCTACCGATCGACCGGAGATTGACCGCATGCCAGCAACGCCAGACGCCAGCAAGCCGCCGCGAAAGTTCCACTTTATTTCCGGGCTGCCGCGCTCCGGCACCACCCTGCTCGCTGCCATCCTCAACCAGAACCCGCGCTTCCGCGCCGGCATGACCAGCCCGCTGGCCGACATCATGGGCGTGGTGATTGCGGAAGCGAGCAGCAAGAACGATTTTTCGTTCGATGTCTCCGACGAGCAGCGCGTTGCCCTGTTGCGCGGCCTGGTCGAGAACTTCTACTCGGTGCAAACAGGCGCCGAGGTGGTATTCGACACCAGTCGGCTATGGTGCAGCCGCATGCAGTTGCTCAGCGTGCTGTTTCCGGAAGTGAAGGTCATCGCGTGCGTGCGCCAGTTGGCCTGGGTACTGGACAGCATGGAGCGATTGGTGCGCAAGCAACCGGTCAGCGTCAGCAAGGTGTTCCGCTTCGACACCAACACCACGGTCTACTCCCGCGTCGAGGCGTTGACCGATCCGCGGGGCATGGTGGGTTTTGCCTACCAGGCCACCAAGGAAGCGTTTTACGGCCAGGACGCGCAAAACCACCTGCTGATGCTGACCTACGAAAGCCTGGCGCGTGATCCCGCCACGGCCGTACGCGCGGTCTATCAATTCCTCGGTGAGCCGTGGTTCGAGCACGACTTCGACCACATCGAATACCACGCAGACGAGTTCGATGCACGCGTCGGCATGCCCGGCCTGCATTCCGTCCGGCCGAAGGTTGAGGCGATCGAACGCCAACCCATCCTGCCGCGCGACGTCTTCGGGCGCTTCGTCAACGAAGCGTTCTGGATGGACCCCAAGAACAACGTCAACCAGGTCACCATCGTCTAGAGGCGCGTCATCGCCACGAGAGACAAAGGCCGCTTGCGCGGCCTTTGTTCTATCTGAAGAGGCCAATCGAGCGTGGGGCCGGCTATCAAAGACGCTTCGCCACCAAGGCAAGCCCGCTCCTGAATGCCGTAGCGCCACCATTGGAAGGATGGCGGATCTTCTCGGCTTCCACGCCAAGCTTTCGCAGCGAATCGGCCGCAACGTTTCCCACGGCAACGACCGTGACATCGGGCAACGCCGAAAGAAGTTCGCGCAACAGGACGGCGCCAACAGCCTTCTCGGCTTCATTCGGCGCGCGATTCGACAAGGGTGATTCGCCATAGGGGTGCCAAGGGAAGGCACCCCACAGAATGGTGTAGTCCGCCAAGCCCTCTTCGCGCAGCGCACCCCACACAATCGTGGACGATGGCTCGCGCCAGGGAAGGCGCCGCGAAGAAAGTCGCTTACTCAGCTTGCCTACGCGTGGCACGCCGCCCTCCAGCAGCAGGGCCTCGGACGTAAATGGGACACCGGTTATCCGTGATCCCTGATAACCGGGCGCCTCGCCGATGAGCAGCAGCCTCGGGGCCGATGCCGACAGATGCAGCCTCAGGCGTTCGCGACGCCCCTCTACCGCGTCAGGAGCAATGTCATCACCAGAGACAGCATTCCAGGGATCGAAGACACGCGGCATCCCAGCGGTCGGCGCCGAGAAGAGCTCCGCGAGGAATGCCTTGATCTTCGGGTTGGTTCGCGTCGCCATGCCGTCGCTCCAAGGAACCCGTTGAGGTAGGAATTCGCCACGGGTCGGAAGCAGATACTCAAATCAGCCGCCCGTGCTACGGACCCCCATTCTCCTCTCGCAAGAAGACGCCTGCGCGCGAGTAGATAAAGCGGCGATCACTATCCGGAGCACAGCAAACGTATTCCTTGCCCGGACTGCCAAAGTAGGGCCACGCGAACACTAGCCAGTGGTCATCCACGAGCACGGCGTCCAATCGGCATCCGTCGATTTTTCGATCCACGGGATGGCAGAAGTTGGACGAATCCTTCTCTGCGAGGGCAATAATCTCGCGCTCGACTGGGGGATTGTGCATGGGAACGACACTAGCCGCCCGGAGAGCTTCCGATCTC
Source organism: Dyella halodurans (assembly GCF_026283925.1). Classification (GTDB taxonomy): domain Bacteria; phylum Pseudomonadota; class Gammaproteobacteria; order Xanthomonadales; family Rhodanobacteraceae; genus Dyella; species Dyella halodurans. The sequence goes on from NZ_JAPDPF010000006.1 coordinate 18,961, forward strand.
TCGCGCAAGAACTGAGCACTGTCGTGCTCTTTCGAGCGCTCGTAGACATGGAAAAGTGCCCCCGCCAGGGCAAGCGCACCGATTTGGATGGAAACGGCCTTCCAGTTCACATCGCCACCTGCACCACGATCCAATGGATGATTCGCGACCCCGAACAGCCGAAGGTTTCTAAGGGCTGCTGAGAGTCGGAAGCGGACCTTCTCAGCTTGCCGTCCAGCCGCTGTTCTCGCAACCCGAGATCTAAGCGCATAGGGTTGACCCCTTCCCTGTGGTTACGGGCCCTATGCCCGATTACTTGGCGTCTGTGCTATCCGGCAAGGACTGACTCAGCGCTTCGGCGCGTTCACTCAGCACCAGCAAGGCGGTAAACAGGTCGTCGGTGATGTGGCCGTTTAGAGGCCAATGGCCGGGCTCGACGGATTGGCAGTTGGCCTGCACGTCGCGGAAGGCTTCGCTGTTGGCGAACAGGCGCGCGAGGGCGTGGATGCCGGTGCAGTGCATGGCGAGCATGGCTTCGGCGCGTGCGCGGGTGCCTCAGCTTTCGGAAGTCATCCAGTGGACGCGGCCCAGGGGATTGAGGAGTTTGTCGTCGTTGCGCCCGAACTGGCGAGTGCTTGGCTGGAGATCGGTTTGAGCCATGATCAACTCCCTTGCATAGGGTGGCGGTGGCGGGAGTAACGGCGTAAGACACGGCTGATCGACGGATAAGCCCAGGCGCCAATCCGTGTAGGTCAAAACCGTATTCAGGAGTAAGTCGTCACCAAGGTGCGGTGCATCGCCGAATCGGCCGATGCACCGCGAGAACGATCACAAGGACGCGCTTACTCGTTCATCGCCTGCTCGTCGCTGAGCTGTTTGGCGTACTGCTCCAGGCACCGGATCGCCATGGACACTCCTTCCTTGAACAGCGGTGGAAGTGGCCATGTATGGGCTTGGCGCGGCAAACACCTAGCCTTAGCCACGCGATACTGCTCGTCTTCAAACCACAGCTGCGCAAGCGCGTAGTGCGCCAGTGCAACATCGTCGAGGGTAGCGTGGCGGTGCGAGTGTGCCTGGGGGCCTTGCGCCATGGGATCGGCGGCGGGCGAGGCAGTGAACGGGTCACCCAAGGGAGGAAAAGACAGGCGTGCGGGTGCCGTATGATCGTGGACAGCCATGATCAACTCTCAGTAAGTTGGTGATGGTTAGCGGGTCGTAGGTGTTGGCGCACCTGCGGCCCGCGCCTCATGACATTGCTGCCATGGTCACTCGCGTTGCCCAAACCAAAGAACGCCGCGAGTGACGCGCCGAAAGTAGCAAAGCGAGACTTTGCCGCCTGTCAGGGATTACCGTTGCGACGCATCCGGTCGCATGACATGGCTCGTGTGGTCCTCGGACTTCGGGGATTCGGACGATCCCAGGCTCACTTACCTCTTGAGCTGACTGGCGATCGTTGGAGATGAGCCTGGAACCGTTCTTCTGCGAATCAGCGATACATCGCATCGATGTCAATGTTGCGATGCCACTGAGGCATCTGCAGCATCTGCGGGCATGCCGCAGAGAAAAATGGTCACCGAAATGACCGTTGTACGCACGAACATCGCGACTGCCATGTGCCCTACCTTTTTCATAGGTCAGTGCGAAACAACCATCTATGTATGAGATCGTTCCCGTCAAACGTCGGCTTCGAGTCGAAAGCAGACCTTACATTGACGGCACATTGATATCAGGAAACAGCCGCAAGAAGGTCGCGAGAATCAATGGTTGCTGCCCGAGGGCAGCCGTCGCCGTAGCTTCCCCTGGGCCATCCGGCTGTCGAACTCCACGGCGAAAGGCAATTCCGCTCAGTGCGAGATAGTCCGCCTCTGTGAGCCCTGGGGATGGCGTGAAACCAATAAGACGGAACACTTGCGCCCTCGGACCTGAAAACTCCCTGAGATCGACTATGTAGCCTGGGTAGCTCACAGAAGTCGCCATCACTCGCTCAGCCCAATCGTGCAACTCGGCAGTGTCGATAGCACCGGCCAGATAGCAGGCGAGAACGAATCCAATTGTCGATGAGTCGCCTCTTGTCAGTCCGATCATTGCGTCCTTGCCTCGCTTGAAGGGTAATGTCTGCGTTGGATCGGAAGCGGACCTTAGCAAGCCTGTTCAACAAAGCACCACTACGACTTCCTGATGTTCTGTCACAGCGGTCTTACACGCCGCGATAAGGTCCGTGACGCAATACAGCCGCCACCCGTTGCCTTGACCCCATTTAGCCTTTACCGGGTCCAAGCCCGCCTTCTCATCGTCGGCTGTCGCCCGCCGCCAGTCCTGGTGCCCGATCTCCTCGACCAAGGCCTTCCTATATTCGATTAGGGCAGGCAGGAGTACTTCAGCCTGGGTCGCACTGATCGTGACGAACTCTGATGTCTCAAACCCCGACGTTATCGATGGCACTAGATCGTCGGAAACGTTGCCGAGCGCTTTCAAGACAGCTTCGAAAGCTGATCCTGACTTGTCGTCGCCTGAAAACGTGCCACATGAAATGTGTAACCCCGCCATGCTCTCCCCTTGATTAGGTCCGTTTCGGGTCGAAAGCAGACCTTACATTCCGTAGCTAGAGCTCGATAAAGCCGCACTCCTCCGCGTCGTAGAAGCGAGCCTCAAGTCGACTGCAGATCTGCCTCAATACAACACGTTCCTCGTCTCCCCAGACCCCACTGAACGTAATTGCGCGTGGATCGGGGCTCTCGGCCACGCTTTCCACGTTGGCTGTGAGTCGAAGGCCTACCGCAACCTCCATAACCTCCGTCACAAGGTCCTCCACGACTTGCCGCGGCCCGAGTGGAGGCGGCACCCAGTCATTACCCAACGTCTCGGCGTCCCGATCCGCTCGCACGACAATACCGATGCTACCCATTTGCTTTCCCCTAACTCCGTGACTTTCTTAAACGTGATGTCCGTGATGGGTCTGAAGCGGACGCTCCTGACGGTTGCCATTCCGCTCGCTTAGCGCTTCGCGCCTTCAGTATTGCCAAGCGTAATGAAGGTGAAAATCGCGATGACGGCTGCCGATCCGAGCGTCACTCTGGAAGCCAAGAGGGCAACCAGGAAACTATAGTGAACTCCCAGCACCAAGCATTTGACCAGAACAGTGACCATCGCGATCGTTGTGACGACCGCATAGAAGATGAAGCCGCCTAGCAAAGCCTTCAGGACTCTTTTCACCAATCCCCTCTCCGTCAGTGATCAGAAATACGTCCGCTTCGGGTTGCGGATTCAGCCGGTCGTTGCAACGGTTTGATGAAATCGCTCGGCCGGCGTTTCGTAGTCGGAGGCGGACCTACTACAACCAATCAGCTATCCCTGTCCCGCGATCTGCCTTAGCTCATGGACGCGCTCAATATCAAGGTTCATCGGACAGACCACGAACTCCGGTGAACCGATATATTTGCCCGCGAGATCGCAATGGGCATTTCGATATGCAAGCCAGGATCTTTGCGCCTTGTCGAACTCGGCCGCATCGTCTGGACTCTTGGACTCCAATTGAGCGTGAATCACGTTGTACAGGGCATTTATTTCGCGCTTTGTTTCATCGACGACGAACTCTGTACACCCCTCGACTGCTCCAGTCGGGCCGGCGTCTGTAGAGGCTTTTAAGCATTCGTCGTACGCAGCCCTGTAGTCCTTCAGCTTTGGCGGATCTGCCAAAGCCTGGGTCGAGAGAAGAATAGAGCCCAGCGCGATACCGGTGGCAAACAGATGCATTTGTTCCCCCTTTTACTTGATTCTAACCGTCATCTCGCCAAGGCCCGCTACGGGTCGGCAGCAGACCTTAGCGGCTCTATCCCTTGAGGACCGATGTTAGCGACTTAATGCGTTCCATCGCGATTCGGTTGTGTGGATCAATGGCCAGAATCTTGCGATAGCTCGAAACGGCCTTCTCGGGTTTACCGGCAATTTCATAGGCAGCTCCGAGATCTGTCCACGCGTCGATACTTTTGGGGGAGACGTGACTCCACAAAAGACAAATGTCGACGGCATCGTCGGCATGGGCAAGGTCCGACAGAGATGAAAACCAAGCTTCGAAAGTATCATCAGGGATATGGAATCCCGGATGCTCCTTCGTATAGGCGGCATAGACCTGCAACGCGTTGTCGAAACCGCGAGCGCGAAGCGTCCTCGCGAAGTCTTGTACGGAAGGAGGCACCCCCGCAGATGCTCGATGTCGTATCGACAATACCCCAGCGGGTACATGCTCAGAATCGGGCGTTGCGGCCATAAATAGCTTAGCGCCGGCATCCCTTTTCAGCGTCGCATCCAGGAATGCAAGGGTATAGCGGGCCACCCAGGCATAGCTCTCGTTCCGCTCGTCAACGGTCGTTCCCTTGCTGCTGGCTTCGCTGAGGAAGCGGAGGTTGTCGGTCGCCAAGTCGTCGTGTGACAGCCTGTGCAAGCCGATCTCCGTCACGTCGGCGTAATGGATGTGAGCCAGAAAGCTGTTGGGCAGAGAATCGACGCCCGGCCCCAGCGGGTCACCCCGTTCGGCGAAGAAAAGCAGCGGTACGGTGATCCGATCTGGTATCACATCGGGAGCCGCGGCCAATACGTTGGGGAAGTAGCGAACGGAACCATCAAGATCCACCAAAGCCCGGATCCGGCTATCGGCAACAGCGGCAAAAGTGCTGGCCATGCCGCCCCAGCTGTATCCGACGACACCGACCTTGGCCCCATCTACATCGGGAAGCGATCCGGCGTACCCGATCAGGAAACCTATGTCTGCCGCTTGTGCGCGAGTGTTCTCCACACTATCGGCCACACTGCCGTCTCTCATATAGCGGACGTGCGCACCATGCGATGGACTCGCAATCACCACGTAGCCGTGGCTCGCAAGATATTCGCAAAGACCGTCGTTCTCGAACGCTGTCGATGCGTCACTTGGGGCGTAAATGATCAGCGGAAACGCGCCTTGTTCGGCCGGAGCATCACCAGTGGCGCGAACAGGTTCGTTACGCACGGCGTCGATGTGAGTGGGGCTGACTCCAAAGGCCAAATATTCACGCAATGCCTGCGTGGTAATGCGCATTGCCTCATCTTTGTCGAGGTCGAACCGGTCCTCGGTTGCAGCCAGCCGCAAGTAATCGTCATAAATGAGTGGACGTCCGGGCGAAGCAGCGGGATACCAGATCAAAGTCTGTATTGGGCGTCCTTGCAGACCCTGGTCAGCCTCGCCCGTGACGGCATCGTATCCCACGCGGTAGCTCCGACTGAGGTCGTATTGTTGTACAACCCTGAAGCCAACTAGATGCGGTCCGTATTCCGCCCGAAACTGAAATCCTTCACTGGCATGGACCGAGAGGGCAACGAGGACAAGGAAACAACTAGCCAGCCAACGCATGCGTTTCGGTCCTTTAGACGGGTTTGTGGTCCAGATGAACTGATTGCGCGGTCGTTAGTGTGTTGCGTCGACCGGTTGAGGCCGCCGCGAAAATCGGACCACCCTTTCGTCGAAATGCCCGCCTTGGGGCGGGCGGCTGGATGGTCAATTCTTCGCTGGCTAATCATCCTGGCCGACCAGCAGTTTGAAATTGACCAAGACGTAGAACGCGCCCCAATAGATGAAGACACTGGCGAATACGACAAACCACGAGATCAAAGGCATGGTCGAACTATTTGCAATCAGGCGTGACAGTGACAGTACAGAATGTGAGCTGTCGTCCGTGATCATGTCGCCGTTGAAGAAGGTTGGGAAATGGATTACGGAAAAGTCTCCCAATATGAAGGCGAACGCGACAATCAAAAATACCGCCAATCTCAGAAAGGCATGCGGCACCGGCCTCAGCGAGGCACTTCTGCGAATCGCCACCCTGATCGTGGGGGCAACTGGCCAGTAGCCAATAAATAGCAGCGCGGCGTAAAGCAAAAACAAGAGCCACTGAATCGTCATGACGAAACTGCATTTCTCTGGATAGGGGGAAATTCCGACAGATTTCCAGATGGCCGGCACATGATTTACCCCATATGCACCGATCTCGCTAGCCAAGGTTGAGCCAGCGACCACGTCAAAAAATATTGACGATAGGTAACTTATGGCAAGCGTCACGATCGCCGTTATCGCTATGGGTCCCAGGTTCATCTTGCCTTTAAGAGCAAGCTTTCGCCTTTTGGCATACGGCCCGATCATCAGACTCATCAGTCCTCCCGTTTAGCTTTTGATGACGCATTCGCGCGAAATCAGTTTCTGATCGGAATGTCTGCTGTGGGTCGGTAGCGGACCTCACGACTCCAAAGTGCGCCTACTGGCCAGTTGCCAGAACATGATGCCGGCAATACCGCCGGCAAAGCCAAGCGGGCCCCAAAAAATCTCGAACCCTCGCGAGAGATCTAGGGGCACCTTGTCGGGTGAATCGGTATAAAAGCTGATCGAACTGCCCAGTTTGACCCATGCCACCACGGCAAGAAGACCAACTACGATCCCGGCGCACGGATAGAAGGTAGGAGCCTTAACCTGCATTCTCTTAGCAGTCCACGCCAGCACCAAACAAGGAGCTGCCGAGAGCATCACCGCCACGAGCCAGGCGACCGTGAGCACTGCGACCAGCTCCACCCCGAATGCAAGAACTGAATGCTGCTTCGCAATGAGCTCCGCAAACATGCGCGTGCCGAAAAAGGCGTACCAGATCGCGAAGCAAAGGGCCGCCACCGAAACACTCTGAAAATAGCATTCCGCCATTTGACCGTAGGAAAGTGTTGCTATAGAACTGCGCCCTTCGATTAAAGTTCGCTCGCTCCCCATAATTCCTCCCAAGATGATCACAGTAAATCCATAGCTGGCGAGAGATCCAATCTCGGCCAATTTCACATCCTTGATCTGACTTTCCCATGTCCGCTTCGGGTTGCGGTTTCAGCCGGTCGATGCAACACACTGAAGACTGCGCGATTAGCAGGAGTGTTGCATCGACCGGCTGAAACCGCAGTCGGAAGCGCACCTTATCTGTCGAACCGAAGCAACCGCTCGGTTACGGGCGATTTTCCCCACGCATTTCTGAAGTCACCCCGTGGGACAAAGGAAATTTTCCGCCCAAAGGAACACGGTCGCTCGAGAAAAATGGTCATTCGGTAGGCTCGGCCACTGATGAGCCGGACGCGACCAATGTCATCCAAAGTAATTGTTGTGGTCTTCCTGCCTCGAGACACGACGAGAGAATCTCCACAGTCGCGCACAACGTCCATCAACCATGCGAATGGCAACAAGGCCACTATGGTTGCGAAGGCGCCAATCATCGCAACATGAAAACACATCCCCGGCGAAAAACCGCTTCCCCAAATTGTTCGCCAGGCAGCAACAAGCGTAAGCAGTGAGAAGGCGACAGCCATAAACGCGGCGATCGCCCATTTGGAGCCGAATACCCCGGCAGACAGGATTGCTCCTTCAGAATTCATCACGCCCCCTTTTTCGATTCTCTACCGCATTGACTGCTCACCCAGCTCAACTGTCCGCTTCGGGTCGGCAGCGGGCGCCCTCCCTCCATAACCCAAGCGCCAGCGATCAGCCAAGTCTCCAGCCAAAGTCCGAATACGGTACACCTTCAAACGCACACCGAATGCCTTGTGCAGTGTACGGAATGATGTCGTAGGGAAGCTCGGCCCAATCATGCCAACCAAGGTAGTCGTGCTTTCCGTTCTCAACCAATTCGGGCGTCCCCGCCCAACGCTCCGCAAAGAAGAATGCGCCCAGCCATTCGGCACCGGAATCGCCAGCGCGACAATGCATGAGGTGAGCCAACCGAAGTGTTTCCGGGCTAGCCACCAATCCCGTCTCTTCCCTGAGCTCCCGCGCGGCGGCCACCGTCAAAGGCTCCCCACCATCGTGGGATCCGGCGGGAAGACTTAAGAAGCCATCCATCCAGCCGGTGTTGCTGCGCCGTAACAACAGTACGTTGCTTTTCTTGCGAACGATGACGAAAACGCTCGTCGTCAACTGAAACCGCTGCCTCAATGCGCTCTCCAAAGCCAAGTCGTCCAGTGCGTCACTAAGGTCCGGCATGGGTTGCAAGCGGACCCTGAGCGGCGGCCTAGAGCGCCGCCAAATCTGTTCTCCTGACCCTCCTCACCCCACCGCGACAGGTCGAGGGGCGGTCGTAAAAATCATTCGGAAGTTAACAACGTAGTGGAGGATGGCCCAGTACACACAGATAGTCGCAAATGGCGCGAACCATGCGAACAAAGGCATGGCGATTGAGCTGTTCATGATGCCGACGAAGGTTCGCGAGGAAGCCTTCCCTTCATCGAGCGGAAAGAATCCCCCATTCATCAGCGTTGGGAACTTCATTACGCCGATCTCTCCAAGCAAATAGAGACACAGGGTGATCCCGCCGACGAAGAGCTTAAGCTCCCGGTGGCTGACGTATGTGCGCTTGTACCAGCCATGGATGGCAATCCTGGTGGGCGTTGAAAAAGGGCAGTAACCCACGAAAAGCACCCACGCGTAGATTGGCACGAAAAGCCATTGGACTGACATGATAAACCGAGCTGTCGCGCCGAACCTCGAGTACTCCGGTGCGTTGCGAACTACTGGGATTAAGCTAGCAGCCGCATCGACAAAGCCATTGATTGCCGGGCCACTAGAGAAGCGAGGATATGCGAGAAGACTAAGATAGCTAAGAACCAGAAAAACACCTGCCGACCAGAGAAGCGGTCTGAGGTAGAAGCGGCCCTTCAAGGCGAGTCGTTTCTTCTGCATAAACGGTGCTGGAAATTCGCTCACTCTCCCTCCTCGCGTCGTCACTGACCCTTGCCAGGGCTTCTTCACGGATCCGCTCCGCGTCTGAGGCGGACCTAAATCGGAGCTGGACCCGAGCACACTGCGCCTGGCGTCAGTCTGCCCCGTCATGCACAAGCTGATATGTCGGAGACAACGGCCAAATCCGTTGGTCCGGTTCAACAAGGCGAACTCTGGCGTAGCCGTTCTCCGCCACTGGCAGAGATGGCGCAATGGCTTTCTCCACGTCGGCTGCGACACTTAGCCATTGCCTATTCCACTGAGAGAAGTCTCGCAGGAACGGCTCTGGCAGCGACTCGATCTGCTTATTCGACCAGAGCAGGAGCGATCGACCTGATTCAGCGCCGTAAAAGAAATGAACTACGCCGCCAATAACGGCTCCTTGCGCCGTGTCGATCCAGACGAACCCCTTTTCATCGCACGAATGCAATCGACAGGAAGACAGCATGACGTACCGACCGTCCGTCTCCACCAGAGACTGATCGGGCCCACCCATCACCTCCCATACCGAACTTCGTAGTGGCGGAGGTGGAGCTTTTGACTTACTCATCCCGAGATAGATGCTTATCTTCGGCACGCTTCTGGCAAGCAAATGATCAAATCGCTTGTCGAAGAGAATCCCACTGGCGCTTGCCCCCTTGGATGGCAACAACCAAGTCAACGATTCTGACTCCGACGACACTGGAGCCTCGGCTTTCGCGGAAACCTGGCTCGCGAACAAGCCTCCAGCTATGGCGAGGAGAAACACCATGCTGGCCCACCGATAATTCGATCCCATACCTTTCCCAAGTGACTTTGAACTGTCCGTTTCGGGTTGCGGATTCAGCCGGTCCCTGCAACAGACTGAACACTGCGCGAGCATTAGCGCATTCAGAGGATCCACTTGAACGGGTCTCAGCGCGCGACTTGCTCAGCCCAGCTTTTCCCCATAGTAAAGCCGATAGAACCATGCCCATGCCGTCTCTATTTGTTTCTGGATGCGCGGCGGTACTGAATGCGGCATGGGTGTCGCCATGCGAGTGGACTGCCGGTGCGGGTACTTCATCCGGTAGTGGCTGTCGCTTTCCTGTTTTCCCACCGTGAGCCGTTCCGGATCAATCTCGAACGGCGCGAGCCCGAGCCATGCGTACAGATGTGACATGCATTTCGCCGGCTGCGCGACCAAGTCTTCGAAGCGCACGAAGTACAGCCGCTGCTTGACGGCATCAGGCAAATCCAAGACAGCTTGCAGTGCGATGAGCGGGGCTCCGATCACGCGGTCTTTTGCAAACAGCATATCCGCGCGGCCGAAACGGTCGTAGTCCGCCAGGTGATCGATAAAATCCACCAGTATCGTGCGCTGATGTTGCGCTTCAATCGATCCGTAGATCTGCCCGAGCTCACGCAGGCAGACGATCAATTTGGCTTCAGGCTCGATGTGCAGCAACAGTTCAAACGCATGCAGCCAGGCACGGTTCTTGTCGATCACCACCCGGTGTGTGCCGCTGTCGTGATACCAGCCATGCAAAAATCCCCGCATGGCCGAAGCCAGGTGCGCGTAGCTGGTCTCGAACGACGAATCCAGCTGCGACAGGAAGAACTGATCGTCACTGATCATCCGCCGGATGCCGAGCAGCGTGTTGCACAACGGCGAGCTTTGTCCTTCGCACTGAATCTCAGGGTGTTGCGCGAGGAGCTGGCATAGCAGAGTCGAACCCGCGCGCGGCAGGCCGGTGATGCCAACGAAAGTGGGCGTGGCCATGTCAGAACCCCTTACTGATCTGCACCCACGCACGTGTGGATGGACGCTTGCCCGCCAGCGCTGGCGTGCTCCCCACTGGCTGGCCCACTTGCACCTGCGCTATCCATTGGTCGTGTCCGACCCAGGACAGCCCGGCACCGAGGCTGCTCAGCGCGGCATGGTTGCTTCCGGTGTTGCCGGGCCACGATTGGGGATTGATCCACACGGCGCCTTGGTCGGCAAACACGCTGCCCTGCCAGGCTCCGCCTGGCAGACTCAGGTCATGGCGCAGTTCCACCGTGGCCAGATAACCTGAGGCACCGGCCAACGTACTTACTTCGTAGCCGCGCACACTTTGCATGCCTCCGAGCAGGAACTGTTCGGAAGAGTCCAGGTTGCGGTTGCTGTACTGGCCACTAATGGCCACGTACAAGCGCGTCGTGGCGGTGATTGACTGCAGACGATTCACGCCGCCATCCCAATGCAGCTCATGCCCTTGCGTATTGGCCGTCGCCGCATCGCTGGCCTGAGCCACTGGGTTGTCGAAACTCAGCTGCCCGCGCGTCACTGACAGTTGCGCTTGTGTCACGCCGCCGCCACCCCAGCTATCGAGGTGGTCGAAGGTGCCACTGGCGCTCCAGTTCCAGGTGTGGCGCTCATCGTACACGCCAGTCAGACCGGTATCGTCCGCCAGACCGCGATGGTCCAGCTCCAGCCGCGCACTGACGTTTGTCGTAGGGCTGCGCACGATGGCCTGTGTTATCCACGCGCTCGTTTCGTTCGCATGCCCTCGCGCATCCAGGTCTGACAGGCTGTCGCCCAGTCTGTAGGCAAGCGTCGAGTACGCCAAGCCGAACCGTGTGCCTGCGCCATTGAGCGCAAGATCATAGGCAAGATGCCCGTAGTGCATGTGCTCGTCGGACGTCAGAAGCCCCGCCGTGAGCTGGTCGCCGAGGCCAGCCAGGTTGTTCACCGCAACATTTCCGCCCAGGCGGGTACGGCCGGTGAATCGGTCTCCCGCATTATCCAGCGTAAGGTTGCCGGTCACCGGAGGCAGCGCCTGGGCATCGACGTTGAGGTTGCTGGTACCAGGCTGACTGCCGGGCCCCAGCACCGCGTGGGCTTGCACGCCGGGCAGGTCGTTCAATAACAGCAACTGACGATCTAGCGTCTGCTGCGTTACCAGTTGGCCGCTCTGCAGCGGGCTTAGGGTGGCGTCGAGCAGGCTCGTCCGGACCCGACTTTGGTTAGTCACCTGCACCTGGTCGTAGCGCGCCTCGATGACATTGAACTGCACCACGCCGTCACTCAACGTCTGCGCCGGCACCACAGCGCGGGACAACGGATAACCGTGGGCGCGATAGTAGTCAGTGATGCGCTGAGCCAGATGCGTGAGCGAGGTGAGCGTCTGCGTGTGGCCCTCGCCATCGGCGACCAGCGCGTACAGCGTCTCGGTATCGAACGTCGTGTTGCCGCGGACAACGATCTGCTTCACTTCGAAAGGCGTGTTGTCGGTAGCGTGGGCCGTCTCGGGTGACTGGATCTGTATCCCCGGCTCTCGGTTGGGCAACTCCCGCTGTGGAGGCTGCGCCTGCTGCAGCAACTGACCGCTGGTGGGCGGCACCTGCTGCGCGAACACGGGAGTAGCCAACAGTGCCAGGGCGAAGGGCGACAAACGCAACACGGTGGATCGGGTCACAGGCAGGTATCCGAAAGACAGAGAAGGGAGATGGAACGGGTCGTCATGGCAAGCGCACGCCGCCGCCAACCACGCGCACATCCGGCGTGTAGAGATCCGACACACCAGCCGGGCCAGGCGACCGCGGCGGTACCGTGGCCTCTCCGTCCGAGGTGGCCATCGTCGACACCGGCAGGCCGCCTGCCGAACGTGCGACGGGCGCCGATTGACCCAACTGCTGCTGGACGTAGGCCACGCCCGGCAGCGTCGCATCACTGTTGGCCATGACATAGAACGCCAGCGCATTACCTGCGGCCTGCGCGAAGACGTAATTGCCATCATTGGCGGCGAGTCCATTGCCGGTCATGGCGTATGCACCTGCGGGACTTTGCGCGGTTGCCGGCGTGGTAAAGGTCAGCGCGCCGGTGGTGGCATTGGTCAACGTGTCGCTGCCCTGGAAACCGCTGACCGTGCCAGTCAGCGACGGAACCGCCTGGCCGGCGAAGATCTGCATCGGTGTCGCCAGGTAGGTAAGCGTGGCCGGCGTCACCGTGAGCGTGCCGCTGCTATAGGTGATGGCGTAGTTACCCGACGTCAGGCCACCGGGCGTGAGTGCATAGTTGCCCACGTTCAAGGCACCTTGCGAACTGCCGCCATAGGTCAGCGCACCGGCCAGCACCGCGGTGGTCTGCCCATCGACAAAACCGCTATAGGTGACGCCGCTGCCACCGCTGTACGCATGTGCGTTGTAGATCGCGCTGGCATTATTGGCTGTGATGGTGAGTGGCGCCGGGGTAATGATCCCGGTGGCAGCCGTCACCGCACTGTTGCCCAGCATGTAGTTGCTTGCCCCACTGCCACCGATCGCCAGGCCGCTGACTTCGACGTTGATGCCACTGCCAGCATTTGCAGTGCTATAGAGGCCGGAGGCAGGGTCATTGAGACTGACCACATCGCTGCCAATCACGCCGGTCAACGTGTAGTTTCCTGGCGCCAACATCGCCACCGTGGTGCCGTCATACACCTTGCTGATCGGACCGCCAAGGCTGGCCGCCAGTGTCGCCGGCGTGATGCTTGCCGCCACACTCGCGTTGGTGGATGCCAGGGTGTAGTCGCTGGTCTGCGACCCGTTGCTGCCGACAATGCCGCCGATGCTCAGACCCGACACCGTGACGTCCGTGGCGCTGGCCACGCGTGCGCTGTTGTAAGCCACGCTGGTGTCGCTCAGGTTGGCGCCGGTATCACCCGACACCAGGCCACTCAAGCTATACGCCGGGTTGAAGCCGGTTGGCACCTTGGTCGTGCCGTCATAGATCTTGGTCACGCCGCTGTTGGTCAGCGTCGCCGTCAGTGTCGCTGGCGTGATCGTTGCGGCAACGGGAGAAATAAACGGCACCGCCACGCTGTAGTCAGAGCTCAAACTGGCGTACGTGCTGGAGAGAATATCCACCCAGAGACTGCCGCTCGCACTGATGTTGCTGGCTGTTGCTACATGACTGCTGTTGTAAGCCAACGTGATGCCGGAGGCATTGAGCACGAGGCTATCGCCGCTGAGCGCACCGCTGACGCCGCCGCCGATCAAGCTGGCACCGTTCGCCGTTGAAGTGCCATCGTAGACCTTGGTCAGCAGGCCGCCGATGGTCGGCGCCGTGGCCGTCAGCACCTGGGGTGAAATGCTGGCCACGCCGCCGCCGGTGGAGGCCGTGGTGCTCGCCAAGGCGTAATCGCCGAGCACGGAATTGTCGGTACCGTTACCGGTGATCGATGCCAGCGACAGGCCCGCCTGCGTGATCGAGTTCGCCGAGATGACGTGCGCCGAATTGAATACGGGCGTTGCTGAACTGCTCACCGTAGCGCTATCGCCCGACACCAGGCCGGCGATGCTGTACGTCGGACTGAATCCGCTGGGTGCCGACGTGGTGCCGTCGTAGGTCTTGGTGACGTTGGTGATATTGGAAAGCGATACCGTGATGGCGGCCGGCATGATGGTCGCCGCCACACTCGCACTGGTGGACACCAGCATGTAGTCGCTGGCCAGCGAGCCATTGCTGCCGGCAATGCCACTGATGGCCAGACCCGATACCGTGAGGTTGGTAGCACTGGCCACATGCGCACTGTTGTAAGCCATGCCGGTGTCGGTCGGGCTGGCGCTGGTATCACCGAAAATCAGTCCACTGTAGCTATACGTCGGGGTAAATCCGGCCGGTGCATTGGTCGTGCCGTCGTAACTCTTGGTCACATTACCGTTGGACAACGTCATCCGCAGAAGCTGGGGCGTAATCGTCGCCGCCACACTTGCACTGGTCGACGCCAACATGTAATCGCTGGGCAGCGAGCCGTTGCTGCCGATAACGTTACTGATGCTCAGGCCCGATACGGTGGCCTCGTTGGCGCTGAGGACGTGCGCGCTGTTGTAAGCCACGCCCGTGTTGGTCAAGTTGGCGCTGGTGTCGCCCGAAGCAAAGCCAATGTAGTTATACATTGGCGTAAAGCCGACGGGCGCCGCAGTCGTGCCGTCATAGATCTTCGTCGGACCGCTATTGGTAAGCATCGCCGTCAGCATCGCGGGTGTGATGCTCGCCGCCACATTTGCGCTGGTGGACGCCAGCATGTAATCGCTGGCCTGCGAACCGTTGCTGCCGGTAATGCCTGTGATGCCCAGGCCCGATACCGTAACGTCAGTAGCGCTGACCACGTGTGCGCTGTTGTAAACCACGCTTGTGTCGCTCAGGGTAGCGCTGGTATCACCTGACACCAGGCCACTGTAGCTATACGTCGGCGCAAAGGCGATCGGCGCATTGGTCGTGCCGTCATAGATTTTGGTCACGCCGCTGTTGTTCAACGTCGGCGTCAGTGTCGCCGGCGTGATCGTTCCGGCCACCGAAGCAATGGTCGGTACCGCCACGCTGTAGTCCGTGCCCTGGCTACCATTGGTGCTGGAGAGGATATTCACCCAGAGACTGCCGATGGCGTTGATGCTGCTGGCCGTTGCGACGTGACTGCTGTTGTAACCCAACATGATGCCGCTGGTATTGAGCGCGAGGCTATCGCCGCCGAGCGCACCGCTGACGCTGCCGCCGCTCAACATCGCACCGTTCGCCACGGTGGTGCCGTCGTAGACCTTGGTCAGCAGGCCGCCGATGGTCGGTGCCGTGGCCGTCAGCACCAGGGGTGAAATGCTGGCTACGCCCGCACCCGTGGAAGCGGTCGTGCTCGCCAAAATGTAATCGCCGAGCACGGAATTGTCGGTACCGTTACCGGTAATGGATGCCAGCGACAGTCCACCTTGCGCGATGGTCGTCGCCGAGACGACGTGAGACGAATTGAATACCGGCGTTGCCGAACTGCTCACCGTGGCGCTGTCGCCCGACACCAGGCCAGAGATGCTGTAGGTCGGACTGAATCCGCCGGGCGCGGCCGTGGTGCCGTCGTAGGTCTTGGAGACATTTGCGGTATTGGAAAGAGATACCGTCAACGGTGCCGGTGTAATAGTGGCCGCCACATTGGCGCTGCTGGATGCCAGGGTGTAATCGCTGGCCTGAGAACCATCGCTACCGATGATGCCGGTGATGCTCAGACCCGATACCGTGACGTTCGTGGCGCTGCCCACATGCGCACTGTTGTAGGCGACGCCGGTGTCGGAAAGGCTGGCGCTGGTATCACCGGAAATCAGTCCACTGTAACTATACGTCGGGGTAAACCCGGACGGCGCATTGGTCGTGCCGTCGTACGTCTTGGTGACGCCACTATTCGTCAGCGTCGCCGTCAGCGTTACCGGTGTGATGGTCGCCGCCCCATTCGCGCTGGTGGATGCCAGCGCGTAATCGCTGATCAGCGAACCATTGCTACCGGCAATGCCGCTGAGGCTCAGGCCCGACACCGTCACAAGATTGGCGATCGCCACATGCGCGCTGTTATAGGCCGCGCCGGTGTCGGTCAGGCTGGCGCTGGTGTCGCCGGCAACGAGTCCGCTATAGCTATACGTCGGCGTAAAGCCGGTCGGTACAGTGGTCGTGCCGTCGTATGTCTTGGTCAGGCCGATGTTGGCGAGCGTCGCCGCCAGGGTCGCGGGTGTGATGCTCGCCGCCACACTGGCGCTGGTGGAGGCCAACGTGTAATCGCTGGCCAGCGAGCCGTTGCTGCCGGTAATGCCACTGATGGCCAGACCCGATACCGTGACGTCCGTGGCACTGGCCACATGCGCACTGTTATAAGCCACGCCGGTGTTGGACAGGCTGGCGCCGGTATCGCCCGACACCAGGCCGCTGAAGCTATACGTCGGGGTAAAGCCCGCCGGCCCACTGGTGGTGCCGTTATAGGTTTTGGTCACGCCGCTATTGGTCAGCGTCGGCGTCAGCGTTGCCGGATTGACCGTCAAGGTCGCACTCGACGTACCAAAGCTCAAGTCGTAGCTGGTGGAATACGCCGACGACAGATTCTCGCTATAGCTACCGGCGTGCTGCGCGTTCGTCAGCCCCAACGTGATCGCCGAAAGCACCGGCGATGCGGACGAATAGCTCACTACCGCACTGGCCTGATTGGTCCCGTTATACGTCACCGTTTGATTGCTGGCGTTGATCGTCAGCGGCGTCAGCAAGCTTTCGATCAAGGGCGTGGTATTGCCCGCGTAGATTCGCCAGGTGCCACTGCTTCCACCGCTGGTTGCGATGGTCCAGGAATAATTGCCTGGCTGCATCATCTGGGCGTTGGACAAGCCGGTCATCCCGCTTGTGGAGGTGCTACCGCTGCTGGTCCCCAAGAGCTGCCCGGTGGTTGTCGTATCCCAATAGCTGGCTGTAACCGTGCCGCCATTGATAAATCCAACCAGACCACCGAGCGTGTCGCTTCCATCACCACTCGCCACGTGGCCTGTGGCATAGGCGTCGGTGACCGTGCCGGTGCTTAAACCAACCAACCCGCCAATGGCATTGACGTTACTCGTCCCGCCGGACGTCCACGACGCGTTACCTGTTGCGTAAGCGTTCTGAATGCTGCCCTGGTTGTAACCGACCAGCCCTCCGATGTCGTCTTGAGCCGAGCCGCCGCCATAGGACCCGCTCACCGCGCCCGTGGCATAGGCATTGCGGATCGTGCCGTAGTTGCCTCCGACGAGGCCGCCAAAATAGGACATGTATGACGTCCCGCTGACGACTCCCTTGGCGAAGGCGTTGCTGATGGTGCCGGTGGTTTCGTTATAGCCCACCAGGTCGCCAACCCATTCGCCACCACCGGCGGCGCCCCCCGTGCCGCTGGCTGTCCCCGTCGTGAAAACATTGCTGATGGCGCCCCTGTTGTCGCCTACCAGTCCACCGATGGAGGCACCGTAACCCGAGCCTGAAACGCTGCCGCCTAACAGACCGACGTTGCGGATCGTGCCCGAGGAAATTCCAAACAGGCCTACGCCGACCGGGGTGCCGCCCACAGCGCTGGCAGAACTCGCGATGGTCAGGCCACTTATGGTGTGGCCAAGACCGTCGAAGACGCCTGAGAACGGCGAGGCGTTGCTTCCTATCGGCGTGAAGTTGCCGGAGAGCACCAAATTGCCCGCAAGCGCGTAGTATCCGGATGCGCTCATACCCTGCAGCGCTGACGCGGTGTTGATCAGCGTATAGCTGTTTCCGTTGATGCTCAGCGCATTGCTGCCCGTGAAATTCACTTGCCCACCGAAACCGCTGCCGCCCAGCCCCACATTGACGCCGGTGCCGCTGTAGTTCAGTGCGAGACCCGCCGAGCCGCTGGCAGTCATCGTCCCGTTGATATTGATGTTGTTCTGCGCGTCCAACGTCAGCGTGTGCGCACTCCAGCTAACCGTGTCATTGACATTCACGTTGCCGGTGCCGGCGGTACTGCCTTCGCTGGACTGGATGACGACATTGCCGCTGCTCAGCGCGGCGCTGAGCGTGGCGCCCGAGATGTCACCGGAAGGTGTGCCGGCCGATACCGTCCCGGAATTGCCCGGCGCGATAGTGAAATCGGTCGGATCGATCAGCCACGTGCCGGACAAGCCGAGTTGCGCGGCCGTCGTGATCTTTGCAGTATCGGCTACGTTGACTTTCGCTGCGCTTGTTTCGATCTGCCCGCCATTGCCACTATTGGGGGCGCTGGCATCGAGCGTGCCAGCAACGGTGACAGCGCCCGCATCCATGCCACCCAGCAGAACGATGTGACCATTCTTGTTCTGTACGGTCTGCGCCTCGATGGTGCCGGTGTTGTTCACCGCACTGGCGAGCAGGCTATCGCGCGCGCCGGCCGTCATCCAAACGTTGCCGCCATCCGCTTCAATGAGCTGACCGTTCTGGGCGAGCGCGTTGAGCGTGCTCTGGTCTACGCGCACGCTCACTAGCTGGTTGCCGCTGAAGTTGAGCGTCACGGCGCTGCCACCGGCGAGCGCTACGCTGCCCAGTTGGGCGTGAATCGCGCCCTGGTTGCCGACCTGGTTGCCGAGCAGGGCGACGTAGCCGCCACCGGTGACGTTGATCGTGCCAAGATTGGTCACGCTACCCTTGCCCGTGCCGCTGAAGCTCAGCGAGCCGGTACCCAGTGCGCTGTCGTTGACATCCAGCGTCGAGGCGACGAGTCCACCCACGTTCACCTGTGCACCCTGACCAAACAGCACGCCGTTGGGATTGATCAGGAACACCTGACCGTTGGCGTTGAGGTGGCCAAAAATCTGGCTGCCATTGGTATCAGCGATGCGGTTGACCGCAATGGCGCTGGCACCGGGCTGCACAAAATCCACGGTGGACTGGCTGCCAATATTGAAGGTCTGCCAATTGAGCGAGAGATTCTGACTCTGCTGGGTGACGGTGAGTGTGTCGCCGTGCTGCGCAAGTTGACCGGCGCCGTTGGTGACTTTGCCGCCGGTGGGCAATGCGTTGGCCGCCACGGCGGAAGTCGCAGCGAGAACGACCGGGGTCGTGGTGGTGCCGGGAGGTGGTGCGGCCGCCAGCGCCAGAAGCGGCAGGCTCAGGGGTACGCCGGCCAACCACGCGGCACGACGCGTGCCCCCTTCAGCATTGCGCCCACCCTTAGTGCGACCACGGGCGAATTCGGACGCCACTTGAAGCACGCCCAGCCTGCGGTTCCAGACCAACCGAAAGATATGGTTCACCAGATTGTCCCCTGTGCGGTGCTCAAGCTTGAGCGCCAGACTTCATGTCATGTGGCAATGGTTCGACCGATATCACGCGCGATTCGCACGAGCGGTGCGTCCCCTCGCGCAGCGATACCCAAGAACCTAAGACAGCTTTTCGTGCCAACTTCCTTTTTCGCCACCGGCGACGGCGCGGTGACACAACAGCATCAACAGCGACCGAGGTTGCCGAAATTATCGACACTCCAGGGCCGCCATTGAGCCGGCCGCCATGCTGCCTACTTGTGACGCGTATCACAAGGTGTCGATCAGCCCTTTCACTCCAATCGGCGACGAGCACGTCGCCGGCACGGGTCGCAAAATGTTGCGCCAGAGGCAGGGCAAGGAAGTTCACTCAACGAATCCTGTCCCGCATGTCGCGCACCCAAGACTTCGCAGACGCACGTTGGCAACTAAAGCGGATGTTGTCAGTGCGATCGTTGAGAGCTTTGGCCTAGCGAATGACTTATGCAGAGGACGCGAATCCGACTCCGACTATGTCAGCACGTAAGTATTAACTGCTTTCGTCGCCGCTTTGTTTTTGGCGATCTTTAGAAACAAAGAAGGTAAAGCCCGCCATTGCAACACCGAGACCCGCGGCACCGCGAGACCCAGATTTAAGTGCCGCAACAAAGGCATCCTCGCCAGATGGGAGATGAACTCTTCACCGATTGCCATCTGGCCGGACACTCGGGAAACGCGTGGGGCGTCGTCAATGAAGAAAGCCGGGATCATCCCGACATCTTTGTCTGCGGCCCCACGCGCATACCGTGGAGCGAACTATGGAGCCATGGACCCGAGTTTGGGTAACGCGCAAGCCCGTAGTCGATCCGACAAGGCGATATGAGATCAGGACCAGTGGTATTTGGATGCCTGTTTTGGGTGACGGAATCAGCCGAGAGGCCGGGATAATGGGACGGTAGGCCGCTCACAAGCTGGCTCGCGCCTGGGCGTCAGGCAGTCCGCACAGCGTCGATAGCGCGGCTGCCGTCCAACTCTCGCGGTGCCCTAGCAAAGCGCTTTCAACCTTCCGGGCCACAGTGCACCGTGCTCGACACCGCCTGAAAACCGAGCGCAAAGCCCGTCATCGCGCGGCTTTCACGCGGCTTGCGGCATAGACTCGCGGTGGCCGAATGCCCTGGCAGGCTCCACTCGGCCGTATTCCGTGAATACCTAAGGGAGCGCGTGGTCATGATCGAGGCCGTCGTGGGAATGCGCGTGAATGAGGATCGCCTGTCACCGTGGTGGCTGCGCGCCGTGCTGGTGGTGATGGTGATCGGTTTTTCCACCTTGCTTGCCGTCACCGTGCTGGCGTATCGGAACGCGCCGCCAGTTCCTGCGCAGGTGGTCGGCCCCGATGGCGCCGTGCTGTATACCGGCGACGACATACGCGCCGGGCAAGCGGTTTTCCTGAAATACGGCCTGATGGACAACGGCAGCATCTGGGGCCACGGCGCCTATCTTGGGCCGGACTTCGGGGCCGAAGCATTGCATCGCATGGGCACGGCGACCGAACAGCATCTCGCGCAACAGCAGTACCAGCAGCCGTGGGCGTCGCTAGATCCGATGCAGCAGGCCGCCGTTCAAGGACAGACGGCCGTGATGCTCAAGACCAATCGCTACGATCCGGCCAGTGACCGCCTGTCGCTCACGGCACCGGAAGCGAAGGCTTTCGAACAGGAGGCCGCCTATTGGACCGGATATTTTCAGGAGCCCACCCGCAACGCAGGACTCAAGCGCGGCTTGATCAGCGACCCGCAGGAGCTGCACCAGTTCAGCGCCTTCGTCAGCTGGGCGGCCTGGGTTTCGGTGGCCAACCGACCCGGTCATGCGTATTCCTACACCAATAACTTTCCGTTCGATCCTGCAGTCGGCAACGTGGCGCCAAGCGGTGCACTGCTGTGGAGTGCTCTGAGCCTGGTGATGCTGCTGGGCGGCATCGCCGCGGTGCTGCTCGCGTTCGGTAAATTCGACTACCTCGGCTGGATCACGCGCGGCCACCGGGCCACGCCTCAGGTCATTCCCGGGCAATCGAGCCCCGGGCAGCGTGCGCTGGCCAAGTTCTTCGTGGTGGTGGCGTTGCTCTACCTCGCGCAGACGCTCATTGGTGGCGCGGTAGCGCATTTCCGTGCCGACCCGGGCACCTTTTATGGCTTCGAGCTGGAGCGCATCTTCCCCAGCAACGTGCTGCGCGTCTGGCACCTGCAGACCGCCATTTTTTGGATCGCCACCTCCTATGTCGCGGCGGCCCTCTATCTGGCGCGCTCGCTGCGCCGCGACGAGCCAAGCTGGCTGCCCATGGCGATTCATCTGCTGTTCGCCGCGTTCGCGGTGGTGATCGTGGGCAGCCTGCTCGGCGAGTGGGCCGGCATCTCGCAGCTGCTGGGGCGCTGGTGGTTCTGGCTCGGCAACCAGGGCTGGGAATACCTGGAGCTGGGGCGGATCTGGCAGTACCTGCTGGTGGTTGGCCTGCTCGGATGGTTCGCCCTGCTCTGGTATCTCGCGCGCCCGCGCGATGTGGTGCAGGTGGAAGCCCGCCCGCTCGCTCGCGTCTTCCTGTTCGCCGCGCTGTCGATCCCCGTGTTCTACCTGCCCGCCCTGTTCTTTGGCGCCGAGACCAACTACACGGTGGTCGATACCTGGCGCTTCTGGATCATTCACCTGTGGGTGGAAGGCTTCTTCGAATTCTTCGCCACCACCGTGGTGGCTGTGGTGTTCTACCAGCTGGGACTGACGCGCCTGACGACGGCCATGCGGGTCATTTATCTCGACGCGATCCTCTACTTCCTGGGTGGCCTGATCGGCACCGGGCACCACTGGTACTTCAGTGGCCAGACCCAGTTCAACATGGCCCTGTCCGCGCTGTTCTCAGCGCTCGAAGTGGTGCCACTGACGCTGTTGACGCTGGATGCCTGGGACTTCGTGCGGACCACCCAGGGCGGGCGCGATGACCAGGGAGGGGTGCTGCGGATACCGCACAAGTGGACGTTTTATTTCCTGATGGCCGTTGGCTTCTGGAATTTCGTCGGTGCCGGCGTGTTCGGTTTCCTGATCAACCTGCCGATTGTCAGTTACTACGAAGTCGGTACCCAGCTCACGCCAAACCACGGTCACGCCGCCATGCTTGGCGTGTTTGGCATGCTTGCGCTGGCCTTGTTGGTATTCGTCATTCGGCAAACCACCGCCGAGGCGCAATGGCCTGCCGTCGAGAAGTACGTCAAGGTCGGATTCTGGGGCGTCAACATCGGCCTGGCCATGATGCTGGTGATGAGCCTGTTTCCCAGTGGCGTGCTGCAGGTCTGGGATGTCATGTCGAACGGTTACTGGCACGCCCGCGGCTACGACTACGTCAATGCGCCGCGCTCCCGCCTGATCGAATGGCTGCGCATGCCCGGCGACCTGGTAATGATCGTGTTCGGCGCCGTGCCCATGGCCATGGCCGCGATCAAGGGCTGGTGGCTTTCGCGTTATCCGCTTCAGCCCTGAGGCGCGCCGTTTGCCGCCAAAGAGGCAGAAGTGCGTCAGCTCGCCGCGAGTGCCTTGCGTACGGCGTCCACGAAGGTCGGATCGACTCGTCCGATCACCGTGGTGCGCGCAATGATGCGCCCGTCGGGATCGAGCAGGATCAGTTCGGTGGAGTGATTGAAGTCGCCGTCGGGCAACTGACGGTACTGCAGGCCCAGCAGTGCGGAAAGCGCGCGCACGTCCTGCGGCTCGGCGCGGGCCAGGGTCCAGTGCGGCGCATCGAGCTGGCGCTTCTGGGCGTACTGCTGCAAGGCCGCCACGTTGTCGCGCGCCGGATCGAAGCTGACCGCGAGCAGATCCAGCTTGTCACGCGCAGGCTCGTCCAGGGCTTTGCGTGTGGCTTTCATGGTGTCCACGGTCATCGGGCAGACCATGGCGCAGGACGTGTAGAACATGGTTATCAGCTGCACGCGCCCGCGGCGTTCGGACAACGTCCAGCTGTGCCCGCCCTGATCGGTGAGCTTGATGCCGAGCTGATAAATCGAATCGTTCGGCAGCGGCGTCGCCGCCAGTGCCGGGCCGACCAGTAGCAGGCAAAGCCAGGATATCAACAGGCGTCTCATCGAATGCCTCACTCGGGCCGCGCGCAGCGGAAGCCCAGGTTGTTGGTGGTGTCCGAGGCCTTGAGCGCGGACAGCATGGCCACGCGCATCAGGGTGGCGTAGTTTTCCTTCTGCTGCATGTTGGCGGCGCCGGCACCGCAGAAGCGCACCTTGTCGGCGCCATCCTGCTCTCGACCATCGCCACTCACCAGCAAGGCGTTGAAGTCGTCCACCCATTCCCACACCAGGCCATTGAGGTCGCGCACGCCGTGCACGTCCGCGTCACCACCCACCAAGGGCAGCGGCGTGTTTGACGGACGGCTGTACCAATCCAGCACGCGGTCGCGCCAGGCGGGATCGCTGCGGGCATCGGCGCGATGCGCGTCGGCGGCCGCGGCGTATTCCCACTCGTACCATGAGGGCAGGCGCGCCTGCTCGCTCTCGCAGAAAGCCTGTGCCGCGAACCAGCTCACCCGCGTCACGGGTTGCTGCGGCAATTCGCTGGCACCCAGCGCATCGGCGCTGGCCCAGCGCGATAAATACTGGCCATCGGCGAAGACCGGCGCCACGCGATCACGTCGCCACTGCGGATGCGCCCTGACGAAGGCCAGGAACTCGGCGTTCGTCACGGGCTCGGTGCGCAGGCGAAACGGCTTGATCTGCGCCGGCGCGCTCTTGTTGTCGGCTGCGATCACGCTGGCGAAGCTGCCGCCAGGCAAGGGCACGTAGTCCGCCGCCAGCGACGCCGACGCCGCACACATGCCCATGACCAGCCACCACCCACGCATGACTATCGAACCCATCAGTGCCCTGCCGCAGGTGTCGGCGCGGGCTGCGCGCGTACCTTGGCCACGTCTTCCTTGGTGATCTGCCCACCTGGGTTGCCCCAGCTGTTGAGCACGAAGGTAAGAATATTGGCCACCTCGTCGTCGGTGAGCTGACCCATCGGCGGCATCACCGAATCGTACTCCTTGCCGTTGACGGTGACCTTGCCGGTGTGGCCATGCAGGGGGATGCTGATCAAGTCGTCCTTGCTCAGCTTGGCCAGGAAATCGGACTTGGCCAACGGCGGAAACACCCCTTCGAGGCCTTCGCCATTGGGCTGGTGGCAGACCGAGCAGGTACCGGCGAACAACTCCTTGCCCGCGGCGATCTGCTCGTCCTTGCTCAGCGTGCCGCTGGCATGCGCCTGGGCGGCGACCGCCACCGCCTGCAGGTTCGGCCCGGCGCGGTCACCCAGGTAGACCGAGTCCACCTCCTTGCCCGAGTAGATCGCCTTGTTCTCCGGGCCTTCCACCTTGAGGATGCCCAGCGCGCCCTTGTTGAAGGCGCGGAAAATCGAATGGTCGACCAACACGTAGCTGCCCGGCACGTCGACATGGAACTCGCCCATGATCGCGCCGCCAGCGGGAATCAAGGTGGTTTGCACGTTCTCCTGCGCGTGCGTGCCACCTTCGAAGTAGACCTTGTCGAAGATCTCGCCGATCACGTGGAAGCTGGAGACCAGGTTGGGCCCGCCATTGCCCACGAACAGGCGCACGGTTTCCCCGGTCTTGGCGGTGAGCGCGTGGTCGCCGGTGAGCGAACCCTCGTGGCCGTTGAACAGCACGTAGGTCGGATGCTCATCGATGGCCTTGTCCATATCGAACGGCTGGTGACCCTTCTCGCGGTACTTGCCCGTCGTATAGAAGTCGCCCTGCATCACGTAGTACTCGTGGTCCACCTTGGGCAGGCCTTCCGGCGGCTCGATCAGGATCAGGCCGTACATGCCGTTGGCAATGTGCATGCCTACCGGCGCAGTCGCGCAGTGATAGACGTAGATGCCGGCGTTGAGCGCCTTGAAGGTGAACTGGCTCTCGTGGCCCGGTGCGGTGAAGCTCGACGCCGCGCCGCCGCCCGGACCGGTGACGCCATGCAGGTCGATGTTATGCGGCATCTTGCTGTCCGGCGAATTCTTCAGATGGAACTCCACCGTGTCGCCCTGGCGCACGCGGATGAAGCTGCCGGGTACCGTGCCGCCGAAGGTCCAGTAGGTGTAGGTGACGCCTTCGGAAATCGGCATCTCCTTCTCGATCACTTCCAGGTCCACGATCACCTTGGCCGGATGATCGCGATGGATCGGTGGCGGCACATTCGGTGGTATGCCCAGCACGGCATGGATGGGTTCGCCCTGCGGCGGACCGAAATCACCAGGTACCGATGTCGCGGATTTCGCTGGCGCGCTGCTGCTCGCCGCGGTGTCATTCGCCGTCTTGCCCGAACAGGCCGCCAAGGCCAGCATGCAGCCGGCCACCCACATGGTCATCAACTGCCGCTTCATCGTAACGCTCCCCTTTCGGATTCCCGTCACGCAACCCGGCATGCTCACCGCCCAACCATGCCGGCCGCGGGAACGAAGTGAATGGAAATAAGCGGAACCTTGCGCCCGCTGGCGTGAGCGACCCGTCAACGCGGGGCGCTGCCTCTTGGAGCGAGCTCCCATCTGCCCTGCAAATGGTCGGCCCACCCATATGACACGGGCAGGCCCTGCTCGACCCTGGCGGGCATGGCTAGGATGGCTTTCTGGATTTCAGAGGAGGATGAATCCGGGTACCCAAGTAGTGTCCGGCCGCCTTCGGTGAACTTGCCTGGCTCGGCGGAGGCGAGGTGATCCTTGACCACGTCGCTGAGTGCGAAGACTTTGATGGGCCAGCCTACCCGTCACTCAAGCGGCTGGCATTGTCTGGGCGTCTCCCGTGCGCCCAAGGTCCATGGCAGACCGTAGCTACCCTACCTCCGGTAACAAGCGCCCATTGGCGCCGCTGGACGGTCGCGCGAGCTCAGTGCCTCTGCTGCTGGCAATCCTCGAGGTCCGCTGTGCATTGCGGAATCAGCTGGTCGACGCACATTCCATCGACATCAACCCGACGGCACGGCTGCCAGGTTAATGCCGTTCTCTGCGGCCTTCTGCCGAGTGAGGTCGGTTATGACCACTCCCTTTGCCATCAGATAGTCCGCGAGATGCTGATTCTTGCAAATGACGGCTGCTGTAAGGGCATTGAAGCCTTTTGAGTTCGGAGGCGTGTCCAGTCGAACGCCAGCGGCGACCAGCGCGTAAACATTCGATGCTTGATCATGGAGTGATGCTGCTTCGAGTGGGCTGAGCACATTGCCGTCAGCTCTGAGATTTGGATCCAGTCCATGCGCCATCAGGGTCACCAAAGTAGCCGTGGAGTCGTATTGAACGGCCCATGACAGCATCCTCAGGGCATTCTCTTCCCGGATCTGCGCTCCTTTTTCGAACAGCCTATTGAGCAGGTCGGCATCGTCCGCGAGGACAGCCATGTCAATCGCGTTCATCTGCTGGCCGTGCAACGGCATTGACGCGTTGGGATCAGCCAGTGAAGCGGCTATTTGAGCCAACCTCTCTCGGTCAGCCATCTCGTCTTTGGCCGCCTCCCCGTGACAAAGGCCTCGCTGGAGTGCGCGTGTCAGCACGTTCGAAACGGTATCCGAAGTCGGATCCGACGGATCGGATGCCCTCGAGGCTGACGACAGCACAAGCCCGATCGACAATACGGCAGCGCAACACGACATCCTGCTCATGATCACCCCTTAGGAATTGGACCAGCTTCGTTCGTCGTGGCTGATAAGGAAGCACGCGAACCCACCCGATGGCTTGCGCGCAACTCTATGGTGTCTGCTTCGAGTTGCGGACTAACATCTATCCAAATCACGCAAGCGATCAAGCGGCTTTAGTCTGCGGAGCGCCGCCATCTGACGAGCAGCGCTCCGGCAAACCTCAGAACCTCCAATCCAGACTCAAGCGCGCGGACTGATCCGAAGCGCGCTGAGCAAACTGACCTTGGTAGCTGGCATCCACCGAAACGTTGGGCGTGATGGTGAAGCTGATGCCCGTGTTGAGCACGCCGGCATTGCGCGCCACCGGCAGGCCGGCGATGTCGAAGCTGTCGCCACCGGCGGCAAAGCGCATGGTCGCGCCGGGCACCGTATCGCCCCAGGCGTGCTGCCAGCCCAGGCCCACGTGCGCGTGCAGGCCGTGATCTGCCCCCCCGAGGTCGAAGATGGTCCGCAGGCCCAGCGTACTGTAGCCGAGGGTGCTGTCCTGCGCGGCCACATCCAGCGTGGCGGGCATGCCGTTCTCGTGAATCGTCGGCGTGCTCAAGCGCTCGACGGCCAGGTTCGCGAACGGCGCCAGCATGGTGCGGCCCAGCGCAATCGGCCAGCTTGCATCGACATAGCCCTGCGCGGTGTTGGCGCGGTAGCTGCTGCCTGCACTGCCGCCGAAGGTGCCAAAACCGATGAAGCGGTTCGTGTCCACCTTCTGCCAGCCGTAGATGACGCCCCCCTGCCACTGCAGCGGGCCGGTCTGCATGCTGCCGTACAAGCCCAGGTGTTGGTCGACCATGTGGGAAGACGCACCCAGCGTGGCGATGCGTGCCGTGCCTTGACCGGTGCCGATCACCGCGCCCAGCCGCGCGCTACCACCTACCGGCAGGTCGCCCCCGATCAGCAGGCCACTGCCGTCGTCACTGAGGTCAGATGCATTGCCATCGCTGTCATGGCTGCCCCAATGCCCCCAAACGGCAGTCCAGGCGGTGACGCCGTGGTCGTCGGTGACATTCAGGCCGTTCGCATTGTTGTCTTGACCGGCAAGATGCTGGTTGATCGCTTCGCGCACGTAGTGATCGTTGTCGGCAATCGCCGTGCGGGTCGAGGCGTGGATTTCGCCGGAGAGCTGATCGAAGGCGTGGCGGGCGGTAGCCGCGTCCAACACCACCAGCGCATCATAGAGGGGGCTGCTTGGACCCAGGGCGTTCGTCGCCGTCGCCACTGCCCGCTGGTTGGGCGTCTGCGCCACGGTGGCGAAGCTGATGTCGTTGCGCTCCAGTGATAACGTCACCGCGTTGGTGCCATAGCTAAGTACCGGCTCGAGAAAGGCCAGGTTGGCGCTGGCCGAAGCGAACCGGCCACTGACGCCACCGGCGGCGGTGAGCACCGTGTAGCTGGTGAGCGGCGCCCAGTTGCCCGCATCGGCCAGCACCAGCGCCGTGCCCGCGAGGCTGGCGGTGCCGCCGACGCTCAGTAGACTGGCCTGACCACTGGGGGTCGCTTCCACCTCAAACACACCGTTGGCGAGCTGGGTGTAGTTGCCCTGGATGGTGAGTGTGCCGATCGAGCCACCCGCCCACAGCGTGCCGCCGTTACTGACGTTGCCGCCAATCGTGCCGTGGCCGCGCAGCGTGCCGCCACTGGCGACGGTCACGTTGCCACCCAGCACGGCCGCTGGCGTGCTTGCATCGCCCACTTCCAGCGCGCCTGCCTGCACGGTCGTGGTGCCGGTAAAGCCATTGCTGTTGCCGTCCAGAATGAGTGTGCCGGCGTTCTGCACCAGTGCGCCGCTGCCGGAAATCGCACCTGGGAATTCAAGCGCATCGCTGCGGAAAAACGTGAGCACGCCATGGGCGCCGATGGTCACGTCGCCGGTAATGGAGCCTGCGGTCCCGTTGTTGCCAATCTGCAGCGTGCCTTGATTGATCGTGGTACCACCGGTGTAGCTATCGGTGCCAGTAAGCACCAGATTACTCGCGCCGTTCTTGATCAATGCACCTGGTCCGTCGATGTTGCCTGACGTGACGAGGCTACCGACGGTGTCAAATGTGCCGCTGCCTGCCAACGTGATGTTGCGCGCCGAGTTGAACGAGGCTGTGTTCGCCAGCGTGCCGCCGTTGAAGGTGAGACCACCCGACGCGTCACCCAGGTTGGCATCGCTCGACACCGACAGCGTGCCACCATTGATCGTGCTGCCACCGAGATACGTGTTGTTGCCCCCGAGAGTCTCGGTCCCGCCGGCCAGCGTGAGGCCACCGTTACCCGTGATGGTGCCGCCGAAATGGCCAGCCGCATTCGTCAGCGTCAACACCTGGTTGCCGAGGCTCACCTTGCCGTTGCCATCGAGTGAGACGATCGACGCGCCACTGCTGGTGCCCGAGATATCGAAGATGGCGCCGCTGGCGACGTTGACGTCTGACGAATGGGTCGGTGCGCCGCTGCCCGACAAGGCCAGCGTGCCGCCATTGATCGCGGTGGCGCCGGTATAGAGGTTGGACCCGGCCAGGGTTTCGTTGCCGCTGGCGAGGGTAAGCCCGCCGGCGCCGGCGATCGTACCGGCAAAGTTGCCGCTGGCCTGGGTCAGCGTGAGCGTCTGGTTGCCGAGATTGACGAAGCCACTGCCGTCGAGCGACGTGATGGACGCACCACTTGTGGTGTGGCTGATGTCGAAGGTGGCGCCAGTCGCTATATTCACGTCCGCGGAATGGGCGATGCTGCCGCTGCCTGATAAGGAAAGGGTGCCGGCACCGATGGTAGTTGTCCCGGCGTAGGAATCCGCACCGGTGAGCACCAGCGTGCCTGCGCCGCCTTTTGTGAGGCCGCCACTACCCGTCAACGCCTGCGCCACCGTGAACGCATTAGCAGCATTGTCGATGTCAAAGCCGCCACCTGCATTGCCCCAGACAATGTTGCGGGCCGTCTGGTTGAACGTGGTGCCGGTGACTTCCAGCGTGCCGCCTTCGAAATCCAGCGGATTGGTGCTCGCGCCGAGGTTGGCATCGGAGGACACCGCCAGGTTGCCGCCACTCAGTGTGGTCGTGCCGGTGTAACCATTGATACCGTTGAGAACCAGCGTGCCGCCATCGGTCTTGTTCAGGCCATTGACGCCATCCAGTACATTGTCGATGGTGGCGATAGCACCGCTGCTCACGCGAAGGACCGGCGCTACGCCACCCTGCCCAACCAGATTGATGGCGCCGCCCGTCACATGGTAGCCGTCACTGACGAACTGGATGCCGGTGGCGCCGACCGTGCCGTTGGTGTCATCCACTGTCACCGTGCCTGATGCGCCACCGAAGATCGCAAAGTCCGGTTGCGGCGACATCGGCCCGACAAACTGGCCGGTGGTGTCGGACCAGGTGTTGGAATTCAACGACCACGTACCGCTGCCGCCGCCCATTTGGCTTGCGCTGGCCAGCCCGTTCGCATTCCACGCCGCCAACGTGAGGCCAAGCGTGTCGACCAGATTGATCTGCTTGGTGACGGTGAGTATCTGCAATGCCATGCCACTCGGCGGCGCAAAACCGCCGGCGGTGATGTTCAACGAACCACCCCAGTCGAAGAGGTTGTACAAGCCCGGCCCCATGCTGCCGAGATTGTTGACGTTGAGGGTGGCGCTGTCGATCGACAGGCTGCCGTTCACTACAACGTGATCGCCCTGGCCAGGCGTGCTGAAGTTGGGACCGGGCGAGCCGAAGTCGAAGTTCAGCTGCGACCCGGCACCGATGGTGAGATTGCCATTGACGGTCAAGGTGCCCGCGGCGAGCGCACTGCCCGGCGTGAGTGAAGCACCGTTGGCAAGCACGACACTACCCTGCACGCTGCCGTAACCGCCAAGCGTGCCTCCGTTGACGCTGACATCGCCGCCCAGGGCGGCTGCGGTGTGCAAGCTGTCGCCAATGAGCAGCGTGGAACCGGAAGCCACGGTGGTAAGACCGCTGGCCGTGTTGACGCCGTCGAGGGTCAGCGTGCCTGGGCCATTCGTGGTCAGCGTACCGGCGCCAGAGATCACGCCGACATAGATGCCGCTACTGCCTTGGTTGAACACCAGTGCGGCGTTATTGACGATATCGCCTTGCAGGCTGCTCGTATTGCCTTGCAGCGTGCCGGCGCTGATCGTCGTGCCGCCGACATAATTGTTGACTCCGGTCAGCACCAGCGTGCCGGTACCGGTCTTGGTCAATGTGCCGATGCCGGAGACTGTGCCGCCATAGGTGCCATTGGCGGCCTGGTTGAACACCAGTGCAGCGTTGTCGGTGATGCTCCCCTGCAGGCTGGTCGTATTGCCTTGCAGGGTGCCTGCACTGACCAACGTGCCGCCAATGTAGCTGTTGACGCCGATGAGCGTCAGCGTGCCCACGCCCGTCTTGATCAGCGCGCCGTTGCCGCTGATGCCGCCCGATACCGCCAGGTCGGCATTGGTCTGCAACGTGCCACCGGTGTTGACCAGGCTAATGTTGCGGCTGGTCGCAAACGCGCCATCGGTCTCCAGCGTGCCGCCGTTGAGGGACAACCCAGCGGTACTCTGCCCCAGGTTGGTATCCGCAGAAACGACGAGCGTACCGCCGTTGAGTGTCGTAACCCCGGTATAGGCGTTGGCACCGGAGAACGTCTGCATGCCGCCATTGAGCGTGACGCCGCCGATGCCGACAATCGTGCCGCCGAAATTTTCGTTAGCAGCGTTGTCGATCACCAGCGTATGCGTGCCCAGCGTCACCGTGCCGTTGCCGGACACACCGGCGATCGTAGCCGTCGTGCCCGTGGTACCGCTGACATCGAGGGCGCCGCCATCGAGAACATCGGCGCCCTGGAAATTGCCGTTGCCCGTCAGCGCCACCGTGCCCTGGTTGATGGTCAAGGACCCGCTGAACGTGGACGCGTCACCTGAAAGCGAGAGCGAGCCGGCGCCATCCTTGATGAGCTGACCCATGCCGCTCATCGAGCCGGCGAAGCTACCCGTAGAAGCCTGGTTGAAGTCCACCGCTGGCGTTCCGATGCCATTGCTCACGAAGGTCAGATTGCCAACGAGGGCACTGCTGTTGCCGGTTAGCACACCTTGCTGGATCGTCCAGTCGATGCCCGCGTTGCCCGTGCCGGTCAGTGTCCAGTCGCTGTTACCGGTCTTGGTATTGCTGACGAAGCCATTGATCAGTGCGGCATTGAGGGACCCGTTTATGCCGCCCGCCAGCGTAAGGATGTCGCCGCCGTTGGTGTTGCCGCTGATACTCTGGATATTGCCGGTAAACGAGGCGCCCGACAGTACCACCAGCTGGTTGCCACCGCCGGAGAAAAGCACCGAATCCGCCTGTGTGGTGCCGTTGCTGCCACCGGCAATGGTGCCTTCGTTGACAACCGTGACTCCACCCCAGCCGCGCACGCCAACACCCGGCGTGCCGTCCTGCGCGCTCGGTATCGGGGAGACGGTGTTGGCGTTGCCGCCGATGATCAAGCCCGCGTTCTCCAGCGATGAGCCCGCACCCACAAGGTTGACGCCTGCGCCACCACCACCGTAACCACCGGGCAGGTTCCCGCCGTCCTGATAAATCCCAGGGCTGCCTCCGAGGCCGCCGATGATCGAGCCGGTAGCGTTGTTGGTGACCGCCGCTCCGGCGCCGAGCACCAGCAGGCCATCACCGCCGGCGCCACCACTGCCGGCATAGCCGCCATTGCCGCCGGCCCCGCCAGCGCCACCCAGCAACCTGCCGGTGTTGATGAGGGATACGCCACCCGCGCCCGCCGCAATGATCACACCCGCGCCACCGCCGCCACCGCCACCCGGGTCGCCGTTCGTGGCGTTGCCATTGGCCGCCGAGGCGGTCGCATCACCACCCTTGCCGCCCATACCGCCGGCGATGGTTGTGGCACTCCCCACGAAGGGCGCCGAGCTGCCGTCGTTGATGTAAACGCCGGCTCCGCCGCCACCGCCGCCACTGCCGACAACGCTTGCTCCCGACTCGGCCTGGCCCGCACTGCCGGTACCACCGGTAACGGACGCGGCGACGCCCGCTGAACCGATGGCCCCTGCGGTGCCGCCGGCGCCGCCGATTGCCGTGATATTGGTCGAACCTACGTTGAAGATCCCGTTCGCGCCATTGCCACCCGTGCCGTTGGTGGCGGTGCTACCCGCGCTTTCGCTGGTATTGGGGTTCCACACGATCGCATCGCCGCCGTCGCCGTTACCAGCACCGCCAATCGGGCTGCGACCGGGGCGTCCACCGATGCCGCCCGCCGCACCGCATCCCGAGGAGGCGCTTGGCGTACAAGTCTCGCTCCATGCCGGCGCGGTCACACAAGCCAACGCCAGGGCGGCAATTGCCAGCGCAAGCGGATGGCGGCGCGGGACGCGCGTACCGGATGCGCCGGAAGACGAACCCCGCGTTCGCGTGAGTTCGGACGTCACCTGCACGACCGCCAGCGACCCATTCCATACGAGTCTGTACACACGGTTCATTCGATTTTCCCCTGTCATGCGCCGCATCGCTCGGCTGGCGTGCGATAGCGGTTCGGATTCGCGGCCATTCAACGCCGCCGATGGAGCCCCTGACGCGAAAGGTTTTCGCGCACCAACGTTCACTGGCGCATACGTTTGCCCCGCCCGTACGTACCTGCGCCAACACGCTAATCGTGATCGATGTCAGACACCGCATCAACCATGTTTTCGGAGGGAATGGCCGCGGAACGACGGGGCTTCACCCTCGCCCGTACATCGTCGAATCACACCACGCGTACGGCGCGGATGTTGGCCGCCGCATTAAGCCAGAAGGCGTCGTTCTCGAAGCGCCGGAAGATGTCGGGCGGCAACACCGTCGCGCGTTCTTGCGCTTGTACCTTTCCGCCCACAGTGTGCAGGCCAGGGGTGCCGGCGCGTTCGTCAAACTCCTCCGCCTCAAATCGCACGTTGTCGAAATCGTGCTGAAACAGTGGCTCGCCGATGAACTCGTAGACCGCGGCCATGGCCCCAGCAGGATCGCGCACCAAGGTTTCGTACTGCAGGACCATCAGATGCTTAGCATGCTCGCCGTAAAACGCTTCCTTCAGCGCGTTGTACGCATAACCCAACATCCCCTCGCCATGGGCAATGCCTTCGGCGCGACTGTAGACGGTGCCCCCGGTCTGAAAACTGAAAATGGTGGATGGGCGCAACGCGTTGTTGCGAATCGCACACTCCACGCTGTCCACGATCCATGACACGTGACGCACGCAGGCAATCAACTTCGCGCCAGGGAAAAGCGTGTGCAACACCGGCAACTTCGCGCACCAGATGCGGCTGGTGTCGAAGACAACGTCCGCCGTGAACTCGTCACTGTAATAACTATCGAAAAGCCCACGCAGCACGCGCTGGCGTTGCTGGTCGGTGATGAATACCGAAAATTCGTTCCGACCACTCATCTCACCCAACATGGCATTGACCATGCCGGCGAGGGGGCCACTCATGTTCGCGTAAAACCGCGGATTCTGGCGCAGCAACGCCGCCAGCAGCGTAGAACCGGACCTGGGCAAGCCAGATAGGAAATGAATGGATTGCACACTGCCCCCTTTTTCGGCCTATCCCAGGCTTTGAACGCTTCAACATCATTGATAGCCGTCCGAAAGAAAAGGGCCGGAGTAGCCGGCCCTTTCCCATTTCAACACCAGGAAGTCATTGCTTCCTCGGCGCCTCCTTCAGACCGCGATTGAGCAGCATCGGCTCGATGCTCGGGTCCTTGCCGCGCCAGTTCCTGTACATCGTGGCGAGGTCCTGGGTGTTGCCCTGCGAGAGGATCATCGCGCGGAAGCGGTCGCCGTTCTCGCGGGTCAGGCCGCCCTTGTCGACGAAGCCCTGGAAGGCGTCGTCAGCCAGCATTTCCGTCCACAGGTAGGCGTAGTAACCCGCGGCATAGCCGCCACCCCAGATGTGCGAGAAATAGCTGGAGCGATAGCGGGGCGGCACATAGCTCAGGTTGATCTTGGCCTTGGTGAGCGCGTCCATCTCGAACGTGTTCGGGTCCTGCTTCGGCGCATCGGCCGACAGGCTGTGCCAGCTCATGTCGAGCAGGGCGGCGCCGACCAGTTCGGTCATGTCGTAGCCCTTGTTGAAGGTCTTCGCCTTTTTGATCTTCTCGACCAGTGCCTGCGGCATCGGTTCGCCGGTCTGATAGTTTTTTGCGTAGTTGGCGAAGATCTTCGGGTCGGTGGCCCAGTGCTCGTTGAATTGCGACGGGAATTCCACGAAATCGCGTGCCGTTGCCGACCCCGAAAGACTCGGGTATTCGGAATTCGCGAACATGCCATGCAGACCATGACCGAACTCATGGAACATGGTGATCACGTCGTCGAACGACAGCAGCGCTGGCTGGCCCGGTGCCGGCTTGGTGAAGTTGGCGACGTTGAAGACCACGGGCTTGGTGCCCATCAGCTTGGATTGGGCCACCAGATTGCTCATCCAGGCGCCGCCGTTCTTGTTGTCGCGCTTGAAGTAGTCACAGTAGAACAGCGCCATCGAGGTGCCGTCCTTGTCGAACACTTCGAACACGCGTACGTCAGGCTGCCAGACGGGGATGTCCTTGCGCTCTTTGAAGGTCAAACCGTAGAGCTGGTTGGCGGCGAAGAACACGCCGTTCTGCAGCACGTTGTCCAGCTCGAAGTACGGTTTGATCTGCGATTCGTCGAGATCGTACTTGGCCTTGCGGACCTGCTCGGAGTAGTGATTCCAGTCCCACGCCTCGACCTTGAAGTCGCCCTTCTGCTGGTCGATCACGTCCTGGATATCCTTTGCCTCGCGCTGGGCACGCGCGGTGGCCGCCGGGGCCAGCTTGTCCATGAAGGTGATCGCCGCTTCCGGCGTCTTGGCCATCTGGTCTTCCAGCTTCCAAGCGGCGTAACTGGAGAAGCCCAGCAGCTTGGCCTGCTCGGCGCGAATCTGCGCGATACGCGAAATCAGCTCGCGCGTGTCGTTGTCGTCGCCCTTTTCCGCACGATTCCACGACGCCTTGAACAACTGCTCGCGCGTGGCGCGGTCGTTGAGGTTCTGCAACGCCGGCTGCTGCGTAGTGTTCTGCAGTGGGATCACCCACTTGCCGTCCAGCTTGCGACTGGCGGCTGCCTGCGAAGCGGCGGCGATGTCGGCATCGGACAAGCCATCGAGCGTGGCCTTGTCGTCCACCACCAGCGCGCCGGCCTTGGTGCCCGCCAGCAGCTTCTTGGCGAACTGAGCGCGCAGTCCGGACTCTTCCTTGTTGAGCGCCTTGAGCTTGGTCTTGTCGGCGTCGGAAAGTTTTGCGCCGCCGCGCACGAAGTTCTTGTAGGTGACCTCCACCAGGCGCTTGGATTCCGGATCGAGCTTGAGCGAATCACGCTGGTTGTAGATCGTCTCGATGCGCTTGAAGAGCTTATCGTTCAGGACAATGGCGTCCTGATGCTCCGCAAACTTGGGCGCTTCGTCCTGCTGCACTTTCTGCAGTACGTCGTTGGTGTTGGCACCCGTCACCGCGAAGAAAGCGCGGCGAACGCGGGACAGCAACTGACCCGACTTCTCCATCGGGATGAAGGTGTTCTCGAAGGTTGGCGCATCCGGGTTGTCGGCGATCTTGTTGATCTCCTCCAGGTGCTGCTTCATGCCCTCCTCGAGCGCCGGCTGGTAGTCGCCATCCTTGATCTTGTCGAACGGCGGCGCCTCGAAGGGCAGCGTGCTGGGCGAGAGGAACGGGTTCACGGCGCTGACCTCAGCGGCCGGCGCCGCCGTGGATGCCTTGGCTGGCGCGGTGCCGGCGGGAGCGGGAGAGGGAGCGGGGCCAGGCTGCGCAGCCTGTTCGTTCGATTGCTGCGAACAGGCGGCCAGCGCAATGGACGTGGCTATGACAAGCGTACGAAGGCGTGGCATCAGGAGTTCCCCAGTGGACTGAACAAACCCTCACCTAACCACACCTTGCCTCGCCTGCCATGGGTCGAAAGTCAGGCCCGCGCCCACTCAGCCAGAAGCTGCCGCCTCCGTCATCAACCATTCGCGAAATGTCGCGATCTTGGGCAGCGAGGAACTTTCGACTCGATAGACCACGTAATGAGCCCACTGCGGCGCCAGCTTCATCTTCGGAATCTGCCGGATGAGTCGCGCGTCTCTTGTCGCGCCTGACGCGATCGACCAGGGGCGTGTTCTGTTCCCCCGATCGAGTAGGCGGCCCACGTCGTGACTCAGTGAGCGTTTGCCGGAGTCGCGACATAGCCAATGCACTCCACTTCGAGTGCAGCCCCCAGAGCCAAACCCGTCACGCCAAAGGCGCTACGCGCAGGGAACTGACCGGCCTGGAAATAGCTGCGATAGATCTGGTTAAACGCGTCCCAGTTTTTCATGTCGGCCAGCATGACCGTGCATTTGACGATATGGTCCGGCCCCATCCCCGCGAGCTTGGCCGCCGCCATGATGTTGTCCATGGCGAGGCGCGCCTGGGTTTCGAAGTCCTTGCCCAGGCCTGTGGCATCGTTACCGATCTGCCCAGAGAGATAGACGGTATTGCCCGCTCGTACAGCCGGCGAGAAGGGATATTTGGTCTCGCCGGTAACGTAGTGGGTGATGCCCCCTTGTGCGGGAGCGGCGTGCAAGTTGAACGCACTAGCCACTGCTACGGTGGCGACGGCCAGCATTCGAACGAAGGGTCGGGTCATTGAAGCGGTCTCCTGGAGCAGTGGCGTGAGATTGGGCGATAGGCCAATTGAACGAGCACACCCGAATACTGCACTACTATCACTCATCCCTGTGTCGTGCAGCCACTGGCGAACCCGGCCAGGCAAGCTCGGAGGAGAGCATCAAGTGACCACGACGGAAATGATCCATGGTTCCTGCCGCTGCGGCACGATTCAATGGCGCTTCAAAGGTACGCCCGAGTCAGCAACAGTGTGCAATTGCACCGCATGTCACCGCTACGGCGCGCTGTGGGCGTATGCGTATGAAGGGGATGGCATTCACGTCTCGGGCCCGACGCAAACCTACACGCAGGGAAGATGGGTCGTGTTTCATTTTTGCTCCGTCTGCGGCTGCGTGGCGTACTGGCGCGGATTGAAGAACAGCGAGAACGGACAGCGCCCCATGGGCGTCAACCTGCGACTGGCCGACCTGGAGAGTGTTGCGCAGATTCCCATAGTCCGTCACGACGGGCTCAACACCACGGATGACATGCCGCAAGACGGTCGATGCGTCACCGACTATTGGTATTGAATCGCTCTCCCTCTGTCGCGAGCAGCGCTTGTTGGCGAGGATGGCTCAGGAAGAATCGGAACGACGGATCCGCCTTGTTCGAATGGAAGCCCGGATCAGAGTGCAGTTATTTCGGAAGAGCGCACTCTGACCACGGCTTTGCTCATTCCACCCAGGTATTCAATCGCCCGACCAGACACCATCCCCGCAACACCACGTACCCGCCACCAAGGCCGGCGAACAGGGTTGCACCTGGTGGCGGATGTGTGATGTTGCTGTAGGCATAGACGTCGTCGCCCGACGCCATGCGGTCGCTGATGACCATCCAGTCCGCATATTTATTGAACTGACGATCCATCCATTCTTTGCTCGTTGGCTGGTGCGCCAGGCGAATGCCCGTCGGCAAGGTGAGGCAATGAAAGTCTGGGTCCACTTGGTCATTGACGGATCCAAAGCCTGTTACCAATTGCATCAGTGTGTCTGACCCGTGCATTTGCCTCAGTCGGACTTGTCGGTCCCGCTGCGCGACCAGCCCTGCCCCGTAGAAGGCCAATGCTGCGGCGACCAACACGCTCGACATCCAGCCCAGGGATTTCCAGTTGATGGTCATGGGTAACCCGGGTGCTTCAGAGCGAGGGCCCCACTTGAACACTTTCCTGGCCGTCCGTGGTGAGGGAAACCATGATGGTTGCGCCCTCCTGACGCCGGGTCTTCAGATAGGCATCTGCATAAGTATCGATATAGACGGCAGCCTCATAGGGACCACAATAACCTTCCACCTCCACCACCGCCGTTGAAGGTCGGTCACTGAGCAGGAGGTTTACGGTGTGCAGCGTTTCTTCGCGCAGCGGCTTGCCACGGTACGTCAGGCTGGTGAGGGTCGCCCTGGCCTGCCGCGGCTGCGTGATGGATGCCTGTACGGAAACCCCGTTGCGGCATTCCAGGGTGAGCGCGCGCTTGTCCACGCAATGGGCATCGTCGGTGCAGGTGGTGTCCTTGGTGATTGTTTGACGCTTGGGGACCAGGTCAGGGCCATCCAGCGTGACGGTCGATGGCTTCTCCGCCGCGCTCGCGCCGCAAGTAAGGGCAGCGCCAAAGAGGGCAATAACAGCAAGAGCGACTCTGTAAGCCATACCTTCCCCTGGATCCTACTTAGAAGACATCACCGATGTTGATTTACAACTGTCCGTTACGGATCGGAAGCAGACCCCGGCCACCAAGCGACTTCCTAGTCGGCCGACCCCGCCTGCAAGGCCTTGGTAAGCGCATAGCGGGCACCCCCGGGCGGAAAGTCAGGCAATCGACTGAAGACGGTGTAGCCGCGCTTTTCATAGAAGGGTAGCGCCTGGAAATCGAACGTTTCGAGGAAGGCATTGGCACACCCTTTTTTGATCGCGGCTTCCTCGATCAGTGCCATCAGGGCGCTTCCGTAACCTTGACCGCGCAATTCATCTTGAAGCCACAGCGCGCTGACCTGCAGCCAACTCACATAAGCGGCTGCAACAACACCGCCGACCAACTTGCCTTCGCCGTCCCGAACGGTCGCCACAAGATATTCCGGCGTCGCGCCATTGGTATGGGACTGATTGAAAGCGAGTAGGCCATGGACGATTGCATTGATGTCGCTACCACTTGGCTTGTCTTCGAGCGCCGTGCAGAGTGATGTGGCCATAGCTGTCCCTAGGTTGCGTCTGATGCGACCGTCCTTGTCGACGGAGCGCCAATGGTGAAGTCGACTGACATCTCGGTGTCTTCTCTGGATCGGAGGTGACCCGAAGCGGGCGTTAAATCTCTTCCCTTCAACCCGACGCCTCAAGCAATCGGCTAACGCCCCTGAGTCCGGTCTGCCTTCTCTACCAAAACGTCAAAGGCCTTGCCGATTTGCTCATGCGTAAAGTCACAGTGCCCCTCTCCCACACGTGGCAGCACCGTCACTTTCGACGCATTGCCAGCGGCCTTCGCGAGTTCGGGATAGACCGTATCGAAGCGGGACGGCACAGTCTGGTCGAAGGCGTTCCTTTGCAGTACGACGGGGCTGGCGACTCGCCCAGTTAGCGTCACGTTGTCAGCGAGATAAGTCATCGCCGATGGCGTTCCCTTGTAGCGACGTACCTTGTGTTTGAAGTCGGCATCGTCTGCGAACTCAGTGTAGTTGGCCTTCATCGTATCGACGGGCATGCCACCTGCACGCTGCTCGATCTCCCGCAGCAACATATAGTTGAGCATCAATGTCCCAGGTAACGTTGCACTGGTTTCCTGCAACCTATCCTCTAACCGGGCGGCCTTGGTAGGATCGCTCTGCAGCGCTTCTTGAATGCGGCCCGAATCGATCATCGCTGGAGAGGCGGGATTCGCCAGATCCGGCATGACCCCCGGGAAATACGTATCAAAGGCGACCAGGGGCGTCACGACGCCGCGCGCGACAATGTCCGGCGCGGACACATTCACGCCACACACCGACAGCGCTCCACTGTAGGCCGGGCCGTGGCGTTCCAGGGTTGCCAGCGCCTCCAGCCCACCTAGTGAGAACCCGACCAAGTAAGCACGATGCGGCTTTCCGTTCTCCTTGATAAAGAGCCGACGAAGCTGCTCGCTGTCTTCCAGTGCATCCCCCACTGCCCAGCCCTGGGAAGCGAACGCACTGGCCGCGACAGCAAAGCCACGAGAAAGGAAGACGGGCGTTTCTTCATTCTGCGGCCACGGGCTCTGGCGCGGCACGCCCTTCGGCTCATAGCCGTGCATAAGCACGACCAGGTCACCATTCCAGTTCTTCGGTATATCAATTCGATAGGGGGCACCATCCAACGATCCTACCGACGTGCGGATCACCGACCCGGTCGCGGAATCCGAGGAGGCCGACGAGGCATTAATCGGGCAACAGACACTACAGGCCACCAGCAGGCCAAGAAGCCAACTTCCGGGAGCGCAGCGCATGCAATTTCCCCTGGGGATGTCATTTAAAGCTAGCACAGGACTGGCGACTGGCCGTCGCCGGATCTCCATCTATTTCCGGTTGTCCCCAGTGGGCGGCTTGGAGCCGGCCGATGATCGCTTCGGGTCGGAAACAACCATTCGGTGAATAGTCATACCTCCACTGGAATGTCCATGCGCCTGCCGAAATAGCTTGAAAGAAAGACCACCATGACCATGATGCCGAGCGAAGAGGGAATGACCTGGCTCCACGGCTGTGCGTGCTTGAGTAGATTGCCCGCTCCAGACGACAGCATCGCGAAATAGCATCCGGTCATTTTGAGTCCGTGATCCAGAGGCCGGACGCGGCGCAGCCAGTACGCCGCCCAAAACGGCCTGCTCAAGTCGTAGAGCGCCATACATGCTACGTAGGCCGCTGTTGAGTAGGCGATCGCGGGTGTCCAGGACGCCGTACCAGTGCCCTTCGATAACACGATCCACGCGCATCCGATCAACGCGACAATGGCTAGTATGGCGTCGACGGTGGAAGGGTAGCGGTTCCGCAGCGCCAATGAGCGCAAACTGCTGATGTACTGATAGGAAGCAGACAGTGTCACGGCTATCAGCGCTATCGGCACGTAAAGGAAGATAT
This sequence comes from Dyella halodurans, assembly GCF_026283925.1. Classification (GTDB taxonomy): domain Bacteria; phylum Pseudomonadota; class Gammaproteobacteria; order Xanthomonadales; family Rhodanobacteraceae; genus Dyella; species Dyella halodurans. Next base: position 60,645 of record NZ_JAPDPF010000006.1, read on the forward strand.
CGGCCAAGATGGCGGTGCCTAGAACCATGCCAGCCATCACCACGAATACGCGGCCGCTGCGCCGATGAACGACGCCTCCCTTTCTCGATAGCAGAGGCCATAGCCCGCAAATCAGGCCGCCTGCACCCATGCCAATGTGAACGGCTATGTTGACGTCGTTCGCCTGCATGCTCCCCCCTGGGATGCAAGAACTTCTATGGAAACAGCGAGACTTACATTCCCATGGCTTCCGGGCAATTGAAGCTATGCGCTATTCAGTCTCGACGCAAAACCAGGATGCCGGAACGGGCTGCTTCGAGTTGCGGATTCGGCCGGTCGAAAGCCGACATGGAATGCCCAGCTCAGTCGTGGAGGATACCTATCGTCCGAAACCACGTCTCGGCCAACCGGGGCCAGCCCGTGATCGGGTCCGGTGTCGGCCTCAAGCCGAATGCATGGCCTCCATGAGCATACAGATGCATCTCAGCCGGCACATGCGCCTTTGCCAGCGCGGCGTAATAGACCATCGACTGATCCACGCCATCGACATAATCGTCTTCCGCCTGCACGAGAAAGGTGGGCGGTGTCTCGCTGGACACGGGTACATTGGTATTCAATTTGCCACCACCCTCGGTGAGATGCCCGGGGTAAATCGGCATTGCAAAATCCGGTCGCGCACTCTCCTTGTCGGCCGCATCTACCGGTGCATACAGGGATCGATTGAAGTTCGTGCTGATCTCGGCCACCAGGAATCCGCCCGCTGAGAAACCCAGCACGCCGACCTTGTGCGGATCGACATGCCATTCCGCCGCGTGAAAGCGCACCAGTCGCATCGTTCGCTGCACGTCCTGCAGTGAGGGCACCGATAGTGCCAAGTTGTGCGGGCGGCAATCGCATTTCCACTCGTAGGGCTTGCTTGGCACCCGATACTTCAGCAACACGCAAGTCATGCCATTGGACGTCAGCCAGTCGCAGGCCTCGGTGCCCTCCAGGTCCATGGCCAGTATCTGGAAGCCGCCACCCGGAATCACGACAACCGCGGCCCCCGTGTTCCTTCCCGTGGGTGCATACACCGTCATCGTGGGCCGCGTCACGTTGAACACGTTGGTCACCGGCTTGCCGGCCAGGAACTTGTCACTCGACTTCACGGTTTCCGGACCTGGTACGGATTGCAGATCGGGCGCCGCCCCGGGCCATAACGGTAACTGCGTGTGCCCGCCGGCCGCTTGCCAAGCGGGCGCTTCCGCTTCCGCGCCCGCGCTTACCAGCAGCAGCACCAAAGCAACTGACCAAAGCTTCATGGCAAACGTCCTTGTGGCAACGCAATGATTTGATACGGCATTGGATATCGAAGACGAGACCTTTGCCGCAACGCCTGAACTCCCCTGGCAATATCTAACTGCGTCCTATGCTCTGGCAGGGCCAGGAAAATGTCTTTGTAAAGGCGACGTCCGCTGGTAGTCGGAAGCGGACCGGACCCGGGCAGCGCAGAAGTGCTGCTGCGATCGCTTCGAGCCCAGCGAGTTCCAGGGGTTCCCAACCAGCAGTTCCGCGCCATCGGCCCAAAAATGCTGCACCGCAATGGTGCACGGCTTGCCCGGTTAGCTTGCAACTGGTGCGCGAAAAGCCTTTTAGATGTCCGTATTTTCGATAACCCCATGTTTTTCCGGCTTAGTTAGCCACGGCACGAATGATGCATAGCAACATGCACGACTGGTGGTCGGCGCGCGCCGACCACCAGGGCTTGCGGGGGCAGTACGTCATCTTCGGGCGGGGGTGCTATGTCGGGCAAGGCGACACGGATCGAGCTGTTCCAATGGCGCACGCCGCACATGCGTGCGTTCCATCTGAGCTGGCTGGCCTTCTTTGTGTGCTTCTTCGCGTGGTTTGCGGTGGCGCCGATGATGCCCATGGTGCGGCAGGCGTTTGGGCTCAGTGCCGACCAGGTCGCGAACATTACGATCGCGGCCGTGGCGGTCACCGTCTTTGGACGTCTGCTGGTAGGCCCGCTGTGCGACCGGCTGGGGCCGCGGCTTACCTACACCGGCTTGTTGTTGCTCGGATCGATTCCGGTATTCGGCATGGCGCTGGTGCAGGGCTACGCATCTTTCCTGGTGATGCGTCTGGCCATAGGCATGGTGGGTGCGGGGTTCGTCATTACGCAGTACCACACCTCCGTGATGTTCGCGCCCAACGTGGTCGGTGCCGCGAATGCCACCACGGCTGGCTGGGGCAATGCGGGTGGCGGTGCCGCGCAGGCCGTGATGCCGATGGTGCTTGCCGGCTTGCTTGCCCTTGGCGTGGGCCGCGCCCTTTCCTGGCGCGCGGCCATGCTGCTGCCGGGCGTGCTGATGGTGATTGTCGGACTCCTGTATTGGCGGTTCACCCAGGACTGCCCCGAGGGCAACTATCGCCAGCTGCGTGCGCAGGGCGTAACCGTGGGCAGCGGCAAGCAAGGTGGCTGGGCGGCGTTTCGCCAGGCGGCGGGCAACTATCGCGTCTGGATGTTGTTCGTCACCTATGCGGGATGCTTCGGCATCGAGTTGTTCGTGCATGGCGTGGCGGCGGCCTATTACGTCGATCGATTCGGGCTGAACCTGCGCAGCGCCGGCCTGGCTGTCGGCGCGTTTGGTCTGTTGGCGCTGTTTGCGCGAAGCCTGGGCGGTCTGGCCTCCGATCGCCTGGCGCGCCGGCATGGCTTGTCGGCACGCGCCCATCTCCTGTGCGTCCTGATGTTGTGCGAAGGCACCGGACTGCTGTGGTTCGCGCATGCCACGGGTGTCGGCATGGCCGTGGCCACCATGCTGGTTTTTGGCTTGTTCACGCATCTGGCGTGCGGGGCCACCTATGCGCTGGTGCCGTTCATCGATCGCAAGGTGCTCGGCGGCGTGACGGGCATCGTTGGCGCGGGCGGCAATGTCGGCGCCGTGGCGGCCGGCTTCCTGCTGAAGCACACCGGTTCGGTGCAAGTCACCTTCGCGCTACTCGGTGGCTTCGTCATGGTCGGCTCGCTGTGCGCGCTGGCCGTGCGCTTCAGCAACGAGCATGTCGCCAACGAAGAGCGGCTCTATCAGCAAGCCTTGCAACAGGGTCGCGCCGCGGCGCCCGCCCTGACCATCAATTGATTCGGTATCGAGGTCATCGACATGACGATGAAGCTTGTCGTAGTGGGCAATGGGATGGTCGGTCACAAACTGCTGGAGGAGCTTGCGGCCATGCAGCCGCCCGGCCTTCAGGTGACCGTGTTGTGCGAGGAAGCGCAGCCCGCCTACGACCGCGTGCACCTCTCGGAATTCTTTGCAGGCAGAAGCGCCGATGAGCTTTCGCTTGTCACGCCAGGATTCTTCGAGCAGAGCGGCTTCCACCTGCGTCTGGCCACGCATGCGGTTGCCATTGATCGCGCCACGAAGCGCGTCACCACCAGCGCCGGTGACATTCTTCCCTACGACAAGCTGGTGATTGCGACGGGATCGACACCGTTCATACCCGCTATTCCCGGCAATGATCGCCCTGGCTGCCTGGCGTATCGCACGCTAGACGACCTGGCGGCGCTGTCTTCATGGGGCGGCCAATCCAGGCATGGCGTGGTGGTGGGCGGCGGCCTGCTTGGCCTGGAATGCGCCAAGGCGCTGCGCGACATGGGACTCGAGACCCACGTGGTAGAATTTGCCACGCGCCTGATGGCGGTGCAGGTAGACGACGTCGGCGGACAAGTGTTGCGCAAGACCATCGAGGATCTGGGCCTGGTGGTTCACACCGGCAAGAACACCCAGCAGATCGTGGATGGTGAACGACTTCGTCACCGCATGAATTTTGCCGACGGAAGCCATCTGGAAACGGACCTCATCGTGTTCTCCGCCGGCATTCGCCCGCGCGATGAACTGGCGCGGCAATGCGAGCTGGGCGTGGGCCAGCGCGGCGGCATCATGGTCGACAACTTCTGCCGCACGCGCGACCGCGACGTGTATGCCATCGGCGAATGCGCGCAATGGGGTGGCAAGGTCTTCGGGCTGGTGGCGCCCGGATACGACATGGCGCGCGTGGTGGCCAATCACCTCAACGCGCTGCTGACCCGCAGACAGGCGCCCACATTGCCGGAGTTCGCTGGCGCGGATATGTCCACCAAGCTCAAGCTCATGGGCGTCGATGTGGCCAGTATCGGTGACGCACACGGCACCACGCCAGGCAGCCGCAGCTACCAGTTCAGCGATGGGCGCAAGCAGGTCTACAAGAAGCTGGTGGTGTCGGACGACGGCAAGCGCCTGCTGGGCGGCGTGCTGGTCGGCGATGCCGCCGAGTACGGCACCCTGCTGCAGATGATGCTCAACGGCATGGAGCTGCCGGACGCTCCGGAGTCGTTGATCCTTCCCGCGCTGGGCAGCAAGAAGAAGCCGGGCCTGGCGGTGGATGCCTTGCCTGCATCGGCACAGATCTGCTCATGCAACAACGTCAGCAAGGGCCAGCTGTGTGAGGCGGTCGCCGCCGGCGCCACGTCCATCGATGCGCTGAAGCAGGCCACGCGGACAGGTACGTCCTGTGGCGGCTGCGTGCCGCTGGCCACGCAGATCATGAAGGCGGAAATGGAACGCCAGGGCCTGGCGGTAAGCCATGCGTTGTGCGAGCACTTCGCTTATTCGCGCCAGGAGCTCTACCACCTCGTGCAGGTGAAGAAGATCCGTCGCTTCGACGACCTGCTGGCGCAGCACGGCAGCGGACTGGGTTGCGATATCTGCAAGCCGGTGGTCGCCAGCATCCTGGCGTCCTGCTGGAACGAATTCATCCTGCAGCAGGAACACGCCTCCCTGCAGGACTCCAACGACTACTTCCTCGCCAATATCCAGAAGGACGGCACCTACTCGGTGGTGCCGCGCATGCCCGGCGGCGAGGTGACGCCGGACGGACTCATCGCCATCGGGCAGATCGCACGCAAATATGGTCTCTATACCAAGCTCACCGGCGGGCAGCGCGTGGACATGTTCGGCGCCCGCCTGGAGCAGCTGCCGCCGATCTGGGAAGAGTTGATCGCTGCCGGCTTCGAATCGGGCCATGCCTATGGCAAGTCGCTGCGCACGGTGAAGTCCTGCGTGGGTTCCACCTGGTGTCGCTACGGCGTGCAGGACTCGGTGGGACGCGCCATCGACCTGGAGCATCGCTACAAGGGCCTGCGCTCGCCGCACAAGCTGAAGTTCGCCGTCTCCGGTTGCACCCGCGAGTGTGCGGAGGCGCAAGGCAAGGACGTAGGCATCATCGCCACCGAAAAGGGCTGGAATCTCTACGTGTGCGGCAACGGTGGCATGAAGCCCCGGCATGCCGAGTTGCTGGCCGGTGACCTGGATACCGACACGCTGGTCCGCTACATCGACCGCTTCCTGATGTTCTACATCCGCACGGCGGACCGCCTGCAACGCACCAGCGTCTGGCGCGACAACCTGGATGGCGGCATGGACTACCTGCGCGACGTGATCATCAACGACCGCCTGGGCATTGCCGCGGAACTCGAAGCGGACATGCAGCGCGTGGTCGACAGCTACGAATGCGAGTGGAAGCGCGCCGTGAGCGACCCGTTGGTGCGTCAGCGATTCCGTCACTTCATCAACAGCGATGCCGGTGACGACCGGGTGGCCTTCGTGACCGAGCGCGGGCAGATCCGACCAGCCTCTGCCGACGAGAAACGCAGCCGCCTTGGCCGTATCCCGGCCGTGGTCGAAACGGAGTAAGCCCATGAGTCATGCAACGAGTGGAACCGGCTGGACGCCCGTGTGCCGGATCGATGAGATTGTTCCCGACACCGGCGTGTGTGCGCTGGTGGACAGCGAGCAGGTGGCGATATTCCGGCTGCGCGACGATGCGCTGTTTGCCATCGACAACGTCGATCCCGATTCCGGCGCGGCGGTGCTTTCGAGGGGATTGGTGGGCAGCCTCGGGGAACAGATCGTCGTCGCCTCGCCCATCCACAAGCAGCACTTTGATCTGCGCACCGGGGCATGCCTGGAAGTGCCGCACTACAGCGTGCACGCCTGGGAGGTTCGGCGCGACGGCGATGTTGTCCTGGTCAGGCGCGGCGAGCCATGAATCATTGGCGTCCCCGGCGAACGGTGACCGGCCATCGCGCCAGCTTGCTGCCTGCGCGCGTCTGGCTGCCATGCGGTCGACCCATACCGGCCGCGGTCGCCGCATGAGCGCAACGGTGGCCACCACCTGCCCCTACTGCGGCGTCGGTTGCGGCGTGCTCGCCCAAGTCGCTGTCGATGGCGCGGTCAGCGTCCAGGGCGACGTCGCGCACGGCTCCAATCACGGGCGCCTGTGCGTGAAAGGTGCAGCCCTCGGCGAAACGGTGGATTTGCAGGGCCGCCTGCTGCATCCAAAGCTGCGCGCAGAGGATGGCTCGTTTCGTCGGGCCAGCTGGGACGAGGCACTGGATCGGGTCGCCGACGGCTTCCGTCGCATCGTCGATCAGCACGGGCCGGACGCCGTGGCGCTATATGTGTCGGGGCAGCTGCTGACCGAGGACTACTACGTCGCCAACAAGCTGGCCAAAGGCTACCTTGGCACCGCGAACATCGACACCAATTCCCGTCTGTGCATGTCGTCGGCCGTGGCCGGCCACAAGCGCGCCTTCGGCGAGGACGTCGTGCCCGGCTGCTACGAAGACCTGGACCAGGCAGAGCTGATCGTGCTGGTGGGCTCCAACACCGCGTGGTGCCACCCGGTGCTCTTCCAGCGCATGGTGCGGGCGCAGGAAAACGGTGCGCGGCTGGTGGTGATCGATCCGCGCTTCACCGCCACGTGCGAATCGGCCGACCTGCACCTGCCGGTGAAGCCCGGCACCGACGTGTGGCTGTTCAACGGACTGCTCAGCTTCCTGTTCCAGCACGGCGTGATGGATGTCGGGTTTGTCGACACGCACACCGATGGCTTGAATGCGACCTTGGCTACAGCGGCTGCCGAAGCCGGCGACTACGCGACCGTGGCGCGCATCTGTGGCGTGCAGCTGTCGGATCTGCTGGCCTTCTATCGCCTGTTCGCGCGCCATGAGCGGGTGGTGAGCCTGTTCTCGCAGGGCGTGAATCAATCGTCCAGCGGTACGGACAAGGTCAACAGCATCATCAATTGCCACCTGCTGACCGGTCGCATCGGCAGGCCGGGTATGGGCCCGTTCTCGATCACGGGTCAGCCCAATGCGATGGGCGGGCGTGAAGTGGGCGGCTTGGCCAATATGCTGGCTGCGCATATGGAACTGCACGACCCGGTGCATCGCGATATCGTGCAGAGCTTCTGGTCGTCACCGCACATGGCAGCGCAGCCTGGCCTGAAAGCCGTGGCCCTGTTCGACGCGGTGCTTGAAGGCCGGGTCAAGGCACTGTGGATCATGGGGACCAACCCGGTCGTCAGCCTTCCCGATGCCGACCGCGCCCGGCGTGCACTGAATGCCTGCGAGCTGGTGGTCTGCACCGACGTCATCGAGCACACCGACACCAACCGGCACGCGCATGTGTTGCTGCCTGCACTGGCTTGGGGCGAGAAGGATGGCACGGTGACCAGTTCGGAGCGCCGCCTATCGCGCCAGCGCCCGTTTCTTCCCGTGCCCGGCGAGGCGCGCGCCGACTGGCGCATCATCTGCGATGTGGCCCAGCGACTGGGGTTTGCCGAGGGTTTCGGTTTCCAGAGTCCGCACGAGATCTTCATCGAACATGCGCGCCTCACGGCATTTCGCAATCACCCGCCGGGCAACGGCGACTTGCCGGCATCACCGCGGCAGCTGAATCTCAGTGGGCTGACCTCGCTCACCCGGCAGGCCTACGACAGCATGCGGCCCGTGCAGTGGCCAGTGCGCGAGGACGGCAGCGGAACCGCCAGGCTGTTTGCCGGTGGGCAGTTTGCCCACCCTGACGGGCGCGCGCGCTTTGTCGCCACCTCGGGACGCGCGCCTGCGAACGCGACCGACCGCGAGTATCCGCTGGTGCTCAATACAGGCCGCGTGCGGGACCACTGGCACACGATGACGCGCACCGGCAAATCACCACGACTGGCCGGCCACACCAGCGAACCCTATGTGGACATGCATCCCCACGATGCCTTGCGCAGCGGCGTGCGCGCGGGTGAGCTGGCGAGCGTGCATTCGCGCTGGGGCTCGATGGTGGCGCGCGTGCGCCATGGCGGTGGCGTGCTGGCCGGTACTGTCTTCGTGCCGATCCACTGGAACGACCAGTTCGCCTCCGATGCGCGCGTCGGCGGCCTGGTGAATCCGGTGGTCGACCCCGTTTCCGGCGAGCCGGAGTTCAAGCACACGCCGGTGCGCGTCGAACCGTTCCCGGTGCGCTGGTATGGCTTTGCGATCGGGCGCCAGTCTCTGCCGACATCGGCGCTGAGCTACTGGACGCTGATCCGCGGCGACCGTTTCCTGCGCTACGAGATCGCCCACCGCGAACGCCCCGGCGATTGCAGCGCATGGGCCCGCACCTGGCTGGGCGCACACACATCCGATGCGGACTGGCTGGAGCATGACGATCCGAGCAGCGGCATCTATCGCGCAGCCTGGGCGGTCGAGGGTCGGATGGAGGCATGCGTGTTCCTGTCCTCGCGCCCCGATCTGCCGTCCCGGCATTGGCTGGCCAGACTGTTTGGGCAGGAGCGGCTGACCGAATCGGATCGCGCGGGCCTGCTCGCCGGTGAGCCGCCAGGCGCCGGCATCGATGCCGGCCCGGTGGTGTGTTCGTGTTTTGGCGTGGGGCGAAACACGATCGCCGAAGCCATCAGCGCCGACGACCTGGACACGCCGGCGCAGATCACCGCCGCACTGCGCGCCGGCGGCAATTGCGGGTCGTGCATACCCGAACTACGACGACTGATCGCCGAGACACGCGCGGCACCCACTGTATGAGGCACGGCACTGGCACACGGGAGGGACGTCATGAAGCTGTATCCGCTCTTCGCTGACCTTGAGGGTCTGCCGGTATTGGTGGTGGGCGGCGGTGCCGTGGCACAGCGCAAGGTGGAAGCCTTGCTTGGTGCCGGCGCACGGGTGACAGTCGGCTCCCCCGAGCTGAATGAGCACCTGGCACAACAGCGCGAGGCGGGACAGCTCAACTGGTTGCACGGCGCGTTTGCACCCGCCTGGCTCGATGGCATGTGGCTGGTGATCGCCGCCACCCACGATCCCGTGCTCAACGCCCGCGTGGCGACGGCGGCCCACGATCGACGCATCTTCGCCAATGTGGTGGACGATGCCGCGCATTCACGTTTCCACGTGCCCGCCGTGATCGATCGTTCACCGCTGATGGTGGCCATCGGCACGGCGGGCGCGGCGCCAGCACTGGCACGGCGCGTGCGCGAATCGCTGGAACGCATGATGGACAACGCACTGGGCGCGCTGGTGGCCCTGGCGCAACGCCATCGTGCGCGCATCGTGCAACATCGTCCGGACCTCGCCGATCGCCGCGCCTTCTATGACTGGCTGCACGATGGCCCGGTGCTGACCCTGCTACGCCGCGCCAGGCCGCAGGATGCCGAACAGGCCTTGCTCGATGCACTGCATCGCAACGAGGCCCCGGCACGCAAAGGATCGGTGGCCCTGGTCGGTGCCGGGCCCGGTCACCCGGGACTGCTCACGCTGCAAGCGTTGCGAGCGCTCAACGAGGCGGACGTGATCCTGCACGACCAGCTGGCCAGCGCCGACGTACTTGCCATGGCGCGACGGGACGCCGAGCGCATTGACGTCGGCAAGCGCTGCGGTGGTCGCCAGGTGTCGCAGGATCGGATTCATCGACTCATGCTGGCCCATGCCAAGGAAGGGCGCCGCGTCGTGCGCTTGAAAGGTGGCGATCCCTTCGTGTTCGGCCGTGGCGGCGAAGAACTGGCCTTCCTGCGCGCCCATGACATTGCCTGCGAAGTCGTGCCAGGCGTCACGGCGGCCGTGGCGTGTGCCGCCTTTGCCGGCATTCCGCTGACCCATCGCGACCATGCCCAGTCGATCTGCCTGCTCACGGCGCATGGCAAGCAAGCAGACGATCCGCTGGATGAGCAGTTGCTCGGCCATCCGCGGCAGACTTTGGCGGTCTATATGGGGGTGGAGAGGATCCAGGCACTCACCGATCGCTTGCTCGCCCAGGGCCGCGCGGCGCATACGCCGATCGCCATCATCGAGAACGGCAGCCTGCCGCAGCAGCGTGTGATTGCAGGCAGGCTGGATGCCTTGCCGGCGCTTGCAAGGACCCATGCCGTCGGCACGCCGGCCTTGCTGATCATTGGCGAGGTGGCGGCCTACGCGGAGACCCATGCGTGGTTCGGCGAGCTGATCAGCGAACGGGCGTCGAACCGCCACATGGAAGCTCCGATACCTGTGGAGGTGGCCTGATGAAGATGGCACGGGAAGATGGCCAGGTGTCGTTCCCGCCGAGGCGTTCGCGATGACAGCAGCCGCCGAGGCCGCACGCCCACTGGCTGGTCGCCGTATTGCCGTGCCCGAGTCGCGCGAACTGGATGTGTTTGCTGCACTGCTTGAGCGGCGCGGCGCCTACGTGCTGCGCTGCCCGCTGGTAGACATCCGCGATGCAGCCGATCCCGCACCGGTGCTGGCATGGTTGCGCATGTTCAGTGACGGTGGCTGCGACGATCTGTTGCTGTTCACCGGCGAAGGGCTCCGTCGCCTGCTGAACGCGGTCGATCAACACGCACCTACCCTCCGTGCCAGCTTCGTCGAACAGCTGGCGCGCGTACGCATCATGGCGCGCGGACCGAAACCGGGTCGCGTCCTGCGCGAACTGGGCTTGCGACCGCACTGGGTGGCCGATCCCGCCACCACGCAGGGCATGATCGCCAGCCTTCGCGACATCGACCTGCGCGGGCGACGCGTAGGTGTGCAGTTGTACGGCAGCGAGCCCAATGCGCCGCTCATGCATTTTCTCGCCGAGGCCGGCGCCATGGTCTTGCCGGTGGCGCCGTATCGCTATGCGGATGCCAGTGATGACGCCGATGTGCTGACGATGATGGCGCGCATGGCGCAAGGCCATGTCGACGCCATTGCGTTCACCAGCCTGCAGCAGGTCGAGCGCCTGTATCGGGTGGCGGACACCGCGGGACAAACCGCCTTGCTGCAAACGGCGTTGTCACGCACGTTGGTGGCCGCCGTCGGCCCCCTTGTTGTCGACATCCTCAGGCAACGCGGCATTCAGCCGAGCGTGACGCCCAAAGGCAGCTACCACATGAAGCCGCTGGTCAGTGCCCTGACGGAGGCGCTTGGGCCGCCTTTGTTGAAGACCTGATGTCCATGGAAACGCCGTGCCGCCATTGCGCGCGTTCGCCTCGCATAGTTTGGCCACCAGGGGAACCCATTCGGCACGCCGATTCCCCGGCCAACTATCAAGGCATCCAGGGCGTGGTGCTGATCGTCCCTGGCTCTCCAGGATGCCAAGCACGGATACTGACCATGGCGACAGGCATGGCGATCACTACGTCTTGAGTGCGAAATCTGCCGGCAATCATTGCGCTCAGGCCGATCCGGACTCAGGAAGAAGCGCGTACTGCGTACTCTCGATTGTTGCCCATTGGCTGTCTTCTCATGGCCCAGTTGAACAACGGCGTCGCCATGAGCGTACTAGTGATGGCCATGAGTACCAGGATGGAGAAGAGGCCGGGTTCAATGATTCCCGCCTGCAGGGCGATGTTGATCAGAATCAGCTCCATCATGCCTCGTGCATTCATCAGCGAGGCTATGGCCATGGCGCTGTTGTTGCTTTCTCCGGAAGCTCGCGCCGCTGCCCAGCATGCAAGGCCTTTCCCGGCAAATGACGCCAGCATAGCGGCCACGGCAGCAAGCATCATCGTCGGCTGCAGCACCAGTGTCAGTTGCGTCTTCATTCCTGAGTAGGTAAAGAAAATCGGTACAAGGAAGATGACGACGAAAGGCTGCAGTTGTTCTCGAAGCTTTTCGGTCAACGCGCCCCTGGGCAGGCACGCGCCCAATAGAAAGCCACCGAAGACAGCGTGAATGCCGATGGCATCCATCGCCCATGCGCTCAGACAGAACATGGCGAGCACCACCGCGAGCACCGTAGCGCTTAGCGGCTTGTCTGGTCCGACATGGTCGGCAAGACGGCGCAGTGCGCGCCGGCCAATGAAGATCATGAAAAGCGCATAGCCGATGCCGCCTCCCATGGTGAGCGAAGCGCTACTCGCACCGCCACCGAAGCTCGTCAACACGATGGCCAACATGCACCAGGCCGCGGCATCGTCCATGGCGCCTGCGGTCAGCACCAAGGTACCCAGTCGACTGCCGGTCAGCCCGCGCTCGTGGATGATGCGGGCAAGCACCGGGAAGGCGGTGATGGCGGTGGCAGCCCCCATGAATACTGAGGCGTTGAAGAGACTTGTTTTCGCAGCGAACAGCCCCGGAAGAGTGAGCAGCCACGGGGTTATCAGCACGGCCAGCGCGAACGGCATCGCAATACCTGCCAGTGATACCCATAGGGCACTGCGATATCGCGCGCGAAAGTGCGCGACATTGACTTCGGTACCCACCAGGAACATGTACAAGCCCACGCCCAATTGGGCCACGACATAGAGAACGTCCGTGGTCGACTTGGGGAAGATCGCTGCCTGAGCATTGGGCAGCACGAGACCGAACAGCGATGGCCCCAGCGCCACGCCCGCGATCATTTCGCCGATCACCTGCGGTTGACCCATCTTGCGAGCCAGCCATCCGACCCATCGACAGGCGATCAAGATGATCGCCATCTGGATAAAGTAGTAGACCGACATTTGTGGCGTGGGCATCGAGAGAACCTTTGCAACACTCTGGCGCGTATCATCAATCGGCGATGGCCGCCTCCAGGTCGAGGCGGCCATCGCCGTCAGCGGCGTTTGGACAAACCCAATAGCAAAGTCAGCGGCCTACGCAGCCGCACCCTCCGCTTCCGCTTTCTGCCTGTGCTCAGCACACATCTTCTCGACAAGGAAACGGTGATCGGGGAGGTCGTCGGCAGCATTCGCGGCCACTTGCTGGATCATGGCGAACTCCCGGCGAGCCTCCTCGAATCGTGGATACGCACTGCGCATGGGCTCGAGGTTGGTCTTGAACTCCATGCCGTAGAGCACGTATTGCCAACTCGATACGAGAAACATCTCCAGATCGCTGACGAAATCCAGACGATGGGGCGGTCGGTGTTTCCACTCGGCAAGTCTGTCCCGCAAGGTCTGGGGGATGCTGGACGCATCGGCGTTGTCGATCCAGAACGGCGAGTCGCGGCGCTGGCTCAGGCAATAGTGCATCTTGATGAAATCGATGATGCGGTCGTAACGCGCGACCATCATCTCGTTGAAGTGACGCGCGGCCCGCTCCATGTCGTCGGTATCACCCGGCAGCAGGTGCGTGAGCAAGTAGGTAGCCAGCTCGACCAGTGCAATGCCGGTGGATTCCAAGGGCTCAACGAAGCCGCCCGCCAATCCCACGGCGACGCAGTTCTTGCGCCAATGCTCCGGCCGATAACCCGTTTCGAACTTGATGTGCATGGCCTTCAGACCTTCGGCGGCAGCACCGAGATAGCGGCGAAAGACCTCTTCGGCACGTTCATCGTCCGTATGCCGGGACGAATACACGTAGCCGACGCCGCGCCGTTTCTGCAGACCGATGTCCCAGATCCAGCCAGCTTCCTGCGCGGTGGAGATGGTGTAGGAAGGAATCGGCGCGTCGGGCCGCTCATAAGGCACCTGCATCGCCACGGCACGATCGGCGAACAACACATCGCGACGGCTGCGAAATGGCGACTTCATCACGTGGCCTATCAGGCTTCCTCGCAGACCGGTGCAGTCCACGTAGAGGTCAGCGGTCAGCTCGCCCAGTTCCTTGGTGATGACGCGCGCGATCGCGCCCTGCTCGTCCAGCTCCGTGCGTTCGACGGTCGCGACATGATGTTTGACGCCAAGCACTTGTTGTCCGTGTTCGGCGAGCACCTTGGCGAAGCAGGCCGCATCGAAGTGGAAGGCATGATTCATGGGGCCCTGGTAGTCCGGGTCCGTCAGACGCTTGGGGCCGCGATTTTGATCAACCAGCCTGCTCTGCATGCTCACTGCATCGGCGAACGACATCCCTTCGGGCGCCGCGCCCAGGAGCCAATAGGGCAGCAGTTCCGGACCTCCGGGACGCTGGCTTGGCACGCTGAACGGATGGAAGAAATGGTCGTTGCCCGTCGCGCCCTCTGGCCGCACCCAATGGCGATAATGAATGCCCTGCTTGTACGTCGCCGTGGCGCCGACAAGAAAACGCCGTTCATCGAGACCGATGGCCGAGAGCGTGCCCCTTATCGACGGAAACGTCGCCTCACCGACGCCCAACAGGCCAATATTGGCCGACTCCACCAGGTGCACCTGGACACTCTGCGGATCGATCGCGTTCACTGCCTTGGCAAGGTAGCAAGCGGCCAGCCAGCCAGCCGTGCCGCCACCCACCACGAGCACCTTTTTCAAACGAGTCATGGAATCTCCGTGCCGGCTGACTAGCCGGTCAGCTGGTGCGCCGCGCGTGCGCAGACATAGCGCAAAGAAAAGCCGGATCCCCTTGCGGTGACCCGGCCAAAACGCCATTCGAGGGGAGGAGGACGACCTTTCTGGAAAGGTCGTCCATGGAACGGCAAACGGGTGGCGGTGTTGGTGAAGTGGGACACCGCTTGCTCATCAGGTCAGAACCAGACGCCTAGCTGGAGGCCGTAGGTGCGTGGCGCCAGATATTGCGAGACGTATTCGAACGACTGGTTTGGCAACTGGAAGCGGCCGGCACTCGTGCGCACTCGTCCGTCCGAAACGTTTTGAACGTACGCGCTCACCCACCAGCGGTCACTCGGTTCGGTATAGCGCAGCGAGATATCGCCGCGGGTATACGCGCCCTGCTGGTCGCCAGGGCCGAGGTTGAAGTAGCTAAGCCACTGCGAGCTCTGGTATTGAGCGCTGATGCGCGGCGTCAGGCGGCCACCGTTCCCCAGGTGGAAGTCATGCTCGTAGATCGCGGTAAGCGATACGTCCGGCGCATGCGGCAGATCGTTTCCGGTGACGTCCATGCAGCTGGCGATGCCCGATTGCGGCGCGCAGGGCGGCAGACCCTGGTAGTCGTTGCTTCCCGCGTAAGTCAGCGTGCCGAGCTTCTTCTTCGGGATGGCCGAGAAGATCAGGTTTCCGCGATCGTCTTGCTGCGAATAGGCCAGCTCCGATTCGAAGCCAAGCACCTCGGTGCTGCCCTGCACATTGGAGAAGCCCAAGCCGCGGTTGCCGTTCGGGTAGGTGATGGGCGCCGATAGCTGGAAGTCCTTGAAGTCCGCGTAATAGACCGCGCTGTTCCAGGTCATGTGACCGTCGAGGAACGCGAACTTCGTGCCGATTTCGTAGTTGGTCAAAGTCTCAGGCTTGAACAGCGTGCCGCCATCCTGGATGCCGCCCGACTTGTAACCGGTGGAGATGCTGGCGTAGAGCAGGCCATGCTCACTGATATCGGTGTCGACGCGAGCGAGCCAGGTGGGCTCACCCTTGCTGTACTTGCCGTCGTTATGAGTCGACACGGCGAAGCCGGTCGCCGGACCTGGAATGGTGCTCGGGGCGATCGGCACTTGCGGCACCGTCGGGTCGTAATCCCAGCCCCAGTTGATGCCGCCGCGGTTCTCCTTGTCATCTTGCGACCAGCGCGCGCCCGCGGTCAGACGCCAATGGTCGGACACATGCCACGTGGTTTGACCGAAGATCGCCTTGGACTCCACCGTTTCCTTGGGCTGAATAAACGACCCCTGCCAGCTCACCGAGCCGTTCTGGGTGCCGTTCATGATCGGAATGTCGAAACGGATGTTGTTGTCTTCGTACGCGTAGTACAAGCCGACGATCCAGTCGAGCGTCTGCTGGCCGGTCGACTTGAGGTCGAGCTCTTGGCTATAGCTTTCGTAGTTGGAGTAGTTGGTGCGGTCGTCCTGGTACTGGGCACCGGTGGTGAAGCTGGTAGGTACCGAGACGCCGACATCCTGGTCGAAGTCGCTCTTGCCGGAATAGCGGTTGTAGCCGGCGATGTAGCTCAGCTCCATGCTTTCATTGATATTCCAGTCCATCCGGCTGCGCAACGTCCGGGATGTGCGATCCAAGTACGGCGCGGTATCGATCAGCGCCGACCAGAAGTCCTGACCGGCACGCGGAGTCTGCATCAGGCTCAGGCTGGGCGTGCCACGATCGAGGAAGTACTCGTACGACAGATCCCACTTGAACGAATCACTGGGCTGCCACAGGGCGCTGACACGCGCAGCCGACTGGTCCTGCGCGTTGTACTTGTCGGCAGAGTGAATGTATTGAGCGGCGTTGATCGGTTGGAACTTTGCCGGATCAGCACCCGTGGCGAGGTAGGTCGCCTGCTGCTGCGCCACCGTAGGCAGCTCGCTCGCCGGGTTCTGGTAATCGACATAGCCGTCGTGCTGCTCGTGCACTACCGCAACGCGCATCGCGAACGTGCTGCTGATGGGCAGATTGATCGCGGCGCGCGCGCCCATCTGATTGAAGTTGCCAGCTTCGACCAGCGCGTTGCCGGAAAAGCCGGCATTGAGATCGGGTTTGGCGGTCTGGAAGCTGATGGCGCCTGTCGTGGAGTTACGACCCCACAGTGTGCCCTGAGGACCGCGCAGCACTTCGACGCCGTCCATATCCAGCAGCAGTCCGGAAGCGGCCTCGGCACGCGGCGCGTAGACGCCATCCACGAAGGTGGCTACTTCAGGATCGGCGTATTCGGTTTTCGCGCTGTCGTTGCCGATGCCGCGCAACGTCAGCGTGACCACGCCATGGTCGCCTTCCGTGGTGCCTTGCAGGCCCGGCACCAGTCGGGTGAGGTCCTGCACGGTGGTCACGCGTTCCTTCTCGAGCGTATCGGGC
This sequence comes from Dyella halodurans, assembly GCF_026283925.1. Classification (GTDB taxonomy): domain Bacteria; phylum Pseudomonadota; class Gammaproteobacteria; order Xanthomonadales; family Rhodanobacteraceae; genus Dyella; species Dyella halodurans. Next base: position 77,508 of record NZ_JAPDPF010000006.1, read on the forward strand.
GAAATCGCGGTGACTGCTACCGGCGTCTTCTGGAGTGGCGTCTCGCGCTTGGTGGCGGTCACCGAGACGGCACTGAGCTGCTTGACCTTTCTTTCAGCCGGCGCCGGGTTCTGCGCCGACGGATTCGGCGATGACGCATCCTGGTCCGTTGCCAGCACCATGCCGGGGGTGAGAACGAGAGACATGGCGATATACAACGCCGAGTAGCGTAGCTTCATTTAGCTTCCCCTCCAGATCGTTCGAATAGTTGTGAGCCACCGCCCTCGACGATGGCGCTCCTGTCTTGCTCCCCAGTGATAGCGCTGTCATTTCAAATAATGACAGCGCTGTCAAACCGGATAGTAAAGCGCTTCCCACGTAGAAGCTTGACGCGGAGCAACACGTGCGTCGTGCCCCTCAAACCCTTGGTACAGCTACATTCGCGGTCATCCATGACCCCTTTTATGATGCAAAGCAGATGGCCGTTTTAGCGTCCAATGTCACAAATTTGATGCCCGGGCACTTGGGACGCCGAGCGGATGACTGGCGTCGCGCCAGACTTCCAGCCGTCAACCCCGACCAACACACCTGCGAAAAAGCGCGTGACTTCGCGACGTGCGTTCCTGGTATTGCTACTCCAAAGATGGTTGCCCCGAGCCGAACATCGTCGTGCACATCAACTGCACTATTTGGCGCAATCGATGACCTGATCCACGTCGGTACCTAATGCAACGCGAGAGATCGCCAGCTCGGTTCCCTTGCCTGCGCCCCAGGCGAACGGCTGGTCGACGTGGTGCATGTCGACTCCCGCCGCACGAAAGCATTTCAGCGGCACGCCCACGCGCACCCACTTCCCCGGCGTCAGCTTGGCCAACTGCGGGCCAAGCGCGACATGTCCCTGACAACCGTTGCCGCAACCCATGCCCACCCATGCGTCCTGCGTCGGCAGCGCATCCACGCGGATGGTCATCACCAGCAGCACGTCACCATTGGCCTCACGATCGAGATCCATGGGTGAATGCGCACGGATAGTTAGCTGCGCCTTGTCGTTGTTCCAGGCGAAGCGGCGTGCGTCCTCCTGCGCCTTGAAGTCGATGCCGGCCATGCGCAGGCTGGCGTCGGCGGTGCTGGCCGACGACACGTCGCCCGGAACCGCCGCACCATCAGCACCTACCAGCGTAAAGGTGTAACCGTGCACGGCCTTGCCGCGCTCGAGATAGTCGCCTACCGGAATCTGCTCGCCACTGATCCCCGATGCTTCGGACAGTTTCGGCAAGGCCGTGTGATCGGCGTAGGTCAGGCCAAATCCAAGCGGGAACTGCGGCTCGCCCTGCCCTTGTACAGCCGAGCGCGGCCACGCATAGGACAGCTTGCCGCGAAAGTCGTTGGCTACGCGCCCGTCACGCGTGCGCAGCAGCACGTCCGCCACGCCACCGCCTTCACTGCCTGGCAGCCATGCCGCCACGAATGCATCGGCCGCATTGATCTCACGATTCACCCAAAGCGGACGTCCGCTCAGGAACACCGCCACCACCGGAATACCGTCACCGCGAAGGCGGCGGATCAGCTCGAGGTCGCGGTCATCGCCGGGGCGATACAACAGGTTGGGGATATCGCCCTGGAACTCGGCGTAGGGATCTTCGCCGAACACCACCACGGCCACGTCCGGCTTACCGGTGTAGTGACCATCGGCAGCGATGTCGGCAGCGCCACCTGCCGCCCGCACCTGCTCCACGATGCCTGCGCCGATGGACTGAGCGCCGGGGAAATTCTCGTTCTTCAGACCTGTGCCCTGCCAATCCAGGGTCCAGCCACCACTTTGGCGGGAAATACTGTCCGCACCATCGCCAGCCACCAGGATGCGTTTGCGCGGATCGATCGGCAGCACGCCGCCATTGTTCTTCAGCAACACCAGCGATTCACGCACGGCGCGGCGCGCGATGGCCCGATGCGCAGGGCTGCCCACCAACTCGGCGGACTTCACCACGAGCGGCTGCGTCGATGGCGCGCCGGCGTCAAACAGGCCCGCGCGTAGCTTCACGCGCAGAATGCGTGCCACGGCATCATTCACGCGAGACATCGGAATGACGCCCGACTTCACCTCGGCCAGGGTGTGCTCGTACAAGCCGCGCCAGCTGTCCGGCGCCATCAACATGTCGAGCCCGGCATTGATCGACGCCGCACAATCGTCGTTGGTGCAACCTTGAACTTGACCGTGGGCGTTCCAGTCACCGACCACGAAGCCCTGGAAATCCATGCGTCCCTTGAGCACGTCGGTCAGCAAGGCCTTGTTGCCGTGCATCTTTTGGCCGTTCCAACTGGAAAACGAGGCCATGACGGTCTGCACGCCGGCGTCGATCGAAGGCGGGTAGCCTGCCGCGTGCAACGTTCGCAGGGCGGTCTCGCTGATTTCCGCATCGCCCTGATCCTTGCCATTCTTCGTGCCACCATCGGCAAGGAAATGCTTGGCCGTCGCGATCGCGTGCGAACTGTCGAGAAACTCCGGCGTGCCGACTTTCCCCTGCAAGCCCTCCACCATCGCCGCCGCATACTGCATGACCAGCGCCGGGTCTTGCGAATAGCCTTCATAGGAGCGGCCCCAGCGCACGTCCTGCGGCAACGCGACGGTGGGAGCGAAGGTCCAGTTGATGCCGGTGGCACGCACTTCGGCTGCCGTGGCGGCGCCAATCTCACGTATCAGTGAAGGGTCGTGAGTGGCGCCCAGCCCCACGTTCTGGGGGAACAACGTGGCGCCAACCGCATTGTTGTGCCCGTGCACGGCATCGATGCCAAACAACAAGGGAATCGCCACATGTCCGTCACGGGTGTCCATGGAAGCGCGATAGAACGCTTCGGACAGCGCCTTCCACTGTTCGGCATTGGCTAATTGCGCACCGTTCGGCTTGGAGTTACCGCCGGCGAGAATCGCACCGAGCCGATACTTGCGCACATCCTCGGGCGTGACGCTGAGGACGTCGGCTTGAATGAGCTGCCCGACTTTCTCCTCTACCGTCATCTTCGCCATCAGTGCGGCAAGGCGTTGCTCCAGTGCTGCGTCCTTCGGCAACGGCCAGGTGGCGCGTGGCCATTGCTCGGGATGCACGGCCTGAGCGTCGTCGGCCTTTGCGTGGCCGCCCCCCACGCAAGCCAATGCAGCAGTCAAAACGATGGGGGCACAACGCAATCGACGAAAGGACGCCCGCACAACTCTCTCCAGAGGAAGCAGCTCCCCCTCGGAGTCCGCTGGAGCGCGAGACTGACAGAAATGATAGCGCTGTCAATTTGCGTTGCAGCAAAGTTACTTCTGCAACAATACCTTGTTCTATAAGGAGTTATGGCCCGGATTGGCGGAAATAGAGGTTGATCACGTAGACAGCCGGACCTCCCGAGCGATCACGGGTCAACCATGGGTCCCACCGGTCCCTCGGTGTGCGCCGGATGGGTCGATCAAGGCAAAAACCGCCGTTGGCGATCAGGGCACGGCGGCTGTCGACTCGCGCAATTGAAGCGCGTAAGGAACTTGCACCAGCAGCCCCGTGCCACGCCCGCGAAGAAGCTCCATCAGCTGCAGCGCGGCAAGCTTCCCCATCTCGCGACTCGGCTGCCGCACTGTCGTCAAAGGAGGCCACAACTGGGTCGCCAACGGCGTGTCGTCAAACCCGCACACCGATAAATCACGCGGGACTTTCAGGCCAAGCTCGTTCGCGGCCCACATGACGCCGGCCGCCATATCATCGTTGGCGGCGAAGATCGCGGTAGGGCGTTGGGGTAGCGCAAATAGTTGCCGTGCGGCCATCACGCCAGAGCCGAACGTGAACTCCCCCTGGGCTACATATTGAGCATCGTAAGTTATCCCGGCGGCGGCCAGCGCGTCTTTGTACCCGGCCAGTCGCCAGCGGCTGGCGCCATGGTTGGCAATGCCTACGATGTGCGCAATGCGCCGGTGTCCAAGTTCGACCAGATGGTTGACCAGGGCCTCCGCCGCCTGCTGTTCGTCCATGCATACGCCAATGGCGCGTCCGCGATGGAGCGGCGAGATGCTGGCGTAAGGCACGCCTTGCTCTTGCAGACGCTGCAATAGCGGTGGGTAGTCGGTGAGCGGGGGCGTCATGATGACGCCATCGATCTCGTGATCCGCAATCAAGGCGTCGACGCGACGAATGAAGTCTTGCCCGCGCATCCGCAGGGGGCAGGCCATCATGCTGTAACGATTTGCATCACAGGCGTCGAGCACACCATCCTGGATCTCGGCGAGATAGGTCGACGCAGGGTTGTTGTTGTTGTCATACAGCATGGCGACCAGGAACGAGCGCCTCCCGGCCAGCCCACGGGCGGCCGGGCTGGGTCGATAATTCATCGACTCCATGGCTGCCAGCACCTTCTGGCGCGTGGATTCCTTGACGGACGCCTCTTCGTTCAAGACGCGAGAGACCGTCTTTGGCGAGACACCCGTCGCGCGTGCTACATCTTCGAGGCGTACCCGCATGAATTCTCCAGACATCACCGTGCTGCGGCGTGACTATGCCTCTCGCGGCCAACCCTTTACAAGGACCCGCGAGCGAAGGGCAGAAGGCGATCCACTTGGGCGACTTCTCTCCTTTACGCGTGCTCCCGCGTCGCTTTGAGTCCGACGCTCTCCCAGGACGGGGTAACCCCTGGCTTTGGGCCCGGGACACCGTCAATGCCCACTCGTTCTGGCCACGTTTGCGTACGTAGAGCGAGTCCCGGCGGACGTCAGCCCGCCGGGATCGTTGCAAACAAACCACGGTGGTCGTTGACCGGTCGTGCACCGATTCATCCGCGTCAATCCAACCTCCAGCTCAGCTCGGCCATGATCGCGAGGCCGTAAGCGTTGTCGTTGTATCGGTCGTCGTACGGGTACGAACCGTTGGTGCCGTCGCGGGGTGGTCGCTTGTTCAACACGTTGTTTCCTATGAGCGAAAGCGAGACGTCGCTGGATCCCAGCTTTCGCTGTGATAACGAATTGGCATGGGTGACGATTCGGGCCTACTCCGCTCTCATCAGGCAGGCTTCAAGAAAGCCCTAAGGTCGGCAGCGCGGTCTCGACGTCATTCAATGCGTCAGCATAGGCGGAACGCCAGAAGACTCTGCACCGTCTCTCGACACCAACCGAAGCTAGTTCGCAATAACGTACGCCCTTGCTTCAAGATTCGAGGTTCCGGCTAACGCCTTGAGGCATTCTGCCAACCGGGTGTCGAGGTCAGGCCGGCAAGCACGTGCTTATCTGCCAAGCGGGCGCACCGCCAGTCGTTTAGCGTTACGGTGGACGAGGGACACCATCGGGATCGCAAACGCGACTCGCGCGCCGCGTCACCAGCGATATGACAGGCCGAGATACGTTTGCATGTCCGGTGTCGCATGATTCAGGCCCACGTTGGCGCCCATGTCCAGCTGAAGATTCGGATTCAACACGTAAATGAAGGCGATGTCGCCCGATTCTCGCTTTATGTGCCCCGAAGGATCCTGGTTGTCCTGGCGCCAGTACTCGATCTCCATGGAGAGCTTGCTGGTCAGCGAGTGGGTAAGGTTGATGAGGTTGGTCACCGAAAGGTGGTGGCCTTGACCGTCGGTGTCCGCCACGGCGTCAAGCTCCGGTCCCAGGGTCAGGGTGAAACCAGCGCCCACGGCTGCGCTCATCGGCACGATGACGCCGCCCTCCCACTGGCCATTGCCAATGCCGTGCGATGCCGTCGGTGCCTTGATGAAGGGAATGATCGAGGCGCTGAAGATGTCGCCGGTGTAAAGGTTCGTCTTCACGCGTACGAACAGGTCGCCCGCACCGTTCGTGGTCTGGTGCTGGCCATCGGCGCTGGTGCGCGCCCGAACATCCGGCGCCCAGTTCACCTCGATGTCGGTATGGCTGCTGATACCGTATTTGAGATACGGATTGACGAAGTACAAGGTCTCGGTGCTGCCTCCGTCGTGCGTGTCGCGGGTGTAGTTGCCAACGTCCGTTTCCAGCTGCCACATGCCTTCGGGCACAGTGCAGGTCACATTGGCCTTGGTGGGGCGGTCGGTGCAGATGGGCGGAGCGTCGTCGGCGCGGGCGGTGAACGCCGGCAGGGATAGGGCCAAAGCGAGCGGGACGAGCAGGATGGATCGGAGAGTCATGGTCACGTCTTTGCATCAAGAGTCACCACCCATGCTAGGCACCTGAATCTAAGGACGGTGCAGCATTTGCGAAAGCGATATCAAGACGCCATCAAGGTGTCTCGACGATGCCGGCCAGGCGGTAGCCCACCTGCAACTCAGTCACCAGATGGCGCGGACGCGCTGGCTGTTCCTCCAGTTTCTGCCGCAGGTTGGCCATGTAGACGCGCACGTAGTGTGAACGCAAGGCGTGGCCGGGACCCCATACCTCGATCAGCAATTGCCGGTGCGTCAGCACCTTGCCCTGCCCCCGCACCAGAGCCGCCAGAAGGCGAAACTCGATGGGCGTCAGGTGCACCACCTCGCCACTTCGCCACACTTCATGGGTGGCGAGATTCACTACGATATCGCCGAACCGAATAAGCGCGCTCGCCTGCCCACGCGCGCCCGCGAGGTTGGCGCGGCGCAACTGCGCGCGAACGCGCGCTACAAGCTCCGGCACACCAAAGGGCTTGACCAGGTAGTCGTCAGCACCCGATTCCAGTGCGGCCACTTTCTCCGTCTCGCTCTCGCGCGCAGACAATACGATGATCGGTGCCGTGGACCATCCCCTTACGTCGCGAATCACCGCCTTGCCATCGTCATCGGGCAGACCGAGGTCGAGCACGATCAGGTCGGGCTGGCGGCTGGCGGCATCGATGCGCGCGTGCAGCGCATCGCCGACTTCGAATACCGTCATGTCCTCGCGCTCCAGCGCAAGGCGCAGAAAGCGGCGAATGTCAGCCTCGTCTTCCACGACCAGGATGCGCGGCTTGTTCATTCGGGGTCTTCCATGTCGATGGTCGGCGGCTCACCAGCGACCAGGATGATTTCGAAGCGCGCGCCATGAGGGTCGCGGCGGGATGCCGAAATGCTGCCGCCGTGTGCCTCGATGATGCGACGCGACAGTGACAGCCCCAACCCCACGCCGGGCACGGCCGATTCACGCGCACCCCGCGCGAATTCGGCGAACAGTGCATTGACGTCGATACCAGGCGGAAAGCCTGGGCCATCATCTTCCACGCGCAGGATGAGGTTCGAACCCGTGCGGTCGGCGCGGATATAGAGGGTGGCATCGCTTGGCGTGTATTTCGCCGCGTTGTCGAACAGATTCACCAGCACGCGCTCAAACAAGGTAGCGTCCAGTTCCACCAGCGGGAGCTCGGCCGGGATATCGACCACCACCTGACGCGCACCGAGCGGTGTCGCCGCCAGCGCGGAGCCGACGAGTTCGTCCAGTGCATGCCATTGCAGATCCAGTCGGACGCCTTCGCTCTGCAGGCGCGCGACATCCAGCAGGTTCGTAACCTGACGTTGCATGCGGTCGGCCTGGTTCACGATGGCCAGCGCCACGTCACTCTCGCCCAGCATGCCGGCCATGCCCCGGATGGCAGTCAACGGCGTACGCAGGTCGTGCGACACGGCAGACAGCAGCGCATTGCGCAGACGCTCGCCTTCCACGCGCAGCTGTGTCTCGTGCGCGACCTCGACGAAATGCACGCGCTCGATGGCAAGCGCAATCATCGACTGGAAGGCGCGCAACAGGCCGAGCTGCTCGGTATCCAACGGTCGCACCGATTTGCGCTCGAGCATGAGCACACCGCGCGTGCGCAGAGGTGTCGTCAAAGGCAGATAGCTGGCGTAGTTCGCGGGCAGCGTCTCGGTGCCACGCCCCGCCGGCATGCCCTGTTCGAGCACCCACTGGGCGATGCCCGTATCGCCGTAGCAGGGCGTTGGGATGCGCTCATCCCGGCCGGGCAGCAATAGCGTGGTCTTGCCGTCGAGCAACGGGCCTATGCGCGTCATGCAAATGTTGGCGATGTCCTGGTCACGACCGGCCACGGAGAGATCCGCGGCGACGGCCGCGAGCGCATTCGCGCGGCGCTCCCCCGCTGCCGCAGTCACTGCCTCTGCACGCAGGCGCGCAGCAAGCTGGCCCGTCACCAGGGCGACTGCCAGCATCAGAAGGAAGGTGAAGAGATATTGCGTATCCGAGACGTGGAACGACCACACCGGCGGCACGAAAAAGAAATCGAAACTGCCTACGGCGACGACGGCGGCGAGGGCACCGGCGGCGCGCCCCCAGCGCAGCGCCACCAGCATCACGGTCAGCAGGAAAACCATCACCACGTTCGACAGGTCGAACACGCGCAGCAGCACGGCAGCGACACCGGTCGTGAACGCGCAGGCCGCCACGGCGTAGCCCAGCACGCGGTATTGGAACGGTCGCGGCGGCACTTGTTCGGGGTGCGGAATCATCGCCGGCCATGATAGCCCCCCCTTGGCGGGGGCGGCTATCGCGATGGACCTCGGCCTGATCACATCAGCGGAGTCAGCAGCAGATCGATCAGCTTGATGCCCACGAAGGGTGCAATGATGCCGCCCACGCCGTAGATGAGCAGGTTACGGGTGAGCAGGTCCTTCGCCCGCGCCGGCCGGTAACGCACGCCGCGCAACGCCAGTGGAATCAGCGCCACGATGATCAGCGCGTTGAAGATGACGGCCGAAAGTATGGCGGATGCCGGCGAATGCAGGTGCATGATGTTGAGCGCGTCCAGCGACGGATAGGTCGCCACGAAGGCCGCCGGCACAATGGCAAAATATTTGGCCAAATCATTGGCGACGCTGAAGGTGGTCAGTGCACCGCGCGTCATGATCATCTGCTTGCCGACCTCGACCACGCGCAGCAGCTTGGTCGGGTTGGAATCCAGGTCAACCATGTTGCCGGCTTCCTTGGCCGCCTGCGTGCCGCTGTTCATCGCCACGGCCACGTCGGCCTGCGCCAGCGCGGGGGCATCGTTGGTGCCGTCGCCGGTCATGGCGACCAGGTGGCCTTCGCCTTGATAACGACGGATGAGGGCGAGCTTGTCCTCCGGCGTGGCTTCGGCGAGAAAGTCGTCCACGCCGGCCTCCGCTGCGATGGCGGCAGCGGTGAGGTGGTTGTCGCCGGTGATCATCACCGTGGCAATGCCCATGCGGCGCAACTCCGCAAACTGCGCCTTGATGCCCTCCTTCATGATGTCCTTCAGCTCCACCACGCCAAGCACGCAGCGGCCATCGGCGACCACCAGAGGCGTGGCTCCGCGCCGCGCGACGTTCTCGACGGTGCGATCGATATCAGCGGTGAAGGCGCCCCCCAGCGCTTCCACATAGGTTCGCACGGCGGATGCTGCTCCCTTACGGATGCACCGCTCGCCCATATCGACGCCGCTCATGCGTGTGCGCGCGGTGAAAGGCACGGCGACGCTGCCTTCAGGCAGACCGAGATCACCCGCCCCCAGCCGTTCACGTGCCAGCGTGACGATGGAGCGACCTTCGGGCGTTTCGTCAGCCAGGGAGGCATAGCGCGCGGCCTCGGCCAGGGCCGACTCGCTCACGCCAGGCGCTGGATGAAACGCATGCGCCTGGCGATTGCCCAGCGTGATCGTGCCTGTCTTGTCCAGCAGCAACACGTCCACGTCACCGGCGGCCTCGATGGCGCGCCCTGAAATAGCGATGACGTTGGCCTTCAACATCCGGCTCATGCCGGCGATGCCGATCGCCGAGAGCAACGCGCCGATGGTGGTGGGAATCAGGCACACCAGCAGCGCCACCAGGACGGTCACACTGACCACGCTGCCGTGGCCGCTGAGCGCGACACTCAGTGCGGAGAACGGTAGCAGGCTGGCGCAGACCATCAGGAAGATGGCAGTGAGCGCCACCAGCAGGATCGTCAGCGCAACCTCGTTCGGCGTCTTGCCGCGGCGCGCGCCTTCGACCATCGCGATCATGCGGTCCAGGAACGCTTCGCCCGGGTTGGCGGTGACGCGCATGATGATCCAGTCCGACAACACGCGCGTGCCACCGGTGACCGATGAGAAGTCGCCACCGGACTCGCGCACCACGGGCGCAGACTCGCCCGTGACCGCCGATTCGTCGACCGATGCCACGCCTTCCACCACCTCGCCGTCGGCAGGAATGGTTTCGCCCGCCTGCACGAGTACGTACGTGCCCGCCGTGATTTCGTCGCTGTTGGCGATATACCAGCTGCTGTCCAGGCGCGGCTCGCGCAACACCTTCGCGTGCACGCGCTTCTTCGCCGCGCGCAGCGCGGCGGCCTGCGCCTTGCCGCGCCCCTCGGCGAGTGCCTCGGCCGCGTTGGCGAATAGCACCGTGAACCACAGCCAGCCGGCAATGGCAAAGACGAAGCCCGCCGGCGCATCGGCCTGGCCGCGCAAGGCCTGCAGGCCGAGCACCGTGGTGAGGATGCTGCCGAGATAGACGACGAACATCACTGGGTTCTTCCACTGCGTGGCGGGCGCCAGCTTGGCGAACGCGTCCCAGATGATCGCGCCCAACCCTGGCGACGCGATCGCCGGCGGGGTATCGAGGCTTTCGGGAATAGAGAGTTGAGAAGTGCTCATGGTGGGCTCCGTTCAGCGCGCGCCATCGAGCGCGAGGTTCAGGGCAAGGACGTTGATGCGCGGCTCGCCTAACAATCCCAGTTGGCGCCCCTGCACCTCGCGATCGATCAAGGTGTTGACCTCGCCCAGCGACAGGTGACGTTCCGCCGCGACGCGCGACGCCTGTGCGTGCGCATTGGCGAGGCTGATGTCCGGATCGAGCCCCGATGCGGAAGCGGTGACCGCATCGACCGGCACCGGCGCGTTGCCTGCCAGGCCGTTTTCCTTGCGAAATGCGGTCGCGCGATCGCGTACGGCGTCGCGCAATTTCGCGCTTGTTGGGCCGAGGTTGCTGGCTCCGCTCGAGGCAGCGTTGTAAGGCTGGTCGCTGGTTGCACTGGGGCGCGGGTGGAAGTAGCGCGGCGCGTGGAAATCCTGGCCCAGCAGGACCGAGCCCACGACGACCTCACCCTGGCGTACCAGGCTGCCGGCCGCCTGACGCGGAAAGAGGACGGACGCGATGCCGGTGCTGACCACGGGATACGCAATGCCAGTGACAGCCATGAACAACACGGCCGACACGACGACAGGACGAACAAGGGAAGGAATCATGGTCATGCCTCAGAAGAACTGGCCGGCGGACATCGCCAGGTGCTCGACGATCGGGCCCAGCGCCAGCGACGGCAGGAAGGTGAGCCCTCCCACCACGACGATCACGAAGATCAGCAACACGGTGAACAACGGCGTCGCGGTCGGCAACGTGCCCGGGCTCTCCGGCACGGTCCGCTTGACCGCCAGCGAACCGGCCACCGCCAGCATGGGCAGCAGGGTGAAGTAGCGACCCAGCAACATCGCGAGGCCAATCGTGGTGTTGTAGAACGGCGTATTCGCGTTGAGGCCGCCGAACGCCGAGCCGTTGTTGGCCGTGCCCGAGGTGTAGGCGTAGATCAATTCACTGAAGCCATGCGGACCGGCGTTGCCAAGACCTGACGCGGCCCCAGGCCAGAGCGCGGCCAGCGCGGTGAACCCGAGGATGCAGAACGGATGCGCAAGCACCGCCAGCATCACCAGCTTCATCTCGCGCGCCTCGATCTTCTTGCCGAGAAACTCAGGCGTGCGCCCGATCATCATGCCGACCAGGAACACCGTGAGAATGGCAAACGACACCAGATTGATGAAGCCGACGCCCACGCCGCCAAACACACTGTTGAGCATCATGAGGAACAACGGCACCATGCCGCCGACCGGCGTCAACGAATCGTGCATCGCGTTGACCGATCCCGTGGTGGCGGCCGTGGTGACGGCCACGAAGACACTGGTCTGCGCAATACCAAAACGCATCTCCTTGCCTTCCATGTTGCCGCCGGGCTGCAGAGCCCCGGGCGCCTGGTCAACAGACAAGCTGGCGAACATCGGATTGCCGGCGCGCTCAGCCGGGTATTCCACGGCGAGAAACCCCACGAACATCACCAGGAATGCGGCAAGGAACGCCCATCCCTGTGCACGGCGCGACAGCATGCGGCCAAAGGCGTAAGTCAGCGCCGAAGGAATCAGGAACATCGCCAGCATGTGCAACAGGTTGGTCAGCGGCGTGGGATTCTCGAACGGATGTGCTGCATTCGCGCCGAAGAATCCGCCGCCGTTGGTGCCGATGTGTTTGATGGCCTCCAGGCTCGCCACGGGCCCCGTCACGATGTGCTGCGTGGTGCCTTCCAGCGTGGTGGCATCCATGCCGCTCGCCAGCGTCTGCGGCATGCCCTGCCAGACATACACCAGCGACAACACAAGGCAGATCGGCAACAACAGTCGCCAGGTGATGCGACTGAAGTCCACCCAGTAATTGCCGACATCACGCGCTTCGCGCTGCGCCAGCCCGCGAATGAAGGCCGCGCAAGCGGCAATGCCCGATGCAGCGCTCACCGTCATCAGAAACGTGATGACGGCCATTTGCGAGAAATTGGACAGGCTGGACTCGCCGGAATACGACTGCCAGTTCGTGTTGGTAATGAACGAGGCTGCCGTATTGAAGGCAAGGTCAGGCGTCTGCGAGGCGCGGTGCAGCGCATCAAACGGCAACCAGGATTGTATGCGCAGGATCACGTAGCCCAGCAGCATCATGGCGGCGTTGCTCAGAACCAGGGCAAGGCCGTAGGCCTTCCAGTCCATACCAACACCGGGCTCGATTCCCAGCAGGCGATAGCCGATGCGCTCTGGCAGCCAGTGTCCGCGTGCTGTGAGCAGCTTGGTCAGCCAGCGTCCGGCCACGACGACCAGACCGGCCATCAGCACCAGGAGCAGCACGAATTGGGCGATATCGATGGACATGGGCTCAGATCCGGTCCAGCGCGATGACAAAGCAGGCAGCAACGACGAAGAACAGCGCCGCCACCGTCACGAAGACGATGTCGTACATGAGGTACCTCGGAGAGTGGACTCAGAATTGCTCTGGCTTGATCAGCGCGTAGAGCAGATAGGCGAACAAGGCGAACAACAGGACGCAACCGGTCACGAGCATGACGGCGCCTCCGTGGCATGGGCCTGACGCATGGCGGAAAGCCTCTTGAATGACGAGGTACGCAGCGTAGGTCGACACAGTTCAAGATGGCGCGGAGATCGAGGTGGGCGGTATCAAGGCCGTATCAAGATTCCGGCGGCGCCAGTAATGACCGCTCCGGACGGTGGCTTCAATCAGTCAGCGCAACCCACTGATGAAACGGCTCGGCCGGTACTTCGAGGCTCCGCGCCTATGTCGACGGCCGCTCGGCCGTCGTACTGGCGACGTTATCCCTGGACTGGGTAACCCCGGGCATTGGCGTCCGGGGCAACGGCAACGTCGACTTGCTCCGGGCAATTCGCCTACTTGAAACGAATCTCGGCGGGCATCAGCCCGCCGAGAGGTCAGCACACGTGCTTCGCGCGTCGTCGCGACACCTTCGAGGAAACATCCGCCTCAATCAAACTTCCAACTCCACTCGGCCATGATCGCGCGGCCGTAGCCGTTGTAGTTGTACTGGTCGTAGTACGGGTACGAGCCGTTGGTGCCGTCGCGCGGGGGTCGCTTGTTCAACACGTTGTTGCCTATGAGCGACAGCGAGACGTCGTCGTTCACGCTCAGGTTGATGCTGGCGTTGCCGATGTGAACGGCTATGTTGATGTCGTTCGCTTGCATATTCCCCCTGGAATGCAAGAACTTCTTCGGAAACAGGCAGATCTTTATCTCGATGGCGACCGAGCGGTTGAAGCTAGGCGCGCTTCGGTCTCAACACCAAACTAGGATACCGGAACTGCCGGTTCGGGTTGCGGACCTTAGCTTAAGCCCTAGGCTAACCACTGCGAACGACACCAAAGATGGCTGAGAACACGCACAGGGCGAAGGCGGTTCCAAGGAGCCCATTGACCGCTGCAACCACTACGCGTTCGAACTCCACGAAAAGACACTGTCGCGCTATCGCGACCTTGTCAATCCAGGCTCCGTATGGGGTGCCTCCTTGTAAGCCAAGGCTTAAAGACCATCGGATCCTAGTCGCCGTTTGTCTGACGATCGACTGGCCGTTGCCACAGGAGTCACCCTGGACCCGCTGACGTTGGTGTTCGCGCGGGTGCATACAGGCGCTTAGCCCGCGAAAGGAACTAAAGGTCAGGCGTTGCCGAATCAACATGAATTTCACCGACCGACCTCTATGACTTCTCCAAGGGGAAGGTCTGAACAAACCATCGCCTGCAGCAATGACGGAAAGCCATTTGTTCAGATCGACGCGAACTGCCGCCCAAACGTTGAGCCATGCCATGAGGCGTACCGTCATCGGCACCGGCTTTCTTCGCCTCAGGAGTGGAGACTAGATGAGCCATCGGAACCATAGTTCCCCTGCCGCCCTATTCCTCATCATGCTGGCCCTATCCATTACCCATGACGCGCACGGCCAGACCAGTACCGACCATATCAACGACTTGCTGAGCGATCCCGGTAGCGCCGGCCTCGGCTTTGTCGTGCGCACCGAAACATCGCCCTACAAGGACGCTGGCTATCGCACTGACTTGCTGCCGCTCTACCTGTACGAAGGCACGCATTTCTTTCTCAGTGCCGATCGTATTGGCATCAAGCTCTACAACTCCGATGAGCAACGCTTGGATGTATTCCTGGCCCAGCGTCTTGAAGGCTTTCCGGAAGAACAGCGGAACGGCGTGCTGGAAGGCATGGATCTGCGCACCACCAGTGCCGACTTGGGCATGGCCTACGCGAACCGCCAGCCCTGGGGCACCTTGCGCGCCGCGGTACTGCACGACATCACCAGCGTCTCGCACGGTACCGAAGTGCGCCTGGGTTATTCGTATGACTGGCGCTTCAGCCGCTGGGTGCTTCGCCCGGACTTCACCGTGTCCTTCCGCGACGCCAACTTGAACAACTATTACTACGGCGTGAAGCCCCAGGAAGCCACCGCCGTGCGCCCTGCCTACGAGCCAGGTAGCGGCGTCAATGCCACGCTTGGCCTGTATGCCACTTATACCGTTCTCCAGAACTTGCGCTTGATCGGGGGCCTTTCCGCCACCTATCTGGATAGCGATGTCCGCAAGAGCCCGATCGTCCGTAACGGCATCCAACCCGCACTGTACCTGGGCGCCGTGTACGACTTCGGTAGCCATCACGATGCGGCCTGGTACGACGACAATTCGCCCACCTACCTCAAAGTGTTCTACGGTCGCGCAGCCGGCGCAGGTTGTCATATGGCCAACATCGTCACCTTGAGCTGCGTTTCGCTGGACAACGAAAACCCCACCAGCATTACCGGCGTACAAATCGGCCGCCCCTTCATCCGACGCTTAAACGACTGGCCGCTGGATTTTGTCGGCTACATCGGGCTGCTGTATCGCGACGACAACGGCCTGGCGACCAACGGCTTACAGATCGACATGTACATGAAAGCGTTCTACTACGGCTTTCCCTGGAGCCGCTGGGTGGAAACCCGTCTGGGCTTTGGCTACGGCCTTTCCTACGCGGAACACGTGCCCTACACCGAAATCAGCAGCCAGGCTCGGCGCGAGCGCGAAACGTCGCGCCTGCTGAACTACCTTGACCCCAGCATCGACGTCAACGTCGGCGACATCTTCCGCTCAAAGGCGCTCAAGAGGACTTATTTCGGCTTTGGCGTCTCGCACCGCTCCGGCATCTTCGCGTCGTCGCGCCTGTTGGGTAACGTCGACGGCGGCTCGAACTACATCTACACCTATCTTGAAACCGCTCTTTGACAAAGCAGTGCGCGGGCAAGCCTTGCCAACCAACGGACACTTTATGAGTAGCTAGTGACCGCGAATTGGCCAGAACGGCCAACTTATGGGCACGTGCACATCGGATGTTCGATAAAGCATAAATTGGCCGCGACTTTCAACCATAACTTGGCCGCTCGATCTCAACCGCCCAGCTACGTCCAGGATCCCGGGTGGGCACGGCTATTCACTGAGTCCGCACGCGATGAGCGGCTCTGCGCGTGAGCCTATCCGGCGTCGCGTGCCTTCACGAAATCCACGAAAGCGCGTAGCGGCGTGGGCAGGTTGCGTCGCCCCGGGTAATAGAGGAAGGGGCCACTGAACGGTTGCTCCCAGTCTTCGAGGATGGGCACCAGCCCGCCCGAATCGACATGGGGGCGCAGGAGTTCTTCGTAGGTGTGCACCACCCCCATCCCGGCCAGCGCGCCCTGGATGACCAGGTCGAACGCGGCACCCGGTCGCGCGCGCAGCGGGCCGGTGGGATCGATGCGCACGATGTCGCCGTCGCGCTCGAACTCCCACACGGGCATGGCGCCGCTGGCGAACTGTACGCGCAGGCAGGCGTGTTCAAGCAGCTCACGCGGATGCGCCGGTCGCCCATGGGCGTCGAGATAAGCCGGCGACGCCGCCGTGGCGAAGCGCTCCACGCGTGGCCCGATCGGAATGGCGACCATATCCTGCGCGAGGCGCTCGTCGTAGCGGATGCCTGCATCGCAGCCGGCGGAAAGCACGTCCACGAAGCTGTCTTCCACCATCACTTCCACGGTAATGCCGGGATGCTGCCTGGAGAAGTCGGCCAGGATAGGCAGCAACACCGCGCGTGACACGCCGGCAGGCACGTTGAGCCGCAGCGTGCCGGTGGGCGTGTCGCGAAAGACGTTGAGCACGTCCAGCGCCGCTTCCATGTCCGCCAGCGCCGGTGCCAGTCGCTCGATCAGGCGCTGCCCGGCTTCGGTGGGCGCGACGCTGCGCGTGGTGCGGTTGAGCAGGCGCACACCCAGCGCGCATTCCAGGCGTCGCACGGCCTCGCTCAGTCCCGACGCCGAAACGCCGCTGGCGCGCGCGGCATCGCGGAAACCGCCGGCGCGGGCGACGGCGAGAAACGCGGCGAGATCGTTGAATTCCGGGGCCATTGTGCAGAGTTTCGCACAGCCTGTACGCATTGGCGTGGATTATCAAACGCCATCGCCCCGCACATAGTGGCGTGATCCCATTGAGGATCTCCCCATGACGCAACCTGTAAAGACCTTTCCCTTCGCCGGCAGCACCGTCAACCGCATGGGCTACGGCGCCATGCAGCTGGCCGGCCCCGGCGTGTTTGGGCCGCCGAAAGATCATGCGGCGGCGCTCGCCGTGCTGCGCGAGGCCGTCGAGTCCGGCGTCAACCACATCGACACCAGCGACTTCTATGGCCCGCATGTCACCAATCGCCTGATTCGCGAGGCGCTGCATCCGTATCGCGATGACCTGGTGATCGTCACCAAGGTCGGCGCCGTGCGCGGCGACGACGCCTCTTGGCTGCCCGCGCAGCAAGCGCCGGAACTGGAGCGCGGCGTGCACGACAATCTGAAGAACCTCGGGCTGGACGTGCTCGACGTGGTCAACATACGCATCATGGGCGACGTGCATACACCGAAGGAAGGGTCCATCGCGCCTCAGGTGGAAGCGCTGGCGGAACTCAAGCACAAGGGGCTCATCCGCCATGTGGGCCTGAGTAATGTGACCCGCACGCAGGTGGCCGAAGCGCGGCGCATCACCGAGATCGTCTGCGTGCAGAACCTATACAACGTGGTGCATCGCGAGGACGGCACGCTGGTGGACGAACTCGCCGCCGATGGCATTGCCTACGTACCGTTCTTCCCGCTGGGCGGCTTCACGCCGATCCAGTCGTCCGAGCTGTCGGAAATCGCAGCAAACCTCGGCACCACGTCCATGCAGGTGGCGCTGGCGTGGTTGCTTCATCGCGCGCCCAACATCCTGCTGATCCCTGGCACTTCGTCGGTAGCGCACCTGCGCGAGAACATGGCAGCCGGCGAGCTGGCCCTGTCGGGCGACGTGCTGGCGCAACTCGACGCACTGTAAAACCGTGGCGGAACACCGGCCCCGGCCGGTGCTCCACCATGCGCTGTTTATTCCTCGACGACACGCGTGGTCCAGTGGGCCCAGCACGAAGTCCATTACGTCAACTTCCTGACCAAGAGCAAGACATGAAGAAATCAAGGCCAACTCTCACCACGTCGGCTGGCACACCTGTTTCCGATAACCAAAATGCGCTCACCGCAGGTCAGCGAGGCCCTTTGCTGGTACAGGATCACCAACTATTCGAGAAGCATGCACATTTCAATCGTGAGCGCATTCCCGAACGCGTCGTCCATGCCGTGGGATCGGCCGCCCACGGCACATTGACCATCACCCATGACATCACGCGCTATTCGCGAGCAAAGGTGTTCAAGCCAGGCACACAAACACCTTTGTTCCTTCGCTTCTCGACCGTGGCCGGCGAACGCGGCGCCGCGGATGCCGAGCGCGATGTACGAGGTTTCGCCATCAAGTTCTACACCAACGAAGGCAACTGGGATCTGGTGGGCAACAACACGCCCGTGTTTTTTGTGCGCGACCCATACAAATTTCCCGATTTCATCCACACCCAGAAGCGAGATCCGCGCACCAATCTTCGCAGCGCAACGGCGATGTGGGATTTCTGGTCGCTGTCACCCGAATCGCTGCATCAGGTGACCATTCTTATGAGCGACCGCGGCCTGCCTGCCACGTTGCGCCACATGCATGGTTTTGGCAGCCATACCTACAGTTTTTGGAACGACCAGGGAGAGAGGTTCTGGGTGAAGTTCCACTTCAAGACACGGCAAGGTATCGAGAACTGGACCAACGAAAAAGCCGCTGGCGTCATCGGACAGGATCGCGACTCGCACCAGCGCGATCTTTACGAGGCCATTGAACGTAACGACTACCCGAAATGGACGATGTACGTGCAGGTGATGCCGGAGGCCGAGGCACAGAACACGTCGTTCAACCCCTTCGATCTCACCAAGGTGTGGCCGCACAAGGACTATCCGTTGATTCAAGTGGGCGTACTGGAGCTCAATCGCAATCCGGATAACTATTTTTCCGAGGTTGAGCAGGCAAGCTTCTCACCGGCGAACGTTGTCCCCGGCATCAGCCACAGCCCGGACAAGATGCTGCAATTTCGTATCTTTTCGTATGCCGACGCGGCGCGCTATCGCCTGGGTACGAATCACAATTCGCTCGAAATAAATCGACCGCGCTGCCCCGTTAACAACTATTACCGCGATGGCGAGATGCGCTTCGATGGTAACGGTGGCGGCAGCGTCAACTACGAGCCAAATTCGCTCAATGGCCCCATCGAAGACAAGTCGGTGCAGGAGCCTGCACTAGCAATTTCGGGCGACGCCGATCGCTACGACCATCGTGATGGCAACGACGACTACACCCAGCCGGGTGACCTGTTCCGCCTGATGCGTGCAGACCAGAAGCAGAAGCTCTTCAGCAATATAGCCGCCGCTATGCAAGGTGTTCCGGATGAAATTATTCGGCGCCAAATTGCGCATTTCAGCAAGGCTGATTCTTCTTACGGAGAAGGCGTTGCTGAAGCACTTGGAATCTCACTCTGATCCTTCGATCTCATTGGAATAACGGAACCGGCGCTTATCAAAAGCGTCGACGTGAGCTATGGACGGGAGAAGTTCTTCTCACTGGATAGAGCGAGATTTGTTTGACCTATCGAAATACGACCATGCATCAGGATAACGTGTTGAATATGCTTAACCCCCCCTCGGCACTGCCGCGGTTTCCGTCTCAGTTCGGGCCAGTGCTGGCCAGCTCGATCCTTCGACACAGGCATTCATCGATGCTTTGGCCGCTAAAGGCGGCGAACCAATTTATAAGCTGCCTGTGCCGCAGGCTCGCGAGGTCCTGGAAGGCGCGCAGTCTGGCAACGTCCCCAAACTGCCAGTCGATAAGCAAGACCTCACCTTTAACGATGCCAGCGCCGGCCCTGTATCCATCACCATCATTCGCCCGAAAGGCGTGACAGGCACATTGCCTGTGGTTCTCTATATCCATGGCGCTGGCTGGGTGTTGGGTAGCGAGAATACGCACGATCGATTGGTACGCCAACTCGCCAATGGCGCGCGCGCCGCCGTCGTTTTCGTTAACTATTCGCGTGCGCCGGAATCGAAGTTCCCAGTCCAGAACGAACAGTCGTACGCAGCCGCCAGGTGGGTTGTCGAGCATGGCAAGCAGCACGGCATTGACGGCCAGAACATGGCGATCGCCGGTGATAGCGTAGGTGGCAATATGAGCGCCGCGGTAACTTTGATGGCCAAGGAACTTGCTGGCCCGAAGTTTGTCTACCAAGTGCTGTTCTATCCGGTTACAGATGCGAACTTTAAGAATGGTTCCTACCGTGAGTTCGCCAATGGCCCTTGGCTTACGCTACCCGCAATGCAATGGTTCTGGAACGCCTACGTCCCTGACGAGGCCGCCCGAATGAACCCTCTGGTGACCCCGCTGAATGCGACGTTTGAACAGCTTAAGGGGCTACCACCGGCGCTCGTTATCACTGGTGAAAACGATGTGCTCCGAGATGAGGGCGAAGCCTACGCGCACAGGCTGATCGCAGCTGGTGTTGATGTGACAGCGACCCGCTACCTCGGCACCATCCACGACTTCGTAATGCTCGATGCGTTGGGCGACACACCGGCAGCGAAGGCTGCAGTGGCTCAGGCCAACGAGAAGCTTCACGCGGCTCTCTATCCTCGCAGCTAGTAATTTTCGACCAGCTGGCGCCCCATAGCTTTGAGCGCCGGCAATGTGCTATCGCCGCACTCGAAGCGACATTGGAGACAACTGATCTCGTTTACGAAGGGCACGTTGGTGCGTGCTCGGACAGGCGAATTCAATCGCCCCGTGTCACGAGTCCTACCACGGTCCATGAAGTATGAAGAAGTCAACCTACGACGAACGCCGCGAGCTTGGCGCCTTCCTTTCCGTTCGACGTGCACAACTTCGACCTAACGAGTTCGGGCTTCCCGGTGGAACCAGGCGCACTCCTGGTCTGCGACGAGAGGAGGTTGCGGTTCTAGCAGGGGTGAGCGTGAGCTGGTACACCTGGCTTGAGCAAGGCCGAGATATCCAGGTATCGGACAACGCACTTGGTCGCATTTCCCGAGTATTGAGACTCAACGACATCGAAACGGCTTACTTGTCTTCGTTGTCATCGCGCGCTGCTCCCCAGGTCAAAAGCAGCAAGAAACTGAGCGATGGCTTGAGGATGCTTGTTGATGCCATGAACCCCATCCCTGCGTATGTTCGAAATCCTCAGCTGGATATTCTCGCGTGGAATAGTGCCATGGCTGATCTATTGGTCGACTACGGCTCTCTGGAGCCGTTTGAGCGCAACCTGCTGCGCCTTCTGTTTTTGTACTCCCCTTATAGGACGCTCATTCTCGATTGGGAACAGATGGCTCGCGGCATGATCTCAGCGTTCCGAACTGCTCGCGCAAAGGCGCATGACAAGACGCCCTTCGACAGGCTCGTCGCGGAATTGATCGACCTAAGTGACGAGTTTCGTGAGTGGTGGCCCGATACCCAGGTGCGAGGTTTCAACGAGGGTAGTAATCGTCTGATGCACCCGACCAAAGGGCTGACAGAGTTTATTTACATTGCGCTAACGCCCGCGGGACGCCCGGACCTTTCACTGGTCAGTTACGTCCTCCAGAGCTCTGCCTATGACTCCCGGTCATAGGATAACAAGACGCCTTCTTGGCCTTAACCAGATCACCATAATGGGTTTCGCACAGCGATCCACTGGAGATTGGACTCCAACGGGGGACGCTGCCGCCACCCCTCATGGAGTCTGCTATGACCAACAACGCGTACAATCCCGCGATCGTGTACGTCGACGGCGGCGTTTCCCGTAATCCCGCGAATGACGAGTTGATTGCGACCTACCCGTATCAGACCTCCGACGATGTCGAACGGATGCTTGATGCGAACTCGGCCGCCTTCCGAATGTGGCGTGCCACGCCCATGAGCGAGCGCGTCATCGTTTATCGTCGTCTGGCGACAGTGCTTCGCGATCGCACGGAGCGCCTCGCTTCGGTCATCACCGCTGAGATGGGTAAGCCCATCGTTGCTGCCCGCGCCGAGGTCGAAAAATGCGCCGCAACGATCGATTGGATTGCTGCAAACGGCCCCGCGATTCTTGCCGATGAGCCTGTGCCGGTAGACGCAAATGATCAGGTGCATGTTTCCTACCTGCCGATAGGCTCGATTCTCGCCGTCATGCCGTGGAACTTTCCACTCTGGCAGGTCGTCCGTGCGTCTGGACCAATCATGCTCTCTGGTAACGGCTTCATCCTTAAGCATGCCCCAAATGTGATGGGCGCGGCGTATGCGCTGGAAGAGGCTTATGAGGCCGCCGGCTTTCCCAAGGGCCTCTTCGCGAACCTGAATTCTGACAATGCTACGGTCGCGCACGTCATCGAGGATTCCCGTGTCGCCGCGGTGACTTTGACCGGCAGCATGCGCGCGGGCGCTGCCGTCGCGTCGACTGCCGCAAGGGCACTTAAGAAGAGCTTGCTTGAGCTCGGCGGCAGCGATGCGTTCATCGTCTTAGCTGATGCAAATATTGAACTTGCCGTTGAAGCGGCAATCCATGCCCGCTTCCAGAATTCGGGGCAAGTATGCCTGGCGGCAAAACGTTTCATCCTTGAGCGTCCAATAGCCGACCAGTTCACTCGCAAATTCGTGGAAGCAGCAAGAACCCTGAAGATCGGCGATCCCACGGATACATCAACCCAAATCGGCCCGATGGCGCGCAAGGATCTGCGTGACGAGCTGCATGACCAAGTCGAACGGAGCCTCGCCGAAGGTGCAACGCTCCTCCTTGGCGGCAAAAAGGTGCCTGGAGCTGGCAACTTCTATGAACCGACTGTGCTGGGTGACGTCGCTCCAGGTATGACTGCCTTCGATGAAGAAACGTTTGGACCGGTCGCAGCCATCGCGATAGCTGATGACCTGGAACACGCCATCGAGTTGGCAAACACGAGCGATTACGGTCTTGGGGGGAACCTGTGGACCTCGGATACCGAACGAGCGCAGCGTATCGCTCGTCGCCTGGATACGGGCGGGGTATTTATCAATGGCTTTAGCGCTTCGAATCCGCGGATTCCAGTCGGCGGGGTGAAGAAAAGTGGTTACGGGCGCGAGCTTTCGCACTTTGGCCTGCGCGAGTTCACTAACGCCCAGGCTGTATGGATAAGGACGGTCGACTAGCCGAGCGCGCCTGATCCGCATTTCCGCGCTATCCCGTCCCATTACCCCATCGCTAATTCTTTAGAGGAGTGCTTGTTATGGCCGGCTCGACCAGCCTCGTGTTGCAGCCTGTGACCATCGGAGACCTGCAACTGAGCAATCGAATAGTCATGGCTCCGATGACACGCAGCCGGGCAGATGATGCCGGCGTCATACCCGAATACGCAGCTGACTATTACGGGCAGCGTGCGCAGGCCGGGCTTATCGTTACCGAAGCTACCAATATCTCGGCTCAGGGTCGCGGCTATCCGCGCACGCCCGGCATCTGGTCAGATGAGCAGGTAACCGCATGGCGCAGAGTCACCACGGCCGTGCACCAGCGTGGAGGAAAGATCTTTCTACAGCTCTGGCACACAGGTCGGATGTCCCACCCTGATATGCATGGCGGCGCGCTCCCCGTCGCACCATCAGCTATCCGCCCACTGGGCCAGATCCGTGTCGGTGATGGCATGAAGGATTTTGTCACGCCGCGGGCATTGGAGACCGACGAGATACCACGGATCGTCGAGGACTACCGCCGCGCTGCGGATAAGGCCAAGAGGGCCGGATTTGACGGTGTGGAAGTTCATTCCGCCAACAACTATCTTCTCGAGCAGTTCGTCCGCGACAGCACCAACCGCCGCGGAGATCAATACGGCGGCACGCTCAGCAATCGGCTGCGGTTTCCGCTGGACGTCGTGCGTGCAGTCATTGACGTTTGGGGCGCAAAGCGAGTTGGTATCCGCATATCGCCGGTGACAACCACACCTGGCGAAACTCCGCTCGATAGCCACACAGAAAACACCTTTGCAAGCTACATCGACGAGCTCTCCAAGCTCGGCCTTCTCTACGTGCACGGCATCGAAGGAATTACCCAACAGAGTCGCGATACGCCAGCCAGCTTGAATATCGCAGCACTCCGCCGGCGCTTCGCTGGTGCTTACATCGCAAACAACCAATATACCCTCGAACTAGCGGAAAAGGCGCTGGCTGCCGGTGATGCGGATTTGTTTAGTTTCGGCCGCCCCTTCATCGCCAATCCTGACTTTGTGGAGCGACTTCGGGTCGGCGCGCCCTTGGCCGATGCACCAAAGCAATATTGGTATGGCGGCGATGCCACGGGCTATTCCGATTGGCCACCCATGGTTGCGCTTCGCGGTAATCAGCGCTCGGAGCCTCTGGTTAATCAACAATAGGGGCCAAGCGATGCGCTTCGCTTCACAAGTGGTCCAGGCGATTCCTTTTCGCACGGCCATGTTTGTAGCCCGCTGTGCGGGAGCTGCTGCGACAGCCTATGAACTGGCTGTCTCACTTGGCTTGACCGAAGCTTCCTGGGCTGCAGTGTCGGCAGTAATCGTGTCTCAGGAAGAGCTCCGCGAGACTCAGTCGTCACTGGTGGGGCGGGTAATAGGCACGCTGGTTGGCATTGTAGTGACGATCCTCGTTCGCCAAGTGACCATGATTTTCACCGTGTCCGTTGGACTCCAGATGGGGCTAGCGATCGCCGTCTGTGCGCTGATCGCCCAGCGATTTCCTCTGCTTCGCGTTGCAATGTGGACGTGCCCGATCCTGCTTCTACCGTCAGATCCCGTGGTGCCCATTACTGCGATCGCGGTGCTGCGTGGAGGCGAGGTTGTCTTGGGCACAGGGGTCGGCTGGTCGTTTCATTGGGTCGAGGCGTACTTCTTAAGTGAAGCGGCACAGAATGACCGACCTCTCCGCTAAGGCTGTCATTGCCGCCCCTCCCTCGTGGCGCAGAAGAGGACACATCCGTTCCGCCTTGCGATCACCAAAGCGTGGTCTTTCTACAACGTGCGCCGCTACCAGGCTCGAGATCGAACGGACTTCTGTGTGCGTATGAACGGTACGCAAGGCCGCACCGTTCCATAAAGCGATGTTCAGCACACCGCAATTGTTCACCTTCCCGCCCCAACGGGAGCGCACCGGCTCTTTGCTACGAAGCTCCGTTTTTTTGTTTCACTCTGTAGGCGAGTGGCCTGCTTACTAAAACAACCAAGGAAAACGCCATGAAAGTTCTCATTGTTTTGACCTCTCACGATCAACTGGGTAACACCGGCCGCAAGACGGGCTTTTGGCTCGAAGAACTAGCTGCGCCGTACTACACCTTCAAGGACGCAGGCGTCGAAGTAGTTATGGCCTCGCCTAAGGGCGGCCAGCCTCCGCTGGACCCCAAGAGCAACGAACCGTCTTTCCGCACCGCCCTTACCCATCGTTTCGAAGCCGATGTCGCGGCCAATGCTCAACTGGCGAACACCGTTCGCCTCGATAGCGTCTCGCAGGCGGATTTCGACACCGTATTTTATCCGGGCGGCCACGGCCCACTCTGGGACCTCGCCGAAGATGCCCATTCGATCGCACTGATCGAGTCCTTCATCGAGGCTGGCAAGCCGGTCGCGCTCGTCTGTCATGCGCCGGGCGTGCTTCGCCACGTCAAGGCGGCAAATGGCAAGCCGCTGGTTGAAGGCAAGCAGGTCACCGGCTTTACCAATAGCGAGGAGGAGGGCGTTGGTCTAACAAAGATTGTTCCCTTTCTGGTCGAAGACGAACTCAAGGCAAAGGGTGGCCTGTATTCCAAGGGTCCGGACTGGGGCTCGTATGTGGTCACCGATGGCCTGCTGATCACGGGCCAGAACCCGGCGTCGTCGTCGGAAGCGGCGACGGTGCTGATGGAACGACTTTCCGCCTGATCGAATCGCTTCTTTGAATCCAACTATCACCAGCCCATCGATTGCTCGATTTTCTTGGGAGAAACACATGAAGAGCTTATTCAGCCGCACCCGCATCGCTGCCGCGCTGGCCATAAGTCTGTCCGCTTTCGGCGCCCACGCGACACCTTCTCAACCGATCAAGAATATCGTGCTGGTGCATGGCTTCTTCGCGGACGGTTCTGGCTGGAAAGCTGTGTCGGACATCCTTATGAAAGACGGCTACAACGTAGCTGTCGTTCAACAACCGGAGACCTCGCTCGCGGATGACGTAAAAGCTACGCTCGGCGTGCTTCACATGCAGGACGGTCCGGCCATCCTTGTGGGCCACAGCTACGGCGGCGCCGTAATCACGGAAGCTGGCAACGATCCTCAGGTGGCGGGCCTCGTTTACATCGCCGCGTACCAGCCCGATGACGGTGAGAGTCTGGCAACCCTCACGGAAAAGTTTCCCGGCGCCACCAAAGCGATTAAGAAAACCGCAGACGACTTTCTTTACATCGACCCCGCCCAATTGCATGCGGACTTCGCCGCCGACGTTCCTGCTGCCATCACGCGCTTCATGGGCATCTCGCAGGTGATGCCATCCGTGCATGCCTTTACTGACCCTGTGTCTAAGGCAGCGTGGAAGGTCAAACCCAGCTGGTCGCTGGTCGCCAAGTCCGATCGCACGGTCAACCCGGAGCTTGAACGCTTTATGGCCAAGCGCGCCGGCAGCACCACGATCGGCGTGGACTCAAGCCATGCCGCATTCCTTTCGCATCCGAAAGAGGTGGCGAAGCTGATTGAGCAGGCTGCGGTAGGTTCATCGAAATAACGACCTTACGTCCCTTGCGGTACGGGTCGTCGAAATGACGACCCACTGCCCCGACATGAAGACAAAGGCACTTCCATGAGCAAGGAAACCGCAGGAAAGGTCATCCTCGTTACCGGCGCGAGTACCGTCATCGGTGCGAGAAGGCATCACTCCTCGCTCTGGAAGCTGGCATTTTGACTACAAGGTCTTTTCTAGGTACCCATTCAGCACGAGGACGAAACCTGCATGCGAACAAAGCGCTTCAGCCAGATCGACGTCTTTTCTGGCGAACTCTTCATGGGCAATCCAGTTGCCGTGGTACATGGCGCAGATGACTTTTCCGACGAGGACATGGCAGCTCTTGCACGCTGGACCAACCTTAGTGAAACCTGCTTTCTTTTGGAGCCGAACGACCCGCGTGCTGATTATCGCGTCCGATTCTTCTCTTCGCTGCGCGAAATGCCATTTGCCGGCCACCCCACGCTCGGTACGTGTCATGCCTGGTTGTCGGCTGGTGGTGTGCCCCGCGATACGCAAGTGATGCAGGAATGCGCCATCGGGCTCGTTCCTATACGCATCTCAGAGCGCGACTTGGCATTTGAGGCACCTTCATTCGTGCGTTCTGGTGCCGCCGACGGGGCATTGGTAGAGCGCATTCTCATCGCCTTTGGTTTGCAAAGGAGCGAGGTCCTGCACGCCGAGTGGGTTGATAACGGGGCTGGATGGTTGGCGCTCATGTTGAACGATGACGCACGGCTTCTCGCGCTGAAGCCGGACCTCGCTTCGCTGCACGCACTTCCGATTGGGTTAATTGCGCCATCGCGAGGCGATGCGGCTTACGAAGTGCGTGCTTTCGTGGGAGGCGATGCGATGCCGGAGGATCCTGCCACCGGAAGTCTCAACGCAGGGATCGCCCGTTGGCTGATCGAGACTGGCATGGCACCGGCATCGTTCACCATTGCCCAAGGCACTGCCATGGGGAGAAAAGGGCGCATCCACGTACAAGCGTCAGAGGGACGGATTTGGGTTGGAGGAGCTTGCGTCACGCGGGTAGATGGCGTTCTGCACGCGTGATCATGCTCTTACCTGGTGCTGGAGGGATGGATCGGAGCTTGGTCCACCTACAGGCTTTCCGGGTAGGCAATGTCCGCTTTCGACTGCCGTTTTAACCGGTCAACGTAAGACTTTGATCAATTCGCTGAGGGTTTCTTGGGCAGCGCTGCGAGTTGTCTACGGGCTGGCGGGACACTTTATGCTTTATTTCAACCGTAAAGTGTCCCAAACGGACAATTTATGCTTTAGAGAGCAACAACTGTTCGTTAAAGGACAATTTTTCGCGCCGGTTAAAGGAAAGTCTTTCACTTCTTTGCAAATAGAGGTGGTGGCGATAGCTGGCACCCGAAGAGGAACTCCCCCGGTCGAATTGCTATATCGCCAAACGGCCCAGTATTGGCGCCTCAGTGGACTCTGAGTGCAAGTCCCGCTCTCGCGGCCAGCGATCTGGTCGCCGTGACATAGTCACTGAGGACGTGGCCGAATACCTATTATCGGTCGGAAGCGGACCCTTTCCCTAATCTCGGTGCGAACACTCAATGCCGGTGCACGGTCAACTTTCGTCTGGCGTAACCACGCGTATTGGGCGGGTTCCGATCTTTGCACCTGTGGCCTCATCCACAGCCACCGCCTTGATGTCGGTTCCCGTCTCCGCGTCGAGAAAACGGGTCAGCTTGCCTCCACTGCGGTACTGGCGTCCCCACGCGCCAATCATAAAGAGCACCGGCAGGAAATCCCGACCGGCATCCGTCAGCAGATATTCCTCACGGGGGGGATGCTCGGAGTAGCGGCGCTTCTCCAACAGTCCCTCCTCGGTCAGCGTGCCTAACCGCTGAGTCAGCATCGTCGGTGCAATGCCTAGACTCTTACGGAACTGGTCAAAGCGCGTGAGACCGGCGTGGGCGTCTCGCAGGATCAAGATGCTCCACCGGTCCCCCGCAAAAGCCAGGCTGCGCGCAATCGGGCAAGGCTCATTGCAAAGATCTTCGCTGTTCATATCAAATCGATAGTGACTTACTTCGGAATCGATAGTATAGTCGATACGAAATCAGTAGTAACTATCGAAGACAAGTGCATTTTTCCCGGCGGAGCTTTGAATCATGAGCAAGAGCGGTATGGGCGTTGCCTTGGTCACCGGGGCATCTTCAGGTATCGGCGAAGCCACGGCGGACCTACTCGCCAAGGCGGGCTACAGGGTCTTCGGCACCAGCAGGAGACCGGCCTCTTCGGCGAATGAACGGTTCGAGATGTTGACCCTTGACGTCACCCTCGACGCTTCCGTCGGAGCACTCGTTGAGAAAGTCATCCAACGCGTCGGCCGCATCGATGTGCTCGTTAACAACGCCGGCTTCGGGGTTGCTCCGGCGGGCGCGGAAGAAAGCTCCATCGAGCAGGCCCAGGCGATATTCGATACCAACTTCATGGGTATGGTCCGAATGACGCGCGCAGTCGTCCCCTACATGCGACAGCAGGGTAGCGGCCGAATCATCAACATCGGTTCTGTGCTCGGCTTCTTGCCAATGCCCTACATGGCTTTGTATTCGGCCACGAAACACGCCGTTGCAGGCTATTCGGAAGCACTCGACCATGAACTGCGCACTATGGGCATTCGCGTCTCCGTGGTCGAGCCGGCCTACATCAATACGTCGTTCGATGCGAATTTGATCAAGCCCGACGCACCACTCGACGTGTACGGCGCCATTCGCTCAGGCGTGGAGAGGCGGGTGAAGGAAGTGCTCACTGGCGCGGACGGCCCTGATGTCGTAGCCAAGATGGTGACAAGCGCGGCCATGTCACGCCACCCGAAGATGCGTTATGCACCGGGACTGGCTCGTCGCATGCGATTCCTCCGGCGATTCGCGCCAGCTAGCGTGCTGGATGCGGGAGTGCGGAAAGACCTGCGGCTCTAGGCGTGGGCAAGCGCCGTCGATTGATACATCCAGGAGAGAAAGAAGGATCATGAAGGCATTCATCATTGATCGGTACAGCAAGAAAGTTCCAATGCGGCTTGTCGAAGTGCAGGAGCCGGAACTTCAGAACGATGACGTGCTGATCGAGGTTCACGCCGCAAGCGTGAACCTGCTCGATTCCAAGATCAAAAGCGGCGAGTTCAAGCTGATCCTGCCCTACAAGCTACCGCTCGTTCTAGGCCATGATGTTGCCGGCGTCGTGATTCGAGTGGGATCGCGTGTTCGCCAATTCAAGGTAGGCGACGAGGTCTATGCTCGCCCGCCTGACCACCGCATTGGCACGTTTGCGCAGCTCATCGCAGTGAATGAGAACGACGTCGCGCCTAAACCCACCAACATCACTATGGCCGAAGCGGCGGCGATTCCTTTGGTTGGCTTGACAGCATGGCAAGCTTTGGTCGAACGAGCTCATCTCAAGAAGACGCAGAAGGTCTTTATCCAGGCAGGATCCGGCGGTGTTGGCAGCTTCGCCATTCAGCTGGCCAAGCACATCGGAGCTACCGTGGCCACGACCACGAGCACCGCCAACATCGACTGGGTGAAACGCCTCGGGGCAGACATTGTCGTCGACTACAAGAAGGATGATTTCGAAAAAGTACTGAAGGACTTCGACGTTGTCCTGCACAGCCAGGATGCAGTGGCGCTGGAGAAATCCCTTCGTGTGCTGAAACCGGGAGGAACCCTCATATCAATTTCCGGGCCGCCCGACCCGGAGTTCGCCAAAGGTATCGGAGCCCCCTGGTTCGTCGGCCTCATCTTCCGCCTGTTGAGTTCCAAGGTACGCAAAGAGGCGATCCGTCAAAATCTGAACTACTCGTTTCTCTTCATGCAGTCCCATGGGCAGCAGCTACGGGAGATCACCCGATTGATCGAGGCCGGCGCTGTTCGCCCCGTCGTCGATCGAGCTTTTCCGTTCGTATCAGCGAATGAAGCGCTCGCCTATGTCGAAGCGGGCCGCTCGAAGGGAAAGGTAGTCCTCAATCTCCGGTAACTCAATCTCCTGGAACGACCGGCGACTACGCTTTTGTGGTGCCACCGGTGTCCCGAACCGACATTCGAGCTCCGGTAATCGCGGCGGGATGTCGAACGACCTGAAGCCATTCAAGGAACAGCATGCTTTTTGAACCACTAAAGACGCCGACCATCCAGCTCGGCAACCGAGCCGTGATGGCACCCATGACACGCAGTCGTGCCGTCGACGCCAACACGCCCAATACGCTGATGGCGGAGTACTACGCTCAGCGTGCTTCTGCGGGCCTGATTGTTGCCGAGGGCACGTCACCGTCACCCAACGGCCTGGGCTATCCGCGAATTCCCGGACTCTTCAATGATGCGCACGTACGTGGATGGAGAGCCGTCACCGACGCAGTTCACGCCAAGGGCGGCAAAATCTTCGTGCAGCTGATGCACACCGGCCGCGTGACTCAGCTGGCCAATCTTCCTGCGTGTGCGGAGGTGCTTGGACCCATGGCGGTGGCGTGCCCGGGTGAAATGTACACTGACTCGCACGGCATGCAGCCACACAGCGTGCCGCGTGCGATGACCACAGCCGACATCTCCCATGCGGTGGATGAGTATGCCAAGTCGGCGCAACTCGCGATCGAAGCAGGATTTGATGGGATCGAGCTGCATGCCGCGAACGGCTATCTGATCGAACAGTTCCTCAACGCCAATGTGAATCAACGCACTGATGCCTATGGCGGGAGCAGTGAGGGACGAAATCGATTCGCGCTCGAGATCGCCCGCGCTACCGCCGACGCAATCGGCCCCGACCGCGTCGGCATTCGGCTGTCGCCGTATGGCGTATTCAACAGCACAGGCGCCTTTTCCGACATTGAGGCGCAGTACGAAGCGCTCACACGGGAACTGTCGGCATTGGGCCTGCAGTACCTTCACCTGCTGGATCATTCTGCACTGGGTGCGCCGCCCGTGCCCGCCGAGCTGAAGTCTCGGCTTCGAGCCTCGTTCCAGGGTTTGTTCATCCTTGCAGGTGGCTTCGACCGCGCCAATGCCGAAAGCGAACTCGTGGCCGGGCGCGCAGATCTCATCGCCTTCGCCCGTCCGTACCTCGCTAATCCAGACCTAGTGGAGCGTATGCAGGCCGACGCGGCACTGAATACCGCCGACGTGGCGACGTTCTACACCCCTGGCCCTAAGGGCTACACCGACTATCCGGCACTTGGGCGCTAGTTTGTTTCAACGGTGACCGGTTCACAGGGAGTGACCGCTTCGGGTTGCGACTTCAGACGGTCGACGCAACACACTATACCTTTGGCCCTGGACGCCTTTGCAGCTGGGGGCCGGACTTTAGTACTCGCTCCGGCCCTTCCAGCGCTCTAGCGCCAGGTAGCCCCTAACCCCGAGATCAAGGAACGGCCTGCTAGGCAGGGAGCTGGGCGCGCCGAGCGCCATCATGTCCTTCACCAGAAGACTTGATTCACCGCTTGCGTACTCCGCAAGGAGTCGACCGGCAATGGTCTGTTTGACGACCCCGACGCCATTGCATCCGCCCGCGGCAAACACCTTTGGCGCTACTTGCCCCCACGCCGGCGCGCCATTCCTGGTGATGTTGATGGTTCCCGCCCAGAAGTGCTCCATTTTGGCGTCCGACAGTTCCGGGAAGCGCGCATCAAACACGCGCTTGTGCTCGCTTCGTACGCGATCCCGTACCGAGGCAGGAATGGCATAACCTGGCGCATAGTGGAAGTGTTGACGGATGAGGATACGGTGATCATGCGTATACCTCATCGTGGCCCCAACGAGGGCGTTCACGGGGGTGACCCCCCACTCCTCGGGGTCGCCAATCCTCATGCGTTGCGGCTTGCTTAGTGGCGAGGTCAACGTCGCGAAGCTCGCTATTGGAAACATTCTTTGCGTGTAGTAGCCGAATTTCGGAAGGAACACATTGGTGGCAAGCACGACCTTCTTCGCACGAACGATTCCCAAAGGCGTCTTGGCGACAAAGTACGTGCCTTCCTCCAGATCTAGAACGGGTGTGTTCTCAAAAAGCCGCACATTGGGCGGCAGCGAGTCGGCCAAGCCCCTGACGAGAGCTGCAGGATTCAGCAGGCCATCGCTAGGTGTGTAGATACCTGCGTGAAAGTAGCTGGTGCCCAGTCGATCGCGGAGCTGTTCGCGGTTAAGTACCTGATAGTCGATGCACTGCGACTTCAATTCATGTTCATAGACGCTCAACACCTTCTCAGCCAGCCTCGGTGACACGGCGCAGTGATACTTACCTTTGCGCGCCCATTGGCAATCAATGTTTTGCGTTTGCATAAGCTGCTCAAGCCAATCGGCGCCCGCCCTAAGCAATCGCTTGTAGTGCGCAGCCTGTTCCAACTCCTCCATTGAGCTGCCGACATTGTGCGGAACGTCGATAGCAAACCCCGAATTGCGTCCGGACGCTCCTTCTCCAATGGCTAACGCTTCAAGCAACACAACAGAGTTCTCTGGGCGCAGCTCGGCAAGGCGCCGGGCCGCTGCGAGACCGGCGTAGCCGGCACCCACGACGAGCCAATCGGCGCTGACATCGCCATTCAACGAT
Source organism: Dyella halodurans (assembly GCF_026283925.1). GTDB lineage: Bacteria > Pseudomonadota > Gammaproteobacteria > Xanthomonadales > Rhodanobacteraceae > Dyella > Dyella halodurans. Next base: position 110,708 of record NZ_JAPDPF010000006.1, read on the forward strand.
GCCTTGGGTATCCGCGCCGGGAGGATAGCCGACCATCCATTGGTGTTGTCCTCAATCGGCAGAGCGTCAACCTTCATATTCAGTCCCTTAGGTGAGAGAGCGGCAAGCGGCGAGCCGCAGTGTTGCAGAGCGCATCAACGACCGCTGTCGTCGGAATCAGGCCTTGTGATCGCGAAGAAAACCCGCGCTTCGGACCCGAAGTACCTAACGGTGGTCCCTTTAGGTATATGGATGACATCCCCAGCCTCGGCTTCGACGACGTCACCATTCTCGATTCGGACCCCGAAGTGCCCGGAAAGAACGAGGATCAGCTCCTCGTAGTCGAGAGTCTTTGGCGGGGCACTTTCGCCGTTCCACGCGCAGTAACCCGCAAGAAGTCCACTTGTCTTCGGCGTACTAGCCCACGCCAGTTCGACTTGGTCGGCGCCCGAGTTTTCGCGAGCCGTGAAGTGCAGGTCGCCGCGGCGAGTAAGTGTCGGACTCATGATTCGCATGGCCTTCAGGCAAGGTTTCTCAGGGACGGCTGTTCACTATCAACTGTCTGGCCAAGGTCCTTCATGGCTCGCGCAGCCATCCAGTAGTGATAAGCGGCCCAGATGCCCGTAAAGGAGCAGCCGAGCAGCACGTAGCGGAGCGACTCTGATGGTTGCGCTACGTGAGCACCCACGACATCGGACAGCGCACCAATGAGTTGAGGTGCGATCGCCAGGTTGGCGATATTCGCGACAAACAAAAGAATCGCGCAGCCCTTTGCGCGCATCTCCGGAGGAAATCGGTTTTGAACGAGCGCCGAGGTGGGGCCGATGTAGATGTAGATGACGGGAACAAAGATCCAAAGCATCGCCGTTGCGACGCGGATATCGCTGACTAAGAACAGTGCCATGGATGGCACCGCGCCAATCATCGTCGTCCACGCAACAAATGATGGAACCCACCACTGGGGCCCCCTCTTTAGCCACGCCATAATGGCGATCGTGAGCAGCATGACGATGCCGCCCCCAATGCCATGCATCGGACCGAGCAAAGAGCCAGCCTGCCCAGTTGTCAGGGCGAAGGATCTGGTGAGAAATGCTGGCGTCCACCAAAGAATGCCCCAGCCCCAGAAGGTCACGATGGTCGCTCCGGCCATGATGTGTACCAAGGCCCTATCCGCGAGCATGAACCCAATAGTGTCTCTGAGCGTCGCACCCTCTCGGCGGTTATTGGATCCCGCGTCGTCCTGCCCCCTCTTTGGCTCGCGAATGAGCCAGCACAACGCTGCAAAGGGAAGGCCAGCCACACCAAAAATAATCAGTGCTTGTCGCCAGCCATAATGATCGTTGAGGTAGCCTGCACCCGATGCACCGAGGTAAGCGCCGACACTGGCCCCAAGGCCAAACACTGACAAGGCAAAGGCCCGGGACCGAGGCCCGAATTTGTCGGATAGCAGCGAATGACTAGGAGGCGTTGCTCCCGCTTCGCCAATGCCGACGCCAATCCTCATAAACAACATCATCCAGTACGTGACGGACAAGCCGCACAGGATGGTCATTACGGACCAGATGCCCACCGAGATCGCAACCATCTTCTTTCGGTTCGCGCGATCAGCGAGCACGCCAAGGGGAAGGCCTGCGGTAACGTAAAAGATGGCAAGCGAAACACCCGTCAAGAACCCGAGCGCCGAGTCGCTCAAGTGAAAATCGGCCTTAATAGGCTCCAGGAGCGTAGAAAGAACAAAGCGATCAGCGATATTGATCGCATAAATGATCGTCAGGGTAGACAACGCGAACCAAGCGTTGGACCTCCAGGCGAACCGGTGTTTAACTGGATCTGCGCGAGGGCGGTCCCGATGCCCAATCATCGAGAACTCCTCATTTGATCGCCCGCCTGCCTGTCGTGAAGGCAGCAGTTACCAACCCGCCCGTTGATGCGTGCGGGATCGAAGCTCTGAGTAAGTGGCGCCACGAATACAGTCACGGTTTCGCTGCATTGCGTCGGTCGAGCAAGTCCGCCACCGCGCGCAAGATCTGTGCCGCGGTTGCGCCGTCAAACCGCGACATGTCCTGCGAGAAGGCCTCGATCACCGGAAGCGCCGCCTCGAGATCCCCGTTTCGTGACGTTGTGACGAACGCATACAACTTCCTGAGACAGGGTGTGTGCGTAGGCGGATCGTCATGGAGCGCCCGACTAATGCTTGCACGGGAAAAGCCGGTAAGTTTGGAAAGACTGTTCTGGTTGAGAACTTGCTCGGCCATGTAAGCCCAAATCACCTCGCGCTTACGGCGCACCTCGGCTGCAATGACCTTATTGGACAGTCGGCCGGAGACGGGTTCTTTGCCTGGGGAATGCATAAGTCAATGCCTGTATGTCGGTCGCATATAACTAGAGATGAATCTCCGCAAAGGTGAGGTCTCCCGTTAGAGCACGCACTTCTTGGAGATCGTCTCGCTCAGATCCCAGTAGTCCTCGGTCACCTCGGGACCCTCTGTCGAAAAGGACACATCTCTGCGCACGCCGTCACGCTCCAGGACCAGGTGCACATCCTTGTCTAACAAAACATTGGTGGCGCTATGGGCAATGCGGGGCGTGGCACCGGTGAAGCGGACGATTCGGTCACCGTTGGCCAGACCCGCCCGTCCGGCGTTCGAATCCGCCACGAGGCCATCAATCACGCGGGGCTCCGTGAGCAAACTGTCTTCGGAGAACCCGAGCACAGGTCGCGGGTGCTTTTCGGTGCGCTTGGTAAAGCACGGGCCAAAAGCGTCCGACGGCGGCTCGATCAATACACCGTTGAGCATGCGATTAAAGTCGTCTTCGCCCTCGGCGCCCAGTTCGGCTTTCACCAGTTCCCGCCACTTTCGTTCGTCATAGCCATGGCCGGTACGCCGGCTTTCCAGCATGGCGAGGACAAGGTCGTCCAATGAGCGGCGCCCGTTCGAGTGCTTTCGGATCGACGTATCGAGGTTGACGAAATATATAAAGCCGCGGTTGTAAGGCACGCCTTGGATGGAGCGGTCCGACCAGCGCCGCTTGCCAATTTCCGCAAATGGCAAGTCGACGAAGGGGCTGGTGTAGTACGCGTCCACCATAACGGCGATCTCTCGCGCCGCCGTCGGCAGATCTATTAAACCCTGCCGGAGGGGAATCCGAATCTTGTAGAACTCGGCTAGCCCTTCCCCGTACCAGGCATTGACGCCAGACTCACCGTCCAGCATCCCGATGAAGTGATGGACCATTTCGTGTGTGAACATGATCCGGCGGGATGCATCGCTCAGCTGGCCCACGCCGTACTCCAGCATGAATCCGGCTTTCGTCGCGCCGCCTCCATCGCGCGGCCGTGCGTACGGTCGCATCAGCAACGTGTATGACGAGATATTCGGTTGCTTGAAGAAGGTCTTTAGGGCGTCAAAGGCCTTTGCCGACCACGCCGACGCGGCTGCCACGTCGAAGCGCGGATTGCCGATCCAATAGGCCTTAAACAGGCTGCTCGATGGTGCATAGGCTTGTACATTTCCGGCAAGAAAGAAAAGCGTCTCAAACTCGTCGGGCGACTCCTGCCATTGCAGGTTGCCCTCACCTTGGGCGGTAACTCCTCGCGATCCCGCGGGAAGCGCAGAGAGGTCCCACGACCACGAGACGTCGACCTTCGCCGCTTCTTTTGTCGGCACCAGGAGAAAGGTGAACGGTGCGCCACCGAAGCCCCCATTGGTGCCACGAAGGTCATACGAAGGTCCTGGCTTCTTTGGCGCCATTGCATCGGCGACGTCGGCCACGTAGTGAAGGGTGATGGCGCCCCTCGGCGCACGCTTCGGTGTGAAGGTCCGCATTTCGACAGGGTAGCCCGGCGGTGCCTTGTCGACAGTTACGGTGAGTGAGAGTTCACCTTGGTCGTCGTGCGCAGAGACGTCCCCGTCCGTGTAGGGCTGACCCATTACGGTTGTCACCCGTGCCGGCACTTGGAACAACGGATGGCCCGCTTCCCCGCTCGCTCCCCGCACCACTTCGGTGATCTGGACGCGCTTAATATCGCCAGATTCCGCAATGGGCTTAAGAATCACATCAAGTTGAAGAGGCTCCGCGGCATGCACCGCGCCGACAACGAGGCCGCTCGCCACAGTGGCAAGCTGAAGATATTTCCGAATCACGTTCGACCCTCTCGGCCACCGCGGGCCGTTAGCCTTTCAAAAACTCACCTCCGCCGCGGTCCTTCGTGAAACGCGGGAGTCCTAGCGCATGCAGGCTACGCAATGGGGGGCGACTTTGAGATCGTCCCGATATACCTGCCCGCCCTTCATGACGAACTTCACGCGCTCGAGCTCGGTGATGTCCTCTAGGGGATTACCCGACACGGCGATGATGTCCGCGTAGCGGCCTGCTTGAACGCTACCGATACGGTCGGAGGCGCCAATCAAATCGGCGGAATTGCGTGTCGCCGCGAAGATGGCATCCATTGGCTTCATGCCCTCATGGACCATGACGGCAAACTCTCGAGCATTGCCATCGAACGGCAGCAGCCCGGCAACGTCGGTACCGAAGGCAATCTTGACGCCAGCCAGGTAGGCGTCGTGGAACATTTTGCGGATCACACCCGTGATCTTGGCCGCCTTTTCTGCCGGGCTCAGTCCGCCTTGTGGGGGAAGGTCTCTAGCCTTCTGTGCCACCAGCTCGGGGATGAGGACGGTAGGCACAAGGTAGGCACCATGCTCCTTGTACAGCTTGAAGCTTTCGGCGTCGCCGTACGTGCCATGCTCAATGGAATCGACGCCGAGACGCAACGACATATCAATCGCGCCCTTACCGTGTGCGTGGGCGGCTACCTTCATGCCGAGACTATGGGCCGTATCCACGACAGCCTTGATCTCGGCCTCGGTCATCATGGATGCGCGCGGATCGCTGGCGTCACCCGGATTTCCGACCGCGCCGCTGGGAAGGATCTTGATTAAGTCCGCACCCCGGCGCTTATGCTCACGAACTTGCTTGATGGCCTCTTCCGGGCCATCGATCACGCTCGCGCCCCAGTGATCGTTATGCCAGCTCGAATCAATGCCGTCAGCGGGATCCGTCGCGCCGCCAGATGGCCCGAGGTATTCGAGCGAGACCCACATGCGCGGACCAACGATGTCGCCACGCTCAATGGCGTGTTTGAGTGCTAAGTCCGTCCCGCCATCCGCACCCACATTGCGAATGGCCGTGAAGCCCCCGAGCAAGAGCTGGCGTACGGCCACGGTCCCATGAAGAGCATCTTCCATGTCATTGCCGGTCAGCCTCTCGGCGAAACCACCTCGACGATAGGTCACATGCGTATGGCTATCGATCAGCCCTGGAAGCACTGTCGCGTGCGACAGGTCAATGATTTCGGCCCCTTGGGGTGTAACGAAGCCTGGCTGCACCGCAGTGATGCGGTCGTTTGTCACCAAGATGCTCACGTTGTCGCGCGGCGCTGCATTAACACCATCGATGAGGTGACCCGCGTGGATGACGACGTCATTAGCCCATGCGGGCGCGGTCGCCCCTAAAAGCAAGCCGATTATTGCCAGACGCAGACTACGCATTTGATGACTCCTACTCGTTTGGTCGTCGGCAAACCGCGGCGTGGCTGCGGAATGCCGATGTATAGCTGTTGCGTTACCAAAAGCGTCTCAGACGCCACTATATGGGCTGGAAGTACGCCTTACAGATGTTCTGCGCACCGTTCGTCGGCTACCTCAGGAATGCGCTTCCATTGATAACCATCCACCGAATCGCCCTTGGCTGTCGAAAGCTTGGCGGCCACTCGTTTGAAGCAGGGCCCAAAGGCATCGGAAGCCGGAACGACCGTCTTGGTACCCTCAATGAGTGCCGCTCGGAAATCGGTCACTGCTTGCGGGCCAAGCTCCTTCGTGATCGCGGCCTCCCAGGCTTGCTGGTCGAAACGCGTTCCTTCTTGGCGACTATCAAAAATGGGCATCAGCAAGTCTTTGAGACCGCGCTTCCCATGGGACCGAGCCCGAATCTCAGAATCAAGGTTCGCAAAATACAGCGCGCCCCTCATATAGGGTGTGTGGCGGATGCTTTCATCGCCAAAGCCCACGTGCGCAATCTTGTCAGCCGACCAGTTTTTCGCCGGGCTCGTGTAATAGGCCTCGGCCTGGCTGTTGATCACCTTCTCGTAGATGTCGACGCTCTCGAGCTTTCCTTTGAGGGGAAGAATGGTCGTGAAATAGACGGTCAGGCCTTCGTTGAACCATGCATTCGCGCCGTCATCTCCTTCGATTTCGCCGACCCATTGATGCGTCATTTCATGGAACAGCGTTTCATGCATGTTGTCGATGTTCTTGCTCTTCGGGTCATCCTTGCCCATCGACAACATGAAGGAGTGGAAGAGTGCCGTTCCACCGCCGTTGGGCGGCGTGTCCAGAACGCGCATGAACACCCGATAGTTGGGTGACGGCTTCAAATAGCCAAAGTAGTCACCGAGATACTGATAGGCCTTGGCCGCCCAGGTCATTTCTGTGGTCATGTCGTACGGCGGCTTGCCCAACCAGTAGGCACCAAATGGCACACCACTCGGTGGCGCATAGTGTTGAGCAGGACCCGCCAAGTACCATCCGTTCCATAGGTCTTCCGCCCCACCGGCAAGGTCGAAGTCGCCATCACCAAAGGACGAAACGCCAAGGGAGCCGTTGGCGAGATCACTCAGATCCCACTTCACATGGGACGATGCGATCGTGGGATTGCCAGGAATGGCGATGAACCCCGCGCCGGCACCGCTCACCCCACCTGCAGCGGGTCGGATACCGAAGGCCGGGCCATTGGGACCGCCAGGCGGCTGCACGTTTGCCCTGTACACGACCGTAACCGGGTATTGCACCGCTCGCTGCGCAATCCAGTGCCGAAAATACGGAAACCCACCTGGCACGGCCTTATCGTCGACGACCGCAAGCGTAACGGCCCCTTTAGCATCCCGAACCTCCAACTTATCCATGCGATCGGCCACTCGCATGGCCCCCGGATAGACGACTGGCGCCGTGAGCTCGAAAGGCTTGGCACCCGCTGCTGCGACGTCACTAATCGTTTCCCGGACTTCAATGGCTCCCACTTCGCTCTGGCCGTTTCGTAGCGGCTTAAGCGTAACCTCAAACTTCCCGCCCGGCGCATTGGCGCTTGCTCCGTCGGCGGCGTATGCCATCGATGCAATGATGCAACCAGCAAGCAGAGTTGTGATTCCGGTCAACTTCATAACTAGCTCCTAGAAAACCTGCAGCCCGCGCATCGCGCGCCGGCCGGGTACTTAGTTGAATTGAGAAACGTTTCGATGAAGCGAGGCGACTGCTGAAGGACGGCATTGCCCACTGAGGTGTGTTCGCGTGCGCATGCGCAAGTAGGCACAGGCCTCGTCGAGATCATCGAACACACCGTCCTGCGCTGAAGCACGCAACGTCGTCGTCTCGCCAAACCAAAGTTCAGCGAGCGCTCGATCGCAGCCCGGCCCCACCACCACGGCGACCGGCTTGTTCCGCGGTGACTCCAGGCAGAAGTCGATGATGTCGCCACACCGATATTCGAGCCTCGATAGATCGATTGCCAAACTGCCATGCGCCCATACCGCTGAGACGAGATCAATGACCCCTTTCATGAAGTCACCGTCCGTATTTCCATGAACGCCCTCGCGATAGCGACCCACGAACTGGACAATGAGCGGGCGAGCCCGTTCATCGGTGGCCCACTCCTGGACGCAAACCTCGTAGGTCATGGTTGGGCAAGCGTCTTGTAGGTTGAGCTTCTTGATTTGTTCCATCAATGCAGTCTCGTCGGCAATGACTCAATCCGATTTAGTGAGCGACTTCTTTGGCGCCACGTGTAATTTGTGGAGGTGAAGTCGTGAATGGCCTCACCCCGATAGCCTCATAGATTTCGGATGGAAAGAACACGACTCCACCTTTCATGACCAGGCGTGGCGAACGGATCGCCGATATGTCCTTCGTTGGATCCTCAGCGATCAGGAAAAAGTCGGCGAGCTTGCCACGCTCGATGCTCCCGAGCTGATGGGACTTCCCCATGTATTCCTCTGGCCCGAGCGTGGCCAGGCGCAGCACTTGGGCCGGCGGAATACCCGCCTTTACGTATAACTCGAGCTCGCGGTGGAGCGAAAAGCCGTTTGTATCGTCCGTGCCAGGCAGCAACCGAATACCCCTGTCGTAAAGCACCTTAATAATGTCGAGGCACTTCTTCACCGCCGCGCTGTACTGCGCGGTCAGCTCCGGCGTCGGCGAAGGAACGAAAGTGCGCTTACGATACCGGCTGTAGGTAATAGGCATGTGATCGATCACCGGCGCCTCCGGCTCAGGCGTCTGTGCTGCCCGACTCACCAGCAATCGCTCCACGATCGACATGGTTGGGTCGTGGGCGATGTGGCGCGACATCATGAGCTCGATTGTGGCGCGCACCTGTGGCGCATCGAGATCCAAATCAGCCAGGCGTGCCAGCGCCGTCAGGCGGAGCGTCGTACGCGTGTCCTCTCCGGGCTTCAGCACCCAACCGAGGGCAAGCTGATTGATATGGGTGATCTCATCGTAACCGTCGCGTATCGCTCGGTCCGGGCTATCGAAGGCCGGAATGTGGCCGGTGACGCGCATGCCGCGGTGATGCGCCTCCGCCGCGATAGGCGCCACCCAGTCGGGATTCATCGAGTTGTAGATCTTGATCTGGAAGTAGCCTCGATCGGCGTACCAGTCCACATCCTTCACCGCTTCTTCCACCGTCGCCGGAATGAATCCATTGCGGGCCGAATACGGGCTTCGACCCTCCATGAAACCATTGGGAGTAATGCGAGGACCAACGAGCTCACCCGAGTCAATACGCGGGATCAGCTTCAATAGGAAGCTATTGACGTTGCCCATGTCGCGCGTGCTCGTGACACCGGCAGCGATATAATTAAGACCGGAATCCGAGGTTGTGTGGGAATGCATGTCGTGCAATCCCGGCACAAGCACTCCACCCTCGCCGTCATACACGACTTCGTCGTCGGCCGGTCCTTGCTTGTCAGGCGCATCGCCGACGAACGTAATACGGTGATTGAAGGTTATGACCGTCTGCAGGGGACCGACGTTGCCGGTTCCAGGATCAAATACATGGACGTTGCTGATGCGAACGGGCTTGTCATATGTGTGTGCGAGCTTTTCTCGAAGGTGGCGCAGCCGCAAGTCTTCAAGGTTAGCCACCAGCTCATCGATCGGCCTGGCTGCTGCTTCACAGCCGGCCTTGATCGCGGTGCCTTGGCTATCAACGCTAGCCTCCAACTGCCCCTGACGGTCCAAGAGAACATAGAGCGGCTTCGTGTCTATGCCGCCAATCGCATAGACGTCCAGCCGCAATTTGCAGCCAGCTGGGTCCAGATCGACTGTCTGCAGCTTCTCCAGGTGCATGACACCACTCGGTGTCGTCTTGAGTGTTTGATTGGGCGCCCGGAGCAAAGCGCGTGCGTAGACACCGTAGGCCCACGGACTCGTGTCGTTCAGTACATAGAGCAACGGCGACGCGCCGTCGCTCTCACCCTGTTCGGCTTGGCTTATCCATGTAGCGTGTCCGTCTGACCAATGAAAAGCTTCGGCGACGTCACCACCCATCAGCGACGTTCCCTGGACAGTCCAGGAGATAGGCAGATCATGCTCATTGAGGATCACGTCCTCATGGTGCTTGGGTCCGCGACCGTTGTTGCTCACCGCGTAATCCACGCCGGTGTGCGACCCATCGACGGTGGCCACGACCGATCCCACCGTTTCACCGTTGTTGACAATTGTCAGTCGCTGCGTCGTCGTTGCGGTAGCACAGACTGGCGCAGCGATGGCAAGAGCAAGAAGCGGAAGGCGAAGGTTCATCAACAGGTCCACGAAGCGATGCGGAAAAGCGCAGACTTGCTTATCGATGACCAACAATTCGATTGCATTGCGATACACCCAAAAAAGGCGGCGTCCGTGCCGGCGGGGATAAGATTGATGCGTTTGCAGACCGACTCGTACGTGGGAGTCAGTCCGCCCCCCGTGTCAACCGGCACCGCGTGAAGAAGTTCCACGCGGGCCTCCGGGGCTAATTAGAACTTGTACGCAGCGGTCAGACCGAACGTGCGTGGCTGAATCATGTTCCACGAGTACAGCGTGCTCGTCGGGCTCAGCGTGTCGCGGGGGCCACCACCCAGGAAGCCGCGGCGGTCAAACAAGTTGCGTACGTTCATCGAGAACGTCCACGGACCAGTCGTCACGCCACCGTGAATGTCCGTCTCGGTATAGGACGGCGTGTGAACCCGCGGGAAGTCCTGGGATGCCGGAAAGTCCTCGTAGCGGTCGCCGACATAGGCGAAGTTGGCACCAGCGAAGCCCTTCCACTCTGCGTTGATCGGGAACTGCTTATCGATAGCCAGGCTACCCGTCCACTTAGCCGAGTAGGGCAAGCGCTCACCGCTCAGTGCGTAGGCACCCTGAAGCGGGAAGTCCTGCGTCAGTACGGCGTCGTTGTACACCAGCGAGGCAGTAATGCTGAAGGAATCGGAGGGCTGCAACGTCAGGGTGTTCTCGATACCCTGACTCTTGGCCTTACCTGCGTTACCCACGAAGGACAGACCCGTGTCCAAGCTCGTCTCGAGAATCTGGATGTGGCTCCAGTCGATGTAGTAGACGGACGCGTCCCAAATCAGCTGATGGTCCAGGAAGGCACCCTTTACGCCAATCTCGTAGTTCGTCGTCTTATCGGAATTGTAGGTCGGCTGCATGTCGGAGCCCGGCACCGAGCCTAGGTTGGAGCCGCCAGGGCGATAGCCGGTTGCAACTCGGGCATACAGCATTAGGTTATCCGTCAGCTTGAAGCGCGGGCTGAACAGGTACGTGGCCACGTTGTCGTCCGATGACCCTGAGTAGGTAACGCCATCGCCATTCAGCAGACCGCTGCTCGTCGACGAATAGGTCTGCTTATTCCTGCTGTAGCGACCACCGAGCTGGATGTCGAACCTATCGGTGAAGTGGTAGTCGATGTCGCCATATAGCGCGTACTCCTTGTACGTCGACGGACCGAACCCGTTGTAGAACGAATTCGGCTCTCCGATGATCTCCATGGTGGTCGGGTCACGCGGGTTGATGAACTGATTGGAATAACTTTGCTCGTTCGTAAAGAACGCGCCGCCCTGCCAATCCAGCTTGCTCGTGCCTTCGTTCGACGACAGGCGGAATTCCTGTGAGAACTTGTTGGTCTTCGACGGCTCGTAGATGTCGGCGGCGAGCCCATCAATGCCGTAGACGAGGCCCGCTATGAACCCGAAGATCGGGGACACGTCATCCCTGGTAGTGATGTGATCTTGGCTGTAACCGGTGATCGAGCTGAAGCTTCCCCAACCAAGGTCTGCATCCACGTGCAGGTCGTAAAAGCGCGTGTCGCGATGGTCGTAGGTGATGGGGATCTTGTTACCGTAATAGTCCCCGTACAGCGGCGTGCGATTGATGTCGCCGGCGAAGCTGGTAGTGCCGTCGATATAGGTATGCTGATCCAGTGCTGCAAATCGTACGGTGACATTGGAGGTAGGCAGCCACAAAGCGCTTACGCGTGCGCCATTGGCGCCTGTGCTGCCCTTATCGTCGTTGTTTTCAACGTTCTTGATGAAGCCCGGTTCGTCACGCTTGAAGGCGCTCACGCGAACCGCGAAATCATCCGTCAACGGGATATTCAGCGCACCGCGCACGCCGTAGCCAGCGCCGCCGTGATCCATGCTCTGACCATCCACTTCGAGGCGGCCACCGAACTTGTCGGTCTGGGGATCCACCGTGTCGTACTTGATGAGGCCACCCATGCTGGCCGCGCCGTAGAGCGTACCCTGAGGACCGCGCAGTACTTCGATCTGCTGGAGATCGAAGGGGTCAATGTCGGGCACCACGTTGCCGCCATTGCCGTTCTGCACGGTAGAGCCAAAGGGCACGTCATCGATCGTCACGCCGACCGTCGGATTGCCGAAGGTGCCTGTGGTGATGCCACGAATCGAGACGTTGCCCCGGCTGTAGCTCAGGCCGGGCACCTGGGTGTAGAAATCACTCAGCTGCAATCTGTTATTCAGCACCAGCGTGACCGGTTGCACGACGGTCACCGGCACCGGCACATCAAGCAAAGCTTCCGATCGTTTCTGCGCGGTCACAGTCACGGTACCGAGCGTCTTGGCGTTCTTGTCCTTCGTCGCCTGGTCGCCCGTCTGCGGCGCCGCGGCAGTCGTGGCCGGCGCCGCATCTTGCGCGTGCACGGCATTGGCGACCAGCGATCCCACGAGCAAGCCCGCGCCCATCACCCGCACCACAGAACAACGCTTGGGGCTAATAGCCCGCCCCAGCTCGACGGCCAGGTATTTCAACTTCAGCTTCTTCATCGACTCTCCCCGGGTCTAACGATTGCCGTAGTTGGCTGTCACACGGGGCGGCGGATACGCGTTTTGCCGTCGAACACGGAAGCGATTGCCGACCCCAACTCGAAATTCAATTTATTTCATCGAGGAGGCAATATCCGTGCGATTTTCATGCACAACACCCACCTATGCGATAAAAAAATCGCCGTATGCGACCAGCGATGCAAAAGTTTTTCACGCCGGCATGCTGCGCCGCGGTACCTCTACACATGACCTAGCTCAAGCGGGCACGCGATTGAGTCGGCTAGAGGGGCGGCGACACGCCGACCCGCCCCTCTTATCGATCAGAACTTGCAGGTTGGGGCCGCGCCCGCGCCGCGCACCCATTGGTATGCATCGACTTTCGCGCCACGCGGGACCCAGGTCGCGGTGTATTGCTTCCCGTCCCGTTCGAACACACCCGTGACGGACGCCGTGTCGTCCGGCCAGACCTTGGAAATATTCGGTGCCCGGACGATGCGATCGCCGTCCTTCAGCCCCGCGCGAGCCGCCGCGGAATCCGCCTTGAGGCCGGTGACCACGGCATCAGAACTCGCGTTGCTGCGAACGTAGCCCAGCTCGAAGACGTGGCGCGGTTGGCTGACCACCTTGAAGCAGGGGGCAAAAGCATTGGGCGGAAGAACCAGAGTCTCTCCTGAGGCCATCGCGTCGAACGCCCGCTTGGCTTCGGCCGCACCGATCTCCTTGCCCACCAAATCGAGCCATTGCGCCACGCCATGGGGCTCACCACGCTGGTTGCGCCGATTCAACTCAAGGACGACGTCGTCCAAGCTCCGCTTGCCACCGCTCTTCGCCTTGATAGCCTCGTTCGTCTGAACGAGATAGAGAAAACCTCGACCATACGGATCCTTCTGCATCGCAGGATCCTTCCAAAATAGCTTGGCCACCTCATCGAGACGCATATGGCGGCTCGGACTTGCGTAGTAGCCCGCGGCGCGATCATTGATGCTCTTCAAATACTCATCAATGGAGAGCAAGCCGGCGCGATACGCCAAGAGGAGCGAGTAGTACTCCGCGGTGCCTTCGCTATACCACGCCGTCTCTCCATGTGTGCCATCGAGGCTAGGCCAGGTATGGGCCATCTCATGGGAGAGAAGACTCTTGAGCTCTTCCAGCGTGGGCTTGGCCGGCGGGTAGTAGCCAAACATGAAGGAATGCGCCAACGCCGTACCGCCGGTGCCCTCATAGGGGTTTTGACGCATGAACACGCGATACGACGAGTCGGTGTCACCGAAGAATCGGGACATGTAGTCGTACAGCTTGCCGACCCATGCGCCGAGCGCCTTGGCATCAAAAGGTGGCTCCGAGAGCCAGTAGGCATTCAGTCGAGCGTTGGGCGTATCCGATAGGGTCTTCAAGGGGCCCACGGCGTAGTAGCTGAAAGACAGCACCTCGGACGGGACCACCGCGTGGACGTCACCATCACCCAATGACCATACACCGTGGGACCCGGCCGGCATGTCACTGAGATCCCACTTGAGGTTGACGTTGTAGGGGCCCGGCGACACCGGTGTGGCCATGAAGGTCACGCCCGCGCCTATGAAGCCTCCGCTTTCCGAACGTAGGTCAAATAGCGGACCGTTGTTGGTACTCGCCGTCACGACGCGCGGAGGCGCTCGGAAGCTCACCACGACATCGCCCTTCGTCGCGCGCGCAACGTTCCAACGCCGGTAGGCACCCTCTGGCGTTTCCGCCTCCTGTGATTGGCTTAGCGGCAGAGGGCCGGATGCATCAGTCGCCGTCAGCGCGTCGCCGTCGTAGCGGGCGCTCGGAACGCCCACCAGTTTGAGCGGCAGACGGACCAGCGGACTCCCTGCAGCAAGCTTGGGCTCCTGGATCGTCATGGTGACACCCAGGTATCCGTCCTTGGCGGACGGCGCATGGGGCTTGAGGACCAGGTTCAAGTTGGGAGGAGGCGCATCCGCCGCCGTAGCTGACGACACGACACCCGTCGCCATGCAAAACAGTGCCGCCGAGACGGCTGCCGCAATCCGCTTCATGAATCACACTCCAAGATGGTTGGGCCCCAGCGCTGGCGTAATGCACAACGTTGGAACAAAAAGGACGAGTACGTGTATGGGCACGTAGGAAGTAACTCGGGTGGTGGCATATGCCCGCCACCCAGAAGCCTTTACGGGTGCGGCAGTGCCCCAAGGGCCCGTTCAATGTCCGCCATGGTGTTGAAGACGGACGGCGTGAACCGAATGCGGTTGCGGCCGACGGTTATCTGTACCTTCGCCGCTTTGAGTGCGGGCCGGAGGCGCTGCGCATCCTTGACCGCGAACGTCACAATCGGCGCGGTACTTTCCGGAGGCGTTACCAACTCAAAGCCGCGCTTGGGCAACTCCGATTTGATCCTGTCCACCAATGGCCTAGCATGGGCCTGGATGGCAGGAACGCCAACGCGAAGAATGTAGTCCAAGGAATAGTCGAGCAGACCAATGCCCATGTGCGAATACGTGCCTCCCGCGAAGTACCCGGTCGCATCGTGAGAGGTGCCGTAATCAGCGACCTCGCCGCCCGGCGGATCGTACGGGTAGACATGCGTCTGAAAGGCATCGAGCTGGTAGTAACCGTAGACAGGGTGTTGAATGCGATCCAACACCTCCTTCTTGACGTACAGGAACCCGAGTCCGAAGTCACCCATCAACCACTTATACGAGGCGCACGCAGCGAAATCCACGCCGGTCGCCTTGACATCGATAGGCACGCTCCCTGCCGCGTGGATGATGTCCGCGTAAACCAAAGCGCCCTTGGCATGTGCAATCTCGCAGACCTTCTTGAGGTCGTGCTCGAAGCCATTGAAGGTCGAGACGGCGGATACCGCGACGAGCTTGGTGCCCGAAGTCACCGCGGCCTCGATATCTTCGATACGGATGCGATTGTCCTTTGGCTTGACCCACGTGACATTGACGCCCTGCTTGGCAAGCGCCTCATACAGGTAGAAAGAACCGAAGAAGTGCAGTGTGTCGGTCACCACGTGCGCCCCAGCTGATGGCAGGCCGAGCGCACGGAGCACCAACTGCTCACCGGCCGTGGTGCTCTGTACGAAGGTAACCTCAGTGCGTTCAGCGTTAATCAACTTGGCAAAGTTGCTGAGCACGCGTTCCCGTATAGGATCCATGTCAAAGGAAGTGCTGCGCGGATCGCCCATGCGATCAGCCAGGTAGGCATCGAGTGTCGCCCTGGACCCTAGACTTATCGGATGCATGGTGCCGGAATCGATGTAGGCCTCGTCGTTCTTCCAATACTCGATGCCACCCAGTCCCTTCAGAATCTCAGGTTTCCCAGGCTTGGACTGCGCCGCGGCCCGCGAGCACAAAGGCAGCGTCGCCGCGAGACCAGCAGCAGCGAGAAAATTCCGGCGATTCATGTGCATGACGATTGCCCCTTGGTTTTGGACGACTTCTGCAGTGGACGCATGGCCACCGCGACAACGGCTTCATTCGTCAGCGCACCACAATCACGATCCGATTCCGCCACGGGCAGATCACCGTGGCGCAGTCGGTGGCGTCGTGGACCGCGCTTCGCTATTGGCTTGGAAGCTGATGCGCTGCTCATGGCGACGCAGGGTGCTGCACGAAGTCGCGCAGCAGGTCAGAAAACTTCTTCAGCCGTTCATCACCGTCGTAGAACGAGTGGCCCGAGGGAAAGGCAACCTCTCTCAGGCGACCCTGAGGAATACCAGCGCGCTCCATCGCGTAGCGGGAACCATGCCAAGGAGTGGCCATGTCATACAGGCCACCGGTGAGGAGCACGCGCATATTGGCCTGTTTGCGTGCTGCATCACCAATAAACGGGGCCGCATTCACGTAGAAGCGGTGACCGTCTTCTTCACCTTTATCGTCTGCCCAGTTCCATGCGCCATTCACTTCAAATGAGAGCCCTACATAACGACGATCCGTGGGAACGCCGAGCTCGTTACGAAAGTATTGATCGTTGATACCTACTTTTTGGCTCACATGCAGCGACGGATCATTCGTGGGCACGCCCGTAGGCGCCTTGGCGTGCAGCGGGCCCGTTTCTCGGGCGTCCAAGCGACCCACCCTCAGGTCCTTTTCCGCGATAAGGCTATTGAGATAGTCCTCGCTACCAATGCGAAGATTGGCGTGGGCGATACGATCAGCCGGTAAACCGATGTAAGACGCGACCTTTTGCGCAACCGCAGCGCGGTGCTCAGGTGTGATCGCATCACCCAGCTGTAGCGCGGTGGCGTATTCGTTCATTGCGTACGCGTCGGCTTCCGCAACAAAGGCCTCTAAAGCTTCTCCGCGTCGATCGACCTTATTGTGGTACCAGGCCGCAGCCGCCATGGTTGGCAGATTATTGATGAAGGATTGGTCGTTCCCTTTGGCTTCATCGCTCGCACTGAAATCCAACGCCGCCGACACAAAGATGAGACCGTCGACACGCTGATCGCCGAGCAATTTCATCATCGTGGCGAGTCGGTACCCACCGTAGCTCTCGCCCATGATGTAGATAGGCGACTGCTCTCGGTGATGCTCTTGGAGCCAGCCCTGAATAAACCCAAGGATCGCCTTGGCATCACCGTCAGGGCTCCAGTACGGATGGGCATCGCCACCGGGTAGCACACGGCTGAGCCCTGTACCCACCGGATCAATGAAGACCAGATCGGCAACGTCGATAAGACTGTAGGGGTTATCGCTAAGGTAGGGTGCTTTGTGGGCGTCGTCTGGGTCTTTGATCCGTCGAGGCCCAAGAGCATGAAGATGGAGAGGCGTCGAAGAAGCACCAGGACCTCCATTGAACACAAAGATGACGGGACGCCCCTCCACATTAGTCAGCCCCTTCCGCAGATAAGTCGTTGCCGACATCGTCGCCGCGGGATGACTCGGATCAGCCCCAAGGGGCACTTCCGCGAACGTCGCCTCATAGGCGACTGTCTTCCCGCCGACGACCAATTTATGGGTTGTGGTAACGGGACGAATGGGGGACTCAGCGGGATCTGCTGCCTGCACCGCTGTTGCGAGACTAAGCGCTACGAGTACCGCCAACCCGCGGCGGCAGAAGGATGTCGATTTGGCGCAAACAGCGGTCGTTGGCTTCATAATGGCTTGTGTTGAATGGCTGGGTGAAGTGGACTGCGGAGTTCAACGGGCATACCGCAGCTGACGAAAGGCAATCAGGCCTCAGGGGGCCGAGGGTTTGGTGGCATACGTTTCGGGGGCACGTTCATGCGGTGCGACCAGTTTGTGGAGGTCATCGCTCATCTGGGCCAGGCTTTCGGACACCGTGTACGACATGTGCCCGGACTCGTAGTAGGCGATGCGAACCCGGTCTTTCGGCCAGCCAGACTGGGCGACCGCATACTCGGATGCGCCGGTCGTCGTAAGCGTGTCGAAGTAGCCCTGGCCGATGACCACACGAAGCCCCGGCGCCCGCGTCATGGCGTCTTTAACCATGGCCAGGTAGGGCCAGTCGCCAAACGGGCTCTTGGCGCCCCAGCCCCAGTCGTCTAGCTGGACTTCGGCCATGCTCCGGAACTGATAGCCCGTCTTGACCTTCAATTCGTCCCTGGCGTACTTGGCAAACGCAACTTCGGCCGCGTGCGCCACCTTCATGGAACCATCGGGATGTGGGTCGTCTTTGGTTATCGTGGCCTTGTAGCGCCCATCGTTCGCAGATAGCACCTGGTGCTGTTCTTTGAACATAAGGTTGCGGTACAGGACCTTCGATACCTTCAGATCGTTCGCCACGAACGATGCTGCCGGCAGGCCCGTCAATGCTTCGAGCTTGGCCGCGATAGCATCGCGCTCGGCGGCTGGGAGGTTGTCTCCCTTGAACAGCGCCGGCATGTAAGTGCTCTGGGCGAACTTTCGTGCATCGTCGAGATGACTCTCGAACGTCTTGCCTGTGTGGTCTACCTTGTTATGAAACCAACCCAAGGCGGCCAACGTAGGCAGAGACACGGTGTAGCTAATGATGTTGTCGTGGCGCTGGGAGATCTCTGCGATGTTCAGCGCCTGCCCCTGAAGGAAGATGCCATCGAGGTGCACAGGCTCTTTGAGATGGGAAATCTTCTGGGCCGCGGCCGCCGCGCGGAGGGTACCGTAGCTCTCGCCGAACAGGTACACGGGTGATTGTTCCCGGCCATGTGCCTTAAGCCACGCCTGTACGAACTGGGTTAGCTGATCGGCATCGCTATCGACGGAAAAGTACGCCTCAGGAGGCGTTCCCGGGGAAACACGGCTATACCCCGTGCTCGCCGGGTCGAAGAAGACCAGATCGGCGACATCAAGGGGCGAGTTGGGGTTGTCGACTAGCGGTGTCGCAGGAATATCCGCATCGACGTCCGCGGGGACCACAAGTCGTCGCGGTCCAAGACCCAACATGTGCAAGTAGACCGAGGATGTGATCGGGCCGCCGTTGAAAATGAACATCACCGGGCGGGTCTGCGAGTCCTTCATTCCTTCGGCAATGTAAGACACGGACACCAAGTCAGCCGATGGCCCCTTCTCCCCACTACTGACATGAGTACTGGCGACTTCAGCGGCATAGCGAATCTTCCTGCCGTTAAACACCCCGCGGTGATGCGTGGTCACCTGCGGTGCGGTACCGGTATCCGGAGCATCCTCTGCATGCAGGACGAAGCCGGGAGCGATCAAGGAGGCGAGCAACACTCCCGCCAATAGAGCTTTCATCACGGGTTTCCTGGTAGTCATGGCCTAAGGCGATCGGCGTCAGGGAGTGGTTGTCGGTGCGGTGGCGTAGCCAATGCACTCCACTTCGAGCGCCGCACCCAGCGCGAGGCCTGTCACACCGAAGGCACTGCGCGCGGGGAACTGGCCAGGCTGGAAGTAGGAGCGGTACACCTTGTTGAAGGCATCCCAGTTCTTCATGTCTGCCAACATCACCGTGCACTTGGCAATCTGCTCGGGTCCAAGCCCGGCCACCTTCGCAGCCGACATAAGGTTGTCCATGGCGAGGCGAGCTTGGGTATCGAAATCCTTGCCCAGGCCATTCGCATCGGCACCGATTTGACCCGACAGATAAACGGTACTTCCGGCCCTGACGGCTGGTGAGAACGGATACTTCCCTTGACCGGTGGTGTAGTGAACCAGCCCGTCCTTCGGTGAAGCGGCCTGCGCCACATCAACGGAGCACGTCAGGACCAACCCAATGAGCAGTGTGGAGATCGGCGAAGGTAGACGAGGCATGTAAAGGTTCTCCTGGCAGGGACAATCACGAAGTCCGGGGGCAAGCTACGCCTTCAGCGAAAGTTCGCCCTCAATCTCCACGGGAATCTGGAAGGGCAATTCGGCCATACCGACCGCGCTACGTGCATGTGCTCCTCGTCCTGGTCCGTACAGCTCGAGGATGAGGTCGGAGAAGCCGTTGATCACTTCCGGCTGACGCGCGAAGCCAGGCGCTGAATTGACCATCCCGAAGATGCGATGCCAACGCTCGACCCTATCCAGGTCACCGATGGCACGCTTTAGACTGCCCAGGATAGAAAGTGCGGTGAGGCGCGCCGCTTGGTACCCCTCTTCCACCGTGAGATCCGCGCCTACTTTCCCGAGGGGCTTGGCGATGCTGCCGTCGGGCGCTTGGGGCGCGTGGCCAGAAATGATGACGCGTGTGCCGAACACCTGGACAAATTCGAAGGGAAGCACCACACCCTCGGGAACGACAACTGCAGGTGGAAGCTGCAAGCCAAGCGACGACAAGCGCGATTCGATTTCACTCATGGGCGACACCTTGAGTCAGGATGATTGTTGAATCTGGTAGCGAAGGAGCCCGGTGCGTAGACGCTCCACGCCGTCGCGCACGTGCAATGGGTTCTTACCAAAGCCCAAGCGAAGGTGCCCGGGCCGACCAAAGTACGATCCCGGAGCAACCGCGAGGTGATCACGCTCCCAGAGGTATCGGGCTACAGCCACGTCGTCATGGCTCAGAAGAAGCCTAGGGAAGTACATGCATCCGAACTTCGGCACGGGCCCGGCGAGCAAGCCTTCTCGCTCGAGAATGACTGACTGCTCGGCCATGTAGGGGCGCGTGACTTGAAGGATGGATTGCCAGTGGCGCTCAAACGGCTCGATATCCTTCAAGACGGACGCAGCCACTGCATGGGTCACCTTGGACACGCCTAGCTCAAAGCGGTCGTACACCACTTGGATACGGTCACGCGCCGCCTTCTGCGCGATGATCCAACCGCAACGAAGGGCAAACAGGCCGTATACCTTAGAAAGACTACTCACAGTCACAAGGGCCGGCGAGAGGCGAGCAGCAGCGCCGGCACGCGATCCATCCGTAATAAAGTCGCCATACACCTCATCCACGACGACGATGACGCCGGCCCGCTCGGCAACGATGGCCAATTCAGTCAACGCGCGATCAGACAGAGCCGCGCCGGTCGGGTTGTGGAGATTGGTGACGACGATCAGCCGTGTTTCCGGTCTGATTTGGCTAACGATGGTGCTTACATTGAGCGTGAAATCCTGGCCAGTCCGGTCGACATAGCTGATGTCTGCGTGACAGCTATGAGCCAGATCAGGAAAGAGATCGAAGTGAGGTCGCTCGACGATGATGTGGCTACCCTGCTCGAGAAATGCACGGAAGATGATGGCGAGCGCACTGGCTCCGCCAGTCGTGCATATGATCCAGTCCGGGTCGACCGCATACCGTTCGGCGAGCGCCTCGATAACGTCAGGATTTCCGCGTGCGAAGACACTTCGGTAATGCGGATTCGCCTCGCTGGCAAATGAGGTCCGGACTCTTTCCCTGAGCAGCGCTGACGGTTCTTCGACAGTGCTGTCAAAGAGGAGATTGATCGAAGGATCGGTCCCGGCAACTTGAACGACCGAACGACACCACTCGGTGTAGGAGCTACCCGGCGCAGTCGGTTCGTTGGAACGCTGTTTCAGCATAGAGTTACAGATGTCTCGGCGCGCGACTGGAATCGCCGTCCGTGGATTGATGAGGTTGATGGAAACTCCTGTCCGTTTGGACCACGCTGGAAGGGCTGGACCAGGCGCTCCATTCGAAGACCACTCACGCGGAAACACGTGCGTCGGCGAGCGCGCGCTGTCGTCGCACTCGCTGCAGATCCGCATCGGGCAGGTGATACCGGGTCAGGCACGCTACAGCGATGAATGCCAGTGCGCAGGACGGCAAGGTCATGGCCAAGCGGATACCCATGGCAATGTGGGGACCCGCGTGTTCCACGTGACCGTCGTAGCCAATAATCGACAGGGCGAGGCCCGTAACGAGACCACCCAGCGCCAATACGGTCTGCTGCTGAGATACCCACAGACCATAGATCGTGCCTTCTCGGCGCTCGCCGCTAATCAGCTCGTCGACATCAACCACATCAGGAACCATCGCGCTGGGCAGCAAATCACCACCGGCCTGGAAGATCCCCACCACAACCATCGCGGGATAAATCAGCCAGTGCATGTTGTCCGGTACAAAGAGTGGCGCGGTCCATGCCAGGCCAGCACCGCCCCAGCTGAGCATGCACATGGGGCGCTTGCCGAAGCGCTCGGCGGCCTTGGCCCACAGCGGCGTGACGAACGCCGACGTCAGGGAGGCAATGGGAAACAGTACGCCCGCTAGCGCTGCACTTTGGCCCAGCACCACCGTGACGTAATAGACGAGGAGCCCCACAAATGGGAGCTGGCCCAAAAAGTAAATCGCGTAGGACGAGATGAGCACCCAGAATGGGCGATTCGCACGCATCGCGACGATTTGCTGTCGGAGACTTGCGGGCTCTTTCCGTTGCGACGTAGTGGACCGCGCGCCCGCAGTCGCCAGGAATGCGATGACGCCACTCACGATGATGGCACCGCCGAAAGCGATGCCCATCCAGCGGTAGCCCTGAGCGGGCTCGGGCGCGAGCTGCACGATGCGTGGAGCGAGCGCAACGCCACCCAGCACCGACAGACGGGCGACTACATTCTTCCAGCTGACCAACGAAATCCTTTCGACATAGTCTTCGGTCATTTCCGTGGCCATCGCCAGGTAAGGCACCTGATAGACGCTTAACCCGGTATTCGTCACGATGAAAAGCGCCAGAAACGCCAAGGCGAACAGCCAGCCACCATCCAAGCGCGACATGCTGAAGATCAGAGCGAAGCCGATGCCCCAAATCAGCGCACCACCAATCAGGAACGGGCGCCGGCGGCCATAGCGCGTATCAGTCCGGTCGGAGATCTGACCTACGATGGGGTCAATGACAATGTTCCAGATACGCGGGACGAGCAGCAGGACGCCCGCGAAGGCCGACGGGATATGCAGCACATCGGTCATGAAATAGAGGAGGTACATGGCGACGATCGCCACGTAGCTGGCCAGGCCTATGTCGCCCAGCGCCCACCCGCCCTTGATGCGTATCGGCAACGCCTGATGCGGCCCCGACTGCCCCACGAGGGTCTCAGGCCCCTGATCCTGGCTCGCCGCCACGCCTTCTTTGGCCACCTTCAAAATCTGCTCCACTGACAATCGCCCACTCGGTAGTTTTGAAGTTAGCTCGGCCCGCCGCCCCTAACCGCTGCAAGGCCCTTCGCACATCCCCGCCGGGAGGATCTCAGCCTCCTAGAGACGACTCAGCGGGCCTATAGGCCGGTCCGACACTTGAAAATTTATTCGCTCGAGGCCGTAATAGGTGTGCATTTTTACCGAACCATGCCCGTTCGGGTGATAATTTTTGACGCAAACACGCCACGAACGGCAAACTTTTCTCAGGCTATTTTTGTGCGGTGCGAAAACTATGGAAACGACCGAGAGCAAGCTCGACTCCTTTGATGTCCGCATCCTTCAGGAACTCCAGGAGCGCGGTGATCTGACCATGGCGGAGCTCGCTGAGCGGGTGTATCGCTCGAATTCGCAGTGCTCACGCCGCGTGAAACAGCTGCAGGACATGGGCGTCATTCGACGCTACGCCGCCGTACTGGATCCCGAGAAGCTCGGCCTGAAACTCAAGGCCTACGTCACGGTCGTCCTGAAGCAGCACTCCGAAGAAGCCGCTACATTCCATCAGCTAGTCCGCGACTGCCCGGAGATCATGGAATGCAGCATGGTTACTGGTGATGGGGACTATCTACTGAAGACCTACACGCGCGACATTCCTCACTTCCGCGAACTGCTCGGCAAGCTCGTCTCTATCGAACTGGTCGGCACCCTTAAGTCGATCATCGTGGTCGACGACCTCAAGGAAACCTCGGCCTTGCCCGTGTACGCGCAGTAGGCAACGAACTACCGGCTCGGGTTGACCCGTGAAAACTATTGAAGACAGTCGATGATCCCACTGACGCTCAATGCCGATGATGTGCAAGTGCTCTTTGCTGATCTGCAGCCGAACCTGGTTGCCAACAGCCGGACCGTTCAGCCTCAGGCCATCGCAGCGGCGGCACGCGTATTGGCCGAAATAGCCCACATCCTCAACGTTCCGATGACTTTTGCGACAGTTCCCGTGCAGGGCAAAGCGGGCGCCGTTATTTCTGAGCTCCAAGGCTACGCTGACCAACACAACACTTTCGAGCGCTTCGCAGCGGGTACCTTTATGCAACCCGCGATCGAAGCCACGCTTTCGTCCCACCGTCGCAAGACCCTGATCATCTCGGGCTTCTCCACCGAAGTTGCCGTTCTCCAATCAGCCTTGGCGGCGATCCAGGTGGGCTACACCGTGCTCATCGCAGTGGACGCCATCGGAAGTCGATCATTGCGCACAGAGAGCGCAGCCCTAAAGCACATGGAACTGGCAGGCGCCCTTCTTACGTCGGTACTCAGCGTTGGGGCACTACTTGCTCCCGACTTTTCCCAGCCGCCGGGCTCTTCCGTATTGTCAGCACTCGCTGACCTTCGCCTTGTCGACTAACTTCAGTCAAAAGCACGTTGCTCCTTCGAACGCAACATCGCTTGTCTTCATTGCGCGTGACCTAGCTGACTAGGCCTATCGAAGTATCGGATCAGACGATGCCAGGCAAGATCGGCGACCGTCAGGTTTCCACGACACCGCTAGTCCTCGATGCCCAGGGCAGCTTCTTTGTTGGTGCGGAATCGGTCGAGCAGCGTTTCGTGGAACTCGGAGGTCGGCGCCTGGCGGATCGCATCACCATCAATCAAATGTATGTCGAACACATGATTCCCGCAGCAGCGTCCGAAACTCCTGTGGTGATGATCCATGGTGTCGGGCTGAGCGGGGCTCAGCTCCGACACGACACGCGATGGGCGCATGGGTCGATATGAATGCGTTGTGTGACAAGTTCACCCTACTTACGTCGTTGATCAAATTGATCGTGCGCGATCCACACCTCCGGCTAGCTTGCAATCGACGTCGCCACGAAGGAACCTTACTGAACACTCTAAGGTCAACGCTCAATAGCCAGAAAGGGAGCTTTGGTGAAACAGGGAGTATGCGTTCTTCTCTTTGCGGCGAGTCTATGGCTTGCAAGCGGCGCTGCGGCTGCGGCCTGCATTGACCTTCGGGGCAAGGAAATAGTCCCCCGGCATCCGTCAGTTTCCGAAGAATATGCATCCGTCCCATGGATATTGATCGGTCTCGTCACTGCAAGCAGGGACGTAGCAAGCCCAGATGATCCTGGATTCTATGACTGGACGATCTATGACGTCGAAGTCGTTGAGGCTCTGAAAGGTAAGCCACCTCATAGGATCAAGCTGGAGTCGGAGAACACCAGCGCGAGGTTTCCCATGGACACGGGGCGGCGGTATCTGCTTTTTGTAAGCCACTCCAAAACGGTCGAAATGGCAGGCAGCGAAAAGCTTCCGCAGGACTATGTAGACAACTGTGGAAACTCCGGAGCCGTCGATGAAGTTGAAGCGACGATCACGAGGGTGAGGGGTCTATCTGAAAGTCGATGAGGTCCGCTTCCGACCCGAAGCGGACGTATGCGCGGCGTTGAAGAATGACTGACAACCTTTCATCCGCAGGGAGGTTTGACCTTTACGGTCATGTATTGCTTGTTCGGATCGCAGGACTTTCGTGTCCCGCTGCATCAGTCTGCCGAGGCGTCCCGCGCAGCTCGTTCATCTAGAGCACTGACGATGAATTTGCGCAAGCGATCAAATCGCCCTAAGCGCACCATATCGCGCGGCGACACATCCCCCAGCATAGGGTTGGCCGCCTGAAACCAGGCCCACGTGCGGACCAAGTCGCCATCAAAGATTTCGGCGATGAAGTTGCATGCAATCGCGATCTCTTCCAGGCGATTCCGCGCTTTGGTCGGCATGTTGTCGTCATGGCGCACCAAATCTAGCGGGATGTTTGCGATTCGGGCGACGTCGTCTTTTTCCAACCCCAGCCATTGTGAGACGCGATGAGGTTGAAACTGATCATCAAGTCCGAAGCCAAGGTAGTCACGCTTGGCGACGTTACTCAGGGGCGACGCGGCTGGCATGATTGAAACTCTGTGTCTAAACCTGGTTGACGCTCGCTTACGCGTCCTTTGGTGCACTCACAGGCGGGTATGGCAAAGCCGTGGGGTCACGAGTGAAAGGGTACGCCTCCGCCAGTGTGCTGAATAGGCGAAAAAATCTAACTTGGCTCGGCCAAACAGTGCCTCACGGTCAATCATAAGTCGACCCAAACGTCCAAGTCATGGTTACAGCCACAGGTTTGTCGCGGACACTTTATGCTTTATTTCAACCATAAAGTGTCCGAAACGGACAACTTATGCTTTAGAGAACACACAACCCTGGCGCCTGCACAGAGATGGTGGGCCCACCAGGATTCGAACCTGGAACCAAAGGATTATGAGTTCGCTGCGATCACCTGAGGTCAGTAAAAGCCAGTAATAGCTTAGCGAAGCCAAACGCAGACAAAAAAATATAATGATCAATAACTTAGCGAAAGTGGAAGCAGGTGATGCAGACGAAGCGCTGTACCGGTACTGTACCGACGGCACCTTGCCTAAGCGCCCACTTGTGGCAACTTGGGACCAAGGGTCAAACTGACGGACGAAAGCTGGCGCGAAGCATCCCGACCTAAACGCGAACGGCTGTGTTTGCGTCATCGTTGGAAGGACACTCTAGATTCCACAGAGCATCGTCATGGACATCATCGACAAGCAAGCGCGGTCGAGGCTGATGGGGCGAATACGCGGCAAGGACACCAAGCCGGAGATAGTGGTACGCAGCTTGGCACACCGACTTGGATTTCGATTCCGCCTTCACCGACGGGAGCTTCCAGGCAGCCCTGATCTTGTCTTTCCTGGCTCGCGGAAAGTTGTGTTTGTTCACGGCTGCTACTGGCATAGACACCCCGGCTGTCGGCTGGCCTATGAGCCCAAATCGAACGTGGCATTCTGGACAAAGAAGTTCGCCGCGAACGTGACCCGTGATGCGAAGGCGCTGGCTGATCTGAAGGGCCAGGGCTGGGATACCTTGGTAATATGGGAATGTGAGGCCAAGGATCCGCAACTCGTTGCCTCGCGTCTCTCAGCGTACCTCGGACAATCTGGCGACCAATGAAGATCAACACAGCAGTTCGGCAGGCCAAACTGGATCGCCTGCGCAGCGGCGAAACGCCGCGAGCACTCGAGCTATGCTCGGGCTGCGGCGGCATGTCGCTCGGAATGCAGGCTGCTGGCTTCGAGCTGCTGGGTCACATAGAGTTCGACGACACCGCTGCCGCCAGCTACGCGTTGAACTTCAAGCCGCCTATCGAGAAGAAAAGGGTCGCGTGGAGCCAGTCACGAGACATGGTGGTCTCGGATCCCGTCACGCTGGCTTCAGAGATCGGCCTAAAGGGTGATGTCGTGAAGCACTTCGACGTACTGGCCGCCGGCCTGCCGTGTCAGGCCTTCGCCCGGATTGGTCGGTCTAAGCTTCGTTCGGTGACCGGCGATGACGTCGCCTACGTCAACGATCCACGCGCCAAACTTTATCAGCGCTTCCTTCAGTACGTCGAAGCGGTCCAGCCCGTTGCCATCTTGATCGAGAATGTCCCGGACATCCTCAACCACGGCGGCCACAACGTGCCGGAGGAGATCTGTGAGACGCTGGAAACACTGGGCTACAGCGCCCGCTACACGCTTCTGAATGCCGCCTATTACGGCGTCCCTCAGATGCGCGAACGACTGTTTCTGGTCGCCATCGACAGTTCGCTCGGTCTCGTGCCTGGCTTTCCTGAGCCAAGCCACGCGGCCAAACTACCCTCGGGATACGAAAGCGCACGTTCTGTTGCACTCAAACATGTGCCCGCGGAGGGCTCACATTTCGCTGGTATACCACAAGCCCGGCAAGGCCTTCCGAAGGCGGTGTCGGTCAAGGAGGCCCTTGGGGATCTGCCACGTATCAGGGAGCATTTCTCAGCGCCGACCGAAATGCGGCGGCGCAAGCTGACCGATCGATTGCCGTATGCCAGTTCCGCAGACCTGAGCGACTACGCAAAGAAGATGCGGGCCTGGCCTAGCCTCCAGGTAGCTACTCCCGACACTGATGGTCACGTGGTGCGCATCACGCCCAGGGACTTCGAGATCTTCCGTCGCATGAAGCATGGCGGCGATTACCCGCACGCGATTACTGTAGCCGAGAAGATCTTTACCGAGCAGCTTGAGGCCCTCGCGGTTCGTCCCCGCCAAAATTCGGAGAAGTGGGCGTCGCTACGTGCAAGGTGCGTCCCACCCTACGATCCGAATAAGTTCCCAAACAAGTGGTGGAAGCTGAACCCGGCGACGCCGTCGCGCACGTTGACCGCCCATATGGGCAAGGACACCTACTCTCACATTCACTGGGACAGCGCACAGAAGCGGACGGTCTCGGTGCGTGAGGCGGCCAGGCTTCAGTCCTTCCCCGATAACTTCCGCTTCGCCGGAGCCATGAACGCAGCCTTCCGGCAAATCGGAAATGCCGTACCGCCTCTGCTCGCCGAGGCGGTAGCTAGGCGCCTGAAACAGGATCTTCTGCAGATACCTGTATCGCAGATCGAGTCAGCGGAAGATTTCAAGGTCGCCTGATTTGCCGTGATGGCTGCCGCCGGATCGTGGGGGCCGGTCATTGAACCTGGCTGTAGCGTGTGGGGAGGGGTCTATGGCAGCAGTTGCAGGGAAGGAAATTGCTCAGCCTAACGAGGGGCTTGCCGCGCCGTGAAGTACGAGACCAATCCGCCTGACGCTGCCTCACTGATGATGTCAGCCCGTAGCTTCGGGAACTACGATGTACCTGCCGCTCTAGCCGATCTGATCGACAACAGCATCAAGGCGGGCGCGCGCGAAATTACGTTGACGTGCCGCTACAACGATGGCGACCCTGAAATCCGGATTCGGGATGACGGCCGCGGCATGTCCGGTCGGGAGCTCAGAGATGCCATGCGTCCGGCCAGCAGCAACCCGCTGAAGGAACGGTCGCCGGATGATTTGGGCCGGTTCGGCTGGGGAATGAAATCCGCATCCTTCTCCCAGTGCGCGCGGCTTACCGTGATCAGTCACCGAGGCGAAGACTTGACGGGTTGCGTTTGGGACCTGACCAATGTCGAAGGTTGGCGGATGGGCATCCTCGACGAACAAGAGCTTGTCGCCATGGCCTCGCCGGACCTCAGGGCGAAGGATGGCGTTGAGGTGGTGTGGTCGAACTGCGACCGCCTGTCCGAGAACAACACTGTCACCCAGGCTGAATTCAACGCCCTGATGGTTCACGCGGGCAATCGCCTTGCAATCATCTTCCATCGCTATCTCGCGGGCGAAGTCCGTGGAAAGCGGCTGACTATCCGCCTTAACGGCAGAAAGATCGAGGCCGTTGATCCGTTCTATCGCGACCATGAGGCGACGCAGCAGCTCGAATCGGAGTCGTTGGAGATCGCCGGGCGGACAATCGACATCCAGCCCTTCATCCTCCCCCATTATTCGAAGCTTCTACCGAATCAGTACGATCAGCTGGGCGGAGAGGAAGGATTTCTCCGAAATCAGGGCTTCTACGTCTATCGCAACCATCGCCTCATTATCAGTGGCACTTGGTTCAGACTGCTGCGGCACGGCGAACTGTCCCAGTTGGTCCGGGTTAGGGTGGACATCCCCAACGCGCTCGACCACGTCTGGAAGATCACCATCGACAAGTCGGACGCACAGCTCCCCGCCGCACTGCGTAATCGCCTGCGCCAGCTCGTCGATGGCCTGCGGCGTCGATCCGCGCGCGTCTATCGGTCCCGCGGCGGTCGGCTTGACCGCCCGGGCACGACCTCTGTCTGGAGCCGCCATTCCCGTGGTGGCGAGGTGCGCTACACCATCAACCGGGCGCATCCCGTGATCGATGCGCTTCTCGATACCGGTGACGACAAGCAAAGGCAGGCCGCCAGCGCCGCATTGAAGATCATTGAACAGGCCTTCCCGGTTGCCGCTTTCAGTCAGGACACAGCGCGGGAGCCCGACGCCATCCATCAGACGCTGACCGACCCGGTAGCCTTCAGGGCCGACCTGAACGCAGCTCTCCCTCTGCTTCTTATGCAGGTAGATGGAGATTTCGCCGCTCTGGAGAATCTGTTGCGCGTCACCGAACCGTGGTGCGAGGCCTGGGGTGCCGCCGAGGCCGTTCTTAAGGAAAAGGGGTGGACTAATGCGTGATCTAAGTGCCGAGCTTGCATTCCTGACGCTGAGCATCGGGAAGAAGTACGCTGACGAAGTCAACAGCGGCCGCGCCCTGCCTCAGGGCGCGATCGCCACAGAGGTCGACGCTTCGCCCTTCAAGTTCGACGATGAGGAAAAGGCTGAGGTGTTGCGTGCGCTCGAGGCCAGCTTCACGACCACCCAAACCCGCGGCTATTCGGTCTTCAGCGACTTCAAGCCATGGCTGAAGGACAGCAGCGGCTCGATCGACTTCTACTACTGGAACCGGCTGAAGCGGTACTACCTAGAAGGGGGCTCGCTTCCGGCGCCGGTGGTCGCCACCCTGGACGCCGTCACAGACCAGATCCTCGACTTCTCCGGCAACCCGCTTGCTGCGGGACTCGGGTCCCGCCGCGGCATGGTCATGGGCCATGTGCAGTCCGGCAAGACGACCAACTACTCGGCCCTGATCTGTAAAGCAGCGGACGCCGGCTATCGCACCATCATCCTGCTGGCCGGAATCACCAACTCCTTGCGCACTCAGACCCAGGAGCGCCTGGACGAGACTTTCATCGGCAAGAAGTCGGTCTTCCACGCCCTGGCCGCCGAGCCCCTGCCGATCCTCACCTACTCCATCAAGAAGCGCTTCCCGGCCTATGGGACCTCGCGTGACAAGGACTTCACCCGCGATCCCGGCGGCGGCGTTGTCTTCAGCCTGGCGGCACACAACGAGCCGATCATCTTCGTCTGCAAGAAGAACACGGCCCCGCTGTCCAAGCTGCGCGACTGGCTGATCGAGCAGAGCCACGGTCAGGTCATCACCTCCCCCCTTCTGCTAATCGATGACGAGGCCGACAACGCCTCGATCAACACGTCGAAGAACCCAAAGGCGACCACGGCGATCAATGCCGTTATCCGCGAGATCATGGCGCTGTTCGAGCGGCGGTCCTACGTTGGCTACACGGCCACCCCGTTCGCCAACATCTTCATCGACCCCGACACCAACAACGAGATGCTGAAGGACGATCTGTTCCCGAAGCACTTCATCAAGACGCTTGATCCTCCCAACACCTACGTCGGCGCCTCCCGTGTGTTCGCCGACAAGGGCGACCTGCGCGAGCCGATGGTCGAGGTGGTGAAGGACTATGTACCGCACCTGCCTCTGAACCATAAGGCGGACCACCCCGTGGCTCTGCCACCATCGCTGCTGACGGCGATCCGTGTGTTCGTGCTGACGCGCGCCATCCGCATTCTGCGCGGTCAGGGGCGTCAGCACTGCACGATGATGATCAATGTGAGTCGCTTCAACGCCATCCAGGAGAAGGTTCACGGTGAGGTCTACATATACCTCCAGACGCTGCAGAACGCCGCCGCGATGGCCATGGGACCTGATGCGCTGAGCGATCTTGTGATCTCCGAGTTCAGGGACGACTTCGAACGTGAGTTCGGCGACGGCGATGAGACCTTCGACGCGGTCCGTACAGTGCTGGCGGAGGCGGCGCGGGTCCAGCCCCTGACCGTGAACATGAAGGGGGGCGCGCTCGACTATCGCGCCCACCGCGAGAATGGCCTGCACGTCATCGCCATCGGCGGCCTCGCCCTCTCGCGGGGCCTGACGCTCGAAGGTCTCACGGTCTCCTACATCCTGCGCAACACCGCCGCCTCCGACACCCTGATGCAGATGGCCCGGTGGTTCGGCTACCGGCCGGGCTATGAGGACGTCTGCCGGGTCTACCTCCCGCAGATCGCCCTTAACCACTATCGCGAGATCAACAGCGCCATCGAGGAGCTGCGCGACGAGGTGCGTCTGATGCACGACCTGGAAATGACGCCCGAGCATTTCGGGCTAAAGGTCCGCGAGAGCCCGACGGCGATCCGCATCACTGCCGCCAACAAGATGCGCACCGCCACCCAGATGACGATCGCCCAGGACTATTCTGAGCGGCATCTGGAAGGCTACATCCTTCCGAACAGTCAGGACGTAAACCAAGCAAACCTGGAAGCAGCCCGCGCCTTCGTCGCCACGCTAGGCGCGCCCTCCGCCGACCTATCGACGCGCCAAGCCAAGGTCTGGGAACGGACGGCCGGGCGAGCGGTGATGACTCTGCTCAAGGCCTTCCGGTTCTCACCGGCGCATGGCGACCTAGGGCCGATCAGCGGTAACGTCAGCCTGTTCGAGGACTACTTCAATGACCGCCTCCGGGACGAGATGAAGGAATGGGACGTCGCCATTCCGCATCCGGCCGGCGGCGAGCCGATCACAAATGTCCTGCGGCCGGACCTGTCCTTCCCTCTGCGTGCGCGGAACTCGGGTGACGTCGTCGAAGGCGGCTTCCGGGTCACGCAGGGGCGCAATCGCGTTGCCGATCCCGACGATGCCCAGATCGGGCTCAACAAGGACCAGCTTGCGGCCGGCATGCAGGAACGCAAAGACAAGGTTCGTCGCGGCGAC
The DNA here is from genome assembly GCF_026283925.1 of Dyella halodurans. Classification (GTDB taxonomy): domain Bacteria; phylum Pseudomonadota; class Gammaproteobacteria; order Xanthomonadales; family Rhodanobacteraceae; genus Dyella; species Dyella halodurans. Next base: position 143,067 of record NZ_JAPDPF010000006.1, read on the forward strand.
AAGGCTTTCTGCGCCCAGCGCACCCGACCGCTGCTGCTGATCCATGTCTTCACGACGGACGGGACCACGAAGCACCTGAAGCTTAGCGGCCCGATCGTCACCCTCAGCTTCTGCCTGCCCTCGACGAAGAAGCGCACGCCGGAGCGGAGCTACCAAGTCAACGCCGTGTATCGGAAGCAGATCGAGGCGGCACTCGCCCGCGAGGACGAGGACGACGACGACGCCGTGCAGGCCGGGGAAATCTGATGGACGAGAGCGACTGGCGCGATATTGCCACCGCAGCCGATCCGCATGCCGACAATGTGCGGCGCGCTTCCTCCACGCATCCGCTCGATTTCTTCCGCGGCCGCAACCATGCTGGCCAGTACATCTTCGCGCTGGCTGCGAACGATAGCTGCAGCGAGCTGCCGAAGCCGCCCAGGCTCAATGGCATCGACGTCTCGGTGGAGCGGCGATCGGGCGATGGCGCCCGGCTTGTGCTGACACTGGAGGACCGCGACCAGTTCGACATCTTCCGTGCGCTGTGCGGCCATTTACTCGACGCCACGGCGGACCATCCGCGCGGCGCAAATGGGCCGGGACTCCGGCTAGTCCTTCGTCGTCTGGCCGACTGGCACAACATGCTCCGCCGACGCCGCGAAGGCCTGCTAACGACCGAAGAGATCATCGGCCTTGTCGGCGAGCTGCTGTTTCTTCGGGATGAGGTCATGTCGCGCGCCGGCGCGGCGGACAGCATAGCGGCTTGGCGAGGCGCACATCGCGACGAGCAGGACTTCGCCATCGGCGCTTGGCAGATTGAGGTGAAAACCCAGCTCTCGACCTCGGACCGTCGGCTGCTGATCTCCTCGGAAGCGCAGCTCGACACAGCGGGCAGCCGACTCCTGCTGTGCCACCAAGCTGTCGCCCGCGCGCCGGCCGGCGGCGGCACTGTCTCGCTCAATGCCTTGATCGATGGCCTCAATCTCGCCTTCGCCGCCGCTGGGCCACCGGTCCTGGAAGAGTTCGAGGCGGCACTTGAAGCCTGCCGCTACGTCCGGCGCGAGGAGTACGACGAGCCGGAATGGCTGCTGACCGACCGACGGCTCTTCGAGGTACGCGACGACTTCCCGCGCCTGACACCGGCCGTGCTGCCGAACGGCGTCCATGCGGTCTCCTACTCGATCCTGCTCAGTGCTTGTGAGAGCTTCGCCGTGGACCTCGATCACACGCTGGGAGAGGTCTTCTCGTGAGCGGCCCCGACCTCGACGAGGCTTACGACCGATTCTGGGACGATCTGTTGTTCGAGGCGGAGGCCTCGGCCGAACCCCAGGCCGCGGCCTTTTTCCGGCTCTACTCTCGCATTGCCGCCGACAATGGCGACTGTATCGACTTGACGTACACGCCAGCCCGTAACGAGGGTCGTGGCGCCTATCAGGTTGATGGGATTACGCTCGAACGCGACCGCGGCGACCTCTTTCTGGCCATCTCCGATTTCCGTTCCAGCCGGAAGCTGGAAACCCTCAACGCCGCCCAGATCGATGCCCTGTTCGAACGTATCCGGCGGTTCTGTCACCTAGCGGTCCAGCCCACCTTCATTAACGCCGTCGACGAGACCAGCCCGGCCTTCCAGGCGGCTTGGCCGATCTTCGACGGCCGGAGTCAGATCAAGCGCATCCGCGTTGTCGCCTTCTCCAACGCGCGACTGTCCACGCGCCGGAAGCCGGAAATGACCGGCGAGGTGCTTGGCGTCCCATTCGTCTGCAGCGTGCTCGACTTCGCGCGCTATGCTGGCATCCTGAGCGCCAAAGGCGGTGCCGAGCCGATCGAGATCGACGTCACGGCCGTCAACGGTGCGCCGCTTCCGTGCCTCCCCGCTCATAGCATCGACGGCGAACAAGCCTCCTATTTAGTCGCCGTTCCCGGAACTTTCCTGGCGGAAATCTATGGCCTTTATGGCGCGAAGCTGCTGGAGCAGAATGTTCGCACCTTCCTTCAGGCCCGTACCAAGGTGAATGCCGGCATCATCCGGACGCTTGAGAACGCGCCGGAGATGTTCTTCGCCTACAACAACGGCTTGACCGCGACGGCCGCCGGAATCACCACCGCGTCCTTGCCGGGCGGCGGCCTTGGCATCGCCTCAATCGAGAACCTTCAGATCGTCAACGGCGGCCAGACGACCGCCTCGATTCTGTACGCCAGCGACAGTCAGCGGAAGGACCGGAAGGCAGATCTCAGCCGCGTTTATGTACAGATGAAGCTGTCGGTGGTGAACCCCGATCGGCTCGACCAAGTCGTGCCGCTGATCTCGCGCTACGCCAATACGCAGAACAAGATCAGCGAAGCTGATTTCTTTTCCAGCCACCCAATCCACCTGGTGCTTGAGCGCATCTCCCGCAACCTTTCGGCACCGCCGAAGGCCGGCTCGCTTTCAGGCTCGAAGTGGTTCTATGAGCGCGCGCGCGGCCAGTACCGTGACCGGCTCGCCAACGGCAGCCAAGCCGAGCGCAAACGATTCGAGCTGGAATTCCCCCGCGAGCAGTTGATCGACAAGACCGAACTGGCGAAGTTCGAGGTCACCTTCGAGTGCAGGCCGCACATCGTCAGCCGCCTGGCGCAGAAATGTTTCCTCGACTACGCGGGACGGATCGGAAAGGCCTGGGGGGCTTCCGAAGCCCAGTTCAACGAGCACTGGTTCAGAACCGTCGTGGCGGAAGCCATCGTCTTCCGCACCGTTGACCGGCTGGTCGCCCGCGCGGACTGGTATCAACAGGATCGCGGTTTCAAGTTGCAGATCGTGACCTATGCCATAGCGTGGCTGATCCACCATCTCCAGATACGGGGCCAGGAGATCGACCTGGATGTCATCTGGCAGCGGCAGGAGCTTCCTGCCGAAATCGCGGACGCCCTGGCGCAGATCGCGCCTCAGGTCGCTTGCACCATTAAGGACGCGCCGCCGCAGATGAAGAACGTCGGCGAATACTGTAAGCAGCAGGCCTGCTGGGCCGTGGTGGCAGCTTCGCACTATGTCTTCGACGATCAGTTGGAAAGTGTGCTCATCGATCACCTCGAGTCCGAACAACTCCGGAAGGCGGCGCTCGAGGCACAGAAGGTCGACCAGGAGATTGATTTCGATCGAGTTCTGGCGACGATGCTGGCCGACACGGAGCCCTACCTCAGCTTCGCCCGCGGCCACGGCCTCCTGACGCCCAAGTCGGAGGCCGCCATCAAGCGCCTAACCCGCGGCGACATCCGGCTTCCCACTTCGGAGCGCAATGCGCTGAAATACATGCTTGAGAAGATGGCGAAGGCGGGTTTTGCGCTGCCCCGGGCATCTGATCAACAACCATCCTCCTGACGCTCCTGCAGCTCCGGCTTGTGCTCTCTCTCCGACAATTCGCAGAGATCGCCTTACCTCGAGACCCATACTTCGGATCACAAGAGCATGCTGAAAACCGTCCCATTCGATCGGCTGAGAACCACCGATCTGCACGTGGATGCCCACTACACCGGCCGACGAAGTGGCAACGCGGGCGATGACCCTCTGCCAGCTTTGTTGAGTGTCGACAGTCAGGGCGGGTTCCGAAAGCGAGGCAAAACTCAGGGCCAGCTGACGATGCTTGTCCTGACCTCGAGCATGGATGATCCGGACTGGCCCGACACTCTGGACCGCGAGAGCGGAGTCTTCACGTATTACGGCGACAACAAGAAACCGGGACGCGAGCTTCACGAGACCGGCCGTCACGGCAACTTCATTCTGCGCAAGATCTTCGCGGCAGCGCGAGCTGGTGCAGCTGGCCGGGCCGAGGTACCTCCAATTTTCCTTTTCGCTGCCACGGGCGTCTGGCGGGACGTCCAGTTCCTTGGTTTAGCCGTCCCAGGTGCATCCGACCTCGATGCGTCTGAAGAGTTAGTGGCGATCTGGCGGATTGCGGGTGGTGAGCGCTTCCAGAATTATCGAGCACGTTTCACGGTCCTCGATGCGCCCACAGTCAGCCGTGCATGGATTGACAGCATCATCAACGGTCAACGTGATGATCACCTCGCTCCCGAGGCTTGGCGACGATGGATCAGGGGCGGCCGCAGAACGCCACTTTTCGCAAACCGGTCGCTCGAATGGCGCAACAGCCGCGAACAACTGCCTCAGGACCGCGAAGGTAGGGCAATAATCCAGACGCTGCAGTCTCACTTCACAGGAAGGCCCCACGCCTTCGAGCACTGTGCAGTCGCCATCGCCAAGCTGATGATCCCGGACATCGCGACATTGGACGTGACTCGCCCATCAAGGGACGGTGGTCGTGACGCGATAGGTCAGATGCGCCTCGGTCGCGGCGCGAGTGCCATCCTCGTGGACTTCGCTCTTGAAGCAAAGTGCTACACGAACAGGGCGGTCGGCGTCCGTGACATGTCGCGTCTGATCTCCCGCCTGCGACACCGTCAGTTCGGTGTGCTCGTGACGACTACTTGCGTTGACCGGCAGGCCTACAAAGAGATCAAAGAAGACGGCCACCCCATCGTAATCATCTCTGCTGTGGATATTGTTGAACTCTTCCGTGCCAGCGGTCGGGGCACGGCTGACTTGATGTCAGCTTGGCTGCATGAGCAGTTTCCGGTTGAGCCCTGACATACCCCAAGAGGGCAAGAGGGCATGAAAATCCCAGAGTTCGGTCTCTTTCGGGGGCGTACCACAATACCGAACGTCTCTTTGCGAAAAGCAGTCCAAAGGTCGTGAGCCGTACCGATAGCTTCCTCTGTTCCGTTATTGAAGTTGTTTCCAAAAAACGGACCAACTTGACTCTTAAAGTCCACGGCAGCGATCAACTGACTTTGGCAGATCTGCGCACGAAATAAGTGCTGGCTAACATCACAAGTTAGCCAGCACGTCAAGCTTGCGCAGAAGGTTTCACTATTCGCTGCTGCACCACCTTGTTCATCCAACCTTCTTTGGTTGGATCGACTTGGATAATCGTGGTGCTGCGCCCTGTGACCATCCAGGCCAAAAAATATGGCCGCTCTTCGGCTAGAGCCGCAATCATTTCAATGCTCGGTTGTTGCACCCGGTTGCAAACATTCTGCCATTTGCGTGCAGAAATTCCGGTTCGCTTTTCGAGGTACTGGTATTTCCTCCAGGCTCCAACGAACTCGTTGATGACCCATATCACTCGCTCTCGCAAGTCTGCGTTGTCCGGCGCTAGTTCGATCACTTCAAGAAGCTCCAGGCGTTTGCCTGTTGCAATCTTACCAAAGATTGGTAATCTTTAACTTACCACCAATTGGTAAGTTAAAGGCACTGAAGCGATGACGCGCACTGAAGAACTTCTCTTCGATCGGTACGGATCTCCGTTGCTGCCATTGGATGCAGTTGCCGAAATCCTGGGCAGAAGTACAAACGGGCTGAGAGTGTCTCTTTCCAGCAACAACGAAATGGCCTGCAAGCTTCGCTCAGCCAAGGTGAAACTGGGCAGGCGAATCTACTTCCGCATGTCTGAAATCGCTCGTTTGATCGACGAGGCGTGACGAACTGCCATGAGTGTCAAAGCCATGAGCTGGGCGTGGGAGCAAAAGCTCCCTCCGGGGTCCAAGGTGATCCTGTTGGCGCTGGCAGATGCGGCGAATGAGGAGAGCCGCTGCTGGCCCAAGGTTAAGACGATTGCCAAGAAGTGCGGCGTCTCTGGCCGCACTGTGCAACGCGTGTTGAGAGATTTCGAAGCTAGCGGCTTGGTATCAGTAACCAGGCGTTACTTTCCGGGAGGCGGACAAACGTCGAACAGCTATTTACTCGGATACGGCGATCCCTCTGACAATCTGACACCCCCTTCCCAAGGCCTCTCCCGGGGTGACACCGGTGGCGCACTCCCTCCGACAAAGCATTGTCAGAAGGGGGACGACACATCGATGTCGCACCAAGAACCCAAACAGAACCAAATAGCTGAACCACCACTACAACGACGCGGCACTGCCGACTGCGCAACGTCAACACTGGAATTACCCACCGGCCTGTCAGGCGCTGAACTTAGCGATCTCCGGTCGCTGCTCGTCGACGTACCAGGCACTGACGCACAACTCTTGCTAGACGAACTGGCGGGTGTGTTAGCTGACGGCCGCACAATCAAAACGACACCCTTGCGGTGGTTTAAGGCTCTTCTCAGGCAATACAAAGCCGGGCGATTTGTACCAAATAGTGCTATCGATATCGCGCGACGCCGTCAATGTCTCAAGGAGCGCGTGAACCTGCAGAAGGCTGCCCAAGGGCCCCGCGCTAGTGACGAGGTGGTGAGTCAACATATGGCCGCTATCCGCAGCATCGTCGGCCTCGGTTAGAGAAGCCGCTCGATGCCTAAACGTACATTTGCCTTTACCGAGAGGCACTGCTCATGACGCCCACCTGATCCAGCTAGTGGAACATAAAGAGACGTGTCACACGCCACCTGATTTCTCGGGTAAATCCGCGTCATGGTGCGATTGACGTTGTGCCACAAAGGCCAAGTCCAGTGGCACAGGCTGAGCCACGCATTGAGAGCCAAGAATGCAAACCAACAGAGCTAAACCATCGGCGGCACGCACCCTGAAGGCCCGCGTTAGCGATGCCGCCTTGCTTGATAAGGTGACCGCCATCAAGAAAGCGAACGGACTGAACGATTCGGATCTGCTGCGTGAGGCACTTCGCGACTACGTAGACCGCGAAAGGATGCGCGATGAAATAGCAGCAATGGACCAACGATTCGGCGCAACCGTGGATCGCCTGATCAAAATGCAAAGGGTAATGCGCGCAGAAATAGGGGTCCTCGTCGCCTTCATGCACGAGTTTTCCGGGCTGTATCTATTCCACACGATGGAGCCCCCGGTAGATGTTCGCCAAGCCGCCGCGGCAGATGCGGCGCGACGCCATGAGATCTTCATGCGACGCGTGGAGGGCGCTTGGACAGGCGGCAATCCGCTGGAAAGCTTGGCATGCGGGGAGGAACGCCAGTGAGATCCTTGTAGCTGCGCTGCATCAGGTCTATGCGCGGTAACCCCACCCAAATTTGCGTTGCACGCAAATTTCGCCTCCTAAGAGGCCCCTGCAAGGAGGGAGGCGATAAAAAAACCCGCCTATTTGCGCTTGCCACGGAGCGATCCGTGATAGAGGCGTGGCGGGTGTGATGGAACCCATCTTACCAAAGCTACGGGAGATCCGCTGGCTTTGGTGAAGGTGAATCAATCGCCCAAGTCAAATTTGCGACTGTCGCAAATATCCCCGTAAAGATTGGGTTCGAGGATGAGCAACCTAGCGAACGGTCTCATCGGGCTGATCGCCAGTGCCTTCGCACTTGTCGACCCATCGCTTCCAAATTTGCGACTGTCGCAAATTTCTCCTCCATACTCGGGTCCAACGACTGCGGATTACGGCGATGGCTGAGCAGAGTTCCGATACGGTCATGACCCTTCTGGATAGGGGGTTAAGCTCACAGCGGATCCAGCGGTCTGGAGCCCGCGGGTGCCACTATGGCCAGTCGACGGGATAAATGGAGATGTGTATGCCCCACCGCAAGCACAGTGAGCTCAACGAAAGCCTGGCGCTCATATTTGAGGGAATACGTCGCCTGAAGGCGGCGTTTCCGAATCGCGAATTCACCATCGATGGTCGCTTGGTCGGAGACATCGGCGAGGTGATTGGCGAGCTAGAGTATGACCTCATACTAGATGAGGTCTCCCAGCCCGACCATGACGCTACGACCTCCAACGGTCGAAAAGTCCAAATCAAGGCCACCTTTCAACAGGCGCTCACCTTCAAGTCCACGCCGGACTATTACCTCGGCTTTAAGCTCTACCGGGATGGCACGTTCGAAGAAATCTTCAACGGCCCCGGAAGCCTCATCGAGCAGAGGTACGCACATCGCAAGGGCCTAGGGACGAAGCTTCTATCCTTTCCGAACTCAGAGCTGCGAAAGCTCTCGGAGGGAGTTGCACCAGGAGAGCGGATCCCGAAGCGACAGAGTAAATGGGCGACAGAGGCGAACCAGCAGGACGGCATGGCCTGTGTAGTGGGAATTTGAAGAAAGACCACCAGCTCGTCCAGTCGAAAAGGAGTTGCCGTGAGCAGAGCCTCGGAAAAGCAGCTCGATGCTGCGCTTGACGCGGAACTGAAGTCCAATCCAGGTTTTGCCGACTGGTTTGTCAGCCGCACCAAGTTCGCTGGACTCGGGGCGACATACCTCTGGTCTCGTTCCAACCATCCGTGGGGCTCCGTCGCGCACGCGACTGTCGACGAAGCGACTGGTCAAACGGTTACGTCCATCAAGGAAAGCGAGACAGATGTGCTCGTGGTCTTCGAGACTCCTGATGGTATGCGGTTTGCGCTCCACATCGAAAACAAGACCGCGGCGGGATCGTTCGAGCCTCTTCAGCCCGAGCTCTACGCTCCCAGGGCGCGACAGTGGATGGGCAACCCAAAATATAGGAGTTACACCGACTATGAGACTGTTCTAGTCGCCCCCAAGGTCTTCTATGCGAGAAATGAGGCCGCGTGCGGCTTCTTCGATAGGTACGTGTCCCATGAGGAAATCGGACTGTTCATTCCGCTGTTCGCGTAGTCCCGGGACCTCGTTCACTTCGTTCCACTCGAACCACTAGGGCATCTTCTTCACCGCCAAATTTGCGACAGTCGCAAATTTCGAGGCCACAACCACGCTTGTGCGCGGACGGCGTTGCACGGCCGGTCGAGAATCAGCAGCAACAGCAGCGGGACATGTCGCGATGAAACAGGCTACCGACCCCCGCGCCTAGCGCGCGGGTCGCTTCCCGGCATCGCGCGAGCCAGGGCAGTACCAGCCATCCTCGCCGGCCAGGTCGGGAAGGTCGCTCGTGTCGATGCCGCTGTCCCGCTTCGCGGCCAGCCGCGCCTTTGCCTCGGCGCTCAGACTGACCGGCTTATCCGGGTCCAACGTGTACCTCACGGTTTTCCCGTCCGACATGGTGACGATCCTCATTCGTGTTTCAGGGCGACAAGCTCGGCCAGGCTGATTTCCCCGGCGATGTAGCGCCGGGCGCGGTCCTTGGTGGCATCGTCAACCTTGAGCCCTTCCAGCTCCGCCGTGGCCACCGCGCAATTGAAGTATTCCTGACGGCGTTGCCGTTCGGCGTCGCTAATTTCGATCACATCCAGCCCGCCGCCTGGTAGCGTGCGCACCAGGTTGTCCTGATCGTCCAGGCCCACGTAGCCTCCTTCATCGCGCATCTTGGCGGCAAGGGCGTCCGATTCGGGGTTCGGCCCCATCATCCGTACCGCAAACAGATCCATGAAAATTCTCTGCTCGTCGTCATTGAGCTGGTCGGCGTCGAATTCCCCGCGCAATGCCGCCTCTACTCGCCCTAGCGCGCAACTAGCTTCATTTCGCATGACGTGCCTCATCGGAATTGGCATGTTGAACCGCGTTAGAGATATCGCCCCTTTGCCACGTCATACCCCCGTGAGCCTTCCGGCATTAGAAAGCGCTATTGAAACCCTGCATACCTATTGGACATGGGGCTCGTCGCCATTGATCCAATCACGCTCTTTCCGATCCAAAGGAAGATGTCTACCTTTTCCGCAATGAATCAAGGCGTCCCACTAGATCCTCCGCTCGAAGGTGAGTGTAACGCTTCAACATTTGCATGGACTTGTGGCCACTGATGGCTGCAACCTCCTGATCGCTGAGCCCACCCTCAACCAGTCTGCTCACAGCCTCGTGACGCAAATCGTGAAATTTCAGGTTGCTCACACCCAGCTCGGACTTGATCGTCAGCCAAGCCTTGTTGAAGTTGTAAGGTCTGCGCCTCCCATCTCTACCTGGCTCTCCGAAGAAGACCAAATCGCAGTCCTTCGGCCGCACAGGATTCGCCAGGGCCGCCGCTAGCACCTCTTTGGCGTGCTGCGTCAGCGGAACGGTGCGTGCACTGTCGTTCTTCGTTTTGCTCAGACGGACAATTCGACGATGCAGATCAATCTGCCCCCTAGTCAGTCCTGTGATCTCCGATGATCGCATTCCAGTCTCGAGCGCCACATCGAAGATCCAGCGAAGCATGGGGTTCGAGTGCGCAGTGACCGCCTTGCGCAACCGCCGCTCTTCTTCTTTTGAAAGGCGACGATCGCGGCCTTCGCCGACGCTGGGCTTCCGAATGTTGGCAACAGGGTTTTGGACAAGACCTATTCGCCACTCGCGGATAGCCGTCGTAAATAAGTGGCTTGCCAAAGCCAACTCCAGTCTGACGGTATTGGGCTTCTTGCCTTCTCCTAGCCGATGGTCGCGATAGCGAGCGACCAAGTCGGCATTGACTGCTGCCAACGAGTACTTCCCGAAAAATAGGCGGAGCGAGACGGCTTTTAGCCGCTCAGCACGCTGCGTGGTTTCCTTCTTCGTTGGGGTGACTTCTGCGAGGTAGCGGTCGAGCGCCGTTCCAAATGTCATGCGCTCAGATGGCGCGCGCTCGATGAAGACGCCACGGACCATTTCGTCTTCTGTGCGGCGCGCCCAATCTTCTGCATCACGCTTGGTTCGAAAAGTCTTCGCAGATGTCGGCCATCCTTGTTTGCGGATGACTGCTTTCCATGTGCCAGAGGGAGTCTTTACGAGGGTCGCCATGGTACGCCGCGCTTCAGTGGTGTACTGAAACTGTACCTCGGACCAAGGGACTTGCAAGTGGATTTCCGAAAAACCCTTAAATTTATGGTGGGCCCACCAGGATTCGAACCTGGAACCAAAGGATTATGAGTCCTCTGCTCTAACCGTTGAGCTATAGGCCCTTGCTTGCGCCGGCGCCTGAAGGCCGGTGCGGGAGGCCGCACATGGTAGCTTTGTTGGGGCTTTGGCGTCGACCTGGCGGGCTGGCGGATGGCCTGGGGACTGGGCTGCCCCGCTGCCGGGAGGTCGGTTTCTGGGCCCGGGTGACGTAGACTCGCCGGCAGCGCGCCCGGGAGCGGGCGCATTGACAGGAAGGCTCCATGCGCGAATTGATTGAACGTTACCTTGGCGCGTACAACCGCATGGATGTCGACGGCATGTTGGCGACCATGCACCGCGAGGTGGTGTTCGAGAATTACACGGCCGGCGTGCTGAGCGTGCGCACGCAGGGCGTCGATGAGTTGCGCCACCTGGCGGAAAGTTCGCGCTACCTGTTCTCCGCACGTCGCCAGGTGATTCTTGCCTACGAGGAACGCGAGGGCATGGCGACGGTGCATATCCTGTTTGATGGCACGTTTGCCGTGGACCTGCCCAACGGCGTGCGTGCAGGGCAGTCGATTACCTTGGGTGGGCGCAGCGAGTTTCGCCAGCGCGATGGGTTGCTGGTCTATATCGCTGACTACAGCGAGTAGCCCGCGGCGCGTGCGTCGGCCTTGAGCGCATCGTGCTCGGTTCGGCGCAGTAGTGCGTTGCGCCAGTGTTGTTGCTGTGCGGGCGTAGCATCCGCCAGCCATTGCGGCTTGCTTGCTACCAGGGCGGCCACGGGTACGCCGTCTTCGTAGAGCACACGCGTGCCGACCAGCGCCGGTAGTTTGTTGCCTGCCAGTACGGTGCCTACCAGGTTGAGTGGGTCGCATCCGCTGACGCAGGCCAGCTCGCCTTGCGGTTCGGCGCTGCGGGTGGCGCGCAGGCGGGCGATGGCTTCGGGTAGCGCGAACTGTTCGCCGACCAGACCTTCCACGAAGCGGCCGCCGCGGATTTCGCCGCGGGCTTCCAGGCGGTGGTAGACGCGGAGGAGTTCGCGCCAGGTGGGGAGCCAGGGGGCTTCGCGTTCCAGGAGTTTCCAGAAGACGACGCCGTAGCGGCGGAGCAAGGTGCGGGCGATGTGTTCGATGGGGTCTGGGGTTTCGGCCGTTGTCGCGGATTTTGGCGAAGGGCCAGTGCCTCCTGCCGCAGAGTTCAGCGCGCTCGCGAGCACCCGCCCCTCATCTGCCCTGCCGGGCATCTTCTCCCCGGAGGGGAGAAGAATTTGGTTCTTTACCCTTGACCAACGACCTGCGTCTTCAATACCGGTAAGCATGTGGCGGCGTAGCCGGCGGTGGCGGTGGGCGTCGCGTTTGGCGGCGGGGACCAGCAGGGCGCGTAGGCCGGCGAAGCTGTCGGCGGTGATGCGGCCGGCGGCGACGAGTTCGCCGAGGGCGTCTTCGAGTTCGGTGCGTAGCAGATGCGTGGTGTGGAGCAGTTCGTCGAAGAACAGCGCGCCTTCGTCACGCAGGGCATCGAGGACGGCTTGGGCGCGTGAGGAGATCAGTACGTCCTGGACGTTGTCGCCGCCGGACGCGGCGGCGGTCCAGATGGGCAGACTGCGGCGTGGCAACAGGACGATGGGTGTGGCGCGCACGGGGCCGCCACCGCCGCCGCTGCCGGTGCGCAGGCGGCTCCAGCTGACACGGCCGGCGCGGCAAAGGTCGTCGAGCCAGCTGATGGCGTAGTCGTCGATGCGCGCGGGCAGCAATTCGGCTTCCCAGGCGCCGGCCGCGGCTTCGAAACCTTCGAGTTGGGTGAGCACGGCTGGCAGTGCATCGGGGCCACTCAAGCGCGAGCCTGGCGCCACGTGTTGCCAGTCGAACAGGAAGCGCATCAGGTCGCGCCGGCTTACCGGCTCGATTTCGCGGCGCAGGCGGCCGATGGTGTAGCGGTGGATGCGGGCCAGCAGGTGGCGTTCGCACCATTCGACCTCGGACGCTTCGGGGGTGAAGCGGCCTTGCATGACGTAGCCTTCGGATTGCAGGCGGATCAGGGCGAGGTCGATGTCGGTGGTGGGGACCTGGATGGCTGCGGCGAGTTGGGCCACGGTGATGGGGCCGAGTCCGCTTAGGCGGCTGCGGACGAGTTCTAACAGGGCGTCTTCGCGGGTCCAGGTTTGGGTGGCGAATTCGTTTGGTGCGGTGATGGGTGGTTCGAGCGTGGCGTTGGGGTGGATGGAGTGCCACAGCGGGAGTTTTTCTGCGGTGGTCCAGGTGGACTGAGGCAAGAGTGGCCCCTCACCCCGGCCCTCTCCTCGCTCCTCAAAGCCGGCGCCATCCATGGCGCCTCCCCGCGTACCCCTCCGGGGAGAGGGAGTGAAGAGCGTCGCGCGGTGGGACTTGGCCAGGGCGTTTAGCCAGTTGCTCCAGCCTTCGTTGTTGTTGGCTTCTTGTTGCGTGATACCGCCGAGGACGCCGAGGGCTTCGTGCATTTCGTCGGTGCTGCGTACTTGCGGCCACGCCTCTTCGCGTACGGCGGCGATCGCTTCCGGATCGAGGCGACCCAGATCGTCGGCGCTGTCGGCGTCGGTCCAGCGGCGTGACTGCACGGCCTGGGTGCGGCGTTCTTCCAGCGGCGCGTCGTCGAGGAAGGCGTAAGGGGCGGCGTTGAGTACTTCGCCGGCCAGGGGGCTGGGGGCGGCGAGGTCGCGGGCGACGACGGTGATGGAGCCGTCTTCCAGGCCATGCAGGATGTGCAGCAGGCCATCCACGTCCATCGCTTCGCGCAGGCAGTCGTGCAGGGTCTGGTTGACCAGCGGGTGGTCGGGAATGTCGCGTTCGCCGACGATGTTTTCCAGACAGGCGACCTGATCGGGAAACACGGCGGCGAGCAGGTCTTCGCTTTTCATGCGCTGCAGTTGCGGCGGCACTTTGCGACCGCCCTGGAAGCGCGGCAGCGCCAGCGCCGTGGTGGCGTTCCAGCGCCAGCGCGCGGGGAATAGCGGTGCATCCAGCAGGGCCTGTATCAGCACGTGCTCGGCCGAGCCGGAGTGCAGGTAGCGCGCCACTTCTTCCAGCGGGAAGCTGTGGCTGGTGGACAGCGACAGCACGATGGCGTCTTCGGTGGCGGCAGCCTGCAGTTCGAAGTTGAACTGGCGGCAGAAGCGCTTGCGCAGCGCCAGGCCCCAGGCGCGATTGATGCGGCTGCCCCATGGCGTGTGGATGATGAGTTGGGTGCCGCCGGATTCGTCGAAGAAGCGTTCGAAGACCAGGGTGTTCTGCGTGGGCAGCACGCCGAGGGCGGCCTTGGCGGCGGCGAGATAGTCCGCAAGTTGCTGGGCGGCGGCTTCGCTCAAGCCCAGCGTGTGTTGCAGCCAATGCATGACGGCGGGCACGCCGCCTTCATCGAGACGCGTGGCGATTTCCTCGCGCAGGCGCGAGACGCCGTGCGAGAGCTCGGCGGTGCGGCCGGGCGCTTCGCCGAGCCAGAACGGGATATTCGGCGGCACGCCTTGCGCGTCTTCCACGCGCAGGCGATCACGCTCGACGCGCTGAATGCGATAGCTGGTGTTGCCGAGCTGGAACACGTCGCCGGCCAGGCTCTCGACGGCGAAGTCTTCGTTCACCGTGCCGATGATCGTGGCTTGCGGTTCCAGCACCACGAGGTAGTCGGCGGTATCGGGAATGGCGCCGCCCGAGGTTACGGCGGTCAGGCGTGCGCCGCGGCGGGCACGCAGTTGGCCATGCACGGCATCGCGGTGGATATAAGCCGCACGTGGGCCGCGCGATGTAGTGAAGCCTTCCGCCAGCATGCGCACGGTGGCATCGAATTGCTCGCGTGTGAGGTCACGATAAGGATGGGCGCCGCGCATCAGGGCGAACAGCGCATCCTCGCTCCATTCCTGGCAGGCCACTTCGGCGACGATTTGTTGTGCGAGTACATCCAGCGGTTGCGGCGGCTGGATCAGCGTGTCCAGTTCGCCACGGCGCACGCAGTCGAGCAGGGCTGTGCATTCGACCAGGTCGTCGCGCGTGGCGGGAAACAGGCGCGCCTTGGGCGTGCCGTCCACCGCATGGCCGGAGCGACCGGCACGCTGCAGGAAGGCGGCGATGGAGCGAGGCGAGCCGAGCTGGCAGACCAGGTCCACGTCGCCGATATCAATGCCCAGTTCCAGCGAGGCGGTGGCCACCAGCACGGAAAGGTCGCCGCGCTTGAGGCGTTGTTCGGCATCGAGCCGTTGTTCCTTGGCGAGGCTGCCGTGATGGGCCGCTACCGCTGCCTTGCCCAGGCGCTCGGAGAGATGGCGCGAGACGCGCTCGGCCATGCGGCGGGTGTTGACGAAGACGAGGGTGGTGCGATGTGTTTCCACCAGCTGGGCTAGGCGGTTGTAGACCAGTTCCCAGCAGTCGTTGGACATCACCGATTCGAGCGGTACGGGGGGTACTTCGATGGCGAGGTCGCGTTGGCGGGTGTGGCCGACGTCGATGATGCATACGTCGTCGCGCGTGGCTGCGCGGCGCTTCGCTTCTACTTCCTCTCCCCTTTGGGGAGAGGATTGAGGTGAGGGGTGAGTGCTTGCGGGAAGGTCGATCGAAGCTCGCTCGAAAGAAGCGTTATCGCTAGATTGGCCCCTCACCCCAGCCCTCTCCCCGGAGGGGAGAGGGAGCGAAGTGCGCGCTCCGATGAGAAACTTCGCCACTTCCTCGATGGGCTTCTGCGTCGCCGACAATCCAATGCGCAGCAAACGCCGCTGGCATAGCGATTCCAGTCGCTCCAGCGAGAGTGCCAGGTGCGCGCCGCGCTTGCTTGAAGCGATGGCGTGGATTTCGTCGACGATGACCGTGCGGGTGCTGCCCAGCATGGCGCGGCCGGATTCGGAGCCGAGCAGGATGTACAGCGACTCCGGCGTGGTCACCAGGATGTGCGGTGGTTGTTTGCGCATGCCGGTGCGCTCGGCGTGCGGCGTGTCGCCGGTGCGCACGGCGGTGCGGATGGCTACGTCGGGCAGGCCCAACTTGGCCAGCTCCTCGCGAATGCCTTCGAGGGGGGCTTCCAGATTGATGCGGATATCGTTGGAGAGGGCCTTCAGCGGTGAGACGTAGACCACGCTGGTGACGTCCGGCAGCACGCCGCCGTTGGCCACGCCCTCGCGTACCAGCGTATCGATGGCGGAGAGAAACGCCGTAAGCGTCTTGCCCGAGCCGGTAGGTGCCGCCACCAGGGTATGCCGGCCGGCGCGAATAGCAGGCCAAGCCGCTTTCTGCGGCGCCGTGGGCGTCGCGAACCTGCCCTGAAACCAGGCCGCGACAGCGGGATGAAAATCGTGCAGGGGCATGGACTTAAGTTTGCACCGGGGCGACCGGCCGGTGTAGCCAAAATGGGGGCGCGGTGGCCATTTGGCAACACGCGACCGACCTCATCCAGCTCTCCATGGGACGTCGCCGGGCGCCGCCCGGCAGTTCAACCACTACCCAGTCGCAGAAACCCGCCCCAGTCGTTCGCCGGGCGACCACGGCGTCCCCTACTTGATGCAGAATTTGGCTTTTACCCAGAAGGCCGCAATGTGAAGCAACCGGGCGACCACGGCAGCGACAGCTCCCAACACCTGACCATGGCCGATGGCCAGCGCCTGTTCGTGCGCGACTGGCCCCAGGCCCGCAGTCAGGATGCGGTACTGATCGTGCACGGCCTGGGCGAGCACAGCGGACGCTACCAGCGACTGGCGATGTGGTTCCGCACGCGCGGCTATGCGGTACGCAGCTACGACCAGCGCGGCCATGGCCAGACGCCCGGCGTGCGCGGCGCCATGCGCCACCACGACGACCTGCTCGAAGACCTGGCCACGGTCTACAACGACTACGCCTCCCACCTGCCCCGCCCACCGTTGCTGCTGGGCCACAGCATGGGTGGCCTGGTGGCGGCGCGTGCCGTGCTCGACCAGCGCATGCAGCCGCCGGCCCTGGTGCTTTCCTCGCCGGCGTTCCGTAGCTGGGAGAGTGTTTGGTTGCGGCGCCTGGCTGCCGTGCTCGCCCGCGTCACGCCAAGCCTGCCGCTGCCCAATGGGTTGCCGTTCGACAAGCTCTCGCATGACCCGCAGGTGGCACCAGCTTATAAGGCGGATGCCTTGCGCCACCGCTGGATCACGCCGCGCATGGCCGACTTCATTTTCCGCGCCGGCGAGCATTCGATTCGCGACTCCTCGCAGCTACACATACCTACCCTGCTGCTGGTGGCCGGCGCCGACCGGCTGGTCGACCCCTCGGGCAGCCGCGACTTTGCCGCGGGTGCGTGGGCGAGCCAAAAGCTCACGACGCGGTATTTCGATGCGCTATATCACGAGTTGTTCAATGAGGCGGAGCCGGCGCGTAGCCAGGTGCTGAAGCAGTTGGGGGATTGGTTGCAGCGGTTGGGGTGAGGTGGGTCACGGGGGGAAGCGTGTGCCGCACCCGAAGGCCGTCATCCCAGCGAAAGCTGGGATCCAGCGACTTGCTTCGATTCGCCACTACCAGTCAGGGCTTGAAAGGCACTGGATCCCAGCTTTCGCTGGGATGACGGTTAGGAGGGGGCGCAGACACTTGGTCTCTGCGGAGGTTCTTGGGGGCCTTCGGAATGACGACAAAGCATCTACTCGGCCCATCGCCAATCACATCCACTCGCGCTTACCCGTGAACGTGATGGTCAGCCATTCCACGCGGATATCGCTGCCCAGCCGCGTGGCGATCTCGCTGCGTACGGCATCCACATCATCCATCGTGCCCAGGGGGCGATGGGGTTCGACCAGGACGTGGATGTCGATGAAGCGCATGCGGCCAATCTTGGCGACGTAGCTGTCGAACCTCAGATAGCCCTGCTCCTTCACCAAGGCCTCCATCACCGTGCGCACGCGGCTGTCCAGCTCGTCCGGTGCCAGCTGCAATACCTCGCGCAAGGCGTGCCACAGGCTTTTCAGCGGCAGCGGCAGCAAGGCGAGGGTAAGCAGAAGCAGGATGGTGGAATCGATATAGCGCGTCCAATGATCGAGCGGACCGCCTTCGATGATGGCGGCGATGGCAAAGCCGATCAGCACGGCGATGCTGATGCAGCCGCTGATCAACCAGCTGCGCATGTCCACCTGCAACAGGACCGAACCCAGCGCGACCGCGTGTCGATGCATATAGAACGCCATGCCCATGCAGAAGACGCCCACGAACGCCACCCAGGCCGCGCCGATACCGAAGGACAGCTCGTGACCACCAGTGAGCAAGTCATGCACGGCGGTAAACGCCGCGTAGCTGCACACGACGGCGAGCACGGCCGAATTGAACACCACGATCAGTGGCTCCAGATGCCAATAGCCAAACTGGAAGCGCCGACTGCCCTCGCTGGCGACCAGGCGGGATACGGCGAGCGAGCCACCGGTCAGCACGGCGTCGACCAGCGAATAGAAACCGTCGAAGGCGATGGCTTGCGAGCGCATGAACAGGCCCGCCACCACGCTTGCCGCACCGATCAGCAAGGCCAGAACGATGGAAAGGCGCAGCTGGCTTTGTTCGCGTGAGGTGTCCATGGCATCCGTCCTGGCCGACCGCGTATTGGCGTGGACACAGCATGGCACGAGTCCTGGCGGAGCATCGGCTCGCCACCGCTGACCACGCCTCTGAAACCGCTACCGCAGCCGGCGTTTCGATTGTGACAATGCACGCGGTTGAGTGGCCGTGAAGGACGCGGCCGATGCTCGAAACGCAGGCTTCGAATGCTCGTGTGTCCCGGAGTGTTCGACACCACGGCGCCTTCACGTTTTGCAGCCATCGGGCGAGCCAGCATGGATGGGCTTCTAAAGCCCCCGGGGAATGCCATGTCGGACAAGCTCGGTTCGCCGTCTCGGCGCGACTTTCTACGGCAGTCACTGGTCGCCGTCCCGGCGGTGAGCCTGCTGGGAACGACTGCCCTCGCGCAGTCCCAGGGCGGCAGCGCGGCGACGGCGACGACGCCTGCGTATACGCCACGTTACTTCACCGCGCCGGAATGGGAATTCATCCAGGCGGCCGTGGATCGACTGATTCCCTCCAGCGATGCCGGACCCGGCGCACTGGAACTGGGCGTTCCCGAATTTCTCGATCGCCAGATGGATGACGCTTACGGCCATGGTGGCCTCTGGTATATGCAAGGGCCGTTTGTGCCCGATACGCCGCCGACCCTGGGTTATCAGTTGCGCTTCGCCCCGCGCGAGCTGTATCGCACCGGCATCGCCGCCGTCGATGACTGGTGCCAGAAGCAACACAAACAACGCTTCTCTGCCTTGACGCCCGAGCAACGCGACGAGGTGCTGCATGGCCTGGAGAAAGGCGACATCAAGCTGGATCAACTGCCAGCCACCGCGTTCTTCTCTTTGCTGCTGACCAATACGAAGGAAGGCTATTTCGCCGACCCGATGTATGGCGGCAACAAGAACATGGGCAGCTGGAAGATGATCGGCTTCCCTGGTGCACGCGCCGACTTCGCCGACTGGATCGAACAGCCCGGCAAGGTCTATCCGTTCGGTCCCGTCTCCATCAAGGGAGCGAAATCATGACGCGCATGAAACCGGTCGACGTGGTGATCGTCGGCTTCGGCTGGACCGGCGCGATCATGGCGATGGAACTGGCGGATGCAGGCATCAACATCCTTGCGCTGGAGCGCGGGGACTATCGCGACACCTCGCCGGATTTCGCCTATCCGCGTAGCGCCGACGAGTTGGCCTACGGCATTCGTGGCAACCTGTTCCAGCCGCTGGCGCGTGAAACCATCACCATCCGCCACACCCTGGATGAAACCGCCGTGCCGTACCGGCAGTACGGCTCCTTCCTGTTCGGCAACCACGTCGGTGGCGCGGGCATCCACTGGAACGGCCAGCATTACCGGCCGTCGCCCGAGGACTTGGAGTTTGAAAGTCATATCACGCAGCGCTACGGCAAGAAGTTCATGCCGGAAGACATGCAGATCCAGGATTACGGGGTCAGCTACGACGAGCTGGAGCCGTTCTTCGATCAGTTCGAATACGTCTGCGGCACCTCCGGGCGCGCCGGCAATCTCAATGGCGAGATCAAGGACGGCGGCAACCCGTTCGAAGGCCCGCGCAAACGCGAGTACCCGAACCCGCCCGTCGCCGACAACTATGCGGCCAAGCTGTTTGCCGACGCGGCACGCGCACTCGGCCACAAGCCGTTTCCACAACCTTCGTCGAATGCCTCGCGGCCGTACACGAATTCCTATGGCGCCCGCCTGGGGCCGTGCAATCTGTGCGGCTACTGCGAGCGCTTCGGTTGTTACATGTATTCCAAGGCCTCGCCGCAGACCACGATCCTGCCGGTGCTGATGCGTCGCCCGAATTTCGAGCTGCGCACGAACAGCCATGTCACCCGCGTCAATCTCGACAACACCGGCAAGCGTGCCACCGGCGTCACCTATATCGATGCGAAAGGCCAGCAGGTCGAGCAACCGGCTGACCTGGTGATCGTCGCGGCCTTCCAGATGCACAACGTGCGCCTGATGCTGATGTCGGGTATCGGCAAGCCGTACGACCCGAAGACCGGCACCGGCGTGATCGGCAAGAACTACGCGTACCAGATGATGAGCACCATCGGGCTGTTCTACGACCAGGACGTGGCGATCAACCCTTTCGCCTCGGCAGGCTCGGGCGGCAATCAGATCATCGACGACTTCAACTCGGACCATTTCGATCATGGCCCGTACGGTTTCGTCGGCGGCGGTTACATCCTGGGCGGCCAGACCGGTGGGCGTCCGATCCAGCAACTGAGCTTGCCGCCAGGTACGCCGGCGTGGGGCGAGAAGTGGAAGCGCGCCGCCAAGGACAGCTACCTGCATACCACCGGCTTGCAGACGCATGGCTCGGTGATGTCGTACCGCGATCGCTATCTCGATCTCGATCCCACCTACAAGGACAGCTTCGGCCTGCCCTTGCTGCGCATGACGTTCGACTGGCACGACAACGAATACAAGATGACGCGCTTCCTGACCGACCGGGCGCAGGAGATCGCCGACCAGATGAAGCCGCGCCAGAGCGCGCAGACCGTGCGCAAGCCGGGCGATCACTACGACACGCGCCAGTACCAGACCACGCACACCACCGGCGGCGTCATCCAGGGCAAGGACCCCAACACCAGCGCGCTGAACAACTTCCAGCAGAGCTGGGACGTGCATAACGTGTTCGTCACAGGCGCCTCGGCGTTTCCGCAAAACATCGGCTACAACCCGACCGGCCTCATCGGCGGCCTGACCTATCGCTCGGTCAAGGCCATCCGCGAGACCTATCTCAAGAACCCCGGCCCCCTGGTGCAGGTATGAACGCCCTGGCCCATCGTCGTCGTAGTGGTGGAGGCGCCCTGCTGCGTATCGTCCTGTGGCTGGTCGTGCTGGTGGTGATCGCCTGGTTGGCGACGTTGGCCCTGGGCCGCGGCGGTGGCGATGCCGCAGCGATCTTGCCGATGCCAACGGACGCACAGGCCAAGCAAGGCGAGTACCTGGCGCGGCTCGGCGACTGCGCCGCCTGCCACACGGCACCGGGCGGCAAGCCGTTTGCGGGTGGGCTGCCAATTGCCTCACCGATCGGCACCATCTTCAGCACCAATATCACGCCGGATCCGAAGACCGGCATCGGCAACTACACCTACGGTCAGTTCGAGCGCGCCGTGCGGCGCGGCATCAAGCCGTCGGGACAGTCGATGTATCCGGCGATGCCGTTCCCCTCGTTCTCGCGCGTCAGTGACCAGGACATCCAGGCGCTGTATGTCTATTTCATGCGCGGCGTAGCGCCGGTTCAGCAGGAAAATCTGCGCAACCGCATTCACTGGCCGCTGTCGATGCGTTGGCCGCTGACCTATTGGCGCTGGCTGTTCGCGCCGAAGGTCGAACCCATGCAGGTGGCGATGTCGCAGCACCCGGTGCTGGCACGTGGCGAGTATCTGGTGGAAGGGCTGGGCCATTGCGGTGCTTGTCATACGCCCCGCGCATTCACGCTGCAGGAACGCTCGCTGGGCAACAGCCCGTTGTTCCTGAGTGGCGGCGAAAGCGACAACTGGGTGGCGCCCAGCCTGCGCGGCGAACCGGCCAGCGGCCTCGGCAGCGTATCCGACGCGGAGCTGGTGACCGTGCTCAAGAGCGGACGCAGCGAGCGCAGCGCGATCTTCGGCTCGATGTACGACGTGGTGGAACACAGTACCCAGTTCATGAGCGACGACGACCTTACCGCCGTCGCCACGTTCCTGAAATCGCTCACGCCATCGCGCCAGGAAACCCCCATCACCTACGACCAGGCGACGCGCGATGCCTTGTTCGCCGGCAAGCTGAGTGCGCCGGGCGCGCAGCTCTATATCGATAACTGCGCCACCTGCCATCGCACGGATGGCCACGGCTATGGCTACGTCTTCCCGGCCCTGGCCGGCAACCCGATCCTCAACAGTGACGATCCGCGTTCGGTCATTCGATTGGTCTTGCACGGCTTCACCATGCCGTCCGGCCGCAACGCACCGTCGCAATTCAGCATGCCCGCTTTCCGCGATCGACTGACCGATCACGAGGTGGCCGAGATCCTGACCTTCGTGCGCTCCAGCTGGGGCAATCGCGGAGGGGCGGTGAATGCGGAACTGGTGGCGCATATGCGGGAGTTGCCGCCGGGCGGGGAGCCGATGATGACGGGCTACGATCCGCGCGCAAACCGGCCTGCCGGGGCGCCGGCGGCGCAGCAGTAGCTGACGGCGCGGGGTAAGGGCTCGCAGACGTTTCTACCCCCTCACCGTCATCCCCGCGGCTCTCAACAGCCGAAGGGCTGGTCAAGCGGGAGGCGCTTTACAACAGCGAAGCTGGTCATCCAGCGACTTGCTTCGATCTGAGATTTCCGTTCGGAGGGCAAAAGGCACTGGATCCCCGCTTTCGCGGGGATGACGGGTAGGAAAGGGTGCGCATACCTGGTGGTCACAGGCGGCTTTGAACAGACATTCGTAACGCAGCAAGTTTCGAATCGCAGAACCGTCGGTCCAGACCATCCCTTCGCGCATGGTGGCAACAGCCCCTCAGGCCCCGAATTACCGTCCGAAATCCGCCCAACCACTGGACGAACCGGCCTCGGAGCGTCACGCTTATCGTTCCCCCTCGCCAGGACCCTCCATGAGAACGCCAGCCCGCACCGCCCCGACCCTGCTTGCTGACCTCGGCGGCACCAATGTGCGCCTGGCGCTGGCGGATACCGGGCGGGCGACGCCGTTGATGGAAGACAGCGTTCGTCGCTATCGGGTCAAGGACTATGCCTCGATGGCTGACGCGATCCGCCAGTACTTCGACGACACGGGCCACCGTGCCCAGCGCGCGATCATCGCCGCCGCGGGCCGCATCAGCGAAGGCGAGACGGTCAAGGTCACCAATAATCCGTGGCAGGTGGCGGCGCATGCGCTGCAGGCCGAGCTGGGCATGGAGTCGGTGCATCTGGTGAACGACTTCGCCGCGCAGGCGATGGCCGTGCCGCTGTTGCTTGCCGATCAGCTGTCGTCGGTCGGCCCGCAGCCACTGCCGCAACTGGATCAGCACAAGCCACAGACCTTCGTGGTGATGGGCCCGGGTACCGGCCTCGGCGTGGCCGGCCTGCTGTGCCGCGGTGGCCACTGGATCGTGCTGGAAACCGAAGGTGGTCACGCCGGTTTCGCCGCGCACACCGCGGAGGACGTGGAGATCCTGCACCGCCTCAACGACCGCTTCGGCCGCGTGTCCAACGAGCGCATGATCTGCGGCAACGGCCTGGTGAATCTCTACCTCGCCCTCGCCGACATGGCTGGCGAGCCAGCCGAGGAATACACGCCCGAAGACATCACGTCGCGCGCCGAGGCCGGCACCGACCCGCTATGCGTGCGCACGGTGGAAACACTGGCCGGCATCTTCGGCAGCGTCGCGGGCGATCTCGTGCTCAGCCTCGGTGGTTGGGACGGCGTCTACCTCACCGGTGGCGTGCTGCCCATCCTATTGCCGTGGATCAAGCGGGGTCTTTTCCGCGAACGCTTCGAGGCCAAGGGCCGCTTCCGCGAAACCATGGAACAGGTGCCTACCGTGGCCATGATCCATCCGGAACCGGGCCTGCTCGGCGCCGCCGCGCTGGCCGTGCTGGAAGCCGGTAAACCGCTGGTGCCGGGCCGCTAATCGCTGCTCCACATTTGGGCATCCCCCGCGAATCGGCGACACTAGCCGTCTGTCAGTGACGGAGAAACACCATGCCGCGCGGTGATACGGCCTTCCTGTTCGATCTCGATGGCACGCTCGTCGACAGCGTGTATCAGCACGTGCTGGCCTGGAAGGAAGCACTCGATCGCGAAGGCGTCGAGCTGTCGGTGTGGCGCATCCATCGCAAGATCGGCATGAGCGGCGGCTTGTTCGCCAACATGCTGCTGCGTGAAACCGGCCTCGGGATCACCGACGAGCGCCTCGCGCGGCTACGCCAATGGCACGCCGAGGCGTACAACCGGCAGGCCGCGCAGGATGCGGTACGGCCCTTGCCGGGCGCGCGCGAGCTGCTCGCCTTTCTGACCGAGGAAGGCATTCCCTGGGCCATCGCCACCAGCGGACGCATGCAGACGGCGCAGCACAATCTCGAGGCGCTCGGCGTGGACCCGTCGAAGGTGCCGGTAGTGACGCGC
Organism: Dyella halodurans; assembly: GCF_026283925.1. GTDB lineage: Bacteria > Pseudomonadota > Gammaproteobacteria > Xanthomonadales > Rhodanobacteraceae > Dyella > Dyella halodurans. The sequence continues at coordinate 167,365 of NZ_JAPDPF010000006.1, forward strand.
GACCAGGTGCGCTACGCCAAGCCCGACCCAGATCTCTTCATTACGGCAGCGCAGCGTCTGGGTATGGACGTCCATTACAGCCTCGTCGTCGGCGACAGCATCTGGGACATGCTAGCGGCGAAACGCGCACGCGCACTGGGTGTCGGCCTGCTCTCTGGCGGCTACGGTCAGGAAGAGCTGGAAGATGCCGGCGCCTTCCGCGTGTATGAGGATCCCGCCGATCTGCTCAAGCATATCGACGAGGTCGCCGCGCGCCGTTGATCCGCGCAGCGCGCTGGCATCGCATAGGCATGTCAGGTGCGATTCATCGCCACGGGGGCCACTGCCGTTAGTCTCAACCTCTGTCCGCCGACCGGAGGCCGCCATGCGTCGATATCTCGCCATGCTCCCGCTCGCCCTGCTTACCGCGTGCTCGCCGACCTCGCCGCCGCCCGAGCAGAAGCCGCCCCAACCAAAGTCCGCACAGAATGCGCCCGACAACGCGGTGCTTGGCTCCGCCGAGTGGTACACATGGGTCGACAGCCGCGTGCATGTCACTGACGCCGAGGGTCACGGCCCGGATCCGGGCTCGGACGAATGGAATCACGCGGTGCAGCACCGGCTGGGCCAGGAGGCACCTCAATTGCCCGTAGGCTCGCCGCAATGGCAGCAGGCGGTGGATGCGTTGTTGCGAGCGAGGCCGTAGCTCGTCTCCCTCTCCCCAAAGGGGAGAGGAAGACAGTCGATCAACTCGGCGCCAGCAACGCATCCAGATCGGACTGATCGAAGCTGAGCTTCTCGCGCGTGCCGCCACCTTCCAGCACGGCTTCGGCCAGTTCGGCCTTGCGCGCCTTCATTTCCTCGATTCGCTCTTCCACCGTGCCGCCGGTGATCAGGCGGAACACGAAGACCGGCTTGTCCTGACCGATGCGGTGCGCGCGATCGGAAGCCTGCGCTTCCGCGGCGGGGTTCCACCACGGGTCGTAGTGGATCACGGTGTCGGCCGCGGTGAGGTTCAGGCCCACGCCGCCCGCCTTCAGAGACAGCAGGAACAGCGGCACTTCGCCTTCCTGGAACTGGCGCACCGGCTCGGCACGGTCGCGGGTTTCGCCGGTGAGCGTGACATAGCGGATGCGATGTCGATCCAGCTCGTGGGCAATCAGCTTGAGCATTTCGGTGAACTGCGAGAACAGCAGCACCTTGCGGCCTTCCGCCAGCAGCGCGGGCAACATGTCCATCAGCAATTCGAACTTCGCTGAATCGCGCACGCCGCGCGCCGCTTCCAGCTTCACCAGGCGCGGGTCGCAACAGACCTGGCGCAGCTTGAGCAAGGCATCGAGCACCACGATGCCGCTATGCGAGATGCCACGCTGGGCAATGACTTCGCGCAGCTCCTCGGCCAGCGACAGGCGCAGGCTTTCGTACAGTTCGCGCTGGCGGCCTTCGAGGATCACGCGCCGGGTGATCTCGGTCTTCGGCGGCAGTTCGGACGCCACCTGCGACTTGGTCCGACGCAGGATGAAGGGCGCGAGGCGGCGATTGAGGCGATCCTGGCAATCGGTATCGCGATGGCGCTCGATCGGCACGCGGTAATGGCGGCGGAACGCGCCCTCGTCACCAAGCAGGCCGGGCACAGCCAGGTCGACTTGCGACCACAGCTCGCCCAGGTGATTTTCCAGCGGCGTACCGGTAAGGCAGATGCAGCGCGGCGCGCGCAGGCTCAGCACGGCGCGGCGCGCCTGCGTGCGGGGGTTCTTCACCTGCTGCGCTTCGTCGAGCACGATCAGCTCGAACGGCTGCTTGCGTAGCGTGACCACGTCGCGCGGCAGCAAGGCGTAACTGGTCAGCACGATGTCCTGCCCGCCGAGCTGCGAGAAATCGCCGCCGCGCTGCGGGCCGTGCAGCGCCAGCACGCGCAGCGCCGGCGCGAAACGCGCCACTTCCGCCTGCCAGTTCGGAATCAGGCTCGTTGGCACCACCACCAGCGCGGGCTGGGTGAGCGCGCCACGTTCTTTCAGCGCCAACAAATGAGTGATCAGCTGCAGGGTCTTGCCCAGGCCCATGTCGTCGGCGAGCACGCCGCCCACCCCAGCCTCAGCCAGCGCATTGAGCCAACGCAGGCCTTCGCGCTGATAGGGACGCAGCTCGACGGTGAGGCCTTCGGGCACGGCATCACTGGCCCGCTCCGCCGCATCGCGCAGGCGCGCGGTGAAACCACGCAGCGCATCGGGTGCGACCAGCTCGCCGCCGCTGGGCAAGGCATCGACCAGTTCTTCCAGACGACCGGCCTGCACGCGTGGCAGGTGCAGCTTGTGGCGGGGGCGTTCGAGATACTCGGCCAGTGGCGCCAGCAGCCCGCGCAGTTCCTTCAGGCGCACGGGCACGCGGCGGCGTTCGTCCACCGGTGCGTACCACACGGCGTCTTCCGGCTCGTTCGGCGCGGGGCTGAGGTTGAGCTGATGCTCGGCAAGGGCCTGCGCCACGGCAGGTAGCAAGTTGTGCCGTTTGCCTTCCAGCTCGATGCCGATTTCCAGGTCGAAGGCGTGGTCGTCGGTGTCTTCGACGGCATTGCCGTACCAGCGCACCGGCCCTTCCAGCACTTCGAACGGGAAGCTGGGCGCGTAATCGAGCACGAAGCCTTCGGCCTCGAGTTTCGGCCGCAGCGCCAGCCAGCGCGCCGGGGTGTTTACTTCCAGCGCGCCCGCGTAGCCTTTGCCGGGGAAAAGCCAGGCATCTTCGGGCAACGTGTCGGCAAGATCCCAGGGCAGGCCTTCCGTATCCACGCCTGGCGTGAGCCCGGCGCGCTCCAGTTGCTCCATCGCGGAGAGTTCTTCCGCGCGGCGCCGAGTGATCTCAACCAGGTGACCATTGCGCACGCGACGTACCAGGGGCTCGCCGCCGCGGCCGGGCAGACGTTCGCCGGCATAGTCGAAGGCGAGACGCGCATAGGCCAGCGGCGGCGTGCCAGCCGCCAGGCGGGCATGACGGGTCAGCGCGTGCAGGGTCAGCACCGGCTTGGGTGCCAGTTCCGCGCGACGCATTTCGCCCAGCACCTGCGGCAACGGCAGACGGTGAGCGAGCCGGCTGCGCGGCAAGGCATCGCGCAAGACCTGGCTGTATTCGTGCTTCAGCGGCGGCAGGTCCAGCCACTGGGCTTCTTCCAGCGGCGCTTCCAGATGGCCCAGCTCGGCGCGCTCGCCGTCCATGTACCACAGGCCATCGATGCGCAGCAGGCGATGATTGGTCGGCAACGAAGGCAGCAGCCGCTGGCTGCCGTCCTGTTCCATGTGCCATTGCCAGTTGAGCTGATGCGACTTGCCGCGCGACACGCGCAGGCCGGCGAGGCCGCCCAGGAAGCACGGCGAGGTGTCCAGAATCTCCGCCAGCAGGGCGTCGCCGACGTGGCCGGACAGGCGCGCGTAGCTGCGACTCTTGCGCAGGCTTTGCGGCAGGCCGAGCACGGTCGCGGCCAGGCGCTGCTCGTGCGGCTGCAGTGGCCGTTGTTGCAGATGCTTGCTGTCCAGCGGCGCGGGGCGCACGAAGCGACCGCCCTGCTCGGCCACCGACAACAGCACCGGCGCGACGTCCAGATGCGCGTAGGGCAGGCCTTCTTCAGGCATGACTTCGAGGAAAAAGCCCAGCACGCCTTGCTCATACGGCGCGCCCGCGGCCGCCGATGCCAGCAGCTTGCGCCAGACACCGGGCAAGACCTCACCACCACTGTCACTACGAGGCGTAGTCAGGTCGCCGTGCTGTTTATCGTCCGGTGACTGCATGCGCTTTCAGTCCGCTAGGGCGACCAAAACATTGAGCTTAGCAAGGGACTTGCACGTGTGCGCGTCTCATCGTCCGGTTTTTGCAGCCGGATGATGAGACATGGCTTCACAGCTCAAAACGGACCATCAAAAGGGACCGAACAGACCCAGGGCCTGTTTACGCTCTCCCCGTGGCCCGCGCCGGAGGCTGTTTGCGCGCCAGACAAAGGAAGAGCAAAGGAGTGTATGTCGATACACGACTGGGCGATGACGCAGGATGACGCACAAACAGACCCGGCACGGGCTACGGGGAGGGCGTAAACAGGCCCTTTGGATACTCGGGCTTCTGCTGGCGACCCATCAGCAATTTGAGGCCCTCGGCTGGCGTGACCTCGCCGTGAAGGACGGCGCGCACGCCGCTGCTGATGGGCAGGTCGAGCTCGTGCTTGCTCGCCAGGCGAACCACTTCGTCCGCGGTGAGCACGCTTTCCACCACCTGGCCAATCTCACGCACGGCCTCTGCAATGCCTTGGCCACGACCTAGCGCCAGACCCAGGCGGCGATTGCGCGAGAGATCGCCGGTGCAGGTGAGCACCAGATCGCCCAGCCCCGCTAGGCCCATCAGGGTTTCCGGACGCGCGCCCAAGGCCACGCCAAGGCGCAGCATTTCGTTCATGCCGCGGGTAATCAGGCCGGCGCGGGCATTGAGGCCCAACTCCATGCCGTCGGCGACGCCGGTGGCGACCGCCAACACGTTCTTCATCGCACCGCCCAGCTCCGCGCCCAGCACATCGCTGCCCGAATAGGCGCGAAAGTTCGGCGCATGCAGCAGCAGGGCCAGTTCGTGCGCGAAGGCGTCGTCATCGGAATGCACAGTGACGGCGCTGGGCATGCCGGCCGCCACTTCGCGCGCGAACGACGGGCCGGTCACGACCGCCGCGGCGCGACCCGGGAAGCGCTCGGCCACCAACTCGTGCAGGAAACGGCCAGTGCCCGGCTCGAAACCCTTGGTGGCCCAGGCGATGCGGGCACCAGGCTCCAGCCACGGCTCGATGTCCTCGAGCATGGAGGCGAAGGCGTGACTCGGCACCACGATCAGCACGACCTGCGCGCCGCGCAAGGCAGCGGCGAGGTCGGGCTCGTAGACCAGCTCGGCCGGCAGCTCGACATCCGGCAGATAACGCTGATTGCGCTGGCTTGCGGCCATCGCCTTCAACGCGGCGGCATCACGCCCCCACAGCCGGGTCGGCACCTGGTTGCGCGCGGCGAGTGCCGCCAGTGCAGTGCCCCAGGAACCGGCGCCGAGAACGGCCAGGATCGGACGCTCTTCCATAAGCAGGCTCTATGGAATCAGCTATTCAGCATCGGAGCGGCGCTGCCGCTGAGCACGCGACGCTGCTGCTCGGCGAACAGGGCATCGAAGTTGATCGGCTGCAGCAGGAACGGCGGGAAGCCGCCTTCCAGCACGAGCGACGACAGCATCTGGCGCGCGTACGGGAACAGCAGGTTCGGGCAATAGCTGTTGATGATGCCGGCGTGGTCGATTTCGTTGAAGCCGGCAATGCTGAACACGCCAGCCTGCTGCACTTCGGCCAGATAGGCCGTGCGCTCGCCGAGCATGCAGGTCAGGGTCAGGCTGAGCACCACCTCGTACAGGTCGTTGCCCAAGTCGACGGCCTTCTGACCCAGGTTCAACTGGACCTGCGGCTGCTCGTCGGTTTCACCCACTTCCTGGAAGATCTGCGGGGCGTTGGGTGCCTCGTAGGACACGTCCTTCACATAGATCTTCTGCAACACCAGCTGCGGCTGGCCAGCCTGGCCATTGGCCTGGCCGTTGGCGGTGAAATCTGCCATGGGAAATCCCTCGTAAAAAAGTGCGATATGCGGTTGAGCAAAGAGTTGGATTGTTCCATACATCCCCGCAGGCCGCCATGCGGATACCCCGAACTGAGCAAATATTGCGCAGCACCCTGTTTTTCTGGGAGAATGCACGGCTCGACTATGCCGACCCGACACCTCGGGCACGTTCGCGACGCGATGCGGACCTCACGGCAGACCCCGAAATCAACACCCTCCAGCATCGCGTGGCGCAAAGCGCCGCTGGGCCGATGTCGCCCTGGCTAATGGGCGGTACACCGATTACGGAGGTCATCATGGCCCGTGTATGTCAAGTCACCGGAAAGGGTGTGCAGACCGGCAACAACGTCTCGCACGCCAACAATAAAACCCGTCGCCGCTGGTTGCCGAACCTGCATGAGCGTCGCTTCTGGGTCCCGAGCGAGAACCGCTGGGTGAAGCTGCGCGTTTCCAACCACGCACTGCGCACCATCGACAAGAATGGCATCGAGGCCGTGATCGCCGACCTGCGTGCTCGCGGCGAAAAGGTCTGAGGATTGAGCCATGGCTAATAGCAAACAAGACAAGATCCGCCTGATCTCCTCGGCCGGCACCGGCCACTTCTACACCACGCAGAAGAACAAGAAGAACACGCCGGAAAAGTTCGAGTTCAAGAAGTACGATCCGGTCGTCCGCAAGCATGTGATCTACAAGGAAGGCAAGATCAAGTGAGTAACGGTCCACGCGCCTAGCGCGTGGCTTATACCGTTGCCCACCCCTGCGAAAGCAGGGGTCCAGCTCCTTCACAAAAACCCGCCGCAAGGCGGGTTTTTTGTTGCTCAATCCCACCGTCTTTCTTCGCTCCTTCTCCCCTTTGGGGAGAAGGAGTCCGCTCGGGGTTGGCCCGTCGAGTCTTGGCCACAACGCAGCAGCCAAAAAAAGCCCGCCTTGCGGCGGGCTTTTCATGACTTCGGCAGCAAGGCCAATCAGGCGTTGGCGACCGAATAGCTCTTCAGGCGAGAAGCGAACTCCTGCAGCGAGCGGATGCCGCTCTGCTCCGCTTCGGCGATCCACTGTTGGAGACCCTTCAGTGCCTGGTCGGCACCGCGCTGCTCCATCAGGGCGGCGAGGCGGGCGCGGAAATCGCACACCGTGCTCAGGGTCGGGCGCTTGGCCAGCACGGCCTGCATGCGGTCGCGGCCTTCGCTGTCCAGCCAGCGGCCACCGTCGGCCAGGGCGCGACGCATGCGACGCGGCACCGACTTGATGTTCTCGCCCGCGTGCTGCGCTTCGTCGCGCATGGTCGGGATGATCACGTTGCGGTAGTAGTCGGTCATCGCCTGGAAGCGATGGGTGAGCACGCCCTTCAGCGTCTCGGCATCCGGCAGGTGCACGTTCGGGCGGACGTCCAGCGACGGCGCCACGCGCAGCACCTTGGCCAGGCCCACTGCGCGCAGGACGCAGATGGCGGCCCAACCGATGTCGAATTCCCACTTGCGCAGGGCGAACTTCGCCGAGCTCGGGAAGGCGTGGTGGTTGTTGTGCAGCTCTTCGCCGCCGATCCAGAAACCCCAAGGGATCAGGTTGGTCGCGGTGTCGGCGCTTTCGAAGTTGCGGTAACCCCACCAGTGGCCGATGCCGTTGACGAAACCGGCGGCCCAGAACGGGATCCACATCATCTGCACGGCCCACAGTGCGGCGCCGATCACGCCGAACAGGGCGAAGCTGATCACCAGCATCAGGGCCGGGCCCCAATACGGATGGGCGCCATAGACGTTGCGCTCGAGCCAGTCGTCCGGCGTGCCGCGACCGTACTTCTCGAGGTCTTCCTTCACTTCGCTGGCGTCGCGGTACAGCGAGACGCCGTCCCAGAACACCTTCTTGATGCCGTAGATCTGCGGGCTATGCGGATCTTCCTCGGTCTCGACCTTGGCGTGGTGCTTGCGATGCACGGCCACCCACTCCTTGGTGACCATGCCCGTGGTGAGCCAGCCCCAGAAGCGGAAGAAATGCGATACCACCGGGTGCAGGTCCACACCGCGGTGCGTCTGGCAGCGGTGCAGGTACAGCGTCACCGTGAAGATGGTGAGCTGGGTCATGACCAGCATGTAGATCAACATGCTGAGCCAACCGGCATGCGTGATGCCGTTGGACAAGAAATTGAGGACTGCGTCGAGCATGGGAAACACCCAGGTATATGAAATATCAGTCTATGCGAGAGGTTTCCGTACCCGCCAGCATGGACAGCGCAAAATATTGTCGCACCTCTTTCGTGCGACAAAGTTAATGTGCTGTGCCACGCATTAGGGCCCTCACCCAGTTGTCTATATGTGGGGGTCCCGTGACAATCATGCAATGACCGCGCCTACCGCCGTACTGCAACTGGATCACATAACCCGCCACCGCGCCGGGCGACCTGCCGTCACCGATCTCAGCCTGCAGCTGGATTCGGGACAGGTGCTGGGTTTGCTGGGGGTCAACGGGGCGGGAAAGTCGACCACGTTGGCGATGGTGGCCGGGGCCTTGGTGCCCGATAAAGGCAGCATCCAGCTGAACGGCAAGGACTTTGTCGAGCATCCCGAACTGGCTCGCCGCGCCATCGGCTGGCTGCCGGAACGTGCCCCAATGTGGCCAGAACTGACCGTCAGCGAACATCTTGACGCCCACGGGCGCCTGCGCGGCCTGCACGGTGCGGCCCTGGCGCAGGCCTCCCGGAAGATCATCGAGCGCCTCGAGCTGGGCTCGCTGGCCCGGCGACTGGCCGGCGTCCTGTCGCAGGGGCAACGGCAACGGCTGGGACTGGCCTGCGCGCTGCTGCACGAGCCGTCCCTGCTGGTGCTGGACGAACCGGCCAACGCGCTCGACCCGGTGCAGGTGGCGGCATTGCGCGGCGTGATCCGCGAACAGGCTGCGGCCGGCACCGCCATCATTCTTTCCACGCATCTGCTGGCCGAAGTGACGGCCGCCTGCGATCGCGTGGCCATCCTGCATGAAGGCCAGTTGCGCTACGACGGCCCGATCAAAGACGACGACCACCGCATGCTGGAACAGACCTTCTTCGATATCGCCATGCGCGGCGACGAGAACAGCGACCGGATGCAAGCCGCATGAGCCTGCCTTTGATGGGCGTGTTCGCGGTCACGCGGCTGGAACTGCGCCGCCTGTTCGTGCGACCGCTGGCCTGGGTGCTCGCTGCCCTGACCCTGGCCCTGCTGGCCTGGCGCTTCGTGTTGCTGCTGGGCGGCTTCCTGGCCAGCCAGATCAAGCTGGCCGCGCTACCCGGCGGTCCCGGCTATACCGACCTGGTCGGCATACCTATGTTGAGCAGCATCCTCACCGGCGGCATCCTGCCATTCGGCGTGGCCGAGCTGGCGCTGGTGATCGTGCCGCTGCTGGCCATGTCGACCCTCGCCGGCGAGCGCAGCAACGGCACCTTGCCGCTGTGGTTCGCTGCCGGCCTGCCCGCCTCGCATATCGTGCTGGGCAAGTACTTCGCGCTGATGCTGTGGCTGCTGATGTGGCTGGCGCTGGCGCTGCTGATGCCCTTGAGTCTCGCGCATGGCGTCACCCTGGACTGGGGCAAGCTGGCGTCCGCATCGCTGGGCCTGCTGCTGATGCTGGCCACGCTCGCCGCCATCGGCGTGGCCTGCTCGGCCTTCACCACGCTTCCCGCCATGGCCGCCGCCACGAGCCTCACGCTCGGACTGGCCCTGGCCGGCGTGAACCTCGGTGCGCAGATGGCCGGCGTCGGCAACGGCTTTTTCAATTGGCTGTCGATGAGCGATCACCTGGAGTCGCTGTTGCGTGGACTGGTGTCCAGCGCCGACGTCTTGTGGTTCGTGCTGGTCATCGCGGTCGCGCTGGCGCTCGCCACGCAACGCCTGGCCTCCGAGCGGGAGCGCGGCTGATGACGCGCCTGCTCCGACATCTGAACAGCTGGCTGTTCGCCGTGGCCCTGCTGCTGGGCGCCGGCGCGCTGGGTTATCTCACCTCGCGCTACGAGTTCGCCTCGGACTGGACCTACGGCGGCCGCGCCAGCCTGTCCAGCGAAACCCGCGCCGTCCTGGCGACGCTCAGTGGCCCGGTGGAAATCGTCAGCTACGCCAGCCCGCAAGGGGACCTGCGCAACACCGTCAGCCTTTTCGTGCAGCGCTACCAGCGCTTGAAGAAGGACCTGTCGCTGCGCTTCGTCGATCCGCAACAGGACCCGGCCGCGATGCGCGAGCTGGGCATCACTGTCGATGGCGCCCTGATCATTCATTACCAGGGTCGTGAGCAGCGGCTGGACGAATTGTCCGAACGCAGCATGACGAATGGACTGGAACGCCTGGCACGTGGTGGCGAGCGTGTCGTGGCCTTCGTGTCCGGCGACGGCGAGCGCCGCGCCGATGGCAAGGGCAATGCGGACCTCGGCACCTTCATGGCGCAGCTGGAAGGCCGCGGCATGCGCGCGGTGCCGCTGAACTTCTCGCAGGTGACCGCGGTGCCGCAGCACACCGACCTGGTGGTACTGGCGAGCCCGGAGCTGGCGTTGCCGGACGCCGCCGTCAAGGCGCTGACCGACTACGTCAGCAATGGCGGTAACCTGCTGTGGCTGACCGAACCCACCAACGATGACCTGCACCTGCAGCCGCTGGCCGATGCGCTGAGCGTGCGCGTGCTGCCTGGCGTCATCGTCGATGGCCAGGGTGCGACGCTGGGGCTGAAAGATCCGCGCATGATCGCGCTGGGCAGCTACCCGGTGAACCCGATCACGCGCGGCCTCATGCTGACCACCTTGTTCCCGCAGGTTTCCGCCCTGGCGGTGACGGCACGCAGCGACTGGACCGTGATGCCGTTCCTGCGCTCCAGCGCGCAAAGCTGGACCGAGTTCAAGCCGATCGACAATGCGCAAAGCTCCACGGTCCAGTACGACGCCAGCCTCGGCGAGCTGAAGGGCCCGCTGGACTTTGCCTTCGCGATGACCCGGCTTTCGCCCAGCCCGGACAAGAAAGAGCAGCGCGTGGTGCTGATCGGCGACGGCGACTTCCTCTCCAACACCTTCCTCGGCAACGGTGGCAATCGTGCCTTGGGTGAACGCGTGTTCGACTGGGTGCTCGGCGACGATGCCCTGGTCAACCTGCCGCCGCGTGGCGCGCCGGACCGCGTGCTGCAGATCTCGCAGGCACAGTTGAGCGGCGTGACCCTGGGCTTCCTGGTCCTGTTGCCGCTGCTGCTGCTCGGCATCGGCGGCTGGATCACCTGGCGCCGGCATCGCGCATGAAGCGGGCCGTGCGCCAGTGCTTGTGGATGATCGGCGGCGCGGCGGCGCTGCTCGCGGCGGCTGGCTGGCAATGGCAGAGCGATCGCGCCAAAGATCCAGGCACCTTGCTGGGTATCGCGCCCGCTGCCGTGTCGCAGGTGGAGCTGAGCCTGGGCCAGGGTCCTGCCGAGCATTACGCGCGACGTGATGGCCATTGGTGGCGCACCGACGGCACGCCGGCGCGTGCCGATGACGGGCGTCTTGGCGAGATGGTCGATACGGCCGCGGCCGTCGTACTCAGCTGGCGCCCGGCCAGCGACTTCGTTCCCGCCAAGATTGGTTTGTCCCCGCCGCTGGCGGTATTGACCCTGGACGGTCAGCGGCTGGAATTCGGCGAAACCTCGGTTACCGGCCCGCAGCGCTATGTGCGCGTGGGTGAGCGCGTGGCGCTGATTTCCGTGCGCTACATGCCCCGGCCCGTCACTCCCCACGCGACCAAGGCACCCTGAGCACCTTGCACCGCGAACGGGTCTCCCCATATCAGGTGGACTTCTTGCAGGAGCAATGACATGAGTCAGCAGGCAATCGGCGTGGTCGGTATGGCCGTGATGGGCAGCAACCTGGCTTTGAATATCGAGAGCCGCGGCCACGCCGTGTCTATCTTTAACCGTCACCGGGAACGCACGGATCAGGTCATCGCCGAGAATCCCGGCAAGCGACTCGTGCCGACCTACACGTTGCGCGAATTCGTCGATTCACTGGAAAAGCCGCGACGCATCCTGCTGATGGTGAAGGCCGGCGAGCCCACCGACGCCACGCTGGCCGAGCTCAAGCCCCTGTTGGACAAGGGCGACATAGTGATCGATGGCGGCAACACGTTTTTCCAGGACACCATCCGTCGTGAACGCGAGCTCGGTGCGGCGGGCCTGCATTTCATCGGCACGGGCGTTTCGGGTGGCGAGGAAGGCGCACTGCACGGTCCGTCGATCATGCCGGGCGGCCCGCGCGATGCTTACGATCTGGTCGCGCCGATCCTCACCGAGATCGCGGCGCGCGCGCCGGATGGCGAACCCTGCGTCGCGTATATGGGCCCGAATGGTGCCGGCCATTACGTGAAGATGGTGCACAACGGCATCGAATACGGCGACATGCAGTTGATCTCCGAAAGCTACGCGGTGCTGCGCAACGTGCTCGGGCTTTCCAATGACGAACTCGCTGCGGTTTATGGCGACTGGAACAAGGGCGAGCTGGACAGCTACCTGATCGCCATCACGGCGGACATCTTCACCAAGAAGGACAGCGACAGCGGCAACGCACTGGTCGACATGATCCTCGATCGCGCCGCGCAGAAAGGCACCGGCAAGTGGACCAGCCAGAGCGCGCTCGATCTGGGCGTACCGCTGCAGCTGATCACCGAGTCGGTCTTCGCACGCCTGCTGTCCTCGCTGAAGGACGAGCGCGTGGCTGCCAGCCAGGTGCTGCCTGGCCCGAAGGCTTCCACGTTCACCGGCGACCGTACCGCCTTTATCGAAGCCGTGCGGCGTGCGCTGTACTTCAGCAAGATCGTGTCTTATGCCCAGGGCTTTGCCCAGCTGCGCGCCGCCTCCGAGGAATACCAGTGGCAGCTGCCCTACGGCACCATTGCGCGCATCTTCCGCGCCGGCTGCATCATCCGCGCCCGCTTCCTGCAGAAGATCACCGATGCCTATGCACGCGACGAGCAACTGAAGAACCTGCTGCTCGATCCGTATTTCCGCGATATCGCGGCGCAGTATCAGGATGCCTTGCGCGACGTCGTGGCCACGGCCGTGCGTGCCGGCGTAGCCGTGCCGTGCTTCGCCTCGGCCATCGCCTACTACGACAGCTATCGCGCCGAACATCTGCCGGCCAACCTGCTGCAGGCGCAGCGCGACTATTTCGGCGCGCATACGTTCGAGCGCATCGACAAGCCCGGCAGCTTCCACGCCGACTGGAGCTAAGCGCGCTCCTACACATGACACGCCTCGAGTAACCACGTGCCTGAATTGCCCGAAGTAGAAACCACCCGCCGAGGCATCGAGCCGCACGTCGTCGGGCGACGCGTGACCGGAGTCACCCTGCGTCGCCCCGATCTGCGCTGGCCCATTCCAGCGCAGATCAGCGAGCTGCTGCCGGGCCAGCGCATCGAATCCGTCGAACGGCGCGCGAAATACCTGCTGTTGCACACGCAGGCCGGCAGTGTGCTAGTGCATCTGGGCATGACCGGCGTACTGCGCGTGCTGCCTCCCGACGCGCTGGTCGGCAAGCATGATCATGTCGATATCGCGCTGGAACCCACCGCCACCGAAGGACCACGCATTCTGCGCTTCACCGACGCCCGTCGCTTCGGTTGCGTGCTGTGGCAAGCACCCGGCGAAACGCACGAGCTGCTCGCCTCGCTCGGCCCCGAACCACTGACCGACGATTTCGACGGCGACCTCCTGTGGCAGCTGTCACGCGGGCGCAAGGCCGCGGTGAAATTGTTTCTGATGGATAACGCCATCGTGGTGGGCGTAGGCAACATCTACGCCAGCGAGGCCTTGTTTGCGGCAGGCATTGATCCGCGCAAGCCAGCAGGCAGCGTGTCGCGCGCGCGTTACGCGCGGCTGGCGGCGGAGGTGAAACGCATCCTCGCCTGGGCGATCGAGCGCGGCGGCACGACCTTGCGCGACTTCATCAATCCGGATGGTGCGCCGGGTTATTTCTTCCGCGAGTTGCAGGTTTATGGGCGGGAGGGTGAGCCGTGTCGGGTGTGTGGCACGGCGATTCGGCAGGTGGTGCTGGGGCAGCGCTCGACGTTTTGGTGTCCGCGCTGTCAGCGCTAGCTCTAGTTCGCCCTATTGAGCGCGAAGCATTCGAAAGCGCGAGCTCTCACTCCTTCTCCCCATCGGGGAGAAGGTTGGGATGAGGGGCGGGTGCTCGCGATGACGCAATGACCGAACGATTACGCCAGCTCGCCGCCTACGCAGCGGGCGTTTCGACTGTCTGCCGGTAGCCGAGTCACTTTTCTTTTGCTGGCCCAAAAGAAAAGTAACCCAAAGTAGTGGCCTGAAGAACTCATAGCATTGCGTTGGATGCGAGCCTGACGGGTGTGGCCAGCCAGATAGCTTGCGGCCCACGGCCGCTGCATAGCGGCTACACCGCAACGCGCCGAGGCGGAGAGGGCTTAAGGCGTGGGCTTGCCGTCATGCCCTTACCAAGCTGGAGACATGGCTCGGTTGTAGTTCTGTCGCGAGCACCCGCCCCTCATCCCGGCCTTCTCCCCGGAGGGGAGAAGGAGTCAGGGGCTGCGCGTTCAGTCCGGCCAGCGGAATTCTACGTAGGTGTTGTTGAAATCCGGATGTTCCATGCCACCGCCAAGCTGCGCGACCAGGTCGCCGACCAGGCCTTCGGCTTCGAGTTTCTGGCCGTCGGCGAAGTGCGCACCCAGCGCTTCCAGTTCCACCAGGCGTTCGCACAGCAGGCCGGCGCGATCGCTGTCGGCTTCCGGCACGTTGCGCACGCTGATGTCCGGGCGTCCAAACTTGCGCATGCCGCGGGTATGCACCCAGTAGCGTCCGGGCTGTTCTTCGGCGTCGCGCAGGATCAGCAGGTGGTTGCGGATCGGCGCGCCATCGCGCACCAGGAATTGCCGGCGCCAGCCATCGGCGTCCCAGAGGCTCAGGGTTTGCGGATCAAGGATGGCCTTGCCGCCGACGTCCAGCAGCGCCGCCAGCACACCCAGCGTATCGCGCAGGTAGCCGGTGTCCGGGCTGTCGGGGAGACGGCCGCGCACGACCAGCACCTCGGGTGAATCCAGGGCCAGCTTGTACGCTTCCGGTGCATCGTCCTTGAACATCCGGCCCATGCCGCCCTTCAGCGGATAGCCCTCCCACTGGCGCAGCGCGTTGTGGTGATGGCTGGTCAGTTCCATGCCCTCGGGCAAGCCTTCGCTGCCGTAGTCCAGGGTCGGCGCGCGCACGGGCTCGAACTTGCCGAATACGTAGAACTGCAGCAGGGCCTCCTCACTGCTCGGCTGCCAATGCGGGCGTTGCCAGGCGGGGATGGTGATCTTGGGCATACCTGTTCCTTTGAGTGGTCGCGTTGGGCTCAGTGCCCTTCGCCCAGCGGTAGCATGGGCTGCTGCAGTTCGATCCGACCGTGTCCTTCGGTGATGTTCTTGAACTCGGCGCGGCTCACCGAGACATAGCGGTCGTTGCCGCCGATCTCAACCTGCGGACCCTCGGTCACGGCGCGGCCCTGTTCATCGACGCGCACCACCATGGTGGCCTTGCGGCCGGTGTGGCAAATGGTCTTGATCTCTTCGAGCTTGTCGGCCCAGGCCAACAGGTAGCGACTGCCCTCGAACAGCTCGCCCCGAAAGTCGGTGCGCAGGCCGAAGGCCAGCACCGGTATGTCCAAACGATCGACCACGTCACTGAGCTGCCAGACCTGGGCCTTGCTGAGGAACTGCGCCTCGTCGACGAACACGCAGTGCAGCGGCCCACGCGCAGCGATATCGGCCTGCACCACGGCGAGCAGATCTTCGTTGGCGCCGAAGCGGCGCGCGTTTGCCTTCAGGCCGATGCGCGACGCGACCACGCCATCGCCGAAGCGATTGTCGAAGGCGGGCGTGAGGATGAGCGTGCGCATGCCGCGCTCGTGATAGTTGTAGGCGCTCTGCAGCAATGTCGTGGTCTTGCCAGCGTTCATTGCCGAGTAATAGAAATAGAGCTTTGCCATGGTCGTTCCTGTCGCGGGGCGCTGATGTTACCCGGTTGAGGTCCGTCTCACTCCCTATCCCAGGGCCGGCCCTTTCGAGCGATTTGGCCAACCCTTGACGAGCCTCAGCAAGGTAACCGAAAGCCGAGCCTGCGGGAGCCGACCGCCCGACGCCCTGCCGGCAGACCGTGCATGGCCGCTCCGGGCCTTAGCACACCCGCAGGCGCCATGGAATCCGTAGCCAAGTGGCCTCTGCGCCGGCGCGACCGAACGATCCGGGCCGCCTCTGCTACCATCGTGCGCCGCTCCACATACCGCGCTGACCATGCTCAATCCCCAACAATTGGCCGCCGTCGAACACTGCGACGGCCCGCTGCTGGTATTGGCCGGCGCGGGCTCAGGCAAGACCAGCGTGATCACGCAGAAGATCGCGTATCTGATCACCCGTAAAAAACTGTCGCCGTCGAAGATCGCCGCCATCACCTTTACCAACAAGGCGGCGAAGGAAATGCGCGAGCGCGTGGCCAAGCTGATCACCACGGAGGACGCCGCGGCGCTCACCGTGTGTACCTTCCACGCTCTGGGCCTGAAATTCCTGCAGATCGAACACGAGCGCGCCGGCCTGCGCCGCGGCTTTTCGGTGCTGGACGCCGACGATAGCGAAGGCATCATCAAGGAGCTGTCGCCCAAGGGCGTGAAGCCGGACGTGCTGTTCGGCATCCGCAACCTGGTCAGCCGCGCCAAGAACGGCGGGCTGTCGCCGGAAGAAGCCCTGGCCGCGGCGCGGAGTCCGCGCGAACTGGATGCGGCCACCATCTACGACATGTATCAGCAGCGGCTTGCCGCATTCAATGCGGTGGATTTCGACGACCTGATCCGCCTGCCACTGCGCATCCTGGAAAGCGACACGGAATGCCGCAATGCCTGGCGCGAGCGCCTGCGCTATCTACTGGTGGACGAATACCAGGACACCAACGACGCCCAGTACCGGCTGCTCAAGGCCTTGACTGGCGACCGCGGCGGCATCACTTGCGTGGGCGACGACGATCAGTCGATCTACGCCTGGCGTGGCGCCAACCCTGAGAATATCGACCAGCTCGGCCGCGACTGGCCGACGCTGCGCGTGATCAAGCTGGAGCAGAACTATCGCTGCGGCAAGCGCATCCTGCGCGCCGCCAACAAGCTGATCGCCAACAATCCGCATTTGCACGAAAAGAAACTGTGGAGCGAGCACCCGGAAGGCACGCAGATCCGCGTGCTGGAATGCAAGGACAACGAGAACGAAGCCGAGAAAGTCGCCGCCATCGCCGCCACCCTGGCCGAGAAGCACAAGGCGCGCTGGCACGACATCGCCATCCTGTATCGCGGCAACTTTCAGGCGCGGCCGCTGGAAAAGGCGCTGCGACTGGCCCGCGTGCCTTACCACCTCACCGGCGCGCTGAGCTTTCTCGATCGCGCCGAAGTGAAAGACCTGCTCTGCTATCTGCGCCTGCTGACCAATCCCAGCGACGACGCGGCGTTCCTGCGCGTGGTGAACGTACCCAAGCGCGAGATCGGCTCGACCACGCTGGAGAAACTGGGCCAGATCGCGCAGACGCGGCATGCACCCTTGCTCGAAGCAGCACGCAGCGACGCCGTGCTGCGCCAGCTGACGCCGCGACCGGCCGCCGCACTGGCTTCCTTCACCACGCTGATGGACGAATTGCGCAGCGCCTCGCTGCACGAAAGCGCCGCCGACCTGGTGGAGACCGTACTCAAGCGCACCGGTTACGCCGAGCAGATTGCCGCCACCACGACGGACGCGACCTTGCGTGAGCGCCGTCTGGGCAACCTGCGCGAACTGGCGGACTGGTTTCGCGCCATGCAGCGCGGCAACAACAGCGCCGGCGATCTCGCTGCACAGCTCGCCCTGCTCAGCCACGCCGACCGCGATGAGCCCGGCAATGCCGTGCGCATGATGACGCTGCACGCCGCCAAGGGCCTGGAATTCCGCTTCGTCTTCATCGTCGGCTGCGAGGAAGGCACCCTGCCCCACGACGGCGCGATCGACGAGGGCCGCATCGACGAAGAGCGACGCCTGATGTACGTAGGCATCACCCGCGCCAAGGAAATGCTGACGCTGTCGTGGTCGTCAAAGACCAAGCGCTACGGCGAAATACACAGCAACCAACCGAGCCGCTTCCTGCATGAGTTGCCGCAGGATGACCTGCACTGGCAAGGCAAGGACCTGGAAGCGGACAAGGAAGTGGTGCGCGAAACCGCCGAATCGCATATGGCGAAGATCGCCGCGATGCTGGCGGGTGGGTAATCACCGGCCATGAGTGAGCACGCGTTCACTGACGCGCAGCGTGAGGGACTTTATCGCGCCATCCACGAGCGACGCGACGTGCGCTCGCAGTTCCTGCCCGATCCCATTGCGCCCGACGTGCTTGCTCGCCTGTTGCGCGCCGCGCATCACGCCCCCTCGGTCGGCTTCATGCAGCCTTGGGATTTCATCGTGATCGACCGGCTGCAGACCAAGCAGGCGGTGAAGTCGCTGTACGATCGCGCCAATGCCGACGCCGCCGAAAACTACGCTGGCGATCGCGCTGCGCTGTACCGCCGGCTCAAACTCGAAGGCATCGTCGAGAGCCCGATCAACCTGTGCATCACCTGCGACCGCACGCGCGGCGGTCCGCACGTGCTGGGCCGCAACACCATGCTGGACGCCGACCTGTTCAGCACCTGCCTGGCCGTGCAGAATCTCTGGCTGGCCGCGCGCGCCGAAGGCATCGGCGTGGGTTGGGTCAGCATCGTGGATCCGGTGGAGCTGGCCGGCGTGCTGGCGTTGCCGACGCACGTGGTGCCGCTGGCCTATCTCTGCCTGGGCTATGTCAGCGAGTTCCTCGCACGCCCCGAGCTGGAAACTGCTGGATGGCGCGCGCGACTGCCGTTGGATAGCTTGCTGCACGGGAACCAATGGGCCGAGCCATTACGGGACGAAGCCCTGCTGCTCGCCTTGCGCGACTCCACTACCGACACGCCACGCTGACGCCCCACGCGCCAACCGCACTCAGATCATCCGCTCCGCTTCCAGCTCACTCTTGAGGTAGGCGTAGTAGATCGGCCCGGCGATCAGGCCCGGCAAGCCGAACGCGGCCTCCATGATCAACATGGCGACCAACAGCTCCCATGCACGCGCGCGTATCTGGCCGCCGACGATGCGCGCGTTGAGGAAGTACTCGAGCTTGTGGATCAGCACCAGGAAACCGAGTGCGGCGATGCCCACGCCGAGGGACAGCGACAGGCCGGCAATGGTGATGGCGGTGTTCGAAATCAGGTTGCCGATCACCGGCAGCAAGCCAACGATGAAGGTGACGATGACGAGGGTCTTGGCCAGCGGCACATGGATGTCCAGCAGCGGCAGCACGCCGAGCAGGAAGATCGCGGTGAAGACGGTATTGAGCAACGAGATCTTGATCTGCGCGAACACGATGTTGTGAAACGCTTCGGCCAGACGCTGGCAGCGCAGGCCCAGGGTCGCCGCCAAGGGACCGACCTGATGCGCCGGACGCGCCCGGCTCAGCGCCACCACGGCGCCCAGCACCATGCCGATCAGGATGTGCACGAACACCCGCGCGGCCTGCTTGCCGATGGTTTGCAGGCTCACCGAATGCTTGCGCGTCAGCTCCATCGCCATCACGCGTAGATCGTCCACGCTGTCGGGCAGCCAGCCCACCACGGAGGCGGGCAGTTGCTGGCGCGCCTTTTCCACCAGCGGCATCAGCTGCTGCTGCCACAGCACTTCGGGATTGCCGATTTCATTGCGCAGGAAACTCACCGCGCTCAGGATCAACAGCACCAGCAAGCCCACCACGATGGTGCCCAGCAAGGCGACCACCAGCACGCGCGCACGGTCGCTGGGTACACGCTTGCCCAGCAGCGGCGCCGTCGATTGCACCAACTCGTAGACAAGCAGTCCCGCAAACAACGCAGGCAGCAGGTGCAGCCCCAGCACCAGCAGCAAGGCCATGCCGGCCAACACATAACTGGACACCCGCACCGCAAGTGATGGCGAACGTTGGACGGTCGGGACTGGTTCCATGCAGTTTCAAACGCGCGGCGAGGGTCCGCCGAGTCTGTCAGCAGCACGGGGTAGCCGCCAGCCCCGTGCGACTCGGTGTGACTTTCCGCCACCTTCCACGGGGTGATGTGCCCTGAGGCAGACACCGCCCTGTCGTAAACTTGTTCGATCCTGCTCGCTCAAGTCTCCACGGGAATCCTGCATGTCTGTTCGTCTGCCGACGGCCCTGGCCGCCCTGGCCCTGCTCGCCGCTTGTTCTGCCGCCCCCACCAAGGCACCGTCCCACCCCATCACAGCCCCCGCTGCCGCGCCCACCACGCCCGCCGACGACAATCTCAATGCCGTCGCCTGGAGCCAGACCGCGATCGAGCACGACCTGATCTACCTGCAGACCTATCGCGATGCCGAAGCACGGCTGCTGCCCGCGCTGAACGACAAGCAATGGGACGCCCTGCCCAAGGACGACCGCGTCGCCCCAGCCAAGGGCCTCACGCCCGCCGTGGTCCTGGATATCGACGAGACCGTGTTGGACAACTCGCCCTACCAGGCGCGCCTGATCAAGAGCGGTGGCGAATTCAACGAGGCCGACTGGGCCGCCTGGTGCAAGGAAGAGCGCGCCCGCGCCCTGCCTGGCGTGGTCGAGTTCACGCAGTTCGCGGCCAGCCACGGCATTGCGGTGATCTACATTTCCAACCGTGCCAAGGATCTGGACCAGGCCACCTTGTCCAACCTGCGCAAGGCCGGCTTGCCCGTCTCCGGCCCTGAGGCCTTCCTCGGCCTGGGCACCTTTGTGGAGGACTGCGAGCAAGTTGGCAGCGAGAAAAGCTGCCGGCGCCAGCTGGTCAGCCGCAAATATCGCGTCTTGATGCAATTTGGCGACCAGATCGCCGATTTTGTTACCGTATTGGCCAATAATGCCGACGGCCGCCAGAAGGCCATGACGCCATATATGGGCTGGATCGGCACGCGCTGGTTCGTGCTGCCCAATCCGACCTATGGCGCGTGGGAGCCGGCTTTGTTTAATAATGACTGGAGCGCGCCACGCGACGAGCGACGCCGCCAGAAAATTCAGTCACTGCGCTTCGATTAATAAATAACAATAACAGTAAGTTACGCAGTGACACTTAAAGTATTGCTTTAACTTTCACGGGGAAGTAAGATCTTCCCCGCTGACACCTGCTGACCTTGAAAACTCCGCAGGCAAGGCCATTTCCCTTCCGGCTCTGCCGGATTACCCCGTGAGGCCCAACGCCCGCGGGGTTTTCTTTTTTTGGCGCCCGTCACCACACCGCCAGCTGGCTCTTGTTCACGCGGAGCTGACACCCTTACGCTCGGCCGACCGCCCCGTACGCTGGTCCACCGGGCGCTACCATCGCGAGACTCCATGCGTCGTTCATCCGTTTACTTCGCCGCCGCCCTCGGCGCCCTGCTCCTGCTCGCCTCGGCGGCTGCCCTGTTCATGACCTCGCACAAGCCTGCCCCGGTGGTCGTGACCGCGGGCGGCGAAACGCCCGAGGCTTCCGTGCAGCAGTCGCTGGCGCTGATCAAGGCTGGGGACTTCGCCGACTTCTGGAAACATTCGCTGCCGCCAGCCGACTTCGCCACGCTGCGTGCGGACTGGGTGCGTCCACGGCCCGACGCACAACCGATCAGCGCCGAGGACCGCGCCGACTTCATCAAGAACGTGCAGCAGCTGACGGCTCCGGATGCGGAGATCAAGCTCTACGCGCTGGCCCGGCCCAAGCTGAGCCAGCTGGAGGCGCAGTATCACGACCAGCTGCCGGTGATGATCGGCATCGGCCAGGCCATCGTCGCCACTGGCGTGGCCCAGAGCAAGGAACTGACCAGCCTGCAGAAGCAGCAGGCCACCGAAGTCATCAACGTGCTGGCGCCGTGGGCGCAGCAGGTTCCGTGGTTTGACCAGGGCAAGGCCAAGCAGGCGATTGCCGTGGTGGTGAGTACGGCGCGCCAGCTCGACCTGAAGACGCCCGAGGCACTGCGGGCGATGGATTTCGACACGGCGATGCAGAAGTACAGCATCGGCTTTCTCGGCATCAAACAGCTGCTGAGCATCTATGGCCTGTCGATCGACGACACGCTGGATTCGGTCCGGGTCACCACACTGGAAAACCGCAACGGCCATGCGCGCGTGCGCATCGACTACACCCTGCTCGGCAAGCCGCTATCCACCGAATCGAGCCTGATCGAGCAGGAGGGTCGCTGGTACAGCGAAGACATGCTGCAAAATGTTCGCGATGCGCACGACCGGCTGGTGGCGCCGCCTGCGCCGGCCAGCACGGCGGCAGCTCCGGCAGCGCCAGCCACCCCGGCCAGCGCGCCGACCCCCATGCAGACTTCGGCCAAGCCGCCGGCCAGCAACGCGGCAAACAGCAAGCACTAAGCGATCGAGGCGGTTTCGCCAACGCACCAGTTACAATCGGGGGATGCAGAATATGTCGACCACGGACACTCCCGCCCGTAGCCGCGCGCCCTGGTGGTTCAACCTGGCCGGGCAACTACTCGAACCCTGGGTGCGCATCCGCCGCGATCCCGCCGAACCGGCTGCCTTGCTGCAGGCCGGCGCGCCCGTTTGCTATGTGATCGAGCGCGATGGCTTTTCCGACGGCCTGATCCTCGAGCGCGCCTGCCGCGAGGCCGGCTTGCCCAGCCCGATGCAGCCGCTTTCCGGCACCCGTCGCAAGCGCTCGGTCTTCGCCCTGGCACGCCGCGATGGCTGGCTGTTCGGCCGCAACCGCAAGCGTTCGCCGAACGAGCCGCTGGGCCAACTGGTGCGCTCGCTGGAAGTCGAGCCGGACCGCGATATCCAGATCGTTCCCGTCTCCATCTATGTCGGCCGCGCCCCCACCCGCGAATCGGGCTGGTTCAGCGTGCTGTTCTCGGAGAACTGGGTGGTGGTGGGCCGCTTCCGCCGCCTGCTCGCCGTCCTGCTCAACGGCCGCGACACGGTGGTGCACTTCTCCACCCCGGTGTCGCTGCGCAGCGTGATGAACGAAGCCGGCGACATTCGCCCGGAGCGTTTCGCGCGCAAGATCGCCCGCGTATTGCGCACGCACTTCCGCCGCATCCGCGCGGCGGTGATTGGTCCCGACCTGTCGCACCGGCGCACCGTGGTCGATGCGGTGCTCAATGCCGAACCCGTCCGCGAAGCTATTGCCGCCACCGCCGCCAAGGAACACATCAGTCCGGCCAAGGCCTGGCGCAAGGCGCACGACATGGTGATGGAGATCTCCGCCGACTACTCCCACCCGGTGGTGCGCTCGGCGTCGTTCCTGCTCTCCAATTTCTGGAACAAGCTGTACGACGGCATCGCCATGCACCACTTCGAGAAGGCGCGCGCCGCGGCGCCGGGCCATGAAGTGGTGTACGTGCCCTGCCACCGCAGCCACACCGACTACCTGCTGATGTCCTATCAGCTGCATGTCTCCGGCGTGGTGGTGCCGCATATTGCGGCCGGCGTGAACCTCAACCTGCCGGTGATCGGCCCGATCCTGCGTCGTGGCGGCGCGTTCTTCCTGCGCCGCAGCTTCAAGGGCAATGCGCTGTACTCGGTGGTGTTCAACGAATACGTGGCGCAGCTGATCGACCGCGGCGTGCCGATGGAGTACTTCATCGAGGGTGGTCGCTCGCGCACCGGACGCCTGCTCGCGCCGCGCGCCGGCATGCTGGCGATGACCGTGCGCGCGTTCCTGCGCGCACCGCGCCGCCCAGTGCTGTTCCAGCCCGTGTACATCGGCTACGAGAAGCTGATGGAAGGCAAGAGCTACATCGGCGAACTCTCCGGCAAGCCGAAGGAGAAGGAATCGCTGCTCGGCCTGCTGCGCGGCCTCAAAGTGCTGCGCCAGCGTTATGGCCACGTGGCGCTGAACTTCGGCGAGCCGATCGAGCTGAATCCCCTGCTCGATGCGGCCAGCGCGAACTGGCGCGTCGCCACCGCCAATCCGGATCACAAGCCCGAGTGGCTGGGCCGCGTGGTGGACGAACTCGCCGACCGCATCCAGATCAATATCAACCGCGCTGCCGACGTCAACCCGATCAACCTGCTGGCGCTGGCGATCCTGGCCACGCCCAAGCACGCGATGGCGGAAAACGACCTGCTGGCGCAGCTGGAATTGATGAAGTCGCTGCTGGAAGAACTGCCGTATTCGGATCGCGTCACGCTGACGTCGATGGACCCGCCGGGCATCATCGCCTATGGCGAGCAGATGGGCTGGATCCGTCGCGTGCGCCATCCGCTCGGCGACGTGCTGATGACGGAGGGCGAGCAGGCGGTGCTGCTCAGCTACTTCCGCAACAACGTGCTGCACCTCACCGCCACGGCGGCCTGGGTGGCGTGCTGTTTCCTCAACAACCGCCGTATGTCGCGCGGCTCGGTGCTGCGCCTGGGTCGCATCATTTACCCGTTCATCCAGGGCGAGCTGTTCCTGCCATGGGATGCCGACGGCTTCTGCACCCAGCTGCAGGCGACCATCGACTTCTTCGTGCGCCGCGGCCTGCTCGAGGCCACCGGCGACGGCCGCGTACTGGAGCGCGGCCCGGGCCAGGACGACGCGGCCTACCAGCTCAAGATCATTGCGCGCAGCCTGATCCAGGCGTTCGAGCGTTATTACATCACCATCGCCGCCCTGGTGAAGAACGGCCCGCACACCCTCACCGCCGCCGAGCTGGAAAACGCCTGCGCACTCACCGCCCAGCGCCTCAGCCTGCTCAATGAGTTGTCGGCGCCGGAGTTCTTCGACAAGGCGCTGTTCCGCGGCTTCATCCACAAGCTGCGCGAGAGTCGCATCGTGTGGACCGACGAGGCCGGCAAGCTCGACTACGACCGCGGCATGGAAGACATGGTGCGCGATGCACGCGTGATCCTTGCCCGCGAAGTGCGCCACTCCATCCTCAAGATCACCCCCGGCGGCGATGGCGACAAGGAAACGCATGCGCCGGCCGAAGTCGCGAAGCAGGACGACGCCCGGCCGGTGCCGGCGGACGCCTCCAGCGAGGCACTGCACGAACGCCACGTGGTGTCGGAACAGCATGCCCATGCGCATGACGAGGTCACGCCGGTGGCGGCGGAAGCCGACAGCGACGCCCCGCCCAAGGACTGACGCCAGCGCCACAGGAAGCCGCGGAGGGGTGACAGAAGTCACGCCTCCGCGTGGGTCATGCAGCGCTTAGGATGATCGCTTCATCCCGGGGAGCTTCACCATGACCGCACGCGTCGCCATCGCCATTGCCGCCGCCCTTTCGTTGCCCACCGCCATCGCGGCCGACGCCATCCATACCAACCACGACGTCACCGTGCTGCACTGCGCGCGCATGGTCGATCCGGTGGCCGGCAAGCTGCTCGGCGAGACCACGCTGGTGATCGACAGTGGCCGCGTGAAGGAGATCCGTGCCGGCGCCGTCGACGACAAGCCCTATCGCGATGCAGCGGCAGCCGCGGGCGGCAACTTCGCCCTGGTCAACCTGGCCGACGCCACCTGCATGCCCGGCCTGATCGACGCGCACACGCACCTGACCTCCGAGACCAGCCCCACCGCCTATACCGACCAGTTCCGCTGGAACACCGCCGATTTCGCCATCCGCTCCACCGTCTACGCCCGCCGCACCCTGCTGGCCGGCTTCACCGCCGTGCGCAATGTCGGTGACGGCGACAACGAATCCATCGCCCTGCGCAACGCGATCAATGCCGGTATCGTGCCGGGGCCGCGCATCTTTACCGCGGGCAAGCCGATTGGCACCACCGGCGGCCACGCCGACCCCACCGATGGCTATCGCATGACCCTGGCCGGCAACCCGGACGCCAAGGACGGCATCATCAACAGCCCCGAGGACGCCTATAAGGCAGTGCGCCAGCACTACAAGGACGGCGTCGACCTGCTCAAGATCATGCCCTCGGGCGGCGTGCTCGACGAAAGCAGCAGCGCCGACAACGCGCAGATGACCATCGACGAGATCAAGGCGGTGGTCAGCGCCGCGCACGACTACGGCTTCACCGTCGCCGCGCATGCGCATGGCGCCGAGGCGATCCGTCGCGCCGTGCTGGGCGGCGTCGACTCGATCGAACACGGCACCTTCATGAACGACGAGGACATGAAGCTGATGAAGGAGCACGGCACCTGGTACGTGCCCACCATCATCGCCGGCAAGTACGTGCAGGAAATGGCCGCCAAGCCTGGCTACTACCCGCCGCAGGTGGCGGCCAAGGCGATGCAGGTCGGCCCGATCATCCAGGCCACCGCGGGCAAGGCCTACAAGGCCGGCGTGAAGATCGCCTTCGGCACCGACGCCGCCGTCTACCCGCACGGCCAGAACGCCAAGGAATTCCAGTACATGGTGCAGGCCGGCATCCCCGCCATGTATGCCCTGCAGGCCGCCACCACCCACGCCGCCGAACTACTGCACAAGCAGGACGAACTGGGCCAGATCGCGGTGGGCCGCCGCGCCGACGTGATCGCCGTGCCGGGCAATCCGCTGGATGACATCACCCTGATGCAGAAGGTCAGCTTCGTGATGAAGGATGGCGTGGTTTACAAGCAGGAAGGCAAGGAAGTGCTGTAACGCCGTCTTGCTCCCTCTCCCCTCCGGGGAGAGGGCTGGGGTGAGGGGCCAATCTAGCGAAAGGGCCGCATCAGAGCCGGCTCTTTTAGGCGCCACCGCGAGCACCCACCCCTCATCCCAACCTTCTCCCCGGAGGGGAGAAGGAGCTCGAGGCGCCGATCCGCTACCATGTACGCATGAGCGATCAGCAGCCCAACACCACCCATTTCGGATTCCGCGACGTGCCTGTCGCCGACAAGCAGAAGCTGGTCGGCCAGGTATTCACCTCGGTCGCGCGCAGCTATGACCTGATGAACGACCTGATGTCGTTTGGCGTCCACCGCCTGTGGAAGCGCCATTTCGTCAGCGTCAGCGGCGTGCGCCGCGGTGACCGCGTGCTCGACCTCGCTGGCGGCACCGGCGACATCGCCGCCCTGCTGCGTCCGGTGGTGGGCACGGAAGGCGAGATCGTGGTGGGTGACATCAACGCCGCCATGCTCGGCGTCGGCCGCGACCGCCTGACCGACCGCGGCATGGTGTCGGGCCTGCGCTGGGCCCAGCTCAATGCCGAGGCGCTGCCGTTCCCCGACAACAGCTTCGACGCCGTGACCATGGCCTTCGGCCTGCGCAATGTCACCGACAAGGACAAGGCGCTGGCCGATATCTGCCGCGTGCTCAAGCCCGGTGGCCGTGCCCTGGTGCTGGAATTCTCGCGCGTGCAGAGCGAAGTCTTCAGCAAGCTCTACGACTTCCACTCGTTCAAGGTGCTGCCCAAGCTCGGCCAGCTGTTCGCCGGCGACGCCGACAGCTACCAGTACCTCGCCGAGTCGATCCGCAAGCATCCGGACCAGGAAACGCTGAAGAGCATGATGGAGCGCGCCGGCTTCGGCCGCGTCGACGTGCGCAACCTCACCAACGGCATCGTGGCAATCCACCGCGGCTACAAGTTCTAGTCGCACGGCGTGATGGGGCGTCTCGCCGCACCGCCCGCCACAACGTCATAAGAAAGGCGACCATCCTTGCGATGGTCGCCTTTTTCTTCACACCTTCAACACCTGCGATGCAAGCACCTTGGTGCAATCGTTCGCCGCTTTTTCGAGCAACTGCTTAAGCAGCGCGGCATGATTGCTCAACAGCTCGTCCTTGGTTGGCGGGTTGTCATCACTCGAAGGCTGCGCCTTGCACATCGTTTCCGCCACCACGGTCCCGTGAGCTTCATCGATGAGGCGCAATCTCGCCGCATAGAACACGCGGTAGTGACTCCAATTGGTCGGGAAATAGGCGAAATTCCAGTTCAACGTTTTTACGTCCAGCAGATAGTCCGCATGCGGGAAATTGGTTATCAGGTCCGGGATCTTGTCCGACTTGGTCGGCGTCCCATGGCTCTCGACGTTATGCATGTGGTGCGAATCGACCAACATCGCAGCCAGATCGTTGTTGATCTTGATCGCCGGATCCGCAATTTGGTTCTGGCTGACGATATCGTTGCCAGCCTGGATCATGGCCATCGCTCCGAATAGGCCGAATGACGCTTTGCCCGCCGTCATCGCACTAAAATCGGGCGTAACGTAGGCGGTAGACGTCAATGTCTTCGATTCCAAGCCCTTTGCGGCACTATCGGTGACCGGCTTATTGTCGACGGTGACGCAGCCGGATAGGAGCATGGCCACGGCGGCCACACTTGCAGCTCGATTAAACATCCCCTTCCCCCTGTTGGTTCAATCAGAACCGCACATTGCATGCGACTCCCCCTGACCGCGCCCGGAAATCTGGTGAGGTCGGAAGGGGATTCTAGCAACGTGATTTCTCTCTGGACCAGGGCTGGGATCTTGGCGGCAAGAGCACCTTCAAACTTCGGTGAGCCACTTCCTAGGAGTGCATCTAACCCGGCATGATGCGCAGTGCCACGGAGACTTGGAATGTCGCAACCCTATCGCCTACTTGCCACGCTAGGCGCCCTGCTCGGCTGGTTCGGGCTGGTGTTGCAGTTCTGGATGTCAGCTCGCCAGACCGGTGGCGTCCTCGCCGGCCTTTGGTTGTTGCTGGGCTTCTACACGATCCTGACGAATCTGCTGGTGGCCGCGGCGCTGACGGCGACGGCGATCGGGCCGCGCGGCGTGGTCACGCGATTCTTCCTGCGCCCTGGCGTGCAAACGGCCCTGGCGATGAGCATCACCATCGTGGGCCTGATCTACAACGTGATGTTGCGCGGGCTGTGGCACCCCGAGGGCTGGCTGCTATTGGCGGACGTCATCGTGCATGACGTCATGCCCGTGCTGTACCTGGTCTATTGGTGGCTGGCCGTGGCGAAGAGCGACCTGCGCTGGTCCCAGGTACTGGTCTGGCAAAGCTATCCCGCCGCCTATTTTCTCTACGTGTTGCTACGCGGCGCCAGCGATGGCCGGTATCCCTACCCATTCCTGGACGTCCCTACGCTGGGATATCTGCAGGTGTTGATCGACGCCTGTTTCGTCCTACTGGCGTTTATCTGCGTAGGCCTGGTGCTGGTTGCCGTGGGCCGCTGGCAGGCGCGCCGGCACGGCATGAAGCGATATCCCAGGCCCGCGATCTAGGCTTGACGCAGGTCTTCGAGCACGTCGCCAAAATGCAGCGTTTCTTCCTCATGCGCATTGTCGCGCCAGGTTTCGGCGAGTGCCGCGTCGTACCAGCGACGCATGGACGGTAGCGCCAGCAGCCGTTGCGCGTACTCCGCGGCAGGGCGATCCAGCGCGAGGCCGTAAGTCTGCACGCGGAACGCCACGGGGGCAAAGAACGCATCTACGGCGGTGAATGCCTTGCCGGCGAGGAAGGGGCCACCGAAGCGCGACAGGCCTTCGCTCCAGAGTTCATTGATGCGGGCGATATCCGCGTTCAGCGCCGGCCCGATATCACGCAAGCGCACGCGTATGCCGCAATTCATGCCGCACTGGTCGCGCAGGGTGGCGAAGCCGGAATGCATCTCCGCCGCGGCACAACGCGCCCAGGTGCGGGCAACCGCATCGGACGGCCACACTTGCGGATGACGCTCGGCGAGGTACTCGGTGATCGCCAGCGAATCCCATACCACGGTGTCGCCGTCCTGCAGGCAGGGCACGCGACCGCTCGGCGAGAAGCTGCGGAAGCGGCTCCAGTTGGAACCCTGGTCGAAGGCCACCTGGTGTTCCTCGAACGGAATGCCGAGCTCGCTCAGCAATACCCATGGGCGCAGCGACCACGACGAGTAGTTCTTGTTGGCGATATAGAGTGCTGGTATCGACGGGGTCATGGCGTGTCAGTGTTGTTTGACGGGTGTCGTGGTCACCGGTGCGGCGGACGATGGCGCACGGCGACGGGCATTGGCAAGCACCACGCCGCCGACCGTCACCACGCCACCGACCAAGGTCAGCCAGCCCGGGCGCTCGCCGAGCCAGACCCAGCCGATCAGCACCGCGATCGGCGGCGAGAAGTAGATGAAGCTGCTGACCTGCGAGGCGGAGGCGCGGTGCAGCGCCGCGTTCCAGGTGACATAGCCGATGAAGGTGGGCGCGATGCCCAGCCACACCAGGGCCCAGATATGCGAGGCGGGCGCCACGGCCAGCGCATGCGGCAAGCCCAGGCCGAACGGCAGCGCGCCCAGCATGCCGGCGAAGAAGGTGAAGCCGGTGACACCCAGCATGCTGTTGCGGGCGAACAGCGGCTTCTGTCCCACGAAGAAGATCGCCGAGGCCAGCACGCTCACCAGTACCAGCGCGGCCATTGGCTCGAACTTCACGTCTTTGCCGCTGGCCAGAACCACCATCACCACGCCCACCAGGGCCACGCCGAGTCCGACCAGGGTGCGCGGTGACAGGCGTTCGCGCAGCCAGATCGCCGACAGTGCCGCGGTGGCGGCCGGCACCAGCGAAATCAGGATCGCCGCCGTGCCGCTGGCAACGCGGGTTTCGGCCGTGTTGAGGCAGAGGTGGTAAACGGTCAGGCCGATCACGCCCAGCAGGGCCAGCTGCGGCCAGTCGCGCCGGGCCGGCAACGGCACCCGCTTCACCAGCAGCAGCACGGCAAAGCACAGCGAGCCGATGGCCAGGCGCGCCAGCGCCACTTCGCCGGGGGTGAACGAGGCCAGGGCATAGGCGATCGCGGCATAGGCCGACGACCAGGTAAGCAGGGCGATGCCGATATAGCTGAGGGCACGCCCGTCCAGGCGTTCCGGGGTTTGCATGGGGAAAGGTTCCGTGGGAAAGCGTGCAAATCGTAAGTCGGAGGGCGGGTGCGCTTGAATGATGGATCAGCGTACGATGAGGATGTTTCGCCAACGAACGAAGTGTCCAATGAACGCACTGACCTTTGAATCGAAACCGATTTGGGACGCAACGGATTGGCAACTGCTGGAGGCCCTGCAGCAGGAT
Organism: Dyella halodurans; assembly: GCF_026283925.1. Lineage (GTDB taxonomy): Bacteria > Pseudomonadota > Gammaproteobacteria > Xanthomonadales > Rhodanobacteraceae > Dyella > Dyella halodurans. The sequence goes on from NZ_JAPDPF010000006.1 coordinate 197,893, forward strand.
GCTCGCCTCGGTTACGCGGAACTGGGACGCAAGGTGCGCCTGTCCGCGCCGGCCGTGGCCGAGCGCGTCAAGCGCCTGGAGGAGGCGGGCATCATCACCGGCTATCGCGCGGTGGTGAACCCGCGCAAGCTGGGCTACGAGATCGACGCCATGATCCGGCTGCGCTGCGATGGCGGCATTTGCGCCCGCGTGGGCAGCCTGGTGGCGGATATCCCCGAAGTGCTCGACTGCCGCCGCCTGGCCGGTGAGGACTCGGCTCTGCTGCGCGTGGTGGCGATGTCCATCTCGCATCTGGAAACCGTGCTGGACCGCCTGCTGAAGATCCACGCCAGCATCAGCACAACCACCCTGGTGGTGCTGCAGACGCCACACGAGAACCGGCCGCTGACGCGGACGATGTGGAATGCAGGGCGGGCGTTGATGCAGGACTGAGACCAGTCCAAGGCCTGCAAGTGGAGGCCACGCCAGCCTCGCGCGCAACCTCTCCTACTCGTCATCCCAGCGAAAGCTGGGATCCAGTACCTCTAGCCTTCCAATGGGCGTTGGCAAGTCAAAACAAGTCGCTGGATCCCAGCTTTCGCTGGGATGACGAGTAGGAAGGGGAGTCGCAAGCCATTACGAAGCCTGCGACCTTGGTCGCGCGCCTACCCAGTACTTTTGTCACGGTCGCACCCGGACCGCGATGCGCATACTCCAACGACATTACATCGATCCAATCGTTGCCCCGGGAGTTCGCATGCGCCGTTTGTTCTACCTGCTGCTGAGCGGCAGTCTGGTGTTGTCACCCTGTACCGCACTCCTGGCCAAGGATGCCCCCACCGACAAGGCCGCCGCCGCAAAGGACGAAGACGTCCAGGCGCCCAGCACCGAAAGCGCCGTGCGCACCAAGCACAGCGTCACCATCAATGGGCATTCGATCGCGTATACCGCCACGGCCGGCAACCTGATCATCCGCGACGAGAAGGGCCAGCCGCAGGCCAGCGTGTTCTACGTGGCCTACACGGTCGACAACGGCAAGGCCGAAAAGCGGCCGGTGACCTTCCTCTACAACGGCGGCCCTGGCTCTTCCAGCATGTGGCTGCACATGGGTTCGTTCGCGCCGGTGCGCATCGAGACCGCCAGCCCGCAGGCTACCGCGCCGGCGCCGTACAAGCTGGTGCCGAACAACGACAGCCTGCTCGACAAGACCGACCTGGTCTTTATCGATGCGGTCGGTGCCGGTTATTCGCGCCCGGTCGGCAAGGCCGAGGGCAAGGATTTCTGGGGCGTCGACCAGGACATCTCCGCGTTCTCGCGCGCGATCCAACGCTACGTCACCATCAACAACCGCTGGAATTCGCCGAAGTTCCTTTACGGCGAAAGCTACGGCACCACGCGTTCCGCTGCCCTGGTGGATGCGCTGCAGGACAAGGGCATGTCGTTCAACGGCGTGATCCTGATGTCCTCGATCCTCAATTACGGCGTGCGCATACCGGGCTACGACGAGATGTATGTCGGCTACGTGCCCAGCTACGCGGCCGCCGCCTGGTATCACCACAAGCTCGCCAACCAGCCGGCCGACCTGAAGAGCTACCTCGACGAGGTGCGCGCGTTTGCGCGTGGACCGTATGCCTCGGCACTGGCCAAGGGCCAGGACCTGCCGCCGGCCGAAGCCGATGCGGTGGCGCGCCAGCTGGCCAGCTATACCGGCATGCCGGTGAGCTACATCAAGGACGCGAACCTGCGCGTGGAGCCATCTCGCTTCCGCAAGGAACTGCTGCGCAATGAGCGCCGCACGCTGGGCCGCTACGACGCCCGCTTCGAGGGCGTGGATGAAGACGCCGCTGGCGAAACGCCGGACTACGACGCCTCCGATGCCGGCATAAGCGGCGCCTTCGTCACCGCGTTCCACGACTACATCACCAGCCAGCTGAACTATCACAGCGATCTCGAGTATCGCCCGACCTTCAGCGACATCGGCAAGGACTGGGACTGGAAGCACCAGGCGGCCGGCATCAAGCGCCCGCTGCCGACGGCGTATGTCGCCGGTGACCTGGCCCATGCGATGCGTACCAACCCGAACCTGCAGGTGTTGTCGGTCAACGGCTATTACGACTTCGCCACGCCGTTCTTCATCACCGAGTTCGACCTGTCGCACATGAACCTGGAGCCGTCCCTACGCGGCAACCTGCACTTCGTGTACTACCCCTCGGGGCATATGATTTACCTCAATACCGATGCGTTGAAGCAGCTCAAGGGCGACCTGTCCCGCTACTACGACAACACCACCCACCTTTGACCTGCGCCGTACCGGAGACGACCCCCATGCGCCACTACGCACTCACTTCGCTCGCCCTCGCCACCGTGTTGGCCCTGGGCACCCTGCCGCTGCACGCGGCCGACACCGACAGCAAGGACGCGCCCAAGGCGCAGGCCGACAAGAAAGACGCGGACAAGGCCGACAAGAGCGCCTCGGATGAACAACCGATCCCGGCCGAGCGCGCGGTAACCACCAAGCACAGTGTCAAGATCAACGGCCGAACGATCGACTACAAGGCCACCGCGGGCACCATGTTGATCCGCGATGAGAAGGGCAAGCCGACGGTGAGCTTCTTCTATGTCGCCTACACCGCCGATGGCGGCAAGGGCGGCAAGCGCCCGGTCACGTTCTTCTACAACGGCGGCCCGGGTTCGTCCTCCATGTGGCTGCACATGGGTTCGTTCGGCCCGGTGCGCGTGGCCAACGACGGCGACAAACCGATCCCGCCGGCGCCGTACCACACCGTGCCGAACGAGCAGAGCCTGCTCGACAAGACCGACCTGGTCTTCATCGATGCGCCGGGTACCGGTTATTCGCAGCTGGTAGGCAAGGCCGAGGGCAAGGATTTCTACGGCGTCGACCAGGACGCCGCCGCCTTCACCCAGTTCGTCAGCCGCTACGTGAGCCAGAACAACCGCTGGAACTCGCCGAAGTTCCTGTTCGGCGAAAGCTACGGCACCACGCGTTCGGCCGTGCTGGCGAAGTCGCTGCAGGAAAAGGGCATGGAGCTCAACGGCATCGTGCTGATGTCGTCGATCCTCGACTTCACCGTCGCCGCGCCCGGCATCGATCACGGCTATATCGTGAACCTGCCGACCGAGGCGGCGATCGCCTGGTATCACAACAAGGTGCCGAACAAGCCGGCCGATATCGGTGCGTTCCTGGCCGAGGTGCGCCGCTTCGCCTCGGGCGACTACACCCTGGCCCTGGCCAAGGGCGATGCCATCGATCCGGCCGAGCGCGACCGCGTCGCCAACCAGCTGAGCAAGTATCTCGGCCTGTCGCCGCAGTACATCAAGGATGCGAACCTGCGCATCGGCCCCAGCCGCTTCCGCAAGGAACTGATGCGTGACGACCGCCGCACGGTGGGACGTCTGGACGGCCGTTTCGTCGGCATCGATCCGGATGCCGCCGGCGAGACGCCCGATGGCGACACCGCCAGCGACGCCATCACCGGCGCCTATGTGGCCACGTTCAACCAGTACGCCGCCAACGAACTGAAGTTCACAGAAGACCGCCCCTACCTGCCGAACAACTACGCCGTAGTCGGCAAGAGCTGGGACTGGAAGCGCAAGAACAGCGGCGGCTGGACCCAGGCCACCTACGTCGGCAGCGATCTCGGCGATGCCATGCGCCGCAACCCGCACCTGAAGGTGTTCTCGGCGAACGGCTACTACGACCTGGCCACCCCGTTCTACGCCACCGAGTTCGATCTGACCCACCTGGGCCTGGAACCGGCGCAGCTGAAGAACATCTCGTACGGCTTCTATCCTTCCGGCCATATGATCTACCTGGACCAGAAGTCGCTGGAACAGACCAAGGTCGACCTGTCCCACTTCTACGAAGACGCAGCGCCGTGACCAAACAGACGCCACCGACTACCGACGCACCTGCTCCCGAGGAGCCTGTCGACCCGTCCCGCCGCCGCCTGTTGGGCGGCATGGCGGTCACGGGTGCGGCGCTGGCCCTGGGCGGTTACCAGGCGGCGGATGCCGCTGCATCCGCCGCCAGCAAGCCTACGCCGACGGCGCTGGATGAGGCGCTGCGCGCGCATATCCAGCAGGTGGTGGTGATCTACGCGGAGAACCGCAGCTTCAACAACCTGTTCGCCAACTTCCCCGGCGTGGAGAAGCCGCTCAGCGCGCTGAGGCCGGAGGAGTTTCTGCAGCGCGATCGCGACGGCTCGATCCTGAAGACCTTGCCGCCGATCTGGCATGGCCTGGTGCCGCACTCGCAGACGGTGAACCACCGCAACTACGAAGTGAAACAGGCCGACCTGCTCGGCCTGCCGAACGCCCCGTGGGCGCTGCGCACCGGCCAGGGCGAGCCCTTGCCGCACGGCGTGGTCACGCGCGACCTGGTGCACAGCTTTTACAACAACCAGCTGCAGATCAACGGCGGCAAGAACGATGGCTTCGTCGCCTGGGGCGACACCGGCGCTATGGTCATGGGCCACTACGGGGACAGTTCGGCCCACCTGCGCCTGTGGCAGCTCGCGCGCCAGTTCACCCTGTGCGACAACTTCTTCATGGGCGCCTTCGGCGGCTCCTTCCTCAACCACCAGTACCTGGTGGCGGCACAACCGCCGTACTACCCGCAGGCCGACCAGAGCCCCGCGCGCTTCAATATTGCCGTCACCGAAAGCGGCGAACCGACCGACGCGCGCCTGAAGCTGGCGAACGACTCGCCGGCCAGCGCGATGGAGGGCACGCCCCGCTTCGCTTCGCGCAGCTCGCTCACGCCGGATTTCTGGGCCGTGAACACGATGATGCCGCCGTATGCGCCCAGCGCCACGGAGTCAGGCAGCAACCCGGCCCTGGCCGATCCGGACAGCCCCAACACAGTGCCGCCGCAGACGCACAAGCACATTGGCGACGTGCTGTCCGCCGCCGGCGTCGACTGGGCCTGGTACGGCGGCGCCTGGCAGCTGGCCCTGGATGGCAAGGGCGATGGCGACCAGCATCAGTTTCCGCAACGCCCGAACTTCCAGATCCATCATCAGCCGCTGAACTACTTCAAGAGTCTGGCTCCCGGCACCGCGGCGCGCGCGCAACACCTGCGCGATGGCGGCGTGGGCGAGACGGCGCCGGACAATCGTTTCATCGCCGATATCGAAGCGGGCCGCCTGCCGGCCGTGAGCTTCTACAAGCCGCAGGGCGACCTGAACATGCACGCCGGTTATTCCGACGTGGATGCGGGCGATCGCCACATCATGCGCATCATCGACGCGCTGCAGAAATCGCCGGCGTGGAAACAGGTGCTGGTGGTGATCACCGTCGATGAGAACGGCGGCTGGTGGGACCACGTGGCGCCGCCCAAGGGCGATCGCTGGGGACCGGGCTCGCGCATCCCCGCCATCATCGTGTCGCCATTCGCCAAGAAGGGGCATGTCGACCACACCATCTACGACACCGGCTCGATCGCCCGCTTCCTGACCCGCCGCTTCAGCCTGGAAAAGCTGCCCGGCCTGACCCTGCGCGAGCAGGCCATGGTGGCTGCCGGTGGGCCCCCGCCCGGTGACCTGACGGCGGCGCTGGAGTTTGGCGCCGCCTGACACGCCTGTCCGCCCACCTGCTCCACTGGGGCGGGCGGGCACGAACCGCTCACGGCCGCGATAACATACTGGGCCCAGTAGTCGCCGGAGAGCATCGCCATGAATCGCACCCCATTTGCCGTTGCCATGCTCGCCACCCTGTTGGCCGTTTCAGCCAGTCATGCCCAGTCGGGCTACGGCGGCATCGCCAACACGGCGCAAAAGGCCATGAAGAACTTCGACATTGCCGACAAGAACCATGACGGCCTGTTGACCCGGGAAGAAGCTGAGAAGGTGCCGTTCATCAAGGCGCATTTCGACGAGATCGACAAGGCCCACCGCGGCGTGGTGTCCAAGCAGGATGTGCGCGACTACATCAGCTCGTTGCAGCGACCGGCGCCGGCAGCGGCCGGCTCCGTGCATTGATGTCACTTGCCGTGGCGCGGATCTAGGACGTGCTCGTCATCCCAGCCAAAGCTGGACAAGCGCGAAGCGCGCAGAACGCCCGTAGGGCGGCCCCGAAGGGGCGAGCGTAGCGAGTCATCCAGCAACTTCCGCCCTTGATCTAAGGCACTGGATCCCAGCTTTCGCTGGGATGACGGTGAGGGGGCTTGTGGCCTTCCTGGACCCGGCTTTCGTACGGATAACGGTGAGGGGCCTGTGCCCTCCCAGGGTGACCATCGGCCCCCGCGGCCATCACACCGTCGATGGCATACTCCGCGTTCCTGCTGATGGAGTCCCCCCGATGCGCCCGTTACATGTTCTTGCCATCGGCGCCCTCGTGCTGCCACTGAGCGCCTTCGCCGCCGACCCGCATTCCTTTGCCCAGCCCGACCAGGTCCGCGTGACCCACCTGGACCTGGACCTGAAGATCGACTTCCCGCAGAAACAGCTGGACGGCAAGGCCACGCTGACGCTGGAGTGGAAGAATCCGAAGGCCACCTCGCTGGTGCTGGACACGCGCGACCTGAAGATCGCCAGCATCGAAGGCATCGATGCCAAGGGCCACGCCAACGCGCTGAAGTTCGCCCTGGCCCCGCGCGACAAGGAGCTGGGCAGCAAGCTGACCATCGCCACGCCAACGCAGCCGGCCCAGGTGCGCATCGTCTATTCCACCGTACCGACCGCCTCGGGCCTGCAATGGCTGACGCCGGAACAGACTGCCGACAAGAAGTTGCCCTTCATGTTCTCGCAGTCGGAATCCATCCACGCCCGCTCGTGGGTGCCGCTGCAGGATACGCCGGCGGTTCGCTTCACCTACACCGCGAACGTGACCGCGCCGAAGGATGTGCGCGTGGTGATGAGCGCGATTAACGACGCCAACCATCCGCTCGATGGCAACTTCAGCTTCAACCAGCCGCACCCGATTCCGTCCTACCTGCTGGCGATTGCCGCTGGCGATATCGCGGCCAAGGAAACCGGCCCGCGCTCGGCCGTGTACGCCGAGCCCAGCGTGGTCGGCAAGGCGGCGAAGGAATTCGAAGACACCGAGAAGCTGATCGCCACTGCCGAGAAGCTCTACGGACCGTATGCCTGGGACCGCTACGACCTGCTGGTGCTGCCGCCGTCGTTCCCATTCGGCGGCATGGAAAACCCGAACATGACGTTTGCCACGCCGACCTTGCTGGTGGGCGACAAGAGCCTGGTCTCGGTGATCTCGCATGAGCTGGCCCATTCGTGGTCGGGCAACCTGGTGACCAGCGCCGCCTGGCGCGACATCTGGCTCAACGAGGGCTTTACCACCTATGTGCAGGGCCGCATCACCGAGGCGGTCTACGGCAAGACCCTCGCGGACGAGGAGGCGCTGCTGTCGGCGCGCAACCTGCAGAAGACCATCGGCGCGATGCCGGCGAACGCGCAGCGCCTGGCGCCGGAACCGCGCGGCATCGGTGCCGACGATTCGCTGTCCGAGGTGCCCTACGACAAGGGTTCGTGGTTTCTGCGCACGCTGGAGCAGCGCTTCGGCCGCGAGACCTTCGATGAGTACCTGAAGGGCTACTTCAATCACTTCGCGTTCCAGAGCATCACCACCGAGCAGATGCTGGACTATCTGAAGGCCAACCTGTTCGACAAGAACCCGGGCAAGATGAGCTGGGACGAAGTGAAGGCCTGGGTCTACGACCCGGGTATTCCGAAGAACGCCCCGTTGCCGGATTCCCCGCGCTTCGACGCGATCGACAAGGAACGCGCCGCCTTCCTCGCCGGCACCCTGGCCGCCGACAAGCTCGACGCCAAGAGCTGGAACACGCAGGAGTGGATGTACTTCCTCGACGGCCTGCCGGACGTGGCGCCGCTCGACAAGCTCAAGCAGCTCGATGCCACCTGGCACCTTACCGGCACGCCGAACGCCGAGATCGGCATGCGCTGGTACAGCCACGCCATCGCCGCCGGCGACAAGGACGTGTGGAACGCTGCCGCCGAACACATGAGCCGCATCGGCCGCCTGTACCTGACCATGCCGTTGTACAAGGCCTTCGCCAGGACGCCGGAAGGCCTCGCATTTGCCGAGCAGGTCTACGCCAAGGCCAAGTCGGGTTATCACCCGCTGACCCAGCAGGCGGTGCAAACCTTGTTCGCCAAGGCGAAGAAGGGCGACAAGACCGAGAAGTAAGACCTGCGCCCGCCTCCTTGCAAAAGGAGGCGGGCGACGCCATCGATTGTCGCGCCCTTCAACGTCCAGCGAGCAGCCCCATGACGCCACCTACCCCGCCCACGCAGGCCCCGGCCTCCACGCGCCCCTTGTGGCAGCGCCTGGCGCTGCGCCGCCTGAAGTTCCTGGCCTTTGTCGCCGTGCTGCTGGCGGTGGGGCTGGGCGGCTCCTACCTGTTCGCGCCGCAATGGCTGATGACGGCCGAGATCAAGCGTCAGGCCATGTCGGCCCACGTCGAGGAGCACTCGGTGCAGGTGGGCGACACCCACTGGGTGTACTTCGAAGGCGGCCAGGGCCCCACCCTGTTGCTGCTGCATGGCTTTGCCGCCACCAAGGAAGTGTGGCTCAAGCAGGCCGAACTGCTGACGCCGCATTTCCACGTGATTGCGCCGGACCTGCCGGGCTGGGGCGAATCCAGCCGCGTTGACGGCGCCAGCTACAACATCGATGCCCAAGCCTCCCGTTTGCAGGCCTTCGTCGAAGCGCTGCACTTGCCGCGCTTCGTGCTGATCGGCCACTCCATGGGTGGTGCGATCGCCGGTGTGTATGCGGCCGAGCACCCGGAGCATGTGGCCGAGCTGGCCTTGCTCAGTTCGTTTGGCCTCAAGACCAACGAGAACGACTTCTCGCGCGCGGCCATGGCCGGCAAGAATCCGTTCGTGTTTGACGATCGCGCCGGCTTCGAACGCGCCACCGCGTTGGCCTTCGTCACACCGCCCTCGATGCCGGGCCGTTTCGTCGATGTATTGGTCCAGCGCAACCAGGCCAACCGCGCCTTCATCGAACACACCTTCAACGAATTGCGCGAACCCTCGCAATACCTGTCCCTGCAGAATCGTCTCGACCAGCTGACCATGCCGGTGCTGGGCCTGTGGTGCCACGACGACAAGATCGTCGATATCTCCGCCCTCGACAGCCTGCGCAACGGCCTCAAGAACGCCAGCGCCATCAGCACCAGCGTGCTGAGCGGCTGCAACCACATGCCGATCTTGGAGAAGCCGGAAGAGACCGCGCGGATCCTGACTGCGTTTGCGCTATCGCATTGAGGACACCAGGCCGGCGGCCGTAGGCAGCCTGCCCCTGCCGCCCTTGGCCCCGGCGCCCCGTGTGGCGCCGGCCGCCGCCACGCCACCCTCAAGACCGCCCCATCAGCCGATGGGATAGCCCCTGTGGTTGCAAACCCGCCGGGTGCTGTAGGCTAGCCTGCGGGGATACAGGGGGAATATCGATGCGTTGGCTACGCATGATAGTCATGGCCTTCGTGCTGCCGATCGCATGGCCGGCTGCCGCGAGCGATCTGACCGTGAAGGTGATCGGTGGCGACGGCAAGCCCGTTAGCGACGCCGTGCTCACGGTGACCCGCGATGACCCGGCGACGGACTCGGCCAAGCCCCCCTCGGATGAGCATGCGGCTGCGGCCACCCGGATCATCGACCAGAAGAACGAGACCTTTCTGCCCTACGTCCAGGTGTTCCGGCCCGGCGACAGCGTGGTCTTCCGCAACAGCGACACCACGCGCCATCACCTCTACTCGTTCTCGCCGATCAAGTCGTTCGAGTTCGTGTTGCGGCCGGGCGAAAGCTCGCCGGCGCTGACCCTGGATCACGCCGGCATCGCCGCGGTCGGCTGCAACATCCACGATCACATGATTACGTACCTGTACGTGTCCGATGCAGAGAGCATCGCCGTGTCCGGGCCCGATGGGCAGGTCACGTTGCCGCACCTCACGGCGGGTCACTACACCCTGCATCTATGGCATCCGCAGTTGCACCCTGGGCGCCCCGACATCGTCCGCGCCATCCGTATCGACGGGAATGCGTCCCCGGAGCCCATCACCATGGCCTTGTCCTTGATCCCCGATCCGCGCCTGCAGATCGATCGCGAACACCTGGGATATTGACCGGCAACATGGCCATCATCGGATTCCGCATGCGCCTGGCCCTGTTCGTCGTGACGACGATCGTGGCCGTGCAGGCGTTGACGGCCGTGTTGGTTTCCGAGGTCACCCACCGCCAGCTCGTCGCCGAAGGCAAGCGCCAGCTCACCGCATCGGCCGACGCCTTCGTCGATCAGCTGGACGATATGTCTGCCCGCGTGGCCGAAAGCGTGCAGATCCTCGCGCTCGATTACGCACTGCGCGCCGCCATCGCGCAGCACGACAAGGACACCGTATTCTCGGTGCTGCGCAATCACGGGCGGCGCGTGGGTGCCGCGCGCATGCTGATGATGGGCCTGGACGGGACCATTCAAGTGGACACGCTGGAGGGACCGTCTTCGCTACGGCGCTTCCCCTTTCCGGACCTGATCGATCGCGCATTCAGCCAGCGCACGGCGGCCGTCGTGGCCTTGGACGGCAAGGCGTACTGGATGGTGGTGGTGCCGATTTACGCACCCCAGCCGGTGGCCCTGGTAGGCGCCGGCATCCCGATCGACGACGCCTTCCTGGCGCGCATGCAACATCTATCGGTGCTGCCCAAGGACATCGAACTGGTGGCGCGGACGCCGGCATCGCGATGGGATGTGGTCGCCCGCAGCGACTCACGCGTCGACCTGACGGGCAGCTTGTCATCCCTGACGCCCGAACCTGCGGTCGAAAAGGTCGGCCGGCACGAGTATCTGGTGCTGGCGCGCCCGCTAAGCCCGCTGCAGGAGAGCGCGCCGATCCAGGCGGTGATTGGCTATTCGCTTGATGATGCGCTGCGTCCCTACCATTCGGTGCTTTCGACCTGGCTCGGCCTGCTCGCCCTGGGCCTGGTGCTGGGCTTGCTCGGCGCCTGGCTGATCGCGCGTGGCGTGTCCCGGCCGATCGAAGCGCTGGCGGCATCCGTGCGGCGTATCGAGCAGGGCGACTACAGCGCGCCAACGGCAGTCGAACGCCAGGACGAACTGGGCCAGCTGGCCACGGCGTTCTCCACCATGACGCAGTCGATTCGTCAGCGCGAGGACCGCATCCGCTTTCAGTCCCTGCACGATGCCACCACCGAACTGCCCAACCGTACCGCGGCGGAAGCATTCATCCAGCGCAGCCTGCAGGAACAGGACCAGGGCGCGCTGTTGATGGTCGGCCTCACCCGCATTCCCGAGATCATCAAGACCGTGGGGCATGCGCTGAGCGAGCGACTGATGCGCGATGCGGCCGAGCGCATCCGCCAGACCGCCACGGCAGGCTTCGCCGCACGTGCTTCCGATACCGCGTTTCTGATCTGGCTGCCGCATGCGGGCCGGGCCGAGGCCATAGCGCTGTCGCTCCACTTGCTCGAGGTGCTGAATAAGCCGTACCAGGAGCCCGACGTTTCAATCGATACGGTGCCGGCCGTGGGCATTGCGATGCATCCGGACCACGCCCGTGGCGCGAGCGAGCTGTTGCAACGGGCCGAGATCGCCTTGTTTGCCGCCCTGCGCGTGCCGCAAGCCGTAGCCTTCTACGATGCCGCCAGCGATCCGCATCGCCCCGAACGCCTGTCGCTGATGGGCGACCTGCGCGACGCCATCGAGCGCAACGAGGTGGTGCTGCACTATCAGCCGAAAATGAGCCTGCGCGAACAGGCCATCGACGGTGCCGAGGCGCTGATCCGTTGGCAGCATCCAAAGCTTGGCTTCGTGCCGCCAGATGCCTTCATTACGCTGGCCGAAGAAACCGGCAACATCCATCGCGTGACACGCTGGGTGCTGGCGACCGCGATATCGCAACTGCAGCGCTGGTCGTCGCAGGGGCTGAACTGGCATGTGGCGGTCAATCTGTCCGCGCGCGATCTGCACGATCTCGAGCTGCCGCGCCGCGTCGCCCATCTGCTCACCCTGCATAAGGTAAAGGTCGAGCAACTGCGACTGGAGATCACCGAAAGCGCGGTGATCGGCGAACCGGTGATCGCGATTCAGGTCCTGCGCGAGCTGGCCGATCTCGGCTTGCGCATCGCCATCGATGACTTTGGCGTGGGCCAGTCATCCCTTGCCTATCTGCGAAAGCTGCCGGTGCACGAATTGAAGATCGACAAGATGTTCGTGCAGGGGCTCGCCACGCATGCGGACGACCGGATGATCGTGCGCTCCATCGTGGAGCTCGCGCATCGCCTTGGTTATGGGGTTACCGCCGAAGGCGTCGAGGATGCCGCGGCCCTGGCCTATCTGACCAAGATCGGTTGCGATCATGCGCAAGGTCATTTTCTTGCCCCGGCGCTCGACACCGACAGTTTTGAGAACTTCGCCATCGGCTTCGAAGTCGGAGCTACGCAATGAGGCGTGCGGTGGACCGTGCCTGCACGCACCCGGCATGGCGAGCACTTGGACCGCCGACCCGATTTGCCGACACCCAGACGCCTTTGGGCGTTCGTTTGACCGATTGATCCAAACTCTTAGTCGGCAACGTCCGCAATCAGCCGGTCGAGTTCGGTCTTCAGCCAGGCGCCATTGAGGCGCAGCCAGTCACGCTGTTCGCGCCAGTCAGGAAAAATGCCTTCCACCTGCACCCAGAAGCGCGGCGAATGGCTGCGCACTTTCAGGTGACAGAGCTCGTGGGCCAGCACGTAGCGAAGTGCAGCGGGCGGCGCCAGCGCCAGTGCGAGATCGAGATTGATGCGATCGCGCGTATCCAGGCTGCCCCACAGGCTCTTCATGGCGCGGATGCGCAAGGCGGTTGGTGCGAGACCGAGTTGCGGTACGTAGCCGGCAAGCCAGCGCGACACGTCGCGGCGCATTTGTGCTTCGAAGAAGGACGCGAGCAGGCCACGCGCCACCGGTACGGCGCGTGTGTGTGGACGTGGAATCACCAGGGTGATGGCACCTTCGCTGGCGTCGACGCGCGGGTACGGACCTTCGGCCCAGTCCAGTTGCACGGTTTCGCCGCGCAAGGGAAATTCGGTGGGCACGCCGACGCGCAACGGTGGCAACGGCTTGACGATGAGATGCAGTTCATCGAGCTTGCGCTCGAGCCAGTCGGCGTGATGACGCAGGAAGGCCGACACCTGCGCGGGATGCGTGCCATGCGGATACGACAAACGCGCACCCTTCGGCGTCACGGTAAGACGCAAGCGGCGCGCACGCGGATGCGCGGCCTTGAGCACGCGGATCGTACTGCCGCTCGCGGTCGCCAGTTCCAGCCAATCGCCTTCAAGATGCTGCGTCATGTCCCGCCTGCCCTGCTGCTACCTGGCGTCCCGGCCGCTAGTGTCCCCTAGCTGATGTGGGGGAAGCATGCAGGCTTCGCAAGACGGGCCCATGACCGGACCGGCGGCCGCACGGCAGCTTCCGCGCGGAACGATGGCGATAAATTCAACAAGAATAATGACTTACCCACAACCAACCGCCCCGGCCGGGGCGGTATCCGGGCTAACACCGGGTCCGCTCAGCCTTCGGCCGGGCGCGGCAGGCCAAACCACTCCTCCAGCTTGCCCAGCAGGCGCTCCAGCTCCAGGGTAAGCAGGGCAAAGCTGGCGTCAGCCTCGGCGGCGGCGTCCTGGTGGCTGTCGCCCATCTCGTCCAGGACCACGTCGAGGAACTTCAGCTTGCGCACGATCAGGTCCTCGCCGAGCACGAAGCTCATGCGCTCATCGAAGATGAGACCCAGCTGGAAGACCTGCTTGCCGTTGCGCAGGTGCTCCTTCACTTCCTCGCTGTCCAGGTCCTGGCGGCGGCACTTGGCGATGGCGCCGGTGGCGGTGGCCGGATCGCGCAGCTCCACTTCGTCTCCCAGGCTCAGGCCAGCCGGCAGATTGCCGTTGGCCAGCCAGTCGGTCATCAGCACGCGCGGGCCTTCCTCTGGCGCCAGCGGCACGGCAGGGAAGCTGCCCAGGGCCTCACGAATCTGGGTCAAGGCGTTCTCGGCCGACTTGCGACTGGACGTATCCAGTACCAACCAGCCGTGCTTCCGGTCGACATAGGCCTTCATGCGCGAGCTGCGGATAAAGGCGCGCGGCACCAGATCGTTGAGCACGTCCTCCTTGAGGCGCTTGCGCTCACGACCACCCACCTTACGGCCTTCTTCTTCGGCGATCTTCTGCACACGGCGATGAAGTTCGTCGTTTATCACCGAGCTTGGCAGCAGCTTGTCCTCGCTGCCCACGGTCACCATGGTGCAGGCGTTGACCACGTGGGTCAGCGCCGCCTCTTCGCCGCGACCCACCGGCGGCACAAAGCCCTTGGTGCCCATTTCCAGCGGACCGCAGGGACGCAGGCGATGCTCGGGCAGCGCCTCGTCCAGGCGCTTCAGGTCTTCGGCAACGGCGGAGGAAAAGCGGAACAGCGTGAGGTTGCGAAAAAACATTCGGTATCCGTTCTTAGGCCATCATCCCAGCGGTTCTTAACAGCCGAATGGCTGGTCAAGCTGGGATCCAGCGTCTTTGGTCGTGCGCACAAGGCACTGGATCCCAGCCTTCGCTGGGATGACGGTGAGGTAATTCGAGGCTCAGCGGCTAACGGCAGCGACGGCGTTCACCACCGTATCAAGGTTCGCCCGGTTCAACGCGGCCACGCAGATGCGCCCCGTACCGACGGCGTAGATGGCGTACTCCTCGCGCAGGCGATCGACCTGGGCCTTGCTCAGGCCCGAGTACGAGAACATGCCCGCCTGCTGCTGGATAAAGCCGTACTGCGGCTCGCCCGCCGCGGCCAGCTTCTCCACCATGCCGGCACGCATGCCGTGGATGCGCTCGCGCATCTCGCCCAGCTCCTGCTCCCACACCGCACGCAGCTCGGCGCTGTTGAGCACGCCGGCGACCAGGGCGCCGCCATGCGTGGCCGGGCTGGAATAGTTGGAGCGGATCGTACGCTTGACCAGCGACTGCACGCGCAACGCTTCCTCGCGGCCCTTGCCGACGATCGACAGCGCACCCACGCGCTCGCCATACAGCGAGAACGACTTGGAGTACGAGTTGGCCACCACGAACGACTCGATGCCCGACTCGGCGAACAGGCGCACGGCCATCGCATCGGTCTCGATGCCCTTGTCGAAGCCCTGGTAAGCCATGTCGATGAACGGCATCAGGCCACGCTCCTTCACCAGGGCGACCACCTGCTTCCACTGCTCGAGGGTCGGGTCCACGCCGGTCGGGTTGTGGCAGCAGGCGTGCAGCAGCACGATGCTGCCCGGCTCCAGCTTGCCCAGGTCGGCCAGCATGCCGGCGAAGTCCAGGCCATGCGTCTCGGCGTCGTAATAGGCGTAATTGACCACCTCGAAGCCAGCCGAGCTGAACACCAGCCGATGGTTTTCCCAGCTCGGGTTGCTCAGGGCGACCTTCGCGTTCGGCAGCACATGCTTGAGCAGATCGGCGCCGATACGCAGCGCGCCGCTACCGCCAATGGTCTGCGAGGTGGCCACGCGACCGGCCGCCAGCAGCGGCGACTCCGCGCCAAACACCAGCTTCTGCGTCGCCTGGTTATAGGCCGGCATGCCGTCGATCGGCAGGTAGCCGCGGGGCTTGGCTTCCCGCGCCAGCGCCTGCTCGACATCGCGCACGGCGCGCATCACCGGGATACGGCCCTGTTCGTCGTAATAAATGCCCACGCCCAGGTTGACCTTACCCGGACGGGCGTCGGCCACATAGGCCTCGGAGAGTCCCAGGATCGGATCGCCCGGGATCATTTCAACGGATGCAAAAAGAGACACGGCGCTACTCGACTATGTAGGTTGAGGGGTTCACGGCTCGTCCGGCGGCGAACCGGCAAGCCACTGACGCGCATCGGCGCGGGCACTACCTTCGCGCGCGCCGAGCGCGGCGAAGTCGAACAGATTGCGATCAGCCAGCTGGGAGGGCGATACCTGCCCCAGTGCACGAAAAATATTCTCGCTACGCCCTGGCTGCTGCTTTTCCCAGTCCTCCAGCATGCGCCGAACCGCCTTGCGCTGGAGATTTTCCTGCGAACCGCAAAGATTGCACGGAATGATCGGAAATTGCTGCTGCGTCGCGTACTCGGCGATATCGCTTTCCCGACTATAGGCCAACGGCCGGATCACCACGTGACGGCCATCGTCCGAGCGCAATTTCGGCGGCATCGCCTTGAGCTGGGCCTGGTAGAACATGTTCAGGAAAAACGTGGCGAGGATATCGTCGCGATGATGGCCCAGCGCAATCTTGCTGATCCCGTTGTTGGCCGCCCACTGGTATAGCGCGCCGCGCCGCAGGCGCGAGCACAGGCTGCACATGGTCTTGCCCTCGGGAATCACGCGGGTGACCGTGCTGTAGGTGTCCTGCTCGATGATATGAAACGGCACGCCGCGGCCGGTGAGGTATTCGGGCAGCACATGCTCGGGGAAACCCGGCTGCTTCTGGTCCAGGTTCACCGCGATCAGCTCGAAGCGCACCGGCGCCTTGGCCTGCAGGGACAGCAGGATATCCAGCAAGGTGTAGGAGTCCTTGCCACCGGAGAGGCAGACCATCACCTTGTCGCCGTCTTCGATCATGTTGAAATCGGCAATGGCCTGGCCCACCTGGTGGCGCAGGCGCTTGGCCAGCTTGGCGGCCTCGTAATGCTGCTTGCGGGTGGCGTCGGGCTGGGCGGACATGGTCAGGATCGAGCGGGTCGGCCTCTCATTGTAGCCGGCTGACCGCCCGCGGTCCGTCGGCGGTACAATTGCGCATTATTTCCTAGCTGCCGCCGCCCCCATGCAGGTCCAGGACCAAGCCGAGATCGCCCATCTGCTGGCCGAATTGCGGGTCGAGCACCGCGATCTCGACGTTGCCATCGAGCACCTGGCCGACTCGCTCGGCCGCGACGAGCTGCAGCTCACCCGACTCAAGAAGCGCAAGCTGCTGCTGAAGGATCACATCGCCCGTCTGGAAAGTAGACTGATTCCCGATCTGGACGCCTGATTCGAAACGGATCGGAAACCTGCCGGCACACCCGGCGGCGGGAAACCCGTCCGTCTTTCCCGAGTTGGCGGCCTCGTGGTGTGGCAGGGAATCATCGACGGGGTCGCTCAGTCGTACGTCATGGTAAAGACCATTGATGACTCCGCCTGCCCCCCCGCGCTGACGGTGGCGCTCGTCTGGTAATGACGCACCTTCATCGGAATGGTGTAGTCGCCGCCGGTCCTGTTGTAGCCACCGAAGGACTTGCGCGTGATCAACGGAAACACGGGGCCCACACCATCCGGCAACTGCACGCCCACGCCCGTCGCGGTCGAGCCGCTATCCAGGACCAGGACGGACTGACCGCTGCTGAGCACGTGGGTGACCAGATCGATCCGATACTGGATTCCGTTCAGACCGGCCGGACAGGCGTCCACGACGATGTCGAGGCAGCCCGCTGCCGTCGTCGAACCGATGCCGTCGCTGGCACAGCAGATGGATGTCGATAAGCCGCCAATAGCCGCGGCGTCCAGCACAGATTATGGAAAGCCGGGACGCAGTCCTATGAGAACTCTCTGAAAATGTGTGAAAACCCCGGCATCGATTTGGGACAAGCCCGACCACGATACGGCTACATTCAGACAGGAACCCCACCGGAAGCCTCGGGCGTCCCATTTGCGAGCCCGCCGCCGCCCTGTTTGAATCTCCTGCCGCGACGCGACCCTTGGGGTCGGCGCTGCAGGCCGTCCTTTAACCGCCGGAGTCCCCATGCCCCCGCTCGCCCCGCTGTATCTGCAAGATGACTACGTCGTGCTCGAACCCATGACGATGGAACACGCGCTCGCCCTGGAAGCGGCGGCGGCGGACGGCGAGCTGTGGAAACTATGGTTCACCAGTGCCCCCGCACCCGGCGAAGCGGCCGCTTACATCGCCAAGGCGCTGCAGGGCCATGCTGCGGGCCACATGCTGCCGTTCGCGATACGCGAGAAGACGACGGGCGAGATCATCGGCAGCACCCGCTTCTACGATTTCGTAGCGGAGCTGCCGCGCATTGCGATCGGCTACACCTGGTATGCCAAGCGCTGGCAGAAAAGCCACGTCAACACGGCCTGCAAGCGCCTGTTGTTGCAGCATGCGTTCGAGTCGCTGGCTTGCGTGGCGGTGGAGTTTCACACCGACGGTCGCAATCTCGACTCGCAGCGCGCCATTGAACGCCTCGGTGCGCACCGCGACGGCGTGCTTCGCGCGCACAAACGTCGCCCTGATGGCACGCTGCGCGATACGGTCTGCTACAGCGTCATCGCCAGTGAATGGCCCGATGTCTGGCGGTGGTTGAGTTTGCGACTGGAGCGCCTGGCCGGCT
This sequence comes from Dyella halodurans, assembly GCF_026283925.1. GTDB lineage: Bacteria > Pseudomonadota > Gammaproteobacteria > Xanthomonadales > Rhodanobacteraceae > Dyella > Dyella halodurans. The sequence goes on from NZ_JAPDPF010000006.1 coordinate 216,241, forward strand.
GAATCGCCAGGATCGGCTTGGGATGCCCACGCCTAGGGCGACGACCGGCGCGACTTCGGCAAAATTCGTGAATTCCCTTCATAAAACCTGCACAAAGGCCAGTCCACGCGGATTCGGGCTGTCGCAAATTTCAGCCCTATATCGAAAGAAAGCCTCGCTCCAGGCGTAATTAATTGCGACAATCGCTCGTCCCCAGGCTGGCGCAGAACGCCGCGCCCGGAGTGGCAGCCAGAGAGGAGCACGAGCGTGGATCTTTTCGAAGCAAAGAGCAGCGCGGGCACCCATGTCGAGGCCGCAACAGCCCTCGAATCGCTACTGGATCAGCAGCGCCGGAATGGACTTTTGCAAGGGGACGCCAAGGCCCTGGCTGAGCGCCTGGTGTCCCAGGTCTGGGCGCAGAAGCCGGAGCTGTTTGAAGGCAGGATCGGTCCGCAACCTCACCCCATTGCCATTGCCGCCATTGCCCTAGCTGCCGGTGCGCGGCTTGAGGCCTATCGCAACAACGACGCACTCCGCTGCTCGTACACCTTCGCGCTGGGCCTGGTCCTCGATGACATCGCCACCCATGCGCCCGCTTATTCATTTCAGCCCGTGGACCATCTACTGCTCGATGCAGCGGCCGCTACGTTCGCGGAACCCACAGCCGATTTGCAGCTCTCGCCGCTGTTCGAATCCTTCGGGCTCTGACACCACAAAACTTCAACCAGAAGGCGCCATGGATTATGGCGACCTGTTCGCCCCAGCGCGCGCGCGGCGCCGCAGACGATATTCCTCTCTCCCCACGTAGAAAGCAGCCGCGGCAACCATCAAGGCAAGCAGGTACCAGGTGATCAGGTAGACGAGGTGGTTGTTGGGAAACGAAATCACCGTCAACCCACCCACCGGCCACGAGCGTTGGCCGTTGGCCGCGGGCGTTGCAGCAGCATCGGCATCGGCGTCGACGAAGTAAGGCGCGACGCGTTGCAGGCCACGCGCACTGGCAATCGCCGTCACGTCGCGCGTGTACCACCGATTCTGTGCGGGATCATTGCGCCGAAGCATCACTGACGGTTCGCTGATGCGCAGCAGTCCTGTCACCGTCACTTCGCCGCTGGGCCCTGCTGGGCACTGTTTACGAAGTGCGCACCAATCCGTCGGCACGAAGCCGCGATTGACCAGCACGATGGCACCGTCCGCCATCTTCAGCGGCGTCACCACCCAGTAGCCGCTGCCCAGGTCGGTAGCCGCCCACACCAAGGTTTGCCGATCGTGGAGAAACTCGCCGGTAAGCCTGACGCGAAGGTATTCGTCGGCTTCGGCAGTGACATGAGCCCATTGCCCGGGCCCCGGCGCCGCGACGGGCGGCGCGTGGACGCGCTGGTCCACACGCTCGATAAGGTCGCGCTTCCAGGCCAGCCGCTTGACCTGCCACGTACCCAGGGCCACGAAACCGGCAAACAACACCAGGGCGAAAACGGCAAGCAAGCTCAGCCCAAGCGGGCCTCGCGGACCGCGCACGACCTCATCGGGTGACGCCGGGGTCGATGTCATGATCGAGCGATGATCGGCTTGGATTGGCGCAGCGTCACGGCAGGTTCGCCGGGTCCTGCATCTGCGAAGGCATCATGTTGCTGTTGAGGTGGTACATGATCCAGATCGATCCGCTCAAGGTGATGACAACCAGCACGATGGTAAAGACCAGGGCCAACATGTTCCAGCCGCCCTCGGACTTCGTGTTCATGTGCAGGAAATAGATCATGTGCACCACGATCTGCACCGCGGCGAACGCCAACACCACCAGGGCCGTGGTGCTCGACTTTTCGAAGCCGCCGCTCATCACCAGCCAGAACGGGATGATGGTGAGGATCGCAGCGAGCACAAAGCCGGTGAGGTAACCCTTCAGGGTGGCATGGATGCCCAGGTCGTCGTGGCCATGCGCATCGGCCTCGCCGTGGCCATGGGACGACTCGGTGTGAGCACTCACGGCAGCACCCCCATCAGGTAGACAAAGCTGAAGACGCCGACCCAGACGAGGTCGAGGAAATGCCAGAACATGGACAGGCACATCAATCGACGTTTGTTCGCCGAGATCAGGCCCTTCTTGCTCACCTGCACCATCAGCACGATCAGCCAAAGGATGCCGCTGCTCACATGCAGGCCGTGGGTGCCGACCAGGGTGAAGAACGACGAGAGGAAGGCGCTGCGCTGAGGACCGGCGCCGATCGAGATCAGGTGCGCAAACTCCCTCAGCTCCAGCGTGATGAAGCCGGCACCCAGCAGCCCGGTGACGGCCAGCCACACCATCATCGGGTTCTGCCGATCGCGCTGCATTTCGAGCACCGCAAAACCATAGGTGATCGATGACAGCAGCAATAGCGTCGTGTTGACCGCGACGGTGGGAAGCTCGAGCACCTCGGCGGCCGTCGGGCCTCCCGCGAATTCGCGGCCAAGCACGCCGTACGCCGCGAACAGGCAGGCAAAGATGAGGCAATCGCTCATCAGGTAGACCCAGAAGCCCAGCAAGGTGCCGTTCTCCGGGTGATAGTCGGCCGCCACGTGGAAGCTCAAGGCCTCCGGCGACCCGCCACCGGCGCTCATGGTGATCGATGTGTCAGACATGGTTGGCCAGCAGCTCCGTGCGGGATGCTTCGACGCGATGCACTTCGTCGGCCGGTATGTAGTACTCGCGGTGGTAGTTGAAGGTGTGGCCAATCGCCACGGCCAGCAAGGCGATGAAGGACAGTGCCGCCAGCGGCCACATGTACCAGATCATGGCGAAGCCAAACACGAAGCTGATGCCGCCAAGCAGGATGCCGGCCGGGGTGTTCAAAGGCATGTGGATGGGCAGGAAGCCATCCGTCGGCCGTCGATAGCGGTGCTGCTTCATCTGCCACCACGCATCGCCCTCATGCACCTGCGGGGTGAACGCGAAGTTGTACTGTGGCGGCGGCGACGACGTTGACCATTCCAGCGTGCGGCCACCCCAGGGATCGCCGGTGACATCGCGCAGCTCGTGACGACGACGGAAGCTGACCCAGAACTGCATCAGCATGCTGATGATGCCGAGCAGGATCAGGAAGGCGCCAAAGGCGGCGATCTGAAACCAGATCTGCAGCGACGGATCATCGAAGTGGCTGAGCCGGCGCGTCACGCCCATGAAACCAAGCCAGTACAGCGGCATGAAGGCGAAATAGAATCCCACCACCCAGAACCAGAACGAGCACTTGCCCCAGAACGGATCGAGCTTGTAGCCGAACGCTTTCGGGAACCAGTAGTTGATGCCGGCAAACAGGCCAAAAACCACGCCGCCAATGATCACGTTATGGAAGTGGGCAATCAGGAACAGGCTATTGTGCAGTGAGAAATCTGCCGGCGGCACCGCCAGCATCACACCGGTCATGCCGCCGATCACGAAGGTGACCATGAAGGCAACCGTCCACATCATCGGCACTTCGAACGCCACGCGGCCGCGATACATGGTGAACAGCCAGTTGAAGATCTTCGCCCCGGTCGGAATTGAAATGATCATCGTGGTGATGCCGAAGAACGAATTGACGCTGGCGCCCGACCCCATGGTGAAGAAATGATGCAGCCATACGAGGTAGGACAGCACGGTGATCACCACCGTGGCGTAGACCATCGACGCATAACCGAACAGCGGCTTGCGGCTGAAGGTCGATGTCACCTCGGAGAAAATGCCGAACACCGGCAGCACCAGGATGTAGACCTCGGGATGACCCCAGATCCAGATCAGGTTCACATACATCATGGCGTTGCCGCCAAGCTCGGTAGTGAAGAAGTTGGTACCCACGTAGCGATCCAAGGCCAGCATGGCCAGCACCGCGGTCAGCACCGGAAAGGCCGCGACGATCAGCACATTGGTGCACAGCGCCGTCCAGGTGAAGATCGGCATCTTCATCAAGGTCATGCCAGGCGCACGCATCTTGACGATGGTCACCAACAGGTTGATGCCCGATAAGAGGGTTCCTACACCTGCGATCTGCAAGGACCAGATGTAGTAGTCCACGCCCGCGTCGGGACTCGATGCAATATCGGACAAGGGCGGGTACGCCAGCCATCCCGTACGCGCGAATTCCCCAATGAACAACGATGACATCACCAGCATCGCACCGGCGACGGTCATCCAGAAACTGAAATTGTTGAGAAACGGAAAGGCCACGTCGCGCGCGCCGATCTGCAAGGGCATGACGAAATTCATCATGCCCGTCACCATCGGCATGGCGACGAAGAAGATCATGATCACCCCGTGCGCGGTGAAAATCTGGTCGTAATGCTCGGGTGGCAGATAGCCGGCTGAATCACCGAAGGCGATGGCTTGCTGCGCACGCATCATGATCGCGTCCGAAAATCCGCGCAGCAGCATCACGATGCCAAGGATCATGTACATGATCCCGATCTTCTTGTGGTCGATGCTGGTGAACCATTCCCGCCATAGGTAGCCCCACAAGCGGTAATAGGTGATGACGGCAAGCAACGCGATGGCACCCAGCATCACCACGACGAAGGTCCCCAGCACGATGGGCACGTGCAGAGGAAGCTCCTGCAAGGTCAGGCGACCGAAGATCAGCTTGGTAAGGTCGAGATGATCGGACATCTTGGACACCCGCAGCGCGAATGGTCAGTCAGTGGGATTACCTTGGATGGGTCATGGACATGGCTTGCATGCCTTCCGTGCCCTTGGCAGCTTCGTTGGCGCCGCCCGGCGTCTTCATCGGTTTCATGCACGAGGGACTGTCTGGCTGCACGCAATGCGTGACGATGGCGAGGAAGAGACCTGGCTCCACCCCGGCAAAGCGACGGACAGGATCGTTCTGGCTGGGCTCCGCGAGCTTCACATAGGTTTCACGATCCAGGGTGCCGCCACCGGCTTTCGCCAGTTGCACCCACTTCGCGAACGCTTCTTCGCTGACACCGTGGAAGAGAAAGTGCATGCCGGAAAAACCCTCGCCGCTGTAATTGGCGGAGAAGCCCTGGAATTCACCCGGCTTGTTGATCACCGCCTGCAACTTGGTTTCCATGCCGGGCATGGCGTAGATCTGGCCGGCCAGGGCCGGGATGAAGAACGAGTTCATCACCGTCGACGCCGTAATCTTGAAGCGGATCGGACGATCCACCGGCGCAGCCAGTTCGTTCACGGTGGCAATGCCTTGTTCGGGGTATATGAAGAGCCACTTCCAATCGAGCGCGACGACCTCGACCGTCAGCGGTTCTACACCCGCAGGCACTGGACGGCCGTATGACAGGCGCTCGAGCGGACGGAAGGGATCGAGCTTGTGAGTACTGACCCAGGTCACCGCACCAAGCGCGATGATGATCAGCAGCGGAGCCGACCAGATCAGCAGTTCCAGCATGGTGGAATGGGACCACTCCGGATCGTAAGTGGCTTTTTTGTTGGACGCCCGGTAGTGCCACGCGAACAGCAGCGTAAGCACGATCACCGGCACGATGATGATCATCATGAGCAGCGTCGAGGTAATGATGAGGTTGCGCTGCTGCAGGGCAAGGTCGCCGGAAGGCGACATGACCACGGTGCTACAGCCCGTGAGCAAGGCAGCCATGGGTAGCAGCAGTCCGCGGAGAGCCTTCATGGACATAACCGACGACGCAACCGACTCAGGATGTTTGAAAACGGTACGCCAATCGGCGTGATACCGGAACAGGTCACTTTCCAATAACGCTGTGAGGCGTGGCGGTGCCATACTGCGGCGGCCACATCCTCCCTCATTCTGAGTAACGATGATGTCAAGCAGCATGCCGGAAGATCATCGCCAACCCGGCGGCACCTCGGCCGCGGAAATCGGGCGCTTGCAGACTCACGCGAAGGTCGCGCCAGGCGAAATCGCCATTGGCGTGGTGATTGGCCGAACGTCGGAGTATTTCGATTTCTTCGTGTTCGGCATTTCCTGCGTGCTGGTCTTTCCGACGGTGCTGTTTCCGTTCGAAACGCCGCTGCACGGCATGCTGTTTTCCTTCACGATATTTTCACTGGCCTTCATCGCGCGGCCGCTTGGCACCGCCACGTTCATGTTGTTCCAGCGCCGCTGGAGCCGCGGCACCAAGCTCACCATTGCGTTGTTCCTGCTAGGCAGTGCCACCGCGGGCATGGCGTTCCTGCCCAGCTATAAAGACATCGGCGCCTGGTCCATCGCGCTGCTGATCCTGTTCCGCATCCTGCAAGGCATAGCGCTTGGCGGTTCCTGGGACGGCCTGCCGTCCCTGCTCGCACTCAATACGCCGCCACAGCGGCGCGGCTGGTACGCCATGCTTGGGCAGTTGAGCGCGCCCATCGGCTTCATGGTCGCCAGCGCCCTGTTCCTGTTCCTGCACGCCAACCTGGATCACGACGACTTCATCGACTGGGGCTGGCGCTATCCGTTCTTCGTTGCGTTCGCGATCAACGTGGTTGCCTTGTTTGCCCGCCTGCGACTCGTCGTCACCGAGGAGTACACGCGTTTGATGGAGGAACGCGAGCTGGAACCCATCGGCATGTTCGACATGCTGCGCGCGCAGGGCGGCAATATTTTTCTTGGCGCTTTCGCTGCACTGGCCAGCTACGCGCTATTCCACCTGGTCTCGATTTTCCCGTTGTCGTGGATTGCGCTGGGCACGACGCAGTCGGTCGATGCCGTGCTGGTCGTGCAGATCGTCGGCGGCGTGGCCTGCATTCTTGGGGTGATCACATCGGGCGTCATTGCCGATCGTATCGGCCGCCGCACCATGCTCGGCACGGCGGCCGCCCTGATCGGCATCTTTGCGCTGTTTGCACCCTTGCTGCTGGGCGGCGATCGACACGCGCAGAATGCCTTCATCATCATCGGTTTCGCCCTGCTCGGGCTGTCCTACGGGCAAGCGGCCGGCAGCGTGACATCCAATTTCGAGAGCCGCTTCCGCTATACCGGCGCGGCCTTGACCACGGATTTCGCCTGGTTGATTGGCGCAGCGTTCGCACCTCTGGTGGCGCTCGGTTTGTCGACCCGCTTCGGCTTGGTGGCCGTGAGTGCCTATCTGCTATCGGGTGTGGCCTGCACGCTGGTGGCCTTGCGGGTCAATCGCGCACTGGCGGCACGTGATTGATGGGCAGCGCGATCCGCACCCGCGCATCGTGCGCGGTTCGCGTCGTGAGGGGCCGGGGATGCTGCAGGAAGGCGGGGCACGTAACGGGCGAATGCAGCGATTCGCCGCGAGGCTGCGCTCCCCCCTGCCGCCCGCCTTTCACCGTAGTTCTACGGTTTTTCTCCACCTGACCTGGGTGTCAAATGAAGCACTGGCCGTTAGGCCGGCCGGTTTCCAGCCACGCTCTTTTCCGACAAGGGGGCATGCATGTCCGCCGCATCCGCACGACACACCGCCAAGCGCGCTTCCAAGTCCAAGGCCAGTGACACCAAGCCCAAGTCGGCCACCAGCAAACGATCGCACCTGTCGCAGGACAGCTTTCACCAGGCGGTGGAAATCAGGCAGGAGATGGCGAAGAACATACGCGACAAGTGCTCGCGCAAGTCGCTGGGTGGCTGGCGGGCGCCAAAACCCCGACGTGACCCGGTCGACATCCTGATCGAAACCTCGAAAGGCCGGGTCGAGTCGTTGGTGCCAATCCGTTATGCCCGCATGATGGCCTCGCCCTTCGCCTTTTATCGGGGCGCCGCCGCGATCATGGCCAGTGACCTTTCCTCGACCGCAAGCACGGGCTTGCACCTGCAGATCTGCGGGGATGCGCACCTGGTGAACTTTGGCGGCTTCGCCACGCCGGAACGCAAGCTGGTGTTCGACATCAACGATTTCGACGAGACCACCATCGGCCCGTGGGAATGGGACGTGAAGCGGCTCTGCGCCAGCCTGGTCGTCGCTGCGCGCGCCAATGAGTGCCCGGCCGATGATGCACATGACATCGCCTGGGCAGCCGCCGCCGCTTATCGTGATCACATGGCTGAGTACGCGGTCATGCCGCTGCTCGATGCCTGGTACGACCATATCGACATGGAGGCAGTCATCGGCCGCATGCAGGACGAGCAAATGAAGAAACTGACGACCAAGAACGTGCGCAAGGCCAAGGAGCACACGGCCCACATGAAGGAGTTCGTCAAGTTGACGGTGGCGGGCGGCTCTCCTGCACGGATCCAGGACGAACCACCCTTGCTGTATCACGACGCCGACCTGCAAAACGAGATCAGCGTGGAAGAGCGCGCGCGTGCCTTCGAGTTCTATTTTGATTCGCTGCAGCCGGAACGAAGGGTCTTGCTGGATCGCTTTGAGGCCGTCGACGCCGCCGTCAAGGTCGTCGGCGTAGGCAGCGTGGGCACCTACTGCGGCATCATCCTGTTCGTATCCGGCAGCGGCGACCCCCTGTTCCTGCAGTTCAAGGAGGCGCGGGAGTCGGTGATCGACCCGTTTGTCGGCAGGAACCCTTATGCGCACCAGGGGCAACGCGTGGTTGCCGGCCAGCGGCTGATGCAGTCGGCGAGCGATATATTCCTTGGCTGGACCCAAGGGCCGAAGCGCCAGTTCTATTTGCGTCAACTGCGCGATGCCAAGATCTCGCCACAGGTCGATCTGATGAATACGGCGAATCTGCGTCGTTATGGGCGACTGTGTGCCCACACCCTGGCACGTGCGCATGCGCGATCGGGAGATGCCTTGCTGCTGGCCGCCTATCTTGGCAAGAGCGACGCCTTCGCCGACGCCATCGCATCATTCTCGGTGGCCTACGCCGACCAAAACGAAAGCGATCATGCCGCCATGGTCAAGGCAGCCCGGGCGGGGCGCATTCAGGTCGCAACGATCGACTAAGGCAACCGCTGCTGGTCGATCCTTGTCAGCCATGGCAGTCTTCGCGCCGGGCCGGGAGACCCTACGGATGCAAACGCATGCCGTCTTCGGCAAACACGACGGGCCCTTGGTAATGCGCGCGGATGGACGCCTCTACGCTCGCGCGCTGCTGATCAATCGAGGGTGACAAGTGGCTGAGCAGCAGTTTTTTCGTTTCGCTGCCGGCAGCCACCACGCCTATCGTCCTGGGCGGCGTGTGCAAGGTGTAGAGCACGGGCCGCGAGCCGGGTGGATCGAGCACCACGCAATTGAAGACCAGCAGGTCCGTGTGTTGGGCAATTCGACTCAGATTGTCGATGCCCTTGGCATCGATGTCACCGCTGAACGTGATGCTTTGATCGCGATAGTCAATGCGATAGATCACCGCGGGCGCATCGCCGTGATGACCTGCTATCGCGCTGATATTCAGGCCATGCTCTGAATAAATGGTCTGCGGCGTCTTGGGGGCATTCGCGGACGCATCGAGATCGGTCGCCTTGATCGTCATTGGCGCGGCAAAGTCGCGCAGGTAGCTATACGCGCCCGCCGGCCCGAACAGCAGATCGATGTAGCGGCTGGTGGCCGGGAAGGTCGCATCCTCACCTTCGCCATGATGGCCCGTCGGTCCAAAGACCCGGAGATTGACCGGGCCACTGGCTGAAATCGCCCGCGCCTTGAACAGCCCCGGCAGTTCCCCGGTGTGGTCGATATGCAGATGCGTCAGCAAGACGATATCGACCTTGTCCAGGGACAGCTTTGCCTCGCCCAGTCGCACAAACGTGCCGGGCCCTGCGTCAACCAGGATGCGCGGCTCGCCATCCACGAGCACCACGTATCCCGCGCCGGCACGACCCGTCGCGCCGGGGCCGCCGGAGCCGAGCACCACCAGGTCCAGTGGCGGCGCCACCGGCGCTGCAACACTGCTGAGCGTGGCGAATATCAGGATCGCCGCAACCAGGGTCAGTTTGAACATGGGCCTTCTCCAGCGGAGTATGGACAGCCTATCAAGCGACGTCGCCAGTCACGTGAGCGTGATCGTTCGCGCGGACGGCGCCACGCCTATTCCGGCTGGCGCCGCTTCCACCAGCGCCAGACCACGGCGCCGGAGCCGACGATGAGCCATCCGGCGTAGACGATCATCAAGCCTACGCCAAGCGCCCTTGAATGCGTGGCCACGCCCCAGCCAAGCAGGCAGCAAAAGAGGATGAATCCCAGCAATGCGATGGGACTGAACACGCTGCCTCGCGTTGGCTTGTCCTTCACGACCGACCCTCTGCTGACCGGCGCCGGCACCGGCACCGGCAATGCCGCCACGATGGCGCCGGGGATGTACTCCGCGGATCCCCTACGAACGTTCCAGGGTCCCATGCGCCGACCGAAAAGCAATCAATGACGGCGCTAGTACAATCGGCCGACCTGCCCCATCGGCGGTCGGGCGTGGAACGTACTGACTGCCTTTCCCCGCCGTAGCAATGTAAATCCACCGGAAGAAGTGACGATGAAGAACTATTTCGCCTGCGCCGTTATCGCGACACTCCTCGCGGGATGCACCAACGCGCTGTCGTTGCGTGATTCGGCGCCAACCGCCACGTATGCCGGCAGCGGCAGCGCCGAAGCCGTGGCCGATTGCGTCGTCAATGCCTGGTCGGCAAAGTCGCTCAGCCTGCAAAGAATCGTGCTGTACAGCGGGACCACCATTGAAATCCGCGAAACGGAAAAGAGTCCCGTCATCGCCCTGGTCGACATCAAGCCGGTGGGTGAAAATACCATCGCCAAGTACTACTCGAATTTTCCGACTGACGACTCGTGGTTCTTCGACCACATCGAAACCTGCATGAATGTGACGCCCGCCGACGGCTGATCGGCTCGCGCGCGGATGACCGAACCTCGCGACCCCGCCCACCCGAGGCCAGCATGATGAGAATGCCTGGCGCGCCCTGACCGCGCGCCAGGCGTCTTTTCACTAAGGCGTGGGTTTGCCCTGGTCCCGGCCCCTGTCCAGCACCCGCCGCTGCTGCACGTCGATGCTCGCGGTCATGCCGGCCGCCAGCACGACATCGGCGGGAATGCTGGCTTCGTCGATGTCGATGCGCACCGGCACGCGCTGCGCCAGGCGCACCCAGTTGAACGTCGGGTTGACGTCGGCCAGCAGATCCCTGCCGGTGGGATTGTCGCGATCGGTGATGCCGCGGGCGACGCCGGTGATGCGGCCGCGCAGGCGCACGCCGCCGCTCAACAGGCGAATGTCGACCGGGTCGCCTACGCGAATGCTCGGCAACTTGGTTTCCTCGAAATAGCCATAGATGTAGTAGCTGTGGCGATCGATCAGCGCCAGGCGCGGACTGCCCGCGGCGGCATAGTCACCCACGCGTACATCGAGGTTGGTCACGTAACCGTCGACCGGCGCGCGCACCTCGGTGCGTGCGACGTCGAGCTTGGCGCGCTCCACGGCAACCTGCGCCTGCACCACCGCCGCCTCGGCCTGTTCACGCGCCGCCGTGGCCTGGTGGCCGCTGGCCTGGGCCTGCTGCCAGACGGCACGCGCCGTATCGGCGGCGGAGCGGGCGTCGGTACGCTCTTCCTTGGGCACGACGTCGGCCAGGTCCTGGCGACGCCGCGCCTGGTCCTGGCGCATGTCGTACTCGGCCCGACGCGCGGCGGCGCTGGCCAGCACGGCATCGATATTGGCGCCAGCGGCCCGCGCACTGGCTTCGGCGGCAGCAAGATTGGCCTGGGCTTGTGCCAGCGCGATGTGGAAGCGCTCGGGGTCGATGACGAACAGCACGTCACCCCGGTTGACCACCTGGTTGTCGACCACCGCCACGCGGGTGACCAGGCCGGAAACGTCGGGCGCAATGCGCGCCACTTCGGCGCGCACGCGACCGTCGCGCGTCCACGGCGAATACATGTAATGCCGCCACAGCGCGTGGCCAAGCAACAACGCCACCACGACGACGACGGCGGTGATAAGAAAGCGGAGCAAGGGCTGGGTCTGGATCTTCATTTCTATGACTCAGGGGTATAACAACAGGCCGGCAGCGCCGAACAGACAAAAGAACAAGGCGACGCGGAACAGGGAGGGATGCCAGACATAGCGGTACAGGCCATAGCGACCGACGATGGTATCGACCACCCATAACACCAGCAGGCAGCCGAGATATACCAGCAGGATGCTGGGCACCAACGCGTCGGCGAGGGCGATTTCACGGGGCATGGGATGGCTCGGGCGATTTGACGATATAGGGGGCGAGCGCGGACTCGTCGTCGCGCAGCGCCGTGCGTAGCTGCAACAGGTGCGCCAGCGCCGGCTGGCAGCTGGCGCGCGCCTGCGGCAAGGTTTGCGTGGTCAGGGTAATGGCATGGTCGACCGCGCGATCCGCCTGCTGCCAGCGCGCGGCGTCCGGCTCGTCATACAACTGGGCCAGCGCCAGCACGGCCTGCTGCATGATCTCCAGCAAGGGCGGCGGCAAGTCCGCATGCAGCATGTCCTGGCGCAATTCAATCACCGCGCGGCCGCAGTCATGCACGGCCAGGGCCCAGGCCAGCAGTTCCTTGGATTCGTCGCTTTTCGGCTGGGTGAACGACACGATCTGCTGGAACAGGTCGCGGTTGGCACTCTCGAAGCGGTAGAGCAGGCCTTCCATCGGGCCGGTGGCGGCGAGCGTCACCTGGCGACGCAGCTGTTGCAGCTGGCGCCGACGCAGCCAGCGCGTGCCGATCAGGGTCGGGATCACCATGAACGCCACGCCGCTCATCATCAAGCCAAACAGCGAGGCGATGCCATCGTTGATGAAACGCTCCGGGTTGTACTCCATCGGGTTCTTCAACGCGAAGATGTAGACAAAGCCCAGGGTATAGCCGGCACCGACGCCCGGCAGGGTCGCGTTGCGCGTAGTCAGATAAGGCCCGATCAGCAACAGCGGCGTGGTCGCGAGGATCAGCATCGTGAAACCGTCGCTACCAGGCAGCAGCCAGAACGTCACGATGTAAGCCGCCGCCATGCCCAAGGCATAGCCGACCCAGGTGTTGGCCGTGGCCGCCAACGGCGTGGGCGAGGTGGCCAGCAGGCCACTGAAGACGGTGGCCAGGATCAAGGCGCCGGGGCCAAACGGCCATGCCGTCGCCAGCCAGAACACGCTCAGCGTAAGCATGGTGAGGAAGGTACGCACCACCGCGATCAGCGGCGTGGCGTAGTCGTTGGCGCGCTTGAAGTCGACGCGCTCCACCGTGCCCTGCAAGCGTCCCTGCGTTTCACGCAGCGTCGCCTCCAACGCCGTGAAGTCGCGCAGCTCGTTGACGAAGCGGCGCAACAGCGTGGTTCCGCTGTCGAACTCGAGCAACAGCTCCGGGTCCTGGCGCAGTTCGTCACGCAGCTTGGCGGCCAGGGCCGGCAGCTTGGCCTCGCTCGCCTCCAGGCGCGTGGCCAACATGCGTGGCATCGCGCTTTCGCCCGGTTCCGGCGAAAGCGCCTCACCGACGGGTGCATAGAGCTTGATCAGCGCGCCCGCCGTACGCGGATGGTGGTTCCGTTGCAGCCGGTTGATCAGGTGGTGCAGCGACTGGAAGCTGGTGGCCGCGGCCATGTAGCGCAGATTGAGCAGCTGCAAGCGGCTGCTGCGCGCGCGGGCCTCCGGATCTTCGAAGATCACGGTCGAGCGCAGGTCCTCCAACTGCACGGCGGCACGCACAACGCGCAGGTGCGCCTGCTCCATCTCGGAACGGGGAATGTGGCCTCCCAGGCTGCCGCGTGCGAATTCGATGAAGTGCCCGAAGTGCTCGCGTGAACTGCGGCGCAGTACCTCGCGCAGGCGTTCGGGCAGCACGATGTCGCTGACCAGGCCGGCGATGATGATGCCGAGCATCACCTCGCTTACGCGCGTGACCGCGGAATTGAACACGGCGTTCGGGTTATTGATCGCCGGCAGCGCCACGATCGCCGCGGTATAGCCGGCCAGCACGAAGCCGTAGGACATGAAGTTGCGGTACAGCACGGCGCCACCCGCGCACAGGCCGACCCAGAGCGACAGGCTGAGCAGGAACAGCTCGCGTTGCTGCGGAAACGCCGCCATCAGCAGCAAGCCGCACAAGCTGCCGGCGACCGTGCCGATGGCGCGGTAGAAACTCTTCGCCAGCACCATGCCGCTGTGCGGATGCATCACGATCGACACGGTGATCATCGCCGTCGCCGGCTGCTCGAGCTGGAACACCATCGCCAGCCAGGCGGTGATGTAGAACGCCAGCATGCACTTGAACACGAAGACCCACGCCAGTCGCTCGCCGGTGAGGAACTCGGCCAACCAGGGCCAGGCTCGCTGCGTACGAAGATCCTGAGGAACCGCCGCCATGGCTTATTCGCGCTCCAGCTGCGCGCTGAATTTCTTCAGCAGGCGCTCCAGCTGCGCCATGTCGCGCGGATGCAGGCCACTCACCTGCCGCTCCAGCAGCGCGCACACATCCGGCAGGAAGCTCTCGATCATCGCCACCCCTTCGGCGGTCAGCGTGAGCGACACCTTGCGACGGTCCTCGTCGCTGGCGTGCCGCGCGATCAAACCCTTGTCGCAAAGCTCGTTGGTAAGACGGGTGATGTTGGCGGACTTCTCGCCGGCAGCATCGGCCAGCTCGGTCGGATGCAGCGTATAGCTCGCGGTGCCGTACAGCATCATCAACAGGTTGTACTCGGGATGATTGATGCCGTAGGGCCGCAACATCGCGTTGGCATCGTCATGTACGCGTTTATAAATGTGCTTGATCAACCGGATCAGCACCGCCGGCTCCAGCGGAAACGCTGGATGCCGCTGACAGGTGATGGCCAACCGCTGTTCGGTGGGAAGGAAGCTGCTCATGGCGTCCGGCCTAATTAGTACATATATGTATTATTTACATATGAATTTTATGGCTGTCGCGGAGTACGTGCAAGAGCGTCATCCCTTGGATGTGAAAAAGGCGCCACGAGGGCGCCTTTGTTTGTCGGGGAAAGCCGGGCGGCTTAGCCGCCCTTGACCGGGAACGTCTCGAAGGCCCCCGGCGCACTCGCGCTGGACGGGCTGGCCGGCTTGCCCGCCGGGTGGCTGGACGGCGCCAACTGCGCCGTGCCGCACTGGTAGGCGCCCCAGGGCTGCGAGCCGTCGGTCAGCTCGCCCAGTGGCTTGATGGTGTCGGCGTGCATCTTGGCCGCCTCATTGCGCGCCATCACCTCCAGCTCGTCGCGCACCTTGATGTCATTGCGATTGACCGGGCCGACATGGTCCATCACCGACACCGTGACCTTGCCCAGGTCATGACAGGAGGACACATCGCCGGTCCAGGCCGTGCGGACGTTCTTCGCGGCATCGTCCAGGGTGATGCCCCAGGTGCAGGCGCCAAGTAGCGCGATGGGAACGAGCAGCAGCAGGGTCTTGCGCATGGGTTACTCCGCAACATGAAATGTGAAAGCCGGGCGGTTACCCGCCCGGCCTCCATCCTAACCCGGGGACGTGAACAGGTCCCCACAGGAACTTACTTCGATGATACCGGCTTGCCGTCGCCATCGATCACCTGCAGCTCGCCCAGCTTGAGGTCGCGGATCGGCTGCTCAATCTTCTTGAGATCGCCCACGATGACCCAGGTCAGGGCCGGCGGCGCAATGATCTCCTTGATCGCCGCCTGCGCATCGGGTTGACCGACCGCTTCGGTTCGCGCCTTGAGCGTCTGCACATAGTCGTCCGGGCGGCCAAACTGCACGATCTCGCTCATCGCGCCCAGCACCGCGGCGCTGGTCTCGAAGCTGCCGGGCAAGCCGCGGATATGGGAGTCCTTGATCTTGTTCACTTCCTGCTCGGTCAGCGGACGCGGGCCGATCACGTCGGTCGCTTCCTTCAGCACTTCCCGGGCGGACTCGGCGGTCTTGTCCGTCTGCACCGGTGCATACATCAGGAACGGACGCTGGCCGATCGCGTCGCGCATGAAGCTGAAGGCGCCATAGGCCCAGCGCTTGTCCTCGCGCAGGTTCATGTTGAGGCGCGAGGTGAAGCTGCCGCCAAACGCACCATTGGCGATGTCGATGGCCAGCTCGTTGGGCGCCTTGCTCGACGGCGCCAACAGGCCGGCGAGCACCAGCGATTGCGGCGCATCCGGCTTGTCGATCAGGAACACGCGCGGCTTGGGCTGGGCGGCCACCTTGGCGATGTTCTTCTTCGGCACCGCGCTGGCCGGTGCCTTCCAGTCGCCGAACGCGGCCTCGAGCTGCGGGATGATCTGCTGCAGGGTGGTGTCACCCGCGACCAGGATCTTGACGTTGTCCGGACGCAACCAGTCCTGCTGGAACGCGGTCAGATCGGCCGCCTGCATCGACTTGATCGCCTGCTCCGTGCCGGTACCGGTGAACGGAATGCCGTAGGCGTGGTTGGCGCCATAGATCAGCGGCGGCAAGGTGCGCAGGGCCAGCGCCGAGGGCTGGGTCTTTTCCTGCGCGATGGTGGCCAGCCACTGGCCGCGCACGCGCTCGATGTCCTCGCCCTTGAAGGCGGGGTTGCGCACGATATCGGCAAACAGCTCCAGCGACGGCTGTAGCTGGTCGTTCATCGCGTTGAGCGAGGCCGAGCAGGCGTCCAGGCCACAACCCACGCGGGTGATCGCACCCAGGCGCTGCTTGCGCTTGGCCACTTCCACCGAGTCGAGATCCTTGGTGCTCTCGTTCATCAGCGTGGTGGTGAAGCTGGCCGTACCGAGCTTGCGGCCCTGGTCGGCGGCATAGCCGGCATCGAACATCAGCTGCACATGCGTGACCGGGATGGTGTGACGCTGCGCCAGTACGACCTCGATGCCGTTCTTGAGCTTGCCGCGCTCCAGCGTGGGGAAGCTGAGGTCCGGGAACTGGCTGACCTGGGGCACGCCGGTGCTGCGGTCGAGCTGGCTCTTGGCCACGGCGTAGTCGTGCTTCGCCGGCAGCTTGGCCGCCGGACGGCCTTCGGCCGGATTGAGCGCGACGACCTTGGCGTCTTCCGTATCCGGGTTGAACTCCTTGTCGGCGGGCAGCACGGTCAGCAGGTAGTCGCCTTTGCTCAGCCATTTGTTGGACGCCGCCTTCACGCTGGCCGCGGTGGCGGCATCGGCGCGTTCGAGGTCCTTCTTGTAGGCACCCGGATCACCGCGATAGACCTGGCCCTCGGCGAGGATCACCGCCTTGCCGCCGAAGCCACCGACCTTCTCCAGCCCGCGCACGAAGCCGGCGCGATTGCCGATCTTGGCCCGCTCCAGTTCGTCCGCCGTCGGACCTTCGGCGAGGAACTTGTTGAGCTCCTCGGTGATGACGGCTTCGACCTTGGCCGGGTCCACGCCGCTCTTCACATCGGCCTGGATCTGGAATTGGCTGGCCAGGGCGAACGGCGCGATGCTCGCCGACACGTTGTCCACCAGCTTGTCCTGATAGACGAGGCGCTGGTACAGGCGCGAGGTCTTGCCGCCGCCCAGCACGGTGGAGGCCAGATCAAGCTGGATCGAATCGTCGCTGCCCAGCTGCGGCACCACCCAGGTGCGATAGATGCGCGGCTGCGCCACGTGGTCGTGCTGTACGCCGCGCGTGGACTTGCTCAGCGGGGTGATCCACGCCTGCTGGCGCGGCACGGCCGGACCGGCCGGGATATCGCCGAAGTATTTCTCGGCCTTGGCGCGGGCCTGTTCCACGGTGATGTCGCCGGCCAGCACCAGGGTGGTGTTGGCAGCGCCGTAATAGTCGTGGAACCACTGCTTCACATCGGCCAGCGAGGCCGCATTGAGGTCGGCCATCGAACCGATGGTGTCGTGCTGGTAGGGGTGATTGCCGGGATAGGTATTGGACAGGATGTTCTGGTCGACGCGGCCGTAGGGGCGGTTCTCGCCCTGGCGCTTTTCGTTCTGCACCACGCCACGCTGCGTATCGAGCTCGTTCTGGCCGATCGCGCCGAGCAGATGGCCCATGCGGTCCGATTCCATCCACAGCGCCATGTCCAACGCCGTGGTGGGTACGGTCTCGAAGTAGTTGGTGCGGTCGAACCAGGTGGTGCCGTTCATGTCCGTGGCGCCCGCCAGCTCGAACGGCTGGAAATAGGTGCCCTTGTGGTTCTCCGAGCCGGAGAACATCAGATGCTCGAACAGGTGGGCAAAGCCGGTCTTGCCCTTGGGCTCGTCGGCGGAACCGACGTGATACCAGATGCTCACCGCGACGACCGGTGCCTTGTGGTCCTCATGCACCACCACGGTTAGCCCATTGGGCAGGGTGAAGCGGGTATAGGCAATGTCCGGAATCGCGTGGGCCGCCTGCTCGCTCGCCAGATTCGGCGCCGCGATCGCCGGCACGCCGGTCGACACGCTGAGCAGTCCTGCCACGAGCAGGGCGAGGGGCTTTCTTGCCATGAAGAAACTCCTGTTTCGCTGAATGAACACCGTGAGGCTATCGGTGGCTTCCCACCTTGGCAAATGACCAATGACAGGGGTGTCTAGGGATGCCTGGACTGTCCGCCACGCTGTCCGGTCCTGCTCGGCCGCTGTCCGCGGACAGCCATGTGCATTCGCGGGCACGCAAACAAAAGCCATGAATTCATTGACTTAGATTGCCATCCGAGGTTGGCACGCTGCTTGCCATATCTGCCATGTAGGACTCACCCACTTTCATCGGAGACATGATCATGAAATTCGAATCGTTGATGCTGCGCGGCCTCTTCGTCGTCTGCCTGCTGGTTTGCGGCCTGGTGCTTGGCGCCATGGTGACCGCCTCGCCGGACGCCGTTCGTCTCGCCGCCGCCGGCAGCGCTGGCCAGTTGCTGATTGCCGCCCCGACCACCTGCGCCCTGCCGCCCGACGGCATCGTGTGCCCGCGGATCAACGGCTGAGCAAGAACGTTCATCCGCTCCGGCGCTGTCGGGGGCGCGCACGAACCCCGATAATGGCCGGATGTTGCATGTCATTCTTTTCAGACCCGAGATACCGCCGAACACCGGCAACGTGATCAGGCTTTGCGCCAACACCGGCGCAACCTTGCACCTGATCCGCCCGCTGGGATTCGAGCTGGACGATGCCCGCCTGCGACGCGCCGGCCTCGACTATCACGAATATGCGCAGCTGGCCGTGCATGACGATCTTGCCAGCTGCCTGCACAGCATCGGCCAACCACGCGTGTTTGCGTTCTCGACACGCGGCCGCGTGGCCCACGTGGATGCCCGCTTTGCCGAAGGCGACGCCTTGCTGTTTGGTTGTGAAACGGCCGGCCTGCCCGGCGACGTGCTCGACGCCATCCCCGAAGCGCAGCGCCTGCGCCTGCCGATGCGGCCGAACAGCCGCAGCCTCAATCTCTCCAATACGGTTGCCGTGGCGGTCTATGAGGCCTGGCGGCAACTTGGATTCCTGGGCGCAACCTGACTCCCTCTCCCCTTAGGGCGACCCGAAGGTAGTCCCTGTGGGAGAGAGGGTTGGGGTGAGGGGTCAATCTAGCGACAGGCCCATATTTATGCCGGTTCTTTTGCGGACTTATCGCGAGCACCCGCCCCTCACCTCAATCCTCTCCCCGCAGGGGAGAGGAGGCAAAATCTGGCGAGCGGCTACAATGCCCGCCATGACCGAAGCCGTCTCCCGCTCCCTGCTCCCACGCCCGCTGCGCGCACTCGCCGGCCGCGCGCTGGAAACCGCGCTCAACCACACCTTGTCGCTCGACCCGGACACGGTCGGGCGCCTGGCCGCCCTGGATGGACGCAGCGTGCAGCTGCACCTGCGCGGCCCCGAGCTGGCCTTGTCTGTCACCGTCGATGGTGAGCGCCTGAAAGTCGGACCCGCCCAGGACGATAGCCATCTGCGCGTCGCCGCCACGCCGGGCAGCCTGCTCGCCATGCTGCTCAAGCGCGACGACGACGGCGTGGCGCCGGGCAAGGTGGAGATTGCCGGCGATGCCGAACTCGCGCGGCGCCTGGAGAAACTCGCCAGCAAGTTCGCACCGGATTTCGAGGAAGCGTTCGCGCGCACCTTTGGCGACGTGCTCGGCGTGCCGCTGGCCAAGGCGGTGCGCAAGGCGCTAGCCCACGCCCGTGAGACGGCCAGCCACCTCACCACCGACACGGCGGACTGGCTGCGCGACGAGGTGCGCGTGGCCGCAGCGCCGGGCGAAGTGGAAAGCTTCCTCGACGGCGTCGACGAATTGCGCGAACGCAGCGACCGCCTCGAAGCGCGGCTCGCCCGCCTCGAACAACGCCTGCGCAAAGGACCCGCCGCGTGACGACACCTCTGAACGTGGTGCCGCGCGTCTTGCGTGTCGCTTCCGTGCTGCTGGCCTACCGACTCGATGAACTGGTCGATGCCGCGCATTTGTTCCGCCCGCTCAAGCTGGTGCGCCCGTTCGTGGCCAGGGCACCGGCCGGTGTGGACAGCATGCCGCGCGGCGAGCGCCTGCGCCTGGCGCTGACCGAGCTCGGCCCGATCTTCGTCAAGGCCGGCCAGGTGCTGTCCACGCGCCGCGACCTGGTGCCGGCCGATATCGCCGACGAGCTGTCCCAGCTGCAGGATCAGGTGCCACCGTTCTCGGGCGCCGAAGCGCGCGCGATAGTCGAGCGGGAGCTGAAGGCACCGATCGGCCAGCTCTATGCCCGCTTCGACGAAACGCCGCTAGCCTCGGCGTCGATCGCGCAGGTACACGCCGCCACCCTGCACGACGGCAGCGAAGTCGTGGTGAAGGTGTTGCGTCCGGGCATCGAGCAGCGCATCGATCGCGATGTGAAACTGCTGCGCTCGTTGGGTGAACTGGCCCAGCGCTGGCACCCCAATGCCGACAAGATCCGCCCGCTCGACGTCGTCGCCGAAGTCGAGAAAATGCTGGAAAACGAGCTGGATCTGCAGCGCGAAGGCGCCAGCGCCAGCCTGCTGCGGCGCAATTTCGAGAGCGGCGTGGACCTGTACGTGCCGGCCGTGCACTGGGAACTGACCACCGGCGGCGTGCTTACTCTGGAACGCGTGCGCGGCGTCAGCAGCGACGATATTGCCGCCATCGATGCCGCAGGCATTGATCGCAAGGCACTCGCCGTGAAGGGCGTGCGCCTGTTCTACGAGCAGGTCTTCCGCGACAACTTCTTCCACGCTGACGCGCACCCAGGAAATATCTGGGTGGATACCACGCGACCCACCGAACCGCGCTTCATTGCGCTGGATTTCGGCATCATGGGCTCGCTGCCGGAAGAGGACCAGTACTGGCTCGCGCAGAATTTCATTGCGCTGTTCGAACGCGATTACGCGCGCATCGCGCAGCTGCATGTCGATGCCGGCTGGATGCCGTCCAGCGTGCGCCTGGACGAACTGACCGCCGCGGTGCGCACGGTGTGCGAGCCCTACTTCACGCGACCGCTTTCGCAGATCTCGCTGGCCGAGCTGGTCGTCAAGCTGTTCCAGACCGCGCGCCGTTATCAGCTGACCTTGCAACCGCAGCTGATCCTGCTGCAAAAGACCTTGCTGAACATCGAAGGCGTGGGTCGCATGCTCGATCCCGAGATCGACATCTGGGCGGTGGCGCACCCGGTGCTCAAGCGCATCCTGCGTGAACGCTACAGTCCGCTACGAACCCTGCGCACGGTCCGTCGCCGCCTGCCGGAATGGCTGCACGCCGCGCCGGAATTCCCGGAATTGATCCGCGATGCGCTGCGCCAGGTTGCGCGCGGCGAGCAGCGCAGCGTCAGCGATCCGAACGCACTGGCGCAGCAGCGTGACGATGCGCAGCGCGGCCAGCGCGCGCTCGCCTACGGCCTGCTGGGCAGCAGCCTGCTGATTGGCAGCGCGGTGCTGTGGTCGCAAGCGGCGGCACATGGCATCTGGCCACCGATTGCATCAGCTGTCCTGGGAGTCATCGTATTCGCCATCGGCTGGCCACGGCGCTAAGACACAAGCAGCCGTCATCCCATGCTCGAGATCCTCTACCAGGACGACGCCCTGATCGCGGTGAACAAGCCCGCGGGCCTCGCCGTGCATCGCTCCAAGATGGTCGGCAACGCCGAGGAGTTCCTGATCGACCAGCTGCGCGAGCAGGTCGGCGGCATCGTGTATCTGGCGCACCGGCTGGATCGCGCCACCAGTGGCGTCCTGTTGATCGCGCGCTCGTCCGGGATTGCCGCGGCGCTGGGCGAGCAGTTCATGGGCCGCGACGTGCACAAGCAGTACCTGGCCGTGGTGCGTGGCTGGCCGGAGCCGGAGGAGGCGCTGATCGACTACGCCCTGCCCGGCTCGCGCGACACCGGTCCACGCCGCGACGCCCGCACCCGCTACCAGCGACTGGCCACGGTGGAAGTGCCCATTGAGCTCGGCCGTTATGCGCAGCAGCGCTATGCCCTGGTGCTGGCGGAGCCGGAGACCGGTCGCTTTCGCCAGATCCGCAAGCACATGGCGCATATCCATCACCCGATCATCGGCGACTGCCAGCACGGCCGCGGCGATCACAACCGGCTGTACAAGCAGTACTTCAGCTGCCATCGCATGCTGTTGCATGCCTGGCGCCTGAGCTTTTCCCATCCGGTCTCGGGTCAGCCGATGCTGATCGAAGCACCGCTGGACGCCGCCTACCAGGCCCTGCTCGACCGCTTCGGCTGGACCCTGGCCGCTGGCTGAGCCCGGTTGCCGGCATGCTTTGCCGCGAGCCATGGCCGCGCATGACTTGCGCCCGCTAAACTGCGCGACATGCTCACCGTCAGCCGATCCATCGCCCTGCCCGAGACCGAACTGACCGAGCGCTTCCTGCGTGCCGACGGTCCAGGTGGCCAGCACGTCAATCGCACCGAAAGTGCGGTCGAGCTGCGCTTTGACGTGGTGCACTCGCCATCCCTGCCCGAACCCGTGCGGGAGCGTCTGCTGGCCCGCCGCGACCGTCGACTCACCGACGACGGCGTGCTGGTGATCCAGGCGCGTCGCTTCCGCGACCAGGCGCGCAACCGCGACGACGCGCGCGAGCGGCTGGTCGAGATCATCCGCGGCGTGCTGGTGCCGCCCAAGGCACGCATCGCCACCAAGCCCACCCGCGGCTCGAAAGAGCGGCGCCTCGCCGGCAAACAGCAGCGGGGCAAGATCAAGCAGACGCGTTCGCGTGACTGGAGTCGTGAATGAGTGACCGGATGCTGCCATCCGCCCCGCCCGAGGCGCCCAAGCTCAACAGCCGATTCTGGCCGTGGCTGGCGCGCGTCCTGCTGCGCCTGAGCGGCTGGCGCCTGCTCGGCGAACCGGCCAACGAGCCGAAGCTGATCCTGATCGGCGCGCCGCATTCGTCCTACTGGGACGGCTATTACGGCCTGTTGATGAAGATCGGCCTGGGTGTCGACATCAACATCATGATCAAGCGTGAAGTGCTGGATGGCCCGCTGGGCATCATCCTGCGCCCCATCGGCATGATCGCCATCAATCGCAGCGCGGCGCTCAACGTCGTGGACCAGATGGTGCAGCGATTCAACGAGCGCGAGCGGATGTGGCTGGGCATCACGCCGGAAGGCACGCGCAAGAAGGTTACGCACTGGAAGTCCGGCTTCCTGCGCATCGCGCACGATGCCAAGGTGCCGATCCAGACCCTCTTTCTCGACTATCCCAGCAAGACCTTCACGTTCGGTCCGGTGGTGCGGGCCACGGACGATCACGATGCCGACATGGCGAAGATCCGCGAGCTGTTCTCGCCCTATCGCGGCAAGCATCGCAACGCCAACGGATAAGCATTCGTGACCTCGCTCGGCATCCAGCACTTCGACGCCTTCCTGCTCGCCTGCATCGCGCTGAACCTGACGCCGGGGCTGGACACGTTCTACATCCTCACGCGCAGCGGGCGCGAAGGGCGTGCCGTGGGCGTCGCCGCTGCGCTGGGCATCAACGCGGGCTGCATCGTGCACACGCTGGCGGCGGTACTGGGCATCTCGGCGATCCTGATGACCTCGGCCATCGCCTTCAGCGTGCTGAAGTACCTGGGTGCGGCTTACCTGGTATGGATCGGCCTGCGTATGCTGCTTGCGCGCGGCACGGCGCGACAGCCCACGGTGACACGTGGCAAGGGCCTCGTGGCGGCATTCCGCCAGGGCATGCTGACCAATGTGCTCAATCCGAAGGTGGCGTTGTTCTTCCTCGCCTTCCTGCCGCAATTCGTGTCGATGCAGGCGGGCCATCCGCAGCTGGGCTTGCTGGTGCTGGGGCTGAGCTTCATCGGCACGGGGACGTTGTGGTCGATGGTGCTGGCCTTGCTTGGCGGACACATCCACCACCTGCTCCATACACGTCCGCGACTTGGTCAGGGGATGGATCGGGTGTGCGGCATGGTGCTGGTCGGCTTTGGATTCAGGCTGGCCCTGCAACGGCAGCCATAGCCACCCCGCCGTTTTTTTGTAGGAGCGCACCCAGTGCGCGATCGGTGGCACGGCGGCACCGCTACGTTGGCTTTTCGCGCACTGGGTGCGCTCCTATAGAAGCAGGTCTTAGCGTTCGGAGTGACCCGACTCATCATAATCGCGATGCGTCAGCAGGCCAGGGCGCACCAGGTCGACGAACGCCCTCGCCTCTTCACTGAGAAACTTGCCCTTGCGCATCACCACGCCGTAGCTGCGCTGCGGAAAATACTGCTTCATATTACGGACGGCCAAACGCGAACGGTCGGCTTCGGTGATGCAGATGCCGGTGACGATGGAAATGCCCAGGCCCATCGCCACGTATTCCTTGATCACGTCCCAGCCGCCCACTTCGATGGCCACCTTGTAGGGCACCTGGCGCTGCTGGAACACCAGGTCGACCAGTCGATACGTGGACAGTCGCTGCGGCGGCAGGATCAAGCCGAAGGGCGATAAATCCTCGAGGGTAATCCGGTCCTTGGCCGCCAGCGGATGATCGAGCGGCGTGATCAGCATCGGGTCGTAGTGGTGCACCGGGGCCCAGGCGATATCGTTCGGCACGTCGAGCATGGAGCCGACGGCGAAGTCCGCCTCATCGGCGCGCAACAGCGCCAGCCCGTCCTTGCCGGTGACATTGGCCAGTTGCAGATGCACCGTGGGAAAGCGTTCGCGATAGCGGCGCACCAGGTCAGGCAGCAGGTATTGGATGGTCGAGCTGCCCGCCGCAATGGTCAGGCGGCCGCCTTGCATGCCCTTCACCTTGGCCTGGAAGTCGCGGTCCAGGTTCTCCCATCCCTCGACCAGGGGGCGCGCTAGTTCGTACAGGGCTTCGCCGGCGTCAGTGAGATTGATACGGCGGCGCCGACGCTCGAGCAGGCTCACGCCGAGCTCGCGCTCCAGGGCCTGCAATTGCAGGCTCACCGTCGGCTGAGACAAGTAAAGGGCCTCGGCAGCTCGCGTCAGGGTACCCAGCTTCACCGTGTAGACGAAGGCCCGCGTCTGCTTCTGGCGGTTGCCCTTGTAATAGAACCGACCCGACTCGCTGGCGGCCGACTCATCGCCTTTTCGCCGCCTTGGTGGCTCGACAGGTGCTTTTTTTGCCTTTTTTGGCGTCGACCGGACGGATTTCATGGCTTTTGACTCAACGAGTTGCAACACGTATTGATAAATACAATACCAAAAATTGAAACATTTGCTTTGTCAAAGCAATTCTCCGTGACCTAGTGTCATCGCATCGTCATCACGGAGATTTGCCATGGCCGTCCCCAAGGAACGCGTTCTCACCCAGCCGGCCCAGGTCCATGGCGCGACCCGGCCGGAGCACGACGCCATCCTCACCCCCGATGCGCTGGCCTTCCTGGCTGACCTGCACCGTCGTTTCGACGCGCGGCGCCTGGAACTGCTGGCCGCGCGCAAGCTGCGCCAGGCCCGTTTTGACGCTGGCGAACTGCCGGATTTCCGTCCGGACACTGCCGCCATCCGCGAGGGCCAGTGGACGGTCGCCCCGATCCCGGCCGCCCTGCGCGACCGCCGCGTCGAGATCACCGGCCCGGTCGAGCGCAAGAT
This sequence comes from Dyella halodurans, assembly GCF_026283925.1. GTDB lineage: Bacteria > Pseudomonadota > Gammaproteobacteria > Xanthomonadales > Rhodanobacteraceae > Dyella > Dyella halodurans. The sequence goes on from NZ_JAPDPF010000006.1 coordinate 241,941, forward strand.
GATCATCAACGCGCTCAACTCCGGCGCGAAGGTGTTCATGGCGGACTTCGAGGATTCGTCGGCCCCCACCTTTGCCAACCAGATCGACGGCCAGATCAACCTTCGCGACGCCGTGAACGGCTCCATCGAGTACGTCTCGCCCGAAGGCAAGCAGTACCGCGTGAAGCAGAACCCGGCCGTGCTGGTGGTGCGTCCGCGCGGCTGGCACTTGCCGGAGCGCCATATCAGCGTGGACGGTGAGCCGATGGCTGGCGCCCTCGTCGACTTCGGCCTGTACGTTTTCCATAACGCCCGCCAGCTGCAGGCGCGCGACCTGGGCCCCTACTTCTACCTGCCCAAGCTCGAGGCGATGGAAGAGGCGGCGCTGTGGGACGAGGTGATGTCCGCCGCCGAGAGCGAGCTGGACCTGCCGCCGGACTGCATGAAGGCCACGGTGCTGATCGAGACGCTGCCGGCCGCGTTCCAGATGCACGAGATCCTGCATGCGCTGCGCGGCCGCATCGTCGGCCTCAACTGCGGACGCTGGGACTACATCTTTTCCTACCTGAAGACGTTCCGCGCCCATGGCGATCGCTTGTTGCCGGATCGCGGCCAGGTGCTGATGACAGTGCCGTTCCTGAAGTCGTATTCGGAGCTGCTGATTCAGACCTGCCATCGCCGCGGCGCCTTCGCCATGGGCGGCATGGCGGCGCAGATTCCGATCAAGGGCGACGAGGCCGCCAACGAGGCCGCCTTGGCCAAGGTGCGCGCCGACAAGCTGCGCGAAGTGCAGGCCGGCCACGACGGCACCTGGGTGGCGCATCCGGCGCTGGTGCCGGTGGCGCAGGAAGTGTTCGACCAGTACATGCCGTCGCCGAACCAGCTGGGCGTGGTCCGCGCCGATGTCTGCGTCACCCGCCATCACCTGATTGCACCCTGCAGCGGTTCGATCAGCCGCGCCGGTTTCGACAACAACGTCGAAGTGGCGCTGCGCTATACCGCGTCGTGGCTGGACGGCCAGGGTTGCGTGCCGATCCATCACCTGATGGAAGACGCGGCCACCGCCGAGATCGCCCGCGCCCAGCTTTGGCAGTGGCTGCACCACGGCCCGCTGGAATTCACCGATCACGCGCCGATCGACTTCGCCCTGTTCGATCACGCCCTCGCCAAGCACACCCATCGCTTGCGCGAGAGCAACGCGGCCTACGCCGCTCGCGCCGACCAAGCCGCCGCCCTGCTTTCCACGCTGACCCACGCCGACCACCTCGGCGATTTCCTCACCCTGGCCGCCTACACGCAGCTCTGACCTTCCACCGATCGCACCGACGCATCACCGATAAGAAAGGGAGACACGCTCATGAAGAACACGCTGCCCACCGCCGACCAGATCGCTCTCGACTGGAGCAACAACCCTCGCTGGAGCGGTATCCAGCGCAATTACTCCGCCGCCGACGTGGTGCGTCTGCGCGGCACGGTGGCGGTGGAACATTCGCTCGCCCGTCGTGGCGCCGAGCGTCTGTGGCAATCGCTGAACAAGGAAGACTTCGTCAACGCGCTTGGCGCGCTGACCGGCAACCAGGCCATGCAGCAGGTGAAGGCCGGCCTGCAGGCGATCTACCTCAGTGGCTGGCAGGTCGCGGCCGATGCCAACGTCGCCGGCGAAATGTATCCGGACCAGTCGCTGTATCCCGCGAACTCGGTGCCACTGGTGGTGAAGCGCATCAACAACACCTTGCTGCGCGCCGACCAGCTACATCATGCCGAGGGCCTGCACGACATCGACTGGATGGTGCCCATCGTGGCCGATGCGGAAGCCGGTTTCGGCGGTGTGCTCAATGCGTTCGAACTGATGAAGGCGATGATCGAGGCCGGTGCCGCCGGCGTGCACTTCGAGGACCAGCTTGCCTCGGTGAAGAAGTGCGGCCACATGGGTGGCAAGGTGCTGGTGCCGACGCGCGAGGCGGTGGACAAGCTCAATGCCGCGCGCCTGGCTGCCGACGTGCTCGGCGTGCCGACCCTGCTGGTGGCGCGCACCGATGCCGATGCTGCCGACCTGCTCACCTCCGATATCGACGAGAACGACCAGCCGTTCGTCACCGGCGAGCGCACGGTGGAAGGCTTTTTCCGCGTGCGTCCGGGCCTGGACCAGGCGATCAGCCGCGGCCTTGCCTATGCGCCCTACGCCGACTTGGTGTGGTGCGAAACCAGCAAGCCGAACCTGGAAGAGGCGCGCAAGTTCGCCGAAGCCATCCACGCCAGGTACCCGGGCAAGCTGCTGGCCTATAACTGCTCGCCCAGCTTCAACTGGAGGAAGAACCTCGATGACGCCACCATCGCCAGGTTCCAGAAGGAACTCGGCGCGATGGGTTACAAGTTCCAGTTCATCACCCTGGCCGGCTTCCACAGCCTCAACTACGGCATGTTCGATCTGGCCCACGGCTATGCACGCCGCCAGATGAGCGCCTTCGTGGAACTGCAGGAACGCGAGTTCGCCGCCGCCGAACGCGGCTTCACCGCGGTGAAGCATCAGCGTGAAGTGGGCACCGGCTACTTCGATGCGGTGACCCAGGCAATCCAGCAGGGCCAGTCGTCCACCACGGCACTGAAGGGTTCCACCGAAGAGCAGCAGTTCCACGCATCCCGCCAGGCCAGCGCGGCCTGATGAGGCACCACGTGTCGCGTGAGCCAGCACGGAAGCCGGCGTGTGCGCGGAGAGCATGGCTCTCCGCGCACGCCACGCAGGGAGTGCGGCCCTCATGGATCAGCCAGGTTGCGCCGTCGTCTCGGCTCGCACCAGCGTAGTCACGGTCCAGCCAGGACGAGGTTCCAGCTCGCGCTTCGCCGACGCCATGCGCAACGCGCCCCTTTCTTCCACGCCAAACAACAGCACGGTGTCGGAACCATACTGTTCGATGAAGTGCGGCCAGTCGAAGGTGGCGGTGAGGCGCGTCGACTTGATGCGCCAGCCTTGCGCCAGCAGCTGGATGAAACGCTGATGGGTCATGTCGGCGGCGAACAGCCGCGGCACCAGGAAACGCCGCACCAGCTGGTCACGCTCACTCCCTTCCTGGGGAAGGTCGTTCTGCAAGCGATAGACGCGTTCGCGCCCGAAGTCCTGACGGTAATGCACACAGGCTAGCGTGTTGCGCTCGCGATGAGTCGACATCGCCAGCAGGCGACCGATGCCGGTGAGATCGAGATGTCGCTCCGCATGGGCGCTGGCCGGATGGCCATAAAACGTGGTCAGCCCCTCCATGCGCGCCTGGCGTATGCCTTCCCACTGCTCGTCCGCCACGATCACGCGGAACCCGGCGTCGACCAGTGCTCGCGCCACGGCGCGCGCCACTTCATCCGAACCATAGATCAAGACGCCGTTGGGATCGGGCTCGGCAACTTTCAGCCAGCGTGCCAGGGGGCGCGCGGTGGCGCTCTGCAACACCACCGTGCCGACGATCAGGATGAAGACCAAGGGCACCAGCGCCTCCGCACCTGGCAGCTGCAGATCATCCAGGCGCAGCGCGAACAGCGCAGACACCGCGGCCGCCACGATGCCACGCGGCGCCACCCACGCAATCAAGGCACGCTCGCGCCAACTCAGCGAGCTGCCGGCGCTGGCAATCGCGACCGTGAGCGGGCGCACCACCAGTTGCGCAGCGAGGAAGATCGCGATGCCCGACCACAGCACGCCATCGGGCAGGGGCCAATCCAGTCGCGCCGCGAGCAGAATGAAGAGCACCGAGACCAGCAAGGTGGTGAGGTTTTCCTTGAAGTCGAGAATGTCGTCGATATGCACATCGCGCATATTGCCCAGCGCGATGCCCATCACCGTCACGGCCAGCAGGCCGGACTCGTGGGTGATCGCGTTGGACAACGAGAACGCAAGCAACACGGTCACCAGCGCGCCGTAATTCTGCAGGTATTCGGGAATCATGTGACGGCGCAGCAGGGCAGCCAGCAGCCATGCGGCAGCCAGACCGATCGCGGTGCCGCAGCCGATCACCAGCAGGAATACGCCAATGGTGTGGCCTTGCTCGCGCGTCACGATCGCTTCGTACACCAGCACGGCGAACAGCGCGCCGAGCGGATCGATCACGATGCCCTCCCAGCGCAACGTATTGGCGATACGCGCGTTCGGCCGCACCGTGCGCAGCATCGGCGCAATCACCGTCGGCCCGGTGACGCAGGTGAGCGCACCAAACAGCAGGGAAACCTCCCAGCTCAGACCCGCCAGGTAGTGGGCAGCCAGCGCCAGCAACAGCACGGCGACCACGGCGCCATAGGTGACCAGCCCACGGACCACGCCACCGATGCCCGGCAGCTCGCTGAAGCGCAGCGTGAGGCTGCCTTCAAACAGGATCACCGCCACGGCCAGCGACACCACCGGGAACAGCAGCGGCCCCAGCAGCTGGTCCGGCGCCACCACGTGACCCACCGGCCCAAGCAGGATGCCCGCCAACAACAGGAACAGGATGGCCGGCAGCTTTACCCGCCATGCCAGCCACTGGCAAAAAAAACCGATGCCCAGCAGGCAAACCAGCAACAGTCCAAGGTCAGCCGCCATGCGCCATCCTTCGCGTGCCCGTCAGGGAGCTATCGGAGCACGCGCACGGCAACGCCGTCCACCCTTGGGCGGACCATTGAACACGAGGGGAAGAAGGGGGGCCAAGCCCCGGTATCGGACGGGGGAGGGGGAGGGGAGTACCGATACCGGGGTGGCAGGCATAGTTCATTTGCGAACCAGCGGGTACAAATATTACCCCGCTTGCCGGACAAGTCAATACCCGTCAGTACAAGAATTGCCCTGCGCCAGCCGGCGACCCGTCAGAAACGCCGGTAGGTCAACGCCTCGGCAAGATGCGAGCGGTCCAGCAGGCCTGCTCCGCCGTCGAGGTCGGCAATGGTGCGAGCCACCCGCAAGGTGCGGTGATAAGCGCGGGCCGACAGTCCCAGGCGTTCCAGCGCGGCATCGAACCAACGCCGCTCGGCCGGCCCCAAGGCGCAGTCGCGTTCCAGTTCGCGCGTGCTGATTTCCGCATTGGAGCGGCCTGCCCGCATCAAGGCATGCTTGCGCGCCCGCACCACCCGGGCCCGCACCGTGGCCGAGTCCTCGTCGTGCTCACCGCGTGGCGTGCCCAGTTCGCTCAGCGGTACGCGCGGCACCTCCAGGCTCAGGTCGATGCGGTCCAGCAGCGGTCCTGAAATGCGCGCGCGATAGCGCTGGATCTGGTCCGGCGTACATTGGCAACGCTGGCGCGGATCGCCGGCATAGCCGCAAGGGCAGGGGTTCATCGCCGCCACCAGTTGGAACTGGGCCGGAAAGGCCGACTGCCGCGCCGCCCGGGAGATCACGATATGACCGGACTCCATCGGCTCCCGCAGTACATCCAGGACATGCCGACCGAACTCCGGCAGCTCGTCCAGGAACAGCACGCCGTTATGCGCCAGCGAAATCTCGCCAGGCCGGGGCACCGCGCCGCCGCCCACCAGGGCAACCGCCGACGTCGTGTGATGGGGCGCCCGGAACGGCCGCCGACGCCAACGCGCGGGGTCCACGGTCTGTCCGGCCACCGACAACACCGCACAGGTTTCCAGCGCTTCAAGTTCGCTCAGCGGCGGCAGGATGCCCGGCAAGCGCTCGGCCAACATGGTCTTGCCGGTGCCCGGCGGCCCCGCCAGCAACAGGTGATGGCCACCGGTGGCAGCGATCTCCAGCGCACGTCGTGCCTGGGGCTGCCCGCGAACGTCGGCGAGGTCCGGCCCCCCGGCGTCGATGTAGGCGTCAGGGGCATCGGACGGCAGGCCAAGATCCTGTGCCCCGCGCAACCAGCCGCAGACTTCGGCCAGGGTGTCGGCCACCAGCACATCAGCATCCGAAACCAGGGCGGCCTCGGCCGCATTGGCCCGCGGCACCACCACGCGACGCCCGCGAGCGCGTGCCCGCAACAACGCCGGCAGCACGCCCGATACGCCGCGCAAGGCGCCAGAGAGCGCCAGCTCGCCCAGGAACTCGCAGTCATCCAGCTTCTCGCGCGGCACCTGGCCGCCAGCGGCCAGGATGCCCAGCGCAATGGCGAGATCGAAGCGACCGCCATCCTTCGGCAGCTCGGCCGGCGCCAGATTCACGGTGACCCTTCGATTCGGGTACTCGAATGAGGTGTTCTGGATCGCCACCCGCACGCGGTCGCGCGCCTCGCGCACGGCGGCTTCGGGAAGACCCACGATATTGGTGCCTGGCAAGCCACCCGACAGGTGGACTTCGACCATCACCTGCGGGGCAGCCACGCCTTCCTGGGCGCGGCTAAGCGTAACGGCGAGGCTCATGGCGCCGGCACGGAACGAATGGGACGAGCGCGGCTGCCAAGTTGGAACACAGGGTTGGATCCCTCAAGCGACCTGTGACTTAAAAACAGCCGCCCCCGACCGTTCTCGGGGTGAGGGTGACAGATCGGGGGCGGCTCCCGGGACGTGGACCCGCGCTACGCCCGTTAGGTGGCAGCACCGGCCTCGAGATCGGCGATTCGCTTCTCCAAAGCCTCGACCTTGGCGCGGGTACGCGCCAGAACCTGGCTCTGGACTTCAAACTCCTCGCGGGTGACTAGATCAAGGCGGCGCAATCCCTGCGCCAGGACATCGCTGAAGTTGGTGCGCAAATCCTGGTGCGCCTGGGTCAATCCATTTGGAACCAACGAAACAAGACGCTGGGCAAGTTGATCGATATCCTGCCTATCCATCATGGACAGCACCTCGAGCTCGTCGGGGGACAGTGTAGATTCATGTCTTTAAACGCCACCATCAGCTTGCTCCGCTAGAAGATGTAGGCATTCTCCTACACGCTAAGCACCCAGGCGACAGCCCGGGCCGCGCGCAGGCAAAATGGCGCCTCACGGCACCCGGTGCCGAACACAACGATTTCAAGGAATGCCCATGAAGCTGGTGGTTGCGGTCATCAAGCCGTTCAAACTGGACGACGTACGCGAAGCCCTGGCCGAAGTGGGAGTCCAGGGCATTACGGTCACCGAGGTGAAGGGCTTTGGTCGCCAGAAGGGCCATACCGAGCTGTACCGCGGCGCGGAATATGTCGTCGATTTCCTACCCAAGATCAAACTCGAGGTAGCCGTGGCCGACGATCAGCTGGATCGCGTCGTGGAAGCCATCCAGCAGTCCGCGCGCACCGGCAAGATCGGCGACGGCAAGATCTTTGTCAGCTCGCTGGAGCAGGTGATCCGTATCCGCACCGGCGAGCTGGACAACGACGCGCTTTAGGAACGAGCTGTCGCGGCTGCCTGGCTGCGTTCGAAGCGGCGGTGATGCACCAGCAGGCCGGCGAAATAAGTGATGTAGTAACCGATCAAGAGCCCGAACACGGCCAGGGTCAGCGGGCTGTTGCCGAAGGCCGGCGCGGCGTTCGCCAGGGCCGGATCCTGCAATTGGGGCATCAGCACCGCATAGCGCCAGCCGAGGCGGGCGAGCAGCAGCACGGTCAGCAGGCCGCCGATCCACGGGTTGGGAAGATAGGCGTCGGCGCCATTTGCGTCGCGCTCGAAACGGGTCAGCCGTAAACCCACCAGGCCCAGCAGCGCGCCGCCCAGGGCTCCTCCGAGCAGGCCTTCCAGCAAGCGCAGGTTGTGCAAGCCACCAAGCGCGAGCGCCACGCCAAGCACGGCGAAGAAGGCGATGCGAACCGTCATGCGCTGCCGGCGGATCGGCTGCCGCCCAAAGCTGCCACGCACGCGGCGCCAGACGGCGAACGCCATCAAGGGCAGCATGATGAAGGGAATCGCAGTCGGAGCCACGGGCAGTCCTTCGCTGGGAACAGGCTTCGCAGCTTATCGGACCCGCCACCGCGCTGGCGATGGGCATGGCACAGCCACCGCGGGTGACAGCTGTCACCCGCGATGGCGCCTGGCAGTCTTACTTGGCCTTGCCCTGGTTGGCCACGGCGGCCATCTTCGCCGCGATCGCGTCGGCGTCGCCGAGGTAGTAATGGCGCAGCGGCTTGAGCTCGGCGTCGAACTCGTACACCAGCGGCACGCCATTGGGGATGTTCAGCTCGACGATGTCGTCGTCGGAGATGTTGTCCAGGTACTTCACCAAGGCGCGCAGCGAATTGCCGTGGGCGGCGACCACGACACGCTGGCCAGCGCGGATCGCCGGCGCCAACACGTCATGCCAGTACGGCAACACGCGCGCGACGGTGTCCTTGAGGCACTCGGTATCCGGGATGTCCCGCGGGTCCAGCTTGGCGTAGCGCGGATCGGTTACCGACTCGTTGGCAGCGCGATCCAGCGGCGGCGGCGGAATGTCGTAGCTGCGGCGCCAGACCTTGACCTGGTCCTCGCCGAACTTCGCCGCGGTCTCGGCCTTGTTGAGGCCGGTGAGCGCGCCGTAATGGCGCTCGTTTAGACGCCACTCGAAACGCACCGGTATCCACATCAGGTCCATGGCGTCCTGCACGCCCCACAGCGTGCGCACGGCGCGCTTGAGTACCGAGGTGTGGGCCACGTCGAAGGTGTAGCCTTCGGCCTTGAGCAGGCGACCGGCCTCGGCGGCTTCGGCCATACCCTGTTCGGTGAGGTCCACGTCGGCCCAGCCGCTGAAGCGGTTGTCGAGGTTCCACTGGGACTGGCCGTGTCGGATGAGTACGAGCTTGTGCATGGCGGAAATTCGCAGCGAGAAACCTGAAATGTTGAGGCTCGCTACCGGGTACGTCAAATAACCCGGCCGGCCCCTGTCGAAGGTCATGCTAAACCCGCAGCTGCCGGGGAGCATCCTACGGCGGTCAATATCTCTACATGGAGTTTGTTATGCGACGTAACCTGATCACGCTTGCCCTGGGCCTGGCCCTGCCCCTGTCCGCACTGGCAGCGGATAACGACGTCAGCAAGGTCAATGGCACGGTGCATGTCGAATCCGGTCAACAAGCCGGCAACGTCAGCACGGTGAACGGCGCTGTCCGCATTGGCGACAACGCCACCGTACAGAAGGCCAGTACGGTCAACGGTTCGGTGGAGCTTGGCGATAAAACCCAGGCGACGGCCATCGACACCGTGAACGGTTCGGTCACCCTGGGTGCCGGCGATCGCATCGCTGGCACAGTGAGCACCACCAATGGCGGTGTTCGCCTGGGTGAACATGCCGATGTCGCCGGCAAGACCAGCACCGTCAACGGCAGCATTACGCTCAACGCTGCTCACGTAGGTGGTGGCATCCACACTACCAACGGTGACATCACCGTCGGCGCCAACTCTCGCGTTGAAGGCGGCATCCTGGTCGACAAGCCGGGTGGCTGGTTCACCTGGAACACCAACAGCCGGCTGCCGCACGTGGTGATCGGCCCGCACGCCGTGGTGCAGGGCCCGCTGGAGTTTCGCCGCGAGGTGGTGCTGCAGGTGAGCGATACCGCGCAGATCGGTCCAGTGAAGGGCGCCACGCCGGTGAAGTTCAGTGGGGATATGCCGCCGGCGAACTGACCTCAGCGGTGCTCAAACCCAGTCGCGCGGCTTCAGGTAATCGCTGAGCCGGGCTTCTGGTGAACCGGCTTCGGGTTCATAGGCGTATTCAAAGCGCACGCGCGGCGGCAGGCTCATCAGGATCGATTCGGTGCGCCCACCCGATTGCAGGCCAAACAGGGTGCCGCGGTCGTAGACCAGGTTGAATTCCACGTAGCGGCCGCGGCGATAGAGCTGGAATTCGCGCTCGCGCTCGCCATACGGCGTGTCCTTGCGGCGCTCCACGATCGGCAGGTAGGCGTCGAGAAAGCCCTGGCCGACATCGCGGGTAAACGCGAAGCAGCGCTCGAAGCCGCCTTCGTTGAGGTCGTCGTAGAACAGGCCGCCGACACCGCGCGTCTCGTTGCGGTGCTTGAGGTAGAAGTATTCGTCGCACCATTGCTTGTAGCGCGGGTAAACGTCCGCGCCATAGGGCTCGCACAGGTCGCGCGCGACGCCATGCCAGTGCAGCACGTCCTCGTCGTGCGGGTAGAACGGCGTCAGGTCGAAGCCACCACCGAACCACCACACCGGCTCCACGCCTTCCTTGCTCGCCTCGAAGTAGCGCACGTTGGCGTGCGTGGTAGGTATGTGCGGATTGCGCGGATGCAGCACCAGCGACACGCCGGTGGCCACAAAGCTGCCGCCGGCCAGGTCGGGCCGGTGCGCGGTGGCGCTTGGCGGCAACTGATGGCCATAGACGCGGGAGAAATTCACGCCGGCCTGCTCGAAGATCGCGCCATCGCGCAGCACGCGCGTGCGTCCACCGCCGCCGGCGGGGCGGGTCCAGGCGTCCTCCTCGAAACGGGCGTTGCCGTCCAGCTGCTCGATGGCCGCGCAGATGCGGTCCTGCAGGTCGCGCAGGAAGGTTTCGGCGAGATCGGCTTGTTGGCTCATCGATGGACTCGTGGTCGGGTGAACCCGCCAAGCTTAACAAGCCCGCGCATGCCGACTGCTGCGACCTGGCGTCGCGCGCTGTTTCCAACCGACGTGTCGGGTCTAGCTGAGGCGCTCGACGATGCGGCGGTGACCGATCAGATTCGCCCAGCGCGCGCCGAGGTCGATCCACATCAGATAACCCGATTCCGCCAGCAGCCGCAGCAGATAGCGCCGACTCAGCACCAGCGCCGGTTCCGCCGCGACCGGCACGCAGTCGAAGCCGAGTCGTCGCGCCAGCAGCTGGCAGCGGGCGAGGTGATAACGGCTGGTGACCAGGGCCACCGGCGGCAGCATCCGCATCAAGGGGCCGTCCTGCTGCAGCAGGCTGCGCGCGTGGCGCAGGTTTTCCAGCGAATCGACCGATGCCTGCTCCAATTGCAGGATCACCCCGGCGGGAAGCTCATGTTTGAGCAGCCAGGCGCGTCCGGCGGCGGCTTCGCTGACACTCCCACCGCTGCGACCGCCCAGCAGCAACACATGGTCAGTCTGGTCGGCCCGCATCAGTGCCAGCGCGCGTGACAGGCGTTGTTGGTAATCCGGCTCGGGCTGGTCGTGCACCAGTCGGCGGCCGAACACCAGCACGGTCATCCGCCGCGGCATGGTCAACGGGCTACGCCCCGCCACGCGCCATACATGAATGAGATAGCCAACCCAGACCAGGCCCAGGCTCAGCACCAGTGCGACAACCGTCACGGCCGCGGCATGCAGCACGTCCCGATCGCTCAAATAGCGCCAGGGACCACGTTTGAGCGGGGCGATGATGGGCGACACGGGCAGGGCGGCGGCCAGGGCAAACTCAGTGCCCGAGTGTGCGCAGCTGGCCGTGCAGACGCAATCGCGGCCCGCGACCAGCCCCTGCACAAAGATGAATGCCGGCCCCGGGCGCCGTTTGTCCAGACTAGGAAATATGACGATCGCTGGTTAGGCTCCCGCGATGTCAGTACCGATCCAACCCTTGGCCGTCAGTGCCTATACGGCCACATCGGCGCTCGGCCATGGTCTTGAAAGCCACGTCGCCGCCCTCGCCGCCTCCCGTGGCGCACTCCGCCCGAACGATTTCAGCAGCGCGCCGCTGGCCTGCTGGATCGGCCGCGTCGATGGCGTGGAAGAGGCCTCGCTGCCGGCCGCGCATGCCGTGTGGGAATGCCGCAACAACCGCCTTGCCTGGCTTGGCCTGCATCAGGACCATTTCCTGGAGCGTGCGCTGGACGCGCGCCAGCGCTACGGCGCCGCGCGCGTCGCCTTAGTATTGGCGACCTCCACCGCGAGCATGGGTGCCACCGAGGAGGCCTATCGCCGCCTCGACGAGCAAGGCCAGATACCACCGGACCTGCGGCGCCCGCTGATCCACTCCCCGCACTCACTGGCGGGCTTCGTGGCCGAGGCGCTGGGCCTGGAAGGGCCTTGCCTGACCGTCTCCACGGCGTGTTCGTCCAGCGCCAAGGTGTTCGCGAACGCCGAGCGACTGATCCGGCTGGGACTGGTGGACGCTGCCGTCGTCGGTGGTGTCGACACCCTCTGCGACAGCGTGCTGTTTGGCTTCAACGCGCTGGAACTGGTGTCGCCGGAGCCGTGCCGGCCGTTCGACCAGGCCCGCCGCGGCATCTCGGTCGGCGAAGCGGCCGGGTTCGCCCTGCTCGAACGCATCGAGGCCGCACCCCGTGCGCTGCGCCTGCTCGGCTACGGCGAGTCCAGCGACGCCCACCACATGTCGACGCCCCACCCGGACGGCTTGGGCGCCGAACTCGCCTTGCGCGACGCCCTCGCTCGCGCCGGCCTACGCGCGGACCAGGTCGATTACATCAACCTGCATGGGACCGCCAGCCACAAGAACGACGAAGTGGAAGCCGCCCTGATCGCGCGGACCTTTCCGGCCTCCACCCGGGCCAGCTCGACCAAGGGCTACACCGGTCACACGCTGGGTGCCGCTGGGATTCTGGAAGCTGCGTTCTCGCTCCTGGCGATTCAATACGGCCTGGTCCCGGGCAGCCTCGGTTGCACCACCCCCGATGCCGCTTGCGGTCCGCAGTTGGCGCTGGAAAACGAGCAACGGCAGATCAATGTGGCGCTGAGCAATTCCTTCGGTTTTGGCGGCAACAACGCCTGCCTGGCCTTCGGCAGGGCACCCGCATGAGCAGCTTGTCGGTTTTCGTCGAAGGGATTGGCCTGTGGTCGCCCGCCCTGGGGGATTTCGCCGCGCTGCGGGCCCAGGAACATGGCCAGGCGGTGACGCCGCCCCCCGCCAAGCTGCCAGCCACCTTCCTGCCCGCCAACGAGCGGCGTCGTGCGCCTGAAAGCGTCCTGCTGGCCGTCGAGGTGGCCGGGCAAGCGGTCGCCATGAGCGAACGCTCGGCCAGCGAACTGCCGTGCGTATTCAGCTCCGCCTATGGCGACCAGCTGATTTCCGACTACATGTGCGCCACGCTCGCCCTGGCGCCGACGGAACTCTCGCCCACGCGCTTCCACAATTCGGTGCACAACGCACCGGCCGGTTACTGGACCATTGCGACCGGCTGTCACGCCGCATCCAGCGCCATCTGCGCCGGCCCCGCGAGTTTTGGCGCGGGATTGCTGGAGGCGGCCAGTTTCAGCCAGGCGGAACAGCGCCCGGTGCTGCTGGTCTGCAGCGACATCGCGGGTAGCGGGCCGGTCGGCGAGATGAACGGCTCGCGCACCAACTTTGGTTGCGCCCTGGTACTGGCCCCGGAGCAGGGCCTGCACAGCCTCGCCAAGCTCGTCCTGACGCTCGAACCGCATGCCGGCCTGGCCCTGCACCCGGGCCCGCCCTCCGGTGCCTGGCACGAAGCCAATGCCACTGCTGCATCGGCGTGGCCGCTGTTACAAAATCTTGCACATGGCGAGGGACACTGTACTCTCGCCGCGGCTGCGACCCTGGCCTTGCGAGTCTCAATGGAGAAGGTTGCTTGAATACATCCGACGCCCGCTGGTGCGTGTTGATCCCCTGCCTCAACGAGGAAGCGGCGATTCAAGGCGTGGTCGAATCGGTGCTCGCACTCAACGTAGCGGTCATCGTCGTGGACGATGGCTCGAACGATCGCACGCCGCAGATCGTGGGCGCGCTGCCCGTCACCTTGCTGCGTCATCCGCAGCGCAGGGGCAAGGGCGAAGCGCTGCGTACCGGTTTCCGCGAAGCCGTGCGCCAGGGATTCGACGCCGTCATCACCATGGATGGCGACGGACAACATCTCGCCAGCGACATCCCGCGCATCGTCGCCGCGGCGAAGCGCTTTCCCGACCATATCGTGATCGGCGCGCGCCTGCTCGATCGCGAACAGCAACCGAAGGGTCGCCGGCGCGCCAATGCGGTGGCCGACTGGGCCATCTCCTGGGCCTGCGCGCAGCCCGTGGCCGACACGCAGAGCGGGCAACGCTGGTATCCGCGTGCCGCCCTCGACCTGGTCGACCTGCCGGCGGAGAACTTCGTGTTCGAGGCCGCCATACTCATCACGGCGTCGCGCATGAAGAACCTGGGTGTCGTCTCCGTGCCGATCGCGTCGCGCTACCACCGCGAGTTTCGCATCAGCCACTTCAGCCCGGTACGCGACATCGCGCGGATCACCGGTTACACCATTGGCCAGCTGATCCACAACGGCAACGTCGTCGCCAGCTATCGGCGCTCGCGCGCGTCGCGCCCGCTCGTCTACGACACCGCCGCAACCTGATGGTGGCTGCACCCGGCGCTGTCGCCGGGTGCAAGCCAGCCGTTATCGATCACGCGACGGGATGGATCACGGCAGCCCGTCCGCTGGCCAGCACATGACCACGATGTTCCACCCGGAACGCATATTGCGCACCGGTATCGTCGGCATACAGGCACTGCACATGGACGTCCAAATGCCCATCCAGCTCATCGACGAACTCGACTGTAAGCGTCACGTCGCGCACGCTGACCAGACGGCCCCGGCGCGGCTCCAGCACGCCACGGTCACGCGTTAACAGTGCGCTGTGCACCGCCATGGCCTGCGCGCCACACTCGACCAGGTTGACCGCATGCAGGCGATCCTGCGCGCGCAATGGATGGTCGACGCTGGCATGACCACGGCTCGTCGCGTGGATGCTGGTGGCATCCCATGCCAGCACGGCATCCAACAGGCACATCGCGCCCTGGTGAGGGATGAGATGCGCCCAGTCAGTCTTTGCGAGCATGCGGAGCCATGAGGATCGAAAGGCAGAAATGGAAGGCCACGCCAAGGCTCACCGTCAGCCCGATGGCACGCAGCACGGGAATCGAGCTCCAGGCGAGCATCCCAAACACCAGCAGGGCCGACAGCACGCAGACCAGGGTGGCATGCAGGGTGCGCCGCTGTTCGGCCGCATCGCCGGTGTCGCGCTCAAAGAACAGCGCGTAGTGCAGCCCGAGGCCGGCCGCGAGGATCAGTGCCACCAGATGGAACAGCGAGATCTCGACGCCGGCCATGCGCTCGACCGCCAGCACCAGGAAGGTGGCCAGGGTCATCGGCGCCAGTACGTGCCAGGCGCGCCGAACGCTGCGCAAAGCGAAGGAGATGACCAGCACCAGCAGCACCGCGGCGGCCAGCAAGGCATGCAGGATGCGTGCGCGATAATCGGCCACCAAGGACTCCGCGGCATCCTTCAGATCGAGCAGACGCACGGCTCCACCGTTTTCCTTCACCCATGCCTGCATCGCGGCCACGTCGTGCAACCCGCTCAGCGTGGCCAGGCCCAACCACTGGTCATCTCGCTGCACCAACATGGCCGCCAGACGCTGCCCCAAGGGTGACGCCGCAAAACGAGCCGGTGTGAGCGGCGGCGATTCGCGTGCCCGCTGCACATCATCGACGAACGGGGCGAACAGGCCGGGCTTGAACGGCATGCCTTGCAAGGCCTCGTCCAGCGCCTGCTGCAATGCGTCGCGAGCCGGCAGTTTCTGCTGGCGCTCACGCTGCACGGCCGCGCTGGGGAGATAGCGCGACGGCAACTCGACGGTATCCACCACATGTCGCGCCACCAGCGCCGCGATCGCCGGCTCGATGCGCTCGGACAACTCCAACACCCCTTCGTCACTCGAAGAGGCCAGGACCAACAGGTAGCGCACATCCGGTGCACCCAGGGCCTCGCGCAGGCGCGCGTCGCGCTGCAACAGGTCCCGCGGCAAGGGCGTAAGCGCAGACAGATCGTTTTGCCAGAACGGGCCTTGCGCAAAGACCAACATCAACACGGTTGCCAGCGCGACCAGCAGCGGTATCCAGCGCGGCCGCGGCAATGCATCGACGAAACGGCGCGTGGCGACCAGCCAGCGCATGTCGGCCACGTCACGAACCCGCTCAGGCAGCAGATAAGGCAGCAGATAGCGCGTGCTGAATCCCGCCACCAGCAGCCCGGTGACGGTGAACACCGCCAGCTGACGCAGTCCATTCACGCCCGAGGCGTAGAACGCGGCATAGGCGATGCAGGCCGATGCGATGGCCGTCAGCAACAACGGCCACAAATCACGCACGCTTTGCACGGCGTCCTCGCCAGCGCGGCGATGGCTGAGGACGCGTATCGGATACTCCTGCGCCACGCCCAGCAGGGTGAAGCCAAACGCCAGCGTGATGCCGTGCACTTCAGGAAACAACCACACCAAGGCGGCGATACCCACCAGTGCGGCGCTGGCGATCGGCAGGGCCGACAGCAGTAGCGAACTGACACTGCGATAAGCCAACAACAACAACAGGACGAAACCCACGGTGGAGATGCGACCGATCCACTCGGCCTGGGCGCGTGTCTGCGCGTTCACCAGCACGCTGAAATACCCAGGACCGCTCAGCGCAAGCGTGGCGCCCTGGTGGCCGGGCAGCGCGTCGAAGGCGCGACGAATGCCGTCGATGGCGATTGACTGTGCATCGGGATCAAAGCCTGGCGCCTGCGTCTGCACCAGCAGCAAGGCCTCGTGCTGCGCCGAAAACCACACGCCGTTGCGCACCTCCGGCGACGTCGGCGGCGTCCAGCGCTCGGCCAGCTTCAGCACTTCAAGCGTGGGATCGCGCGGCAGCAGACCCTTCAGCAAGCTGGCCGCCGGCGAGGACAGATCTTCCAGCCGTTGCTGCAGTTCGTCGCGCAGGAAGGCGGCATCCATGCGCTGGGTGTCCAGCGTCGGCGACAGCAGATAGCGGTAGGGCAGCAGCCTGTCGTCGAGCGAGGCGATGTCGAAACTGCCGTTGAGCACCTGGCTGTAGCGAGGGTCTCCGCGCAGCGCCGCCACCAGGCCCTGGCTCAGCGTCGCGAGTTGCTCGTCGGATTTGCCGGCGATGGCCAGCAGCAACAACCGTGAGCCGGGACCTTCGCCAACCTGCTCCATCAACAGGCGCTGATCGGGCGTGGTCGGCGCCGGCATGAAGCTGCGCAAGTCGGTGCTGATGCGTAGGCGCTGGGACACCATCCAGCCCAGTGCGGCCAGGGTCGCCAGCCACAGCACCAGGAGGAGCAGGCGCCCGCGGCGTTGCATGCTCATCCGCCGTGGCAGAGCGCCACCAGCGCTTCGCGCGTAGGCGTCACCGGCATGCTGGCGGCGAGCTCACCGAGCAGGTCGATGGCGAGATCGCCGTCCGTCTCCTGCATGCGCATGCAGCGCGGCTCATTGCCTTGGCCGTCGATCTCGATGCGACTGACCGTGCGCAGCAGGGTCGGGTCGCGCGGCGTAAGCGTCAGGGTCCAGCGCTTGGTGTCGTTGACGGTGTGCTGGATCGCAAAGGCCTGCTCCAGGCGTTCGGAATCGCCGCCGAGCAAGGCGACGAAACTGTCGAGCATGATCTGTAGCTGCGGCGCGCGCTTGAGCGAGAAGCGACGCGGCGGACGGCCCTCGCGCTGCTGGGTGACCTCGCCGTCGGCGATGCTCGAGACTTCGCGATTCGGATGATCCACGCGGCGCTCAAGGCGATCGCCGCCCAGCCAGGCCAGCTCGCCCGACACCACCAGCGGTTGGTCCAGCAGCTTGAGGAAGCGCGCCTCGGCGAACGCCGTGCGCGCAGGTGCAGGACGACCCAGCGAGTTCACCAGCACGCGCGCCGTGGCGGCGTCTTCAGGCGCCGACGCGTTCGCGCACAGCGACAGCATCGTTCCACCCAGGAACACCAGCATCTTGCTGCCAGAAATCATAGAAATTGAACCAGTTGTAGGGGGCAACCTGGGCGTAATGTTCCACGCGACGGGCGTAACGGGCGATGACCGCGTCCAGCGCTTGCGCGCGCTCATGGCGCGGAATCTCCACGCGTTCGGCGAACGCTTCGAAGATGAGGCGGTAGCGGTTGCCGCCTTCGTACAGTCCGAAGCACAGCATCACCGGCACTTTCAGCGAATGAGCCAGCAACCAGGGACCCACCGGGAACGGCGCGGGTGCGCCGAGGAAGGGCGTACGCCGCAACACTTCGTGCTCGCGCCCACGGTCGGCCAGCAAGGCCACCATGGCGCCCTGCTCGCAGGCTTCGGCGATGGCGAGCGTGATCGACGCGCCACCGAGCGATGCATCGATCACCTGGTCGCCGACTTCGGGAGCGAGCGCTTCGAGCAACTCGGTCATGGCTGGCGTCTTCTGCTTGTCCAGCACGACGCGCAGCGAAACCTCCGGCCGGCGCGAACCCAGCGCGCGCAAGGCTTCGAAGCTTCCCTGATGGGTTCCCAACAGCAGCATGCCACGCCCCTGGGCGAGGCAGGCCTCGAGCTCGTCCAGCCCTTCGACCGAAATATCGAAGCCTTTCTCGCCGTGCGCCAGCAGGAAGATCCGATCCAGAATCGTCGCGGCAAAGCTGTGGATGTGCTTCATCACCTGCCAGGTGGATACCGGCCGGGCCAGCACGCGCTCCAGGAAGCGCCGCGAGGCGAGCCGCTCAGGCCCACGCCGCAGGAAGAAATAAAGCGTGATCGGATAGAGGCATAGACGGCCAAGTGGGCGACCACCATGCAAGGCAATCGTGCGGATCAGCCACAACGCAAAGCGTCCACCACCTTCAGGGCGACTCTGCCAGTGTTCGCTCACGGCGCCCCCTCGATCAGGCCACGCGCCAGCAAGGCGCCGTCGCGGCGTATTTCAAAGCGCACGCCGCCGGCTGCGTCGACCAGGTCCAGCGTGGCATGTTGATCCGGCAGCAATGGCGCCATGAACTTCGCTTCCAGCACGCGCGCCAGGCGTACGTCGCGCCACTCCCGCAACGCCAGCGCCACGTGCTCCAGCAGCACCACGCCCGGCACCAGCGGCGCGCCAGGGAAGTGACCGGGCAGGCTGGGATGATCCGCCGCCACGCAGATCTCGCGCTGGAAGACGGTGCTGCTCATGGCAACGCAGATCCGTTACCAGGCGCCCACCGGGGCCAACGGGCCGCCATGGCATAGTCATCCGAAGCAAGGAGGCAGGAGCGCGACATGACTGGATCTGCCTGTTCCTTAGAGGGGCGACGGCGACGGAAGGCTGCAGGATCTGACCGCATCGTGCCCCATGCGGGTCAGGCCGCCCGGTGCTGTTCGATGTGTTCGGACAGCGTACGCAGGCTGGTAAAAATCTGGCGGTTTTCCGGATTGTCCGAGCGCAGCTGAAAACCGTAACGCTTGGACACGGCCAGCGCGATCTCCAGCGCATCGATGGAATCCAGGCCGAGATCGCCGCCGAACAGGGGCGCATCAGGATCGATCTGATCCGGCGTCACTGCCTCCAGATTGAGGCATTCCACAATCAAGGTAGCCAGCTGGTGTTGTGGGGTGCTCTGCTCGGCCATGCCCTTTCGTACTCGTTACTGGCGCCTCTCCCCCAGAGGCAGCGGTCGACAAGTGTAACATAGCGCCCCCGTCTCCCTCGGTTGCACTCCATGGTTCAGGGTTGTGAAAACGCGGTCGCCCGGCCCACGCTGCGGCGCGCACCAAGGGTGTCTTACCGCAATGCCGACCCCGAGGCGGTCCTGCACGAGCCGGGCACGCTGGCCGTCTTCGGCTTTGGGGCCGGCGCCACCCGCAGCGCCGATCCACGCTGGCTGGGGGTGGATCTTGAGTGCTTCGATGCGCCGGCGCCGCTGGAAATCTGGCAGGTGAACGGGCCGGTAACCCATGGTCGCGCGGGCGAGCTGCGCTGGTCCGCTGGCGACGGCTGGCTGTTCGCCGCCATCGAGCTGGACGAGCGCGCCCATGACGGCACCCGCGGCGCCAGCGCCGCTGCCTATGCGGCCTTGTGCGCCTTTCTGGCGACCCGCGGCGAACGCCATGTGCAACGCATCTGGAATTACCTGGGCGCGATCAACCTGGGCGAGGGCGACAACGAGCGCTACAAGCAGTTCTGCGACGGCCGGGTCGAGGGCATGGGCGGGTTCTTCGCCGATGGCTTTCCCGCGGCGACTGCCATTGGCCACCATGCCGGCGAAGCACGCCTGCAGGTCTACCTGCTCGCCGGCGACCAACCCGGCCTGAGGGTGGAAAATCCGCGCCAGGTCAGCGCCTGGCACTACCCACGCCAATATGGCCGCACGACGCCCCGATTCGCCCGCGCCATGGCCTTGCCGGCACAGGACGCGCTGGCCATCTCAGGCACGGCCGCCGTGGTCGGCCATGCCTCGGCGCATCAGGACGACCTGCAAGCCCAGCTCGACGAAACGCTGACCAACCTGGAGGCCTTGCTTGCCAGCGCCGGCATGAAGGCCGGATTCGACACGCAGTCGCCGCTCAAGGCCTATGTGCGACACCCGACCGACGCGCCGCATGTGCGCGACTTCCTGCAGCACCGCCTGCCGGGCGTGCCCGTGCTGCTGCTGCATGGCGACATCTGCAGGCAGGAGTTGCTGGTGGAACTCGACGGCTGGCGTTACGCGTAACGCCGGAACTCGCGGACAGGCACTGCATCTGCGTGCAAATGCGGGTTTGCCGGCCCCTCTGTTCGTCGCCGGTATTGCCGACGCGGCGCGGGAGCGCCTGAGCCGGATTCCCCGCGGCCAACTCGATCCTGCCGCTTATTTCTTGGTCGGGCGATGCCAGCCTTGCAGCGTTACCTGGCGGGCGCGCGCAATCGTCAGCTCACCGGCCGGCGCATGCTTGCCGATCACCGAGCCCGCGCCAATGGTGGCCTGGGCGCCGATGCTCACCGGCGCCACCAAGGCGCTGTTGGAACCGATGAAGGCGCCATCGCCAATGGTGGTGAGGCTCTTGTTGACGCCGTCGTAGTTGCAGGTGATGGTGCCGGCGCCGATGTTCACGCCGCTGCCGATCACGGTGTCGCCGAGATAGCTCAGGTGATTGGCCTTGCTGCCCTCGCCAAGTTGCGCTTTCTTGGTCTCGACGAAATTCCCGATATGCACGCCGGCGGCGAGTTCGGTACCCGGGCGCAAGCGCGCATACGGACCGATGATGCAAGGCCCGTGCGTCACCACGCCTTCCAGGTCGCAGTGCGAATGCACCACGGTGCCAGCGGCAAGGCTGACATTCTTCAGGCGCGTGAAGGCGCCGATCCGCACGTCCTCGCCCAGCGATACCTCGCCTTCGAGAATGACGTCGATATCGATGTCGACGTCCATACCTGCCGTCACCGTGCCACGTACGTCGATGCGTGCAGGGTCGACGATGCGCACGCCGTCCAGTGCGAGCGCCTTGGCGGCACGCAGTCGATACTGCGCTTCGAGCTCGGCCAGCTGCCAGGGATTATTGGCACCGGCCGCCTCGTATTCGTCCGCGCATTCCACGCAGGCCGCGGCGCGATTTTCGGAGGCGGCCATGGCGAAGATATCGGTGAGGTAGTACTCGCCTTGCGCATTGTTGCGATCGAGTTTGGAGGTCCAGCGCTTCAGCGCCTCCGCCTCGGCGGCCACGATGCCCGTATTGATCAGATTGACGGCGCGCTGGCCGTCGTCGGCGTCCTTCTCTTCCACCACGGCACGCACGAAGCCATTGCCGTCACGCAGGACGCGCCCGTAACCCTGCGGATCGGCGACGCGGGTCGCCAGCAGGCTGACCGTGCCTTCGGCGTTCACCAGTTGCTGCAGGGTCTGCGCGCGGGTCAGTGGCACATCGCCATACAGCACCAACACCGTGGCGTCGTCAGGAACATCGAGCAGCGCTTCGCGCACGGCGTGCCCCGTGCCCAGCCGCTGCGACTGCAGCACCCAGTGCAGATCGGGCTGGCCCTCGAACGCTCCCCGTACCTGGTCACCGCAATGGCCGTAAACCAGGTGGATGACCTGCGGCCGCAACGCGCGGGCGGCCTCGAGCACATGCGCCAGCAAGGGGCGGCCGGCCAGCGGCATCAGCACCTTGGCTTTCTTGGACTTCATGCGCTTGCCCTCACCAGCGGCAAGGACGATGACGTGCAGGGGGGCATTCTTGATCATGGGCTGGCCCGTCGTGGCTAGCGGCGGAGCATACCAGCCGCCAGCGGGAACGCCGCGGTCCGTTCCATGGCCAGGAAAGGGCTAGCGGCCAGCGTCTGGCGGGGCGCTGGCGTCGGTCACCGGTTTCCCGTCCTTCCAGGCGAAATGAAACACATAGTGCAGGCTGAAAGGGCGCGCCTCGCTGTCCACTTCGTGGGGATTGCCGTTGGCATCGGCCGCCCAGCGACTGATGCGCAGCGGCTCGAAGGTCCATTGCTCGGCCGCCGTGCGCACGGCCTGGGCAAACAGCCGCTGCTGCGGGTCAGCCTGTGCTTCATCGGCAATGCGCACGTCGTTCACCTTGCCCTCGGTGTCGACGACCAGCAGGGCCTCGACCTCCTGCGGTGGCAAGCGTGCCGCCAGCAACGCCGGCGGATAGACCGGCGCCGGGTGGAGGAGCGGCGTGGCGCCGGCCGAGATCTCTCCCAGCGCCAGCTGATAGTGCTGCATCCCGGCCGTAGCCCGCTCGCGGTACGAGGTCTCGCCCACGGGCTGGGGAGCCTCGGGCCTGGCCGAGGGTGAGCTGACACAGCCTGACAGCAGCAGGGCAGCGAGAGACAGGACACCGCCGAGAGTCGGCGCTGGACCGAACCGGCGCGGTGATGACACATCCATGGGCGGCGACCTCCCTGAAGGTGGCAAGCCAGCATAAACAAAAACGCCGGCCCCAAGGCCGGCGTTCGATGTCCTTCCCCCACTGGCGTGCGGGTAGGCAGACCCCTTAGTGCTTGAGGGTCTTACGCAGACGCTCCAGCGCCTGCAGCTGGGTGAGTGCCTGGGCCAGCTTGGCCTGGGCATCGGCGATCTCGACCGCATCGGTGCGATTGGCCAGCGCGTCCTCGGCTTCCTGCTTGGCAGCCAGGGCGGCAGCCTCGTCGATCTCGTCGGAGCGGATCGCCGAATCGGCGAGCACGGTGACGACCTGCGGCTGCACTTCGAGAATGCCGCCGCCGGTGATGGAGATATCCACCTTCTCACCGTTCGACTGGGTAACGACGACCTTGCCCGGCTTCAGGCGGGTGATCAGCGGCGCGTGGCGCGGCGTGATGCCCAGCTCGCCGATCTCGCCGGTGGCAACGACCATCGTCGCCTCGCCCGAGTAGATCTCGGCTTCGGCACTGACGACTTCGACGCGAATGGTGTGGCTCATGACTCGGATTCCGGATGCTTAAGGCAATGGGCGGACCACAGGGTCCGCCCCGAGGGATCAGGCGGCCTTCTTGGCGCCCATGTCCTCGGCCTTCTTGATGGCCTCGTCGATGCCGCCGACCATGTAGAACGCCTGCTCCGGCAGGTGGTCCACGTCGCCGTCGACGATCATCTTGAAGCCACGGATGGTTTCCTTCAGCGGCACGTACTTGCCCGGCGAGCCGGTGAACACTTCGGCCACGTGGAACGGCTGCGAGAAGAAGCGCTCGATCTTGCGCGCGCGCGACACGGCCAGCTTGTCTTCTTCCGACAGCTCGTCCATGCCCAGGATCGCGATGATGTCCTTGAGCTCCTTGTACTTCTGCAGCGTGCCCTGCACGCGACGGGCCACGTCGTAGTGCTCGGCGCCGATCACGTTCGGATCGAGCTGGCGGCTGGTGGAGTCCAGCGGATCCACGGCCGGGTAGATACCGAGCGAGGCGATGTTACGCGAGAGCACCACGGTCGCATCCAAGTGGGCGAAGGTGGTGGCCGGCGACGGATCGGTAAGGTCATCCGCGGGCACGTACACGGCCTGGATCGAGGTGATCGAACCGGTCTTGGTCGAGGTGATGCGCTCCTGCAGCACGCCCATTTCCTCGGCCAGTGTCGGCTGGTAACCCACGGCGGACGGCATGCGGCCGAGCAGTGCCGACACTTCGGTACCGGCCAGCGTGTAGCGGTAGATGTTGTCGACGAACAGCAGCACGTCCTTGCCCTTGCCGTGCTCGTCCTTCTCGTCGCGGAAGTACTCGGCCATGGTCAGGCCGGTCAGCGCCACGCGCAGACGGTTGCCCGGCGGCTCGTTCATCTGGCCGTACACCATCGCGACCTTGTCGAGCACGTTGGAGTCCTTCATCTCGTGGTAGAAGTCGTTGCCCTCACGGGTACGCTCACCCACGCCGGCGAACACGGACAGACCCGCGTGCGCCTTGGCGATGTTGTTGATCAGCTCCATCATGTTCACGGTCTTGCCGACGCCGGCGCCGCCGAACAGGCCGACCTTGCCGCCCTTGGCGAACGGGCACATCAGGTCGATCACCTTGATGCCGGTTTCCAGCAAGTCGCTCGCAGCAGCCTGGTCGTCATAGCTCGGCGCTTCGCGATGGATGACCCAGCGATCCTGCTCGCCGATCGGGCCGGCTTCGTCAATCGGCTCGCCCAGCACGTCCATGATGCGGCCCAGCGTGGCCTTGCCGACCGGCACCTTGATGCCTTCGCCGGTGTTGCGCGCCACGAGGCCGCGCTTCAGGCCGCCGGTGGAACCGAGGGCGATGGTACGGACGATGCCGTCACCCAATACCTGCTGGACTTCCAGCGTGATATCGGTGCCGTCGATCTTCAGCGCGTCGTAAACCTGCGGCACCTGATCGCGCGGAAATTCCACGTCGATGACCGCGCCGATGATCTGTACAACTTTGCCCTGGCTCATGGATTTGCTCCGGATGGATCTTTTAGGTTTGGTACGGCGCCGCTACGCGTCGCCAGAATTTGATGGGTGCAGCTGCGGTTACACCGCAGCTGCACCACCGACGATTTCGGAAATTTCCTGGGTGATCGCGGCCTGACGCGCCTTGTTGTAAATCAGCGTCAGCTCACCGATCACCTTGTTCGCGTTGTCCGACGCGCTCTTCATCGCGACCATGCGCGCGGCATGCTCGCTGGCGAGGTTTTCCAGCACGCCCTGGTACACGATCGACTCGATGTAGCGAGCCATCACGTGTTCAAGCACGGTGGCGGCATCGGGTTCGTAGATGTAATCCCAGTCGTGCTTCTGCTCGAGCTTGAGGCCCGCCACCGGGTAATCCGGCGACGGCGACGACTCGCTGGCCACGACGCCCAGTTCCTCGGCAACCACGCCCAGCGGCAGCAGCGCGTGCACGGCCGGCTTCTGCACCATGGTGTTGACGAAGTCGTTGTGGGCCAGGAACACACGGTCGACCTTGCCCGCCAGGTAGCCGTCCAGCGCGAGCTTGATCACGCCCACCAGCTGATCGAGCTTCGGCTTCTCGCCGAGATGGCTGACGCTGCCGATCAGGTTGATGCCCTTGAGGCGGCGGAAGAACTGGATCGCCTTCTGGCCGACCGCCACCACGTCCACTTCGACGCCCTTGGCCTGCCATTCGAGGATGTTGGGCAGCAGGCGACGGAACAGGTTGGAGTTCAGGCCACCGCACAGGCCGCGGTCGGTGGTGATGACCAGATAGCCCACGCGCTTGACGGTCTCGCGCTCCTGCAGGAACGGATGACTGAAGTCGGTGTTGGCCTGGGCCACATGCGCGATCACCTTGCGCATGGCGCGCGCATAGGGGCGCGAGGCCTTCATCAGATCCTGCGCCTTGCGGATCTTCGAGGCCGAGACCATTTCGAGCGCGCGCGTCACCTTGCGCATGTTCTGCGTGCTCTTGATCTTGGTTTTGATTTCGCGTCCGCTTGCCACGTTTGCCTCAACCTGTTGGGTGATTGCGATCCCGGTCCGTTCGGCCGGAGTGCTGTACAGCCGCGCATGCGGCGGCTGTACACCCGTTACTGCTTACCAGCTACCGGTCTTCTTGTACTCGTCCAGCGAGGACTTGAAGACGCCTTCGATCTCGCCGTTCCAGTCACCGGTGGCGACGATCTTCTTCATCAGCTCGCCATGGTTCTGGTGCATGAAGGCATGCAGGCCCTTCTCGAACGGCAGCACCTTGTTCACCGCCAGGTCGTCGAGGTAGCCCTTCTCGGCGGCGTACACCGACAGCGCCAGCTCGGCGATCGACAGCGGCGCGTACTGCGCCTGCTTCATCAGCTCGGTCACGCGCTGGCCGCGGTCCAGCTGGGCGCGGGTGGCCGGGTCGAGGTCCGAAGCGAACTGCGCAAACGCAGCCAGCTCGCGGAACTGCGCCAGGGCCAGCTTCACGCCGCCGGACAGCTTCTTCACGATCTTGGTCTGGGCGGCACCACCCACGCGCGACACCGAGATACCGGCGTTCACGGCCGGGCGGATGCCGGCGTTGAACAGGTCGGTTTCCAGGAAGATCTGGCCGTCGGTGATCGAAATTACGTTGGTCGGCACGAACGCGGACACGTCGCCAGCCTGGGTCTCGATGATCGGCAGCGCGGTCAGCGAACCGGTCTTGCCCTTCACTTCACCGTTGGTGAACTTCTCCACGTACTCCTCGGAGACGCGGGAAGCGCGCTCGAGCAGGCGCGAGTGCAAATAGAACACGTCGCCCGGATAGGCTTCGCGGCCCGGCGGGCGCTTCAGCAGCAGCGAGATCTGGCGGTAGGCCACGGCCTGCTTGGACAGATCGTCATAGATGATCAGCGCGTCCTGGCCGCGATCACGGAAGTACTCGCCCATGGTGCAGCCGGAGTACGGCGCGATGTACTGCAGCGCAGCCGACTCGGAAGCGGAAGCGACGACCACGATGGTGTTGGCCAGCGCGCCGTTCTCTTCGAGCTTGCGCACCACGTTGGCGATCGACGAGCGCTTCTGGCCGATGGCGACGTAGATGCACTTAATGCCGGAGTCTTTCTGGTTGATGATCGCGTCGATGGCCAGCGCGGTCTTGCCGGTCTGGCGGTCGCCGATGATCAGCTCACGCTGGCCACGGCCGATCGGGATCATCGAGTCGACGGACTTGTAACCGGTCTGCACCGGCTCGTCGACCGACTTACGCCAGATCACGCCCGGCGCAACCTTCTCGATCGGCGAGCTGAGCTTCGCTTCGATCGGGCCCTTGCCGTCGATCGGGTTGCCCAGCGCATCGACGACGCGGCCGAGCAGCTCGGTGCCGATCGGCACTTCGAGGATGCGGCCGGTGGTCTTGGCAACGTCACCTTCGCGCAGGTGCTGGTACTCGCCCAGCACCACGGCGCCGACCGAGTCACGCTCGAGGTTCAGCGCCACGGCATAGGAGTTGCCCGGCAGTTCGATCATTTCGCCCTGCATCACGTCGGCCAGGCCGTGGATGCGCACGATACCGTCGGACACGCTGATGATGGTGCCTTCGTTGCGAGCTTCCGCGCCGAGCTTGAACTGCTCGATACGGCTCTTGATCAGTTCACTGATCTCGGACGGGTTCAAAGTGGTGCTGGACATGGTCGGTATCCTGAATTTTTAAGCTTCTTTAAGAGTCCGGCCACGGATGGCCGGTTTGGCTCTTCGCGAAACGGACTTCGCGTAAAACTTTTAATGCGTCAGCGCGCTGGACAAGCGCGCCAGACGTCCACGAGCGGAGCCGTCGATCACTTCGCTACCGGTGTCGATCACCACGCCGCCAAGCAACGAAGCGTCGACCTTGGTCTCCAGCTCGATCTCGCGCTTGAAGCGGCGCTTCAACGACGCCTTCAGCTGTTCGGCCTGCGCGCCATCCAACGCAAACGCGCTGGTCACCTTGACCAGCAGCTGCGACTCGGATTCACGCTTGTACTGCTCGAACAACGCAGCCGCTTCCGGCAGCAAGGCCATACGGCGATGCTCGGCCAGCTCGCCCAGGAACTGGGCGAACGGCGCATCGGCGCTCATGCCTTGCGGCAGGTGCAGCGCCACCAGCTGTTCAGGCTGCACGCGCGGATCGTTGCCGAGGCCGACCACACGCGGGTCCTTCGCCACTTCCGCAGCGAAAGCCAGCGCCTGCGACCATGCGCCCAGCGAACCGGCTTCATGAGCCAGTTCGAAGGCGGCACGCGCATACGGGCGGGCGAGGGTGATTGCCTGGGCCATGGCTTAGATCTCGGCCACGAGCTGGTCGAGCATGGCCTTGTGGGCCGTGGCATCGACTTCGCGCTGCACGATCTTCTCCGCGCCCTGGACGGCCAGACGGCCGACCCAGCCACGCAGTTCTTCGCGCGCACGCTGCTGCATGCTGACGAGCTCGTCGGCAGCGGCTGCCTTCAGGCGGTTCGCCTCGGCCGTGGCTTCGGCGCGAGCCTTGTCCACGATCTGGTTGGCCTGCTGCTGCGCACGCTCGATGATTTCGTTGGCCTGCTGGCGAGCCTGCTTGATCTCGTTGGCGACCTTGGCGTCGGCGTCCTTCAGTTCGGCGCGCGCCTTTTCAGCGGCGGCCAGACCATCGGCAACCTTCTTCTGACGCTCTTCAATCGCATGATTGAGCTGCGGCCAGATGAACTTGGTGGTGAACCAGACCAGGATGGCGAAAGAAACCATCTGGCCCAGGAAAGTCAGATTGATATCCATGAGCTTTCCAATTAACTCCGATAACGCGTTAAACCGCCGATCGCCGCAGCGGCACAGGCACGCTGCGGCGACTCATGTCGCGTTGATTAACCGCCGGTGGCGGTCTTCAGCACGGAGATGAGCGGGTTCGAGAACGCAAACAGCAGGGCCACGGCCAGACCGATAATGAACGCAGCGTCGATCAGACCGGCGAGCAGGAACATGCGGCCCTGCAGCAGCGGCACCAGCTCCGGCTGACGGGCAGCGGACTCGAGGAACTTGGAACCCATGATGGCGATACCCAAGCAAGCGCCCAGAGCGCCGAGGCCGATGATGATGCCGATGGCAATGGCGGTCAGGCCCTGCACGTGTGCGATGAGTTCCATGGTGTTCTCCTGTGAATCGATAAAGGTTTTTGGTTAGAACGCAAAAGATGAAGCAAAAACGAAATGGAGCAGAAAAGCCTTAGTGATGCTCACGCGCCGTGGCGATGTACACGATCGTCAACATCATGAAGATGAACGCTTGCAGCAGGATGATCAGGATGTGGAAGATCGCCCATGCGGTGTTGAAGACCACGCCCGGCAGGAAGCTCAGCCAGCCCGCAAACAGGCCGGCGATCAACATGAACACCAGCTCGCCGCCGTACATGTTGCCGAACAGTCGCATGGCCAGCGAGACCGGCTTCGACAGGTATTCGATGACGTTCAATGCAAAGTTGAACGGCATCAGGATGATCTTCACGATCATGTTGTCTGCGTGGAAAGGCGCCGTGATCAGCTCCCAGCCAAAACCGCCCACGCCCTTGGCCTTCATGCCGTGACCCAGCACGATGAAGAACACGGCCAGGGCCAGGCCCATGGTGGTGTTGATATCGGCGGTCGGCACCCAGCGGAAGAAGGTGTGGTGCATCGTCTCGGTGCCGGCGAGAGCCTTCACGCCCCAGCTCGGTGCATCGAGCGGCAGCAGATCCATCGCATTCAGGAACACCACCCACATGAAGATCGACAGCGCCAGCGGCGTCACCGTACGGCGATCACCATGGAACGTGTCCTTCACCTGGGTATCGACGAACTCGACGATGATCTCGACGAAGGCCTGCCCCTTGGACGGCACGCCCGAGGTTGCCTTGCGGGCTTTCAGCCAGAACCACAGGCAGAACAAGGCACCCAGCACGAAGGACACCACCAGCGAATCGAGGTGGATCTTCATGAAGGCGCTGTCACCCAGGCTCACCGTGTTGTGGTGAAGGTGATGCTGGATGTATTCGGTTAGCCCGCCCTGCGGCTCGCTTGCCATGTGTTAACCCTTGAATCTGAATGCCAGCAGATTTATTGCGTAAGCAGCCACCAGCCCCGTGATGGCGGCTAGCGGCGGCAGTTTCCATTGACCCAGGATCGCAACCAGACCCCCTAGGATCGCGATCCACTTTAAGACCATGCCCGACAACAGGCGTCCCATCGTCATGCCGCCACCGCTCAATCCGGCGAAAGTACGTACTGCCAGAAGCGACGTACCCAGCGCCACGATTGCGGCGCCCGCGAAGGCCGCCAGTGCATCGAGGCGTCCCTGCGTCAGGAAGGCGAGGCCCACAATCGCCGCTACGGCGAGCTGCAGCAAGATAATGCGCAGCGCCAAACGACGACCGGAAGCAAGACTGTTGAGCACTGAGGTTCCCGCGCGGTTTCGCTCTAGGCGGCACCGAACCAGCTACGGGCCACGGTCCAATCCGAAAAAGTATATCAGCGCGGCATTTACAGCGACAAGTCGCAGGCGCCGCGGCATCTTGTCATGGCCGATTTTGTTCACACTTTGCGCACCGGCGCACAAAGAAAAGGGCCGGACATGAGTCCGGCCCTGAGACGCAACTGGGGGGAAGTGTTGCGTCGATAAAACGTGATTACTTGCCTGCAGCGGCTTTCTTGACCGCGGCCACCGGCGCCGCCACGGCGTCGTTGGCAGCCTGCTGCTGCTCCTGCACGAGCGCATTCAGCGACTCGGCGGTCTTCTGGGTCACGGCGATGATTTCTTGCGTCACAGCCACGGCGCGCTCGGCGTTCTCGCGGCTGACAGCGGTGCCCTTCTCCCACAACGCACGCAGGCCATCGGCATCGCGGGTCTCGAAAGCTTCGGTAATGAAGGAAGAAGTGACTTCCGCCTGCTTTTCGAGCGCCTTGATCTGAAGCTCGGCGACCTTTTCCAGACCCTTGAGCGCCAGGGACTGCGCCTTGAAGGCACTATCAGCCAGCTGCTTGGCGTAGGCAAAAACCTGGGAATTGAGTTGCTGCGTCATGACTTGGTCCCTCGACGGGAGTTTGGGTAGTGGGAAGAAGCCTACCAAGTCATTTGTTGCAATGCAATATATTTTTTATGACGGAGTCGACCTGTCACGAAAATTTCAATGAATTCGTGAATTTAAGACGAGACCATGAAATTTTGCGACGCGTCAAAAGCTGTCACGGCTACAACTGGCGCCCGAGGTGCAGGTCTCGTGCACGACCACCTTGTCCAGGCCCGGCAGGCGCGGCTCCAGGCGCGTGAAGATCCAGCGCGCCAGCACTTCGCTGGTCGGGTTCTCCAGCCCCTCGATGTCATTGAGGTAGTGGTGATCAAGCTGGTCATACAACGGCGCGAAGGCCGTCTTCACGTCGGCGAAGTCCATGACCCAGCCCAGCGACGGATCCGGCTCACCGGCGACGTGAATTTCGACCCGGAAGGAATGCCCGTGCAGGCGCGCGCACTTGTGGCCCAGCGGCACGTTCGGGAGTCGATGGGCCGCTTCGAGGTGGAAGACTTTGAAGATATGCATGCCGCCATTCTACCGCCTGCGGCCCGCGGCTTCCGACGTGGGGCGTCCGCCATGGTTTTCCGCGCCCCAAAGCGATGGTCATCCACACATGCGTTGCACGCCCGGTTGACGCGCGCGCTGGCTTAAATGGACGACCGGAGGCGGGGGTCGTCGGCACGCGGGGAGCGCGGGCAACCAACGGCCTGACGGCGTGCCACCCGCGACCACACCTCGCCGTCGCTTAAAGATCGTTGCGTGACCGAGTGCTCCTTGCCTGGAGGGTAGGGCGATGTGCAGGTTGTGGTCTGCCGCTACCGCCGCTGCACTGGCGGCAGCGATCGTTCCAGCGGTGGCCGCGGCTGCCGATGGCGGCTCGAACCCTCTTTTGCGTGGCGGGTCCGTCGCTGCGTACGCCGGGCCACAAACCAACAGTCCTGTGGACGCAATGGACACCGGCCTGGCAAGCGCACCGAACTGGGCGGCGCCCATCACCACCGTGGATGCCGTCCGCCTGACGACGGTGATGAGCCAAGCCTGGGCGTTTCCCGCAGCCGGCGACCGCAGTAACTGGAGCCGCGACGTCGGCCGATGGAGCTTTGCCGCGGTGACGACGTCGAACAACCCGTCGTCCGATGCGTTCAACCTGCAGGCGGGCAACCTGCCGAGCAGCCCCGTCTTCATGGCCAATGGTGACGGCGCGATCGCCCGCACCCAACTCCTGGCCGGTTACCGCATCAGTCCGACCGACCGGATCGCGGTGTCGTATGGCGTCACCGCGGCCAGCAGCAACCTCCAGAGCAGCCGGCGTAGCAAGGCCGCGTACAACTTCTGGACCCTCACGCCGAAGGTGGCCTACATCAAGACCCTGGCCAGCGGTGACGCGGATGCCTCCACCATCGTCGCCGTCGGTTGGTTCTCGCGCAAAGCCAATGCGATCTACCAGAACAGTGCGGTAGGCCGCATCGAAACCGTGGTGATGCGACAAGGCGCGGGCGGCTGGGGCGTCGGCGGCGTGGCAGCGGCGATCGAACACTACTCACAAGATCCGACCGCACCCAGCTACGGCATGCCGCGCAACCCGAACTTCGATGGCGTGGGCCTCGGCGTGGGGCCGCAGATCAATTGGAATACCAGGTGGCGCGGCGGAAACATCGAATTCCGCTATCGCTGGATCTACGAATTCAATGGCCCCGGCGGACGCGCGGATCAGCCCATGCTGCTGTCCGCCACCGTGCATTTGTAGCCACTACGAGGGCCGCGAGGCCCGCCATGCGTCAGGGCCTGGCCATCCTGGCGTCGCCACGGCGCGCATTCACTGGCCATCGACTCAGGCCCAGAACGGCCGCACTCACTCCACATGGTTCATGTGGTCGCCCAGGATCATCACGTTGAGCACGCGCTTCTTCCAGAACATGCCATGGACACGCGGTTTCAACTTTTCCAATTCTGCTTCCGTGACGCCAGCGTAGGTCAGCAGGACGGCAGGCCGTGAACCGTCGCCGGGCACCTGCTCGATATGGCTATAGGAGGGAAAGCCGTATTTGTGTAGGAAGGCCGTGACCTCCTCTTCGGACGTACCCGGTTCGATATTGCCAAGCAGTAAGCGGGTCATGAACGCCCTCCTGTAGCAACCGTCCTCTGCAGCGCCGGCACATCGCCCGCGTCCGTCAGTATTTTTCGTCGATGTAGCGGTAGGGATAATCCGGCTCGCGGTAATCACCGCGTTTCTCGCGCTTGGGCAGCACCACTTTCGCGCGTGGCACTTCCTTGTACGGAATGCGGTTGAGCAGGTCGTTGATGATGTTGAGGCGGGCGCGGCGCTTGTCATTGGAGTTGACCACCAGCCACGGTGCAAACTCGGTGTCGGTGGCACGGAACATGTCATCGCGTGCGCGCGAGTAGTCGTACCAGCGGCCATAGGACTTCAGGTCCATCTGCGACAGCTTCCAGATCTTGCGCCCATCGTCGATGCGCGCCTGCAAGCGCCGCGTCTGCTCTTCCTCGTCGACTTCCAGCCAATACTTCAGCAGGGTGAGGCCGGAGGCCGCCATGATGCGTTCGACCAGCGGAGCCACGTGCAGGAAGTTCTCGACCTGTTCTTCGGTGCAAAAACCCATCACGCGCTCAACGCCCGCGCGGTTGTACCAGCTGCGATCGAAAATGACGATCTCGCCCGCCGCCGGCAAATGCGGCAGGTAGCGCTGGATATACATCTGGCTCTTCTCGCGCTCGGTGGGTGCCGGCAACGCCACCACGCGGAACACGCGTGGGCTTACCCGGTCGGTGATGGCCTTGATGGTGCCGCCCTTGCCTGCGCCATCGCGCCCTTCGAACACGATGCAAATCTTGGCGCCTTCCTTCTGCACCCAGCCCTGCAGCTTCACCAGCTCCACGTGCAGCTTCTGCAGCTCGCTCTGATAGTCCTTGTTCTTGAGCCTGGTCCGCTCGGCGGGCTCGTCCCCTTTGGCTGCCTTCTTGTCCTTTGCCATCGCATCGCCCTCTTTTCGGCCTGGACGTGGCACGCATATAAACATCCCCTCGACGGCGGCTCACCTCGCCGTCGTTCGCGCGAAGGAGCGGCGGCCGCCGCTCCAGCCTTGCCTTGTCCCTCGAACTTATCGCCGCGGCCATGAAGATCACGTCACGCACGCGCTGAGGTTCACACCCATGTGCACGTGAGATTGACGCGCATGGTGTCTAAATATGGCGCTGAAAGCGCATCTGGTCGTCGCGAAGGAAGGTTTCGTGGCGACGGTTCCACGACTTTCATGATGTCGGCCACCGCCATCGACCAGGCCCGCGCTCTCCGCGTAGTCAATAACTGACTAAATGCCTTCTTGGGGCATGGCGATGAGTCCGCTATTCCGTACGGCCACCGTATTGCTGGTGGCGCTGTTCTGGTCGGTGCCGGTGCTCGCTGGAGACGGGGGTGCGGGTTCCCAGGCGACAGCGTCTGCGCAGCTGGGGCAAGCCGGTCCGGACTGGGCCGGGCATGCCAGCACGATCCCGGACGCAGGCCTCCCGGCCCCGCTGGCACCAGCCCCGGACGCTGTTCAGGCTGCCAAGGAGTTCGGCGGAACGTGGACGTTTCCTGAAATGAACGATATGCATGCATGGGGCACGGGGCAGGGGCGATGGAGCATCGCGTCGCTGGCCAGCTCGGCCTATGCCACCCCGCTGCCTCCCGGCATCGAAGCGGACGCGCTTGGTGTCAGTCCGACCAATGCCAACTACGCAGCCAGCTTCGTCCCGGTCATTGCCAGCTATCGCATCAGCCAGACCGACCGGATCGCCATTTCCCTGGGCATGGCCTCGACGTCACACGGCTATCAATATGGCCGTCCCACCAATACCGCCATGGACGTCTGGAGCATCCGGCCCCGGGTTTCCTACACCAAGGTCTTTCCGGGCTCCGACGTCGAATCCTCCACGTTTTTCGCGATGGGCGTGTTCTCGCAGAAAACCAATGCGATGTATCAGAACGGCTTCGTGGGACGCTTCGAATCGATGCTGGTGAAACGAACCCCGGGCGGCTGGGGCTTTGGTGGCGTGGCCGCCGCGATCGAGCAGCCCAGTTCCGACCCTGGCAGCATGCCGGGCCGGGGCGCGAACTACGAGGCAAACAACGGGCTCGCGATGGGCGTCGGCCCCCAGGTCTCCTGGGCCCACCGCTGGATGGGCAGCAATGTCGAGTTCCGCACGCGCTGGATCTACGAATTCCGCGGCCCCAACGGCCATACCGACCAGCCGATCATGCTGACGGCCACGCTGCAGCCCTGAGCACACCTCGATTGAGCGATGATGACCATCGGTGCGAGGGTGGTGAGCGCTCTCGTAGGTCTGCCCACGGATTCAGCCATTGACGTGCTGCGGATGTCCACTTACGACCCGCAGCGAACCTGACTGAGCGGTATGAGGAAACGCCAGTAGACTCATGGACGTGAGTCTACGCTTGCATCCGTCGGTATCCACAAAGGACACGGCATGAACGGTTGGCAGCGCTGGCTACCCGGACTACGCATCATCCGCCAATACGAAGCGTCCTGGCTGCCGCACGACCTGATGGCCGGCCTGGTGCTGACCACGATGCTGGTCCCGGTCGGCATTGCCTACGCGGTGGCGTCCGGTGTCCCGGGCATCTATGGCCTCTATGCCACCATCGTTCCCCTCATCGCTTACGCGCTGTTTGGTCCCAGCCGCATCCTGGTGTTGGGGCCGGATTCCTCGCTCGCTGCGGTGATTCTCGCGGTCGTCCTGCCGCTCTCTGCCGGCGATCCGGCGCGCGCGGTGGCCGTGGCCAGCTTGATGGCGATCGTGTCGGGCTTGGTGTGCATCCTGATCGGGGTGCTGCGCCTGGGCTTTGTCACCGAGCTGCTGTCGAAGCCGATCCGCTATGGCTATATGAACGGCATCGCTCTCACCGTGCTGATCAGCCAGTTGCCCAAGCTGCTCGGCTTTTCCATCGACAGTGCGGGACCGCTGCGCAACCTCGTGCGCATCGTCCAGGCGATCTTCGGCAGCCAGACCAACTGGACGGCGTTCGCGATCGGCATCGGTACGCTGGCGATCATCCTGCTGCTCAAGCGCTGGCAACGAATTCCCGGCCTGCTGATCGCCGTAGTGGTCGCCACGCTCGTGGTCGGTGCCTTTGGCCTCGATCAAAGCATGGGAGTCAAGGTGCTCGGTCCGCTGCCTCAGGGCCTGCCAGCGTTTGCGCTGCCATGGATCGGTCTCACCGACCTGGGCCAGGTGCTGATCGGCGGCAGCGCGGTGGCCATGGTGGCGTTCGCCGATACCAGCGTGCTGTCGCGCACGTACGCGGCCAGGACCCACGTCACCGTCGATCCGAATCAGGAGATGGTCGGCTTGGGTGCGGCGAACCTCGCGGCGGGGCTGTTCCAGGGATTCCCGATCAGCAGCAGCTCCTCGCGCACACCCGTCGCCGAGGCAGCGGGCGCGAAGACCCAGCTCACCGGCGTGGTCGGTGCCGTGGCGGTGGCCGTGTTGCTGCTCGTCGCACCGAACCTGCTGAAGCACCTGCCCAGCAGCGCGCTGGCGGCCGTCGTGATCGCCTCAGCTATCGGCTTGTTCGAGTTCGACGACCTGCGCCGCATCTTCCGCATTCAACAGTGGGAGTTCTGGCTGTCGATCGCCTGCTTCGTCGGTGTCGCGGTGCTTGGCGTGATTCCCGGCATTGGTATCGCCATCGGCATCGCCGTCATGGAATTCCTGTGGGACGGTTGGCGGCCGCACTTCGCCGTGATGGGCCGGGTCGACGGCATCCGCGGCTACCACGACATCAAGCGCTATCCCGAGGCGCGGCTGATTCCCGGCCTAGTGCTGTTCCGCTGGGATGCCCCCCTGTTCTTCGCCAAT
This sequence comes from Dyella halodurans, assembly GCF_026283925.1. Lineage (GTDB taxonomy): Bacteria > Pseudomonadota > Gammaproteobacteria > Xanthomonadales > Rhodanobacteraceae > Dyella > Dyella halodurans. The sequence goes on from NZ_JAPDPF010000006.1 coordinate 278,217, forward strand.
GCCGAGTTGTTCCACCAGCGCGTGCTCGAGGCCGTGGCGCAGGCGCCTACGCGGGTGCGGCGAATTACCGTGGCCGCCGAGCCGGTCACCAGTATCGACGTAACCTCGGCAGACATGCTCGCCGAGCTGGAACAGGCACTGCGCGAGTCCGGCATCGAACTGCGCTTCGCGGAGATGAAGGACCCGGTCAAGCAAAAGCTGCAGCGCTTCGCCTTGCTTGATCGATTTGGCGCGCTCTATCCCACCATCGGTGCGGCCGTCGACGCCTACCTCGAGGACCATGCGGTGGACTGGAAACCCTGATAACGAAGAAATCGGGCGCGCCGACCCATGCCACGGCCCCCATGCCCGCGCGCGTCACGACCGGGAGCGTCGACCGACATCAGCGCGAGCCGACTGATTCGCCGCCACTTCTGCCAGGGCGGTGCGGGCTTCCGCCACGATCTCCGTGAAGCGTGTGGTGACGGCGTCCTTCTGCAGCTGTTGCATGGATGGCCCGAGCGAGTCGCGGACCACCGTTTCGACCATGGCCTGCGCCTTGCGCCATTGCGGCATGAGCGGCGCGGCGGTCAATTCGCGGATGTGTGCCGCCGCAGCCAGGAAGCGCGCAGCGCGCGTGGCATCGCCATGCCCGCTCAGCAAATAAGCGGCGCCTTCGACGCAGCCGGCCACGCCGCGCCAGTCCTCGAGTTCCACAAAGGCTTCGATGGTGGCCAGCCAGTCCCCCGCGGCGCCAGGCATTTGACCCAGGTAGTAGCGCTGCAAGGCCCGGTTGATCAGGACGTATGCCTGTTGATACACGCCATGGCCGGGCGTCGACACCGCATCGAAGGCTTCGCCGAGACAAGCCTCCGCCTCGCGGTGCTGTTCGCCCAGGGCGAACGCGATGCCTCGCCCCAACAGCGCCATCGAGCGTAGCCACGCGTCGCCCTGCACATCCGCGATGACCTGTGCCGAGGCCGCGCAGGCCTCCGCGCCGGCGATATCTCCGGAGGTCGCCAACTCAAACGCCAGTACGGCCCGGCCGGCACCGGCCAGGCTCGACTCCCCCAGCTGCTCCGCCAAGGCAATGCCGTCGCGCAGCAGTTCCTGCGCGCGCTCGTGCACCTGCAACTGGTGTTGCATGATGCCGCAGGCAATGAGCGCCTGCGCCCGCTGCCGCGTCAGCGCCAGTCCCAGGCACAAGGCCTGATCGAGCCAGCGCGTGGCCTCGCCGTAGTCGGCGCCCATCCTGAAGTACCAACAGAGATTGCCGCTCAGGGCCAGCGCCATCTCCACGCGATCCCGCCGCGATACGGCATAGTCGAAAGCAGCGTGCAGATCGGCCCATTCGTGCCTGACCCGATCGCACCACCACTGCTCGTGCTCGCCGCGTATCTCTGCGTCGACACGCTCTGCAAGACGTACGAAGTGCGCCAGATGCGCGTCGCGCACGCGTTCCACATCGCCGTTCTCGGCAAGTTTCTCCAGCGCGTAGAGCCGCACGCTGTCGAGCAAACGATAGTGCGGCGGCAGCGTCGCGGCGTTGACGACCAGCAAGGATTTGTCGACCAGTCCACCCAAGGCATCCACGACCTGTTCGTCATAGAGACCGAATACCGCGCCGACCGCATTGGCTCCGCCCAGCGTGCAGGGGCCCATGAAGACACTGAGGCCGCTGAGCAGCGAGCACTCGCGCCCCGACAACAACGCGAAGCTCCAGTCGATCAGCGCACGCAAGGTCTTGTGGCGGGCGGGCCAGCTGGGGCAGCCCTCGGCGATATTCAGCAAATGGACGTCCATGCGCTGCAGCAACTGTTCGGGGCTCAGCAGGCGCAGTCGTGCCGCCGCGATCTCCAGGGCCAGCGGCAGTCCATCCAGGCGACGACAGATCTCGGCGACCGTGGGTGCATTGGCCAAGGTCAGCGCGAAACCCGATGCAAAGGCGCGCGAGCGCGTCAGCAGCAGCTTCACCGAAGCGACCTCGGACAGGCGGGCGACATCCTCGTCCGTGTTCCATTCGCCCACTGGCGGCACCTCCAGCGGCGGCAGCCAGTACAGCGTTTCGCCCTGACAATTCAGTCGATGCTGGCTGGTGACCAGCACGCATGGATCCACGCTTGCCGCCAGCAGGACCTCGATCGCCGCCCCCAATGGCCCGGCGATACGTTCGCAGTTGTCGAACACCAGCAACACGTGACGCGTCCGCAGCAGGGCGCCTAGACGCGTCATCAATTCGTCCATGCCAGCGGTGAGGCGTATATCAAACAGTCCGGCGAGCCAGCGTGCGAGCCCCTCACCGTCGGTTTGCGCCGTGCAATCGAACAACCACACGCCGTCCAGAAAATCCCGGTTGACGCTACGCGCCACTTCCAGGGCGGCCTGCGTCTTGCCGATGCCACCCGCGCCCGCCACCGTCACCAGGCGGACATCCTGCAGCAGGCGGCCGAGCTGGGTGATGTCGTCGTCGCGTCCAATCAACGGGTCGGCCCGTTGCGGCAGGCGGGCACGGGCCGGCGGCACGAAGCTCAGCGCCGGTGCCGGCGCCTCCTCCTGCTCCGCTTGCTGCTCACTGAGCGGCGCGATGAAGCGGTAGCCCAGGCCGTGCACGGTCTGGATATAGCGCGGTTGTTCGCTGTCGTCCGCCATTGCCCTGCGCAGGTGCGCAATGACGCGGCTGAGTGTAGAAGGCGTGACGAAATTGTGTCCCCATACGGCGTCCAGCAAGTCGTCACGGCTGATCAGCTGGCCGGGATGCGCCAACAGCTCCAGCAACACCGCGAACGCTTTCGGCTCCACGGTAATTTCACGTCCATCGCGCGTCACCCGATGGGCCCACGCGTCGACGACCACGTTCGCAAACGCAAACGCCGGGGGTTTCTCCTGCTCTTCCGGGTGCTTTTCGTTCGCCATGCCCCAGTGCGCCCCATCCGGACCCGGTTATGGCGCTCCTTGCCGTGTCGCGTCTCGAGAATCCCTTACTGATTCATCGAGACTTCGGCCCCTGGACTTCGTAGCTTATACCCCGACGGGCACCATAGGCTGCCCCGCCTCGCGCGGGTGACTTCACGCTCACCTCATTAACGACGCGCGTCACCGCATCACGAGGACCAGAAACACCGCGGTATCGCGGTGAGCGCTTTGGGAATCACGTTGCCGAATCTTCCACCTGCAGCCCGACTACCCTAGCCCTGGCGCCTACCGCACGCCCTCGGCGCGATTTCGGCCGGCACGTTTGGCGGCATAGAGCGCCGCATCGGCACGCTGCAGCACGCTGTCGACGCTGTCCGTATCCAATGCGATCGTCGCGCCGCAACTGATCGTAATCCCGTGGCCACCGACCATCGGTTCCGTCGCAACATGTCGGCACAGGGCACCCGCGATGTGCAGCGCCTCTGCGAGATCCGCGTTACGAAGCAGCGCCACGAACTCGTCGCCGCCCCAGCGGGCCAAGGTGTCCATGCCGCGAAACACTTGCGCAGCACGCGCGGCCAGCGCGACGAGCGCCGCGTCGCCAGCACCGTGCCCGAATTTGTCATTGATCCCCTTGAAGTGGTCGATGTCAAAGAGCACCAACGCAAACAGGGTCCCCCGCTCCCGCAGGTGCCCTAGCTCGACGTCAATCAGGGTAGCCATGCGGCGACGATTGCACAGCTTGGTGAGTTCGTCCGTATTGGACAGCGCCGCGAGCTCGCCGACGGTCAGCTCCGCAAGCTGGAGGCGGCGCTGGTAGCTGGAAAAGAAATACAACGCGGCTATCAATACCAGGGAAACGACGTGCAGCTGCAAGGTGAAGTTGGCGTAGGGGCCATCAATGTCGCGTATCAAATAAGGCACGCTGATGGAAGCGAACAGCGCCATCACCGCCAGCGAGATTGCCAGGCTGGTCTTATGGTCCGTCAGGGTGAATGCGAACACGTAGAGGACCGGGATCCACAGATAAAGCGGCTCCAGGTCGAGGGCGGCGCCGTAGCGTGGCGAATACAGGCGCAAGACCATGCACAGCGCGCAGACGGCGACGGCAAACAGCAGGCAGCCCAGTCCTAAAGCGCGGGCCGGTAGCATCCGCCGCCACGCGACGACGAATAGGCCCACCAGAACCAGCGTGCATGTAGCGAACATCCCTCGCAGCACCGGAGAGAGCAGACCACGCGCGCCCATGATGCCCCAGCCGCTGAGTGTGCTTAGCAGTGCCAGCACAATGATGGCCATCAGCAAGCTACGCGTGAAGCTATCGGCGGAGGGCGAGGTCAAGCTGTGGTGATTCATGGATCGGTATTGCCTGGTCGAGTCGCCGTTTCTTGAGTCATTGATATGCGGTCGGCGGCACCAAGTGGAGTTGGTGTGCGTGTGGTCGACACATCATTCGCTGGGCCTCTGAATCCGCCGACGCCCCCCTCCAGCGATAATGGCGGCTTCGCGTTGCGCGGTAAAGGATGGGGGCCTGCAAGCAGCGCTGCTGGCAAACAGAGGGCGTTTCCAGGCTCGGAAGCAAGATAACCCGCACCGTCCTCTCAATGGCCGCCGAGGGACGGAATCAGACCGTCGCAGCGACCGCCAATCGAGGCCTGCACGCAACCAGGCAGGCCGGGCCTGGATGGGGCAAAGGCAAAACTAAGACCGGGGCCTTATAAAGCAGCGCCTGCACCTAACAGCGGCGCTTACAAGGAATCCCATGAGAATCGTGACGGCCTCGCTGACCGCCACCCTGCTGCTGATTAGTCTGCAAGCCCGTGGCGACGACGACAAGGACGGCCCCATACGGCTCGAATTCGGTGGTGCAGACGAATGGAGTCTGCAAGATCATCAACACCAACGCGGGCCCGGTGTCGGCCTCGAAATTGAAAGCTTCAAGGATTTCGAGATCGAGATCGGCACCGCCCCTCTGCGTGGTGGTCACACGACGGAATGGAACACCGACGTCATCATCAAGAAGGAATACCCGCTGAGTCCCAATCTCGAATTCGAGGCGGGCCTAGGGCCGGAATGGAATCACACCATCGGTAGCCACATTCGCAACTCAGCTGGCGCGGCGGTCGAAGCCGAACTCATCTACTGGACCAGCGCAAATCACCATCTTGGCTGGTATGTAGAACCAGAATATGGATACGACTTCGGGAAGGAGCATGAGCAGTCCCTTGGCATCGGCGTAGGGCTTACTGTCTCCCTCTTCTGAGGGGCGGCCATCATGGCTGACTCATATGAATGGGTCCGCTACGGGTTGCGGATTCAGCCGGAAGCGGACACGCCCCGATGGCGCCCTTTTCGACAAAGGGGGCGGAAGTTGTTGAGACTTCCGTTTTCGCTATTCAACTACCTTCACCCCCCCTTTGCCGAGCAAAGCAGATAGCCGGTCGGGTGTGTCTGCAATGCGCTCGAGATGGGGATAGCGCAGTCCGCCTCGGTAGTCGATGGTGACGACCCGCTTGTTCCCATGGATGTCGGCGCGGATGCTCAGGAGTTTTGTTCCAGCTGACTCGACCGCCGCCAAGAGTGCGCGACTCGACATGGGTCGCCCATTGACCTCCAGCACTTTTGAACCAGGCGACAATCCAGCGCGGAATGCCGGACTGTCCCATCGAACCGACTGAACGCTTCCATCCGCGCTGATCTGCACACCAATCGAATAGTCGAGATTGATGGCGCCGGCTTCTTCTTCGTTCTGCCGAAACGTTTCAGTGGGCGTATCGGTGTAGACAAGCTTCCAGCCGGCGCGGGCCAAGCCGGCGATCGCTTCGTCCGCGCTATGGCTGTGGAGATGCTGATTGAGGAACGCGGCCCAGTCATCCGGGGCGACTCTGTCCAGCGCATCACAGACATCCTGGAAGGTATAGGTCCGTGTTGGTTGCGCGCTGTCCTTGACGAAGAATGCGCGCGCGAAGTCATCGATGCCGCGTTCGTCATGGCTCAATTCGCGCAGCCGTGCGTCCACATCCAGCCACAGCAACACGCCTTCGGGGTAGTAGTCCTCACGGCGTTGCCAGTCAGGCCATACGACATGGTGTTTTGCCATGTAGACCGCGTCATTGGTGCTGTCTTGCAGGTCTTTCCAGCGTTGGCCACTCCGGTTGGCGACGGTGGCCGCATCCATGGCGAGCTTGTCCAGCGTCTGCTGGTGATCGCGCAGGCCGGCGCGGGCTGCCAGCACGCGCCCCCAGAATTCGGTTTGCCCTTCGTACACCCACAGCAGCGATCCACCGACCGGCTGATTGAAGGTGGGCGACCACAAGTCCGCCGGTTGGCGCCACCGGCCGTTCCATGCGTGGACAAATTCGTGGGCGATCAGGTCGAGGTTATTGAGTTGTTTCGCGTTGTTGGTGAAGTAGGCAGCAGGAAGATTGCTTTCACCCTCCTCAAGATGTTCGACACCGCCACCGCCGCCGTCGGGCGATAAGACATCGCTCAGGGTGACGATTGCGTCGTAATGCCGGTACGGTGCCGTGCCGAAGGTCTTGAGGCTCTGGGCGATGAGCGCTTTCATGCGTTCGACCTCCGACTGGGTGATGGCAAGGTCTTCTTCTGCGTCAGCCAGTAGATCCAGCGTCACCGGTTGGGCAGCGCCCCCGTTCAACATGATCCGGCGCGTGTATCGCCCGGCATAGATGGGGGCGTCGATCAACTGCTCCAGCGTTACCGGTTGAAAGCCCAACGTTCCGTCCTTGCCCGCATGAAGAGCCAGTGCCGTGAAAGGCGTTAGCCCAGGCGGGAGCGCGAGCGTTGCGGCCACAGGGATGTCCCGCACATACCAGCCGGCGGGATAGAGCAAGACGCGCTGCCAGGGGACCATGACCATGTCCGGCCGCAACAGGTGGGCCTGGGTCGGCGCAAGGAACTGGAAGTCCAGCGTCAGCAATTTCGCGCCCTTGGGCACGTCGACGTGGAAGGCGTGCATATCCGCCGGATCGCGCCTCCACTCCGATGCCTTGCCATCGACGAGCACGACCAGGCCAGCCAACTCCGCCACCGTGGCGGTAGGCGCGTGGCTGGCCGTTTCCCATTCGGGATAGAGCAACACGGTATCGCCCGGTGCCTGGACGGGGATCGTCTCGTGCACGGAGAAGATTTGGTGATCGGTATCGGTGGCGCTGACGGCCAATTCGATCGTGCCCTGGAACAGCCTGTCCAACGGGGCTGGCAACGCGGGCGGCATGGGTGCGGCGGTCGGTCCCGATCCGACCTGCGCGACCGCGGGCCCCGCCATCAAGGTAGACAACGTCAGGACTACAATACCAATGCAGCAGGGCAACCGCCCCAATTGCCTGGGAATCCGCAGCATCAAGCTTTTGATCGGGACAGTGAGCATCGCGATCGTAGTGACGAGCACATCGAAGGTCAGGCCGCCGAACAGGGACGTCAGAACTCTCTTCACGAATCCTACCTCGGTCGGCGATCAGAAGAGCATCCGCATCGGGTCGGAAGTGGACCAGATCTATCTGACGTTAGCACCGCCATTGGCGCGCTGCTTATACCTGTTCGCAACCGACTTTTCGGCGCCTTCGCCTCCGAGCATCCAGAGCCATGTGAGCACGACGAGGATGGTATTGGTATGCCAGTAGGCATTCGTAGCCAGAATGGCAACCAGGAGGCGCGGCGTCAGGAGCCAGCCCAACCACCAAAGAAACCCGCCAGTAGCAACCGAGCTGAAGATCAACGTGAGGCGTGGAAAGAAAAACATGGCCAGGATAAATAGCCAGCCGTGCACATCCCAAAAATTCTGGTGCGTCATAGCTCCTCCACGCAGCCTCAAACATCGCTTCACTGCCTATGTTCGATCCGTCATGGCCGCTCCGGGTCGAAAGCGGACTTTCCTAGGCTTGCGCACTTCGACATAGAATAGCAATGCCGCCTTGTTTCCTTACGACGCTTGCTGCGCCCATACGTTGACCCGTCTAGAGTAGGATTCGCGTGTAACGCGGCTTCTTAAGTAGGATGTTTGGATCAAGAACGGAGAGCATGTATGTCAGCTTTGAGAGATGAACTGTTGCGGCCCCTAACACCTGAGCAAGAAGCGCGGTTGACCGACAAACAAAAGATGATGCGCCAATTTATAAGAAGGCGTTCGCTGCTGGTTTACATTTTTGGTAGCGTGTTTTTTTTGGCAATTCTGATCGCCTTGGCATATACGTCGTTTGCCTCGCACTACCCGCACTAAATGAGTTGGTTAAGGTCCGCTGTGGGTCGGAAGCGGACGTAAGCAAGAAGCTATTCCTCCGTCGCGAGCTGCCTCAGCTGATGTCGGCGAACACCTGGGTTGATAGAAAAGCCGAAGCCAGCGCGATGCTGGCAGTAAGCCGACGCATTCACCTCTTTTTTTGCCGGTCCTTGCGGGATTTCAGTGGGCCACGAATGGTGACAAGGACCAAACAAATAGCCCCGGGACAGTCGGGGCTATTTGCGGTTCGTTGTTGCGGAAGTGAAAGGGCAATGGGCTCAGCTGCCGTTCTTCGACAACCACTCGTCCACCGCCGGCAACCGTTCGTTGCGCACCATCATGCGGTACTTGATATTGGCCACCGCTGTCTCGGCGTCGCGGCGCGAGGTGGCGGCGACGTACTTGGCGGCATAGTCGTTGATCTTGTCGACCATGGCGGCATCGAACGAGTTGGTACCCAGGGACGGGTAGTAGCCGCTTCGGGAGGGGCCGTCGAGCAGCTTGTCGACCTGTTCCCGATGGGCTAGAGCGAAGTCGAAAGCCAGTTCCGGATGCAGGCGCGACACCATGTCGATCATGCCTGCGCTGTTGGTCGCGCCCGGCTCATCACTGAGCGCCAGATCCAGTGCCCGCTTGGCCAGGGCTGTGTCCTCGGTCGAGGCAAGCTGGGCGTACAGGTTGTCCTTCACCAGCGGGGTCCGCTCGGCCTTGGCCGCGGCATGCAGCTGATCCCAGGTAGCAGCGTCGGCGTGGCCGGCGACCACCGCGAGGATGGTCTTGCGCAGCTCGGCCGGCACAGCCCTGGCATCGGTAGCCTGCGCCGCGTAGCGGCGACGCGCCTCGGCGATGACTTCGTTGTCGCCCAGAGTGGACAACACGCCGATCAGGTGGCTGCGCAGGATGGTGGTCGGCACGCTTTCGTTCGGCTTCGCTTCCCAGCCGACGCGCGCGAACACTGGCGACAGTCGTTTGGTGGCGAAGGCGCGGAATGCCTGCTGCCGTCTCGCATCGCCACGGTAATAGTCGTCGAGCGCGGCGAATCTGCCAGCCACTTCGTCCCAGATCTGCGGGTCTGCGTCGACCGAGGTGGCCTTGGCGAGGTCTAGAAAGTCCGATACCGGCTGCAGGCCGGCCATGCCCAGTGCCCAGGTATCACCCATCACGCCAAGCTGGTCGATCGGCGCGAGCCTGGCGAAGCTGCCGGCGATCGCCGCCTCCTGCGTCGATGAATAGAGCGTGCGGTAGTAACCGCTCTGCCCCGCATTCACCAGCACCGGGCCGCAGCCCGGCACCGTCAGCGTCGCCGTGCCGTCCACCAGGGCGCTCACCGGCTTGCCGCCGATGCTCTGCGCGACCACGGGCACATGCCAGCGCAACGGCTGCTTCTCCGGACGATCCTTGGTGAACTCGCCCTGGCTGAGCTTGAGCGTGACCGCGTGGTTGACGCACTCGCCCGGCTCCACGCGAATCAGCGGAACGCCCGGCTGCAACGTGAAGTCGTGCGCGACGGTGCTGACGTGCTTGCCCGGCGCCGCCGCATCCATCGCCTGCCACAGATCATCCGACACGGAATTGCCGTAGGCATGGGCCTTGATGTAGTTGCGCACGCCAGTGCGCCAGTTCTCGGGGCCGACATAGGCTTCCAGCATGCGGATCACCGACCTGCCCTTCAAATAGGTGATGACATCGAAAGCCTGGCTGGCCTGCTCTACGGTCGCCACGTGTTGCACCACCGGGTGGGTGGTGACCACGGCATCGCGCGCCATGGCTCGCTCGCGCGCGGCCACGGCGTCAAGTCGGGTGTTCCACTCCGGGTGCAGGCGATCGGTGGTGCGCGAGGCCATCCACGAAGCGAAGCCTTCGTTGAGCCACAGGTCGTCCCACCAACGCATGGTGACCAGGTCGCCGAACCACTGGTGGGCCATTTCGTGCGCGGCGACACTGAATACCCACTGCTTGTCCGACTGGGTGGAGATCGACGGATCGAGCAGCAGCGAGTATTCGAAGGTATAGATCGCGCCCCAGTTCTCCATCGCCGAGAAGAACTGGCTGCTGCCCGGCGAGGCGATGTTGTCGAGCTTGGGCAACGGATACGGCACACCGAAGTAGTCGTTGTATTCCTTCAGCACCGCCTTGCCCGATTCCAGCGTGAAGGCAGCCTGCGAACTCAGGCCCTTCTGGGTGACCACGCCGATCTCCACGCCGTCGGACGTTGTGGTGATGCGGTCGAACTCACCGGTGCCGAAGAACAGCAGGTAGGTCGACATCTTCGGCGAGGTCTTGAAGGTGATGTGCGAGAGGCCGTTGCCGGCGTCGGTCTTCGAGGCCACCGGCATGTTGCTCACCGCCATGTCGCCGGAGGGAACCGTCACATCCAGATCGAAGGTGGCTTTGTAGTTCGGCTCGTCCCAGGAGGGGATGAAGCGGCGAGCGTCCGAGTTCTCGAACTGCGTATACAGCGCGCGCTTCTTGCCGGCCTTGCTGTCGTAGTCGATGGCGAACAGCCCGTTGGGCTGGGTGGCGATCTTGCCCCTATAGCTCATCGACAGCTGGTACTTGCCCCTGGCGAGCGGCTTGTCAAAGGTGAAGGTCACCGTCTGGGCGTCGTTGTCGGTGCTGACCTTGGGCAGCATGGCGACGGCGCTCTTTTCAGCAGTCAGCTGCGCCTTGCTGAAGCTCAGGTCGAGGGCATTGAGGGTAATCGTGCTGGTAGGCGCGAGCACCTCCACGTCCACCGTCACCTTGCCATCGAAGCTCAGCGAGGACGGGTGCGGGCTGATCGACACCGCGTAGTGCGAAGGGCGCACCGCGCGTGGCAGCTGGGTGGTGGTCTGCGCCATCGGCGCGGCGTTGGCAGCCAGGGCTGTGCTGGTGAAAGCCACGCCAGTCAGTGCCAGCACGATGGCGGAAACCAGGCGAGTACGCATGTTGCAGTCCCTCCGTGAGGAGCCAGGGTCGGCCCAATGGGCGCAAAGCATTGCGATAGTGAGGCATGGCCATGACCGCTCAATATGGCGGAAGACATAGCCAGGGATCCGGGCGGAAGATCAGTCGGTGCACGACGCCCGGCTGGGTGCATCGCCCTCTACGGCCCCGCCTCGGCGCGACCGGACTAGGCCAGCAGCCCGTCACCGACCCGTTATGAGCCCCATGCTTGCCAAAACCGGGGGAACAAATCCAAGGTCAGAGTGCAGTTATTTCAGAAAAGCGCACTCTGACCTCGGTTTGGGTTGGATGCGGACACTTCAGCTAACCACGAGTCATGCCACGAGCAACGCGCAGTGAAGCGTCCGTCAGGGCAATTCCTGGTGTTGCGGAAGATTGTCGTTGATCGTGTACCACGACGCCTTTGAGCCGACAAAAATGTGTGCGGTCGGCCGTATCGATGGCGTGTCGACCAGGGTGCCGAAGGTGACATGCACGTATTGACCGTCGCGAACCAAGGAATAGAGAAGGGATCCACATCGTTTGCAGCGCGCGTCATGCCCGTCTTCATCACCAAAGATTTGCAGCGACTTGTCACCCTCGATGACGCTCAACTTGCTCCGTTTGATACCTGCGAAAGGCTTGAAAGCGGAACCGGTCGCCTTTCTGCATTGCGAGCAGTGGCAGTTCAGGGCATAGAGGAAGCTGTCCTCCACGCGATAACGGATGTCACCGCACAAACACTCGCCCAATAGCATCCGGCTCGAACTCGTTTCATGAGGGCCCAGGTTCATGCGCTTTTCCCTGATGCTAGAGCGTTCAACCAATTTGTTGGAGCGTCGGTTTCGGGTTGGAACCGGACGTTGGCTGACTATCCAGCCAGGAATGTCTAAGGGCAGTCATGAGGACCCAATGCTTACCGGCTGACAGCGCAACGCGTTCGCACCACGCCTACCAGCTCAACCGCACGCCTCAGAAGCCCGGGTCAGAGCGCAGCTTTTGAATTGACTGCACTCTGACCTCGGACTTGGACGCCGCCTCTGCAGGCCCTCGGCTCACTTGACCGTTTCAAGCCACTGCAGCACGGCGTGAGAGAGCTCCGTTCGCTTGTCCGAATACGCGTGGTCCGTCGCCAGGTGCAGCTCGCTCACGCGAGTGTCACCCGCTTGGCGAAGCGCGTTGCTAAAGGCATCGTCGAGAGGCGCCAGTCCGTCGTCCGAAGTCACTACAAAGACGGGACGATCCTTGACAGCCCCGACCTTTGAGGGAAACCGCCAGGCAGGCGCATGCTCGGACAACTCGCGCGCCAAACCATCCGGGGTGCATCCGCTTAGCGGGGCCATGCCTTCGCCGGCCAGTGACACGCTCATTTGGCTGAGGGCAGCGGCCCTCGACGCCTTCGACTGCAGATGTTCCAGCTCGCCCACCATGTCGGCCCCGGAGATCATCGCCACACCCCTGATGGCAGGGTCCGCCGAAGCTCCCTGGAGGGCCATGAAGCCGCCCATGCTGTGACCCACGAGTACGATGCGTGAGGGATCAAGTCGCAAGCGCTTGGCGTTTTCGGGCTCGCGGAGATAGGCAACGGCCGACGCCACGTCGTCGATGCTGTGCGAGAAGGAGAAACCTCCCGGCGAACCCCACGAGCCGCGATAGTTGAAGTAGGCCACGTCCCACCCGGCGCGCCGCATGTCCTGTGCAAGGTCCAGGTTGCGCTCGTTTCCGGGAAAGCCGTGCAAGAGGATCACCACCGGATGCGGCCCGGCACCGCCCGCCACGTAGGCCAAGGCATTCATCAGCGATCCGTGGCTGGGGATCTGCATGGTCTCCAACGATGGCTTCGCCTCGCCCTCCGCCTTGGCGGGGCCGGCGACCTTAGGCCTGACATCGTCGGCTGCCGGCGCACCCACAGCGTGGGCTGGATCAAGCATCAGGCATAGCAACAGGCAAGCCGAAACCCATGCGGATGCTATAGAAATCTTCATATTTTCCCCTGGATGAAATTCCTGGAACCGGCGAGCGGCGGCCGATGCCAGACATTGTGGTGGAAGCCCGATGGACGAAAGACTCCCTACGCTCCGGCACAGGTTATATGGTCGAAGCGCTCGAGGTCTGTCATGGGTCGAAACCAGGCCACCTCATGGCTCGTTGCCGCCCAGCATCACCGCAACGTGGGTACGGCGCCCCTGGACATAGGAGGCGCAGAAGATCAAATGCACTGAACTGCCTCAGCGCCCTTTGTTGACCTATTTCTACAGCGAGGCCGATGCACCACTCAACGCTTCGATGCTTGTGCGCGCCTTCCACTTAACCACATTGACGCCCTTGATTAGCAGCCATAGGCAAAATGTCGATTCACCGATAAGTGCCGGAATCAGAATGCCGGGCGTGATTACATTGGCAAAGGTCGGAGCAAGCAACGCGGCGAAGCAGGCGATCAAGTAGCACAGGCCGGCAAGTTGCATCAGCAGACCGACCAACCTTGGGAGATAACCCGATTTGAAAATCAAATAGCCATCCACCAGGCAGCTGAAGCCAAAGAATATCAAGGCGATATTGAATGCGATGTCGTGCAGGACCAGCGAGAGATGAGCAAGGGATTGCGCCTGGAGAGGGTCGAATGCACCCGGGTGATTGGCGCTTGCCAGGATGGGCATGACGGCAAGAAGAAATAATTTGCTGACGGACTCGACAGACAGCGATACCAGCACCAGGAACACAGAGAGCAGCACGAGCTGCCTGTTCACTGGCCTGAGCAAGAGATAGAAGATCCAGGCCTGTGCAACAGCCAATACGGGCACGAGCAGATTACCGGCCACACTGAGGTTCCATAGACCCGGTGAAGCCATGATGTTGTGGGCCGTGGCTGCAGCGTCACCGGCCACAATCACGCGGTTCATAACCACGCCCTCGGCGAAGCCACCAAACACGATGATGAACAGGTAGAGCAAGCCGCCAGTTCGTGCATACAGCTGTGGCGAGGTCTCGATTGTTGTCATTGCACGGCTTCCTTGGTTGGCAGATACAGATTCGCATTCCCGCGCTTCTTCTGGACAGCGGAGACGGCCGCTATCACGCACTGGAACCCTGAGTTTTCTTCGGTAGTGCGAATGGAGAGTGTCAGCTTAGGGTCGGAATCGGACGCTGGCTGACCTTCCAGCTAGGACTGGCCGAGGGCAGTCATGAGGACGCGATGCCTCACCGGTGGTCAGCGCATCGAGTTCACACCACGCCTACCAGCTCAACCGCACGCCTCCGCTACCCCATACTCCATCCTGACGCCGATGATCCGATTCAGTGAGGGTGAACCGCGTGCCTATCTGAATGTAGAAGCCGAAGTGCCGGCGAGGATCGATCGTGGCCGTGAGGCCTGCGGCCACGTCGATGCGGGTGATCTGCTGTTGCACCGGCACCTGGACGATGCCCGCGTAGGTCGTCGTCACCTCGCCACTCCAATCCCGCCAGACGTTGGTTCGCAGGAAAGGCTGATAGACGCTCCCGCCTTCCTCGGCGATGGTCCACTGTCCGCGCACCCCCAGTCGGCCACTGACTCCGGAGCTGCTACCCAGGTCGACATCAGTCAACCCGTCGTTCTTTGATCCAAAACTCGTGTGCTGCCATACGAATTGCGCTTGGGGCTCAAGGATAAACGGTGCTCCAAGCTCGAAGGCGAACGGATAGCCCGCTTCCAACGAGGCCACGTACCCCTCACCCGAAATGGGCAGATAGGCGTGCGCGGCACTGGCGTGGCCGCTGTAGTGCGTGCCCTGGAGCACGGCGTCGGTGTACCAGCCTCCCGCGCCCATGTGTGTCCAATACGCGCCTCCGCCATACCCGTCGAGTCTCGTCGTTCCCGCGGGTTCGTTCTCCTCGGCCGTCGCGCTCTGATTCGTGACCAGACCGGTGACATCGCCGCGGCTATGGGTGTAGGCGAGATACACACCCACGGCATCTCCTTGCCCGGAAGGCTGGCGATCGCGCCATACATCCACGCCCGCCTGGATGCCGAGCAGGTCGCCTTTGACCTCGGGGTCAGTCAGGGCGCGGTAGTGGTTATCGACTTGCTCGCCCATCACCCGAACCCAGCCGCTGGGCGGGGTCCACCAACCGGCGGTCCCGTCCATGCCAATGGATGGGGAGAGCGTGTTGCCCACGCGCTCGTTGAGTGTGCCCAGGGAAGCCATGCCCATCTGACGGGCCAGGGGCTGGATGACGCCGTAGGTGGTCACCTCCGGGCCCGCGTTGGAGATGACCTGGGCGCGGACTGCCACGCTGAACCCCAACGCGAGCACGATGGCCAGGCCGGTCCTGCCCAACATCCTTGGTGTCGCCCGTGCGCACGTGCCAGATGCACCGAACCAGGAGCGCGCAGCATGCCTCTCTAGCCAGAGGCTGGTTGCGCGTGTCGCAGGATTGCCATTGGCAAGGCGCATGGCCCCTCCCCCGGCAAAGACGCCAGATTCAAACCCCTCTTAGGATTACGCCCGACGCCGTCTACACAACGTGAGCCATGCAGCGATGCAAGCGTTGCCCGGCCCCGAGCCTTTGTAGAAGCCCAGTCGGCGCGCCCCGAAAAGCCTCGCTACTAAGGCGTCCATGAGCGGGTGAATCCGCAGTCGCAAGCGGACGGTCAGCGTATGGCTACCTCAGCAGCCGCGAGCAAGATGGTCTTCAGCTCAAGTGAAAGGCTTGAGCGAACAGAGGGAGCACCCAACGCCCGCCCAGGCATTTCGACGCCACTCCGCGGTTGCGTGTCTCGAGTGCAAGGTATGGATAGCGCTAATCGTAAAAGGCCGGGAGCAACTTGAGCGTGTCGGTTTGCTTCTTGTCGTGGTTGATGAAGATCGTTGCCTTGTACGTGGCGATCAATCGCTTGATTTCTTCCATCGATGCGATGGACGCCGCACGATCCGTATTAAGCGCAGGCACGACGTCGTTCTGAAGGTTTTCCGCAGAATGGGCGACGTCACCGGACAGGATGATGAAGCCGGAATTTTTCAGGTGCACCAACAGCGACTGGCTGCCCGGGGTATGCCCGGGTGTGGAGATCAGCACGACGCTGCCGTCACCGAATACGTCGGTGTTACCGTCCAGTAGCTTCAGTTTCTTCGGTGTACCAAGGAGCTTGCGAGCCAACGCCATCAACTGGTTGACGTTGTCGTTGGGTCCGTTATTGGAATGGATCCAGTTGTATTCGGCCCGCTGGATCAAGACCGTCGCCTCAGGGAACAAGTCGACATTGCCTATATGGTCTCCATGCGTGTGAGATACGGCGACGTAAGTGATATCGCCGGGTTTCAAGCCAATCTCGGCAAGCTGGCTGGTCAATGATTTGTCCAGGTGATACACAATCAACTTAGGCAGTGTCGACCAGCCGCGTGGATCGTTGAGCGTAGCCTCGGGAACACCCGTGTCCCAGAGCAACCATTCACCCCCGTGCTTGATCAGCCAGCAAGTAGAAGAGAATTCAATGCTGCGTCCGACGTTTTTTCCCGGAGTCCATACCGATTCGTCGTTCGCAAGCGAGTGGCCGCAATCCAATCGGTAGAGACGCTCAGTCACGCCGGCTCTCGAGGGGTCGGGTAAGGGCGAGGCGGCGCTCGCACCGGGCACGCACATCATGAGGATCAACCCGGCAGCTATCGCCAACGTGGCCGTTATCTTC
The DNA here is from genome assembly GCF_026283925.1 of Dyella halodurans. Classification (GTDB taxonomy): domain Bacteria; phylum Pseudomonadota; class Gammaproteobacteria; order Xanthomonadales; family Rhodanobacteraceae; genus Dyella; species Dyella halodurans. Next base: position 294,938 of record NZ_JAPDPF010000006.1, read on the forward strand.
GCTTGTCTCACCATGACTGCTTCCTCGTCGAATCGAAAAACGCAGCGAATAGCCAACGCGACTAGCGGGCGCGCCCAGCGCCATAGCATCACAACGGATCAGATCGAACGATCACACCTTGGTATCGGTTCGCGAACCTAGCGCGACGCAGAAGGTCATCCTACGACGCGCGATGGTCATGGTCACGATCTTGCGAGACGGGGGCCTTCCGCCGGCGAAATGTCCGCTGCGGGTTGCGGATATCGCCCACCAAGCACTCGCTAGTGCCCCTGTACGTAATCTTACCGAAATACCTTTCCGTAGCTTTCCCGTATCGGCCAGTCGTGTTCTCGGCGCAATCTACGCATATGCGCTGCATGTTGCCGGCGTACGTATCGCGCGCCGCTTAACGCGGGCGTTACGCGTCACAAACAAAGGAGTACCGGATATGGAGGCCATCGTCAGTACTGCTCAGAAGCCCCTGAGGGCCATGTATAAGGTGACACCGGCCGCCGCACTGGTCACCGATCACGCACGAACCTGCGGGGACGTACCGTCCGATCCATTTCACTCCAAAGTCGAACCTATGGATGGTTGTGGTGTAGTTGTGCCTATTGGCACGCACGCTGCGGTCGGGGGGCCGCACGACAGCCCCACTCCTGGAGACATGCTCTGCGCTGCGCTGGCAGCCTGTCAGGATTCGACCATGCGCCTCATCGCCAACCTGCTCGGCGTTGAACTCACCAGTTTGCAGGTCAGCGTGACCGCTACGGTTGATGTACGCGGCTGCATGGCCGTGGATCCAAATGTGCCAGTCGGCTTCCAAACCATGGCCTGCGACGTTCGTTTCACAGCCAGAACAGGTACTTCAACCGAGTTAATCGAGAAATTGAAACTGGCCGCGGAGCGAAGTTGCATCGTCCAACAGACACTTAAATCGCCCCCGCCAATAGTGACTACCTTCATCACATCGGATTCTGGCTAACAGCGACGCCCGAATCGCCTCGCGCTTGGTGATTTCGTGACTGTCGTAAAGCGACGCAGGGGGAGGAAGGCAGGCCGAACCCTCAAACACATGGTCTTTGTCGAAGTCGTGCGTGTCGTGTTACTCCTCCCAAAAGCCGAATGTGCCGTCCGCCCTCTGGAACAGATCGATGCGACGGCTTCCGTCCTTTCAATGGATCAGCTCGATTGCATCGCTCATCGTCACTCTCGACAAGACTGCTCAGCAATACAAAGCGGCCGCTTCGGGTGGCCGGCGACAACGAAGATTCAGTCTCTGTGGCTTCTTGTCGCGATCTGCCACGTGTTCCCCCAGCGGTCCCTCACCATCGCCCGCCTGTCGCCGTAGGGCGTGTCGGCGGGGGCTTCCAGGGACACGGCCTTCGCCGCCATGGCACGCTCGTATGTCGCGCCGGTGTCTTCAACATACACATACAGAAAGGCGGAGTACGTCTCGCGCTGGCCGCCACCATCGCTGACCATCAGCATGGAATCGCCGATGCGCAGCTCGGCCGGTCGACCGGGATGAAGCTCGCCTCGCGCATCGAAGACGGTCTTGATGAAGGTGACCAGGCCTTCCGCGTCGGGCGTGACGATCCGCGGCGTGACGGTAGGCCATCCATCAGGCTGAAATCGGGCCATGTTGCGCGTCCTTCGTGAAGACACCGGAACGCATTGTCCTCCGGACGCTCGCGGTGCGCCATGGACTTGCATCGGATCTCGAAGAGCCCCCATGAATGTGGTTCTAGATCGTTGAGCTGAAAGGTCCGCTGGGGGTTGTTAGCAGACCTAATCGACAGCGAAGCTCGCGAGGCAGCTCGCGAGCTTCCTTCCTGCCGTAGCGCCCAATCGGTGGCGCTTATCAAGGTCACCTGCCGCAATGGGCTTTCATGGTCCTTTTGCCAGTGCGGCTCCGACGATGGCACTACGTAGTTGAGCCTGCGTCAGGGCAACGGTTGCCGACTGGCGGACCGCAATTGCTTTCATCGATTGCGGCTTAAGCATCAGGTGACGCTGAGCTTCCCAGCTCTTCGCCAGGTGTTCCGCCTGGGCAACTTCGGCTGGCGTGGCTCCGACGAAAGCCACAACCACATAACCATTCAAGTCGACGGTGTAGGTTTCAATCGCTGCATTGGCCTGTCCAATGAAGGCGAAGCCTAAGGCGATAACCGCGGGGATAATCAAGCGCTTCATGATGATGGCCTCCTCTGACGTGGATGCACCCACCTGGGCAGGCTCGATGTTGAACTCTTGCTCCCCAGAAGACATGAGGGATTTGCACAAAATAATGAGGGCTTGGTGAGAGTTAGCTGCGACCTGAATAACGTGCTTGGGTTGGTTACCTTGCGCTGCTGCCCAATTTAGACCGTGTCGAAAGGTCCGCTGTGGGTCGGGAGCGGACCTTTCATCAAGCCCAATTCAACCTCACAGATGAGGCCCATCAAACAGGCATTGCCCCGTCTTTTTGTCGACCTGAATGTGCTCAGGGATGCCGGCCTGCGCGCCGCAGAACTCCATCACTTCGCTCACGTTGAACGTAGCCACGATTTGTTCGCCGGTGTCATCAACCACAATCTCTGCAGCCATTTGGCCCGGGGACGTGGAAGAAGCGAGCCCAATTTTCGCCAAGCCTTCGTTTACCGACCAGGCGCCGCCCTGGCCAGGCCGTAGGCGGCTCGCGTATAGCGAACATCCAAAGTAGCTCCCCGATAGGCTTGGTCCAATTTCGTTCCGGAAAGAAATTTCGGTGAGCGATGATCCGTCATAGGAGAGGACAAGCTCCTGATATGCAGATTTGGCCTCAACGCGTCCTTGGAGGCAGCGCACATCGTGCGTCGCCCAAGCAGCCGTTGTCGCAAGCACCAAAGCCCCAGCCACGGCCCCGATATGCCCAAGTCGCATAGAACCCTCTCCCCCTGAAAACTTAAGGTCCGTTCCGGGTCGGAAGCGGACTCTCTCAAACATGATCGTCCGGGCCAATATCGGCGTCCGGCTTCAAGAGTTGACCCGACTTTCTATACAGGTCGTAGTACGCCCGCTGAAGACGTGACCTGGCGGCCTTGCGAACTGTTGGGTCGGCCTGGATGTTGCCATGGAACATCCTTTCGACGTCCGACAGTTCGGCCAAGCACTGGTGAAGTAGCAGCGTGGCCTCTGGGTTTCTGACTCGCTCCAACACAGAGTCGATACCAGCCCGAAGTCGACTAAAGGCGTCGTCCAACGACATCCCGTTCATCGTGAACTCTGGTGCATCGACCATCACCCCGGCGAAGAAATCGTCGGTCTGGCTGAACCCCTTTGGCACGTATACGGGCATCACCCCAACTCCATCCGTAGTCAATTTCACCGCTCGCCGAGCTGTCCGCCTTGGGTCGGAAGCGGACGGTCCATTATTCGGCCGCTCGATGATTGGCCCGCTTTCTTCCTAGTCCGATGGTCCACGCAATCGCCGTGCCGGTGAGGAGCAGGAGTAGCCAGTAAATGGCCGACTCCATCAGAGGCATAAGGAACGCTGAGATGGACAGGCCAAGGCGGCCGGCGAATGGGAGCCTCAGCCACCAAACCGAAACGTCGGGACTGAACAACGTCCCCCCAAGTATGCTCAGCGGCCCGTGCTGGAAGTCGCCGTAGGCATAGACGGAAAAGGCGACGAACAAGATTACCGAGAAAATGAAGGCCTTCCTGCGCGCCCCCTTGGAGATGCCTTCCTTCCAGTGCAGAGGCTTCCAGGGCGGCTGACCGATGACCATGCAACCTAGGTAAATAGGAAAAAACAGCCATTGGCTCGCCAACATAAGTCTGGCGATAGCTGGGTACGCAGTCTGGCTTGCAATGGCATCAACGGCAGGAACGACTGAGCCGATGGCGCTTACAAACGCCTGGATTACCCCGTTGGATGCGAGCGCATCCCCTAAGGTACTGGTGGCAAGTATCAACGTCATGGCTGCGATGGCCATCGCGCCATAGCCAACTACGTTTGTAGTTGGCCACCGGGCCTTCTTGGCCGCCATCTCTAGACTCATGAATCCCCTCATTGGTCCAATGGCGACATGATCGCCGACTGCACACTTTAACGTCTGCTATGGGTCGGATGCAGACATCGCCGGAACACCGGTTGTGGTCACTCAACTGCTCGGCGCAACTCAGCTACAACGCGTGGCTCGATATTGAGCCACTCAGTGCTTTCCGAAAGATGCAGGCTGACGCCCTGTTCTCGGGCGGCAGCGATGATTTGTTGAAGCCAGCGGAAGTAGGGCCATTCGCGAGGCTGGGGAGAGTGTAGTGAACGGCGCTCACCATCCCAGTGCACATCCATAGCCTCGCGATAGATGAGCGGAAAGTTACAGCTAGCGGGAACGACATGAAGCCTCCCGTCGGCATCAATCTCGATCTTCGCTATTCCGTCCTGCACCTTAGTTCCCCTTAGTCCAAGCGCCGTCCCGCCCTGATTTAGAAGCGTCCGCTCCGGGTCGAAAGCGGACGACCCCTGCGTCAAAATGGCCGCCTAGGAGCGGGCGGCTGGATAGTCAATCCTTCCCAGGCTAATCATCCTGGCCAACCAGCAGCTTGAAGTTGACCACGACGTAGAAGGCGCCCCAATAGATGAAGACACTGGCGAATACGCCGAACCACGAGATCAAAGGCATCGTCGAACTATTTGCAATCAGACGTGACATTGACAGTGCAGAATGTGAGCTGTCGGCCGTGATCATGTCGCCATTGAAGAAGGTTGGGAAATGGATTACGGAAAAGTCTCCCAATATGAAGGCGAACGCGAGGATCAAAAATGCCGCCAACCTCAAGAAGGCATGCGGCACCGGCCTCAGCGAGCCACTTCTGCGAATCGCCACCCTGATCGTGGGGGCAACCGGCCAGTAGCCGACAAATAAAAGCGCAGCGTAAAGCAAAAACAGGAACCACTGGATCGTCATGACGAAACTGCATTTCTCAGGGTAGGGAGAAATTCCGACAGACTTCCAGATGGCCGGTACATGATTTACCCCATATGCACCAATGTCGCTAGCCAAGGTTGAGCCAGCGACCGCTCCAAAAAATATTGAGGATAGGTAACTTATTGCGAGCGTCACAGCCGCAGTTATTGCTATGGGTCCCAGGTTCATCTTGCCCTTAAGAGCAAGCTTTCGCCTTTTGGCATACGGTCCAATCATCAGATTCATCAGTCCCCCCGCGTGAGTTCTTAATGGCGCTCTTGCGCCGAATCCGTTTCAGATCGGAATGTCTGCTGTGGGTCGAAAGCGGACGCTAACTAATACCAAAATTCCGCTATGAGGGGCTGTTCCGTCCGATCACAACGAAAAGTCTCAGTCGAAGGGCAACAGCGCATGGGCCACGATCTCCACGGCCTGGCCGCAAACCCCTTCACTTCCTCCGTACTGACATCATGAAGACGGCCCGGGGCTGTTTCGGTCCAACGTCGGGGATTCAATGAAGCGCATGAGAGCTCGATTGAAGTCGTCCGGAGCATCGACAAACACGGCGTGTCGCGCATGGTCAACCGAGATGAACTGACTCTTCGGAAGTGCTTTAGCCATTGCTTTTTGTGCGTCCATTAGCAAACTTTCGCCGGAAGCAATCACCAGCGTCGGCTTGTCGAACTTCTTCAGGCTGGGACGGCGATCTGTCGTGAGAATGTCCGAAACGAGCATTGAGATGCCGGTATCAACAGGCGTCTTAAGTGATTCGGTGGTGAGCGTGTCGAATGTAAGCGGTGCGGGTGGTGCTTGCATGATGGCTTGCATCATTCCCTTGGAGTACGCCTCGGGCGCGCGAGCGTACTGGCCCAGCCCTTGAAGTACCTGTTTCACCATGCCCGATGATTCCGTCACATCGGCGGGACCGGCACTGACGGGACTGTCGACCAAGACCAGCTTGTCCACCGAAACCGTCCCGAATTGGGCAACGTAGGCGGCAACGTCCTGGGCGCCTTGTGACCAGCCAACCAGGGTCAGGTGGGCCAGCTTCAGATTCGATATCACACGATCAACGTCCTGCGCGCGGTTCTCGGGCGTATTTCCGCTGGCAGCAATCGTAGATTGGCCTTGCGAGCGCGGATCCATAGCAATGACGTGAAATCCTTTCGCCGCAAAGTAGTCGATCTGTTGCGTCCATATTCTTGCGCTGACCCGCCACCCAGGGATTAAGAGCAAATTGCGCGACGCGTGGGGAGGGCCCGCTTCTAAGTAATGGATGCGTACGCCATCGGCCCCTTCGGTGAATGCCTCACTTGTGGGCGAGTGAGCCGCTGGCGCCATTGCCAGTGCGATAACGAAGAAGCTGCCTGGAAAATCCATAAAGCCTCCGGGTCGTACTGTGGGTTGGTTCCGCTATCCGGAAGTCCGAATGCATGGCGTCACCACCAGTAGCGGAATGTCCGCCCCATGCCGGACGTCAGTTTGCCTTGACGTAGAACACGTAGGTTGCGGTGTAGGGGACTCCGACCTTTGTGCCGTCCCGGGTGGGTGGCGAGGTGGGGGCAGCGCCGCCTGTGGTTAAGATGCGTTGAACGTAAACGACCTTGCTCAGGATGCCGGGCGCGGCATCGGGGGTGACCTTGATGAGCAGCCATGGAATATCCGCTTCTGCCTGCTTAGCCGGTACTGTCGTGACTGGAACGTCCTTGTCGCGAACCACCTTGCTTCCATCGGCGGCCTCCCACGCGGGGCCGGCGTAGTGGTGAATCGTTCCACCCTGACCGCTCAATTCCGCCAGCGGTGCTTCGAAGGACCATGCCGGCTTCGAGCCAGCCGCCAGGGTGCTTGTATAGATCTGGACCCCAGTGGCCTTAGCCGTAAACGCCACGGTATAGCCGGCAGGTGGCCGTAGCGCCGCCGGTACCGCTTCTTGCGCGTGTGACGCCGTGGCACCGGCGACAAGCCATATGGCAGCGATAACGTTTCCGAACGCGGTTTTTCCGATCATGGATTTGTCCTCGTTGACATCATGCATCTATCAGTGGGACCGATCATGTCCGTTATGGGTCGCAAGCAATGAGATGGACTCCTCCCCGCCTTCGGCATCGAGTGCCAGACTGGAGCTGCGATACACCAGTCAACGGCGAAGAGGAGTCCACCCATGAAGCTTAAGCGCATTGGGGTCGATCTGGCCAAGA
>NZ_JAPDPF010000007.1 GCF_026283925.1 Dyella halodurans
TCAACTCCAATGCGCGTAAGCTTCATGAGTGGACTCCTCTTCGCCAACGACTGGTTCTATCGCTTCCAGTCTGGCACTCGATGCCGAAGACGGAGAGGAGTCCATCTCATTGCTGTGGGTCGGAAGCGGACATTAGTAAATGACTACCCGAGTCTGGAGCCTGCCGACAAGGCACCAGCCGCGCAACACGATGTAACCAGCACCACCATCGATGCCGCTGAAAAGATCCGGGCGAGCCTCGTGGCGGATGCTTATGTCGTATGGATAGATTTCGTCGCCGGGTTTCATGCGGCTACTAATGGCGGACCATTCATGGTCGGCACTGAAGCGCCTGTCCATCTCATCCTTGCCCATGAGGTCGGGAGACAGGCGTATATCCTTGGGTAGAGCAACGCAATGAATGCCAGGATCCATTGACAATCCACTCGATGATCCAGAATCAGTGGCCCAAGGCGCCAATACGGTATCTGCTGAGTCGCCCAATAGTCTGACCTTCCGATGGCGCAGCGTCGCCAGGCTTGCAACAAGCAAGACCAAAGCCGCAGCCACCAGCACACACGACGTTAAGCCTACAGATTTCCAGTTCATTGTCATGAAGGTCTGGCGTCCTGATTTGGCAAGGCAGAACTTGTTAGGTGTCGGCAAATGTCCGCAATGGGTCGGAAACAGACACATCCGCTACTCTAACAACCCCCGATTACGGGCACAAAAAAGCCCCGGGGTTTCCCTCAGGGCTCTCTTGATAGTGACCGGGCGGGTGACCTGATGTTCGCCAGGCCACTTCGACAATCACTCGAATTACAGGGTCTTTCTACCATTGGTACCGGTGATAGGACTCGAACCTACACGACATCGCTGCCAGTGGATTTTGAGTCCAAGAGTCTATCGATTAAATATCAAAGGCTTGCGACAAGCATTGGTCCGCAAATATTCCGCCGATAGCCTCTAGAAACCGTTGGTGCAGTTAGAGGCCGCAGGGATTGCGGACCGGATTATCACTTCGTGACGAAGGGCAACTCGCCGAACATCTGATTCACGCCGAGGAACGGGTAGCTCAACGGATGGTCGCGGCAGTATTTGTCCAGATAGATCTTGATCGTTTCACCGTCTGGCAAAGCTCGCATTGGACGGTTCCGGGACTGTTCGGAATCGTTGCGGGCGCTGAGGTAGCCTTGGGACCAAGAAATGAACATATCCGCATAGGTTTTGTCGGGGCTTAAGCTCACATACTTCCCACAAGACAGCGTTCCAACGCCTACGATCACCAGTTCGTCGCTGCTGAAGGCAGCTGTAGATGCTCCGATCAAGACCAGGCCGATCGCGAGTAGCGCACTTCGCATGTTTATCCCCCCAGGTTCGTCCCTCTCAGGGACCTGTTTATGCCCCAAGTGTAACTACTTGGTCGGGGTGACTTTGGCCCCCCGGCGATTGCGAGTGTACTGCTCCGTCATCACAACTGACGAATGGCCCAGCTGCTTTTGAGCCTCGCGGATGTCGCCAGCTGAGTCCGCCTTGTCCGTTGCCGCCTTCGCTCTCAGGTCGCGCAACTGGAACGCCTCCGGCTCAATCCCCACTGATGTGCACGCTGCGCGGAATGCGCGGCGCAACCGGTCATAGCTCCATGGTTGACCGTCTTCGCCAATGACCAGGCGGGTGGCATGCACCTTGTAACCGCCCTTGCGATCGGCGATTCGATCCAGCAGCGCGGCGAGCTCCCCCACGATTTCAATGCGACGCTTCGCGCCAGTCTTGCTTTGCCGCACATGCAGGAAGCCGCCGCGAATGTCGCGCACGTCCATGGCGAGCGTGTCGGAGACGCGCTGCGCCGTCAGGTAGGCGAGGTCCATGGCGTCGCGCAGCGGCGCGCTGGCGAAGTCCCACACCGCCTGGTAGTCGACGTCTTCGATGTACACGTCGCGCCCGGTCTCCTTGAAGCCCTTAACGCCGGCGCAGGGATTGGGGAGGGCCGTGTAACCCTTCTCGCGCGCCCAGTTCCAGATATGGGACAGCAGCGCCTTGTCGCGGTTCGCGCGCACCTTCGCCTTGTCGCCACGCCAGTCCAAAAACGCCTTGACGTGCTGCGGCTCGATCCTCTCCAGAGCGCACGGCGGATCGTCGAAGTAGGCATTGAGCTGCTTGAGCGACTTCTCGTTGTCATCCTGCGTGCCCGGGCGCTTGGTCGGCATGACCACGGCCCGATAGAGGTCCGCCACATACCGGAACGTGACGATGGCCTTGGGCTTCTCTGTGCCGTCGCGCCGGATCTTCGCCCACTTCGTAATGGCCAGGCCGTAGTCGCTGCCCAGCGCTTCCTCTCGACGCGGTTTTCCGCCGTGGTCGTAGTAATAGAAGGTCTTCTTGCCCTTCACGCGCACCCTCAGATTGGGAACGGCATCAGGGCGGGTCGGTCGGCGTCCCATGGTTAGGCTGCGGCCTTGTTCGACTTCCAGGTGCCACTAGCCTGCGCCTGCTCAGGTTGACCTTCAACCGCGGCGCGGGTAACCACCGGCCAGCCGTGGGCGTCCAGGTAGTGCCGGATCCCGTTGAGGCGCAGGAACGCGACCTGGCCGGCCTTGCGGCTTGTCCGGCACAGCTCGGTCAGCTCGTCGCGGGTAAGGCATAGGGTCGTACTCATACCGTCACTCCCAAGAACTTCAGGTCCAGCGCATCGACGCGGTCCCTGAGCTTGTGGCGCAACTGGTTCACCTCGGTCGCCACTTGGCAGCGCTCAAAGTTCGCCGGGTCGAACCGTTTCATTTCAACGTGCAGCGTCCCGTTCAGATCGCGACGGAACAGCCGGTAGGTGACCGACTCGCCCAGTCCCGGCACGCGGGACCAGGTGAAGCCGGCGACCTTGCGAGGAGGGCGGTGCGCTATCCTGCCGCCACTCATCAGGGTGTGGAGTTCACGCATGGCCAGTTTCTCCGTGACTCGCGGCGCTTGGACAGCGACCATTGAGCTGGATGTTGAAGGGCGGTACACGCAGTGGCATGCCGCCTTGATGACAGTCGATGGCGTTCATTTCGGATGGAAGGGTGAAATGAAGACAACGGAACTTCCGGATGGCGTCATACAGGACGCTGTTGGTCGCCTGGTACATGAGCTGATGGGCGCACTGCCTGCCTAACATCACGCCGCCTCCCTGAGCATTTGCACTTCGTCCAGATTCGCGCGGGCGATTGCCACCAGTGGAGGCGGGCTGACGCTGTTGCCGACCATGCGCACGCTGGCGCTGATGCTGAGCTTCCGGCCATCCGCTGTGCGATCGATGATGTAGTCGGCCGGAAACCCCTGGGCCCGATATAGCTCCTCACGGCGGAGCATGCGCAGGCCGATGTCCACGATCACATACGGTGTGCCCTTGATCGTCACCGTGACCAACGCCAGCCGGTCCTTGGTGGTGACCGTGGTCAGTGGCACATTAAGCTGCGCATGCTGTCCGCCGCAGCTGTGGTAGCGCATAAGGAAGGCTGCAACGCGGAGTGCGCCCGCCTCGTAATTGGGGCTCAGCGTGCATTCGACGACGCGCTGCTGGCTGCCGGTGCCGGTGATCGAACTGACCGGCTCGCAAGCGCTTCGAGCGCGCGCCGGGTTCCCGTTCTCGCCGCCACCGTTGGCCTGTTCGAGAAAAGCCGTGATGACGCCCATCGCGTGCGCGGCGCCGGCAGGGCGTGCAGCACCAGCACCGCTGGTGATCGTTGGCATGGGCTTAGCCGCCGGCGCCCCGTCGCTATCACCGCGGAACTTGACCAGGTGCGTAGCCGCCAGGGCAAAGTGGCCGCCCTTCACGCCGGCGCACTGCGTGCGGAGCGGTTCCTTGCCTGACCAGGTGCGCTGGTTGCTGCCGTTGGCATGCTCGGTGATGAAGAACGGCTCCGCTGCGTCCAGGACGTACCGCTTCACCCCTTTGGCGATGCGCCGGCAGGTGGCCTCGGCCAGCGGGCGCTTGCGCTCGAAGATCGACGGGCAGGGCACGGACCAGTCGATGCAGTCGGCGGCTGTCACGTAGGGCTGCGCACGGTCCGGGCCGTGCGTAGGTTCGGGCCATTGCGGCGCCTCGCCATCGCAGCGCGCCAAGAGGAACAGCCGCTCCCTGCTGGTGCCGGCGCCAAAGTCGCTGGCGACCAGTAGACGGTGATCCACCTGGTAGCCAAGCCCGCGCAGCTCGGCGAGGAAGCTGCGCCAGGTCCGGCCGGCGTGCCGCTTGTCAGGAATCAGAAACTGGTTCGCGACCGGCACGCGCTCACCCTTCGCGGCAACGCTTCCATCGAGCTTCATCACGCGGCCGGTTACCTTGTCGCGCTTGGCGACCAGCGGGCCCCATGACCGGATCTGCTTCACATTCTCCAGGCTGACGATGCGCGGTGCGAGGCCGGCCTTCTTCAGGCTGCCGCACCACTTGAGCACGACCCAGCTGAGCGAGCGCGTCGCGCGGTCACGAGGCTGACCGCCTTTGGCCTGGCTGAAGTGGGTGCAATCGGGGCTTGAGTGGAACCAGCCCGGGCGGCGGCCCGCCACCTCGGTCACCGGGTCCGCCTCCCACACGTCCTCGCGCATATGCTTGGTGAATGGATGGTTCGCCGCGTGCATGCCGATGGCTTGCTCATCGTGATTGATCGCGATGTCGGGATCACGGCCGAGAGCCTGGCGAAGAGCCTCACTCGCGCCGCCGCCGCCAGCGAACAGATCGACGATAATCTCGCCCGGCCGCAATGCTGACGCGAAGGCCTTCCGCGGGAAGTTGAATCCATGCTGCTGGTTGCCATCAGCCATTGCCGTGCTCCTTGATGGCGCGCAGGAGGTCAGAGGTGCGGAATGCGAGGTAGCAGCGCTCGTTCCGGTCGGTGAACGCCACTTCGACGAACCCGTTGCCAGCGTCGGTGACTTCGAGCATGGGCGCCTGGGAATCGCACGCCTCATCTCCGTTGCCTTGGTTCTCGAAGCACAAGAGGCGGCCGGGGAAGTAGTTCTGCACCGGGTTATCCACGGATTGCTCCCATCATTCCGGCGCACAAGTCGCGCGCGCGGTGGCATGTGCGAATGTCGAAGAGGCCCCAGTGGCACAGGGCTGGGGTAAGCCCGAGCTTGGATGCAAGCCACGCGTAGGCCTCGGTGCGATCCATCCCGCCCGACTGCCAGAGGCGTTCAAAGTGTGGCTTGCAAATCTTCCTCGCCTCACGCGTCGCTTCGTCGGCCAGCGTCTTGTACGCGACGCCCCAGAGAGCGCGGTTCTGGTCATCGCTGCGCCGCTTCTTCGCGACCTCGACCGTCACCTTCAGGCGCTTGCCGGGAAGGGCGGCAAGGACGAAGGTGCGCAGGCTCTCGGCGATGCGCTCGCGGTCTGCGGTCTCCGGCGGCAGGATGAACATCTGGCTCAAGCTGCGTCCTCCAGGTACTTACTGACGATCGCGCGTACCTCGTCCTCGAGAGTCACGCAGGCCTCCTCCATCGTTGCGATGTATTGGTCATCGCGAGGCACCCGCTGGATGTAGAGCGCGCGCTTCGGAGGGAAGTAGGGGTGGAAGCTCACGAAGTCCCACCACTGGCGTCCGGTCACCCAGAGGCCTCCCTGGATTTGCTCGACGTGCTCTTCGGGCAGACCCAGTTCCAGCGTCGCCAGATGCACTTCCTGATCCTTGGGACACTTGATCTCGCCGCCGCCATCGGCGCCAACCAGGAAGTCAGCCGAAGCACCGATAAAGTCGTGCACGGGGTGGAGAAGGAATCCAACGTCGCGAACCAGCACGCCGGTCTCTGTCTCGTAGGCGTTCTTCGCTACTGGCTCCCACTGCTTGCCCCACTCGAGCGCGTCGGCGCGCACCTGGTTCTTCGCGCGGCCGGTGATGCGTTCCGCGGCGAGCTGGTGGATGTAGTCGATGCGGGCCTTTAGCGGCTTGACCTCTTTCTCCTGTCCCTTCCTCTTGCCCGACAGGTAGACGCCGCCGGGCGAGAACGCCAGGACGTCGCCGATGCGGGATGCGGTAATGCGCCCCGCACGCTGCGCGAACCAATCCTCGGTGCGCTGGAGATCCATCAGGCCGCCTCGCGGAAGAGTTCATCCTTCCGATCGTTCTTGTCCTGTTCCAAGGCCTCGCGCGTATCGCGGTCCATCTGGCCCCAGACCTCGATGAGCTTCTCGAGCGACGGCGCGGTCTTGATCTGCGCGCGCCACTCCGCGAACTGGTCAACCTTCGGCGCCGGCTCGTCGCCCGCCTCCAGCCACTCCAGAAGCTGCTCGCCGGTGCGCTCGGTGATGACGAAGTGCTGGCCGTCGAACATGCCGGTGCGGTCCTTGCTGGCCGAGGCAACGTGCGAATCGACAGCCAGATCAAGCACGCAAGTGAACTCGTACTCCATGCCCTGGCGCTGGATGGGTGCGAGGCCGATGCGCTTCGGCGCCTTCTTGCCGCGCTCGTCCTCGACAACCTCGTAGGCCGTCTTTGTCCGAATGGTCCCGATGACATGCACGGACGCACCAAGAATCGCGTTGATGATCCGCTCGTGCTGCGGCGTGACATCCTTCCACGCCATATAGCCGTTACCACTACGGCTGGCCTTGCTGGCGTTGTCGTGGATGTCGAGGATGCCACCCTCGCCAGCCCACGCATGGGACAGCGAGTCGATGATCACGACCGAATAGCCCTCGTCCTCTGCCGCCTTGATCGCCTGGATGTACTTCTGCGGCGTGAAGGGCGGCTCGAGCTGCAGGGTGTCGTACACGAAGCGGTCGGCGTACAGGTCACCGGAGCCGCGCTCGGTGTCGATCAGGGCAATCTTGCCGCCCAGGCCGGAAGCCAGCTCGAGCGCGGAGAAGGTCTTGCCGGAACCGGAGGGGCCGATCAGCGCCAGGCGCAGCTTTGCCTTTTTGCGCGTCGCTTTCTGGAACATGCTCATGGAATCCTCTTGCCGGAGTCCGCCGGCACGGTGTTAGGAATGGATGGCCAAGAAGCCGATTACTGACCGGCCGGCGACACCGAACGACACGCCCGCACGCGGGCGAGGTCGTTCTGGCCGTTGCAGAAGGCGCCGCCGCCGCCGAAGTAGACGTACCACGCGTAGTCCGAAGGCGACGACGCATCGAGAGTGCTGGTCCAACACCAGTCATTCTTGGCGGACGGGAACGCGTCCGTATCGATTGCCGGGTCGAACTTCGTGCGATCAGCCAGGAGGAACAGCTCCTCGACGGTCGGCGCGCGCCAGTCGTTGAAGCCGGCGAGTTCCAGCGAGGCGCAGGCTTCCTGCGCGTCGGCGAAGGTGTGGCGCTCGCCGACATAATCAGCCGACCAGATCAGGCCCAGCTTCGTGTCGAGCACAGCGACGTGGTCAGTTGCTTCAGCAGCCAGCTGCGCGCCATCGGCGCCGATCTTCGTGAAACGTGACATGTGGATCTCCTTGGGAGGTGTAAGTTGGCGGCAGGCTGTGAAGTCAACCGGATCACCCCGTGCCCACGGGTGCCTGCCGCCGTGAAATCAAATGAGAAGTAGCAGCGCTGCGCCGTCGATCAGCAGCACGGGCCAGAAGGCGCGGAGGAGGGTCATGCGTGCTGCTCATGAAAAAAGGCGCCGGCCTCGGCGGGACCGCAGGGAGGGGATTGCGAACCCGCTCCGGCCGGCAAACTGTTGAGAAACGACGTGACGCGATACAGCGCGAACGACTTGCGCATCTGCGCGATGGTTCGCTCGATTTCCTGGTCGCGGACGTCGGGCGGGAGGTCGGAGGGCGAGAGGCCGGCGTTCATGCGGCACCGACGCGGGCGAGGGCGGCGTTTGCCGTGTCGACAGCTTCAGTCAGCGCGTCGGACAGGCCTTCCAAGTCAACCGGGTCCGGGCCGCCGACACGCAGCGCACGAGACATGGCGCCGATGTTGTCCAGTGTCTCGATCAGTTCGGCCACGGCGGCGCGGGCTGCGTCGAAATTAGCCAGCGCGCTAGTCACGTCCGCGAGAGAACATGCGCGGGCACGAACGGCGATCTCAAAGGATTTGCTCAACCCATCGCGCGTCACGTCCAGCACGTTGAGCACATCCACCTTCTTCGTCTCGCCACTCATGCCGCCAACTCCTGCTTTTCCTGGTACGTCCGCCGAGCTGCCTCTTTCGCGACAGTCGGGTCCGAGTAGTTGTGCGGGGTGATAAACACGGGAAGGCCGGTCGCGGTGTCGATGACCATGCCGCGATATGCGGTGCCCACGCGCTCGGCCTGATAGGTGACTTCGCGGCTCATGCTGCGCGGCCTCCGGTGGTGACCAGCGCGCGGAACTTGATGCTCCAGCCCGCAGGCGTTTGGTCGACGGGACCGATGTAGGTGATCGTCTGCATCACGCCGTCCACGAGGCGGCAGATGCGGCAGCGAAAGGTGCGCTTCTTCACGGCGTGTACTCCCTAGCTTCTTCTGCGGCTTCGCGGTTGAGGTCGTCCTCGGCGGCTTGGCGCACCAGGACGTCGCGCTGGGTGATCAGCGGCTTCAGGGCCCGGAAGAGGGCCGGCAGTGCCATGGCCTCGTCGGGCGTCAGGTCCAGGCCGGCGAGCGACTTCTCGAACACCGGCCATGCGTTCATGGCCAGCACCGACAGCTCGATCAGCTCCAGACCGCCTTCGCCGAGTCCCTGAGCACGGAGGCCGATGGCCTCGTCCATGAACAGTTCGGATACGCGGCTGGTGTCGGCGTTGATCACCTTGCAGCGCTCGTTGAGCTGCCACTCGGCGCGCTGCTCGCGGGTCGTGCGCGGCAGGGGCTGGGCCGGGGCAATGGCGTGGCGGGCGAGGGCGTTCATTACTCGGTCTCCGACTGGGACTGCAGGACCCATGCAGCGCCCTGGCAAAGGGCGGCGGCTATGGCGATGGCGTGAAGCGGCGACATGTGGAGGTCCTCGAGCCAGGCGTCTCCGTGCTGACCGAGCACAACGCGGCGCTCGTCTGCGGTGACATCGACGCCGGTGTCGGCATTGATCTGGATCGTTTGGGAAACCCATGGACTGCCCACGACACTTGCTCCGGTTGCCTTGAGGTTGAAGCGATTATGGAATGCCATAATCATCCTGTCAATGGAATCCCATAAATATTTTTCAGTTGGTGAGATTCGGGCAATAAAAAAGCCCGCTCGAGGCGGGCTTTGGATCGTCGTGCCTAGGTTGCCGGTTACTGGCTGGAGAACATCCCGGCCTTCGCCTGAGAGGTCGACGAGGTCGACTGCACGTACTTTCCGGCTTTGTCGAAGGTGAGGGAGGCGGTCACGGTGTTCGCGTCGGAGTGGCCGACGAAGGGACCGACAAGCGGGATAAAGCTGGAGCCGCTCGCCTGTGCGTGCGAGAAGGCATAGACGATGATGGTCGAGCCGTCCGGCAGCTTGGTCACTGCGTTCGGTGTGCCGAGCTTGGCCTCGGCCTGGTCGATCGTGGTCACTCCAGGCTGAAACGCGTTGACGACATTCGGATCCACCTTGGTGCCGGCAGAGACGCAGCCGGCGAGAAGGGCGGTTGCGACGAGTACTGCGGACGGCTTGAGCATGTCGGCGGTTCCTTAGGAAGCTTGGCGATATAGGTTGAGGAGGCGGTCCAGATGCATGATGAAGTCAGGCGGCAGAGCTTCGGCTAGAGCATCAGCAATGCGCGTGACGTCTTGGAGCGCGGGTGAATTGGGTGGGGGCGAACTTGCCGTGCGCGCTGGCAGTGCATGCACGACACGATTGCGAGCTGCGCGGATCGCTGCGGGCGCTGCCCACGATGTTCCTCGCGTGCCTTCTTCGACAAGTCGGGCGTTGAAGTAGTCCAGAAACGCGCGCGACGCATCTTGACGCCTGCGCCATTCGCGAGTGGTTATCTCGTTGGATCCGGTCGTTTCGCCGGTAGGTTTCTGCTGCTTTCTTCCGACCAACCGGAGCTTAGGCTTTACGGCCAGCTCGGGATAAGCCTTTCTTACTTCCGCCACCATTCGCCGCCGAATCCCCTCGTTCTCCACCCTCGTCCCCTTTCTGAGCCACGCCAGCCGCTTTAAGCACGAGGCGCGCCATATTGTTCGGCGTCCTCTCCTGAGTCATTTGCATACGAGCTACGTACATCTCTACAAAGCGCTCCGGCTCTTCCTCGATGTTGTAGACAAGGCCGGCTTCCTCGTACGCGGTACGAAGTGCCCAGGCAGTGTCAGCAATCATCTGGGGGTCCAATCTCACGGACTGAGAGACGCTGTCCGGTGCGGGTTCCGAGGCTTCCTTCGCGCCCTTGCCGGTCTCAAGCCAATCGGCGCGTAGGCCCAAGGCTTTAGCGATTACGTGCAGGCGCGTGGTCGAATCCTGGTCGCCGTTCTCAATACCGGCCAACGTGGGGTAGGGGATGCCGGTGGCGCGCGCCAGCTCTGACCGGCTCATGTGCCGGTCGGTTCTGGCTTGTTTGATTCGGGCGCCAATCGTCATGTGCGAATGATTATGGAATCGCATTATGGGATGCCGTTGACAGCGCCCTATGGGATGCCATAGAGTAGTAGCTATGGACACTTGGAAAGACAAAATCGTAGCCCTCGAAGCACGCGGCTGGACCCTTACGGGCATCGGCAACGCGGTCGATCTGTCGCCGTCTTCGATCAGTGACATCAAGCAGGGCCGCTGCAAAAACCCCGGCGGCATGGCTGCAGTGAAGATTCACAACCTGTTCTCCACCGGCGCACTCCCTCCAGGGCGTGAAGTCGCCGCGAATGCTCCCCACAGCAAGCGGAAGAGGGCGGCCTAGCCCGTCCGTTGTCGTCCCCAGCACATCAAGACCCACTGCCATAGCAACGCCTCAAAGGAATAGAGCCATGTACGCCGATCCGACCCATCTGCGAAACAAGGTCATCAAGGTCCGCTTGAACGATGACGAGCGCGACCTTGTTGATGCTCTCGCTCGCGTGAACAAAACGCAGCCCGCCGTCCTGCTGCGCGAACTGGTCCTTCAGGGCCTGTCGTTGTTCGAGCAAGAGAGTAACGACACGCGCCATGTCGCATGAAGGTCCCACACCCGGCCCTAGGGAGGCCCTGTGCGCCATGAACCCGATATCGATCTGACGCCAACTGAGCTGGCGCGCATCGCAAGTTTTGCGGAGCAGCGCGGTGTTTCCGTTGAGGAAGCCGCCACGCAGCTCGCTCAGAAGACCATCACGAAGTTCTTCGTGATCCCCCGGAAGGCTTCAGCAGTGGTGCCCTTGAGGGCCCTGAAGAGGGAAAGCTAGTGAACCTGATCATCGACCACGGCCACTCACTGCCGCCGCTTGAGCCTGATCTCAGCGGCTGGCGCCCCGTGGTCGACCACATCCGCACGCATATCGCGCAGCAGCGCGAAGGGGATTCCTCCGTGAATGCCATCCGCCAAGAATCGTTCTGGGATCGCGAGCCGCCGATGCGCCGCATCGAGACGCCGGCTGCGCGCGCCACCGACCCTGACACCTCACACGAGGCAGCCAACGAGGTCACGGCTACCGGTCTGCGTGCCGAGCAGCAGGCCCGGACCCTGGCCGCGGTGCGCGCCTTCCCAGGCCGGACCATGCAGGAGCTGTCGGAGCTGACCGGCCTCGATCGCTACATGCTCGGACGCCGCATCAGCGAGTGTGAAACCTCGGGTGTCGTTTTTCGGGGCCTCAAAAGGCGTTGTTCCGTCACTGGACGCATGGCTGAGCCGTGGTTCGCCGTCTCTGGGCAGGGGAGGGCTGCAGCATGAGCTGGCATCCCGCCTCTTGGCATGACCGTCAGCTTGCGCATGTTCGCGAGTGCATCGCTGAAGCCGACAAGATTCACACTCCCGAGGAGCTGGCAGCTGCACGCGCCTTCCTCGCGGCCACCAACGACGACCAGATGCAGCCTTCGCTGTTCGAGGCTGCGTAATGCCGACCCGCATTCTCCGCGACGGAATCCTCACCAGTGAACGAGTGAACGAACTCGGCGCGCTGGAGGAGGTGTTCTATCGCCGTCTCATGTCCGTGGTCGATGACCATGGGCGGTACTACGGGAATCACTCGCTCATTCGTGCGGCGTGCTTCCCGCTCAAGCTGGACAAGGTATCCGACTCGGACATTGGCAAGTGGCTTCTGGTGACAGAAAAAGCGGGCCTTGTAAGACAGTATCTGGCGACAGACGGAAAACGATACCTCCAGCTGATCGACTTCGGCCAGCGCATCCAGGCGAAGTCGAAATTCCCCGAACCTGATGGTGACTCACTTGATTCCACCGTTATCCACGGTGACTCACCGTGCGATACGGGAAACAACGGTCTAGTCGTAGTCGAAGGCGGAGTCGTAGTCGAAGGCGGGAAAGCGCACACACGCAAACCCCGAGTGACGAAGACTGCTCTCGCCGATGACTTCGGCATCTCCGAACGCGTTCAAGCCTGGGCGAAGGAGAAGGGGCACACCCGTCTACCTGAGCACCTTGAGTCATTCCGCGCGAAGGCAAAAGCCAACGGCTACACCTACGCCGACTGGGATAGCGCCTTCATGGAAGCCATCCGTAACGACTGGGCAAAGCTCGGTAGTTCACAGAAATCCACCGTGAGCAACGGTAATTCCGTCGCCGCTTCGAGGCCCCTATGAGCAAACCGCACGACAGCACCATCCTCGACATCGAGCGCACGCTACTGGCGACGCTCATGCTTCGCCCGGGCGACTGCTTCAGGGTGAACGTCTCGCCCGAGTATTTCGTCAGCGAGCTCCATGCCGACCTGTTCGCCGCCATCCGTTCGCTGAGCTCCGAGGGAAAGCCGGCCGACCCTGTGTCGATCGCCGACCACTTCGAGCAGCAGGGGCGCAGGGAGCTTGGCGCGCTGGCCGTGACCGTCGCCCACGAGGCCCTGCTGACCGCCGTGCCGGACGCCTTCGCGCACCGTGTCACCACAGCATGGCGCCAGCGCCGGGCCCGCGAGATCGGCATGGGCCTGGTGGAATCCACCGACGAGCGCGCCGTCGACCAGGCCATCGCCGCGCTGATGAACCTGCACGCCACCGAGCAGAACCACGAGTGGGATGCGAAGGAGGCGACCCGGGCCGCGTTCCAGGAGCTGACGGTCATCCACGAGAGCGGCGGCAAGCTCCCGGGCGTCACCACGGGCCTGAAGGATCTCGACGACAAGCTGGGCGGCCTGCACAACGGCGACATGATTGTCGTCGGCGCGCGCGCTGCCATGGGCAAGACCGCAATGCTGGGCGGCATGGCGCGCTGCGCTGCCGAGGCTGGTATCCCGGTGGGCGTCATCTCCGGTGAGCAGCCGGTCGAGCAGCTCACCCTGCGCACGTTCTCGGCCCTGTCGAACGTGGACGCCAAGAAGTTCCGCACCGCGCAATTTGACGAGGCCGAATGGACGCGAGTCTACGGCGCCATCGCCAAGGCCGGCGGCCTGCCGATGTGGTTCCTCGATCGCTCGGCGCCGACCCTGGCCGAAGTAGTCCGCGTCGCGCGCCGCTGGAAGCACAAGCACGGCATCAAGGCCCTGTACGTCGACTACCTGCAGCGCATCACTGGCGAAGGTGAGCGCAAGCACGAGCAGGTGGGCTTCGTCGCCCGCGGCCTGAAGAACCTGGCCCGCGACCTGGACATCCCGGTCGTCGTGCTGGCCCAGGTATCCCGCGCCGTCGAGGGCCGCACGAACCAGTCCCCACGCATGGGCGACCTGTCCGACAGCTCCGAGATCGAGAAGGAAGCCGACCAGGTGCTGATGCTCTTCCGCCCTGGCTACTACGACGAGAACGAAGACCAGTCCGTCGCCAAGGTCATCGTCGAGAAGAACCGCCACGGTCCGACCGGTTACGTCGACGTGCGCTGGCACGGCGGAACGATGGTGTTCGGTGACCTGGATCACCGCTACGACGAAGCATTCGGAGGCTAGACATGGCGAACATGAAACCAGACGGAAAGCTGACCAGCGTGCTCAACCTCCTCAAGGAGGGCCCGGGCACCACGCGCGAACTCGCCATCGAGCTTGAAATCCCGTCGCGTTCTGTCGGCGCACTGCTGTGCGACCTCAAGCGCCGGAAGAAGATCACCAGCGAGCCGTTCGTTAGGACCGTGGGCAAGCGTCCGGTCAGCTTGTGGCGCGTCGTGGAGCAGGCCGCATGACCGTCCCCAACACCTACCTACGCCGCAAGATCGTCGACGTCCTCGGCGAGATTGGCCCGGCCACATCCGAAACGGTGGCCCTGAAGGTCAATGGCGAGCATCACTCGGTATTGCCTGCGCTTCGGGCTATGGCCGCTCAAGGCGTGCTGCGCAAGTCCATTCCCCGCAACCAGATTCCGGTTTGGAGGTTGGCGTGATCCTCAAACAACTAGACATTCGCGTCATCGAATGGGGTGACGACAAGGGCAAATACAAGGGAACCGCCAAGTTTGGCGACGACCGCGGCGAAGTTGCCCTCAACCTGTCACCCGATCACATCGATGAGATCTTCAAGGTGTGCGCTGTCGGCATCATCGAGACGGCAAGGCGCGCCGCCAGCGACATGACGTGCGCGATCATCGAGCAGAAAACGACGATTGATCCCCCGTCTCCGGTACAGATCGACAAGTCTGTTGGCGGCCGTCTCAAGCGTCTGCTTAGCGGAGACGCCCAATGACTACCCACATCGCGCGCGCGTCTGAGGGCTGGGTTGGGGGTGAGTTGTGGTGATTGATGACCAGGGTGGAAACGTCACCAAGCTGCCGACAGCAAAGCGGCCCAAGCCTGATGCTGCCTTCGAGATCGTCCACAGCTACAAGTGCCAGCATGGCAAGTTCCTTGTGGACGAGAAGAAGGCCGAGGTCGAGTGTGGCCTTTGTCACGAGAAGCTGAACCCCATATGGGTTCTCCTCGCCTTGGCGCGAGAAGACGCGCGGTTGCGTGACCACTGGTCGCAGATGAAGGCAGAGCTTGCCTTGATGGGTGAGCGCGTCCGGACGAAGTGCGACAACTGCGGAAAGATCACGCGCATCCACAGCAACGTCCGCGCAATGGACCGCGACAGTCTGGCCGCCAAGTTCCGCAACGGTGAAAGCGCATGACCGCCCAGGTGATCAACAGCGCCGACTGGCAGCTGCAGGGTAGGGGGCGCATGACGGATGCGCAGCGGCGGCTGCTCAATGCCGCTTGCGGGGACTTGGCCAAGCACCTGCGATGGCATGGCCGGCGCTGGACGAAAGATTCCTACCGGCATTTCTTCAGCGGCATCGTTCTCGGCGCTGACATGGTGCCCAGCGTCGACATGGGCCACGGTCCCGCCGGCTTCGTGATGATGCACCGCTCCAGCCTGGAGATGAGCATGTCGCAAGCAACCGACGCGATACAGATGGCGTTCTACGTGGGCGACTGTCCCGATCAGCAGGGCCTCAAAAGCGCCCCCGTCCGCTGGTGCGACGTCGTGTGTTTGGCGCGCGGGATCAGTGACAGCGAGAGGTTGGCGGCATGAACCTGGTATCGATCAACAATCGGGTGAGGCTTTTCGTGCATGCAGGACTGTTTCGTGTCGAGCGGCCAGATAACGATCTCTTCCGCTGCTGGCGTGTGCGCCCTAAGGGAAGCCCAACTTCGAAGCGCATGTTTGATCGCTTGCGAGCCGCGCAAGATCCAGACAAGCGGCACCACGCACCGTGCTGCCCAGCCAACCGATGGGCGGGCGCGGAGCTTGTCTTCCAGCACTGCACCTGCGGAGCCCGCGCATGAAGCGCAGCACCCCCATCGCCAGGACCGCCATGAAGCGCAGCTCGCGGCCGAAGATGACGCCGGCTCGGAAGGCTGCGGCTGGCGAGGACTGCACGCTGAATGTCGCGGGCGTGTGCAACTACAACGCCGAGACGGTGATCCTCGCTCACTTCCGCTGGCTCGGTGACTGCGGCGGCAGCATGAAGCCGACCGACCTGCAGGCCGCCTATGGCTGCTCGGAATGCAACCGCTGGACCGACAGCCCGACGCCGGCCGAGCGCAACGCGACATACGAGTCAGACCGGAACTTCTACGCCCTCCGCGCCATGGTTCGCACACAGCTGCGCATGGTGGCCAAGGGAATCATCCAGGTGAAGGGGGTAGCGGCATGAGCGCACCAGACAAGGTCATGTACTGGGGTGGGACGATGATCACTGAGCTTGATCGTGACGGTCTACTCAAGGTGATCGACCACCTCGTTCGAGAGAATGGACAGCTACGTGACGACTGCGCCAGCTACCGGAAGCACGTCGACTGGGAAAGCTTCGTGCGCGATCCGAGGCAGCGCATATGAAAACCACCTGCGCCCTCTGCCGCCACTACCAGCCCGACCCCATCAACCCAGTCGCCGGTCTAGGCCGCTGCATGCACCCAGCTCGCCACGGCTACTTCTACCCGGATCAGCAGCATGCGTGTCGGGATAGGGAGGAGGTGAAGGGTGAGTGACCTCCTGACTGCCCCCGAGCGCGCCACGGAGCGCGACCAGGCTAAGCGCGTTCGCGCGCAGATCTACCGCCTCGGCGGCTGCGGCGCCTGCAAGCACGCCGTCCACGGCTGGGGCAAGTCGGCCTGCAACACCATCGGCCGCACCTTCCCGCGCTGCATGAGCACGCCGGGCATTGGCTTCGAACTCGATCCTGACCAACTCAAGGGGAATACCAATGCATGTCGGTAAATTGATGGCGCGACTGAATCCGAAGAACGTCCGCTTCGATGTCGGCTCCGGCGGCATCCCTGAGTTGACCAGCACCGACATCGCTGCAGCGCTGGCATTCGTGGATCGGGGACTGGGCCGGGAGCTGCTGTGCAAGGTCTGGTGGCCGGACGGCGCGGCGCTCACCGAGCGGCAGCTATTCGACTTCCTTGAGACGATCCAGCGGGACGAATGGAGTCGGCGTGAGTCGGCCATGCTGGACGGTCTGCTGGCTGTGGCGACACGGGGAAGCAGGGGGCAGGGGAGCTACGCCGCGGCACACGAGAACCGCTGGCCGCGCATGGTGCTGGTCGAGCATGGCCTTCCCGTTTTGGCGGATGCCTACGGGCGCGTCCGCAAGGCCGTGGTGGCTGAGGTGTGTAGCACTGGGTTGTGCCCCAAATGCGCAGGCCGCGGCCTCGTCTGCAACAGCATGGGCGTGCACTCGGCCTGCTCGACCTGTGAGGGTAGTGGCCACCACCGCATCAGCGAGCGGGAGCGCGGGGAGGCGTGCGGTATGGCATGGAAAACCTACCGGGAGACGTGGGTTCGCGTCTATGACTGGACCTTCCAGCAATGCATGGACGCGGTGCACCAGGCGACTCGGCAATTCGAGGCAGCAGTGGGTGGGTGATGCCCACCCACTTTCTGCGTAATCTCGCGCCTAGTCATACACGCGACCAACGAAGCCCTGCCATCTGGTGGGGCTTCTTCGTTTTGCGGTGCCGCAGTGAGTAGGCCGCCTCGGCGGTTCTTGACGAAAGCTGCGGAAAGCACGGCATAGAGAGCCCGACGTCGGACTGGCACCCGACCACCGCAAACCATTGAGCCGGCCGCAGCCTCCGCGCTGACGAAGCCCTCGCAAGAGGCGCCGGACCTATCGGGGTATCACCATGCACGGACATTTCCCGCCGTTTACTCGGAAGGATACGGCTGAGCCTGTTGAGCCTGTTGAGCCTGTTGCGGCCGTTTCGAACACCGAGGCACAGCTGCGCACCCTGAAGCACTACCTGTACCACGCTGGCCTGCTGGTCGACGACCTCCTCGCCGCCGAGTGCCACATCCCGCCGCCGAACTGCGACGGATTCGGCAGTCATCACCCGATGCAGGCCGAGGCGCTGCGTCAGGCTGACGAGCTGATTCGGAACTGACGCGTGATCTGTCCGAAATGCGGTGCCGAGGGCGCGAAACGTAACGGCAACGGCCGTGGGTCGTGTATCGCCAATGGCAAGCGGCATACGTTCGAGTGGCCGACCGCATCACTGACCCAGCCTGACAACCTTCCCGAGGGCATCAAGCTGCGTGGCACGTCCACGCTGACCGATCTGCGCACGGGCGAGACGGTGATGCAGTGGGTCAAGACCACGGCCGACGCTGAGGCGCAGCGCCTGGTATTCGAGGCCGCAGTCGCTGCCATGAGCGAGAAGCTGCCGCGCGAGAAGCCGCGCAAGGCTACCGCCAACGTACACGACG
Source organism: Dyella halodurans (assembly GCF_026283925.1). Taxonomy (GTDB): domain Bacteria; phylum Pseudomonadota; class Gammaproteobacteria; order Xanthomonadales; family Rhodanobacteraceae; genus Dyella; species Dyella halodurans. Next base: position 18,073 of record NZ_JAPDPF010000007.1, read on the forward strand.
AGCTTCTGAACCAGTACACGATCACCGACTACCACCTCGGCATGCTTGCCTGGGGCGAGGAGACGGGCGCGGACTGGGACATCGGCATCGCCGAGCGCATGCTGGTCGACTGGTTCGCTGCGGCAATTGCCCAGGCTCCGGCCGCTGCCATAGCCGTGCTCGCACAGCTTGGTGACTTTCTCCATTGGGATGGCATGGACGCGGTAACGCCGGCCCACAAGCACCTTCTTGACGCTGACACCCGGTTCCAGAAGCTGGTCCGCGTGGCGATCCGAGTGATCCGCCGCGTGATCGGCATGCTGCTGGAAAAGCACGAATCGGTGGTGGTGATCATCGCCGAGGGCAACCACGACCCGGCCAGCTCGATCTGGCTGCGCGAATGGCTGGCCGCGATCTACGAGACCGAACCGCGCGTAACAGTCGACGTCTCGCCGGACCCCTATTACTGCGTGGAGCATGGCGATACGGCCTTGTTCTACCACCACGGACACAAGCGGAAGCTCGGCGACATCGACACGGTGTTCGCCGCCAAGTTCCGCGAGGTGTTCGGTCGTACCAAGCACGCCTACGCCCACATGGGCCACCTGCACCACGTCGACATCAAGGAGACCAACCTGATGATTGTGGAGCAGCACCGCACCCTGGCCGCGCCGGACGCATACGCGAGCCGCGGCGGCTGGATGTCGGGCCGTGACGCCCAGGTGATTACGTACCACAAGCGCCACGGTGAAGTCGGTCGCGTGCGCGTGTCGCCGCAGATGTTGGCAGCGGCATGACGGACGAGACCGAAGACGCACGCGACGCCGAGCCGCTGGTCCTGGGCGACGGCGACTGCATGCTCGCTGACGGTCCGGAGTTCTACGAGCTGACGAAATCCGTGGCCGCCAAGTTCATCGACGGCTGCCTGTATGTACTCGAACGCGACACCCTGAAGTGGGTGGACGTCGAAACAATCATCAAACCAGCCGCCAAGGTGCGTGCAATCAGGGGAAGCACCGATGGAGCAAAGTGATCTGGTCCGGGAATTGACCGTCGCCGGCGCGAAGGCAAGTCCGATCGCCGGTTTCGCGATCGCCCACATTTCCGGATGGGGGCCGCAGGACTGGTCCTACGTGTTCATTGGCATGTATGCCGCCGCCCAGACCGCCTACCTGATCTGGAAGTGGCGCCGCGAGGCCAAGGGCAAGTCTATCCCGAGCCTTCCGAGCGCCTGAGATATGGCCGATTTCGACCACGCCTTCGCTGCCTTGCTGGGCAACGAGGGCGGGTACAGCAATAACCCGGCAGATCCAGGTGGGGAAACGATGTGGGGCGTCACAGCCCGCGTCGCTCGCGCCCACGGGTATGCCGGGCAGATGAAAGACCTGCCGCTGTCGTTCGGCCGCGCGATCGCCAAGGCCGAATACTGGGACGTCATCCACGGCGATGACCTGCCCGAAGAGATCGCGTTCCAAGCCTTTGACGCCGCTTACAACGGCGGCCATCCGGTGCAGTGGCTGCAGCAAGCGGCCAGCGTGACGGTCGATGGCAACTTCGGCCCTGTCACGCTGGCCGCGGTGCTCGCCGCTGACCCGGACAAGATCGTGATGCGCTTCGACGCGTATCGCCTGAAGTACATGAAGGATCTTCCGACGTGGCCGAACTTCTCGCGCGGCTGGGCGGATCGCATCGCAAACAACCTTCTGAGGGCAGCATCATGAAGATGAGTCCGCAGACGCTGGCGTTCCTCCAGCGCGTCCTGACCAAGCTCAACGAGAAGTCCTCGGTCTACGGCTATCTGATGCTGTTCGCCAGCTACCTCGCGGTCCAGCACCGGGGTGATCTGGCGAACATCGCATCGATCGTCTCGGCGACCTCGGGCATCGGCCTGTTCATCCTCAGCGACGCGCAGGTCAGGGCGTGGCTCACCGGTGAGAAGCCGTCCCTGCCGCCGCCCACCGTCCCGGAAGACCAGAAGTCCTAAGCGCGCATGTCGCGCACAACCTCATTCACGGGTAGCCCCATGAAACTCAAACTCATGATCGTGGCTCTGATGGTCGCGTGCGTCGCGCTGTTCGCCGGCTGCGCCACCAATGCGGCCCAACCGTTGAGTCCGGCGCAGGTCGCAGCCGTGGCCTGTCCGCAGCTGAAGCTGGTGGGCACGCAGCTCCAGGCTTTCAACTCAGTACTGATCGGCGACCCCGCCACGCAGGCGCTCGGCACGAAAGCGAATGCAGATCTGGCCGCCATTGCCCCGGCTGTGGATGCGGTGTGTGCCGCCGGCGCCACTGTGACCGCGACGAATCTCCAGGCGCTCGCCCAGCAGGCGCTGCCGGCCCTCGGCGCGATCGTCGGTTCCTTGCCGCTGCCGCCCGCACAAGAGGCCCAGATCCAGGGCGCACTGGTACTGGCTGAAACGGCTGCCGGCCTGGTCGGCGTGGTGGAGTCACAGATCAAGGCCGCGCAGGCAGCCCCGGCGGCGGCTGCCAGTTCTCCGTGAACCCCGTCGATTACGCACTGCTGGCCAAGCGCGCCTACACGGACGCGCCTACGGTAGGGAATCCGGGGAGTGCCTCGCGCATGCATGTGTACGGTGACGTGCACTGCTTCCGCGGTACGGACGGGGTGATGTCGGACATGGCGGATGCCAAGGTGCTGACGACGAACGTGTGGGGTATCGGCTCGGTTCACTCTGGGTTCTACGCTGCACTCGCCGCGATCCTCCCGGCCTGCCTGGCGTTGCCTCGCCCGAAAGCGATTGCTGGGCACAGTCTCGGCGCCGCCATGGCAATTCTGTACGCCGCGGTCCTAGCGCAGCTGGGGTCGATCGTGCCGGTGTTCGCCTTCGAACCGCCGCGGCTTTGCGCCGACGGTGGACTGGAGGCATTACTCCAAGACAAGCAGGTCCCGTTCTTTGCCACGCGCAACGGATGTGACCTAGTGACTCAGGTGCCTCCCGGCATGACATTGCCCGGCCCGCTGACGCTGATCGGCAAGGCAACGGTGCCGTTCGACAACATCGCCGACCACGGCATTGACCGGGTGATCGCGGCACTGGCAGGCGGCCGCCATGTATAGCCTGCTCAGCTGGCTCTATGTGGCGTCCTGGGTCACCGTGGTTGTTTGCGCCTTCGGCCTGATCGGACTTATTGAATGGAGTCGATGGAAATGACCGCGGAACACGTAGAGAGCCGCACGCTGAAGGACTTCGTGGTTGATCCTGACCATGACCAGCGTACTGAGAGCCCTGAGTTCCGCCATACCAAGAAGCGCCTGCACGATGATGGTCACATGCAGTGCTGGGTGTGCGGGTCTCTGGATAAGCTCCAGGTGCACCACCTGTTCTGCGAGTACATGTTTGCCAACGTGGTTGACTACGACAACCTGAAGGCGATGGCAGAAGAGTGGGATGTGTACGGTTACGGTCGCTTGCTCAAGAAGCAGCCCGTGCTCACCCCGGACGACATCCGCAACATGATGGTCCTCTGTCAGACACACCACACCGGGGTCAGTCGTGGTATCCACGACATCACGTTCCCGACCTGGATAAGTCAGAAGATGGCTTTGAAGGGCGCCTGCCCGGTGCCGATGCTAGGCGAGACCTTTGACCAGGCGATGGCTCGGATCAAGAAGCACGAACGCACATAAGACACCCGGCCCCGATGGGTCGATCCAGGAGGGGCGGCCAGGTGCCGACCTGTAACGCATGGGCCTGACGGTAAAGCAGGAAAAGTTCTGCCAGGCATATATCGAGACGGGGAACGCCAGCGAGGCCTACCGTCAGGTGTACAGCGCCAAGGGCAACGCGGCGACTGTTGCTCGCTCTGCCCACGAGGTTCTGGAAAACCCCAAGGTTGCCGCAAGGGTCGCGGAGCTTAAGGAGGACCAGAAGGATCGGCACAACGTCACGGTCGATAGCCTTCTCGGTGAGCTTGAAGAGGCTCGGAAGGTGGGCAAAGAGAAGGGGCAGGCGGCTGCGATGGTCACTGCCACCATGAGTAAAGCAAAGCTGCTCGGCATGGAGGGCAGTTCACCGGATGACGAGACCCCCACTTCGGTGAAGGTTACCGTCCAAGTACAGGACGCGCGCCGTGAGCCAAAGCGAGATCCGGCCACGGCTTAACGTTCCGCAGGCCGATTTCCTGGCGCTGCCGCACAAGTTCAGGGCTTTCGTTGCGGGCTTCGGTTCGGGCAAGACGTTCGTAGGCTGCGCAGGCCAGTGTCAACACTTCTGGGAATTCCCGAAGGTCAACACTGGCTACTTCGCGCCGACGTACGCGATGATCCGGGACATTTTCTACCCGACCATGGATGAGGTCGCCCATGACTGGGGGATGCGCACGGTAGCGCGCGAGGCGAACAAAGAGGTCCACGTCTACGCTGGCCGGCAGTACCGCGGCACGGTGATATGCCGGTCGATGGAAAAGCCCGAGACGATCGTCGGCTTCAAGATCGGACGGGCATTGGTCGACGAGCTCGACGTGCTGAAGAAGGTGAAAGCGCAGGCAGCTTGGCGGAAGATCATCGCCCGCTTGCGTCAGAAGTCGGACGGATTGCTGAATGGCATCGACGTCACCACGACGCCGGAGGGCTTCCAGTTCGTCCACCAGCAATGGGTGAAAGAGGTTCGCGACAAGCCGGCTCTCGCTTCGATGTACGGCATGGTCCAGGCCAGCACGTACGACAACGAGGCGAACCTGCCTGACGACTACATTGGATCGCTGCTCGCCAGCTACCCGCCGCAGCTGATTCAGGCCTATCTCGACGGCCAGTTCGTCAACCTGCTCAGTGGCACGGTGTATCACCAGTACGACCGGAAGTTGAACAACTGTTTCGACGCCATGGCTGACGGCGAAGCCCTACATATCGGCATGGACTTCAACGTCGGCAAGATGGCGGCTATCACCCATGTGCAGCGCGAAAACTCGCCGCGCGCTGTGGATGAGATCATTGGCGCCTACGACACGCCGGACATGATTCGGCAGATCAAAGAGCGGTACTGGCGCCACGACGGCTCGCAGTACCTTAAGACGCGAGAAATCACGATTTACCCAGATGCATCGGGTGGCTCACGCAAGTCGGTCAATGCTTCAGAGACCGATATCGCGCTGCTCAAGGCGGCTGGCTTCAAGGTGTCTGCACCCGAAGCTAACCCGCCGGTGAAAGACCGCATCAACGCCATGAACGCTATGTTCTGTAACGCGATTGGCGAGCGGCGCTACCTGGTCAATGCTTTGCGATGCCCGACCTATGCTGACCATCTGGAGCAGCAGATCTGGGCAGAGAACGGCGAGCCGGACAAGAGTTCGGGCGCCGACCATACGAACGATGCCGGAGGGTATTTCATCCACCGGAAGTACCCGCTGATTAAACCGACCATCGCGCGGACTGTTCCGCTCATCCACATGGCCCGCTGACACATGCTTGAGACACTGCGCAAACAGCTACCGGCAGACAAGGATCTGCCGGCGCGCGCCGCGCGGATCGACCTGCTCATGCGGGTGCTGGATGGAACGATCTATGACGTGCTCCAGTACGAATTCCATCAGGAGCAGAACGGGGCAGGCGAGTACGTGCGGCTGTGCGAGCGCCGGCCCAGCGTACGGACCGGCATCATCCGCACAGTGGTCGACGACAGTGTCTCCCTGCTGTTCAGTGAGGGCCACTTCCCGACCGTCCAGGCGGAGAACGAGAGGGTCGTCGAGGCGCTCAAGGCCGTCACCAAGGACATGCAGCTCAACCTGATCATGGTTGATGCGGCAACCCGCGGGAGTGTCGGCAGCATCTGCATCTGGATCCGCTTTCTATCGAAGCGCGTGTTCGCCACGGTGCTCGACACCGGCATGCTCACGCCGATCTGGAAGAAGGACGAGCCTGATGTGCTCGAGCGGGTCGAGGAGCGCCGAAAGGTCACCGGCAAGCAGTTGACCGCCGCCGGCTACGCCGGCATGGACGACGCAACGACCTATTGGTTCCAGCGGCACTGGGATGCAAGCGCGGAGACGTGGTTCGTTCCGCTGCCGGTTTCCGACGCCGAGGCCCAGCCCGCGGTCGACGAGGGCAAGACGGTAACCCACAACCTCGGCTTCGTGCCGATGGTCTGGATCAAGAATCTTCCTGGCGGCAACGACATCGACGGTCAGGCGACCTTCGACGATGACGCAGTCAATACGGTGATGGAGGCCGACTACCAGCTCTCACAGGCTGGCCGCGGCCTGAAGTACAGCTCGGAACCCACGCTTCTCCTGAAGGAGCCAGCACAGTCCGAGGGCAATTTCGTTCGCTCCGCAACTAACGCGATCGTCGTGGACAAGGATGGCGACGCCAAGTTGCTGGAGATCAACGGCACCGCATCCGAGGCCGTCATCAAGTACGTCGAGAAGCTGCGCGAGCTCGCGATCGAGCATCTGCACGGCAATCGAAGCAATGCTGACAAGCTGAGTGCCGCACAGTCCGGCCGGGCGCTGGAACTGCTGCATCAGCCACTTATCTGGCTGGCTGACCGCCTGCGCGTCACGTATGGCGAGGGCGGACTGCTGAAGCTTTACCGGATGATCGTCGCGGGTAGCCAGAAGTTTCCCCTGACGATCGATGGCGAGAACTTCGGCAAGCTCGACACCTCACCGAAGCTTTCACTGAACTGGCCAGCATGGTTCCCGCCGACTGCGGGAGATCTGCAGACACTTGCCCAGGCCCTGTCGGAGCTGATCGACGGCGGCGTGCTGAGCCGCCAGACCGCAATCAAATCCATCGCCGCGGTCTTCGATATTGAGGACGTGGCAGCTGAGCAGCTACTCATCGACGCCGAGCGCAAGAAGCTCCTGGCTGAATTGCCGACGCCGCAGACAAAAGTTTCAGTCAACGAATAACCGCGTGGGTCGATCCCGCGTGTCCGCCCGCAAGGACATCCCTGGAGATAGCAGATGCTGATCCGCAAATACCGCGGCCGCTTGTTCATGGCCGAAAACGATGGCAATGGCAACGGCGGCGGTGGTGGCAACGCGCCCGCCCCGCATAACCCGCCCGAGCCCGAAACCTTCTCGAAGGAATACGTGCGCGAGCTGCGCAACGAGAACAAGGGTTGGCGCCTGAAGGCTGACGAACAGGCCAAGCGGGCAGACGCCGCAGAGGCCGCATCAAAGAAGGCTGGCGAGGATGCCCAGGCCTCCATCGCCGAGCACACAAGCAAGGCCGACCAGCGAATCATCCGTGCCGAGCTGAAGGCAGTCGCCATCAAGGCCGGCATCGTCGATCTCGACGGCCTGAGGCTGGTCGACCTGAAAGACGTCAAGTTGAATGACGACGGCGAAGTCGAGGGCGCTGATGCGCTGATCGAAGGCCTGAAGAAGGCGAAGCCGTACCTGTTCGGCGCGCCAGCCAGTAGCAGCACGGCCACGCCGCCGAGCAAAGATCCGCTGCCTGCCAAGCCGGCGAAGGATATGACGAAAGAGGAATACGCAGCCGCCAGGAAGAAAGCGACCGGCGGCCGCTAACACATGTACTACCGACCCATCGGGGCCAGACGCCCAGGGGATTGCGCAACTCAATCCACTTGGAGATGACCCCTCATGGGTATCCAGAACTTCCCGGCTGCCCTGCAGCCGATCATCCAGCAAGGCTTCCTGGAGCGCGAGTTCCAGGATCAGATCGAATCCGAGCTTGGCTTCCGCCAGATCGCTCGTCGCGAAGTGTTCCCGAACAAGATCGGTGAAACCGTCACCAAGACCCGCCCGGGTCTGAAGGCGCCGGTCACCACGCCGATCACCCCGTCGAGCAACACGAACCTGGACAACGGCCTCTCGCCGTCGACCTGGACCGTCGAGCAGTACCAGCTGGCGATTGCCATGTACGGCGACACCATCGACCTGAACACGGTCACCAATCGCGTCGGCATCGTGGAACAGTTCCTCCAGAACGCGAAGACGAACGGCATTCAGGCCGCACAGTCGCTCGATCGCCTGGCCCGCAATGCCCTGTTCAACGCGTATCTTGGCGGCAATACCCGCGTGCGCGTCACGCTTGGTGCGACGGGACCCACCATCTCGGTGGACGACGTGCGCGGCTTCCAGCAGGTGTTCGTTAATGGCCAGCTGACGGCCGTGAGCGGCACCAACACCATGGCGGTGCTCGTTAACGGCGACCCGTACACGCTCACTGCGGTGGCCGTGGATGGCTCGAACGTATCGACCGCTCCGGGCGGCGTCTCCGGCACGCTGACCTTCTCGGGCAACGTGACGGTGGCCGATGGCACGGCACTGAACACCGTGACGGCTTACAACGCCGGCGCTGGCGTGGCTCCGTTCATCCTGCGCCCGAACGGCCGCGGCAACACCTCGGCCATTGTCGGCACCGACCTGCTGACCATGGGCAGCGCGCTCGATGGCGTGGCCTACCTGCGCCGCAACGGCGTGCCGACCATCAACGGCATGTACAACTTCTACCTGGACCCGGTGTCGGCCCGTCAGTTCTTCGCGGATCCCGACTTCAAGCAGCTGTTCCAAGGCGCCACTGCGGCGGCCAAGGAATTCCGCATGGGTCGTGTCGTCGAACTGGTCGACATGCGCATCATCCCGACCACCGAGGCCTACGTGCAGAACTTGGGCAGCGTCACCGTGCGCCGTCCGATCCTGTGCGGCGCCGAGGCGCTCGTCGAGGGTGACTTCGAGGGCATCGGTGCGACCGACGTTGCCCCGGCCGACTCGATCATCGACATCGTCGACGGCATCGCCCAGGTGACCCGTGAGCCGCTTGACCGCCTGCAGCAGATCATCGCTCAGTCCTGGTACTGGATCGGCGGATTCACCGCTCCGACCGACCAGACGGTGAACACCAACATCGTGCCGACCGCCTCCGCGAGCTACTACAAGCGCGCGGTGTGCTTCGAGCACGCGGGCTAAGGGGGATAGGGCGGGGGCTCCGGCCTCCGCCCACTACCTATGAGCGATCCCATCGAAGTCGAAGTCGGCGGCGACGTATCCGTCGACACCACGGCGCAATTCGACGCGCAATTCTCCGGTAAGACGGCGACGGCTACTGCGGCCTTCGCCTTCCCATTCAACGGCTCGATTCTCCAGTTTGCGCAGGGCGACTCCTTTGTAGTCACTCCTGACTTGCTGGCTGCGTTGACGTCCGCTGGGGCTCCCTTCTCGCAGCCTTGAGGGTTTCGGCATGTCCGACTACACAGGCGCTCCGACGAGCATCCCGCATGCGGCCGGCCTCGGTCAGCTGCAGGAACTGACGGCCGCGCAGCTCACGACCAAATACGGCGCCGGTAACATCAAGACGCCGACGAAGAACTTCAGCATCAACTACAAAGGCCAGCACTTGGTCGGCTACAAGAACATCCCGATCGTATGCGATGCCCCCTTGCTTGCCGCCCTAGCTGCGGCTGGCGCACCGGTGGTCTGACATGGCGAAACAGAAAGGCGAACAGGCGGCGCTGCCGTCCTCCATCCTGGTCGATGAGTCCATCGGCTGGATGGAGAACGGCATCCTGCGCCAATTCCACGAAGGGCAGCACGTCACCAATGCGGCTGACATCGAGTCCCTGGTCAACCACGGCGCGCAGTATCTGGAGCTGAAATGAGCGATGGCATCTACATCCGACAAGGCAAGAGCCGGTCGCTGAACATCGCTACGGCGACTGTGGTAGCTACGGTGCCCGGTGACTTCTCGCTTGGCCAGTGTCGCCTTGTGCGCGTCCAGGTACTGGTAGCCGGAACCGCCGGTGGCGCGGCCTACGACACGGCGGCCCAGGCCGGCGGGACCGCGGCCAACCAGATCGGCGCATGGCCGAACACCGTCGGCTCGTACTTGATCGACATGCCATGCCTGGCTGGCATCTGCATCGTGCCGGGCGCCGGCCAGACCGTCGCCGTCTCGTACGACTGAGGCCACCATGTTCACCAACGCGCAGAAGGTCGACATTCGCCGCTTCTGCGGCTACCCCGTGTATGGCGGTACTCCATCGTCGTTCCAGTCCTATCGCTTCTTCCAGGAGTACGGAACCCTCGAGTACCGGATGAACAACCTCCTGGCCGAGGAAGAGGCGGTCATCACGGCCACCTATCTGGCCAACCTCTACACGCTGGAGACGGCCATCCCTGCCACCGGTGCCAATCTGGATACCGACCAGGCAGCCGTCTGGACCCACAACAAGAACGAGCAGCGCGACCGCGAGCGACTGTTCGACAGCTGGCGTCGGAAGCTGTGCGGTTTCCTTGGCGTGCCACCCGGCCCGGATCTTGGCCAGCCTGGCCTGCGACTGGTGGTCTGACATGGACGGCAATACGCTCCAGGCCAAAATCTACGGCGGCTATGCCAAGGCCGCTACGCGTATTGGCCTGTCATTCGCCCAATATCGGCCGACCAGCGCAACCAACCCGTTGGCGACCTCACTCGGCTCGCTCCTGGCCAGCTTCAACGCGCAGGACTGGACCTACAAGAAGCCGCAGGGCTACGGCAAAGCTGTCTGGTACTGCGTGGCAGATGGCACGCAGCTCGCGGTAGGCGACTACCTCGTCGGCGCGCCAGGCACGTTCTTCATCGCCTCAATGCAGCCGGCGCTACCGATCCAGGCCGTGCTGTGCAATCGGACGGTCACGCTGTATCGGCCGCAGCAGGAAGCAAGCACCGGCATCGGTGCCTACGGCGGCAACACCGCACAGAACCAAACGGTTCTAGCACAGGGATTCCCCGCTTCGGTGCTGCAAGGCTCGAAGTCTGAGAGCAGTGTCGCCAGGCTTCCCGGCGATCCGCGGCAGGGCTGGTGGAACATGCTTCTGCCACCTCTGCCGGGCGGCGTGCTAATCAATTACGCCGACGTGGTAACTGACGACATCGGGAAGCGCTATCTCGTATCGAGTGCCGAGCAGACAAGCATGGGCTGGCGGATGGCGGTGACGGAGGCTGAGACGTAATGGCTGACGTCATCGACGTGATGAACGCCCTGGTTGCGACCATGGCGCAGGTCATCTATCCGAACGGCACCGCGCAGCCGCCGTCGACGGGGCTTCAGACGGTGATCTATCCCGGGTGGCCGCAAAGTTCACAGCTTGATGCGGACCTGGCCGGCTTCTCGAACGGGAAGGGTGGACGGATCCACGTCACTGTATACGCCTCGGGCAACGAGAAGAACACGACCCGGTATTCGAACGACTGGCAGACGCTGAGCGTGCCTAACCCGACGCTGACGGCCTCCATTGCCGGGCAGACGGTGACCATCGGCGGCACGGTATCGACGCCGCAGAACATGGCTCTGCTGGTCAATGGTGCGGGATATACCTATGCCGTCCAGCCGGCCGATACGCTGACTTCGATCGCCACCGCGCTGGCTGCGCTCGTGCCGGGCGCGAGCAATACGGGACCAGTGATCACCTTCCCGGCGACAGCGCGCATCCAGGCGGCGCGCGTGGGCGGTGTCGGCACGGCATTCCGCGAAGTTCGCCGACAGCAGCGGCTTTTTCAGGTGACCATCTGGGCCGATACGCAGGCGGATCGAGAGACGACCGCGCAGGCAATCGATGTGCCCCTTGCGGCGACCGAGTTTCTGACCATGTCCGATGGCACCGCTGCTCGCATCATCTACCAGTCCTCCCGGCTGGACGACATGACGCAGAAAGCCAACCTCTACCGCCGCGACCTGACGTACTTGGTCGAGTACGCGACGACCCAAACCGCGCAGGCGACGCAGGTCGTGATGACGCAGGAAAACATCCATACCGGCGTGTCGGGTAGCTCCGCCACGACCACGACACAAACCACTTACCAGTGAGATCGCCATGAGCCTTGTCCTGACCGTCGTCAACGCCTTTGGCGACTACCCCCGCGGCGCGCAGATCACCGACGCCGAGAAGGTGGCCGAGGTCCTGGCCTCCGACTTCGCCGCCAATGTCGTGAAAACGAGTGCCACCACCACCGAGGCGCCCGATGCGCCAGCACCGAGCGCTCAGAGCAAGCCCCTCAAGGGCTAAGCCTGCGGCCTCCAACGTCCTTTAGCCCGCCTCGAGCGGGCTTTTTCATTTCTGGAGACACCACATGCCGCAGATCTTTCCCGCCGGCGCGATCAATACGACCGCGCTGATCGTCCCCGATCTCTATGTGCAGATCGTTCCCCCCGCCGTCAGCCAGCTCAATGGCGTGCCGTCCAACGTCCTTGGCGTGGTTGGCACGGCGACCTGGGGCCCGGTCAATGCACCGACCGTCGTCGGCAATATGGCGCAGTACGCGGCGCTGTTTGGCGCCATCCAACCGCGCAAGTACGACATGGGCACGGCGATTGCCGCCGCGGTACTGCAGGGGGCGCAGAACTTCCGCTGTGTGCGCGCCACTGATGGCACGGATACGGCTGCGACCATCGTTGCGCAGTCGACCTGCATCACCTTCACTTCGATCTATACCGGCACGCTGGGCAATAGCCAGACTGTGCAGGTGGCCGCCGGCAGTGCCGCGGGTACGTCCAAGGTCATCGTGGGGATGCCTGGCCAGGCATCGGAAGTGTTCGACAACATCCCGGGCGTAGGCAACGCGCTGTGGGTCAACATGGCCGCAGCGATCAATAACGGCAATACGGCTCTGCGCGGCCCGTCGAAACTGATCGTTGCCACGGCCGGCGCGGGCGTCACAGCTCCCGCCTTGGCTACCTACACGCTAGCCGGCGGTGCGGATGGCGCGACCACGATCACCGGCTCGGTGTTGGTCGGCGTCGACACTGGCACGCGCAAGGGCATGTATAGCCTGCGCGGCACCGGTGCAGCGGTTGCCATGCTGGCTGACTGCGACGACTCGACGACGTGGGCGACCCAGGTCTCCTACGGTCTGTCCGAAGGCACGTACATGATCGCCACGGGTCCAGCTGGCGACAACATCGCCAACGCTGCCACGACCAAGTCCACGGCAGGCATCGATACGTACGCGATGAAGCTACTGTTCGGCGACTGGGTGTACTTCCTGGACACCGTGAACGGCCTGACGCGCCTAATCTCACCGCAGGGCTTCATCGCTGGCCTGCTTTCTAACTTGGCGCCGCAGAACTCGACGCTCAACAAGCCGCTGTACGGCGTCGTCGGCACGCAGCGCAGCTATCAGAACCTGCCGTATTCCAGCGCAGAGCTTCAGCTGCTCGGCGCAGCCGGCATCGATGTCATCGCCAACCCGAGCCCGGGTGGCAGCTACTTCGGTGCACGCTTCGGCCACAACTCCAGTTCTAGCAGCGTGGCGAACGGCGACAACTACACGCGCATGACGAACTACCTTGCCGCTACCTTTGGCGCCGGCATGGGCAAGTTCGTCGGCAAGCTCCAGGGCAGCTCTCCGACCGACCCGACGCGCAGGCAGGTTGCTGGCACCGTGGGTTCGTTCCTCCAGGGCATGGTGGACCAGGCGCAGATCGACAGCTTCACCGTGCAATGCGACCTCAACAACAACTCGCTGGCACGCATCGCTACCGGCTATCTGCAGGCCGACGTCAGCGTGAAGTACCTTGCCGTCGTCGAGAAGTTCCTGCTCAACCTGCAGGGTGGCCAGTCGGTCACCGTCAATAAGGTCTCGTCCACCGGCGTGGCCTGAGTCTCCGCCAATCCCTGACACCTGATGCCCCGCCCTGAGCGGGGCTTTTCATTTTCGGAGAATCCTCATGCCTTTCGGTAATTTCAACACCGGCAAAGACGTAGTCATCGACGTCATTACGCCATCCGGCGTCCTTCAGCTGCCGGCGACCGTGACCAGCTTCGAATCGAAGCCGATCTACAACCGCATCAAGTCCAAGCCTCTCAACGGCATCAACCTTGAGGTAGATATTCCCGAGGGCTGGGAGGGTTCGATCGGCCTTGATCGCCAGAACAGCGCGATCGATGACTTCTTCGCCCAGCAGGAACTGGCGTACTACGCCGGCCAGAACGTCCTGATGGGCACGCTGACCGAGACCATCGCTGAAGCCAGTGGCGCGATCAGCCAGTATCGCTACACCAATGTCTCACTGCGCTTTGATGAGGCTGGCAAAAAGACCGGCGACAATAAGATCACGCAGACGATCGGCTTCTTCGCCTCGCAGCGCGTCAAGGTGTCCTGATGAGCGACGACGTGAAGGTTGAGCTCACCCCGAGCCAGGAGCTTGTCGGCGCAGCCAATGCCGAAGTGACCGTGGCCGACGCCAAGGGCCGGCAGATCCTGCTCAAGAAGCCGGGCACGCTCGCGCAGTTCCGCTTGGTTGAGCTGATGGGTGACTCGGCGAGAAACGTCGTCTACATGAACATGGTGCTTCCGCTGATCTTCGTGGCGAGCATCGATGGCGATCCGGTCGCCAAATCGACCAAGGCGCAGATCGAGGCACTGATTCAGCGTCTCGACGATGAGGGCGTAGAAGCGGTGGCCGAAGGCGTTCAGGCCAACTGGGGCAAGCAAGACCCCGCCGCTGACAAGGCCGCCGTAAAAAACTAGCCACGGCTGCGCCGATCAGAGAATGCCTGTGGCTGGTACGGCACGGGGTTCCCTTCGACGTGGCCTTCGGGCTGGATGACATCAAGCGGACGGCATTTTCGATCATCGTCAGCGAGCAGGGCGGGGCGGTCTTTGACTGGGACCGAATGCAGTTTCAGGAGCCGAAATGAAGCATGAGTTCGGCTCCTTCGGCGAGTTCGCTGGCCACCTTCTGGAGCTTCAAGTCACTGAGGCGCTAGCGCTTCACAAGGCGCTCGACGTGGTCGGGCGCGTTGTCGAGAACACTGCACAGGCTGAAATCGGCTTCTACCAGGAGGCCGTTGGCAGCTTCGAGGCATGGGCCCCGTTGGCGGACAGCACGGAGCAGGAGAAGGCGCGGCTGGGGTTTGAGCCGGACGCGCCACTGCTGCGAACCGGCGAAATGAGGGATTCCATCGGGCATGAGGTCGGCGCGCTCGAGGTCGTCATCGGCAGCACGGCAGACGAGATGGTCTACCAGGAACTGGGAACGGAGACCATCCCGCCGCGCGCAGTGCTCGGGCCGGCGGCCATCCATAACCATGAGCGAATCGAGCGGATTCTCGGTGGCGCAGCGATCGCCGGCCTAATAGGCCGCGACCGAATTCACCAGGCGCTGGGTTATGACTTCGAAACGGGCATCTGAACGGTCACGAATTCCAGCGCGGTCCAGGCGCTGACGCTTGGCGCGTCGACGTTGGGGGCGACTTCGATCCTCCCGTGCTCGACGTGTAGCACGCGCAGGGTGACGTCGTCGGCCATTGGCCAGCACGATCCATCGTCAAACATGGCCTTGAGTTTCGTCTTCTCGCCTGAAACGGAGTGCGTGAAGGCTTCCGTGAGCTGATCGGATGTGCCGCACACGAAGCCCGTTGTCAGCTTGACCAGATCCTCGGCCTTTACTTCCGGCCCTGCGGCAACCGCGGGCACATCGTCGGAGCAGCCGGCCAAAAGCAGGAGGCAGGCTGCGATAGCTG
This sequence comes from Dyella halodurans, assembly GCF_026283925.1. GTDB lineage: Bacteria > Pseudomonadota > Gammaproteobacteria > Xanthomonadales > Rhodanobacteraceae > Dyella > Dyella halodurans. The sequence continues at coordinate 33,483 of NZ_JAPDPF010000007.1, forward strand.
CATGGGAAAGCCGCATATCGGTCCTTGTCAGCGCGGGAAGAAGAGGTAGATACCTAGGGCCAGCAGGCCCAGAACAAAAAAGCCGATCAGCAACGCAAGCACCGAAATCAGCACCAGGCTGATGCGGTTGAGCGGACTCATCACGTTCTCGAACTGCCACGCCGGCGGCCGCGCGCGGCGCGCTACAGACCGCTGCGCCGGGTACTGAGCCCAGCTGTAACGGTCAGCAAACCACTCTTGGATGCGGAAACGCAAAGGTTGCGTCATGTTCGAAGCCTGGAAAATTGGCGTACGCGTCAGTGTCTTAGATTACGCCAGTATTGGGCTTCGCGCGATATCGGGCGCGTTCATGCGTACCGAGGCCGACGCCGCCAAGCTGGAAGGCCGGATCAAATCGATTCATGGCCAGCTCCTGAAGGGCGGGCTGATGGTCGGTGCCGGCGTGGGCATCCTGGCGGCCTTCAAGACCCCACTCGACGAGGCCAAGAAGTTCCAGACCGAGGTGGCAAAGTTCAGCCTGTACGGCATGGGCGACCAGGTCGACGCTCAGGCGGTCAAGTTCGCCAAGGGTATGAACGTCATAGGCACCTCGGCGACGGAAGCCATGCGCTCGCTGACGGAGGCTCAGGGCGTCTTCCGTGAGTCCGGACTGAGCGGCTCTGCCGCGCTCGACGGCGCCAAGCTGGCTGCGCCGGTGTTGGCCAAAATTGCCTTCGCCACGGCCGGCCTGGACGGCGACGCCAAGGAGAAGATGCACACGCAAAGCCTTGCGATGCTGCGCTTCGTGGAAATGCGGGGCGGTCTGAAGGACGCCGCCACCTTCAATGGCATCGCTGATGCCGGCTGGAAGGCCATCCGCAGCTCCGGTGGCAATGTGAACTGGGAGCAGTTGCGCCAGTTCATGGCCCGCGGCGGTGTGGCGGCGCAAGGCCTGACCGATCAGGCGCTGTTCGGCAAGCTCGAGCCAGTCATCGGTGAGCTGAAGGGTAGCGGCGCCGGCACGGCCTGGATGACCTCATACAACCGCCTGATCGGCGGCGTGCGCGTGCCGAACCAGGTGGCGCATCTGCTCGCTGACAACGGTATCTGGGACAAATCAAAGATCGAGTGGAACTCGCAGGGCGGGATCAAGCGCTTCAACGGCAAACCGCTGCGCGACATAAAGACGCTGTCCAGCGACCCGGTCGAGTTCTACGAAAAGAACATCCTTCCGATGTACGCCAAGCTGGGCATCAAGTCGCAGGAGGACAAGGGGCGCGAGAACCTCCTAATCTTCGGTCGCACCGGCGGCGCCATGTTCAGCCTGATCGATCGCCAGCTGGCCACGATCCACCGCTCAGTTGACGCTCAGAGCAAGGCCTTGGGCATTGACGCGTCGGTGAAACAGGTGGGCGGCACGCTCGGCGGGAAGGAGATCGACTTCCACGCCAAGTTCAACAACCTGCTACTGCAGACCGGCGATGTGATCCTGCCCATGGCCGTTCGCGCGCTGGAGATCCTCAACCCGATGCTGCAGCGCATGGCTAACTGGATGCAGGCGCATCCACGCATGTTTGGCCTGGTCATCCAGGGTCTTATCGGACTGGCCGGGGCGCTGATCGGCTTCGGCGCGCTCAACATTATCGCCGGTGGCTTCCGTGGGCTTGGCTTGGCGCTGAAGGGCATTGGCGGGCTGACTCAGCTCGCAACCGGCCTCACGAGCGTGGCTGGGGGACTCAAGGCCCTCGGCGTCGCTGCTGCCGCATTCGCCGCTGCCTACGCTGGCTGGAAGATCGGCACCGTCATCAGCGACAAGATGGACGGCACCAAATTCGGCGATAAGTTCAGCCACTACAACACCAAGTACCTCGGCGCTGCGTTGGATCTCGTCGGGATCAAGAACGACTACTCCCTGGCAGCCAAGTACGACGGCTATGACCAGAAGTACAACGGTGCAGCTCCACTTCCGGGGCAGGCGGGGTATGTGAAGCCGGGCGCCACGAGGAGCCCGTTCATCGCCTCACCAACCCAGCAGACCGTCCAGGTGAATTCAACGATCACCCTGGACGGCAAGGCCATCGCCAAATCGACCACCATGCATCAGGCCCGCGCCGCCGCCGCTCCACAGACCGGCATGTCCGGCCTCGATTCCTCGCAGGGTCCGCTGCCGATCGGCGCGACAGGTAGCTGGTAATGGCGCTCGTCCAAGTCACCCTCGGCGACATCACGTTTGCCGGCACGGAAGTCCCTGATCGGATCTCTTTCGGCGGCGATCAGGCGCTGACCATCCACAAGCTGATCGGCGGACAGCGTGTCATCGACGCGATGGGGCAGGACGACATGCCCATAGAGTGGTCGGGCCTGTTTCTTGGCCCGACTGCCATGGATCGCGCGCTGTACCTCGACACGCAGCGGACGCTAGGCCAGCAGTTGACGCTGACCTGGGACCGTCTGCGCTATCTTGTCGTAATTCGTCACTTCGAGGCCTGTTACGACTTCGCTACGCGCATCTCGTATCGCATCTGTTGCGAGGTCGCGGAAAATCAGGTCCAGCCGGTTACGACCGTGGCGCCAGCCTCGATCGACGACCAAATGGACGGCGACATGAACGCAGCCAACGGCTATGGGTCGCTGATCGGTGACGGGCCGCTGTCCGCGGCGCTGGGGACGCTTGGTACGGCGATCAGTGCCGTATCGACCTTCGCCAACGCCTCACAGGCAACGATCAACAGCGTACTGCAGCCGATCGCCGCAGTGCAGAGTAGGGCGCAAACGCTGCTCAGCTCCGCAATCAATACGACGCAGAACGTCGCCACAGTCGGTGGGGTACTTCCAAATTCGCCGATTGCCCAGTCGGTTGCCTCTCTCAATAGCCAGGCAGTCGCGTTCTCAAGCCAGCCAGCGATCTCCGGACTGCAGAGCGTTATGGGCCGGATGACGGCCAATCTCGGCAGCGTGTCGGGTAACTCCACGACGGTGACCGTGGCCGGCGGCAACCTCTACTCGATAGCCTCACAGCAGTACGGCGACCCGACTTCATGGACCGCCATCGCCAAGGCCAACGGCCTGACCGACCCTGTGCTGAGCGGCGTCCAGAGCGTCGTGGTGCCGAAGCAGCCGGATACGGCCGGAGGCATCCTTGGTCAGTAGCACAGACAACACCGTTCGCCAGCCGCGCGGCATGGTGAAGATCAACGGGACGCCGGTGCAGGGCTGGCTGGACTGGGAGATCGAAAGCAACTCATACCGCGAGGCTGACACCTTTCGCGTGACGTTTGTCCTTTCCGGCCTGGTCGCTCCGTTCGACGAGGCGTGGTTCGTTTCTCAGACTACGATCGGCGTCGAGATCCTCGCAGGCTTCCCAGCGGACCCGGCGAACTACGGTGCGTCCGAACTCGACAGCCTGATCATCGGCAACGTCGACGAGGTGAGTTATGACCCGGCGCAGCGCACGCTGGAGCTGTCGGGGAGGGATCTCACCTCGCTGCTGATCGATGCCAAGACGGCGGAGAAATGGCAGAACCAGACGGCCAGCGAGATTGCTACGACTCTGGCCAAGCGTCACGGGTTGACGCCGGTGGTGACGGCTACGACGGACACCATTGGACGGTTCTATCAGATCGACCATGTGTCGACGACTTGCGTTGAGACCGAGTGGGACTTCCTCTGCTGGATCGCCCAGCAGACGCAGTTCGTCGTTTATGTGAAGGGCAACGAGCTCCACTTCGGGCCGCAGCCTGACCCGGCGAGCGCTCCGCAATACCCGATCACGTGGACGCCCGCCGACGATTCGCAGCCGTTCACCTCGAACACCAAGCAGCTGAGCTTCACGCGCACCCTCACGGTCGGCAACACGATCAGCGTCACGGTGCGCTCTTGGAACGCCAAGCAGCGCGCCGGTTTCAATGCTACCTACCCGCAAGGGCACGCCAAAGGCATCCGCCCAGGCACCGCGACCCAGCCCTCCCAGGCATACTCCTACCAGATCCCGAACCTGACCCAGGACCAAGCAACCAAGCGGGCGCGGGCGATCTACAACGAGCTGATCAAGAACGAGATGCGGATGCGCGCCGAACTTCCGGGCGACAACGAGTTGAGCACGCTTCATGTGATTCCGGTGAGCGGTACAGGGACATCGTTCGATCAGAACTATTTCCCCGAGGCGATCACCCGTCGCATGGACTTCCACGCGGGTTACACAATGGAGGCGCGGTGCCGTAATCACTCGTCTGATGTGGTGCCGGCATGAGCATGGCTCACCTTAAGAATTCGATGCGCGCACAGGCTAACCTGGCCAATCAGTCGCGCACATTTTCACGGCTCGGCGAGGTCAGTGCCTACGATCCGAACACTTACAGCGTCAAGGTAACGTTTCAGCCAGACGGCAACGAGACCGGGTGGATTCCCCTCGGAACGCTCCAGGTCGGCAGCGGCTTCGGCATCTATGCGGCGCCGAACATCGGCGACCAGATCGAGGTGCGATTCCAGGAGGGCGACCGCGATACGGGCGTCGCCGGCCCGGTGGTATTCGACAACCAAAGCCCCCCGGCAAAAGTACCAGCGGGCGAGATCTGGGTACTCCACAAGAGCGGCGCGTTCTTCAAGCTTACCAATGACGGAAAGGCAGCGTTCAACGACGGCAAGGGCGGATCCGTCACACTCAATGGCGATGGCACTGTCACATCGACCGGAGCGTGGACGCATCAAGGTTCCATGCACGTAACGCAGACTCTGCAGGTCGACCAACAGGCGACTCTTGCGGCTGTTTCGTCGAACGGCCACGACGTGGGCAATACGCACAAGCACACCGGCGTCAGCACCGGAAGCGGCGTCTCCGGACAGCCACAGTAAGGAATGACCATGGCGTTGATCAACGACATCTCCCATTTATGGGGGAACGATATCGGCGTGTCCGCCGTAGGCGACCTCGGCCTGGCATCCGACACCCTTCGCGGCCAGCAGCGCGTTTTGAGGCGGCTGTTGACCAACCCGGGCGACAACATCTTTCACCCGACTTATGGGGCAGGTTTGGCGCGATTCGTCGGCAGCACGGCGACCGCGGAGGAGATCAAGGCCTTGATCCGCGGGCAGATGCTTCTCGAGGAAGCGGTCGCCAAGAGTCCCGCCCCGGTCATCGAAGTGCACCGAATCACGAATGGGATCGCGGTCCAGGTCAATTACAACGATGCGCCAACCGGGCAGCCGGTCGTGTTGTCGTTCAACGTCAGCCAGTGAGCAAATAAATGCCCAGCATGTCCTCTAAGAGCTTCACCCAGATCGTCTCCGATATGGTGACGGCGGTGCAGGGTAAGGCGACGGCGCTGATCGACTTTGCCATTGGCTCGGTCTTGCGCAGCGTCATCGAAGCTGTCGCCTCGGTGGTGGTCTGGCTCGAAAGTCTGATTCTTGTCCTGCTGCAGACCACTCGGCTCGCCACCTCGAGTGGAAGCGATGTGGACAGCTTTGTGGCTGACTTCGGGCTCACTCGGCTGCCCGCCCAGGCTGCGACGGGACAGGTCACCTTTGCTCGCTTCACATCCACCCTGCAGGCGGTTATTCCGGTCGGCACGCTGGTGCAGACGGGCGATGGAACCCAGCAGTTCACGGTGATCGCCGACGCGAGCCAGACCGCCTATAACGCAGCACTCAATGCCTACGTCATCGCCGCCGGGGCAAGTAGCGCCACCGCAACGGTGCAGGCGGTGACCGTGGGATCCGGCGGAAATGTCGCTGCCTCGACGATTACCGTCATCGCCCAGGCGCTCACCTACGTCGACACGGTGACGAATGCGCTCGGCTTCACGAACGGCGCAAATGCCGAGACCGACGCGGCGCTGCGCACCCGCTTTGTCGCGTATATCGCTAGCTTGTCAAAGGCCACGAAGGCGGCGATCAACAATGCAGTCCTCAGCCTGAAGACTGGTGCAGCGTGCGCGCTCACCGAGAACTACGCCTACAACGGCACCTATCAGCCAGGCTACTTCTACGCTGTCGTGGACGATGGAACCGGCACCCCCAATTCGACCTTTTTGTCGTCGGCGTCCAACGCGATCGACGCGGTCCGACCCTTCACATCGTCCTTCGGTGTGTTTGCGCCGGTCGTCGAAACAGCTTCGGTAGCCATGACGGCATCCATTGCAGCCGGCTATGACCCGGTGGCTACGAAGGCTGTCGTGCAGTCGGCAGTGCTGGCATATCTCGGGATGCTGACGCTCGGGCAGTCGCTCCCCTATAGCCGCCTTCTCCAGGTCGCCTATGACGCCTCGCCGGGCGTGCTGAACATCACTGGCCTGACGCTCAATGGCGGCACCGCCGATCTCGCAGCTACGGCGCAGCAGCGCATCCTGGCCGGCACGGTGACCGTATCGTGACCGGTGACCAGTCCGATGTCTTCAGCCGCCTGAAGGGCATGCTGCCCTCCAGGTGGTTCGGTACGCCGACGGACCCCGTTCCGCTGGTCGACGCCGTTTTGACAGGCTTGTCGACTTCGCTAGCCTTTATTTATTCGCTGTATCTCTACGCGAAGCAGCAGACGCGGATTAGCACGGCAACCGATGGCTGGCTTGACATGATAGCCGCTGACTTCTTCGGGCCGGCTGGACTTTCGCGTAAGACCGGCCAGTCAGATGCCTCCTATCGCAACGCCATCAAGGTTACGCTGCTGCGAGAGAAGGCCACCCGAAACGCGATCATCAAAACGCTCGTTTCGCTCACGGGTCGGACGCCAACGATCATCGAGCCGCAGCGCCCAGCAGATACGGGGGCCTATGGCGCGCCCAATAGCGGCTATGGAGTAGCAGGGTCCTATGGCTCCCTATCTTTGCCCTATCAGGCATTCGTCATCGCTTACCGACCGCACAGCAGCACAGGGATCGCCAGTGTCGCCGGCTACGGCATTTCGACGGGCGGCTACGGACAAGCATCGCAGGCTGAGTACGCGTCAATGTCGATGGTGACGGGCGGCGTCGCCGACAGCGATATCTACGCTGCTGTCGCCGCAGTTAAGCCAGAAGGCACAACGATCTGGACCACCATCTCCAACTGACCAAACACCGAAAAACAACCATCTACGAAGCCCGCCCTGTGCGGGCTTTTTTATTGCCTAGGAGAACCCCTTGGACCGATTGATTAACTACTCCGGCCAGATCCCGCTTGAGACGGATCTGCTCAACACGAACCGGAGCACAATGATCGCTCTGGGCAAGCTCGCCGGCGCCATCTTTGGTACTGGCAACATCATTGTGAACGGTCTTGGCGTCGTGCCGACCGGCCCAGCGAGCCTCAACGTAAACGTTAATGCCGGCGAGATCTATTCGCTGCAGAACGTCGACAACGCGGCATTCAGTTCGCTGCCGGCGGACACGACAGATACCGTTGTGAAGCAGGGCATTCAGTTGCAGCCCGCTGCGCTGGCTTGCCCCGCGCCTACGACGGCTGGTTTCTCGATCAACTACTTGATCGAGGCCACCTTCGCCGAAGTTGACAGCGTTCCGGTAGTTCTCCCGTACTACAACGCGAGCAACCCGACGCAGGCTTTCAGCGGGCCTAACAATACCGGCGTCGCGCAGAACACCAAGCGCGCTGGCACTGTTTCGCTTCAGGCAAAGGCAGGCGTCGCCGCCACTACGGGTACGCAAACCACGCCAGCGGTCGACGTAGGTTATGTTGCCCTGGCTGTGGTGACCGTTGCCAATGGCCAGGCGACGATCACTGCCGGCAACATCGTGGCAGCGACCAATGGGCAGATCTTGTCCTCCCCAGTTTCAGCCGGCCGCCTGCTAAACATTCAGAAGTTCACGACCGCTGGAACTTATACCTACACGCCGACGCCGGGCACGAATAAGGTTCGCGTAACTGTCGTTGGAGCGGGCGGTGGTGGCGGCGCATGCGCGACAAACTCGGCGAGCCAGTGCTCGGCCGGATCCGGCGGCAGTGGCGGCGGCATGGCAATGAGCCTGCTGACGAGTGGATTCAGCGGCGTGACAATTACCGTTGGCGCAGGTGGTCCCGGTGGTGCTGCCGGCGTCAATGCGGGCTCGCCGGGCGGGTCGAGTTCCTTCGGCGCACTTCTGTCGGCTACGGGCGGCGGAAACGGGACGTCAAACCAAGGAACCACGGCGACCATTACCGGATGCAATGCGCCTGGAAGTGGGTCGTCTGGCAATCTCCTCAACGTGGCAGGTGGTGCCGGATCAGCCTCGACCTCGTCCACCAATTCTTTCATCATTGGCGGAAATGGTGGCGGATCCTATCTTGGTGGCGCGACTCTTTGTGGGTCGGCGGGTGGTGGCGCCATCAGCAATCCTGGCGTGAACGCAACAGGCAGCCCCGGCGTAGGCGGAAGCGGAGCTGCTGGTGCCATTTCCTCGACAGGAAAAGCGGGCGGCAATGGCGCCGATGGAGCGGTCCTCATTGAGGAATTCGCATGAGTATCTATGCGCGCGTGCAGGGAGGCTTTGTTATGGAGATCATCGCCCCGGCGTTCGACTCAGACGGAGTTGAGGTGCAGATTTCAGATCGCTTCACGCCAGATATCGTTGCGATGTTGGCTGATGTAACAAAGGAAAATCCGGCACCTTTGCCTGGCTATGCCGCGGCCGAGGCAAATGGCTCATGGACGTTTGGTGTGTATGTACCGCCAGCACCAACGGCCACGGAGATTGTTGAACAGAATACCGCGACCATGGATTCGCTTTTATCGCAGGCAGCCTTATCGATAGCCCCACTGCAGGACTCAATGGACCTCGGGATTGCAACTTCTGCTGAAACGTCGTTGCTTACTGCCTGGAAGCAATATCGCGTCGCTGTTAATCGGGTCGATCTGACGGCGTGGCCTGCAGCGTGGCCAGTGCACCCGTGACGTCTGGACTGGGTTTGTAACGAATCGACCGACGAAGGGAGATGACTGGCTTCTCGACCAGCGTGAAGGTGATGTAGGACATCACAATGGAAACCGCAATGATCGCGGCGGCGCTCGCTGGCCTCGATATGTCAGATCCAGAGGCCTTGAAGATCGTGACAATCACCGTGTGGTTTAGGAACACGCCATAGCTGAGATTTCCAAGAAGCGCATCGATCGATCCAGATTTTCGCCTCGACAGGGCGAGAACCGCGGGAAGCCCGACGATCATGCCGAGGAGGACCTCACGATTCCACGGAGCTTTCGCGGCATCAATCCGGAGTAAGCCTAGGAGGAGGGCGCTCATGCCGAGCCAGATGGCAAGTAGCGCTATTGCGCGGCGCGTGGATGCCTGCTCATAGATCAGGCTCCCCGTTAGGAAAATGAACAGCACGCCTGGCAGCAAGCGGTAGCCCCAGATGTCCGTATTGATGACGGATAGGTAGGCCAAGAGGAAGACGACCACCGAAATCGCGAATGCTATCGACCTGCACTTGTAGATCAGCAGGAAGGGAATGATGGCGTAGAAGGTGCATTCCAGGCCAAGGGTCCATGCCGGGGGGACGATGAGGCAGTCGGACAGGCCAAACTGATAGAAGGCCAATGGAAGCATCAGAGCATTCATTGCAACTTTGAATGCTGTTATGCCCTGGGTGTAACTGGTGACAGGGCCAAGCCATAGGTCAACGGCTAGCGTCAACGCAAGGTAGAACAGATATTGAGGGAACAGTCTCATTACGCGGTCGGCATAGAACAGTCGAACGCGATCAAGTGATGCGAAGTTTCTGGAGATCAGGGCGGTCATAACGAAGCCGCTCAAAAGCAGAAACGACACCACAGCGACGACGCCCAAGTTCAAGCCGTAGGCCGTGATCCCGAGATGGGATAGAAGGACTAGTCCTGCCAAGAAAAGCCTGTAGGCTCCCACTCGCGACCCCTTTTGTATGGCGCTGCCGTATTCTGAGTGCGGATTCTACAGCTCCATCCCTTCGCGGCATGTGGGGCCCCATTCCCTGAGGCGCCCCATTTCCCCCTCTCCGGCGCGACCTATAGTGCCATCGCCTTATCCGATGGCACGGCCAACGTCCCGCAGCCGCCGCAGGCCTGACACTCGCGATCCCGCGCACAGGTGCACTTCGTCTGCACCCATAGGCTTCGATGGGTGAACTCGGCCTGCCCGCAGTGGTAGCAGCGGATGCCGACCTGGTCCATCGTGCAGCAAGGTTTGCGGCAGGCCGGGCAGATGCCCGGGGCGCCCATGAGGAAAGGATCTACGCGTCTGCCCATGGGGATAGGGTAGGCCGGCGTTGTCTCAGCGGCGTAGACTGGCCGCCATGACGACGCGCGCCGACCTCCAGAAGAAACTGGACCTGCTCGACTCGAGCATGGAGACCCTCAAGGCCGAGAACCCGGACGAGGGTGACTAGTTCGCAGCAGGGGCAATTTTGCGCGCCCGGATGAACGCCATCACCTCGGTGTAGTCCCAGACAGTCACCCCAGGGCTCAGTTTGATCGCAGCCGGGGTCTTCCCGGCGGCAGCCCAGGCCCACCAGGTCGAGACAGAGATGCCCAGCATCGGGGCAATTTCACTAACGCGGACGTAGCGCGTGGTCGAATCGGATGTCACAGGTCCGTCCTCCATTGGTTTGGACGGGACCATATTGCGTTCTAGGGCAGCCTCAAATAAATGCTCGAAGTGGACCTCTTTTGGGGCTCTTCGCGCATCAAATCATTTCGAGGTCGCTGTTCAGCTCCAGATCGGTCCAGTCGGGCATGAAAAAGCCGCCTCGCGGCGGCCTTCATTTTCGTCAATATCTACAGGAATTGCGGACCAAATCCTTTTTTGCGGACCAGATTTGGAACCTCAAAAACCTCGTAAACCATTGGTACCGGTGATAGGACTCGAACCTACACGACATCGCTGCCAGTGGATTTTGAGTCCACCGCGTCTACCATTCCGCCACACCGGCACAACGAACGCTAATTATGCCCAGTTCAGTGGACCGGGTCGAGCCCCAATTTGCGGTCGGTGCGCTGGTAGTGCTCTTTGTCGTCCAGCGGCTGGAAGGTCGCGCAGTGCGTCATCTGGCCCGAGTAGATGTGCAGGCTGACCGCAACGGCGTCGTCGCTGGGGTTGCGGATGGTGTGGTACTCGTGCGGTGGAATCAGGCTGCCGGCGGAGCCGGGGCCGGCCTGGATCGAGCCGACCGGCTGGAAGCGATAGAGGCCGTCCTCGTCTTCCAGGCGCTCGTACTGCACCACTTCCAGCGCGCCGCTCCAGACGCCTTCCACGCACCACATGCCGCAGTGGTCGTGGATGGGCGTACCCTGGCCCGGGCCCCAGGTCATGGCGACCACGCAATAGCCATGGTCCTCGCTGCGGTACAGCTCGCGGCGCGCGTAGCGGCCTTCGGCGGTTTCGAACACGCAGTTGGGCAAGCGCACTTCCTGGCCGCGGATGAGCTTGCACAGGCTGTTGCGCAGGCTGTCGGTGACCTCGCGGGTGCTGTCGTGGGCGACAGCGGCGTCGATGGCATCGATCAGTTGGCGGGAGCCGGGGAAATCGAGGGTGAGCATGATGTTCTCGGGTTGCGGTGCTACCCGGCCATCTTAGCAGCGCGGGGCGGCGACCGCTGTGGGGCGTTCAGAGTCTGGCGAGGAAACCGCCAATGGCGCGGCTGTAATTGGGGATGTCGACGAGGAAGGCGTCATGGCCCTGCGGCGAATTCAGCGCCACGAATTCCACCGCAGCACCGGCCGCGCGAAGGCCCTCGGCGATCTGTTCCTGCTGTTCCAACGGGAACAGGATGTCGGTGCTGACGCCGATCACCATGGCCTGTTCGATGCGGATGCGCTTGAGGCCTTCCATCACGCTGCCGTCACCGTATTCGGCGATGTCGAACCAATCGCTGGCGCGCGAGAGGTAGAGGTAGCTGTTGGGGTCGAACGTGCGCACGAAGCGTTGGGCATGTCCTTCGAGATACGACTCCACCTCGAATTCCAGGCCGAACGGATTGTCGTCGCGTTGTTCCGCATCGAGGCGGATGCGGGCGAAGCGGCCGTTCCATTCCATCGCCGAGCGATAGGTGATGACGCCCAGCTTGCGCGCAATGCTCATGCCGTCTTCGGGATAGCTGTCGGCGCCGTAGTGACCGCGGTTCCAGTGCGGATCGAGCCGGATCGCCTCGCGTTGAAGCGAGCGAATGGCGATGGCAAACGGCTGCGCCTGCGGCGCGGTATCCACGCTGATATGGGCGCGCACGCTACCCGGGTGCAGCACCATATAGGCCAGCGCGCTCATGCCGCCCATCGAGCAGCCGATCAGGCAGGCCAGTTGCGCGATGCCGAGGCCGCTGACGGCCGCGTGCGCGGCATGGGCGACGTCTTCCAGCGACAGTTCCGGAAAGTCGAGGCGATAGGGTTCGCCGGTGGCCGGGTTAATTGATGCGGCGCAGGTCGAACCCTTGTCGCTGCCCAGCGAGTTCACGCAGATCACGAACCAGCGTGCGGTGTCGATGGCCTTGCCGGGGCCGATCATCGCCTCCCACCAGCCGGCCGAGGGATCGTCGGCGTTGGACGCCGCGTGGGCGCTGGGCGACAGGCCGGTGAGGATCAGCACGGCGTTGTCGCGTGCGGGACTCAGCTCGCCCCAGGTTTCGTAGGCAACGCGGGCGCCGTGGAGCTCGCCGCCTCGCTTCATCGCAAAGGGCGAGGGCAGGGCGCAGTACCGGCGGGCGTCGCGATTCATCTATGAACCTTGTCGATGCTGATCTTGATGGGAGTGTGGATGTTGACGTCGACGACACCGGCATCGCCTTCCAGATCGCCCGCCTGGGCGATGCCCTGGCCGCTCCTGCTGATGCGTGCGCCGACGAACACGCGCGGCACGGAGGATAGTTTGAGTTGGGGTGTCATGCCCATCGCGTCAGTCAACGTGACGGTGGCAGGCAGGGCGGTGGCATCGAGGCGCGCCACCGCCAGCGGCATCGGCGGGCCTTGTTCGGCGCGCGCGTAGACGAACAGCGTATCGCCGGGCGCCAGCTGGCTCTTCAGCGCCGGGGCGAGGGCGACTTGCACCTGCAAGGCGGGGCCCTGAGCCTCGCCGGTGGCGGCGGGTGCTTCGGGAGCGAGCTTGCCACCGTCGCGCACGCGGGCGTCGGCCACGGCGATCTGTTCGCTGACGGCCTTGGCGACGGTGGAGTCTGGATCCAGCATCGGCTGCAGCTGGCGCCAGGTGGCGGCGGCTTCGCTGTAGTGATCATGCTGGAACTGGCTGATGCCGAGCAGCCACAGGCCACGCTGGCTTTGTGGGTCCAGCTTGACGGCGCGCTCCAGCAACTCGAGCGAGCGGCCTTCGATGCGATGGTCCTGGCGAGCCAGCGAATCGGCTTCGGCCCAGCCCACCATGGCCACGCTGTTGTTCGGGTCCAGACGCAGCGCCTGATCATAGGCGTCACGGGCATCGGCCGGGCGCCGCATGGCGCCATAGGTCTGCGCCAGCAGCATCCAGCCCTGCTGGTCATCAGGCTTCTGCGCGAGGTGCGCCTTCAGTTCGCTGACGGCCTGGTCGATGCTCATGCCGGCATCGGGGCGTTGCACGCCATCCAGCGCGACCGGCGTGCCGACCAGTCGGTACAGCCCGACGGCTGCCAGCGGCAGCACGAGGGCCACCATCAGGGCGAGCACAAAGATGCTGCGGGGGCGGCCTTGCTGGCGACCGTGACGTATCAACGGCAGCAGCAACAAGGCCAGCGCCACGGCGATCATCGCCGTAGCGATCAGAAAGAAAGCGAGTTTCACCAGTCGTCCCCTTCGTCGGTCGACTTGTCATCCATGCTGGCGACCGGCGCCACGCGACTGCGACGGCGTACCGTCACCACGACCACCACTGCGCCCGCCAGCAAGATGGCGAGCGGACCGAACCACAGCAACAGCGTGCTGGATTGCACCGGCGGGTCGTACAACACGAAGTCCGAATAACGGTCGACCAGGTATTGCTTGATCTCGTCGTCGCTCTTGCCCGACTGCATCAGCTCGAACACTTCATGACGCAGGTCGCGGGCGAGGTCGGCGTTGGAGTCGGCCAAGTTCTCGTTCTGGCAGACCAGGCAACGCAGCTCGCGCGTGAGGTTCTGGAAGCGCACTTCCTCGGCGTGATTCTTGAACGGCAGCGGGTCGATGGCCTGTCCCAATGCAATGCCGGTGAAAAACAGCAGCGCCAGCAGGAGCGCGCCTAGTGCGCGATGTCCCTTCATGGCGAAGCTTCCTTGGCCAACGCCGCAATAGCCGGCTTGAGTTCCGTCTTGATCACGTCCGGCGTCAACGGCCCGATGTGCTTGTAGCGAATGATGCCCTTGCCATCAACCAGGAAACTCTCCGGCGCACCGTATACGCCAAAGTCGATGGCGGTGCGACCTTCCTGGTCAACGATGACCATGTCGTACGGATTGCCGTGTTCGGCCAGCCAGGCCTTGGCGTCGTTCGCGGCGTCTTTGTAGTTGTAGCCGATCAGCGGTACGCCGATGGACTTGCCGTCCGCCATCAGCACCGGATGCTCGTCACCGCAGGCGATGCACCAGCTGGCGAAGACGTTGATCAGATAGGGCTTGCCCAGCAGCGAATCGCGGCTGACGGTCTGCGCCGGCTCATCGAGCTTGGGTAGCACAAAAGCAGGCGCCGGCTTGTTGATCAGCGGCGACGGCACTTCACGCTGATCGTGCTGCGTGTTCCACCAGATGCCGAAGCCGAACAGCGCCACCAGCAGCACGAAACCGAAGAACGGCAGCAGGCGACTCATGCGCGCGACTCCTGCAGCGCGCCTGCCGGCACTTCCGCCGTTTCCGCTACACGTTTGGCACGGAAGCGACGATCGGCGGCGGCGAAGAACCCGCCCAGCATCATCAGTAGGCCACCGGCCCAGATCCAGCGCACGAACGGCTTGTCGTAAAGACGCAAGGCCCAGGCGCCTTCCGGCTGGCTGCGATCCATCGGTTCGCCCAGGGCGACGTACAGGTCGCGGGTCACGCCAGGATCGATGGCCGACTCGGTCTGCACCTGGCCACGCGTATAGGTGCGCTTCTGCGGATGCATCACGGCGATTTGCTTGCCGTTGCGCATCACCGTGACCGTGCCCTGGTCGCCTTGCCAGTTCGGACCGGTGGTTTCCTGCACGCCGTCAAAGCGGAAGTCGTAGCCGCCGATGGATTCGGTCTGTCCCGGCGACAGGCGCACGTCGCGCTCGATGCTCAATGCATTGGTGAGCAGGACGCCGGCGAGGAAGACGCCCACGCCAAAGTGCGCCAGCAGCATGCCCGCCATCTCGGCGGGGTAGCGGCGGCCCGCCGGCATCTCGCGCCAGCGCTTGATCACAAAGAGCAGGGTGCCGAAGCCGCACCACACGGCGGCTGCGGTGCCGGCGATCACCTTGCTGGTGCCGTCGGTCAACACGCCCGCGACGATGGCGCAGGCCACCGCGGCCAGCCCGGCACGCAGCATCACGCCCTTGAGCAGCCAGGTATCGCCCTTGCCCCAGCGCAGATACGGACCGAACGGCAGCAGCGCCACCACCGGCAACATCAGCAGGGTGAACAGGAAGCCGAAGTACGGCGGGCCCACCGAGATCTTGCCCAGGTTCAGCGCGTCGCCAATCAAGGGGAACAGCGTGCCCAGCAGCACCATGGCCGCGGCCACCGTGAGCATCAGGTTGCCAATGAGGATCGCGGTTTCGCGCGAGACCACGCTGAAGGGTTTGCCACCCGCCACCTTGGGTGCGCGCAACGCATACAGCAGCAGGGAGCCGCCGACCACGATGGCGAGGAAGCACAGGATGAACAAGCCGCGCTTCGGATCGGAGGCAAACGCATGCACCGAGGTGAGCACGCCCGAGCGCACCAGGAAGGTGCCCAGCAGGGACAGCGAGAACGCGAAGATCGACAGCAGGATGGTCCATGCGCGCAAGCCACCGCGCTTTTCCGTCACCGCCTGCGCATGGATCAGCGCGGCACCGACCAGCCACGGCATGAAGCTGGCGTTCTCGACCGGATCCCAGAACCACCAGCCGCCCCAGCCCAGCTCGGCATACGCCCACCAGCTGCCGGCGACGATGCCGGCCGACAGGAAGGCCCAGGCCACATTGGTCCACGGGCGCGCCCAGCGCACCCAGGCCTGCTCAAGTTCACCGCCCAACAAGGCGGCGATGGAGAACGCGAACGCCACCGAGAAGCCGACATAGCCCATGTACAGCACGGGCGGATGGAAGGTCATGCCCGGGTCTTGCAGCACTGGATTCAGATCGCCGCCATCGGCGGGCATCGGCAGCAGGCGCTCGAACGGATTGGAGGTGAAGATGATGAAGGCGAGGAAGCCGACCGCCACCAGGCCAAGCACACCCAGCACGCGCGCCACGAACACCTCGGGCAGGTGCCGGCTCAGCGCGGCAAGCGCCAAGGTCCATACGTTGAGGATGAAGATCCACAGCAGCAGCGAACCTTCATGCGCGCCCCACACGGCCGCAATGCGGTAATACCAGGGCAGGGCAAGGTTGGAATTGTCGGCGACATAGCGCACCGAGAAATCGAATTGCATGAAGGCCCACACCAGCAGGCCAAACGCCAGCGCGACGAACACCGCCTGACCAGCAGCAGCAGGGCGGGCGACGGCCATCAGCGCACGGTTGTTGCGCCAGGCGCCAATCAGCGGCAGGAGGCCCTGCGCAAAGGCCAGCAGCAGGGCCAGGATCAGCGCGAGTTGACCGAGTTCGGGCGTCATTGCGGCTTGTCCTGCCCGGCGGCTTCATCCACCTGCTTGCCCGCGTGCGCCTTGGCCATGGCGTCCTTCAGCTCTTTCGGCATGTAGGTCTCGTCATGCTTGGCCAGCACTTCGGTGGCGATAAAGCGGGCGTTGTCCATATGACCGGTGGCGATCACCGACTGATTGTCGCGGAACAGGTCCGGCAGGATGCCGGTGTACTCCACCGGCATCGAACCGCTGGCGTCGATGACGGTGAAGGTGACCTTCAACGAATCGTTGCTGCGCTGGATCGAGCCGGCCTTGACCATGCCGCCGAGACGGAAGTTCTTGTAGCTGGTGGCCTGGCCCGTCTGCACCTGGCTCGGCGTGAACAGGTAGTTCATGTTCTGCTGCAGGGCGAACACGATCAAGCCGATCGCCACGGCGGCGGCCGCGATAACCGAAAGGACAATGGTGAGCCGACGTTTGCGAGTGGGGTTCATGAATGACTCTTGCGGTGATCGCTCAAGGCGATGACGGAGCACGTTGGGCGCGCGCGCTCTGGCGCGCCATGCGGGCGCGCAGCTCGCGCAGGTCGCGGCGCCGGCGCAGGACGGGGCTGAGGTAGTCGGCGATCAGCACGAAGAAGAACACCGCATAGGCCGGCCACACGTAGGCGGCATAGCCACCCATGGCGATAAAGCTGTCCCAGGAAAACGCGCTCATCGCTGGCTCTCCTGCGCTGCTATCTGGCGCACCCAGTCCTTGCCGCTTTCCATCGACAACAGGTCGGTGCGCACGCGGCCGAACAGGCTGGCGATGTAATAAAACTTGGTGGCGACCATCATGGTCAGCAGCGGCCACAACATCTCGCTGCTCATCTTGGATGGGCCCAGGATGCGCACGGTGGAACCCTGGTGCAGGGTGTTCCACCAGTTCACCGAGAAATGCACGATCGGCACGTTGATGATGCCAATGATGGCGAGGAAGGCCGCGGCGCGTGCGCCCTGGCGACGATCCTCGAACGAGTGGTACAGGCCGATCACGCCCAGGTACAGGAAGAGCAGCACCAGCTCGGAGGTGAGCCGCGCGTCCCAGGTCCACCAGGTGCCCCACATCGGCTTGCCCCACAGCGAACCGGTGACCAGGGTGATGAAGGTGAAGGCCGCGCCGATCGGCGCCGATTCCATCGCCACCACTTCAGCCAGCTTGATGCGCCAGACCAGCGAGATGAAGGAGGCGACCGCCATCACGCCGTAGATGAACAGGCCCATCCAGGCGCAGGGCACATGGATGAAGATGATGCGGTAGGCGTCGCCCTGCTGGTAATCGGCCGGCGCCAGCACCAGGCCGCCATACAGCGCCACCGCACCCAGCAGCAGCGCCAACACCAGGGCCCACGGGCGCAGCGTGCCGGCGAAGCGGTAGAAGTTCGGGGGCGAGCTGAGCTTGTGTACCCAGAGCGGGATCCAGTTGGCCATAGCGTCTCAGGCGTCCAAGGCAATTCGTAGGGCGGCGGCGCAGGCCAGCGGCGCCAGCACCAGGGCCATGGCCAGTGCGGCCCCCAGCCAGGCGATGGGCGCGAGCCACGGCAGTCCCTGTTGTGCCGCGGCGACGGCGCCAGCGGCAAAGATCACCACTGGCACGCAAAGCGGCAGCAGCATCAAGGCCAGCAGCATACCAGAGCGACGGCTCCCGGCCGTCAGCGCCACCAGCACCGCACCCAGCAGGCTGAGCAGCGGCGTGGCGAGCAGCAGCGCGTAGATCAGCACCGGCATCACCGCCGCCGGCAGGTGCAGCATCCCGGCGAGCAGCGGCGCAATGATGATCAGCGGCAAGGCGGTGGTGATCCAGTGGGCGAGGATCTTCATGCCCATCATCAGGGCCAGCGGTTGCGGCGACAGCATCAGCTGCTCCAGCGAACCGTCCTCGATATCGCTGCGGAACATCGCGTCCAGCGCCAGCAACATGGCCAGCAGCATGGTCACCAGCACGGCTCCGCCCGCGATACGTTGCAGCAGGGCGTCTTCCGGGCCCAGCGCAAACGGAAACAAGGTGGTGACGATCAAGGCGTAAAGCACCGGCATGGCGATATCGCCACGGCGGCGCCAGGCCAGGGTGAGGTCGCGACGCAGCACGGCGGCGCAGGCGGGGGCAAGCGGAGCGTGACTCATGCGTGCATGCGCACCCGTTTCGGTTCCCCGTGCAGGAAGCTCACGGCGCCGTGACTGGTAACCAGCACCGCGCCGCCGCTGGACGAGTGTTCGGCGAGCAGGCGATTGACCAGGTCGATGCCGGTCCGGTCCAGGTTGGCGTAGGGCTCATCCAGCAGCCACAGCGTGGCAGGCAACAGCAGCAGGCGGGCCAGCGCCGCGCGTTTCTTCTGTCCGGCGGAGAGGCGGCGGACCGGTTCGTCTTCGTAGCCGGCCAGACCGACGTCCGCCAGGGCGCCGTCGACATGGCGACCGCAGCGCGTGCCGTAAAGACCCGCCGCCACCTGGAGGTTCTCGCGTGCGCTGAGATCCGACTTCAGCCCCAGGTGATGGCCCAGAAACACGGTGTCGCCCAGGTGTTCCTCGCGTCGCCAGGGGCGCCCACGCCAGTGCAGTTCACCGTCATCGACGTGCAGCAGGCCAGCCAGGATGCGCAGCAAAGTGGTCTTGCCACTGCCGTTGTCGCCTTCGATCAAGGCGACCTCACCCGCGCGCACGCTGAAATCCAGCGGGCCGAACACGGGTTCGTCCTGGCGATAGTAGGAGAGCGCCCGTGCTTCCAGCAGGATAGGGGCGGCGTCGGGCGTGGCTGTCATCGCGCGATTGTCCGCAATGGCCGGCAAGCTTGTCCATGTGGCGCAGTGCCGCCAGTGAAATTCATCCGGCTCGTTGCCGCTTCGCGCCATCTGAGACGGCTTGGCTAGGTAGGCTGCTCAGGGTCCATCCGGAAGGGCTATCAGCCTCAGCTGCGCTGCGGCATGACCCTGGCCGTGAACATAGGCGTTCTGCCCGAAGCGCTGGGCCAGTCGATCCAGCAGGTCAGGATCGGGCCCGATGACGAACAGGCTGGGCTCTTTCCAGCCGTCGCCGCCAACGCCGATGGCGGCATGCACGGCGATCGTTGCGGCGTGCTCCTGCACGGCGCCCAGCAGTTTTCGTTGTGCGCAGCGGTTGTCCGGCCGTGCCCGTTGTTGCGAACGAGGATTCCAGGCGGTGATAAAGCCCCAGTGGAGATCTCCCACCCAATCCGGCAGGGGATCGGGCAGGGGAAGATCGATGCGGATGGTGGCCCGGCCGCCGCCTGGCAGGCGCACGCGATACGCGGTGGCCCGGTAGGCGGCGAGCAGGGCCTCATCCATGCCGCAGGTCGGGCAGCGGCGGCAAGGTGGCTCGGAGGGCGGCAACCGCCGCGTCCAGGTCGACCGACGTTGCCTGGGTCGAGTCACGCAGCAATTGCTCCAGCAGCTGATCCTGGGCGCGGCCACGCTCGAACGCGTAGGCGTAGGGCAGGTGGGTGAACGTAACCATGCGATAGCGCGCCATGAAATGCTGCGGTGCGCGCTCGGCCAGCAAGGCGCCCAGCTCGCGCTTGGCCAGATAGTGGGGATCGGCGACCGAGTCGCGCATCTCAACGTAGTTTTCCAGCGCCATCGCCGCGATGGCGTCGGCGTTGGGCTGGCGGATGCGCTGGAACTCCGCGAATGCGTCGGCGGTGTCGTTCGGCGATGCGGCCAGCAGCGAGGCCAGCACCACGGTGTCTTCGAAGCCACAGTTCATGCCCTGGCCGTGGAACGGCACGATGGCATGCGCCGCGTCGCCGACCAGGAGGGCGCGTCCATCCAGATGCCAGCGCTGCAGATACAGCGTGGACAGCGTGCCGACCGGATGACCCTCGTAGTCCGCGGCGAAATCGGGAATCAGGGGCAGCAGGTCGGGGAAGTCTTCCTCGAAGAACGCATGCGCCGCCTGCGTATCCGGCAAGGTCGCGAAACTTGGGTGGGCGCCCTGGGCCGGCAGGAACAGGGTCACCGTGAAGCTGCCCTCAGTATTCGGCAGGGCAATGCACATATAGCCGCCGCGCGGCCAGATATGCAGGGCATGCGGTTCCAGTGCGAACTGGTCATGGCCGCCGCTACGGCCGACCAGGTCCGCCGCCAGCACGCCGGCGGAGGGGATCTCCAGTTCCTTGTAGGCATGGCCCAGCGCATCCACCCGCTCGCCCAAGGGGGTGTGGGCATTCATCGCCGCGCGCAGCGCCGAGCCGGCGCCATCCGCGCCGATGATCACGGGCGCGTCGAGGTCCCGCTCCACCCCTCGCTCGTCGGCCAGGCGGATGCGGCGCGCATCGAAATCGGCGTTCACCAGCGACTGGCCAAAATGGAAGCGCACGCCCGCCGCTTCCGCCGCGTCCAGCAGCAACATGTTCAAGGCGCCGCGGGAGACCGACCAGATCACCTCGCTATCGTCCACGCCATAACGCTGCAGGCCGGAACGGCCATCGCGGGTATGCACCATGCGACCGCGCATCATCACGGCACGTTGCAGCACGTCCTGCGCCAGCCCGGCTTCGCGCAGTGCCTGCAAACCACGTTCGGCCAGGGCCAGGTTGATCGAACGGCCGCCGACGAAACCGGCTATGCGGGGGTCGGGGCGTTTCTCGAACACCTCCACCGCAAACCCTCGCCCAGCCAATTGCTGGGCCAGCAAGGCGCCGACCAGGCCGCCGCCAATTAGGGTGATCGTTTGCTGCTGCGCCATGCTGCGTTCCGTCGGGGCAATCGCGGCACTGTTCCCCAAGCTGCGGCGGACTGCAAGGCTCGGGGTGGGGGATAGGAGTGGGTAGTGGGGGCGCGAAGACCGGATGTTGCGGCTTGCGATCAGGAACTAGGCATGGCGCGCGATTTTTGCGTCCCCGCTACCCATCCCCCATCCCCGCCCCTCAGAAGCTCATGAAGTAGCCGCCATTCACCGGCAGGTTCGCGCCGGTGATATAGCCGGCATCGTCCGCGGTGAGAAAGGACACGGCTCGCGCGATATCGGCGGGCGAACCCAGGCGGCCGACCGGAATGTCCGAGATGATCTGGTCGCGGATGTCGGGCGCTACGGCGGCTACCAGGGCGGTGTCGCAATAGCCGGGCGAAACGGTGTTCACCGTGATGCCCTTGCGCGCCGTCTCGCGTGCCAGGGCCATGCCGAAGCCATGCACGCCAGCCTTGGCGGCGGAGTAATTGGTCTGGCCGAACTGGCCGGTCTGGCCGTTGACCGAGCTGAGGTTGACGATGCGGCCAAAGCCCCTCGTGCTCATGTTCTCGACCACATGGCGGCAGGTATTGAAGACGCCGTCCAGGTTGACCCGCATCAGTTCGTGCCACTGCAGCGGCGTCATCTTGCGCAGGCTGGTATCGCGGGTAATGCCGGCGGCGTTGACCAGGATGTCGACGCTGCCGTGGCGGGCTTCGACGCGGCCGATCAATTCGCCGCAGCTGTCGAACTGGCTGACATCGCCGGGCTCGAATACCACCGCGCCATTCAGGTCGGCCAGCTCGTGGCGAAAAGCGTCCAGCCGTTCCGCGCGTCCGGGCAGATCCACGGCGATGACCTGACGGCCTGCCTGGGCCAGTTGACGACAGATCTCGGTACCGAGACCGCCGATGCCGCCGGTCACGATGGCAACGCGTGGGGTACGCACGGAAGGATTCATGGCAGGAACTCGTACACGGTCATGCCGCAGGGCAGCACGTGTTGTGCTGCAGCGGTTGATAGGCGGGGAGGTGGCTGGCGCCCTTGGGCACCAGCCACAAGGAATTAGCCGGACTTCTTGCTGCCGCCTGGCGGCTTGGCCTGGGTGGCCGCATCCAGCAGGCCGCGCTGCATGTTGCGCCAGGCGTCCATATTGCGTTCGGTCAGCTCGTTCAGCATCGACCAGGGCGTCTGCCCGAGCAGGCTGTTGAGCTGGGTACGGAACTGCTGCTGCTGGTCCAGGAACACCTGGAGGCTGCGCTCCAGATACGGTCCCATGAAGCCCTGCAAGGAGTCGCCGTAGAAGCGGATGATCTGGCTAAGCAGTTGGGGCGACAGCATCGGCTGCCCCTTTTCCTCGTGCTCAGAGATGATCTGCAGCAACACGGAGCGGGTCAGGTCCTCCCCGCTCTTGGCGTCGCGGACCTCGAAGGTTTCGCAGTCCAGCACCAGCTGACGGACCTCTTCCAGCGTGATGTAGCTGGAGATCTCCGTGTCATAGAGCCGACGGTTCGGATACTTCTTGATGATGCGGATCGTTTGTGCCATGCGGCACAAACTAGCAGAAGGTATTGCGCCGCACCAGTCGCCCATGACTTCGGCCATGTTGCAACCAGTTGTGCAGCAATCCTTATGGATCAGTGGCCTGCTGCCGGACCACCTGCGCTGCCGAACGGCGGCCGGGCGAACCACAGCACCGGGATCAGCAGTACGAACAGGATGGCGCAGAGCCAGAAAATGTCGTTCACCGCCAGGGTCAGGGCCTCCTTGTTGACCAACTGGTCGGTGATGCCCAGCGCCTGGGTCTGGCTGAATCCGCCCTGGGTCAGCGTCTGCAAGACCTGGCCGGCCGGTTGGCTGGCGGGGGTCACGTTTTCGGTCAGCGTGGCGTGGTGCCAGATGCCCCGGTGCTGCCACAGGGTGACCGAGACGGCGGTGGAAACGCTGGACCCCAGGGTGCGGAAGAAATTGGCCAAGCCGGTGGCGCTGGCGATTTCCTCGGCCGGCAGTCCCGCCAGGTAGATCTGGTTGAGCGGGATGAAGAAGCAGGGGATGGCGATGCCCATCACGAAGCGCGGCAGGATCAGCGAGTTGAACGAGGCCGAGCTGTCGAAGGTGGAAAACCAATAGGAGGTGCCGGCAAACACGATGAAGGCGAACGTGACCACGGCACGCAGCTCCAGCCGGTGCAGGTTGCGTCCAAGCAAGGGTGCGAGCAGGAAGGCCAGGATGCCGACCGGTGCCGTGGCCAGGCCCGCCCAGGTGGCCGTGTAGCCCAGGGTGGTCTGCAGCCACAGCGGGAACACCACGTTGATGCCGAAGAACGCGAACATGCCCAGCGATTGCGCGGAAACGCCCACGGTGAAATTGCGCCGTCGGAACAGGCCCAGGTCGACCACGGGATGCTTGGCGTTCAACTCCCACGCGACCAGGAAGGTGAGGCACACCAGGGCGATGAGGCCGAGCGTGGTGATCATCGGCGAGGAGAACCAGTCGTTGTCATTGCCGTTGTCCAGCATGAACTGCAGGGAGCCCACGCCAGCCACCAGCAGCACCAGGCCAATCACGTCGATCGGTGACTTGAAGACTCTGGTCTCACGCTTGCGCAGCAGCGACCAGGTGATCGCTGCTGCGAGCAAGCCCACCGGCACGTTGATGTAGAAAATCCACGGCCACGAGAAATTGTCGGTCAACCAGCCGCCGAGGATGGGGCCGAAGATCGGCGCCACCACCACGGTCATCGCCCACAAGGCCAGCGCGATGCCTTGTTTCGCCTTGGGATAGCTGGACAGCAGCAGGGTCAGCGACAACGCCACCATCGGACCGGAGCCGGCGCCCTGCATCAGGCGACCGATCACCAGCATCGGCATGGAGGTGGCCAGGCCGCACAGCATCGAGAACACCACGAACAGCATCACCGAGAAGACGAAGGTCTTCACCTCACCGAAGCGCCGCGCGATCCAGCCGGTAAGCGGCTGCATGATGGCGCTGGCCAGCGAATACGAGCTGATCGTCCAGGTGCCCTCGCTCGCACTGACGCCGAGGCTGCCGGCGATATGCGGCACGGCGACGTTGACGATGGTCATGTCCAGCACTTCCATGAAGGTGCTGAATGCGACGGCGATGGTCAGCAGGACCAGCGCGCTGCCGTGCAGTGGCGGTAGCGGCTGCGTGTCGTTGGGGGTGGAGGCCATGGCGGTTGGGGTCGCTTGTCAGTTCGCGCTGCGCTGGCCCAGGTTGGCCTGGATGATCTTCTCGGCCTCCGCATCGGCCTTGCTGGCCATCTGCTCGTAGACGTCGGTCTGTGCGACGGGCTTGCCGTTGTTGACGGGCGCCATTACCGGACCGGAATCATCGGTGATGTCGACCGTGACTTCGGTGGACAGGCCCACGCGCAACGGATGCTTGTCGAGCTCCTTGTCGTCGAGCGCAATGCGCACCGGCACGCGCTGCACGACCTTGATCCAGTTGCCAGTGGCGTTCTGCGCCGGCAGCAGCGAGAACACGCTGCCGGTGCCGGCGCCGAGGCCGATCACCTTGCCGTGGTAGGTGACGCCGCTACCGTACAGGTCGGACACGATCGTGGTCGGCTGGCCGACGCGGATGTGGCGCAACTGGTTTTCCTTGAAGTTCGCATCCACCCACAGGTCGTGTAGCGGCAACACCGTCATCAGCTGCTGGCCGGGCTGCACGCTATGGCCTAGCTGCACGCTGCGCTGCGCGACATAACCGGTGACGGGGGCCAGGATGGCGTTGCGCTGTGACGCCACCCAGGCCGCGCGGAAGTTCGCGCGTGCCTGTTCCACTGCCGGGTTGTTGGTGATCTCGGTGCCTTCGATGGAGGCGTGCGCTGCGGCGGCCTGTGCTTCCGCCGAGTTCAAGGCAGCCTGGGCCTGGTCGACGGCATCACGCAGATGCTGCACGTTCTCAGGCGCTTCCGCCTGTTCGGCAATCAACGGCAGGCGACGCTTCAGATCGGCCTGGGCCTTCTTCAAATCGACGCGAGCATTCGCCACCTGCGCATCGGCGCTGGACGCAGACTCGGTCTGCTGGCGCACCTGGCGCACGGCTTGCGCGAGCGCACTGCTGACCTGGTGCAGGCGCACGTCGGCATCGGTGCTGTCGAGTTTGACCAGTATCTGGCCGGCTTCAACGCGCTGAGTGTCGTCGGCGAGAATCGCCACGACCGTGCCGGAAACCTGGGCGGAAATCGCCACCTGGTTGCCGCCCACATAGGCGTTGTCGGTTTTTTCGCGGGTGGAGAACACGAAGATCCACAGCAGCACCCACGCCGCTCCCGCGGCAATGAACACGGAGGCGACGATCAACAGCGTGCGCCGACGCTTGGCCGGATCTTTCGCGGCCATGCCGCTGTCGTTGTCCTGCTGGTGGGCAGCGGATTCAGTGGCGCTCATGCGAGGCGTCTCCGGCAAAGTTCGAGGTGGAGTCAGAGGGGGAAGATGGGGTGGAGGCCTGCTTTGGCGACTCCGCGCGATAGCCGCCGCCCAGCGCCTTGATCAGCGCGAGATCGGTGGACAGCGCCTGTGCGTGCAGGTTGATGGCGTTGTCGCGTTGTTGCAGCAGCTGCGCTTCGGCGCCCAGCGACTCGCGGATATCGCGCACGCCCTGGCGGGCGCGTGCCTTGGCGCTGGCCAGCAGTCGTTCGTTGGCGTCCACTTCGGCTTGCTGTTCGTGACGTCGTCCGGCCAGCTGCTGGGCCGTGAGGCTTTGCGTCGAGACGTCGCGCGCGGCCGTAAGGACGGTGCTGTTGTATTGCGCGACGGCCGCGTCGAGCTGGGCCTTGCTCACGCCGTAATTGGCCTTGAGCAGTCCGCCGGTGAAGATTGGCAGATGCACGGCCGGCGTCAGCCCGAAAACACGGCTGCCGGAGCTGAAGAACTTGTCCATGTCGATACTGGAAAGTCCTGCCATCGCACTGATGCTGATGTCGGGGAAGAATTCGGCACGCGCGACATCGGTCTGGCGCAGCGCGGATTCCACCTGCCAGCGGCTGGCGGCGATATCCGGGCGGCGGGCGATCAGATCCACGCCCACGTCGTCGGGCAAGCCACTATCGATGTCGGGGAGCGCTCTCGGCTGCAATGGCGGCAGCTCGGCGGGCGCGACGCCCAGCAGGCTGGCCAGCGCGGCCAGGCGGACCTTGGCCGAGCCTTCGAGGGTCACCAGCATCTCGCGTGCCGCGGCGAGCTGGGCCCGTGCCGATTGGGCGGTATCGGGCAGGTCGACGCCCTGGCGTACGCGGAGTTCGGCAAGGTGGGTCAGCTGTTCCTGGGTGCGCACGGCCTGGCGCGCGATATCGATGCGCGCCTCGTCGGCCAGCCAGCCAAAATAGGTGTCCGCCACCATGTTCTGGATGGTGAGCGCGGCTGCGCTGTGCTGAGCCTCGGCGGCATGCGCCTGGTCAGTGGCCGCTTCGATGGCGGCGCGCTTCTTGCCCCACAGGTCGAAGTCGTATTGCGCCTGCACGCCGAGATCGGCCTGGTTGTACCAGGTGAAGCCGAGGAACTTGGGCGGAATCAGGCCGGTTTCGCTCAGGCGCTGGCGTTCGAACTGGCCGCTGCCGCTCACGCTGAGGCCGGCTTGCGCTGCCGTGGCGCGAGTCGACTGCAGGGCCGAGTCCACCCGCGAGCGCGCCTGGGCGAGGTCAGGCGAGCCTTTCATGGCCGTGGCGATCAGTGTGTCGAGCTGCGGGTCGTTGTATTGGCGCCACCATTCCGCGTCGGGCCAGCCGGCGCGCATGGTGGCATCGAGCCCCGCGAGCGGCACGTCATCGCGGATGGCTGGATGGCTCAGCTTGGAGGGAATCGAACAGCCCGCCACAGCGAGGGCGATGGCACCGGCCAGTGCCGCCCGATAGCCGAGTCCGTGGCGAATCGCGGAGTGTGCAGTCATGGACGAGGGTCCGGATGGGTAAGCGAATCGATATTGAGGGCGACCTGGCGCAGCAGGCGATCCAACGTGCGCTTGTCACTCGCGCTCAGCGAAGCGAATGCGCCGAGCACTTGGGGATAAAGCGGAGGGAGGATCTTGCGCACCAGGCGCTTTCCCGCCGGCGTGATGCTCAGCACCACGCGACGACGATCCTCGACACTGGATGCGCGGGTCACCAGGCCGGCCTTCACCAGTACATTCGCGATGCGCGTCATGTTGGTGGCGCCCTGTTGGGCGTACTCGCACAGCTCGCTGGGGCTGGCGCTGCCGGACGGGCTGCTGTGGATCATCATCAGCGTGCGGAAGTCGCTGTCGTTCAAGCCATAAGGCTTGAGGTTGCGCTCCAGCTCTTCCAGCAGGGTGCCACCCACCAGCAGCAACAGCCGCGTGAGCTTCACCTCCTGCAAGGGGATGTCCGGAAGGATTTCGCCCGCGCGGGCGATTCCGGCATCCATGTGCTCGAGGCACTCGTTCATCCGCTTCATTTCATCAGAGGATATTTAGCCAGTGAAGTATTAGGCTAGCACTGTACCGGCGGGTTCAACAAGTCTCAGTCGAGCTTGAACAGGCGCCGTGCGTTCGCGGTGGTGGCAGTGGCCACGGCAGCCTCGTCTTCTCCTCGAAGCTGCGCGACGACACGCAGTATGTCGGCAAGCCGCATCGGCTCATTGCGCTGGCCTCGATGCATGGCATCCGGTTGATCGGGTGCATCGGTCTCGAGCAACAAGCGTTCAATCGGCATCGTGCCGACGATGTGGCGAAGTCGTTGTGCCCGGTCATAGGTGACAGGGCCGCCGATGCCGATGTGAAAGCCGAGCTCCCACAATCGTTCGGCCTGCTGCAGGCTGCCCGAGAAGCTATGCACGACGCCACGCAGGCCGCCGATGCGCTTGATCGTGGAGGTGACTTCATCCATGGCGCGCCGTGCATGGACGATCACCGGCAGGTCGAAATCGCGGGCAATGCGGAGCTGGCGAAGAAAGTACTCGCGCTGCCGCACGGGATCGAGATCGGTCAGGAAAAAGTCGAGCCCGATCTCGCCCACCGCGATGGCGTGATGGTCCTGCAATTGGGTGACGAGTTCGTCGAGGTGCTCCGGACGATGCTGGTCAAGGAACATCGGGTGCAGGCCATAGGCCGGGTGAGCCTGGGCATGCCTGGCGCAGATCGAGGCGATGCGCGGCCACGAGGCCTGGTCGACCGCCGGCACCACGATATGCCGGATGCCTGCTTCGCCAGCCCTCGCGAACATCTGCTCGCGGTCGGCGTCGAAACTCCCGTCATCGATATGGGCGTGGCTGTCAGTGAGTTCGAGCATAGATTGCAAGGTCCTGTCCCGGGAAAATGGCCGATTTCGATCTAAGCGAATATTCAGTGAATGAGAGGTTCAATGGGTGCACGTTCGGATCGAATCTGGCGGAAGCGGGGTGCTCCGCCGATCCAGACAGGAGAGCATTATGAACAGGTTGGTCGTTACAGCGTTGAATCTCGGAATCGGCGCCGTACTGGTTTTTGGTCTATCGGCGTGTAATCGCGACGCCAATGCCGATGGTGGCGTGGATGCTACGACGCAGCAGGCGCCGGCCCAGGATGCTCCCGCTTACGCCCGTGTGGTGAGCGTGACGCCGGTCCATCAGGCGGCGAGTGCTCCACGACAGGAGTGTCATGACGAAGTCGTCACGCAAAAGGCACCCGTCAAGGACACCCATCAGATTGCCGGTACCGCCATCGGTGCTGTCGTGGGTGGCCTGCTCGGCAATCAGGTGGGCGGTGGCAAGGGGCGTACGCTGGCGACGGTGGCCGGTGCCGCCGGCGGCGGCTACGCCGGTCATGAAATCCAGAAGAATCACCAGGAAAACAACACCGTCTCGAGCACGCAAAAGCACTGCACCACGGTGAACGACAACACAGGTGACCGCGTCGTGGCGTACGACGTGAGTTACGAGTACAAGGGCGTGACCCGCACGGTGCGAATGGATCATGACCCGGGCGACAGGTTGCAGGTACAGGAAGGGGTGGTGTCCGTTTCCGACGCTCACTGAGGATTCACGCCATGCAGACACGTCGTAGACAGTTTGCAGTTGCTGGGCTCGTTTCTGTTGCTGCCATCGTTTCCGGATGCACGCCGCCGCCGCAGCGTCCGCCGGTGGCCTTCAACAGCTACCCGGCCTCCAGCGAGCACTGCGAATTGTGCGGCGTGGTGAATGACGTGCGGCAGGTGGCCGTGCCGAAGGGCGTATCGCCTGGGGGCATGGTGATTGGTGCCATCGCTGGTGGCCTGCTAGGCAGCACCATCGGCGGTGGCAGTGGTCGTACGGCTGCCACCGTCGTGGGTGCGGTCGCCGGCGGCGCTGTTGGCAACGAGGTCGGCAAGAACACCGGAAGTCCCGACATGCAATGGCAGGTCACGATTCGTCTCGATGATGGCCGTGATGCGACGGTGACGCAGGCAAGCGATCCGCAGGTCAGGCCTGGTGATTACGTGCAGATTCGTGGCAATCAGGTTTTCAGGATGTGACCTTATAAGCGTCTAGACGTCCATAACAAAAAAGGCCCTCAATGAGGGCCTTTTTTTATTATTTTTCGAGATCAGTTGACGGCGTAGAAGGCGTGTTCGCCGATCGTCTTTACGATGCGTCGCGTTGACCATGTTGGCGCGACTGCGAGCGTGGCGAAATGATCTGCTTGCGGCACATACACCGTGCGCTCACCCTTCGGCAGGCTCCAGTTGCTGATCGAGTCGCCGGCAATCTTCCATGCCTTGGTCCAAGAGTTCAGGTCGGTGACTTCGAAACTGCTTGCGGTTGTGGTCAATGCGAATTGATTTGGCGAGGTGACTACCTTGCAGACGCTGCCGCCCCATGTGCCGCGGTCCCGGCGGCGAAGTGCAACTTCCGCCACCGCGTACTGGCCAATGGTCGACTCACTGCGTGCCTCGAGATACACCGTCGTGGCCAGGCAGGTCTGGTCCGCAAGGGGTTGGGGTAGCACGGACGCTAGCCACAACAGCATGGAAAGTTTCATTAGATCTGCCTCCAACGTGCTGTACGCGTGAGTTCGATGCTGCTGAGCTCATGCGCCGTTGCGGTGGACGGGCGGGCAGGCCGTTCCACCTGGATTAAACGCACCGAACCGAAACTTGTGGTCGGGCGGTTTGCCACGGGATTGTGGCCAGTCGAGCGGCTGATCCGGTGCCACTCTCAACATGTTGTGCTGCAAAGGCATTGCTCGGGTACTAACGACCTCGGTGCCTGCAACTTCGTCCGCGCTATAGGGCGGCATGTACTCCGACATCGCTGTCGGGTCGCGCTGATCCGGACCCTTCCGGTTCGTCGCGTATATGGACGCCCATGGGCTGGGGGCGTCGTTCAATTGGTCGGCGGAGACTAGTAGCGCATTACGAGTATGGCAAGTGCCTGGCCGTTCAGATTCACGTCGCGCTCACATTGGTGTGATGCCTTCGTGAGTCCTTGCGCAAGATCATCGTCACGCAGGCCAGCTGTCTGTCACTCGCATCGACACGTCTCCGTCTACGCGGTGCAATGCACCGTTGTCGAACTGTGAAACGATGTCATCGCCGATGACGGCAAGTGCTTCGATGCTCTGCGCGTCGGCTGCAACATCGAGTAATTGGGCAACCTCCTTGCCCTCATGGCGCAGCACGGTGCCTGCTTGCAAGGGTTGCGACAATACGACGCAATGCATATGCCGCTTATGACCTCCGCGATAATGCAGTCGCGCAACGATCTCCTGTCCCGGATAGCAACCCTTCTCGAACGCCACTGCCTGCAATCGCTCAAGCGATAGCGCGGGTGCGAGGCATTGATCGAGCGTGTTGTCCGGAAGCCATGGCCATCCCGCACGAATCTGCGGAAGTCGCCATGCATCGTCTGCACTCGCGCCCACCACGAGGCTGTGCTCACCGCAACCGAAAATGGTCGCGTCGCCTTCACGACGCAAAGCGTAAGTGTCCAGTGCCGGGCCGGTGCCGAGTGTGCGCGGCTCGTGAGCGGTCAACTTGAGCTTGGAGCGGAACACGAAACGCTGAAGCGACTGCGCCATCGGCGCAGCTTCGCCGCCGCGCAGCAGCAGGAGCAGGGTGTCGTCAGCAAGCCTGGCCAGATGGAACAGCGCGCGAACGCGCCCTTGTGCATCCAGCCACGCACTGAATTGCCATTGCCCGATGGCGAGCGACTGGACGTCGCTACTGAATTGGGCCTGGGCGAAGGCCCTGGCGTCGGGGCCTTCGATCAGCAGGGTTTGCGCAGAGTAGTGTGTTGGCATATGGCGGCTGAGGTGAGGGCGGGGCAGGGGTGACACAAGTGCGACGGGCTTACCTGTCAGACGATCGCCCGGCCGTCAAGGTTGTGCTGCATTTACGCAAGTATTACGCTTTCACAGCTTTCACATACCATGTCCGATACGTCCTCCCAACCAGAGTCCAAGCCCGCGTCCGTTCCTTCGGAGCACGCAACCGTGCCTACTGTTCCGGCGACGGACAAGACGTCGGTGGAGCGGCCGGCACCGGATCCCACGCGCTACGGCGATTGGGAAAAGAACGGGCGCTGTATCGACTTCTGACTCGTCGGGCCGGCTCATGCGCTGGCATCGATGGATCGGGGAAGGGCGGTAACGGGCATCAGCGATTCCACTCAGGATAGCCGCCATGGCAGACACGCAACGACCGCTCTCTCCCCATATGGGCATATATAAGTGGCAGGTGCAGATGGTGACATCCATCCTGCATCGCGGCACCGGTATTGCCCTGGCCGTAGGCACCTTGCTGGTGCTTTGGGGGGTGTTCTCCCTGGCGCAGGGCGAGGACAGCTACAACCAGTTCAAGATCTGCATCGGTAGTCCCATCGGCCTCGTGCTGATGTTCGGATGGACCTTGGCGCTGTTCTACCATCTGTGCAACGGCATTCGTCACCTGGTCCAGGACGGCGGCGCCGGTTATGCGATTCCCCAGTTCGTCCGCTCCAGCTGGTTGTCGATCATCGTGAGCATCCTGCTCACCGTCATCGTCTGGGCTTATGTGCTGACCGCCGGAGGTGCCGCATGAACACGGCGAAGGATTTCCGTCATCCGCTGAAGCGCGCCCGTGGCCTGGGTTCGGCGCAGTCCGGCGTCAGCCACTGGTGGACGCAGCGTGTCACCGCCGCCGCCCTGGTGTTCCTGAGCCTGTGGTTCGTGGTGACCGTGCTGAGCGTGTTGCACGCCGACTACGCCACCGCCCGCGCCATCGTGGCCAAGCCCTGGAATGCCTTGCTGCTGGTGGCCTTCGTGCTGACCGTGTGCTGGCACGCCGTGCTCGGCCTGCAGATCGTGATCGAGGATTACGTGCACACCCGCTGGAAGGAGGTCTCCCTCCTGGTGCTGGTCAAGTTCATTGCCGTATTGGGCACATTGGCGACGCTGATGGCCGTGCTGCGCGTGGCGCTGGGAGCCTGAGTTCGATGGAAAGCTACAAGATCCAACAACATAAGTATGACGTGATCGTCGTCGGCGCCGGCGGCGCGGGCCTGCGCGCCACCTTCGGCCTGGCCGAGAAGGGCCTCAAGGCCGCCTGCATCACCAAGGTGTTCCCGACGCGCTCGCACACCGTGGCGGCGCAGGGCGGCATCTCGGCGGCGCTCGGCAACATGGGCGAAGACGATTGGCGCTTCCACTTCTACGACACGATCAAGGGTTCGGACTGGTTGGGCGACCAGGACGCGATCGAGTACATGTGCCGCGAGGCGATTCCGGCGATCATCGAGCTGGAACACTACGGCGTGCCGTTCTCGCGTACCGAGGAAGGCAAGATCTACCAGCGCCCGTTCGGCGGCATGACCACGCACTACGGCAAGGGCACCGCGCAGCGCACCTGCGCCGCGGCCGACCGTACCGGCCACGCCATCCTGCACACGCTGTACCAGCAGGCGCTGGCGCATGACGCCACGTTCTTCATCGAATACTTCGCCATCGACCTGATCTTCGACGAAGAGGGCGTGTGCCGCGGCGTGCTCGCGCTGGACATGAACGAAGGCACCTTGCACTTCTTCCGTGGCCACTCGGTGGTGCTGGCGACCGGTGGTTACGGTCGCGCCTACTTCAGCGCCACCTCGGCGCATACCTGCACCGGCGACGGTGGTGGGATGGTGCTGCGCGCGGGCCTGGCGCTGCAGGACATGGAGTTCGTACAGTTCCATCCGACCGGCATCTACGGTTCGGGCTGCCTGATCACCGAAGGCGTGCGTGGCGAAGGTGGCTACCTCACCAACTCCAACGGCGAGCGCTTCATGGAGCGCTATGCGCCGAACGCGAAGGATCTGGCCTCGCGTGACGTGGTCAGCCGCGCGATGACGATGGAGATCCGCGAAGGTCGCGGCGTCGGCGAGCACAAGGACCACATCTACATCAACCTGATGCACCTGGGCGCGAACGTGATCCACGAGCGCCTGCCGGGCATTGCCGAGTCGGCGCGCATCTTCGCTGGCGTGGATGTGACCAAGGAGCCGATCCCGGTCATCCCGACCGTGCACTACAACATGGGTGGCATTCCCACCAATTATCACGGCGAAGTGGTGCAGAAGAAGGGCGACAACGTCGACGCCATCGTGCCGGGCCTGTTCGCCATCGGCGAAGCGGCTTGCGTGTCGGTGCATGGCGCCAACCGCCTGGGCTCCAACTCGCTGCTCGACCTGGTGGTGTTCGGTCGCGCCGTGTCGCATCGCTGCGCCGAGCTGATCAAGCCGGATACGCCGCACAAGGATCTGCCGGCTAACGTGCTGGACAAGGCGCTGGCCCGCTTCGACGGCCTGCGCAACGCCAAGGGCAGCCAGCCGACCGCGAAGATCCGCGCGGAAATGCAGCGCACGATGCAGTCCGACGCGGCCGTGTTCCGCACCGGCGATTCGTTGAAGGAAGGCTGCGAGAAGATTTCCAAGGTCCGCGATTCGTTCAAGGACGTCGGCGTCAGCGATCGTTCCATGGTGTGGAACTCCGACCTGATCGAGACGCTGGAACTCGCGAACCTGCTGGATCAGGCGGTGGCGACCATGTACTCGGCGGCACAGCGTCACGAGAGCCGTGGCGCGCATGCCCGCGAGGATTTCCCGGATCGCGACGACGAGAACTGGCAGAAGCACACCCTGGTGGCGGTGGACGAGGCCGGCAACGCCAGCTTCGATTTCCGCCCGGTGCACATGTACACCATGACCGATGAGGTCGAGGTGGTGCCGCCGAAGAAGCGCGTTTACTAACCGGGTTCGAACTCCTTCGGGAGTTCGGCTCGAGGTTCTTTCATCGTTGTACCGGCGCTCGCAAGACGAGCTGTTACGGCAAGCACGAGATTAGTGAGGCAAACGTGGCAGAGTTTTCGCTACCCAAGAATTCCAAGGTCCAGCCCGGCAAGCACTACCCGGCCAAGGACGCCAAGAAGCCGCGTACGTTCCGCATTTACCGCTGGACGCCGGACGACGGCCAGAACCCGCGCATCGACACCTACGAGGTCGACCTGGCGGCGTGCGGCCCGATGGTTCTGGACGCGCTGCTGAAGATCAAGAACGAGATCGACTCGACGCTGACGCTGCGCCGTTCATGCCGCGAAGGCATCTGCGGTTCGTGCGCGATGAACATCGACGGCACCAATACGCTGGCCTGCACCAAGGCCATCGAGGATTGCGCCTCCGGTGACGTGAAGATCTACCCGCTGCCGCATATGCCGGTGGTCAAGGACCTGGTGCCCGACCTGACGCATTTCTATGCCCAGTTCGCCTCGATCAAGCCCTGGCTGCGCACGCAGAGCCCGGCGCCGGCCGACAAGGAGCGCCTGCAGTCGCCGGAAGACCGCAAGAAGCTCGACGGTCTCTACGAGTGCATCCTGTGCGCTTGCTGCTCGACCAGCTGCCCGAGCTACTGGTGGAACGGCGACCGTTATCTCGGTCCGGCCATCCTGCTGCAGGCCTATCGCTGGATCGTCGACAGCCGCGACGAGGACACCGGTGCACGCCTGGACGACCTGGAAGATCCGTTCAAGCTGTATCGCTGCCACACCATCATGAACTGCGCGCGCACCTGCCCGAAGGGTTTGAACCCGGCGAAGGCGATCGCGGAGATCAAGAAGCTGATTGTCGAGCGTAGGACTTGACCTTGATTCCCTCTCCCCTCCGGGGAGAGGGTAGGGTGAGGGGCGGGTGCTCGCGGAAGTCTTGCCTAATTGAAGATTTCCTTAGTTGGACTGAGGCAAGATTGCCCCCTCACCTCAATCCTCTCCCCAAAGGGGAGAGGAAGTAGCTAGGAGACGCTTCGCGCTGTTCTTTATGGAAGAAGCCCGCATCAAACGCCTCCGCTGGCGCACCCGCCGCGGCACCCGCGAGCTCGACGCGCTGTTCGGCGGCTGGCTGGACGAGCGTTTTGCCGACGCCGACGAGGCGCAGCGCCAGGCTTTCGAGGCCTTGCTGGACGTGCAGGACCCGGACCTGTGGGATTGGGTGATGGGCCACGCCAAGGCATCCCGCGCGGACTGGCAGGCCATCATCGATGACATCCGCGCCCGCCATCGGCTTTGAGTATTCGCCTTCGCGTTGGCTGGGCCGCGCGCTGGGTCTGATGTCGGTGCTTGCTGCCGTGGCGATCCTGCTGGCGGCGCTTCCGTTCTGGCTGAGGTTTCCGCTGGCGTTGCTGCCGTTACTGGCCGCCGCCCATGCAGGCTTGCGCTTCAGGCAATCGTCGGTGCGGGCCGCGGGCTGGCGTCGCGACGGCAGCTGGAGCTTGCGCTTGGCGTCTGGCGAGGACGTGCCGGCCACGTTGGCGTCGTTTCGTGCCACCGGCGAGCTCATCTGGCTGCGCCTGCGCACGCAGGGGCGGGGCAACGTCGTCCTGCTGTTGGCGCCCGACAACGCGGACGCCGATATCCGGCGGCGGCTACGCATGCGCCTGGCCTTGCCGGTCCAGGATGAGGCCGCCAAACCGGCATGAGACCCAAGGCACTCTCGCAGATGAACGCGGTCCTACGGTTTGCCCGGTTATCAGGCGATAATCGGCGCCACATGGGCGGCTAGCCCTTTCGAATCCCACAAGCGACCTGCCCATGTTTCGACCGTTAGAGCTTTTTATCGGCCTGCGTTACACCCGAGCCAAGCGTCGCAACCAGTTCATCTCCTTCATCTCCACCGTTTCCATCGTGTGCATCGCCATCAGCGTGACCGCGCTGATCACGGTGATGTCGGTGATGAACGGCTTCGACAACGAGCTGCGCACGCGCATCCTGGGCGCCATTTCCCATGCCACGGTGTCGGGCCTGCCCGGCGAGAGCGTGCAGAACTGGCCGCGTGCGGTGCAGATTACCGATGCCAACAAGCACGTCCTGGGCGCTGCTCCCTACGTGGAGATGCAGGCCTTCCTGCAGGCACGCCGGCCGAGTGGCGCGCTGGTGCGCGGCATCGAGCCCTCGGAAGAACCGAAGGTATCGGACATCGGTATCCATATGGTGGAAGGCCGTCTGACCGACCTCACGCCAAGCAGCTGGAATATCGTGCTCGGTCGCGAGCTGGCGATGACGCTCGGCGCCTCCGTGGGCGACAAGATCACCATGGCCGTGCCCGAGCTCCGCGCCACGCCGATGGGCAGCGTGCCGCGGGTGCGTGGCTTCAAGGTCGTCGGCATCTTCGAGCTGGGCATGCAGGAGTTCGATGCCAATCTCGCGCTCATCAACATGAGCGATGCCGAGAGGCTCAACAGCATGACCGGCCCCACCGGCATCCGCCTGCGCCTGGATGACATGTTCAATGCGGGCCTGGTCGCGCATCAGCTGGCCGACCAGCTGGGCCAGGTCTACCGGGTCGACACCTGGATGGATAGCCACGCGAATTTCTTCTCTGCCATTTCGATGGAGAAGAAGGTGATGTTCATCATCTTGTCGCTGATCATCCTGGTCGCGGTGATCAACCTCATCTCGATGCTGATGATGCTGGTGACCGACAAGCAGGCCGATATCGCGATCCTGCGCACGCTCGGCTCGACGCCGCGCAGCATCATGGGCATGTTCATGGTGCAGGGCGTGCTGGTCGGCGTGGTCGGCATCGGCTTCGGCGTGGGCCTTGGCTCGCTGCTGTCGTGGAAGCTGCCGGTGATCGTGAAATGGATCGAGAACGTCACCGGGGTGACGTTCCTGTCGCCGGACGTGTATTACATCAGCGAACTGCCCAGCAAGCTGCTCGCCAGCGACGTGGGCTGGGTGGCCTTGATCACCTTCCTGTTCTCCTTGCTTGCCACCCTCTATCCCGCGTGGCGCGCCTCGCGTACCCAGCCGGCACAGGCGCTGCGTTATGAATAAGCCCATGACATCTACCAACGACATCGTGCTGCGTGCCAGCAACATCGCCAAGGTCTACGAAGAAGGCGACCTGAAGACCGACGTGCTTGCCGATGTCAGCTTCACGCTGAAGCGCGGCGAGACGCTGGCCATCGTCGGCGCCTCGGGCTCGGGCAAGAGCACGCTGCTGCACATCATTGGCGGCCTCGACACCTTGACCCGCGGCGACGTGGAGGTGGAAGGGCAGAACCTTTCCCGTCTTTCCGATGCCGATCGTGGTCGCGTGCGCAATCGCTCGATGGGTTTCATCTACCAGTTCCATCACCTGCTGCCCGAGTTCACCGCGCTGGAGAATGTGTGCATGCCGCTGCTGATCCGCGGCGTGGCCATCACCGAGGCGGAGCGCCAGGCGACGGCCTTGCTGGAACGCGTGGGCCTGGGCAAGCGCTTGCAGCATAAGCCGGGCGAACTGTCGGGTGGCGAGCGCCAGCGTTGCGCGGTGGCGCGTGCACTGGTGACGCGGCCCGCTTGCGTGCTGGGCGACGAGCCCACCGGCAATCTCGACGAAGGCAATGCGGCGCAGGTCTACGACCTGATGCTGGAGCTCAATCGCGAGATCGGCACCAGCTTCATCCTGGTGACCCACGACAATCGCCTGGCGGCGCGCATGGACCGTACGCTGGAACTGCACAACGGCGTGCTGATAGAGAAGATTCACGCCTGAGCGCGGGCGTTCTTCAGCCACCAGCTTGAGCCAAGGCCTACATGCAGGCTGCCGCTGAGCAGGTACGTGGGCACTAAGCTGTCGCCGTCCTCAGGGAAGGAGGTGGCTGATGCTGCACCGGGACGGCGCGATCGTGCCGGGCATGCTGCTGCTGATGGGCGTGCTGGTCGTGCAGTGGCTGCCGGCGCTGCCTTCGCGCATCGCGTGCGTGGTGTTGGCGGTTCTTGCGCTGGGTCTGGCGTGGCGCGTTCCGCGTCTGCGTTGGCTCGCCTGGGCGCTGTTTGGCGTTGCCTGGGCGTGTTGGCGCGGTGGCCTGGCGATGGAGTCGCGACTTCCTCGCGACTGGGAAGGTCGCGACCTGCAGGTTGTCGGCACGATCAGCGACCTACCCGTACGCCGCGACGATGCCACGGGTTTTGTCCTGGCGGTGGCCCGTGCCGAGCTGGATGGCATGCCGGTCACCTGGCGTGGACGCGTGCGGGTGAACTGGTACAACGACGCGCCACCCATCGCGCCCTGCGGTCGTTGGCGGTTGACCTTGCGCGTGAAGCGGCCGCGCGGCCTGATCAATCCCGGCGGCAGCGATAGCGAGCGCACGGCCCTGGAGCGCGGCATCGTGGCCACCGCTTATGTGCGCGACGATCCTTCCAATGCAGCGCTCGCTGCGGCAGGTTTTTGCATTGACGGCGTGCGCGATGCGATCAGTCGCCGCATTGCCGCGCGCGTTGCCGATACGCACGACGCTGCGCTGTTGCAGGTGTTCGCGGTGGGCGATACCCGCGGCTTGAATCAGCAGGACTGGGAGGTCGCGCGGGCCAATGGCATTCCACACCTGATTTCGATTTCCGGTTTCCACGTGGGCGTGGCGGCGTTGTTCGGCATCTGGTTGGCGCGGCTGCTCTACTGGGCGTTGCCGGCCTGGAGCTTGTGGGTGCCGCGACCGCAGGCCCAGGCGGCCAGCGCGCTGCTCGCTGCCGGCATGTACAGCGCGCTGGCCGGCTTTGGCCTGCCGACGGTGCGAACGCTGTTGATGATCGGTGTGGTGGCGCTTGCTCGTTGCCTGCGGCGCCAACCGACCGGACTGCAATCGCTGGCCCTGGCCCTGGTGGTCGTCCTGCTGTTCGACCCGCTGAGCGTGTTGGCCGCGGGCTTCTGGCTGTCCTTTGTCGGCGTGGCGTTCCTCATGCTTTGCCTGACCACGCGTGGTCGTGGCCTGCGCGGCTTCCTGCATGAATTGTCAGCGGGCCAACTGGTCATGACGCTGTCGCTGCTGCCACTCACCATGTGGTTCTTCGGCGAGGCCTCGCTGGTGGGCGCCTTGTCCAATCTGATCGCGGTGCCGTTCGTCAGTTTCGTGATCGTGCCTTGCGCCTTGCTCGGCATGCTGCTGCTCGGGCTGTGCCCACCACTCGCTACGCCCATGCTGTGGCTGGCCAGCCAGCTGGCACACGTCCAATGGTGGTTGCTGGAACAGATGGCGACCTGGCCGGGCGCCCACTGGTATCTGCCCGAGGTTCGCCTGTGGGCGTTGCTGCTGGCGACGGTGGGGGCGCTTTGGTTGTTCACGCCGCGCGGCGTGCCGCTGCGTTGGCTGGGTGGGCTGTTGTTTCTGCCCTTGCTGTTGCCGCCGCGCGCCTCGCTGGGCGACGGAGCGTTCCAGTTATGGGTATTGGATGTGGGGCAGGGCTTGGCCGTCTTGGTGCGCACCCAGCACCATGCCCTGGTGTATGACGCCGGCGCGCGCTACCCATCGGATTTTGATCTTGGCGAGGCCGTAGTGCTGCGCTCCATGCGCGCGTTGGGTGTCGACAGCCTGGATCTGCTGGTGGCTAGCCATGCCGACAATGATCACGCGGGCGGGGTGCCGGTCGTGGCGATGGCGTTTCCCGCGGCCCAGCGTGTTTCCGGCGAACCGGAACGCCTGTCTTTGCCGATGGCGCCATGCGTGGCCGGACAAATATGGGCCTGGGACGGCGTGACCGTGCGCGTGCTGCCGTCAGCGGCGCCATCGGGGGCGAGCAACGACCGTTCCTGCGTACTGCTGGTCGAGGGGCGTGGTGGCCGGGCCTTGCTCACCGGCGACATCTCCGCGCGCATCGAACCCACGGTGGCCGGCGACTTGGCGCCAGGTCCGCCCTTGGTGCTGTCGGTGCCGCATCACGGCAGCCGTAGCTCGTCCAGTGCCGCCTTCCTCCAGGCGACCCAGCCGACGCTGGCGCTGATTTCCGCCGGCTGGCGCAACCGTTTCCGGCATCCGCATCCACTGGTCATTCAGCGCTACGAGGACGCTGGCATTCCCTGGCTGAACACGGCTACCGCCGGTGCCATCCAGGTCGATTTCCCCGCCGATGCGCCGCCCCGGCTGACATCCCGGT
Organism: Dyella halodurans; assembly: GCF_026283925.1. Lineage (GTDB taxonomy): Bacteria > Pseudomonadota > Gammaproteobacteria > Xanthomonadales > Rhodanobacteraceae > Dyella > Dyella halodurans. Next base: position 74,170 of record NZ_JAPDPF010000007.1, read on the forward strand.
GGCGCCAGCGCCAGCCGCGCTATTGGCGCGAATAGGCCGCGACAGCGCGCCCGCGGGAGAATATGAACGGCTGGCCCGGCCCCCGATTCCGCACCCCAATCCAGCTTTTTGCACAACTGCCACCGGTGCCGCGGAACGGCCGGATGGGACTGTTATGATGCGCCCTTCCTACCGATCGAGTGGCGCGGAGTCGTTGTGCTGGAAATCCTGATGGCTGGTGGCTGGGCGATGTTGCCCATCCTGATCTGTTCGGCGGTCGCCCTGGCGATCGTGCTGGAGCGTTGCTGGACGCTGCGTCGTCGCTCGGTGCTGCCGCCCGGTTTGGGCGACGAAGTACGCAACTGGGCGCGTTCGGGCCAGTTGGACCCGAATCACCTGACGGCCCTGGCCAACGGTTCGCCGCTGGGTGAGCTGCTCGCCTCGGCCTTGGCTGTGCGCAATCGCCCGCGCGAGCTGATCAAGGAGCGCATCGAGGATACCGGCCGCCACGTCGTGCATCGCATGGAGCGTTATCTCAACACGCTCGGCACGATTGCCTTGATCGGCCCGCTGCTCGGCCTGCTGGGCACGGTGATCGGCCTGATCCGCATGTTCATGGACGTGATGAAGGGCGGGGTGGGCGATCCCATGAAGATGGCGGGCGGCATCGGCGAGGCGCTGATCTGCACGGCCACCGGCCTGGTCGTGGCGATCCCGGCTTACGTGCTGCATCGCTATTTCCGTTCCAAGGTGGCCGGCTACTGCGTGGAGATGGAGCGGCAGGCCACCGAGCTGCTCGATGAGCTGACCATCGTCCAGCAGCCGGCGCCGCGTACGCGCGCCGCAGCGCGTGCCACGACCGAGTCGAGCGCGGGCTGACGCATGCGTATTGGCAACGATCGCCGGCAGGACGATTTCGAGATCAATGTAATCTCGCTGATCGACGTGCTGCTAACCCTGCTGATGTTTTTCGTGCTGACCACCACCTTCATCCAGCACTCGCGGATGCAGGTGACGCTGCCCAAGGCCAGTGCCGAGGAACGCGACATGCAGGCCCCCGCGCTCACCGTCGTGGTGGACCGCGACGGCCATTTCTATGTGGGCAGCGATGAAGTGCTCGGCGAAGGCGTCGAACCGCTCAAACAGGCCATCGCCAACGTCGCCGGCGACGATCGCGAGCGTCAGGTGACCATCCGCGCCGACGCCATGACGGCACATCAGAACGTCGTCATGGCCATGGATGCGCTGGGCCAGTTGGGCTTTAGCAAACTATCCATTGCCACGACGCCGACGCAGGAGCAGGGCAAGCCGTGAGCAAGAAGAACAAAGGGGTTTGGGATGCCGAGGCGTGGCAGACCTACCGGCGACTGATTGGTTACACCAGCCCCTATAAGCTGATCGTCGTCCTGACCGTGCTGGGCATGGCCGTGGATGTCGGTTGCCTGGCGCTGTTCACCAAGCTGATCCAGCCCATGCTGGACGACATGTTTACGCACAAGTCGGCCTATCTGATCTTCTGGATGCCGATCTGGATCCTTTCGATCTTCGTCGTACGTGCGTTCGGCACGTTTGCCTCGGACTATGGCATCGCCTATGTCGGGCGCAACGTCGTGCAGGTGATCCGACAACAGGTTTTCGCGGCCTATCTGCGTCTGCCCGCTCCGTTCTTCTCCGAAGAAGCGTCGGGGCATCAGATAGCGCGGATCACCTATACCTCGGAGCAGGTCGCCTCGGCGACCACCGATTCGCTCAAGGTCATGGTGACCGAAAGCCTCATGGTGGTGAGCATGCTGGGCGTGATGCTCTTTCAGAGCATTTACCTCACGCTTGCACTCTTCGTGCTGGCGCCAACCGTGCTGCTGATCGCCACCGTGGTGAGCCGGCGTTATCGTCGGATCAGCGGGCGTATCCAGGACATGATGGGAACGGTGACGGGCGCGGTCGAAGAAGCCGTCAACGCGCATCGCGAAGTGCGCATCTACGGTGGCCAGGATTCCGAGCGCGAGCGATTCGATGAGGTGGCCGAGCGCACGCGGACCCTCAATCTCAAAGTGTCGATGACCAGTTCGCTGTCCAGTTCCACCGTCCAGACCATGGGCGGGGCGGCGATTGCGGCGCTGGTGCTGTTGGCGACGCGTCCAGGCGTGCTGGGCCACATGTCGCCGGGTATCTTCTTCTCCGTGCTGACGGCCATGGGCGCGATGATGCCATCGCTCAAGCGCCTGACCGGTGTGCAGGGCAGTGTCCAGCGCGGCCTGATCGCAGCGAAGGATCTGTTCGGCATCCTCGACAGGCCACCGGAGATCGATAGCGGCACGCTGCCCATCTCGCGTTGCGTCGGCGATATCACGTTCAGCGGCGTGCACCTCAGCTATCGCGATTCGACCGAAGAAGCCCTGCGTGGCGTCAATCTGCACTGTCGTCCCGGCACGGTGACGGCGCTGGTCGGGCGTTCGGGCAGCGGCAAGAGCAGCCTGGCAAGCCTGCTGCCTCGTTTCTACGAACCCACGGCTGGCCAAGTGCTGCTCGATGGTCACGCCCTCGACGACTACCTGCTCGCCGACCTGCGCCAGCAGATCGCCTGGGTGGGCCAGAATGTGGTGATGTTCGACGACACCGTGGCCAACAACATCGCCTACGGTGAACTGGCCGGTGCCAGCGAGCAGGACATCGTCGCTGCCGCCGAAGTGGCCAATGCGATGGAGTTCATCAGCCGCATGCCACAGGGCCTGCAAAGCCGCGTCGGAGAGCGCGGTGGCATGTTGTCCGGCGGCCAGCGGCAACGCATCGCGATCGCCCGGGCCATCCTCAAGAACGCACCCATCCTGGTGCTCGACGAGGCGACCAGCGCGCTGGATACGGAATCTGAGCGGCTGATCCAGCAGGCACTGCAGCGACTGATGAAAGACCGCACGACCCTGGTGATCGCGCATCGCCTTTCCACCATCGAGCATGCTGACCAGATCGCCGTGATGGACCAGGGTCGTATCGTCGAGCGCGGCACCCATGCTGAACTACTGGAATTGGGCGGCCAGTACGCGGCGCTCCATCGAATGCAGTTCCACAACCCGGGCAGTGACTGAGGCGCGGCCATGACACTGGCCGAACGTCTTGAATCGGCTTGGTATGGTCCCGGGCGCGCACCGTGGTGGACAGCACCGCTTGCCGTGCTCTACGGCGTGGCGATGCGTTGGCGCCGGGTCCTGTATCGGCTTGGCCTGCTGAAACAGGTGCGTTTGCCGGTGCCCGTGGTGGTCATCGGTAACCTTAGCGTCGGCGGCACCGGCAAGACGCCGGTGACGATCGCCGTGGCTGAAGTCTTGCGCCGACGTGGCTATACGCCAGGCGTCGTCAGTCGCGGTTATGGCGGTTCGCAGGTCGAGCCCATGCTGCTCGACGCTGCACCCGATCCTGCCCGGGTGGGCGACGAGCCTTGCCTGATCCGCGCCAGCGACGTCGCCGTGGCCGTAGGGCGCGACCGTCCGGCCGCCGCCAGGCTATTGCTCGATGCCGGCTGTGATGTCGTGATCGCCGACGACGGCCTGCAGCACTATGCGCTGGCGCGGGACGTGGAGATCTGCGTGATCGACGGCGTGCGCCGTTTCGGCAATGGGCGGCTGCTGCCCGCCGGCCCGCTGCGCGAACCGCTATCGCGCCTGCAGCAGGTGGACTTCCGCATCAGCAACGGCGGAGTTCTGGCGCCCGGTGATGTGCCGATGCAGTTGCAAGGTGGGCTGGTGCGGGCGTTGGCTGACGACCACGTCAAGCCGTTGTCCGACTTCGCCGGGCAAACCGTGCACGCGGTCGCGGCCATCGGCCACCCGCAACGCTTCTTTGCCAGCCTGCGCACGCAAGGCATCACCGTCGTGGAGCATGCCTTTCCTGATCACCACGCCTTCATGGCGGCCGACCTGGCGTTCGCCGACGGTCGGGCGGTGCTGATGACCGAGAAGGATGCGGTAAAGTGCCGCGGCTTTGCCCAGGCGCACTGGTGGGCGGTGCCGGTGCGGGCTGTCTTGCCACCGGTGTTCTACGATGATCTGGTGGCTCGACTGGCGGCATTGCGCCCGCACTGAATGCCCCGTTTCGGGTACAAAAAAAGCCGGCCCTGGGGCCGGCTTCTTGTTTCACAGCGGAGCGCTTACTGGATGCGCGTGATATTGCCGTTCGGGTCGATCTGCACGATATCGCCCGGACGGATCGCGCTGGCGTCCGGCACGGTGACATTGGCGATGCTGCCGTTGCCCATGCGGACGTGCACGGTGAAGCTCTGGTGGCCGCCGCCGCTATTGGCGCCGATGCGGTTGCCGGCATAGCCGCCGCCGACCGCGCCGGCCACTGTCGCCAGGGTGTTGCCCTTGCCCTTGCCGACCTGGTTGCCCAGCACGCCACCGGCGATGCCGCCGATGATGGTGCCGGCCATGCTGTGGTCACTGCCCTGGCTTACGTTCTGGTCGATCGAGTCGACGGTGCCGCACTGGTCGCAACGCACGTAGATGCCGTCGTTGCGGACCAGGACGTTGCCGCGGGACTGCTGTGCACCGGCGGCAAGCGGGCTGAGGGCAAGCAGGGCGGCCAGGGGCAGCATGAGAAAGCGTTGCGTAAGCATGGGACCTCTCGGGTTGGGATCGGGTACCGCACCAGTCTAATGCGACAGGCTGAACGATAGGACAAGACAACGCTTATGATGTGCGATCTGTCAGCCAGGCATCGTGATTGATTTGTCACGCGGCCCTGCCCATACCCGTCGGAGTTCTTCCATGAGCCTTATCCAAGTCCCCGTTTCCTATGGCGAGCTGATCGACAAGATCACCATTCTGGAAATCAAGTCGCAGCAAATCACCGACCCAGCCAAGCTGGCCAACGTGCGCAACGAACTCGACCTGCTCAACGCGACCTGGTCCAGTGCCGCCGCCTCCCACACCGACATCGCGGACGAGCGTGCCCGCCTGCTGGCGGTCAACGAGCTGTTGTGGGATATCGAGGACCGCATCCGTCTCAAGGAAAAGGCCCAGGCGTTCGACGCCGAATTCATCGAACTGGCCCGTGCGGTGTACTTCCGCAACGACGAGCGCGCAGCGGTAAAGCGCGAGATCAACCTGAAGCTTGGCTCACAGCTGGTCGAAGAAAAATCCTACAAGGATTATCGCGCGCCGTAAGCGCGGCTGTGCCACGCGGCGGCCATCGCCGCGTGGCGATCAAGCCAGGCCAAGGTGACGGGCGCAGGCTTCGAAACGATCGATGGCGTCATCGACGCTGATCAGGTCCATCACGCCAGGCTTTTCGATCTTGCTGCCCCAGGGAATCTCGCTGGCCGGCTTGCCGAAGTACTTGCGCGAGGCTTCGTCGTATTTGTCCACGCACCAGCGGCGATCTGAATAGGGCCCGGAGCGATCCGGGTTGCTGGCGGCATGCAGGCCCAGGACTTTGCAGCCGACCGTGTTGGCCATGTGCATCGGCCCCGAATCCGGCGTCAGCAGCATCGGTGCACGCGCAAGCATTGCCAGCAACTGCTTGAGCGTGTCCTTGCCGGTCAGGTCCAGCGGTGCGTGCCGACAGCTGGCGAGCACGGCATCGGCCATGCTGCGTTCGAGCGGGGATGGGCCGCCCACCAGCACCACGCGCCAGCCTCGCGCGCTGGCGTGATCCATCACGGCGGCATAGCGTTCCGGCTGCCAATTGCGCAGCACGTGACTCGAAGTGGGGCTGACCAGCAGGGTCGGCGTGTCGCCGGGTAGCTGTTCGGCCGCCCAGGCATGTGCCTCCTCGGGTACGGGAATGTCCCACCGCACGTCGGTCTGCTTGAGTCCCAGCGGCTCGCAGAAACTGCCGATGGCGTCGAGCACATGCTCGCCCGTGCGCGCGGGAATGCGCTCGTTGATGACCAGGCCATGGCCGTCCTTGGCGCGCGCGTGGTCATAGCCAACGCGCTGGCGCGCCTTGATAAACAGGCTGAGCAGGTTGGAGCGCAGCGCGACCTGCATTTGCAGCAGGGCGTCGAAGCGCTGGCCTCGCAGCGCCTCACCCACGGCACGCATGCCGGCGAGGCCGGCGTTCTTGTCAAAGGTCACGAAGGTCACACCAGGCACATCGCCGACCAGGCGACGCTCCAGCTTGCCGATGATCCAGGTCAGCTCCATCTGTGGCCATGCCTTTTGCAGGGTTCGCACCAGCGGCACCACATGGGTGACATCGCCGATGGCGGAAGTGCGCAGCAGGCAGATCGAGGAGGGTGCGGGCATGGGCTAGAATCGCTGGACTCGGTACAGGGTAGGCGTCGATAACGCAGGGGGGGCGATGCAGGAACGAATCCGCGAGGACTCCACCGGGGCGATTCTGTTCGACGCGGCGGTGTCGCCACAAGTCGATGCCGACTGGTTCGTGCCTGAAGCCTGGCGTGAACGCGGTGCGCTGCGCCAGCAGGCGGGTGGTCGCGGTGGCGTCGCCATTATCGATACCCCGGCCGGCGAATGCGTGTTGCGGCACTACCGGCGTGGCGGCCTGGTGGCCAGCTGGATGGGCGACCGCTACCTGTGGACCGGCGCCGATCGCACGCGCAGCTTCAGCGAATTTCGGTTGCTTGGCCTGATCGCGTCGCTCGGCCTGCCTGGGCCGCAAGCCGTCGCCTGCCGCTACCAGCGGAGCGGACTGTTTTATACGGCAGACCTGATTACCCGCCGCATCGCGCACGCACTGACCTTGGCGGAGTGTCTGGCAGCCGGCCGCCTCGACAGTGAGATGGCTGAACTGGTGGGCGCGCTGGTGGCGCGTTTTCATCGCGCCGGCATCTGCCATGCCGACCTCAACGCACACAATGTGCTGGTGACGTCGGACGAGCTGTACCTGATCGACTTCGATCGCGGCCGCCAGCGCACCCCTGCCGAAGCGTGGCAGCAGGCCAACCTGCTGCGCCTGCGTCGTTCACTGGTGAAGCTGGGGGCGGCTGCGCAAGACCAGGCCGCCTTCGAGGAGCAATTGTGGAAGCCCCTGGTCTACCGCTACGAGCGTACCCTGAGCGCATGAACTGGAATCTGCACTTTCTTGGTGTTGGCGCGGCGCACGCCGTGGAGCTGGGCTCGTCGGCGGTCGTGCTCGAGCGCGATGGCACCCCCATGCTGCTGGTCGATTGCGGCCCCGACACGCTGGATCGCTACCAGGCAGCCTACGGCGAACCGCCACGCGCGGTGTTCATCACGCATACCCATATGGACCACGTGGGTGGCATGGAGCGGCTGTTCTTCCGCCTGTGGTTTGACGAACAGTGGCGCGGGCGCACCAAGCTGTTCGTGCATGCCGGCCTGATGAGCTGGTTACAGGCGCGCGTGGCGGACTATCCCAACGTGCTGGCCGAGGGCGGCGTGAATTTCTGGGAGGCGTTCCGGTTGGTGCCGTGCACGCGCGGTTTCTGGCTCGATGGCCACTGGTTCGATGTGTTTGCCACCCGCCACCATATGGCGGGCACCTCGTATGGCGTGGCCCTGGCAGGCAGCTTTGCCTATACCGGCGATACGCGTCCGATTCCAGAAGTGCTGGCGCGGGTGGCCGCGGGTAACGAGGTGATCGCGCACGATTGCGGCCTGGTGGGCAACCCGTCGCATACCGGCATCGACGATATCGAGCGCGAATACGACGCGGCCCAGCGCCAGCGGATGCGGCTTTATCACTACGGCAGCGAGGCCGATGGTGCGGCACTCGTGGCTCGTGGCTATGCCATTGCGCGAACGGGTGGGCGTATCGCCCTGCCGGAACCGGCTCCTGTCAGGCCTGATGCTGGCTGATGTGGCGCGAACCACATCCTGAATGACGGGCAAGATCCCTAACCACCATGATTCCAAGGGGTATCCACGGCCATGACAGCCCGCCATCTGGACAAACTGCTGCGCTACCGCGCCTGGGCCGACCAGCTGATCTACGACGCCGTGGCCGCACTGCCGGACGGCGCCGCGGAGGCAGCCCGCGCCACCATCTTCGGCAATATGTTGCGCACGTTAAGCCACACCTATGTGGTCGACGATATTTTCCAGGCGCACCTGCAGGGTCGCGCGCACGGCTATACCAGTCGCAACACGGACGAGCCGCTGGCGCTGGCTGAGCTGTGGTTGCGCCAGCAAGCGATGAACGACTGGTACCTCGCTTACGCCGCGGCGCTTTCGCCCGAGCAGGCGGCCGAACCGGTGTCCTTCCAGTTCATCGGTGGCGGGGAAGGGTGCATGAGCCGCGAGGAGATAATCCTGCACGTGGTCAACCACGCCACCTATCACCGCGGCTTCGTCGCGGACATGTTCTATCAGGTGCCGGCCAGGCCGCCGGCCACCGACCTGCCGGTGTTCCTGCGCGACGTTCCCCAGCCCTAGACCGGCGGGGGCTCTCTTGTACGAATGGTCCGCTGCCGTTATCCTTTCGCCTCTTTGCCGGGCGAGTTGCCTGGTAAAAGAGGTTTCACCACCGCGGAGAGGTGTCCGAGTGGTTGAAGGAGCACGCCTGGAAAGTGTGTATACGGCTTATCCCCGTATCGCGGGTTCGAATCCCGCCCTCTCCGCCAGTGAGTGAAACCGAGCGCCGCCCCCTGGGCTGACGCAAAATGTACGTCTCTATGGTGGCCCTGTCGGTCCCCCCGCGACGATAGTTCGTAAATTCCGCCAGGCCCGGAAGGGAGCAACGGTAGCGAATGATTCGGGTGCCGGGGTGTGGCTGGCAGGGCCGCCGCCTTTCCAGGCCCCTGGCAGCCGTCGCGACGGATGTTACTGACTTGCCGCGAGCGACTTGGCACAATCGACGCTCGCCCCAAGGTAGTAACGCATGTCCTATCAGGTCCTCGCGCGCAAATGGCGTCCCCGCAAGTTCGCCGAACTGGTCGGGCAGGAGCATGTGGTGCGCGCGCTCACCAATGCGCTCGACACCGGCCGCATGCACCATGCCTATCTGTTCACCGGCACCCGCGGCGTGGGCAAGACCACGATTGCGCGCATTTTCGCGAAATCGCTGAACTGCGAGCGCGGTGAGTCAGCCGATCCCTGCGGCGAGTGCGCGGTGTGCACGGCGGTCGACGCGGGTCGCTTTGTGGACCTGCTGGAAATCGACGCCGCCAGCAACACCGGCGTGGACGATGTGCGCGAGGTGATCGAGAACGCGCAGTACGCTCCGGCCCGGGGGCGCTTCAAGGTGTACCTGGTCGACGAGGTGCACATGCTCTCCAAGCCGGCCTTCAATGCGTTGCTGAAGACGCTGGAAGAACCGCCGCCGCATGTGAAGTTCCTGCTGGCGACCACCGATCCGCAGAAACTGCCGGTGACGGTGCTGTCGCGCTGCCTCAAGTTCAATCTCAAGCGACTGCTGCCCGAGCAGATCTCGGGCCAGATGCGCCACATCCTGGGCGCTGAAAATATTCCCTACGAAGACGCCGCCATCGCCGAGCTGGCGCGTGGCGCGGATGGTTCGTTGCGCGACGGCCTGTCGCTGCTGGACCAGGCCATCGCCTATGGCGGCGGCTCGCTGCGCGTGGACGATGTGCGGGCGATGCTCGGCAGCGTGGCGCGCGGCCAGGTGCTTGGGCTGCTCGACGCGCTGGCGGCCGGCAACGGTGACGCCTTGCTGGCCGAGTGCACGCGCATTGCCTCGTACTCGCCGGACTTCGGTGGTGTGCTCGATGACCTGGCCAGCGTGCTGCATCGCATCCAGCTGATCCAGCTGGTACCCGGCTATCGGCCGGATGAGGATGGCAGCGATGACAGCGCCCTGATGGCGTTGGCGCAGCAGTTGGCGCCCGAAGACGTGCAGCTTTACTACCAGATCGCCACGGCTGGACGCCGCGATCTTGCCCTGGCGCCGGATGCGCGCACCGGTTTTGAAATGGCCATGCTGCGCATGCTGGCATTCCGGCCCACCGATGGCGGCAGCGCAATCGTTGCCGAACGTCCGTCCGCTCCTGCGTCGCGCCCGCCAGCACCACCGTCGCGTGCAGCATCGCCCGTGGTCAACGAGCGCATGCATGTCGCCAGCGTGGCCGAGGCGAAGCCGTCCCAGGCCACGCCAGCGCCCGCCACGGCGCCGGCACCGGTGGCAGCGGCGCCACGGGAAGCGCTGGCGCTCGACGCGAATGGCCTGCCTCACTGGGATGCCTTGATCGAACGCGCGAACCTGCGCGGCCCGCTGGGCCAGCTGGCGCAGAACGCGGCCCTGCGTGGGCGCGAAGGCAGCACCTTGCTGCTGGCCTTGCAGCCAGCGCATATGCATCTTGCCGTGGAGCCGATGGTGGGGCAGATGGAGGAGCGCATCAGCCAGACGCTGGGCGAACGTATCCGCCTGCGCTTCATGGAGGAACGCGGCGTGACGACCGAAACGCCGGCGGCACGCGCCGCCAATGCACGCGAAGCCGCGCAGTCGGCGGCCGAGCAGGCCATCGAAGAGGATCCCCTGGTGCAATCGCTCAAGCGCGAATTCGGTGCGCGCGTGGTGCCCCAGTCGATCAAGCCTTTTGAGAACTGACAGAGACAAGCGGAGTACGCCATGAGAGGACAGATCGGCCAGCTAATGCAGCAGGCCCAGCGCATGCAGGACGAAATGAAGCGTGCGCAGGAAGAAATCGCCAAGCTGGAAGTCACCGGCAGTGCGGGTGGCGGCCTGGTGAGCGTGCTGATGACCGGCACGCACGAAGTACGCCGCGTGCAGATCGATCGCAAGCTGTTTGCCGATGATCCGGAGATGGCCGAGGACCTCGTCGCCGCGGCGGTCAACGATGCGGTGAACAAGGTCGCGGAAGTCAGCAAGAACAAGCTTGGCGGCGTCACCGCGGGCATGAATCTGCCGGCCGGCTTCAAGATGCCGTTCTGAGTTGCTGTTGTAGGAGCGCACCCTGTGCGCGACAAGCCTACGTAGCGGTAAGCCCGTGATCGCGCACAGGGTGCGCTCCTACAACCATTAGCGCCCATCCATGAGCAAGCTCCTCACTGACCTGATCGAAGCGCTGCGCTGCCTGCCCGGCGTGGGTGGCAAGAGCGCGCAGCGGATGGCCTTCCATCTGCTGGAGCGCGACCGCGAGCGTGGCTTGCGCCTGGCCCAGGCACTGGAGCAGGCCATGCGCGAGATCGGCAACTGCTCGCGCTGCCGCAACTTCAGTGAAACGGCGGTCTGCTCGCTATGCGCCAGTACCAGCCGCGACCGCCAGGTGCTGTGCGTGGTGGAGTCGCCTACCGAGCTGGCGGCGATCGAGCAGGCAACGGGTTATCGCGGGCAATACTTCGTGCTGCTCGGCAGGCTGTCGCCGCTCGATGGCCTCGGCCCGGAAGAGCTGGGTTTGGACCTGCTCTCGGAGCGACTGGGCGAGGGCGAAATCGAGGAGCTGATCATCGCCACCAATCCCACCGTGGAAGGCGAGGCGACGGCGCATTACCTCGCGCAACTGGCGCGCGCGGCCAACGTGCGGCCTTCGCGGCTAGCCCACGGCGTGCCGCTGGGCGGCGAGCTGGAATACGTCGATCGCGGCACCCTGGCGCATGCGTTCGGCAGCCGCCAATCGCTGGATTGATGACGATGACCTTGGTGCCGCAACTCTCGCTCGAGATTCCCGGTGCCGATGAATACCGCGCCTTGCGCAGCGCCGCGGGTTTGAGCGCGATGACGCCAGAAGCCGCCGCGGTGGGGCTGCCGGCGAGCTGGTGCTCGGTGTGTGTGCGTCACCAAGGCGAGTTGATCGGCATGGGCCGCGTCGTCGGTGATGGCGGGCTGTTCCTGTTCCTGTTCGTGGTCGACATCGCGGTGGCGCCGGCCTGGCAGGGTCAGGGCTGGGGGCGGCGCATCATGCAGGCCTTGATGGATCAGGTGCATGCGCGGGCGCCGGCGCGCGCCATGATCGGGCTGATCGCCGATGGCACGGCTTCCCGGCTTTACGAGCAATTCGGATTCAAACTCGTGGCGCCAGCGGCGCACGGTATGCTGCTGCGTCTGTAAACAGGAGGATTCTGCGATGGGCGATACCATTTTCGGCAAGATCATCCGGCGCGAAATACCCGCCGATATCGTCTACGAGGACGACGACGTGCTCGCCTTCCGCGACCTCAATCCGCAGGCGCCGGTACACGTGTTGTTTGTGCCGAGGAAGGCGATCGCCACGCTCGACGCGGCAAGCGCGGAAGACGCGGAACTGCTGGGCAAGCTCCTGCTGGCCGCTGCCAGCTATGCCCGCCAGGAAGGCCTGGCGGAAAAGGGCTACCGCACGGTGGTCAACTGCAACGAGCACGGCGGGCAGACCGTCTTCCATTTGCACGTGCACCTGCTTGGCGGCCGTCCCATGCATTGGCCGCCGGGCTGAGTCCAGGTCAGCCTTTAAGAAAACGCCGGCACGTGGCCGGCGTTTTCATTGCTGTGGATCAGCCGTGCGCCGGCGGCACCCGGCGTGGCACGACGATCACGCGGGTCGGGTAGTACCCGCCCCAGCCGTAGCCGCCCCAGCCCCACGGGCCACCCCAGTAGGGGCCCCAGCCCGGACCCCAGAACGGGTCGTAGTAGCCCCCATACGGGTAGACCACGCGATTGGGCCACAGATAAACCACGTTCGCTTCGACGCGCGGATAGGGATAGCCATATTCGCCGACCTTCTCCGAAACGGTCCCATGCAAGGTGCCGGTAACGGTGATATCGCGGCCTGCGGTAAACACTTCCGGATCGTAGAAGCCGGCGCGGCAGGCGACGAAGCGGCCCTGGGTAGCGCTGTTGCTGGACTCGTCGTGCGGGCGCGCCTGGCTGTCCAGGGGGCGCGACAGTATGTAGAAGCAGGTTTCCTGCGGGCCCGGCTCGGTCTTGATGATCTGGCCGCCCCAACGTACTTCGCCGCCGGGGGCGGCGCCCTGCTGGACTGACACGGAGGACACGTCGGTGTACGTGCCTTGCAGCGGTTGCGGCACCGTTGCGCAGGCGGCCAATGTCGCTACTGCGGTCGCGAGGATCAACGGCTTGAACATGGACATGACACTATCTCCATCGTCTAGCGGATGTAAGGCATCCGCGGCTCTATATCATTTGACCATGCGACGCGGTCGAAAGTACTGCACGGCGCGTCGAAAGTTCTTTACCAGGTGCGCGGGCGGTTCGTCATGGGCGTAGCGCAGTTCCAGATACGTCCTCATCAGTCGGTCCAGTTCCACGCGCTGGGCAGGCAAGGCCCGCGCAGCGCGACTGAAAAAATGCTGTGGTCCTTCACTGTGGCGACGCACCACATCGACGCCGGCCAACCTCCGTTCCAGCGACTGCATCGCCGCACGCAGCGGATCGGTCGGTGGGCGCGTCCACAGTGCCCACGCCAGCCCGATGGCTGCGAACAGCGTGCCGCCGATGGCCAGCAACAGTCCCAGCGTACCTGGGTCGGTGTCGCGTAGACCGAAGGGTGTCAGCAGTCCGTGCTGCCTCAGCGCGTCAAAGCCGATAACGCCCTGGTTCCACCAGCGGTTGACGATGTCCCAGTGATTGCGCAGGTCAAGCCACCAGCCGCCTGGCGACCACGCCGCGGCGGCGCTCGACGCGGCAGCCGCGCCCAGGTTGATGCGTTCCGGCCGCACGGCCGCGGTGGGATCCACACGCGTCCAGCCGCGACCCGGCAACCAGACTTCACCCCAGGCATGGGCATCGGACTGGCGCACCAGCAGGTAGTTGCCCAGCGCGTTCCAATAGCCTCCCTGATAGCCAGTGACTACGCGTGCCGGAATACCCGCCGCACGCATCAGCACCGTAAAGGCCGATGCGTAGTGCTGGCAAAAACCCTCATGGGTGGAGAACAGGAAATCATCGACCGAGTCACGACCGAGCGGTGCCGGTGCCAGCGTGTAGCTGAAGCCGCCGTCATGGAACAGGCTCAGCGCGGCTTTGATCACGGCCGCATCGTTGGCTCCGTATTGCGCGCGCCAGCGACCGGCCAGGGCGAGTGCGCGCGGATTGAAGTCCGCTGGCAGTTGCAGGCCGCGACGACGTTCCGCCTCATCAAGTTGGGCCTGCAGGCGATAGCTGAGTGCCGAGCGCAACGAGTAGGTGAGTGCCTCGTTGACCGGTCGATCCGCCAGCACCTCCCGGTCCGGGCCAAGTTGAGCCCGTGCCGGCGCCTCGATGGGGACATCCAGCGCGGGCAGCACACGCTGGCCGCTCGGCTCGAGGTTGATGGTGTAGTCGACGGTCTTGTCGTGCTCGACCTCGGCCGTTGGCTGGTCCTCGCCATCGAATTGGCTCCAGCGGCGTCCGTCGAAGTTCGACATGACGTAGGCGCGAAAATAACGCTGGCTGGTCTGCGGCGGCCGCCCCGTGAAACTGACACGCATGGCCGGTCGATCGTCGGTCAGCAGGTCGAAGAAGTCGCCAGGCGCCATGTCATCGCTTAGGCCGGAACGTGCCTGTGGCGGATTGGGAGCGCCCCATAATGGCGAGCTGAGTCGTGGCAGCAGGAGGAAAGCCAGCAAGGCCAGCGGCAGTGATACGCCAAGCAAACCCAGTGCCGGCAACAGCTCGCGCGGCAGGGAGGTCGAGCCGTGGGCGGGTTCGAGGGCGCGCAGCGTGGCAAGAGCCGGCAACAAACCCAGCGCCACCAGGAGGGTTGCCAGCATGCCTTGATCGAACAGTAGCGCCGTCATCAGCGCAAAGCAGGCGAATGCTGCGCCGACGCGCGCGTCACGGGTCGCCTCGGTTTCCAGCAGCTTGAGCACCAGCAGGCCTACAGCTAGCGCCGCGCCGGGTTCGCGTCCGAACAAGCTGCCGTAGTGCACGATCACGGCCGCGGAAAGCAGCGCTATCAAGGGCAGCTTGAGATACCACGGCGCGCGGCCGCCATGCCGTCTGCGCTGCCACCAGCGCAGCCCAAGCACGAGGACGAGGGCACCGCTGAACCACACCGGCAGATGCGGCGTATGCGCAGCCAGTACGACGAGGACGGTGAGACAAAGCAGGTCGAAGGCGCGCGCACCAAGCGGCAGCCGTGGTTTGCGGTGAAACAGCGATAACTTGATCACGGCATGCGCGCCAGCGCGTTCATGCAGCGCGCGTAGTGATTGTGACCGCTGCCCAGGGGAATCTCCTCGTCGGGCAGCCACAGGCTGCTGGTGCGTCCGAGCGCGTCTGCCTCGCCGAGCCAACGGGCGAGTCGCGAGATGCGCGCCTCGGGCGAAAGCTGCGGAAGATGACGCCAATCCAGTCGCCATTCCTGCCGCGCTTCGGGTTGCTCGAAATCCTTCACCAGCAAGTTGGAGTGTCGCGCACTGACTTTCCACGCAATGTGCCGTTGTGGGTCGCCGGCGCGGTAGTCGCGCAACGCCGCGACGTCTTCGCCATGGTGCAGGCGTTGGCGTTGGCCGTCCTCGCCTGGCAGTACCGGCGGCGGGCCACCGGTTTCCGGCTGCGGCCACACCAGCACGGCCTGGTCCGGGTGAATCCAGCTCCAGGCGTGGAACAGGCCGAGCGGCCAGTTGCTCCACAGCTTGATGCGCGGCAGGCGCTGCCAGCCGCGTTGCGAGGTGGGCACGCTCAGCGTCACCAGGGTTTGTTCGCGCGGGGCCAGCGAGAACGCTTCCGTATGGCCGTCCAGATCCGCGTGGACCGAGGCGTGCGCGCGTTCGCCTCCCTCGAACACGAGTCGCAGCGCAAGCGGCTCGCCAGCAATGGCATGCCCCTGCTGGATGCTGATGAGGCGCAATCCGTTGAGGCTGCGAAAGGCCACCAGCATGCTGGCAGAACTGGCGGCACCCAGCAGGCAGGTAAGCAAGAGCGCCGCATTGTTGGCGTAGTTGAGTGCGCCGATAAGCATGATGAAGAGCAGCGCCGTGAAACCCGCGCCGAAAGCGGTGGGCACGATGTAGATACGCCGGCGATGCAGTGAGATCGGAAGGCTTTCAGGTCGCTTGTAGCGCGTCAGCGCGGGCAATCGTCGCTCCGCCCCGGCCTGAAAGCGACGCAGTGCCGCCAGCATCAGCCCACCGCGACGTTGGCGAGCAGGTCGCGGGCGAGGTGTTCGCCGCTGGCACCGCGGGCGGCGACCATGCGATGTGCGGCCAGGGGTACGAACAGGGCTTGTACGTCCTCGGGCAAGACATGCGTACGATCACTCAGCATGGCCCAGGTCCGCGCGGCACTCAGCAGGGCCAGGCCCGCGCGCGGTGAGAGACCGACGCGGATGTCCGTGTGCCGGCGGCTTGCAGCCAGCAAGCCCTGCAGGTAGTCCAGAAGTGCGCTGCTCGCGGTGACCGCACGGGCGCGACGCGACAGTTCGGCGAGGCTTGCCCCGTCGAGCTGGGGGGAGAGCTGGGCGAGCAGGTCGCGGCGATCGCTGCCGGTCAGCAGCGCGCGTTCGGCCGCGGCGTCGGGATAGTCCAGCGACACTCGCAGCATGAAGCGGTCCAGCTGCGAGTCGGGCAGGGGGAAGGTGCCTGCCAGGTCCATGGGATTCTGCGTGGCCACCACAAAGAACGGCTGCGGCAAGGCATGCGTTTGGCCGTCTACGGTGACCTGGCCTTCGGCCATCGCTTCCAGCAGGGCGCTTTGCGTCTTGGGCGTGGCGCGATTGATTTCATCGGCCAGTAACAGGCCGGTGAAGATCGGTCCCGGGTGAAAACGGAAATGGCCGGTCTCGCGCTCGTAGACGCTGACGCCGATAATGTCCGAGGGGAGCAGGTCGCTGGTGAACTGCACGCGTTGGAAATCGAGCGCAAAGCTGGCCGCCAGCGCGTGGGCCAGGGTGGTCTTGCCAACGCCGGGCACGTCTTCCAGCAGCAGGTGGCCGCCTGCGATCAGACAGGTAAAGGCGAGCTTTACCTGGCGCGGCTTGCCCAACAGCACGCGATTGACCTGGGCCATCGCTGCGTCCAGGCGCGTACGCAAGGTCTCATCGTGCAGGGGAGTGATGGCAGACATGGGTTTCCGGCAGCTGAAGAGAATGGCGCAGGGCGGTACCCATGCGTGACGGCAGCAGTGTAGCCGTCGACCTCGCACGCTGGCGAGGCGCTTTCGTCATAGGCTTTTTGGCGTTGTTCCTCATCAAGCTCATGCTTGCCGTGACCTTGTCGCCATTTGGTGACGAAGCGTTTTATTGGCAGGAAAGCCGTCACCTCGCCTGGGGCTATAGTGACCTGCCGCCGCTCACGGCCTGGCTGATCCGGTTCGGTGAAGCGGTGGCTGGGCACGGCCTGCTCGGCATGCGCTGGCCGTTCCTGCTGATCGGTAGCGCCTTGCCGTGGTTGGTGTGGGCTTTTGCGCGGTACGTATTTGACGAGCGCGCGGGCTGGCAGGCTGGCTTGCTATGCCTGGCGCTGCCCTTGGCTGGCAGCTTGGGAGTGCTGGCGCTGCCCGATGTGCCATTGACCGTCGCGACCATGCTGGCGCTGCTCGCCTTGGTCCGCGCGATGGACGACGATCGACTGCACGACTGGTGGTTGCTTGGCGTCGCGTTGGCCATCGCTTGGCTCACGCACTACCGGGCGGCGATGCCGATGCTGGCGGGCCTGCTCTTTTGCGTGCTGACTGCGCGTGGTCGCCGCCAGTGGCGTCGCGGTGGCTTCTGGTTGGCGCTGGGAGTGGCGGCACTGGGCCTCTTGCCACTGCTCATATCCAACTGGCAACAACACGGCGCCGGTCTTGCCTTCCAACTGCTGGAGCGCCATCCGTGGACCTTTCATGCGGATGCCCTGGTGCAGCCGTTGGAGCAGGCCATTGCCTGCACGCCACTGCTCTATGCGCTGTTGCTGTGGGCGGTGTGGCAGTGCTGGAAGCGTAACCGCCAGGAGGGCGCGCCTTGGGATGTCATCGCCACGGTATCGCTGAGCTTCATCGTGCTCTACTTCGTGCTTGGCCTGTTTGCGGATGACCGGCGTTTCCGAGCGCATTGGCCTTTGGCGGGATACCTGCCACTGCTGGCGGCGCTACCGGTACTGCTTCGCCATGAGGTGCTCGCGCGACGGCGCTCATGGCTGGTCGTGACATTCGGCTTGGCCGTGCTCGGGCAGCTCGGCGGGCTGTTTTATCTGGGCTTGGCCGCCAGCCCGGAAGGGGCCCGGGTCTTGGCGGGCGTAAAAGCGTTTCCGGCTAGCTTCGTCGGCTGGCGCGAGAGTGGCGACGCGGCAGGCGAGTTGTTGTCACAACACCCGGCCGTGCTGGTGGCCGACCATGCCGGAATGGCGGTAGAAATCGCGTTCCGGCTTGGCGATCGCGTACCGGTCTATACACTCGATAGCCCGCTCAATGTGAAGCACGGCCGGGCACCGCAGCTGGCCATCTGGCAGCGCGATGAAACCGCGTTGAGAAACGCGCATGCTGGCGAGCCGATGCTGCTGGTCGTGGACGAGGCCGCCTTGCTCGTGCACGAACGACCAGCCTGGCTGCGCACGTTGTGCAGCCGCATCGACGAGCCGCGACTCTTGCGGCGGCTGGATCTGTTCGATGGGCGCAGGCGCTTCGCTTTCTATCTCGGCCGCGTGCCGACCGCAGTGCCGGTGCTTGCCCAGAGCGATGATCAGTGTTCGATCTGGCAGTTCGCACACAAGGCCGAGCGTTGAGCATCCTGGCAAGTGCTCAGGGCAGGGGGATGCCCGCCTCACGCAGCAAGCGCGCCAGCGCGATCAAGGGCAGGCCGATCAAGGCGCTGGGGTCTTCGTTGTCGATTCGCTCGAACAAGCTGATGCCCAGGCCCTCGCATTTGAAACTGCCGGCACAGTCGAGCGGCTGCTCGCGTTCGACATAGCGCGCGATTTCCGCCGCATCGAGGCTGCGAAAACGGACGCAGGTGTGATCGATATGGATGCGGTCCTGCCCGTTGCGGGTGTCGTGCAGGCACAGCGCGGTATGGAAATGCACTTCCCGACCGGAGCAGGCAGCGAGCTGTTCGCGGGCACGCTCCACCGTGCCGGGCTTGTCCAGGACCAGACCGTCGCGTTCGGCGACCTGATCCGAACCGATCACCAGCGCATCGTCCAGGTCCGCGGCCGCTGCGCGCGCCTTGGCAATGGCGAGGCGCAGGGCGCGCTCGCGCGGGGTTTCCCCCGCCAGCGGGCTCTCGTCCGTGCCGGGCGCGCGCTGGTCGAAATCGGCATGGATCCGCCGCAGCAGTTCGGCGCGATAACGTGAGGTGGAGCCCAGCACCAGGCGCGGCAGGCTCATGCGTCATGCTCCCGGCGGATGTGTTCGCGCATCGCGCTGTCCAGGTCGTGCTGGGCACGATCCAGTGCCTCGACCAGGGGGCGCAAGCGTTCGCGCGTCTGGTTCATGGAGCTGACGGCCTGGTCCAGCTGTTGCTGGGTGGCGCGGGGCGCCTTGTCGCGAATCCAGATCCGTTGCTGCAACAGCGAGCGCAGGCCGGCGTCGATCGCCTGTCGCGCCTCCTGCTCGCCGTTGGCTGGCTGGTCGGGATTGAGCGACATCACCGCGTGGGCTTGCTGCAAACCAGTCCGGCAAGTCTTGAGATCCACTTCCAGGCGGTCGGCCAGCTCCAACAACCGATGCAGGCTACCGCTGCGCCGGTCGGTGCGGTACCGGTAGAATAGGGCGAGGCCAATGGCGGCCGCCGCGAAGGCCACCAGGGCGGCCAGGCCGAGCGTCAGATAGTCATTCACGGGGACGGTCGGCTCGCTGGAAGAAGTGGCTGAAGTCTGCCGTACCAGCCGCGTTCAGGCAAAATGGCCGGGATTCGGCGTTTTAAGGCGCCTTACCCGTTGACTTCAACTGGTTGTAATCCTAAGATTTCATGTCTATGTCCGTGACACTGCCAGAGTCCGTGGACGCTTGGCGCATGGTCTCGGCGCGGCGTTCCTTCCAGGGAGAACTACCCGTAGCCGCCTTCAAGCGGTTGGGCGAGGTCTTGGCCGGTACGGAAGGAACACTGCATTACGAGCTGGATTTTGGGCGGGACGAGTTTGGTACGGCGTACCTCGATGTCCGCGTTCAAGCGCCTCTCACGCTGACCTGCCAGCGCACCTTGGAGCCTTTCGTGCTGCCGGTGCCGGTAGACAGCCGCCTCGGCCTGATCCGTGCCGAGCGCGAGGAATCGGCCTTGCCGCCGGGTTGCGAGCCCTTGCTCGTGGCCGACGACGGCAAGCTGAACCTGGCGGATGTGATCGAAGACGAATTGTTGTTGGCACTGCCGCTGATCCCGGTGAACCCGGACAGCACGCTGCCCGAAGCAGTAACAGGCCACGAGCCAGAGGAAGACTCCTCCGGTGAAGGGCGTTCCGATAACCCGTTCGCGGTTTTGCGCGAACTCAAGAAACGTTGATTTAGCTGGAGACTCGCCATGGCCGTTGCCAAGAGCCGCAAGACCCCGTCCACCCGCGGCATGCGTCGTTCGCACGACGCGCTGAAAACCGTGCAGCTGGCCACCGATCCGACCAGTGGCGAGGTGCACCTGCGCCATCACGTCACCAAGGATGGCTACTACCGCGGCAAGAAGGTCATCGACACCAACACCTCGGTGACCGAAGAAGATTGATCGTTCCCGCAAGGGACACGGTTTAGCAGGGCGGCGCGGTAACGCGCCGCTTTGCGTTTGGGCGATCACCACGTAACGTTGGCGGCTTGGGGGTGGGTGCCGCGCGCAAGCGCGAGATGGCGGCCCGCCTGGGTCGAACCCTCAGCTGGAAAGCCAATGTCCCAGATCTACGCCCGCATCACGGGCACCGGCAGCGCGCTGCCCGAGCGGGTAGTCAGCAACGCCGAGCTCGAAAAGATCGTCGATACCAGTGACGAGTGGATTCGCACCCGTACCGGCATCCAGCAACGCCACATCGCCGCCGACGGCGAAACCACCGGTGACCTGGCCACCATGGCTGCCCAGCGCGCGCTCGAGGCGGCTGGAGTCAAGGCCTCGGAGCTGGACCTGATCGTGCTGGGCACGACCACGCCGGACCTCATCTTTCCGTCCACCGCGTGCCTGGTGCAACACCGTCTGGGTGCCAACGGCTGCGCCGCGTTCGACCTCAATGCCGCATGCTCGGGCTTCGTCTACGCGCTGGGCGTGGCCGACAAGTTCATTCGTAGCGGCCAGTCCAAGAAGGTGCTGGTCATCGGCGCGGAAACCCTGACCCGCATGGTCGACTGGACTGAACGCGAATCCTGCGTGCTGTTCGGCGATGGCGCCGGCGCCGTCGTGCTCGAAGCCTCCGCGGAGCCGGGCATCTACGCCACCTGCCTGCACGCCGATGGCGGCTTCAAGCACCTGTTGTACAACCCCGTCGGCGTTTCCGTGGGCTTCAAGGACGAGCCGAACCACGGCGTGCGCATCCAGATGGCAGGCCGCGAGGTGTTCAAGGTCGCGGTGAAGACGCTCGATGCGCTGGTCGATGAAACCCTGCAGGCGGCCGGTATGGAAGCCTCCCAGATCGACTGGCTGATTCCACACCAGGCCAACCTGCGCATCATCGAGGCCACCGTCAAGCGCTTGCATATGCCGATGGAGCAGGTGGTGGTGACGGTCGATCAGCACGCCAATACCTCGTCCGGCTCGGTGCCGCTGGCGCTCGACTTTGCCGTGCGCTCGGGCAAGGTGCAGCGTGGGCAGACGCTGTTGCTGGAAGCGTTTGGTGGTGGTTTCACCTGGGCGTCGGCGTTGTTGCGCTACTGAGGCGCGGGGCTTTTATTTCTACTTCATGCCGTCCTTGTGGGCGGCATTGGTTTTTTAGGGTGTTCGTCGTGCCTATGGGGCTTTGGATGCGTTGCCATCCCGGCAGGCGCGGGACAAGCGCGCAGCGTGCAGCATGGCCGCAACTTCCTGCACCGTCATCCCCGCGAACGCGGGGATCCAGCGCCTTTCGCTCTGTCTTGAAGTGACCGCGACCGGGCTCGCCTGCGGCGGGCTTCCGAGCCGCTGCCGCGGCCCGGGTTACTTCTCTTTGCGTGGCCAAAGAGAAGTAACCAAGAGAAAGGCCACCCCGATGGCGCGCCTTCCGGGCTACGCCCTCCAGGTGCGCGGGTGGGTTACGGAGGTTTGTCGACAGGGCATCCTGCCCTGACGACAAACTGGCCGGCATCCGTGCCGGCCACCCTGCGGGCTTTTCCTCCACCCACCCGCCGCGCCATAGGGGACCCGGAGAGCGGTAGAGCAACCCCAAAGCGAAAGCCAAAACCCGAGCCAAAGCGAAAGCCAAGCAAGTGCGATGAGCAGCGCAGCGCGCTGCTCGAGCCTTGGGCTCTGCTTTTGACTTGTGGGGCCCCTCACGGACTTGCCGAGCGTCAGCTCGGCAAGCGCCAAGCGGGGTGCCCTTCTCCTTGGTTACTTTCTCTTGGGCAAGCAAGAGAAAGTGACCCGGCCTCCGGCAGGAGGACGGAAGCCCGCGGCAGGCGAGCCAGGTCGCGGTCACATCACCACAGAGGAAAAGGCGCTGGATCCCTGCTTTCGCAGGGATGACGGTGAGGGGGAGTGGGAGGATAAGTGGCCCCCCTTTCCCCCGATACAGCTGCGTATGTCCGCCATTACTGGCACCATTCCGTTTTTCGTTGCCAGAAATCCGT
Organism: Dyella halodurans; assembly: GCF_026283925.1. Taxonomy (GTDB): domain Bacteria; phylum Pseudomonadota; class Gammaproteobacteria; order Xanthomonadales; family Rhodanobacteraceae; genus Dyella; species Dyella halodurans. The sequence goes on from NZ_JAPDPF010000007.1 coordinate 96,607, forward strand.
CGCTCCATGACTCAGACTGCCAATACGCTCGCTTTCGTCTTCCCTGGCCAGGGTTCGCAATCCGTCGGCATGCTGGCCGAATTGGCCGCTGCGCATCCGGAAGCGAAGGCCACGTTCGACGAAGCCTCCCAGGGCGCCGGCGTGGACCTGTGGACCTTGAGCCAGCAGGGCCCGGAAGACGAGCTCAATCGCACCGAGAACACGCAGCCGGCACTGCTGGCCGCGAGCGTGGCGGTGTGGCGCGTATGGCAGAAGCTGGGTGGCGTGCAGCCGGCGCAGCTGTCGGGCCATAGCCTGGGCGAGTACAGCGCGCTGGTGTGCGCGGGCGCGCTCTCGTTGCACGACGCGGCGGCGCTGGTGGCCGAGCGTGGTCGACTGATGCAGGCGGCGGTGCCGCCGGGCGTGGGTGCGATGGCGGCGATCCTGGGTGGCGACGATGCGCAGATTGCCGCGGTGTGCGACGAAGTGGCGCAGGGGCAGGTGGTGTCGCCGGCCAATTTCAATTCGCCGGGGCAGCTGGTCATCGCCGGCAATACCGAGGCGGTGGATCGTGCGCTGGCGAAGCTGGCCGAGCTGGGCGTGAAGAAGGCGATCAAGCTGGCCGTGTCGGTGCCGTCCCATTGCGCGTTGATGCGTGATGCGGCCGATCGCCTCGGTGAGCGCATGGCGGCGCTGCATTGGCAGTTGCCGGTGATACCGGTGGTACAGAATGCCGAGGCGCGCAGCTACGCCACGGTGGAGGAGATCCGGGGTGCGCTGCAGCGTCAGCTCTACCTGCCTGTGCGCTGGACCGAATGCGTGCAGGCGTTGGTGACGGGCGGCGCAACGCGCGTGGCCGAGGCCGGTCCCGGCAAGGTGCTGGCGGGCCTGATCAAGCGCATCGACAAGGGCGTGGAAGCGCGCGCCATTGGCACGCCGGCCGAGATCGAAGCCACCCGTAGCGAGTGGGCTTGAGTCGAGCGCAGCAACCCAGGTGGGCGAGGCACCTTGTGTCTCGCATGATTGATACGGCCGCTCTCGCTTCGACGCATCGACGTTCGGCCATCCAAAAGGAACTGACAGATGAGCAAGACACTGCAAGGTGAAATCGCCCTGGTCACCGGCGCCAGCCGCGGTATCGGCGCAGCGATCGCCGATGAATTGGCGACGCTTGGCGCCACCGTGATCGGCACCGCGACCAGCGAGAGTGGCGCGGCCGCGATCGGCGAACGGCTGGCAGCGCACGGCGGCCATGGTCGCCTGCTCAACGTGACCGACGGCCCGTCGGTCGACGCCTTGATCGACGGCATCAGCAAGGAATTCGGTCCGGTATCGATCCTGGTCAACAACGCCGGCATCACGCGCGATCAGCTGTTGATGCGCATGCGCGACGAGGACTGGCAGGCGATTCTCGATACCAACCTCACCTCGGTGTATCGCACGTCCAAGGCGGTGATGCGCGGCATGATGAAGGCGCGCAAGGGCCGCATCATTTCGATCGCCTCGGTGATCGGCCTGACCGGCAATCCCGGTCAATCCAACTATGCGGCGGCGAAGGCCGGCATCATCGCGTTCTCCAAGTCGCTGGCGCGGGAGATCGGTTCGCGCGGCATTACGGTCAACGTCGTGGCGCCGGGCTTTATCGATACCGATATGACGCGTGCGCTGCCGGAGGAATCCAAGCAGGCGCTGCTGGGACAGATCGCGCTGGGTCGCCTGGGCGAGTCCAGCGACATCGCCAAGGCGGTGGCCTTCCTGGCGTCACCCGCGGCGGCTTACATCACCGGTGAAACCCTGCACGTCAATGGCGGCATGTACATGCCGTAAGACCGATGCGACAAGACGGCGAAGGCCTCTTCGCGGTCGGCGGCAGGGTGCAGGCATCACTGAAATCTAACGTTTGAAACGGCCGGACGGGTCGTCCAGCCCAGGCTGGAACACCGTCCGGAGCGCCGGCACGGGCCGGTTTTACAGGGGGTTGTCGCCAGCGGCTTCGTTTTAGGCGACAATTACCCTTTCGCGCCGGTCCCGTGGCCTGCGTCCCACCATTGCTGACGGATCATGGCGGCCCCTGTGCTTAGCCACTACAATCCGCCGGCCATAGTCGGCCCATGGGTCGGCGTTGATAAGTAACTACTCCTTGGGAGGTATTGGCAACATGAGCACCATCGAAGAGCGCGTCAAGAAAATCGTCATCGAGCAGCTGGGCGTGAAGGAGGATGAAGTCACGGCGAACGCTTCGTTCGTGGACGATCTGGGCGCTGATTCGCTGGACACGGTCGAGCTGGTCATGGCCCTCGAAGAAGAGTTCGAGACCGAGATCCCGGACGAGGAAGCCGAGAAGATCACCACCGTGCAGCAGGCTGTTGACTACATCAAGGCCCACACCAAGGAGTGATCGCTCCGTGACGGCAGGCGCGTTCGCACCATGCGTCCGCCCACCAGCGATACCGGAAGCTGCGCCACATTGGCGCAGTTTTCGTTTCTGCATTTTGCAACGTCCGATCCCGTATGGTGCGCGGACGCGCGCCGCACGGCACGGATGACGTGGCCGCGATAGCGCGAAAGGTTGCCGGCAGCGGCAGCTCCACGGAACCGAAGAGGAAAGATCAGCAATGAGCAAACGACGTGTGGTTGTAACCGGCCTCGGCATCATTTCGCCGGTCGGCAACGATATCGCCACCGCTTGGGACAACATCCTGAAGGGCGTCAGCGGCATCGGTGAGGTTACCCATTTCGACGCCACGGCCTATGCCACGCGCATTGCCGGTCAGGTGCGTGGTTTCGATCCGGCGGAGTGGATCGCTGCGAAAGAAATCAAGAAGATGGATCCGTTCATCCATTACGGCATCGCCGCGGGCACGCAAGCCCTGCGCGATTCCGGCCTGGAAGTGACGGAGGCCAACGCGCCGCGCATCGGCGTGGCCGTGGCCGCCGGCATCGGCGGTCTGCACACCATCGAACACACTTCGATCGAGCTGCACGACAAGGGGCCGCGTCGCGTGTCGCCGTTCTTCGTGCCCAGCTCGATCATCAACATGGTCTCGGGCCATCTGTCGATCATGTACGGCCTGAAGGGCCCGAACATCGCCTGCGTGACCGCTTGCACCACCGGCACGCACAACATCGGTCTTGCCGCGCGCATGATCCAGTACGGCGATGCCGACGTGATGATTGCCGGTGGCGCCGAATTCGCCACTACCGGCACGGCGATGGCGGGCTTCTGCTCGGCCAAGGCCATGTCCACCCGCAACGACGAGCCGACCAAGGCCAGCCGTCCGTGGGACAAGGATCGCGACGGTTTCGTCCTGTCCGACGGCGCCGGCGTGCTGGTGCTGGAAGAATACGAGCATGCCAAGGCGCGCGGCGCGAAGATCTACGCCGAGCTGGTCGGTTTCGGCATGAGCGGCGACGCGTTCCATATCACCGCGCCGAGCGAAGGCGGCGAAGGTGCGGCACGTTGCATGGACAGCGCGCTCAAGGATGCGGGTCTCAATCCGACCGACGTGCAGTACGTCAATGCGCACGGCACCTCGACGCCGCTGGGCGACCTGGGCGAAGTGCTGGCAGCGAAGAAGGTCTTCGGTGACCACGCCTACAAGCTGGCCATGAGCTCGACCAAGTCGGTGACCGGTCACCTGCTCGGCGCAGCCGGTGGCGTGGAGGCGATCTTTACCATCCTGGCCCTGGGCGACCAGGTGCTGCCGCCGACGATCAACCTGGACGAGCCGGGCGAAGGCTGCGATCTTGACTTCGTGCCGCACGTGGCGCGCGAGACGAAGTTGGACGTGGCCATCTCCAACTCGTTTGGCTTTGGCGGTACCAACGGCACGTTGGCGTTCCGCCGCGTTTGAGCGGCGCCTTGAACTTCAAACGTCGCACTCTGCACGGCCGGCGCGATCTACTCGCGCCGGCCGCTGCATTTCCGGAGCGCTATCCCGGCCTGCTGCAAAGCGTGACGCGCGGCACGCCGCAGTCCCGCTACGACATCCTGTTCGCGTATCCGCAGGACAGCCTGACCTTGCACGCGGACGGACGTCTGCTCGATGGGCAGGGCGTGGAACGCGACGGACACTTTCTCGATGCGCTGGACGAGGCATGGCGGCAATCCCGCGTGCGGCGCGATCCCATGGACGATCTGCCCTTCCATGGCGGTTGGCTGCTGTTGCTTGCCTATGAGCTGGTCGGTGAGATCGAGCCGCGCCTGCGGCTGCGCTCGCCCGGGCCGCTACCCATTGCGCTGGCGCTGCGCTGCCCTGCAGCGGTCATCGTCGACCATGAAGCCGAATGCACGATCCTGGTCGCCGAGGCAGGCCACGAGGCCTTGCTCGATGCGATGGCGTCGGATCTCGATGCGACACCCGTCATCGGCGCGATGGCCGTACCCTCCCGCTGCGACGAGGATGACTCGACGCTGTTCCTCGATGGCGTGGCGCGCATCCACGAACATCTCCACGCCGGCGATATCTTCCAGGTCAATCTCTCGCGCGCGTGGCATGCGCACTATGCCGTATCACCGAAGCCCGTCGAGCTGTACCAGGCATTGCGGCAGGCCAATCCCGCGCCATTCGCTGGCTTGTTGCAGCAAGCGGAGTGGGCCGTGGTCAGTTCTTCGCCGGAGCGGCTAGTGGAAGTGCGCGACGGACTGGCGCAGACGCGCCCGATCGCCGGCACGCGGCCGCGCACCCCGGGCGATGACGACCTGGCCCGTATTCGCGAACTCCGCACCCATCCCAAGGAGCGTGCCGAGCATGTGATGCTGATCGACCTCGAACGCAACGACCTGGGCCGCGTGTGCGTGCCGGGTACGGTCGAGGTCAACGAACTGATGGTGGTGGAAAGTTACGCCCACGTGCATCACATCGTGTCCAACGTGCGTGGCCGACTGCGTGACGAGGTGACGCCGGGCGAGGTCATTGCGGCGACGTTTCCGGGTGGCACCATTACCGGTTGTCCCAAGGTGCGTTGCATGGAGATCATCGCCGCGCTGGAAGACGCGCCCCGCGGCGCCTATACCGGTGCCCTCGGCTATCTGGACCGCAACGGCGACCTGGATCTCAACATCCTCATTCGCACCTTCACGCTGGCCGATGCGCAGGTGACCTTGCGAGCCGGCGCCGGCATCGTGGCCGACTCGGTGGCGGACAAGGAGCTGGACGAAACCCGCGCCAAGGCGCGCGGTCTATTGCGGGCGCTGGGAGTGCCGGGCTGATGTCCGCGCCTGCGCGCGTGCTGGTCGACGGTGTTTCCACCCAGACGGTCTCCGCTTTCGATCGCGGGCTGTCCTATGGCGACGGCCTGTTCGAGACCATTCGCTTCGTGCACGGCGTGGCGCCTCTGTGGTCGCGCCATATGCAGCGGCTACAGGCAAGCGGCGAACGATTGCGGCTGCCCGTGTCCGACGCGGCGCTGCTGTTGCGCGAAGCAGTGACGGTTGCGGATGGCCTCGAGCAGGCGGTCGTGCGGATCACCGTGACGCGTGGACAAGGGGAGCGCGGCTATGCGCTGCCGTCGTCGCCGCAGCCCACGCGCATCGTCGCCGCGTTTGCCGCACCGGCGATGGCGGGCGACGCCTATGCCCACGGCATTCGCCTGCGATGGTGTGAAACGCGCCTGGCCCGGCAGCCGCTACTGGCGGGCATGAAGCATCTCAATCGACTGGAGCAGGTGCTGGCGCGTGCCGAATGGAGCGATCCCGCCATCGCCGACGGCCTGTTGTGCGATACCGACGGCAAGGTCATCGCGACCACCATGGCCAATCTGTTCGCGGTCATCGATGGTGCGCTCGTCACGCCTTCGCTGGACCATGCCGGCGTGGCGGGCGTGGCGCGTGCCGAAGTCCTGGCAAGCCAGGCCGCTGTCCGGGTGGGTGATATTTCCCGCAAGGACTTGCTGCATGCCGATGAGGTCTTCCTCAGTTCGAGCGTCCGCGGCATCCTGCCTGTTCAGGCCGTGGACGATACCGTGTATGTTCCCGGCCCGGTCACCCGCGCCTTGCAGCGTCATTGGCGCGGTCTGGGTTTTCCGATGGAGCAGGCATGAGTCGAGACAAGCTGCAGGGGCGCGTGCGTTGGCGCGCACTGGTCGTACTGGTATTGCTGGCCGTGGCTGGCGTGCTGATCTATGGATGGCTGGACTTCCAGCGCTTTGCGCGCACGCCGCTGGCGGTGACGGCGCAGACCCCGAGCATCGACGTCGGTCGTGGCAGCAGTCTCCGCGACGTGGTGGCTGAGTTGCGCGAGGAGCGTGTCACCACGGTCGGCCCGCTCTACTGGCGCGTGCTGGCCGAGCAGCTGCGCGTGGCCGGGCGGCTGCACGCGGGTGAATACGCACTCACCGCGGGCATGACGCCGCGCGACCTGTTGCTCAATATGGCGGCGGGCAGGGTGCTGCAGCGCAATTTCACCATCGTCGATGGCTGGAATTTCCGCGACTTGCGCCAGGCGCTGGCCAAGGCCGAGCGCCTGCGCCAGGACGGTGCCGGGCTGGACGATGCCGCCTTGATGGCCAAGATCGGCGCCGCGGGCGAGATGCCCGAAGGCCGCTTCCTTCCCGAAACCTATGCCTATGTAAAAGGCGACAGCGATCTGGACATCCTGCGCCGCGCGCATGTCGCGATGAGCAAGATGCTCGATGCGCTATGGGCCCAGCGCGACCAGCAAGTGCCGCTGGGTACGCCGTACGACGCCCTGATCCTGGCCTCCATCGTGGAGAAGGAAACCGGCCGCGCGGACGAGCGTCCGCGCATCGCCGGCGTGTTCGTGCGCCGTCTTCAGGATCACATGCTGCTGCAGACCGATCCCACGGTGATCTACGGCATGGGCGAGTCGTATACGGGGAGCATCCACAAGGTGGACCTCACCACGGACACGCCATACAACACCTATACCCGTCCCGGCTTGCCGCCGACGCCGATCGCCATGCCCGGCAAGCCGGCCATTGAAGCCGCGCTGCATCCGGCCGACGGCACCGAGCTGTATTTCGTCGCCAAAGGCGACGGCAGCCATGCCTTCTCCAGTACGCTGGACGAACACAATCGCAATGTCGCCTGCTACCAACTGAAGCGCTGCCCATGACTCCAAGCGGTATGACCCCAGGCGGTATGACTCCAGGCGGTACGACGCCACGCGGCAAGTTCATTTCGCTCGAAGGTGGCGAGGGCGCCGGCAAGAGCACCTTGCTCGCCGGGCTGCACAAGCACCTGCTGGGGCAGGGCGTGGACCTGGTGCAGACGCGTGAGCCTGGTGGCACGCCGCTGGGCGAGGCGGTGCGCGGCATCGTGCTGGATCCGGCGCGCGGTGACATGAGTGCGGAGTCGGAGCTGTTGCTGATGTTCGCGTCGCGCGCGCAGCTGGTGCGCGAATGCATCGAGCCGGCCCTGGCTGCTGGTCGTTGGGTACTGTGCGACCGCTTCACCGATGCCAGCTTCGCCTACCAGGGCGGTGGCCGCGGCATGCCGATGGAGCGCATTGCCGAGCTGGAGCGCTGGGCGACGAACGGACTCAAGCCGGACCTCACCTTGCTGCTCGATCTTCCGGTGGCCGACGGGCGCGCGCGTGCCGCGGGTCGGAGTGCGGCCGATCGCATCGAGGTCGAGGCCGATGCGTTTTTCGAGCGCGTGCGCGCGGCGTATCGCGCGCGCGCCGTGGCCGAGCCAGCGCGCTTTCGCATGATCGATGCCAGCCTGTCGCAGGCGCAGGTGCTGCAGGCCGCGGTGGATGCCACCGCCCATCTGTTTAGAGCGTCCGCATGAACGCGATGCCCTGGCACGCCGAGCACTGGTCGCGCCTGCAGTCGCGCCGCGCGCGCGATGCCATGCCGCATGCCTTGTTGCTGTGCGGGCCGCAAGGCCTGGGCAAGCGCGAATTCATGCATCGGTTTGCGCAGGGCTTGCTGTGCACGCAGGCGCAGGATGGTGAGGCCTGTGGGCATTGCCGCAGTTGCCAGTTGTTCGTCGCCGGCACGCACCCGGATTTTGCCGTACTGAGTTTCGGCTTGCGCAAGGACGGTGTGCAGCGCAGCGAGATCGTGGTCGACCAGATACGCGAGCTGTCGGCGCGCCTGTCCATGTCCAGCCAGTTCGGCGGTTGGCAGATCGTCTGCATCGATCCGGCCGATGCCATGAATGCGGCCGCGGCCAACGCCTTGCTCAAGACGCTGGAAGAGCCCTCGCAACAGACCTTGCTGATGCTGGTGGCCGACGCACCGTGGCGGTTGCCGCAGACCATTCGCAGTCGCTGCCAGCGCATCGAGTTCCATTTGCCATCGCGCGAAGACGCACTCGGCTGGCTGCAGCAGGCTGGCGTCAGTGATGCCGCTGCCGCGCTCGATGCGGCCGGGGGCAATCCCGGCCTTGCGCGCGCGTGGGTCGATGCGGGCGCGCTGGCGCGCAGGCAGGAAGTACGCAAGGACCTGTCCGCGCTTGCGGCGGGGCGCGGCGAGGCGATGGAAGTGGCGCGCCGCTGGCTGGACAGCGAGCCCGAGCAGCGCTTGTGGTTCGCCGCCCAGGCCGTCGCCGACGAGGTACGGTCGCGTGCCGGCACCGCCGCTGGTCCGCTGTCGAGCAGCCTGGATGCCGAGGCGCTGGACCAGTGGTACATGTCGGCCAATCTCACGCGTGAATCCTTGCGTGGGCCGTTGCGCGGTGACCTCCTGCTGCTGGAATTGCTTGCCCGCTGGCGCTGATGGTGCGCCTTCGGGCGCCTGGAAGGCGGGCCCGGGATCAGGGAAAGCTGGCAGACAGGCCGTCTGCCTAGGCTTGCCGGATGAAGTCCCCGCTGCAGCACCGTGTCCCTGTTTGGCCCTGGCTTTGTTTCCTGCTCCTGCTGGTACTCCGGCTGGTGTGGTTGAACGCGTACACGCTCAATTCCGATGAAGCACAACATGCCCACGTGTCGTGGGCGTGGACGCAGGGGCTGTTGCCGTATCGGGATGTCTTCGACAACCACGGCCCCTTGTTTGGTTGGTTGCACTCGCCGCTGTTGAGGCTGCTCGACGGGCGTGCCGACGTACTGACCTGGCTGCGCCTGGCCATGCAGGTCTGGTATGTCGTGGCGGTCGGCGCCGTCGGCTGGATGGGCCTGCGTCTGTATGGCTGGCGGGTCGCCGTGGTCGCCATGCTCGTCGCCGGATTGTTTCCTCGTTTCTTCATCGTGAGCGGGCAGTTTCGTACCGACGACCTGTGGACGGCCCTGTGGCTTGCCGGCCTCGCCTGCGTGGTTGGCGCACCTGCGCGCACCTGGCGCTATTTCCTGGCCGGACTCTTGGTTGGCTGCGCCCTGTCGGTGTCGCAGAAAACGCTGGTGTTGGTGGTCACCGCCTTGGCCGCCGCCGCCGTGGTCCGGCTGATGCAGCCGACTGAGGTCGTACCGGGCGTATGGCGGCGCTGGACGGCGGCGGCCGTGGGCCTGCTGCTGGTTCCGGCCATTTTCGTCGGCTGGTTCGCCTGGCATCACGCGCTGGGCGACGTTTGGTACGGGCTGGCGGGTTACAACGTGGGCGGTGCGAAAAAGCGCCATGCCGCGCTGAACCTGCTGTGGTTCCTGGTGCTGGCGGGGGCGACGATTGCGGTGGCCGCGCGTGCGATCCGTCAGCGCGGGCTGCGCGACTTTGACTGGCCGGTTTTCCTGGCCTTGCAGAGCGGCCTGTACCTCCTGCTGATCTGGTTTGTCTGGCCCTTGATCACCAAGCAGGATTTCCTGCCGGCGGTTCCGTTGCTGGTCCTGGTGGCGTGCGGGTGGGCTTCGCATTGGGGCTGGTTGAGCGCGCGGCCGCGACTTCGCCGTGCCCTGGTGGTCCTGATCCTTGCCGGCGAACTGGTGACCGTCATCGCCTATGCGCCGCCGTGGCAGGACAATCTGGCGCCGCAGCGCGCCGAACTGGCCCTGGTACTACGCTATACCGACAAGACGGATACGGTGATGGATACCAAGGGCGAGTCGATTTTTCGCGAGCGTCCGTACTACCCGGTGCTGGAAAGCCTGGCCATGCGCCGGTTGCGGCGTGGGGAAATGGCCGACACGATTGTCGACGAGCTGGTGAGCCATTGCACCATGATGACGACGGCGCATCGCTTGCCCGAGGCGAGCAAGCGTTTCCTGGAGGGCAACTACGTGCCGGCGGGTCCGAATGTGTGGGTGGCGGGACGCATGCTTCCCTCGCAATCAGTCGATCAGGTCATCGACGTGGCCTTGCCAGGCGACTACGTGCTGACCGACGGGCAGGCGCGTCTGCGTGCAAGCCTGGATGGTGCGCCGGACGCCGACCACTGGTTTCTTGATCGAGGCCGTCACCATTTGAAGGTGGCCGAGGGCAAGCCCGTGGCCCTGGTCTGGAGCAAGGCGTTTGACCGCGGCTGGCGGCCGCTTTCGTCTTATGGAGAGGGCGGTTGATATGGCGTTGAGTCTTAACGCCGACACACGCTTGCTGGTGGTAGCCCCTCATCCCGATGACGAATCGATTGCGACGGGCGAGCTGATCCAGCAGGTGCGGGAGACGGGCGGTGACGTCCAGATCCTGCTGCTGACGAATGGCGACAACAACCCCTGGCCGCAGCGCTGGGTGGAGCGGCGCCTGCGTATCGGGCCCGACGACCGCCGCCGCTGGGGTGCGCGTCGACGGGCCGAAGTAGAGCGGGCCTTGCATCAGTTGGGCGTGGATCCGGTCGCCTTGCATCCGCTCGGCTGGCCCGACATGGGCGTTACCGAGCGGCTGTTCGAGGACTTCAACCCGTCGGTAGCTGCCTTGAGCGCCTGCCTCGACGCGTGTCGGCCGAATCTCGTGGCGATGCCGGCGCTGGGTGACCACCATCCGGATCACGGTGCCGCACACGTGCTGGTTCGCCTGGCGGTGTCGCAGTGGCAGGCGGGAGCCCCGGAGATGCTTGCCTATCTGGTTCACGGCCGTGAAGGCGAGGTGACGGGCAAGGTGAAGCTCGACTCCTCGGTCGGCCTGCATGCGAACAAGCTGGCTGCGCTGGCATGTCATCAAAGCCAGATGGCGCTCAGCGGCAAACGCATGCGCCGTCTGGCCGGCCGCGCCGAGCGCTATCGGTCGATCAAGGGCGACGGCCCGCGCGAACCTGCGCCAGTGCTGCCCTGGGTTCCGCCAGCGTCGCTGCATCGCTGGCTCCGACTGACCGTGGTCGACAGCAGCGGCGTCCACGACTGGTCCTGGTCGAAGGCGCCGATCAGCCAGGACGGGCAGGGTCGGTACGTGCTGCACGGCTTGGCCGAAGGGCGCTCGGGCCCGGGTTTCGCCAAGTTGCATATGTATGTGCCTTCGCCATGGATCTTCGATCGCTGGGGTTGGTGCGAGCTCTAGGCATCGGTGCCGAGCCTGGCGTGTTACGCGCGGCACCGGTGAGTGCGCCCGGCAGGCCATCACATTCCGTCGACACATCGCTTTACGCTCGCCCCCTGTGATCGCTAGGATGCGGCATGCGGGGTCTGCCACCCCAGCGGTTTGCAGGAGCACAGCCATGAACCCGGCCATTGCCGCCCGCCAGGGCATCATTTCGTTGAAGATCAAGGACACGGCCGCGCTTTACAACGCGTACATGCCCTATCTGAAGCATGGCGGCCTGTTCGCGCCCACGGCGCAGCGCTATGCCCTGGGTGACGAGGTGGTGCTGCTGATCAATCTGACCGACGAGGGCGAGCGCCTGTCCGTGGCCGGCAAGGTGGTCTGGGTCACCCCGGTCGGTGCCCAGGGCAACCGCACGGCGGGCATCGGCGTGCAGTTCAACGAGTCATCCGATGGCGAAGTGGCCCGCACCCGCATCGAGAATATCCTCGCCGGCATGACCGCCTCCGAGCGCCCCACGCACACGATGTAATTCCTTGCGTTGCCGGCGCTACCAAAGTCGCAGACAGATCGTGCGCAAAGTCCCCTGTTGATAGCCGTCAAGGCTTGTTGTTGTTAAGCGCACTGATACAATGTCGCGATTCCCGACCTTGATCGTGGAAAGTCGGACGTTCGTGGCCTGAACAACGCGCGCGATCGTGGCGGATAGCCCTGGCCTTGACTGGCCTGCCGAACCCAGTTGCCGGACCGTTTACCCCGACGGTCACTGATGCGCCATGAAGGCGCGGAGGTACGCTCCATCGTGCTTGCCGAATACTGGCCCATTCTGCTGTTCATCGGCGTCGCCGCCGGCCTTGGCGTGGTCCTGCTGGTCATTGGCCTGCTGGCGGGTCCGCGTCGTCCCGAAGCAGACAAGCTCTCGCCTTACGAGTGCGGCTTCGAAGCATTCGAAGATGCGCGCATGCGCTTCGACGTGCGCTACTACCTGCTGGCGATCATCTTCATCATCTTCGATCTGGAAATCGCGTTCCTGTTCCCGTGGGCCGTGGTGTTCCAGAAGATCGGCCTGACCGCGCTCATCGAGATGGCGCTGTTCCTGCTGCTCTTGGTCATTGGTTTTGCTTACGTGTGGAAGAAGGGAGCACTGGAATGGGAGTGATCTCGTCGCTCGATCGGGTGATGCACAACCCGCAGCCGTTGAACCTGGTGGACGACATCCTGCGTCCGGTCGAGGACAACCCGATCATGCAGCGTGGCTTTGCCACCACCAGTGTCGATGCGCTGATGAACTGGGCACGTACCGGTTCGATGTGGCCGATGACGTTCGGCCTCGCCTGCTGCGCCGTGGAGATGATGCACGCTGGCGCCGCGCGACTGGACCTTGACCGCTACGGCGTGATCTTCCGTCCCAGCCCGCGCCAGTCCGACGTGATGATCGTGGCCGGCACCCTGGTCAACAAGATGGCCCCCGCGCTGCGCAAGGTCTATGACCAGATGCCGGAGCCGAAGTGGGTCATTTCGATGGGTAGCTGCGCCAATGGCGGCGGCTATTACCACTATTCCTATTCCGTGGTGCGCGGCTGCGACCGCATTGTGCCGGTGGACATCTACGTGCCGGGCTGCCCGCCGACGGCGGAAGCGTTGATCCACGGCATTCTGCAACTGCAGAAGAAGATCCGTCGTACCAACACCATCGCGCGTTCCTGAGGACGCAGCCAGCCATGACTGATACACCATCGAACTCGCTGGCCGAGCGCCTTTCTGCGCGATTCGGCGACACGCTGTCGATCAGCGTCGTACGCAACGAAGTGACCGCCGAGGTCCCTGCTGCCGATCTGCTCGCGGTGGCTACCGCTCTGCGCGACGAAGCACCTTTCAGCTTCCGTCTGCCGATCGACGTCTGCGGCATCGACTATATGGGCTACGGCCAGACCGAGTGGGACACCGAAACCGTTTCCGGTACCGGCTTCTCACGCGGCGTGGAAGGCGAGGCGATGGGCCGCTTCAACTGGGCCGATCGTCCGCGTGCCGATAGCCAGCCGCGCCGTTTCGCCGCCGTGATCCACCTGCTGTCGCTGGAACACAACCATCGCCTGCGTCTGCGCGTGTTCTGTGAAGACGACACGCTGCCGATGGTGCCGTCGCTGACCGGCATCTGGCCGGGCGTGAACTGGTTCGAGCGCGAAGCATTCGACCTCTACGGCATCGTCTTCGACGGCCACCCGGACCTGCGCCGCATCCTCACCGACTACGGTTTCGTGGGCCATCCGTTCCGCAAGGACTTCCCGCTGATCGGCAATGTCGAGGTTCGCTACGACCCCGAGCAGAAGCGCGTGGTGTACGAGCCCGTGTCGATCGAGCCGCGCGTGCTGGTGCCGCGCGTGATCCGTGATGACGCCGACCTGGTCCAGGCCAAGGCCGAGTCCGCCGACAAGTGGCGGGAGAATTGAGCATGCAGGAAATCCGCAACTACACGATGAACTTCGGCCCCCAGCATCCGGCTGCGCACGGTGTGCTGCGCCTGGTGCTGGAAATGGACGGCGAAACCGTCGTTCGCGCCGATCCGCATATCGGCCTGCTGCATCGCGGTACGGAGAAGCTGGCCGAGTCCAAGCCGTTCAACCAGTCGATCGGCTACATGGATCGCCTCGACTACGTGTCGATGATGTGCAACGAGCACGCCTACGTGCGCGCCATCGAGAACCTGATGGGTATCGAGGTGCCGGAGCGTGCGCAGTACATCCGCACGATGTTCGACGAAATCACGCGCATCCTGAATCACCTGATGTGGATCGGTTCCAACGCGCTCGACCTGGGTGCGATGGCCGTGTTCCTGTATGCGTTCCGCGAGCGCGAAGAGCTGATGGACGTCTACGAGGCGGTGTCGGGCGCGCGCATGCACGCGACCTATTACCGTCCGGGCGGCGTCTACCGCGATCTGCCGGCACAGATGTCGCAGTATCGCGAGTCGCCCTGGCACAAGGGCAAGGACCTCAAGCGCCTCAACAGCTGGCGCGAAGGTTCCATGCTGGACTTCCTCGACGCGTTCACCGCGGATTTTCCCAAGCGCGTGGACGAGTACGAGGAACTGCTCACCAACAACCGCATCTGGAAGCAGCGCACCGTCGGCATTGGCGTGATCTCCCCCGAAAAGGCCCAGGCCTGGGGCATGACCGGCGTGATGCTGCGTGGGTCCGGCATCGAATGGGATCTGCGCAAGAAGCAGCCGTATGCCAAGTACGCCGAAGTGGATTTCGATATCCCGGTGGGCGTGGGTGGCGACTGCTACGACCGTTATCTGGTGCGTGTGGAAGAAATGCGCCAGTCCAACCGCATCATTGCGCAGTGCGTGAAGTGGCTGCGGGCGAATCCCGGTCCGGTGATCGTGCAGAACTTCAAGGTCGCGCCGCCGCATCGCGAAGACATGAAGCAGGACATGGAAGCGCTGATCCACCACTTCAAGCTGTTCACCGAAGGCTACGGCGTGCCCGCGGGCGAGACCTACGCCGCAGTGGAAGCGCCCAAGGGTGAGTTCGGCTGCTACCTGGTTTCCGATGGCGCCAACAAGCCGTTCCGCGTGCATCTGCGCGCGCCGGGTTTTGCCCACCTGTCGTCGATGGACGTCACCGTCAGTGGCCACATGTTGGCCGACGTGGTGGCGATGATCGGTACTTATGACCTCGTGTTCGGCGAAGTCGATCGCTGAGCCCGGAGGAAAGCACCCATGAAAGCAACCGGAAATTTCGAGCAGGTCAAGAATGTCGACCCGCTCGTCGTACTCAACGACCACACTCGTCATCACATCGAGGAGTGGGTGGCACGCTTTCCGCCGGATCGCAAGCGCTCGGCGCTGATCCAGGCGCTGTTTGCCGCACAGGAGCAGAACCACGGCTTCCTGACCGACGAGCTGATCACCGCCGTGGCGAAGTATCTCGAACTGCCGGCGGTCTGGGCTTATGAGGTCGCCAGCTTCTACTCGATGCTGGAGACCAAGCCGGTCGGCCGCAACAACGTGGCGATCTGCACCAATGTCTCGTGCTGGCTCAACGGCGCCGAAGACCTGGTGAGGCATGCCGAGAAGAAGCTGGGCATCAAGCTCGGCGAGAGCACGCCGGATGGCCGCGTGTATCTCAAGCGCGAAGAAGAATGCATCGCCGCCTGCGCCAGCGCGCCGGCGATGACCGTCAATGGTCACTACCACGAGCGTCTCACGGCCCAAAAGGTCGACGAGATTCTCGACGGTCTCAAGTAAGGGCAGGGCGCAATGGCATACGGACCGGCACCCCAGGAACATCAGGTCGTCTACACCACGCTGCATTTCGACAAGCCGTGGGCGATGGACAGCTATACCCAGGTCGGTGGTTACGAAGCGTGGAAGAAGATCCTCGCCGAGAAGCCCGACCCGAACGCGTTGATCGAAGAGATCAAGAAGAGCAACCTGCGCGGCCGCGGTGGCGCAGGCTTCCCGACCGGCTTGAAGTGGTCCTTCATGCCCAAGGGCACGATGCAGAAGTACATCCTCTGCAATTCGGACGAATCCGAGCCGGGCACCTGCAAGGACCGCGACATCCTGCGCTTCAACCCGCATGCGGTGATCGAAGGCATGGCGATCGCGTGCTATTGCACCGGTTCGACCGTGGCCTACAACTACCTGCGTGGCGAATTCCATCATGAGCCGTTCGAGCATTTCGAAGAGGCGCTGAAGGAAGCGTACGCCGCGGGTTTGCTGGGCAAGAACATCCAGGGCACCGGCCTCGATGTGGACATCTATGGCGCGCTCGGCGCCGGTGCCTACATCTGTGGCGAAGAAACCGCGCTGATGGAATCGCTGGAAGGCAAGAAGGGCCAGCCGCGCTTCAAGCCGCCGTTCCCGGCCAACTTCGGCCTGTACGGCAAGCCCAGCACGATCAACAACACCGAAACCTATGCCTCGGTGCCGGCCATCCTGCGCAAGGGCGCGGACTGGTTCCTGGCGCAGAGCAAGACCAAGAACGGCGGTCCGAAGATCTTCTCGGTTTCCGGCTGCGTGCAGAAGGGCGGCAATTTCGAGGTGCCGCTGGGCACCACGTTCGACGAGCTGCTGGAAATGGCCGGTGGCCTGCGTCCGGGCCGTACGCTGAAGGGTGCGATTCCCGGTGGCGTGTCGATGCCGGTGCTGCGTGCCGAACAGCTCAAGGGTCTGCCGTTCGACTACGACACCTTGCGCGACCTGAAGACCGGTCTGGGCTCGGGCGCCATCGTGGTGTTGGACGACACCGTCTGCACCGTGCGCTTCACCCGCCGCATCTCGCAGTTCTTCCACAAGGAATCCTGTGGCCAGTGCACGCCGTGCCGCGAAGGCACCGGCTGGATGCATCGCGTGCTGACCCGCATCGTGGACGGCCAGGGCACCATGGATGACCTGCATCGCCTGAAGGCCATTGCCGGCCAGATCGAAGGCCACACCATCTGCGCATTCGGCGAAGCCGCGGCGTGGCCGGTGCAGGGCTTCCTGCGCCAGTTCTGGGATGAATTCGAGTACTACATCGTCAACGGCCGCTCGATCGTCGACGACAAGCTTGGAGCCGCCGCATGAGTGCGCAGCCCGTCGCCCCCGCTCTTGATCTCCTGAATATCGAGATCGACGGCAAGCCCACGCAGATCCGCAAGGGCGCCATGATCATCGAGGCCGCTGACGCCATTGGCGTCGCGATCCCGCGTTTCTGCTATCACCGCAAGCTGCCGATCGCCGCGAACTGCCGCATGTGCCTGGTCGAGGTGGAAATGGGCGGCAAGCCCATGCCCAAGCCCCAGCCGGCCTGCGCCACGCCGGTGGCCGAAGGCATGAAGGTAAAGACCCGCACCGACGTCGCGCTGAAGTATCAGAAGGACGTGATGGAGTTCCTGCTGATCAACCATCCGCTCGACTGCCCGATCTGCGATCAAGGCGGCGAGTGCGAACTGCAGGACGTGGCGCTGGGTTATGGCCGCAGCGTGTCGCGCTATACCGAGCGCAAGCGCACCATCGCCGACGAAAACCTCGGCCCGCTGGTCGCCACCGAAATGACCCGCTGCATCCAGTGCACACGTTGCGTGCGCTTCACCAGCGAGATCGCCGGCACCTACGAACTGGGTGGCATGAGCCGCGGCGACAACCTGCAGATCGGCACCTATATCGGCAAGACCATCGAGACCGAGCTGTCGGGCAACATCATCGACGTCTGCCCGGTGGGCGCGCTCACCAACAAGCCGTTCCAGTTCCAGGCGCGCGCCTGGGAGCTGGTGGCGAAGCCGTCGATCGCCTATCACGATGCGCTCGGTTCCAATCTGTGGCTGCATACGCGCCGCGGTGAGGTGCTGCGCACGGTGCCGCGCGACAACGAATCGATCAACGAGTGCTGGCTCTCCGACCGCGACCGTTACAGCCATCAAGGCCTGTACGCCGCCGATCGCGTCAGCGCGCCGCAGGTCAAGCGCAACGGCCAGTGGCAGACCACCACCTGGGAAGACGCGCTTGGCGCCGCCGTCGAATCGCTGAAGCAGTCCGCCGGCAGCGACCTGGGCGTGCTGGTGCATCCGGCCACCACCAACGAAGAAGGCGACCTGCTGGTGCGCCTGGCGCGTGGCCTGGGCAGCGCGCATATCGATCACCGCCTGCGTCAGCTCGACTTCGCCGACAACGCCGCAGCCCAGGCATTTGCCAAGCCGGTGGCGGAGCTGGATCACGTCAAGGCCGCACTGCTGGTCGGTTCGGACCTGCGCCATGAGCTGCCGCTGGTCAATCACCGCATCCATCAGGCGGTGAAGAAGGGCGCCAAGGTTTACGCCGTCAATCCGGCGAGCTTCAACTTCAACTACAAGCTGGCTGGCGAAGCGATCGTCGCGCCGCAGGCCCTGGTCGATGCGCTGTTGGCGCTGGCCAAGGCCGCCGTCGAGGCAGGTGCCGCGGCACCGTCCGCACTGGCTGCCGCGATCAATGGCGCGTCGTTCGACCAGGGTGACCAGGACGCCATCGCTGCACTCAAGAGTGGCAGCGCCGTGGTGATCCTCGGCGAAGCCGCCGTGACGCATCCGCAGGCCTCGTGGCTGCGCGCCGTTGCCCGCTTCATCGCGGAAGCGACCGGCGCGGGCTACAACGAGCTGCCCGTCGGCGCCAATGCGCTGGGCCTGGCCCGCGTCGGCGTGCTGCCGAGCAATGGCGGCCTCGATGCGCAGGCCATGCTGGCCCAGCCGCGCAAGTCGTATGTGCTCTACGGCGTCGAGCCGCAGGACGTGGCCGATGGCGCCGCCTTGCTCAAGGCCTTGCGCGGTGCCGAACGTATCGTGGCGTTCTCCGCCTATGCCGGCCCGGTGCTGCGTGAGGTGGCCGACGTGATCCTGCCGATCGCGCTGCTGCCGGAAAACGACGGCACCCTGGTCAATGTCGATGGCTTGTCGCAAAGCGTGGCTGCCGGTGCGAAGGCACCGGGCGAGGCACGTCCAGGCTGGAAGGTGCTGCGTGCCCTGGGTGGCGTGCTGAAGCTTGCGGGCTTCGAGTTCGACGACCTGGCGGGCCTGCGCGAAGGCATCGTCGAGCGCGGTCATCAGCAGCGCCCGGAACTGGCGGCGCGTCCGGCGGTTGCCGGCCTGAGCCGCCTGGCCACCTGGCCGATCTATCGCACGGATGCCGTGCTGCGTCGCGCGTCCGCCCTGAGCGCCCACCCGTTGAACCGGGCGCCAACCGTGCGCGTCAATGCCGACGAGGCACAGCGCCTGGGCCTGGGCGAGGGCGTGGCAGTGCGCGTTGCCGATGCAGTGCTGTCGCTGGTGATCGATGTGAGTGTGCCCGATGGCACGGCATGGATCGAAGCTGCACACGATGACACCGTCACGCTGCCGCCTTACGGCGCGGCCCTCACCCTGAGCAAGGCGTAAGCACATGGGCGATCAGATTCTCAACCAGCTCATCTGGCCGGTGATCTACATCCTGGCCATCGTGCTGCCGCTGGTCATCGCGGTCGCGATGTTCGTGTACTGGGAGCGCAAGGTCATCGGCTGGATGCACGTGCGCATGGGGCCGAACAAGATCGGTCCCCTCGGCCTGCTGCAGGCCTTCGCCGACGTGGTCAAGCTGCTGCTGAAGGAAGTGATTCTTCCGACCGAAGCGAACAAGTTCCTGTACTACCTCGCTCCGATGCTGGCGCTGATTCCGGCGCTGGCGGCCTGGGCCGTGGTGCCGTTCAACGAGCAGATGGTGCTGGCCAACGTCAATGCCGGCGTGCTGTACCTGCTGGCGATGACCTCGCTGGGCGTGTACGGGATCATCCTTGCCGGCTGGGCCTCCAACTCGCGTTACGCCTTGCTCGGCGCGATGCGTTCGGCGGCCCAGGTGATCTCCTACGAACTAGCCATGGGCCTGTGCCTGGTATGCGTGCTGGTGCTGGCCGGTTCGCTGAACCTCACCGACATCGTGCATGCGCAGACTGGCCACAAGGGCATGTTCGACTGGTTCATGTGGCCGCTGCTGCCGGTCTTCATCATCTACTTCATCTCGGGCGTGGCCGAAACCAACCGCGCGCCGTTCGACGTGGCGGAAGGCGAGTCGGAAATCGTCGCCGGCTTCCACGTGGAATATTCGGGCTCGGCGTTCGCGCTGTTCTTCCTGGCCGAATACGCGAACATGATCCTGGTCAGCTTCCTGGCCGCGATCCTGTTCATGGGCGGCTGGCTGTCGCCATTCCCGGCCTCGTGGGGCTTCATCGGGCAGGGCAGTTTCCTGTGGCTGTTCATCAAGGCCTTTATTTTCGCCTTCATGTTCCTGTGGTTCCGCGCCAGCTTCCCGCGCTACCGCTATGACCAGATCATGCGTCTGGGCTGGAAGGTATTCATTCCCATCACCATCGTCTGGGTCCTCGTCGCCGGCTGCATGAAGTATTTCGGCTGGGTCACCGTCGGCACGGGAGGCTGAAGAGAACCATGTCCCGCATTTCGCACTATTTCAAAAGCCTGCTACTGATCGAGCTGTTCAAGGGCATGGCACTGACCATGCGCTACATGTTCAGCCCGAAGTACACGATGCGCTACCCGATGGAGCACATCCCCAAGTCGAACCGCTTCCGCGGCCTGCATGCCCTGCGTCGTTATCCGAACGGCGAAGAGCGTTGCATCGCATGCAAGCTGTGCGAGGCAGTGTGCCCGGCCCTGGCCATCACCATCGACTCGGCGCCGCGCGAGAGCGACGGCCAGCGCCGCACCACGCGCTACGACATCGACCTGTTCAAGTGCATCTTCTGCGGTTTCTGCGAAGAGAGCTGCCCGGTCGACTCGATCGTCGAGACGCATATCCACGAGTATCACTTCGAGCAGCGTGGCGAGAACGTGGTGACCAAGCCGCAGCTGCTCGCCATTGGCGACCGCTTCGAGCAGGACATCGCGGCGGCTCGCGCTCAAGACGCTGCGTATCGTTGAGGACACTATTGTGATCGATCCCTCTGTGTTCCAACTCATCTGTTTCTACGCGTTCTCCGCGGTCACCATCGGTGCCGCGCTGGGCGTGATCAGCCTGCGCAACACGGTGCACGCCGTGCTGGCCCTGGTGCTCACGTTCTTCAGCACGGCCTGCATCTGGCTGCTGGCGGAAGCCGAGTTCCTGGC
The DNA here is from genome assembly GCF_026283925.1 of Dyella halodurans. Classification (GTDB taxonomy): domain Bacteria; phylum Pseudomonadota; class Gammaproteobacteria; order Xanthomonadales; family Rhodanobacteraceae; genus Dyella; species Dyella halodurans. The sequence goes on from NZ_JAPDPF010000007.1 coordinate 117,502, forward strand.
CATCGCGCTCATCGTGGTCTACGTCGGCGCGGTGATGGTGCTGTTCCTGTTCGTGGTGATGATGCTCGACATCAAGCAGGAGCATATCCGCGAAGGTTTCATCAAATACCTGCCGGTCGGCATCATCGTGGCCCTGATCATGCTGGGCGAGATGCTGGCGATGATCGGCGTGCGCGCCATGCATGCCCAGGTGATGGGCGCCAACCCGGCCACCGTGGCAGGCATGTCCAATACGGAATGGCTGGGTACGGCGCTGTACACGCAGTTCCTGCTGCCGTTCGAAATCGCCGCGCTGATTCTTACCGTCGGCGTGGTGGCGGCCGTCGTGCTGACCCTGCGCCAGCGCACCGGCGTGCGCCACCAGGCGGCTTCGCAGCAGGTCCTCGTCAATCCCCGTGATCGCATTCGCGTGGTGAAGATGGCGGCGGAAGTCCCCGCCGCGCCGCAGCCGGCACCGGGCAAGGAGTCCACCCCATGATCACGCTTTCGCATTTCATCGTGCTCGGCGCTGTCTTGTTCAGCATCGCCCTGGCCAGCCTCTTCATCAACCGCAAGAACGTCATCGTGCTGCTGATGTCGATCGAGCTGATGCTGCTGGCGGTGAACATCAACTTCGTCGCGTTCTCCCGTTTCATGGGCGATGCGGCAGGCCAGGTGTTCGTGTTCTTCATCCTTACCGTGGCCGCGGCGGAAACCGCCATCGGCCTGGCGATCCTGGTGTTGCTGTTCCGCAATCGCAGCACCATCAACATCGCCGAAATCGACAGCATGAAGGGCTGACCCGATGGAATTGTCCACCTCCATTCTGCTGACCATCGCCCTGGCACCGCTCGTCGGCTGCCTGCTCGCGGGCTTCTTTGGTCGCATCATCGGCCGCGCCGGTTCGCATACCGTCACCATTCTCGGTGTGGCGATTGCCTGCGGCCTGTCGTTCTACGTGCTGTACCAGCTCACCACCGGCGGCGCGCCGGTCTATAACCAGAACATCTATACCTGGTTCGAGATCGGTCGCTATACGGCCAACGTGGGCTTCCTGATCGATCGCCTCACCGCCATGATGATGGTGGTGGTGACCTTCGTGTCCTTGCTGGTGCATATCTACACCATCGGCTACATGGCGGATGACGACGGTTACCAGCGCTTCTTCAGCTACATCTCTCTGTTTACCTTCTCGATGTTGATGCTCGTGATGAGCAACAACTTCATGCAGCTGTTCTTCGGCTGGGAAGCCGTGGGCCTGGTGTCGTACCTGCTGATCGGCTTCTGGTTCAAGCGTCCCACGGCGATCTTCGCCAACCTGAAGGCGTTCCTGGTCAACCGCGTGGGCGACTTCGGTTTCCTGCTCGGCATTGCGGCGATCCTGTATTTCCTCAATACGCTGGACTACGCCACCGCCTTCGGCAACGCCGACAGCCTGGTCGGTAAGACCCTGCAGATCACCCAGAACACCCATTGGGACGCCGCCACCGTGATCGGCATCCTGTTGTTCATCGGTGCGATGGGCAAGTCCGCCCAGGTGCCGCTGCACGTGTGGCTGCCGGATTCGATGGAAGGTCCGACCCCGATCTCGGCACTGATCCACGCGGCGACGATGGTGACCGCCGGCATCTTCATGGTCGCGCGCATGTCGCCGCTGTTCGAGCTGTCGGATACCGCGCTCAGCTTTGTGATGGTGATCGGCGCCACCGGTGCCTTGTTCACCGGCCTGATCGGCATCGTGCAGAACGACATCAAGCGCGTGGTGGCGTATTCCACGCTGTCGCAGCTCGGTTACATGACCGTGGCGCTGGGCGTGTCCGCCTATGCGGGCGCGGTGTTCCACCTGATGACCCATGCGTTCTTCAAGGCGCTGCTGTTCCTGGGCGCGGGCTCGGTGATCATCGCCATGCACCATGAGCAGGACATGCGCTACATGGGCGGCCTGCGCAAGTACATGCCGATCACCTGGATCACCATGTGGATCGGCTCGCTTGCCCTGTGCGGCGTGCCGTTCTTCGCCGGCTTCTATTCCAAGGACGCGATCATCGAGGCGGTGGGCGAGTCGCACCGCTGGGGCGCCCATTACGCTTACTTCTGCGTGATGGCCGGTGCCTTCGTGACCGCGCTGTACACGTTCCGTCAGATGTACCTGACCTTCCATGGCAAGGAACGCTTCGTCGTGGTGCACGACCACGGTCATGGCCATGACGAGCACCACCATGACTCGCACAAGGATGACCACGGTCACCACGATGCCGGCATCATGCACGAGACGCCGAAGGAGTCGCCGTGGGTGGTGACCCTGCCGCTGATCCTGCTGGCGATTCCGTCGATCATCGTCGGCGCGCTCGCGGTCAAGCCGCTGCTTTACGGCGAGTGGTTTGGGTCCGCCATCCATGTCAACGAAGCGAACAACGTGCTCGGCGAGTTGGGCAAGGAATTCGACAACTGGTTCTCGGCGGCACTGCATGGCTTTGGCCAGCTGCCGTTCTGGCTGGTGGCCGCGGCTTTCGCCATTCAGACCTACATCTATCTATTCAACCCGGCCGTGGCCGAGCGCATCAAGAACGCGCTGAAGCCGGTCTACAACACGCTGAACCACAAGTACTGGTTCGACGCGGTGTACTACATCGTCTTCGCGCGCGGCGGCATCGCGCTCGGTCGTGCGCTGTGGAAGGGCGGCGATGCCGCCGTGATCGACGGCGTGCTGATCGACGGTTCGGCGGGTCTTGTCCAGCGGATCGCCGGCGGCGTGCGCCGTCTGCAGTCCGGCTACCTCTATCACTACGTCTTCGCGATGATTCTCGGCCTAATCCTGCTGCTTGGCGGGTATTGGCTGGTCGGGCAATAAGGGAACCAGCTCCATGTTCAATCATTTGCTCAGCCTGCTGATCTGGCTCCCCGTCGTGGGTGCCATCCCCGTGCTGCTCGCCGGCTCGGGCCGACCCAACGTGGCGCGCTGGACGGCGCTGCTGGTGGCCGTGATCACCTTCGTTCTCAGCCTCTACCTGCTGCCGCAGTACAACGCGGCCGACAGCGCCAAGCAGCTGGTCGAAAGCCATGTATGGATCGCCTCGCTAGGCGTCCACTACAGCCTGGCCGTCGACGGCATCTCGGTGGCGCTGATCCTGCTCACCTGCTTTGTCGGCATCCTGGTGATCGTCGGCGCGTGGGAGGTCATCCAGGACAAGCCGCACCAGTACATGGCGGCGATGCTGGTGCTCCAGGGCTTGATGATCGGCGTGTTCTGCGCCACCGACGCCTTGCTGTTCTACGTGTTCTTCGAGGCCATGCTGATCCCGATGTTCATCCTCATCGGTGTCTGGGGCGGTCCGCGTCGCGTCTACGCCACCCTGAAGTTCTTCATTTACACGTTCTTCGGCTCGATCTTCATGCTGGTCGGCCTGATCTACCTGTACCTGAAGGCCGGCTCGTTTGACCTGCAGGTGCTGGCGGCGCTGCCGCTGACCTTGAAGGAACAGAGCTGGCTGTTCTTCGCCTTCCTCATCGCGTTCGCGGTGAAGGTGCCGATGGTGCCGGTGCATACCTGGTTGCCGGATGCCCACGTGGAAGCGCCTACCGGCGGTTCGGTGGTGCTGGCGGCGGTGATGCTGAAGATCGGTGGCTACGGTTTCCTGCGCTTCTCGCTGCCGATCGTGCCGGATGCGTCTGAAGCCTATGCCTGGCTGGTGATTGGCCTGAGCCTGACCGCCGTGGTCTACATCGGCTACATCGCGCTGGTGCAGGAGGACATGAAGAAGCTGGTGGCGTATTCGTCCGTGGCGCACATGGGCTTCGTCACGCTGGGCATCTTCATCGCCTTCATGCTGGTGCGTGGCGCGGGCAATATCGACGCGGCCAAGCTGGGCATGCAGGGCGCCATGGTGCAGATGATCTCGCACGGCTTCGTCTCGGGCGCGATGTTCTCGTGCATCGGCGTGCTGTATGACCGCCTGCACACCCGCCAGATCAAGGACTACGGCGGCGTCATCAACGTGATGCCGTGGTTCGGCTTCTTCTACGTGCTGTTCGCCATGGCCAACAGCGGCTTGCCGGGCACCAGCGGTTTCGTGGGCGAGTTCCAGGTGATCCTGGCCAGCTTCCAGGCCAATCCGTGGATTGCGCTGTTCGCTGCCTTCACCCTGATCATCGGCGCGGCCTACACGCTGTACATGGTCAAGCGCGTGCTGTGGGGCGATATCCACAACCCGCACGTGGCCGAGATGAAGGACATCAACGGCCGCGAGATCTTCGTACTTGGCGCCTTCGCCGCCGCCGTGCTGGCACTGGGCATCTGGCCGCAGCCGCTGATCCACCTGATGGATTCGTCGGTGACGCAGCTGGTGACGCAGCTTGGCAATCACAAGGTTTAAGCAGGACTGATCATGCCGAATATCAATGACATTCTGATCCTGTTGCCGGAGCTGTATCTGGTGGTGGCGGCGTGCTTGCTGCTACTGCTGGATGCCTTCATGAAGCCGGAGCAGCGACCCATGCTGCATTGGCTCTCGGTCGCGGTGCTGCTGGTGGCCATTTACCTGGTGATCGCGGGCCAGCCGCCGCAGGCCGTGACTGCCTTCAATGGCATGTTCGTGCGCGATGGCGTGGCCGAGGTGCTCAAGGTCTTTGCCTTGCTCACCACGGCGCTGGTGTTCATCTACGCCAAGCCTTACCTGGTCGATCGCAAGCTGTTCCTGGGCGAGTTCTACACGCTGACCATCTTTGCGGTGATCGGCATCATGCTACTGGTCTCGGCCGGCAACCTGCTGACGGTGTACCTCGGCCTGGAACTGTTGACGCTGTCGTCGTACGCCCTGGTCGCGCTGAATCGCGATTCGCGCCTGTCGTCGGAAGCGGCCATCAAGTACTTCGTGCTGGGTGCACTGGCCTCGGGCATGCTGCTGTACGGCATGTCGATGGTCTACGGCGCGACCGGCACGCTGAGTCTGGCGAACCTGCATGGCGCAGCCCTGCATACCGGCATGCCGCAGCTGCTGATCTTCGGCCTCATCTTCATGGTCGTCGGCATCGGCTTCAAGCTTGGTGCGGCGCCGTTCCACATGTGGATCCCGGACGTTTACCAGGGCTCGCCCACCGCGGTGACGATCTTTATCGGCTCCGCCCCCAAGCTGGCCGCGTTCGGCATGGCGTATCGCCTGCTGGCCTCGGGCCTGGGCGACCTGTCGCAGCATTGGCAGCTGATGCTGGCGGTGCTGGCCGTGCTGTCGCTGGCGATCGGCAACCTGGTCGCCATCGTGCAGAGCAACCTCAAGCGCCTGCTGGCCTACTCGACCATTTCGCACATGGGTTACCTGCTGCTGGGCCTGGTCAACGCAGGGCCGGAAGGCTATGCGGCGGCCCTGTTCTACGCGATCAGCTATGCGCTGATGAGCACCGCTGCCTTCGGCGTGATCCTGGCGCTAGCCCGTGCAGGCTTCGAGTGCGAAGAGATCGACGATCTGAAGGGCCTCAACCAGCGCTCGCCGTGGGCTGCGTTCCTGATGATGCTGGTGATGTTCTCGCTGGCGGGCGTGCCGCCGCTGTTCGGCTTCTTCGCCAAGTTGCTGGTGCTGCAGGCCGCGATCCACGCCGGCATGATGTGGCTGGCCATCGTGGGTGCGGTGTTCGCCATCGTCGGTCTGTATTACTACCTGCGCGTGGTCAAGGTCATGTACTTCGACAAGCCGGTGGAAGGCACCGAAATTCGCCTGCAAAGCGATGCCTCGGTGCGCGTGGTGCTGTCGTTGAATGTGTTGGCCTTGCTGGTGCTCGGATTTGGCTGGGGCCCGCTGTTCGGCTGGTGCCAGCGCGTGTTTGTCGGCTGATGGTCGGCGTGGCGGAAGTACTCCGTCACGCAGGCATCAGACGATTTTTTGAAAATATTCACGAAAAAGCTTGCAAGAATTCGGCCATCTCGTTAATATTCTCGGACTCTGATGCGGGGTGGAGCAGTCTGGCAGCTCGTCGGGCTCATAACCCGAAGGTCGCAGGTTCGAATCCTGCCCCCGCTACCAGATCTTTCTTAGAACAAGAAAGCCTCCTCGTGAGGCTTTTTTGTTGGGCGCATGGAAGCGTCGCACGTGCGTCACATGCCGCTTCGATGCGGCATGCGCTGGTGCCCCGGAAAGAGTCTGTATGGGTCGGGACATCGGCGAGTGCGCTCTTTCTAAGAGCAGGGAAATGGGCCGCTTGAGCCCATTTTTTGTTTCTGGCGATGGTAACGGTAGGCGAACTATGGATACGCAGGCACTGGCTCAACGCTTCTCTGAAGTTCTGGCCGATCTGGGCGTGGAATGTATTGGCGTGGAGTTCACCCCGTCGCAGGGGCAGAGTACTCTGCGGGTCTACCTGGACGTGCTCGACCAGGGTGGCGAGAGCCGCGAAATCGGTCTCGACGACTGCGAGTCGGCCAGCCGCGAGCTGTCGGCGCTGCTGGACGTGGAGGACCCGATCCCGGGCCACTACGTGCTGGAGGTTTCTTCCCCGGGCATCGATCGCCCGCTGTTCACCGCGGCGCAGTTCGCCAAGGTGACCGGTGCGGAAGTGAAGGTATTGCTGAAGGCACCGCTGGAAGGTCGTCGCCGCATGCGCGGCAAGGTGGTGTCGGTCGAGGGCGAGCGTATTTCGCTGGAAGGCGAAGGCAAGACCTTCGAGTTCGAACATGGCGCGGTGGAAAGCGCGCGCGTGGTACCGGATTGGGTGGCGCTCGGTTACGTGCCGCAGCCCAAGCCGGGCAAGAAGCCTACGAAGTAATCAATCGAAAGCGATCGGGCGCTGATGGCGTCTACGGAGTTGCTGCAATGAGCAAAGAACTTTTGCTGGTGGTTGACGCGGTTGCCAATGAAAAGGGCGTGCCGCGCGAAGTGATTTTCCTGGCGATGGAAGCGGCTCTCGCATCCGCCGCCAAGAAGCGTTACCCGGACGAAGATCCGGATATCCGCGTGTCCATCGATCGCCATACCGGCGACTATGAGACGTTCCGTCGCTGGGAAGTCATCGCAGACGACGGTGAGATGGAATCGCCGTTCCACCAGGTGCGTCTGATGGACGCCGTCGACGAGCGCGAGGGTGCGCAGGTCGGCGAGTACATCGAGCAGCAGATCGAAAACGCCGAATTCGGCCGCATCGCCGCCCAGGCCGCCAAGCAGGTGATCGTGCAGCGCGTGCGCGAGGCCGAGCGCCAGCAGGTGGTCGATGCGTTCCAGGAGCGCGTGGGCGAACTGGTCACCGGCATCGTCAAGCGCGTCGAGCGCGGCAATGTCTATCTGGACCTGGGCAGCAATGCCGAGGCCTTCATCCCGCGCGACAAGACGATTCCGCGCGAGTCGGCCCGCGTTGGCGACCGCGTCCGCGGCTACCTCTACGAAGTGCGCTCGGAAGCCCGCGGCCCGCAGCTGTTCGTGTCGCGCGCCGCACCGGAATTCATGATCGAGCTGTTCAAGCTCGAAGTGCCGGAAGTCGGCCAGGGCCTGGTTGAAATCAAGGGCTGCGCCCGCGATCCGGGCGACCGCGCCAAGATCGCCGTGGTCGCCCACGACACACGCACCGATCCCATCGGCGCCTGCATCGGCATGCGCGGTTCGCGCGTCCAGGCCGTGTCGAACGAGCTCAATGGCGAGCGCGTCGATATCATCCTGTGGCACGAGAATCAGGCCCAGTACGTCATCAATGCGATGGCGCCGGCGGAAGTGCAGTCCATCATCATGGACGAGGAAAAGCACTCCATGGACATCGCCGTGGCCGAGGACAAGCTGTCCCAGGCCATCGGTCGCGGTGGCCAGAACGTGCGCCTCGCCAGCAAGCTCACCGGCTGGCAGCTCAACGTGATGACCCAGGACCAGGTCGCCGCCAAGAGCGAGGCCGAGCAGGAATCCGCCCGCCAGCTGTTCATGGACAAGCTGGAAGTGGACCAGGAGATCGCCAACATCCTGGTGCAGGAAGGCTTCTCCAGCGTGGAAGAAATCGCCTATGTGCCCAGCGCCGAGCTGCTGGCGGTGGAAGGCTTCGACGAGGACATCGTCGAGGAACTCCGCGCCCGTGCCCGCGACGCGCTGCTGACCGAGGCACTGGCCGTGGAAGAAGGCATCGACGAACATCAGCCGTCGGGCGAGCTGTTGGCGCTGCCGGGCATGGACGAGGCCACCGCGTATGCGCTGGCTTCGCGTGAAGTGGTGACGGTGGACGATCTGGCCGATCTGGCGGTTGACGACCTGATCGATATTGAAGGCATGGACGAAGATCGCGCCGCGGCGCTGATCATGGCTGCACGTGCGCCGATGATCGCGCGTCTGGAGAAAGGTGGCTAACCGCGGACGGCAGCGCCCTGGACGGGCGCGCCGAGGAGAGCTGAAAGGCTCTCCACCAGGGATGGGGGTGGACGTGCAGGCGAGGCCGCACGGACTTAGCGCGGGAACGGCGGAGAAAGAACACGATGTCGGACGTTACAATTAAGCAACTCGCCAAGGTACTTGGCATGCCGGTAGACAAGCTGCTTGGTCAGCTTGGCGAGGCCGGTATGAAATTCTCCGATCCGGAGCAGATCATCAGCAGCACCGAAAAGGTGAAGCTGCTCGGATTCCTGCGCCGTACGCATGGCAAGAGCGAAGTCGCCACGACCGAGGCGGAGGACAGCTCGCCGCGGCAGATCACGCTCAAGCGCCGCAAGGTCAGCGAACTCAAGGTCGCTACCCCGGGTGCACGCGGTGCCACCGCCGCCAAGACGGTCAACGTCGAAGTGCGCGCCAAGCGTACCTACGTCAAGCGCAGCGTCATTGCCGAAGAGGCGAATGGCGACGTCGAGCGCGAGGACGCCGTGCGCAAGCTGCATGAATCGCAGCAACAGCGCGAGCATGAAGAGGCCGAGCGCGCCGAGGCCGAGCGCCAGCGCCACGAAGAGGCCCAGCAGCGTGCCGAGGAAGCCCAGCGCCAGCGCGAGGCCGAGGAAGAGCAGCGCCGCCAGCAGGCCGAGGCCGAAGCGGCCGCGCATGCCAAGGCACAGCAGGCAGCCCAGGCTGGCCAGGTCGAAGCGCCTGCGGCCGAGTCCGTGGCAGCCCCGGTAGTCGCCGAATCGACCCAGAAGGCTGCCGAGAAGGCGCCGGTGGTCGAGGCCGCCCAGCCGGCGCAGCGCGTCGATCACAGCGTGTTCGGCATGATCGTGCCGACCATCCATGAGCCGCGCCGCCGCGAAAAGAAAGTCGTGATCACGCCGGCCCCGGTGGTTGCGCCTGCGCGTCCGGCGGCTCCTGCCGCGGCGACGCCGGCCGCAGCGTCCGGCGCGCCCCATCGTGCGGGCGGCAATGCGCCGGCCAATACCGGCAACAGCGCCCCCAGCGCGAACGCCAATGCGAACAAGCCACGGCATGGTCGCGATCGCGACGAAGGCCCGGGCGGCAAGCGTTTCGCCGGTGGCGAACTGCACTTGAGCGACGCCGATCGTGCCCGCCGCTCCAACAAGCGTGGCAAGCCTGGCAAGGGCTCGGGTCGTGAAGCGTCGCGTGGCGGTTCGGCCGCTGCCGCCGGTACCCACGGCTTCTCCCGCCCGACCGCGCCGGTGGTGCGTGAGGTCGTCGTTGGCGACAACAATGTCGTCGCCGATCTCGCCCAGAAGATGGCGGTCAAGGGTTCGGAAGTGGTCAAGGCCCTGTTCAAGATGGGCGTCATGGCCACCATCAACCAGACCATCGACCACGACACCGCCGTGCTGGTGATCGAGGAACTCGGTCACACCGCGGTGGCGGCGAGCGAAAACAACGCCGAGGCCACCCTGGCAGCTCACACGCAGAGCGCGGAGCTGGAAGGCGAGAAGAAGCCGCGTCCGCCGGTGGTCACCATCATGGGCCACGTCGACCACGGCAAGACCTCGCTGCTCGACTACATCCGTCGCACCAAGGTTGCGTCGGGCGAAGCCGGCGGCATCACCCAGCACATCGGTGCCTACCACGTGGAAACGCCGAAGGGCGTCATCACCTTCCTGGATACCCCAGGCCACGCGGCATTCACCTCGATGCGCGCACGCGGCGCCCAATCCACCGATATCGTGGTGCTGGTCGTGGCAGCGGACGACGGCGTGATGCCGCAGACGGCGGAAGCCGTGCAGCATGCACGCGCCGCCAAGGTGCCGCTGATCGTGGCGCTCAACAAGATGGACAAGTCCGACGCCAACCCGGACCACGTCAAGCAGGGCCTCGGCAACCTGGAAGTGATTCCGGAAGAGTGGGGTGGTGATACCCCGTTCGTGCCGGTGTCGGCCAAGACCGGCATGGGCATCGACGCCCTGCTGGACGCCATTTCGGTGCAGGCCGAAGTGATGGAGCTGACGGCGGTCGAGGACGGTCCGGCCTCCGGCGTGGTGATCGAATCCAGCCTGGATCGCGGTCGCGGCCCGGTGGCCACGGTGCTGGTGCAGCAGGGCACGCTCAAGCGCGGCGACTTCGTCGTCTGCGGCATTGAATACGGCCGCATGCGTGCGCTGATCGACGAGAACGGCAAGCAGGTGCAGGAAGCCGGTCCGTCGATTCCAGTGCAGGTGCTGGGTCTGTCCGGCGTGCCGGAATCGGGCGACGACTTCGTGGTGGTGGCTGACGAACGCCTCGCCCGCGAAGTGGCGGCCGAACGCCAGCTCAAGCGCCGCGAGACCCGCATGGTCAGCAAGGCCAACCGCCTTGAAGACATCATGGCCCAGATGAGCCAGGGTGCCGACCAGCAGACGCTGAATATCCTGGTCAAGGCCGACGTGCAGGGTTCGGTGCAGGCGCTGCGCGAGTCGCTCAGCCAGATCGGCAACGAGAACGTGAAGGTCAACGTGATCGCGGCCGGCGTCGGCGGCATCACCGAGTCCGACGCCACCCTGGCGGCCGCCTCCAAGGCCCTGGTGATCGGCTTCAACGTGCGTGCCGATGCCTCGGCCCGCAAGGTGATCGACACCTCCGGCCTGGACGTGCGCTACTTCTCGATCATTTACGACGTGATCGACCAGGTGAAGCAGGCCGCTTCCGGTCTGCTCGGCAAGGAAGTGCGCGAAGAGATCATCGGCGTGGCCCAGGTCCGCGAAGTGTTCCGCAGCTCCAAGTTTGGTGCGGTCGCCGGCTGCATGGTCATCGAAGGTACGGTCAAGCGCAGCAAGCCGATCCGCGTGCTGCGCGACAACACCGTGGTCTTCCAGGGCGAGCTGGAATCGCTGCGCCGCTTCAAGGACCTGGTCGACGAAGTGCGCAACGGCATGGAATGCGGTATCGCCGTGAAGCAGTACAACGACGTCAAGGTCGGCGATCAGATCGAATGCTTCGAGCGTATCGAGGTGGCCCGCACGCTGTAAGCGCCAGGGACGAGAGGTGAGTAGCGAGGGCGCGAAAACCTGACGTCTGGCATCTCCGAAGCCCGGGCAACTTTGTCCGGGCTTCGCGTTTCTCCGTAAACTGCGACGGTGGCGCCCTCGCTACTCGTCCCTCGCCCCTAGCGGCGTTTCAGGAGGCTTCCATGCCCTCACGCGATTTCAAACGTACCGACCGTGTCGGTGCCGAACTGCGCCGCGAACTGGCCCTGCTGGTCCATGCTGCCGTGCGCGACCACGGCCTGCCCTCGGTCAGCGTGTCGGATGTGGAGGTCACCCGTGACCTCGACTGGGCCACGGTCTGGGTCACCGCCCTGCAGCCGGAGCGTTCCACCGAGGCGATGAAGGCGCTCAAGGAGCTGGCCATCGAATTTCGGCGTGAACTGTCGCGCACCATGCGCCTGCGCCGGGTGCCCGAGCTACGCTTCAAGTACGACGACTCGGTCGACAAGGGCGAGCGCATCGAAAGCCTGCTGCGGCAGGACAGTGCGCGCGCGGCCGGTACCAACGAGGAAGACGCCGAAGACTGATGAGCCGGAGGCGACTGAAGCCACGCGAACGATTTCGCGACCTGCATGGCATTGTGCTGCTGGACAAGCCGCTCGGCTTGAGCTCCAACCAGGCGCTGCAGGCCGTGCGCAAGGGTATTTTCCAGGCGGAGAAGGGTGGCCATACCGGCGCGCTCGATCCGCTGGCCAGCGGCTTGCTGCCGCTGTGTTTTGGCGAAGCCACCAAGCTCGCCGGCATGCTGCTGGGCTCGCGCAAGGCCTATCTGGCGGAGTGTCGCCTTGGCATCACCACCACGACGGCGGATCTGGAGGGCGAGATCGAGCTCGAGCGCCCGGTGCCAGCCTTGACCGACGAGGTTATCGAGCAGGCGCTAGCCAAGTTGCGTGGCCGTATCACCCAGGTCCCCCCGGCGTATTCGGCGATCAAGCAGGATGGCGAGCGGCTTTACGTCAAGGCGCGGCGTGGCGAGGCGGTGGACATTCCCTCGCGCGAAGTCGAGGTCTACCGCCTTGAGCTGGTGTCGCGTAGCGAAAACAATCTGAGCTTTTACGTGGAGTGCGGCTCGGGCACCTATGTGCGTAGCCTGGCGGTGGATCTGGGCGAGGACCTGGGTTGTGGCGCACACCTGGTGGCCTTGCGCCGCCTGTGGGTCGAGCCGTTCAGGGAGCCCGCGATGGTGACGCTGGAGCAGCTGCAGGCCGCGGCGGCGCAGGGCGACGAGGCCTTGCTGCCCTGGCTGTTGCCGGTGTCGGCCGGCCTGGCTGGCCTGCCTTCGCTGCCGCTGGACGCGGAGCGCACCCTGGCAGTCTCACAGGGGCAGCAGATTCCGCTGGACCCGTCGATGACGGGACAGCTGGCGGTCTACGCGGACGATGGCCGCTTGCTGGCGCTGGGCGAGGCGGTAGACGGAAAGTTGCGCATTGTGCGCGGTTTCAATCTGCCGTCGCCGGGTGCAAATAGCCGTCAACCATGACGGTCTTGTTGTCATAGGGCTCCGGTCGTTACAATACGGAGCTTGTTTAAGACTTTTCATTCATCAAGGCGAAGCTTGCGCAACGTCATCATGTGACGTTGCGCAAGCTTCGCATCCGCTTTTAAGGAAGAGATACTCATGTCCCTCACCGTTGAACAGACCAGCAAGATCATTGCTGACTTCGGCCGCGTGCCGAACGACACTGGCTCCCCGGAAGTCCAGGTTGCCCTGCTGTCGGCCCGCATTGACCACCTCACCGGTCATTTCAAAGAGCACAAGCAGGATCATCATTCCCGCCGTGGCTTGTTGCAGCTGGTAAATCGCCGCAAGAGCCTGCTTTCGTACCTGAAAGATCGCGACCTGGCTCGCTATCAGACCCTGATTGAGCGCCTCGGCCTGCGCCGTTAAGTTGATATTTGCGTTCATGCTTGAACGCGAAGATCACGAAGTGGCCATCCCTGGCCACAACCCCAATTCAGGAAAAGACCGTGGCGAAAGTAACCAAGTCATTCCAGTACGGTAATCACGAAGTCACGCTGGAGACGGGCGAAATCGCCCGCCAGGCTTCTGGTGCCGTGATGGTCAGCATGGGCGGCACTGTGGTGCTCGTCACCGTGGTGGCCGCGTCCAAGGCGAAAGAGGGGCAGGATTTCTTCCCACTCACCGTCGACTACGTCGAGAAGTTCTACTCCGCCGGTCGCATCCCGGGTGGCTTCTTCAAGCGCGAAGGCCGCCCGACCGAGAAGGAGACGCTCACCTCGCGTCTGATCGATCGTCCGGTGCGCCCGCTGTTCCCGGAAGAGTTCAAGAACGAAGTGCAGGTCATCGCACAGGTCGTCTCGTTGAACCCCGAGATCGACGGCGACATCCCGGCCATGCTGGGTGCTTCCGCTGCGCTCAGCCTCGCCGGCATCCCGTTCAAGGGCCCGATCGCCGCTGCCCGCGTCGGCTACGCCGACGGCAAGTACCTGCTTAACCCGACCGCCACCGAGCTGAAGACCTCGGCGCTGGATCTGGTCGTTGCGGGTACCTCCAATGCCGTGCTGATGGTGGAGTCCGAAGCCAAGCTGCTGTCCGAGGACGTCATGCTCGGCGCGGTGGTGTTCGGTCACCAGCAGATGCAGACCGCGATCCGCGCGATCGCCGAGCTCGCCAGCGAAGCGGCCAAGCCGTCGTGGGACTGGCAGCCGCCGGCCCGCAACGAGTCGCTGATCGCCGCGCTGAAGGGCGCCGTCGGCAACAAGCTGGAAGAGGCTTTCCAGGTGCGCGACAAGCTGCAGCGCCGCGACGCGATCTCCGCGATCAAGTCCGACGTGCTGGAATCGCTGAAGGGCGAAGCCGAGCAGAAGGGCTGGGCGACTGCCGACCTGGCGAAGGAATTCGCTGAGCTCGAATACCACACCATGCGCGACAGCGTGTTGAAGACCAAGGTGCGTATCGACGGCCGTAACCTGGACGACGTCCGCCCGATCACCGTGCGCGTCGGCGTGTTGCCGCGTACCCACGGTTCGGCGCTGTTCACCCGCGGCGAAACGCAGGCGCTGGTTGTGACCACGCTCGGCACCACCCGCGATGCGCAGATCATCGACGCGCCGGAAGGCGAGTCGAAGGACGCCTTCCTGTTCCATTACAACTTCCCTCCGTTCTCGGTGGGCGAGGCTGGTCGCTTCGGCGCGCCGAAGCGTCGTGAAATCGGCCATGGTCGTCTCGCCAAGCGTGGCGTGCAGGCGGTGAAGCCGACGATCGAGGAATTCCCGTACGTGATCCGCGTGGTCTCCGAGATCACCGAGTCCAACGGCTCCTCGTCGATGGCGTCGGTGTGCGGCTCGTCGCTGGCCATGATGGACGCGGGCGTGCCGCTGAAGTCGCCGGTGGCCGGTATCGCCATGGGTCTGGTCAAGGAAGGCAACGACTTTGTCGTGCTGTCCGACATCCTCGGTGATGAAGATCACCTGGGTGACATGGACTTCAAGGTGGCCGGTAGCGCCGACGGTATCTCCGCGCTGCAGATGGACATCAAGATCGACGGTATCACCGAAGAAATCATGCGTACCGCGCTGGCCCAGGCCAAGCAGGGTCGTCTGCATATCCTCGGCGAGATGGCCAAGGTCATCACCACCGCCCGTTCGGAGATGAGCGAGTACGCCCCGCGCCTGCTCACCATCAAGATCCACCCGGACAAGATCCGCGAAGTCATCGGCAAGGGCGGCGCCACCATCCGCTCGATCACCGAAGAGACCGGCACCACCATCGACATCACCGACGACGGCACCGTGGTCATCGCCTCGGTCAACCGTGAGGCGGCCAACGCCGCCAAGGCGCGCATCGAGCAGATCGTGTCCGACGTCGAGCCGGGCCGCATCTACGAGGGCAAGGTCGCCAAGCTGATGGACTTCGGTGCGTTCGTCACCATCATGCCGGGCAAGGACGGCCTCGTGCACGTCTCGCAGATTTCCAGCGAGCGCGTCGAGAAGGTCTCCGACAAGCTGAAGGAAGGCGATATCGTCAAGGTAAAGGTGCTGGAAGTGGACAAGCAGGGCCGTATCCGCCTGTCCATGAAGGCCGTGGCCGAGGACGAAGGCGCCAACGCCTAAGTCCGCCGCAAGGCAGGACCCTGCAAAAGCCCGGCAAATGCCGGGCTTTTGCTTTTGTTGAACGGGACTTCGAGACGATTGTCCTCACACGAGCCGTCATCCCAGCCTTCGCTGGGATGACGATGAGGTGGGACTGGTGCGCCGCTGTGGCGTGACTGGTAGGTATGGCCGGGGCACCGACACCTGGCCCCGGCCCCGCCCAACGGGTTTTTTGCGACCGCTGTCATCGGCTTTTGCTAGGATGCAAGCGATTCGACGAGGATGCGGGTATGGCCGACCAGGCAAGTGATTTGTTGAAGGATTACCAGGCGATGGCAAAGCAATCCTGGGATTCCTGGACTCGATACCTGCAACAGCAAATGGCTGGAACCTCACCGTTCGCGCATGCCGCTGGCATGCCGCACGGCGGCAGCGGCGATGACTTGCTCGCGCGTAGCATGGCGGCCCTCAAGGGCTACGGTGAATGGTTGCAAGGGGCGGCCGGCAGCGGCCTGGGGCAGGCGGGCGGCGACTGGCAGCAGTCGCTGAATCAGATGTTTGCCGGGCTTGGCGGCCAGCCGTTCGCCCATGCCTTCGCCAGTATCGACAACGAATCGGCTCGCAGCTTCACCCAGCTGTGGCAGTCCTGGCTGCAGGCGACCCAGGCCGGCGCGGCAGGCCACGCCTTTGATGTCGAGCACATGGCCGCCTTCGGCTATACGCGCGAGCGTCAGCTGCATCAGCAAGCCATGGCAGCGGCGATGCGCGACTATCTTGATTGGGCTGGCAAGTACCAGGCCCTGATCCAGCGCGCCAATACCGAAGGCCTTGAGCGCCTGAAGCTCAAGCTGGCCGATCTCGGCGATTCGAAACAGCAGATCGACTCGCTCAAGGCACTCTATGACTTGTGGGTCGATGGTGCGGAAGAGGCCTATGCCGAGATCGCACTGTCGGACGAGTTCCGCCACGTCTACGGCGCAATGACCAACGCACAGAGTCGCCTGCGCCTGCTACAGCAGGAACAGCTCGATGCGTTTTGCCGCGAACTGGGCATGCCCACGCGCAGCGAGGTCACGGCCCTGGGCAAGCGCCTGCAGGAGCTGCGCCGCGAGCTGCGTGCCACGTCGTCCAACGCCGGCGCCGATGAAGTCTCCGCCTTGCGCGCGGAAGTCGCCGCGCTGAAGCGGCAGCTCGCCGACCAGCCCGCGGCGGAGAAAGTCATCGCCAAGAAGCCGGTTGCCAAGAAGTCTCCGGCGCGTAGCAGCAAGCGCAGCGCCGACGACGAGATGGTCCGTCGCAGCAGCAAGCCAGCCGCGGCCGTGGTTGCCCGCAAGTCCGTCGTGCGCGGTGCCACGCGCACGCGCAAGTAAGGAGTGTCCATGTTTCCTCCCGTACGCCTCGACCCCGCCGCGCTGATGGGCGAAATCTCGGCCTTCCAGCGCAAGCTCAGCGCCGGCCTGGGCAATCTTGCACACCAGCAAGAGCCCGAATACGCGAATACGCCGCGTGAAGCCGTGTACCGAGAAGACAAGCTCACGGTCTGGCACATGAAGGGGCAGGGCAAGCCGACGGCAAAGACGCCGACGCTGATCGTCTATGCGCTGGTCAACACGGTGTGGATGACCGACCTGCAGGCCGACCGTTCGCTGGTGCGCAACCTGCTCGAGCAGGGCGAGGATATTTACCTGCTCGACTGGGGCTATCCCGACGCCGCCGATCGCTGGCTGGGCCTGGATGACTACATCAACGGCTATCTCGATCGCTGCGTGGATGCGGTGCGCAGGCATGCCGCCGTCAACGCGGTGAACCTGCTCGGCATCTGCCAGGGCGGCACGTTCTCGCTGTGCTACGCGGCAATCCAACCGGAGAAGGTCAAGAACCTCGTCACCATGGTGACGCCGGTGGATTTCCAGACCCCGGACAACATGCTGTCGCATTGGTCGCGCGAACTGGACGTGGACCTGTTCGTCGACACCATGGGCAATATCCCGGCCGAACTGCTCAACTGGGTTTACCTCACGCTCAAGCCGGTTCGACTGAACCAGCAGAAATACGTCGGCCTCGTCGATGTGCTCGACAACCCGAAGGAACTGGCGAATTTCCTGCGCATGGAACGCTGGATCTTCGATTCGCCGGATCAGGCGGGCGAGGCATTCCGCGAATTCATCAAGGACTTCTACCAGCAGAACAAGCTGATCAAGGGTGAGGTTGTGATTGGCGGCAAGCCGGTGGACCTGGGCCTGATCACCCAGCCGGTGCTGAATATCTTTGCCGAGCAGGATCACCTGGTACCGCCGGATGCATCGCGCGCACTGGGTCGCCATGTGGGCACGACCGATTACACCCAGCTCGCTTTCAAGGGCGGACATATCGGCATCTACGTGTCCGGGCGCGCCCAGCGCGAAGTGCCCCCGGCGATCCATCAATGGCTCAGCTCACGAAGCTGACGCACCCTCACGAGATCTGACTGGCCATGGACAAGCGCCTTTATCGTTCACGCAGTGACCGGAAGATTGCGGGTGTCTGCGGCGGTATCGCCGAACACTTTGGCTGGGACCCCACGCTGGTCCGCCTCGGCTGGGTCCTGCTTACCCTGATGGGTGGCTCCGGTATCTTGATCTATCTGATTCTTTGGCTGGTCATGCCTGAGGCACCCTGAATATCAGCGGCGTCTTTCTGCCGTTTTTCGTCAGCCCGTCTTTCGTTTTCACCGAGTAGCAAGACACATGGATTACGACCGTTACGACCGCATCCGCGCCGTGCAATGGCAAGGCGATCATCTGCGCCTGCTGGATCAGCGCCTGCTGCCCCAGGAAGAGCACTGGATCGACTGCGCCAGCGCCGCCCAGGTAACCCAGGCGATCAAGGATCTGGCCGTCCGCGGCGCGCCCGCGATCGGCATTGCGGCGGCCTGGGGCGTGGTGCTTGGAGCCAGGCAGGGCGAGTCGCTCGACGCCGTGCTGGCGATGTTGCGCGCTGCGCGCCCCACCGCGGTGAACCTGATGTGGGCGCTGGACCGCATGAAGGCGCGCATCGCCGCTGGTGCCGATGCGGCGGCGCTGGAGCGCGAGGCGCAGGCGATCCAGGACGAGGACCTTGCCGCCAACCGCCATATGGGCGAACTCGGCGCCGCCTTGATTGCCCCGCAATCGGGCGTGCTCACGCATTGCAATACCGGCTCGCTGGCCACGGCGGGTTACGGCACCGCGCTGGGCGTCATCCGCGCCGGCGTGGCGGGCGGTCGCATCGAGCAGGTGTTCGCGGGCGAGACGCGGCCCTGGCAGCAGGGCGCGCGCCTGACCATGTGGGAATTGGTGCGCGACGGGATTCCGGCCAAGCTCATCGCCGATTCCGCTGCCTCGCATCTGATGCGTTCGGGCGCGGTGCAGTGGGTGATCGTGGGCGCCGATCGCATCGCTGCCAACGGCGATACCGCGAACAAGATCGGTACCTATCAGCTCGCCATTGCCGCCCGCCATCACGGCGTGAAGTTCATGGTGGTGGCACCGTCCTCGACCGTGGACATGGCTACCGCGTCGGGCGAGGAGATCGAGATCGAGCTGCGTGACGCGGCCGAACTGCTGTCCGTGGCCGGGCGCCGCACCGTGGTCGACGGTGCCGAAGCGTGGAATCCCGTGTTCGACGTGACGCCGGCCGACCTGATCGACGCCATCGTCACCGAGCGCGGCGTGATCGAGCGCCCGAACACGCTGGCCATGCAGGCGCTGTTCGGCCAATGAGTCTGCGTCGCCAGGTTTTGATGTTCACCGTAGGCGGTGTGATCGGCCTGGTGGTCGATGCCGGTGGGGTGCAGGCCCTGGTGAGCTTCGCGCACTGGAATCCGTACCTGGCGCGCCTGCTTTCGTTCCTTGCGGCGGCCACCGCCACCTGGTTGTGGAACCGCCGCTACACGTTCGCCCAACACAGCAGCGGACGCTCCCTGCTGGCCGAGTGGCTGCACTGGATCGCCTTGATGAGCGTGGGCGCGGTGGTCAATTACGGCGCCTATGCGGCGATTCTGTTGGCTTATCCGCCCCTGGTGCGCTGGCCGGCGATCGCCGTGGCGGCGAGTTCGGCGACGGCGGCGCTGGTCAATTTCGCGACAGCCCGCGGCATGCTTTTCAAGGATGCCAAGACGCCGACGTAAGTCATTGATTTTCAATGTGAAAATACTGTGAATCTGGCGACAAACGTGTTACACTTCTGAGGTTGCCTCCAAGGTCGCTGACGTACACGCATGAGGCGTGTGCAGGGCGACCTTTCTCATCATCACGGAAGCCGATTGATGGCAGAACTCGCCAAAGAAGTCATTCGCGTCAATATCGAAGACGAGATGCGCCAGAGCTATCTCGATTACGCCATGAGCGTGATCGTGGGACGCGCCCTCCCTGATGTACGCGATGGTCTCAAGCCGGTCCACCGCCGCGTCCTGTTTGCCATGAACGAACTTGGCAACAACTGGAACAAGGCCTACAAGAAGTCGGCCCGCGTGGTCGGTGACGTGATCGGTAAATACCACCCGCATGGCGACGCATCCGTCTACGACGCGATCGTGCGCATGGCGCAGCCGTTCTCGCTGCGCTACATGCTGGTCGATGGCCAGGGTAACTTCGGTTCGGTCGACGGCGACAACGCGGCAGCCATGCGTTACACCGAGGTGCGCATGGCGCGCCTCACGCAGGAGCTGCTGGCCGATATCGACAAGGACACCGTCGACTTCGGTCCCAACTACGACGAAAGCGAACACGAGCCGCTGGTACTGCCCACGCGCGTGCCGAACTTGCTGATCAACGGTTCGGCCGGTATCGCCGTGGGCATGGCGACCAATGTGCCGCCGCACAACCTCACCGAAGTTGTCGCCGCGACGATCGGCCTGATCGACGATCCCTCGTTGTCGATCGACGACCTGATGCGCTACATCCCGGGTCCGGATTTCCCGACCGCGGGCATCATCAACGGTTCCTCCGGCATCATCGAGGCCTACCGCACCGGCCGTGGCCGCATCCTGGTGCGTGCGCGCACGGAGATCGAGACCGAGTCGAACGGTCGCGAGACGATCCTCATCCACGAGCTGCCGTACCAGGTCAACAAGGCTCGCCTGATCGAGAAGATCGCCGAGCTGGTCAAGGAAAAGAAGCTCGAAGGCATCAGCGAGCTGCGCGACGAGTCCGACAAGGACGGCATGCGCGTGGTCATCGAGATCCGCCGCGACTCGATGGCGGACGTGGTGTTGAACAACCTGTTCCAGCAGACCCAGTTGCAGGTTACGTTCGGCATCAACATGGTCGCCCTGTTGGACGGCCAGCCGCGCCTGCTCAACCTCAAGGAAATCCTCGAGGCGTTCATCCGTCATCGTCGCGAAGTGGTGACGCGCCGGACCATCTTCGATCTGCGCAAGGCCCGTGCACGCGCGCATATCCTGGAAGGCCTCACTGTCGCCCTCGCCAATATCGACGAGATGATCGAGCTGATCCGCACCTCGCCGTCGCCGCAGGAAGCGCGCGAGCGCATGCTGGCGCGCAAGTGGCAGCCCGGTATGGTGAGCGCGCTGCTGGGCGCCGCCGGTGCCGAAGCCTCGCGTCCGGAAGACATGGATCCGCGCGATGGCTTGAAGAGCGATGGCTACCAGCTGTCCGAAGTGCAGGCCCAGGAAATCCTGCAAATGCGCCTGCACCGCCTCACCGGCCTGGAGCAGGACAAGCTTTCCGACGAATATCGCCAGATCCTCGATACCATTCGCGGCCTGATCGAGATCCTCGAAGATCCTGCGCGCCTGCTCGCGGTGATCCGCGACGAGCTGCAGGTGATCAAGGACGAATTCGGCGATGAGCGTCGGACCGAAATCCAGCATTCGCAGGAAGACCTCAACGTTCTCGACTTGATCGCGCCGGAAGACGTGGTCGTCACGCTGTCGCACACGGGCTACGTGAAGCGTCAGCCGGCCAGCACGTATCGCGCGCAGCGACGCGGCGGCAAGGGACGTTCGGCTTCCGCACTGAAGGACGAGGATTTCGTCGAGCAGCTGTGGGTGGTCAATACGCATGACACCTTGCTGGCCTTTACCAGCATTGGTCGCGTGTACTGGCTCAAGGTGTACCAGATGCCGGAGTCGGGCCCGAACGCGCGCGGCAAGCCGATGGTCAACCTGCTGCCGCTGGGCCAGGGCGAGAAGGTGCAGGCCGTGCTGCCGGTGCGCGAATACACCGAAGATCGTTTCGTGTTCTTCGCCACCAAGCAGGGCACGGTGAAGAAGACGCCGCTCACCGAGTTCGCGTTCCAGCTGCAGAAGGGCAAGATCGCGATCAATCTCGATGAAGGCGATGCGCTGATCGGCGTCGAACTCACCGATGGCAACAGCGACGTGCTGCTGTTCGCGTCCAACGGCAAGACGGTGCGCTTCGACGAGTCGGAAGTCCGTTCCATGGGTCGCACCGCCACCGGCGTACGCGGCATGAAGCTGGCCGAAGAGGCGAGCGTGGTCTCGCTGATCGTGGCGGCCGAAGGCGACATCCTCACCGCGACGGAACGAGGCTACGGCAAGCGCACCACGCTGGACGAGTTCCCGAAGAAGGGCCGCGGCACGCAGGGCGTGATCGGCATCCAGTGTTCGGAGCGCAATGGCGCCCTGGTGGCTGCGACGCAAGTGACCGAAGCCCACGAGCTGATGCTGATCTCCGACCAGGGCACCCTGGTCCGTACGCGTGTGGCGGAAATCTCGCAGCTGAGCCGCAACACCCAGGGCGTCACCTTGATCCGTTTGCCAGCCGAGGAGTCGCTGGTGAGCGTGGTGCGTCTGGATGCGGAAGTGGAAAACGGCGAAGGCGAAGAAGGGCAGGTGCAAGAAGGCCAGGGTCACGAAGGCCAGGCGGAGCCGGGCGTTGATACGCCGACCGACGCCGAGTAAGCCAACGCTGCACGCCTAACAAAAAACCCGGCCTGGCCGGGTTTTTTTTTGTGTGCGCTGGATGCAGGATGTCTCGCGCAACAGCGGTGTTGCCGCTGCTCAGCCGATGGCTTCGAGCATCGCCTCGGCCGTCGACACGCGAAATTCGCCAGGCGCCTCGACCTGCAGCTGCTTCACCACGCCGTTCTCGGCGTACAAGGCGAAGCGCTTGGCGCGGAGGCCCATGCCGTAGGCGCTGCCGTCCAGCTCCAGGCCCAGCGCGCGAGTAAAGGCGCCGTTGCCGTCGGCCAGCATCAGCAGTGCATGCGGTACCTGTTGCGAGCTGGCCCATGCCTGCATCACGTAGGCATCGTTGACGGCCAGGCACATCACCTCGATGCCGCGCGCCTGGAACTCGGCGAAATGCTGCACGTAACCGGGCAGGTGGCGGTTGGAACAGGTGGGGGTGAAGGCACCAGGCACGGCAAACATCACCACCTTGCGTCCGGCAAACAGTGGGCCGGTCTGGGTCTGGGCGATTTCGGCACCGATGGTGCGGATCTCGACGTCGGGCAGCGAATCGCCCACTTGGATGCTCATGGCGGAAGGCCTGTCGCGTTGGGAGGAGGAACCGGATGCTAGCGCCAGCCGGGGTGGCTTGTCGCCTTGAATCACACTGTTTTCGCACCCATTTCGCCATACAGAGGGTGGCGCTGGGTCGCTACGCATGACCGTTATTGGATCGGGCGGATCCTGCCTTGCAGGCAGATTCGCGGGGCACGATGATTTCCCGCGTGTCCGAGTGAGCAGGTTTCCGCCGGGGAGTGGCAGTGGAATTCAAAGATTATTACGACATTCTTGGCGTAAAGCCGGAGGCGACGGAGGCAGAGATCAAGGTCGCCTACCGCAAGCTGGCGCGCAAATACCATCCGGACAAGAACAAGGACGCCGGGGCGGAGGAAAAATTCAAGGCCATCAACGAAGCCAACGAAGTGCTTCGCGACCAGGAAAAGCGCCGCGCTTACGACGAGCTGCGCGCTGGCGGTTATCGCGGTGGCGAGCAGTTTCGCCCGCCGCCGGGTTGGGGC
Source organism: Dyella halodurans (assembly GCF_026283925.1). Classification (GTDB taxonomy): domain Bacteria; phylum Pseudomonadota; class Gammaproteobacteria; order Xanthomonadales; family Rhodanobacteraceae; genus Dyella; species Dyella halodurans. The sequence continues at coordinate 140,837 of NZ_JAPDPF010000007.1, forward strand.
CAGAGTCACGGCTTCGACTTCGGTGGCGACGGCGGTGGCGACTTCAGCGATTTCTTCGAGAGCCTGTTCGGACGCGGCGGTGCTGGTCCACGCGCCGGCGCACCGCGCGCGCGTCGTGGAGGTGACGTGCATGCGCACGTGCAGATCGACCTGCAGACCGCTTTTGACGGTGGACGCACGCGGCTGGCCTTGCAGGATTCCAGTGGCGGCGAGCGCGTGCTCGAAGTGAAGATTCCTGCCGGTATCCAGCCAGGCCAGGTGATCCGCCTGGCCGGCCAGGGTCACGCCGGCATGGGTGGCGCGCCCAACGGCGACCTGCTGCTGGAAGTCGGCATTCGGGACGACGCGCGCTTCCGTCTGGATGGCCGCAATGTCTTGCATGTGCTGCCGATTGCGCCCTGGGAGGCTGCCCTGGGTGCCACGGTGCCGGTGCCGACCCTGGCGGGCACGGTGGACTTGCGCATTCCGGCGGGTTCCCAGTCAGGGCGCAAGCTGCGACTCAAGGGGCGTGGCCTGCCGGGTGCGCACCCGGGCGATCAGCTGGTCGAGCTGTCGATCCGCGCGCCCGTGGCGGATAACGATGCCCAGCGTTCCGCCTATGAATCCCTGCGCGATCAATTTGCCGATTACGATCCCCGGCATTGACCCGCTTTCAAGGCAAAAAAAACGGCGCTGAGCGCCGTTCTTTTTTGCCCTGTCGACCGTCAGGCGGGCAACAGCTCCTTGAGCGTCGTCACCAGTTCCTCTTCCTTGATCGGCTTGGTCACGTAGGCTTTCGCGCCCTGGCGCAGTCCCCATACCTTGTCGGTTTCCTGGTCCTTGGTAGTGATCAGCACGACCGGGATATGCGAAGTCTCCGGGTCCTTGCTGATCGTGCGGGTGGCCTGGAAACCGTTGAGGTTCGGCATCACCACATCCATCAGGATCAGGTCGGGACGCTCACGCTTGGCCGCTTCCACGCCCGCCGCGCCGTCCTCGGCGGTAAGGGCCTCATGCCCGAGCTTCTCGACGATGCGCTTGATGCCCAGCAACTGCGACGGCGAATCGTCGACGATCAGGATGCGTGCCATAAGGTGATATTCCCCTTGTTGTTTCGATGGATTCTAAGACGCTGTCGTGGAGCTTCCAAGCGTGACCGTCAGGCCGCCTGGCCTAGGGATGCTCTGATCTATTCAATGAGGGTGTCACCGGTTCTGTCTGCCCGCAGATGTGTGCTGCGTCGGCGAAGGCAGGCTGGCTGCCTGTCGAGACGGCGCGGCGCGCAGCTGCGGGCAGACAGAACCGGCCCTTCGGGTGATGTCCAGAAAGCCCGCAGGCCGCGGTGCGCGGCTTGCCCAGGCAGCCAGCCTGCGCCGCGCCACGCCCCACACCCTGCGAACATTCTGGACATCATGCCACCCTCATTGAATAGATCAGAGCATCCCTACGTGTACCAGAGTACGCCCAAAGGATTCGCCAGCGAGCATGCGGCCGAAAACTTCCGGCAGTTGCTCGAGCGTGACCTCGCGCGTGGCGATGCGTTCAAGATGCTGCGGCTTCCAGTCGCTGGCCAGATGCGCCCAGACGCGATCACGGATGTCACGTGCCGTACCGGCAGACGCAATGCCCAGCAGGCTGGCGCCGCGGATGATGAAGGGCATTACCGTACTTTCGAGTCCGATACCCCCGGCATTGCCGCAGATGGCGACGTTGCCGTAGGGGGCGATCAACGGCAGCAGGCCGGCCAGCATGCTGCCGCCCACGTTGTCCAGCGCGCCACCGAAGCGCACGGAATCCATTGGCTTGCCGCTGAAGGCGAGCTGGTGCCGGTCGATGCATTCGGCCGCACCCAGGTCACGCAGGAAATCGAAATGGGACGCCTTGCCGCTGATCGCGTGCACGGCGTAGCCGGCGCGGGTAAAGATGTCGATCGCCAGCATGCCCACGCCACCGGTGGCGCCGGTGACGGCGATCGGTCCCAGTGTCGGCGTCTGCTGGTTGTCCTGCATGCGCAGCAAGGCCAGCGCGGCCGTAAAGCCGGCTGTACCGATGATCATGCTGTCACGCAGGCTCAGGCCTTTCGGCAGCGGAATGGTCCAGGCCGAGGGCAGGCGAATGTACTCGGCGTAGCCGCCGTCGCGCGTTTCCGACAGACCGCTGCCGGTGCACAGCACGGCGTCGCCTTCCTTGAAAGCGGGATCGCTGGATGCGACCACGTGGCCGGCCACGTCGATGCCGCCATTGAGCGGGTATTGCCGAAGGATCTTGCCCTTGCCGGTGCCGGCTAGGGCGTCCTTGAAGTTGACCGAGGAGTACGCCACCTGGACCAGCACTTCGCCCGGCGAGAGCGCCGTGGCGCTGATTGTTTCGAGGCCGCCGCGGTAACCCGCGTCGTCGTTGTGGATGCGGAAAGCGCGGAATGCGTTGGGTGTGCTCATGGTCAATCCTGTCGAGGAGTCGTCGGGCCGCTCAGGCCTTCACGCTGCTACGGTCGATCCATTTGGGCGTGCGCTGGCCCTCGTAGCCTTCCATCCAGTCGAACAGCTGTCCCATGTCCTGACCGAACCATACACTCTCGCGCTGTTCGGGGCGCACGAAGCGCTCTGCCACCATGTGATCCATCATCGCGCGGAGCTGTCCGTAGTAGCCGCGCACATCGAGGAAGGCGCAGGGATAGCGATGCAGACCAAGCTGCGCCCAGGTCAACATTTCGAACATTTCGTCCATGGTGCCGAAGCCGCCGGGTAGCGCGACAAAGGCGTCGGACAGTTCGTACATGCGCGTCTTGCGCTGGTGCATGGTGTCGACGACGACGATCTCGGTCAGGCCGGTATGGGCCACTTCGAGCTCGACCAGCTGGCGCGGAATGACCCCGATCACCTGGCCGCCGCCAGCCAGTACCGCATTGGCCACGGTGCCCATCAAGCCGACTTTGCCGCCGCCATAAACGAGCGCGATGCCGCGCCGGGCCATCTCGGTGCCGAAGGCGTGTGCCTGGTCGACGTAGTCAGGATGACTGCCGCTGCTGGAGCCGCAGTAGACGCAAAGGGCAGAGGGTTGGGGCATGGGGGAATGGGGTAGGCGGGGGTAACAAAGGCCCGCCATGCCGGCGCAAGCCGGCATGGCGGCGGTGGGTGTTAGCTACGTATATGCCACAAAAGCGAACGGCCCGCTCATGTCGCCACGAGCGGGCCGTGGATCTCGTGACACAGGCCCTACTCGGCCGGCACGAGATGACGCCCTTAGTTGCCCTTGTGGATGGCGCGCTTGTCGACCGACAAGGCGGCCTCGTGCACGGCTTCCGACAAAGTCGGATGCGCGTGGACGATGCGCGCCAGGTCTTCCGACGAGCCCTTGAACTCCATCGCCACCACGCACTCGGCGATCAGTTCGGACACGCCCGGGCCCACCATGTGCACGCCGAGGATGCGGTCGGTTTCAGCGTGGGCCAGCATCTTCACCATGCCGATTGCCTCGTTCATGGCGACGGCGCGGCCGATCGCGGCGAACGGGAAGGTGCCGACCTTGTACGGGATGCCTTCGGCCTTGAGCTGGGCTTCGGTCTTGCCGGCCCAGGCGATTTCCGGCTCGGTGTAGATGACCCACGGCACGGTGTCGAGGTTGACGTGACCGGCCTTGCCGGCGATCCACTCAGCCACCGCCACGCCTTCCTCGGAACCCTTGTGCGCCAGCATCGGGCCGCGCACAGCGTCACCGATGGCCCACACGCCGTTCACGCCGGTGTGGTTGTGCTCGTCGACCACGATGCGGCCGCGCTCGTCCAGCTTCACGCCGGTGTCGGCAGCCAGCAGGCCGTCGGTGTAGGCGCGACGGCCCACGGCGACGAGCAGCTTGTCGACGACCAGTTCGTGTGCGCCGTCCTTGTCCTCATAGGTCAGGGCGATCTCATTCTTCTTGATCTCGGCCTTGGTGAGCTTCGCGCCGAGCTTGATGGCCAGGCCCTGCTTGGCGAATTCCTTCGCGGCGACCTTGGCGATGTCGGCATCGGCGACGCTGAGGAAGTCCGGCAGCGCCTCGAGCACGGTCACGTCCGCACCCAGGCGCTTCCACACGCTGCCCAGCTCCAGGCCGATCACGCCCGCGCCGATCACGCCCAGGCGCTTCGGCACCTCGGTGAAGTCCAGCGCGCCGGCGTTGTCGACGATCATCTTGTTGTCGAACTTGGCGAACGGCAGCTCGATCGGCACCGAACCCGAGGCCAGGATCACGTTGGTGGCGCTGATGGTCTGCTTGGAGCCGTCATTGCCGGTGATCTCGACATCGTTGCCCTTGAGCAGCTTGCCGGTGCCGAAGAACGGCGTGACCTTGTTGGCCTTGAACAGCTGACCGATGCCGCCGGTGAACTGCTTGACGATCTTGTCCTTGCGGCCGATGAAGGTCGCCATGTCGACCTTGGCGCCGTCCACGGTGATGCCGTGCACCGGCAGGTTGTGGGCGATGTTGTAGTACTGCTTGGACGAATCCAGCAGCGCCTTGGACGGGATGCAGCCCACGTTGAGGCAGGTGCCGCCGAGGGCCTGCTTGCCGTCCTTGCCGACAAACGCGTCCACGCAGGCGGTCTTCAGGCCCAGCTGCGCGGCGCGAATCGCGGCCACATAGCCGGCAGGGCCTGCACCGATGACGATGACGTCGAATTTTTCGCTCATGGTTTTTCCTTGCGGCGTGGCGCGCTAGGGGGGCGCGGCACATGAAATGCGGGGGAGGGATGCGGCGAGCGTGAATAAGGTCTCACGTTTCGCCGCCAGAGCTCCGTTACCTATTGGCATGGATCGCCGAGGCGATCCATGCGCGCTCAAATGCCGAGCAGCATGCGCTGCGGGTTCTCAAGCTGGTTCTTGATATCGACCAGGAACAGCACCGCGTCCTTGCCGTCGATGATGCGGTGGTCGTAGCTCAGCGCCAGGTACATCATCGGCGCGGCGATCACCTGGCCGTTCTCGACGATGGCGCGCTCCTTGATGGCGTGCATGCCCAGGATGGCGCTCTGCGGCGGGTTGACGATCGGCGTGGAGAGCAGCGAACCGAAGGTGCCACCGTTGGTGATGGTGAAGGTGCCGCCCTGCAGGTCGTCCAGGCCCAGCTTGCCGTCACGCGCCTTCTTGGCGTAATCGACGATGCCGCGCTCGACGTCAGCGAAGTTCATGTCCTGCACGTCGCGCAGCACCGGCGTCACCAGGCCCTTGTCGGTGGAGACGGCGATGGAGATGTCCTGATAGCCGTGATAGACGATGTCGTTGCCGTCGACCGAGGCATTGACCAGCGGGTGGCGCTTCAGCGCTTCGGCAGCAGCCTTCACGAAGAAGCTCATGAAGCCCAGCTTCACGCCGTTGGCCTTCTCGAACGACTCGCCCAGCGCCTTGCGCATCTTGACCACTTCGGCCAGGTTCACCTCGTTGAACGAGGTCAGCATGGCGATGGAGTTCTTCGACTGCATCAGGCGCTCGGCGATGCGCGCGCGCATGCGGGTCATCGGCACGCGCTCTTCCGGACGGGCGCCCGGCGTCGGCTTGGCAGCCGGCGCAGCGGCGGCAGACGCGCCACCCTTGCCGTAGTTCACCAGGTCTTCCTTGGTCACGCGACCGTCGCGGCCGGTACCGGCGACCTTGGAGGCGTCGATGTTCTGTTCGGTGGCCACGCGCAGGCCGGCCGGCGACAGGTCGGCATTGCCGGCGGCAGTCTGCGGAGCGGCAGCGGCGGGTGCGGCGGCCGGAGCCGGCGCAGCAGCGGCGGGAGCGGCAGCCGGAGCAGCGGCCACGGCACCTTCCTCGATCACCGCGATGACCTGCTGGCTGGTCACCGTGTCGCCGGTCTGGAACTTCAGTTCCTTGATCACGCCATCGACCGGGGCGGGCACTTCCAGCACGACCTTATCGGTTTCGAGGTCGACCAGATTCTCGTCGCGCTTCACTGCATCACCGGCTTTCTTGTGCCAGGTGGCGATGGTGGCGTCGGAGACGGACTCGGGCAGGACGGGGACTTTGACTTCGATAGACATATGGAATCCTTGGGGGTCTCTTATTCTGCCGCGTGATCGGTGCCGATCGGTGCGACCAGCGCCTGCTCGACGAGTGCTGCCTGTTCGGCGACATGGGTATTGAGGTGGCCAGCGGCCGGCGCCGGCGAGCGCGCGCGTCCCGCGTAGGACAGGCTTTGCTTGCTGCTGACACAGGCCTGCAGGTGGTGGCGGATCTGGAACCACGCGCCCTGGTTCATCGGCTCTTCCTGACACCAGATGACTTCCTTGGCGGCCGCGTATTTTTCCAGCTCGGCGGTGACTTCCGGACGCGGGAACGGGTACAGCTGTTCCACGCGCACGATGGCCACGTCGGTGAGGCCGCGCTTCTCCGCGTCCTCCAGCAGGTCGTAATAGACCTTGCCCGAGCACAGCACCACGCGCTTGACCTTCTTGGCCGGCAGCTCGCGATGCTCCGGGATCACCAGCTGGAAGCCGCCGGTGGCGAGCTCGTCCAGGGTGGACACGGCCAGCTTGTGGCGCAGCAACGACTTCGGCGTCATCACGATCAGCGGCTTGCGCGTCGGGCGCACCATCTGGCGGCGGATCATGTGGAAGGCCTGGGCCGGCGTGGTCGGCACGCAGACCTGCATATTGTCGAGCGCGCACAGCTGCAGGAAGCGCTCGATGCGCGCCGAGGAGTGCTCGGGGCCGGCGCCTTCATAGCCGTGCGGCAGGAACAGCGCGAGACCGCACAGGCGGTTCCACTTCGCTTCGCCGGAGCTGATGAACTGGTCGATCACCACCTGGGCGCCATTGGCGAAGTCGCCGAACTGGCCTTCCCAGATATTGAGCGTGTACGGATCGGTGGTGGACTGGCCGTACTCGAACGCCATCACCGCTTCTTCGCTGAGCAGCGAGTCGATGATCTCGACGTCAGCGCCGTCGCGCACGTTCGCCAGCGGCATATAGGTATAGCCGGTGTTCTGGTCGTGCAGCACCGCATGACGATGGAAGAACGTGCCGCGACCGCAGTCCTGGCCGACCAGGCGCAGGTTGTAGTTCTCGTCGATCAGCGTGGCGTAGGCCAGGTTTTCGGCGAAACCCCAGTCACCGGCCAACTCGCCGCTGGCCATCTTGGCGCGGTCGTCGTAGATCTTGGCGACGCGTGCCTGCAGGGTCAGGTCCTTCGGGTACTTCAGCAGCTGATTGGCCAGCTCGACCAGGCGCTGCTTGTCCACGCCGGTGTTGGCCGGGGTGGACAGCTTGCCGCCGATGAAGACGTCCCAGTCGACCTCGATGTCCTTGACCAGGGCCGTGGTCAGCTCGGTCATCGGCTCGCCGGCTTCGAGGCGGGCACGATAGTCGTCGAACATCTTCTGCGCGTCGCCGTCAGCCAGCAAGCCATCCTTCACCAGCCGCTGCGCATACAGATCGCGGGCGGTGGGGCGCTTGCGGATGATCTGGTACATCACCGGCTGGGTGGCGGCCGGTTCGTCGGCTTCGTTATGGCCATGGCGGCGGTAGCACACCAGGTCAAGCACGACGTCCTTGCGGAACTGCTTGCGGAAGTCGTAGGCCATGCGGGTGGCCTGGATCACGGCCTCCGGGTCGTCGCCGTTCACGTGGAACACCGGCGCGTTGACCATCTTGGCCAGGTCGGTGCAGTACAGGGTGGAACGGGCGTCCTGCGGATTGGAGGTGGTGAAGCCGACCTGGTTGTTCACCACGATGTGCAGGCTGCCGCCGATCTTGAAGCCGCGGGCCTGCGACATGTTGAACAATTCCATGTTCACGCCCTGGCCGGCCAGCGCCGCGTCGCCATGCACCAGCACGGCCAGCGACTGCTTGTGCTCGGTATCGCGGCGGCGCGTCTGGCGCGCGTGCACGGAACCGGCGACCACCGGATTGACGATTTCCAGATGCGACGGGTTGAACGCCAGCGCCACGTGGGTGCCGCCGTTCGGCGTCTTGACGTCGGCGGAGAAGCCCAGGTGGTACTTCACGTCACCCGAGTGCGCCGGATCATCCGGATGGTCGAACTTGCCTTCGAACTCGTTGAACAGCGTGCGCGGCGGCTTGCCGAGGATGTTCACCAGCATGTTCAGGCGGCCACGATGGGCCATGCCGATCACGACTTCCTTGATGCCGTTGTCGCCGGCGGCGCGGACCACGTCGTCCACCATCGGGATCAGGCTGTCGCCGCCTTCCAGCGAGAAGCGCTTCTGGCCGACGTACTTGGTGTGCAGGTAGCGCTCCAGGCCTTCGGCGGCGGTCAGCCCGGCCAGCACGCGCTGCTTGCCCGCCTTGTCCAGACCGGCGCTGCCATTGGCCTGCTCGAGACGGGTGTAGATCCAGTTACGCTGCTCATGATTGCTGATGTACATGAACTCGGCGCCGAGCGTGTTGGTGTACACCTGCTTCAGTCGCGCGATCAGGTCGCGCAACTTCATGCGCTGGCCACCGCCGGCAAAGTTGCCGCAGTCGAACGCGGTGTCCAGGTCGGCGTCGCTCAGTCCGTGGAACGACAGCTCCAGATCCGGCGCCGGCAGCTTTTCAGCCAGGCCGAGCGGGTCAAGATTGGCAGCCAGGTGGCCGCGCGAGCGATAGGCGGTGAGGATGCGCAGCACGCCAGCCTGCTTGCGGGCGTGGGCGTCGTCCATCGGGCCGGCAACCGTGGCAACCGCGCTGCGGCGCTGCTTTTGCGCGGCCTCTATACGCGCAATGGCCGCAGAGTGGGGAACGTCCCCGGACTCGCGGCCTTTGAAGGATTCGAAATATTTGCTCCAGTCGGCGGAGACCGAGGACGGGTCTGCCAACCAGGATTCATAGAGCTGTTCGATATATTCGGCGTTGCCGCCGGCGAGTTGGGAGGATTCGAGGAACTCGCGGATCAGATTAGTGCTCACGTCACCACCGGTGAGGAAGGAAGGCTTTCAGCCGTTCCGACCGGGGGGGACGGATGGCTGGGAAAAATCCTGTTAATTATAGCCTCGTGCTGCTGCGACGCGGCAAGCCGAAGCGTCCATCCAAAGTGGGGTTGATGCGCCATATTTCGAGCCCCGGGGTATCGACCATCGTCGTAGAGCGCTGTTTTTCACCGACTCATGGCATTTTCGTGACGCCTAGACACCTGCGCCAAAGCCGTAGTGTCGTTCAGCCAGCGGCTAGAGATCGAGCGGCTGCAGCGCGCTGGCCCGTGCCGAACGCTCCCACACTTCATTGAAGTGCTGCAGCAGCGGCGCCTGCGCCGCGCGGTCAGCCAGGGCGGCGCGGCCGGCAGCACGCTGAGCGTCGGGCTGGAACAGGTAGCCACCCTGGTCGGTGAGCAGGTAAGACGAGCTGTAGGCCAGATCGAGCTCCTCGAGCGGCGTCCGCACCAGCAACACGCTGGGCAGGCGCTGGGCGAGGGCGATCAGGCGGTGGCTATCGCGCAACGCGGCTGCCGGGTCGTGCAGCAGGATACGAATCTGGGCGCCGCGGCCCGAGGTGGCGATGCGGCGCAATTCGGCCAGTTCCTGCGCGCTGGCATAGACGTCATCGGTCAGACTGGGTTGATAGATGGACAGGCGACAGCCTGCCTCGCTCAGCAGGCGCTGGCGGCTGGCAGCGATATCGCTGCGGCTGTTGGCGGGCAGTGCATCGGCCGAGGCCACCGGATGGCTGGGTTCCGCCCGCTCGAGCTCGAGGCGCATGGTCTGGTGGATGAGCCCGGCATCCTCGAACCTGTCGCCAACAGCCACGAATCCTTCGCGCTGGTAGAAGGCGATGGCTGCGATCTGGGCATCCAGGGTGACCTGGGTCTGGCCCTGGGTTCTGGCCCGGGTGACCAGCTCGCGTAGCAGCGCGGCACCAACGCCCTGGTTGCGCCACGGCTGACGCACGGCGACCCGGCCGATCTTCCCTTGCGGGGTGAGGCGGGCGCAGCCGATGGCCTCACCCTGGCCGTCACGTGCAAGCAAATGAACGGAGACGGTATCCAGCTCGTCCCGTTCGAGTGCCTCGGGCAGGCGGTGTTCCACCAAGAAGACTTCCCGACGAAGGTCGCACAAGGCCTGGCATTCGCTGGCGCGAGCCCAGTCGGCGCTTTCGACGTGGAAGTCCTGCAGCTTCATCGGCGGCGCGTTTTGCGGGCGACCAGGTGGCCATCATTGACCAGCGCCAGCAGCAGGGTGCGCTCGGCGGCTGGGATCTTCTTGCCAGGACTCAACTCGCGCTCGCGGCACAGGCGTTCGGCCAGTTCGATCGATGCCGGATACGCATGGCCGTTGACGAACAGCGTGGCATCACGCTTGCCACGTGCCCAGGCCATGCGGGCCCAGGGATGGCGCAGCAGCTGCGCACCGCCATCCAGCTGCTTGAGCAGGGCGGCCTCGGTCACCGGCTTCTCGGGTGGCACCGGCACCTGGGCATTGCGATAGCGCGTGATGAAGCGTCCAAACCAGTCGATCAGGGTGAGTTCGTCCAGCGCCGCCGCAAACGGCAGGGACTTCTTCAGGCGGGCGACAGCGGCGCGATCGATCTCGCCGACGGCCTTGGCGGGGCTGAGGTCGGCGTCGCTGTAACGCAGTTCGTCGGGCAGGCGCTCGGCCAGGTAATCGGCAAGGTCGCCGGTGAGTTCGGCCTGCGAGGGCGCGCGCATGCCGACCGAGATGGTCATGCAGGGGCCGCCGAAGGCAATGCCGTCATGCGGTGCACCGGGCGGCAGGTAAAGCATGTCACCCGGGTCCAGCAGCCATTCGTGGTCGGGGTCGAAGTGCTGCAGCTGCTTGAGCTCCACGTCAGGGCGGAAATCCTTCGGTGCATCCGGGTCGGTGCTGATCGCCCAATGGCGCTGGCCAATGGCCTGCAGCAGGAAGACGTCGTACTGATCCACGTGCGGGCCCACGCCGCCGCCGGGCTCGGCGTACGAAATCATGATGTCGTCCATGCGCCAGCTGGGCAGGAAGCTGAAGCTCGTCAGCAGGGCCGCGACGTCGGCATCCCACTTGTCCACGTCCTGCACCAGCAGGGTCCAGTTGCGTTCCGGCGTCTTGGCGAAATCGGCCTCGCTGAGCGGGCCGGTCTTGACCTGCCAGCGATCGCGCTTTTCATCATGCACGATCAGGCGTGACAGGGCCGACTCCTCACAGGCGAGGCCGGCCAGGTCGTCAGGTTCGATGGGCGACTCGAAATCGGCAAAGGCCTGGCGGATCAGCAGGGGGCGCTTCTGCCAATAGTCGCGCAGGAATTGTGCGGGGCTCATGCCCAGCGGCTGCTTGGCGCTGCCGCGGACTTCGATGGGGAGGGGGCGGGATGTGCTCATTCGCTTATTCTAAGCGAATAGCGAGACGGGCTCGGTTGACCGCGATCAGTGACCCAGGAAGATTCGCGCCACGTTGTTGAGGCCGATCGCCAGCACGGCGAGCGCGGCCAGCACGGTGGCCGCACGAGGGGGCATCTTGCGCGCCAGCAAGGCGCTCACGGGCGCGGCTAGCACGCCGCCAGCGATCAGGCCCAGCACCGAGCTGCCATGGGGCAGGCCGACCTGCATGAAGAAGCTGATGCTGGCCACGGCGCTGACCACGCATTTGGCCAGGTGCACGGTGCCGATCACCATGCGCGGCCTGACCCCGCGAGCCACCAGGGTAGGGACGCTAAGCGCGCTCCAGCCGCCGCCAGCGACCGCGTCGGCAAAACCGGCGAGCAGGCCCAGCGGGCGGGTGATGCGGGGTGTTTCGTCATGCAGGCGATGGCCCCGGACCGGGCGAAACAGCAGGAACAGGCCCATGCCGATCAGGTAAGGGGTAAGCACCAGTTTCATCCAGGCGGGCGGCACATGGCTCACCACGTACACGCCGAGGGTGGCGCCGATCGCCCCGGGGACCACCAGGGCCCAGAACAGCCGCCGCAGCACGTTGCCGGCCATCAGATGGCTGATGCCGGAGGCGCCGCAGGTGAAGGTTTCCGCATAGTGCACGCTGGCGCTGGCCAGTGCCGGCGGTACGCCCAGCGCCAGCAGCAAGGCCGCCGAGGTGACGCCGTAGGCCATGCCTAGTGCACCGTCGACGAGCTGGGCGAGCGCGCCGATGACGGCGTACGTAAGAAAATCCGTAGGCATGGGCTATGGGAAAGGGTCGATGGCGCCAGTGTAGGGGAGTCCCGCTCCTTATTGGAAATAAGCGCGTGGACATATGGATATGCCAACACGTCCTTTCACATGACGTGTAGTGATGACTACTTTGGGTGGCCAGAAGTATGGACGTCCAAAGGAAGTCGATGTGAACGCGGTCGTTGCGACAGAAATCCGTCCGGCATCCATGGACAGCGAAAGGCTGTCGGCGCTGGAGCGGCTGGCCGAAGGCCTCGGTCCGGCCGAGCTCTACTGGGTCGCCGCCTGGAGCGCCGCCCGGGCCGATCAGCTGCAACGAGGCCTTGTCGGCATCCAGGCAGCGCCGGCAAAGGCGGCCCATGATGCGCTGACCATCGTCTATGGCAGTCAGACCGGGCAGGCCAAGCGCATCGCCACCCAGCTCAGCGAACGGGCCGCGGCGGCAGGACTGTCCGTACGGCTGGTGCGGGCCGATGCTTATTCCCAGCGCGAGCTGGCGAAGGAGAAGCATCTCGTCGTCGTGATCAGCACCCAGGGCGACGCCGAGCCGCCGGATGATGCGCGTGGCCTGGTCGAATTCGTGCTGGGCAAGCGCGCGCCCAAGCTGGCGGGCCTGCGCTACGCCGTGCTGGGCCTGGGCGATTCCAGTTATCCGCAATTCTGCGCCATCGGCCGCCAGCTCGACGAGCGTCTGGCCGAGCTTGGCGCCGCGCGCTTTGCGCCATTCGGCGAGGCCGATGTGGATATCGAGGCAGTCGCCGGGCCTTGGGCCGAACAGGCGCTCGAGCAGGCGAAGAAGCTGGTGGGCGCGCAGCCGCCGGCGGCGCGCGTGGCGACACTGCAACCCGTGCCCAGCCGGGCCACGCACTCGCGTGAACGCCCGTTTGCAGCATCCGTACTGGATAACCAGACGATCGTCGCGCGTGACGCCGCGCGCGATGTGCGGCACGTGGAATTGTCACTGGAAGGATCCGGCCTCAGCTATCAGCCCGGCGACGCCGTGGGCGTGTGGCCGCAGAATCCACCCGGCCTGGTGCAGCAATGGCTGTCGCTGCTGCAGCTGGATGGCGAACAGCTGGCGAACCACGACGGGCGCAGCCTGCCGTTGCGCCAATGGCTGACCAGCGAGCGCGAATTGACGCGGCTCAGTCGACCCCTCATCGCGGCCCTGGCCGACGCCAGCGGCGATGAAGGCCTGGCCCAGCTGTTGCGGCCGGATCAGTCGCGCGCCCTGGCGACCCTGCTCAGCGACCATCAGCCGATCGACCTGTGGCGGCGCCATCCGGCGGCCTGGTCGGCGGAAGAGCTGGTCGCCGCACTGCGCCCGTTGACGCCTCGGCTGTACTCGATTGCCTCGAGCCAGAAAGTCGTCGGTGACGAGGTTCATCTCACGGTCGCCACGGTGGACTACATCGCACATGGCGAGCGGCACTGGGGCGCGGCTTCGTCCTTCATCTCTGCGGCCAACGACGAACGCCGCCTGCCCATCTATATCGAAGCGAACGAACGCTTTCGCCTGCCGAAGGACGATGCGCGCGACGTGATCATGATCGGTCCGGGTACCGGCGTGGCGCCGTTCCGGGCGTTCGTGCAGGAGCGCCGCGAGACCGGCGCACGCGGGCGCAACTGGTTGTTCTTCGGCAATCGCCATTTCACCAGCGAATTCCTCTACCAGCTGGAATGGCAGGCGGCCCTGCGCGATGGCTCGCTAAACCGCCTCGACCTGGCGTTCTCCCGCGATGGAGCGTCCAAGATTTACGTGCAACAACGACTGCGTGAGCAGGGTCGCGAGTTGTATGCGTGGCTGCAGGAAGGTGCGCACTTGTATGTCTGCGGCGACGCGAACCACATGGCGAAGGATGTGCACGCGGCCCTGATCGACGTGGCGATCGCCCATGGTGGCCAAACGCCGGAACAGGCCAAGGAGTGGCTGGGCGAGCTTTTGCAACAGGGCCGTTATGCCCGGGACGTGTACTGAGATGACGACGCCACCTTCGGACCTCGAACGCATCAAGGCCGCCAGCCGCTTCCTGCGCGGTGGCATTGCGGAAGGCCTGCGTGATCCGATCACCAATGCCATCAGCGACGACGACAACAAATTGCTGAAGTTCCACGGCAGCTACCTGCAGGATGATCGCGACCTGCGCGACGAGCGTCGTCGCCAGAAGCTCGAGCCCGCGTATTCCTTCATGCTGCGCGCGCGCCTGCCATCCGGCGTGGTGACGCCTGCGCAATGGCTGGTCTATGACCAGTTGGCGCGCGACTACGCCAACGGCACCCTGCGCATCACCACGCGCCAGACCTTCCAGTGGCACGGCATCATCAAGCACAACCTGAAGCCGACGATTGCGGCCATCCACGCCTCCTTGGCCAGCACCATCGCCGCCTGCGGCGATGTCGTGCGCAACGTGGTGAGCACGCCGAACCCGGTCGAATCTTCGGCGCATGCGCTCGCTCATGCCTGGGCTGCGCGGCTTTCCGACGAGTTGGCGCCGCGCACGCGGGCCTATCATGAGATCTGGCTCGACGGTGAGCCGCTGGTGGATGAACCGAAACAGGAAGAACCGCTGTACGGGGCGACCTATCTCCCGCGCAAATTCAAGATCGGTCTGGCGATTCCGCCGCTGAACGATATCGATGTGTTCGCGCAGGACCTGGGACTCATCGCCATCATCGAAGCGGGCGAGCTGCAAGGCTTCAACGTGGCGGTAGGCGGTGGCATGGGTGCGACGCACGGCGATCCCAGCACCTATCCGCGGCTGGCCAGCGTGATCGGCTTTGTCAGGGCCGAGCAGTTGTTCGAAGTGGCCGAAGCCGTAGTCGCCGTCCAGCGCGACTGGGGCAATCGCAGCGAGCGCAAGCACGCCCGCCTGAAGTACACCATCGATCATCGCGGCCTGGACGCGTTCAAGGCCGAGGTGGAGGCGCGGCTTGGCTTTGCGCTGCTGCCCGAACGCCCGTATCAGTTCGACCATAACGGCGATCGCTACGGGTGGATCGAAGGCTCCGACGGCCGCTGGCATCTGACGCTGCATATCGAGGCGGGTCGGCTGGCCGACGTCGGCGAGCGCCGTTGGCTCACCGGCCTGCGTGAACTGGCGAAAGTACACGAAGGCGATTTCCGGCTCACCTGCAATCAGAACGTGATCATCGCCAACGTGGCCGCCGAGCAGCGCGCGCGCATCGACGCCATCGTCGAGGCGCATGGGCTGGATGGCTACCATCGGCAGAGCGGTATCCGCCGTCATGCGGTGGCCTGCGTGGCGCTGCCGACCTGCGGATTGGCGATGGCGGAGGCCGAGCGGTACCTGCCGGACCTGTTGCCCAAGCTTGAGGCCCTGCTGGAAACCCACGGCCTCGCCGATGCACCGATCCTGCTGCGCCTGTCCGGCTGCCCGAATGGCTGCTCGAGGCCTTACCTCGGTGAAATCGCCCTGGTCGGGCGTGGGCCGGGCCGCTATGACTTGCGGCTGGGTGCGGATTTTCGTGGGCAGCGGCTCAACCAGACCTATCGCGAGAATGTCGACGAGCAGGCTATCCTCGAAGCGCTGTCACCGCTGTTCGCGAGTTATGCGGCGCGGCGCGCGCCGGGTGAGCATTTTGGCGACTTCCTGCTGCGTACAGGTGTCGTCGATACCGCGTCACGGCGGATCCCAGTGGAGCTGGTGGCATGAACGAGGCGCTGCTCAAGGATGCACAGCATGATCCGGCAGCACTGGAAATCCTGAACCAGTGGCTCGAAACGCTCAGTGCGGAAGAGCGTGTGGCCTGGGCGCTCGAATACTCCGCTGGCACGCACGTGCTCTCATCGAGCTTCGGGGCGCAAGCGGCCGTGTCCCTGCATCTGCTGACACGGCAGCAACCCGCGTTGCCGGTGGTGCTCATCGACACGGGTTACCTTTTTCCCGAGACCTATCGCTTTATCGACGAACTGCGCGATCGCCTGTCCTTGAATCTCAGGATCTATAGCGCGCCGCAAAGCGCCGCGTGGATGGAAGCGCGCGAAGGTCGCCTGTGGGAACAGGGTATTGCGGGGATCGACCGCTACAACCAGCTGCGCAAGGTGGAGCCCATGCAGAGGGCGTTGAGCGAACTGAAGGCAGGCACCTGGTTCGCCGGACTTCGGCGCAGCCAGGCGCGAACGCGCGCCGCCATTCATGTCGCCGAGCGCCGCGACGGCCGCTGGAAGTTTCATCCCATCGCCGACTGGACCGACCGCGATGTGGGCCAGTACCTGCGCCGCCACGACCTGCCTTATCACCCGCTGTGGGACCAGGGCTACATCTCGATTGGCGATGTGCACACCACGCATCGATGGGAGCCCGGCGCGGATCTCGACTCGACGCGCTTCTTCGGCCTCAAGCGCGAGTGCGGACTGCACGGCCTCACCTGATCCGCCGACACCCCATGATTTACTCCAGCGTCCTGCGCTGGCCGCTACCCCGATCAAACAAGAAAACACCATGAGCCAGAGCGCTGTTGCCCAAGCCAATGTTTCCTCACCCGGACACCTTGAAGACCATCAACTGATTTCCCCGCACGGCGGCGTACTCAAGGAGTTGTACCTGTCGCCTGTGGAGGCCGAGCTGCTGAAGCACCGCAGCGCCGGACTGCCGGGCGTTGACCTCGACACCCGCCAGCTGTGCGATCTCGAATTGCTTTTGAATGGTGCATTTTCGCCGCTGGAAGGGTTTCTCACCCAGGCTGACTACGATCGGGTGGTCGACGAGCTGCGCCTGGCCGACGGCACGCTGTGGCCGATACCCATCACACTGGACGTCAGCGAGGACTTCGCCGCGCGGCTCGCGCCGGGCAGTGAGGTGGCCCTGCGCGACAGCCAGGGCGTGCCGCTGGCCGTGCTGACCGTGGAGGACATTTATCGGCCCGACCGCGAGCATGAGGCCTTGCGCGTCTTCGGCACCACCGACCGCACGCATCCTGGCGTGGCGGAGTTGCTGGAACGCTATCGTCCGGTGAACCTCGGTGGCTGTGTGCGTGGCATCCAGGCGCCCGCGCATTACGACTTCGCGGAGTTGCGCGACACGCCCCGCCGATTGCGCGAATGGTTCGAGGCGAACGGCTGGTACCGCATCGTCGCATTCCAGACGCGCAACCCGATGCATCGTGCCCATCGCGAACTGACCCTGCGCGCGGCCCAACAGGTGGGGGCGAAGCTGCTGTTGCAGCCCTCGGTGGGGCGCACCAAGCCGGGCGATATCGATCATTTCACCCGCGTGCGCTGCTATCAGGCCTTGCTGCCGCAATATCCGGCGCACAGCGCGCGGCTTTCGCTGCTGCCTTTGGCCATGCGCATGGGCGGCCCACGCGAGGCGCTATGGCACGCCATCATCCGCAAGAACTACGGCGCCAGCCATTTCATCGTGGGGCGCGATCACGCCGGCCCCGGCAAGGACGCCAGCGGCAAGCCGTTCTATGGTCCCTTCGACGCACAGCATCTGCTGGAGCGTCACCAGGACGAGCTGGGCATTCGTATCGTGCCGTTCCCGGCCATGGTGTATGTGGCGAACCGCGATACCTACCTGCCGTCCACCGAAGTGCAGTCCGACGACGAAGTGCGCGATATCTCCGGCACCCAGCTACGCCAGCATCTGCAGGAAGGCAGCGAGATCCCCTCATGGTTCAGCTTCCCCGAGGTGGTGCAGATTCTGCGCGAACGGCATCCCGCCGAAGCGACGCGTGGCTTTGCGCTGTTCTTCACCGGACTCTCCGGCGCGGGCAAGTCCACCATTGCCCAGGCGGTGGTGGCACAGCTGCTGGAAAGGACCAGCCGCGCGGTCACCGTGCTCGACGGCGACGAGGTGCGCAAGCATCTGTCGAAGGGGCTCGGTTTTTCGCGCGAGGATCGCGTCGCCAACGTGACGCGCATCGGCTACGTCGCGAGTGAGATCGTGCGTCATGGCGGCATCGCGGTGTGCGCGCCGATTGCACCTTACGCGGACTCGCGCGCCCAGGCGCGCACGCTGGTGGAAGAGCATGGCGACTTCATCGAAATCCATGTCGCCACGTCGCTGGAAGTGTGCGAGGCGCGCGATCGGAAAGGTCTCTACGCGCAGGCACGTGCCGGTACCATCACCCACTTCACCGGCATCAGTGACCCCTACGAAGCACCGGAACAACCCGAGCTTCGTGTGGACGGCAACGCCGCTGAGCCATTGGTGCTGGCCCGCCATATCGTGTCGCTGCTGCAACAGCGGGGCTTGCTGGGAAACTGAGGGCTGACCCGCGCCAGGCGCCGGGGAAGGTCGGCATGGACCATTCCCCGGGGCTGTTCAATGCGCCTCGACTACCGGCTCCACCACCTTGCTCGGCACGCGTCGCTCACGCCAATGCGGTACGCCCGGCCAGTTCACGCTGCCGACGCCGGCGTTGGCCAAGGCGTTGCTGACCGCGCGACGTTCCAGATGTGGTGCGAATACGCCGATGAAATCGAGCGCGTATTCGCGCAGCACGCTCTCCTTGCGCAGCACGATCCAGGTGATGCACGGCGCGAACAGGTGATCGGCGCTCAGCTGGCGCAGATCCGTGTCGTGTTCCGGCTGGAATGCCATCTCCGCCAGCACGCCAATGCCCAGGCCTTCGCGCACGTATGTCTTGATCAGGTCGGCGTCACTGGCCGTCATGGCAATCTGTGGTTGCAAGTTGGCTGCGTGGAAAGCCCGGGTCAGCGACGAATCCGGCTTGAGCGACGAGTCATAGCTGATCAGCGGTAGCGCGGCCAGTTGTTCCAGCGTGGGTGGTCGGTTGCGCCGGGCCAGCGGGTGATCGTGCGGTGCCACCACGATGCGATTCCAGCGATAAGCGGGCAGGGCGATGCCACTCGGCGGGGGAGCGCCCGCCGTGGTGCTGACAATGGCCAGGTCGACAAGGCCGCCTTCTAGCAGGGAAATGACGTCCGAGTCGCTGACCGGCTGCAGGTGCACGCTCACCTGCGGATAGCTGCGGCTCAGCGCCGCCACGGCGCCGGGCAGGGCAAAGCGCGCCTGGGTATGCGTGGTGGCGATGCGCAAGGTGCCGTGCGCCTCGTTGCGAAGATTGGCGGCGATGGAACGGATATTGGCCGCTTCGGCCAGGATCGTGCGCGCGCGCTCAAGCACCTGGGTGCCTGCGTGGGTGATCGCATGCAGGCTGCGACCCTTGCGGTGGAACAGCTGGAAGCCCAGCTCGTCCTCAAGCTGCCGCAGCAGCTTGCTCAAGCCCGGCTGGGTGGCGTGCACCCGCTCGGCCGCGAGCGTGATGTTGAGTCCGGCGTCGGCAATGGCGACCAGATAGCGCAATTGGGTAAGAGTCATGGCGTGGGTTCCGCAGGCGATCGAGAAGATGGTGGCTCGGGCTCGCAGGGCGGATACATCGCATCACGCGGCGCGACACGGACCGCTCGCGCTGGCAGCGGGTGACATCGATGCTGATGGCTTTGCGATGGTGGTCCAAGGCGCTTCCGCGTCGGTTCTGATGGTTAATTAGACGTCTATACAGCGGTTGTTGCGTTGCGTCAATGCTTTTGGCGCGGCAGCCGGGACTTATAACCGGCGGGCATATCGGTGGACGCACAAATCATTTGTGCGTCGGCGGGTGCTTGCCTAGCGTGGGTCGGAGCGCTAGGCGCTTCCCCCTGACGGAGCCTGTGGATCGATGAAGCTGTACCCCTTGTTCGCGGATCTCTCCGGGCGCCCGGCCTTGGTGGTTGGCGGCGGCGCGGTCGGCGAACGCAAGGCGGCTGCGCTGCTGGAGGCGGGAGCGCGCGTGACGGTGGGTGCTCCCAGGCTCAGTCCCGGCTTGCAGGCGTGGGTGGATCAGGGGCGCATCGAATGGCGCGCGGGCAGCTTCGAGGAAGCCTGGCTCGACGATGCCTGGCTGGTGATTGCCGCCACCGATGATCCAGCCCTGCACACGCGGATCGCCGCGTTGGCCGAGGCGCGGCGCCTGCTCGTCAACGTGGTCGACGATGCGGCCTTGTCGAGTTTTCATGTGCCGGCGGTGATCGATCGCGCCCCGGTGACCATCGCCATTTCTTCCGGTGGCCACGCCCCCATGCTGGCGCGTCTGCTGCGCGAGCGACTGGAGGTATTGATTGATCCAGTGATCGGTCCCTTGGCTTCGCTGCTGGCCGCCATGCGTTCGCGCATCCGCGCGCGTCTGCCGGACCTGGCGGCGCGGCGGCGGTTCTACGATCAATTGTTCAGCAGTCCCGTACCGGGTCTGCTGCGAAGGCAACAGCCGGCGCTGGCCGAGACCGCGGTGAAACGCCTGCTGGATGCGACCAGCGCCAGTCCTGCCGGATCCGTGGTGCTGCTGGGCGCGGGCACGGGTGATCCCGGCCTGCTCACCTTGCGCGGCTTGCGTGCGCTCAACGAGGCCGACGTGATCCTGCACGACCGGCTGGTCAGTGCCGAGGTGCTCGCCTTGGCGCGTCGCGACGCCGAACGCATCGAAGTGGCCAAGCAGGCCGGCAACCATCACACCACCCAGGCCCAGATCCATGCGCTGATGCTGGAGCATGCCAGGGCGGGCCGCCGTGTCGTGCGGCTCAAGGGCGGCGATCCCTTCGTGTTCGGGCGCGGCGGCGAAGAGCTGGAGTTCCTGCAGGGACACGGCATTGCCTACGAAGTGGTTCCCGGCATCACGGCGGCATTGGCCTGCGCGGCCTACGCCGGGATTCCGCTGACCCATCGCGACCATGCCCAGTCGGTGCGCCTGGTCACGGCGCATTGCCAGGGATCGATCGACACGCTTGATTGGCAGGCGCTGGCGCAGGAGCGGCA
Organism: Dyella halodurans; assembly: GCF_026283925.1. GTDB lineage: Bacteria > Pseudomonadota > Gammaproteobacteria > Xanthomonadales > Rhodanobacteraceae > Dyella > Dyella halodurans. The sequence continues at coordinate 161,661 of NZ_JAPDPF010000007.1, forward strand.
GACGCTGGCCGTCTATATGGGAACCAGTGAATTGCCCGGGTTGCAGCAACGCCTGATCGCGCATGGCCGGGCCGGAACGACGCCGTTTGCGATCATCGAAAACGGCTCGCGCCCCGAGCAGCGCGTGATCACCGGTACTTTGTCGACCCTGGTCGAGCGCGCCACCGGCTACGACGTGCGCTCGCCCGCCTTGCTGATCATCGGCGAGGTCGCGGCGCTTGCCCCGACGCTCGCATGGTTTGGCCGTCCGCCGCTGGGAGCCGCGCTTCCGGTATCGTCGCCCGAGCCCGAGGCGCTGACCGCTTGACGTAACCTTTCCATGCGCCGGCGCACCATCGCGGGCGATTCTGCGCCTATCCGTACCCTCCTTTCATACCGTGCCACGGAGTGACCTCATGATTTACGACAGCATTCTCGACACCATCGGTAATACGCCCATCGTGCGCATTCATCGACTGGCGCCGAAACACGTGACCCTGTACGTGAAGGTTGAGGCGTTCAATCCGGCCGGTTCGGTGAAGGACCGCCTGGCTTACGCCATCATCATCGATGCGGAGCAGCGCGGCCTGCTGAAGCCGGGGCAAACGGTGGTCGAGGCCACCTCCGGCAATACGGGCGTGGCCCTGGCGGCCGTGTGCGCGGCGCGCGGCTATCCCTTCGTGGCGGTGATGACCGAGACGTTCTCCATCGAGCGACGCAAGCTGATTCGCGCCTACGGTGGCAAGGTGCTGCTGACGCCGGCGGCCGAACGCGGCAGCGGCATGGTGCGCAAGGCCAAGGAGCTGTCGGAGAAGCACGGTTGGTTCCTGGCGCGGCAATTCGAGAACGAGGCCAACCCGGCGTATCACCGCAACACGACGGCGCCGGAAATCCTGCGTGATTTCGCCGGTCGCCGGCTGGATTATTTCGTCACCGGCTGGGGCACCGGCGGCACCCTGACCGGCGTGGGCGAGGTGCTGCGGGTGGCACGTCCCGAGGTGAAGCTGATTGCCAGCGAGCCGGCCGGTGCGGCACTGCTGACAGGCAACGAATGGCAGCCGCACAAGATCCAGGGCTGGACCCCGGACTTCGTGCCGGCCGTGCTCAACCGCGACGTGGTGCACCAGATCCTGCCGGTGGACGATGTGCTGGCGCGAGACACCTCACGTGATCTGGCGCAGAAGGAAGGCATCTTCGTCGGCATCTCGGCCGGCGCCACGCTGGCGGCGGCACTCAAGGTCGCGAAGGACGCACCGGAAGGCTCGGTGCTGCTGGCCATGCTGCCCGATACGGGCGAGCGTTATCTGTCGACGTTCCTGTTCGAAGGCGTCAACGAAGGATCAGACGAAGTGGAGTAGTGCTCCAGCTTCCTCTCCCCGTTGGGGAGAGGACTGAGGTGAGCCCCTAAAAGGGGGTAAAGGGAGGGTGCTCGCGGGAAGGTCTCAATAGAGCGCGCTTCGAGCATCTTCTGTTGCAAGATTGTCCCCTCACCCCAGCCCTCTCCCCGGAAGGGAGAGGGAGCAGTGCGGTTTCAGATATCCCGCGCCAACGGCTCCGCCAGGCCGATATAGCCACCTGGCGTGAGATCGAGCAGACGCTGCTTCGCATCGGCCGGCAGATCCAGGCCGGTGATGAAGGTGCGCATCGAATCCCTGGTGATGCCCTGGCCGCGCGTCAGTGCCTTGAGCTGCTCGTACGGCTCCGGCAGGCCATAGCGGCGCATCACGGTCTGCACGGCTTCGGCCAGCACTTCCCAGCTCGCGTCGAGGTCGGCAGCGAGGCGGTCGGCGTTGACGGTGAGCTTGCCCAGGCCCTTCTTCAGCGATTCCAGCGCCACCATGGTGTGACCGAACGCGGTGCCGAGCGCGCGCAGCACGGTGGAGTCGGTGAGGTCACGCTGCCAGCGGCTGATCGGCAGCTTCTCGGCGAAGTGGCCGAGCAGGGCATTGGCGAGGCCGAAGTTGCCTTCGGCGTTTTCGAAGTCGATCGGGTTGACCTTGTGCGGCATGGTCGAGGAACCGACTTCGCCGGCCTTCAGCGCCTGCTTGAAGTAGCCCAGCGAGATGTAACCCCACACGTCGCGCGCCAGGTCGATCAGGATGATGTTGGCGCGGCGCACGGCATCGCAGTACTCGGCGACGCCGTCATGCGGTTCGATCTGGGTGGTGTAGGCGTTGTAGTCCAGTCCCAGGCTTTCCACGAAGCGCTGCGAGAAGCCGCGCCAGTCCAGTTCCGGATAGGTGATCGCATGGGCGTTGTAGTTGCCCACGGCGCCGTTGATCTTGCCGGGCACTTCCAGCGCGGCGAGCTGCTTGCGCTGGCGTTCCAGGCGCGCGACCACGTTGGCGAGCTCCTTGCCCAGCGTGCTCGGCGAAGCGGTCTGGCCGTGCGTGCGCGACAGCATCGGCAGCGCGGCATTCGCATGCGACAGCTCGCGCAGCTTGGCGATGATGCCGTCGAAGGCCGGCAGCAGCACCTGCTCGCGTGCATCGCGCAGCATCAGCGCGTAGGACAGGTTGTTGATGTCCTCGCTGGTGCAGGCGAAATGCACGAATTCCTTGGCCTGGGCCAGCGACGCATCGTTGCCGATGCGCTCCTTGATGAAGTACTCCACCGCCTTGACGTCGTGGTTGGTGGTCGCCTCGATGGTCTTGATGCGCGCACCGTCATCCACGCTGAAATCCGCCGCGATCGCCTTGAGCTTGGCGATCTGCGCCGCTGAGAACGCCGGCAGCTCGACGATGCCCGGGTCGGCGGCCAGGGCCAGCAGCCACTCGATCTCCACGTGCACGCGGCGGTGCATGAGTCCGAATTCGCTGAAGATCGGGCGCAGCGTTTCGACCTTGCTGGCGTAGCGGCCGTCCAGCGGCGACAGGGCGGTCAGGGCATGGGAGGACATCGGGGGGTGTTCCAAAGGCGGGAAAGCGCTCATTTTACAACAGACTCCCGAAGCCCCGTCCGGGCCGCTCTTGGCGGCGCGCTAACGGCGCCGGGCCTATAGTGCCCCCAACTAAGGGTGCTCTGATCTATTCAACGAGGGTGGCATGATGTCCAGAAAGGCCGCAGGGTGTGGGGCGTGGCGCCGCGCAGGCTGGCTGCCTGGGCAAGCCGCGCACCGCACCCTGCGGCCTTTCTGGACATCACCCGCAGGGCCGGTTCTGTCTGCCCGCAGCTGCGCGCCGCGCCGCCTCGACAGGCAGCCAGCCTGCCTTCGCCGACGCAGCACACATCTGCGGGCAGACAGAACCGGTGACACCCTCGTTGAATAGATCAGAGCACCCTTAACGCCAGGAATCGCAAGGATATGAGTCAGTTCCGCATCGAACACGACAGCATGGGCGAATTGAAGGTGCCGACGAAGGCGCTGTATGGCGCCCAGACCCAGCGCGCCGTGGACAATTTCCCCATCTCTGGTCTGCACCTGCCGCGCAGCTTTATCCGCGCGCTGGGCCTGATCAAGGCCGCCGCGGCCGACGCCAACCTGGCGCTGGGCTACCTGAAGAAGACCCAGGCCACGGCGATACGGCGGGCCGCGCTGGCGGTGGCCGAGGGTGAGCACGACGAGCAGTTCCCGATCGATGTATTCCAGACCGGTTCGGGCACCAGCACCAATATGAATGCCAACGAGGTGATCGCCCATCTCGCCAACAAGGCGGGTGGCAGGATCCACCCGAACGATCACGTCAACTATGGGCAAAGCTCGAACGACGTGATTCCCACCGCGATCCATGTCAGCGCCACGCTCACCACCAGCGAGCAACTGCTGCCGGCGCTCAAGCATCTCAAGCGCACCATCGACCGCCGTGCGCGCGAACTGCGCAACGTGCCGAAGACGGGACGCACGCACTTGATGGACGCGATGCCGGTGACGTTTGGCCAGGAGTTGTCCGGCTGGGCCGCACAGATCGGCACGGCCATCGAACGCATCGACGACAGCCTCAAGCGCATGCGCCGGCTGCCGCTGGGTGGTACGGCCGTCGGCACCGGCATCAACGCCGATCCCAGGTTCGGCGCGGCGGTAGCGCGCGAGTTGAAGAAGCTCACCGGCATACGTTTCGAATCCGCCGAGAACTACTTCGAAGGCATGGCGGCACAGGACGCCGCGGTGGAACTGTCCGGCCAGCTGAAAACGCTGGCGGTGGCCTTGATGAAGATCGCCAACGACCTGCGCTGGATGAACTCGGGCCCGCTGGCCGGCCTGGGCGAAATCGAATTGCCGGCGCTGCAGCCGGGTTCGTCGATCATGCCGGGCAAGGTCAATCCGGTGATACCCGAAGCCACCGCGATGGTGGCCGCCCAGGTCATCGGCAACGATGCGGCGATTACCATTGCCGGCCAGTCGGGCAATTTCCAGCTCAACGTGATGTTGCCGCTGGTGGCGTATAACCTGCTGGAGTCGATCGGCATTCTCTCCAACGTCAGCGTCCTGCTGGCCGACAAGGCGATCGCCGGCTTCAAGGTCAACACGGCGCGGGTGAAGGAAGCCCTGGACAAGAACCCGATCCTGGTCACCGCGCTCAATCCGGTGATCGGTTACGAGAAGGGCGCCGCGACGGCCAAGCAGGCTTACAAGGAAAAGCGCCCGATCCTCGATGTGGCATTGGAAACCACAGGCTTGTCGAAGAGCGAGCTACAGAAACTGCTCGACCCGATGACGCTCACGCGCGGTGGCATCCATGGCGGAGGCGGTGGCGGCGGTTGAGTTACCCGCCGCGGTGCCGTGCGCCCTCAGTTCGAAGCATGCTCGCGGCACTTCTCGACATTCGCTTCGCCCAGTGCCGAGGCGTAGGGCTTGAACGCGTCGAGCTGGGTCGCCAATTGGTCCTGCGCCGCCTTCATGCTGGCCACGTCGTCGCAAATCTTCGCGGCGGCCAGCTTCACGTCGTTCGCTGCCGCCTCGATCTGATCGTGGGCGGTGGCTTTGTCTTCGTCGTTGCCGGCAAGCTTGCTCGCCACCGAGCCGACCGCCTTGGCCGCCGTTGCCGCGCCGGCTTTGCCGGTGGCGATGGCGTCCGCACGCATGGCCTGCGCCGATGCGTTGTAGCGCTGCAGCAAGGCGCGCTGCGCGTCGTTCACGGGCACCTCACGGCCGTCGATGCTGAGCTTGCCGCTGCCATCGACAACGGCATCCGGTACGCCTTCAGCGTGGACGGTGACCTGGCCGTCCTGCAGGGTGATGCGGTGGTTGATGATGTCGGTATGACCGCCGAACACCTGGGTATCGTTGGACGAGTTGCTGCAGGCGGCGATCACGCCGGCCATCGCCAACAAGCAGGGAAGACGTCGAAGGATCATGTGATGGCACTCCTTATCCGGGGTTCAAAACCTGAGCTCGGTGCAAGGTGGCTGCCGCTCCGGCCGATCATACGAGGTGTGGTTCAGCCCCTGCCACGGAAGGCGGGGCGAATGGGGTGTCGCAGGAACCATCGGCTATCGATCATGGCATGGCCATCCACCTTCGCGCCAACCAAATTTCGAGCGCAGGACATCGCTGAACGGGCGCCGGCGCGGGCATCCGCAGCCCAGGGCAACGCGCTTCGATAAACCGGAGGCAACCCGGCCATGGACCCGGCAGGAACGACCGCTCGCACACACCTTTTATGCACATTCGGTGTGCTCACTTAGCGCAGCACACTTGGCGTGCACGCATGTCCCGAACGGTTGACGCACCGAGGTTGCACCGCGAGCCGAAGCTTTACTTGCCGTCCATTTCACCTGCAGAAAGTGAGGAGATGACTTTTATGAATGCCAGTCTCAATGCGCTTCGCACCCTTTCGTTCGCGCTCTGTGTTGGACTGCTCGTTTCCGCTTGTGAGACGCAACCTAGCGCCAACAGGTTCAGTTCAAATCAGGCCATGACGGCGCAGAGCGTCGAGCTGGGCGTGGTGGAGACCGTGCGTGATGTGACGATTCAGCCGGGTAACTCCACCTTGGGTGCGGCGACGGGTGCCGTGCTGGGTGGCATCGTAGGTAGCAACATCGGCAGCGGCACCCGCGCCAATACGGCTGGTGCGGTGGCTGGCGCCGTCGGTGGCGGCCTGGCGGGCAATGCCATCGGTCGTGGCTCGAGTACGGCCGGTGTGGAAGTGGGCGTACTGCTGGATTCCGGTCGACGGTTGAACATCGTGCAACCGGGGACGTCGAATGATTTCCGCCCGGGTGACCGCGCGCGCGTCAGCTCCGGCGGTGGTACCACCCGCGTCGTCCGCGGGTGAGCTCTGGCGGTCGTACCACTCAGGCCATACGTCGATCTCAAAAGCTTGCCCCACCGGCACTCCGCATCCATGCGGAAGGTGCCGGTGGGGCAAAACACATCAGCTGTCGTCACGAACCCGGCGGAACCAGATGGCACCGGCGATGAGTGCGGCACCGGCCACCACGCCCAGCCACAGATTCGGGGTGGCCAGCAGGCCGTAGGTGTGACCGGGGGACAGCACGCTAAGCGGATCGTTGGAGTCCATGTCCGACATGGAGCTCAGGTTGTGGTCGCTGAACACGATGCTCGAACCGGGGAACACGCTGAGCAGTACGCGCTGTACGACATGGGTCCAGAACCAGGCCGTCGGCAGGTTGAACAAGCCCATGATGCCGAACCAGCTCACCATCAGGCCGACGACCACCGGCACCGCCATCGCCCACAGGAAAGGCTTGGTGCGTGACCAGGCCGAGCAGAACATCAGCCAGCCGACCGCGGGCAGGGCCCACAAGCTGTACAGCGGAACAGCGCTGAGCAAGCTGCCGATGACCCGGAACGGATGCGCCAGTGTCAGCAACTGCCAGATGTTCACGCCATGCAGCGACAGCACGACGGCGTAGATAAACAGTTGCATCACACCGCAGATGATACTCACGAACACCGCGATGACGGGTGCAATGACTGCTGCGCTGACCACTTTCGAGAGCACGGTGCTGGTGTTGGATACCGGCAGCGATTTCCAGAACAGCACGCTGCGGTCACGACGATCGTCGTACAGCGAACCCAGGCAGTAGAACAGCACCACCAGGCCCATGACGATGCCGATCAGGCTCATCGAAGAGAGCATCGCCACGTCCACGGCCGAGCCAATGTTGGCCAGGTCGCCGGCGTCCGCATGTTCGATCATCGTGCGGAAATCGTTGCCGCCGATCATCATGGCGCCATGGCGCGAGCCGAGCACTTCTGCGGTGATGATCGCCATCAGGTTGAGAATCAGGAACACCGCGCCGGTAATCACAGGGGCCCACAGCAGGCCGCCGCGATGCTCCCAGTATTCGCGTTTCATGAGCCAGTAGAAGGTCTTCATGCGTAAGTCCCCTTCATGGTGGCGACAAACAGGTCGCTGACTGTGGGGCGCCTGACTTCGCCCATGCGTTCCAGCACGGCGCGGTCGGCGCCATCGAACAGGAAGATGCTCTTGCCGAACACCTGGCGCTCATCCAGTGGTTTCAGCTGGCGCGCGGCCTCGGCCTTGTCGGCGCTGACCATGACTTCGGCGAAGCGCTCGCCCACGGCATCCATATCGGTATCCAGCACCAGCTTGCCGTCGCGAATGAACATCAGGTCGGTGAGGATGTGTTCGATTTCCTCGACCTGGTGCGTGGTGACGATGATGGTCTTGTTCTCGTCGAAGTAGTCCTCCAGCAGGCTCTGGTAGAACTGCTTGCGATAGAGAATGTCCAGGCCCAGCGTGGGTTCGTCCAGTACCAGCAGGCGCGCGTCGATGGCCATGACCAGGGCCAGGTGCAACTGCACGATCATGCCCTTGGACATCTGCTTCACGCGCTGGTCGGGCGTGAGTTTGGTGCGTGCCAGGAAAGCCTCGCACTTGGCGCGATTGAAGCGCGGGTGCACGTTGGCGACGAAATCGATGGCCTCGCGCACGCGGATCCAGCGCGGCAGCACCGCGACGTCGGCGATAAAGCACACCTGCTCCATCAGGCGGTCGCGCTGGCTGCGCGGATCGAAGCCAAGTACGTTCAGCTCGCCCCGGAAATCGGTCAGGCCGAGGATCGCCTTCAGCGCGGTGGTCTTGCCTGCGCCGTTGGGTCCGATCAACCCGACGATGCGGCCGGACTCGATCCGGAAGCTCACATCGTCCAGGGCGAGGGTGTTCTTGTATCGCTTGGTCAGACCAGTGGCCGTCACAACCGCGTTCATGACTGGTTCTCCCCGTTAGCCGGCGCGTGGTCCGGCGCTTCCCGCAGCAGGGTTTTCAGATCCAGCCCCAGGCGCTGCAGCCGGGCGAAGAGCGAGGGCCATTCCTCACGAAGGAAGCGCTCACGTTCGGACTTAAGCAGCGCTTCCCTGGCTCCATCAATGACGAACATGCCCAAACCCCTCCTTTTTTCCACCAGTTGATCATCGACCAGTTCCTGGTACGCCTTCGAAACAGTCAGCGGGTTGATTTGAAAGTCCGCTGCCACCTGGCGTACTGACGGCAGCGGGTCGCCCTCGTTCAAGGCGCCGTCCAGGATCATGGCCACTACGCGTTCGCGCAATTGGCGGTAGATCGGGACGCTGTCGTTCCAGGTGATGGTCATATGCATTTATTCCTTGCTGATACGGCCGAACGTGGTGCCAAACGAATAGTAGGGCATGGCCAACTGGGCCCCGAGCACACTGGCGTTGGCCGGGGAAGCCGGGCTCAGCAGGTGTGAGACCGTCGCGGTGGCCACGCCAGCCTCGCTCAGTGCCGCGGCGCGGAAATCTTCGGCGGTCGGGCGGACCTCGATCGGTGCCAGGGTTATAACCCGTACACCGTTGATTTCGCTGGCAGGAACGGCGTGGACATTGGAGTTGATGGCGGCCAGGCCTGCCGTGGTGAACAGGGCGGCGGCGGTCAGTGCTAGTAGGTTCGCTTTCATGGCTGTACTCCTTTAGTGACCTCGTGGACCGGTGTTGTAGTGAACTATAACACCAGATCTTTAGCTGTCAACAGGCGAGTCGGAAATTCGCAACATGACTGATGGCCTATAGGGCTGAACGAGCGATCCGGGCGGGCCATGGCGCCTGGAAGCCGGGGGAATGCTCCGCCGACCGAGCCCAGCAAGGCAGGGGCGGCCATCAGGCATCGCAGGTGACAGGCATCACCTCACGGCGCCTTGGTGAAGGTCGTGCTTCAATGGCCTTCCAGCTCCACCAGGAAGCAGTCCATGGATGTCGGTTTGAGCGGGCGTGTGGCGGTCGTCACCGGGGCCAGCAAGGGCATTGGCCTGGCGTGCGCCATGGCGTTTGCGCGCGAAGGTGCGAGAGTCGTGGGCATCTCGCGTGACCTCGCCCACCTGCATGCCGCCCAGCACGATCTGCAGCGCGAAGGACTGTCCATGGAGGTGGCAGCAGCCGACCTCACCGATAGCGTCGCCGCCCAGATGGTGACCGAGTACATCGAGAACGAGTTCGGTCCGATCGACGTCTTGGTCAATTGCGCCGGTGCAGCGAAGCGTACACCCGTCGCGGAGTTACATGCCGATGCGATGCATGCATCCATGCAGGCCAAATACTTTACCTACATGCATATCATCGACCCGGTGATCCGCCACATGTCAGCGCGCGGACGCGGAAGCATCGTCAACGTCGTGGGGCAGGGCGGACGCCAGGCGAACCCGATGCATATCGGCGGCGGTGCCGCCAACGCCGCACTTATGCTCGCTTCCGTGGGCTACGCCAGCGCTTATGCCGCGCAAGGCGTGCGCGTCAACGTGATCAATCCCGGCCTCACGCGCACCGGTCGTGCGCAGGAAGGCCTCAATGCCTCCTCACGCGCCACCGGTCGCCCAACCGATGAACTGCTCGCCGAGCAACTTGCGGAAATTCCCATGGGACGCATGGCCGAGCCTGCAGAAATCGCCAACGTCGCGGTGTTTCTCGCATCGTCGCTTTCGAGCTATGTCACGGGCGCCGTGATTCCGATGGATGGTGGCAAGACCAGCACGATTTGAATGCAGCGATACCCGGCCAAAGGTGGACCAGGCATCGGCGCGGCGGCCGGGTCAGAAGCATCCCAACCAGCTAGCGTTTTTCCTGAGCTGCCTGGCGGGCGGAGGTCGTGTTTCTTGAAGGAAAACTCTCACCGTCTGCCGTCCTTGATCGTCCAGGTGCGGCGCACCGTACTCATAACGCGGTACACCGCGGGGCGACCATAGGACTCTAGGACTCCATCATCGGCTCACGTCTGAGCAACTCGGCGTATTGATCGAGAAAGTGGATTGCGGCGGCCAGGTTTTGCGTGCAAACCTGCGGAAGCGGCCAACAGCCGGACCGCATGGATGCGCCGCGCGCGAGGGCTTTGCGCGCGGCCTCGCTTTCGATCACCAACAAAGCGATATCGTTCTTCGCCGCGTTGATGGCGTCTACGCGCAGGGCAAGCTGCTGCCGTGATTTCCCAAGCGTGTCCGCCGTACGATGCGGACGACCGAGAGATGGGATGGATTTGCCGCCATGGGGATTCAGCGGGCGAGCGAGTGCCTTATGATCCGGCATAGCCATGATCAACTCCTCCGTAGTTGGCTATGGTCAGCGGATTGCGTGAGCATGCAACTCATGCGATCCGCGCTACTTCACTACATCGCTGCAATGGTCACCGACGTAGCCCCACGAGAGACGGCGTTGATGATTGGCCGAAAGTAGCAAATAGTCTCACTCGTACCTGTAGGGCTTGGCCGCGTCGCCGTATGCGGCCATGCCGACAGGCGCTGACCGCACTTTGGCGGCAAGCGTCTTTGCTTCCCTAAAAGCGGTACCTGAAAGCGCGGCCGGATTGATTCACCACGTCCGGGTGCCCAGCGCTGAAAAGGAAGAGTGCGGAGGCAGGTGATCGGCAACCGCCAAACCGACCATGACTACATCGCCTGGCACGGACACTTTGCATATGTGTCGGCCCGATGCTTCGACGTGGCGTGGCTCCGTGCAAGTCGGTCTGGTGCCGTCTTGTCATGTCACCGAGCCGTTCGGCTTGTCGGCAGTCCAGCCCCGGAAAAGCCTCGACGTCGTGACGGAAACCACGGCCCTAATGCACGTTCACCCACACGCCTTCAATGTCATCCTTGACCGCGGTCTGCAAGTCGGCCGCCGGAAGCTTGGACGCGTCAAAGACCCTTCCGTGCCGCATGCCACGGTAGATTCCGTGAAAGCGAAACGTCGCCATCCAGCGCACGCTGCCGTTGGCCGAGGGCTCGTACTCGCCCTCATAGGCAAAGCCGTTCGAGGTCGTACCGAAAATATTAGCCATGATCCAAACCTCGCAATGCCCCAGTGCCTTGACGGTACTCCTGCGACGCGTTGGCAGTGTGAACCTTTTGGTGTGGATCCCGGCGCAAAGCCGGAGCCGGCTTGACCTGCTTTTGATCAGCTCGAATTTGCGGGCGGTGACTTCGTGGGCCGTCTCGTAGGGCATGAACGTCCAAACAAGAACGCCCGGCAATCACTTGCCGGGCGTTTTGCTATTGGTGGAGGTGGCGGGAGTCGAACCCGCGTCCGAAGGCGTTTGACGCCCGGTACTACATGCTTAGCTCACCGTTGGATCTCGCCCCGCGACAGCACGATGTGCAAAGCGCATCGAAGGGCCAGCCTGCTTGATTTAGCCCTGACCGACAGGCGGCAGTTTCGGGCGATTCCGTGATAGTGACCCAAATTGCTACGAGCACAGACACAAGTAGGTTTGGGGCTCGGTCTTAAGCGACCATGCCGTTATCGCAGCGTATTAGGCGGCGAGAGCGGTGGGAGCGTAGTTGTCGTCGTTGGCAACTATGAGTTTGCCGCTGGATTAACGAGGAAAGCTGCCCCCTCGGCATGCACCAAGCCATCTCACTACCCCCGTCGAAGCCAGGACACCCCCGGGGAAGATCGTATTGCTGGTCCGGCAGTATATGGAGGTTCGCGCGAATACATCAAGGCCGCGCACGGCGGACCGCCAGCCTCTATGGTGGGCAAGGCAACCATGCAGGGGAGGGGAAACATGTTGCGGATACGATTGGCGGGGTTGTCCGATGCGGGCTTGATGACCGACTTGCGTTGCACGTTTCTCGAGGAGCTCGGGCAGCGGCTGGAAGATGGCTTCGCGGACCACCTGCGCAGCTGGATCGACGAAGCCCTGGCCGATGGCCGCTTGCAGGTCTGGCTGGCGGAACTGGATGGCCGCGTGGCCGGTTGCGTCGCCGTCAATCCCTATCCGCGCATGCCCTCGGCTTACTACCCGCGTGGCCTCGGCTGGCACCTGCACAACGTGTACGTGAAACCGGCGCACCGCAAGGCAGGCATCGCGCTGGCCTTGTTGTCGGCCGTGGGTGCGGCGGCGCGCGAGCAGGGCGTGGATGTGTTGAGCCTGCGCACCGAGCCCCAGGCACGCGCGCTTTACGAGCGCTTCGGATTCAGCACTGCGGTCGATGCCATGAGCATGTCGCTCGTCTGAGCGACGAGCAGGCTCTTAGGCGCGATTGTGCGCGCGCATGGTGCGCTGCTTCTCGCGCTGCCAGTCGCGTTCCTTCTCGGCGTCGCGTTTGTCGTGATCCTGCTTGCCCTTGGCCAGGCCGATTTCCACCTTCACCTTGTTGCCCTTCCAGTACAGGGCCATGGGGATCAGCGTGTAGCCCTTGCGCTCGACGGCACCGATCAGCGTGTCGATCTCGGCGCGATGGAGCAGCAGTTTGCGCGTGCGGCGATCGTTCGCCACGACATGGGTGGAAGCACTGATCAGCGGCGGAATGGAGGTGCCTATAAGGAATATCTCGCCCCTGAGGACCATGGCGTAGCTGTCGCCGAAATTGATGCGACCGGCACGCAGCGACTTCACCTCCCAGCCCTGCAGCTCAAGCCCGGCCTCGAAGCGCTGGTCGATGTGATACTCGTGGCGCGCGCGCTTGTTGAGCGCGATGGTGCCGCCAGCCTTCTTGTCTTTGTCCTTAGCCTTGGCCATGTCCGTTAAACTTCGGGCTGTTTGCCCTGATGATGATCCGGCCATGTGGCCTGGATCCAGATGATTCCGAAAGAGGCTGATGTGATCGAGATCCGCCGCAGCGCCCTGGTGCGATATTCGCCAGCCCAGATGTTCGAGCTGGTCAACGAAGTCGAAGCATACCCAAAGCGTTTCCCCTGGTGTGTCGCCGCCGAGATACTCGAGCGCGGGGACGATGTGTTGGTGGCGCGGCTGGATCTCAAGTACGCCGGCTTTCGGCAGAGCTTTACCACGCGCAATACCACGGTGCGTCCGCAGCGACTGCATATGAGCCTGGTCGACGGGCCGTTCCGCAGCCTCGACGGCTTGTGGGAGTTCATCGCGCTAGGCGACGCGGGCTGCAAGGTGTCCTTTGCGCTCGACTTCGATTATGCCGGCCGTCTTGGAGGCACTGCGCTCAAGCTGGGCTTCCAGGGACTTGCCGGCCGCATGGTGGACGACTTTTGCCGCGAGGCTGAGCGCACCTATGGTTGAGCAGATCACGGTCAACGTCGTCTACGCGGAACCGGAACGCCAGTTCGTGCGTCGCCTGACCTTGCCGGCGGGCAGCACGGTGATGCAGGCGATCGAGGCTTCAGGCATCGCCCAGGCCGTACCAGGGTTGGTGATCGACCCGGCGCGCCTGGGGATTTTCTCCCGCAAGGCTGCGCCGGACCATGTGCTGGACGAGGGCGATCGGGTGGAAATCTACCGGCCGCTCACGCTCGATCCGAAGGAAGCGCGCCGGCGCCGGGCCCACGAGGGCTGATGCGGCGCCGGCAGGGCGACGTCAGTTGCCGCCGCCGTCCTTGCCGCTGTCCTTCTTGTCCGACCCGCCACCCGTGCTCTTGTCACCGGAGGTTTCATCGACCGGATAGCTGGCGTGGTACTTCTTGGTGTCGTTCACCAGCTTCTGCGCGTCTTCGGCAAAGAAGTCGCCATCGGTGCGGACCAGGGAGTCGTTATTGAAGGTCAGCGTCAGCGTGCGGATCTTGACCGGGCCGCCACGGTGCTGCTGGGTGGATACGTAGTTCCACTGGTTCTGGCTAAACGGCGAGTTCACCGACGGGGAACCCATCAACACCAGCACCTGACGCTTGGTCATGCCGGGCTGCAGCTGATCCACGGTTTTCTTGTCGAGCAGGTTGCCCTGGTACACGTCTGGGGTATAGATAAGACGGCAGCTGGCCAGAGAAAGGGCCAGCATGGCAAAACCCAGCGTGCGAATCAGCTTTTGCATGCGTGTTGCGTCCGGATCGTAAAGGTGTCGGATGATACACTAACGGCCCCGTGGCGCCGTGTGCGTGGAGTTGGCTATGGAACAGGAAACCAAAGAACTGCGCAAAGCCGGCCTCAAGGTGACGCACCCGCGCATGCGGATCCTGCAGATCTTCGAAGACGAGGAGGCTCACCACCTTACCGCCGAAGACATCTACAAACGCCTGCTGTCCCACCAGGAAGACATCGGCCTGGCCACGGTGTACCGCGTGCTGACCCAGTTCGAGGCAGCCGGTATCGTGGTCAAGCACAATTTCGAGGGTGGCCAGGCCGTCTACGAACTGGATCGCGGCAAACACCATGACCACATGATCGATGTGGACAGCGGAAAAGTGATTGAGTTCGTCAGCGAGGAGATCGAGCGGCTGCAGCACGAAATTGCGGCACGCCACGGTTACGTCATCGAGGACCACAGCCTGGTGCTCTACGTGCGTCCGAAGCATCGGACCAAGTAAGGCCCGATCAAGGCGTCGCAACGAGGGTCGGCGACGGGCGCGTTGCCGGCCTTTTTCTTTGGCGCCGCAGTCAGGCGTTCGCCCATAAAAAAAGCCGCGGGAGGACTCCTGTCCGCCCAACGGCTGATCCGTTACCGGATGGCTCCATATGAAGGCGAGTTGCTCGCTCAACCTGGCTATGCCACCGATTCCGGCGGAACGGCATCCTGCCGTCCTTCATGCCCACCGTCCCCACGGTTGACATGGCTCACCATCTTGCGATGGTGGCTCCCCCACATCGATGAACCGAGACTAACGAACCCTTCACGAAGCGGGTATCAGAAAATTTCCTATGCCTGTGCTCTAAGCCCGTGACAAATCGGCAATATTTGTGTTGCTGCGCAACAAAATACGCAGATGCACGCCCTGCGATTCGGGCCGCACGCGGAACAGGCCGCCCAGTGAGGTCACCCGGTCACGCATGCCCTGCATGCCCCTGCCACCACGCGGCATGCGCGCTGGCAGGCCAATGCCGTTATCCCTGATGTCGAGCAGGGCCATCGCCACGCCTTGTCGTTCACCGATACGCAGGCGCAGCTGGAACAGGTCCGCCTGGGCGTGCTTGACCGCGTTGGTGGCGCTCTCCTGCACCAGGCGATAGATCACCGTGCGGGTGTCGTCGTCGAGCAGGCGCGGGTCCCCGTGCAACTCGGTGTGATAGGCGACGCCAGCGGCGTTGAGCAAATCGCGGATCGGCCCTTCATCCAGGGCACGCAGCAGGCCGAACTCATCCAGTACGGCGGGGCGCAAGTCGTCCAGCAGCCGGTGCAGGGCGCGTCGCATGTGACCCAGGATGGCATTGATCGAGATGCCGATATCGTCCATGCCGGCCTGCGCCAGGCGCGATTGCGCCAGCTTGACGTGGGTCTGGATGGCGGTGAGGTTTTGGCCGAGCTCGTCGTGCAGCTCCGCGGCCATGTGGCGGCGCTGGTTTTCCTCGGCCTGCAGGTTGCCGCGTGCGGCGTCGCGTAGCTGGCGGGCGAGATGGTCCAGGCGTCGATTGACCGCCGCCAGATAAACGTTTTGTTCGGCGACACGCTCACTGCTGCGCCGCAACGCATCGGTGGCCGAGCCAAGCATCAGGGCGCCGGTGCCAGCCACGGCTAGGAACAGCTCGCCGGCGGCGCCAGGGGTACCGTGGCCCGATATGTGATCGACCACGGTCATGCCGAGGCTGGAAATCAGCATGGCCAGGCTGGCGCCGCGCCAGCCGTGCCGGAAGGCGAAGAACAGCACGGGTGCCAGCGACAGAACCCGGGCGAACTGGGGCTGCGGCGCACCGTGCGAGGACAACACCATCAGGATCGCCAACGACGGCAGCAGCACCAGCAGGCCGTCCATCAGCAGGCTGCCCAGGGCGCGTTTGCGCAGTCGCGCCCGCAGCAGCATGACCAGCAACGGCACGACCAGCAGCACGCCCACATAGTTGCCCAGCAGATCCTGGCCCATGGCCTGGACCAGCAGGTCCGAGGTGGGACTGGCGTGAACGAGGGCGAGCAGGACGGCGTCGGTAGCGGTGGTGGCCGCTACGGTGAACGCCGCCGAGAGCAGCAGGCGGGCAACGTCTTCCGGGTCGCGCAGGCTGGCGTGGAGATTGGCTCGCCGCATCAGCGACAGGCAGATCGTTACCACGATGGGTTCGGGAAACTCGCCCAAAAAGAAGCCCAGCCAGCCCAGGGGCAGGCCATTGGCGATGGCAATCAAGCCGGTAGCTGCGAACTCCGCGCCCAGCAGCCACGGCCACATGCGCATGGGCGCCAGCAACAGCGCACCGAAACGCAGGCCGTAAGGCAGCATCCAGTAGGGCTGTTCGGTCGGCCATAGCAGGAGCCAGAGCAGGAAATACGCCAGCCCGAGCATGAGGGTGGAACCGGGAATCGATAATGATTTCGATGGCATGCGCGGGATGTTACATGGCGCCCGGCGGCTGATACGCGCCGGGGTATAGGCGGCCATCACCGAGGCTGCTATACATGCGGTCATGTACAGCATTGTCCTGGTCGATGACCACGCCATCGTCCGCGAGGGGTTCAAGCGGCTGATCGAATTGGAACCGGATCTTGAGGTGGTGGCGGAGTGCCGCTGCGCCGATGATGCGGTGGAAGCGGTTGGCTTGCGGCGGCCTGATCTCGTGGCGCTCGATCTCTCACTGCCCGACGGCAGCGGGCTGCCGTTGATCGAGCACTTGCGCAGCGTCGCCGCGGACACGCGCATCGTGGTGCTGAGCATGCATGACGGTGAGCCTTACGTATCAGAGGCGCTGCGTCGCGGTGCGAGCGGCTACGTGACCAAGGGCGTGGCGCCGGAGGAACTGGTGGCCGGCCTGCGCGCCGTGATGCAGGGCGAATGCTTCCTCAGCTCCGATCTGCGCCGCCGTCGCGCCGAGCGACCGAGCGAGGGACTCGATCCGATTCATCGCCTGACCGCGCGCGAGCGCGAAGTGTTCCTGCTGCTGGCGGCCGGCCGAGCGCCCAAGCAGGTGGCTGGCGAACTCGGCATTGGCCAGAAGACGGTCTACATCCACCGCGCCAGCCTGATGGGCAAGCTGGGGGCGGGTTCGGAACTGGATCTGTACCGCATGGCGACTGAGCGGGGCATGTTGCCGCGGCGTGCCTAATGCCTTCCTCTCCCCACTGGGGAGAGGATTGAGGTGAGCCCCGAAAAGGGGGTAAAGGGCGGGTGCTCGCGATTCGGCATCTACTAGAGCCCGCTTCGAACCAGGTTTTGTCGCGAGATTGGCCCCTCACCCCAGCCCTCTCCCCGCAGGGGAGAGGGAGCACAAGCCCTAGGCCTGCGCCCGATCCAGCATCTGCTTGGCGTGCGCGCGCGTCTCACGGGTGATCTCCACGCCGCCCAGCATGCGTGCCAGCTCGTCGCGACGCCCGCCGGCATCCAGCTTCTCGATTTGCGTGCGGGTGGACTCGCCGTCGCTGGCCTTGCTGACGCGCAGATGCGCATGGCCTTGCGCGGCAACCTGCGGCAAATGGGTGACGCACAGTACCTGGCGTTGCCCGCCCAGGGCGCGCAGTTTCTGGCCGACGACTTCGGCGACGGCGCCGCCAATGCCGGTATCGACCTCGTCGAACACCATGGTGCCGACCGTGTCCTTGCCCAGCGTCGCCACTTCGATGGCCAGGCTGATGCGCGCCAGTTCGCCGCCCGACGCGACCTTGCGCAGTGGACGCGGCGGCTGGCCGGGGTTGGCGCTGACCAGGAGTTCGCAACGCTCGCGGCCCTGGGCATCGGGCTCATGCTCGTTCGATCCCTCCAGCTCGACCACGAGACGGCCGCCGCTCATGCCAAGCTCGGCCATCAGCACGCTCACTTCGCTGCCTAGCCGCGTCGCGGCATCGCGGCGCGATGCGCTGAGCCTGGAGGCGCTGGCGTCGTAGTCCTGCTGCAGCTGCTGGCGCCGGGCGGCAAGCTGCTCGAGCGCATCGCCGGCACCTTCCAGCTCCGTGAGCTCGGCCCGCAGCGACGACGCCTTGTCGTGCAATTCGACCACCGGCACGCGATGGCGCCGGGAAAGTTCGTGCAGCTTGGTGAGATGGGTGTCGACATCGGCGTAGCGCTCGGGGTCGAGGTCGACGTCCTGCGCATAACGCCCCAGCGCGTCGGCAGCTTCAGTGAGCTGGATCGAGGCGTTGTCCAGCAGCTCCAGCACCGGCGCCAATTTGTCGTCCAGGGCCGCCAGCTTGCCCAGTTCCATATGGGCCCGGCTCAACGCGCGACGCAAGGCAAACTCGCTGTCGCCATCGAGCAGCTCGACCACCCCGCTGGCGCCTTCGGCAAGGCGCCCGGCGTTGGCCAGCCGTTTGTGGCTGGCCTCCAGTTCGCTCAGTTCAGCGGCGGGCAGCGCCCATTTCTCAAGCTCACCCAACTCATGACTCAGGAGTTCGATGCGCTGTTCGCGATCGTCGCCACCGCTGAGCTTGCGGATGCGGGCACCCAGGTCGCGCCACTGCTGGGCCAGTTCGCGGATCTGCCCGACCAGCGTTTCGTTGCCGGCATAAGCGTCAAGCAGCTCCAGCTGATGGGCGCGCGACAGCAGGGCCTGATGCTCGTGCTGACCATGGATCTCGACCAGCAGGGTGGCCAGCTCGCCCAGCTGGCTGGCGTTGGCAGGACGGCCATTGATCCAGGCGCGCGAGCTGCCCTCGGCGCGGATGACCCGGCGCAGCTGGCAGGTGTCATCCTCGTCTAGTTCCTCGTTCTTTAGCCATGCGCGCGCTTCGGGCAGGTCATCGAGGCTGAACTCGGCGGTGAGCTCGGCCCGATCACTGCCGGCGCGCACCATCCCGCTGTCGGCGCGGGCGCCAGCCAGCAGCATCAATGCGTCGACCAGCAGGGATTTACCGGCACCCGTCTCGCCACTGACGACGGTAAGGCCCGGGCCGAAGGCGATCTCGGCTTCTTCAACGACGGCAAAATGGCGGACGTAGAGCGAAGTAAGCATGGGCGAGGGTATGGTGAAGTCGGTGGATTGTAGCGGTTGGTTGGACCGGTTAACCGTGTCCGGGCTTGCGCGCAGGCGCGAGAGACCTTATTTGTTCTCTATCTCACGGATTGCTACAGCATGCCTCTTTCCTTCGGCCACGAACTCGATGCCCGCGCGCGACGCCTGCTGCGCACATTGATTGCCCAGTATCTGGCCGACGGCGAGCCGGTGGGCTCGCGCACGCTGTCGCGCTCATCCGGATTGGACGTGAGTCCGGCCACCATCCGCAACATCATGGCCGATCTGGAAGAGGCCGGCCTGGTCGCCTCGCCGCATACGTCAGCGGGTCGCATACCCACACCTCGCGGCCTGCGCCTGTTCGTGGACAGCCTCATCGAGTTGCATCCGCTGCCGCTTGACGAGATGGCCCGGCTGCGCCGGGAGTTGCCCCCGGGGCCCACTACGACGCGCGACCTGCTGGGCAACGTGTCCTCGCTGCTGTCGGCGATGACGCATTTTGCGGGTGTGGTCACGGTGCCGCGGCAGGTTGATTTTCCACTGCGCCACATCGACTTTGTGCCGCTGCCGGACAGTCGCGTGCTGGTGATCCTGGTGTTTTCGGACAACCAGGTGCAGAACCGCATCGTGCAACTGGCCAAGCCCCTCGACGGCCGCGAACTGGAGCAGGCCGCCAACTACCTCAACAGCCAGTTCGCCGGCCTGCGCCTGGACGATATCCGCGCTCATTTGCTGCGCGAGCTGCGTGAGACCAGCGGGGAGCTCAACCAGTTGCTGTCTAGTGCCGTGGAGCTGGCGGCGGCTTCGTTTGCGCCACAGACCGAGAGCGACGACGTCCTGGTCAGTGGCCAGACCAACCTCATGGGCTATTCCGAGCTGGCCAACCTGGAGCGCCTGCGCGAGTTGTTCGAGGCGTTCCAGAAGAAGAATGAGCTGCTGCAGCTGATGGAGGTCTGCGCCAAGGCACCCGGCGTACGGCTTTTCATCGGCGAGGAATCGGGTTTCGCCGCGCTGGATGGCTGCAGCGTGGTGACGGCCAGTTACGGCGCGCAGGGGCGCGTGCTGGGGGCGGTCGGCGTCATTGGGCCCACCCGGATGGCCTACGAGCGGGTGATCCCGGTGGTCCAGGCGACGGCCGGTTTGCTCAGCGACGCCTTGAATCGCGCCGCCACGACCCTATAACGCGCCCGGGAGGCGGGATTTACCCGCAGTATTGATTGACGGCTGGCGCCCTGGGGGCACCGGCCACGGATAAGGCTTGGAGTTATTCATGCAGAGCAACGATCCACAGGCACCGAACGAGGCACAGGGCGAGTCGCCCCAGGCCGAACTGGAGGCACTCAAGGCGCGCATCGCCGAGCTCGAGGCCAGCAATGTCGAGCTGCGCGATACCGTGCTGCGCGAAAAGGCCGAGATTGAGAACCAGCGCCGCCGCCTGCAGCGTGATGTGGAGCAAGCCCGCCGCTTCGCCAATGAGAAGCTGTTGAACGAGCTGCTGCCGGTCTACGACGGCCTCGAGCGTGGCCTGGAAGTGGAGGGCGGCGACGTCGCCACGGTGCGCGAGGGCATCTCGCTCACGCTGAAGTCGCTGCTGAAGATTGCCGAGAACAATGGCCTGGTCCAGGTCGATCCGCTGGGCCAGCCGCTGGATCCGGAAAAGCATCACGCCGTCAGCATCGTCGATGCCCCGGGGGCTGCTCCCAATACCGTGGTGAACGTGCTGCAGAAGGGCTATGTGTTGAACGATCGACTGCTGCGCCCGGCGCTGGTGGCGGTCGCGAAGGATTGACGCCTTGCCGGGGGCGAGGACGCCTGAACCGCGTCCCCCTTCGGGCCTGGGCAGAAGCATCGGAGGTCTTGCCGGCATTGAGATGCCAGGCGTCGGGCCCCATCTGGAAACCAGTTGCGGCCGAGGGGTCGCTATAAAGCATTCGGGAGTAGACAACATGG
Source organism: Dyella halodurans (assembly GCF_026283925.1). Taxonomy (GTDB): domain Bacteria; phylum Pseudomonadota; class Gammaproteobacteria; order Xanthomonadales; family Rhodanobacteraceae; genus Dyella; species Dyella halodurans. The sequence goes on from NZ_JAPDPF010000007.1 coordinate 182,726, forward strand.
GCAAAATCATCGGTATCGATCTGGGCACGACCAACTCGTGCGTCGCCGTGATGGATGGCACCACGGCCAAGGTCATCGAGAACTCGGAAGGCGATCGCACCACGCCGTCGATCGTGGCCTTCACCAAGGACAACGAAGTCCTGGTGGGCGCGCCGGCCAAGCGCCAGAGCGTGACCAACCCCAAGAACACCTTCTACGCGGTGAAGCGCCTGATCGGCCGCAAGTTCACCGACGCTGAAGTGCAGAAAGACCTGCACATCGTGCCCTACGGCATCGTCGCCCACGAAAACGGCGACGCCTGGGTGCAGACCGCCGACGGCAAGAAGATGGCGCCGCAGGAGATCTCGGCCAAGGTGCTGATGAAGATGAAGAAGACCGCCGAGGATTACCTCGGTGAGCCGGTCACGGAAGCCGTGATCACGGTGCCGGCCTACTTCAACGACAGCCAGCGCCAGGCCACCAAGGACGCCGGCCGCATCGCGGGCCTGGACGTCAAGCGCATCATCAACGAGCCGACCGCTGCCGCCCTGGCCTATGGCCTGGACAAGAAGGGCGGCGACCGCAAGATCGCCGTGTACGACCTTGGCGGCGGCACCTTCGACGTGTCGATCATCGAGATCGCCGAAGTCGACGGCGAGAAGCAGTTCGAAGTGCTGGCCACCAATGGCGACACCTTCCTCGGTGGCGAAGACTTCGACATGCGCGTCATCGACTACCTGGTCGAGGAGTTCAAGAAGGACCAGGGCATGGACCTGCGCAAGGATCCGCTGGCGCTGCAGCGTCTGAAGGACGCCGCCGAGCGCGCGAAGATCGAGCTCTCGTCCAGCCACCAGACCGAAGTGAACCTGCCGTACATCACGGCCGACGCCTCCGGTCCGAAGCACCTCAACATCAAGCTGACCCGCGCCAAGCTCGAGGCGCTGGTGGAAGACCTGGTCAAGCGCACCATCGATCCGTGCCGCACCGCCTTGAATGACGCCGGCCTGCGCGTGTCCGACATCAACGAGGTGATCCTCGTCGGTGGCCAGACCCGCATGCCCAAGGTGCAGGAGTCGGTGAAGGACTTCTTCGGCAAGGAGCCGCGCAAGGACGTCAACCCGGACGAGGCCGTCGCTGTCGGCGCCGCGATCCAGGGCGGCGTGCTGGGCGGTACCGTGAAGGACGTGCTGCTGCTGGACGTGACCCCGCTGTCGCTCGGTATCGAGACGATGGGCGGCGTGATGACCAAGCTGATCGAGAAGAACACCACCGTGCCGACCAAGGCTTCGCAGGTGTTCTCCACCGCCGACGACAACCAGACCGCGGTGACCGTGCACGTGCTGCAGGGTGAGCGCGAGCGCGCCAGCGCGAACAAGTCGCTGGGCAAGTTCGACCTGCAGGGTATCGACGCGGCTCCGCGCGGCATGCCGCAGATCGAGGTCACCTTCGACATCGACGCGAACGGCATCCTGCACGTGTCGGCCAAGGACAAGAAGACCGGCAAGGAGCAGAAGATCGAGATCAAGGCAGGCTCGGGCCTGTCCGAGGACGAGATCAACCGCATGGTCGCCGACGCCGAGGCGAACAAGGAAGAGGACAAGAAGTTCCACGAGCTGGTCAGCACCCGCAACAAGGCCGACCAGCTGGTGCACGCCACCCGCAGCGCGCTGAAGGAGCACGGCGGCAAGGTGCCGGCCGATCAGCTCAGCAGCATCGAAGGCGCATTGTCCGACCTGGAAAAGGTCAAGGACAGCGACGACAAGGGCGCCATCGAGTCCAAGATCGAAAAGCTCGAGCAGGTGGCCCAGGCGCTGTACGCAGCGGCCCAGGGCGGCGCCCAGGCTGACGCCGGTGCCCACCAGGCTGGCCCGCAAGGTCCGGCCGGCGGCCACCAGGACGACGTGGTCGACGCCGAGTTCACTGAAGTCAAGGACGACAAGAAGTAAGATGTCCCGGTCGGCGCTGCCGATCCAACGCAGCCCGCGCCCGGGACTCGACCCAGGCGCGGGCTGTTTGCTGAAGAGACATGGATCGCGCGATTCATGTAAGAGAGCGGTCCATGTCGGATGCAACAATGAGCAAGCGTGATTACTACGAAATCCTGAGCGTCGAACGCACGGTCACCGAGGCCGAGCTGAAGAAGTCGTTCCGCCGGCTGGCGATGAAGTTCCACCCGGACCGTTGCCCGGACGATCCGCACGCGCAGGAGAAGTTCAAGGAGGCCAAAGAGGCCTACGAAGTGCTGTCCGATCCGCAGAAGCGTGCGATGTACGACCAGCACGGCCATGCCGCCTTCGAGCACGGCATGGGCGGTGGTCGCGGTGGTGCCGGCTTCGGCGACATGGGCGACATCTTCGGCGATATTTTTGGCGACATCTTCGGCATGGGCGGCGGACGCGGTCGCGCGCGCCGTGGCTCGGACCTGCGCTACATCATGGAGCTCGACCTCGAGGAGGCCGTGTTCGGGGTCGAGCGCAAGTTCGAGATTCCCACCCAGGTCAACTGCCATCATTGCAATGGCTCGGGTTCGGCGGACGGCAAGACCGTGCAGTGCCGCACCTGCCAGGGTCATGGCCGCGTGCGCATGCAGAACGGCATCTTCTCGATCCAGCAGGCCTGCCCGCATTGCGGCGGCAGTGGCCAGGCGATCGAGAAGCCCTGCAAGGAATGCGACGGCGAAGGCCGCCTGCAGGAAACCCGCGCCTTGTCGGTGAATATTCCCGCAGGCGTGGACAATGGCGATCGCATCCGCCTGGCCGGACAGGGCGAAGCCGGCCCCGCCGGCAGCGAGGCGGGCGACCTGTATGTGGAAGTGCGCGTGCGCGAGCACGCGATCTTCCAGCGCGACGGCAACGACCTGCATTGCGAGCTGCCGATCCGTTTTTCGCAGGCTGCCCTGGGCGCCGAGCTGCAAGTGCCCACGCTGGAAGGCGAAGTGGCCATCACCATTCCGCCGGAAACGCAGACGGGCCAGCTGTTCCGCTTGCGCGGGCGTGGCGTGAAGTCGGTGCGCAGCAGTCGCACCGGCGATTTGATCTGCCGCGTGGTGGTGGAGACACCGGTGCGCCTGACCAAGGCGCAGCGCGAGCTGCTCGAGCAGCTCGAAGCCACCTTCTCCGCTAGCGATGCTGATCAGCACACGCCGCGCGCGAAGACCTGGGTGGACGGCGTCAAGCAGTTCTGGTCGCGCGTCACTTCGTAACTGTCTGCGCCTTCCCCGCCCAGGGAAGGCGCCCCCCATGCGGACTTGCCCGTGTACGCCGCTGCTGGCTGCCGTTAGCATCGCGTCTGCCGTCTTTGCTGCTACGCCCGGAAGGAGTCCACGCATGAGCCGTCCCGTTCGACTCGCCATCAATGGCGCCACTGGCCGCATGGGGCAGGCCTTGCTCGGCCTGGTCAGGGACGATGCACGCTTCAACCTGGTCGCTGCCATGACCTCGCCAGCTTCATCGCGTCTGGGGCAGCCGGTTTTTGTCGGTGACGACAGCTTGTGCTTCACGCATGGTTGGCCGGGCGCCAACACGCTCGATGTAGTAGTCGACTTCAGCGGTCCGGCGGGACTGGCCGAAGCCTTGACCTATTGCGAGTCGCATGAGGTGGCCTTGGTGACCGGTACGACCGGTGTCGATGCAAGCTTCAGCCAACGGCTGGCGTCGTCGGCGCAACGCATCGCGCTGCTGAGGGCCGCCAATTTCAGTCTCGGCGTCGCCGTGCTGACACGCTTGCTGCGTGAGGCTGCGGCAGCACTGCCTAATTGGGATCTGGACATCATCGAGGCGCATCACAATCGCAAGGAAGATGCTCCCTCGGGTACGGCGCTTGCATTGGGTGAAGCGGCCGCTGCTGCCCGTGCGACTTCACTCGCTGAAAGTGCCGTCTATGCGCGCGAAGGTCGCACGGGTCCGCGCGAACACGGCACAATTGGTTTTGCGGTCGTACGTGGTGGCGATATCGTCGGCGAGCACCTTGCCTTGCTGATGGGGCAGGGCGAACGCGTGGAACTCGCGCATCGCGCCACGGATCGCTCCATCTTCGCTCGTGGTGCATTGGAAGCGGCGCACTGGCTCAGCGGGCGCACGCCAGGGTCTTATGATCTCGATGCGATGCTGAGCGAACGCGCCGGGCGCTAACAGGGCGACCACACGGTGCCCCTGCCTTCATCACCCTCGTCATCCCAGCTTGACCAGCCCTTCGGCTGTCGAGAGCTGCTGGGATGACGGCAAGGGCGGGGCGCACGTCTTGCTTGTCTGCCTGGATGGTCGCCAGTACCATGCCAGGCATTGTCATTGGGGAGTAGCCATCCTCACCCCACTCGCAGGCGATGTCGGCCTGCGATTCCAGAGGAATCCGCGTCAACAGACTTGAAGCCCCGGCTTCATGGCGTGGATGGCCCACCGATCACCATCAGGTGTCGGTAGCCCGGCGAGACCTTTGGCCGCGACGCGCTTACCCTGCCGGGCGAGCTCGCGTCGTCGAGCCAATGGTTGTTCGCTCGCCCGGCCCTGGAAATACGCATGCTTACCGCGTTGTTGTTCCTGCTTTCGGCTAGTGCGATCTATCTCGCCTGCGAATTCTTCGTCAATGGCGTGGAATGGTTTGGCCGCAAGCTCAGCCTTGGTGCTACGGCCACCGGCTCGGTGCTGGCGGCATTCGGCACGGCCTTGCCCGAGAGCGCCGTCACCTTTGTTGCCGTGATCTTCGGCAAGACGCCGGAACAGAAAGACATTGGCGTGGGTGCCGCCTTGGGCGGGCCGCTCGTGCTCGCCACGATTGCCTATGCCGTGGTGGGCGTGGCGTTGTGGATGAATCGCCGCAAGTTGCAGCGCGTCGATGCCTTTGTTCGGGTCGAGCATGCCCGCCTGGCGCGGGACCAGTCGTGGTTCCTGGCGATCTTCGTGGTCAAGTGCGGCCTGGGTCTGGTGGCCTTTGCCTTCAAGCCCTGGTTGGGCGTGTTGTTTCTCTGCGCCTACGGGCTGTACGTGTGGCGTGAGCTGAAGGACGACAGCACCGCGCCGGAAGAGGAAGAGCTCGAGCCGCTGAAGCTTCGCCCTAAGGACGGCGACCCGGGCTTGTGGTGGATCGTGCTGCAGACCACGCTGGCCTTGCTGGTGATCGCGTTCGCTTCTCACACCTTCGTCAAACAGATCGAGACCATTGGCGTCGCCTTGCAGCTATCGCCGCACCTGGTAGCCCTGGTGCTGAGCCCGGTGGCCACCGAGTTGCCGGAGACGATGAATGCGCTGATCTGGGTACGCCAGGGCAAGGAGCGGCTCGCCCTGGCGAACATCTCCGGTGCCATGATGATCCAGGCGACCGTGCCAAGCGCGCTGGCGATCTTCGCCACCCCCTGGATCTTCGACGCGCCGCTGATGGTCTCTGGCCTGCTGACCGGCGTGGCCGTGATCTACCTGTGGTGGTTGTTCCGCAAGGGGCGTGTCGATGCCCGCTGGTTGCTGCCGGTCAGCGGGCTCTACGTGGTTTTCGCCGTCTATGTGGCCTGGTACTTCGGCAGTCGGCTCTGATCGGGCGTGCGAACCGGGCTTGCCTCAATCGCGATGCGACGCGTTGCGGTCGCGGTCGGCGCCGAGCTGGCGGTCGAGCGAACCGAAGATCCACTTGAAGGCGCGGGCGAACTTGCCGCGCCGGGTCTTGCGCAGCTTCTCCGCTTCGCTGGTGAGCCAGGCGACCTGGATCACGCGGCGTTCGCCTTCGTAGGGAAGATGGCCATGGAAGGAGTTGTCGCAGCGCTTGAACACGGCGAACTCGCCGTACAGTGGCTTCAGTTCGGGCGCGAGCACGCTGTCGATGCTGTCGATGCTGCCAAGAAAACGCAGGCAGCCATCGCTGGTGTCGGGCCACATCGGGTTGAGGTAGAGCAGGGCCGTCGCCACCTTCGACTTGCTGTCGGTGTGGATGGTGCCGTGCCGCTTGTTGAGCGACCGGCACAGCGTGATCAGGGTCGGGAACTGCCCGAGGTTCGGGATGCCCAGGCGCTGGCCGACCGCGCTGGCGAAATCAGCCGAGCTCAGGCGCTGCACCAGGGCATTGACCGAGGGCCCGCAATCGGCGGCGTCGTAAGGGAAGAAGCCGGCGCTGGCATAGCGCGGGAAATCGCGCTCCAGGTCGCCGCGCGCCTCGTCCGGCAACTGGCCGTGAGCGATCAGGAACGGGAACGGCTCCAGCCGAATATCCGTGTCCGGTCGGTCAAGGCGGGCGGGATCGAGCAGCACGGCTGAATTCATCGAGATCGGTCTGTGACTTGGCGGCGCTAGTGTAGCCTCCGGATTGGCCCGCATTGGACCCGTGCGCGGCGCTTCGTTCAGCTGTTTTTGGTGGACAGAAACGGCTCTTACACCTATCATTTCAACCCGCCCTACGACTTTCCTTGATCAAGGTCCACAAGCCTGCAACGTGCGGCTTGCGGACTTTGCTGCACCTAAAAGGCGGAATTCCCATGCCTATCCCCGCTCTGCTTGCCCTCGAAGACGGCAGCGTGTTTCACGGCTACGCCGTGGGCGCGACTGGTGAGACCGTTGGTGAGGTGGTTTTCAACACCGCCATGACCGGCTACCAGGAGATCCTTACCGATCCCTCGTACGCCAAACAGCTTGTCACCCTTACCTATCCCCATATCGGCAACACCGGCGTCAACGTCGAGGATGCCGAGTCGAACACGGTGCACGCCGCCGGCCTGATCGTGCGCGATGTGCCGCGCCGACACAGCAACTGGCGCAGCAGCGAGAGCCTGCCCGATTACCTGCAACGCCACGGTATCGTCGCCATCGCCGGCATCGACACCCGTCGCCTCACCCGCATCCTGCGTGACAAGGGTGCGCTGTCAGGCTGCATCGTCGCCGGCGAGCAGGTCGATGTGGACGCCGCCCTGGCCAAGGCGCGTGCCTTCCCCGGCCTCAACGGCATGGACCTGGCCAAGGTGGTCAGCGTCGGCGAGCCGTATACGTGGAACGAAGGCACCTACGACCTCGACAACAAGGCGTTCAATCAGCCGTCCAAACGCTACAAGGTGGTGGCTTACGACTTTGGCGTGAAGCACAACATCCTGCGCCTGCTGGCCGAGCAGGGCTGCGACATCACCGTCGTGCCTGCGCAGACCGCCGCGGCCGAAGTGCTGGCGATGAAGCCCGATGGCGTGTTCCTGTCCAATGGCCCTGGCGATCCGGCGGCCTGCGACTACGCCGTTGCGGCGACGCGCGAGTTCCTTGACGCGAAGATCCCGCTGTTCGGCATCTGCCTGGGTCACCAGATCATGGGCCTCGCCGTGGGCGCCAAGACGCTGAAGATGAAGTTCGGCCATCACGGCGCGAACCATCCGGTGAAGGATATCGACGACAGCCGCGTGCTGATCACCTCGCAGAACCATGGCTTCGCGGTCGATCCGGCCACGCTGCCGGCGAACGTGCGGGTGACCCACGTCTCGTTGTTCGATGGTTCGCTGCAGGGCTTCGCGCTCACCGACCGTCCCGCGTTCTGCTTCCAGGGTCACCCGGAAGCCAGCCCCGGCCCGCACGACATTGGCTACCTCTTTGACCGATTTGCCGCACTGATGCAGGAGGCCCGCTGAGATGGCTAAGCGTACCGATATCAAGAGCATCCTCATCATCGGCGCCGGCCCGATCGTCATCGGTCAGGCCTGCGAGTTCGACTACTCCGGCGCGCAGGCATGCAAGGCGCTGAAGGAAGAGGGTTACCGCGTCATCCTGGTGAACTCCAACCCCGCTACCATCATGACCGACCCGGAGACGGCGGACGCCGTCTACATCGAGCCGATCAACTGGCAGACGGTGGAGCGCATCATCGCCAAGGAGCGCCCGGACGCGGTGCTGCCGACGATGGGCGGCCAGACCGGCCTCAACTGTGCCCTCGACCTGGCCGACCACGGCGTGCTCGAGAAGTACAACGTCGAGCTGATCGGCGCTTCGCGCGAAGCCATCCGTATGGCCGAGGACCGCGAGCTGTTCCGCGTGGCCATGGCCGAGATCGGCCTGGAATGCCCGAAGGCCGAGGTCGTGCGCACGTTCGAGCAGGCGCTGGAAACCCAGGTGAAGGTGGGCTATCCGACCATCATCCGTCCCAGCTTCACGCTCGGCGGTTCCGGCGGCGGCATTGCCTACAACCGCGAGGAGTTCGAGGAGATCGTCAAGCGCGGTCTGGAACTCTCGCCGGTGGGCGAAGTGCTGGTCGAGGAATCCGTGCTCGGCTGGAAGGAATTCGAGATGGAAGTGGTCCGCGACAAGGCGGACAACTGCATCATCGTGTGCTCGATCGAGAACCTCGATCCGATGGGCGTGCACACCGGCGACTCGATCACGGTCGCGCCGGCGCAGACGCTCACCGACAAGGAATACCAGCGCCTGCGCGACGCCTCGATCGCGGTGCTGCGCAAGATCGGCGTGGACACCGGTGGCTCCAACGTGCAGTTCGGCATCAATGCCGAGAACGGCCGCGTGGTGGTCATCGAGATGAATCCGCGCGTGTCGCGTTCCTCCGCGCTGGCCTCCAAGGCCACCGGCTTCCCGATCGCCAAGATCGCCGCCAAGCTGGCCGTGGGCTACACGCTGGACGAGCTCAAGAACGACATCACCGGCGGCCTCACGCCGGCCTCGTTCGAGCCGACTATCGACTACGTGGTCACCAAGATCCCGCGCTTCGCGTTCGAGAAGTTCCCCTCGGCCGATGCCCGCCTCACCACCCAGATGAAGTCGGTGGGCGAAGTGATGGCGATGGGTCGCACCTTCCACGAGTCGCTGCAGAAAGCGCTGCGCGGCCTGGAGATCGGCAAGACCGGCCTCAACCCGACCGGCCTGGACCTGACCACGGAAGATGGCCTGGCCGTGCTCAAGCGCGAGCTGCGCGAGCCGCGCCCGGATCGTGTCTTCCATCTCGCCGATGCGTTCCGCGCCGGGCTGTCGCTGGAAGAGGTGTACAACCTCAGCCGCGTCGACCCCTGGTTCCTCGCTGCCTTCGAAGACATCGTGCTGACCGAGGGCGAGGTGAAGACGCAGGGTCTCACCGCGCTCGACGCACCTCGCATGCGCGAACTGAAGCGCATGGGTTTCTCCGATGCCCGCGTGGCCGAATTGACCGGTACCGACGAGGCCGCCGTACGTCACCTGCGCCACACGCTGGGCGTGCGCCCGGTGTACAAGCGCGTCGACTCCTGCGCCGCCGAGTTCGCCACGACCACGGCATACATGTACTCGACCTATGAGGAAGAGTGCGAGGCCGCGCCGACCAATCGCGACAAGATCATCGTGCTCGGCGGTGGCCCGAACCGTATCGGCCAGGGCATCGAGTTCGATTACTGCTGCGTGCACGCCGCGCTGGCGCTGCGTGAGGACGGGTTCGAGACCATCATGGTCAACTGCAACCCGGAGACGGTTTCGACCGACTATGACACCTCCGATCGCCTGTACTTCGAGCCGCTGACCCTGGAAGACGTGCTGGAAATCGTCGACCTGGAGAAGCCCAAGGGCGTGATCGTGCAGTACGGCGGCCAGACCCCGTTGAAGTTGGCGCGCGCGCTCGAGGCCGCCGGTGCGCCGGTGATCGGCACCTCGCCGGATTCGATCGACCTGGCCGAGGACCGCGAGCGCTTCCAGCAGATGATCGTCAAGCTGGGCCTGATCCAGCCGCCGAACCGCACCGCCCGCACCGCGGACGAGGCGCTGGCGCTGGCGCGCGAGATCGGCTATCCGCTGGTGGTGCGTCCGAGCTACGTGCTGGGCGGCCGCGCCATGGAAGTGGTGTATGACGACGCCGACCTCTCGCGCTATATCCGCGAGGCGGTGCAGGTGTCGAACGATTCGCCGGTGCTGCTCGATCGCTTCCTCGACCATGCGGTCGAGGTCGACGTCGACATCATTGCCGACGCCGAAGGCAACGTGCTGATCGGCGGCATCATGGAGCATATCGAAGAGGCCGGTGTGCATTCCGGCGACTCCTCCTGCTCGCTGCCGCCGTATTCGCTGTCGGCCGAGGTGCAGGACGAGATGCGCCGCCAGGTCGCCGCGATGGCCAAGGAGCTGAAGGTCATCGGCCTGATGAATACGCAGTTCGCGATCCAGGGCGACACCGTGTTCATCCTGGAAGTGAACCCGCGCGCCTCGCGCACGGTGCCGTTCGTGTCCAAGGCCACCGGCGTGCCGCTGGCCAAGATCGCGGCGCGCGCCATGGCCGGCAAGTCGCTGCTGGCGCAGGGCACGACGCGTGAGGTCATCCCGGGTTACTACTCGGTCAAGGAAGCGATCTTCCCGTTCCTGAAGTTCCAGAACGTTGATCCCATCCTCGGCCCCGAGATGCGTTCCACCGGTGAGGTGATGGGCGTGGGTCGCAGCTTCGGCGCCGCGTTCGCACGCGGTCACGACGCGGCCGGCATCAAGACGCCGCCGAAGGGCAAGGTCTTCGTGTCGGTGCGCGATGCCGACAAGGATCGCCTGCTGCCGGTTGCGCGCGAAGTGCTGGAGCGCGGTTTCAGCCTGGTCGCCACCGAAGGCACGGCCGCCTATCTCGACAAGCACGGCGTCGCCTGCGAGCGCATCAACAAGGTGATCGAAGGCCGCCCGCATATCGTCGACCTGATCAAGAACGGCGAAATTGTCTATATCGTCAACACGACCGAGGGCAAGCAGGCGATCGCCGACTCGTTCTCGATCCGGCGTGAGGCCCTGCAGCGGCGCGTCACGTACTCCACCACGGTGGCAGGCGCGCGCGCGCTGGTGCATTCGCTGGATTACCACGGCGACGACCAGGTCAACAGCCTGCAGGAACTGCATGAGGAATTGAAGGCATGAGTCGAGCTCCCATCACCAAGACGGGATCAGAGCGTCTGCGTAGCGAGCTGGAAAAACTGAAGTTCACCGATCGGCCGCGCATCATCGCGGCCATTGCCGAGGCGCGTGCTCACGGCGACCTGAAGGAGAACGCCGAGTACCACGCGGCGCGTGAACAGCAGAGCTTTACCGAAGGCCGCATCGCCGAGCTGGAAGCGGCACTGTCCACCGCGGAAGTGATCGACGTCAGCCGCCTCACCGCAGGCAGCCGCGTGGTGTTCGGGGCAACCGTCGACCTGGAAGACGAGGACAGCGGCGAAGCCGTAACCTACCAGATCGTGGGCGACCTCGAAGCCGACATCAAGCAGCGCCTGATCGCCGTGTCGTCGCCGATCGCGCGTGCGTTGATTGGCAAGAGCTCGGGCGACAGCTTCGAGTTCAAGGCGCCGAACGGTGTGAAGCGTTACGAGATCACCGGCGTGCGTTACCAGTAAGATAGAACGCACTGACCTGATCATCCGAGCCCCGCTTTCCCTGGAAGCGGGGCTTCGTTTTTTTGGCTTGTCCAAGCGCCTGTTCAAGATTTCGTTGCAGGGAACAAGTTCGTTGTCGTCATTCCAGCGAACGCTGGAATCCAGCGCCTTCGTGCCTCCATGAAGTCACTGGATCCCAGCGTTCGCTGGGATGACGATTTAGGGGAAGGTGTCGTTTTGGCAACTTCTGCGCTCATTACCGAGGTTTTGAACAGGCGTTCATCCGATCAATTCCGCTGGCGAACTACTCGCAATTGCAGCCCGCCGTCAGCGCGGCGGCCTCTTCTGGCGCGTCAATCTCGGGGTGATATATCGCGAGTACCTGCAAGTCGATGAGGCAGTGCAGCAGGATCGGCAACACAAGGTTTCCGGTCAGAATGGCAAGCAGGCCAAAGGCCAAGCCCGCGGAGGCGGTCCGCATTATGCCGACCCATCCCTGGTAGGCGTGGCCGATGCCAAAAGCTACAGAACTCAGGAGCCATGCCAGCGTCAGACTCAGATGCGGTCCGCCATCCAGGTGGCCGCGCAGGTATTCAAGGAGGAAGCCCCGGAAGAGCAACTCTTCGGTCACGCCGGCGGTTACGCTCACCACGATCCACCAACGACGCTCCTTGCGCGACACGGGCGAGATGAAGCGCAATGATCTTATGGCTTTCGCGTATCGCGGCCGCATTCGGCGATTGAGCATGCAATGCAGACCAGGCCACAAAGCGAGCGAAAAATAGACGGCCATCAATGCGGTGGCGAATGCGTATAGCCAAGGCCGGCCATCGAGCCAGGGCAGGTCGCCGGGATATCTGGGAATGACAAACAACCGTTGGTATCCCGAGCATGCGACGACGGTAGCTAGGGCGATCCAGGTTTTCGCGATGCCATGGCGGTACAGGCTCATTCGCGCCTGGCTGCTACTGTGCCGCTTGAGTTGCCGCGTCCTTGGCAAGTCGATGAATGGCAGGACGAGCACGATGGCGAGGGCGCAGATCGCTTGGGCCAATCCGGCGGTCATCGGTAATGACATGGCCTTTCCTTGGTCGTAAATGTAAATTTACTTTCACATAATAATGATCGACCTGTCCAGAGGCGACGATGTCCAAAGTCCTGTCCACGCGTGAACCCAAGCAGCAACGCAGTCGAGAAACCTTGGAACGGCTGCTCAGAGCCACGATCAAGGTGCTCGACGAAGAGGGGCTGGATGGAGCGGTCGTTCCGAAAATCGCGGCGATGGCCGAAGTGGCTCCGGCCAGCATCTACCGTCGTTTCGTAGACAAGGACGCGCTGTTGAAAGCGGCCTTTATGCACATGCTGCGGATCAGCAACAAAGCGAATCGGAGCCGCCTGAAGAAGGCCTTGTTGCGCGATACCTTGGAGGCGACTGCAGAGCGCTTAATGGCGCTGTTGCACGACCAATATCGGCGCTTTCCAACTTTGTTCCGGGCATTGTCGCGATTCATGGATGGCGAGGCCGATAGCGAATTCGGTCGCGAAGCGCGATCGCATGTCGCGGAAAACGTCAACCTGGTCGTCGACGTTCTGATGGCTTTCAGCAGCGAAATAAAGCACGGTTCTCCTCGGCGCTCACTGCAATTTGCTGTGCTTTCCGCGGTGAGTTCGATGGAGGTCCATACCCTGGAACCTGCATCGTTATGGCATGCGGTGTTGCCGCTTTCCCACAAGGAGCTCAAGGCCGAATTGGCGCGCGGCTTTGTGGCCTATCTGCGATCGCCGTGACGGCCGCGCCGTCCACGATGGACAATAAAAAAGGCCGCTTGCGCGGCCTTTTCGTCACTCATCGCTGCTGAAGGATCAGCGCTGACGAGCCTTGAAACGCGGATTGCTCTTGCAGATCACGAACACTTTGCCGCGACGGCGCACAACCTTGCAGTCACGGTGCCGCGACTTGGCGGACTTCAAAGAGGAAAGCACCTTCACGGCCAGCTCCTGAAACTATAGAAAGAAAAAATACAAGAACGGAATTGTAACTGGCTGTTTCGCTTGTTACAAGTCTCAGGCTATTGCGGTTCAGTCATGGCGCTCAGGAAGCGCCTGACCACGGGCGAGGGATTGTCCGCCCGGCTGGCCAGGGCCAGCAGCATATAGGCATCCGGATCCTCCAGGCGCAGGTAGCTGACCCCGGCCAGGCTCACCGATTTCATCGAAGCCGGTACCAGCGCCAGCCCCATCCCGGCCGCCACCAGGACCAGCAGGCCATTGATCTGCTGCGCATGCTGGCGGATCAACGGGTGGAAGTTGGCCTTGGCGGCAATCTGGGTAAGGCGGTCATACAGCGTGGCGGCGAGTTCACGCGGCTGCACCACAAAGGCCTCCATGGCCACTTCGCGCAGCCAGATGCTTTCCTTCTGCGCCATCGGGTGTCCGGAGGGCAGGGCGAGCAACAAGGGTTCGTGGTCGATCACGTCCAGGCGTATGTCCTTGGCGATGCTTTCGTGCCCCGGCATGTCGCGCACGAAGCCCACGTCGAGGTCGCCGGATAACAGGGCGGCATACTGTGCCTCCGTGTACATCTCGCTGAGGATCAGCCGCACCTGGGGCGCGAAACGGCGGTAGCGCAACAGGGTCTGGGGCAGGGCGGGATGGAAGGTGACGGACACGGTGTAGGCCAGGCGCAACTTGCCGCTGAACCCGGTGGCGGCATCGGCCATCTGGATGCGGGCCTCTTCGGCCTTGTCGAGGATCTGGCGGGCCTGGTCCAGGAACAGCTTTCCCGGCTCGGTCAGCGCCACGTGCCGCTTGGTGCGCTCCAGTAGCCGCACCCCCAGATCTGCCTCAAGTGCCTGGATTTGCTGCGAAAGTGGTGGCTGCGAGATGTGCAGGCGCTGGGCCGCCCGGGTAAAGCTGAGCTCCTCGGCCACGGTCACGAAGTAGCGAAGCTGACGGAAATCGAACATATATATGGAAACCGAATAAGTGACGGCCTAAATATATATTTGTTTCTATAACCTGTCGTTCGTATTATTGCCTCCGTCGCGCCACCGTCCCCTCCCCCCAGGTGGCGCCGACCCTCGCCCCGCGGCGACGCCATCCCCCCGATATCTGGTCTTCCTCCCCCCTGACCCATATCGGCGCGTCGCTTAGCGGGGCGCTTTCTTTTCCAGACACGCCCGGCCTTGGCCGGGCGTCGTCGTTTCTAGAGGGCGGTTGCCAGGCGGGTGCCCTGGTCGATGGCCCGCTTGGCGTCGAGTTCGGCCGCCACGTCGGCGCCGCCGATGAGGTGCGTCTTGATGCCGGCCGCGGTCAGGGCGTCAGCCAGGGCGCGGTTCGGCTCCTGGCCGGCACAGATCACCACGTTGTCCGCAGGCAGCAGCTGCGGCTTGCCATCGACCGTGATATGCAGGCCCTGCTCATCGAAGCGGTCATAGCTCACGCCACCGAGCATGCTCACGCGCTTGGCCTTGAGCGTGGCGCGATGGACCCAGCCGGTGGTCTTGTTGAGGCGTGCGCCGGGGCGACCCTCGGTCCGCTGCAGCAGCCATACCTGTCGGGCCGGGGCCTCAGGCTGGGGTGGAGCCAGTCCGCCACGGGTATCGAGGCGCATGTCGACGCCCCATTCGCGGGTCCAGCGAGCGACATCCAGGGCGGGCGAGGGCGGGTGCTCGACCAGGAATTCCGCCACATCGAAACCAATGCCGCCCGCGCCGATGATGGCGACGCGCGGCCCTACGGGTTTGCCACGGGCAAGTACGTCCAGGTAGCTCAGCACGCGCTGGCCGTCGCTGCCCGGGAAGCTGACGCGACGCGGCGTGATGCCGGTGGCCACCACCACTTCGTCATAACCGGCGGCAGCCAGCGTGTCGGCATCGGCAGGCTGGCCGAGCTGCACGTCGACGCCGGCATCCTCGAGCCGGTGGCGGAAATAGCGCAGCGTCTCGTGGAACTCCTCCTTGCCGGGAATGCGCTTGGCGACATTGAACTGGCCGCCGATCTCGTTGGCCTGATCGATCAGGGTGACCTGATGGCCGCGCTCGGCCAGCGTGCTGGCGCAGGCGAGTCCGGCCGGGCCGGCGCCGATCACGGCGAAGCGTTTGCGCGTGGTGGCCGGCGTGATCGCCAGTTCGGTTTCGTGGCAGGCGCGAGGATTGACCAGGCAGCTGGCACGTCGGTTCTGGAACACGTGGTCCAGGCAGGCCTGGTTGCAGGCGATGCAGGTGTTGATGCGGTCGCTGCGTCCCGTCTTCGCCTTGTGTGCCCAGGCCGGATCGGCCAGCAGCGGGCGCGCCATCGATACCATGTCGGCCTCGCCGCTGGCGAGAATCTGCTCCGCCACGTCAGGCATGTTGATGCGATTGGTGGTGATCAGCGGGATCGCTACCTCGCCCTTGAGCTTCCGGGTGACCCAGGCAAAGCCCGCGCGCGGCACGCTGGTGACGATGGTGGGCACGCGCGCTTCATGCCAGCCGATGCCGGTGTTGATGATGCTGGCGCCGGCTGCCTCGATGGCCTTGGCCAGCGTCACGATCTCGCTCCAGTCCTGGCCGTTTTCCACCAGGTCCAGCATCGACAGGCGGTAGATGATGATGAAATCGCGGCCGACGGCTTCGCGCGTGCGACGCACGATTTCCACCGGGAAGCGCATGCGTCGCGATGCATCACCGCCCCAGTGGTCGCTGCGTTGATTGGTCCGCGCCACCAGGAACTGGTTGATCAAATAGCCTTCCGAACCCATCACCTCGATGCCGTCGTAACCGGCCTCCTGGGCGAGCTTCGCGCAACGCACGAAATCCTTGATGGTGCGCTCGACCCCGCTGCTGGAAAGCGCGCTGGGCGTGAAGGGCGTGATCGGCGACTTGATCTTCGATGGCGCCACCGACAGCGGGTGATAGCCATAACGGCCCGCATGCAGGATCTGCATGCACAACTTGCCGCCTTCGGCTTGCACGGCGCGGGTGAGCTTGCGGTGCCGCGCCACATGCCAGGGCATCGACAGGCGGCCGCCGAACGGCTTCAGCCAGCCCTGGATGCTGGGCGCGATACCGCCAGTCACCATCAGCCCCACGCCGCCACGCGCGCGCTCGGCGAAGTAGGCCGCCAACTTGTCGTAGTCGGCGGACTTGTCTTCCAGGCCCGTATGCATCGAGCCCATCAGGATGCGGTTGGGCAGGGTGGTGTGCCCAAGGTCGAGCGGGGCGAACAAATGGGGATAATTCATACGGGCCGGTGAGTTCAAACGGTCGTATGAATGTGCCCGGTCTGGGCGTTTGAAAGCAAGGGCGGGGCGAGGGACGAGTAGCGAGGGCGCAAACTCCGCCGCCTGGGGTAAGCATGGGGTCGCCGACAGAGAGCTGTCGTCCAGCTTAAGGGTTACCTCTGGTGGCAGGCTTGGGCGCCCTCGCTACTCATCCCTCGCCCCTAGATCATCCGCCTCAGTCCAGCAGCTCCCGCACCAGCTCGATATAGCGCCGCTGCGCCTCATCCCGCGGCGTACCGCGCAGTTGGGCCCAGGCCTCGTACTTGGCGGTGCCGACGAAATCGAAGAAACCGGGTTGATTGCTATGCACATCGCCTTCCGAGCCCTGCTTGTAGAGCGCGTACAGCTTGAGCAGCGTGTCGTTGTCAGGTCGCTGGCCGTACCGCTGGATATCTTCGGCGGCCTGTTCGAATTCGCGACTGAGATCATTCATGGTTAAAGCTTGCATGGGCCTGGCGGACTAAGAGAAGCGACTGGGTATCACGCGTTCCATGCGAGACCAACGCGATAGCATAGGCGTTTTCGTCCGCCACCGTCAGGAGTCCCCATGAGCCCATCGTCGTCCGTTCCCATCCTCACCATCGACGGGCCGTCGGGATCGGGCAAGGGGACCATCAGCCGGCTGGTGGCGGAAAAGCTGGGTTGGCGGCTGCTGGACTCGGGGGCGCTGTATCGGGCGGTGGGCTATGCGGCAGGCATGGAGGGGTTGGACCTGTCCGACGCCGAGGCGGTGACCCGCTGCGCCCAGACCACCAAGATCCGCTTCCAGGCGGCCACCGATGGCAGCGACACCCGGGTGCTGGTCAACGGCCATGACGCCACCGATGAATTACGGACCGAGACGGCGGGCGCGGCGGCCTCGGCGATTGCCTCAATTCCTTCGGTGCGTCAGGCACTTGTCGAGATGCAGCTGGGTTTTCGCAAGGCCCCCGGCCTGGTCGCCGATGGCCGGGACATGGGCACGGTGATCTTCCCCGACGCCCCGTTCAAGGTGTTCCTGACCGCAAGTGCGGCCGAACGTGCGAAAAGACGCTATAAGCAGTTGAAGGAAAAGGGGCTGAGCGTTACACTTGCCACCCTTCAGCGCGAGATCGAAGCGCGTGACGCCCGCGATGCATCGCGAACCGTCGCGCCGCTCAAGCCGGCCGCAGATGCGGTTTTCATCGATACCACCGGCATGGGCATCGACATTGTCGTCGCGAAAGTATTGGCTGTCGCGCAGTCCTGAGGGCTGCCGACGGCTGTTCGTGCCCCTACCGCGGTTGGGGTTTTGGTCAACGGTGCCGACGGAACCATCCGAAGGACACCCATAACCGGTGGGCCGATTGTCCGTGCGCTTTTCTTCCGACGGCGCGCACAGGACTTAAGGCCTTTTCTCATTTCTGGAATCAACATGACTGAAAGTTTTGCCGAACTGTTTGAACAGAGCCAACAGGCTATCTCCAAGCTGAAGCCGGGCGCGATCGTCACGGGCATCGTTGTGGAAATCCGCAACGACGTCGTCGTGATCAACGCTGGCCTGAAGAGCGAAGGCATCGTCCCGATCGAGCAGTTCAAGGACGAGAGCGGAGAGCTGGAAGTGCAGGTGGGCGACGAGGTGAAGGTTGCCCTCGACGCACTGGAAGACGGTTTCGGCGAGACCAAGCTCTCCCGTGAGAAGGCCAAGCGTTCCATGGTATGGGACGACCTCGAGCAGGCCTTCGACAAGGAAGAGACCATCACCGGCAAGATCTCCGGCAAGGTCAAGGGTGGTTTCACCGTCGACATCAAGGACGTCCGCGCATTCCTGCCGGGCTCGCTGGTCGACGTCCGTCCGGTCCGCGATCCGGTTTACCTGGAAGGCAAGGACCTCGAGTTCAAGATCATCAAGCTCGACCGCAAGCGCAACAACGTGGTCGTCAGCCGCCGTGCCGTCGTCGAGACCGAGTTCTCCGAGGAGCGCGAGAAGCTGCTTGAGCGCCTGACCGAAGGCGCGGTGGTCAAGGGCACCGTCAAGAACCTCACCGACTACGGCGCGTTCGTGGACCTGGGTGGCATCGACGGCCTGCTGCACATCACCGACATGGCGTGGAAGCGCGTGCGTCATCCGTCCGAAGTCGTCAACGTCGGCGACGAGCTGGACGTCCGCGTGCTGAAGTACGACCGCGAGCGCAACCGCGTGTCGCTGGGCCTGAAGCAGCTGGGCGACGATCCGTGGGTCGCCATCGCCCGCCGCTACCCGGTCGGCAGCCGCCTGTTCGGCAAGGTCTCCAACGTCACCGATTACGGTTGCTTCGTCGAGATCGAGCCGGGCGTCGAAGGCCTCGTGCACGTGTCCGAAATGGATTGGACCAACAAGAACGTCAACCCGGCCAAGGTGGTGCAGGTCGGTGACGAGACCGAGGTCATGGTGCTGGACGTGGATGAAGAGCGTCGCCGCATCTCGCTGGGTATCAAGCAGACCCGCTCGAACCCGTGGGAAGCCTTCGCAGCGATGCACAAGAAGGGCGACAAGGTGTCCGGTCAGATCAAGTCGATCACCGACTTCGGCATCTTCATCGGCCTGGACGGCGGCATCGACGGCCTGGTCCACCTGTCCGACATCTCCTGGCAGGTTTCCGGCGAAGACCTCGTGCGCAACTTCAAGAAGGGCGACGAGATCGAGGCCGTGGTGTTGGCCGTTGATCCGGAGCGCGAGCGCATCTCCCTCGGCATCAAGCAGATGGAGCAGGATCCGTTCGGTCAGTTCATGGCGACCAATCCGCGCGGCACCATCGTCAATGGCACCGTGAAGGAAGTCGACGCCAAGGGTGCGGTGATCGACCTGGGCGAGGGCGTCGAGGGTTACCTGCGCGCCAACGACATCGCCAAGGAGCGCATCGACGATGCCACGCAGCATCTGAAGGTGGGCGACAAGGTCGAAGCCAAGTTCACCGGCATGGACCGCAAGGGCCGCCAGCTGCAGCTGTCGATCCGCGCCAAGGACGAAGAGGAGCTGCACGACGCCATGGCGGAGTACTCCTCGAACGCCTCCAGCGGTACGACCAAGCTCGGTGCGCTGCTCAAGGAACAGCTCAACAAGGCTGACTAAGCTTGTAGCAAGCGTAAGTACGGCGGGGCGGCGTTCGGCCGCCCCGTTTGGTTCACGTCACGGACATTGGGGACCCATGACCAAATCCGAACTGATCGAGGCGCTGGCGCGGCGTCAGACCCACCTTGCGTTCGCCGACGTGGAGTTGGCGGTCAAAAGCGTGATCGAACAGATGAGCCACGCCCTTTCGAGTGGCGAGCGCATCGAGGTGCGCGGTTTCGGCAGCTTCGCGCTGCACTACCGTCCGCCGCGCATGGGCCGCAACCCCAAGACCGGTGATGCCGTGGCCCTGCCGGGCAAGCATGTACCGCATTTCAAGCCGGGCAAGGAATTGCGCGAGCGAGTCAATATGGACCTGGATTGATCTCCCGCCTGGCGGGGCTCACGACAGGTAGATGAAGGCAGGCGGCGTTGAGCCGTTCCTGCCTTCTTTTTTTGCGGGGTCGTAAGGTTGCTGCTGAAAACGATGACGGCCCGCAGGGTTCCTGAAGAAGACCTAAGTGCACGCCTGTGACGGTCATGGGCAATCGGGTAAAGTCGCCGCATGCGACTGATCGTGACGTTGATCCTCCTGCTGTTCATTGCCGCCGGCATCGTGCTGGGCGCACTCAACGCTGATCTCATTGGCTATGACCTGGGCTTCACCCGTGTCGAGCTGCCCAAGGGAGCGGCCCTGCTGCTGGCCCTGGTGATCGGCTGGCTGCTTGGTGGGCTTACCGCCTGGCTCGGGGTCAGCAGCAAGCATCGCCGCCTGCGGCGCCGGGCATCGTCTGGCGCCGACAAGGCCAAAACCTCGTCGGCTGGTGCATGAGCGCTCTTCTGTATGTCCTCCTCCTGCTGGTACCTGCGGCGTTCGCCAGTGGCTGGTGGACGGCCCGCCGGGCCGGCGTCAGGCGTTCCGGCGCCCAGGTCAGCGAGCTCTCTTCGGATTACTTCCGCGGCCTGAACTACCTGCTCAATGAAGAGCAGGACAAAGCGATCGAGGTTTTCCTCAAGCTGGCCGAATACAACCGCGACACGGTGGAAACGCACCTGGCGCTGGGCAATCTGTTTCGCCGTCGTGGCGAGGTGGATCGCGCGATTCGCCTGCATCAGCATCTGGTATCGCGTCCCGGCCTATCCGACGCCATGAAGACCGTCGCCTTGCTCGAGCTTGGCGAGGACTATATGCGCGCGGGCTTGCTTGATCGCGCCGAGACCTTGTTCTCGGACCTGGTCGCGATGGACGCGCATGCGCCGTCGGCACTGCGCCATCTGATCGCGATCTACCAGCACGAGCGCGACTGGCACAAGGCCATCGAGCATGCGCGCCGGCTGGAGGCGATGACCGGCGAAGACGAGGCCGGCATGATCGCGCAGTTCTACTGCGAGCTGGCCGAGCAGTCGCGGCAGCATGGCGCCCGCCAGGAAGCCCGCGAGTACCTGCGGCAGGCCTTCACCTGCCAGGCCGATTGCGTGCGTGCCTTCATGCTCACCGGTCGGCTGTATGCCGAGGAAGGGCAGCATGCGGAGGCGGCCAAGGTTTATGAGCAGGCAGTCGAGGCCGATATCGCCTTCGTGCCCGAAATTCTGCCGCCCTTGCTCAACAGCTATGCGCGCTCCCAGCAAATGGAGCACGCCGAACATTTTCTGCGGGAAATCCTCGAGCGCTATCACGGCATCTCGCCGGTGCTCGCGCTCACCCGCTTGTACCAGCAGCGCGATGGCGAACGGACGGCCATCGAGTTCCTTACCTCGCAGTTGCGCCAGCGCCCCTCCGTGCGCGGTCTGATGGCCTTGATCGACGCGACCATGGACAAGATCGAGGGTGAGGCGCGCGAGAACTTCCTGATCCTGCGCGATCTCACCAAGAAGTTGCTCGAGGGCCAGGCCATGTACCGCTGCAGCCGCTGCGGTTTTGGCGCCAAGGCCCATCACTGGCAGTGCCCGAGCTGCAAGAGCTGGAGCACGATTCGTCCGATCCACGGCGTCGCCAACGAATGAGGTCGGCATGACGTCTTCCTCGCTGGCGATAGGGATGGTGCTGGCTTCGTTGTCGATCGCCTTGCTGGTGGTGCGCGGCGCGATTGCCTATGCCCATCGGCAGGGCTTGATGGACCTGCCCGGGCAGCGTCGCTCGCATTCGATTCCTACGCCTCGTGGCGGCGGCATCGGCATCGTGGTCGCCGCGTTGCTGACGATGCCGGCCAGCTTTTACCTGCTGCCCGAGGCATGGCCGGCGCTCGTCGCCCTGGCGCTGGCGGTTTCCACGATCATGGTCGCCGCCGTGGGTTGGTGGGACGATCACCGTTCCTTGCCGGTCTTGCCGCGCCTGGGCATCCAGCTGCTGTCGTCGGCGCTGTTCGGGGTGGCCTTGGCCGCCACCGGCTTGTCGTGGTGGTGGCTGCCGCTGCTGATGCTCGCAGGAGCCTGGAGCATCAACCTGCACAATTTCATGGATGGCATCGACGGCCTGCTGGCCCAACAGGTGATCTTTGTCGGCAGCGGCCTGGCCCTGCTGGCATGGGCAGTATCCCAAACGGCCCTGGCGGTGGCTGCCGCATGCCTGGCGGCGGCAGCGCTGGGCTTCTGGCGCTACAACCGGCCGCGGGCGCGGATTTTCATGGGGGACGTGGGCAGCGGCACCATGGGGTTCCTGCTGTTTGCCCTTACCGGGCTGCTCTGGCGGGTGGATACCAGCCTGTTATGGCCGGCCGCGATCCTCAGTTCATCTTTTGTAGTAGATGCCAGCCTTACTCTCTTGGGCCGTATGGTAAGTGGCCGTCGTTGGTACACTGCGCATCGCGAACACCTTTATCAATGGCTGGTTCGCAGTGGATTCACGCACGCGTCCGGGGGCGCGTGCTATCTGGCGTGGAACGTGTTGGTTGCGGCCCCGTTGGCGGCGCTGGCATGGTCCTGGCCTGAGGGGGCGGCGCTGATTTGCGTGGGTGCGTACCTGGTAGCGATCACTGTATGGATACTCATGAAACGTCAGTGTTTAAAGCGCGTTTTGCACAAGGGCGGGCATGTCGCTTAACAAGCTAATCGGGGTCATTCATCCGCGCACCGCCGTGGTGCTGCATGACCTGTTCATGGCGGCGCTGGCCTGGTGGGTAGCCAAGGCGCTTCGATATGCCTTGATCGACGATTCGGCGATCAGCTTTCATTTGCTTGAGTTCCCGCTGGTATTGCTGGTGCAGGGCGCGGTGCTGAGCTGGACCGGCCTGTACAAAGGCGTCTGGCGCTTCGCCAGCCTGCCGGACCTGTGGAACATCCTGCGCGCGGCGATTCTTGGCGCCTTGGCCATTGCGGCGGCCCTGATCCTGTATAACCGCCTGGCCGACGTGCCGCGCTCGGTGCTGCTGCTTTACCCGATGGTTCTGGCCGTCCTGCTCGGCGCGCCGCGACTGGCCTATCGCTACTGGAAGGACAGCCGGGGCGAGCTGTTGCAGGCGAAGCCTCTGCAGCGCGTGCTGATTGTCGGTGCCGACCGCGCGGGCGAGGCGTTGTCGCGCGACGTGCAGCGCGACAACGGCTACACCGTCGTGGGCTTTGTCGACGACAAGGAAAGCCTGCGTGGCGCGAGCATCAACGGTCGCCCGGTGCTTGGGCGCATCGATCAGCTGCCCGAACTGGTGCGCGAAGTGGCCGCCCAGATGCTGCTGATCGCCATGCCAGGCGCGTCCACCCAGGAAATGCGCCGCGTGGTCGAGCTTTGCGATCAGAGTGGCCTTCCTTATCGCACCATTCCCAAGCTCGAGGATGTCGTCTCGGGGCGCGCGCATTTCAACGAGATCAAGGAAGTCGCCATCGAGGATCTGCTCGGCCGCGACACGGTCGAGCTGGATTGGACGGCCATTCGCGTCACGCTCACCGATCGCCGCGTGCTGGTGACCGGCGGCGGTGGCTCGATTGGTTCGGAACTGTGCCGCCAGATCGCGCGGCTGGGGGCGCAGTCGCTGTGCGTGGTCGACAACAGCGAGTTCAATCTCTACAAGATCTCGCAGGAGTTGCGCGCCGAATATCCGGAGCTGATCTACGAAAGCATTCTGGCGGACTGCGGCGACGCCGCCGCGATGCGCAAGCTCTTTGTCGAATACAAGCCGCAGGTGGTGTTCCATGCCGCGGCCTACAAGCATGTGCCGATGTTGCAGGGGCAGGTGCGCGCCGCATTCCGCAACAACGTGCTGGCCACGCGCAACGTCGCCGACCTGTCCGATCGTCATCAGGTTGAATGCTTCGTCCTGATCTCCACCGACAAGGCCGTCAACCCGACCAGCGTGATGGGTGCCTGCAAGCGCATGGCGGAGATCTGGTGCCAGAATCTCAACGAGCACTCGAGCACGCATTTCATCACGGTGCGATTCGGCAATGTGCTGGATTCGGCGGGCTCGGTGGTGCCGTTGTTCCGTCAGCAGATCCGCAATGGCGGCCCGGTGACGATCACCCATCCGGAGATCTCGCGTTACTTCATGACCATTCCCGAGGCTTGCCAGCTCATCCTGCAGGCGGCCAGCCTGGGCAAGGGCGGCGAGATTTTCGCGCTGGACATGGGCGAGCCGATCAAGATCCGCGACCTGGCCGAACAGATGATTCGTCTTGCGGGACGCAAGCCCGGTACCGAGATACCCATCATCTATACCGGTCTTCGCGCCGGCGAGAAGCTGTTCGAGGAACTGTTCCATCCCCTGGAGAACTACAGCGAGACGACGCACGCGAAGATCTTCCTCGCGCAGTATCGCCCGGTGAGTTGGGACCTGTTGAATGTACAGATGGCCAAGGCGGCCGAGGCCGTGACGGCCTATGACGAGGACACGTTGCGCCACTGCGTATCCACCTTGTTGCCGACGTTCCGCTGGAGCGATTCGGTGCAAACGGGCAATGTGGTGTCGCTGCGTCGCAATGAATCAGGAGAGAAGTAAGTGAGCAAGCCTTTGCGCAAGGTGGTTTTCCCCGTTGCCGGCCTCGGCACGCGTTTCCTGCCCGCTACCAAGGTGGTGGCCAAGGAAATGTTGCCGGTGTTGGACCGACCGCTTATCCAGTACGCGGTAGACGAAGCGGTGGACGCCGGCGCCGACACGCTGATCTTCGTGACGAATCGCTACAAGCACGCTATTGCCGACTATTTCGACAAGGCTTATGAGCTCGAGGCGAAGCTGCAGGAGAAGCGCAAGGACGAGCTGTTGGCGCTGGTGCAGGGCACCTTGCCCAGGCATGTCCGTGCGATCTTCGTCACCCAGCCTGAGGCGCTTGGCCTCGGCCACGCCGTGCTTTGTGCCAAGCCGGTGGTCGGTGACGAGCCGTTTGGCGTGGTGCTTCCCGACGACCTTATCTGGAACCAGGGCAAGGGCGCCTTGCGTCAGATGGCCGAGCTGGCAGAAAAGCAGGACGCTGGCGTGATTGCCGTGGAAGAAGTTCCGCCAAGCGATACCGACAAGTACGGCATCGTCGATGCCACGCCTGTCGACGAGCGTAGTGCGCGGATTCGGCACATGGTGGAAAAGCCGAAGCCGGCCGACGCGCCGTCGAATCTGGCGGTCGTGGGCCGCTACGTCCTGCCCGGTCGCATCTTCGAGCTGCTGGAGCAGACCACGCCGGGTGCGGGTGGCGAAATCCAGCTGACCGATGCCATCGAGGCCTTGCTCAAGGAGCAGGGCAAGGTCTTGGCCTATCGCTTCGAAGGCACCCGCTTCGACTGCGGCAACAAGGCTGGCCTGGTGCGCGCCACTATGCATATGGCCATGCAGGATCCCAAGCTTGCCCCCGTGGTACGCGAGTTCATTGCCGAACTCTGAGGCTCATGCTCGGTAACCGCCACCGCCCCTCGGAGGTCGGTGGCGCGACTGGCTATCTTCTTGGCCTCAATCACGAGCCAGTCAACTTGCCGTAGGCGAGGCGGTGGACGCTTGTGCAAGCGTCAGGCGCGTCCAATCGCCGCTTTGACGAACGCAATCTGCATGAACGCGGTGCCCGACCTGCGCGCCAGAGGCTCGACTCCGACACAGCGACAGGGACGGACAAGGGCCTGGCCCCGGCGCGACCATGCCAGGCGTGACGTCGTGGCCGGCTCACTCGCCTGCGTTATGCTTGCCCGTCTTCACCGAGGCAGGAACGCGCACGACGCATGACCCCGTCACCGGCACCTTCTTACTATCGCGCCACCGCAACGCGTTATGAGCCCTTTGCGCCACTGCAAGGGCAGGCCGATGCACGAGTGGCCATCATCGGTGGCGGCTATGCGGGCCTGCATACAGCGCTTGGCCTGGCCGAGCGTGGTGTGCGCGACGTTGTCCTGCTGGAGCGCGAGCAGATTGGCTTCGGCGCGTCCGGTCGCAATGGCGGCTTCGTCTTCGGTGGTTACTCGCTCGGCGAACAATCGTTGTTCGACCAACGTGGCGAGGCGAGGGCACAAGCGCTGTTCAAGCTCACCACGAATGCAGTGGAGCGCATTCGTCAGCAGGTGGCCCGCTATGCCATTCCCTGCGATGCCGTCGACCAGGGGGTGATCTGGGCCAACTGGTTCAGAGACCCTGCCGTGTTGCGTGTACGCCAGGAGTTGCTGGCCAGGCACTACGGCGTGGAGTGGGATTGGCTGGCTCAGGACGAGTTGCGCGAACGCATCCGGACGCAGCGCTATTTCGACGGACTCTACGAGCGCAACGCGCTGCATTTGCATCCGCTCAACTTCGCGATCGGGCTGGCCGGCGCTGCCGCGGCGCAGGGCGTGCGCATTCACGAGAATACGGATGTGTGGAAATTGTGCCGCGATGGCAATCGCTGGCGGATCGAAACGGCCCAGGGCGCGGTCCACGCGGACCAGGTCGTACTCGCCTGTGGCGGTTACCTGGCTGGACTGCGACGGCAGGTCGACCGGGCCATCCTGCCGATCGCCACGTACGTGATGGTAACCGAGCCACTGGGTGATCGCCTGGCCGAATGCCTGCACACGCAGTCCGCCATTTACGACACGCGCTTCGCCTTCGACTACTACCGGCCATTGCCCGACACGCGCTTGCTGTGGGGAGGGCGTATTTCCGTCCGCGATCGCTCGCCGGGGGCGGTGCAAAAACTACTCATGCGTGACCTGCTGCGGGTATTTCCACAGCTGAAGGGAACCCGGGTCGATTACGCCTGGTCGGGACTGATGAGCTACGCCCGCCACCAGATGCCACAGATAGGCGCGACCGAGGATGGCCTGTGGTGGGCGCAGGCGTTTGGAGGTCATGGCCTGGCACCCACCTGCGCTGCTGGCGACCTGTTGGCTTCCGCCATCGCAGAGGGTGATGACCGCTGGAAGCAGTTTTCCGACTACGGACTGGCGCGCACTTATCGGCCATTCGGCTATCTCGGCGCACAGTCGACTTACTGGTGGGAGCAAGGCAAGGACTGGTTCAAGACGAGGCTGGAAGGATGAGTGAAGCAAATACGCCCGCCCTGGCGGAAATCAGTTGGGCCGATTTCGAAAAAGTGCTGCTGGTCGTCGGCACGGTTGTCCGCGTGGAACCGTTCCCGGAAGCGCGCAAGCCGGCTTGGAAGGTGTGGGTCGATTTCGGTGCCTATGGTGAAAAGAAAACCAGCGCGCAGATCGCCCAGCTTTACGCTGCCGAGGATTTGCTGGGTCGACAGATCGTAGGCGTGATCAACTTTGCCGAGAAACAAATCGGTCCGTTCCGCTCGCAGTTCCTGTTGACCGGTTTCCATACCGACGAAGGCGTCGTGATCACGGCGGTTGAGCGCCCCGTGCCGAACGGCACGCGACTGGCTTGATCCGTCGCCTGCTGCGTGCTACCGGCTTCGCTCCTGCGTACTGTCCAGCCAGACACCCAAGCCCTGCGCATTGAGCTCGATGTCCATGCCCAAAATTTCAAGCAGTGCGGCGCGGTCACCGTGCCAGCCATGCGTGCGTGCGCGAGTGCCATACAGGTCGCTGAGTGCCGACCGCATCCGCTGGTGCCGTTGCGTGGCATCGCCGCCATCCTGTTGTGCGGCATGAGCGATCGCTACCATGGCGTCTATCTGCGCGTGCAAGTCAAGCGCCAGCCGCTCGACGTCCGTCACGCGACCATAGTGCGTGAGGTACATCGCTTCCGGCTTCAGCGCTACGAGTCGACGGAGGGACGCATGCAAGGCGTCGGGATCGAACTGCACCGGCGACGTGGTTGGCAGGACGAACGGTCCCTTCGCCGTATCGAACTCGCGATAAGACAAACCAAAGGTGTCCCCGGTGAAGCAGGCGTTTGCCTGTTCGTCATAAACGCATAGATGATGGCGGGCATGTCCTGGCGTATCCAGGCAAAGCAGCTTGCGTCCGGCGAGTTCCACGACATGGCCAGCGGGGGCCTCCACCACCCGATCGGCGGGGATCGGGCGCAACCGTCCGTACGTCGATTCCATCACCGATTCGCCATAGACTGCGCTGGCACCAGCCCATAGTTGGCTCGGGTCCACCATGTGGCGAGCACCGCGCGGATGCACCAGCACTTTGGCAGCAGGCAACCGCGCCATCAGCTCACCGGCGCCACCGGCGTGATCAAGATGCACGTGAGTGAGAATCAGCCAATCGACATCGGCGGGGGCCAGCCCAGCATCCTGCAATGCATTGAGCATGCGCGGCACGCCATGATTGGTTCCGCAGTCGATAAAGGCGCCGCGTCCGTGTTCAACCATGAGATAGGCCGCATCGAACTGTGGACGGACAAAGCCGGTATCGATGGTGTGAATGCCGTGGCTCATGGCTGACCTCGCGGGGGACGATTCAAGCGAGGTTAGCAAGCTACGCCTTGTGAGGCACCCCCAGTTGATCGAGCGCCGGCAAGCAGAACACCTGCCGGCCCTGACGGGTATGACGATTACGGGGCTGTATCGACCAGTACCAGTTCGGCATCGTCGAGTGCCGTGACAGTCAGCGTCGATTCGTCACGAATGGCGGCCCCGTCGCGCGTGTCGAGCGTTACGCCATTGACCTCAACCCTGCCTTTGGACGGCACCAGATACGCGAGGCGTTTCGGACCAAGCTGATACTCCGCCTTCTCGCCGGCCTTGAGTGTCGCGCCGAGTACGCGCGCATCCGTACGCAGGGGCAGGGCATCCGCGTCGTCCTTGAAGCCGCTGGCGAGCGCGACGAAGCGACCCGAGCGTTCGCCAACCGGGAACGGCTTGGTACCCCACGACGGCGGGTTGCCCTGCTGGTTCGGAATGATCCAGATCTGGAAGATGCGCGTGGTGCCGGGTTCAAGGTTGTACTCCGCATGCGTGATGCCGGTGCCCGCACTCATCACCTGCACGTCGCCCGCGATCGTGCGGCCCTTGTTGCCCAGGTTGTCCTGATGGGTGATGGCGCCCTCCCGTACATAGGTGATGATCTCCATGTCGCTATGAGGATGCGGCGGAAATCCTGTCTGCGGCGCAATCGTGTCGTCGTTCCAGACACGCAGCGCGCCCCAGCCCATGCGGGAAGCATCGTAGAAATTGGCAAAGGAGAAATGATGCTTGGCGTTGAGCCAGCCGTGGTCAGCTCCGCCCAGGGCATCGAAGGGTCGACGTTCGATCATGCTGTACTCCTTTGAACTGGCTGCGCCGGATTGGCAAGGCACCAAGATAAGGTGCCGCACGCACAACACCAACGGTTGTTCGAGGAACGGACTGTTGCGAAAAGCACGCCCAATGCGCAGCCTTGCCGAGCATTTGCGATGCTGTCGTGAAAGCCGTCGGGCGATGGTGGCGTTTACGCGCGCCGGCGGGTCCTCCTCGTCTCGGTGGACGCCAGCCAGGCATGAAAAATTGCCTCCAGACCCTTCACAAATCCGATCGATCTGCTATTATTTCTGACTCTGATGCGGGAATAGCTCAGTTGGTAGAGCACGACCTTGCCAAGGTCGGGGTCGCGAGTTCGAGTCTCGTTTCCCGCTCCAGTTTCCAGCAAACCTCGGCCTTCCCGGGGTTTTGTTTTTTAAGCGGGTAGTGACCACGTTTTCAGGTTACGATCCGTGCGCGATGGCCTGGTGGCAGAGTGGTCATGCAGCGGCCTGCAAAGCCGTGTACGCCGGTTCGATTCCGACCCAGGCCTCCATTGCGCAGCGAGCAAAAACCCGCCCAACGGCGGGTTTTTTGTGGCCAGGGTGACGGCGGCTTTGCCCTAGGCTGGACGCGGGCGCATGTTAGGATGCGCAGCCTCAAGCATCCCGCCCGGATGGCGAAATTGGTAGACGCAAGGGACTTAAAATCCCTCAACCGCAAGGTTATGCGGGTTCGACCCCCGCTCCGGGCACCAAGTAGTCCTCCAAGGATGTTCACCATGCGTATCGGAATAGCAGTCTTCGTGGCTGTGACGATGGTGGGGTGCGCCAGTGCCGGTGGCCTTGAGCAACGCAAGCCGACGTTTGAGGCCAGCACGACAAAGGCTGACAAGGCGTACGCCATGTGCGTCGTCGCTCACTGGATCAAGATCGCGCCTGCGGCGCACGCCGTGGAGGCCGAAGACGGTTTCCGGGTGATCGTTCCCGATCCCGCGGCCGGCATCGATGAGCTCCTTATCGTG
This sequence comes from Dyella halodurans, assembly GCF_026283925.1. GTDB lineage: Bacteria > Pseudomonadota > Gammaproteobacteria > Xanthomonadales > Rhodanobacteraceae > Dyella > Dyella halodurans. Next base: position 212,820 of record NZ_JAPDPF010000007.1, read on the forward strand.
CGCAGCAGGGCGAATGGGGCTGACGTGGCACTACACGAACGCATCGAGATTCTTGCCATGAGGGCGTACCGCGATACGGCGCGGGCCTGTCTTTGAGCACCTGCGAGCAGCGTCGAGGGGCAAGCCCATGCCGGCCCGGGGAAGGGAGCCGGACTAAAGACGGCAGCTGGCTCCGCCTGAACGTAGGTGGCAGTGTGCAGTTCCCTTGGGCACCGCGTAGGATGTCTGCCCGATGTAAATTGCAGGAGCAATCATGTCAGTGGTGAGGCTTCTCGGACCCTACGATGATCGCGTCGCCGCCGAACTGGCCGAGGGCTATGTGGTCGGCACCTGTGCGGGCGACTGCGTGATTGGGCAGGGAGCATCCATCACGGGTGTCTTTCGGCGCCTCGGCGAGCAGCGATGGACCGATGGGCATGGTCAAGCCATCGTCGTGAATGTCGAGGATTTCGACCTTGACGAGGCTGCTCTCAGGAACTGGGCGACGGGAGTGGAGTAAGCGCTCCACGCGTGGACGCATGCGTCGTAAGTTGGCAATAGCATCCGACCGACCCACCGCAAGGTCATGGTCCCGTGGAAGGGCATCTCCGGATGCTCCAACGAAAGTCGTTGTAGGCGAATGCTCCATCGCGACGTAGGATTCAATCGTAAATTAGCTTCGTGGTCGCTCTGGTGGCTTGCGCAAAGCCATCTCGCAGCCTATGTTCAAAGGCTCAACCCACGGAGGGAATCCGGTGATCAAGGTAGTTTTGATCGACGATCACGAGCTGGTGCGCACGGGATTCAGGATGATCCTGCAGCAGCAGCCGGACATCATCATCAGCGGCGAAGCGGGCACGGCCGAGGAGGGCATGCGCCTGATTCGGGCCAAGGCCCCGGACATCGCCCTGGTCGACGTACACATGCCTGGCATGAGTGGCATCGAGCTTACCGAGCGCGTCGCACGCTCCAAGCTGCCGACCCACATCATTATTGTGACCGTCGTGGACGATGCGCGCTTCCCAAAGCGCCTGCTCGACGCGGGCGCGCTCGGTTACCTGACCAAGGGTTGCGCATCCGAGGAACTGCTGGACGCCGTGCGTCAGGTGGCCGTCGGGCGTCGTTACCTGGCGCCGACGGTGGCGCAACAGCTGGCGCTGGCGACCCTCGACGGCGAAGGCTCGCCGTTCGATGCCTTGTCCAGCCGCGAACTCGAGGTAGCCATGATGCTGGTACGTGGCAAACCGCTCACCACCATCGGCGAGCAGTTGAATCTCAGTCCCAAGACCGTCTCCACCTACAAACAACGCCTGATGGAGAAGCTGAAAGTGGACCATGTGATCAGCCTGGCACACTTGATGACCATTCATGGGCTACTGGACACGCATAACAACCACGTCGGCGGCTAGGCTGATCAAGCAGCTAGGGGCATGAAAAAAGCCGGACATGAGTCCGGCTTTTTTGTGTGGCATGAACGGGGCACGGTGGTCAGCCGTGCGACGCGTCCTTCTTCACCGGATCAGTCTCTTCGCCCGTCGCGGTCTCTTCCTTCGCGGGGACGACTGCGGCGGCTGGAACGTCGGCGTGAGCCAGCAGATCACCTTGGGCAGGCGCGATCGGTGCGGCTGGCTCGATCGTGGCATGTGCCTCGTGTGGCACGGTCACGCTGTCCGGGGTCGCCTGCGCTGCAGCATGCCGGCTCGGTTCCTCGATCCGGGCCACGGTTTCCAGATGGGTATGGAAATCGATGCTGGTGCTCGCCACCGTCGGTGCGGGCTCAACGGCCGGCGCGCTGGCGACATGAGCATGTACCACGGTCGCCTCGACGTCAGGCGTGACCGTCGTCGGCGTCGGCACTGCGGCGATCTCTTCGGTCACCGTCACCTGAGCTGCCGCGACGGCAACCGGCGTGATCGTCGTCACCGGCTCGGCCGCAGAAGCTTCGACCTTGACGATTTCCGCGTCGACTTTCTCAGCCGTTGCTTCCGGAATCGGTGGCAGCGTCGGCAGGTTGAAGGACGCCGGCGCCACGGCGCTCAGCACGGGCTCGTGCGCCGGTTCCGCGTGGACAGGCACGGATGTCACGCTGACGGTTTCAGCCAGCGGGGCGGGGCGGAGCGACGGCTCGGCCGTCTCCACTGATGCCACCGTTGCAACCGCCGCAGCCGCCGCAGCCGCAGCCGCAGCCACGGGCGCGACCGGCGGGTTCACGACGGCCGGGCGAGCGATCGCCGCGGGAGTTGCAGCATCCTGACTACGATCCTCGTCGTCCAGGTCGAAGCCGTCCTCGGCACCTTCCTGGGGCAGCGCACCGGCCTGTGCCGTGTCCTCATGGCGGCGACGGCGACGGCCACCGCGACGACCGCGACGGCGACGCGACTGGCTGCCTTCGGTCTCGGGGCTGTTCTCATTGGCCAGCTCGGTATTCGTGATGGCCTCGGCCACCGGCTTGGCGGCAGCAGCTTCCTTGGCGGCTTCGGCGGCCGGTGCGGCTAGCGGACGCTGCTCGTCGGCCTGAGCGGGCGGTGCCGGCTGCGTTGCGGCCGCTGGCTGTTGTGCACGCGGCGGCCGCTGCTCCTGTCGTGGCTGCTGCGACGGCTGCTTGCGCTCAGACTGGGCCTGGCCGCTGGTAGCGTCGGTGGCAGCCTTTTGTTGCTGCTGGCGCTGCTCCTGCTTGGCCGTCTGGTTCTGGCCTTGTTGCTGACGCTGCTGCTGGGCCTGGTCATTGCCACGCTGGCGATTGCCCTTGGCCTGCTGCTGGCCTTTCTGTCCTTGCTGTTGCGGCTGCTGTTCGCGACGCTGCTGTTGCGGCTGGCGGGTACCCGGCTGGCCACCCTGAGCCTGGCGGCCGCGTTCATCGCGGCGGTTGGCGCGGGCGTTGGCCGGCGTGGGCTCGGTCTTGGCGGCCGGCACGGGCGCCGCTGGCGCTGCCCCGCTGCGGAACCAGCCGAGCAGGCGCGAGATGACGCCGCCAGTCGGTGCCGGCGTAGCAGCGGCCTGGCGTGCAGGCTGGGCCTGCGCCACGGGCGCCGCCGTCTCTTCGCGAACCGGAGCAGGCGTCGACGGCACGATGCCACTGACCGCTGGCTGCTCGCCGCTGCCCAGGGCCTGGCCCATCTTCGGCAAGGTCGAGGGCTCGACCGCGGTGAGACGCTCGTAGCTGGGCTTGCTGTGCTCGCCCATGTCCGCTTCGCGGATGCGCTGGATCTCGATATGCGGCGTTTCGAGCTTGTCGTCCGCCACGATCACCACGTGCACCTTGTTGCGTAGTTCGATCTCAACCACGCTGGCACGCTTCTCGTTGAGCATGAAGTTCGCCACGGCAGGCGGGACCTGCACCAGCACCTGGCCGGTGTTGTCCTTCATGGCGTGTTCTTCGATCAGTCGCAGGGTCGACAGCGCCAGCGATTCCACGCCGCGGATGTGGCCGTGGCCTTCGCAGCGCGGGCAGACGATCTGGGTCGCTTCGCCCAGCGACGGGCGCAGGCGCTGGCGCGACATCTCCAGCAGGCCGAAGCGCGAGATGCGGCCGATCTGCACGCGGGCGCGGTCCAGCTTCAGGGCGTCCTTGAGACGCTCCTCCACTTCGCGCTGGTGCTTGGGACTGTCCATGTCGATGAAGTCGATCACGATCAGGCCGCCGGCGTCGCGGATGCGTAGCTGGCGCGCGATTTCCACCGCCGCTTCGCAGTTGGTGTTGAACGCCGTTTCCTCGATGTCGCTGCCCTTGGTTGCCTTCGACGAGTTGATATCGATGGCGGTCAGCGCTTCGGTCTGGTCGATCACGATGGAGCCGCCCGACGGCAGGCGCACCTGGCGGTCGAACGCGCTCTCGATCTGGGTCTCGATCTGGTAGCGCGAGAACAGCGGGGTGTCGTCCCGGTACAGCTTGAGCTTGCGCAGGGCATTGGGCATGACCTGCTGCATGAACTCGCGCGCGTCGTTATACAGCGACTCCTCATCGATGAGGATTTCGCCGATGTCGTTGCGCAGGTAGTCGCGCAGGGCGCGGATGAACAGCTTCGATTCCTGGTAGATCAGGAACGGCGCCTTCTGGGCGCTGGCGGCGTTGGAGATCGCCTTCCACAGCTGCAGGAGGTAGTCCAGGTCCCACTGCAGCTCTTCGGCGTCGCGGCCCATGCCGGCGGTACGCACGATCAGGCCGACGTCGTCGGGAACGGTGAGGTGCTCGAGCGCTTCCTTCAGTGCCTGCCGGTCCTCGCCTTCGATCCGGCGCGAGACGCCGCCGGCCTTCGGGTTGTTCGGCATCAGCACCATGTAGCGGCCGGCCAGGCTGATGAAGGTGGTGAGAGCCGCGCCCTTGTTGCCGCGCTCTTCCTTCTCGACCTGCACGACCACTTCCTGACCTTCCTTCAGAAGGTCACGGATGTTCGATTTGTTCGGATCCAGGCCCTGCGTGAAGTACTCGCGGGCGATTTCTTTCAGCGGGAGGAAGCCGTGGCGTTCGGCGCCGTAGTCGATGAAACAGGCTTCGAGAGACGGTTCAACGCGGGTGATGCGGCCTTTGTAGATGTTGGCCTTTTTCTGTTCGCGGGACGGGATTTCGATGTCGAGATCGTAAAGGTTCTGGCCGTCGACGATGGCCACACGCAACTCTTCACGCTGAGTTGCGTTGATCAGCATACGTTTCATTGTAGTTTTTCCTCAGCTTGCCGCGCGTCGCGTGCCCCAGTGGCGCCGTAACTTCGGCGGCCTGCCGGGGATCGCGCCGCTGCGGTTAAGCGGCAAATGACGGCATCGTTTCCGGTGCCGGGGTGATTCGGGCAATGCGTTCGTCGCCCCGGAACCCCATGGAACCGGACAAACGACAGCCCAAACCGTTACGATGAAAGGGAGCAGCGACCGGCTGCCGTACAGGCGACCGGCGCTATCCTCGCCGACGTCGCGGGCGGGCGCCCCCCGATTCCATCCGAAGTATCCATTCGAACTTCGGCAGGAGGGGACATAACGCCGGCCGAGTATCCTATTTCGTCAGGTTTTTTTCAATGCAGACGGCAACTTCCCCCGACGCACCTCACGGTGTGCGTCAAGTCGAGATCGGACCCGAGCGGGACGGTCAGCGTATCGATAATGCGCTGATGACCCTGCTCAAGGGGGTGCCCAAGAGCATGATTTACCGCATCCTGCGCACCGGCCAGGTGCGCGTGAACGGCAAGCGTGCCAAGCCCGATACGCGTCTCGCGGCGGGTGATATGTTGCGTATTCCACCGGTGCGAGTGGCCGAAAAGGCGGTCCAGCACGGGCCGGCGCCGGGCATGGTGGCGTCCGTGGCGGACGCCGTCATCTTCGAAGACAAGCACTTCCTGGCCATCGACAAGCCGGCCGGCATCGCCAGCCATGGCGGCAGCGGCGTCAGCCACGGCGCCATCGAGCTGCTGCGCGCCGCGCGTCCCGCCGAGCACCTGGAGCTGGTGCACCGGCTCGATCGGGATACCAGCGGCGTGCTCGTGTTCGCCAAGACCCGTGCCGGCCTGGTCGGGCTGCAGGCAGCGATCCGCGAGGGTACGGTGACCAAGCAATACCTCTGCCTGATGGTGGGGCATCCGTCCAAGGCGAAGTTCGACGTCAACGCACCGCTGCTGAAGTCGGTGCTCCAGGGCGGCGAACGGATGGTAAGAGTGGCCGATAACGGCAAGCCGTCGCTCACGTTCTTCCGCGAAATGGAACAATACCCGGCCGCTCGCCTGATGCAGGCGACCCTGGGCACCGGGCGTACCCACCAGATCCGCGTCCATGCCGCCCACGTTGGCCATCCGCTCGCCGGGGACCCGAAATACGGCGACAAGGAAATGAACAAGAAATTCAAGGACCTGGGCCTGAATCGCCTGTTCCTGCATGCCGCGCACATGAGTTTCGAGCTGGACGGGCGCTCCTACAGCTTCTCCGCGCCAATGCCGGATGACTTGAAGGAATTCCTGGATGTCCTTGCCGTAAAAGGAAAAAGGATCCGCCGCGTGCAGGAATACCTACAGGAAAAAGCGCGCACTGACCCCAAGTGAGCGCAGCAGGTGACCGGTCAGCCCGCTCTCGACCAGCAAGGCGCAGGTGGCATGGGCCACGGCGATCGGGACCAGGCAAGGCGATTTCAGAAAACGCCATGCCCACCAAAGTTCGGCCATGAAGCAGAGCTGCATCAACGACCCGTTGGGCGTGTGCAGCAGGCCGAACAACGTGGCCGTGATCAGGATGATGAGGGGGGGCGGCAGCGAGGTGAGTCGCAAGCGTCCCATCACCCAGGCCAGCATGGCCCATTGCTGCACCAGCGCCCAGCCGAGATAGGCCAGCATGTGTCGCGGTTCGAGGTGGACCAGCCCATGGCCATCGACCAACATCAGGGCGACCGTGACCAACAGAGGGACCAGCGGCCAGAGCCAGTCGGCCCAGCTGCGTCCCATCCAGCGCCACCACACCGGGCGACGGCGCCAGTCGCTTTGGGCGGCAAAAAGCAGGGCTGCCACAAAGGCGGTGACGCCGGGAATCGAGAGCTGGGTACCCCAGCGCAGACCGGCGATCAGCCACAGCGGACCCGCCGCGATCGCGGCTACGTCCAGCCAGGGACGGATGACCTCCCGGGTCTGGCGCAGGGCGATCCACACGAGGGCGATCAGGTAGGCGGCACAGACACCCCAGTCCAGCCATGCGGGCAAGGACGCATCGTCGCCGGCGGCCGCAAACGACCGCCCGAACGGGAGCACCAGCGCGCCCGGCCAGTGCCGTTTCACCAGATCGCGCAGCGACAGCATGGTTTCGGCGGAGATGCCCGCCGGCAGACGCACCAGTGGCACGCTCCGCCCGGCGTACTGGGCTGACGCGGCGGTCAGTCCGGCCTGGGCCACGGCCAGGGCCGAAGGCAGCCGGATATCGGCGATGTCGGCACCGATCGAGGCGGGCAGTGAGGCGGGTTGCGGCGCCTGCAGGTCGACGTTCCGGATCTGCAGCACCGCATGCGCAGGCAGTTGGGGACGAAGGCGCAGCAAATAGGTGACCACGTCGGGAGGCCGGCACGGCTTGCCTGCGTCTGATCGCCAGCTGAGCGTGCGCAGGTCGATAACCAGCTCGTTCCCGCGGGGGGCGAGTCGACCGACATCAGTGGCCATGCATGCCGCGCTGCGCTCACTCGCCTGGTAGACCAGGCCTAGCGTGCCTTCCGCGTCGCTTTGCAGTTGCAGGTGAAGCAGCGGCCAGTGTGCCAGATCGACCGGCGCCGCCACCGGCAGGCCCAGGTCGAAGGTCGAGCCGTCGCGACTGCTGACGCGCAGGCCGTTGGGACTCGGCGCGATATCGGCGTTACCGAATACCCGCTGCGCGACCAGGTCGCGAGGACCGCGCAGGTGCCATTGCCACAAGGGCTGGCCGCTGCGCAGGGCCGTCAGTTCCAGGCGCGCGCGTTCAGCCAGGTGTTCGCGCGTTACCCAGGCGGACAAGGCGGCCATGGCCCAGAGCAACAGCACGACCGCCACGCCGAACCAGGCCATGGGGAAAATCCGGTGCGTGGCGCGCAGCGTGCTCAATGTTCGAGCAGGGTCTCCACGCGGGCAGCGCAGATGAAATCGTTGAGCGACAGGCCGCCGACGTCATGCGTCGACCACAGGATCTGGCAATGACCGTAGCCGGCTTCGAGATCAGGGTGGTGGTCTTCCTGATTGGCCATGAACCCCACCGCATTGATGAAGCCGAGCGTGTGGTGGAAGTCGCGGAACTTGAAGTCCTTCACGATGGCCTTGCCATCCGCCACGACCTGCCAACCGGGCAATTGGGCCAGCAAGTCGGTCACCTTGGCCTGGTCCAGTGCGTGTTCCTTGCCTTTGCGAGGCGTGCAGTGCTGGCTGGCGAGAGTGTTCGTGCTCATGGCGGTCGTTCCGTTCGTGAGAAGAAAAGTAGCAAGCGTCGAAGCTTGCCGGACAAAAGTCAAAAGCGAGCGGTCAGGGCGAAATAGGACTAAAATGGTGCTGTTTCGGCCGGCACGGTCGACGTTTTGGCTGGAGTAGACATGATCGACATTTCAGAACGGGCACAGCGGCATTTCCTCCGCTTGCTCTCCCAGCAGGGCATCGATGGATTGAGCATCCGCCTGCGCGTGACAGCGCCGGGTACGCCCGCGGCCAATTGCGAACTGGAGTTCGCCGAGCCCGACGAGCTGACCGGGCAGGAATGGACCATCGTGTGCGATGGCTTCGAGTTCCATGTCGCCGGCGACAGCGCCGCCTGGCTGGAAGGCGCCAGCATCGATTTCGAGCCGAATGCCACCGGCGGCCAGCTCAATATCCGCGCGCCGCGCATCAAGGGCGAGATTCCGGGACAGGAAGCCGGCCTGATCGAGCGCGTGCGTTATGTGCTCGAAGCCGAAGTGAATCCGAAGATCGCCTCGCACGGCGGACGCGTGAGCCTGCTCGAGGTCGACGCCAACGGCGTGGTGGTGCTGCAGTTCGGCGGCGGCTGCCATGGCTGCGGCATGGTCGACGTCACCCTGAAGCACGGGGTGGAAAAAACGCTGCGCGAGCGCGTGCCCGAGATCACCGAAGTCCGCGATGCCACCGACCACAGTGGCGGCAGCAACCCGTACTACAAGAAGCATGAGGGGCAGTCGGCGCTCGGCTGATCGAGCCAGGCATCCGCCCAATAAAAAGGCCCGCATCGAGCGGGCCTTTTTATTGGCTCATGCAGGGACGCGCGCGATTACTTGTCGCCCTGGATATGACCTTCCAGCGTGTCCAGCTTGGTCGGCTGGCTGGAGAAGAACGCGGCGATGTCCTCGATGTCCTGGTCGGACAGCGTGCCGACAAAGCCCTTCATGATCGGGTTGCTGCGCTGGCCGGTCTTGTACTCGTGCAGCGCCTGCTGGATGTACTCGTTGTACTGGCCAGCCAGGCGCGGGTACTGCGGGTCGACCGCATTGCCATCGGCGCCGTGGCAGGCGAAACAGACGGCAGCCTTCTGCTTGCCGTTGTCGAGGTTGGCGGCAGCCAGCAGCTGGGTGGAAGCGAACGCCAGGACGGCGCCGAATGAAAGCAGGGTGAGCGCACGTTTCATGCGGTAGAGGTCCTTGGCTTACTTGGCGAGGCTGGAAAGATAGGCGGCGATATCGTCGATGTCCTTGTCGGACAGACTCTGCGCCTGCGCCGTCATCGTCGGATGGCTGCGTTCGCCAGCCCGGTACTCATGGAGCGCGTTGACGATGTACTGCTGGTTCTGGCCTGCAATGCGCGGCACCGGGTAGTTCGGGTAGGCATTCGAGTAACCCGGCACGCCGTGGCAACCGTTGCAGGTGTAGATCAATTTGCGTCCGGCAGCTTTGTCACCCTCGGCATGCACGCTGGCAGTGGCGAGAAAAGCTGCGGCCACGGAGAGGCCAAGCAGTTGCAATCGAGTCATCGAGATGATTCCCACGAGTCCGGCGGGTCCATGGTGAAAAGTCGCAAAAGTATAGTGGTTGCTTTCACAAACGGACAACATGTCGCAAGCCACTGATCTTGATCAGGATGAGCCGGCATGATGATGATCCGGGGTCTGGAGACGCACGGCCTGGCCGGGCGATACACGAAACGGAAGGGGAGCTTGCATGGTGCAGTGGAACGTCGGATCGCAGGGCCAGCGGCCCTGGTGGAAGAGCGCGGTTTCGCCGCTACTGGTCGCTGCCCTGGCCACCGGCGTCGCCACCACCGCGATGGCGGCGGAGCCACCCGCGCACTATCGGGTCGTCGGTTATGTGATGGACGCCAAGCCGCTGCCCCGGATCAGCGCGGGCAAGCTCGATGTCATCAACTATGCCTTCGCCCGGCTCGACGCCAAGGGCAATGTGGTGTTGCCGAGCCCGACCGTCGATCAGACGTTGGCCAGCTTCACCGGTCTTCGCAAGATCAGTCCGAACCTGAAGATCATCGTCTCGATCGGTGGCTGGGGCGCCGACCACTTCTCCGATACCGCGCTGACCGAAGCCTCGCGCCAGCGCATGGCCGACAGCGCGGCCGCGCTGGTCGAGAAATACGACGTCGATGGCATCGACCTCGATTGGGAATACCCCACGCTCCCCGGTGCTGGCATCGATCACCGTCCCGAGGACAAGCGCAATTTCAGCCTTTTGCTGGAAACCTTGCGCGCCCGCCTGGACAAGCTGGGCGCCGCACACGCTGGCCGCCATTACCTGTTGTCGATTGCCGCCGCGGACGGCGAGTTCGTGCAGGGCATCGAGCTGGAGCGGGTGTCGCGCTCGCTCGACTGGATCAACCTGATGACCTACGACTTCCACAACAGCCTGACCCCGACGACAGGGCATCACGCCGGGCTGCATTTGTCGAAGCTGGCACCTGCCGATGATCGTGCCGGCGACAAGGCCGTCGAGCAGTTCCTGGCGGCGGGTGTGCCGGCGAACAAGCTGAACCTCGGCGCGGCGTTCTACGGACGTGCGTTCACCGGGGTGAATCCGCAGGACAACGGCTTGTACCAGAAGTACGACAAGTACCTGGGCGATCCGTCATGGCGAGAGCTGGTCGCCGACTACATCGACAAGCACGGCTACGTGCGCCACTGGGACGAGCAAGCCCAGGCACCGTACCTGTGGAATGCGGCGACGAAGACCTTTGTCAGCTATGAAGACCCGCAGTCGCTGCGCGCCAAGGCGGCCTTCATCAAGGCGAAGGGACTGGGCGGCGTGATGTATTGGGAGCACAGCCTAGACAGGAACGAAGAGTTGCTCGATGTGCTGGATCAGTCCTTGAACAAGCACTGATCCGTAACTACGTCACCCCGGCACCGCACGAAAGGCCGCGTTATTCCTGTCATTCCCGCGGCTCTCAACAGCCGAAGGGCTGGTCAAGCGGGAATCCAGTGCCTTTGCGCTCAACGTTTTGTCGTGCGAGCCAGCTACCAACCACGCGTATGCCCGTCATTCCAGCTGCTCTCAACAGCCGAAGGGCTGGTCAAGCTGGAATCCAGCGCCTTTGTGTAGGCCATAACGTCGCTGGATCCCAGCTTGCGCTGGGATGACGGCTCCTTTGAGACGCTTGGGCAGGTTCCTAGAGCAAGCTCTTCAGGATATGAATGCCCGCGGTGTACTCGCCGACGATGGTGCCCAGGCTGACCAGGAAGAAATTGAGCAGGGTGCGCGCGACGCGGTTCTTCCACCAGCCACGCCAGTGGCCGATATCGTCGCGCAAGGTCTCGAAGTCGGCCACGCGCGGACGACGCACCCAGGCTTCCACCATGGCACTGATGCCGCCGGAAGGAATGCCGGGCCGGAACGGTTTGATCGGCGCGGCAATGAACGCCGAAAGCATGCTTAGCGGGTGAGCGCCCGCGATCACCGCGCCAAGCAAGGCGAAGCCACCGGTGAGCAGTACCCAGTCGCGCAGCGCCGCCGTGCCCAGCGCCGTGTCGCGATGGAAGGCGAAGGCGATGGCGGCGAAGACCGCCAAAACGAGTCCGAGCGCCACCCACTTGGGCCAGCGTGACTTGGCTGGCGTGCTGGCGAGCTCGGCGGCTTCCGTCGCGGGATCGCCCTGCTGCGAGCGCAGCAGCTCGCACAAGCCCTTCAGATGGCCCGCGCCGATCACCACGAGGACACGACGCCCTTCGCCAAAGCCTGCGCGCGTCGCCTGTTCGCGCAAGCGGGCGGCCATATAGGCATCGCGCTCGGCGATCAGGCTGCGGAACAGCGGCGCCGACTCGCTGGCGAATTCGCTGAAGGCGCTCTCCAGCATGTCGCCCTGCTTGAGCTTCTCGATTTCGGTTTCCTCGATCGCCTCGCGTTCGAACACGCTGGCGATCAAGCCACCGAGCAGGCCAAAGCGCTGCCAGAAACCAACACTGTGCCAGGCGCGGCGCAAGGTGGTGCCTACCTCGCGGTCCACCAGCCAGACCGGCAGCGCGCGTTGCTCGGCGCCGTCCATGGCCGCCTTCATCTCGGCGCCCGGCTGGATGCCGTACTGCTCGGCCAGGCGCTTCTGGAACGAGGACAACACCAGGCTGGCGGCGACCATGCCGGCCTTGCCCTGGCGGATCACCTGGAACAGATCCATTTGCTTGAACGCATCGGGATCGCGCATGCCCTGGGCGCGGCTGTCACACAGCTCCACCGCGACGGCGTCGAAACGCTCGTGGGCGAGCAGGGCGTCCACCGCCTCGACGCTGGCGCGCGAGACATGCGCGGTGCCCAGCACGACGTATTCCACGCCATCGCGAGTGACCCGCTCTATCGGCTGGTCGCGCAGTACGGGCGGGAGGGAGTCGGCGATATCGGTCACTGTCATGCGCGGCGTCGATCTGGCAGGGGAACTCCCTGCATGGGGTTGGCCGGGGCAGGGCACAAGCCATGCCGCCGGAGGGCGGGCAGTGAATCAGGCCTCAGTCGCGGAAGCGCTTGAGCAAGTCACTATACGCATCGATGCGGCGATCGCGCAGGAACGGCCAGATGCGGCGCACGTGCTCGCTGCGGGCCATGTCCACCTCCACCACCAGCAATTCGCGCTGGTCCGTGCCCGCCTGGGCCAGGAACTCGCCCTGCGGACCGGCCACGAAGCTGGTGCCCCAGAACTGGATGCCGCGACCCACGCCTGACACATCGGGCTCATAGCCGGTGCGGTTGCACGACAGCAGCGGCAGGCCGTTGGCCACGGCATGGCCGCGCTGCACGGTGACCCAGGCTTCGCGCTGGCGATCCTTCTCGGCCTGTTCGTCCTGCGGATCCCAGCCGATGGCGGTGGGATACAGCAGCAGGTCGGCCCCTGCCAGCGCCATCAGGCGCGCGGCTTCCGGATACCACTGGTCCCAGCACACCAGCACGCCGAGACGGCCCACCGACGTATCGATCGGATCGAAACCCAGGTCGCCCGGTGTGAAGTAGAACTTCTCGTAGAACGCCGGATCGTCCGGGATATGCATCTTGCGGTACTTGCCCGCGATCGCCGCCGAACGGTCGAACACCACCGCGGTGTTGTGATAAAGCCCGGTGGCGCGCTTCTCGAACAGCGAGGCGACGACGACCAGCTTCAGCTCTTCGGCCAGCTTGCCAATGCGCGCGGTGCTATGGCCAGGAATGGTTTCGGCCAGGTCGAACTCGTCGACCGACTCGTGCTGGCAGAAGTACGGACCATTGTGCAGCTCCTGCAGCAGCACCAGTTCGGCGCCCGCCGCCGCGGCCTCACGCAGGCCCGCCTCAATGGCGTCGAGATTGGCGTCGCGGCTGCCGCGGTGGGTTTCCTGCAACAGTGCGACTTTCAGGGTCTTGCGAGTCATGGGCGTGCTTCCGGCGTGAGGGCCTGCCGGTAAAGGCAGGCCGCGCATTCTAATGGATACGACACATCGACACCGATCATGCCGGTGGGGGGTAGACCCCTCATATGGGCCTGTCCGGCGCCGGTTTCCAGCACCCGGCACCGACTTTCCCGGATCAGACGATGCCGGCCGGCAACTGCATGGTGATGCAGTGCAGGCTGCCGTTCTGCCAGATCAGCGGACGGCAGGGTACCTGCACGATCTCGCGACCGCGGTGCGCCTCGCCGATGATGCGTGCAGCCTCGTCGTCAACCACGTCGCCATAGGCCGGCACCAGCACGGCGCCGTTGACGATCAGGTAGTTCGCGTACGACGCCGCCAAGCGGCGACCTTCGTCGAGGATCGGGCGCGCCCAGGGCAGGGGATGGAGCTGGTACGGACGACCGTCCGGCGTGCGCAGGGCCGCCAGTTCCTCCCCCATGCGCTTGAGTTCGTCGTGGTGCGGATCGCTGGCGTCGTCGCAGGCCTGGTACACGATGCGATCGCCAGGGGCGAAGCGAGCCAAGGTATCGATATGGGCGTCCGTATCGTCGCCTTCGAGATAACCGTAATCGAGCCACAACACGCGGCGCGCATGCAGGCTGTCGCTGAGGATCTTGCTCATCTCTTCGCGCGACTGCTGCGGATGCCGCTGGACCAGACAGCGCCAGGTGGTCAGCACCGTGCCGACGCCGTCGCTTTCGATGCCGCCGCCTTCCAGCGCCCAGTCGATGCGCTTGTGCGCCGCCTTGCCGAACACGCCTGCCTCCACCAGTCCGGCGATCAGCGCGTCATCCTGCTCGGCACCGAACTTTCCGCCCCAGCCGGTGAAGCGAAAATCGGTGAGCTGGAACTTGCCATCCGCGGATTTCAGCGTGATCGGGCCCGAATCGCGCAGCCAGGTGTCGTCGTAAGGCTGTTCCACCAGGCGGATCTGCGACAAGTCCACGCCTTCGCCGGTCAGCAGCGCATGCACGCGGATGCGCAGTTCGTTGTCCGCGACCACGATGATCAGCGGCTGGAAGCGGGTGACCGCGGCGGCCAGTGCCACATACGTCGTCTCCACTTCGGCCAGGCGCTCGGCCCAGTCGGTGTCGGCATGTGGCCAGGCGATCAGCACGGCCGATTGCGGCTCCCATTCCGCCGGTAGACGCAGGGTGGAGTCAGTCATTGAGGAATCTCGCGCTCGTGGGGAGGCCACCGTTGCCGGGGGGTAGGGCAACGGCGGAGCGCGAAGTTTACTTAAAAAGTACGATGAACCAATGACACGGGGCCTGGCGGCGCCTAACAGGGGCCCTCAGGTCGAACGCCGTCGGCATGGCGTAGCGAAGCGACGTCAGCGCTCCAGGGCCGCAGCGCGATGGGGTGTGCGCCCCCACCGCCCATCCCCCATCCCGGCTTATTTCACCGAAGCGGGATTCGTATTGTTGCCCGCCGGCGTATTCAGCACCGCGTGGATCACATGGTTCTGCTCGAAGTACACGATGAAATTCGAGTAATCCCAGCGATTGATCACCGGCTGGCGGGGATTGCCGCCGCCGCGTGGTTCAAGCTTGCGCTGCGGGGCGCCGAACTTCTGTTCGACCTGGGCCATGGTCATGCCGCGGGTGGGCAGGTTCATGCCCTGTTCCTGCTGGACGCGATTGACGAGCAGGCTGTCCTGGCCGGCCTGGACGGGCATGGATGCGCCGGCCGCGGCCAGCAACACGATCATGGACAGGTTGATGCTGAGCTTGCTGATTCCGAACTTGTTCACGGGTCCCCTCTCCGCACAAGGCGATGCCGCGTCGTTGTAGCAGAACTATCCGGGCTATTCCATGCGAATCTGCGGCGAATGCGATGGGGTGGGCATAAGAGCCTGTTCACGGTCTCCGTGTGGCCCGCGTTGAGTGCGTGTGCTCGCCAGGGAGCGGTGCGTGGCGAAGCGCCTGCACGCGGGGAGGCGCCATGGATGGCGCCGGCTCTGAGGAGCGAGGACTGGTGGTCAGGTCGAGCCGCGCGCCGGTTCCTGGTGGGCACACGCACTCAACCCTCCGGGCCGGGTCTGTTTGCCCTCAGCCCCGCGTCATCACTCAGTCGTGTACGGACGTACGCTCCTTCGTTCTTCCTTGGTCTACGCGCAAACAGCTCCCGGCGCGGGCCACACGGAGATCGTGAACAGGCTCTGGGGCCCGGTATGATGGGCGGCTGCGGGCGGCAGGACGCCCGGTCCGGATAAGCTCTTTCTATGATTTCCTTTCGTCGCTTCGCCCTCCGCCGTGGCAGCCGCTTGCTGCTTTCCGATATCGACCTGGTGATCCAGAGTGGCTGGCGGCTGGGTGTGGTCGGCCGCAACGGCTGCGGCAAGTCCAGCCTGTTCGCCGCCCTGCAGGGCAAGGTCGATGCCGATACCGGCGACCTGGACATCCCGGCCAAGCTGCGCATGGCCTCGGTGGCGCAGGAAACCCCCGCGCTGCCCGATCCGGCGATCGAATACGTGATGGGCGGCGACGAGGAACTGGCCATCGCGCTGCGTGACGAACTTGACGCCGATGCGCGCGGCGATACCGAAGCGATGGCGCGGGCCCACCATCGCATCGAGGAATTGAACGGTTACGACGCGCGCGCGCGGGCGGGTCGGCTCTTGCATGGCCTCGGCTTTTCCGCGGATACACATGAGACGCCGGTGCAGGAGTTCTCCGGCGGCTGGCGCGTGCGCCTGAACCTGGCGCGCGCGCTGATGGCGCCGTCCGAACTGCTGCTGCTCGATGAGCCCACCAACCATCTCGATCTCGATGCCGTGCTGTGGCTGGAGGAGTGGCTGCGCCGTTACCAGGGCACCTTGCTGGTCATTTCGCATGACCGCGAGTTCCTCGACGGCGTCATCACCCACACCCTGCATTTGAACGATGGCAGCGGCAAGCTCTACACCGGCAACTACAGCGCGTTCGAACGCCTGCGTGCCGAGCAGCTGCGCCAGCAGCAGATTGCGCATGAGCGTGAGCAGGCCGAGCGCGCGCACCTGCAATCGTTCGTGGATCGCTTCAAGGCGAAGGCCAGCAAGGCCAAGCAGGCGCAGTCGCGCGTCAAGCGACTGGAGAAGCTGGCCGGCACCGAGGCGGTGCGCGCGGAGCGACCGTTCCGGTTCCAGTTCGCCGTACCCGATCGTCTACCCGACTCGATGCTGCAGCTGGAAGGGATCGAGGCCGGCTATCCCGGCGAAGACGGCGCGCCGCCGACCGCGATTTTGCATGACGTACGCTTTCGCCTTGAAGCAGGCGAGCGCATCGGTCTGCTCGGTCCGAACGGCGCGGGTAAATCCACCCTGGTGAAGACCCTGGTGGGAGAGCTCGAGCCGCTTGCCGGCGAGCGCAAGGCGCACAAGGACCTCAAGATCGGTTACTTCGCCCAGCACACGGTGGAGAGCCTGCAGGAGGGTTTTTCGCCGTTCGACCATCTGCAGGAAAAGGCCCCGGGCGTGGGTGCACAGGCGATTCGTGATTTCCTGGGTACCTGGAATTTCGCGGGCGATCGCGCGTTCGAATCGGTCGATGGCTTCTCCGGTGGCGAGCGTGCGCGACTGGCACTGGCGCTGATTGCCTGGGACAAGCCGAACCTGCTGCTGCTCGACGAGCCCACCAACCATCTCGACCTGGACATGCGCGAAGCGCTGGCCGATGCGCTGGCGGACTTCGATGGCGCGCTGGTGCTGGTATCGCACGATCGTCATTTGCTGGGCCTGGTCTGCGACAGCTTCTGGCGCGTGGCCGACGGCGCGGCGGAGGGCTTCGATGGCGACCTGGACGACTACGCACGCTGGTTGCGCAGCCGTGGCGCCACCAGCAAGAAGAACAAGAAGAAAGAGGCGGAGGCCAAGCCGGCCGCGCGGGTGGAATCACCGGAAGAGCTGCGCCAGCGCGCCGCCGCCCAGCGCGAAGCCGAAAAGGTGGCGCGCCAGCGCGTGAAGAAGATCGAGACGCGCGTGGCCACCATCGAGGGCGAGCTGGGCACATTGGAAGCCAAGTTGGCCGATCCGGCCACCTACAACGGGCCGACCTCGGAGATGATGCGCCTGAGCCAGCGTCAGGCCGAGTTGCGCGGCGAGAAGGAAACGCTGGAAGGCGAGTGGCTGAAGCTGTACGAACAGTTGGAGGCATGAGTCAGCGCATGAATGCTCCCGGGTCGAATCCGCTGGAATTGTGGCTGCCCGACCTCGGGCGTTTCGATCCCCAGCATCCCGTGCGTGCGCTGTTGCGCAAGGCGGATGGCCTGGCCTCCGGCGCCAAGGGATATCTCGCGGGACTGGCCGAGCGTTTCGTCGTTCCCGGTGGCCTGCCTGCCGCCGCCTTGACGCGTGAACTGATGGCCGGCGATGCGGCCGATGCCAGCTGGCTGTGCGCCGATCCCGCCTGGGTGCAGCCGGATCTCAACGGCGTGCGCCTGCTTGCCTGTGGGCAGATGCAGTTGAGCATGGAAGAGGCGCAGGCGTTCGCCAGGCCATTGAAGCCGGTCTTCGGCGATGCCGGGATGATCCTCGAGGTTTCATCGCCGGATCATTGGCATCTGCGCCTGCCCACCGACGCACCGTTGCCGGCCTTCGCCGCGCCCGAACAGGCGCTGGGCGAAGACCTGTTCGAACATCTGCCGCAAGGTGCGGACGGACGTCGTTGGCGCGTCCTGATCAATGAGGTGCAAGTGCTGTTGCATCAGCATCCGCTCAATGCCGAGCGTCGTGCGCGCGGCATGCCGCCAATCAATAGCCTGTGGCTGTGGGGCGGTGGGCGCTTGCCCGATGTGGTGCGTACTCGGCTGGCCGGTGTCATTGGCGACGATGTATTGCTTGGCGCACTGGCCAAGCGTGCCGGTATTTCTGTCGCCGCGCGCTCGGCTGCAAGCGTCGAGGCGGCCGCACCGGGCTGGATGATCGATCTGCAGGATCTGCCCGTGGACGAGATCGCCACCACCTGGTTGGCCAGCGTGCAGGTGCTCGCCCGGCGCCAGCCGCTGCAACTGAGCTTCGCCAGCGGTGAGCGCTGGTTGAGCCATCCCTGGCATCGCCTGCGTTTCTGGCGCGGGAGTAGCCAATGAGGGTGGTCAGCCTGCGTCGACGCCTGCCGCAAGGTGTACCGCATGGCTGGAGTACGGCCGTCCATCCGGTCCTGCAACAGGTTTACGCTGCCCGCGGCGTGCTGTGCCCTGAACATGCCGAATATCGCCTGGCGCGCCTGCTTGCTCCGCAACAGTTGGGTGGGCTGGAGCGGGCGGTGGCACTGTTGATTGAAGCGATTCGCGGCGACTGGTTGATCCTCATCGCCGGCGATTACGACTGCGACGGCGCCACCGGCACGGCCGTGGCGGTTCGCGGACTGCGCATGCTGGGCGCGCGTCAGGTCGACTACGCGGTGCCGAATCGCTTCATCCACGGCTACGGACTCAGTCCGGCGCTGGTCGAGTCGTTGCAGCCCAAGCCGCAATTGATCGTCACCGTCGACAACGGCGTGGCGAGCGTGGCTGGCGTGGCGGTGGCGCAACAGCAGGGCATCCGCGTCATCGTCACGGATCATCACCTGCCGGGCGAGCAGTTGCCGGCCGCCGACGCCATGGTCAATCCCAATCTGGCCGGCGATGAATTTCCCAGCAAGGCACTCGCCGGCGTGGGCGTGATGTTCTACCTGTTGCTCGCCTTGCGCGCGGCCTTGCGCGAGCAGGGCGATTTCGCGCCAGGGCAGGAACCGGATCTTTCAGTGCTGCTGGATCTGGTCGCCGTCGGCACCGTGGCGGATCTGGTGCCGCTGGATTTCAATAACCGCGTACTGGTCGAAGCGGGCCTCAAGCGTATTCGTGGCGGTCGCGCTTGCGCGGGTGTGGTGGCGCTGGTCGAAGCAAGTAAGCGCAGCCTGGCCACGCTTTGCGCCAGCGACCTGGGCTATGCCATTGGGCCGCGCCTGAATGCGGCTGGCCGGCTGGAAGACATGCGCCTGGGCGTCGAGTGCCTGCTCACCGACGATGTGTCGCAGGCGCGCCACTATGCGGAGTTGCTGAGCTCCATCAACCAGGAACGGCGTGAGCTGCAGGCGGCGATGGTGGCCGAGGCGGAAGTGATGGTGGCGCGCGCTGCCGACACCGACGCGGTCGGCGTGGCGCTGTTCGAGCCGAGTTGGCATGCCGGCGTGGTTGGCCTGGTGGCATCGAAACTGAAAGAACGACTTCATCGGCCCGTGATCGCCTTCGCGCCGGCCAGCGAAGATGCCGCCGACGAGTTGCGCGGATCAGCGCGATCCATCGCCGGTTTTCATATCCGCGACGCGCTGGCGATGATCGACGCGCGTCATCCCGGCCTGATCGAGCGCTTTGGCGGGCATGCGATGGCCGCCGGCCTGAGCCTCAAGACAGCGGACTACCCGCGCTTCGCCGCCGCGTTTGATGCGATTGCGCGTGAATGGCTGGACCAGGACCAGCTGCAGGCCGTGCAGCTGTCCGATGGCGAGTTGCCGCCTGGCGCGGCGACGCTGGAACTGGCACACCAGTTGCGCGCGGCGGGCCCCTGGGGGCAGGCGTTTCCCGAGCCCGTCTTCGACAACGTGTTCGAATGCGCGAGCTGGCGCTTGATGGGCGAGCGGCATTTGCGCCTGAGCCTGCGCGACCCGCGCGATGGTTCGGTACATGATGCGGTGATGTTCAATGCCTACGAAGGCTCGCCGCCGCCGGTGTCACTGCGCGCGGTCTACGAACTGGTGATCAACGACTGGCAGGGGCGCGAGAGTCCGCGCCTGTTGTTGCGGCATATCGAGGCGCTGCAGTCGACGTAGTACTTCGTACAGCGCCAGGCATCCGGCCGATCAGTGGACGTCCTCGATCGGCGCAAACACCTCCAGCGCTCGATGCAGGTCCTGGCGCATCGAGCCGAAGTCCTGCCATGGGTCGCGTTTGAGCCTGGCAAGGCGCCGACGCGCCGAATGGATATCGAAATCATGGCCACTCTGGCTCTTGCCCAATTCGTCCCAGCGCATGGGCATGGCGACCGGTGCGCCGGTGCGCGCACGCAACGAATACGACGCGATGGAGGTGGCTCCCCGCGTGTTCCGTAGATAGTCGATGAAGATTCTTCCTGACCGTTCCTGCTTGGACGCCTTGGCGATGAAGGTATGCGGATGCGTCGATGCCAGGCGTCGTGCAAACGCCTGGGTGAACCGCCTTGCATCATCCCAGGCACACGCCGGGTGCAGTGGCACGACCACATGCAGGCCCTTGCCACCGCTTGTGCGAACCAGGCTCTCCAGCATCGCGTCATCAAGCTGCTTCCTGATCAACCGCGCGGCTGCAACGACCTCCGGCCAAGGTATGCCGGGCGCCGGATCGAGGTCGAAGACGAGGTAGTCGGCATGGTCCAGGGTCTCGGCCTTGGCGCTCCACGGATGGAATTCGATCGCGCCGAATTGCACCAGTTCGATGACGGACTTCGCATCGCGGGGGCATAGATAGTCGTCCATCGCACCACTTTCTTCCTTCAGGCGGATATGGCTGACGTGTTTCAGTCCGGGAAAAGGATGTTTCTGGAAAAAACCGGCTTGCCCGATGCCTTCAGGGCTACGCAACACCGATATTGGGCGTCCTGCCACGCCGGGAAGAAACCAGTCCATCACCGCCGCGTAGTAAGCGGCGACATCACGCTTGGCAATGCCGTCATCGGGATAGAGCACGCGCTCGGGGTGCGTGATGACGATGCCTTCGATGTGACGCGTGTTCATGCGGCGGCTACCTTGGGATGAGTCCGATACACGAGCAGCAGCGTACTGCTCGCAAGCCGACAGGCCGATCAGGAGGCACGTGCTGCAAGCAAGGCCCGCAGCCGCTCCAGTATGTCGTCAGGCGCCATGCCTCTGAGGCGCAGCATCGCTCGCTCGGTCTCGCGTATCTGCATTTCGCCGACGGCATGCCTTCTCAGCTGCTCGCGAAGCAGGGCGTTCTCCTTTTCCAACAAACGGTAGAGCCGCAACAGTTCATCGAACGCCCTGATCAGGCCCAACCGGGGATCCTCCGTTTCATGCGTCATCAGACTTGGTCCCGTGACGTGAGGGGTACGAAACTGCAAGTCCGGCGGTTAATCACGAGTGATGGGGAGATGCGTGCCGGGCGGGTTGGTTCAGATTGTGCTTCTCGTCTATTCAGGGAGGTCTGCGCCCCCCCCCTAAGGAGCGTGTGATGGACGGATCGATGTAGGGAAATTCCTACCTCACAATCAGTGAGAGACCGATAGGTCCCATGGATGAACGAGGGCATTCTTGCTCAGTCCACCAAGGGCAGCCTGGTGGGCTCGCTCCACGCCCATCGGGTCGTGGCGAGGCATCCTTTCTGACAGGGTCTGACGATGGTCACGTATTCGCTCAAGCAGTCCAACGAAGGGCATTGGAGCGTGTGGCGTTCTGGCCTTTCGCTGTTCGGTGACCTGCGTCTGGAAGCGGCCATCAATCTGGCCCGGGAGGTGGCCCGCGACGAGCATCTGCGTTCGGGGCGTGCCGTCTGCGTGGAAATGCCGGGTCCGGCATCGAGCATTCGCCTCGCGAAATTTTCGCGTACTGCCGCGTCGACCATGTCGGCAGCCTGAGGGCGACGAGGGGGCAGGACATCGTCGAAGGCGTACGGGCTGCTGCACGGCCGCTTGTCTGAATCGCATGGGCTAGGCAAAGTCGCCTACGTCTCCTCAGGGAACCTACCCATGCGCTGGTCGCTTCGTTGCTCCTCGGTCGCCTTGCTGGCCTTGGCCGTCCTGCCGTTGCAGGCGGCCACCTTGCTGGTCAACGCACATATCCACACCATGGACCCCGCCCAGCCGGAAGCCACCGCGCTGGCCTGGGGCAATGATGGCCGTCTGCTCGCCGTCGGCGATGCCACTGACCTGCAGACGCGTTATCCGGATGCTGCCAAGGTCGATGCGAAAGGGTCCACGGTCATCCCGGGTCTGATTGACGCCCATGGCCATATGCTGGGCCTCGGCATGACGCACATCCAGGTGGATCTGGTCGGCACCCGCTCCAAGGCGGAGATCCTGGATCGCCTCAAGGCCTTTGCGGCCAAGTTGCCGAAGGACGCCTGGCTGGTGGGGCGCGGCTGGGACCAGAACCATTGGGCCGGCAAACAGTTCCCCACCGCGGCGGACCTGGACGGGCTCTTTCCCGATCGACCGGTCTATCTGGAGCGCATCGACGGCCATGCCGTCTGGGTCAATTCGGCGGCGATGAAGCGGGCGACGAAAGCGCTTGATGGCGACTGGCAGCCCGAGGGCGGTCGCATTGTGCGCGCAGGCCAGAAAGCCAGTGGCGTACTGGTGGATGGTGCCCAGCATCTGGTGGGCGATGCGATGCCGCCGTTGACCCACGCGCAGACCCGCGATGCCTACAAGGCCGCCTTCGCGGACGCCGTGGCCGCCGGTTTGACGGGCGTGCATGATCCGGGCGTCAGCCTCGATGATTTCAAGGTGCTGCAGGAAATGGCCGCGGCGCACGAGATTCCGCTGCGTCTCTACGAGATGGCCGACGGCAACCACGCCGCACTCGACTGGCTCTGCGCGCAAGGCGGCCATTGGGCGGATGCCGGCGGGCGTCTGCAGATGCGCACGGTGAAGCTCTACATGGATGGTGCGTTGGGCAGCCGTGGCGCGGCCTTGCTGGCTGACTACAACGACGATCACGGCAACCGCGGCATCCTGGTGACGTCACCCGATGCGTATCGCACCGCCGTCGACAAGGCGCATCGCTGCCATGTGCAGGTGGCGACGCATGCCATCGGCGACCGTGGCAACCGCATGGTGCTCGATACCTACCAGGCCGTGCTGGGCGACGATGCGAAGAGCGATCACCGCTGGCGCGTCGAGCATGCGCAGATCGTGGCGCTCGACGATATCCCGCGGTTCGCGCAACTGCGGCTGATCGCTTCGATGCAACCGACCCATGCCACCTCCGACATGCCGTGGGCCGAGCAGCGCCTGGGTGCCGAGCGACTGAAGGGCGCCTATGCGTGGCAGCGTTTCATCCATGACAACGTGCCGCTGGCGTTCGGCTCCGACTTCCCGGTGGAGCATGTCAACCCGATGCTGGGCATCTATGCCGCGGTCACCCGGCAGGATCTGAACGGGCATCCGCCGGGCGGCTGGCTGCCGGATCAGCGCGTGAGTCGCCTCGAAGCGCTGGCGGGCTTCACCCGTGGGGCCGCCTATGCCGGCTTCATGGAAAACGACGTAGGCATGCTCAAGCCGGGCATGCGCGCGGACTTCGTGGTGCTGGATGGCGACCCTCTCAAGGTAGCACCGCGGCAGATCGCCGACCTGAAACCGATGAGCACCTGGGTGGATGGCAAGGTCGTTTACAAGGCGGAAACGACAAACGCCGCGCAGTAAGCGCGGCGTTGCCTTGGCATTTCCCTCTCCCCTCCGGGGAGAGGGTAGGGTGAGGGGCCAATCTTGCGATAGGGCCAACTGACAAGCGGGCTTCGCTTGAACTTTCCAGCGAGCACCCACCCCTCACCTCAGTCCTCTCCCCCGAGGGGAGAGGAAGTAAGGGCTTAAGCCGCCTTGCGCGACACCACACCGATGCTGGCGTGGGCCGACTTCAACGATTCAGCCTTGTTGTCCTCGCTGATCGCCACGCCTTCGGCACGCACGAACTCGATGTCGGTGACGCCAAGGAAGGCGAACACGGCACGCAGGTAGGGTTCCTGGAAGTCGAACGACTGAGCGGCGCTGCCTTCGCTATAGATGCCGCCACGGCTGGAGGCGATGATCACGCGCTTGCCACCAGCCAGGCCTTCCGGACCGTTGGGGCCGTAGCGGAACGTCTTGCCGGCCACGGCAATGCGATCGATCCACGCCTTGAGCTGGCTCGGGATCGAGAAGTTGTACATCGGCGCACCGATGACCACCACGTCGGCGGCGAGGAAGTCGTCCATCATCTGGGCGCCGAGCACGGTGCTCGGATCGCTGGCGTCGGAGACCGGGGTCCAGTGTGAAAGCGGGTTGGCCACCAGGTCGTGGTAGACCACTTCGGTGCCGGGCTGGCCACGGGTCAGTTCGGCTACGATGGCGGCGGTCAGGCCACGTGAAACAGAGTGGCCACCCAGGGCGCTGGCGTCGAGATGCAACAGTTTCATGGTGTTTCCTCAGTGACGGGCCGGGTCTACCGGCGACCGAGCTAAGGTACATTCGCGACAATTGACTGATAAGCCGGGTAAAATCGAACGTATTGTTCCATCAAGGAAACGGTGATGACGGTGTTGGATGGCGCCCTGCAGGACCTCAACGACCTGTACTTCTTCGCGGCCGTGGTCGAACACGGCGGTTTCTCCTCCGCAGGACGGGCCCTGGGCATCCCCAAATCGCGCCTGAGCAAGCGCATTGCCCAGCTGGAAGAGCGCCTGGGCGTGCGCTTGCTACAACGGACTACCCGCCGTTTCGTGGTGACCGAAGTGGGCGAGCGCTTCTACGGTCACTGCCGCGCCGTACTGGAAGAGGCGCGGGCGGCCCAGGACGCGGTGGACGAGTTGCGCTCCGAACCCCGCGGCGTGGTGCGGGTGAGCTGCCCGGTTTCCCTGGTGCAGTCGGTGCTGGCGCATGTCCTGCCGGATTTCCTGGCGCAGCACCCCAAGATGCAGGTGCGCCTGCAGGCCACCGACCGGCGCGTCGACGTGATCGGCGAAGGCTTCGACGTGGCGATCCGCGTACGCAGCAAGCTGGATACCGACGCCACCCTGGTCATGCGCACGTTCGGCCAGTCGCGCGTCTTGCCGGTGGCCAGCCCCGATCTGCTCAAGCGGCACGGTCGCCCGCAGGTTCCCGCGGACCTGTCCGGCCTGCCGGCCCTGACCATGAACGAGCACGAGGGTGCGCAGAGCTGGGAGCTGCTCGATGCCCAGGGCGAGCGCGTCGTGGTCGATATCCAGCCGCGCCTGATCTGCGGCGATTTCGCTGCGTTGCTGGCGGGGGCCAAGCGCGGCATCGGCGTGACCCTGCTGCCCGAGTTCGTCTGTGGACCGGCGGTAGCGCGTGGCGAGCTGGAAGTGGTGTTGCCCGAATGGAGCGTGCCACAGGGCACCATGCATTTCGTTTATCCCAGCCGCCGTGGCCTGCTGCCCGGCGTGCGCGCGTTCGTCGATTTCCTGGCCGAGCAATTGCCGGACGCGGTGCGCCGCAACCACGAGGAATGCAGCAAGTTCCTCTGATTCCTTGACCAGGCGCGCGCCATGCCGCGTGCTAGCATCCCATTTAGCCATCCAGACATCCGAATCATGCATATCGACACCAAGCTTCCGAAAGTGGGAACCACCATCTTCAGCGTCATGAGCCAGCTGGCGATGGAGCACAAGGCGGTCAACCTTGGCCAGGGATTCCCGGATTTCGAGCCGCCGCAGCCGCTGCGCGATGCGATCACCCGCGCCATGGGCGAAGGCCGCAACCAATATGCGCCGGGCATCGGCCTGCCGTCGCTGCGCGAGCAGATCGCGCTCAAGACCGAGCGCATGTATGGCCGCAAGATCAGTGCCGATAGCGAGGTCACGGTAACGTCGGGCGCCACCGAGGCGCTGTTCGCCGCCATTGCCGCGGTCGTGCGGGCGGGCGACGAGGTGATCGTGTTCGATCCGGCTTATGACAGCTACGAGCCGGCGATCGAGCTGCAGGGTGCGCGTGCGGTGCATATCCCGCTGGTCGCGCCGACCTTCGCGGTCGACTGGCAGCGTGTGCGTGATGCGGTGACGCCCAGGACGCGCATGATCCTGATCAACAGCCCGCATAACCCGACCGGTGCGGTGCTGTCGTCGGCCGATCTGGAAGAGCTCGCCGATATCGTGCGAGATACCGAGATCGTGGTGCTGTCGGACGAAGTGTACGAACACATCGTGTACGACGGCGCCCAGCACGAGAGCGTGTTGCGTCATCCGGAACTGGCCGAGCGCAGCTTCGTGGTGTCGTCGTTCGGCAAGACCTATCACTGCACCGGCTGGAAGCTGGGCTATGCGGTGGCGCCGAAGGCGCTGTCGGCGGAGTTCCGCAAGGTGCATCAATACCTCACGTTCTGCACGTTTCATCCGGCCCAGGTCGCGTTCGCGGAATTCATGGCGAGCACGCTGGAGCACTACCTGGAGCTGCCGGCGTTCTACCAAGCTAAGCGCGATCGCTTCCGCGACTTGATCAAGCCGTCGCGGCTGAAGCTGCTCGATGTGCCGGGTGGCTATTTCCAGTTGGTGGACTACTCGGCCATCAGCCAGCAGGACGACATCGCTTTTAGCGAGTGGCTGGTGAAGGAAGGCGGCGTGGCGGCGATTCCGTTGACGCCGTTCTACGACGTTGCGCCGGGCACCCACCTGTTGCGCCTGTGCTTCGCCAAGAGCGATGCCACCATGGAAGCTGCCGCGGAGCGTCTATGCAAACTTTGAGAATAAGCCTGGTGCAGGGCGCGACGCGCTGGCACGATGCGCCGGCCAATCGCGCCTACTACGGCGAGCTGGTGCGGCGAGTGGTGGGACAGACTGATCTGGTCGTGTTGCCGGAAACCTTCATGTCCGGCTTCAGCAATGACACCCGCGCCAGTGCCGAGACGATGGAGGGCGAAGGGGTGGCGTGGATGCGTGCCTTGGCGTCCGAGGTCGACGCCGTGGTCTGCGGCAGCCTCGCCATTCGCGAGGACGACACGGTCTACAACCGCCTGATCTGGGCGCGTCCCGACGGCAGCTACGAGCAGTACGACAAGCGTCATCTGTTTCGCATGGCGGGCGAACATACGCGTTATGGCGGCGGTAGCGAGCGGCTGGTCGTGGAACTCAAGGGCTGGCGCATCCTGCCGCAGGTTTGCTACGACCTGCGCTTTCCCGTGTGGCTGCGCAATGGTCGCCGCGCAGAAGCAACCGGCGGCATGGACTACGACCTTGCCTTGTTCGTGGCGAACTGGCCGGCGCCGCGCCGACAGCCGTGGCGCACCTTGCTGCGCGCACGCGCGATCGAAAACCTGAGCTACGTCGTTGGCCTTAATCGCGTAGGCGTCGATGGCAACGAGCTGCCTTATGCGGGCGACAGCGCGGTGATCGATCCGGTCGGCGAAGCGCTGGTCGAGCTCGGATCACAGGAGCAGGTGGTGACCGTCACGGTGGATCCCGCACCGCTGCTCGCGCATCGCGAACGATTCCCTGCGTGGATGGATGCCGACCGCTTCACGCTCGACGTTGGCTGAAGGAATAGCCGCGCGTCTCCCTCTGACGTCCGTCATAGAGCGCTTGTGGAATGGCTATGCATCGCGCTGCGACCTAGCATCTGCATCGAGCGGGCGAAACAGGGGAGCAGGCACGAAGGCCGCCGAGGGGGCGGCCTTCGTTGGTTCTCGTCCTAGAGAATCGCCAGCACCGCTTCCGGTGGCCGGCCGATCGCGGCCTTGCCGTTGGCGACCACGATCGGGCGCTCGATCAGTCGCGGATGACTGGCCAGTGCAGCGATAAGCGTCGTGTCATCGAGCGAGGGGTCATCCAGACCCAGCTCGCTGTATTCCGCCTCGCCCTTGCGCATCAGGTCGCGCGGCGTCATGCCGAGCATGTCCAGCAGTTGCGACAGCTCGGCGGCGCTGGGTGGCGTGTCGAGGTAGTTGATCACCTCGCACACCTGGTCTCGCGCCTCGAGTAGCGCCAGGGTCTCGCGCGACTTCGAGCAGCGGTTGTTGTGATAGATGCGTACCGTCATGGACAGCTGCAGGCTCAGCGGTTGCCGCTGCGGTTACCACCGCGACTGCCGCCACCACCGCCGTGCGGACGTCCACCGCCGCCATGCGGACGCGGGCCGCCAGCGCCTTGGGGGCGATTGCCGCCGCGCGATTGCGGTCGGCCGCCTTGTCCCTGACCGGGACGGCCAGCCGGCTTGCCGCCGCGATTGCCGCCCGTGTTGCCGGCGCCAGCGCCGCCATACGGACTGCTTCCGCGCCCTTCGGCCGTGCCGCGACCGCCGCCAAACGACCTGCCGCCTTCCGCGGGGCGTCCACCGTACGGCTTGTTGCCGCCTTCGGCCGAGCGAGCACCGAACGGCTTGCCACCACCAGGACCGCGACGGTTGCCGGCGCCTGCACCAGGGCCGGCGGGGCCGCCGCTGCGGCCACCTTCACGGCTCTCGCCAGCGAACCAGGTGCGCACCGACGGCAGCTCCTGGCCCGGGGCGACGCCACGCCGGTTCTTGTTACGCTGCATGGTGTTGCCCGAGCGCTCGGGGCGGGCGACGTTGCCGTTCACTTCCTTGCCACCCGGGCGACGGCGCTGCTGCTTGCCGCGCGCGGGTTCCTCGCGAATGCGATCGTAGGCGCGCAGTTCGCGTGCCTCGTCCTGATAGCCGGAACTGTAGCCGCCGGTGGCGCCGCGCTCGGGGCGATACTCGGTGACGTTGCGCGGCGCACGCCGCTGGTGCAGTACCGGGCTCAAGGTGAGCACCGGCTGCGGTGCGCCAAGGCCCGTGGTCTTGCGCAGCTCCTTGACCGACTCCTCGCCCAGCGCTTCGCAATCACCGCGACGCAGGGTGCGCGGCAGTTCGATGCTGCCGTAGCGGATGCGCTTCAGGCGGCTGACCAGGAAACCCTGGGAATCCCACAAGCGGCGCACTTCGCGATTGCGGCCTTCGCGGATCACCACGCGGAACCAGCTATGGCTGCCGCCGCGGCTGATCACGGCGATCTCGTCGAAGCGGGCGGGGCCGTCTTCCAGTTCCACCCCGGCTTTCAGCTTCTCGATGATTTCATCGGGCACTTCGCCGTGGACGCGGCACAGGTATTCGCGCTCGAGCCCGCTCTTGGGGTGCATCAGTGCGTTGGCCAACTCGCCATCGGTGGTGAGCAGCAGCAGGCCGGTGGTGTTGATGTCCAGACGACCCACGGCGACCCAGCGCGCACCCTTGAGGCGCGGCAGCTGTTCGAACACGGTGGGACGGCCTTCGGGATCCTCGCGCGTGGTCACCACGCCTTCGGGCTTGTGATAGACCAGCACTTCGGTCTCGTCGCGGTTGTCGGTGGCGACGATGAACTGCTTGCCGTCCAGCACCACGCGGTCGCCGGCATGGACGCCGGCGCCAATGGTGGCGGGCGCGCCATTCAATTCAACTTCGCCAGCCTGGATGCGCTGCTCCAGCATGCGACGCGAGCCGAGGCCGGCATTGGCCAGCACCTTGTGCAGGCGCTCTTCAAGCGCGGGGGCGGCGTCTTCGCGCGGGGTGCGCTTAAGGGTCAAAACGGATTTTTGCGGCGCAGTCATGCGCGGTACTCCTCAGTGTCTTGCGTGGCGTCGCCGTGGTCGGCGTCCGCGCGGGTCGCTGCCTCGTCGGCAGTGTCTGTCGGTGATACGGCGTGCGTGGCAGCGCCGGGTTCGGATGGTGCGCTGGCAACGTCAATGGTCAGCGCTTGTTCTTCGGAAGGTGCTTCGACAATGGCGGGCTTCTGGGCCAGGTCGCCATCCATGGGTTCGGACGTTTCGCCGGTGATCGCCACGACGTCTTCGCCGGCTACCACCAGGGGTTCGTTCTCTTCGTCCGGATCGATCGGCAGGTCGCGCACGATGCGGGCAGGGAGGGGATTCTGGTCGATCCGCATCTGCGGGTCTTCCATGTCGCGGATTTCCGAAAGCGGTGGCAGCTCGTCCAGCGATTTCAGGTTGAAGTAGTCGAGGAAGGCGCGGGTGGTACCGAACAGCGCGGGCTTGCCGGGAACGTCCCGGTAGCCGACCACGCGGATCCATTCGCGCTCTTCCATGGTCTTGATGATGCTGGAGGACACCACCACGCCGCGGATCTGTTCGATCTCCGGGCGGGTGATCGGCTGGCGGTAGGCGATCAAGGCCAGCGTTTCCAGCAAGGCTCGGGAATAGCGGCTAGGCCGTTCCGTCCACATCTTCGACAGCCACTGATGCATGTCCTGGCGGACCTGGTAGCGGAAGCCGGAAGCCACTTCCTGCAGCTCCACGCCGCGGCCGCTGCAGTCCGCGGCCAGCGCTTCCAGCGCCTTGGCCACCTCCTCGCGACCGACCTCGTCCTCCTCGCCGAACAGCTCCAGCAACTGGGGGATGGTCATCGGCTGCGTGGTCGCCAGCAGCGCCGCCTCGATAATGGGTTTGAGTTGCTCGATCTGCATTTAGAGCATGGCTCTCAGGTCGGATGCGGATTCATTGGGTGCCGGCGGATGGCTGCGGCCTATTCGGCAGCGGCGGCCGGTTCGTCGGCGATGTCTTCGACGGGCTCCTCGGCGCGTCCCATCTTGGCTCTGACGTAAATCGGCGCCAGCGCTTCTTCCTGCACAATCTCCACCAGCATCTCCTTGGCCAGCTCCAGCATGGCCAGGAACGTCACCACCACGCCCAGGCGTCCTTCGCTCACGTCGAACAGTGTCTCGAAGCGCTGGAACGTGTGGTCGTCCAGCCGAGCCAGCAGTTCGCCCATGCGTTGGCGGACGCTAAGCGCCTCGCGCTTGATGGCGTGATGCCCGAACAGCTCGGCGCGGTGCATCACGTCCTTCAGCGCCAGCAGCATTTCCTTGAGATCGAGCGGTGGTGGCAGCTTGATCACGTTGCGCTCGCCCACATCGGCGTGGGCTGGCGCGAAATCGCGCTCCATGCGGGGCAGGGCGTCGATGTCTTCCGCCGCCCGCTTGAAGCGCTCGTACTCCTGCAACCGCCTGACCAGCTCGGCGCGAGGGTCTTCCTCCAGGCCTTCCTCGGCCGGCGGCCGCGGCAGCAGCAGCCGCGATTTGATCTCGCCGAGGATGGCCGCCATCAACAGGTATTCGGCGGCCAGCTCCAGGCGCATCACGTCGCGCATCATCTCGATGTAGTCCATGTACTGCCGGGTGATCTCGGCGACAGGGATATCGAGAATGTCCAGGTTCTGCCGACGGATCAGGTAGAGCAAAAGATCCAGCGGCCCTTCGAACGCCTCGAGTATGACCTCGAGCGCATCCGGCGGGATGTACAGGTCCTGCGGCATCTGCAACATCGGTTCGCCGCGCACGATGGCCAGCGGCATTTCCTGCTGTTGCGGTACCGACGCAAACGCGTCTTGCGGCGCTGTGACCGCCTGAGGCTCGGTTGGCTCAGTACTCATCAATACATGTCGTTGGGCCGCCCATGACGGCTTGCGTTGCTTTCAACACGTTATAGGAAACGTTCTGTCCCATCGGCATTCGTTCGACGAATGTCCCCGCACGGATCGCGGCCACTGGCTGGCAATCCTTTGAAGCTAACTTGCGCGATGCCTAGCCGGTGCGCCTCGCGTCACCGTCACGGGCATGCATGATGAAATCGCGCCATTCGCGTTTCGACCAGGCTGACCGTGAACGACCTTTGAGCGGCTCTGGCGCGTAAAGATCACGGCAAGGACGCAAGCCAAAACGTGACGAAACCCGCGTCATTGGCTGTTCAATAGGTCGGCTGAGTGCATCGGAATGGGGGCCGTTGCGGTCGATCTTGGCCGATCGTGCGGCGCACCCTTGGACCTTTGCGAGACCAAGATTAGCCGCTGTAAGCCGGCAAGTCCAGTACACCTGGCGCCCGTCCGGCGTCAAAATAGCAAGTCATGCCGACGACCCAACGCGCAATCATTCATGTTGATATGGACGCCTTCTATGCGGCGGTGGAGCAGCTCGACCGTCCAGAGCTGCGCGGGTTGCCGGTGATCGTTGGCGGCCTGGGGCCGCGTGGGGTTGTCTCCACCTGCAGTTATGAAGCGCGCCGTTTTGGCGTGCGTTCGGCCATGCCCACGGCGCAGGCCCGACGGTTGTGTCCCGATGGCTGCTATCTGCGGCCCCGCATGGACCGCTATGAGGCCATCTCGGATCAAATCTTCGAGATCTTCCATGAGGTGACGCCGATGGTCGAGGGACTGTCGCTGGACGAGGCGTTTCTGGATGTGGGCGCCAGCCTGCGGCTGTTGGGGCCGATCGAGGTGATCGCGCGTCGCATCAAGGGCGCGATCCTGCAGCGCACCCGCCTGGTGGCCTCGGTGGGCATGGGGCCCAACAAGCTGCTGGCCAAGCTGGCGAGCGAACTGTCCAAACCCGACGGCTTCCACCGCATTTCCTTCGATCAGGCCGCCTCCGAGCTCGCGCCGTTACCGGTGGGGCGCTTGTGGACTGTCGGCCGTGTGACCGAACAGACACTACTTCGCCTGGGTATCCGTACCATCGGCGAATTGGCAGCATGTGACACGGCGCGTCTTGCCAGTGCGCTGGGGCGTCAGGCCGCATCGCTGCAGGCGCTGGCGCGAGGGGAAGATGAGCGTTGCGTCGAGCCCGCGCAGGCCGAACAATCCATGGGCTCCGAACACACCTTTGAGGTCGATCTGACGGATAAGGTGCTGGCCGAATCGTGGTTGCTGCGGCAGTGCGAGCGTATTGCCGCGCGTGCGCGGCGGCGCGGGCTGCAAGGGCGCACGGTCACGCTGAAACTACGCGAGCCACCGTTTGTCACACATACTCGCCAGGCGCAAATGCACGCAACGAGTGCGTCTGCCAGCGACATCTATGGTGTGGCACGACGCTTGCTAGAGATTTGGTGGCAGACGCAATCGCGACCGCGCCTGCGCCTTATGGGTGTCAGCCTGTCCGGCTTTGCGGAGCAGCGGCAGGGCGACATGTTCAGCGCGACGCCGAAAGGGCGCGTGACGGACGAGGTGCAGGATCGGGTCAATTTGCGTTTCGGTTCGGGCAGCCTGGTGCGTGGCGGGGTGCTGCGCTCGGGCAAGCAGGATTGAAGTTGTAGCGGAACGCTCCACATCGACAAGGTGGGGTGCTTTCAGGAAGAACGTGATAGCGCCACCATGTGCGTGGTGCGGGGAGAGGACACCAGGTATGAGCAGAGCGGAAGACAACGCCAGGAACGGCTCCGATCCGGAGCAGTTGCGACCGGCGCGTATGCGTATCGAAACCACGGTACTGATGAGCCGTGTCGACGAGTCGCATCCGACCGAACTGGTGGACATCTCCGCGACCGGGGTCCTGCTGCGTCGGCCGCTCGGCTGGCATGGCGAGATCGGCCAAAGCTGGATCCTGGACATGATCTTCGGCCACGACCTGCATATCCACCTGGAGGCGCAGGTGGCGCGGGTGTCGGAGCGCCACCTGGGCTTTGCCTATACGCGCATCCCCGAGGACAAGCAGGTGCCGCTGTGGAACTTGCTGGGCGGTTACGCCGATATACTGGAGTTGTGGAACGAAGAGTGAGTCCCCGGGCGGATGCTCCCACATGAAAACGCCCGCCGAAAGGGGGGCGTTTGCGTTGCAGCCGTTGCGAAAGGTCAGCTGTGCGCGGCAGCCGGCTGCTTTTCGTCACGCAGTTCGCGACGCAGGATCTTGCCCACGTTGCTCTTGGGCAGCGAGTCGCGGAACTCGATGATCTTGGGGCGCTTGTAGCCGGTGAGATTGTCGTGGCAGAACTTCTTCAGTTCCTCCACCGTCAGCTTCGGGTCCTTGCGCACCACGTAGAGCTTGACCACTTCGCCGGAGTGCTCGTCCGGCACGCCGACCGCCGCCACTTCGGCCACGCCCGGGTGCTGCATCACCACGTCCTCGACTTCGTTCGGATACACATTGAAGCCGGAGACCAGGATCATGTCCTTCTTGCGGTCGACGATGTAGAAGTAGCCGTTCTCATCCATGCGCGCGATGTCGCCGGTGTGCAGCCAGCCGTCGGCCGCCAGCACCTTGGCGGTTTCGTCCGGGCGCTGCCAATAACCCTTCATCACCTGCGGGCCGCGCACCATCAGTTCGCCCACCTCGCCCTGCGGCAGCGGCAGGCCGTCCTCGGACCAGATGGCGACATCGGTGGAAGGAATGGGCAGGCCGATCGAGGCGTTGTAGGCCTTCAGGTCCAGCGGATTCATGCATGCCGCGGGCGACGTCTCGGTGAGCCCATAGGCCTCCACCAGGGTGACGCCCGTCACCTTCTTCCAGCGCTCGGCCACGGCGCGCTGCACCGCCATTCCGCCACCCAGGGACAGGTGCAGGCGGGAGAAATCCAGTTCGGCGAAACCTGGCGTATTGAGCAGGCCGTTGAACAGCGTGTTGACGCCGGTGATGGCCGTGAAGCCGGACTGCTTCAGCTCCTTGACGAAGCCTGGCATGTCGCGCGGATTGGTGACCAGCCAGTTCAAACCGCCAAGGCGCAGGAACACCAGCCCGTTCGCGGTAAGCGAAAAGATGTGATACAGCGGCAGGGCGGTAATGATGACTTCCTCGCCCGGCTTGGTGTTGCTGCCGACCCAGGCACCGGCCTGCAGCATGTTGGCAATCATGTTGCCGTGCGTGAGCATGGCACCCTTGGCGACGCCGGTCGTGCCACCGGTGTACTGCAGGAACGCGATGTCGTCGTGGCCCAGTTCCACCGGGGCCAGCGCATGGCTGGCGCCGCGGGCCAGTGCGTCGTCGAAGCGCACCGCGTGCGGCAGCTCGAACGGCGGCACCATTTTCTTGATGTGCTTGAGCGCGAAGTTGATCATCACGCCCTTGACGCCCAGCAAATCGCCGATGCCTGTCGTGACGATGTGCTTGACCTCGGTCTCGGCAACCACCTGCTGCAAGGTGGCAGCGAAGTTGTCGAGCACCACGATGGCCTTGGCGCCGGAGTCCTCAAGCTGATGCTTGAGTTCGCGCGCGGTGTACATGGGATTGGTGTTGACCACCACCAGGCCCGCACGCAGCGCGCCAAACAGCGCAATCGGGTACTGCAGGACGTTGGGCATCATGATCGCGATGCGATCGCCCTTGCTGAGCTTGAGCTCGCCGGTGAGGTAGCCGGCGAACCGGCGGCTCATCTCATCGACCTGGCTGTAGCTGATCTGCTTGCCGAAGTTGGCGAACGCAGGACGATCGCGGAACCGCTCGAACGCTTCTTCCAGCACCGCTGCCACGGAGGCGTACTGATTGACGTCGATCTGGGCGGGGACGCCTTCCGGGTAATGGGCCAGCCACGGACGCTCAATGCTCATGTTGGATCCAAAGCTCCTGTATTGACCGGCCCGTTGGTGACGATGGCGCGGGTGCGGCATGATGATGGGTCATTGGAGCATACGCTCGCGTATAGCAGCAAGCCGCGTTGCAACGAGATTTCCGGATGCCGTCGATGAGAAAAATTCGGTCGAAAATACTGTTCTGCACGGTCGCTCTGGCGGTACTGGCCGGCTGCCGGTCCACTCCTGACGAGGCGCTTATCCGGCAAGGCATTGACGCGGCGGCGAATGCTGCCGAGCACGCGCACGCGTCGGCGCTTGCCGAGGTGCTTAGCGAGGACTTCGATGGCAACGCGGGCGCCCTGGCACGTAGCGACCTTCTGCAGCTGCTGCGTGCTGCGGCTTTGCGCGGCGAGACGATTCATGCCTTGAGCGGGCCGGTCGAATTGGAGCAACGGGGCGAGCGATACGTCGCGCGCTTTACCGTCACCCTGACCAGCGGCGGAAAACTGCTGCCAGCACAGATGGGTGTGTATCAGGTCGAGACGGCGTGGCGCCGCGATGGCCATCAATGGCTTTGCTATTCGGCTACCTGGGTACCGCAGATGTAGCGGCAACACACGCCCATCCACACCGTCATCCCAGCGGAAGCTGGGATCCAGCGACTTTGCTCTCTCCGGAGTGCACGTAAGACACTGGATCCCAGCCTTCGCTGGGATGACGGTGAGATTGGCTGGATGGGGTGAAGTCCGCACCGAAAAGAAACGCCGCCCCAAGGGCGGCGTTTCCGTCAGACTCAGGCCGCCTTCTTTCCGGCGAGCTGGCGCAGCACGTATTGCAGGATGCCGCCGTGGCGGAAGAATTCGCGTTCTTTCGGCGTCAGCAGCAGCACTTTCACGGTGAACTCCTTCTTGCTGCCATCGGCCGCGGTCGCGGTGACCTTGGCGGTCTTCGACTCGCCGCCGTCGAGGCCGGTGATGTCGAACGTCTCCTTGCCGGTAAGGCCTAGCGACTGCGCATTCTGGCCGTCCTCGAACTGGCAGGGAAGCACGCCCATGCCGACCAGGTTGGAGCGGTGGATGCGCTCGAAGCTCTCGGCAATCACTGCCTTCACGCCCAGCAGCAAGGTGCCCTTGGCGGCCCAGTCGCGCGACGAGCCGGTGCCGTATTCCTTGCCGGCCAGCACCACCAGCGGCGTCTTCTCCGCCTTGTACTTCATGGCCGCGTCGTAGATGGCCAGCTGCTCGCCCGACGGCACGTGCAAGGTGTAGCCGCCTTCGACGCCATTGAGCATCAGGTTCTTGATGCGGATATTGGCGAAGGTGCCGCGCACCATCACGTCGTCGTTGCCGCGGCGCGAACCGTAGGAGTTGAAGTCCTTCGGGTCGACACCCTTGCCGATCAGGAAGCGGCCCGCCGGGCTGTCCTTCTTGATCGAGCCGGCCGGCGAGATATGGTCGGTGGTGATCGAGTCGCCAAACAGGCCCAGCACTCTTGCACCGTGGATGTCCTCGATGCTGCCGGGCTGCGCGCTCATGCCCTCGAAGTACGGCGGGTTCTTGATATAGGTGGAGTCGTCCCAGCGGAACAGGTCGCCGTCCGGCGAGGCGATCTGGTTCCAGCGGCTGTCGCCCTTGAACACGTCCGCATAGTTCTTCTCGAACATCTGCGGATTGATGGCACCGGCGATGGTGTCGGAGATTTCCTTGTTGCTCGGCCAGATGTCCTTCAGATACACCGGCTTGCCATCGCTGCCGGTGCCGAGGGCGTCCTTGGTCAGGTCGATATCCAGCGTGCCGGCCAGCGCGTAGGCCACCACCAGCGGCGGCGAGGCCAGGTAGTTCATCTTCACCTCGGGGTGGACGCGACCCTCGAAGTTGCGGTTGCCCGACAACACCGAGGCCACGGCCAGGTCGCCTTCCGCGACACCCTTGCTGATCTCGGGCGGCAGCGGGCCGGAATTGCCGATGCAGGTGGTGCAGCCATAGCCCACGATAAAGAAGCCGATCTTTTCCAGCTCCTTGAGCAGGCCGGTCTTCTCGAGGTAATCGGTGACCACCAGGGAGCCCGGGCCGATCGAGGTCTTGACCCAGGGCTGCGCCTTCAGCCCCTTGGCGGCCGCTTTCTTGGCGACCAGGCCGGCGCCCAGCATCACCGCCGGGTTGGACGTATTGGTGCACGAGGTGATGGCGGCGATCACCACCGCGCCGTCGCCGAGCTTGAAGCTCTCGCCATGCATCTCGACGCGCACGCCGGTATCGGTGATGTCGTTGGCCGGGTTGCCGATGGCGGTGGCGCCGCCTTCATTGGCGAAGTTTGCGGTGTCGCCATTCTTCGGTTTGCGGTTCGCGGTCAACGGACCGACGGCGTCCTTGAAGCTCTTCTGCACGCCTTCCAGCAACACGCGGTCCTGCGGACGCTTCGGGCCGGCGAGCGAGGGTTTCACCTCGGCCAGGTCCAGCTCCAGCGTGGTGCTGAAGCGCGGCTCGTGCGCGTTCTCGTCATGCCATAGGCCCTGGGCCTTGGCATAGGCCTCGACCAGGCGGATCTGCGCCTCGTCGCGGCCGGACAGGCGCATATAGTTGAGCGCTTCCTGGTCGACCGGGAAGATGCCGCAGGTGGCGCCGTACTCGGGTGCCATATTGGCGATAGTGGCGCGATCGGCCAGCGGCAGGTGCTTGAGGCCATCGCCGAAGAACTCGACGAACTTGCCGACCACACCCAGCTTGCGCAGCATCTGGGTCACCGTAAGCACCAGGTCGGTGGCGGTGACGCCTTCGGCCAGCTTGCCCTTGAGCTTGAAGCCGACCACCTGGGGAATCAGCATCGACGAGGGCTGGCCGAGCATGGCCGCCTCCGCTTCGATGCCACCCACGCCCCAACCGAGCACGCCGATGCCATTGATCATGGTGGTGTGCGAGTCGGTGCCGAAGACGGTGTCGGGGTAGGCCCAGTCGGTGCCGTCCTTGTTCGCGGTGAACACCACGCGGGCCAGATGCTCCAGGTTCACCTGATGCACGATGCCGGTGCGCGGCGGCACCACCTTGAAGTTGTTGAAGGCCTTCTGGCCCCAGCGCAGGAACGAGTAGCGTTCCTGGTTGCGATGGAATTCGATCTCGACGTTTTGCTCGAGCGCCGTTGGCGAGCCGAAGACGTCGACCTGCACCGAGTGGTCGATCACCAGCTCGGCCGGCGCCAGCGGATTGATCTGGTTGGCATGGCCGCCCAGCTTCACCACCGCATCGCGCATCGCGGCCAGGTCGACCACGCAGGGCACGCCGGTGAAATCCTGCAGCACCACGCGCGCCGGCATGAAGGAAATTTCGGTGTCCGGCTCGGCCTTGGCGTTCCAGTTCGCGACCGCCTCGATCTCCTTCGCGGTCACATTGAGGCCATCCTCATGGCGCAACAGGTTTTCCAGCAGGATCTTCAGCGAATAGGGCAGGGTCTTGAGGTCGAAGCGTTGACCGAGCTTGGTCAGGCTGGCGATCTGGTACGAGCTGCCGTTGACCTTGAGGGTGTCGCGGGTGGCGAATGAATCCAGCATGGGTAGGGCTCCTGTTGCGAAAGTCGAGCGAGCGCGCAAGGCGCAGACGCGTGATCCTAGAACAGCCAGTGTGAGCGTTTTTGCAAGAAAAAAGCGTGAGTTGGGTGGACAGGCAACAGCTTGGGGTGGGGTGCCTAGTGTGCAAGCGCCCGCCATGCTCATTCCAGCACCATGCCCTTGCAAGATTTCGAACGCTGCCGGAAGCGTTGCTTTGCGTTGCGGGCACTACCCCGCGGCTGGCAAAATAAGCGGCTTATATGTCGTCGAAAAACGGCATGGAGACAGGGTTTTGCGCCTTGTCGCGCGTCGGTAGCGACCACCCGGATTCGGCTTGCGCCAGCGACTCCCCAGCGCCTGTGCCCACAGACGCACGCTGCCTCTTTCGTAGTTCATCGGACGAGATCACATGCTAAACGCCTACCGCCAACATGTTGCCGAGCGCGCCGCGCAGGGCATTCCGCCGCTGCCGCTGTCGGCCCCGCAGACCGCCGAGCTGATCGAGCTGCTGAAGAACCCGCCTGCGGGCGAGGCATCCTTCCTGGTCGAGCTGATCACCCATCGCGTGCCGGCTGGCGTGGACGATGCGGCCAAGGTCAAGGCGTCCTATCTGGCGGCGGTGGCGTTTGGCACCGAGAAGAGCGCGCTGATTTCGCGCGAGAAGGCGACCGAACTGCTCGGCACGATGTTGGGCGGCTACAACATCCATCCGCTGATCGAGCTGCTCGACGATGCGCAGATCGGCGCCGTCGCCGCCAACGCGCTCAAGCACACGCTGCTGATGTTCGACGCCTTCCATGACGTCAAGGAAAAGGCTGACAAGGGCAATGCCAACGCCAAGGCCGTGCTGCAGAGCTGGGCCGATGCGGAGTGGTTCACCAGCAAGCCCGAAGTGCCGGAAAGCCTGACCATCACCGTGTTCAAGGTGCCGGGCGAGACCAATACCGACGACCTGTCGCCGGCCCCGGATGCCACCACGCGCCCGGACATCCCGCTGCACGCGCTGGCCATGCTGAAGAACAAGCGCGACGGCGCGCCGTTCCAGCCGGAAGACGACGGCAAGCGCGGTCCGATCGCCTTCATTGAATCGCTGAAGGAAAAAGGCCACCTGGTCGCCTATGTGGGCGACGTGGTCGGCACCGGTTCCAGCCGCAAGTCCGCCACCAACTCGGTGCTGTGGTTCACCGGCGAGGACATCCCCTTCATCCCGAACAAGCGCTTCGGCGGCGTGTGCCTGGGCAGCAAGATCGCCCCGATCTTCTACAACACCATGGAAGACGCGGGCGCGCTGCCGATCGAGCTCGACGTCTCCCAGATGGAGATGGGCGATGTGGTCGAGCTGCGTCCGTACGAGGGCAAGGCGCTCAAGAACGGCCAGGTCATCGCCGAGTTCCAGGTGAAGTCCGACGTGCTGTTCGACGAAGTGCGCGCCGGTGGCCGCATTCCGCTGATCGTGGGCCGTGGCCTCACCGCCAAGGCGCGCGAGGCACTGGGCCTGCCGGTGTCCACCCTGTTCCGCCTGCCGCAGCAGCCGGTCGATACGGGCAAGGGCTTTACGTTGGCGCAGAAGATGGTCGGCCGCGCCTGCGGCCTGCCGGAAGGCGAGGGCGTGCGCCCGGGCACGTATTGCGAGCCGAAGATGACCTCGGTGGGTTCGCAGGACACCACCGGTCCGATGACCCGCGACGAGCTGAAGGACCTGGCCTGCCTGGGCTTCTCCGCCGACCTGGTGATGCAGTCGTTCTGCCACACCGCGGCCTATCCGAAGCCGGTGGACGTGAAGACCCACCATACCCTGCCGGAATTCATCAGCACCCGTGGCGGCATCTCGCTGCGCCCGGGCGACGGCGTGATCCACTCCTGGCTCAACCGCATGCTGTTGCCGGACACGGTCGGCACCGGCGGCGACAGCCACACGCGTTTCCCGATCGGCATCTCGTTCCCGGCCGGTTCCGGCCTGGTCGCGTTTGCCGCGGCCACTGGCGTGATGCCGCTGGACATGCCCGAGTCGGTGCTGGTGCGCTTCAAGGGCGAACTGCAGCCGGGCGTTACCTTGCGTGACCTGGTCAATGCGATTCCGCTCTACGCGATCAAGCAGGACCTGCTCACGGTCGCCAAGCAGGGCAAGAAGAACATCTTCTCCGGCCGCATCCTGGAGATCGAAGGTCTGCCGAACCTCAAGGTGGAGCAGGCGTTCGAACTGTCCGATGCCTCGGCCGAGCGTTCCGCCGCCGGCTGCACCGTGCACCTCGACAAGGCGCCGATCATCGAATACATCAACAGCAACATCACGCTGCTGAAGTACATGATCGCCCAGGGCTACAAGGACGCCCGCAGCCTGCAGCGCCGCATCAAGGCAATGGAAGCCTGGCTGGCCGATCCGAAGCTGCTGGAGCGCGATGCCGACGCCGAGTACGCCGCGGTGATCGAGATCGACCTGGCCGACGTGCATGAGCCGATCGTGGCCTGCCCGAACGACCCGGACGACGTGAAGACCCTGTCCGACGTGGCCGGTGCCACCATCGACGAGGTGTTCATCGGTTCGTGCATGACCAATATCGGTCACTTCCGTGCGGCTTCGAAGCTGCTGGAAGGCAAGCGCGACATCCCGACCAAGCTGTGGGTGGCCCCGCCGACCAAGATGGACCAGCAGCAGCTGACCGAGGAAGGCCATTACGGCGTGCTCGGCACTGCCGGCGCCCGCATGGAAATGCCGGGTTGCTCGCTGTGCATGGGCAATCAGGCGCAGGTGCGCGAGGGCGCCACGGTGTTCTCCACCTCGACCCGCAACTTCCCCAACCGTCTGGGCAAGAACTCCAACGTGTACCTGGGTTCGGCCGAGCTGGCCGCGATCTGCTCGCGTCTGGGGCGCATCCCGACCAAGGCGGAGTACATGACCGACATCGGCGTGATCAATGCCAACGGCGAGAAGATCTACAAGTACATGAACTTCGACCAGATCGCCGACTACCAGCAGGTCGCTGACACCGTCACCGCCTGAAGGTTGTAAGGAAACGCGTGCGAAGCCCGGCCCTGTGCCGGGCTTCGTCGTTTATGCTTCACGATGACACGGCGAGGCGGCAGGCAGCACGGATGATCTCCACCCACTTATCGGTAGTCTCCCTGCGCGACCTGATGCTGGTGCAGGCGGTGCGCCGCCATGGCAGTTTCAACAGCGCGGCGCGGGCGATGCACATCAGCCCCTCGGGCCTGTCGCATCAGGTGCAGAAGGTGGAACAGGCGCTAGGCGCGCCGCTGTTCGAGCGCGGCGGGCGACGGGTGGTGCCTACCGCGGGCGGGCAACGACTGCTGGAACAGATCGATGCGGTGCTCGCTTCCGCCGAGCTGCTGCAGCAGGTCGCCCGCGCAGGCGAGGTGGCGTTTGGCGGCGAGCTGCGCCTGGGCGTGCCCGCCTCTCTGGGCCCTTATTTGCTGCCGCACCTGATCGAACCGTTTCCCCAGCATTTTCCCGGCACCCGCCTGAGCTTGTCCGAAGGCAAGCCGCGTGGCCTGCTGCGACGGTTGAATGAAGGGGAACTGGATGCCGTGCTGGCGCCGCGGGTGACGCCGCTCAGTGGCACGGCGATGCGACCGCTGTTCTTCGAGCCGTGGGAGCTGAT
Organism: Dyella halodurans; assembly: GCF_026283925.1. Taxonomy (GTDB): domain Bacteria; phylum Pseudomonadota; class Gammaproteobacteria; order Xanthomonadales; family Rhodanobacteraceae; genus Dyella; species Dyella halodurans. The sequence continues at coordinate 255,148 of NZ_JAPDPF010000007.1, forward strand.
GCTGCGCGCCGATCATGCACTGGCCAACAAACGTAGCGTCTCGCTGGATCAACTCGATCCCAGCGAAGCCACCTTGATGACGGAAAGCCAGGCCGATGATGTGCTCGGTGGCGGCCACGTGCAGGACGTCAGCCTGGAAAGCCTCGCGGCCCTGGTGGGCCTGCGCGGCGGCTATGCGCTGGTGCCTGCACTTGCCCACGATCGACTGGCTTCCATGCCGGATATCGTTCTGTCCAAGATCAAGGGGCAGGCGACGGGGCGCGAAATCGCGCTCTATTGGCGCGACGCGTCGCCGTGGAGCAGCGACTTGCAGGCGTTTGCCTTGCTGTTGCGCAGATTGGCGAAGCAACGGCCCGGATTGAAGTTGGTGGGTGACGGCGCGTAGCGCCTTTTCGCGCTGTCGGTGCGTCGAGCAACGCGCTCTGACTCCTTCTCCCCTCCGGGGAGAAGGTTGGGATGAGGGGCGGGTGCTCGCGATCACGCGATGACCAAGCGATATCGCGAGCTTGCCGCTTACGACCGAAGGAAGTCCCTGTGGGACGCAGCGGGCGTTTCGACTGCCTGCCGGCGGCTTGTGCTCCTTCTCCCCCTCGGGGAGAGGGCTGGGATGAGGGGCGGGTGCTCGCGACAGCGCGACAACTGAGCGTGGCTGCAAGGTTGCCGCTTACGCAGCGGGCGTTTCGACTGCCTGCCGGCAGCCGAGTCACTTTTCTTTTGCTGGCCCAAAAGAAAAGTAACCCAAAGAAAATGGCCTTGAGAGCTCGTAGCATTACGTGGGATGCGAGCCTGAGGGGTGTGGCCAGCCAGAGAGGTAACGGCCCATGGCCGACACACAGCGGCTACACCGCAACGCGCCGAGGCGGAGAGGGCTTAATGCGTATGCCATAACGCACGGATGTGGCGTTATGGCGAGCACCCGCCCCTCATCCCAGCCTTCTCCCCGGCGGGGAGAAGGAGCTCAGGGCGGCGCCGGCCGCGGACCATTAGGTGTTGTTGATGGTCGACCCGGTCAACAACCCGCGCGCCAGCATGCTGCATTGGCGCCGATACAAAAGCATCTGCCATTGGCGTCCGCCCAACTGTCGCCACAACACCGCCGAACGCACCGCGGCGAGCAGGTTGGCGCGCACCTTCTCCACCACGTTCGGTTGCTGCAGCTGCTGCGGATTGCCCGTCACCATCACGCGCGGCTTCAGCGTGGAAAGGGTGCTGGCGTACAGCTCGGCCAGGCGGCTGACCACCTGCGGCGACTCCGGACCGAAGTGTTCCACCTGGCGTTGCGCGGCGACGATGCCTTGCTGCAGGCGCTCGAGCAGGTCAGGGCGGCGGGACAGGCTGCGTTCCAGCCTGATCACGGTAAAGGCCATGCGGGTGATGGCGACGTCGCGGTTGTTCTCGTCCAGCAGGGTGATCAGCTGGCGCAGGCCCAGGCGCACGCCGGACACATCGCCGTAGACGCCGACCACCGACGGGGCATCGATGCGAAACACGCTGCCGATGCTTGAGGCCATGGCGGTTTCGTCGCAGCGACCTTCGTTGGCGAGCTGTTGGGCCAACCCGGTGGCCTGGAACAGGCCGGCCAGGGCCAGCACGCGTTCTTCATTCATGGCAAAGGCTTCAAGCACCGGGGATCGACTCGCAGGGGATGGGGGAAGACAACTCGGCTTGATCATTCCAGCCGCCGTACGGCGCATCGGTGCGCTCGATCACAGCGCCGCCGAGGCAGGCCTCGCCGTCATAGAACACCACCGACTGGCCGGGAGTGACCGCACGCTGGGCTTCGTCAAAGATCACTTCCAGGTGGTCTCCGTGCACGATCACTTCGCACGCCTGATCCTGCTGGCGATAGCGGGTCTTGGCGGTACAACGAAAGCGTGTGGCCGGAGGCTCACCCGCTACCCAATGGGGCAACTCGGTCAGCAGGCGGCGCGAATACAGCCAGAGATTCTCGCCACCTTGGGCTACATACAAGATGTTCCTGGCCACGTCCTTGCCCACCACATACCAGGCGTCGCCGCTGGCGCCGTGGCGACCACCGATGCCCAGGCCATTGCGCTGGCCAAGGGTGTAATACATCGCGCCCTGGTGCTCGCCCACGGTCTCCCCCCCGGGCGTACGCATGGGGCCGGGCTGGGCGGGGATGTACTGGGCGAGGAAGCTGCGGAAGTCGCGCTCACCGATAAAGCAGATGCCGGTGGAGTCTTTTTTCGCGTGGGTGGGTAGCGATGCTTCCAAGGCCATCTGGCGCACGCGCGCCTTCTCGATCTCGCCCACCGGAAACAGCGTGGCGGCCAATTGCTGCTGGCCCAGCGCGTGCAGGAAGTAGGTCTGGTCCTTGGCGGCATCCACGGCGCGCAATAACCGATATTTGCCGTCGTGGAAGTCCACGCGGGCGTAATGGCCGGTGGCAATCTTGTCGGCGCCGAGCGCACGCGCTTCGTCCAGGAACGTCTTGAACTTGATCTCGCGATTGCACAGCACGTCCGGATTCGGCGTGCGCCCGGCGCGGTATTCGGCCAGGAAGTGCTCGAACACCCCGTCCCAGTACTCGGCGGCGAAATTGCGCGCATGGAACGGGATGCCCAGCCGGCCGCACACCGCCACGGCGTCCTTGCGGTCGGCGTCGGTGGTGCAGGGGCCGTCGCGGTCGTCTTCTTCCCAGTTCTGCATGAACAGGCCTTCGACCTCGCAGTCGGCCTGTTGCAGCAGCAGGGCGGCCACCGAGGAGTCGACGCCACCGGAAATGCCGAGCATCACTTTCACGGGTAACGATCCTCGGCCAGCAGGCTGTGCAGCGCGGTCAGCGGCAGGCGCTGGCCAGCCAGCCATGCATCGATGCTCATCAACACCAGCGGGCTGCGCAGGCGGTCGCCCAGGGCCACGATCTCGTCCCGGGTCAGCCACAGGGCGCGGAGGATGCCGGTATCCAGCGGACGCTTGGGGTCGTGGCCTAGCGCGCGGGCGGCAAACGTGAAGCGCACCACGCCGTCGCCGTGCTCGGTACTGCGCCACTGGTGGATGCCGATCAGATGCTCCAGTTCGACCGTCCAGCCGGTTTCTTCCAGCGTCTCGCGCACGGCGGCGCTGGCCAGGCTTTCCTTGTCATCCAAATGGCCGGCCGGCTGGTTATAGGCAAGACGGCCATTTACTTCCTCTTCCACCATCAGGAAGCGGTCGCCATCGGCCACGACACACGCCACGGTAACGTGCGGGCACCAGACGGACGGGGAGGAGGGAAATGCGGAATCGGCCATGGGGGATATATGGCGCCGGCAAAGGCACTGGAAAAGTAGTCATTGTGCCATCACCTGAAGACAACCTGCCGGCGCGGGTACCCCGGGTCCCGCAGTTCGGGCCGGCATCGGGGTTGCGGCGGTATACTTTTCCCCAGGATATTTCACGTAGAACCCATGGCTCACGAACCCGAACACGAACAAGGCAGCGGTCACGGCCTGGCGCTGGAAACCTCGAGGCCGGAAGTGGCGCGTCCACCCCTGTTTCAGGTGGTGCTGCTGAACGACGACTTCACCCCGATGGATTTCGTGGTCGAGGTGCTGCGCAGCTTCTTCAGCCTGGACCAGGAGCGGGCGGTGCAGGTCATGCTTCACGTCCATACCCGCGGGAAGGGGGTTTGCGGCGTCTTTACCCGGGAGGTTGCCGAAACCAAGGTCACTCAGGTAAACGAATATTCACGTGCTCATCAACACCCTTTGTTGTGCACTATGGAAAAGCTCTAAGCGTCCCCATTTTGTAGCCATCGCGGTATAGCCCGCCTGCCACTTAGCGGAGTAGGTCCGGATGTTCAGCAAGGATCTCGAAGTCACCATCGGCCAGTGCTACAAACAGGCCCGCGAGCAGCGTCATGAGTTCATGACGGTGGAACACCTGCTGCTCGCTCTTACGGATAACCAGTCGGCACTGGGTGCCCTGCGTGCCTGCGGCGTGGATCTGCCGCGGCTGACGCGCGAGCTGGAAAAGATCATCGCCGAGACCGTGCCGGTACTGCCGCACGGCGACGAACGCGATACCCAGCCCACGCTCGGCTTCCAGCGCGTGCTGCAGCGCGCTGTCTACCATGTGCAGTCTTCCGGCCGTAAGGAAGTCACCGGCGCCAATGTGCTGGTGGCCATTTTTGGCGAGAAGGATTCGCATGCGGTGTATTTCCTGCACCAGCAGGAGATCACCCGTCTCGACGTGGTCAACTATATCTCGCACGGCATCGCCAAGATCGGCGACGAGCCGTCGCAGAGCATGCCGGGCGGCGAGCGCGAGAGCGAAGACGGCGAGCCCCGGGGCAATCCGCTGAGCGAATACGCCAGCAACCTCAACGAGCTGGCCCTGGAAGGCAAGATCGATCCACTGATCGGCCGCCAGGACGAGATCGAGCGCACCATCCAGGTGTTGTGCCGTCGCCGCAAGAACAACCCGCTCTATGTCGGTGAAGCCGGCGTGGGCAAGACCGCCCTGGCCGAGGGCCTGGCCAAGCGCATCGTGGACGGCGACGTGCCCGAGGTGCTGGAAAACGCCACCATCTGGTCGCTGGATCTGGGCGCCCTGGTCGCCGGCACCAAGTACCGTGGCGATTTCGAGAAGCGCCTGAAGGCGGTGATCGGCCAGCTCAAGAAGCAGCCGGGCGCGATCCTGTTCATCGACGAGATTCATACCATCATCGGCGCCGGCTCCGCCTCGGGTGGCACCATGGATGCCAGCAACCTGATCAAGCCCATGCTGGCCTCGGGCGAGCTGCGCTGCATCGGCTCCACCACCTTCCAGGAATTCCGCGGCATCTTCGAGAAGGACCGCGCGCTGGCGCGTCGTTTCCAGAAGATCGATGTGGTCGAGCCGACCGTGGCGGACAGCTTCGAGATCCTCAAGGGCCTGCGTTCCCGCTTCGAAGAACACCACAACGTGGCCTATACCACCGAGGCCCTGAAAGCCGCCGTGGATCTGTCGGTGAAGCACATCCCCGACCGTCTGCTGCCGGACAAGGCCATCGACGTGATCGACGAAGCTGGCGCGCGCCAGCGCCTGCTGCCGATCGACCAGCGCACTGGCAAGGTCGACGTGCCGGAAGTGGAATACATCGTGGCCAAGATGGCACGTATCCCGGCCAAGCAGGTGTCGGCTTCCGATCGGGACGTGCTGCGTAACCTCGAGCGCAACCTGAAGATGGTGGTGTTCGGTCAGGACCCGGCCATCGAGGCCTTGGCTGCGTCCATCAAGATGGCCCGCTCCGGCCTGGCCGACCCGTCCAAGCCGATCGGTTGCTTCCTGCTGGCCGGCCCAACCGGCGTCGGCAAGACCGAGGTCACCAAGCAGTTGGCCATGCAGTTGGGCATCGAAATGATCCGTTTCGACATGTCCGAGTACATGGAAGCGCATTCGGTGTCGCGCCTGGTTGGTGCCCCTCCGGGCTATGTCGGTTTCGACCAGGGTGGCCTGCTCACCGAGGCGGTGACCAAGCATCCGCATGCGGTGTTGCTGCTGGACGAGATCGAGAAGGCGCATCCGGATGTATTCAACATCCTGCTGCAGGTGATGGACCGCGGTGTGCTGACCGACACCAATGGCCGTGAAGCGAACTTCAAGAACGTCGTCGTGGTGATGACCACCAACGCCGGCGCCCAGCAGGCTTCGCGCCGTGGCATCGGCTTCGTCAAGCAGAACCACTCGATGGATGCGATGGAAGTGATCCGCCGTTCGTTCACGCCGGAGTTCCGCAATCGCCTGGACGCGATCATCCAGTTCAATGCGCTGGACTTCGATCACATTCTTCGCGTGGTCGACAAGTTCCTGATCGAACTGGAAGCGCAGCTCACCGAGAAGCATGTGAGCCTGGACGTCGACGCCGATGCCCGCCACTGGCTGGCCGAGCATGGCTTCGATCCGCAGATGGGCGCGCGCCCGATGGCCCGCGTGATCCTGGAGAAGGTGAAGCGTCCGCTGGCCGACGAACTTCTGTTCGGCAAGCTGGCGGAGGGCGGCAAGGTGAGCCTGAGCGTGCGCGAGGGTGAACTGGTCGTCACCACCGAGGCGGCCGAGGCCGTTCCCGCCGTGGTGAGCTGACCGGCTTTCTTAGGGCAACACAAAAAGGCCGCGCTTACAGCGCGGCCTTTTTTCTGTAGGAGCGCACCCAGTGCGCGAAAATCCTACATAGCGGTAACCGTGTGATCGCGCACTGGGTGCGCTCCTACCACAGCGGGCCGCTCGATTACTTCATGCGGTAGGTGATACGGCCCTTGGTCAGGTCGTACGGGGTCATCTCCACCTTCACCTTGTCGCCGGTGAGGATGCGGATGTAATGCTTGCGCATGCGCCCGGAGATATGGGCCGTAATGACGTGGCCGTTCTCCAGCTGCACGCGGAACATGGTGTTGGGCAGGGTCTCCTGGACCGTGCCTTCCATTTCAATGACGTCGTCTTTGGCCATGCGTTCCGGTGGGTGCGATTGGGGCCGTCATGGCCGCTTAAGCGGTCGATTATGCCACGGAAACTGGAATGGTTAAAGAATCATCAGCCGAAGTGCTCGTCCAGCTTGCGGCGGATCTCCTGTTCGACCATGCCCTTCAAGGGCGCCAGCATCATGCCCAGCTCGGCTTTCACGTGGATGACGTCGCTCGCCACCGCGATGCTGCCAGCCACGCCCGGGCGGGAAAAACGCAGGGTATCGCCTTCCCACTGACCCTCCATGCCGAATTTCTCGTGCATGCGTGCCGCCACCTTGTCGACCACGGCACGAGCCTCGGCCAGGGGCAGCTGGTGCGGCCGACGGATATCAATCTTGGGCATGGATAAGCTCCGGACAGGCAAACCCACATGGTAAGCCAGATGCGCTCGGACAGAATGCAAGCTTCTGTTAGAGTCCCGGCCGTCTATCGACTGGTTCACCGATGCGTATCGAGTTTCCCAATTCGGCCCGAGAGGATTTCCACTGGGATGCCCCCGCACTGCGGATCGGCAGCGCACCGGACAACGATCTGATACTGGCCGGCCATCAGGCCGGCGAGCACCATTTGCGTATCCAGCTCGACCGTCGTGGCTGGGTGCTGCAGGTCTTGCCGGAAGGCAACCGCGTCTATGTGAATGCCCGGCCCGTGCGCGAGAAAGCCTTGCTGCGCCCGGGTGACGTGTTGAGCGTTGGCGATTGCCGCATGTTGCTGCGGGTCGATGAGCAGCCTGCCCAACACCCGCCCGTCACCGTGCCGGCGGAAGGGCGCTGCACGGTGGCCTTGCGTGCGGTGGCCGGGTCGCTGTCGGGTCGCGTGCTGTCGCTGCAGGACAAGCTGGAGCTGGGGCCCATGGGCCGCTTCCCATTGGAGCTGCCGCAAGGCGAAGCGGCGTCACTGGCGGTCTTCTGGCGCGACGGGCAGCTCATGCTCGAGGCAGGCCAGCAATCGGCCCGTTATCCGTTGCGCGTCAACGGCGTAGCGGTGACCCAGGCAGCCTTGCGCCCGGGCGACCAGGTTGGCTTGGCGATGCACCGTTTCGTGGTCGACGCCCCCGGGCTGGAACTTGAGCCCGAGATCATCAGGCCGGAGCCGCCGCCTGAGCACCTGCCCGAGGAAGACGCCGGTCCGCGCGGCGAAGTGTGGTGGCTGATCGCCACGGCGGCCGTGCTGGCGCTGGGTATCGCCATTGCCTTGTTGGTGCGCTTCTAGGGCGCTGGCCGGGGCGCTACCGAGGCATCGGCGAGCGGGTTGACGATGCATTGCTGCGACGCGGCATAATGCGGCGATTCCTCCCATGAAGGCGCCGTCGGTCAGTGAGCAGACTCTGGAATTTCAGCGCAGGCCCGGCGGCGATGCCGCAGGCGGTACTTGAACGCGCCCAGCGCGAACTACTGGACTGGCAGGGCTGTGGCGCCTCGGTGATGGAGCTCTCCCATCGCGGCAAGCTGTTCATGGGCCTGGCCCAGCAGGCCGAGGCCGATCTGCGCGAGCTGCTGGCGATCCCCGCCGATTACGCCGTGCTGTTCCTGCAGGGCGGTGCCACCCAGCATTTCGGCCAGATTCCGATGAACCTGGCCGGCGAGGGCGATAGCGCCGACTACATCGTCACCGGGCACTGGGGCGAAAAGGCCGTCAGCGAAGCCGCGCCCTATGTGAAAGTGAACGTGGCGGGCAGCAGCAAGGAGCAGCACTACCTGCAGCTGCCGCCCCGCGATAGCTGGCAACTCGATCCGCGTGCCGCCTATGTGCACTACACGCCGAACGAAACCATCCACGGCGTCGAGTTTCACGCGATTCCCGAGGTTGGCGAGGTGCCGCTGGTGGCGGACATGTCCTCCAATATCCTGTCCGAGCCGGTGGACGTCTCGCGCTTCGGGCTGATCTATGCGGGCGCGCAGAAGAACATCGGTCCCTCGGGTCTGGTGGTGATGATCATCCGTCGCGATCTGCTGCAGCGGGCCACGCGCCCGATGTCGCGCATCTTCCATTACGCGGATCACGCGGCGAACGATTCCATGCTCAACACCCCCAATACCTGGGGCTGGTACCTGGCGGGCCTGACCTTCCAGTGGTTGAAGGAGCAGGGCGGCCTGACCGCCATGTGTGAGCGCAACCGTGCCAAGGCAGAGCTTCTCTACGGCAGCATCGACGGCTCCGGCGGCTTTTACCGCAATCCGATCGACTTGGCCGCGCGTTCGCGCATGAACGTGCCATTCACACTGCACGACAGTGCGCTGGATGCGGCTTTCCTCAAGGAATCGGAGGCGGCCGGCCTGCTCGCATTGAAGGGGCACAAGGCGCTCGGCGGTATGCGCGCCTCGCTCTACAACGCGGTGCCGCTGGAGGCCGTGCAGGCGCTGGTGGACTTCATGGGCGATTTCGCCAAACGTCACGGATGAAACGGTTGCGCATGAGTCTGCATATCACGGACTATCCCTGGTCCACTGTTTGGACATCTTTCCTTCCGTAGCGCCGAGATATGACCGACAAGAAATCCTCACTTTCCGATGTGCGTGAGCGCATCGACACCATCGATCAGCAGATCCAGCAGCTGATCTCGGAGCGTGCCGGTTGGGCGCAGGAAGTGGCGCGCGTGAAGGGCGAGGGGCTTTCGGCGATCGACTATTACCGCCCCGAGCGCGAGGCGCATGTGTTGCGCATGGTGGTGGATCGCAATCACGGCCCGTTGTCGGACGCGGAAATGGTGCGCCTGTTCCGCGAGATCATGTCGTCCTGCCTGGCCCAGGAAGATCCGCTCAAGGTTGGATTCCTGGGGCCGGAAGGCACCTTCAGCGAGCAGGCGGTGCGCAAGCACTTTGGCCACGCGGCCTACGGCCTGCCGCTGGGCAGCATCGAGGAAGTATTCCAGGAAGTGGCTGCCGGCCATGCCGATTTCGGCGTGGTGCCGGTGGAGAACTCCGGCCAGGGCATGATCCAGGTGACCCTGGACATGTTCCTCACCTCCGACGCCACCATTTGCGGCGAAGTCGAGTTGCGCGTGCATCAGTGCCTGCATTCGATGAGCGGCAAGCTCGAGGACATCAAGCGCGTCTACGCGCACGCGCAGTCGCTGCAGCAGTGTAAGACCTGGTTGCGCATCAACCTGCCGGGCGTGGAATGCATCGGGGTCAGCAGCAATGCCGAAGCGGCCCGGCTTGCGCGTCATGCGGACGACGCCGGCGCCATTGCCGGCGAAACGGCGGGCCGCGTGTACGGGCTCAAGACCGTGGCGCAGGCCATCGAGGACCGCGCGGACAACACCACGCGCTTCCTGGTGATTGGCCGTTCGCTGTTTCCGCCGTCGGGCAACGACCGCACGTCCTTGCTCATCACGGTGAACGACAAGCCAGGCGCGCTCTATGACGTGTTGAGCCCGTTCGCCAAGCATGGCCTCAGCCTCAATCGCATCGAGTCGCGTCCCGCGCATTCGGGCAAGTGGCAGTACGCGTTCTTTATCGACGTGTCTGGCCACGTCCACGACGCACCCATGCAGGCGGCGATGCAGGAAATGGGCTCGGCCGCGGCCCAGGTACGCGTGCTCGGCTCCTACCCGGTGGCCTTGCCCTGATATGTATGCGGTCGCCTCGGAGCGGCTGCCGGAGAATTCATCGTGAGTCGACTCGACTGGATCAGTCATGCCGGCCGCGCGCTGCAAGGCAGCGTACGCGTCCCCGGCGATAAATCGGTATCGCACCGCGCCCTGATGCTGGGTGCGTTGGCGGATGGCATATCGCATATCCGCGGCTTCCTCGAGGGTGAGGACACCCGTGCCACCGCCGCCGTCCTGCAACAGCTTGGCGTGCGCATCGAGACGCCTGCCGAGGGCGAGCGTCGCGTGCATGGCGTGGGCCTGCATGGCTTGCGTGGTGCAGCGCAGCCGCTGGACTGCGGCAATGCCGGCACCGGCATGCGCCTGCTGGCTGGCCTTCTCGCCGGGCAGGCCTTTGCCAGCACCCTGGTGGGCGACGAGTCGCTGTCGAAGCGGCCGATGCGCCGCGTCACCGACCCGCTGGCCATGATGGGCGCGAAGATCGACAGCCGCGATGGCTTGCCGCCGCTGCAGGTGCACGGCAACCAGGCGCTGCATGGCATCGAATACACCTTGCCGGTGGCCAGCGCCCAGGTGAAGTCGGCGCTGTTGCTGGCCGGCTTGTACGCGCACGGCGAAACGACGGTGATCGAGCCGCATCCGACGCGCGACTACACCGAGCGCATGCTGGCCGCCTTCGGCTGGCCGATCGATTTCGAGCCTGGTCGTGCGCGCTTGAGTGGCGGTCATGTGCTGCGTGCCACCGACGTGGACGTGCCCGCCGATTTCTCCTCGGCGGCGTTCTTCCTGGTCGCGGCCAGCATCGTGCCAGGGTCGAAGCTGCGTTTGCCGGCGGTCGGCTTGAATCCGCGTCGCACCGGCCTGCTGCAGGCGCTGCGCTTGATGGGCGCCGATATCCGCATCGAAAACCCGCGCAAGAGCGGTGGCGAGCCGGTTGGTGACCTGATGGTGCGTTACGCGCCCCTGCACGGCATCGAGCTGCCGGAAGCGCTGGTACCGGACATGATTGACGAATTCCCGGTACTTTTTGTCGCCGCCGCTGCTGCGAAAGGCCGCACGGTCGTGCGCGGCGCCGCCGAATTGCGCGTGAAGGAATCGGATCGCATCGCGTCCATGGCGGCCGGCTTGCGTGCCATCGGTGCGCAAATCGAAGAGACCCCGGATGGCGCCATTATCACCGGCGGCCCCCTCGGCGGCGGCGGCATCGAGAGCCATGGCGACCATCGCATCGCGATGAGTTTCGCTGTAGCTGGCCTGATTGCAGGTGACCCCATCCGCCTCAACGATTGCAGCAACGTCGCCACGTCGTTCCCTGGATTTCTCGAGCTGGCCAACAGCTGCGGCTTTGCCCTAAGCGCCGCGAGCTGACTGCTTTTCGCTCCCTCTCCCCTTTGGGGAGAGGGCTGGGGTGAGCCCCTAAAAGGGGGTAAAGGGCGGGTGCTCGCGACAACCTGGATTGGTACGTGTTTTCTTGATGGCTTGCCGCCAGGCCACCACGTGGTACTAGGCGGCACACAAGTGGTGAAGACCCACCACCCCTCGTCTCCGCCCACGCTTGCAGCTAGGCTTCCAACCTCACCAAGAGGTCGCCATGTCCGCTGACACCCCGCCGTTCATCGTCGCCATTCCCGCCCGCTATGGCTCCACGCGCTTGCCGGCGAAGCCTCTGCGCGAGATTGCCGGCGTGCCGATGGTGGTGCGGGTGGCGCAGCGTGCGCTGCAGGCAGGGGCGACCGAGGTCGTCGTGGCGGTGGACGACCAGCGCATCGCCGATGCCCTGGCCGGGCAGGGCGTCGAGGTATGCATGACCCGTGGCGATCATGCCTCGGGCAGCGACCGCCTGGCCGAGTGCGCGGTTCACTACGGCTGGCCCGATGACGCCATCGTGGTGAACCTGCAAGGCGACGAACCGTTTGCTCCTGCTGCGGGCATCCGCGAGGTGGCACGTGCGCTGGCGGACGACGATGCGCCGGTCGCGACCTTGGCGACGCCAATCACCGAAGCGCATGAGCTGTTCGATCCCAACGTGGTGAAGCTGGTGCGCGCGTCGAATGGCCGGGCCTTGTACTTCAGCCGCGCTCCATTGCCATGGGCGCGAGATGCCTTTGCGCTGCATCGTGAGATGTTGCCAGCCGAGGTGCCGTTCCTTCGCCACATCGGCATCTACGCGTACCGTGCAGGTTTCCTCAAGCGCTACACCCAGTTGTCGCGTACGGCGCTGGAGCAGGCGGAGTCGCTGGAACAGTTGCGCGTGCTCGAGCACGGTCATGCCATTGCCGTGCGGCTGACGCCCGAACCGTTTCCGCCAGGCATCGACACCTTGGCCGATCTGGAGCGCGCGGAGCAGTGGCTCGCACGCGACTGAACGCTTTAAGTCCCAGATGGCTGCCGGAAAGCCGCACCGAGTTTCAAGCCGCGGCGGATTCGCGAGGACTCTCGTCGGGCTCCTGCAGGATGGGCGCAGTCATGGGATCGAGAATGCCGAAGGTTCGAGCGACTTGGGCCGGAGGCGCCCTCAGCCGGATGCGCCTGGCGACCACCGCCGCGAGCACAACCGCCGCCATGGCCATGAAGTAGAGCAGTCCATTGATGCCCATGCGCCCCATGACGCTTGAGCCGATCAAAGGGCCTAGCGCGGCGCCGATGCCATTCACCAGGATCAGCTTGCCGCTGACTGCAACCATGCGATCGGCCGTCATGTGGTCCAGCGCATAGGCGACGCAGACCGGATAGAGCGTGGACATGAAGCCACCCAGCAGCGCCGCCGCCGGCAGCACCATCACCAACGAATGAGGTAGCGCCACCAGCACCAGGGCGACCACCGCGAAGCCCAGCGCCAGGCCGATCAGCACGATGCGTCGGTCACCCCGATCGGAAAGCCGGCCGACGGGGATTTGAAAGGCGAGCCCGCCGAGCACGGCGACGAACATGAACATGGCAATGGTCGATTGATCGGTACCCTGATCCAGCATCCACGCCGGAACCAGCGCGTAGAACGCACTGTTGACCAGGCCACCGACCACACACCCGATCACGGCGGTGGGCGCCCGCTGGCTGAGCTCGCCCAGGCCCAGGGTGCGCTCGGATGCGAGGGCCGGCGCCTCGGCTCGCGTCGTGCTCATGATGACCAGGGCGAAGGAGAACAACCCCATGATGATGAAGAAGGGGGCTGCCGATGCCATGACCACCACGCCGATCAGCAACTGCCCGATCGCAAAGGCCACGAGCGTGCCGAACATGTAGATGGAAAAGACGCGGCCCCGCTGTTCGGGGCGCGCCTTGGCGTTGAGCCAACACTCGGTGGTGATGAACAGCCCGACGCAGCCGACGCCGACGATCAGGCGACAGACGATCCAGACGAAGGGCTGGACGAGCAGCGGAATCACCGCAGTCGCCACCACCACCATGCCGGCAAAGGCGGCGTAGGAGCGGATATGCCCGATGCGCCGGATCAAGCGCCCGCTCAGCATCGCTCCAACCGTAAAGCCAGCGAAATAGGCGCTGAGGATGAGGCCATTCAAGCCGGGGCCAAAATGCTCGGCGGTCAAGCGCAGGGACAGGAAGGTGTTGAAGAAGCCGATCGCGAGCTGCACGAGGCTCGTGGCAATGATGAGCACGCCGATTTGAACAAACATCGGCCATCTCCTCCGAACTCATCAATGAACCCAGGCCGGGTGCTTGCGACTTCGACAGCATCGCGCGTCCAGCGCGAAAATCAAATGATTGCCGCAAGACGCGCCGTTGCTGAACAGGCGCGGGCTCGTCACCCTGGAGCGCGCCGAGCCATGCTTGGCGCAGGGGTGAGGGTTTTCAGCGCCGGCGCCGGACCAGGGTGATAAACAGCCCTGCCAGCAGCAGGCCTAGTACCAGTCCGAGGCCGGCACCCCATAGTGCGCCGCTCGAACCGCCCACGGCCTTGCCGATCAGGAAGCCAAGGACGAAAAGTATCGGTAACGGCAGACAGCCCATGGTCGGTCCTCCGTAGCCATCCTTGCAGTGCTCCATGGCGTGGCGCAACGTCGAGGTGCTCGACGCTTGTGTTGGCGGCAAGTCGCCCATAGCTACTCGTGCAGGCATGGCAGCGGGCTATGCGATCCGAGACTGTCCTGATGCCTTTGAAAGACCGGCCGACCTCCGTCCTGTTCGTATGCCTGGGCAATATCTGCCGCTCGCCCCTGGTCGAAGCCGTGGCGCGCCAGCGCTGTGCCGAGGCCGGGCTGGAGGTGGTACTGGCCTCCTGCGGTACCGGCAACTGGCACGTGGGCAAGGGCGCCGACGCGCGCATGCAGCAGGCGGCAGCGGCAGCCGGGTACGACCTTTCGTTGCATCAGGCACGGCAGGTGCGTGCAGACGATTTCCTTGCCTATGACTGGGTGCTGGCGATGGATCGCAATAACCTGGAGGCCCTCGCGCAACTGCGGCGATCGCAGGGTTCGCGACCCGAGTTGTTCCTGCCCTGGAGCGGCGTGCGTTCGCCGCTGGAATTTCCCGATCCCTACTTCGGCGAAGCCGCTGACTTTCGCGAGGCCGTACGACTGGCCGAGCAAGGCGTGGATGGGCTGATCGCGCGCCTGCGCGGTAGCTGAAACCGGCTAGAATCCGTCCATGCAGCCCTCACCGCCGCAAGCCTTCGACGGCAAGGCCTTCGTCAAGACCCTCTCGACTTCGCCCGGCGTCTATCGCTACTTCGACGCGGACGGCGACTTGCTGTACGTGGGCAAGGCAGGCAACCTGAAGAAGCGCGTCGGCAGCTATTTCCTCAAGCCGAGGATGGAGCCGCGCATCGCCGCCATGGTGGCGCAGATCGCCCGCGCGGAAATCACCGTCACGCGCACCGAGGGCGAGGCGCTGCTGCTCGAATCGCAGCTGATCAAGTCGCTCAAGCCGCGCTACAACATCCTGCTGCGCGACGACAAAAGCTACCCATATATCTACCTCTCCGGTGGCGAGGACTATCCGCGGCTGGCCTTCCATCGCGGTGCGCGCAATATGCCGGGGCGCTATTTCGGGCCGTATCCAAGCACGTTTGCCGTGCGCGAAAGCCTCAACCTGATGCAGAAGCTGTTCAAGGTGCGCCAGTGCGAGGACAGCTATTTCAGGAACCGTTCGCGGCCGTGCCTGCAGCACCAGATCGGTCGTTGCACGGCGCCTTGCGTGAAGCTGATCAGCGTGGACGACTACCGCAATGACGTGCGCCATGCCGAGATGTTCCTCGAAGGACGCAGCAGCGCGGTGATCGACGAGCTGGCCGGTTCGATGGAGCAGGCTGCCAAGGCGCTGGAGTTCGAGCGGGCCGCGGCCATGCGCGACCAGGTGGCCGCGCTGCGACAGTTGCAGGCACAGCATCACGTGCAGGGTGCCAGCGCCGATATGGACGTGCTTGCCTGTCGCATCGAGGCGGGCATGGCCTGCGTCAGCGTGTTGTTTTTCCGCAACGGCATCAGCCTGGGCACGCGCGATTTCTTTCCGCGCCTGCCGTTCGACGCCGAGCCCGCCGACGTGCTGGAGCAGTTCATCGCGCAGTACTACCTCGATCGGCCGGTGCCGCGCGAACTGATACTCGGCGAGCCGGTGCCGGACCAGCAGATCCTGGCCGAACTGCTGACCGCGCAGTCCGGGCGCACGGTGGAACTGAAATCCAGCGTGCGCGGCGAACGGGCGCGCTTCCTGCAAATGGCCGAGCGCAATGCGCAGGCCTCGCTCACCGCGCGCCTGGCCAGTCGACAGACGCTAGGCGCGCGCTTTGATGACCTGCAGAAACTGCTGGAACTGGACGAACCTCCGCGCCGGCTGGAGTGCTTCGACATCAGCCACACGCAGGGCGAGCTGACCGTGGCCTCATGCGTAGTGTTCGGCGCGGAGGGTCCGGAGAAGTCCCATTACCGACGTTTCAACATCAGCGGTATCACGCCGGGCGATGACTACGCCGCCATGCATCAGGTCCTGGTGCGCCGCTTCCGCAAGGTGGCGGAGGGCGAGGGCGCCCGCCCGGATGTCCTGCTGATCGACGGCGGCAGCGGGCAGGTGGCGCAGGCGCTGGACGTGCTGCAGGAACTCAACGTCACCGGTATTCATGTGATCGGCGTGGCCAAGGGCCCCGGTCGTCGCGCTGGCGAAGAGACCCTGATCCTCGCCGACTCGGGCCGCCAGTTGCACCCCGGTCCGGCATCACCTGCACTGCATCTCGTCGCCGCGGTGCGCGACGAGGCACATCGTTTTGCCATCAGTGGCCACCGCAAGCGCCGCGAGAAGGCGCGCGAGCGCAGCGTGCTGGAGGATGTCCCGGGCATTGGCGCGCGCCGCCGCACGGCGCTGTTGAAGGCGTTTGGTGGCCTCGCGGGTGTCGAGGCTGCGGGTGTGGAAGAGCTCACGCAGGTCAAGGGAATTGATCGCGGCCTGGCCGAACGCATTTATGCTGTGCTCCATGGCTAGCCGGGCTTGATGCGGTCGTGCCCTTGCAAGAACCCACCCGGAAAGGATTTATGCGCATCAACCTGCCAACCTGGCTCACCTTGTTCCGCGTGCTGCTGTTGCCGGTCATGGTGGTCGTCTTCTACTGGCAGTTTCCGGGGCACAACATCACCGCGGCCATCGTGTTCCTGCTGGCCGCGATCACCGACTGGCTGGACGGTTACCTGGCCCGCCGCATGAACCTCACCTCGGCCTTCGGCGCGTTCCTTGATCCGGTCGCGGACAAGCTGATGGTGGCCGTGACGCTGTTCCTGCTGGTGGAGTCGCACCGCGGCGGCTGGCCGGGCATCTTGATGGCGGTGACCGCCGCGATCATCGTGGGCCGTGAGATCAGCGTCTCGGCGTTGCGCGAGTGGATGGCCGAGATCGGCATGCGCGCCACCGTCAAGGTGGCCTTCATCGGCAAGCTGAAGACGGTCATGCAGATGGTGGCGCTGGTGGTGCTGATCGTGCAGCACGAAAAGAGCGCCGAGGCGCTGCGCCTGTACCACATCGGCGAGGCCTTGCTGGTGATCGCCGGCATCCTCACCATCTGGTCCGGCGTGTACTACCTGCGCGCCGCCTGGCCCAGCCTGCGCGGCGACCATCCGATTCCCGTCCCGCGCGGCGAGGATGAATGAATTTGTGACGAAGGCTTGACGGCCGTCGTTTAGTCATTACAATGCGCGGCTCCGATGCGGGAATAGCTCAGTTGGTAGAGCACGACCTTGCCAAGGTCGGGGTCGCGAGTTCGAGTCTCGTTTCCCGCTCCAAATTCCGTTGACCGATGCATCGCGGTCAACACTCAAAAGCGGCCCTGGGCCGCTTTTTTGTTGCCCTTGCGCAGGGCGTCGTCATTGCGCGTCGTGGAAAATGATACCCAGCGTATGGCGTTGTCCCGAGCGCACGCGGCTGACGCCGTGGCGCAGGTTCACGCGGTAGGTGCCGCGCGTGCCCTGTACGGGGCGATGATGCACGGCAAAGATCACCGCATCGCCTTGGCGTAGCGGCACGACCTCGGGGCGCGATTGCATACGTGGACGCTGTTCGGTCAGTACGAATTCACCGCCAGTGAAGTCTCGGTCGGGCGCCGATAGCAGGATCGCCATCTGCAGCGGAAACACGTGCTCGCCGTAGAGGTCCTGGTGCAGGCAGTTGTAATCGCCGGGGCCGTACTGCAATAACAGTGGCGTGGGGCGCGACTGGCCGGCGGCGTGGCAGCGTTCGATGAAGTCGCCATGCTGGGCCGGATAGCGCACGTCGAATCCCATGGCCTCCTTCCATTGGTTGGCCAACGGCACCAGATGAGGGTAGATCGCCGTGCGTAGTTCGGCGATGAGTTCGGGCAGGGGATAGCGGAAGTACCTGTACTCGCCGCGACCGAAGCCGTGTCGTCCCATCACGACGCGACTGCGGAACAGCTCTTCCTCGGTGTACATCGCGGCAAGCGACGAGCATTCGTCGGCGGACAGGAATCCGTCCAGCATCGCGCTTCCCTGCGCGTCCAAGTCCGCGGTGACACGCGTCCAGTCGATCGCTTCGATGCGTGCCGCGATGCCTCCCTGCCGTTCGAGCGCCAAGTTGCCTTGTGGCCGTGCAGTCATGCGCGGGCCTCCCGCTGCAGCAGCATGCGCTTGCGCTCGACGCCCCAGCGATAGCCGGACAGCGATCCGTCGCTGCGCACGACCCGGTGACACGGGATGACGATGGCCAGGCGGTTGGCGGCGCAAGCCTGGGCCACTGCGCGCGCCGCTCGCGGATCGCCAATGCGGCGGGCGATGTCGGCATACGTGGTGGTCGACCCGACCGGAATATCCCGTAGCGCCTGCCAGACCCGTTGCTGGAATGGCGTTCCGCGCATGTCGAGAGGAAGCTCGACGGCTGTCCTTGGCGACTCGACCAGCGCAACGACCTTGTGCAGTAGCCGCGTCGCCTGTCGATCGCCCTCGATCATGGCGGCGTCGGGAAAGCGCTGCTGCAAGTCGTCCAGTACGTCTGCCCGCGAATCACCGAGCAGGATGGCGCAGATGCCGCCGCCGTGGCGGGCAACCATCAGCGTGCCCAGCGAGCAGGTACCGATGGCGAACACCAGGTTTTCCGTGGTGGCGGCGGGTGACCATGCAGGCGCGCGGCGCCGTGTGTCCCGTGTCGCTTCCATGTGTTTTGCGTTTGTCCCGAACGAAATCATCGATCGTCTCCCAACGTGGATGCCGTGGAGCCAATCTAGCGACCGGGGCGTAGGCGCACACTCCGATTCTTGCGATCCGCTGTTTCAGGCTATCCGGCAATCGTTGAGCGCCAGCGTGTCGGCGTTTCTCCCTCCCATTGGCGGAAGGCGCGGTTGAACGAGTTGAGTTCTTCGAAGCCGAGCAGGAAGGCGATCTCGCCGGTATCCAGATCGGTCGCATTCAGCAGGCGCTGTGCCAGGTGACGACGCACCTGATCCAGCAGTTGCTGGTAGCTGGTGCCCGCCTCACCCAGTTTGCGCTGCAAGGTGCGTGGACTCAGATGCAAGGCGTCGGCGACCTGCGCCATGCGCAGGTGACTGCCGCGCATGCCGCGTGCCAGGACATTCCATACCTTGTCACGCAACGAGGTGGTGGCGCTCTGCTCCTGTAGCGACGCTTCCAGCGTGGGGAGCAGCCTGGCCAGATGGTCCTGGTCGTGGGTGATGAAGGGCAGGTCGAGGTCGGCCCGCTCATACACGATGCGGTCCTGCGCTGCATTGAAGCGCAGCTCGCAATGGAAGTGCCCGTGCAGTACCTCGGTGGCGGTCGGCCTGCGCGTCAATTCCAGTCGCTTCAAGCGGATGCTGCGCCCCGTGCCGCGTTCGGCCAGCGCCAGATGAGCGGCGAACACCGCATCGATCAGGAAATGCGGCGCGTGGCCTTCCGCCAGCATCCAGCGCGCGCTCACTGCGGCGTCATCACGGCTCAACTCGATACTAATGTCTTCGGGACAGGTAAGGCGCTTGTAACGAGCGAGCTTCTGTATGGCTTCGCCGAGGGTTGCCGAGTGCAGCGCCGCCAGCGACACGACGTCATAGACCTCCTGGCGGGCGCCATCACCCAGGCGCAGACCCAGGCTGGGGTCGTCGTAGAGCGCTTCGGCGGCACGCCACAGGTTGAAGAATTGAGACGTGGTCAAAACGACGCGGGTTTGCCCGATCAGGTCAGCAGGCAAACCCGCCTGTTTCAGTACGGCGGGCACGTCCATTGCGAGCGCCGTCAAGCGTTCGAATACACCACGGCTCAGTGGAATCTGGTCGGCTCTCACGTTCGTACTCTCACGCGATGGTCTATCTATTCGAAGTCATCAGCCTAGCGAGCGCAGCATGCGAAAGCGTTCTTCGACGGCCTCTGGCGTGCTGTCGAAATCGGTGGACAGGCTGAGCGTACGCCATTTCGCATCTTCGGCGGCCATGCGCCTGGATTGTTGCTCGGCCAGAAAGACCGCGTCGGAACCCAGCAGCAAACGCAAGGGTGGTTCAGGCGTATGGGCGATGCTGAGAATCGCTTGCGCTGCCTTTACTGGATCCCCCGCTTCGTTTCCTCCATGGGCTCGCATCAATTCGATAATCGGGCCAAGGGTAGGCGCGTAATCCGAATCCGCGCGGGGCGCGTGGATCGTCATGGAAGGACCCGCCCAGTCGGTGCGGAAGCCACCTGGCTCGACCAAGGTGACACGAATGCCAAACGGAGCGATTTCCTTGGCGAGTACCTCGGAGAAACCCTCGACCGCCCATTTCGCGGCTTGATAGGCCGCCACGCCCGGTACGCCAATGCGCCCGCCAATGGACGAAAACTGGATGATGTGACCGCTGCGCTGCTTGCGCAGTATCGGCAGGGCGGCGCGCGTGACGTTCACCACGCCGAAGAAGTTGGTTTCCAGCTGGGCGCGGAAGTCGGCATCGTCGCCTTCTTCGATCGACGCCAGGTTGCCGTAGCCGGCGTTGTTGACCACCACGTCCAGTCGACCGAACGTATCCACGGCAGCCTGCATCGCGGTCCGTGCCGCCGCCGCGTCGGTGACATCCAGTGCAATCGCGCGCACGCGCTCGCCAAAGCGCTCCACGAGCGGGGCGAGTTGAGCGGGATTGCGCGCGGTGGCGATCAGCGAGTGGCCGGCCGTGAGTACGGCCTCGGCCAGCGCCTTGCCAAAGCCGCGCGAACTACCAGTAATAAGCCAAACCTGTGACATGCGAGTCTCCTAACGTGGGTTACGCGGGCAGGGGAGGAGCCCGGGATGTGCACACGTTAGGCGGGGGGAGGGTGGAAGAAATAATCGGATTGCGCCAAATTGGGCGGGCCAGATCCGGCGACGTGCTTGGTCTGGTCAGAAAAAGGGGGCAATCCAGTTTCCAACAAAGTTCAGGCGGCCATGGCCGCTGTTGTTGATTCATGCGTCGAGTCCTTGGGGTCAAGCGAAGGTCATCAGCACGGCTCTCCGTCACATATCCGCGACACTCGCCAACTGATCCTCGGCACCGGGGAACCTCGTCTTAGTAGCTCATGAGTGCGTGCCAGCCAGTCAGCAGGGCCGGCCACGCCCTTGTGCGCATCATCGCTTCCAGCAAAAGGGTCAACATCATGGTTCGCTTTCTGCTTGGCGTTCTAGGCGTACTCGCGATCAGCCTGCCCGCGTCGGCGGGCGTGAAGCCTTACCCCGCTTCGTTCCAGGTCAAGGAACTGCAAACCGATGGCGCCACGCTTCATGTGCGCGTGGGTGGCAAGGGCCCGGCCGTGGTGCTGTTGCACGGTTTCGGCGATACCGGGGACATGTGGGAGCCGCTGGCCGAGGTGTTGGCGCGCCATCACACGGTCGTGGTGCCTGATTTGCGCGGCATGGGCCTGTCGTCCCATCCCGAGGAGGGGTACGACAAGCGCACCCAGGCCGCGGATATCCGCTCCGTGCTGACGCAGTTGCATATCGATCACGCGGTGGTCGTGGGTCATGACATCGGCACGATGGTCGCCTATGCCTATGCGGCGCGTTATCCGGACAAGACCGACAAGCTCGTTGTAATGGATGCGCCGGTTCCGGGCATTCCACCGTGGGACCAGATCGTCCGCCTGCCTGCGCTATGGCATTTCGACTTCGGTGGGCCCGATATGGAGAGGCTGGTGGCAGGACGTGAGCGCATCTATCTCGACCGTTTCTGGAACGAGTTTGCGGGAGATCCGTCCAAAATGGACGAAGCGTCCCGTCAGCATTACGCCGAGCTTTATGCGCGGCCTGGCGCCATGCACTCCGCGTTTGCGCAGTTCCGCTCGATCCGCAAGGACGCCGAGGACAACAAGCTCGCCATGGCGACGAAACTGCCGATGCCGGTCCTGGCCATCGGCGGCGAGAAATCCTTTGGCGCCAACGAAGCCGCCGTGATGCGCAACGCCGCGACCAATGTCACCGAGCTGGTGGTGCCTAATGCGGGCCATTGGCTGATGGAAGAAGCAACGGGCCCGACCATCACGGCGATAAGCGCCTTTATCGATGGACCGAAGACGCATCCCTGATCGCATCGCCTGACTGCCAGGTTCTGCGGTGACTTGTACGCGGAAACAAAAACGGCGCCGTATCGCTACGGCGCCGTATTCGTTTCAAGCGATGGTGCCGGGAATCAGAGCGCCTCGAACACGCCCGCCGCGCCCATGCCGGTGCCGATACACATGGTCACCATGCCGTACTTCTGCTTGCGACGACGCATGCCGTGGATCAGGGTGGCGGCGCGGATCGCGCCGGTGGCGCCGAGCGGATGGCCGAGGGCGATGGCGCCGCCCAGCGGGTTGACCTTGCTCGGGTCGAGGCCGAGGTCGCCCATCACGGCGAGTGCCTGGGCGGCAAACGCCTCGTTGAGCTCGATCCAGTCCAGCTGGTCCTGCTTGATGCCGGTCTGCTTGAGCGCCTTCGGAATCGCTTCCTTCGGGCCAATGCCCATCACTTCCGGCTTCACGCCAGCGACGGAGAAGCCGACGAAGCGAGCGAGCGGGGTGAGGTTGTAGTCCTTGATCGCCTGCTCGCTGGCGAGCAGCAGGGCGCCGGCGCCGTCGGACATCTGCGAGGAGTTGCCGGCCGTCACGCTGCCGCCGAACTTGTCGTTGCGGAACACCGTGCGCAGCTTGGCCAGCACGTCGAGCGTGGTGCCGGCGCGGGGGCCTTCATCGGTGTCGATCAGGCGACTGTCGGTCTTGATGCCGCGGCTGACCAGGTCGGGATAGTGATCGTCAAGCTGGAACGGGGTGATCTCTTCCTTGAACTCACCGGCAGCGATGGCGGCGAGTGCGCGACGATGGCTCTCGACGGCGAACGCGTCCTGCTGCTCGCGCGTGACCTTCCACTGCTCGGCCACTTTCTCGGCGGTAATGCCCATGCCGTAGGCGATGGCGCGGTCTTCGTCGTTGGCGAAGATGGCGGGGTTCATCGCGATCTTGTGGCCCATCATCGGCACCATGCTCATGCTCTCGGTGCCGCCGGCGATCATCAGGTCGGCGAGGCCGAGCTGGATGCGGTCGGCCGCCATCGCGATCGCCTGCACGCCCGAAGAACAGAAGCGGTTGATGGTGACACCCGGCACGGTATACGGCAGGCCGGCGAGCAGGGTGCCGATGCGCGCCACGTTCATGCCTTGCTCGGCTTCCGGCATGGCGCAGCCGATGATGGCGTCGTCGATGCGGTGCGGGTCGATGCCCGGTGCCTGCGCCATCACGGCACGGATCACGTGGGCCAGCATGTCGTCGGGACGGGTGTTGCGGAATACGCCGCGCGGCGCCTTGCCGACCGGGGTACGGGTGGCGGCGACGATATAGGCGTCTTGTACTTGCTTGGTCATGGTTTTGCTCCGTGTTGTCGCGCGTAGGTCGCAGCGACGCACTCAAGTTTTTGTTCGTCATCCCTGCCTGCGCAGGGACGACGAGCCTCATCAGTTACGCAGCGGCTTGCCCGTGGTCATGGTGTGGGCGATGCGTGCCTGCGTCTTCTCGGTCTTGGCCAGCTCCACGAAGTGCTTGCGCTCCAGGCTCAGCAGCCACTCCTCGTCGACTGACGAGCCGCGTTCGATCTGGCCACCACACAGCGTGTCCGCAATACGCGCGGCGATGGCCACGTCATGCGGCGAGGCGAAATAGCCTTCCTGCAGGTTGGCCAGCGAGGCCTTGAACGTCGCGGTGCCGACGTCGCCGGCCGCCGGGATGGCGCGGGCCGGCATCGGCGGACGCCAGCCGCTTTCGGCCAGCGACAGGGCGACCTTCTTGGCCACGTACAACAGCTCGTACGCGTTGAACACGACCACGTCGCTGTCGCGCAGCAGGCCCAGCTGCTTGGCTTCCATCGCGCTGCCGGACACCTTGGCCATGGCGATCGTCTCGAACACCTTCTTCAGTGCCTCGAACGGATCTTCCGGATTGGCCTGGGCCGCACGCACGGCCAGCTCCTTCAAACCACCGCCCGCCGGCAGCAGGCCCACGCCGGCCTCGACCAGGCCGATATAGCTTTCCAATGCAGCGACCGTGCGGGCCGAATGCATCTGGAACTCGCAGCCGCCGCCCAGGGCCAGGCCGCGTACCGCGGCCACCACCGGCACCAGCGAGTGCTTGATGCGCATGCTGGTGCGCTGGAAGTTCGTCACCATCTTGTCGAAGTCGTCGAACTTGCCGGCCTGCAGCAGGCCCAGCGCGCCCTTCAAATCGGCGCCAGCCGAGAAGGGCTCGCCGGTCTGCCACAGCACCACCGCCTTGAGCTGCTGCTCGGCGATATCGATCGCCTGCTGCACGCCATCGAGCACGTAGTCGTTGACCGTGTTCATCTTGGTCTTGAACGAGATGATGCCCACGCCATCGTCGCCCAGGGTCCACAGGCGCACGCCGTCGTTCTCCCACACCGTGCTGCCCTGGTCGAACTTCTCGCCCAGGATCGGATCGGGGAACAGCTGGCGCTGGTAGACCGGGTGCTGCGAGCGCGGCTTGTAGCTGCCCGAGGCGACCGACCAGGAACCTTCCTTGCCGTGCACGCCGGTGCGGCCATCGGTGACCCAGGCCGGCAGCGGCGCCCGGCTCATGGCCTTTCCGGCGGCGATGTCTTCGGCGATCCAGCCGGTAACCTGCTGCCAGCCAGCGGCCTGCCAGGTCTCGAACGGACCGAGCTTCCAGCCGTAGCCCCAGCGGATGGCGAAGTCGACATCGCGCGCGGTGTCGGCGATATCGCCCAGGTGATACGCGGTGTAGTGGAACAGGTCGCGGAAGGTGGCCCACAGGAACTGCGCCTGCGGATCGGCCGAGGCGCGCAGCTTGCCGAACTTCTCGGCGGGGTCCTTGATGGCCAGGATCGCCGACACCTCATCCGAGGCCTTCTGCTCGGACGGGCGATAGTCCTGCTTGGCCACGTCGATGACCACGATGTCCTTGCCGGCCTTGCGATAGAAGCCGGCGCCGGTCTTCTGGCCGAGTGCGCCCTTGGCGATCAGGCCCTGCAGCCATACGGGGGCCTTGAAGTACTCGTGCCACGGATCGTCGGACAGCGTATCGGCCATGGTCTTGATCACATGCGCCATGGTGTCCAGGCCGACCACGTCGGCGGTGCGGTAGGTCGCACTCTTGGGACGGCCCACGGCCGGACCGGTCAAGGCGTCGACGGTGTCGAAGCCGAGCTTGAACTGCTCGGTGTGATACATCGTCGCCAGCATCGAGAACACGCCAATGCGGTTGCCGATGAAGTTCGGCGTGTCCTTGGCGTAGACCACGCCCTTGCCCAGCGCCGTGGTGAGGAACGCCTCGAGGCCTTCCAGCACATTCTTGTCGGTCAGCCGGGTCGGGATCAATTCGACCAGGTGCATGTAGCGCGGCGGATTGAAGAAGTGCACGCCGCTGAAGCGATGGCGCATTTCTTCCGGCAGCGCCTCGGCCAGCGCGTTGATCGACAGGCCCGAGGTATTGGAGGCAATCACCGCCGTCTTGGACAGGTGCGAGGCGATCTTCTTGTAGAGATCGAGCTTCCAGTCCATCCGTTCGGCAATCGCTTCGATCACCAGGTCCACGTCCTGCAGGTGCCCCAGGTCATCGTCGTAGTTCGCCGGGATGATCGCCGCCGCGACGTTCTTGTCCGCCAGCGGGGCAGGCGAGAGCTTCTGCAGATTGGCGATGGCCTTCAGGGCGATGCCGCTCTTGGGACCTTCCTTGGCCGGAAGGTCGAACAGCACGGTTTCGACGCCGGCGTTGGTCAGGTGCGCAGCGATCTGCGCCCCCATGACGCCGGCGCCGAGTACCGCGGCCTTGCGGATACGTAGCGCTGCCTTGGGTAAGGATGTTGCGGTCATTGGCTTCTCCGTAGTGCGAGACACAAAAAGGTGGGACAGGCGGCCGTGCGCGGCCGGGGGATGTCAGGTGACGAATTCAGGGTGACTTGAGGCCTGCGGCGGCGAAACCGATCAGGTGCTCGGCGGTCTGCTCGCGGTGCTGGTGCTCCGGCACGTCGCTTTTTCGCTGGATCATGCCGAAGCCCGACATGGCGTGGGTCAGGGCGCCGGTCACCAGGTCGACCCGCCAATACAGCTCTTCCTTGCTGAGATTGGGCAGCAGGCGGGCGAATTCAGCGGTGAACTGGCGCATCACGTGGCCGTAGTTTTCCGACAAGAACTTGCGCAAGGTGTCGTCATGCTCGGCGAAGGCCCGGGCCAGCACGCGCATGAACAAGGAACCACTGGCATCGTGGGAAAGCTCCAGTGCAGGCGCGATGAAGGCCTCCAGGACGTCCTCGATGGTCGTGGCTGGGTCCCCGGCGATCTTTTGCAGGGCGGCCATGCGGCGTCCGTTCAGCTGGTCCAGCCGGCGCCGGAACACCTCCTCGATCAGGCGGTCCTTGGAGCCGAAGTGGTAGTTCACGGCGGCCAGGTTGACCCCGGCGGCGGCGGTCAGCTGGCGCAGCGAGGCGCCTTCGAAGCCGTGTTGGGCAAACAATTCCTCGGCGGCGCCGAGGATGCGTTCCTTGGTCGGCAGGGCGGCACTGGATGCGGGCATGGGTCGTGGGCCTGAACGAGGAATCAAACGATCGTTTGAGCATACGCGGGTCGATTTGCAGCCGTCAAACGATCGTTGGACCTGGCCGTCCCGGGCCCTGCGGCCGGCTTGCGTATCAGTTAGAATCTGTCAAACTTTCGTGAGCTAAATCCGCATATAAGCGCCGGATTTGGCGTAATTTGCCGGTAACGACCGGCCCGCCCATTCAGATACCCGTTTTCCCGGAGCAGACCCTCATGGCGCTGGAGCGCACCCTTTCCATTATCAAGCCCGACGCCGTTGCCAAGAACGTGATCGGTGAAATCTACGCCCGTTTCGAAAAGGCTGGCCTGAAGATCGTCGCTGCCAAGATGAAGCACCTGTCGCGCAAGGAAGCCGAAGGCTTCTACGCCGTGCATCGCGAGCGCCCGTTCTTCAACGCCCTGGTCGAGTTCATGATCTCGGGCCCGGTGATGATCCAGACCCTGGAAGGTGAGAACGCCGTCCTCAAGCATCGCGACCTGATGGGCGCCACCAATCCGAAGGACGCTGCGCCGGGCACCATCCGCGCGGATTTCGCCGACTCCATCGACGCCAACGCAGTACACGGTTCCGACGCCGCCGAGACGGCGAAGGTCGAGATCGCGTACTTCTTCGCCGAGACGGAAGTCTTTAGTCGCTAATTGCGTTCGTCCACGAACGCGAAGGTCAGAAAGCGGCCGTCCAAGGCCGCAACGTAGAAGATGATGAATCAGGCAATTTCCACTACATCCGAGAAGGTCAACCTGCTCGACTTCGATCGCCAAGGCTTGCGTGATTTCTTTGCGCAGCTCGGTGAGAAGCCCTATCGCGCCGAGCAGGTGATGAAGTGGATCTACCATCGCCTGGAAGACAACTTCGAAAACATGACCGATGTGGGCAAGACGCTTCGAGCCAAGCTCGAGGCGTCTTGCTATGTCGGCCCGCCGAAAACCCTGTTCGAGAAGGGTGCCGTCGACGGCACGCATAAGTGGTTGCTCGGCATGGATGGCGGTAACGCCATCGAAGCGGTGTACATCCCGGAGCCGACTCGCGGCACGCTGTGCGTGTCCTCGCAGGTGGGTTGCGGTCTCAACTGCCAGTTCTGCTCCACCGCGACGCAGGGCTTCAACCGCAACCTGTCCACGGCCGAAGTCATCGGCCAGATGTGGGTGGCGGCAAAATACCTTGGCAACGTCACGCACCAGAACCGCCGCATCACCAACGTGGTGATGATGGGCATGGGCGAGCCGCTGCTGAACTTCGACAACGTCACCAAGGCGATGAGCCTGATGCGCGACGACCTGGGCTTCGGCCTGGCCGCCAAGCGCGTCACCCTGTCCACCGCCGGCCTGGTGCCGATGATCGACAAGTTGTCGGAAACCATCGACGTGTCGCTGGCCGTGTCGCTGCATGCGGCGAACGACGAGCTGCGCACCGAGCTGGTGCCGCTCAACAAGCGCTATCCGATCGCCGAGCTGATGGCGTCCTGCCAGCGCTGGCTGGATCGCAAGCCGCGCACCTCGATCACCTTCGAGTACACCCTGATGAAGGGTGTCAACGACCAGCCCGAGCACGCGCGCCAGCTGATCAAGCTGATGCGCCGCATGCCCACGTGCAAGGTCAACCTGATTCCGTTCAATCCATTTCCTGGCACTCGTTTCGAGCGCTCTGACGCCGAGACGATACGCGCCTTCCAGACCCAGTTGCTCAATGCCCACGTGCTGACCATGTTGCGCCGGACTCGCGGCGATGACATCGACGCGGCCTGTGGCCAGCTCAAAGGGCAGGTATTGGACCGCACCCGTCGCCAGGCCGAATTTCGCAAGCGTCTGGACGAGGGGGCGAGTCATGCGGCTTGATCGGATGTTGTTGGGGGCCAGCGTTGCGGCATTGCTGGCGGGATGTGTTTCGACGACGACTAACAATGCCGGGGGCTTGTCGACCAAGATCCCGCGCACGACCAAGGCCGACCAGAAGGAGGAGGGCGCCCGCGTCCATACCGATCTCGGTCAGCAGTACATGCAGAACGGCGACCTGCAGGACGCCCTGGTCAAGCTCAACAAGGCGCTGGAGTTCGACCCGAACTACGTGCCGGCCCACACCGTCATCGCCGTCCTGTTCGAGCGCATCAACGACCTGCCCAATGCGGAGCTGCATTACCGCAAGGCCCAGTCGCTGGCGCCGAGCAAGGGCGATACCAATAACAATCTGGGCTGGTTCCTGTGCAACAAGGAAGGCAAGACGGCCGAGGCCATTCCGTATTTTCAGAAGGCGGTCGCCGACCCGTTCTATCAGACTCCGTCGCTGGCCTGGACCAACGCCGGTACCTGCCTGATGCGTACGCAGGATTACGCCGGCGCCGAAGTGGACTTCCGCAAGGCCCTGCAGATTGACCCGATGAATGGCGAGACGTTGTATCAGCTCGCCAATGTGCTTTATCTTCAGGGTGATGCGTTCCGTGCCCGGGCCTTTGTTCAGCGTTTCGACGCGCTGGGCCAGCCCTCGGCGGCGGGACTCAAGCTTGGTCACGATATTGAAGCCCGGTTGGGCAACAGGGATGCTGCTCTCAACTATGGTAGGCGACTGCAAAGCCAGTTCCCGGATTCGGAACAGGCGCACGCCCTCGACGCAACTGCAAGCCAATGACATCCCAGCAGTCAAATTCGGCCCACAGCGGCAACCGAGCCATCCCTCTTACTGAAACACCCGAAGCCACCATGGACACGGAACACTCATCGTTGGAAGCGATCGAAGGCAGCCTGGGCAGTCGTCTGCGTGCGGGACGCGAAAAGCGCGGCGTGGACATAGAGTCATGCGCGCACGCGTTGCGCCTGCCGACCAGGGTGGTTCGCCAGCTCGAGGGCAACGATTACAGCGGCATCGACTACCAGGTTTACCTGGAGGGCTACCTCACCAAGTACGCACGCTACCTGGGGATAGACGAAGCCGCGGTGAAGGCGGAACTCCGGCAACTCCGCCCGAGCCAGCCGACCCTGGTCGCTACGGGCGGCATTTCGCATTCGCGTTATCTGCTGGAAAACTACGCTCGCGCGGCCACCTACGTTGTGTTGACGGCGGCGATCGTCGTACCCACCATCTGGCTCGGCGTGCGCGGCACGCTGGATCGCGATGTCAGTCATCTGGCCCCGCTGGATGCCGCCCCGGTGGCCCAGGTGGATGCGCCGGTGAGCGCTAGCAGCGCTGCTGCGGCTCCCGCGGCCACGCCGGCTGAAAGTGACGCCAATAACGCGAGCACGGTGGCCGCCGCACCTGCGGCCCAGCCTGCTCCTGCCCCTGCCACGTCGGCTCCGGCGCCGGACCAGCAGCCGCTGATGGCATCGATGGCACCGTTCCCGAACCTTGGCAATGACGCATCCCACGCGCCGGCACCGGCGCCTGCTGCCACGCCCGCCGGCAATGGTGCCCACAGCCTGGTGCTGAGCCTCGAGGCCGCCAGCTGGGTCGAAGTCACCACCAAGGACGGCTCGCGCCTCGAATACGGCCTGTTGCCGGCCGGCAGCTCCAAGACCTACCACAGCGACCAGCCGATGGAAGTGCGTATCGGCAACGCCACTGGCGCGCAGGTCACGCTGGACGGTCAGCCGATGGCGCTGGACAGCTATCGTCGCGCAAATGTCGCCCATTTCCGCATCGAAATGCGCGACGGCAAGGCCGAGCCGGCCGGCGCCTGATCATCGCGCCGAACCTGTGCGGTCCGGCGCAATCGGTTATGCTTGCCCATTGTCTGCTCGACAACGAGCGGACTGGTCGAGCTGATTTCTTTTTCCGCATGACGGGCGCGTCGCAAGTGCCTTCGATGTGCGGCTCCCAAGGGTGATTGCATGGCATTTGAAGCGTACGACGATTACGAACAGAGCGAACGCGTACAGCAATGGCTGCGACAGAACGGCCTGTCGATCGTCGTTGGCATCGCGATCGGTCTGGTCGGCATCTTTGGCTGGCAGCAGTGGAACAAGCACAAGGCCGGTCATGAGGCCGAGGCCGCCAACCTCTATCAGCAGATCCAGGCGGCGGTGTCGTCGGGCAAGGTCGAGGGCGCGGACACGCTGACCGAGCAGTTGCTCAAGGATTACACCGATACGCCTTACGCCATGTTTGCGGTGAGCGATCGCGCCCAGCGCCAGGTGCAGGCGAACCAACTGGACAAGGCCGTGGAGTCCCTGAACTGGGCTGAGAGCCATGCCGACAATGCCGAGCTGAAGGCGCTTACCGAAATGCGCATTGCGCAGGTGTTGTTGGCTCAGGGCAAGGGCGCTGACGCGCTGGCTGCGCTCGATCGCATGCCGCTCAAGAGCTATGAAGGATCGGCCCAGGAACTACGCGGCGATGTACTGGTCAAGCTTGGGCGTCCAGACGATGCCCGCAAGGCGTATGAAGCCGCCAAGTCGGCGTTGGGCGAGAACGCGCCTCAGAGCGTGCAGATGAAAATCGATAATCTGGCCGTGGCCGGGAAGCAGGGTGCATGAAACCTGAAGTGATGAAGCGCAGTGCGATGAAGCGTGTGTTGCTTGTTGCGCTGACCTCCTTGGTGGCCCTTGCCGGCTGCCATTCGTTCAAGAAGGAAAACGTTCAGCCGCCGACCCCGCTGGCCAAGGACTTCAAGCCCACGGTCCAGGTCACCCGCGTGTGGACCAACTCGGTGGGCGAAGGCGCAGGCGAGAGTGGCGTGCGCCTGCGTCCGGCCTTTGCTGATGGCGTGCTGTATCTCGCCAGCACTGACGGCAAGATTTCCGCCATCGACGCGGCCAGCGGCAAGACCCTGTGGTCCAAGAGCTCGCGCACGCAAGGCTGGTTCGGCTGGGGCGACAAGAAGCGTGCAGACGCGTTCTACGCCGGTGGCCCGACGGTGGTGGGCGACCTGCTGGTGGTCGGCACGCTCGATGGCCATGTCTACGGCATCAACGCGAAGGACGGTAGCCCGCGTTGGGAGTCCGTGGTCAATTCCGAGGTGGTGGCTTCGCCGGCCATTGCCGGCAACCTGGTGATTGCGCGCACGGGCGATGGCCGTCTGTACGGCTTCGACAGCAGCACGGGTGAACGTCGCTGGGTTTATGACCAGGGCAACGTTCCCCTGCTCAGCCTGCGTGGCGAAGGTCCGCTGCTGGTGGCGAACGGCGTGGTGTTCTTCGGCAGCGACGACGGCAAGCTGATTGCGCTGCGTCTGGACACCGGCGACAAGCTGTGGGAACAGCGCCTCGCCAGTGGCGAGGGGCGCACCGAGATCGATCGTCTCAGCGACGCCGATGGCGGCATCCTGCTCGATGGCAGCACGCTGTTCGGTGCCGCCTATCACGGCAACCTGGTCGCCGTGGATGGTCCCAGCGGTCGTCCGCTGTGGGGCCGTCCGTTCTCCACCTTCACCTCGCTCGATATCGGCAACAACGCGCTGTTTGGCGTCGACGCCGATTCGCAGGTGTGGGCGTTCGACAAGAACGGCGGCGCCGACATGTGGAAGAACGACAAGCTCAAGTACCGCTGGCTCACCGGGCCGGCCGTGCAGGGCGACTTTGTCGTGGTAGGCGACCTGGAAGGCTACGTGCATTGGCTGCAGACCGGCGACGGCGCGCTGGCCGCTCGCGAGCGCCTGTCCAAGAAGCCCATTCGCGCCCAGCCGCTGGTGGTGGGTGACACTGTGTTCGTGGTCGACGTGAAGGGCCGCATTGGCGCTTATCGTCTGGCCGCACACTGATAGCGGAACGGATGTCTAAGCATGTTGCCCGTCATAGCTCTGGTCGGTCGCCCCAACGTCGGTAAATCGACCCTGTTCAATGCCATGACGCGCAGCCGTGATGCCCTGGTCGCAGATATGCCAGGTGTCACCCGCGATCGCCATTACGGCGTGTGCCGCACCGGCACACGCCCGTTCGTGGTGGTCGATACGGGCGGCCTCACCGAGGTGGAAGAGGGCATTGATGCGCTTACCGCGCAGCAAGTGCGCTTCGCCATCGAGGAAGCCAACGTCCTCGTGTTCGTCGTCGATGCGCGCGACGGCCTGCTGCCGCAGGACCGCACCATCCTCGCCGAGCTGCGGCGCAGCGGAAAGCCGATCATTGCCGCGGTCAACAAGACCGATGGCCTCGATCTGCAGAACGCGATGGCGGAATTCGCCGTGTTCGGCATTGCCAACACGCTGCCGCTGGCCGCCGCGCATAACCGCGGCACGGAAGACCTGGTCGCTGCCACCGAGCGGCTGTTGCCCCCCGAGGTCGAGGAAGTCGTCGATCCGGGCGAGGCCGGCAGCATTCGCGTTGCCATCGTCGGTCGCCCGAACGCCGGCAAGTCCACCCTGATCAATCGCCTGCTGGGCGAGGATCGCTTGATCGTGTCCAGCGTTGCCGGTACCACGCGTGATCCGATCCGCGTGCCGCTGGAGCGTGATGGCAAGCGCTACACCTTGATCGACACCGCCGGTGTGCGCCGCAAGGCGCGCGTTGAAGAGGCGGTGGAGAAATTCAGCGTCATCAAGACCCTGCAATCCATGGCTGCCGCCCAAGTCGTCGTGGTGATGGTCGATGCACGCGAGAACCTCGCCGACCAGGACCTCACCCTCATCGGCCACGCCGTGGACGAGGGCAGGGCGCTGGTGATCGCCGTCAACAAGTGGGACGGCATGGAGGCCTACGACCGCGAGCAATGCCAGCGTGCGCTGGAGCGTCGCCTGCAATTCGTCGACTGGGCCAAGACGGTATTCATTTCCGCGCTGCACGGATCCGGCCTGCGTGAGCTGATGCGCGCCGTGGTGCATGCCCATCATGCGGCGACCAAGGAACTGAGCTCGTCCGAGCTCACCAAGACGCTGGAGCTGGCCTACGAGGGCTATCAGCCGCCGCTGGTCCGCGGCCACGTGCCGAAGTTGCGCTTCGCGCATCCGGGTGGCACCAACCCGCCGACCATCGTCATCCATGGCAGCCGTACCAAGCACATCGCCCCGGCGTATCGGCGCTATCTGGAGAACTTCTTCCGCAAGCGCTACAAGCTGGAAGGCACGCCGGTGCGCATCTCGTTCCGTGATGGCGAGAATCCGTTTGCCGGCAAGAAGAACATGCTTACGGACAGCCAGAAGCGCAAGCGCCAGCGCATGATCCGCGAGATGAAGAAGCGTAACTAAGCGCGATGGCATCCAGCCACGGCCTTGATGCGCCGTGGCCCGGCATACGCTTTATGCTAGTCGCATGAGTACTGCCAACGATCGCGATACCTGGCTGGCCGACTTACGCCAGCGCATTCCCGAGATTGCTCCGGCTGACGCCTTGGCGCGTCAGGCGCAAGGCGCGCTGTTGATCGATGTGCGTGAAGACGGCGAGCGCGCTGCGGGCACGCCGGTTGGCGCACTGGGTCTGTCCCGCGGTTTTCTGGAGCTGCGCATCGAGCAGGCCGAGGCGGACCGGGAGCGCCCGCTGATGGCTTTGTGCGGCAGCGGCCAGCGTTCATTGCTCGCCGCCGAAGCCCTGCTTCGACTTGGCTATCGCCATGTGGTTTCCGTCGCGGGCGGCTATAACCGCTGGAAGGCCGAGGGTTTGCCTACCGCCACGGGTGCGCTGGATGCCGACGCCGCCGAACGCTACGCGCGCCAGTTGCGCTTGCCGCAGGTGGGCGAGGAAGGGCAGGCCAGGCTTGCGCGCGCCAGCATTGCACTGTTGGGTGCGGGTGGCCTGGGTGCGCCAGCGGCCTTGTACCTGGCGGCCGCCGGCGTGGGCAGGCTGACCCTGATCGACGACGATCGGGTGGAGCGATCCAACCTGCATCGACAGGTGATCCATGCCGACGCACGCGTGGGCATGGCCAAGGCCGAGTCGGCACGCATCGCCTTGGCGGCATTGAACCCGCGTGTGCAGGTGGAGACGCGCGAAGAGCGGCTGCAGGCGGACAGTGTCGAGCGCCTGCTCGGCGGCCATGAGCTGGTGATCGATGGCGCGGACAATTTCCCTGCACGCTACCTGGTGGCCGCCGCGTCACTCAGGCTGCAGATGCCGATGATTTATGGCGCCGTGGAGCGCTTCACGGGCCAGGTCAGCGTGTTCGATCCCCGGCGTGCGGATTCGCCTTGCTATCGCTGCCTCTTTCCGGAGCCGCCATCGGCGGCGGAAGCACCCAATTGCAGCGAGGCTGGCGTGCTCGGCGTTCTGCCCGGCATCGTCGGCTTGCTGCAGGCGACCGAGGCGCTCAAGTTGATTCTTGGCCTGGGCGAGCCTCTGGTCGGTCGATTGCTGAGTTTCGACGCGCTGTCCATGCGCTTTCGCGAGACGCGGTTGCCGCGGGATCCGGGTTGTCCGGGTTGTGGCGCGCACGCGACGTTCCAGGGTTATCACGATATCCAGCAGATGTGTGCGGCGGCCGGTTGAGCCGGCTTTTTGCGCGCCAGCCGCGCTTTTTCACCGGCGTGCCTGTTACGACCTAAGGAAGTCCCTATAGGACGCAGCGGGCGCTGCTTTGCTCCTTCTCCCTTCCGGGGAGAAGGGTGGGATGAGGGGCGGGTGCTCGCGGTCACGCTAAAACCAAGCGCCATGGCCAGCTTGCCGCTTACGCAGCGGGCGTTTCGACTGCCTGCCGGCAGCCGAGTCACTTTTCTTTGCTGGCCCAAAGAAAAGTAACCCAAAGAAATGGCCTCTAGAGCTGGTAGCACTCCGTTGGATA
>NZ_JAPDPF010000008.1 GCF_026283925.1 Dyella halodurans
CGACTAGCTCATCAAGGCCCAGCATCCCCCGGAGTGAGGGTGGCGGAGGCCGGATATACGTTTGCAGTCGACACGGACGCCAGAGCTGCGGGATGCTTGCAACAGGGGAGGAGTCCATATACGGACCCTTCGAATGGCATGAAGGGTAAGCGAAACATGAGGAACGATATGGTCGACTGGCGCTGTTGGATGACCGTTGCAGCATTGGCAATTGCCGTACTCATCAGTCCGGCAGTTCTCGCACAGGCGACGGAAAACCTGGATGCGAGGCAACTTTCGATCAAGTGTGTCGTTGAGCACCCTAAAGAAGGCGACGCTATGCCGGTCGGGGTCACTAGGAGTTCGGCCAAAGAAGCCTCGGGAAAGCCCTGCGTAGGGGTTGCCACGATGCTCGCTGACGGCACAGTGGTGTTTCTCCTGGAGAACCAAGCCCCTGGGCACCCACTGCGTGAGATTGAATTGCACTACGCGCCCAGTTCCGTCGGCTACAAAGGAGCTTTGGACCAAATGGGAGGCCTCAAGCCTGGTGAAACCAAGGCAATTGATCCCATTCCGCCAAGCATAGGCGTTGCCTCCATGTCAGCAGACGGCACGTTGTCTCTCCAATTGCGGATGGTCTCAAGCGGGGGAGCAATCGGCGAAGGGCTCGAGGAGATTAAGCCCGGTGACCCAGGATACGAATCGACTGTGAAGCACATTGGGATAAAGCCCGGAGAGGTAAAGCGCATCCCGCCTTGGCCTGCCGGCCCCAAGAATTAGGTGTCATTCGGACGTCCGCTTCCGACCCGAAGATGACCTAACAGACTGCCTCAAATTTGCTGTAACACTTCGATAGGTATTGGGGGAATTGTGAAGCTGCGGCTATTCTTTCTGTTCGCGCTATTAGCGGGGATCAATGTGGCGTGTGCAGCGGAATCTGCAGACAAGAAGGGTTGTCGGAACGATCCGGATTTCCTTGCTGCATTCGGAGAGCCAACATTGACGGCTCGCGGCAAGGGGCCAGATTACTTCGCCATTAGACTTGTTTACCTGCCCACATTTCGACATCCCATTTTGGTCCGTTATGAAGAGGATGGCCGCAAGAGGGTCCGTCGCGCGGTCGTTCTGTCGGGGAAGGCGGGTTACGACCTGGGCGAGATCGCATTCCAACATACCGACGAGGCGTCCGGCACCGAAATCGCAGACATAAAGAAGGGATTGGAGCGAGCGAGGTATTGGGATCTCACATCGAGTGACGCGACCTTCGGCGCGGATGGAGACACATTGACGGTGGAAGTGATCCGTAACGGCCAATGCAAGGCAATATCTCGCTGGGAGCCGGAGCACAAGGCAACGGCGAGAGGGTTAGTGCCGCTTGTCGATCTCTACGTGGGTCTATTTGAGCGAGCTGCCATTTGGCGCGACGTTGCGCCGATGGCTTTTGGAAAGGACGATTACGTACCTCGGCGTTAAGACGAGAAGTCGGCTTTCGACCCGTAGCGGACAACTGAACGACCGAAATAGGGGAAGTCTTTTCATGCGCACTTTGTTTTGCCTTGCGTGCCTATTGATCGCCGGAGGCGCAGAAGCTTCACAGGAAGCCAGTCGGGTCCAAGTGAGTGTGATATCCACCGAGCAACCACTGCGGTACTCGGCCAATACGGATCCGACGTTTGTCGCCTCGCAGCTCCGCCTGGCCACTGCCTACGATCAGGCTATCGCCAGCTCCACCGAGCACCTTCTCGCCGATATTCGGCTACCAAAGGGTGAGCGCTGTGATGTCGTTTTGATACTTCTTCCAGGTGGCTACGTCGTGAGGGTCGAGCCAGGGCAGTGCCCCCTATCGCCGACCGAATTGAAGACTATCAGTGACGCACTGGCGAATAGAACGCTGCCATACGAAGGCTATGAATCTGTGTTCATGAGGCAGGCACACATTGCCTTATGCTCGCCTAGAGCGTCGTGTGGGGAATCGACGGTCAAGGCAGACTAGGTCCGCTTCCGACCCGGAGCGGACCTAAAGAAACCTGACACGAGGCATCAATGATCTTCGCGGAAAAGGACCATCCGGCTGAGTACTGGGACTTTCATGAGGAGCTGAAAGACTTTCTCTGTAGTCACTTTTCACGCGTCGAGTCGGGCATGCAGACTGATTCGTGGTTTTGGATTTTTGATGGCGGAGAGAAGGTGGCAATCGACACGTTCTCTTCGATGAAGCACCAGGTTAAATCAGCGCGCGCGGGCTCACATGTCGAGCACGTCATCGGCGTCCTTCGGCTCAAATGTCCGGTGCGGATTTATCCCAAGCCTGAGCTCGAAGGGCATGAGGAAGCCTAAGAGCTTGGAAGGTCCGCTTCCGACCCGGAGCAGACATTAGACACACCGAACTTCCTTGCCAAAATTGAGGGGGTAATTTGATGGGATGGGGGACGCTCTTCCAAGTCACGGACACCGCTCGAACACTGATTGCTCAGTGCGGAAGTAAAGGTGAGTGGTATGGGGCCTTGGATCAACTTCGCGTAGAGGTGGCGCCGAAGTGCGACGCGGAAGATTCGATTCGCTTTTGGGGTCTAGCGCTCGAAGGTCAACCATATCCCCTGTCAAAGTTGTTCCTGGGGGACATTCATGCAGATCTTGACGGAGCGAGCGACCCAAACGTTTCCTTTTTCGGTCAGGCTACGGTCCGGGATATCTCTCAGGCGCTGGACTCGAACGGGAGGGGGTTCTTCGAGGGTCTATTTACTGGGAAAGATCACCTCGACGCCGGACAGATATGGTTCTTTGAGCCATTGCGAGACTTCTTTAAGGACGCGTCCGCAAAAGGCTTGGCAGTGATCGCTCTATGGGAATGCTGATGTCTGCTTGCGACCCGTAGCGGACCTAAAAGTATTGCCTCAAATTTTCTGCAACTCTTCGATAGGGGATCGATGATGCGCATTCGACTTGCCAGCCTGTTGTGCGGCATGAGTGCCACGCTCTTCATGTCGATCGCGTTGGCCGATGAGCACGGTGCGCGGGCACTTCTGGAGAGAAGCTCCGCAGGCAATGGCTGGGACAAGGCAAGCGCGGCGCAGGTCGATATCGATTCTGATGGAAAGCCCGACTATGTGTTTCTTCGTCAGGACGCCACATCGGCCACTGTGGCTCTGATTCTGGGGGCGCAAGAGCACAGGGTCATCACTCGGACCTTTAGGATTGGCGGCCAATCGCAAAGTGACCTGTGTTCCGGACCAGTGTCGATCACGGTGGAGTCCCTCGACTACGACCCAATGGATGAGCCCGGCGCAATTGGCGGATTCAGACGATCTAAGGCTGGGGTATCTTTCGCGCTCGTTGATGGAGAGTGCGACGCCTTCCATTTCTACTGGGACGTGGCGAAAAAGGATCTTGCCTGGTGGCGACTTTGACGCGTGTGCACGGGACCACATCCACTTGGGACACGGTTCGGCCTCAGGTCCGCTCCCGACCCACAGCGGACCTTTCGACACGGTCTAAATTGGGCAACAGCGCAAGGTAACCAACCCAAGCACGTTATTCAGGTCGCAGCTTACTCTCACCAAGCCCTCATTATTTTGTGCAAATCCCTCATGTCTTCTGGGGAGCAAGAGTTCAACATCGAGCCTGCCCAGGTGGGTGCATCCACGTCAGAGGAGGCCATCATCATGAAGCGCTTGATTATCCCCGCGGTTATCGCCTTAGGCTTCGCCTTCATTGGACAGGCCAATGCAGCGATTGAAACCTACACCGTCGACTTGAATGGTTATGTGGTTGTGGCTTTCGTCGGAGCCACGCCAGCCGAAGTTGCCCAGGCGGAACACCTGGCGAAGAGCTGGGAAGCTCAGCGTCACCTGATGCTTAAGCCGCAATCGATGAAAGCAGTTGCGGTCCGCCAGTCGGCAACCGTTGCCCTGACGCAGGCTCAACTACGTAGTGCCATCGTCGGAGCCGCACTGGCAAAAGGACCATGAAAGCCCATTGCGGCAGGTGACCTTGATAAGCGCCACCGATTGGGCGCTACGGCAGGAAGGAAGCTCGCGAGCTGCCTCGCGAGCTTCGCTGTTGATTAGGTCTGCTAGCGACCCGAAGCTGACCTTGGAAGATCGGGCCGTGATCACGCCTGCTGACTCGTGGTGAGGCTGGCGCCGTCCTGGCTAATCGACCAGCACCTCGCGCCATTCCTTCACGGTCCAACGGCCGACCACGCCTTCGGTCACGAACGGATCGCCGCGAATGAATTCTTCGGCGGCTTCCCGGGTGGTGAAGATGCCTAGTGCGCCTTGGGTCGGGTCTGCAAATGGGCCGGCCATCAGCAGCACACCCTTCGCGTGGAACTCGCGAAGACGGGCGGCGTGGGCGGGACCTTGTTCCATGGCTTTGGGGAGGCCGCCCGGTGCAAGCTCGTAAGACATCACGTATTTCATGGTGCGTCACTCCGTAGGTGTCCCACGCGTGTGGGAGCAGGTGAGCCCGGCAGGTGATGACGGTTAGCAATCAAGCAAGAACGGCTGCAGCCTGAATCCTTGGCTTGGTGAAGTCTTGTTGCGCGCGAAGCAAGGACCTACGGGCAAGCTTTGACAGTTGTCGGAGGTTCCGTGTGGTCTGCTTCCCACCCATTATAGATACTCGGTTCCGCCTTCAATGACACTGGCTGTAGCCGGGGTTGGGGCATCAAGAGAGCATAGTGGGGCCTTCGACGTCATTCTCTCTCTGGAACGCATAGGTGCGCGTGATACAGGCGCGCCGCTAAGATGCGTGAAGCCTTTCCTTTCGGTCTTGGCATGCCCAAATCTCCCCATTCCGCTTCGCCCCAATCCGCCCCCGGCGCCGATGCATCGCCGCCGCGCAAGCGCGGGCGTCCGGCGCAGGACGCCAACGAAGGCTTGCGCAGGGAGCTTATCGAGCAGTCGGCCCGGCTGTTTCGCGAAAAGGGCTACGGCAATACCACGGTGCGCGATATCGCCGCGGCGGCGGGCGTGCATGCGGGCAGCTGGTTTTACCACTTCAAAACCAAGCAGGACATTCTGCAGGCGGTGATCGAGCATGGCCTGACGGTGGCGCTGGCCGATATCGAAGCCATCGACGTGGATGGCCTGCCTCCCCGCGAAGCGATGCGACAGCTGGTACGAGCGCACCTTTACACCCTGCTCGCACCGAACCAGGACTTCATTCCGGTGATGCTGTACGAATGGCGCTCGCTGGACGCCTCGGCGCAGGAACACATCATTGCGCTCAAGGATCGCTACGAGTCGATCTGGACGCGTGTCATCGAGCGCCTGCATGCATCGGGCGAATGGGTGCAACCGACGCCCGTAGACCGATTGCTGATGTTCGGCGCGCTCAACTGGACGGCCCAGTGGTATCAGGCCGGCGCCGGCATCAGCATCGACGCGCTCGCCGATCAGGCGGTGCGTTTCATCCTGCGCACGGCGCCGTAAGGACAATGCAGCAGCGCTACGCTGGCGCGTGCCGCCGCTCAGGCGGCCGCGATTTCCAGTAGCACGCCTCCGGGCGCCACTTGCGCCCCGACCTCGATGAACAAGCCCTTGACCGCGCCGGCAAATGGCGCCGCGATGCTGTGTTCCATCTTCATCGCCTCGACCACCAGCAAGGCCTGGCCAGCGCTGACGGTCTCGCCTTCAGTAACATGCAGCGCAACGACGCGGCCGTTCATCGGCGAGCTGATGCGGCCGTCGCCGCTTTGTGCACCCTGGCGAGCCGGCCTGGCATAGGTGGTATCGACGGCGCTGTGCTCCACGCCATCCAGCACGAACTGGCAACACGTCCCGGTGAAGGCGACGTCGAGCTGGCGGGTCATGTCGCCCATGGCCAAGGTCACGCGCCCCTCCGGCCCGGATTCGACCTCCACCTCGGCCGCGCCCTCGCTCCCTGTGAGCGCCCAGCGTCGCTCTGCCAGCGCGCGTAGCCGAAACTCGAAGGCCACGCCATCGAGCGTGAATCGGCACGACGTGGCGTGGGTGCGACTGCTGGCCCAACCCTGTAACTCCGCGGGATAGCGTTGCGCGGTGGTCTGGCGCCGATGCGTGAGCAGCACGGCTGCCGCCTGGCAGGCAGCCACACTCGGCGCCTGGCGCTGTCGTGTCGAAGTAGGAAAGTGCTGATCGATGAAAGCCGTCGACACGTCGCCCGCCAGGAAGGCAGGATGGGTCACGCACTGTTGCAGGAAGGCACGGTTGCTCGGCACGCCGAGCAGCAGGCAATCCCCCAGCGCGTTGGCCAGGCGGCGGCAGGCGTCAGCACGATCAGTGCCGTGCGCAACGATCTTGGCCAGCATCGAATCGTAATGCGGCGAGACGACAGCTCCATTGGCGAGCGCGTGGTCGGTGCGCACGTCGCGTGGGGCGCGCCAGCGCGTGATCGTGCCGCTCTGCGGCAGAAAATCCTGCTGCGGATCTTCGGCGCACAAGCGCACTTCGATGGCGTGGCCGCCGGTCGCGCGGCGCGCGTCGATCTCGTCCTGACTTAGCGGCAGGCTCTCGCCCAGCGCTACACGCAATTGCCATTCGACCAGATCGATGCCGAGCACGGCCTCGGTCACCGCGTGCTCGACCTGCAGGCGCGTGTTCATCTCCATGAAGTAGAAGCTGCCATCCGGCGCAAGCAGGAATTCCAGCGTACCGGCACCCACATAGCCAATAGCCCGTGCCGCAGCCACCGACACCGCCCCCATGCGCTCGCGCAGCTGGGCCGACACCGCAGGCGATGGCGATTCCTCGATGAGTTTCTGATGACGGCGCTGCACCGAACAGTCGCGCTCGCCCAGATGGACGACGTTGCCATGGGCATCGGCGAATATCTGGATCTCGATATGCCGCGATTCGATGATGGCTCGTTCGAGGATCAGCTCGCCGGAAGCAAAGGCGTTCTCGGCCTCCGAGCGTGCCGATTGCAGCGCGGCGGCAAACTGTTCCGGGTGGTCAACGCGGCGCATGCCACGCCCGCCGCCACCGGCTGCCGCCTTGATCATCACCGGGTAGCCGATGCGGGCGGCTTCCTGCGCCATGCGCTCGCCAGCTTGATCCTCTCCCTGGTA
This sequence comes from Dyella halodurans, assembly GCF_026283925.1. GTDB lineage: Bacteria > Pseudomonadota > Gammaproteobacteria > Xanthomonadales > Rhodanobacteraceae > Dyella > Dyella halodurans. The sequence goes on from NZ_JAPDPF010000008.1 coordinate 7,031, forward strand.
GCCCGGCACGCATGGCACGCCAGCGGCCTCCATCAAGTGCTTTGCGCCAGCCTTGTTGCCCATGGCGCGAATGGCAGCTGCAGGCGGACCGATGAAGACCAGGCCGGCGTCGATGCAGCTTTGTGCAAAGGCGGCGCTTTCGGCGAGAAAGCCGTAACCGGGATGTACCGCCTCCGCGCCGGATCGACGTGCGGCATCGAGGATGGCGGCGATATTGAGGTACGAGGCTTGTGGCTCGGACGCGCCGATCGGCAGCGCGATATCTGCCGCCTGACAGTGCGGCGCATCGCGATCTGCCTCGGCATAGACGGTAATGGTGCGCATGCCAAGACGCCGGGCGGTGCGCTGGATGCGCAGCGCAATCTCGCCGCGGTTGGCGATCAGCACCGAGCGGAACCCTGCATGCCGGTTGGCCATCAGGCTTTCCTGTCGGGCAAGGTGTTCATGTATTTGCAGATGATGCTGAGCATCACTTCATCCGCGCCGCCACCAATCGACGCCAGGCGTCCGTCACGGTAGAAGCGCGAGACCGGGTTTTCCCAGGTAAAACCCATGCCGCCCCAGAACTGCAGGCAGGCATCCGGCACGATACGCGCCAGGCGCCCCGCCTTGAGCTTGGCCATGGAGGCGAGTTCGGTCACGTCCTGGCCGCTGATGTAGAGCTCGCACGCCCGATAGGTCAGCGCCCGCAGCGCCTCCACCTCGGTCTTGAGTTCCGCCAGCTTGAAATGGATCCATTGGTTGTCGAGCAGGCTGGCGCCAAACAGCTTGCGTTCGCGGGCGTAGTCGATCGTGCTGTCGATGCACGCCATCAACATCTGCAGGTTGCTGGCAGCCGCCCACATGCGCTCTTCCTGGAATTGCAGCATCTGGTAAGTGAAGCCTCGACCCTCATCGCCAATGCGGTAGCGCTGCGGCACGCGCACGTCATCGAAGTAGATCAGGCCGGTGTCCGAGGCGTTCATGCCGATCTTGCGAATCTTCATCCCCACGGACACGCCCTTGGCGTCCATCGGCACGATGATCAGCGACTTGTTGCGGTGCGCGGCGTCATCGGAGGTATTCGCCAGCAGGCACATCCAGTCGGCCTGCAGGCTGTTGGTGATCCACATCTTGCTGCCGTTGATGACGTAGTCGTCGCCCTCCTTGCGCGCGTAGGTCTTGATGGCCGCCACATCCGAACCGGCGCCTTGCTCCGACACGCCGATGCATGCCACCGCCTCGCCGCTGATCGCGGGCGCCAGGAACTGGGCGCGTAGTTCGTCCGAGCCGAAGCGCGCCAACGCAGGGGTCGCCATGTCGGTCTGCACGCCAATCGCCATCGGCACGCCGGCGCAGTGGATGTGGCCGAGCGTTTCGGCCATCGCCATCGCATAGGAATAGTCCAGGCCCAGGCCGCCAAACTGGGTGGGCTTGGCGATGCCGAGGAAGCCCAGCGCGCCCATCTTCTTGAACAACTCCTTGGCGGGAAACATCTCTGCCGTCTCCCAGTCGTCGACATGCGGATTGATCTCGCTGTCGATGAAGCGCTTGAGGCTGCGTTGCAGCTCCTGGTGCTCGTGGGTGAACTGCATGCTGTCTCGCTCCGGTGGTCCTGGACGGGTTGATGGAAGACGGTGTTACGGTCGAGCGACGGCGAACTGAACGGGGTGCAGCTGGCGACGGCGTGCCTCTTCGCAAACGGCGAGCACGCAGGCCAGCACCTTGCGGGTGTCGCGGGGATCGATCACGCCGTCGTCCAACAGGCGTCCCGACAGGGTGAACGCATCCGCTTGCCGCTCGAAGGTATCGATGACCTTGGCGCGCATCGACTCGATGGCCGCGTGATCGACTGCCTGCGCCTTGCGCTGCATGCCGGCGGCCATCACCGTCGCCATGGTGTCGGCCGCCTGTTCGGCGCCCATCACGGCGGTCTTGGCGTTGGGCCAGCTGAAGCAGAAGTCCGGGAAGAAGCCGCGCCCGGACATGCCGTAGTTGCCAGCGCCAAACGAAGCGCCGCAATGCACGGTGATGCGCGGCACCGTCGCATTGGACATGGCCTGGATCATCTTCGCGCCGTGCTTGATCATGCCGCCCTGCTCGGAGGCCTTGCCGACGATGAAGCCGGTGGTGTTCTGCAGGTACAGCAGCGGCAGGTCGGACTGGCAGCAGGCCTGGATGAAATGCGTGGCCTTGTTGGCGCCGGCCGGGTCGAGTGGCCCGTTGTTGGTGATGATGCCCAGCCGCATGCCACAGATGGCCGCGTGTCCGGTGACGGTGGCCGGCCCGTAGTCCGGCTTGAACTCGAGGAAGTCCGAACCGTCGACGAGGCGCGCGATCACTTCGCGCATGTCCAGGGGCTTGCGGTGGTCGGGCAGTGCAATGCCGAGCAAGGACTCCGCGTCGAAACGCGGCGCCGGGTAGGGCCGATCGACAGGCGGGAGGTCGCGATTCCAGTCCAGTGCCGCGAGCAGCTCCCGCGTGATGCGCAGCGCATCCGCATCGTCCTCGGCGAGATATTCGGCCTGACCCGACAGGGTCGCGTGCATCTCGGCGCCACCGAGTTCTTCTTCCGTGGCCACTTCGCCGGTGGCCGCCTTGAGCAGGGGAGGGCCGGCCAGGAAGGCGCGCGCACGATCACGCACCATCACCACGTAGTCCGACAAGCCGGGCATGTACGCACCGCCTGCCGTACTGGAGCCATGCACCACGCTGATCACCGGTATGCCCGCCGCCGACAGCCGCGCAAGCCAGTAAAACGCGCTGCCGCCGTGAATGAAGGTCTCCACCCGGTACGCCAGCAGGTTGGCACCGGCTGACTCGACCAGGTGGATGAACGGCAGTTTTTGATCCAGTGCGATGCGCTGTGCGCGCTGGAATTTCTCGATGCCCATCGGCTGCACCGCGCCCGCATCGATGCCTGCATCGTCCACCACGATCATCGCGCGCACACCACTCACCCAGCCGATGCCCACGATCAGGCCGCCACCAGCGACGGAGCGTTCCGGATCGGCATGGTCCAGACAGAAGCCGGCCAGCGTGGACAGTTCAAGAAACGGTGCGCCGGCATCGAGCAGGCGGCCGAGCCGGTCGCCTGGCAGCAACTGGCCGCGCCGCTCGAATCGTTCGCGCGATGCCTCGGACTTTTCGCGCGTACGCGCCTCAAGGGCGCGCAATCGCGCGACGAGGTCGCTGAGTGCGGCGTGGTTTTGCCGGTAGGTTTCGCTCTGCGGAACAGCGCGTGATTCAAGCGTGGGCATTGGCGGCCTCCTCCATGCGCGGCATTGGCCACGGGCTGATCAGGTGGCGCGCAGCCCCGCCAAGGACAGGATGCCGCGCAAGGCCGCGGGATAACGGCAGCACATCCACCATGATGATCATTTCGCTACTCATGCGTGATCGGCCGGAATCCGCACCGGCATCGCCAGCAGTACCTGCGCCATGCCCTTGCCCAGCGCGTCATGGCGCAACGAGGCCATGCCACCGCCACCCAGCGCCTGCTCGCAGACGAAGTTGAGCGCGTGGATACCCGGCAGGTCGTAACGTGTGACGCGCCCCTTCACCACGTGGGCGAGGTAGGCGGCCACGGCCTCTTCAGTCAATTGTGCGCGAAGCAACGGGAGGTCCTCGGGACGGCGCGCCATCACGCCGATATTGACGGTGTCACCCTTGTCGCCACTGCGTGCGTAAGCGAGCTCGATGAGCGGAACTTCTCGGCCTGGGCCGGCGAGTGACGCAGGCGATGAGGGGGTAGCCGCTACGGATGGTGTTTCAAGCGGTGCGCCGCCGCTGGGCACGCGTACTTCAATACTCTCGCCACCCAACAGCGTCAGCTGCGGACGCACCCTCGCCTTGTCGAGCAGGAAGGCAAATTGCTTGATTGCGGGCGTCACGCTGGGGCGTCCGCCGGCGCCCGTCGTGCCGGGTGCCCATGAGGTGGCAGCAGGGGCGATTTCGCGCGCGAACAGTTCCAGCGCTTGCTTTTCTGGGTGGGTAACTGCCAACCACATGACCGATTCGAAACGCGGCACCTGTGGCTGGTGCGGCCCGAACAGATAGGCGGAACCCAGCGTATCGACATGCGTGTCGCTGTAATCCGCGAGGCCCAGCTGGCGAAAAAGTCCGCGCGTGCGCTCCAGGATGGCGTCGGCCGTGCGCCGAGCCTTGCGCTCCGCATCGAAGCCAATCACGGTGAGCTGCCCGGTCGCGCGGTAACCGTCGGCATAGGTGGCGCTCACCTTGTAAGTCGACGTCGGCGCGCGACCGCGGGCGCCACGCACGTCCACGCGATGCTCGCCGGTCTGCGTCAAGGTGACTTGCGTGAAATCGCAGATCACGTCGGGCAGCACATAGCGCGCAGGATCACCGATTTCGTAGAGCAGCTGCTCGCCCACCGTCGCCGGGGTCACAAGGCCACCGCTGCCCTCGGGTTTGGTGACGGTGAAGCTGCCGTCGGCGCGGCATTCCACGATGGGGTAGCCGCTGTGTGCCCAGTCGGGCACGGACTCCCAGTCGGTGTGCAGGCCGCCGACGCCCTGGCAACCACATTCGATGATGTGCCCAGCGAGGCTGCCGGCCGCCAGGCGTTCGTAGTCATCGGCGGCCCAGTCAAACGCATGCATCAGTGCGCCAAGCGTGACCGCGCTGTCGACACAGCGCCCGGTAATCACCACCTGCGCGTCTGCATCCAAGGCCGCCTTGATCGGCAACGCGCCGAGGTAGGCATTGGCGCTCAACACCTTGGGCGGCAGCGGGCTGTCACTCTGCCATTCGCGCACGCCCTCGTCGCGCAGCGCAGGCAGCAACGGCATTACGTCGTCGCCTTCCACCACGGCGATACGCACCTGCACACCCCATTCGTCGGCCAGCGCCTGCAGCGCCGCAGCGCAACCGCGCGGATTGACGCCGCCCGCATTGGCGATGATGCGGATGTTCTGCGCCAATGCATCCCTGAGTACCGCGCGCATCGCCACGCCAACGAAGTCCGTGGCGTAGCCCAAGGACGGGTCTTTCATGCGGGCCGTGGCCAGCAGCGACATGGTCAGCTCGGCCAGGTAATCGAACACCAGAAAGTCGATACGACCCGAGGCGACCAGTTGCATCGGCCCGGTGACGCTGTCACCCCAGAAGCCGCTGGCGCCGCCAATGGAGACGGTGTCCCTGCGCATCTCAGCGGCCCGTTCCGTTGCAGGGACGCCACGCCAGGGCCGTGAAATGATTATCCGTGCTCACGCGCTGCTTGCCTCGCCAGAGAGAGTCGTTGGGACAGCCTTCCGGGGATACTAAATCATTTGCTTGAATAAATAACCATCATCACACATGATCGCCAGGCCGCCACGCCGCCGCTTCGCAGTAGCGCTTTGAAGACGCGATGGAGCACCGCGTGCAGGCAGGGTCCGCCCCGCCATTCGAAGCGGACATAATCAATGACAGTCGGTCACGCTTTGATGGCTCAGGGGGAGTCAATGCTGATCACGCTTGCTTTGCAACGTTCTGGCCTGGAAGGCTCCGTTCCATCCGAGAGCGATGGGATGAGAGGGGGCGGCTTATGACCGGGCGTACCTGGAAGGGCGTGGTCATCGGCGTATTCGCGCTGCTCGTTCTCGGTGGCATCGCGCTGAGCCTCGCCCTGCCGGGGCGTGGCGAGCCGCGCCAGACCCCGGCTCCGGTGCAGGCGATGAATTTCCCCAAGGGCTTCCTGTGGGGCGTGGCGATCGCTGGGCAGCAGACGGAAAGCGTGCCGGCCAGCGACTGGACGGCATTCGAGGCCGAGGTGTTGCGCGACCATCGTTTTGCCGCTGGCGACAAACTCGGCGCGACCTCGCCCGGCAATCTCCGCGATTTCGGCCGATGGCCCGAGCAGGTGCGAACGCACAAGGCAGGATTCGATCTTCGCTACGACCAGGATATCGAGGCCGCAGCCGGTCTCGGTCTTAATGCGTTCCGCGTCTCGATCGAATGGGCCCGTTTGTTTCCGCGCGCCGGCATGACCCAGCCCGACCCCGAGGCGATTGCGTATTACCACCAGATCTTTGCGGCGATGAAAAGTCGTGGCATCGAGCCGGTGGTGACCCTGTTCCACTATGTGTCGCCGGCCTGGTTCTTCGAGGCGGACGCGAAGGGCAAGCGTGGCTGGGAGCGCGCCGATGCGATGACGCTCTGGCACGCCTATGTCGAGGCGGTAGCGCAGAATTTCATACCCGAGGTGCACATCTGGTGCACGCTCAATGAACCGATGGTCTATCTCTACGACGGTTATGTGCTCGGCTCCTACCCGCCGGGCGAGAAGCGCGGTGACTTCGCCGCCGCCCAGGACGTATACGCTGCACTGCTACAGGCGCATGTCGACGCTTATCGGGTCCTGCATCGTGTCGCCAGCTCGCGCGGCACTTCGGTGTCAGTCGGCTTGACCCAGAATCTCGAAGTCTTCGAACCCTATGACCGCTACTCGCCCCTGGACCGGGCGCTCGCCTGGGTCGTCGACAAGAGCTGGAACTGGGATTTCCTGGACGCGGTCGCCAGCGGCCGCATGCGCATCACCACGACCGGCATCGACCGCCCGATCGAGGGACTGGCTGGGACCGAAGACTATGTCGGGGTCAATTACTACAGCCGAAACTATGTGCGCGGCGACTGGCGACATCCGTTCGCCCCCGATGTCGGCAATGTCGCGCCTGACCTGCCTGACGAGGAACGCAACGATCTCGGTTGGCCGTCTTATCCGCACGGCTTCTACGCGATGCTGACCAAGGTTGGAAAGCGTTATGCGAAGCCGGTGATGATCCTCGAGAACGGCACGGCCGACGGCGCCGTCGACGACAAGGAAAGGCAACGCTATCTGGTCGCGCATATCCGCGAAGCCTGGCTCGCGCGTCGGGATGGCGTCGATATCCGCTCTTATGTCCACTGGTCGCTGATGGACAATTTCGAATGGAATGAGGCGTTCGACGCGAAATTCGGCTTGTTCGCGGTGGATTACGAGCACGACTTCCGCCGCACGCCACGTCCTTCGGCCGCGCTCTATGGCGAAATCGTCCATGCCAACGGACTGAGCGCAACGATGCTGAAACAGTATTCGGCGGATCCGGGGGCGGCCGCCGATGTGCTCGGCCGATGAAGGTTTTGGATGGACATGCTGACCTGGGGCCCACAACGTGCGGTTTGGATCGGTCATGAATTCTGCTCAGCGCGCGATGCTGCGCTTCCTGGTTGTTGTTTTTCTTGTCGTCGGCAGTGTCGGTGCCTCTGCCGATGATCTTGTCCGGATCGATCCGTCCCAGCGATCGCTTCCGTTCGAGGGGTGGGGAGTCTCGCTGGCCTGGTGGGCCAAGGTCGTAGGCGATTTTCCGGACGCCTATCGAGACGACTACATCGAAAAGATCTTCGACGCAGAGAAGGGGCTCGGCCTGACCGTTGTTCGTTACAACATCGGCGGTGGCGAAAATCCCGCTCTGCACATGCTGCCTTTCCGCGCCGACATGGAAGGGTTCGAGCCCGCACCCGGGCATTGGAACTGGAGCGCCGACGCAGGGCAGCGTTGGGTGTTACGCCAGGCGAAAGCCCATGGCGCCACGCTTTTCGAGGCGTTCGCCAATTCCCCTCCCTATTGGATGACGGTCAGTGGCAGCGTCAGTGGTGCCAAATGCAGTTGGCGCGTGGCGGGCTTGTGTGCCTGGGCCGTGATAGCGCCCGAAAAGCTGAACAATCTTGCGCGCACGCATGAGGATGACTTCGCCCAGTACCTCGCGACCGTCGTGGCGCACATCGAACGGCAGGACGGCATCGTGTTTCGAACCCTGGAACCGCTGAACGAACCCAGTTCGATCTGGTGGTGGTATGGCCACGACCAGGAGGGATGCCATGTTGATCGTGAGGCGCAGTCCCGCCTCGTGCAGGATACGAGTCGGGCCCTGGCGTCGCTGGGGCTCACGACCACGGTCAGCGCGTCCGATGAAAACGACATCGACGAAGCGCTTGCGACCTTCCGCAGCTTCGACCACGACGCACGCTCTTCGCTGAGCCAGGTCAACACCCACAGCTACAACGGCAGCAAGCGCCAGGTATTGGCCGATAGCGTCGCCGCGGCAGGCAAGCGGCTGTGGCAATCCGAATATGGCGATGGTGATCCAACCGGCATGACGCTGTCCGAGACGATCCTGGCCGACTTGCGGCAGATGCATCCCGCGGCGTGGATCTACTGGCAGGCCGCCGATGGCCCAGATTGGGGTCTGCTCACCAACACCATGGACGGCAAACCCTCGCCGCCGCAACGGGGCAGGAAATACTGGGTCATGGCGAACTACAGCCGGTTCATCCGGCCCGGCGCGAACTTTCTCAAGACCGACGACGAACAGAGCCTGGCTGCGCTGAATGCCAAGAACGGGAGCTTGATCGTGGTGACCACCAACGCGTCCAGCCACACCAGGCACGTTCGTTACGATCTTTCGCGCCTATCGCCTGGGGGAGCCAGCGTCACGGCGGTTCGCACCTCAGCCACGGAGAGCCTGGCTCCCGTCGCGGGTGTCGTCTTGTCGAATGGCATCCTGACGGCCAGCCTTCCCGAAGATTCGGTAACGACGTTCGTTGTCCAGGGAGTCGGGGTAGCGGATGGCCACACAAACGAATCAGCTCCGACCATTCGAAAATAACAAGGCGTCTGACTCCGATGCCCGCGGCCCTGTTCTCTGGGCGCATTCCATTGAATCCAGCAAGGCCTCGGCGACTTGCTTCGATTTCCGAAGGGCGGTCCAGCCCTGGGCATGGAGCCCGCCTTCAACCCGCAGCAGATACTGCCTAGGTCAAAGTGACGGCCAAAACAAAGGTGATGACCCATAGTGACAACTGGATCGCGAGCGTAGGCAGGACTCTTCGACCGCGGTGGCGCCAAGGAGCCGTGAGCCAGAACATGATCGGGATCTGACCAAACATGAGCAGCATGGCGATATGGTCTGCCGTGCCTTCATCGTGATGAGCCGGATGAAGCCCATGTCTCCAGAGATCGACGATGACCATTAGCAGCACAACGATCGACATGAGTATCGGCATCGCGCCGTCCCATTGTCGGATGGGAGCGTTATTCGGTGAGTCTGAATGAGATGAAGGTTCAGAGGGCATGGATGTATTCCCCGACCGGCATCAAGACCATGCAGTCGCCCTATGGCAGGGCGATGACCATGATCTGGAACATAACGGTTCTTTCGCTCTGAACACTAGACGTTCGCGTTCAGCCAGCCGTGTTGGCCTGTTGCCTTGATCGGTCGAAGTCGCGACCCAGCGCGGACCATGGAGAAGCCGGCCGCCATGGACGCCGCCGGCTCTCCGGACTGATCAGAACGAGTAGCTCAATGTCGCGCCCACGCCCCAGTCCGGGCTGCCGTCGGTGAAGCCCTTGGTGACGTAACCCTGGGCCTTCCACGCGCTGGCGAACTTGTAGGAGTAGTAACCCGTCAGTTCGTTGCGGGCAAAACTCGTGTTCGAGGCCTTTTCGCGATAGTCGAAGTACGCGCCGAAACTGCTATGGCTGTCGAGCTTGTAGCTGGCGCCGACATTCGCGCCAAACACATCGTTCAGGCGGATGTACTGCGAGCTGCCGAGCCACGTGTAGCTCACGCCGCCAAACACGGTCCACGCACCAAAGCCCTTATAGCTGTCCACGGCGATGGTGTAGTCGTTCTTGCCGGTGCCCAGGCCCTGGTCGGCGTCGGCGGTACCGAACTTGACCTTGCCCGTCAGGTCGATGCCGAAATTGGCCGCCTTGTTGCTGTAAGCCTCGTAAGTGGCAGCAGCAGTGATGTCGCCAAGGCCGGAAGCCGAGCCGGTGGATGTGGGCGTCGGTGTCGGCGTGGTCTGGCCATTCTTCTTGCCTTTGCCGCGGCCCTTGGGATTGGTATTGACCACCGGGCCGACGCCCGGAATCACGTTGTCGGCACCGCTGACGTGGATATACGGCACCGCGAGCTTGAACGACCAGTCGCCGACGTCATAACCGAGGGTGACCGGCACCTCGGTGATATCGGTCGTGGTGGAAGTGCCGTATTTGCCGGAGGTGTAATCGATGCCGGCGCCCACCTTGATGGTGGAACTGTCGTCTGCATGGGCCGTCTGCGCGAGCAGGCCGAGCACGCTTAGCGCACAAAGGGTGCTCGTATTCTTGATGTTCATGACGTTTCCTGGGGCGTAACAAAGCGGGAGGCCCTCATGGGCCTCCTCGGGTTTAAATCATCGGGTGGAAATCAGCGGCCGACGTGTTCGGGCTTGTCGGGTCGCTCGGGCTTATCGGGGCGATCGACCTTGTCCGGATGATCGGCCTTGTCGGGCCGATCGGTCTTGGCGACCTTGTCGCCCTTATCGTCCTTGTCGGCCTTATCGGCTTTCTCGTCCTTGCCCGCGTGGGCGAAATCGTCGCGATCAGGCAGCGGGCCGCGCGCCTTCGCTTCGTGTTCGATGGTGCCGAGCTTGAAGCCGAGCGTCTTGGAGATTTCACCCCAGCCCTGGCCTTGGCTGCGCAAGGCAAGCACACCGGGCATGGTTACCGGGCCGTGAGTGCCCGCGACGGTGCCGCCATTCAACGCCGCTTCTATTTGCGCGGCTGTCGGCTGGGTGATGCCGGCATTGGTCAGCTCAGCCTCTGCCAGGGTCAGTGCAATATTGACGTTGCCGTAGCCGAGCTTGCCGGTGTCGGGCGTGAAACTCGTTTGCAGGGCGGGGCTGGTGGCCGTGGCGGGTGTCACCAGCACAATCGTGCCGCCGGTGCGAAGCCCGGTCACCAGCGCTTGCGCATTGGCGCTGGAGCCGGCAAAGGTGTCGTACGAGCTTGCCAGTTTGCTGCTTTCCCGGGCGCTCGTACTGGCTGACGATGCGTCGTCGGCCAAGGCCATGGAGGAGCCCATGCCGAGGCCGATGGCGATGCTCAATACGGAGAATGCAAGCCGTTGTCTTTTCATGATGCGCCCTTGGTGAGTGGATGGACCGGTTCCTGCCGAGGTGCCCAAGGGGGTATCAGATGAACTCCGCATCTGCCTCTGACTGATGCAGGGATGCATTCACTCGAGGCCTCGGTGACGGATGCTCGCCGACTGCCGGTCGCAAGAAAAGAGTGAAATGACGCAAGTTCAGCTAAGCGCCATCGTGGCTTCAGGTGGCGGTTAGATAGGCGTCCATTGTGTGCTCGATCTCTCAAAAACGCGGGACTTTCCTGACGTTTGACTGACGTTGGAAGCGCGATCCTGAACACGAAACATGACTCGATTCCCAACCGCGAAGACGCTGCGCGTTCGATGAGGGCGCATTTTCGTGCGATGGTGGCTGCGCTCGGCAGGTTGGCGTGGCGGTAACGACACCGCGCCGACATGCGGTGCATGACGCGTTGCCCCTTTTCATCCACCGCCATGTACGGAGGCCTCATGAAGCGCCTGATCATCTTTGTCGTCACGGCCACGCTGTTCGCTGGAAGTGCACTGGCTGTTGCAGGCCCGCAGGACGAGCACGGACACGGCGATGACAAGCACTGGGATGACAAGCACGCGGACGATGGCGAGCATGGTCATAACCCCAAGGACGAGGGGCGGCACGACAACGGCAAGCACAAGGGTTGGGACAAGCAGGCTTATCGCCGCGGCGATCGCTTGCCCGACCGCTATTACTCCCGCGAGTACTACGTGACCGACTATCAGCGTTACCACTTGCGTCGCCCGGATCCCGGCTATCGCTGGGTGCGCAGCGATGATGGCCAGTTCTTTCTCACCGTCGCTACCAGCGGCATCATCGTCGACATCGCCTTGCATCCCTGAGCCGATGGACCGTGAGCCCCGTTGCGGGCTTCGGCCAGCTTGAGGGGGTGGCGGGGCGCCTCCCGCCGATCACCCAGATCAAGGCGGCGATCGCTACGCAACGGGAGCCAATGCAAATTACTATGGCCGCAACTCCCGTAGGGTGTGTACCGGTCCGAGGGGGCTCTCAAAGGCGAGGGGGGACAAGCGGTGGATGCATCTATCGACTTTCAGGCGATTCCGCGAGTCGCAGCCGGCCGCTCCCTTGGGGGACGGGAGACCCAGCAAGACGATCTGGTTTGTTTTCATGATGCGAGCGAGGACGTCCATCTGCTGGTGCTGGCGGACGGCATGGGCGGGGATGGTGCCGGCGAGCTGGCCTCGGAAGGTGTCGTGCACATCGCCCGCCGGCTGTGGGAATCGCGTCTTTGGCAGGAACAGCCGAGCTCGTTGTTTCTGGAATCGCTGTGCCAGCAGGCGCACGAAGAGCTGCGGCGCCGGCGCATGGGCCTGGCCGACGGTGAGCCACATTCCACCGTGGTGGCCATCCTGGTGCGGGGTGGCCAGGTTTCCTGGGTGCACGTGGGCGACAGCCGCCTTTACCGCTTTCGGCGTGGACGCCTCATCGGCCGGACCGAAGACCACAGCGTGGCGCAGCTCAAGCGCCAGCGGGGGGAGCTGACGGAGCGCGAGCTCGCCAATGATCCTGATCAGCACAAGCTGCTGCGCGGCCTGGGCGGGTCGGAAGCGCCGGTGGTCGAGCACGGTTGCGCGCTGCTGCGCGCCGACCAGACGTTCGTGATGTGCAGCGACGGCGTGTGGGAGCAACTGACGACGGAAGAGCTCGGTCGTCTATCATCGCGTCGTGATCAGCACGACGCTTTGCGGGAAGCGCTGGCGCTGGCGGTCGAACGCGGCGGCATGCATGGGGATAATGTCGCACTCATTTTTGCCCGTCTTGGCCCCGATGGTTGGATACGCCGGTGGTGCGATGGTTTCTGGTCGGTGGTCAGGCGCGCGGTAGCTACCAGGCGCCGGACAGGTGAACACGCCGCCACCTTGCGTAACGAGGTATGACTTTGGCTCTTTCGTTTGATTTCAGGCGCCGCTGGTCCGGGCGACTGGCACCGGCTGTCGTTTCGCTGCTGCTGTTGGGTATGGCAGGTTGTGCGCAGGTGAGCGCGATCAAGTCCAAGGTGAGCGACACCTTCGGCGGGTCCTCCTCGACACAGACTCCCGCTGCGAGCGCCGATGACGGCTCGCAGGACACCGGCAAGCTGCTCTCATTGAGCGCCATTACCAACACCTATCTGCTGCATGGCCGCTATGCCGAGGGCGAGCAGCACTTGCGCCGCTACCTGGCGAAGTACCCCGGCGATCGGGCTGCCCAGAGCTTGCTGCGCCAGCTCACCGCCGATCCCAGGACGGTGCTGGGTGCGCAGTCGCGTGGATACGTCGTGCAGCAGGGCGATTCGTACAGCACGCTGGCGGCGCGCAACCTGGGTGATTCGAACCAGTTTCTGATCCTGGCCCGCTACAACGGCTCGACCAATCCCTCCGCCTTGCACGTCGGCGATACGGTGCGTCTGCCGCTGGCTGGCACACGTAGTCCTTCGACCTCAGGCACATCGTCGACCAAGACGGCTGTTGCCAGCCGTGCTGCCACGGCCAGCCCGGCGACCGATACCGCCCCGGCAGCGGCTGCGGAAGCGGCCCCGCTTGGCGAGTCGGCGACTGCCAGGGCGCAGCATCTGCAAACTGAAAGCACCACCCTGATGAAGCAGGGGCAGCAGGACCAAGCCTTGGCCCGCCTGGACGAGGCACTGACGCTTGATCCCCACCTCAAGCCCGCAGGAAACCAGGCCCTGCGCGACCAACTGCTGGGCTCGTATCACGAGCGCGCCGTGGTGCTGTATCGCGACCAGAAACTGGACCAGGCGATTGCGCTGTGGGACCACATTCTGGCGATCGATCCAGGCTACGAGCGCGCGGTGATCTATCGAGCGCGCGCCGTCGATCTGCAGCACCGGCTCCAGCAACTTTGAAGCAGGGGCGTCCCTGACAGGGAGCTCGACGAAACTTGTTTATTCCCGTCATTCCCGCGTTCGCGGGAATGACGAGTCTTTCGAATTTCCCTAACGTGACTGGTCAGGCGGCGACATCACCCGCGTCGGCTGCATCGCTGAATCCGCCGCTGCGCGCTGCGCTGGCGGCTCTTCCGAAGGCTGGCGCGCCTGCAGCGCGCTATTCATCACGTTGAAGGCGGCAAACAGCCGTCCAAGTTCATCGCGACGGACCAGGCGGATCCGGTAGCCGTAGTCTCCGCCGGCCACGCGCAACAGCGCGTCGCCCAGCATGCCCAGCAGCGCCAACGGGCGCCGAAACAGCCAATAGGCAGCGCCTACCATGGCCGTCAGGGTGACGATGAGCACGGCGACGATGACCCAGAACGTCGTTCGCTGGGCGGCGATCAAGGGCGCCTTGCTAACGCCCAGGCGCAGCTCGCCCACGGTCTTGGCCTGATAACGAATCGGCACATCGAACAACAGCATTTCGTGGTCCTGGGTGCCGTCGATGACCTCGCCAACGTAACTCTCGACGCCGTCGGCCAGCGTCAGTCGATGCTTTTCATCAAGCCTCGCCAGCCCGTGGCCCACATCGCTTGGCAAGGTGCTCGCAATCACCTCACCCTGCCGATTGGCGATGGCCAGGTAATGGATCTGCTGGTTGCGCGAGATCCCTTGTACCAGCGCGCGCGTGGCCGGGTCGTCGCCTAGCAGCAGATTTTCGGCGGACTCGTTGGCCACCATGCGGCCCAGCGAACTGCCGAAATCCGTGGCCAGCCCGGTCACCGCCGTGTTCTGCTTGGCGTAGATCGCCGCCAGCCCCAGCAGCAGGACCAGGCAGAGGATCGCGCCAAGCGCACCGATCCAGCGCAGCCGCAACGAGATGATGCGGGTGGCCAGCGACGTGTCGTGCGATCGTTCGTATTCGCGACGGGCCAGGCGCAGATCGTCAATGACCTCGGCGCCGCTTTGGTAGCGCGCATCCGGCATAGGCGACAACAAGGTGCGCACGATGCTGACGAGGATCGATGGCGTGGTCGGATCGAGCGGCGCGATCGCAGGCTGCGGCTGGCGCTGACGTTCCCGGATCAGGCGCTTCAGGTCGGTCGTTTCCGGCCATGGCAGCTTGCCGGTGATCAGCCAGCACAGCACGACACCGAGCGAGAACAGGTCGCTGCGCGCATCGGCCTTGTCCCCGCGCAAGCGTTCAAGCGCCATGTAGGCGGGGGTGCCGCCGATCTCCTTGGCGTCGCCGCGTTCCGTGCCCTGCTGTGCCCGACGCTCAGCAATACCGAAGTCGCTGAGCTTGGCGTAGTGCCAATCGTCGGCGAGCATGATGTTCTCGGGCTTCACGTCGTGATGGAGGACGCCCTGGCCGTGCGCATAGTCCAGCGCTGCCGCCATCTGCGACGCCAACTCGATGGTGACCGCCAGGGAGGGCAGGCCCTCACGTGCCACCCGGCTGGCGAGGGTTTCGCCCGAAAGTCGCTCCATCGCGATGTATTTGCGACCGTCGGCCATGTCCCCGGTATCGAAGATCGTGACGATGTTCGGATGCACCAGGTGCCCGGAGGCGCGGGCCTCCAGCAGCAGCCGGTCGCTGGTGCCTGGATCGCCAGCCATCTTGCGATGCAGGCATTTGATCGCCACCGGTCGATCCATCTCGGGATCGTAGCCGGCGTACACCACGGCCATGGCACCCTCGCCAAGGATGCCGTCGATGCGATAGCGGCTGATGGCGGCGGGCGTAGGGCGCGCGCTCATGCTGCTGCCGTCACAGCCGCCACCAGGCCAGCGCTATGAGGCCAGCCAGCACGGCAAGGCCGAGGCCCAGCCAGGCCAGACTGACGTGTACCCGCTTGCCGGGTTCCTTGGTCAGGAAGACGAACTCGACCTGCCCGAACCGAAGGCGGTCGCCGTGCTTGATGATCGCTTCATGGACACGCTTGTTGTTGACGAAGGTGCCATTGGTGGAAAGCGTGTTCATGACCACATAGTGGCCTTGCTGATTCATGATCCACGCATGCGTCGAGGAAACGCTGACGTCGCCGATCACAATGTCGTTGCCGTTGCCGCGGCCAATGGTTTGCCGGCCCGGACGCAGCGAGAACCGGCGGCCCTCCCAGCCGGCAGTGACCCCTTCGATCACAGGCTCATGCACGCTGGCGCGGCCATCGTTCGCCGGGCCCGCCTCGACAGCGAGCTCACTCAGTTCCTCGGCCGAAAAAAGTCGCGTTCCCTGCGGACCCGAGGAGCGCCTCCCTGGCGCAGATGGCGGAGTGTTGCGAGGGGGTTCCATCGAACGCCTTTGACTCAATTCACGTGGACAATATAGCCAACTAGTCGGCCAAGATGGCCCAAACCTGTTCCCTGCAGCCTGGCCTAGGGCTGTCTTGCTTAAGGCTGACGAACCGGGGTCATGGACAGGTGACAGCAGCTTGATGGTACGGGTGAGCCAACATTAGACCGTGCCGCGCTCGTGGTGCAGCCGAAACCGAGCCACCTAGCCCGCCGATGTCCGCCCCATGTTGCCCCCTTCTACCACCTTCAGTTTACGGCATGGGCAGGGCGCGCCAGGGACGATAGGCGTGGCCCGGTTGCGTGGGGCCCGAGGCGGACACTTCTGCAAAACGGGATGGATCGACCCCGGCGGGGCATGCCAGGCAAGTCCCCTGCGTCCCGGCTGGTGGAAGGTGGCCGCACTCTGGTCGACCGTTGACCTTGCGACTAAGGTTATCGCTGGACTAGCGGGGAATACCTGCTGCCGACCGGGGTGTACATGATGGATTCGGTTTGCGTTACGAAGCATCCATGCCACCTGGTGGCCTTTCGCGGCCTGGCGCGTCTTCAAGTCATTCACCAATGCCGGGGGCAGCAATGATCGCTGGGTTGATTGACGCGCAGGGATGGACGAAGCGGTTCACTACGCTGGTCCTGATCGGAGTCCTTGCCGCCTTGATGCCGGCTACCGGCGCAAGCGCCACTCCTGTGCGCATCGACACCGGGCTGATCGAAGGCGTGCCGGAGCATGACGTCTTCGTCTACAAGGGCATTCCTTTTGCGCAAGCCCCGGTGGGCGAGCTTCGCTGGCGTGCACCGCAGCGGGCGCTCTCCTGGCAGGGCGTCCGCGAGGCGAATCAGTTCGCGCCGGTGTGCATGCAGGACGGCACCTATCCTCCTGACGCGCCCACCGAGCCAAGCAGTGAGGACTGCCTCTACCTGAATGTGTGGCGCCCCGCCGATGCTGGCCAGCAGAAGTTGCCCGTCATGGTGTGGATCTACGGTGGTGGCCTGGAGAACGGCAGTGCGTCCACGCCGCTCTACGCCGGCGACAAACTCGCGCAGAAGGGCGTGATCGTCGTGACCTTTAACTATCGGCTCGGCGTCTTCGGGTTTCTGGCGCATCCGGAACTCAGCCGGGAGGCCGCTTACCACGCGTCCGGCAACTATGGTTTGCTGGATCAGATCGCCGCGCTCGCGTGGGTCCATCGCAACATCGCTGCATTTGGCGGCGATCCTGATCGGGTGACGGTGTTTGGACAGTCATCCGGAGCCATTTCAATCAGCGCCCTGGTGACGTCACCTTTGACCAAGGGTCTGTTTCAACAAGCGATCGGCCAGAGTGGTGGACTATTCGAACCGATGGACATCGCGCCGGACTTCAAGCTGGCGGGTGCCGAGCAGGACGGCGCGTACTTTGCCTCCGAGGCTAAGGCTCATTCGATATCCGACCTGCGAAAGATGCCGGCCGCCGAATTGATGAAAGTATCGTTCGATCCACACCTCATCATCGATGGCTACGCCCTGCCGACATCGCCCTACGAGGCGTATCAGAAAGGGCAGCAGAATCCGGTTTCGATCCTGATTGGCTCAAACGCTGATGAAGGTCAGGCCTTCATCGCGGGCCATACCATTACCCGCGCCAACTTCAGGCAGGAACTCGGCCATAGTTTTCCCGATGTTCTCGTGCGCTTGATCGGCCCCGAGCCGGGTGCAAGCGATGCGCAGGCCAGGGCATCCGCCGCCGCCTTTGAGCGCGACATGCGTTTTCGCTGGGATATGTGGACCTGGGCGAAGTTGGGCGCGGATGCCCATGCAGGCAAGGTCTTCCTTTATCGGTTCTCGCGAACGCCACCGTACCAGCCAGGGGACAAGTACTTCGGCTGGGGTGCGAGCCACGGGATGGAAATGCCGTATGTCTTCGATCACCTGGAGCAGCAAGCCTTGCCGTGGACGGCGCAGGATCACCAGCTCGCCGCGACCATGACCTCGTACTGGACGAACTTTGCCAAGACGGGTGATCCGAACGGCCCGGGTTTGCCGGTGTGGTCGCCGTTCGACTCATCGAGTGCGTCCGTGATGCAACTTGGGGATCGCATTGCAGCGGCGCCGATGGACGATACTCAGTCACTACGCAAGATCGATCGCGTCTACGCGACGGCGCGCTTCGTGCTGGGGCATGTATATCTCCTGGGCGCGGCGATCATGGCGTTGGTGCTGGCTACCATCGTGGCGATCGTCATGCGCTTGCGGCGGAGGTGGCGCAGGGCTGCTGCCGACGCCTGACTCGTCGCGGTCAGCGGGACCCGACGCGCGGTGATTCTACCCGGGGTCAGCCGACTTTCTTAAATTGAATGCCGTGCCCTTCCCGTCGTGACGAGAAGCCGATCACCTTGCCATGGCTGTCGCGCTCGAACACGCGGCGCGCACGTGCCTGGCCGGGCGTAAAAAGCACATCGCGGACCTCGGCCAGCAGCGGCGTGGGTGCGGCGCCATTGGTGGCGCTCAAGAGCTGATCGCCCTGACGAGTGATCGTGACGGTGAAGTCCGGCGACGCCCGATAGCTGCCTACATACTCGTCCAGCTCATCCGGCCTAAGCGATTTGGCCGGCGGGTCATCGGATAGCGCGACGGTTTGACTCGAAATCACGCGCCACGCATCACCCTCGTCCAGCCATACTTCCGTGGAACGAAAGCGTGGCGTCATCGTCTGCTCGCCGACGTGCACGGTCGCGTTGTCGGTAAAGCTGGTTACGGCGACCTTGCCATGGATTTCGATGTTGAAATCTGTTTGCACCAGGCGATTCGTGACACCCTTCGGCCCCGCCGCCCCGGGCTTGGTGATGTCCTTCTTGGTGGCAAACTCCCCACCCTCGTTGATGAAGATCACGTGATCATCAAGGTATCGCGCCAGCGTCGCGGTGTCGCCGGAGGCCGAGGCGTCGGAAAACTCCTGTGACTGGCGCCTGATCCTGCTCGCGACATCTTCATTCGCGAACACGGGTCCGGCGACAAGCGTGGCAAACAGCATCATCGCGTAGGGCAGGGCGCGTTGCATGGCAATCTCCCGTGTCTGGCGCTCAATGTATATCGTCAGCAAGGCCTTTCATGTGCCGGTCGTCGTGCTCCCATGAGGCAGGGAGACGTCCGTGGGTCGATCAGGATCTAGAGTTCTGCTGCCGCTTCACGGCCCTGCTGCCGGATCAATGCTTCTTCACGCGCATCATTGATGGACTGACGGATGCTATCGAGGTCGACCTCGGATTCGTCGGGTTCGAACTCGCCGGTCAGCTCCGTATCGGGTCGCAGTTCGCCGGCCTGGAACAACGCCCACATCTCTTCGCCGTACCACGTATCCAGCAGCTCGGGTGCCCAGCGTCCAAGATGTGCGGTGAGGTTGTTGACGTCACGCAGCAGCATCGTGCGCGCCGCGTTGTTGCCACCGGCACTGACGACTTGCGGGAAATCGATCACCACCGGCCCGTCCGGGCCGACCAGCACGTTGTAAGCGGACAGATCGCCATGGATCAATCCGCAGCACAGCATCAGCACCGCCTGCCGTACCAGCACGCGATGGTAGTCACGCGCCTGCTCCGCGCTGAGTTCAATTTCACCCAGACGTGGCGCGGAGTAGCCATCGGCGTCGGTGACCAGCTCCATCACCAGTACACCGTGAAAATAGCCATACGGTTCGGGCACACGAACGCCAGCGTCGCGCAATTGGTAGAGCGCATCGACTTCAGTGTTCTTCCAGGCGACTTCCTGCTGCTTGCGCCCGTACTTGCTGGCCCTGCCGATCGCACGCGCCTCGCGACTGCCCCGTACCTTGCGACCTTCCTGATACTGCACGCGTTGCTGGAAGCTGCGCTGGGCCATGTCCTTGTAGACCTTCGCGCAGCGTATTTCGTCGCCACTGCGGACAACGTATACCGCCGCTTCCTTGCCGCTCTTGAGCGGGCGCAACACTTCATCAATGACGCCATCATCGATCAGCGCCTGCAAGCCTTCGGGGGTCTTCACGGTGTCTCTGGAGGGGGGTGGCGCAGCGAGGGCGGCCATGGACCGCAAATTTTCGCATTTTCGGGCTGGCGTGGCCATTAAAAGATGGACGCGTTCATTCAGAAACACGGTTCTGGCGCTTCCAGCCGAGCGCAAGAACTCTCGCAGTGAGTAGATCGAGCCTCGTTTTCTGCTTCTTCTGATCGATGCGGACCAGGGGAACCCTGGATGAAAGCACCTGTCTACTCAGGCTTGTCGCAACACGCGCTGACGGCATCCGCATGCTTGGCGTGAGTGATTGGCTTGAATTAGGGATGTCATGGAGCAGCTGGGGCAGGTTGGAGAGCGACAGGAGTGGGATAGTGCGCGCGGCCTGGCATTACTCGACCACGAAACCCGTGAGACCCTGGGTCGCAGGCGCTGGCGACAGCCGCCGCTGACGCGCCCGGCGCTGGCACTGGCGCTGACCCTGGTATGGGTGCTGCACGTGTTGTTCGTGCTGGCGCTGTGGTACGAGATGCAGCCCAAGCCGCTCCACGTGGCGTCGGTGAACATCGATAGGGACCAGGCGCTGAAAGTGCGTCTGATCCAACGCTCCAGCAAGCCGCGCGCCGCCCAGCCGACTGAACCACCCGCGCCGCCCGAAAAATGGGTGCCGTCGCGGCCGCTGTCGACCACCCGCGTGAATCCGGTCACGGGCGAGAAGCCCCGTCGTGACGCCATGGTCGCGCAAGATCATGAGGCAATTCCCGCGCCGCCGGCTTCCGTGGCTACGCCGTCCGCCACGAGTTTGTTTGCGCAAGATGGTTCGGTGCGGCTTCCCTCCACGACGGGCGCCAGCTCGGCCACCGCAAGCGCCAACGCCGAACCGCCCAAGGCCGCGGACGATCGCCAGATCATGCAGCACGACAGCAACCGGATGCACTACAAGGCCACCCGCTTCGAAAAATACTTCCCGCCACCGAACGAGACCGCTGGTGGTGCGCTGGGGCGCCATATAGGCGATGCGATCAAGGACATGGCCAAGAGCGTCTGCGATCCTGCCAAGAGCAGTACGGCATTCAACCCGCTATGCAGCGCGCCGCCTCCACCCGCATCGCCCATGGATCAGGACGAGCGCCTCAACCTGCCGCCGCCGTCCCTGGCCGACAATCCGAATCCGCCCAAGGGGCCGCCGCTATCGAGCTGCATCGACGAGTACAGGGAAGGCAAGCCGCTGTCCTCCGGCTGCCCGGTGGACACGCCTGATCTGGCCTTCAAGGCCGAGATGCGCGAATGCATCGATCTGTTTCGTACGGGCAAGCGCCTCAAGACATGGTGTCCTCTCGATACGCCCAAGCGCGCAGCAGCGGAGTCGTCGACGCCAGCAGATGGCACGAGCCCGGGAGCACCTTGACCACGGTCGAGCACCCAAGTCGTGTGGAAGCCGGCTGAGATCGAGCGGCACGCCGTTCGCGGCGGCCAACGGAGCAGCTACTCTTCGCGAAAACAGTCATGGAACTGCATCAGGGCATTGCCGCAGAGTTCCCTGATGGGTCTAAGGCCAGTTCGCTCCAGACGAAAGGATGGACCACATGATCATTTCGGCACCCACCGATTATCGCGAGGCGGCACGGCGCAGACTGCCTCGATACCTGTTCGACTATATCGATGGTGGTGCCAATGCCGAATACACGCTGCGCAGAAACGTTGACGACCTGACTCATATCGCGCTCCGCCAGCGCGTGCTCAAGAACGTTGCCGATCTGAGCCTGGAAACGGAACTGCTTGGTGAGAAGCTGGCGCTTCCTATTGCCCTGGGTCCGGTAGGCATTACCGGCATGTACGCTCGCCGGGGAGAAGTTCAGGCGGCTCGGGCGGCGGCGTCAGTCGGTATTCCCTATACCTTGTCCACCGTGTCGATCTGCTCGATGGAAGAGGTGCAAGGCCACTGCGATCGACCGATCTGGTTTCAGCTCTATGTGCTGAAGGATCGCGGCTTTCTGCGCAACGCGTTGGATCGCGCACAGGCAGCAGGCATCACCACGCTGGTATTCACCGTCGACCTGCCGGTACCAGGCTCGCGCTATCGCGACCGGCATTCGGGCATGTCCGGGCCGGCGGCGTCCTGGCGTCGCCTTGGCCAGGCGCTGTTCAAGCCAGCCTGGGCGTTTGACGTGGGGCTGCGCGGACGGCCGCACGATCTTGGAAATATCTCGGCCTATCGGGGGCGCAAGACCAGCCTCAACGACTATATCGGCTGGATTGCATCCAACTTCGATCCATCCATCGGCTGGAAGGATCTCGAATGGATCCGCGACGCCTGGAAGGGAAAGGTGGTCATCAAGGGCATCCTGGACCCGGAAGACGCGCGTGACGCCGTACGCTTCGGTGCCGATGGCGTGGTGGTGTCAAATCATGGCGGTCGGCAACTGGATGGCGTGCTTTCGACCGCGCATGCACTGCCAGGCATCGCCGATGCCGTGGGCAGTGACCTGACTGTCCTGGTCGACTCCGGTATCCGTTCGGGCCTGGATATCGTGCGCATGCTGTCGCTTGGTGCGCGCGGCGTACTGCTGGGGCGTGCCTACATCTACGCATTGGCTGCAGGTGGCGGAAAAGGTGTAAGGAATCTGCTGGATCTGATGGCCACCGAGATGCGCGTCGCCATGACCCTGTGCGGCGCACGTTCGATCGCGGAGCTCACCCGCGACAACCTGGTATCGGCAGCGAGCTACGCCGGCGATGACCCAAGGCGCTGCCCGCCATCGAATCATTGAGGCGGCAGCGACGCCCGCTTCCGACCCATGGCAAACAGTGCTTGCTAGACAGAGTCCTGGTGATGGCGCAAGCGCGATTCGTCACCAGGCCAGACAGTAGTCGCGTCGCCGACTCCGCCTTCATACTGCGGGGCACCCTTGGTATCGGTCCGGAGTCGTCATGCGTCGTCGCGAGTTTCTCACTGGAGCTGTAGCCGCCACGGCCGCCGCGTCCACCGCCCTCATGCTGGCCGGCCGGTCCGCGCAGGCCGCGCCCGCTGCGCCGACCGGGGTGGCCGGATTGACCCCCATGACCGGCGGCGCCAAGCCGATTTCGGTAGAGGAGCGCATGGCGCGGATCGCCAAGCTGCAACGGTTGATGGTCGAGCAGAAGATCGGCGCCTTGATCCTGGAGTCGGGCTCGAGCCTGGACTACTTCACCGGCGTCCAGTGGCATCGCTCGGAGCGTACGACGGCCGCCGTGATCCCGGCCCGGGGCGACATCGTGGTGGTGACTCCGGCTTTTGAAGAACCCTCGATCCGCGAGACCCTGGCGGTGAGCGGCGATGTGCGGCCCTGGAATGAGCATGAAAGCCCATTCGCCCGCCTGGTGGGCGCGCTTCGCGACCGCGGCGTGAGCTCCGGCCCAATCGCCTTCGAAGCCACCACGCGCCTGTTCATCGTCGACGGGGTGCGTGAGGCAAGCGCTGGCGCCTATAGCGTGGTTTCCGGCGACGCCCTGGTGAAAGCCGTTCGGCTGATCAAGTCGCCGGCGGAACTCGCCCTGATGCAAACCGCCAACGACGTCACCCTGGCGGCGCTGCGTTATGTTCATGGCAACGTCCGCCCCGGCATGCGCCCGGACGAGATCGCCACCATGATGAACACGGCCACCGTGGCCCTGGGCGGCTCGCCGGAGTTCGCCCTGGTGCTGATCAACGAGGCCAGCGCCTATCCGCACGGCTCGCACCAGCCGCAGACCCTGCACGAGGGGTCGGTCATCCTGATGGACGTGGGTTGCACCGTGCATGGCTATCAATCGGACATCTCGCGCAGCTGGGTGATGGGCCAGCCGACCGCGAAACAGCGCAAGGTCTGGGACACCGTCAAGCGGGGCCAGCAGCTCGCCTTGGCCACCGCCAAGCTGGGCACCCCGGTCGGCGCCATCGACGACGCCGTGCGCGCCTACTACGAAAAGGAAGGCTGGGGCCCCGGCTACCACTTGCCCGGTCTTCCCCACCGCACCGGCCACGGCATCGGTCTGGACGGCCACGAGCCGCCTTATCTTGTGCATGGCGACGCCACGCCGCTGGCAGCCGGCATGTGTTTTTCCGACGAGCCGGGGATCTATATTCCCGGCGAATTCGGCATCCGGCTGGAAGACTGCTGGCACATGACCGAGACCGGCCCGAAACTGTTCACCGCGCTCGCCAAGTCGATCGAGGACCCGATCTGATCGGGTCCACCAGCGCTTTCCGGCGGTCTTGAAGCGTCTGCCTCGGATCCGAGGCAGACAAAGCCACATGACTCCGGGACTGATCCCCGGCGCGTTGAATAGAGCGGCCTGTAGCTTGCGCGTTCTCGACGTTGGACATTCTGATGGATAAGGTCCACTCCCATCGAGAAGCGGAAGTTACGGACATACCCCGTCACTGCGGAATCAGCATGGACATTCGAACACTCGGTATCGATGACCTGGAACTCATCTGTCGGCATCGCGAAGCGATGTTTCAGGATGCGGGCAGGTCCGACGATGTCTTGTTGCCCATGACCGAGAACTTCCGCGAGTGGGTTAGGCCACGCTTGCTGGATGGTTCCTATTTTGGCTATGTGATCCTGGACGACGGAACCCCTGTTGCTGGCATCGGTTTGATGCTCATCGACTGGCCGCCACACCCGGAACACCCATGGCATGACAAGCGTGGATACGTCTTGAATGTCTTTGTGGAGCCCGACTACAGGAAACGTGGCTTGGCTCGTGAACTGATGAAGCTGGCAGAAGCGGAATTCGTCGCGCGCGGGGTTTGTTTTGCGGTTCTGCATGCGACGGAGAAGGGCCGGCCGCTCTATCAGGGCTTAGGTTGGAGCAGTACCACCGAAATGGCCAAGACGTTGCCACTATAGGGTTCGCTTCCCTTCCGAAGCGGACACAACGGATTCCGTGGTGATCAAGGGCAAAGGGAAGCTATGGAGCAGTCCAGGATTCACCGGGATGGGGACGTCGCAGTCAGGGCCGATTTGCGCGAACGGCGCATAAGCCACGAGGCGTACGCCGCGGTATTCGCGGACCAGTCCACAAGTCGGAAACCGTCTCGTCCCCGCCGCCTACGCATGGCGCTAACGGTTGCCGGGATGTTGTGCCTGTGTGCCATCACGGTGGCGCCGCGCGTCCACGCGGGCGCCGCAGATGCTTCGCCTTGGGTGCTGTCGCTTGGCAATGCGGGCTATGTGCTCGACGCACGCGGAAGCGCGATGGATGGCGAAGGCGCGCATGTCGAACTCGCCTCTTCCCCTGGTCGTACATCGCCTGCGGGCAGCTCGATTGCCGGCGTGGACGCCACGGCCTACCGCGGGCATACCATCAAACTCTCCGGGTTGATCAGCACGACGGATGCAGCTGGCGGCGCAGGCCTCTGGCTTCGCGCCGATGGCCCGCATGGCAGGCTCGCGTTTGCCAGCACACAGGCATCGCTGGTCACTGGCACGGCATCCGCGCAGGAGCGGGAGGTGGCGATAGCCGTACCGCCCAATGCTACGGCGATCGTGTTCGGCACGCTGCTGTTCGGCGATGGCCGCGCTTCGGTCGATCATCTATCGCTGATTCGTGATGCCGCGATTTCGCCGGAAGGCATCGTCGTTGCGCAGGCGGAGCTGGATGTTGCCATCGGCATCGTCAAGGAACATGCCTTGCGCTCCTCGTCCGTCGACTGGGACACCTTGGTGCCGAAGCTGCGCGCGCAGATTGCCAAGGATGACAGGTCGCCGGATGCGTACCCGTCGATCCGCGAACTGCTGGCCGCACTGCAAGACCATCACAGCCATCTGCTCCCCGCCGCGGAAGCCACGGCGACGCATTCGGCAGCGACGACCATCGTGTTGCCGACCGTCGCCCAGTGGCCGCAGGGCGTGGGTTACATCACGCTGCCGAGATTCAACAACACGGAATCGCACAACGTCGCGTCCTATGTGGAAAGCGCTTCGGCCGGCATCGCGAAAATCGCCGACAGATCGCACAGCGGGTGGATTATCGACCTGCGCAACAACGAGGGCGGCAACATGTGGGCGATGCTGGCGGCCTTGCGTCCCTTCCTCGGCACCGCGCCGCTCGGCTATTTCAAAGGCAATGCCTGGCTTTCCACCTCGTGGAAGACCCAGCTCGACGAATTGCTTCCGGGACAAGGCTTCCTGGACCTGAGTGTCGCGCCGCTGGCCGTGCTCACCGGCCCGCACACGGCAAGCGCAGGCGAAGCCGTGGTGATCGCGCTAAAGGGGCGTCCCCATACGCGCTTCTTTGGTCTGCCCACGGCCGGCGTGCCCACCGGAAACCAGTCGTTCAAGCTGCCCGATGGCGCGGAAATCGCACTGACGACGACGGTCGAGCTTGATCGCAACCACGCAGAGTACGACGGCCCCATCGCGCCCGACGTGTTGGTGGCGGCCAGCGCACCGCCCGGCGCGGATGCCGACGCGGCGCTGGACGCGGCGCAGCAGTGGCTGCGCGAGGGCTCAGATAGCCGAAACGAATAAAGACGGCTCAAGTCCATTCAACGTTTTCGCAAAGTGGACCTGCCGCTTGTTCGCGCGCCAGCACGGCGGCGCGGAGGTTGCCGTTGAGAGATCGTTGCGCAGGTGCGCTCCCGGCCCGCAGTGGACATGCCTCGACCAGGCACCTCCCGCCTTAGTCAGAACTTTGCCGGGTCGGCACGGTCCCATTCCCGTTGCTCGGTGCTTGAAGAGCGTCCTGCCTACACCGCTTGCGCCTGTCGGCACTTGAGCAGCCAGTGACCATCGACCAGGCATGGCGTTTTTCCGCGGGCACACCTGCCGTTTAATGGAAGCGAAACAGACGTTCATGGCAGCACGGGGCATGAAGCCTACTGCCCAAGGGAGCTCGCTGATGGGATTGCTGGGAGGGAAATCTGAAGGCCTTCCCTTGTCGGCTCGCCGGATCTCGGCCATGGTGGTGGCGATCGGCTGCCATCTCGTTCTGTTGATGGCACTGTTGCGACCGGCAGGCCCCAGTACGGATAGGCCACCGCAACTGAAGGATGATGAGCCTGCGCTCAAGGTGTCGCTCACCTCGCTGCCGCGGCCGAGCTCCATGCCGCCTGCGTCACCCGCGCTCCGTCCCGTTGTTCCTCCGGAGGCATCAGCGAAAGGCTGGGTACCACCATCAGCCCAACGCGAGGTGCGTGTTGCGGCACGGGCTCACGAAGCCGATGCCATCAGCGCGTCGCCCCCATATGTCGCCCCTGACTCGTCTGCCACCACCGATCGGTACACGAACCATCCATCCCCCATGGGAGATGGAGGATTTCGAGATCGGATGCTCGACGCTCAGCACTCCCAGGGCATTCGAGGGGTCCCCGGGTCCGGTAGAGCCGTCGCGCCCGGCTTCGAGTTGACCAACCCCATGGATCAGGGCATCGGTTCGGTGATGCGCAGCGCGCAGCGTCTTTTCGGCGTTACGAATCGCCATTGCATCGACGTCGATGTGTGGCAGCACCTTTCGCCGGACGAATTGAAGGATAGACACCTCACGGCGGCTGACGTAGAAAGGGAATCCGAGAAATACAACTGCAACCGCCCGCTTGGACTCAACTTCTAGGTCTGTTTTCGACCCGTTGCGGAACTTCTCTCGCATACTAAAGAGTGACGCGCCCTGCGGGTGCTGGTGGTCAAGTACAGGGAGGTGATCTTGAAGTCGTTTAAGTCATTTGGCACGTCATTCCTTGGTGCACTGGTCGGTGTCCTTTTGCCGATGCTCGTCCTTATGCTCTTTGGAATTCACTCCCTGCAACCCTTGGTTGCGATAGGCATTGCCGTAGGCATCGGGCTGGCTGGTGCAATCCGCCAACGAAAGGAGTTGCCCTCGAGTGTCTTTGCATTGCTCGTTGGTGTGCTCGCGGCACTCGGTTCCACCGTGGGACATTGGCTCTCGAATGGATAGAAGTATTCAGACCGGAAACTGACGCGGGCGAGGTGGCCTGTGCGCTCCCGGCCCGCGGCGGGCCTCCTGGATTGGGCGTCACTGGTGTCCGTGTTTTTTTTTTGCTTACTATCGCCCAGAGGGAACGGGGGAAACTGCATGCATCACTGGATGAAGGGATTGCTGTGGGCGCTGGCCTGTGTCGTGGGCAGCGTGTTCGTCCTGTTTGCCTGGGGACGCTTTCGACCACCGTCGTCTGAGCAGGCCGGAGCGCTGGCGCTGTTGCAGCAGGACCTTAAACCAGCACAGGGACGCAATGCGTTTCCCTGGCTGTGGTTTGTCGATATCGCGGTACCGGATGACCGCATGGATGAGGTCTACGCCGCGGATCGTGCACGTCTCCTCGCGGGCTTCGCCATCATGGCGCCAGGCAAAAGTGAGCTGCCCACAGCGCAGGCGCCATTCCCCCGTTTGGCTTCGTTGTCAGCGGCGGATCGGTCGCTGTTGTGCAAGGCGGACGAGGCCGATTGCCTCGGCAAGGTGCGCAGCCATCGCGACGAAGTGGCGGGCCTGCTGGAGCGCCACGCCGAGCGGCTCAGGCGTGACCGTGCGTTGAGCGATTCCGCTTACGCCTGGGACGATCTGCTGGAGCGGGGTCCACTGGCCATACCCGCCTACGCCGCGTCGTCGGGTCTTTGGCAGACGGCAATTGCGGCAGACTTCATCGATGGACGTCCGGCACAGGCGTTGGCATCCGCTTGCACGCAGGTCGCGACCATGCGTCGCCTGCATGCTCACAGCAACACGCTGATTGGCACCATGGTATTCGCAGCACGTTTGCGCGGCGCCGTGCATCTGTTCACGCAGTTGCTGGCGTCATCCACCGCTGGTGCGCCCATGCCGGCTTCCTGTGCCGCCGCGTTTGCACCGACCACGGTCGAGGATGTCGATCTCTGCCCGGCCATGCAGGGCGAATTTGCCTTCGTGGCCTCGCCCGTGTTGTTCGGTGAGCCACAGCACTGGTATGAGCATTGGAAGCTCTCGATACGGAATACCCGGCGCATGCTCGCGGTGAGCTATGGCGCTGTGTGCGAGGCCAGCCGTTCAGCGCCGATGCTGGCCGATGAACGCCTCAACCTGCAGCTGCAACCGCCGCCTTGGGACATATTTGATCTCGTCTCCAACAGCATCGGTACCATCTTGTCGCGCATGTCCGCGCCGGCTTTCGAAGCCTATCTGGTGCGCCAGCAGGACACGGCGGCCACCCTGCGCATCGGCGCGCTAATGCTTTGGTTGAACGAGCACCGCGACGGCAGCATGCCGTTGCCGCAACGGCTGGCTTTGCGTCCCGCCTGGATACATTTCGCCGACGATCGCCAACTGAGTGTGAATGCGGATGGCCACGAGCTTACGCTGCGAGCCCGCGGCAACGAGGGCAAGGCATGGATGACGGACTGGCCGTTGCCGGCGGGGTATTGAAGAGCGTGGTCGTGAGTTGCGAATTCCGGCCAAGTTGATCATCAAGATGCAGTGGAGTAGCCGGCATGACGACGCGGAATCGTGGCCGGCTTGACCTCGGAAACCCATTTTGCCGCTCCTGTCGATTTTCCCCATCCTCACTCGTCGGTAAGATGCCGCGGCAATCCTGCCTCGGTTATACAAATATAGGGACATAATGATGAGCAAACTGATCTTCGTTAACCTGCCGGTGACCGACCTAAAACGATCCAAAGCGTTCTACGAGGCCATTGGTGCGGCCAACAATCCCGCATTCACCGACCATACCGCGGCGTGCATGGTGTTCTCCGAAACGATTCACGCGATGCTGCTCACGCACGACAAGTGGCGCCAGTTCACCAGCAAGCGGATCGTCGATGCGCACGTAGACGCACAGGTACTGCTGTGTCTGTCAGCGGATAGTCGCGAAGACGTGTCCAGCCTGGTCGAAAAGGCGAGTGGCGCCGGTGGCAAGGCGGACCCCACGCCGGTGCAGGACTACGGCTTCATGTATGGCCGCAGCTTTGAGGACCCGGACGGTCATATCTGGGAAGTGATGTGGATGGATCCAAACGCCATCCCGCCGCATGGCTGAGTACGCCTGCAACAGGCAGGCATCTCGCGACTAGTCGCCTTGGCCGGAAATGCCCGCTTGCGCCCCTTGGCGATCATGGAATGCCATGACCCTTGCCCACGAGACATCCGCGGCAATGGGCCTGCTTCCTCGTCAAGCGATGTGGTTACATGCATAAGTTGGCCGTTTGCGCCAACTTATGTCTTACGGGAAAGCACGGTCCTGCCAGTTCGGGCCGCGCTTGGTGACAAACGTGCTTGGGCCAGTTTGGCGCAGGCCTCCAAGGGCAGGCCACTTGCACGTGCCCTCGACTCAGAGCCCTTGCGTGGTCATGCGATAGCAGGCGCGTCCGGCTTCCTTGGCCTGGTAGAGCGCTTCGTCCGCGTGCTGCAGCAGCGCGTCGCCGGAGGCGGCGTGGCGGCATAACGCCACGCCCAGGCTCAGGGTGACCTTGAGCTCCGTCGTGCCGATCGACACCGGCGCTTCCATCGCATCGGTGATCTTCTGGGCCAGTTGCCGGGCTGTGTCGGGCCCCTCGATGTCACGGCAAAGGATCACGAACTCGTCACCACCGAGGCGGGCAAGCAGATCGGTCTTGCGTATATTGGCCTTGAGCCGTGTCGCGACCTCGTTGAGGGCGATGTCGCCGGCGGCGTGACCGTAGGTGTCGTTGATCTGCTTGAAGTGATCGACGTCGATCATCATCAGCAGCAAAGGCTCGTGCGTGATCGCTGCACGCTCGACTGCGAGGGTGACTCGTTCCCGGAACGTCAGCCGGTTGGCGATGCCGGTGAGCGCGTCATGATGGGCGAGGAAGTCCAGTTTCTGCTCGGCCAGCTTGATGCGGGTGATTTCGGTGGTCAGCGTGTAGAAGCCGCTGGCCGTGCCGTCGGCGGTGATCGCGGGCACATAGGTAGCCTGAAAGTAGCGAGTCTGGCCGCCCAGCTGCACGTCGTACTCGAAGGTAGTGCCGGTGCCGCGCAAGGCCAGCTCGATATGTGGCTTGAGCAAGGCATAGACGACCGGTCCGCGCATCTGTTCGACGGTGCGCCCGATGTTCGACGACGCCTCGATGCCGACGATTTCGGCCGCATAGGCGTTGACAAAGGTGTAGCGCTGCTCGGTGTCGACATGGGCAATGACCGCGGGCACGTGGTCCGTGATCGTGCGCAGACGTTTCTCGCTGTCGGCCAGCGCCTCTTCGGCCAGCACGCGCTCGGTGACGTCGCGGGCGGAGTAGACGATCTCCGTCTCGCCGGGATGATCGGGACTTGGCGCGAGTCTGCCCATGGCTTCGAACCATTGGTATCCACCCCGGGAATTGCGAACCCGATAGCGCACAAAATCCGGCTTGCCGGTCGTCCGCAATCGCCAGAGTACAGCCTGCACCCTATCCCGATCGTCCGGATGGATCGCGTCGCCCCTTTGGGCCGCGAACTCCTCAGGCGTCCAGCCCAGTATCTCCTTCACCGAGGGCGAGACGTAGCGGCGCGTGCCATCGTCGGCGATGCGCACGATCAGGTCGCTCGCGTAGTCGGCCAGCAGGCGGTAAAGACTCTCGCTCTCGACGACTTTCCTGGCCAGGCGTTGCCGGTCGGCCAGCGCCAAGGTCACGGGCACAGCCACCAGGCAGATCACGCCCAGGAAGGCTTGCGCGACCAGTGCGCGCGCTGTGCCATTGGCACCGGGAATCAGCGCGAACGTGCCCAGGCCCATCGCCGTGGCCACAATGGTGACCAGGGTCACGATGGACACGCCCAGCACCAGGCCCGGGAAGCGGTAGCGGAAAACCAGGTACATCAGCGGTGCGAAGATGGGGAACCCCATGGGATAGCGTGTTTGGGCGAACACGCCGACGGTGACCGCGACAAGCAGCAGCACGTCGCACAGCATGCGGATCCGCCGCCCCGGCACGCCCAGCATGCGCCAGCGTTCGCGAAATGCCACCAAGGTAAGCATGCCGACGACCATCATGCCCAGCAGGTGGGCGCGGAACCATTCATCCGCGGTGCCGATGAAGGCGCCTCCGTTCGTCAGCGCTTGGGCGATGCCCGCCAGCAAGGTGGAAACGAGGCAGCCGGCCAGGGCCGCGCCGATCGCGATGCGACCGAGTCGCAGGTAACCGCTTGCCTGGCCGGTAATGGTCGGAAAGTGGCGGTGGATGATGGCCGTCACGATGAAAATCTCCACCAGGTTCACCGGCACCTGCAGCAGGTGCAGGTTGGCCAGGGTGCCCCAGGTGGCGTAGTGCCCGGCCACGAAGCCGGCGACGATGGCCGTGATCAATACGGTCCAGTGACGGCGCGGCACCGACAGCAAGGTGCCGGCGGCGATGCCGTTGGCGATCCACACGGAGGCCATCGCCCCCCCGTGTCGCGCCAGCAACAAGCCGGCCGCGCTCGAGGCGAGGATCACCAGGAACAACACGGCGGACCCGGCCAACAGGGCCCTTCGTTCGCCGACGGATTGGGATCGTGCATGCGTGACCATGGACCTTCCCGATGCCTTGCAGCTGGCGTGAAGTCGAGGGACCAGCGAAGCCCGTCACGCGTTCCATGCATGGGCGAGCCATCGCCACGATCAACCACTCAATCTTACGCGTCCATCCGCTTCTTCGCTTCCGGCGAGGTGCGAATGGAAGCCTGGAATTCGAACGGGGACGGGGCGCACTTTCGCCAAAAGCCAAAGGTCGAGTCCGAACCCGTCTTTGCCACGAGGCTGCCACTCAGTGCCTCTATTCTATTCTCAAGCGGGCGCTACGGCCGACCTTAAAGATATAGGGAGTCTCCTCGCAACGACTCCCCAAGCAGACGATCCGATTCTTCAGGATCGCGCAGAGCCGTCTAAAAGGTGAGTCGGCTTCCATCAGTAGAAGCCCTGACGCGTACGGCGGATGCATTGAACATGGCGCCCGAGGCGGCGGGTACGCCACGGTGCCTGCGGCCTGGGAATCCCGGGATTGCTGTGCAAAGGCATTACCGCCAAGCTTGAACGGTGCTCTTCCCATCCAGGGCAGAGCTTACTCAGGCCGGAGGCTTAAACATGCTGACCAACATGCGGGCGCGACATATCACCAACACCTTGCTCTTGGCCGTCGTCATCGGCATGAGCCTGCTGACTCCATCATTCGCAGCCGCGCCGGCCACCGACCAGGACAACGTCATAGCAGCCATGCGCACCATGTATGTCGCAGCGACCCATGACGACCTCGCCAAGTTCAACACGGTGGCGGCTCCGGATTTCTATGCCTTTGACAATGGCAGGAGGTTCACCGGTGATGCCCTGATGGAGCTCATAAAAGGCGCTCATGCTGCCGGCAAGGTCTACGTGTGGGAGGTGACGGAGCCCGAGGTCCATATCGATGGTGATACGGCATGGATTACCTACACCAATCGAGGCTCGGTCCAGGATCAATCGGGCACAAAGAATCTGAGCTGGCTGGAGTCCGCCGTGCTTCGAAAGGTGAGCGGCAGTTGGCGCATTCAGTTCTTCCACAGCACCCGTGTGCCATCGGCATGATGGATCGTGACCTGCCGCGCCGGCAGGTCGCCCACCTGCCTCGGCGCGCGAGCCGAACAAGCCGAACATCCGGCTTGGAAGATAGTCCGCTCGCAGGAGTCAGCGACGGCCCCCTTTCTTTGGCTTCGCCTGGTCCTTCTGCAATGCCCCAATCTGTGCCGCAGCCGCTGGCATCCCGAGGTCATTGGCGACGTAATGCTCCAGCATGCGCGTCGCGAGGTTGACGGTCACGAAGTCATCCGGCGTCTTGGTGTCCTTGCCATCGGTCGCAGGGTGATATTCGATACGCAATTGCTTGTCGTCGACAATGACCCGCAGATAGCCGTAATTCGTGTCGTCGTAACTCTCGAGGACGATCTTGTCGGCATTGCGCGCTGCGTTCTGGATGATTTGCGGGGCGCGAAGGCCTGAGATATTGAGCTTCTGGACGTTATGTCCGCCGTTACCGCAAACCACGTACGGGATCTGCGAACCATCCGGTCGCGTGCGCGTGAAGCGCTGATAGTTGTGTGCATGACCCGACAAGAACGCGTGTGGCCACACGCCCGTCTTGTTGCACAGATCGTCCAGCTGCTTCTGAAGTTCGATGCTCCAGCCGTGGCGAGACACCGTATAGGGCGGGTGGTGATCGAGGAACAGCAGCGCACCCTTGTACTTCTCCGCCTTGACTCGCTTGAGCGCTGCCTCGACAAAGGCGAGCTGGCTGTTGCCGACATTGGCATCGGCGATGACGCCCGGATCCTCCAGCGTATTGCTGTAGAGCGCGATGATGCGCACGAATGGCGCCTCGAAAGTAAAGAACACCCCGGGCTGTACTTGCGCCGTACGTGACAGACCGCCGGCTTCCGGGGTCACGGTAAACGCCTCGGCGCAGAAATTGCGCAGGAACGCTTCGAGCGACTTCGCATGCGCCAGCGGCGAGACCATGCCGTCATGATTCCCAGCCACGGCAAGTATCGGTGCCGGGTAGTCACGATACGGCTCATAGAACTGATCGTAGTAGTAGGTGACCTCACCAAAACTGTAGACAATGTCGCCGAGCAGGAAATTGAATTGTGGAACCTCTTCTCGCCGGGTCTCGTTGAAGTCGCTGACCATCTTGTCGGTGACGGCGTTTTGCTCCTTGGGTCCGCGCGTGCTTCCGCAATCTCCCGTCGAATGGAAGACAAGTTGCCCGGCCGTGACGATGTCTTGCACGATGGCGTCGTTGCCGCCGAGGACGTCCGTCATGGTAAGGCGCGGTTCGACGCCTCCGCGTGGCGTCGGAAACGGCAACGCATGCAGCTTGTGGGCGGCGTTGAGGGCGTCGATGGCTTTGTAAGCTGCCGCATCCGAGGCGTTTGAATGGCTGACCCGAAAGTAGGTGGGATCCGGCGTCGGTTGCGGTTGGGCAAAGACGGGGTAGCCGATATTCCTGTCGACCGAACGATGCGTCGAGGCCGCTTGATCAGCGACTACGGATGCATTGGCACGGGCCTGCGGACTCTTGCCGCCGCCCGACTTGCTCTTTTCGCGCTTCATGGGAGCCCCTTTGGCTGACTGTGACTGACGAAACGCCGTGCCGTCCGCGACCGTCATGAAAATGCGGCAGATGCTGCTCCCGAGCGGATAAATGCCAAGTGAAATGGCTGACCCCGTCACCCTGGCCGCACTCGCACACATGGCGAGGTAGGGAGCTGCCTTGACTTGGCTGATGTCGGCTCGGGAGCCGCAACGCGAGGCGCGCGCGCTCGAAGGCGCTCGCTCTAGCACAAGGCCGAAATGATTCGCTCATGAGGACGTCGTTACGCATGGAGTTGCAGAGGTGCCGCACACAACATCGTGCCCAACCCCTACAAATCCAACCTTTTGGCTTTGCTACCGTCGGCCCGTCGCCTACGCCGTCTCTCCCGGGGCTACGTAGGTGGCCATTGCAGTGATGCAGTGAAGTAGCGCGGATCGCATAGGCGGCAACCCATACGACCCGCTGACCATCAACAACTACATCGGAGTTGATCATGGCTACACCAGATCATACGGCACTCGCTCGCCCGCCGAATCCCCTTGGCGGCAAATCCACCCCATCGCTCGGTCGTCCGCGTCGTTCTCCGGACACGGCCGAGAAATCGTGGCGACAGGTTGCGTTCAAGCTTGTGGCCATCCAAGAGGCGATGAACGAGATTTCTTCGTTGGTCGTCGAAAGCGAAGTGGCTCGCAAGGCGCATGCCCGCGGAGATTCCATGCGGCCGGGCTGTTGGCCGCTTCGGCAGGCTTGCGTGGAGAGCCGAGTCGCCGCGATACGGCTTCTCGACCACTACGCCGAGCTGCTCCGACGTGAGCCATAAGTGGAACCCAGAGTCCGATGATCACCCCGCGGCGTACCGCGTTATGAGCACGGCACGCCGCACCTGGGCGAGGGTCCTCCGGCTTCCCACGCCCGTGAATGCTTCGACTGACATCGCATCGGCGCTGCGGACATCAGAGCTTGCTCAAGCTCTGTTTGACGAGTCGGAAGCGGCACTCACCTGATCTTTGCGCAGACTTTGAACGGTCGCCTAAGGCAAATATCTAGCGCTTCCAGCCCGGGGCGGCCCCAAGTACTCTCACGTGGGTCATCCTGGTTCTGCTGGATGTTTCGAATTATTGGGGACTGGACTAGTTTCGGCCTTCCGAGAGAAAAAAGGCGACTTGAGCCGACCAACAGGCCGTGGGCGTGCCGCGCCCGAACGGGTGCGATTCCCGTCAAATGACAAACCTGAGAACTGCGCCGGCAAATTTGAGTTAAATCTCGATGACCTTGTGAAACTTCAACGTATGATCCTGATGCATACGCGCCGAAGGTGGCGAAGGCGCGGCGAATCGGGCGCTTTGTAACTTGTTCGGGGACGTAAGGCATTGCATGGGACGCGCTCAGGTCGATCGAGCAAATGCACGCCCTTGGCGTGTCGCGGTTCGGTCATAGCCACGGGTCATCAGTATCGTACTGGAAGGTCAGCATGAGCAGCACTCAAGCTTGCATCCCTGTTGAGAGAGCGGCGCTTCACGTCCTCATGGTTGAGGACGACGAGCTGCTGAGAGATCACGTGCTGGTTCCCCAGCTGCAGCGGTTCGGCTTTGACATGGCAGCGGTTGGCAGTGCGGCGATGATGGATGCCTATATCCAGTTACGGCATCCGGACATCCTGGTCGTCGATGTCGGGTTGCCCGACGCCGATGGATTCGATCTGGTGCACCGGCTGCGCGCACGGATGGGCAACATCGGCATCGTCATGCTCACGGGCCGAAATGGCAACATCGATCGCGTGCGAGGTCTCAACGAAGGTGCGGATGCCTATCTGGCCAAACCAGTGGATGTCGATCTGTTGGCGGCGACGCTCTACAGCCTCGCGCGCCGCCTGCGCGCGCCCGCGCCTGTGACCCAGGGGCACTGGCGTCTCGATGCGGACGACTGGTGCCTGTTGTCTCCGACGGGAGGTGTCGTCGCGCTGACGAAAACCGAGGGGCGCCTGCTCTCCAGATTTTTCGAAAAGCGCAACCAGCTGATTCAACGCGACGAGCTGATCGCGACCTTGGCCCCCAATGTCTACGATTTCGATCCGCATCGCCTCGATTCGCTGATCCACCGGCTACGAAAGAAAGTCCATCGCGTGCTGGGTACGCCGCTCCCGCTGAACTCGGTTCATGGTGAAGGCTATGTGCTCGTCGTGATCTGACCGGCCATCAGCCGAAGCGCGGATCAGGCAATGACCGGCAACCGGATGCGAAACGACGTGCCGTTGCCGATCCTGCTTTGCACGCTGATGTATCCGCCCACGCTGCGTACGATGTTATAGGCTACCGTCAGTCCGACACCGGTACCGCGGTCTATCGGCTTGGTCGTGAAATAGGGCTCGAAGATTCGCGTCCGCACTTCTTCGGACATGCCGACGCCGTTGTCGCAAAGTGTCAGCTCCACGGTAGCGGGTCCGGCGCGCGTTACCATCATGCCAAAGGTGCCGCCGGAAGGCATGGCATCGCGGGCATTCGAGGCAATGTTCAAGATGGCGAGGGTGAACTGGCTGGCATCGAACTTGATGAGCACAGTCTCGTCGGGTACCTGGATGTCCAGGTGCACGGATGACGAAAACAACTGGTGGAGCATAAGGCGCATGTCCCTTACCGCTTCCACGAGATCGATCGTCTGTATGTCCGTCGCATCATTGCGACTGAAGTTGAGCAGCCTGCGGCTGATGTCATGTGCACGCTTGGCGGCGGTCTCCACGCCACGCAGCGAATTGGCCAAGGCCTGAGTGTCGGCGTTGGGCTGCGCCTCGGGTTCGTCCATGCGATAGCGCTCACGCGTGAAACCAAGGATAACGTTCAGCACGTTGTTGAAATCGTGTGCTACGCCTTGTGCCAAGCGGCCAATGGCGTCCATTTTCTGCGAATGCAGCAGTTGCTCTTGTGTTCGCTCGCGCTCGGCCATCTCCAGTTGGAGCAATTGGCGATGCATGTCCGACTCAGCCAGCGCGTCACGAAGCGCGCCGATGCTTCGATCGAGAATGATGGCTATCAAGGCATAACTGAAGGTGCGAAACAGCAACGCGTTGTACGCCGCGAACACGCTGCGCGTCTGCGCCGGCGCGTGGAGATAGTCGCTGGTCATGCCGGTGGCGAAGATCAGCAGGATCGATAGGTAGATGATCCAGAGTGCTCGCCGGCCGAGCATCAATCCACCGAGTGCGAGGGTGATGATGAGGATGGAGTCACCGGGAGACACCCTGTAGCCAAAAGTCGCGTAGGCGAGCAGGCCTGATACGAGTTGGGTCGCAAGAAATTGCTCGACTGCGCGGCGGAAGCGACCTCCCCGAATGAGATAGAAGCCGACCCATGAAGAAATGGTGATCGCGAGATCGGTGCCCAGATCGACGGCGATGGACAGTCCCTTGCCCGACACGGTGTTCGCGAAGAACGAATCCGTCATGTACGTCCATTCGGACGCGAGCAGGTAGAGCTTGATCAGCGGCGTACGCAGTCCCTGATAGGCAAGCAGCAGCTGCATGAAGACCGCATTGCGCCGGTCAACCGGATCACTGATGGGTAGGTAATTCAGCCAGCGATTCAGCCGTTGCCACATGAAAGGGTTCGATCCATGGACTAGCGCCACTGAGCGCCTGGAGGAAAAACGTCAGTCCATCGACAGCTAGTCCCTGCCTTGGCCATGTGCCCAGGAAAAGGGGGCCAAAGATGCCGCCCAATATAGCGGTGAGATTCGGTAAGTCCAGGCGAATTGTTGTGCGTGACGGCGAACGGTCCGTTCCTCTAGTTTCCTGACGTGTTCCGGCATGTCATTGCGATGTCATCGCAGTGTGGCGTAGGGGGAGGAACCACATCGCCAAAAGTGTGACCGCCGAGTCTTTTCGCAAGGCTCGGATGGGATCGCTTTTCCCAAAAGAGAGGGGAGGACTATGCACACGAAATTTCGTTACGAGGGCGTCGCGCTGTGGGCGGTCGCACTGGCATGCACCTTGGGAGGGCCAGTGGCCGCGCATGCAGCCGGCGCACAGATTGCGGCAAGCGCCGGGATCACGCCGGACACGCCGCGCATTACCAAGGTCATCGACAACTCGCACTTGAACACCGTCGCGGGAAGTCGTTCGCTCAAGACCGACATAGCGACCGACAAGGGCGTATTGCCGAATGGCACGTTGATTCACAACATGACCCTGATGCTGAAACGTAGCACCGACAAGCAGGCGCGCTTCGATGCGTATGTGAATCAACTCAACAATCCAAGTTCATCCGTGTATCACAAGTGGCTTAGTGCCAGCCAGATCGGAACCATGTTCGGACCGGCCGAAGCGGACATCAAGCAGGTCACCAACTGGCTGGCCTCGCAGGGTCTGAAGGTGGACCAGGTGATGCCGTCGGGCGTCATGATCCGCTTTTCGGGAACCGCAGGGACGGTCAGTCGCGCGTTCCACACGCAGCTCCACAATTACGCCCTGGACGGTCGGGAGCATTTCGCCAACGCCAGCGAGCAGCAAATTCCCGAGGCGCTCTCGGGTGTCGTGATCGGCGTGGCCTCGCTCGACAACTTCTTTGCGAAGCCGCTGCATCACGATGTGGGCTTGGTCCGAAAAGACAAAAAGACCGGCAAGTGGTCACAGGTCGCCAGCAGTCCTGAGTTCACCGTGCCGCCCGGCACACTCGACCCGAACACCGCGTATGACGTCGTGCCTGCGGACTTCAACACGATTTATAACGTGATGCCGTTGTGGGGTCAGTCGACGCCGATACGTGGTGCTGGCCAGACCGTGGCGGTGCTCGAGCGCACGGACGTGCTTCCGGCGGACATTGCCACGTTCCGCAAGGCCTTCCTGCCTACTAACGCCACGGGCGTCGTCAATTACGTCAATCCGGTCGCGTTCGCCGGTGATACGAGCTGCCCTGATCCGGGTACCAATGGCGATGAAGGCGAGGCCGCGCTCGACACCGAGTGGGCCGGTGCCGCAGCGCCCGATGCGACCATCGTGTTTGCGTCTTGCGATGACAGCAACAGCCCTGGCTTTGGTCCCTTCACCGCAGCGCTGAACATGCTCAACAACCCGGCCGGCCCGCAGCCTTCCGTGTTTAGCTTGAGCTACGGTGAATGCGAAATCCTGAGCCTCACCAATGTTGTTGACCAGGTCGGCCTGATCTGGGAACAGGCGGCTGCACAGGGCGTCACCGTTTTCGTTTCGTCGGGCGATGCAGGTTCGGCGGGGTGCGACCAGAACGAGAAGGCGGCGCTGTTCGGCATCAACGTCAACGCGATGGCCTCTACACCCTTCAATGTGGCGGTCGGCGGAACGGACTTCGACGATTACAAGAAATACAGCCAATATTGGACCTCGACGAACTTGCCGTATGGCCAGTCTGCCATTGGCTATATCCCCGAGCAGACATGGAACGATTCATGCGCCAGCAGCAAGCTCGATGCGGTGCTGAAGTTCGCCAATGGCGTGGTGGCCTGCAATAACGCCGCCGGACAGCGGTTCCTGACGACGGCCGGTGGCAGTGGTGGTCCAAGCGTGCTGTGGTCACAGCCGATCTGGCAGCAAGGCATCCATGGCGCGCCGGAAAGTTCCGGTCGCATGCTCCCCGACGTGTCACTGTTTGCCGCTAACGGCGTCTACGGGCACGCGCTGGTGTTCTGCATGTCCGATCGCGCGGCGGGCGGAATGCCCTGCGACTACAGCAACCCGAACAACGTGCTGTTCAACTCGGCCGGTGGTACCTCGTTTGCGGCACCAGCCATGGCCGGCATCCAGGCCTTGATCAACCAGGCCGCGGGCCAGAGTCATGGCAACGTCGCCCCGGCGCTGTATGACATCGCCACCAAGCAGTACGGCACCAAGGCTTCGCCCAACGTGGCCGGCCTCAGCGCGTGCAACTCGTCGAAGGGAGCGACGACAGGCGGTGACTGTGTATTCCACGACGTCACCCAAGGCGACATCGCCGAGCCGTGCGTTGCCGGATCGTCTTCCTGCTACACGGGTACAGGCGGCAAGGCGTACGGCGTCGTCAGCCATGGTGGCGATGTTTCACTCGCCCCAGCGTGGCTGACCAGTGCAGGCTACGACTATGCCACTGGCCTGGGCACCATCAATGCGGCCAACCTGGTGAAGGCCATGGTGTCCTACGACACGCCGCGTCAGCGGGGCTATGCCTCGCCCGCCGACTACCTGAGCCCGTATGATGGCGCTGCAGATGGCTACAGTGACATCGCCTTGGTTGATCCGGTCGCGGGTATCTTTACGGACATCGCCATGCAGGGAAGCGTGGCGCTGAAGGTTCAGTCGCAATCGGTTGCCAAGGGCTACACGATTGGCGCCATCGGTGCGTTCTATCACCATGTGGATGCCACGACGGAAACCCCTCCGTTCCTGCTCCCGGGGTTCAACCTGGCGAGCCTGGCCTGGACCGGCCCGGACAACACCCTCGCTGTGTGGCTTTCCGATGGCCGTGGCGGCAAGGGCAGTTACTACGCCCAGAACGTCAGCGCGTACTCCCCCGGTTGGTCCTTGATAGGCGCCGGTGATTTCGATGGCGTGGGCAGGGACGAATTGCTCTGGTGGAACCAAGGCACGGGTGAAGTGCAATGGTGGCAGCTCAACCTTGTGTTGACCTTCAAGCTGGGCGCCCGCCAGTACCACTTCAGTGTCGAGCCCGAGATGTCGCCGCTTGCCGCGGTGTCGGGTTACGTGCCGACCATCGCCGACGTCAATGGCGACGGTTACGCCGATATCGTGTGGACCAGCCCCACCACCAACAGCGTGTATGTGTGGATCAACAATCAGGCCGGCGACTTCGTGCGTCAGCGTGTTGCGGATCATCCAGCCGGCTTCGTGCTTTACGGCGCGGGCGATCTCAATGGCGACGGCAAGACGGACCTCATCTGGACCAACCCGGC
Organism: Dyella halodurans; assembly: GCF_026283925.1. Lineage (GTDB taxonomy): Bacteria > Pseudomonadota > Gammaproteobacteria > Xanthomonadales > Rhodanobacteraceae > Dyella > Dyella halodurans. The sequence goes on from NZ_JAPDPF010000008.1 coordinate 49,013, forward strand.
CAAGCACGAAATGAGCTGGTGGCTCATGAACGGCTTCACCGTCGTCAGCCAGGAGACCCGCAGCGTGCCTTCGGGCTACACGATGTCCTCGATCGCCGACTACGACGGCGATGGCCTGGCGGACATTCTGTGGGTCGGTCCGGCCGGCAAGGTCTATCAGTGGAGGAGCACGGGCAACGGCTTCCAGTCGTTCCAGGTGACCGACCCCAATGGCGTGCCGCTGGCGCTGCCGGCGGGGGCTCAAGTGCAGGCCACTCGCCTGCAAGGTGCCGCGACGGGGGGCTACACACGGACGCAGTGAAGCGCGTGTCGATGGCTTAGCGAGCTGGTAGCGGAGACTCAAAAGGCCGGGCCATGGCGCCCGGCCTTTTGATATCTACTCTAGTGATCACTGAAATGCCGCCGGCCCCGTCCAAGCATCCACCGGATGTCGGCCGCTGGTGTTCCCAACGGTCTCTTTCGACCGCGCTTTCCATCGGTCAACGCAGCAAGGCGGCACCGTGCGTGCAGACCGCGTGTTGCGACCGCATTCGGAAAACGATGCTTCGCCGGAATCAAGAAAGCCGGAAGCGCCCCCACTTCAGGGCGAACCCGGCATGAGTGGCGTAGCAGGAACATGGGGCGGGGCGCCGAGCAAGGCGAGACACCGCGATATGCCATCCCTACGGCTTCATCAACGGGTCCGATTTACCGGTGGAAATCGCAAGCCGAAACGGACGTTTTCGCATCGTCGGCAGGAATCCTTTCGGGTACCCTCTTGGGCTAGCCGCGAAGGGCTGCGGCTTGGGTCCACAGGGGGATCTATGAGCTCCGAAGCGTTGTGGCAAGCGAAGCCGGCAAGCGATCGCTTCGGATTGCTGATACTCACAAGGTTTGTCGCCTTGATGCCAACCCATTTATGGGTAGTGCGTCCTGTGGCAAATGCCCCGGCGGCTCAGTACATAGCAAGCTATCCGGCGAAGCCTCGCCATTTCCCGCTTTTCGCGTTGCCGGTGGCTCTTGGCCGGCTGTTCGCGAGGACGCACCAGGCTGCCGACCCGGGGCGGTCCCTTCATCATGGGGCAACAAGGAGATGTCGATGGCCTATCTGGAGTTTTCGTGCTTTCTCGCCGGCCTGTTGGCGCTTGTGGTCGGGTATCGCCGACACAAGCGAAACCTGCTCTTGATCGGAGCCTTTGCCTGGCTTCTTGCTGGAGGACTCGGCGATTTCTCCCAAGGCCTTGCTGACGGCCTTGCTACCCCGCGGCCATCACTGAGCCACACAAAATAACCCAGGTTCGATGCCGGTCCGTGGCGGGCAACGCAGGTGGTGTACTGGAGCCAATAGCAACGTTCCGTTGTAGATATGAGTCTTTCAATACCAAGGAGATAGTTCATGAAGCATCGTTTTTCGCTGCTGCTCGTGTTGGCTACGCTGATTTCGCCGGCATGGAGCACCGATGCACCGCCCAGTGATGCCTCCATCCATCAACTGATGGATGTCATGCAGGCGCAGAAGCTAGTCGATGGGATGGCAGGCCAGTTGAACGGCATGATGTTGAAGTCTGCAGAACAGGCCAACGGGGGCGCCCCTCTGGATGCAGAAGAACAGAAGATCGTCGCGCGCGGCGTGGGAAAGATGTCGGATCTCGTAAGGCAGCAAATCGCCTGGTCCCAGCTGGAACCCATGATGATCGACATTTACAAAAAGTCTTTTTCGCAGAAAGAAGTGGATGACTTGCTCGTGTTCTATCGCTCGCCGTCGGGACAGGCGGTGATTCAGAAGATGCCGACGGTCATGCAACAGTCGATGGCGGCGAGCCAGGCAAAAATGCAGGCGATGCTGCCGCAGATACAGCAAATCAGCGCTGACATGGTGAAGGAGCTTCGTGCCTATCGTGATGCACATCCTTCACCGAGCAAACAGTGACTAGTGTCATAGGGGCGTGCACCCGGGGCGAATCTCAGGTGCCCATGCTGCCGTGGCATGTGCTGGAACGACCGGCTGAAGCCGCAACATGCAGTAGATGTTGCGATGCTTAAGGAGGACGAGACGTGACTCAAGGATTGAAACTTCTGTGGCTTTTCCTCGTCCTTTCTATTCTCGCTGGTTGCTCGAGGTCGTTTTCAGCAGGTCCGGCAGGAACCTCAGCAGACGGACAGCCCTACTTCGTCATTTACGACGGACCGGCCAGGACGTGCCAGCCGCCACGGTTTGACGGCGCAGCTTGGACTGGTGGGTATGGCACGGCAGTGCCCGTCGCTGCCGGGATGCATCGCTTCGAATGCGACGGCACTGTTATTACGCTGAACATGCCCAAGGGCATGATTTACCGAGTGGACTACCGCCAGCTGCAGTAGGTCTGCTGCGGACCCTGGGCAGACCTTATTGCGGCCCACAAAGAGGCCAAGGAGCAAGTGGATGCATCGCCGTAACGTATTGAAGGGAACTGCCCTGGGCTTGGCGGCTTTGGCGTCGCTGCCGCTGACCTCATTGGCAAAGACCAGTCCAGTCAAACCGAGCAAGATCGCTGCCTTGGAACATCAATTCGGCGGCACGCTCGGCGTGGCGGTTTATGACATGGAGACCGGGGGACGATCGGGTTATCGGGCGGATGATCGATTCCTGATGTGCAGCACGTTCAAGCCGCTGGCCGTCGCTGCGGTTCTCAGGCGAGTGGATGAGGGCAAGGAGGCGCTTGATCGTCGCGTCATATACGGGCGCGAGTCGCTGCTTGCACATGCCCCTGTCACCAGCCTGCATGCCACTGGAGAAGGGATGACCGTAGCTGAGCTGTGCCAGGCAGCCATCACGGTAAGTGACAATACGGCAGGAAACCTATTGCTCACGAGCCTTGGTGGTCCCAGTGGCCTCAACGCTTTCTTGCGGGACATAGGCGACATAGTCACTCGACTCGATCGAGTCGAGCCCGTATTGAACACGGTGAGTCCAGACGGCCCGCTTGATACGACATCGCCGAACGCCATGCTCCACGACGTCGAAAAGACGCTTTTCGGGGAGGTTTTAACAAGGCAGTCCCGCGAACTGCTTACCGACTGGCTCTGCAATACGACCAACGGCCTGAGCATGATCAGGGCAGGGCTTCCCAAGGCATGGCGGGGCGGAGACAAGCCGGGTCGGGGTGGTGATGGCTCAACGAACGATGTTGCCGTGGTCTGGCCGACGGGTCGAAGGCCGCTTCTCATCGCTGCCTACTACTTCAATCCTGCTATGGAGGTAAATGACCGAGACCAAGTCCTGGCGGACGTCGGTCGGGTTATCGGCCGCGATTTCGCGGCCTGACAATAGCTGGAAGCATGCGCCTCCGACCCGAAGCAGGCATCGTAAGGCGAGCCACTGGTGAGGCTGTGGCTATCGATCAACGCGCCCAAGGGAATCCGCCGAAAACCATGTTCGGCGGATCCACGAGCGTCAGCTTTTTAGCCGCAGCTGCCGCAACAGTCACCATGCGCATGCTTGTCTCGTGCCTTGGACGAGTCAACAAGGCTGATGTCGATGACAGTCAGATCGGGATGGGTCTGCCGATAGTTGAACGTCAGGTTGTCGCCGAAACGGTCGCGCAGTTGGGCAAGAAGCGGCAGTGGATTGTGGTCGTTGAAGAAGCGCATGGTTTCGCCAGGATGCAAGGCGTCAAGGGCGCCAAATATTGCCGCATGGCGAAAGCGGCGAGCCACGCCTCGGGCGTCAAAGCTATGAATGTTGGCTTCGAGGGGGGTGTCTATGGACATAGCGGTACGGTAAGGCCTGTTGACTACGGGAGTTTCAACGTACGCTACCGGCTTGCTCGATGTCCCTGACTTAAGTCAGCACAATCATCAGGCGGGCCGTTGGGATCGTGCAGATTGATGCGGATCCCGGTCAGCCTCGAGCGCGGCGCCGGTCCGAACCCGATAAGGACTTGGCGGCTGCTGATCCGCGGGTGTTGCTGGCACGTTTTCAGGCTTGCTTTCGAACCATGGCGAACGCTTGCGCGGCAGGTTCGATGTCCGTTTTTCAGGTAGTTGGATCAGGGGATTCCATGCAAATGTCCAAGGCTTTCTGGATGGGACCAGCCGCATTGGCGCTGTTGTTTTGTAGCCAAGCGGCGTCTGCCGATCCCGCTGCAAACGCCGCGGGACACTTGTTCATGCAGGTCTGCCGTGCCGACAACCTGGCCCATCCCGAACGTATCCGTGCGTGGGCGGCTGAGCATCATCTTCCAGAGGTTAGCAACCCCAAGGGCCGCGCCGTCTTCGTCGGCGACGGGCCGAATGGCATCGCGTGGCATATTCACGACGACAACACCGAACTGGTTTTGGCTATCCGCAGTAAGACAGGTGGTTGCGCCGTTTATGCGGAGCCACTCGATCCAGCGGCACTAGGCCAGATCTACAGCATGTTGATCGCGGGCTACGCCAAAGAGTTTTCCGTGACGACCCCGCTTCCGGACAAGGCACAGCCGGGTCCTTACGGTACGGCCACCGGCAAAGTGCGGCTGGTTGATGGTCCAGACAGCAAGTCTCAGCTACTGCTCACTCTGATCACCCATGAGAAACCGGGTGGGCCATATCAAGGAGCGCTTCAAATCACGCTTACACATCGGTCAAGCTGATGCGTCGTCCAACTATGGCCCACGTCGTCTCGATCAACGTCCGCTTCTGTCTGTCAGTGGAGCTTGGCGATGGCCTAGCAGCTGACCCCCAGCGAAAGATCCGATGCCGACCCGGATGGGGCACCTCATCGCCAGGTTTTTCCAATGGAATCCATCAAAAGTGAGACTTCGCGGAATGGAGTGGTGTCTGATGGCGCGTAGGTTGTTTGGGAAGGTCATCAAACTGGCCACGTTGGTCTTCTTTCCCGCAGCGATGTGTTCTTGTGCCACCGCATATGACGCGATGAAGTCTCCGGTCGATCATGACTACCCGGCGGCGAATCCGTCCGCCATTCAAACCCTTCTACTGACGGGCGAAGCCGATCCCGCCTTTCGGATAAGAATGGCGATGCGCTGGGTCGCAAGAAATCCCGACTGCTCTGTCAATATGAATTGGCTTGAAGGCGTGCGTGGCGCCTATTACGCGGACGTGCCGCTCGATCTGAGCTGGAAAGGTACCCACTATGCGACGCTTGTTCCTCTCGATGGACGTGCCCCAGGACGTTGCAATTGGTCGTTCAGGTCAATCGTGGTTTCCGGTGTAGACGACCGGGGTCGGATTTTGGAACTGGCGGAGTGGCGGCACCCCTCACCCGATGAGAAGAAGGCCTACTCGGCCCAGGAGGTCTGGGGTGACCTGGTCATGCTATCGACTGCGCCGCTGCAAAAGAAGGACGAATCCGGCGTGCGCAATCTGATCTGCGTACCGAGCCATGAAAACCCTTATCGTCCGGCTGTCCTGCACTGCGGAATGAGGGTTCTTGAGTCGGGATGGACCGTCGGTTCTACGCTTTGGATAGCACCTTCGACGACGCAGGCTCAGGTCAACTTTCGGTATTGATGGGAACGTAAGATTCCCATCCCGAGAGGATATCCGCCATATCCGGGAAACTGCCTTTTCCCGGCGCGTCGCCATGCGATCGCCGCCGCTACGCCAACATGCGCTTCTATGAGTGGACGCGACGCCACACGACTTCGCCATGGGCGCCTTCAGCCGCGCCACTCGATGGCTTGGCGACGATATAGGTCAGCTCGTCGCCATGGATGGTGTAATGCGAGTCGCCGATCCGGCCGTCCCAGTTGGGGAACGACGCGTGCACGATTTCGCTGCGCATGACATTGGCGTCGGCGCTCACGTGACCGTAGTGGGCATTGCTGTCCATCGAAGCGGCCCGATACTCCTCAGGCGTGCCCTTGGATTTGTCGTTGGCTGCAAATGGCATGCGCTTCGCGCGCACGATCTGCATCATGTAGTCGCCCTGCGCGTCGATAAGCCACATGCCCGTGGGGTTGGGGCCGTAGAGCTCCACGCGGTGGCCATCGGGATAGACGTTGTCGCAACGGACCAGCGTCCACGCGCCGACCAGTTCCTTGGGAACCATGCCGTGGCTGGCGCTTTCGCCAGGCTTCATGGCGTCCTGGGCGGCCAGGATCGGTGATGCGGCTGCGGCGACGAAGAGGCAGGAAACGAGCAGGCGTTTGGCGAATGACATGGCGACACCTTCGGTGGAGCGGTGGATCGGATACTCGCTCATGGGTTTGGTTTTGATAATGGGCCTCCATGTTTATTGACCTTCAAATGCTATTTGAAGATGATCCAGCTCAAGCCCTACGCGCCAGGACCGGGACTCATGAACCGCTTCAGCGACATGCAGCTTCTAGTCGACGTGGCCGACCTCGGCAGCCTCTCGGCGGCCGGGCGTCGAGCCGGGCTTTCACCTGCTGCGGCCAGCGCCTGCGTGCAACGCGTGGAGACGATGCTTGGGGCACGGCTGTTCGAGCGCACGACGCGTCAATTGCGCCTGACGGATGAGGGACGCATCTACATCGCCTCCTGCCGGGTCGCCATCGAAACCATGAAGGAGGCTGAGCGCGCGGTGCGCAGCGGCACCGACGCGGTCAGTGGGACGCTGCGGGTGTCGGCGCCGTCGGATCTTGGGCGCAACCTGCTGGTCCATATCCTCAACGGCTTCATGGAGCTTCACCCCGACGTGCGCGTTGTGCTGACGCTGTCGGATTCGCTCTCGCGCTTCGTGCCCGACGATGTCGACGTCGCCATCCGCGTTGGTCCTTTGGAGAACAGCGATCTCGTCGCGCGCCACCTTGCCGATAGCTGGCGTGTGGTGTGCGCATCGCCCGCATGCATCGAGATCCATGGCATGCCAGCACAACCCGAGGAACTCGCCGAGCTGCCCACCCTGGTATTGACCACCCATGCGGGACCCAGAAATGAGTGGCAACTCGGCGCGGATGTCGTACGCGTGCGGCGATATCACGAGTGCACTGACAGTGAGGTGATACGCACCTGGGCTGTATTGGGACGCGGATTTGCGTACCGGCAGCTTTGGGCAGTCACGGCGGATGTAAGCGCTGGCCGGCTGCAGCTCGTCCATGCGCCGGCCTGGTCCGCTCCCTCTCCCATCCACGCGATGTATCACCCCAGCGTGTTTCAGCCGCTACGCGTACGCCGCTTCGTCGATTTCCTTCAGGCAGAGTTTTCCCAGCGGCTTGCGATCAAGGGCCAGAACGGCTTCGCGTCGGCATTCAAGCGGGAGCCATGATCTGAGGGGTCCGCTGTCGACTCCGGCTTCAGTGGGTCGCCGCAACACTCTGCGGACGTTGCCAGCTCCAGAAATTCCGCGATGACCATCATCTGAGGTCGAACCCGATAGGCATGGCCCGACCATGGTCCGTGATGCTTGCCATGAGTGCGCGTCAGGAGAGTCCGCAACCTTTGAGATGTCGGCGCGCAGGGTAGCCAACCTCGGGCTCGGCATGCCGCCGGTCCTACGCGACTACTTTCTCGCGTTCGAGAGATTCAGGGCCCGACGGTCGCTAGCTTCTTCCATGCCCCGATCATCCGGTCGGGTGACCCTGGCCTTCCGTCCCGAAGATTGCTTCGCCCGGTTTCTGCACAGGGCTTGCGCTTGGCGACGACGGCAAGGGATCTTGTCGGCCCCATCGCCTCGATCAGCCAGATGCCATCGTTCAGTGGGATGCTGAATGGGGCGAAGCGCTGGAGGCGCAGCAGGGGACTCTGGCGGACATTTGGCCAGCCCAGAAGGCAGATTACGCTAGGATCGGGGGCAGCTTCGTGACAGTCAAAGCGTCTGCTTCCGACCCCTGGCGGACATGGCAACCCTGCCAAGAAAGTTCTTGCTATGGCTCGCCATGACGCGCACACCTCGAAGTAGCGAATGTAAGCATAGATCCTGACCAACGAATCCAGGTCGTAAACTGGAGCGGGCACCAAGTTCGACTGATGCGAAAAGGCAGCGACCGGACTTACTTCGGGCCGTGCGGTTTTCTATAAGAGGAGGCTTGCATCGATGTCCTATTCAATGAGTGACGCACATAAGCTTGGAAGAAAATCGTATGTTTCGCTCCGCCTCCGACTTTTCTTCGGTCTGGTGGCAGCGCTCGTATTGTGGTGCGGCTTCGTGTTGCTCCCGTTCGCGGTTCCGGGTTATGACTCGATCAGGCAGACCGTAAGCGAGATTGGACAGGTGGGGTCCCCAGCCAGGGTCCCTTTCACGGCCACGCTCTGCGTCGTTGCGATCTGCGTGTTGCTGTTTGCATGGGGTCTTCGGGACGCTTCGCGCAAGCTTGGACGATCGTCGGTGGCGGCTTATCTGACCGGATTCATGGCCATTTCGTCGGTTGGTGTCGGCGTATTTGCCTATCCGCATCCGCTGCATGGCGTGTTCGGACTATCGGAATTCGTCGGCTATCAGGCTCCTTGGGTTCTAGCGCTCACGTGGCGTCGCGAAAAGTCGATACGCGGACTCGTGCCGTTCTCGTGGACGATGGGCGCGCTCTTGTGGGTTTCGATCATTGCGAATCTGAGTGTGCTCGATTTGCACAGTTGGCTTTGGCAGTTTGAACGGCCTGTCTACGGCATCGTTCAACGCTCGCTATTTTTCACGTGGTGTCTTTGGCTTGCTGGCATCAGCCTGATGTTGGTGAAAAGCCGCATCATCTCGGAAGACACTGCACAGAACGCCTTGCCGGCAACGGACTAGCACGGGTGAGCGAAAGATCACCACCGAAAGTGGCTGATGGGCGACCCTGATAGGGGTCCTTCATAGAGGAGGATGGATCCGGGGCTGTCAGCTTTTCTCGTCGGAATGGCTTAGGTCCGCTGCAGCAAAATGCGCCAACTGGTCTGCGTGCGCTTTCACGAAGGACGGGCGGCCTATGGCGCGCGCGACATAGTCACGACAGGCGGGATGTGTCGCCAATCCGTCGAAGCGATCGACAAGGCGCAGCACGTCCGCCATCGCTATGTCGGCGACCGAGAAGGTTCCGGCCAGCCATTCGCGCCCTGCCAGGATGGGTTCCAGATGCGTCAGCCGGCCCTTGAGAAATTCATCCAGGCGCTTCCATTCCGGCGTTTCCCCGACGTAACCCGAGAACGCGAAGATGGCCCAGGGCAGGCCCGCCATTTCAACGGAATTGAGCGCCGCAAACAGCCATTCAACAGCCTTGCTGCGGCCGCGCGGATCGGCGGGCAGTAGCGTGTCACCACGATGGCCCAAATGAAGCAGGATCGCGCCGCTTTCGAAGATCGAGATGTCTCCATCGGTCAACCACGGCACCTGGCCGAAGGGCTGGTGCGCGAAGTGCTCTGCATTCCGGGGAGTAAATGGCACGCTTTCGACGCGATAAGGCAAGCCGGCTTCTTCCAGTGCCCAGCGCACACGCAGGTCACGCACATAGCCCCGCGGTGTCTCGGGAACCCAGTCAAAGGTGGTGAGGATCAGCTCAGCCATACGGGATCTCCACGCGTGCTCGCCCTTGCCTGACCCATGGATCGCGTACAGGCCGAGCGATGAGGCAGGCGCCATGGTGGGTGCAAGCGATACCGAAACATATTACGACGATTGCGCAAATACGGCGCTCGACCGATGGCAGTCATCTGGATCGTCTCCATGTGCGCAGCCATGCAGCAGCGATTCGCCTGCGGCCAGCTTGAAGGGACGCGCGACACGTCCAATCGGATGAACGCCGTCTAAATCACGCCCGCTAGCCGATCAACCATTGCGCAAGGTGGGGGGAATCACCTTTGGCAGTGCACATCTCCGCCGTCCGACCCACCGTTGGATGGCGCTTCGGCATGACCTTCACCCGGACCGCGCACTCAGGGGAATGGACAGGTCCTGGTGTCCCCGACTGAGACAGGAGACAACCATGAGCGTGAATCTTCGAAAGATGGCCCGCAGCTCCACGATCGGGCTCGCGTACCTATGCCTTTACTCCATCAATATGGCGCAAGCCGCGGATGCGCAGGATGCTTTCCTGCCGCCCAGCATCACGACGTCGACGATCCCGGCCAACGGCGACTTGAACCCATACGGCGTGGCCTTCGTGCCGCAGAACTTCCCACGCGGCGGATCCATCGCACCCGGTGACGTGCTGGTGTCGAATTTCAACAACATCAATAACCTGCAGGGCACGGGAACGACCATCATCAAATTCACGCCCACGGGTGACCTGGCGCCCGGTGTCGTCGCAGGCACGCCCGGTAACGCCACGACGTTCTTCCTGAGCCACTACCAGGGTCTGACCACGGCACTGGGTGTGCTGAGCCGCGGTTTTGTCGTCGTTGGCAACGTGCCTACCACCGACGGCACGATAGGCACGATTTCGCAGGGAGCGCTCCAGGTCATTGATGGCCATGGCCACCTGGTGACTACGCTGTCCGACAGCACGTACCTGGATAGCCCATGGGATCTGGCCATCAACGATCAAGGCAACCATGCGCAGATCTTTGTCTCCAACGTGCTCAGCGGGACGGTGTCGCGATTGGATGTCACGGTTGGCGGCTCGGGGCTCGTGGTCACCAAGAAGGTGCAGATCGCCATCGGCTATTCCCATCAACCCAATTCGTCGGCGCTGGTCTTGGGGCCAACGGGGCTCGCATACGACGAATCCTCGGACACGCTGTTCGTCGCCTCGACCGCAGACAATGCGATCTTCGCGGTACCCAACGCGGGCGCGCGCAAGACGGCTGTGACGCAAGGCCGCGTGGTTTTTGTGAATCCCCATTTACGCGGCCCCCTGGCGCTGACCTTTGCCCCGAACGGGCATCTGCTCACCGCCAATGGTGACGCGGTCAACGGCGATCCCTTGCATCCCAGTGAAATCGTGGAGTTCACGCGCGCCGGTCACTACGTCGGCGAAGTGAACGTCGACGCTTCACAAGGCGGCGCCTTCGGCGTGGCGACGGTACTGTCGCCTCAAAATGCACCATTCAACTATGCGGCAATCGACGATGTCCCCAACGACCTCGTCGTCACGCTCGTACCGACCGGGCAGTAGGAGTAAACATCCCGGTGCCGCCGTGCCAGCAAGTCAGGCACGGCGGCCCGCTGGTTCCATGCCTGTTGGAGTCAGCCCGGGACCGGACGGCATCGCGTCCGTCCCGGAGATGGCGCGTTCAAGACAGAAACGGGTCGATTTTCCCGGTTTCCTGAAGCGGCCGAGCGCGCGGGGAAATGAGATTAAGCATGCAGGACGGCCATTGCCGCTGTTGGGGAACAGACGTCCATGCTTCCAACCGGGCCGTATCCAGTCCACCAGCCCCGCATCCCGTCATCTGACGCCAGCCCAGCCGGGGGCGGATGTCGATTTGCGAGTCCCAGATTCGTCGTTCAGATGGAAGGCCTTTGATGGGCCAGGCGTGGCGTCAGGCCCCCTGGGGCGGGCGCGCCTCAAACACCTTGCACGCGAATCGCCCAAGGGAACCAGGAAATGAAGAGAAAAATCAAACGTTTCAGTTGCTTGGTCGCGATTTGCATGCTTGCCGCGGTGGTGGCCAGCGCCGTTGCGGCGGATCAACCACCGCGACCAGGTTACCCACGCATGGCATCGCTGACCGAATACCTGATGGCTGACCGTGCCGAGGAAATAGCCTTGGCGCGCAGCGCTGCGCCTGCGGCGATTTCCGATGCTGCCACCGTCCTGGTGCTCGAAGCGCATGGCTATGTAACCGCCGTCGAGGGCAAGAACGGCTTTGTGTGCGCCGTCGAGCGAGCCTGGATGTCGCCATTCGATGCGCCCCAGTTCTGGAATCCAAAATTACGTGGGCCCATCTGCTTCAATCCGGCGGCGGCGAGATCGATCCTGCCCATGACCTATAAAAGAACCGCCCTGGTGCTGGCCGGGCAATCCAGAGAGGCCATCAAAGCCGACATCGAGGCCGCGCTTGCCGCCAGGCAACTGCCGCCACTGGAGTCGGGAGCCATGTCTTACATGATGTCCAAGCAAGCGTTTCTGGACGACCGGGCGGGTCACTGGATTCCACACCTGATGTTTTATACGGCCACAAACGTGGACTGGGGTGCCGACCAGGCAGGGTCCCCGATCATGCTGAATCCACAGTTTCATGGCTCCCCTGAACCGGTAAACGTGTTCATGATTCCCGCCGGCAAATGGTCCGACGGCACGGTTGCGCCCAGCAGGTAGGCGTCGTGGTGCTGGAGGAGCCTCAGGCTGGCGAGCTGGAGTGCCCGCTTTTGATGATGGCTGCGCCAGCGCCTGATCCGGATGGCACCGAAATGTTGTTCAGCCAACAACGGAATCCACACTCGAGCCACACCGTGGCTGCGACAGACTTGGAGTAACCTGAACGGTGACAGGAGAGGTCATGGAGGTCGGACAAATGGCTGCAGAGCCTGCCTCTGCTGCGTGGATTGCGTTCGGTGCGGTCGAGATCGACACCCAGGGCCATCGCCTGTTCGTCAATGGCGAAGAGGTTGGGCTCGAGCGCAAGGCGTTCGCTGTCCTCGTCCTGTTGGCGCGCGAACCCGGCCGCGTCTTGAGTCGCGACGAGATTCTCGACGTGGTGTGGGGACATACCCACGTGACCCCTGGCGTACTCAGTCGCGTCATCGCGATGTTGCGCCACGCGCTCGGGGAGAGCGGTGAGGAAAGCCACTATCTGCATACCGTGCATGGCGTTGGCTTTCGCCTCGATGCCCAGGTGCGATCCGCCGCGTCGCGTGAGCAGTTGACGGCGGGCAGGGTATTGCCAGCCAGGAAAGCTGCCTTCGTACCGATCCTCGCCAGCGATGTTGCCGCGCCACCGGCCGCATCGACCGCGCCGCCAGCGAGTGCGGCAACGCCCGAGCGACCCGGCAAGACAGCTTGGTTCGGTGGACGACTCGCTGCCGTGGCCTCGGGCTTGCTGGTGGTGGCGGCCATCTTGCTGGGCTGGCACCAGTTCGCACGTCACCCTGCAGACACGGTGTCGGCGATCGATCTCAAATCGATCGCGGTGCTGCCGTTCGAGAATCTCAGCACAGACCGGAACAACGCGTATTTCGCCAGTGGCATGCAGGACATGATTCTGACCCAGCTGGTGGGTATTGGCGGACTCAAGGTGATCTCGCGCACCTCGACCGAGAAGTACCCGAGCCACCCGGAAGACATCAGAACCATCGCGCGGCAACTGGATGTGGCGACGCTGCTCGAGGGCACGGTACAAAGGGCCGGCGACCAGGTGCTGATCAATGTGCAGTTGATCGATGCGACCAGCGGCAACCATCTCTGGGCGAAAGCCTATACGCGCACGTTGGACAACGTCTTCAGTGTGGAAGGCGAGGTCGCGCAGAACGTGGCGGAGGCGCTGAAGGTGCAGCTGACGTCCGCGGAAACCGCGCGTATCGACCGCGTGCCGACCTCGAATGCGGAAGCCTACGATTTCTACCTGCAGGCCAGCGCGCATGCGAACCGCGCTTACGATGATCCCACGCTGACATCGTCCGAATTGCCGCAGGCAATCTCGCTGTATCAACAGGCACTGGCCAGGGATCCGAACTTCGCGCTGGCCGCGGCTGCGCTGGCGCGCGCGCACATGCAGATGTATTTCTTCGCGCCCGATCGCACGAACACGCGGCTGGCCGAGGCGAAGACTGCCGCCGATCGTGCGCTGGCGTTACAGCCGAATCTGGGTCAGGCGCATTACGCAATGGGACTGTATGACTACTGGGGCCATCGCGACTACGCCGGTGCCATCACCCAGTTGAAGCTGGCCCGGCAGGCCTTGCCCAACAGTGCCACGGTCGAACTCCTGATCGCCGCGATTGCCCGGCGCCAGGGGCGCTGGGACGAAGCGGTAACGCGCTTTCACACGGCCACCGTGCTTGATCCACATAGTGAATTCGCGTTCAACCAGCTCGGCGTGACCTATCAGAGCATGCGCCGCTACGCTGACGCCGACCAGGCCTATGCCGCCGCCCTCGCCGTGAGTCGAAATCCTTTTGCCGAACGTATGGCGCGGGCCTTCAACGAGGTGACGTGGAAGGGCAATCCTGGGCCGCTGCGCAGCGAACTGGCGACGCTGACGCCGGGCAGCGAAGCCTACGCCGGCAATGTCATGGCGATCTATTTCGAGCGCGAGCTGGCGCACGATTTTGCCGGGGCCGCCAAGGTGGCCGAGACGGACAAGGCAGACAACTGGGACGATCCGGACAATATCGTCTTGCCCCGAATCCTGTTTGTGGCTTGGGCCTCGCAGGCGGCGGGAGATACGGCCAAGGCGGCTGCAGCGTATACGGAGGTTGCCACGCGTGCTCGCGCCGGTCTCGTCGAGCGGCCGGACGATGCGGACCTGCATCTCACCCTGGGCTATGCCTATGCCGGACTCGGCCGAAAAACCGAGGCCGTCACCGAGGGCGAGCGCGCCGTCGCCTTGATGCCGGTCTCTGAGGACGCCCTCACCGGAGTCGATATGCTCGAGCACCAGGCGCAGCTCTATGTCCTGGTCGGCCAGCCGGACCAGGCCATTGCCCTGATCGAACGCGTACTGTCCCTGCCTGCTGGCGGCATCATGTCGAGCGCGTTGCTGCGGCTGGACCCGGTCTGGGATCCGTTGCGCGACGACCCTCGATTCAAGGCGCTGCTGCTGAAGTATCCCAGCGCCAGCTAGCGTGCCGTTCGCACCGCTTGCTCACGCAGGCTTCAAAAGGGGCCGGTGATCGTTGAGGCCGTTGCACCAAGGTCACGCCAACCAGCGTCGCGTGCGGGGCGGATGCAAGTTGAACCGGGTCTACGCCGCCCCCTGGTCGAAGTGTTCCAGGCACGAGCCTGAGCAAGGCCCCGTGCTTCTCATGATGTCTTTGCGCCATCGCATGAACTCAACAGGAGGTCAGCGTGTACCGAACGATATCGACAGCGTCGAAGCTCGCCATCTGCTTGCTGGTCGGGACGGCATCGTTGGTCGGCAGCATGCCGTCGACGATGGCAGCCGATGCTCCAACCGATCCAACCGCGGTATTCGCCGCGCCGCAACGTGACGGGTCCCGGGATTTCGATTTCCTGATCGGCGATTGGAAAGCCCATGTTCGCCGCCTGCCCGATCGTCTGAACAACTCCACCGCCTGGGACGAATACGACGGCATCTCCAATCACCACAAATTGCTCGATACCAACGCGAATTTCGAGCAGTTCGAAGTGACCAGCCCGGACAAGAAGCTGCACATCAAGGCGCAGACCTTGCGGATGTACAACCCGGACACGCATCAATGGAGCATCTATGGCCTGGACCTGGACAAGGGCGAGCTGGACGCTCCCGTGGTGGGTGAATTCCACGGCAATCGCGGCGAGTTCTACAACCACCAGGCCTGGAAAGGGCGCGTGATTCTCGTTCGCTGGATGTGGCTCAACATATCGCCAAAGGCGGCCCGCATGGAGCAATCGTTTTCTCCCGATGGTGGCAGGCATTGGGAAGTGAACTGGATCTGCGAGTTGTCACGGTAACTGGGAGTTATTCCCGCGTGGTCATCTACGCCTCGGGGACTGGCGTCAGGTCGAGGCGCAAGCAGGTTGCTTTCGGACTGCGGATCCGCTCCCGCGTTGTTTTCACCCACTGATCGCCGAGTTGCCCGCATCAGGCGCGACCGCGAAGCCGCGTCGTGCTGCGGTCGCGGGAGCAAGTCCCGCCGGGGTGCTTGGGACGCAGCACGAGGTATTGGGCTTACAATCGCCAGATGGAATATCAGCTTGTCATCAAGTTCTGGCGCAAGTCTCTGGCCGACGAAGCCTTTCTCGCGGTCATTGAGGGCAGGTTGAAGGAGGCATTGGGCGCTGCGGTCGAACTGGAGGGCTACGATGTCAGTCCGAAAGAGATCAACCTTTTCATGCTCGCGTCTGACCCACGACTCTCGTTTCGGCGCGCAAAAGACGTTCTGGAAGAACTGGGCGCGCTGAATGGCATGTCAGCCGCGTTCCGCGTGGCGGGCGGCACGAGTTTCACGTCGATCTGGCCGCTACGCGCGACGCGCAAGTTCCGGCTGCCGTAGTGCCAGTGAATACCTGGCCATGCGTCAGGTGAGGACCTTGGCCGGTCGACTATTAGCGGTTTGAGATGAGGATGCTGCCATGCCAGTGCGGAGCGATGTCCTTCCCGATCCATGGCCCCCTCTTGCCTACCCGGACTTCGCCAGCACCCAGTATTTGTTCCACATGGGCCTGCAAGCGGTCGGCAAGCTGAAGCTGAAGGCGCCGTTTCAGCCGCAATGGTCGGCCGTGCCGTTATGGATTAGCGCGCGCGGGTTGACGACCGGGCCGATCGATTACGCAGGCGGAGCGTATGAAGTCAGCGCTGACCTGATCTCTCACGAACTGACATGCGTGACCAGCTGGGGCGCCGCCAAGCGCTTCAAGTTGGCGTCGATGTCGGTGGCGGAGTTTGTGGAGCAGCTCTTCGACCTTCTGCAAAACGTGGGCATCGATGTCTCCATCAACTTGATGCCGCAAGAAGTCGCCAGCCCCACGCGCTTCGACCAGGACCAACAGCAGCGCGCCTATGAGCCGGCCATGGCTAACCGCTGGTGGCGAATCCTGCTGAGCACGCAACGGGTGATGCAGATGTTCAGGGGCGGCTTCCAGGGTAAGACGCAGCCGATCGGCCTCATGTGGGGAACGCTGGATATCCGCGATGTACTCTTTAACGGCAAGCCCGCCGCACCTGCTCCCAACGCCGACTACATCCGTCGCAATGCCATGAATGCAGAGCTCATCGAGATGGGGTGGTGGGCCGGCAGTGCCGCTTACCCCAGGCCGGCGTTCTATTCCTTCACCTATCCGCAGCCCGCGGGAATCGAAGACGCCGAAGTCAGCCCCGCGAGCGCGCACTGGGATGCAGCCATGGGCGAGTTCATCCTGGACTATGACGAGCTGCGCAAATCGAAAGACCCGGATGCTGATCTGCTGCAGTTTTTCCGCTCTGCCTTTCATGCCGGTGCCGAATGCGCGCGCTGGGATCCGCATCTCATGGGCAGCGGAAGGCCCGATTAGCTGATTTCCGGGCCCCATGCCGCCTGGCTGCATGGTCGGGGCAGCGGTCACCGCGGCCAATAACGGTTTTCGCCAGGCACGTCCCATGCTGCAAATAAGTGCCAAAATAAAGCGCTCTGCAGGCGTTGAACCATGTCCCTAGCGAGGGAACAGGCCATGCTGGAAGTTGCGGGAACCCAAGCAGTCACGGTGGTACGCAGGATGTTTGCATCCTGGTGGGTGCCGCTTTCAGTGGTGGCCCTGGTGGCTGGCCTGCCCAGTTTGGCTTCGGCACAGGAGCAAGCTCCTCCCTTCGAATCGTTCGCGGTGCCCGCGGGCAGCGGCCCGCACGACGTCGCCCCCGCCGCTGACGGCACCGTGTGGTACACGGCGCAGGCGCGCGGTGCGGTCGGGCGGCTGGACCCTCGTCGTGGCAAGGCCGACTGGGTTCCGCTTGGCAACGGCTCAGCGCCACACGGCGTGATCGTTGGTCCAGATCAGGCGGCCTGGATTACCGACGGCGGCCAGAACGCGATCGTGCGAGTCGACCCCAAGACGCTTGCCGTCACGCGCTTCCCGTTGCCACAGGAGCGCTCGAACGCCAATCTCAACACGGCGGTCTTCGACCGGCGGGGGCACCTGTGGTTTACCGGGCAAAACGGCATCTACGGCGAACTCGATCCGGCGAGCGGCCGGATGCGCGTTTTCGATGCACCGCGCGGACGCGGGCCGTATGGCATCTGCGTGACTCCCGATGGAAACCTCTATTACGCATCGCTGGCTGGCAGCTACATCGGCCACATCGACCTGGCGAGCGGGAAGGCGCAGGTCATCGAACCGCCGACACCGAACCAGGGAGCACGACGTATTTGGTCCGATTCGAAAGGGCGCGTCTGGGTCAGCGAGTGGACCGCAGGAAAGGTCGCCATGTTCAACCCGTCGTCGCATCAATGGCGTGAATGGCCACTGCCAGGACACGATCCGCACGCGTACGCGATCTTCGTCGATGACCACGACATCGTCTGGTTGAGCGAATGGAGCGCCAACGTGCTGGTGCGCTTCGACCCGGGAACCGAGCGCTTCGACGCATTCACGCTACCGCGCCCAAACTCAAACGTGCGCCAGATGATGGGGCGCCGCGGAGAGGTCTGGCTGTCCGCGTCGGGTACCGATCATGTGTTGCTGTATCGAACGCGTGCGTCCGATGCCGGCAGCAAGTAAAGGCGCTACGTGGTGCCGCTGTGCATCTCGTCGCTGAACCACGGGCTGACGCATGGCGGGGCTCATTGGCGCGGAGAGCAGGGGACAACGGTTGCCCCGCCCACTATTTGCCTTTGCCGATCCGCCAGCAGGCCTCGAGGAAGATCCGTCGTTCCTGCTCGCTGTCTATTTCGGGTGCTAGGCGCCGCGCAAGAGCATCCAGGTCGCCGCCACCCTGGGTGGCCCGACGTACCAGGTGTGCGGCCACCGGCCCGATGTGCTTCGCGAGCTCGACCTCGAGCAGGCGCAAGTGCGCCGCATCGACGCTGCCGGCCGGTTCGGCGTTATCGGCGGGCCTGGTGTCCCGCGCTGGCCGATGTGCGGCGGGGAGGTCGTGGGCCGCGTACCCGCGGAGGGTCGTATCGAGGTAATCGCACAGGCGTGTGATGTGCGGCTCGAGTGGTGGCGGGAACGCATCCATCCAGTGCTGCGTGCTGAGAAAGTACTCCAGGCTCTTTGATGGCAGCACGTCCTCGAGCCGAAACGGCAGGATCGGCAACTGCTTGTGCACGGCCCGTTCCACCTCGCGGCGTACCTGGCCTGAGTCGTTGCTGCTGGCGGAGAACACCAGCACCATGAGCCGTGCACTGGAAATCGCATCGATGATCTCGGCGGCCCAGTCGGCGGCCGGGGATACGTCGCGCGGCGCGATCCATACCTTGATGCCGCGCGCTTCCAGTTGCTGCACGAGCGCGAACGCAGCTTCGCGATCCGGTTGCGAGTAGCTGACGAACAGGTCGTGTGGCATGGCTCAGCCGCCCAGCATCTGCAGCGCCTTGTCCAGGCTCTTGCGCATGCGGTTGAAGGCGGCCGACAACGCCGCCACCTCGGGCCCACCGCCACGCGGGAAGTCCGCCGCTGCGGTATCGCCGAGGCTCACCTGGTCGGCTATCCGCGCGATCCGGCGTACCGGGCGAATGACCAGCACATAGATCGAGGCGTTGACGACCAGCAGGACGCTGACGAGCATCGCGGCGATGGCAGTCAGCACCTCGCGTCGCACGCGTGCGGCATTCGCCTCCGCACTGGCGAAGGGAACCGAGATGACTTGCGCGCCGACGACCTCGTTGGGCTGCCAGCCAAAGCCATGCTCGTTGCCATAGCGTGCGAGCATGGTTGCCGGTGCTGCAGACGGCAGACTGTGACATCCCAGGCAGCCGGCATCGACGCGGATCGGGCGCGCCAGATAAAGAGCTTTGCCCATCGGCGTGTCGCGCGTCCCGCTTACTTCCCTGGTCGTGGTGTCGTTGCGGAAGCGCTGCACGATATCCGCTTCCCAGTCCGTCGCGCGGTCGCGTGGATTGGTCGGGTTGAGCGTGGCTTCCTTGTAGGAGTAGTCGGGGTGTTCTTTGTGCAGGGTGAGGAAGTTCTGTGTCGCGGCATAGAACGGCACGCTCTGCGGGCGGAACGCAGTGGCCATCTTGTCGTCGAGTAAGGGGTCGATCTCGGTCTCGGTGTAGGAGCGGATCGCCGCAGCGCTGTCCAACATCAAGCCGGCCTGGGCGAGCACTTCACGCGTCGCGTTTTCCTGCAGCGTCGAAGTCACGATCAGGGAGATCGCCACCATGCCGAGCGCGAATGCGACTAGCAGTATCAGGTTGATCCGCAGCAGCACGCTCGACCCCCTTGTCGGATTGCCGGCCCACTGGCCCGGCACCGACGGTGTTCATGGCTGTTGGAACCTCGGTGGCGCCCTGCAAGCGCGCCACTCATGCCGCCGTGGGAAATCATGACACAAAGCGCCAGACGGGGGACCCGAGCGGTTTTCGCATGATTTCCCGTGCTCGACCGTAACGAGCCGAGTCCGATCCGCAAGGGCCGGGCTGACGACATGGGCGCTCGCCCTCGTCGGCGGCTAGCGGGAGGACTTGATGAAGTCGACGAACGCACGCAAGGGAGCAGGCAGCAGGCGTCGGCCGGAATAGTAAAGAAAGGGTCCCGTGAAGCGTGGCCACCACGGTTCAAGAATGGGCTCAAGAGCGCCGCTGTCGAAGTGGGGGCGCAGCCAATCCTCGAACAGATAGATGACGCCTGTACCGGCAATGGCCGCATCGATGGCAAGCTCGATGGCCGAACCCGCCTGCACGATCAGGCGGCCGGGGGGATCGAGCCGCACCAGCTCGCCGTCTCGCTCGAACTCCCACGTGGTCATTGCGCCGCTGCTGAAGCGACTGCGCAGGCAGGCGTGGTTCAGGAGTTCCTGCGGGTGTGCGGGCCGCCCGTGACGGGCGAGATAGGCCGGAGATGCGGCGGCCGCAAACCGCTGGCTGCGCGGTCCCAACGGCAAGGCGATCATGTCCTGTTCCAACCGTTCTTCGTAGCGTACGCCCGCATCGCAACCGGCCGCGATGATGTCGACGAAGCTGTCTTCGGCGATCACGTCCACCTGGATCTCGGGATACGCGGCAAGAAAGGGCGGAATGATGGCCGGTAGCACCAGGCGCGCCGCGTTGACGGGGACATTGAGCCGCAACGTACCGGTCGGCGTATCGCGAAAGCCGTTGACGACGTCGATCGCCGCTTCCACTTCGGACAGCGCCGGTCCAAGACGTTCAAGCAGACGCTGGCCCGCCTCGGTCGCGATCACGCTGCGGGTGGTCCGGTGCAACAGCCTGACCCCGAGCTGGGTTTCCAGCCGACGTACGGACTCACTGAGCCCTGAAGCGCTGTAACCGCTGGCGCGCGCGCCGTCACGAAAGCCCTTGGCGCGTGCCACGGCAACGAAGGCCTTAAGGTCGTTGAGGTCGATGTCCATTGTTCGCCATACCGCACGGCCTGCTCGGTTTATACCGGATTATCGAGGAAGTGACCAAGGCCTAGGATGCCGCCACCTCCCATCCCATCGCAGGTTTCAGGCATGAACATGCAGACTCAGAAAATTGCCCTCGTCACTGGCGGCAGCCGCGGGCTCGGCCGCAGCACCGTCCTTAGCCTCGCCAGGCGTGGCGTCCCATCGATCTTCACCTATCACTCGAATCGCACGGAAGCCGACAAGGTCAGCGCGCTCGCTCGTGATGCGGGCGCGAGCGCCATCGCCCTGCAACTCGATGCGGGCAATATCAGCGCACTCGACGGCTTCGTGGCAGGCGTGCGGGTGGCCTTGGCCGAGTTGGGCAGCGAGCACTTCGACTATCTCGTCAACAATGCGGGCACGTCGCATCACCAGGCCTTCGAGCACACCACCGAAGAAGAGTTGGACGCGCTCTACCATGTTCACTTCAAGGGCGTGTTCTTTCTCACGCAGAAGCTGCTTCCATTGATCAACGACGGCGGCCGCATCGTCAATATCTCTTCTGGCTTGACCCGCGTCACCATACCGGCAAGCGGTGCCTACGCTTCGATGAAGGGTGCGATTGAAGTGCTGACCCGCTACCTCGCCAAGGAGCTGGGCGAGCGCCGGATTGCAGTCAACACCGTGGCCCCGGGCGCCATCGCCACCGATTTCAGCGGCGGCATGGTGCGTGACAATCCCGAGATCAACAAGCGTGTCAGCGACATGACGGCACTCGGGCGTGTTGGCCTGCCCGATGACATCGGCCCGATGATCGCCTCGCTGTTGTCCGAGGACCATCGATGGGTCAATGCCCAGCGCATCGAAGTGTCGGGCGGCATGTCCATCTAGTTGCAGCCGTTGTCGTGTGCCTTCGAACAAACGCGAGGGCGCACCTGACAGCAGCTGGCAGTGATCCAGGGGGAGAGCAGGGTTGTCCTGGTAACTGCACATGCATGTCATCGGTAAGGCGATAGGGTACGAGGCCGTCTACGCCGATTGCCCTATAGCCCGGACGGGCACGCGGCCTTATATAGAGCCGGCACGTGGTCGCGGGCCGCGTCATTCGCACAAGGAGCGAACACATGTTGCTGAGGTCGATCCTGCTGTTATGCCTCGGATGTCTCGTGATCGCCTGTCCGGCTGAGGCGGCGCAGCCCACGGCGGCCGGACACATCACCGGCGTAGGCGGCGTGTTTTTCAAGGCGAAGGATCCGAAGGCGCTGGCCGCGTGGTATCGCGACGTGCTTGGGCTGCCGGTGGAAGCCTGGGGTGGTGCGGCACTACGCTACGACGCAGCCAAACATCCGCCGGTGCTGGCCTGGAATGCATTCCCCGCCTCGACGAACTACTTCGCGCCGTCGACCAGTGCGTTCATGATCAACTACGCGGTCGATGACATGGACGCCTTGCTCGCGCGCCTGCATGCCAAAGGCGTCACCATTGTGAAGCGCGACGACAGCGACCCGAACGGCCGCTTCGCATGGATTCTGGATCCGGAAGGCAACAAGATCGAGCTGTGGCAGCCGAAACCCTAGGCACGTCCCTATAAGCCAGAATCACCGCGATCACGGCGGCCGTGCCACCCGTGCAACCGATGCGCTCAACCATCGCGTGCAGCAGCGTCGCTGCTTTTCCTCGCGACTGACGAAGGCTAGTCGCATGGCAGTGGCCGGGCTGCATCGACCGGCCGAATGCGCCATCGAACGCGGACGTCAAAGCTCCCTTCACGGTAGCGCGAGGGTCTGCGCGAGAAAATCGCGGTGCCAGGCTGGTTTTTGCCGGCCTCGTGGCATGGGCCGCAGCGTGGCCGCTGCTGCATGTGGGGATCGATCATGCATACCTCCAAGCGACACCTGGCTGGTTTCACCGCCATCGTGGTCATGGTGGCCTCAGTGAGCGTGCTGGCGCTGCCGCTCTCATCGGACGACTGGGCATCGATGCCACGCTGGTCATACGCGGGGAAAACTGGTCCCTCGTATTGGTCGGCGATGGCGCCGAGCTTCGTCGCGTGTGGCCATGGCAAGGCCCAGTCCCCTATTGATCTCGAGTCACGTGATGCGAAATCCGGAAAGGCCGGAGAGTTCCATATCGACTATGAGAAGGGTGCGGTCGCCCTGGTAAACAATGGGCATACGGTCCAGGCCAATGTCAGCGATGCCAAGGACACCGTGGTCTTCGATGGCGATACGTATCGCTTGGCCCAGTTCCATTTTCATTCGCCGAGCGAGCACACCACGGACGGCACGCGTTTCCCGCTGGAAATCCACTTCGTCAACGAGGATGCAAAGAAGCGCGTCGTCGTGGTCGGCGTGGTGGTGAAGCTGGGCAAGCCAAACGATAGCCTCGCGCCGGTGCTCAAGAGTCTTCCTGCCTCGGACAAGGAGACATCGAAGGGCAGCACGCCGCCGATCGCGGTCGACGTGGGCTCCATCCTTCCCCGCGATCACCGGGCCTATGTCTACGCAGGGTCGCTGACCACGCCACCCTGTACGGAGGGTGTGCATTGGGTCGTGCTCAAGGAGCCCATTCAAATGTCGAACGACCAGATCGCGTCGTTCACGCGGATCTTCCCCGACAACCATCGACCCCTGCAAAAGGCCAATGGACGGGAGATCGACAACGAATCGGAATGAGCGTCGCGGATGGGCGGGTGAGCTAAAGCTGAGCCTGGCGCGTCGAGGCGTCAGTCCTTTTCGTTGGAAACCTTGACGAAGCCATCGCGCATACGTCGCAGCAGACTTCGAATCACGCCCAGCTCGTCCGGCGAAAGGTCGACAAAGACCTTCTCCAGCCTGTGTGCATTCAGCTCCATCGCGCTGGTGATGACTTGTTTGCCCTTGTCCGTCAGCGTCGCGAGCAACCGGCGCCGGTCTTTCTCATCGCCGATCGATTGCACGAAGCCGTCTTGTTCAAGCGAGAACATCAAGGCGGACACCGTGGCGCGCTTGACCTGCAAGGCCGCAATGATTTCCTGATGCGGAACCGGGCGACCGCCCGCACCCCATAGCACGGCCAGCGCCATGAACCGCGCCGGTGAACCCGCCGTGCCTTCCAGCCACGTGTTCAACACGTTGTTGATTTGCTGGCCCACCAGTTTGAGCGTGAAGACGGTTTCCAGGCGCTGGGCCGCGGCCAGCGGAAACCGGCGCAGATAAGCCTCGCGCAGATACGGGGTGGGAAAGTTCTGCTCGCTGGTCGAATCGTCGTCTGTCACAGCTTTCTCTCCCGCCAAAACTATTCGCAGCTGAATTGTATGTTACAAGACAATTTCTTGCGATAGGTCTAAATCATTAAAAAACAACAACATAAGGCGTTCGCTGCGCGCTGTAGCATGGTCTGTTGACTTGTATGTCGCCTAACAGTATTGTCTGCCGCCATACAAATATGGCGAGCAAGCCCCGGCACGAATGGTCGTGCCACCACGATGGCCTTTGATGCTTCGACCCGCGAAGGGAGCCCCGATGGCGATCCCCGAAACGCAGGTGAGGCAAACGGATAGCACTTCCTTTGACCAGATATCTGACTTGTCAGATGCCTGAGCCGCTAGGCGTTGCATTGACACCTACGTCGGCGCACCGGACCTCCATGAACGCACCCACATCCCCCGCTGTACCGGTCCCGGCCCCATTGACCGGTTTCCGGTTTGCCCTTGGCGCTTTCGCCGTCGCGCTCGCCACGTTCATGAACGTGCTTGATTCCTCGATAGCCAATGTCGCCATTCCGACGCTGTCGGGCGATCTGGGCGTCTCGGTTGACGAAGGTACATGGGTGATCACCATGTTCGCCGCCGCCAACGCGGTAGCCATCCCGCTGACCGGCTGGCTCACCCAGCGTATTGGCCAGGTCAAGCTATTCGTCGGGGCGATCCTGCTGTTCGTGATCTCGTCTGCGTTGTGCGGCATTGCGCCAAGCCTCCCGGTCTTACTGGCGGCCCGCGTGCTGCAGGGCTTGGCTGCGGGTCCACTGGTACCGTTGTCGCAAGCCTTGCTGCTCACCACGTTTCCAAAACATAAAAGTGGCAGCGCGCTGTCGTTGTGGGCCATGACGGCAACGGTCGGTCCCATCGCTGGCCCGGCGCTGGGCGGCTGGATTACCGATAGCTACAGCTGGTCGTGGATCTTCTATATCAACGTGCCGGTCGGCCTGTTCGCTGCCGCCGTGGTGTGGGCGATCTATCGCGACCGCGAGTCGCCTGCCCGTCGTTTGCCGATTGACACGGTGGGACTGATCTCCCTGATCGGCTGGGTGGCTGCACTGCAGATCATGCTCGACAAGGGCAAGGATCTGGACTGGTTCAACTCGCCAGTGATCTGCGCGCTAGGCGTGTTCGCCCTGATCACCTTTGCATTCTTCGTGATCTGGGAGCTGACCGCAGAGAAGCCGATCGTCGATCTTCGCCTGTTCGCCCAGCGCAACTTTCTCGGCGGCACCGTAGCCATCTCCGTCGCCTATGCCATCTTCTTCGCGAACCTGGTGATCCTGCCGCAATGGATCCAGGAGTATCTCGGCTATCGCTCGGTCGACGCAGGCTTGGTCACTGCTCCACTAGGTGTCTTCGCCGTGATGCTGGCGCCGATGATGGGCAGGATGATGGAGAAGATCGATGCGCGCATCCTGGCGACCATGGCCTTCGCCGGCTTTTCGGCCGTCTTCTTCTTGCGTTCGAATTACACCACCGAGGTGGATCAATTCACCTTGATCCTGCCCACCCTGTTGCAGGGTATTCCGACGGCTCTGTTCTTCGTGCCGTTGACGGCGATCATCCTGTCGGGATTGACCCCGGACAAGATCCCCTCCGCCGCAGGCTTATCGAACTTCGTGCGCATCTTTGCAGGCGCCGTGGGCACCTCGCTGCTGGCCACCAGCTGGAATGACCGCACGATCCTGCATCACGCACGACTGATCGAACAGGCCAATAGTTACAACGCGATCTTCAAGGATTCCCTCTCACAGGCGCAGTCGACGCTGCAGGTCGGTGCATCCAATGCACTTGCCTTCGTCGAGCACGGCCTGGGCGCGCAGGCGGCCATGCTTGGCTTGAACGACATCTTCTGGATGTCCGCGATCATCTTCGTCCTGATCATTCCGCTCATCTGGATCACCCATCCAAGTAAGGACGCTGCAGCCGGAGCGGCAGCAGCAGGCGGCCATTGATGCCACGCAAATAGAACGGTTGACCGGGCGAGCAATGACAGATTGCCTGGCTACGCACGCAACGGCCCCGAGGAACTCGACGTGGAACATTACACAAAGAAAACCTTTGCAGCGACACGCAGCATCGGCTTCATGTTGACGAAGGCGCGCAACATGCTGACCGCGGATATGGATGCGGCCGTCAAGCAGCTCGATATCACCAATCAGCAGATGGGCATCATCCATTGGCTCAGTCGTGGCATTGCCACCACGCCGTTCGGGATGTCGAAGCATCTCAGCATCGATACCGGACTGATGACGCGGATGCTGGACAAACTAGAGGCAAAGGGACTGCTCACGCGTTCCCGCAGCAACACGGATCGCCGTGTCGTCGATTTGAAGCTGACCAGCAAAGGCGAGGCGATTGCCGCCGCGATTCCAGATATCGCGCTGCCAGTCTTCAACCGGCGCCTGAGGAACTTCAGCACGGCCGAATTCGCGGAACTGCTGCGCCTGCTTGGCAAGTTCATTGATGACGAAACCCGGCGCGAGCGTTCCTAAGGGCGAAACGCCCGCGCACCCCTGCCGACCAATCCCCCACTTACTGAGACCAAGATCATGCGTGTTCAGCTCGTTGCAGCAGCGGTCGGAATGGCCCTGGCCCTGGCAGGCTGTGCCAGCACCGGCGGCCTGCATCCGGACGGCAGTCCCATCGACCCGGGCTCGCTCGCGGTTGAGCGCACGCTCGCGGACGTCAAGGTGTCACCTGCCGCCTGGCCTGAAGCGGACTGGTGGACCTCCCTTGGCGACGGCCAGCTCGATGCCCTGATTGCCGAGGCCTTGCATGACAACCCCAGTCTCGCGCAAGCCGACGCGCGCGCACGCCAGGCGCAGTCAGAGGCGTCGAGGGCCGACGCCGAGCGCAAGCCGGAGGTCGATCTAGCGGGAAGCGTCAGCGAGGTTCGCCTGCCAACCACGCTGCCACCCATAGGCAAGGGTCATAACATTACCGCCAAGAATGTCACCGCCAGCTTCAAATGGGATCTGGATCTTTGGGGTGGCGAACGCGCGGCATGGGAGGCTGCGCTCGGTGTACAGCGCTCGGTGGAAGTCGACGCACATGCCGCGCGTATCGAGCTGTCCACGAATGTCGCGCGCGCTTATGTGCAGCTCGGTTACGCCTACACGCAACAGGATGTCGCATCGGCGGAGCTCGCGCGGGCCACCGACGTACGCGAGCTGACGCAACGACGTGTTGCCGCCGGCCTCGATAGCCAGGTGCAGCTCAAGCAGAGCGATGCGGAAGTTGCCAGTGCACAAGGTAGAAAGGCGCAAGCGGATCGCGCGATCGATGCGGCGCGGTCCGCTCTGTCGGTGCTCCTGGGCAAGGGACCCGATCGCGGCCTGACGATCACCCGCCCCCAGCTGTTGCCACCCACGGCCGTGAGCGTGCCCTCCAATCTGCCGGTCGAACTGCTGGGACATCGCCCCGACCTCGTCGCCGCACGGTGGCGCGTGGAGGCAGCCGGCAAGGACATCGACGCCGCCAAGACCCAGTTTCTTCCCAACGTCAACATCAGCGCGATGGCTGGCCTGATCGCACTTGGGGGCGGCAATCTCTTTCAAGCGAAGTCCCGCTTCTACGATGCGGGACCGGCGATCAGCCTGCCCATCTTTGATGGTGGTCGCCGCCGTGCAGACCTGAACAGCAAGGATGCGCAATACGATCTGGCCGTGGCGCAGTACAACGAAACGCTCGTGCGCGCAGTCAACGAGGTGTGCGACGACAACAACGCACTCGCCTCGTTGCAGGTGCAAACCGACGCGCAGCAGCGTGCACTCGACGCGGCCAGCGATGCCTGGACGCTGGCCGAGCAGCGCTACAAGGCTGGCGTTGGCAGCTACCTGGAAGCCCTCGTCGTGCGCCAGCAACTACTGGTCGCCCAGGATCGCATGGCCACGCTGCATGCGGAGCAGACCGATTACTCCGTGCAAATCATTCGGGCGCTTGGTGGCGGCTTCCGCCCTGGCCAGCCCGCTCCCGACGTGTCGACTGTCGCCGCCGATGCGAACTCGTCTTCCCTCATTCATCATCGCTCCTGAGTCAGCCATCATGCCAACACAAATTTCTTCGGCTCCTAATGAAGCCGCCCAAGCCAGGAAGCCTGGCCGTCGCTTCATGCTTCGCATCCTGGGTACCGCTGTCGTGGTGGGTGCCATCGGTTTTGTTGCCTGGTTCGCGCTGGAGAGTCGTTGGTACGAAGCTACCGACGACGCCTATGTCAACGGCAATATCGTGCAAATCACGCCGCAGATAACCGGTACCGTCGTCAGTATTGGTGCCGATGACGGCGACTTCGTGAAGCAGGGCGACGTGTTGGTCACGCTCGACAAGGCCGATGCGGATGTCGCCTTGGAAAATGCCGCCGCCAATCTGGCCAACACGGTGCGCAAGGTGCGTGGCCTGTACAGCACGGTGTCGGGCGCGCAGGCCGATGTGGCGGTACGCCAGACGGCGGTACAAAAGGCAAAGGACGACTATGCACGTCGCGTCAGCCTGGCCAACTCGGGTGCGATCTCGGCGGAAGAGCTCTCGCACGCCAAGGATGCCCTGACCGTCGCCGAGAGCTCGCTGACGACGGCCGAACAGCAACTTCAGACCAATAAGGTGCTGGTGGACGATACCATCGTCACGTCGCATCCCGACGTCAAAGCCGCCGTCGCTCAATATCGCGCCGCTTATCTCACTGAAGTTCGCACGACCATGGTGGCGCCGGTAACGGGCTACGTCGCCAAGCGCAGCGTGCAGGTCGGCCAACGCGTTCAGCCTGGCGCAGCCTTGATGGCGGTCGTGCCGCTGCATGAGGTATGGATCGACGCCAACTTCAAGGAAACGCAGCTCACCCATATGCGCATCGGGCAGCCGGTGGAAGTGACTTCCGACATCTATGGTCACGCGGTCAAGTACGACGGCAAGGTGCTGGAGCTCGGCGTGGGGACGGGTGGCGCCTTCTCCCTGTTGCCGGCCCAGAACGCTACCGGCAACTGGATCAAGATCGTGCAGCGCATGCCGGTGCGCGTGGTGTTCACCAACCCTGGTCAGCTCGACCAGCATCCGCTGCGCGTCGGCATGTCCTTGAACACCAGGGTGGACTTGCACGACAAGAGTGGACCGATGCTTGCCCAGAAGGCACCCACGCGGCCGGCTTTCAGTACGGACATCTATGAGCAGCAGCTGGCACACGCTGACGAACAAGTGGCGCAGCTTATTCACAGGAACATGGCCAGCGATGCGAAATTGGTACGCGAGTGAGCGAACGAGGCTGGTGATGCGTCGACGACTTGACTGACGTATGCGTGAATTTCCACGTCAGTCAGGCCATGCGCCGCGGCAGGGTGAACTCCTCGCCGGCGGCGCCTCCAGCTTCGGCACTTACGCCAACCACCTCTGCGTGGAGCAAGCATGAACAAGTACGCGACGCATAGCGGTCGACGGCAAACGAGGCAAGTGATGGTTGCGCCGGACACATCAGCGCACGGGCGCGCGCAAATGGCGGCAGATACCATCTACAAGGTCGCGGAGGTCGCCCGATCGCTGAGGCGCGCGAGCCAGGTGATGGAAAAGTGGGTGCATCTTGCTACTGCGGCGAATGAACAACTGACGATGTCGCATTGGCTCGTGCTCGTTCGCCTTTCCATGGCGCCGACGTGCAAGCAGGCGGACCTGAAGTCCGACACGAAGATTGCTGCATCGCATTTGACGAGATTGATCGATGACCTGGCACGCCAGGGTCTGGCGCGCCGGCATCGCTCGTCAACGGATCGCCGGCAAGTCCACCTTACGCTTACCGAGGAGGGCAAGAGTGCCGCCCGTGAGCTGCTGGCCTCGTTGAACGAGTTCACTCAGTCTTCCCAACTCAACGCTATCGAGGATCTTGGTCCATCGCTCGAACAGTTTGTGTCGCTCGCGGCTGGTGAGGCATGGCTCGGTGATGAGGTGTAGCCCTGGGCGTGAAGCGCCCGGATACGCCGTCACCAGTGCGGGTCGTGCGTGCCCATCAGTATGGCGGGCCGCCCATTCCAGTCAGGGTCGTAGCGCATCCAGGCGGCTTCGGCGAGAGCCAGCAGAATCCGCCGCCGCTCGGCATAGGCCTGTCCGGGTATGCCCGATAGCGGCAAGGCACGGGCCAGCCGCTCGTACGGTGGCTCGCCCGGGTGGGGCATGCTCGGGGGATCGTTGTGCGACTGTCGGGACATGGGTCGCCGCGTTGCCCGCCAGGGGCTGGTATCAGCCCGAGGATCGCAGTCACCACATTATTACAGGTACCCGCACACCGGCCTTCCACGGCAAACGTGGCTCCGCCGGCATGCTGCGCGGAACCATGGGTCACCCAAATGCGGCATACCGCCTATTTGCTCTTCATCAGACTTCGATAAGATGCGGTAGCGCGGGCCCGTCGGAGACAGCCCCGCCGAAGGGGGATTTACCAGCTAGCCGTGCCGCTACCGCCGTGTGGCGGCCTGTTTGCGTGCGTGACCGGTGGCAAGCCGGGATTTGTCTCGTCAACTCAACAGGGGGAGTCGTTCGTGATGAAGAAGGTATCAGGGAAGTTCGTGACCGCGGTTTGCATGCTCGTTCTTGCTGGCTGTTCGGCGACGCCAACGAAGCCCGGAGACGCTGCACCGGGCATCGTCTACAACAAGCCAGAAACGACGGTCCAGAAGGCAGCCGTTGACGCCTTGGTGGCCAACGGCTTCGTGGTCAGCAAGTCCGATGCGGAGTATGTGGAAGGTGCCCGACCACACAAGGTTGGCCTGGTGGTCGGATCGGGTGGCGAGTCCGCGGGCGTCTGGCTGTCGTCGCTGGGGAGCGATAAAACGGCCGTCAAGGTCAGCACGGCCAAGTCGCTTGCAGGCATCGCTGGCCAGAAGAACTGGGACAAGGAAATCATTGCCGAGATGGATAAGAGCATCGGCTCGCATCAATAGTCACATCTAGCCAGGCGGTGCGGGGGAGATCATGAAAAGAATAGCGTGGGTGGTCTTCCTCGCATCGAGCCTTTGTGGCTGCATGGCGACGACGGGAAACTTTCGGCCGTTGAACGAGCGCAGTCCCGCACGGCCACCGGATTGTGACGTCGCGGTATTCAAGGATCAGCCACCAGCCAGGCCCTACACGGCAATCTCACAACTGAACGTTCATCTCGAGAAGACCTTCTTCGTGCCTTCTGACTTTTTATCGGCAAGAGGCGAGCTGAAAAAGCAGGCATGCCTATCGGGCGCCGACGCTGTCATCGACATCGAGGAGAAGCACTCCAGCTACCTGGAGACGCGCATCTACAACCTGTCCGCAACCGGAATTCGCTTCCTCGATAAAACCACTGCACCGTAGAGACATCGTCGACGAGGGCGCCAATCGGCGCTTCCGTTGCAGCGGAGAGCCCTGCGATTCTGCGAAAATGCGCATGCTCCTATCCAGCCAGGTCTGCGGGAGGCGCCGATGTCACGCTTGCAGAATCGCTCAAGGCCCATGGCCGCCCTTGGCTTGCGCGCGCACAAGGGCGGTGCCGTGGTCGTCGGCGTCGCCCTGGACAAGGGCGAGCCTCGCGTCGTCGTCGCCACCCTAATCGACACCTGTATCGACGGCGATCGGCTTTCCTGTGAACCCTACCGCGTCGCAGCCGAGATGGCACGCGGGCCTCAGGGCGGGGCCAGCGCCGAGGCGGCGGCGGTCGTCGCAGAGGGGCGCAGGCGCCAAGAGCAACTGGCCATGACCGGTCTGCACGCGATCATCGCTCAGCTGGAGGCCGCGGGGTGCAAGCCGGCCGTCGCTGCCTTGCTCGTCAATCGTGCAGGTTGGGTCAGCGACCTCCTCGAGTACAGTCTGGCCTGGTCGGAGCACGTTCCGGTGGCCGAAGGCCTTGCCGTGCGCGACGCGCTTCGCTTCGCATGCCATCAATGCGCTATCGAGATGGCGGAGTTGGACGAGAAATCGCTGCCTGATCTCGCCAGCCGGACGCTCGGCATGCCATCGACGGAAATCGCTAGCCGACTGAAGGCGATGGGCGCGCCCATGGGGAAGCCCTGGCGGCAGGAGCAGAAGCTTGCCTGCCTGTCAGCCTGGATCGCGGTTACAAGCCAGTGCTGATGCCAAGGCACGAGTCGATCCGTAGCGATGCGCAGATCGAGCGCTTTCGGGGCGGCTGGACCAGCACGGCCAATCGCCGGGAAAATCCAAATCAAGATGGCGATGGCTGAGAGAGATGCTCTTTTCGCCCGTCGCTGGTGGAACACAGGGATGCGCGGTCCTGCCATGCCTCTAATGCGAGCGTTTACTTGGTGGCCGTACGTCAATAATGGCGTTGACTGAAAAGCGGCCATTTAAAAGCGCTCCCCCAACCTTGGCGCCGCGTTTCCGTTGGGGCGGGCATATTCCTGCCTAAGTTGCCCATTCCCAATCCCGCCAGGACGGGCAGGGGCCGTCCAGTCAGAAAACAGACGCGGCCACCGCGCAACGCAAACGTTGCCGGATAGGAATATTCCGAAATAGTCGTTCCAAACCCTTTCGCGATTTGCCTCGCCTTTCGCTAGCCGCGAAGGTTAATGCGGCCTGTGGTCGCGCGAATCGCGGCGGGCCAGAAAGTAGATATATCAATAGGACTTCCGACCTATTTTCGTTGATGCGCCGCAGCGTGTCGCTGGTCGATTAATCCGTTACGTTTTGGAGGGTAATACTCGTTGTTATCAGGTTGCTTATGTAACGGTCCCTATGTCACCACATCGCATCGCACTGCTCTTCAATGCCAACAAGGTTTATGACCGACAGGTCATCGCCGGTATCGGGCAATACATCACGTGCACCCGCGTGAAGTGGGACCTGTTCATGGAAGAGGACTTCCGCAGCCGCACGGTCGGCATTCGCCAGTGGCGTGGGGACGGCATCATTGCCGATTTCGACGATCCGATGGTGGCCGAGGCAGCGTCTGCCCTGTCCATTCCCGTGGTGGCCGTAGGTGGCTCGTACGCCGACGAATCGCATTATCCGGCCGGCATTCCCTACGTCGCCACCGACAATCAGAAGCTGGTGCAACTGGCCTACGATCAACTGATCGAGCACGGCCTGCAGCGCTTCGCCTTCTTCGGCAAACCGCCTTCGCCGGACAACCGTTGGGCGCACGAACGGGAGATGTGGTTCCGTCGCCTCGCCGCTGCGGACGGCCTGGAAGGCTTTGTCTACCACGGCTCCCCGACCAGCGCCGGCGGCTGGGGCCGGGCCCAGGAAGAGGTCGCCGAATGGGTGGGATCGCTGCCCAAGCCGATCGGTATCATCGCCGCCACCGATGCCCGCGCGCGGCAGCTGCTACAGGCCTGCATCGTGGCCGACGTGCCGGTGCCGGAGCAGGTAGCCATCGTCGGCATCGACAATGATCCCATCGTGCAGATGCTCAGCTGCATCCGGCTCAGCTCGGTGATCCAGGGCGCGGAAGAAATGGGGCGCACCGCGGCGCAATTGCTGCACCAGATGCTGCATGGCGGCGACTACTCCGCCACCCGCGTGCTGGTGCCGCCGGCGGGCATCAATGTGCAGGCCAGCAGCCAGTACCAGTGCATTCGTAGCCCGCACGTGATGCGCGCGCGGCACTACATCCGTCAATACGCCTGCATGGGCATCAAGACCGAACAAGTGGCCTGCTATGCCGGTATTTCGCGCACCTCGCTGGAGGAACACTTCAAGCGGGAGCTGAAGAAGTCCGTGCACCAGGTCATCCTGGACCACAAGCTGGAAACCGCGCGGCACATGCTGGCCAATCCGTTGGTTTCACTGTCCGATGTGGCGGTGCGCAGCGGGTTTACCTCGTTGCAGTACATGTACGCGGTGTTCCGCCGCGAGTTCAACTGCACGCCGAAGCAGTATCTGGAACAGTTGCGGGCGTCGTGAAACACGTGCGCCTGGGCGAGCCAGTGGCTGGCCCGCCCCGCGTTCCAATCTCAAGTCATGGTGCCAGCGACAGCTCCGCTGTCAGCGGGGTGTTGTCCGAGGCATCGCCTACGTAGAGCTTGAAGCTGCCCGGGTCGATCTTCCACGCGTGCGTCGCCACGTCGTAATACGCGAACGAGCGTCGATCGAGCTTCAGCGTGACATGCTGGGTGCCGCCAGGTGCCAGCCGCACTTTCTGGAAAGCCTTCAGTTCGCGCGCCGGCCGCGCCACCCTGGCGGACGGGTCGCCCACGTACAACTGCGCGACATCGGCGGCCTCGAGCTGGCCGGTGTTGGTGAGGTCGAACGCCACGCTGACGTTGTCCTGCGCGTCCGGCTTGCCCACGCTGAGGTGGGAAAAGGCGAAGCTGCTATACGAGAGGCCATGGCCGAAGGCGAACAGCGGCTGTGTCTGCTCCGGATGACTGGTGTACCACCGGTAGCCGAGGAATACGCCTTCGCGATACGTCACGTCGAAGGGCTGGCCGAACGTGAAGGACGCGGGTTCGTACGTGGCGTGCGCGGGATTGTTCGCGACATCGTGCTCGAAGCTGATCGGCAGCTTGCCTTCCGGCGAATGCTGGCCGAACAGCACCTGGGCGATCGCGGTGCCGCCCTCCTGGCCTGGGTACCAGGTCTGCAGCAGGGCAGGGACGTGGTCCAGCCAGCGTTCGGTCGAATAGCCGCCGCCGGATGTCACCGTCACCACGGTTTTCGGATTGGCGGCCGCCACCGCGTCGATGAGCGCTTCCTGGCCCCACGGCAAATCGTAGCTGCGATCGAAGGCTTCACTCTCCGAAGTGGGATCGAAGCCAACGGCAACGATGGCTGCATCGGCCTGCTTCGCCATGCTTCTTGCGTCGGCTGAAATCAGCTCGTCGACGGCGACCACGCCGAATCCCATGCGGCTGTAATCGACGTCGGGCTTGTAGTCGAGGCGGATCGTCACGGGCTGGTTGGCGTGCAGTGCCAGCGTGGTATAGCGCGGTGCCTGACCTTCGCGATGCGGCTGCTCGATGGCCGGCTTGCCGTTGACGTAGAGCGTGTAGGTATCCTCGCTGGCCGCGGCGGTGAGGAACAGGTACTTGCCATCGTGCGTCGGCGTGAAGTGGCCGCTCCAGCGAATGCTCTGGCGCTGCTTGGCCGGGCTGGTCCACAGCTCCGACTTCCACTGGTCCACGTGTGCATCGATGCTGCTGACCGGCGTGCCGGCGAACGCGTTGTTGGCGAACACCTCCTTGCGCAGGCCGGCTTCGCCCTGCGGGCCGGTGAAGTGGCCCTGCTTGAACACGTCCATCGGCGCGGGCAAGCCGCGGGTGTACAGCACCGTGACCTTGTCGCCCAGCAGCTGCCGGATGCCATCGAGGATGCTTTGTGCATGGAACGTGTCCACGTGCGAGCTGCCGCCCGCGCTGGCAATGGCCGGCGCGGCATCGGGCCCGATCACCGCGACGGTCTTGACGGTGGCGGCGTCGAGCGGCAGCACATGGCGCTCGTTTTTCAGCAGCGTGAGGCTTTCCAGCGCTCCCTGCAGCGCGACCTTGGCGTTCTCGCTGCTGTCTGCCGGCAAAGTGGAGATGGTCTGGTCGCGATCAAGAAAGCCGAAGCGCACGGCCGTGCGCAGGATGCGGCGGATCTTGTCGTCGAGTTCGGCTTGCGCCAGCGTCCCGTCCTTGAGACCGGCCGTGATCAGGCCGGCATTCATGAATTCGGCATTGGGCATTTCCAGGTCCAGCCCGGCCTTGAACGCCTTCGTTCCATCGTGCACCGCGCCCCAGTCGGACATCAGCAGGCCATCGAAGCCCCATTGCCGCTTCAGGATATCGGTGAGCAGCGGCTGGCTTTCGGAGGTGTAGTCATGATTGAGCAGGTTGTAGCTGCTCATCACGGCGCCGACGTGGCCTTGCCGCACGGCCATCTCGAACGCCGGCAGGTAGATCTCGTGCAAGCTGCGTTCGTCGATCAGGCTGTCGACGTGGCGGCGGTCGTATTCGGAGTTGTTGGCCGCGTAGTGCTTGACGGTCGCGACCACGCCCTGGCTCTGGATGCCGTCGATGAGGCCGACGGCGGTGTTGCCGGACAGCCACGGATCCTCGCCAAAATATTCCATGTTGCGGCCGTTGAGCGGCGAGCGATACATGTTCACGCCGGGGCCAAGAATGAAGTGCACGCCGCGGGCTCGTGCATCGCGGCCCATGGCCTCACCCACGCGCTCAGCCAGCGCCGGGTCCCACGCTGCGGCCAGGCCGATGCCGGCGGCATAGGCGGTGGATGGACCAAACACGCGCACGCCATACGGACCATCAGACATCTTCAGCGGCGGCAGCCCGATGCCTGGCTGGGCGATGGTGTAGAAATTGTCCTTGCCGCCGAGCAGCTGCAGCTTCTGTTCGAGCGAGAGTTTCGCCAGCAGGTCATCCACCCGGTGTTCGATGGCAGCGTTGTCCGGTGCCGGAGTTACACCTGCGTAGGCGAGCGGCTGCACGAGCAGCGCAAGGCTCAACGACAACAGGGCGGGTTTCAGCCAGGACTTGCGCATGGAATGCCTTTCAATGAGGGGTGGAAGGTGGTGCTGTCTTGTTCGAACATGCTGAAGAGCGGCTGCCACGATTACGTGGTTAAGGCATTGCGGCTACCGATGCCTGGCCCCTCACTTACATTCCCGCTCCCACAGCGTCATCCCCATGGCCTCATCGTCAGCTCCATGGCCTCACACTCATCCGAATTGCCTCACCGTCATCCCCGCGAAAGCGGGGATCCAGTGCCTTTGGCTTTTCGTTCAAACAGGCGCAAGAGCGAAAGTCGCTGGATGACTCGCTGCGCTCGCCCCTTTGGGGCCGCCCTACGGGCGTTCTGCGCGCTGCGCGCTTGTCCCGCTTTCGCGGGGATGACGGTGAGGGAGCCGGGATGACCGTGAGGGAGCCAGGATGACGGTGAGGGAACGGGATGACGACTCTTGAAGGGGACCGCAGACAACTGACGCTTGCGGTCTCACGCTCTCACGGTCTCCCGCCTTCGACTGGATCGCCGTAAATGACACCGCGACCGCTGGTGCCGAAATAAACCCGGCCAAAGAATCGTGGATCGCCGGTGATCATGCTTATCTCGCCATAGCGGTGGGCGTCGTCGTCGATGCGTTGCCAGTGCTGTCCGCCATCGATGGAACGGAAGATGCCCTGCTCGCCATCGCGCTTGCCGGCCGCATACAGCGTGGCCTGCGTTTGACCGGGCGCCGGCTTGCCAAAACCTAGGACGTCCACGCTGCCCAGCTGGCGAGCGCTGTTCAGCCGCGCGCCGGCCTCATTGCCGAGCACCAGTCCCTCGTGGCTGGACACATACAGCTGGCCGGCGGCATCGGGCGAGGCTTGCAGGTGCAGATGCGTGGCCGCGCTGGCGAACGCGCCGAGGTCGCCCTGGATCGGCTGAAAGTGCGCGCCGCCATCGTGGCTGGCGAATAGTGCCTTGCGCTCGGCATCGACGGCGTAGAAGCGTTGCGGGTCGAGGCGATCAGCGACCACGCGCAGATGGCCCTCCAAGCCTTCAATCACCTGCCAGTGCTGGCCGAAGTCGTTGGTGACATAGCCGTGGCTCGCTTCGCGCGGGAACCACAGCACGTGTCCCGCGTCCGCCGCGATGGCGATGCTGCCGCCGCCGACACCTTCCATGTTGGCGGGTTCGCTGGCGAAGGTCTGCCAGTGGCTGCCGCCGTCGGTGGAATAGGCCGCGCGGACGGTCGGGGTAAACGGCTTGCGCAGCCAGCCGCTGCGTACGATCACATCGGGCTTGCCGCCCGCGAAGTCCACGTCGTCGGCATCCGTGTAGCGCGGCGGCGAGGCGAATTGCGGGGACGCCACGTCGAGATCGTCATGGCGGTACCCGTCCAGGTCATACATCACGCTGATCAGATGGGCGCCGGTGGAGGGGCTGATGATGGCCTTGGGGACGATCTCCTCCAGACCTTGGTCGAGGAACTGCCAGTGCACCGTGCCGCCATGGTCGAGCTGGCCCAGGTCGTTGGTTGCCCATACGCCGTAGCCGGTGACGAACCATGCGCGATCGGCATCATGCGGGTCGATGGCGATCGAGGCAATCCAGTGCGGCGTGTGTTCCGGCAGCCACACTGGATGCTCGGTATCGAACTGCGAGTGCGCGAACACTTCCTGCCAATGCTGGCCGCCGTCGGTGCTGCGGAACAGCAGGTCCTTGGGCGTGTAATGCGCGAAGGTGGAGGTCATCAGCACTTGCGGGTTGCTGGCATCCACTGCGATGCCGTCCCAGCCATAACCACTGGGGTGGCCGGCCTTGCGCGGCAGTGGCGTGATGTCGAGCCACTTGCCGTTCGCCGGGGTGAATTTCCACACCGCGCCGTCGTGCACGCTGTCCGGGCCGGGCTCGTCGCCGTAGGTGAGGTAATAGGCGCCAT
Source organism: Dyella halodurans (assembly GCF_026283925.1). Lineage (GTDB taxonomy): Bacteria > Pseudomonadota > Gammaproteobacteria > Xanthomonadales > Rhodanobacteraceae > Dyella > Dyella halodurans. The sequence continues at coordinate 87,490 of NZ_JAPDPF010000008.1, forward strand.
CGCCGGCGCGCAGCATGTGATGCGGGCGCAGGCCCGCGGGCTGACCTTCGACGGCGCTCCAGCTCTGGCCGCCGTCGTTGGAGTGATAAAGGCTGGTGTCCTGGGTGGAAACACCGGCGTACAGGCTGCGGCTGGGATGCCCGGGCGTGCCGCTGGTGGGATCAAACACGACGAACACGATGCCGACCGGCTGCGTGCGCGAGCCGTGGGCCGCGTTGGTGCTGGCGCTGGTGGCGACAGACGGGAAGCCGTCGACCTTCGTCCAATGCGCGCCATGGTCCGCGCTGCGCCACAGGCCGGCGGTGCGCGAACCGAGGAACAGAATGCGACCGTCGTTGGGATCGACCGCGAGGCGTTCGCCATTGTTGCGGCCTTGCTCGTTGCCGCCCATCGGGAACGGCAGGTCGCTGCGCTTGAAATGGGCGCCGCGATCGTTGGAAATCAGTACCGCGCCGTTGCCGGCGCCAGGGTGGGTATAAGTGCCGGTCAGCAGGTAGAGGCGCTTGGCGTCGCGCGGATCGACGGCGAGGCTGTCCACGCCGTAGAGATTGTTGTCGGCAGCGGCTAGCCAGTCCTGCAGTGGCGTCCACTGCGCACTTCCCTGGTCCCAGCGATAGGCGCCGCCGACATCGGTACGCGCGTAGAGCAGGCCATCGGCGGCGGGATGGTAAAGCAGGCCGCTGACGAAGCCGCCGCCGCCCATGCGTACGTTGGCGTAGCGGTATGAAACGGCATCGCCGCTTGCATGCGCAAGCATGCAAGCGGCGATGAGCAGAGAGGCAAGCATCCAGTGGCTTGCCTTTTTGGCCTTAACGAGCATTAGAACGTGCCGCGGAACACGAGCTCGTAACGACGGTCGTTCTGGAAGATCGCGCGGGTGTACAGGTTCGGATCCACCGTGCCATTGACATAGGTGGAGGGACCCATCAGCACGCGCGTGGTGGTGTTGGTGAGGTTGTTCATCTGCAAGCCGATCTGCAGATTCTTGTTGATCTTGTAGAACACCGAGGCGTCGAGCGTACCGGCCGAATCGTTCCACATCGGCAGGTAGGTGTCACCCGAATCCTCCGCCGTGATCAGGTAGCGGCTGCGCCACGACCAGGCCACGCGTGCCGACCACTTGCTGTACTCGTACATGCCGATCAGGTTGTAGCTGTTCTTGGACAGGCCGGCCATCGGCAGCGGCGGGTTGGTGACGACGAAATTCGCGCCGCACGAACCGTTGGCATGGTCGGGATCACACGAGGTGGTGCCGGAGATCTTGCTGCTGTTGAGGTAGGTGTAGTTGGCCTGGAAGCCCAGACCCTTCCACGCACCGGGCAGGAAGTCGAAGAACTGCGAGTAACCTGCCTCGGCGCCCCTCACGCGACCCGTACCAGCGTTCTGCGGACCGGTGACCGCGAACTCCTGGCCGCTGATGTTCTCGGTGGTGATCTCGTTGGTGATGTAGTTCTTGATTTCCTTGTAGAACACCGTCGTGTACAGCATGCCGGTGGGCGCGAAGTACCATTCCAGCGCGGAGTCGAACTGGTTGGCCTCCATCGGCTTCAGGTTCGGATTGCCGCCGGTGCTGGCAGTCCAGCCGGTGATGGTCGGTTCCTGGCCTGCCGGACCACCCCACGAAGCGCCGAGCTTCATGTACGAGTTGAGCTGGGTGATATCCGGGCGTGTCATGGCCTTCGACGCAGCCAGGCGCAGCTGCAGATCGTCGGTCAGCTTGAAGCGCAGGTTCAGGCTGGGCAGCAGGTTGTGGTAACTGCCCTTGCCGTCGATCGGCACGTAGGCGCCGCTGAACAGGGCCAGCTGTGCCGGCGTCAGGTTGGCGGTGCTGCCGCTGATATTGCTTGCCGCGGGATACTGGATGGAGCCATTGGAACGCACGTCGGTATTGACGAAGCGCAGGCCGATGTTGCCGTCGAAGGGAACGCCCAGCGCGGTGTCATTGCCAAAGTAAAGCGAGGCGTAGGCGGCCTGCGTCTTTTCGTTCAGATGATTGTCTTCCCCGGCCAGCCCTGGGATCTGTGCCTGCCAACCACCGGCAGCCTCGATCGCATATAGCTGCTGGATTGCCGCCCTGTAGTTGCTCACCAGGGAATTGCTGGGGAACCACAGCGTGTTCGGCAGGTTCGCGCCACGGTAGAAGTTGGACATCGTGAACTGTTCGGTCATCGAGGACGGGATCTGGTTGAACCAGTCCAGGCCCGTCGACGTGTAACCGGAGGTCTTCCAGATCTGACTGATCGGGCCCCAGTTGTAGCCGCTGCTGGTGTTGTTGCTTTCGGCATCGCGATCCGTGAAACGTACGCCGACACGGAAGAACTGCAGCCAGCTGCTGTCCTGGAAGTTGTATTCCAGGTCCGTGCGAATCGTGCGCTGCTCGGCGTAGTCCTTTTCAAGGTGGTCCATCGCCGCGCCCAGGTAATAGTTGTCCTTGTTCGCCAGGTAGCTGGGATCGGACAGGGTCAGGCTGGGCGTACCGACCACGCTCACGTTCGCCGGCGGCATGTAGAACTGGCCGAACACCGAGAAGTCCGTCATGTCGCTGGTGGACTTGACGAGCTGCACGTCGGCCGTCAGCAGCACGTGATCGTTGATGTTGTACTTCATCCCGTTCGACCAGTCCGTGGTGCGGGTGAACTGGGTCTGGATGCGGTTATCGGTGTAGTAGTTCACGTAACCGTTGGGAATACCGATCGACGACGCGCCGCGCCATGCGTCGGATGCCATGGTGCCGCTCTGGAAGATGCCCTGGCTGTTGTAGTTGAACTCGGTACCCGGTGCAGGCAGGACGTTGTTGTAGGCGCTCTCGTTCGTCTGCACATTGTGCTGGTCCCACTGCAGGTTGTAGTCCGAGCGGAAGAACTGCGACGTGAACTCGAGGTCGTTGGTCGGACGCCACTGCAAGGCGCCGTACAGGCCGATGCGGCGACGCTGCATCTGCATTTCCAGCCAGTTGATGTCACCGGGTACGTACACGGTGCTGGTGGGCGAGCCGGCGGCGATGTTCGGCGCGTAATACGACGTGTCCGTCGCATCGGGGCGCATGACATAGGGGTTGGTCTGGATGCCGTCGTTGCGCGACGCCAGTTCCGAGTAGGACACGTCGACAATCGCGCCGATTTCGCCGAGGTCCTCGGTCTTCCAGCGGTCGCTGTACAGGAACGAAGCCGACGGCTTGGTCAGCTTCGCCATGTCGCCTTCGTTGATACCGGTGGAGAAGCTGACCACCTGGCCCGGATTGTCGAACGGCATGCGCGTGCGCAGGTTCACCGTGCCGCCGATGCCGCCTTCGGTGATTTCAGCCGACGGATTCTTGTATACGTCCACGCCGGCCATCAGTTCGGCCGGCACGTCCTCAAAGCCAAGCGCGCGGCCGTTGTTGGCCGAGAAACTGTCGCGGCCGTTGAGCTGGCTGGCGACGTAGGGCAGGCCTCGAATCAGTACGCCGCTGCCTTCGGCCGACGGATGGTCCGGGTCATTGTCGGCAAGGAAGTGATCCACCGTCACGCCGCTGATGCGCTGCAGGGTTTCGGTTACGCTGCGGTCGGGCAGGGCGTTCATGTCCGTCGCGGTGACAGAGTCGACGATCTGGCTCGCGTTCTGCTTCAGCGACTGTGCCGTCTCAAGGCTGGCGCGTATGCCGGTGACCGTCACGCCGTCGAGGTTCTGGACATCCTTCTGCTCGCCGTCCTTCTTCTTCTTCGCATCGGCCTTCGCATCGGCTTTTGCATCCGGCTTGGCCGGCGCCTGCGTCGTGGTGCCGGTGGTCTGGCTGGCGTCCTGCGCCAAGGTGACGGTCGGCGCGTACATGAGCGCCAGGCCCAGGGCGACGGCGGCCGTCAGTCGACGGCTGGACAGCGACAGGGCGGAAGACAGATACAGGCCGTCCTGCAACACCGAAGTTTGCATCTTGCTCTTCATTAATGAATCACTCCCCCAACAGGTGACATGTCGCCGCCGGCAGGCGCCAGTCGGCTTATTTTTTTCATCACGACACAAGCCCGGTCCGCAAGATCTTGCAACGCGGTCCCCATTACCCGGTCTCAGGCGTTTGTGTAGTGAATAGGACGGAGTGCCTATAAACAATTACGAAATTGCTGGCCGTCTTTAATGATTCTTCGTTTGCAGTCGCCGCAATCAGGCGTTTGAACCGAGGGGTCGTTTATGCGATTGCTCCGCTTCGGCACGTTGCGGGGTCAAACTGGCGAGGCCCATCGTGGGCGTTGGCAGGCCCCATGGTGGCCGCCCCGCTCGAGCATTTTCGTGGGGCGCCCGTGTCTGGGTCGCCGCAGCACCGCCCGGGCCCACCTATGGCTCGCAACTGGCCGGCTTATGGACTGCTCTTTGGGATGCTCAGGCGAGCGCAAGCATAGTGACTTACGGCGGCTGAAGTTTTGGCCTACACGAAGGCGGGTCGAGCGCCAGCAACGCCTCGCGTCAGCGCCTTTGAATTACCCATGACGTCGATCGACGGTGAAAAGGTCATGCGCGCCTCGATCCGACCCGGACAAGATCGCCGATTCGTGCCGATATCGCGATCTCGTCGAAAGGCGCTGGCCACAGGTCGACCTTCATCAGCACGGGAGCGTGCGCAGCTGCCGCAAGGCGATCCCCAGCGCAATTCGGTAACTGGTCGATAGATCCCCGTTGATGATGATGGTCGCCAGGGGAGCACCGCGTTGGTACGGTCCAGGTCCCATGGCTGTGTCGCTGTCTTCGTGGACTTCGATATAAGGCGCCGTCAGCCCGTCGAGTGCGTCGTGCAGGCCCGCCTCAGGATGGTTCAGGGCTTCCCGCGCAATCTCACCGGGATCGAGCAGCATGAATTCCGGCGCTTGAGCGCGAGCCATGCGGAGGCCAGCAATGAACTCGCGCAGTCCGGTGCAGGCACAGACTTCGACGATACGACCCGCTTCGCGGGCCAGTTGCTGGAGGTTGCGCAGCAGCTCGCTATTGAAGGTGTGGCTGGCGAGGTGGGGGCCCCGCAGTATCATGATGGCCATGACGGTACGCTGGTGTCGGCGAATGTCCCATGCTGCGACCCACGAGCGTAAAGACACCATGCTGGCGCTGATGGATAGCGTAAATTTTCCGCATACTTTCAAGCGCGGACGTTGGCAACACGAGACGTATCCCGGTGCCGCGCCGCGCGTTACACGTATTAGCCGGCTAGTGGCAGCGTGATGTTGCTGGATTCTTTCGCGCGTCATCGCCTTCAAGCAGGCATGCCCGTGCGCGGATAAAGCACCCCCCCCAGCACCCGCATTCCACTCCACTTCAGCAGGCCGTGGATCAGTAGCGCCAGGCCGTCTTCTCGATGGAGGAACCAGCGGGATATGTCGAGGGCCGTTGCGGTTTTCGATGACGCCAAGGGTCTCCAGCGGACCGGAGATAACGCTGGCCGACGCAGCCCCAAGGGATGACGATCGGCACCAGCACTACGCCCATCAGGCAGGCGAATGAGATCTTCTGGAAGCGGCTTTTGGCGCCCGGCGATCGGGCGGAGCCATGCCGGCGCGCCACCATGGTCGGCATCGCCGGTTTTCTCGCCGCCACGATCAGCGTGACGGCGAGATGGGCTTCAAAGGGCTGATCAAACGTTGACCATGTGCATCATCGCTTCGTGGTAGCGCGTGCCGGCCGCAGCATCGAGTGGAAAGACGGCGTCGATCGCGCGCAATTCTGCTGCATTGAGCGTGACCTCGAGCGCAGCAAGGTTTTCATCCAGGCGGTCGCGGCGTTTGGTGCCGGGAATGCCGATCAGGTCCTTGTCCTGCGCCAGCACCCAGGCCAGCGCCAGCTGCGCGGGCGTGCAGCCCTTGTTCGCGGCGAGCGCCTTCACCTCGTCCACCAGTTGCAGGTTGCGCACAAAGTTTTCGCCCTGGAAACGCGGCGAGTGGCGGCGGTAGTCGTCCTCGGCGAAGTCGTTGGGGCTGGCAAAGGCGCCGGTGAGGAAGCCGCGGCCCAGCGGGGAATACGCGACCAGGCTCACGCCCAGGCGGCGGCAGGCGTCGAGCATGCCGTTTTGCTCCGGGTCGCGCGTCCATAGCGAGTACTCCACCTGCAGCGCGGCGATGGGGTGCACCTTGCTGGCGCGTTCCAGCGTCGCGCCCGAGGCTTCGGACAGGCCCAGGTAGCGCACCTTGCCTGCCTTTACCAGGTCAGCCATGGCGCCGACGGTTTCCTCGATCGGTACGCGCGTATCCACGCGGTGCTGGTAATACAGGTCGATATGATCCAGCCCCAGGCGCTTGAGGCTGGCGTCGCAAGAGGCACGCACGTAGTCGGGGCTGCCGTTGACGCCGCGCCTGGACGGATCATTGAGGTCGCGCACGATGCCGAACTTGGTGGCGATGAAGGCCTGGTCGCGACGGTCGCGAACGGCCTTGCCCACCAACACCTCGTTGGTGAAGGGGCCGTAGACGTCGGCGGTATCGAGCAGGTTGACGCCACGCTCCAGCGCATGATGGATGGTGGCGACGGATTCGGCGTCATCGCGCGCTCCGTAGAATTCGCTCATGCCCATGCAGCCGAGGCCGAGGGCGGATACGAGAGGACCATTCTTGCCTAATTGTCGTGTTTGCATGGCGGAGGCTCGCGTGGGGGGATGGTGAGCATCATTAGGCATGACGGCGTTTTGATAAATGATCAATAATCGCCATATCTGTTGCCAAAAATGCCAACAATCACCATGGACCGACTGCAAGCCATGCGGGTCTTCACGCGGATCGTGGAACTGGGCAGTTTCACTCGTGCCGCCGACGACTTGAGCCTGCCGCGCGCCACCCTGACCCATACGATCAAGCGGCTGGAGGAGCGCGTGGGCGCGCACCTGCTGCAGCGGACCACGCGCAGCGTGCGGCCCACCCGCGACGGCGAGTTCTACTACAACCACTGTGTGCGCCTGCTGGCTGACCTCGATGCGGTGGAGGCCGATTTTCGCGAAGCCGCCTCGGTGCCCAAGGGCAAGTTGCGCGTGGACCTGCCCTCGACGGCGGCAGGCACGATCCTGATCCCCGCCTTGCCGGACTTCTTTGCCCGCTATCCGCAGATCGAGCTGGAGATCAGCACCAGCGACCGCTTCATCGATCTGGTGCAGGAGGGCGTGGACTGCGTCCTGCGTTCCGGTGAACTGTCCGACTCGAGCCTGGTGGCGCGCCGCGTTGCCACGTTGTCCCAGGTCACCGTGGCCAGTGCTGATTATGTGCGTCGGCAAGGCATACCGCTGACCTTGGCGGAGCTGCAGGACGGCCACCTGGCCGTGAACTGGGCTTCGCCGACGACGCGTCGCGTGACGCCGCTCGAATTCATGGTCGGCAAGCGGATGCGCGAAGTGCCGCTTCCATCGATGGTCACCGTCAACGGTGCGCATGCCTATCTCAGCTGCTGCGAAGCCGGCTTGGGCATCGCCCAACTGCCGGCCTATCGCATCGTCGACCAGCTTTCGCGTGGCGCCTTGGTGGAACTGCTGCCAGCTACGCCACCGCCGCCGATGCCGATCAGTGTGGTCTTTGCATCGCAACGCCAATTGCCGTTGCGGTTGCGCGTCTTCATCGATTGGGTCGCCGAACAGCTGCGCGACATGCGCTGATTGGCGCGATCGTTCATTGTCCCAATTGCGAGTAGGCATCGCGCATCGGCGTCACTGACACCTTGACGATGCCGGTGAGCGGTGTATTCATCTCCAGGATCACGAAGATGGCACCCGACGCAGACAGCGCGCACAACAGGAAAAAGAACATCACGGTGCCGTTACGCGGGGCGAGCAAGCCGTAGGTGCCGAAGATTACGCACAACCACGACACCAACGCGATCAGCAAGGTCATCGGAATGGCGCCGCTTTTATGCATAAAGGCCAGCCAGCGTTCAGAGAACAACTCCTCGGAAATTCCCAGCGCGCGCTGCTGCAGCTGCCGCTGGTTCGCGCTGGTTGGCGCTAGTTCCGCCAGCCGGCGCTGAAAATCGTCGATGCGGTTCTGCATCTGTGGACTGTCCATCGTCTCTAGCGTCACCGAATTGCCGGAGGCCAGGATGTCGATCCAGATGCCGTAGCTGCGCTTGAGCTGCTCGCGCAGTGACTGCACCTCGGGCCCGTATTGCGCCAGCGCGCGATCCAGCCGAACGATGTCGACCGCGGTGCGCTTCAGATCGCCACTGACCGTGTCGAAGGAACTCTTGGCCGAGGAGATCAGCAGGCCCAGCACCAGCGCGACGATCGTGGCGATAAGGCCGGTGGCAAGTTTGATCGCGGTGGCCGACTCGTCATCGAGGTGGTGATTGGGCAGGCGGGTGCGCATATGCATGCCAAGCAGCGCACAACCGAACACGCTGATGAAAATGAGCAGGAAGATCAGCAGGTGCTGCGTCATGGACACCCTCCCCAGCGGACCCAGCCCAGGCCCGGTGGCTGCGCAAGGCCGGGATGGCGTCTCCGGCCTTGTGCAAACATTGCCACTGCGGCTGGGCCGCGTCGAGCATCCGTTCCTGGGAGGTCCCGCTGCCGCTTAGTCCTGGTACGCCGGGCGCTTGCTGATGCCGCCGGCCGTGCGCAGCGCATTGGCGTCCATCAGCTTGCCTTCCATCATCACCACATCGGTATGGCGCAGGTCGCCGATGTTCACCGCCGGGTTGCCGTCGACCAGTACAAGGTCGGCCGACTTGCCGACCCGGATGCTGCCAGTGCGCTGGTCCGCGCCCACCAGATGCGCAGTCGCCAGCGTAGCGCTGGCCAGTGCTTCTTCGTTGGTGAAGCCGGCCTGCACGTAGAGTTCAAGCTCGCGCACCAGTTCCAGTCCCGAACCATCGGTGCCGGCCACGATCGGCACGCCCGCCTTATGCATGGCGGCCACCAGGGCCTGCAACTTGGCAAAGCTGGCGCGATAGTCGGCGCGGGTCAGGTCCTTGGGTACCGCGAATCCGCCCTGGCGAAAGCCTCGCTCGACCGCTGGCGGCAAGGTGCCCACAAAGGGTGCGTACGCCGGCGAGAGATCGCCGTTCTCCGGTACATACAGGCTTTCGGCCACGACCAGGGTCGGGTCCGAGGTGATCTTGTGCTGCGCCATGCTGGCGATCAGCGACTTCATCGGCTCCTTGGTGAGGTCGACATCCTTCGCATAGCGGCCCGGGCCTTCGAAGCGCGCCATGCCGTTGGACACCTTCACCACCGAATCGGGCATCGCCTGCATCATCACGAAGTAGATGTGGGTGATTTCGTCATAGCCATCGGCGATGGCCTCGCTGGGCCGCATGCCGGCGGGAAGATGCCCATGCACATGCAGGCCGAGTCGATGCGCCTCCGCCGCCGTGGCGGAGACCCAGGCCGGATTGAAGGTGCCGTAGATTTTGATTGCATCGAAACCATCGGCCTTGGCCTTGCGCACGAGGGCCAGAGCTTCGTCCTGCGACGTCGCCACGCTGGCCACCTGGGCGGTATTCGGGCCCTTGCCGTCAATCAGCGAGGACGGATAGACCTTCGGGCCCAGCAGCTCGCCCTTCGCGCGCCGCGCCGCGCGCGCCATGGTGAGTTCGTTGATATTGCCGGGGTCACGTACGGAGGTAATGCCGAGCGACAGCAACATCGGGCCGGCAGCATCGTCAGGCACGTGCTGGTGCGAATCCCATAGGCCAGGGACCAGGGTCTTGCCCTTGCCGTCGATCACCTGCGCATCCTTCGGCACGCTGACCGACGCGGCCGCGCCGACCTGGGTGATCACACCCTTGTCCACCAGCACGGTCTGGCCATCCGCAAAGTGCGTGCCGTCGAGAAAGGCGCGCACGTTGGTGAAGGCCACCGGGCCCGTGGGCGTCTTCAACAGCTTGGGAACCAGCGCCTTCGAACTGAGCGCCAAGGCGTCCGATTGCGCCTTTTCCAGCACCGGCTGTGCGCTTTCGTAGCCGACCGGCATCCACGAGAGTCCGTCCACGAAGGCGAAGAACTTGCCCGACGCATCGGCCCATACCGGAATCGGCGTGTTGGCGATACCAGTGATCGCATAAGCCGTTACTTTCTTCTTGCTGGCGCCCTCCCCTACGGTGGCGGTAGTGAGTACTTCGGCATGGGCCTGGCCTCCGGGCAGCAGCGCCATCGACTTGCTGGGCGACGCGAGCAACTTTTCGAGCATGTCGGCAGTGAGGTCCATCGGTCCGCCAAAGCTCACGTATTCGGCGGCCGCCTTGTACGGTGCGGAGCCCGCATCCACCTGGCTCGTCCAGGTGGCGGTGCCGTCTTTCACCGCGAACGTCTCCGCGGCATCGCCTTGCGGGATGTGGCCGCGAATGGTCACGTGATTGAACATGCCATCGCCACCGGTGGTGGCCGCGCTATCCATTTCAAATACCTGGCCACGCAGCACCATGCTTTCGCGGCCCATGTGGGTGCCATCGGCGGCGGTCCAGCGGGCCGAGGTGCCGTGCTTGCCGGCCGTCGACATGATGGTGAAGTGCTGTGCGTTGGAAGGTGGAGTGGCCAGCTGCTCGGTGGGCGTAGGGGTGCCGGCGAGACAGGGCAGGGCGAAACTCAAGGCGAACACGACGAGCGGGGCGCGCATGGGAAAGCCTCCGATGGGTTCGCGCCGAGTATGGGTGAGTGACGATCCCGGTAGAAGTGAGATTTGGGGGTGCCTGATGGCATAGGTAGCGTTGACGTCGGGGCAACGCGGGTTGGCGGCACACTACGGCCGGTCAACACCTGGCGTCACATCGATGGGTCTGCCGAACGACATTCAGAGCGCCACCAGCGCGGCCGTGTTGATTGCCGGCGCCGGCCCTACCGGGCTGGCGGCGGCCCTGTTTCTCGCGCGGCGCGGGATTGCCGTGCGCATCGTCGACGCGGCGCCGCAGCCTTCGGTGAATTCCAAGGCATTGGCCGTCAACAGCCGCACGCTCGACATGCTGCAGGACACGGGTGTATCCGACCGCATCGTCACGCAAGGCTGGTCGGCGAGGGGCGCCACCCTGCACCAGGGGGACAAGGAGATCCTCTCGTTCGACCTGCCCTCGACGCTCGGGTCACCACGTGCCATGACGGTGTTGCCGCAGGCCCGTACCGAGGCGCTGCTGACCGAGGCCTTGCAGGCGCAAGGCGTGAATGTCGAGCGCGGCGTCAGCCTGAAAGCGCTGGCGCAGGACGAGCGGCAGGTGACATCGACGCTTGTACATATGGACGGCCACACGGAAGCCGTGAAAAGCCAGCTGCTGCTCGGCGCCGATGGCGCGCACAGTACGACGCGCCATGCGCTCGGGCTCGACTTCGCCGGTAGCGAGCTTCCCGAACCCTGGAAATTGTGGGATGTGCAGCTGGAGACGCCGCTCGACCCCTGGCACGCCCACATCATGTTCGAACCGGATGGCTTCATCTTCCTGCTGCGCTTGCAGGCCGGCCTGTGGCGTGTGATCGGCAATGGCGACGACCCGCTCGCGGCCTTGCGTCGTACCAGCACCTTGGGGCCGGTCGCCTGGAAGTCGGAATTTCGCATCGGTCACCGCGTGGCCGCGAAGGCGGCGCAAGGTCGTGTTGCACTCGGTGGCGACGCGGCGCATATCCATTCGCCGATCGGTGCGCGTGGCATGAACCTCGGCATCGAAGATGCGTACGTCTACGCCGATTGTGCCGCCGATGCGCTGGCGGGAGACATGGCGCGACTGCACGACTATGCCGTGCTTCGGCACGCCGTGCACAAGGATGTCGTACGACGCATTGGCGCGATCACCCGCCTGGTGCATGGGCGACCCACCTGGCTGCGCCGGGTCCGTGATGAAGTGGTGCCGCTGGCCGCCCACCTGACCCTGGCACGACAGCTGATGCTGCGCACCGTGGGTGGCCTTGACCATCCCCTGAAGACGCGTCCCTAGGCGACCCGTGCTGCGGTCGACCCGCTGCGGTGCACGGTCTGGTCGGCATCCTCCCTAAAGTCGGCCTGCCCGTGGCCGATAACGGAGAACGCGCGCAATCCGTACTCGGCATGTCGCCGGCGGCTCGGCCTGTGTGCGGACACGGCCCGCCGGCTGCCGAGGTGATGGACGAGGCGCCGGTGGATGACGGTCGGCTGCACGCAGTCCCATGGGATGTATATCTGTATGAACGCTCACAAGCATCAAGCAAAAGGCAATCGCGTGGACTGGAGCGACCCGCGCCTGGAAGCCCTGCTGCGCAAGACCGAAGCCTGGAAGCTCGACAATCGCGGCACTTATGCACCCAAGGACGTGCAGATCCACATGGGCTGGGGCGCCACCACGGCCCGCCCGGCCATCCTGGTGTGGGAGCGTGATCAGGTGATGATGATCGAGACGCGCTTTCCGATCGAGCTGGGCGAACACGTCCGTGTCGACGAAGCGCAGGGCGTGAGCATACGCAGCGTGTGGGGCATCGTGGCCGAGGGTCGCGAGGGCTTTCGTGCCGAGGATCGCGCCAACGGCGTGCACCTGCATTGGTTGCATTTGCGCTGAGCGCGGTTGCCCTCTCTCCGCAAGCAAAACCTCCAAGGAACCTCGAAAGACTCGTCATTCCCGCGAACGCGAGAATCCAGGGATTTTCGGTCCACTAGAGACAAAGGCACTGGACTCCCGCTTTCGCGGGAACGACGGGACAGTTCGCGGCTCCTCAATATCGCCTTAAAGGCGACCGCAGACCGGAAGCGATCCGCGCCACCCCGGCAGCACCCCGCGCATTCCACTGGCCGAAACACAGCACGCAGGCGCTACGATGTAGCCACCGCAGCCCTGGGAGAACCGCGTGCGCTACTGGCTATTCATGGCGGCCGCCATCATCACCGAGGTGATCGGTACGGTGGCGATGAAGTACGGCGCCCACCAGGGCTCGCGTGCCGCCGGGTTGGCGGTGATGTTCGTGATGCTGGTGCTCTCGTACACCTCGCTGGCGATGGCCATCAAGCGCATCCCGCTGGCGGTGGCGTATGGCATGTGGGAGAGCCTGGGCCTGGTGCTGATCACGCTATGCAGCGCATGGCTGTTCGGCGAAGACCTGAAGCCGGTGAAGCTGGTGGCCATTGCCCTGATCATTGGCGGCATCGTGTTGCTCGAGCGTGGCACCGAGGAGGCACCTGCCCCCGTACGCGCGGGGGACGATCATGCTGCCTGAGTTTGCGCCCATCCATCTGCTTTATCTCGCCATTGCCATCGTGCTGGAAATCGCCGCGAACGTCCTGATGAAGGTCTCGCATGGTTTCACCTACAAGCGCCCCGCCGTCGCGGCGATCGCCTGTGCACTGGCGGCGTTCACAGCGCTCAGTTTCGCGGTCAGAGGGATCCAGCTGTCGGTGGCTTACGGTGTGTGGGGTGGCGTGGGCCTGGTCGCCACGGCGGTATTGGGCATTACCGTATTCCACGAGCACCTGCGCCGTTCCGGCTGGTTGGGCCTGGGGCTCATCATGTTCGGTGTCTACCTGATGAAGTTCGCCTAGGCTTGCCTCGCCCCCGACCTATGGCAGGGGTCCGCGCGTCGTGGCGACGCTACGATGAAAGGTTACAGTAGGCGCCAGGTCTGGCGTCTGCATGCAGTGGATTATCCGGGGAGTTGGCATGGTTTTGACGACACGCAGCTCGCGCCTGATCGGCGCGTTGGTGATGAGTACGCTATCGGCAGGGGTGGCTGCGCAGGGCAAGACCTTGACGGCCGACGACTACGCCCGGGCCGAGCGCTTCGTGGGCTACAACACCACGCCGCTGGTCGACCACGCGGTGCATGGCGTGACCTGGCTGGACAACGATCACTTCTGGTACCGCGACCACGATGCCCGCGGCGATCGCTACCTGCGCTTTGACACCGCCACGGGCAAGACCGAGGCCGCGTTCGATCAGGCCCGTCTCGCCAAGGCGCTGGGCAAACTGCTCGACAAGCCGGTGGACGCAAACAAGCTCGGCCTCACCAACTTCGGCGTGATGGCCGATGGTCGACTCGACGTCAACTTGCGCGGCAAGCACTACCTGTGCGAGCTCCGCGCTACGACGGTCTGCACGGCGGGCAAGGACGACAACGCGGAAGGCGTCGGCAGCGAGCCCGGCGTGCTGTCTCCGGACAAGCGCAGCGAAGCCTTCGTACGCGACTGGAACCTGTGGGTGCGCGACGTGGCCACCGGCAAGGAAACGGAGCTCACCCTCGATGGCGTGGAGAACTTCGGCTATGCCACCGACAACGCCGGCTGGAAGCACAGCAACAAGGCCATCCTGGTGTGGTCGCCCGATTCGAAGCACATCGCCACCTTCCAGCAGGACCAGCGCAAGACCGGCGACATGGTGCTGGTCGGCACCAATGTCGGCCATCCCAAGGTGGAGAAGTGGAAGTACCCGCTGGTCGGCGACAAGGACGTGACCATGATCGAGCGCGTGATCGTCGGCGTGGACAGCCACAAGGTGCTGCGCCTGAAAATGCCGCCGGACCAGCATCGCTCCACCTTGTGCGATGACGTGAGCTGCGGTCGCGATGGTGGCTGGGACGATGTGCAATGGGCGCCCGATGCACGCACGCTGGCCTTCGTATCCTCGTCGCGCGATCACAAGCAGGCCTGGTTCCGCGTTGCCGACGCCGCGACCGGCGAGGTGCGCACGGTGTTCGACGAGAGCGTTCCCACCTATTACGAAAGCGGCGACGGCAAGGTCAACTGGCAGTACCTCCCGGGCAGCAACGAGGTCGTCTGGTTCAGCGAGCGCAACAACTGGGGCAACCTCTACCTGTACGACCTGGGCACCGGCAAGCTCAAGCACGCCATCACCACCGGCGAAGGCAATGTCACCGAAGTGCTCAGGCTCGATCCGAAGACGCGCACGCTGTGGTTCCGCGGCGTGGGTCGTCAGCAAGGCGTCGATCCGTATTACCAGCAGTTCTACAAGGTGAGCCTGGACGGTGGCGAACCGACTCTTCTGGCGCCGGAACCGGCCGACCACACAATCACCCTGTCGCCCGACGGCCGCCTGTTCGCCGATGCTTATTCCACCCCGACCACGCCATCGATCACCGTGCTGCGCAGCGCGGACGACGGCCACGTGGTGAATAGCATCGCCAAGGCCGATATCGCGCGCCTGAGTGCCACCGGCTGGCAGCCGCCGGAGCCGTTCACGGTAAGGGCACGTGATGGCAAGACCACACTGTACGGCCTGATGTTCAAGCCGACGCATTTCGATCCGAGCAAGAAGTATCCGATCGTTGATTACGTCTATCCGGGACCGCAGACCGGTTCGGTGGGCACACGCAGTTTCAACCCGGCCCGTGTCGATCATCAGGCGCTGGCCGAACTGGGCTTCATCGTCGTCGCCATCGACGGCATGGGCACGCCGGGCCGTTCCAAGGCCTTCCATGACGCGTATTTCGGCAATATCGGCGACAACACCTTGCCCGACCAGGTGGCCGCGCTGAAGGAGCTGGGCCGGCAGCACGCGTGGATCGATCTTGATCGCGTTGGCATCTGGGGCCACTCCGGCGGCGGCAACGCCACGGCGGACGCGATGTTCCGCTACCCGGACTTCTTCAAGGTTGGCATCGCCGAAAGCGGCAACCACGACAACCGCAACTACGAAGACGACTGGGCGGAGAAGTGGCAGGGCCTACTGGTCACCGACAAGGACGGCAAGAGCAACTACGACGACCAGGCCAACCAGAGCCACGCCGCCGACCTCAAGGGCCATCTGCTGCTGGCCCATGGCACCATGGACGACAACGTGCCGCCGTACGAAACCCTGCTGGTGGTCGATGCGCTGATCAAGGCCAACAAGGACTTCGACCTGCTGCTGATTCCCAATGCGCATCACGCCTACGGCGCCGCCGCGAACTACATGATGCGCAAGCGCTGGGACTACTTCGTGCGCAACCTTGCCGGCGATACGCCGCCAAGGGAATACACGATGAAGCCGCCGAAGGACTAGCGCGCTGGTCTTCCTCTCCCCGCTGGGGAGAGGACCGAGGTGAGGGGTGGGTGCTCGCGGTACCGTTTCAAAAGAAGCGGCTTTCGTCGAAGCGCTCCCGCAAGATTGGCCCCTCACCCCAACCCTCTCCCCAAAGGGGAGAGGGAGTTAGTGAACGCTTCACCCACCTCTGGTCGCCACCACCGGCGGCACCGCCGCCGCACGCAGCGCCGGCCCGAGCACGGCCAGCTGCCCCAGCAGCCACAGCGCGACCGCACCCGTCGGCAAGTAGAACCACGGCAGTCGCCGCAACGCGTAGTGCTCCATCAACACGAGGTTGAGCGCAAAGGCGAGCACCACCCCCAGCACAATGCCGCCGCTGACGATCAGGAAATTCTCCAGTTGGAAGTAATGCAGGATGTTCTCGCGCGTGGCGCCCACGGCGCGGCGGATGCCGATCGCCTGCCGTCGCTGCTGTACCCAGAAACTGGCCAGGCCGGCGATGCCCGCGGCGGTCACCAGCAACAGGCCACCGGCCGCGGCCAGCAACAGGCCGATCATGCTGCGATCACGCGAAAAGTAGTCCGCCCGCAGTTGCTCGAATGTCTGCCCATGGCGCAGTACACGGTTGCTGTTGAGGCGGGTGAGCGCCTCGGTCGCCTGCTTCAGTACACGTCCGCGTTCGGACGGTGCGCTACGCAGCACATAGATCACGTTGCCGCTGTCGGGCAGCAAGGGCAGCAGGGTGCTGTAGTCGTTGCCGGCGCTTTCGTCCAGGGTCGGACGCAGCAGGTGGTCGACGACGCCCACGATGCGCACCGGACCGTCGCCTGGATAGATCAGCCTGCCCAAAGGATCCTGGCCGGGGAACAGCCGGTCGGCCAGCGCCCGCGTGATGATGGTGGCGGCGACGTGGTTAATGCCCGACCAGTCGTGCGCGCTGTCGATAGGAAGGTATTCGTCGGGCAGGAAGTCGCGGCCGGCGACCAGACGCAGGCCGAGCGCCTGCCGTTCGCCTGGCGTGCCGTTGAACGCCGTCGCCGTGACGGCGGCATTGCCACCAGGCTCGGTGGCAATGCCATTGCTCCAGTTGTTGCTGTTGAACGGCAGCGCATCGACGGCGACGGCCGCGGTCACGCCGGTAATCTGCCGTAGCGCCGCGAGGTCGCTGGTGTGGCGAACCAGCGGGTCGTTGTGTTCGTCCACGCTGATGCTTTCCAGCATCACCAGTTCGTCTTCGGCCACGCCGCTGGGCTGGCGCATCTGGGTGGTGCGGTGGCCGATCATCGACGCGACGTTGCAGACGATGGCGCAGGTAAAGCCGACCTGGAGGATCAGCAGCAACACGGTGAGCTTGTGTCGGGTCAGGCTGGCGAGCATGGGGGAGCGACGCATGGTGGGCCTCACTGTGTCTTCAATTGCAGGGCGGGGGTGATGCGGCAGGCGCGCCAGGCCGGCAGCAGTCCGGCCAGCACGCTGGCGATCACCGCGAGCACGAAGGTGCCCATCAACATGCTCAGGTCCAGGTGCGCGAGCTGGGCGTAACCATCGGGTCGCTGGCGCACGCTCCATAGGCCGGCACAGGCCAGGACCAGGCCGAGCACGCCGCCGGCCAGGCCGATCACGGAGGCCTCCACCCCGAGTTGCAGGAAGATGTCGCGCCGGCGGGCGCCCAGCGCACGCCGCACACTGATCTCACTGGCGCGGCGCAGGAAGCGGGCAAGCAGCAGTCCCACCACGTTGAGCATGCACACGGCCAGGAAGCCCAGTGACAACGACAGCTGCAGGCGCAGGTCGTCGGGGATCACATGCTGGTAAGCGAGCCAGCCCATCAGGTCGTAAAGCCCGGGCTCTACCGGCCGCGGGAAGCGTCCATGCGCCTGCTGCTCGCGCCAGTAATCGGCGAGGAAGGCTCGGTAGTCCCGCGCCTTGGCCGGACTGTCGAGCTGGACCCAGAACTGCAGCCAGATGCAGTGATCGCTGGTGCGTCCGTCGCCGGCATTGCCCCAGCACGAGAAGCGGCCGCTGAAGTCCAGGCCCAGGTCCATCGCCGTTTGCAGGGGCACGAAGAATTCATCGCTGCGGCCGAATGCGCGACTGTCGAGCTGCGCATAGAACAGCGGCCGCGGATGCCAGTCGTCCACCACGCCAATCACGCGAAAGTCCGTGTTCTTCAAGCGCACCGTGCGCCCCACGGCCGATGCGCCGTCGAACAGCTTGCGACTGAGGCCGCTGTTGAGCACCACTACTCTCGCGCGTTGCTCATCGTCCTGCGCGCGCCAACCGCTGCCGGCGCTGAACGGCGCGCCAAACATACGGAAGAAATCGGAGGTGACGTAATGCCCTGTTTCATACACCGGCGACTCACCCGCGCGTGTCGATCGCACCGGTGCGGAGCCGCCCGTCATCGCGGCCTGACGGTCGGCCCTGGCCGCGCGCAACAGCGCCTGTGCGTCGGGCCAGGTGAGGTTGCCGTCCGGCGGAGATGCGTCGTTGCGTGTGGTGGCAAGCGGGCGCGCATCGATCGCCGGGACATACAGCGTCGCGCTGCGCCCGGGCAAGGGATCACCCGACATCGCATGGAAGACGGTGATCATGGTCATGCTGGCGCCAATGCCCAGGCCGATCACCAGGACCATCAGCGCGGTCTGCGCCTTGCTCAGGCGCAGGCTGCGCAACGCCATCGAAACGTAGTAGTGGAACATCGCGTTGCCTCCGTGGGGCGTGAGCTCCCGGGCGATGCGTCGCCGAGGGAGCGCGCGACGATGCCGTCAGGGAGCTTGAGGTGCAGCTTCCTATCCCGCTCTCCTTACGGGGAGCGACCAGGATGGATATGCGTGTCGGCGTTATGCGATAGCGGCCCCGGCTAGGGTGGCCGCTACCGGCTCGTGCTCAGCGCGAGGCTATCCTCGGCTTTCTTCAGTGCGCGCTTACCGGCTGCGCCGCACCCTTGGCAATGGCCTCGGTCATCAGGCTTTGCATGTCGCGGTCGGCCTTGGCGAACACCTCGCGCTGCTGTTTCTCCAACGCCTGCTGCTGGTGTTCGAGATCGGCTTGCTGGCGCTCGAGATCCGCCTGTTGTTGCGCGAAGGCTTGTTCCTCGCGCGGCTCCCGCTGCCTGTCGGCAAGCGCCTTGATCTGATTATCGAGTGCGCGCGTTTGCGCATCGAGCTGGCGCAGCGCCGTCGCGGGCACGGACGACTGCGCTTCCAGCGCGGCGCGTTGGGCTTCCAATACGCCACGTTGCGATTCGAGCTGGGCCTCGCGGGCGGCAAGTGCTCCCATGCGTGAGGCCATCGCGCCTTGCTGGCCCGCCAGGCGGCCCTGGGCACCGGCGAGGCGGCCTTGTTCCGTGGCCAGGCGACCCTGCATCCGGGCCATTTCCTTCATCGGTGCATAGACGTTCTGCGCGCGCCGGATATAGGTGTCGTCCCGAATCACATAAGCCTGCTGGTCACGACGTATCCACAACATGGATTCGTTCGCCTTGCGCTCGCGCTTGGCCGCTTCGATATCGCCACTCGTACCGTTGACCATGATGCTGTCGGCATCACGATCAAACAGGGCGAAGCCGTTCCTGGAGCCGTTGTCGATATCGATATCGACATGACTGGCGTGCAGGCCATTCGTATCCGCGGGCGGCGTCGGGGGCGTGGGTGGCGTCGGCGGTGTTCTTGGGATCGGCGGCGTCAGCGGCACGGGTGGCGTCGGCGGCACCGGCGGCACCCTGCTTGTATGCGCATGGAGGTGCGTCTCCATCACAGTGGCGCTCCCCGCCGTCGGGGCGGCACTCGCCGCCTTGGCAGGCTCGGCCTGGGTCACTTCGACGGCCTGTGGTGCGGGTTGGGCCGCGCTGGCGGCTGCTGCCGGTGCCGCGCTGCTGGCTTCGGAAGCCGCCCGGGTGACGCGATACGGCAGCACGCCCGCAGCAGCGACCAGGACGATCAGCAGCCAGCCGCGTGCGCTTGAGCTGGTGTCCTGGGCACTCTGCTGCAGCATGGTCAACCGCCTCTTCAAATTGTTGAAGGTGGGAGAGGCACCGGCGAGGCCGGCGTGCAGCGGATGAGCGACGCCGAGCCGCAACAACAGGCGGCCATAATCCTGCGGGGCGGCATCGTGCTGTTGCACCACCTGGGCATCGCACGCGGCTTCGCGATGCAGCGCGTACTCGCGCATGCCCCACGCCACCAGCGGGTGGAAGAAGAACAACCGATGCGCCATTGCCGGCACCCAGCCCATCCACAGATCGCCACGACGCAGGTGCGCCAGTTCATGCGCTAGCGCCAGCGCGGATTCCTCCGCGGAAAGGTTCTGATGCGCGGGCAGCAGCACGGTGGTGCGCCATAGTCCGGTGACCTGCGGCGATCCGATGACAGGCGACACGCGCAGCGAAGGGCATCGACGCAAGCCCATGGCCTTCGCTTGTCTTGCACACGCGGCCTGCAGGGCCGGATCGTTCATCGGCAGCGAGCTGCGCATCACGGCGCGGGCTTCCAGCCATTGGCGCCAGGCCAACAACGCCTGCACCAGCACGCCAGCCAGCCACAGCACGAACAGCGCGAGCTTCCAGTTCACCGGCGTCGATCCGGCCTCCGGCGCGGTCGCTACGACGGCCGTGTCAGCCGCCTGCGTCGAGGTGGCATCGGCGACTCGGCCGACGGTGGTGAAGTGATGTTCCAGGGGGGCGCTGGGCGCGACCACGACCGGCGCTTCCGCAACGGTGGCGGGAGCAGGGGACAGCAGGCGCAGTTGCAGCGGCGACGCCACGACCAGCCCAAGCAGCAATTGCACGCCAAGCAGCCACCACAACAGGCTACGCGTCGAAGCCGGCAGTCGCGGCATGTAGCGGCCAGCCAGCCAGATGCCACCGGCGAGCAGGGCTGCCTGCAGGGACGTCCAGGCGAGACGGTCGACGACGACGTCGGCGAATGAGGTGAGGGCGCTCATCTCAGGTCTCCTTGCGGCGCGACTGCAGCTGGCTCACCAGCGCTTCCAGCTCGGCGAGTTCCTTGTCGCTGACCTCGGCGCGCTCGGACATCCACGCGACGAACGGCGATACCGAGCCGCTGAGCGTCTTCTCCACGAACTGCCCCACGGCCGATCGCATCACTTCGCCCGGCCCGGTGGACGGGCTGTAGCGATACACGCCATCGACCTGCCGACGGCGCAGAAACGACTTGCTGCGCAGGCGATCCATCATGGTCAGCACGGTGGAGCGGGCCAGCCCGCGTGGTTCGCCAAAACCGGTGGCGACTTCGCCGACCGAGGCGTTGTTGTGATCGGCGATGTATTGCAGCAGCGCCAGTTCCTGGTCGCCGATGGATGGCTTGGCCACTTCGCGATTCCTTTTGACTACATCTGTAGTCAAGCTAATCACTGACTACAGGTGTAGTCAATAGGTCGATGGGCAGGCCAGGTATCGGTAACATCCTTGTTGCGTCGCACAAAAAACGGAGTAGAGTTCGCGCCGTCCTCATCCAGCGGCGCGCATTGGAGTGCGCTTATATGAAGGCCACAAGTACCTCAAGGCGGATCGAAAGTCGGCTCGTCATCCCAGGCGGCCACAGGTTGTCAGATCCGCTGATCCTACGCGCGGCGTCCCGCAGCTGACGGGCTAGCGCTCCCAATCATTCTCTGGCGGTGAACTCCACCAGCGTGTCACTCGCGCTGACGGGTGGCGCATGCCGGATGGACATCCAGATCGGCGCTCTTCGCCGAGTTCAACCCAAGGGGAAATCCATGAAGACCTTCGTCAATTGGCTGGCGCATCGGTGGTGGCCGTTCGTCGTCTGCCTGCTGGTCTATGTCGCGGTGATCGGCCCGGAACTGATTTCTGCCGCGCGCACGTCGGCCGTGCTCGTCGGTATCGGTCTGCTGGTGGTGTTGGTGGCGTGGGGCTATGTGGTCCTGCGCCAGGTTATCTCTCACAAGGAATGATCAAGTCATGAAACGCGTAGTCACCGTGTTGTTATCGCTTTCGATGTTCTTGCTGGCCGCCTGTTCCAAGGTGCCTGCAGGCAATGTCGGCGTGAAATTCCAGATGTATGGCGACGACAAGGGCTCGTTGCACGAACTGCCCCCGGGCCGCTACTGGGTGGGTTGGGGCTATGAGATGTACACCTTCCCCACCTTCACCCAGACGTATACGTTCACCCGCTCCACCTCCGAAGGGCGCCCGGTCGACGAGTCGATCAGCTTCCAGACCTCGCAGGGCCTGACCGTGAATGCCGACTTGGGCATCACCTATCACATCGATCCCTCCAAGGTGACGTTGATCTTCCAGAAGTACCGCAAGGGCATCGATGAAATCACCGACGTCTACCTGCGCAACATGATCCGCGACGCGCTGGTGAAGGACGCCTCCAGTCTCGACATCGAATCGGTCTACGGCAAGGGCAAGGCCAGCCTGATCGAAGCCGTGCAGAAGGACGTCGCCGACGAAGTGGGGCCGGTCGGCATCACCGTGGAGAAAATCTACTGGATCGGCGAACTGCGCCTGCCGGAGAACGTGGTCCAGTCGATCAACGCCAAGATCCAGGCCACGCAAATGGCCGAGCAACGCCAGAACGAGGTGGCCCAGGCCCAGGCCGAGGCGCAGAAGGTGGAAGCCGAAGCGCAGGGCAACGCGCAGGCCCAGCTCACCATCGCGGAGGCGGAGGCCAAGGCCATTTCGCTCAAAGGCGAGGCGCTGCGCCAGAACCCGAACGTGGTGCAGATGTCGGCCATCGAGAAATGGGATGGCCACCTGCCTACCTATAACGGCGGTGGCGCCTTGCCCTTCGTGAATCTGGGCGGCCAGGTGCCGCCCAAGTAAGCCAGCATGGGTCGGGCGGGCAGGGGCCTGGCCTCGCCCGCTCCTCATGCAAGGGGCGCGCTGCGCCTGCGGTGTGGTGCCGCGATCACAGGGCGATTTCGCCGCGCTTGATGCAGGTCATCCCACGGGCGCCGCCGATGCCCGCCAATGGGCCGGACTAACGCACAATGGAGAGTGCACCGTGACCTATATGGCTTGGCAGGACGATCTCAACACCGGCATCAAGGTGATCGATAATCAGCACTGGCGCATCGTGGAGATGATCAATCATCTGCATGACGCCATGGAGCACCGTGAACGACAGGAAGTCAGCGACATCCTCGACGAGCTGGTGGATTACACGCTGTCGCACTTCACCTTCGAAGAGTCGCTCATGGAGGACGCGGGCTACGAGTTTTGCCGGGCGCACAAGCGCGTGCACGAAGTCTTCGTCAAGCGCGTCTCCGAATACCGCCTGCGCTTTCGTGCCGGCGAGGATATTTCGAAGGAACTGCTGCACACGCTGTCCCATTGGCTGTTCAACCATATCCGCAACGATGACAAGGCCATCGTCGATTCGGTGCGGCGCCATATGCACGACGTGGGCGGCGAACCTCACCAAGGCGGCTGGCTAGCGAACGCGCTAAGGCGGTTCTTTGGCGGTACGCGCCACTGAGGCAGCCTGTCTGCCTCAGTGCCGCTTGGCATCAGAACGCCATGTCGAACGACACTTCGCCCTGTACACCGACCTGATAGGCAGAAACGCGACGTTCAAAGAAGTTGGTGACCTCCTGCACGTCCTGCAGGTCCATGAAGTCGAACGGGTTCCTTGCACCGTACTTCTTCGGCAAGTCGAGCTGGGTCAGGCGCTGGTCGGCGCAATACTCGAGGTACTGGCGCATCTCCTTCGCCGACAGGCCGGCCACGCCGCCGGACAGCACATCCTCGGCAAACTGCGTCTCGCAAGCGATCGCCTCCTCCAGCATCTCTTCGATCTGGCTGCGCATCGCATCGTCGAACAGCTCCGGCTCCTCCGATCGCACGGTGCGTACCACGTCGAAGGCGAAAGCCATATGGCAGCTTTCGTCGCGAAACACCCAGTTGGTACCGGAGGCCAGGCCGTGCAGCAGGCCGCGCGAGCGCAGGAAGTAAACGTAGGCAAACGCAGCGAAGAAGAACAGTCCTTCGATGCAGGCGGCGAAACAGATCAGATTGAGAAGGAACTGGCGGCGATGCTCGCGCGTTTCGAGTCGATGCAGGTTTTGCACCGAATCGATCCACTTGAAGCAGAACTCGCCTTTCTGGCGGATCGAAGGAATGGTCTCGATCGCATGGAACGCCTTGTTGCGCTCGGCCGGATCGGGAATATAGGTATCGAGCAGGGTAAGGTAGAACTGCACATGCAGCGCTTCTTCGTACAGCTGGCGCGAAAGATACATGCGCGCTTCCGGTGCATTGATGTGCTGGTACAGGTTGAGGACGAGGTTGTTCGCCACGATGGTGTCGCCGGTGGCGAAAAACGCCACCAGGCGATGGATCAGATGCCGATCCGCCTCGGACATCTTGGACTTCAGGTCGGTCACGTCGAGCGAGAAATCCACTTCCTCCACCGTCCAGGTGTTCTTGATCGCATTGCGATACATCTCGTAGAACTCGGGATAGCGCATGGGGCGCAGTGTGAGTTCGAAGCCGGGGTCGAGGATGTGGTGGTTGCGGTCGGACTGGACGGACATAGGTTTCTTCCTGTTGTGTCGCGCCCCTGAGTCCGGCGCTGTTGTTCTTTAGCTCGTCATTTCCGCGAAAGCGGGAATCCAGCGACTTCCCTCACGCCGCCACGTTGCGTCGGAGAAAGGCACTGGATCCCCGCTTTCGCGGGGATGACGGTCGAATTGGGTTGGTGGCAACGGCAAGCTCGGGCGGAGCCAAATCGGATCCGTTTCCGTGCTTGAACGCCAACCTTGCGTCTACCTTCTTGCCAGCGGCCGAAATGGCACCCTGTACACAGGTGTCACGTCCAACTTGCCCGCCCGCATCTGGCAGCACCGGCACGGTGTCGTGGAAGGTTTCACCCATCGTTATCACGTCCATCGGCTGGTCTCGTACGAATTGCACGAAACCATGGAGTCGGCCATCCGCCGCGAGAAAGCCATCAAGAAATGGATGCGCGCCTGGAAAACTGACCTCATCGAAACGTGCAATCCCCATTGGCGCGATCTCTACCCCGAAATCTGCTCTTGAACGTCCTCCCAGTGACCGTCCTCCCAGTGACCGTCCTTCCCATGAACGTCATCCCCGCGGAGGCGGGGATCCAGCTTTCTAAGCTTCTGGCAGGAGAGGCACTGGATCCCCGCCTTCGCGGGGATGATGGGTCATTGGCACGCCTCGCAGTACTCCGGATTCTCCAGCGAACAGAACACCGCAGCCGTCGCCTCCTCCTGCTCCACCACCGGCACCACCTTCGCCGCCGCAGCCGTCGCCACCGTGGTCTTGGCAATCTTGGTGGCCGGACGCGAGCGCAAGTAATACGTGGTCTTGATGCCGGCCTTCCAGGCGTACATATACATGGAGCTGAGCTGCCCGATGTTCGGGTTTTCCATGAACAAATTCAGCGACTGGCTCTGGTCGATATAGGCGCCACGCGCCGCACCCAGATCGATCAGCGCCTTCTGCGGCAGCTCCCACACCGTGCGATAGATGCTGCGCAGGCGTTCCGGGATCGCCGTGATGCCCTGGATCGAACCTTCGGCCAGCTTGATGGCGTCGCGTACTTCGCCGGTCCACAGGCCCAGCGTCTTCAGTTCCTCGACCAGGTAGCGGTTCACCACCAGGAAGTCACCGGACAGCGTTTCGCGCTTGAACAGGTTGCTCACCTGCGGCTCGATGCACTCGTAGCAACCGGCGATCGACGCGATCGTGGCGGTGGGCGCAATCGCGATCAGTAGCGAGTTGCGCAGGCCCTTGGCCTTGATCGCCTCGCGCAAGGCGTCCCAGCGAGCGCGGTCGTGCGGCTGCGCATTGCTCCAATAGTCGAATTGCAGTTCGCCATTGGCCGCGCGGCTTTCGGCAAAGCCAGGATGGGCGCCTTGCTGCGCAGCCAGTTCATTCGACTGCGACAGCGCATGGAAATAGATTTCTTCGGCGATGCGCGTGGACAAGGCCAGCGCCTCGGCGGAGTCGAACGGCAGGCGCAGCTTGAAGAACACGTCCTGCATGCCCATCACACCCAGGCCGACCGGACGCCACTTGCTGTTGGCGGTCATCGCGGTGGCGATGGGATAGAAGTTCAGATCGATCACGCGATCCAGCTGGCGCACGGCGGTGCGTACGGTGCTGGCAAGCTTGTCGAAATCGAACACCCCATCGACGACATGGCGCGCTAGGTTCACCGAACCCAGGTTGCACACGGCGGTTTCCTCTGCCGAGGTCACTTCCAGGATCTCGGTGCAGAGGTTGGACAGGTGGATGACATTCTCTGGGCGCGCCGTCTGGTTGCTGGTGGCGTTGCTGCGGTCCTTGAAGGTGATCCAGCCATTGCCGGTCTGCGCCAGCGTGCGCAGCATGCGTGCATACAGCTCGCGCGCCTTCACCTTCTTCGCGGCCAGGCCGTTGGCTTCGGCTTCGCGGTAGGCCTGTTCGAAGCGCTCGCCCCAGCTGTCGACAAAGTGCGGCACGATCTTGGGATCGAACAGCGACCAGTCGCCATCACTCTCCACCCGGCGCATGAATTCGTCGGGAATCCAGTTGGCGAGGTTGAGGTTGTGCGTGCGGCGCGCCTCGTCACCGGTGTTGTCGCGCAGCTCGAGGAATTCCTCGACGTCGGCATGCCACGGTTCCAGGTAGACGCAGGCCGCGCCCTTGCGCTTGCCGCCTTGATTGACCGCGGCCACCGAGGCATCCAGCGTCTTCAGCCACGGCGTCAGGCCGTTGGAATGGCCATTCGTGCCCTTGATCAGCGAGCCGCGCGAACGCACCCGCGAATACGCGAGGCCGATGCCGCCGGCGAACTTGCTGAGCTTGGCCACGTCGGCGTATTTGTCGTAGATCGACTCCAGCGAGTCGGCCGGCGAGTCGAGCAGGAAGCACGAGCTCAACTGCTCATGCGCGGTGCCGGCATTGAACAGGGTGGGCGAGCTGGCGATGTATTCCAGCGACGACAGCAGGCGATACAGCTCCAGGGTTTCACCGATCTCGTTGCCGCCCAGCGCGCAGGCGATGCGCATGAAGAAGTACTGCGGCGTTTCGATCACCTTGCGCAGCTGCGGGTGGCGCAACAGGTAGCGGTCGTACACCGTGCGCAGGCCGAAGTATTCGAAGCGACGCGAGGCGAGCGGATCGATCGCGTCGTTGAGCTTGCGCGCATTGGTGGAGACGAAATCGCGCAGGCGCGCATTGAGAATGCCAAGCTCGGCGCCGCGAGCGATGGACTGGGAGAAGCTCTGGATTTCCTGGCCGCTCACTTCCTTGTCGACATAGGCGCTGAGCAGGCGCGCGGCCAGCTGGCCGTATTCGGGTTCTTCGGCGGTGAGCGCGGCAGCGGTGCGGATCGACAGTTCGTCCAGCTCGCGCGTGGTGGCACCGTCGTAGAGGCCGCCGATGGTCTTCAGCGCCACGCGCAGCGGGTCGACGCCATGCAGGCCTTCGCCGCTGCGGGTCACCGCGCGCACGATCTTGTTGACGTCGACAATCTCCTGGCCGCCGTTGCGCTTGGTGACGCGCATCTGGCCAGGATTGTGTGGAGGAGTCAGGGCAAACGGCGCGTCGCCACCCGTTTGGGCAGGCGTGACGGGCTGTGAAGCCTCGGCCACGACGGCGTCAGCAGGGAAAACGGCGGCGTCCGCGCGGTCGTCAGTACGCTCGCGCGAGGTGGTATCGATAGGTTGCATGCGGCATCGCTCCAGGCCTGGTCATCAACCGCCTGCTCCCGCGCGCAGGGCTGAAACAGTGCGAATCCCACGGACGGTCGAGCGACAGGGCATGCCGCCCTGCGCATCGACGCGCCTCCCCGCGGAAGCCGTCACCACGCATCGCGGCGCTCAGGCCACGATGTGCCGGCAGGTCTTCGGACTCGTGGACATGGGTCTTGCGACCCGACCTACTTGCTCCCGCTTCCCAGCCGCTGAGGGCCAGTGCGATGGGAGCTTTCGTTTCCACTTACCGCTGCGGGGCAGTTCCGGATTCGCACCGGATTCCCTATTAAGCCAATCCGACCGTAGGTCTGAGAGAGGCACCGACGGGCACAACATATCGGGCTAAACCGGGTCGGTCAACCCAATAGATTGTGGATTGGTCGGTGGATAAGCCGGAAAAACCGAAGCCGTGGCGGGGCTTATCGGCCCGCCAGAAAAATTTTCCGGGTTCTGTTCAATGGCTCCACAGGAAGGACTGCAACAGCCGAAAGCGCCACCTCTCCCAAACCGTCATCCCCGCGAACGCGGGGATCCGGTGCCTTTCCTCGCGTCCGAATGGCAGGGGCAAATTGGAGCAAGTCGCTGAATCCCCGCGTTCGCGGGGATGACGGCTTACTTCGGCCATGTTCCCGGGATTCTGTAACGGCGCGCGCAGGCTCAGGCTCAGACCCGGCGACTGGAGAGAATCTCGCCAAACACCGCAGCAAAACGGTGCACATCCCCAGGCCAGCGGGCGGAGACGTAGTTCCCATCGCGCACCACAAACGCCGGCGTCGCATCCGCGTCGCTATCGCGCACGAGCCCGGAGGTCTTACGGCGATAGTGCGCCGCGTCGCGCGGTACATCGAGGAAGTCTTCCGGTCTGGCCAAGGCGCGCGTCACTTCCTGCTGCACCGACATATGGCCCACCGGCTGGCCGGGACCATCGGCATAGGTGCGGTAGTAGTCCGGGTCCCAGAAGCGGGTGATGCGGGTCAAGGTCCACGCGGATTTCTCCAGCGCCCAGGTCAGCGCGGTGGTACGTCGGCCATGCAGCACGGAACGCCCATCCGCGCCACGGCTGCGCGCAGCCAGCACCACGCCATGACAGATCGCGGCGACCGGTTTGTTGGCGGCGAAGAAGGCGGCGACTACACTTTGCAGTCGCGAGCTTTCGAGATACACACGCACGCCACGCGCACAGTGGCCACCGGGAAGCAGCAGTCCGTCGAAGCTCGCAGGTTCGATGTCGTCCCAACGCAGTGGCGCGTTGAAGGCCTGGTCCTTCAGCAGCGCGGCGTAATCGCGGCGCGCGACCGCGTTGGCGCGTAATAGACGGCCAAACGCCGTCAGCTTGCGCAGGCCCGGTATCCAACCCCACAGATCCAGCCCTTCACCGCTGATCATGATCGGGTCCGCGCTTGCCGGCTGGCCATCCGGCGTGGCGAATGTCACCCGATGTCCCGCCTGGGTCAGCACGCGCCAGGGCACAGCGACTTCGCTGGGGTCGAAGTCCAGGTGGGGGAGGGGGATGAGGACAGTGGCCATGTGGATCTTTCTGCGGCAGGTTGGGTGAGGCATAGCGGCTGACTATGGCGCATAGCCCCTGCGCTAGCCATCACCCGGCCATACGGCAAGGATCGATCGCGTAACCAAGGACGCCGCCATCCGGTTGTTTGCGACGGACCCGGCCCCGCGCCCTGGTTGCCCGGCCGGCAAGGCGGCTGGCCCAGGCTTCCAAAGTGTGACGTGGATCACATTTTGTGTGCTACCGTGATGAAATCGAAACCATGTGTCGGCGTGTTCGGTGGGCCGGTGCCTGATCTCCGGTCGATTGTCGTGGGGATTCCACGGCCATGGAAGGCTGCAGCCTTCTGCAGGAGTGCGTTGCGATATGGCGCAGGCACCCGCGGTATCGGAATTCCGGTACCGCGCCTTCATCAGCTATAGCCACCAGGACAAGTCCTGGGCCGATTGGCTGCACAAGGCTTTGGAAACTTACCGTGTCCCCTCACGCCTGGTCGGCCAGCAGACGGCCGCGGGAACGATCCCGCGACGTCTCGTGCCGATCTTTCGCGACCGCGACGAATTGGCCAGCGCGACCGACCTGGGGCGCAAGGTCAATGAGGCGTTGGCCCAATCGGAGAACCTGATCGTCATCTGTTCGCCGCGCTCGGCGAGCTCGCACTGGGTGCAGGAGGAAGTGCTGGCCTTCAAGCGGCTGGGTCGCAGCGAACGCGTTTTTTGCCTGATCGTCGACGGCGAGCCCAATGCCAGTGATTGGCCGGGCCGGGAGGCCGAGGAATGCTTCGCGCCGGCGCTGCGTTTCCTACTGGACGCCCATGGGCAGCCGACCACGGCGCGCACCGAGCCGATCGCGGCGGACGCGCGCGCCGGCAAGGACAGTCGCGGCAAGGCCAAGCTGAAACTGATTGCCGGCATGCTCGATATCGGCTTCGATAGCCTGAGGCAGCGCGAGCTGCAGCGCCGTCATCGGCGCATGACGGCGATCACCGCAGCGGCACTGGTGGTCATGGCGGTCACCACCGCCCTGGCGATCAGGGCAACCATCGCGCAGCACGCCGCGGACGCGGCCAGCCAGCTTGCCGAACGTCGCCAGAAGCAGGCCGAGGACCTGGTCGACTTCATGCTTGGCGATCTCAATGACAAGCTGCAGGAGGTGAAGCGGCTCGACATCATGGCGTCCGTCGACGACAAGGCAATGGCGTATTTCGCTTCGCTGCCGCTCACCGATGTCACCGACCAGGCTCTGGCCCAGCGCGCCAAGGCCTTGGAAAAGATCGGCCGCATTCGCGAGGAACTGGGTCACCTGCCGGACGCCATGGCGTCTTACCAGGCCGCCGCGAAGCTCACCGCCGCGCTGGCCGCGGCCGCTCCCGCCGACACGTCGCGCCAGCTCCAGCACGCGCGCATCCTCACCTTCATTGGCCAGAACCACTGGTTCCAGGGACAGCTCGACGAGGCCCAGGCGAGCTTTGCGTCGGCGCAGGGCGTGCTGCGGCAGGCCGGGCCTCACGCACCGGATGATCTTGTGTTGCAGTTCGAGCTGGAGATGATCGACAACAATCTTGGCCATGTACTTGAGGCCCGCGGTCGGCTGGATGAAGCGTCCGTGCAATACAAAAGCGCACTCGACCTTTCCAGGAAACTGGTGGCGGCCGATCCCGGCAAGACCGAATGGGCTCTTGAGCTCGGCGGTGCGCACAATAACCTCGGCAAGATGGCCTTGCTGCACGGGGACCTTGTCACCGCCATCACCGAGTACGGCAACGATGACGCTATCGAAACTGAATTGGCGGAGCGCGACCCCAAGGACAATGGGCAAAGCGACGCCATGCTCACGGTACGGGCCATCCTGGGACGCACGCTGGCGTTGGCCGGTGATGACGAAACCGGCATGCATCATTTGCAGCAGGCGGTGCAAATGGCGACCGCGTTGGTGAAGCTCGATCCGCACAACAGCGGCTTTCAGCGAGACCTTGCCCACTATGCCCAGCAGCTGGCCCGGCTCAAACGCCTCAACGACGATCTGCCATCGGCGCAGGCACTGACCGCGCAGTCGCTATCGATATATCCCGAGCTGGTTCGGAAGAACCCCGACGACACAAGCTTGCAACGTGAGCTGGCCGAGGCGCAGACCGAGCAGGCTGCCGAAACCCTGGCCGTGGGCCAGGCGGATGCGGCGCGCGCACAGGTGCAGGCAGCGCTGCACACGTTGGAACCCTTGCTGCAACAACAGCCCCGCGACCGCTCGACCCTGCTTGCCACGCTCGCTGCGCAAGCCTTGCTGGCCAGGCTCAGCAACGACCCGGCCGCCGCCGCGCAGCTGCAGGCTGCGGTGGTGACGGCCGCGCAGGCCCAGATTCGCGGCCAGGGCGATCCGCGCCTGCTGGCCCTGCAGGTGGAGGCGCTGCTCGCGTTGGGTCGCAAGCCCGAGGCGCTGCCGCTGATCCGGCAGCTATGGCTGAGCGGTTATCGCGATGCGGCCCTGCTCGCGGTATTGCAGCGCGAACACATTGCTTATCCGGTCAATGCGGCGTTCCAGAAACAGCTGCTGGCGGCAACCAGCAGAGACGATCGCTAGGGAGGGTGCACAGGGCTGGCAGGGGAGGCGGAAACATCCACAAGCACGGGGACCAACCTCTCGCATAGGAGTTCACCATGAATCAGCAAGCCGAGCAGCACGTCGAGGTGAGTGTCGAGCTCAAGGACGATCTGAGCAAAGGCAACGACTACAACGTACTCGTCGTTGATGGTGGCAAGCACCACCACAGTTTCGAAAAGCTGAATGACTCCCGGCATATGCATACCATCACGTGGGTGCTCAAGGGCAACGCCAGTAGCGGTGAATTCTGCGCGCTTGATGACAAGGAAAATCCCGGTTTTGCGTGGCTCATCAAGAAACCCGACGAAAAGGTCTTTCATAAACTGCAGCGCGTCGGCAAGAACAAGCTCACCATCCACAATCACCATATCGACAAGACCAGCGAAGGAACCTGGCATTACCAGCTGTTCGCCCGCTTCGGTGACAAGGTGTTCGGCGTGCCGCTGACATTTGCCGCGGGCCCCGCGAACAACCCCAACCCATCGATAAAGAACAACTAGCACCTGGCGGACGCCGCTTGCCGCTTGGGGCAAGGCCAAAACGTCTCGACTTGGAATTCGCCGGGATGACCCGATAACGAAGGAACGACCTTCGCCGCCGCCGGAACACCGGCGGCGGGCATGTCTCATGCGTCGACATTCCACGTGAACGGGTGCGCCGATAGCGTCTGCCCGGGAGGTTCGAGATGGCTTTGTTTGCCCGACATGCAAGCGGTCTCCGGCTTGAGCGGATGCAGGCGTCCGCGCAGTACGCCGGCGATGGCTTCGTCAATACCTACCCTTCCAGCGCGCAGCTTGTGCGCGAGAACCGTCCCTCGCTGGTCGACTTTGTCTTTGGCGGCGAAGGACGTACCCCGGGTCAACCCTTGCCCGCGCTCGATCCGCGCAGCGTCTGGACACGGCCCGTGGAAACGGGCCTGCGCGCCACCTGGCTGGGACACTCGACGGTACTACTGGAGATCGACGGCCACCGCGTATTGACGGATCCGGTGTGGGGACAGCGCGCCTCGCCGTTTTCCTTTTTCGGGCCCAAGCGCTTCCAGCCGGTGCCAGTCGATATAGCGCAACTGCCGCCGCTCGATGCGGTGCTTATCTCGCACGATCACTACGACCATCTCGACTACCCGAGCATTCGCGCGCTGGCCGCCTTGCAGGTGCCGTTCGTCACCTCACTGGGCGTGGGCGTGCATCTGGAAGCGTGGGGCGTGCCGGCGGAACGCATCACCGAACTGGATTGGTGGGAGCACACCGTCTTGCCAGGTGGACTGACCATCACCGCGGCACCTTCGCATCATTTCTCCGGGCGTGGCTTGCACGATCGCAACGCCACGCTGTGGTCGTCGTTTGCCTTGCGTGGAGAGCGGCATGCAGTGTTTTTCAGCGGCGACACCGGCCTGTCGCCGGTCTTCACCGAAATCGGTCAGCGCCTGGGGCCATTCGACCTGGTGATGATCGAGGTCGGCGCGTTTCATCCCTCCTGGGGCAATGTGCACCTGGGCCCGGACAATGCGCTGGAGGCCTGGGCCCAACTAGGCAGCGGTCGCCTGCTGCCGGTGCATTGGGGCACCTTCAATCTGGCCATGCATCCCTGGGCCGAGCCGGCGGAAGTGTTGCTCGCCAAGGCACCCGAAGGGCTGCTGATGCCGCGTCTGGGCGAACCGGTGGAGCCGGTCCAGGTGGAAGGCGTGCAGCCGTGGTGGCGGGGTGTGGCTCCGGGCCAATGGCAAGGCCCGGCGCTCGAGGCGGCCGAATTCCTGGCCATGCGCACGAACGACTAGGCTCCCGCATTTTCAGAGCCGCGGCATGGCGCGTCAGGGCGAAACCGCTTCCTTTGCAGCGCTGAGAATGTCGCCACCTCGCGGAACCTGGACCAGCGCGGCCGTCGACAAGGCCGATGATTGCGCAGGTGGGAGCGGGAAGGCCTGCGCCGCTCCGCTCCACGTACCGAGGTGAACGAGTTCGCGCACGACATTGCGATGCTGTAGCGTGCGGCCGCTGTTCTCACCGGCACCAATACGAACGCTGAGCATGTGCGGGTCATAACGCACCAGCCAGACATCACAAGGTGCGGACGGCTGGCCTGCACCCACGACGACTTGACCTTGCTTCCAATCGATCGAAGGGCCGCTGCTATTGGCATGCGCGATGGCGTCGGCGAGCTGGGCGCGATCCGTCCCCACGATGTCCGTGTGGCCATTGATATAGATTTGCGGCGTCCAGACGTTGTCGTGCTTGTGCGCGCGCGCGTAGTCCCATTGCCGCTGCGTATAGGCATCGCGGGCGAAGGTGTCCTTCCAGCCAAGATCATCCCAATACGTCACGCCGAACGACAGCGCAAGAATGTCTGGCTGTCCGGCGATCGCATTGAGGTTGGCTTGCGCGGGTGGACACGATGAACAGCCCTGGCTCTGGAACAGTTCCACCACCACCAGGCGTTGTCGCTGCGTTGATGGCGAGTCCTGGGCTTGGCTCAGCGCACTGAAGCCGAGCAACGCGACAGCGCCGAGCAGCGTCTGGTGCAGCCTGCTGAAGATCATGGCCATGCAGCTCTCCGGGCAAGGACGAAGCTTGGGGCGGGCTTAGCTTACCCCTACGTGATTGCTTCGCCGCATCGCCTGCGTCGGTTACACGACACGCCCTCTTGTGCGGGCAAGCGCCCATTGCAGCGAAGTCGGCCCGGCGCCGCGCTGGACGCACGGTATAGCCGCGTCTGCAGTTTGAAGTGGAAGCGCAGGGGACAAAGTCTGGACAGGTGACCAGACGGGCCGGGGCTTGATCCCGCAGCCGGCGAAGAAGCGATGGATTGACGGGATCTTGCTCGTCCGTCTTTCCAGGCGACTCCACCCTGCTGCACGCCGCGCTCACGGCGGCGTGCTGGCAGGTGTTCGTACCGGCTTAGCGCCGGAAACGCGTATTGGGTGCCAGCGGCTTTGACGGAGCGGTACCCGAGTGGTTTGGCTCGCGTGCGAACTGATTGGTGGTCTTGTAGCTGACTTGCGATCCCTCGGCCTTGCTTGGGTTCGCGTCCGGCGCAGTTTTTACGACCGCACCGCTGTAAACGCTATGGATATTGGCGAGTGAGAGTGCTTTGGGAAACGGATTCATTCGGTCGCTCTGAGTTGAGCCTGATCCAGATGATCAGGGTGAATCATCGTTTCGAAACCTCGATTGCTGAGGCGCTAGGTGCGGTGGGCACGAGCAGCGGATGCATAGAGGCATGAGCGGCGGGCACCCACACGTTCCTTCACCATACGCTAGTTGGCCGGCGGGTCAAGCGCTTTTCGGCGGCGGCGCCCCTGGGTGCCAGGGCGGCCTCAGTGCATGCGGTGGTACCAAAGGACCTCGCGGCCAAGCGGAGTGAGCGAGACCTTGGATCGGCCAAGCCTGACCAAGTTCTCCTTGAGCAGACCGCGCAAGTCGCTCAGGTGGCCAACCGCGCCCAAGGATATGGGGCACTCATGATCGATCCCACGCAGCAGTACCCACTGGGACAGTGTCAGGGTTGCCGGGTGATGCATGAGGTTCTCCGCCAGTGAAGCATGAACTTCATCCGAGAAGGGCTGGCGGCAGGCGCTCCCGGCATCTGCAAGGCTGCATCTTCAAATCGACCCGCCGGCTTTGGACGGCCAATCGGACCGCCGGCCCCGCAACCGCCGTTCGAGCTTGCCGTTACCGCCAAGGCTCGCCCTTGATGGATCGGACAAGCGTGAGACGGCGCGCCGTCTCCTGCGCTTTCTTGCTGTCCTGGGCCAGCAGCAACGACTGCCGCCGCGTCAACGGGACCGGCGCTGCCGCGGGTGCCAGGTAACCCATCTGGCGCGCGATCCGACGGGCGCGATCGAGCCAGGTATCGAAACGAGTGTGAAGCTGCGATCTTGAAGTCGAGCGCGCGATCATGGGAGGACCTTCGTCGACGCTGGCGATCGTCAGGTAATCGCCGTTACGTAGTAAGGATGACGGTGCGCCGGATCGCATTAACAGGCTGTGATGAAGCGTGTCTGCTGACTCGACGCAGCACACCCCTCGTCGGTTTTTCCCGAGTTGAGGCGTGCATGGAAGTGCATCGCAGCACGGCTTTAAGCCACACGATCAGGGCGCACTCCGAACATCGGAATGCGCCCTTGTGTGGTCGGTTGTTCGATCAGCGCAGACCGCCGCCTGCAAACAGGTGTTCGCCAGTCAGCCAGGCCGAGTCGTCGGAAGCGAGGAAGGTGACGATCGTGGCGATATCGTGCGGCTGGCCTATGCGGCCAAGCGGCGTGTTGGCGACGGCGTGCGATTCGAATTCAGAGCCGATAAAGCCTGCCGTGTGCGCGCCTTCCGTTTCGACCATGCCGGGATTGACCGCATTGACGCGAATCTTGCGCGGGCCAAGCTCACGCGAGAGCACGCCGGTAATCGCATCCACGGCGCCCTTGGTGGCGGTGTATACCGAGCTGCCGGGAGGCACGACGCGAGTAACCAGCGAACCGATATTAATCACGCTGGAACCTTCGCCCAGGTGCTTGGCCGCCGCCTGCGTGGTCAGCAGCAGGCCAAGCACGTTGACGTTGAACTGCTTGTTGAAATGCTCTTCGGTGATGTCTTCGAGCGGGGCAAACTCGTAGACGCCCGAATTGTTGACCAGGACATCGAGCTTGCCGAAATGCTTGATGGCGGCGTCGACGATGCCTTTCGCATCGGCGGCCTTGGAGACATCACCGCCTACCGACACTGCCTTGCCGCCGGCCGCGGCAATCTCGGCAACCACGGCGTCGGCGCCCGCCTTGCTCGACGCATAGTTCACGACGACCGATGCACCGGCGGCAGCGAGCGACTTGGCGATGGCGGCGCCAATGCCTTTGGATGCGCCGGTGACGATGGCGACTTTACCTTTGAGCTTGCTCATGACGTGTTCCTTTGGAGGGAGGGAGAGGCACGATCTACTTCAATAGTTCGCAACATATGAACTTCTGAACTAATTATCAAGAGCTGATAAAATCAAACGATGAGGCCCCTGACCCACCCGTCGCTGGAAGACATAACCGTAGAGGGCATCCTGCATGCGCTATCGGACCCCGTGCGCGTGGCGATCTTCGCGGAGCTGGCTGGGTCCGCCTGCGCCCACACCTGCTCGAACTTCCTGCAGGTGAGCGACCGCAGCATTCCGAAGTCCACGCTTTCGCAGCATTTCCGCGCGTTGCGGGAGGCGGGGTTGATACGCAGCGAGCGGCATGGCGTGGAAATGCACAACAGCTCTCGCCGCGAAGAAATCGAACAGCGCTTTCCGGGCTTGCTCGCCGCGATCATGAATGCACACCGCATTCAATCCACCAGCCGCTCGCGTCCAGCGAAACGACAGGCTGCCACGTCGAAGGCGAAGGCAGGATGATGTTGGTGTCGCGCGGTGGTCTGAGATGGTGCGTCACGCCACGCCGCGTCCCCGCGCTCGCGGCAGGCATCATGCACGAAGCGGGCAGTTGGCTGACTTCGTAATAGGGCAATGCCTGCATAAAGGCGTTTCCAGTCGCGGCATCCTACCTACGTCTGATCGGTCCTCTGTTAGATCCAGACGCCATGAGTCGGTCCTCTACCCCCTAGAATCGGCTCATCGGCCCCCCGCAAGGGGGGCCTTTCTTTGTCCGTTCTTAGAGCCTGTTCACGATCTCCGCGTAGCCCGCGTTGAGTGCGTGTGCCCGCCAGGGAGTGGTGCGTGGCGAAGCGCCTGCACGCGGGGAGGCGCCATGCATGGCGCCGGCTTTGAGGAGCGAGGACTGGTTGTCAGGTCGAGCCGCGCGCCGGTTCCTGGCGGGCACACGCACTCAACCCTTCGGGCCGGGTCTGTTTGCCCCCAGCCCCGCGTCATCACTCAGTCGTGTACGGACGTACACTCCTTCGTTCTTCCTTGGTCTGCGCGCAAACAGCTCCCGGCGCGGGCCACGCGGAGATCGTGAACAGGCTCTTAGGCCGCGCCCTGGCCCGCGCAAGCAAGCTCAGCTCGCAGCACCGTTCAGGTAATCCAGCGTGGCTTGCAGCATGGACGCCATGCCGATCTTGAGTGCGGCTTCGTCCATGAAGAATTTCGGCGAGTGGTTGGCAGGCGCCTTCGAGGCATCCTGTCCAACCGGCGTGGAGCCAACGAAGAAGTAGACGCTGGGCACTGCCTTGGCGAAATAGGCGAAGTCTTCCGAGGCCATCCACGGCTTGGCTTCGATCGCGTGGTCGCTGCCGATCGCCTTGCCGATGCTGGCGCGCACGCGCGCAGCCAGCGCAGGGTCATTCACCAGCACCGGGTTGCTGTCGCCAACGGGAATGGTGGCGTCCACGGTGGCGCCATTGGCCTGGGCAATGTGATCGGCGATGCTCTTGAGGTTGTCGATGGCCTGCTGGCGCATGACCGGATCGAAGGTGCGCAGCGTGCCTTGCAGCTCCACCTTGTCGGGCACGATGTTGAAGCGTTCGCCGCCTTCGACGATGCCGAAGCTGAGCACGGCAGGGAGGTCACCGATATTGAGTTTGCGACTCACGATGGTCTGGGC
The DNA here is from genome assembly GCF_026283925.1 of Dyella halodurans. Taxonomy (GTDB): domain Bacteria; phylum Pseudomonadota; class Gammaproteobacteria; order Xanthomonadales; family Rhodanobacteraceae; genus Dyella; species Dyella halodurans. Next base: position 125,664 of record NZ_JAPDPF010000008.1, read on the forward strand.
GGCACTGATGATTTCTGCCGACGTGACGATGGGATCCACGCCATTCCAGGGCAAGGCGCCGTGGGTCTGGCGGCCGTGCACGACCAGCTTGAACCAGTCCGAGCCGGCCATCGTCGGGCCCGGGCGCACGGCAACTGTGCCGGTGTTGAGCGCGCTGACCACGTGCATGCCGAACATCGCATCCGGCTTGAAGTCGCGGAACACGCCTTCCTTCAGCATCAGCGAGGCGCCACCTTCTTCGCCAGGGGGCGCACCTTCCTCGGCGGGCTGGAACACGAACATCACTTCGCCGGGCAGGTCCTTCTTCATGCCGGCCAGCACGGTCGCCAGTCCAAGCAGCATAGCCGTGTGCGCGTCGTGGCCGCAGGCGTGCATCACGCCGGTCTGCTTGCCGCGATACTCACCCTTGGCCTTGGAGGCGAAGGGCAGATCCACTTCCTCGGTCACCGGTAGGGCATCCATATCGGCACGGATGGCCAGCTTCGGTCCGGGCTTGCCACCCTTGAGGATGCCGATCACGCCGGTATGGGCGATGCCCGTGTGCACTTCCAGGCCTAGCTTCTTCAGTTGTGCTGCGACCAGGGCGGACGTGCGTGTCTCGCGGTTGCTCAGTTCCGGGTGCTGGTGGATATCGCGTCGCCACGCCGTGACCTGCGGCAGCTCGCCCTGCACGAGTTGTGCGGTGTCGGTGGCATCAGCGGATCCACACACGGCGGCGGCGATGGAAAGGGACAGGGCAAGCACGGTACGGCGCATGAGGTGTCTCCTGGAAGGTCAGCCGATCCTAGCGCGTTTGGCGACGCGCACGGCCGCGTCGCCAAACACCGTCTGTCCGCTCTCGCTGAAGGCGAGGCGAAGCGACCGGGCCATCAGGCTTGGCGCGCCGATCGGCTGGCCCGCCAGGGTGGCCGGCAGCGCCTTCTACTTCGCGATGCTGAAGTCGATCTCGATCGGATAGGGCTTGGGCTGTGCCGGTGGCGCCGGCAGCATCCAGCTGGCGAACTGGCCGGCCATGCATTTGGCTACGGCCGTTTGCGGCTGCACATCGATCTGCACCAGGCGGCCATCCGCCGTGACGTTGGCCACCAGGGTGAAGGGGCCTTTGTCCGTCGGCTTGTTGCTATCGATGCAGGACTTGTAAGCGTCCGTGGTCGGTTTGCCGATGCGATCCCATACCTGCTTCTGATAGGCCGGCCCAGTGGCCGCACCTTCGGCCAGCTTGGCCTGGGTGACGCGCGCGTGGAAGTCGGCGCCGGCAGCGGGGCTCAGTTGCAGGGCAAGGGCGAGCAGGGCGGACATGGCGGCTCCGGCGGTTCAGGAAATTTCACGTTAGCAGTTAAGCAGCTTGCGTTCACGCTGGCGACTCGACGCACGGTTATGGTGCCGTCATTCCATCCGGGGGAGGCTGCGATGAAGGTGATACTTCGCCCAGGCGTGATGCTGATGGCGATGCTGGCGTGCAGCGGCACACCCGCGGCGGAATCCACCCAGGTGCAACGTGCTGATGGCGCGATGACCCCGCTGCTGGTGTATGAGCCTGCGTCCGCGAAGGCCTGTCCGCCGCTGTTGCTGATCTCGCACGGCGCCGGCGGCAGCGAGCAAGGTTATGCCTATCTGGCCCGGGCCATGAGCGAGGACGGCTGGCGTGCGATCGTCATGGGGCACCGTGAAAGTGGCAACGCCTCGTTGCGCGCCGACGTCCGCCAACACGGCCTGAAGGAAGGCATCGGCGTGCTGGTGACCGACGCCCACGCGTATCGCGCCCGCTTCATGGATATCGACGCGGCGACCCAGTGGGCTGAAAAGCGCTGCCACGCGCCGTATCGGGCCCTGCTGGGTCATTCGATGGGCGCCATCACGGTCATGCTGGAAGCGGGAGCGACCAATCGTCTCGGCGTCCAGGGCAAGGGTGGGTTCGACGCCTATGTCGCCTTGTCGCCGGAAGGACCGGGGCGCGTATTTCCAGCTGGGGCGTGGGCGCCGATCCACGCGCCGATGCTGCTGCTGACTGGCACGCGCGATGGCGGCCTGGATGGCGACTATCGCTGGCGTACCCAGGCCTTCGATGGCCTGGGACCGGGCTGCCATTGGCTGGGCGTCATCGACGGCAGCAGCCATCTCAACTTTGCCGGGGTAGGTCTGTCGGGCAAGACCGAGACGGCGACGGTCAGCCTGGTGCGCTCCTACCTCGATGGCTTGCGTGGCGGCCATTGTGGCGAGCCGCCACATTTGGCCGGGGTGGAGGTGCGCAACAAGTAGCGCCGCGTCAGGGCAGGTGTTCGCTGGCGAGGTATTCCTCGCTCTGCATCTCGATCAGGCGCGACTCCGTGCGCCCGAATTCGGCACGCAGCCGTTCGCCGTCATACAGTTCGGTGATCGGCGCCGCCGCCGAAAGAATCAGCTTCACGTGGCGATCATAGAATTCGTCCACCAGCGAAACGAAGCGGCGCGCGGCATCGTCCGTGTAGATGGTGAACTGCGGCACGTTCGAAATGATGATCTCCGGGCCGGCCTTGGCCAGCTCGATATAGTCGGCGACCGCACGCGGGCCTTCGCACAGCGCGGCAAACTCGAACCACAAGATATTCCTGGCGCGTTTGCGCAGCGGAATGGGACGGTCGTTGAGGATGATCTCGCCGCCTTCCTGCACTTCACCGTCGGCCTGGCTGGCGAAGATGCGCGCGAGCGCGCGCTCGGCTTCCTGGCCTGGAGGCGTGTGATACACCGGCGCCTGGGACAGTGCGCGCAGGCGCCAGTCATGCGAGGAAATCATCTGCACGACTCGGCAGTGCTGCTCGATCAAGGCGATGGCAGGCAGGAAGCGCGCGCGTTGCAGGCCGTCCTTGTACAGATTGGCCGGTGCCGTGTTGGATGTGGTCACCAGGCAGACCCCGCGTGCGAACAATGACTCAAGCAGGGTGGCGAGGATCATCGCATCGCCGATGTCGTTGACCAGGAACTCGTCCAGGCACAGCACGCGGCAGCGCCCGGCGATGTTCGCGGCGACCTCGAGCAAGGGATCCTGGCGTTCGCCCAGGGCACGCAGCTGGTCGTGCACTTCGCCCATGAAGCGGTGGTAGTGGCGACGCAGTGCCATCCCATGCGGCAGGCTGGCGACGAAAAGGTCCATGAGGAACGTCTTGCCGCGGCCGACGCTACCCCACAGATACAGGCCGGGCACGCCCTCGCGGGTGTCGTTGCCGAGCAGGGACTTCAGACGTCCAAACAGGCCGCCGTTGTCGACCGTGGCCGCGATCAGCGCTGCATGCATGCGGTTGAACTCGGGCAGCAGCGCCTGTTGGGCCGGGTCGGCCTCCCAGCGATGGGCGGCGACGCCTTCCTGGTAACGGGCGCTGGGCGCGAGCAGGGGGGAATCAGTCATCGGTACGGCAAACTCTCAGGGCGCTACGCGGCAAGGCGCGGCAGCTGGCACGGTGGATGGAATCGAGATGGCATCAGCGCTGGCGCAGCGGCGGCAGCCAGGTCTGGATCGCATGCTTCACGGCGCCGCGCAGATCCATCAGGCGTCGATGGAAGAAGTGGCTGGTCTCCGGCATGCGCACCAGCTCGGGCGGATGCTCCATGCCGTCGATCCAGTCGAACACCGCCTGCGGATCGACCACCTCGTCTTCCTCCCCCTGGACGACCAGCCAAGGACAGGCGGGCAGGGCGATGCCTTCGAATGGCCAACGGCCGGCAGGCGGCGCAATGCTGATCAAGGCATCGGCGTGCAGGCGCACGGCATTGCGGATCGACACATAGCTGCCGAAGGAAAAGCCGGCCAGCCACACCGAATCGTCCGGACGCGTGCGACGAACCCACGCCACCACGGCAGCCAGGTCGTCGCCTTCGCCATTGCCGTTGTCATAACTGCCCTCGGATTCACCGGTGCCGCGGAAATTGAATCGCACGGTGTCCAGCCCTGACTCGCGCAGCGCGCGCTCCACCATCGTCACCACCTTGTTGTGCATGGTGCCGCCTTGCAGCGGATGCGGATGGCAGATGACCGCCGTGCCATGGCGCGCCTCTTCCGGCAAGGCCACGTCGCTGATGGCTTCGAGCTTGCCGGCGGGGCCGCTGAGCGCGAAGCTGGCAGCCTCTGCGGGAAATTGGTCGGGCTGGGTAGGGAGCATGACGGGATTCATGGCCATGATGATAACCGCCACGTGCGGCCGCCGGTCGCGCGAAGCAAGGCGACGTGCGTGAACAACCTGGCGCATACGTTGCTGGCGGGCGATGACGAACTGCTGCAGCTGGGTGGGCTGATGGGCGATTTCGTGCACGGCAAGCCCGATCCCGCCCTGCCCGAACGGCTGATCACGGGTATCCGCCTGCACCGCGCCATCGACGTCTACACCGACAGTCATCCTGAAGTCGTGGCGGCTCGTGCCTTGCTTCCGTCCCCGTATCGACGCTATGGCGGCATCCTGCTCGATATGTGGTTCGACCACCTGCTGGCGCTCGACTTCGAACGCTGGAGCGGGCGGGGGCTGGAGCCGTACTCCGCTGGCGTGCGCGACCTGCTGCGCCGCCATGAGTCGTCCCTGCCGACCGGACTGCAGCGTTTTCGCCTGTATATGGAGGCGCATGCGTTGCCGGCCGGCTACGCCCGTCCCGAAGAGATGGCCGCCGCCCTGGATGGCATTTCGCATCGGCTGAGCCGGGTGAACCCGGTGGGCGAGGCCTTGCCGGTGCTGACCGGGTTATCCGTGCCGTTGCACGGGCATTTCGAGACATTTTTTCCGCAGTTGCAGGGGTTCGCGCAGGGCTGGATCGAAGCGAATCCCTCCCTCTCCCCTCCGGGGAGAGGGCTGGGGTGAGGGGCCAATCTTGCGATGAGGCTTCTTTAGGCGGGCTTTTTTGAAGCGGGCTTCGTAGCCCCCTTCCCGCGAGCACCCGCCCTTTACCCCCTTTTAGGGGCTCATCCCAACCTTCTCCCCAAAGGGGAGATGGGGCAAACGAAAACGCCGCCCGATGGGCGGCGTTTATCGAAAGCTTGTTTGATCAGGCCTTACTTGGCCTGATCCACAATCCAATGCACTGCGTTCTTCACCTGCTCGTCGGTCAGCGCCGGGTTGCCGCCCTTGGCCGGCATCATGTTGCCATCCGGGCCCTTGTAGCCCTCGATGGCATGCTTGACCAGGGTGTCGAGGCCCTGGGCGATGCGCGGACCCCAGTTCGCCTTGTCACCCAGCTTCGGCGCACCGGCGACGCCAGCGGTATGGCAGCTATGGCACAGGTTGTCGTAAATCGTCTTGCCATCGGTGGAGCCACCGTAGGCGACCTGCGAGGCGGCGGCCTTGGCGGCGGCTTCCTGGGCGGCCTGCATGGCGGCGCGGCCGGTGTCACCGGCGTACACGGCACCGGCCGGTGCGATGCGTTCAGCGACCTGCTTCGGCGTCTCGGGGTTAACTTCCTTGGGCTCGCGGTCGTAGATCAACCAGGCACCACCGATCAGCATAAGGGTCAGCACACTAAGGCCCGCGATCAGCAGCGAAAAGCTGCGCATGAAGCTCTGGTCGGATTTGGTCAGGGAACCGCTCACGCAAGTACTCCGTATCAATGGACGGCCATGCAACCAAGATTGGGCATGGGTTCAGGCAACAAGGGCCGGATTATAGTCGAAGCTCGCGGCAAGTTTCAGGTCGACGCCGTGGGCGCGCGTGGTGCGTCGTAAAGTCGCTGTTTTCATGCAATATTCGGCAACTTGACATGATTGGCTGGTAAAACCCTGCCATCGGTCATAGGGCACCCATGTCAACTGGCATTGTCCAATGCCGTTGAACACACCCTATCCTTTCATCCGACATACAAGTCCGGCGCGCAGGGCGCGCTGTTGGGTCGGGTGGCCCGCCGTCTATTCTGGGAGTTTTTCATGTCGCGTTTTTGGAAGATCGCGCTGATCGCTGTGGCTGTGATCGTGGTGGGGGCCGTCGGCTTTCGTCTGCTACACAAGCCGGGTACCGAGGAAGGTGCCCAGGGGCAGCATCGCGGGCAGCGTCAAGGACAGGGCCAGGATGACGGCCAGGACAAGGATAAGGACGCAGCGCCGGTACCGGTGACGGTCGAGCACGTGGTCAAGCAGGATGTGCCGGTCTATCTGACCGCACTGGGCACCGTGCAGGCGCTCAACACCGTGACGGTGAACCCGCAGGTGAGCGGCCAGCTGCTGGCCATCAACTTCAAGGAAGGCCAGGAAGTGAAGAAGGGCGACCTGCTGGCGCAGATCGACCCGCGTCCCTTCCAGGCCACCTACGACCAGGCCGAGGCCAAGCAGCAGCAGGACGAAGCCCTGCTCGCCACGGCACAGAGCACCCTCAAGCGCAACGACGCACTGGTTGCCAAGGGCTATGTCGCCCAGCTCGACATGGACACTTTCCGCAACAACGTGACCAACCTCACCGCGACGGTGGCGGCGGACAAGGCGTCGCTGCGCGCGGCCAAGGTCAACCTGGACTACACCCGCATCATCTCGCCGATCGACGGCGTGGCCGGCATCCGCAATGTCGACCCGGGCAACGTGGTCACCACCACCACGGCCCTGGTCACGCTGACGCAGATCCATCCGATCTACGTGATGTTCAACCTGCCCGAGCAGAACCTGGAGATGGTGCGCAAGGCCGCCGCGGTCGGTAACGCGCTGGAAGTGCTGGCGCTGGACCGCGCCGACGCCCACACCATCGCCAACGACGGCCAGTTGAACGTGGTCGACAACCAGATCGACACCACCACAGGCACGTTCAAGCTGCGCTCGGTGTTTGCCAATACCGACAGCGCCCTGTGGCCGGGCCAGTTCGTGAACGTGCGCCTGAAGGTGCACACCGTGAGCGGCGGCCTGGTGATCCCGGGGCAAGCGGTGCAGCGCGGACCGGATGGCGACTACGTCTATCTTGTGCAGCAAGACCAGACGGTGAAGATGCAGCCGGTGAAGGTGGCAGGCGAAGTCGGCGACAGCCACGTGATGATCGGTTCGGGCCTGGCCCTGAACGATCCGGTGGTGACCGAAGGCCAGTTCCGCCTGAAGCCGGGCAGCAAGGTGAAGGCGCTCAAGCCGGGCGAAGTGCCGACGGCGCCGACCGCGGCGGAAGTGGACCAGGCCAAGAAGAAGGCCCAGCAGAACGGCGGTGGTCGCCGCGGCGGCTGATGCTGGATAGAGGCGAGGGATGAGTAGCGAGGGCGCGACAATCAGGCCTTTCGTGAGACTCCGCGGGAGCGCGGCGCCACGGACAGGCGCCCCCGCAACTCGCCCCCCGCCCCTCGCGTATCGACATAGCGTGCGACGACGACTCGCGTCCGCCACCTAACAGACGGCATTCCCCATGGGCTTCTCCACACTCTTCATTCGCCGACCGATCGCGACCTCGCTGCTGATGGTGGCGGTGCTGCTGCTCGGTATCCTGGGCTACCGCGAGCTGCCGGTCTCGGCCCTGCCTGAAATTTCGGCGCCGAGCCTGGTGGTCACCACGCAGTACCCGGGTGCCAGCGCCTCCACCATGGCCTCGCTGGTCACCACGCCGCTGGAACGCAATTTCGGCCAGATCTCCGGCCTGAGCATGATGACCTCCGACTCGTCGGCGGGCCTGTCCACCATCGTGTTGCAGTTTGCGATGGATCGCGACATCGACATCGCGGCGCAGGACGTGCAGGCGGCCATCAACCAGGCGCGCGGCACCCTGCCCAGCACGTTGCCGTATCCGCCGGTGTACAACCGCGTGAACCCGGCCGACGCGCCGATCATGACCTTAAAGCTCACGTCCGATAGCTTGCCGCTGCGCGACGTGAACAACTATGCCGACTCGATCCTGGCGCAGAAGCTGTCGCAGGTGCAGGGCGTGGGCCTGGTGTCGATCGCCGGCAACGTGCGCCCCGCGGTGCGCGTGCAGGTGAATCCGGCGCAGCTGGCCAATCTCGGCCTGACCATGGAAGACGTACGCAGCGCGCTCACCGAGGCGAACGTCAACGCGCCCAAGGGCACGCTCAACGGCGCCACGCAGTCCTACAGCATCGGCACCAATGACCAGCTGGCGACGGCCGTCGAGTACAAGAACACCATCATCGCGTACAAGAACAATGCGCCGGTGCGCCTGTCCGACGTCGCCAACGTCATCGATGGCGTGGAGAACGACCAGCTGGCCGCCTGGGCCAACGGCAAGCCCGCCGTGCTGCTGGACATCCGTCGCCAGCCGGGCGCCAACATCGTGCAGACGGTGGAGCAGATCCGCTCGATCATGCCGCAGTTGCGCAGCGTATTGCCGGCCGACGTGCATCTCGAAGTGTTCGCCGACCGCACCATCACCATCCGCGCCTCGGTCGAGGACGTGCAGTTCACCCTGATCCTCACCATCTTCCTGGTGGTGGCGGTGATCTTCGTGTTCCTGCGCCGCCTGTGGGCCACGGTGATTCCGTCCGTCGCGGTGCCGCTGTCGCTGATGGGCACGTTTGGCGTGATGGCCTTCACCGGCATGTCGCTGGACAACCTCTCGCTGATGGCGCTCACCGTCGCCACCGGCTTCGTGGTGGACGATGCGATCGTGATGATCGAGAACATCGTGCGCTACATCGAGCAGGGCAAGGACGGCAAGGAAGCGGCCGAGATCGGCGCGAAGGAAATCGGCTTCACCGTGCTGTCGCTGACCGTGTCGCTGGTGGCGGTGTTCCTGCCGCTGCTGCTGATGCCTGGCGTCACCGGCCGCCTGTTCCACGAGTTCGCCTGGGTGCTGACGATCGCGGTGACCATCTCGATGCTGGTGTCGCTGACGCTGACGCCGATGATGTGCGCCTACCTGTTGAAGCCCGATGCACTGCCGGAAGGCGATGACGCGCACGAGCGTCACGCGGCGGCGGGCAAGCGCACCACCTGGTCGCGCATCGTGGGCCTGTACGAGAGTTCGCTGGACTGGGTGCTCGAGCACCAGCGCCTGACCATCCTGGTGGCGGCGATCACGGTGGTGGTCACGATCTTCCTCTACATCGTGATTCCCAAGGGCCTGCTGCCCGAGCAGGACACCGGCCTGGTGACCGGCGTGGTGCAGGCTGACCAGAACGTCGCCTTCCCGCAGATGGAACAGCGCACCAAGGCGGTCGCCGACGCCCTGCGCCGCGATCCCGCCGTCACCGGCGTGGCCGCCTTCATCGGCGCGGGTTCGATCAACCCGACGCTCAACCAGGGTCAGCTCAGCATCGTGCTGAAGGACCGTGGTGATCGCGACAGCCTCGACACGGTGCTGGCGCGCCTGCAGAAGGAGGCCGCCGATATCCCGGGCGTGGCCTTGTATCTGAAGCCGGTGCAGGACGTGACCCTGGACAGCCGCGTGTCGGCCACCGAGTACCAGTACTCGATGTCGGATGTGAACGCGGCCGAGTTGTCGACCTATGCCAACCAGATGACCCAGGCACTGCGCGAGCGGCCGGAACTCTCCGACGTCGACAACAATCTTGCCGACCAGGGCACCTCGCTGAAGCTCACCATCGATCGCGAGAAGGCGAGCCGCCTCGGCGTGCCGGTGCAGACCATCGACGACACGCTGTACGACTCGTTTGGCCAGCGCCAGATCTCCACCATCTTCACCCAGCTCAACCAGTACCGCGTGGTGCTGGAAGTGGCGCCGCAGTTCCGCTCCAGTACGGCGCTGCTCAACCAGCTGACCGTGAAGAGCAATGGCAGCGGCGCGCTGACCGGCAGCAATGCGACGAGCTTCGGCCAGGTGGCATCGAGCAATTCGTCCACCAGCACCGGCCTTGGCGTGGCCAACACCGGCGTGGTCATCGGCGCCGGCGGCACCATTCCGCTCGCCTCGCTGGCGACTGCCGAAGTCACCAGCGCACCGCTGGTGGTCAGCCACCAGCAGCAGCTCCCCGCGGTGACCGTTTCGTTCAACCTGGCGCCGGGCTATTCGCTATCCGAGGCGGTGAAGGCGATCCATGACGTCGAGCAGCGGCTGAACTTCCCACCGCAGGTGCGCGGCCAGTTCGTCGGCAAGGCAGCGGAATTCTCCACCTCGCTGACCAACGAAGTGCTGCTGCTGGTGGCATCGATCGTGGTGATCTACATCGTGCTGGGCGTGCTGTATGAGAGCTACATCCACCCGTTGACGATCATCTCCACCTTGCCGCCTGCCGGCGTGGGCGCCTTGCTGGCGCTGATACTGTGCGGCATGAGCCTGTCGGTGGATGGCATCGTGGGCATCGTGTTGCTGATCGGTATCGTGAAGAAGAACGCGATCATGATGATCGACTTCGCCATCGAGGCGCAGCGCGAAGGCATGAAGCCGCACGAGGCGATTCGCCGCGCCTGCCTGCTGCGCTTCCGCCCGATCATGATGACCACGGCGGCGGCCATGCTTGGTGCCTTGCCGCTGGCCCTGGGCAACGGCATCGGCGCCGAATTGCGCCGGCCGCTGGGTGTGTCGATCGTCGGCGGCCTGCTGCTCTCGCAGCTGGTGACGCTGTACACCACGCCGGTGATCTACCTTTACATGGAGCGTTTCTCCGACTGGCTGCGCGAACGACGCGAGCGTCGTGCGCTGGACAGCGCGCAGGTGCGAGGAGCGATGTGACGTTGTTGCGACGATCCGCTGCGGCTCATCCCGCCGGAGTCGAAACGAAAGGGGCGCGATCTACGGGTCGCGCCCCTTTCGGCGTTTCCCGCGATCACTTTCGCGACGGCACATCCCCCCGCCGCCTTTGTAGGAGCGCACCCTGTGCGCGAAAAGGGTGGCGGCGTCAACGCTACTTAGGCTTTTCGCGCACTGGGTGCGCTCCTACATGGGTAACGGTGAGGCATCAACCAATCGTCTCGTCATGCGTTGAACGGTTGATGCCCGGTCTATCCATCTTCTTCCGCGTACGCCAAGCCCTGGCGTCCCGCTTCCCTGAACATCCCTGCGCGCAGGGCGACTTTCGTGGTTCGTTGACTGCATGAACATCTCCGGCCCCTTCATTCGCCGCCCGATCGGCACCTCGCTGCTCGCCATCGGCGTCTTCGTGGTGGGCCTGATCTGCTACTTGCTGCTCGGCGTCGCGGCGCTGCCGAACATGCAGTTCCCAGTGATCTTCGTGCAGGCGAGCCAGGCCGGTGCCAGCGCCGGCACCATGGCGACCACGGTGGCGGCACCGCTGGAGCGGCATCTGGGTCAGGTGCCCGGCATCGACACCTTGCGCTCGTCCAGTTCGCTGGGCAGCACGCAGGTGTTCATGATGTTCAACACCGGCCGCAATCTGGATGCGGCTGCGCGCGATGTGCAGGCGGCCATCAATGCGGCCCAGTCCGACCTGCCCAGTGGCTTGAATGCGCCACCGAGCTACCAGAAGGCCAACCCGAACGACGACCCGATCATCGCGTTCGCCCTGACCTCCGACACGCAATCGGCGCGCGATCTGTACGACGTGGCCGATTCGCTGCTGGCGCAGCGCCTGCGTCAGCTCGAAGGCGTGTCGGAAGTGGACATCCTCGGCGCCGCCACGCCGGCGATCCGCGTCGACGTCAACCTGCGCCAGCTCAACGCATTGGGTCTCTCGCCCGACCAGCTGCGCAATGCGCTGACCGCGGCCAATGTGACCTCGCCGCAGGGGTTCCTGACGGACGGCAAGACCACCATGGCGGTCACCGCGAATGACTCGCTGCACAAGGCCGAAGACTTCGCCAACCTGGTGATCGCGTCGAACAAGGGCGTGCCGGTGCGCCTGTCGGACGTGGCCAAGGTCTACGACGGCCTGCAGGATGCCTATCAGGCGGCCTGGTTCCAGGGTAAGCCGGCCATCCTGATGTACGTCTACCGGCAGTCGACCGCCAACATCATCGGCACGGTGGACCGCGTGAAGGCGGCGGTGCCGATCCTGCGCAGCTATCTGCAGCCGGGCACCACGCTGACGCCGTATTTCGACGGCACGCCGACCATCCGCGCCTCGCTGCATGAAGTGCAGGCCACCTTGCTGATCAGCCTGCTGATGGTGATGCTGACCATGGCGGTGTTCCTGCGCCGGCTTGCGCCGACCCTGATCGCCACGGCGGCCGTGCCGCTGTCGCTGGCTGGCGCGGCGATCGCGATGTACATCCTCGGTTACACGCTCAACAACCTGACCCTGCTGGCGCTGGTGATTGCGATCGGCTTCGTGGTGGACGATGCGATCGTGGTGATCGAGAACATCGTGCGCCATATCGACCAGGGCATGACGCGCATGGACGCGGCGCTTGCAGGCGCGAAGGAAATCGGCTTCACCATCGTGTCGATTACCGCCTCGCTGGTGGCGGTGTTCATCCCGCTTCTGTTCATGGGCGGCATCACCGGCCTGTTCTTCAAGGAATTCACCATCACCCTGGTGGCGGCGATCATCGTCTCGGCGCTGGTTTCGCTCACGCTTACCACCTCGCTGTGCGGCCAGTTCCTCAGCGGCCATGAAGACGACAAGCCGACCACGCGCGTCGGCATCGCGTTGGAGAACTTCCAGCAAGCCCTGCTTGGCGTGTACTCGCGCGCGTTGAAGTTCTCGTTGAAGCACACGCTGGCTTTTGCCCTGACCCCGCTGGCGCTGATCGTGGTGACGATCCTGTTGTTTGGTGTGGTCAAGACCGGCATGTTCCCGCCGCAGGACACGGGACTGATTCGCGGCCGTGCCACCTCGGGAGCGACCGTATCATTCCAGGATGCCGTGGCACGCCAACAGCGGCTGATCGACATGCTGCTGAAGGACCATGACGTCGCCCGCGTCGGTTCCCGCCTGGGCACCAGTCGCCAGGGCGCTTCCGGCTCGTTCGACATCGAGCTGAAGACGCACGCCCAGGGCCGCAAGGACGACACCTTCGCCGTGCTGGCGCGACTCAGTGCCAAGGCCGCGCGTTATCCGGACCTCAACGTGCGCCTGCGCCCGATCCAGGATCTGCCCAGCTTCGGCGGTGGCGGCACCAGCCAGGGTGCGCAGTACCAGGTGTCCCTGCAAGGGGATGATCCCGAAGAGCTGCAGCTGTGGTTGCCCAAGCTGGTGGCCGAGCTGAAGAAGAATCCCAAGCTCAAGGACGTCGGCAGCGACGTCGACGACGCCGGCCTGCAACAGAACGTGGTGATCGACCGCGACAAGGCGGCACGCCTGGGCGTCGGCATCGGCACCATCGACGGCGCGCTCTACAACGCGTTTGGCCAGCGCCAGATCAGCACCATCTACTCCGACCTCAACCAGTACAAGGTGGTGGTCAACGCGCTGCCGAACCAGACCGCGACGCCAGCCGCCATCGATGCGCTTTACGTGGCCAGCACCAACGGCACGATGGTGCCGCTGACCGCGTTCGCGCGGCAGGAGCCGGGCCTGGCGCCCACCCAGGTCACGCACGAAAACCAGTACACCACGATGAGCATGAGCTTCAACCTCGCGCCTGGCGTGAGCATGGGCGAAGCGCTGCAGATCATCCAGAAGACCGGTTCGCAGATGCGCCTGCCGGGCGATATCCGCATCAACATCGGCGGCGATTTCCGGCGTTTCCAGCAATCGCAGAGCGGCATGCTGTGGTTGCTGCTCGGCGCCGTCGTCACCGTCTACATCGTGCTCGGCATGCTGTACGAGAGCCTGATCCACCCGGTCACGATCCTCTCGACCCTGCCGGCCGCCGGCGTCGGTGCGCTGCTCGCGTTGTGGCTCACCAATACCGAGCTGTCGGTGATCGCGCAGATTGCCCTGGTGTTGCTGATCGGCATCGTGAAGAAGAACGCCATCATGATGATCGACTTCGCCCTGGTCTCGCGCCGCGAGCGCGGGCTGAGCGCCATGGATGCCGCTTATGAGGCCTGCATGGTGCGCTTCCGCCCGATCATGATGACGACCATGGTGGCGATCCTCGCCGCGGTGCCGATCGCAGTGGGCCTGGGCGAGGGCTCCGACCTGCGCCGTCCCCTGGGTATCGCGCTGATCGGCGGCCTGATCATCTCGCAGAGCCTGACCCTGCTCAGCACGCCGGCGCTGTACGTGATCTTCACCTGCCTCGCCGATCGCGTGCATGCGTGGCGACTGCGGCATCGCCAGCCCCGACCCGTGCCGGCTGTGTAGGAGCGCACCCTGTGCGCGATCACGGCGTCGCCGCTCCGTAGGCTTATCGCGCACAGGGTGCGCTCCTACAAAAAAGGCTGGGGCACCATACTCTTGCGCATTGTCGGGGGCGGCGTGCTTTCGCCCTCCGGGCGAAATCGTGACAATAAGGGGCTTTCGTCCACCACTTCCGACCCCATGTCGGATGGCTCCGGACGAATCGAGCGTCCGCACGCCCCCTTTTGGTCATGCCGTAACCCGCGAGGTCATTGCAGAAATGTCGAACACGCCGAAGATCATCTACACGCTTACGGACGAAGCTCCGTACCTCGCCACGGCGTCCTTGCTGCCGATCGTCGAAGCCTTCACCAGCACGGCGGGCATCGCCGTCGAAACCCGCGACATCTCGCTGGCCGGCCGCATCATTGCGCTGTTCCCGGATGTGCTGAAGGACGACCAGAAGATCGCCAACGACCTGGCCGAGCTGGGCCAGCTGGCCACCACGCCGGAAGCGAACATCATCAAGCTGCCCAATATCAGCGCCTCGATGCCGCAGCTGAAGGCCGCGATCAAGGAACTGCAGGGCCAGGGTTACGCGTTGCCGGACTATCCCGAAGACCCCAAGGACGTCAGCGACTGGAACGTCAAGGCGCGCTACGACAAGGTCAAGGGCAGCGCCGTGAACCCGGTGCTGCGCGAAGGCAATTCCGACCGCCGCGCACCGCTCTCGGTGAAGAACTACGCACGCAAGCACCCGCATAAGATGGGGGCCTGGAGCGCGGACTCGAAGACCCACGTGGCGCACATGGACGGCGGCGATTTCTACGGCAGCGAGAAGTCCACCGTGGTCGCCAAGGGCGGCAACGTGTCGATCGAGTGGTTCGGCAAGGATGGCAGCCACAGCGTGCTGAAGGAGAAGACCGCGCTGAAGGATGGCGAGATCATCGACGCCGCCGTGATGAGCAAGAAGGCGCTGGCCAGCTTCATCGACGCGCAGATCGAGGACGCGAAGAAGCAGGGCGTGCTGTTCTCGCTGCATCTGAAGGCCACCATGATGAAGGTCTCCGACCCCATCATGTTCGGCGTGGTGGTGACCGAGTTCTACAAGGACGTGCTGGCCAAGCACGCCGACCCGCTCAAGAGCATCGGCTTCGACCCGAACAACGGCATCGGCGACCTGTACGCGCGCATCGGCAGCCTGCCGCAGCCACAGCAGGACGCGATCCTGGCCGACATCACGGCCGAGTACGCCAAGCGCCCGGCGCTGGCCATGGTCAATTCCGACAAGGGCATCACCAACCTGCACGTGCCCAGCGACGTGATCGTCGATGCGTCGATGCCGGCGATGATTCGCGACTCCGGCAAGATGTGGAACACCGAGGGCAAGCTGCAGGACACCAAGGCGATCATTCCGGACCGCAGCTATGCCGGCGTGTACCAGGTGGTGATCGAGGACTGCAAGGCGCACGGTGCGTTCAACCCGTCCACCATGGGCAGCGTGCCGAACGTGGGCTTGATGGCGCAGGCCGCCGAGGAATACGGCTCGCACGACAAGACCTTCAAGATCGCCGCCGACGGCGTGGTCAAGGTCATCGACGAGGCCGGCAAGGTGCTGCTGGAACAGGCGGTGGAGATGGGTGACATCTGGCGCATGTGCCAGACCAAGGACGCGCCGATCCAGGACTGGGTCAAGCTGGCGGTGGACCGCGCGCGCCTGAGCAACACGCCGGCGGTGTTCTGGCTCGATCCGCAGCGCGCGCACGATACCCAGATCATCGCCAAGGTCGAGCAGTATCTGAAGAACCATGATCTGAGCGGTCTCGATATGCGCATCATGTCGCCGGTGGAAGCCACGCGCTTCTCGCTGGAACGCATCCGCCAGGGCCAGGACACCATCTCGGTCACCGGCAACGTGTTGCGCGACTACCTCACCGACCTGTTCCCGATCATGGAACTGGGCACCAGCGCCAAGATGCTTTCCATCGTGCCGCTGATGGCCGGTGGCGGCTTGTTCGAAACCGGCGCAGGTGGCTCGGCGCCGAAGCACGTGCAGCAGTTCCTGGAAGAGGACTACCTCCGCTGGGATTCGCTGGGCGAATTCCTGGCCCTGGCCGCCTCGCTCGAGCACCTCGGCAACCGCTACCACAGCAAGGACGCCAGCGTGCTGGCCAAGACGCTGGACGAGGCGAACGGCAAGATCCTCGACAACAACAAGTCGCCGGCGCGCAAGGTCGGCGAACTGGACAACCGCGGCAGCCACTTCTACCTGGCCTTGTACTGGGCGCAGGCACTGGCCGCGCAGAACGACGACGCCAAGCTCAAGGCGAAGTTCGCCGCGTTGGCCAAGACGCTGGCCGACAACGAAGCCAAGATCATCGGCGAGTTGAACGGTGCGCAGGGCAAGTCCGTGGAGATCCAGGGTTACTACCACCCGAACCTGGCGCTGGTGAGCAAGGCCATGCGTCCGAGCGCGACGTTCAACGATGCACTCGCGGCGCTGGTTGCAGCGGGCTGATCGTCAGGTCGTCATGTACCGGAAAGAAGGCCGCGCAAGCGGCCTTCTTTCGTTACGGCCCCGCCGCATCTATTCGTCATCCCAGCGAAAGCTGGGATCCAGCGACTTTGGACGCACCCCAAGGCACTGGATTCCAGCTTGACCAGCCCTTCGGCTGTTAGGAGCCGCTGGAATGACGAGTGTTGGCTACGACGCGGATCCGGCGCACCTTTGCGTGTCAGCAACCTGCGCTACGCTCCCACCCATGAGCAGCGTGCCCATCCCGAGCGAGTCCACCGCACCCACCGGCCGCGCCACGGAAGTCTTCACCGTCTTCCTCGCCCTCGGCCTGCGCTCCTTCGGCGGCCCCATCGCACACCTGGGCTACTTCCGGCGCGCCTTCGTCGAACAGCGACGCTGGCTCGACGACGCGCGCTTCTCCCAATTGCTCGCGTTGTGCCAATTCCTGCCGGGCCCGGCGAGCAGTCAGCTTGGTTTCGCCATCGGCTTGCTGCGCGCAGGCTGGCCGGGGGCTATCGCCGCCTTCGTCGGCTTCACCCTGCCGTCGGCCGTGCTGATGCTCGCCTTCGCCTGGTGGGCGCCCTATCTGCATGGCGCATGGGGGCAGTCTCTGCTGCACGGGCTCAAGCTGGTGGCGGTGGTCGTGGTGGCGCAGGGCGTGCTCGGCATGTGGCGCACGCTGACGCCCGACTGGCCGCGCCGCGCGCTCGCACTGGGCGCGGCGGCCATCCTGCTGTGGCAGCCGCAGGCGTGGATGCAGCTGTTGGTGATCGTGCTCGCCGCGTTGCTGGCGCCGTGGCTCTGCCGCAACGTTGTAGCGCATCGCGATGCCGCACCCACGCCGCGCTACGGACATCGCGTGGCCATTGTGCTGCTATCCCTCTATGCAGCCCTGTTGTTGTTGGCGTGGGGCGTGGGTACGCGCGGCGCGCTGCTCGTGCAGATCGGCGCGGCGTTCTATCGCGCGGGCGCACTGGTCTTCGGAGGTGGCCACGTGGTGCTGCCGTGGTTGCGGCAAGCCTTGGTAGCGCCGGGCTGGGTGGACGAAGGCAGCTTCCTCGCCGGTTACGGCGCGGCGCAGGCCCTGCCGGGACCGATGTTCTCCTTGGCCGCCTACCTGGGCAGCCAGATGCAGGGCGGGCAGGGTGGTGTCACTGGCGCGCTGGTCGCATTGGCTGCGATCTTCCTGCCGGGCTTTCTGCTGCTGAGCGGCGTGCTGCCGTTCTGGCAGCGACTTTCCGCGCGCGCCGAAGCGGTACGCGTGGTTGCTTCGATCAACGCGGCAGTCGTCGGCCTGCTTGCCGCCGCGTTCTATCATCCCGTGTGGACGGGCACTATCGGTGGACCGGCTGACATCGTGATCGCCGCCTGTGGCTTTGCGATGCTCGCGCTGGCGCAGCAGCCTGCATGGGCCGCCGTGCTCTGGTGCGTGGCCGCCGCCTGTCTTGGCCCTTGGCTGGGCCGCTGAATGGATGATTCCCGCCAAGGAACCGGTGCTGTCGCGCCATGGTCAGAATGCAGATCCCCGAAGGAAGCACGCTCGATGAATCGGACCGCCTGTCGCACCTTGAACCGTCGTCGCCTGCATCGGGCGATGGCTGTGGCTCTGCTCGTTCTGGCGGGGGCGGCACCGGTGTTCGGACAAAACGCGCCGCCGCCCGGGGCAACGGCTCCGGCGCCATCTCAGGTCACCAATCTCGAGGGCGTGACGGTCAGTGGCATCCAGCCGGGACCGGGCCTGTGGAAGGTGAGCAAGGGTGATCACGTGATGTGGGTGCTGGGCACCTTGTCGCCGCTGCCCGAGCACATGCAATGGAAGACCGACGAAGTCGAGCAGACCATCGCCGACTCGCAGGAAGTATTGGGACCGCCGTCGGTGGCGCTGAAGCCCAAGACGAATTTCTTCGGCAAGTTGTTCCTGCTGCCCTCGTTGATCGGCGCCCGCAAGAATCCCGATGGCCAACGCCTGCAGCAAGTCGTGCCCGCGGCGGAATACGCGCGTTGGCAAGTGCTCAAGCAGCAATACATCGGTAGCGATCGCAGCGTGGAAGACTGGCGCCCGATCTTCGCGGCGGTCGAGTTGTACGACAAGGCGATCAAGCGCAGCGGACTGAGCTCCTCGGGCGGCGTGAAGGACACCGTGCGCGAACTGGCCAAGAAGCATGGCGTGAAGGTCAGCACGGCGCGTTACACGATGATGATCGATGAGCCGCGCGCGGCGGTGAAGACGTTCAAGGCTTCGCCCATGGACGACCTGGAATGTTTTGGGCGCACGCTCGATACCGTGGAACACGATCTGGGCCGCATCACGGCGCGCGCGAATGCCTGGGCCACGGGTGATCTCGAAGCGCTGCGCGGCCTGCCGATGAATGATCAGCGCGAAGCGTGCATTGCCGCGGTCACCGAAGCAGGCTTCGCCAAGCAGCTGGGCTTCAGCGATATCCAGCAGAAAGCCCAGGCGATCTGGCTGGGCGCTGCGGAGCAGGCGCTGAACACGAACACGCAAACCTTTGCCATGTTGCCGATGGAGGAAGTGCTGTCGGCGAAGGGTCTGATCGCGCAGCTGAAGGCGAAGGGTTATCAGGTAGAAGCGCCAGACGGCAGCGAGTAGCTCTTAGCTCGTAGCTCCCTCTCCCCTTTGGGGAGAGGGTTGGGGTGAGGGGTCAATCTTGCGATCGCGTTAGTTCAAAGCCGGCTCTCATGCGACCTCGTCGCGAGCACCCGCCCCTCACCTCAATCCTCTCCCCAAAGGGGAGAGGAAGGAAGGTCAAGCGCTCGCTCGTTCGAGCGTCGCGATATCCTCAGCACTCAACTGCAGCCTCACCGCCCCAGCCAGCTCCTTCAACTGCGCAACGCTGGTAGCACTGGCAATCGGCGCCGTCACGCTCGGGCGTGCCATCAACCACGCCAATGCCACCTGCGCGGCTGTCGCGCCGTACGCAGTCGCCACCTTGTCGAGGGCGGCGAGAATCCCGAGCCCGCGCGCATTGAGATACTTCTGCACGGAGCCGCCGCGGGCTGCACTCTTGGCCAGGTCGGCTTCACTGCGGTACTTGCCGCTGAGGAAGCCACTGGCCAACGCGTAGTAGTTGATCACGCTGATGTTCTCGGCTACGACCAGCGGCTCGAGTTCCTTTTCGTAAGCCGCACGATTGACCAGGTTGTATTCCGGCTGCAGGGTTTCGTAGCGCGGCAGGTTGTCTCGTGCGGAAACGGCGAGCGCTTCGCCGAAGCGGTCGGCGCCGTAATTGGACGCGCCGATCACGCGCACCTTGCCCTGCTCGATCAGCCGCGCGAATGCCCCGAGGGTTTCATGCAGCGGCACCGTCGCATCGTCCTCATGCGCCTGGTACAGGTCGATGTGATCCGTCTGCAGCCGCCTGAGCGAACCATCCACCGCCTGGTTGATATTCATCGGCGACAGGCCCGGGTGCTCGGCCCATTTCGCCACCTTGGTAGCGATCACCACCTTGTCGCGCTTGCCGCTGCGCTTCAGCCACTTGCCGATGATGGTCTCGGACTCGCCGCCGCGGTTGCCCGGCACCCAGGCCGAGTAGACGTCTGCGGTATCGATCAGGTTGAAGCCGGCATCAACGAAGGCATCCAGCAGTTCGAACGAACGTCGTTCGTCGGCGCTCCAGCCAAACACGTTGCCGCCGAAGGCGAGCGGTGCGACGGAAAGTGGGGATCGGCCAAGTGGGCGGAGCTGCATGGGCGAAGTCCTTGCTAGCGTGCCCGCCGCGGGATGCAGCGGGCGTACCCGCTCGACGTGGTAGCGACCCCGCGGCGAATCAAGTCGGCAGGCAGTCGCCGGCAACCAGTGCGGGGCGTGCCGAGCCCTCAGATGCGGCCTGCCTGTTCGAGCGTTCCCGCTTTCCGCTGGGCTTTTGGTCGGACTTCGGCGTTTCGGCCAATCGGCGCGCCAGTTCGGCATTGCTGATGTAGCCGTGCATGAACAACAGGTCAGTCCAGAGCGAGCTCATGACGTCCTCCCTTCGTGTTGCCATGTGTCTTGGGTGATTCAAGATAGGAGCCTCGCATGCGCCGCAAAAGCGATATATTCACAAGCCAGACTTGAGGGAATTTCAATATGGCGCGTGTCTCGCTGGATCTTCTCCAACAGTTCGTGCAGGTCGCCCGCCTGGGCAACCTCTCGCGTGCGGCCGAACAGGCCAACCTCACGGTCAGTGCACTCAGCCATCAAGTGCGCCAGCTGGAACAGCGACTGGAGCGCAGGCTGTTCGATCGTGGCCCGCGCGGCGTGCAGCTCACCCCGGAGGGACGCCGTCTGATGGAAGCGGTGGGCCATCACTTTGAAGGGATCGACCGCGCCCTGTCGGGTTACCGGGTCCGCCGCGAGGAAGCGCTGACGCTCAGTGCGATTCCCGGCGTGATGTCCAGCTGGCTGGTGCCGCGCCTGGCACGCCTGGTGGCGGCGCATCCCGAGCTGGAACTCAACCTGCAATCAAGCGTGGAACTGGTCAATTTCGATCGCGATCCGGTGGATGCGGCGATGCGTTATGGCCGCGGTCCCTGGCCCGGCCTGATCACCGAGCGCCTGTTCGACGAATGGATCGCCCCGGTGGCAGCGCCAGCCCTGCTGGAACGCATGCGTGGTGTCGATCCCCTCGATCTCGCCAAGTGGCCGCTGCTCGGCGATCCCGGCGATCGCTGGCGCGACTGGTTCACGGCCACCGGCGGCCAACCACCCAGGCGCTATGTGGCCCAGTTCGACAACACCGATGCCTTGCAGCGCGCGGCGAGCGAGGGCATGGGCGTGGCCTTGGGACGCATGGTGATGGCGCGGCCGTTGATCGAGGCAGGCTTGCTGCAGGTGCTGGGCAACCGTTACCTGCAGATTCCGGAGGCTTATTTTCTGGTGTATCCGGAGCGGGCGAGGGACCACGCAAGCCTGCGGATCTTTCGCGATTGGCTGCATGGGGAGGCCGCGGCGTATGCGCGGACGATGTCCTACGCGACGTCGTCGGTGGGCCTGAAGGCTGCCGCGCCCGACTTCTCTTAGAAACGCATCCTGTGCGCGAAAAGGTCCAGCCCCGCTCAAGCGCAAGGTTTCCCATCGCGCCCCAAAACGTCATCATTCCCCATTGCATCCTCCCCCATCCCCCGGAGTAAATCCCATGAAATCTCGCGCCGCCGTCGCCTGGGAAGCAGGTAAACCTCTCACTATCGAACACGTCGACGTCGCTGGCCCCAAGGCCGGTGAGGTGCTGGTACGCATCGTGGCGACGGGCGTGTGCCATACGGACGCCTTCACCTTGTCGGGTGCCGATCCGGAAGGCATGTTCCCGGTGATTCTCGGCCACGAAGGCGGCGGCATCGTCGAAGAAGTGGGTGAGGGCGTGACCTCGCTGAAAGTCGGCGATCACGTGATTCCGCTGTACACGCCCGAATGCGGCGAGTGCAAATTCTGCCTCTCGGGCAAGACCAATCTGTGCCAGAAGATCCGCGTGACCCAGGGCAAGGGCTTGATGCCGGACGGCACCTCGCGCTTCTCGCTCAACGGCAAGCCGCTGCTGCATTACATGGGCACCAGCACGTTCAGCGAATACACCGTACTGCCGGAAATCTCGCTGGCGAAGATCAACAAGGCGGCGCCGCTGGAAAAGGTGTGTCTGCTCGGTTGCGGCATCACCACTGGCATCGGCGCCGTGCTCAATACCGCCAAGGTGGAGCCGGGTGCGAGCGTGGCGGTGTTCGGCATGGGTGGCATCGGACTGTCGGTGGTGCAGGGGGCGGTCATGGCGAAGGCCGGGCGCATCGTGGTGGTGGACACCAACCCGGACAAGTTCGTCATGGCCAAGGCGCTGGGCGCGACGGACTTCATCAACCCGACGGACTATCCGGACACGCCCATCCAGCAGGTCATCGTGGACCTTACCGACGGCGGCGTGGACTACTCGTTCGAGTGCATCGGCAACGTGCAGGTGATGCGTTCGGCACTGGAGTGCTGCCACAAGGGTTGGGGCGAGTCGATCATCATCGGCGTGGCAGGCGCCGGGCAGGAAATCAGCACGCGCCCCTTCCAGCTGGTGACCGGCCGCGTGTGGCGGGGCTCGGCCTTTGGCGGCGTCAAAGGGCGCACGCAGCTGCCGGGTTACGTGGATCGCTATATGGCCGGCGAGATCAAGATTGACGAGATGATCACCGAGGTCTTGCCGCTAGAGCGCATCAACGAGGCGTTCGACCTGATGCACGAGGGCAAGGTGATCCGCTCGGTGATCCACTACTGAGCAGGCGAAGGCCTGGGCTGGCTGCATGAAAGCCTGGCTTTAGCGTCGTGTGCTCTGCTGCCGCCATCCGTCGCCGTTGAGTCCTTGCCAGGATCTTCGGCGGGGCGAGATGGCGCTGCACGGGCAGCTGCGGTCCATCCACCATTCGTATACGTGGCGCCCGGCAAGCTGCGTGCTAGCCTGCCGTGCAGCCATGTTTCCCGATCTGTTCCATCTAGGGGTTGTCGATGAATAAGCGTGTGATTCCAGGTCTGGCAGCGTTGCTGCTGGCGGCTTGCAGCGGCTCGTCCGCGCCGGCTGATGCGCAGTCGCAGGATCAACCGGCCGGCGCCCTCGTGCCGCCGACCAGCGCCACCGATTTCACCGCCTCGCGGCTGGATCAGGTGCTGGCAGGCGATTGGCGCTCGGCGGAAAACCGGGCGCGCGATGTCTATCGCCATCCCAAGGCCACGCTGCAGTTCTTCGGCCTGCGGCCGGATCAGACGGTGATCGAAATCACCCCGGGTGGCGGCTGGTACAGCGAAATCCTCGCACCGCTGTTGCGCGACAACGGTCATTACATCGCTGCCGTGCAGAAGCCGAAAGAGGATGGCGAAGCGCGCCGCGATGTCACCGCGTTGCGCGAAAAGTTCGCCGGCAATCCGGCGCAATTCGGCAAGGCGCAGATCCTGGAGTTCGACCCGAAGGCGCCGGCATTCGGTGCGCCGGGTTCGGCCGACCTGATCCTGACCTTCCGCAACGTGCACAACTGGGTGATGGCCGATACCGCACCGGCGATGTTCAAGGCGTTCTATGCCGCCTTGCGTCCGGGCGGCGTGCTTGGCGTGGTGGATCATCGCGCGGCGGACAACGCCAACGTCGATACCATCAAGGAAAGCGGCTACCTGCCCACCGGCTTCGTGGTGAAGCTGGCGACCGACGCCGGCTTCAAGCTGGAAGAACAAAGCGAGATCAACGCCAATCCGAAGGACACCAAGGATTACGCCAAGGGCGTCTGGACGTTGCCGCCCACGCTCACCTTGGGTGATCAGGACAAGGCCAAGTATCTCGCCATCGGCGAATCGGATCGCATGACCCTGCGTTTCGTGAAGCCTGAAGCGCCGGCCAAGTCGCCGTGATTGACGACGATCGCGCGCCGAGCTGGCGCGCGATCGAAGCCGCATGCTGATCGCGCTCAACAAACCCTATGGCGTGCTGTGCCAGTTCAGCGATGCGGACGGCCGCCGCACGCTGGCGGACTTCGTCACGCAGAAAGATGTCTATCCGGCCGGCCGGCTCGATCACGACAGCGAGGGCTTGCTGCTGCTGACCGATGATGGTCGCCTCGCGCATCGCCTTACCGACCCTAAGCACAAGCAGCCCAAGACCTACCTGGTGCAGGTCGATGGCCAGGTCACCGACGATGCGGTGGCAGCGCTGCGGCGTGGCGTCGTGCTCAATGATGGCCCCACGCTGCCGGCAGGCGCGGAACACGCCGTCGAACCGGATTGGCTGTGGCCGCGAGATCCGCCCGTGCGCTTTCGCAAGCTGATACCTACCAGCTGGCTGCGCATCACCTTGCGCGAAGGCCGCAACCGCCAGGTACGGCGCATGACGGCCGCAGTGGGTTTCCCCACCCTGCGCCTGATCCGCGAGCGCATCGGCCCGCACGCGCTGGACGGGCTGCCCCCCGGAGAAACCCGCGTCATCCCCCTGTAGGGGCGCTTCAGGCCAGCCCGAAGAACGCCTCTGCGGTCGCCGTGCTGTTGGCCGCCGCGACTTCCACCGGCTCGCCACGATCCCGCGCGATTTCTTCGCAGATATGCCGCAAGTACATCGGCTCATTGCGTCGATGGGCAGGTTGCGGCCGCACGGTGCGCGGCAGCAGATAGGGCGCATCGGTCTCGATCATCAGGCGATTCGCGGGAATCTCCTTCACGAGCTCGCGCAAATGCGTGCCACGCCGTTCGTCGCAGATCCAGCCGGTGATGCCGATATGGCAATCCAGCGCGAGATAGTCACGCAAGGCTTCGCCCGTATCGGTAAAGCAATGCACGACGGCGCCCGGCAGCTTGTCGCGGTAACGGCGCAGCAAGGCAATGAAATCATGGTGCGCATCGCGCTGGTGCAGGAATAGCGGCTTCTGCACGTCCACCGCGATCTGCAGCTGGCGCTCGAACACCGCGAGTTGTACGTCGCGAGGCGAATAGTTGCGGTTGTAGTCCAGCCCTGTTTCGCCGACGGCACGCACTTCCGCGTGCGTGGCGAGCTCGCGCATCAGCGCGTCGGTGGCATCGTCGTAGTCGATCGCGTGGTGCGGATGCACACCCGTCGTGGCGTAAAGCACGCCCGGATGCTTCTGCGCCAGCGCGAGGGCGTGCGTGCTGCCATCCCGCGACGCGCCGGTGACGATAAGTCGCGCCACACCATGCGCATGCGCACGCTGCAGCACGGCATCAAAGTCGTGGTGGAACGATTCGTGGGTGAGATTCGCGCCGATATCGAGCAACTGCATGGGCTTGATGGACCGCTAAAAAGGGCGATTGTCCCAGACTGCCGCCATGGCCGCACACGCCGAGCTTGTTGGAGAACTGGGCCCGTGGCAGCGGGCGCATTCCTGAACCGGCTGGGACGCTTATGTCGTCAAAGGCACCGAATGGTCATATCCGCTGTCTAGGCTTCTTGGAGGCGGGTCGAACGTGATCATCCGCATATGGTCGATAAGGGTGATGCGTCGTGAGGAACCGTGCTCGCTTAGCGGCCAACGGGTGTGTTAACAATGAGCCTTCGATGCCGTTGGGGGCGGCGTGGAATGGGCATATTGCCGGGTTTCCGAGCGGGGTGTACGTATGTCGGCAGTCGCAAAGCCGGTGGTGGGTAAGGAGGGGCGGGCGATGGATGGCCAGGAAGCAGCGGTCTGCGCGTTGCTGGTTTCGCGCGGGCGGCTGAAAGACTCCGACCTGGCGCGGGCGCGCCGGCTACACGAGGAGTCCCCCGAAGGCACCCTCACCGCCCTGATGGCCCGACTGGGGCTGGTGTCCGAGCGCGACCTGGCCGAAGCCTGGTCCGAGCTGCTGCAGACGCCGCTGCTGGCTGCCCGCGAGGCACCCGAACTGCCGCCAACGGAGCTGGACGTATCCAGCCGCTTCCTCAAGCAGCATCACGTGGTGCCGGTGCGAGTGGATGAGGATGGCCTGGGCCTGGTGATGGCCGATCCGGCGGATGCCTACCCCCTGCAGGCCATCCAGCTCGCCGCCGGCCGACCGGTGGTGCTGCGCGTCGGCCTGCGCTCGGAGATCGACGACCTGATCGAACGTTATTACGGTTCCGGCCGCTCGGCGATGGGCACCATCGTCGAGAACCTGGACGGCAGCGCGGCGGTCGAGGATGACGTGGAACACCTGCGTGACCTCGCTTCCGAGGCGCCCGTGATCCGGCTGGTGAACCTGATCCTGCAACGCGCGGTGGAACAGCGCGCGTCGGACGTGCATATCGAACCGTTCGAGAATCGCCTGAAGGTGCGCTATCGCATCGACGGCGTGCTGCACGAGGTGGAGGCGCCGCCATCCAGCTCGACCGCCGCGGTGATCTCGCGCGTGAAGATCATGGCCAAGCTCAACATTGCCGAGCGTCGCCTGCCGCAGGATGGTCGCATCCAGCTGCGCGTACAGGGCAAGGAGCTGGATCTGCGCGTATCTACCGTGCCGACCAGTTTTGGCGAATCGGTGGTGATGCGTATCCTCGACCGTGAGTCGGTGGTCTTCGACTTCGCCTCGCTGGGCTTCACCGACAACTTCCAGCAGCGCTTCGTCGACGTGCTAGATCGCCCGCACGGCATCCTGCTGGTCACGGGCCCGACCGGTTCGGGCAAGACCACCACTCTGTACACGGCGCTGTCGCAGATCAACACGCCGGACGTGAAGATCATCACCGTCGAAGACCCGGTCGAGTACCAGATCGAGGGCATCAACCAGATCCAGGTCAAGCCGCAGATCGGGCTGGATTTTGCCGGTGCGCTGCGCTCCATCGTGCGCCAGGATCCGGACGTGATCATGATCGGCGAAATGCGCGATCTGGAAACCTGCCGCATCGCCATCCAGTCCGCGCTCACCGGCCACCTGGTGCTGTCCACCCTGCATACCAACAGTGCGGCCGGCGGCATCACGCGTCTGCTCGATATGGGCGTGGAGGATTACCTGCTCGGCTCCACCGTCAACGGCATCCTGGCGCAGCGACTGGTACGTCGCCTCGATCCTGAGACGGCGACGTCGTATGAGGCGTTGCCTGAAGTGGTCGAGCAGTTCGAGCTGTACAAGTACACCGACGAGCGTCCGATCCGTTTATGGAAACCAGGCAGCAGCGCGGCCAACCCGACCGGTTATCGTGGGCGCCGCGCCATCATGGAATTCCTGGTGATGAGCGATCCCTTGCGCCGCATGGTGATGCAACGCGCCGATGCCGGCGAAATCGAACGCCAGGCCCGCGCCGAAGGCATGCGCACCATGTACGAGGACGGTATCGCCAAGGCCGTAGCGGGCATCACCACCCTTGAGGAGGTGTTGCGTGTCACGCAGGAATCGTGAGTTTTCTCCCTCTCCCCTCTGGGGAGAGGGTTGGGGTGAGGGGCGGGTGCTCGCGAGAGCGCGTATGTTTCGTCTACGTCATCCCCGCGAAAGCGGGGATCCAGCGTCTTTAAGCTCTCGCCTTGCGCGACATCCAAAGGCACTGGATCCCCGCTTTCGCGGGGATGACGGTGAGGGAATAACTGTTTTACCGCGAGCACCCGCCCCTCACCTCGATCCTCTCCCCGAAGGGGAGAGGAGGTTTCGAGCATGAGCCAATTCCGCTATCGCGCCATCAGCGCTGCCGGCGAGACGCTGCAAGGCCAGATGGAGGCCAGCAGCCTCGAGGAAGTGATCAGTCGCCTACAGGATCAGGGGCACACGCCGCTGGACGCCCAGGCTGCGGGTGCCGAAGTCGACGGCAGCGGTCTGGCGGCACTGTTCCGGCGAGGCCCGTTCACCGGCGACCAGCTCGCGCAGTTCACCCATCAGCTCGCCACCCTGCTCGGCGCGGGCCAGCCCTTGGATCGTGCGTTGGGCATTCTGCTGGAGCTACCCGAGAGTGAGCGCGCGAAGAAGCTCATCGAGCGGGTGCGTGATCGCGTGCGCGGCGGTACGCCGCTGTCGCAGGCGCTGGACGAAGAGCACGGCGTGTTTCCCAAGCTCTATATCAGCCTGGTGCGCGCGGGCGAGGCCGGCGGTTCGCTGGAAGACACCCTGCGCCGCCTGGCCGAGTACCTGGAGCGTACGCAGCAGCTGCGCGGCAGCATCATCAATGCGCTGATCTATCCGGCCTTCCTGATGGTCGGTGTGCTGGGCTCGTTGCTGCTGTTGCTGGCGTACGTAGTGCCGCAATTCGTGCCGATCTTCCAGGACATGCAGGTGCCGATTCCGCTGATCACCCAGCTGGTGCTGGCCGTGGGCAATACCTTGCAGACGTGGTGGTGGTTGCTGTTGATCCTGCTGGTGGTGGGCGTGCTGGTGGCGCGTGCGCGGCTGCGCGATCCGGCGACGCTGCTGGCATGGCATGCGCGGCAGCTCAGCCTGCGTGTCGTCGGTCCGCTGTTGCTGAAGGTGCAGACCGCGCGTATCGCGCGCACGCTCGGCACCCTGCTGAAGAATGGCGTGCCCCTGCTTTCGGCACTGACCATTGCGCGCCAGGTCACCGCAAATCGTGCGCTGGACCAGGCGCTGGAACAGGCGGCGGAGCAGGTCAAGGGTGGCGCCGGCCTGAGCTTCTCGCTGGCACAGTCGCAGCGTTTTCCGCGATTGGCCCTGCAGATGGTGCAGGTAGGCGAGGAAGCCGGCCAACTCGACACCATGCTGCTGAAGGTGGCCGACACCTTCGAACTGGAAAGCCGTCGCGCCATCGATCGTTTGCTGGCCGCGCTGGTGCCGGCACTGACCATTGTGATGACCGTGCTGGTGGCGATCATCATGGCGGCAATCCTGCTGCCCTTGCTCAGTCTTACCAGCAACATTCAGTAAGCCGCGCTGTCCGATAACACACCACTCCGACTCCCCGATTCCACGAGGTACCTGGACATGCAACAAAGGACTAACCGTCGTCTCAGCACTGCACGCGGCTTCACCCTGCTCGAAATGCTGGCGGTGATCGTGCTGATCGGCATCATCGGCGCCGTGGTGGTGACCCAGGTCGGCAAGAACGTCGACAAGGGCAAGTACGGCGCCGGCAAGGCGCAGCTCACCACGCTCAGCCAGAAGATCGAGAACTACGCGCTGGACAACGGCACGCCGCCGAAGCAACTGCAGGACCTGCTGGTGAAGCCGGCCAATGCGCGCAATTGGCAGGGCCCTTATGCGAAGGAGTCCGAGCTGCACGATCCGTGGGGTCACGACTTTGGCTACAAGTACCCGGGCGACCATGGCAGTTTTGACCTGATTTTCTACGGTCAGGACGGACAGCCTGGCGGCGACGGCTATAACGCGGACGTGGGTAACTGGCAGTGAAAAGGTGGGGGCGGGACGTGGGTAGCGGGGGCGCAAGCGCACAAGCTTGCGGTCGCCGTGCGGGCTTGCGCCCGCGCTACCCATCCCTCGCCCCCGGTTTCACCTTGTTGGAAATGCTGGCGGTGATCCTGTTGATCGGCATCGCCGCCGCCGCCGTTGCGGTGTCCGTGACGCAAGGCCTGGCGAGTGCGCGCGTGAGCGCGGCAAGTGGCGAATTGGCGGCAGCCCTGCGGGCGACGCGCGCGCAGGCCATCGTGCATGGCGAAGAGCGCAGCTTCGATGTGGATACGCGCGCGAATACTTACCGGCCCGCCGGTGGCGAGGTGGTGCGTTTGCCATCGGGCATGCGCGTCGGCATCACCAGCGCGCAGGAAGACCAGGTCAATGCCACCACCGGGCGCATCCGCTTCTTTCCGGATGGGAGCTCCACGGGTGGCCATGTCACGCTGCAGCGTGAGCGCCGACGCTGGCAGGTCAACGTGTCCTGGTTGACCGGCGCCGTCAGCGTGGTCGATACGAGCGCGAAGCTATGAAACGGCGTATCCGCGGCTTTAGCCTGCTGGAAGTGATCGCGGCGATCCTGCTGCTGGCGATTACGTTTGCCGCGCTGATGAAAGTGGCGGGCGGTTCAATCAGTCTTGCACGCAATGCCGCGGACCACAGCGAGGCGGCCTTGTGGGCGCGCAGCGAGCTCGACACGGTGGATATCGACACACCATTGCGGCTCGGCAGCAGCGATGGTCGCTTCGACGAGCGCTATCGCTGGCACCTGGTGGTGACGCCATGGAGCCCCGGGCCGGTCGCGCCGAATGCCCAGGTGCGCATGGTCAAGCTCGATCTCGACGTGTTCTGGGGCAGTCGCCCGCGTGAGCGTTCCGCGCATTTCAGCACGCTGCGCGTGTTGAATCCCTCAGCGGCGAATTCACCATGAGGCCGGCAGCTAGCGCCGCAGGCGCGCGCGGCTTCACCCTGCTGGAAGTGCTGGGTGCGCTCGCCTTGCTGGCGCTGTTGTTGCTGGGCGTGTATTCGGGCGTGCGCACGGCCACGCAGACGGTGCGTTCCGGCGAAGCCGCCATCAGCCGCCTGGACGAGGTGCGCTCCGCCCAGCAATTCCTGCGCCGTGAGCTGGCGCAGGCGCGTGCGGTGCCGCTGGCGAAAACCGATAACGGTGACCCGATCTATTTCAGTGGCGACGAACACGAGATGCGCTTCGTGGCCTCTTTGCCGGGCTATCTCGGCAAGCTGGGGCCGCAGTTGCAGCAGCTGAAGCTGGTGCCCAATGGCAAGGGCGGTTCGCGATTGGAGGCCAGTTTTGCGCTGATGCCGCCCGACGGTAGTGCGCCCCGTCCGTTGAGTGAGCCTGAAGTGCTGGTGGAAGATATCCGTGGCGGCCGTTTCAGCTATCGCGAGCCCGACACGGCACAAGCCAAGGGTCAGTGGCGCAACCACTGGGACGACAGTCGCGTGATGCCGCGCATCGTGCGCATTGCCCTGACACTCGATGGAACCAGCTCATGGCCGTTGCTGGAGGCGCCGTTGCGGGTCGATCCCACTGCGACCCAAGGCCAGGCGAACCTGCTGCAAGGCCTGCAGCCGCGGAGTCTGCAATGAGGCGCGCCGTGATGACCCATCCTCAGGGGCAGCGGGGCGTCGCCCTGCTGGTGGTGCTGTGGGCATGCACCCTGCTGGCGATCCTGCTGGGCGGCTACGCCATGCTCGCGCGCACGGAGGGCCTGCAGGCGCGCTACATGTTTGCCCAAACCCAGGCGCATTACGCCGCGGAAGCCGGCTTGATGCGCGCCATCTACGCCTTGCAGGATCCGCAGCAAGAACAGCGCTGGATTGCCGACGGCCGCGTCTATCCGTTCGCCTTCGACGGCGCCAAGGTCAGCGTCAGCGTGATCGATGAAAGCGGCAAGGTGGACCTCAACGCCGCCTCGGCGGATGTCCTGCAGAATCTCTTTCGCCTCGCCGGCATGCCGGATGCCAAGGCGTTGGATCTTGCGAAGAACGTGGTGGACTGGCGCAGCTTCGCCATGACGCCGGCCGGTGCCGGCCTCAAATCGTCGGCTTATGCGATGGCCGGCCGCGACTACGGCCCGCGGCACGGGCCCTTCGCCAGCGTCGAAGAACTGCAAATGGTGCTGGGCATGGATCCGGCGGTCTACCGTACGGTGGCGCCGCAGCTGACGCTCTGGTCGGGCCGACCCAGCCCCGACCCCGCCAAGGCCCAGGCCCTGGCGCTGGCTGCCACTCCGCCCGGCATGAACCTGCAACAGGCGGATGCGATGGTGGCAGCGAGGCTGGGGGCGCAAGCCCAGCCGGGCCTAGTAGTCAGTCAGGGAGTAACGCATAGTATTCGTTCAGAGGCTACGCTGGCCGACGGTACTCGCGCGATCCTTCGCGCCACGGTGCGTTTACAGGTAGCTCGCAACGGCACCATGCCGTATGCAGTGCTGCGTTGGCAGGAGGGTGACGGGGAATGAGTTCGGCAACGCAGCCGCTGCGATTGCAGCTCGATCGCGCACGTCGCGCATGGCGCGCATCGCCGCTGCCACGCTTTTTTGCCTGGTGGGGTGGCGAGCTGACGGCCTTGCTGCCGCAGCGCTGGCGCCTGATGTTTGGCAGCGGCCCGAGCTGGTACCTGCTGAAGCCGGTGGGCGATGACTGGCAGCTGCACCGCGCCGGCCGCGTCGACCTGACCGCGCAATGGAGCAGCCAGCTCGACCCGGCCGACCAGCAGGTCGCCTTCGCCGATGCCGTGCGTGGCGTCGATAGCGAAGACCTGCGCGTCGCCTTGTGCCTGACGCCTGCCGAGGTGCTGCGTCCCCGCTTGACCCTGCCGCTCGCGGCGCGCGACAGCCTGCAGCAGATCGGCGCCTTTGAAATGGACCGCCAGACGCCGTTCCGCGCCGAGCAGGTGCGCTACGACGTGCGCGAGTTGCAGCTACCCGCGCCGGCCGGCCGCTTTGCGGCGGAGCTGGTGGCGGTGCCGCGCACCACGCTCGATCCGCTGCTGGCGCGACTGGCCAGCTCGGGGCTGCAGGTCGATGCCGTGGATGTCGCCGTCGAGCAGGATCGCCTTGGCGTCAACCTGTTGCCGGCGGAACTGACGCCACGTCGCCAGCATCCGCGCCAGCGACTGAACCTCGCCTTGGGCGCGGCCGCGATCCTGCTGCTGGTGCTGTCCTTGCTGCAGTTCGTGCACAACCGGGAAAGTGCCTTGGCGCAGATGCGCACCGAGGTGGAAGGCATGCGTGCCGACGCGCAGCAGGTAGCCGCGCTGCGCCAACAGCTACAGGACAACGCCGGCGCCGCCGGTTTCCTGGCCCAGCGCAAGGCGCGTACCGTGTCCGCGCTGGCCGTGCTGCAGGACATCAGCCAACGGCTGCCGACCACGGCGTGGCTGGAGCGCCTGAGCATCGACAACACCGGCCAGGTTGGCTTCCAGGGACAAAGCCCGCAGGCCGCGCGTCTCGTCGATGCACTCAAGGGCTCGACGGTGCTGACCGACGCCAATTTCCAGGGCACCATCCAGGTCGATCCGTCGACGGGGAAGGAACGCTTCTACATGGTCGCGCAGCTGCGCAAGAACACCGAGCCGAAACCCAAGGCTCCGCCTGCCGCGGCCGGAGGTGCGCTGTGAAGCTGGATGCGCTGAAGCCACGCGAAAGCCGCATCGCGGCGCTTTTGCTGCTGTTGCTGGTGCTGGTGATCGGATACTTCGCGCTCCTGCACTGGTGGTTCGTCGCTCCGCTGCAATCCGTCAATGCTGAGATGAACGATCTGCGCGATACGCATGCGCGTTTCGCCGCGGCCATCGCGGAAAAACCGCTGCTGCAGAAGCGTATCGCTGCCATGGGCGCAGGGCAGGCGGCGAGCCATGCCTTCCTGCCCGAGGACGACCCGAACGCTGCTGCCGCCGGACTCATGCAACGGGTCGTCGATGCCGTCGCCCAGCATCCGCAGAGCGGCGCGTGTGACGTGACCCAGAAGATGCCGGTGCCCAATCCGCCCGCCGCGCCCGATGAGCCTTATCGCAAAGTGGCCGTGAGCATCAGCCTGCGTTGCGAAGTTCAGCCGCTGGCCGAAACGTTGCATGACCTGGAACAAGGTTCGCCCTATCTGTTCGTGGACGACCTGAGCATTTATCGCAATCCCGTCGCCGCCCAGCAACAGGTGGGGGCGCCCTTGGAAGTGCAGTTCACGCTCTCCGGTTATGTGCGTCAGCCGCGCAATGCGGGTGGCGATGCGCAAGGAGACGCGCCATGAACGCCGAAGTACAGCGCCGTCTGACCCCCGTGCTTGGTGGCCTGGCCGCCACCTTCGGCCTGCTGTTGTTGCTGCTGCTTGCCGGTATCGGCCGCGCCGTGCACTGGGAAGCGCCGCGCCCGGTGGCGCCGCTGCCCGAGGTGCGCGACCAGGGCTTGCCGCCGCCCGTGCCGCTGCAGCAGTTCGCGGCCGTGTGGACGCAGCCGCTGTTCAATGCCGATCGCAAGCCGGGTATGCGCGCCGCAAGTGGCAGCGCGAGCCTGGGCGATATGCAGCTCACCGGCATTATCCTCACGCCGTCGCTGCACATGGCCTTGCTGCGCGACAAGAGCGGTGAACACGAAGTACGCGTGCGCGAAGGCGATACCTTGCCCGATGGCAGTTGGCGCCTGGCCGAGCTGAAACCGCGGGCGGCGATCTTCGAATCGGCCAGTGGCCGCACCGAGCTCGGTCTGCCTGCCGGTGCGCCCATCGACATGCCCAAGAACGCGCCGCTGGCCAATGGCATGCTGCCCTCGCCGCCACCGGCACCCGTGCCCGCACCGGCACCGATGCCACCCGGTGCAGTGCGCATGGTTACGGGTCCGCTGTCGCCAGCGTCCAGTGCCTCCCAGCCCAATGCGAATGCGCCAGGCGCGCCGCAGAACAATGCCGATTCGCAATCGGATCGCATCCGCCAGCTCAAAGAAGCCATCCAGAAGCGTCGCGCCGAGCAGTCGGCAGCGCCCTCCGAAGGAGCACATTGAATGTTGACCAAGCGCACGTCGCGGATTCGCCGCATCGGTACGCTCACTTTGGCGATCTGGCTAAGCGGTTGCCAGACCTTGCCGCAACCACACGATGACGGCGCGCTTCAGCGCGAGGCCATGGCCGGCACCCAGGATCCCGTACCGGCCCAGCGGCCTCTCAATGCGGGTGCGCAAGCGCAGGACCAGAACGCGGCCCTGGAGCCGAAGCTGCGTACCGGTACGGGCAAGTTCGTGCAGGCGACAGGATTGGCGCAGCCCCGTCAGGTGGCCAGCGGTGAAGGGGCGGTGACGTTCAACTTCGAGAACCAGCCGGTGCAGGCGGTGGTCAAGGCAATTCTTGGCGACCTGCTCAAGCAGAACTACACCATCGTGCCCGGCGTGCAGGGCAATATCTCGTTCTCCACCTCGCAGCCGGTGGACAGCAGCCAGGCGTTGCCGATCCTGGAAACGCTGTTGTCGTGGACCGGCAATTCGCTGGTGCAGCGCGACGGCCGCTATATCGTGATGCCGTCGAAGGACGCGGTGGCCGGCAACCTGGTGCCCAGTCTCGGCGCGGTGGCGCCCCAGGCCGGCATGCAGGCACGGCTGTTCCCGCTGCGCTACATCTCGGCCACCGAGATGCAGAAGCTGATCAAGCCGTTTGCGCGCACCGACGCCGTGTTGCTGGTTGATTCGTCGCGCAACCTCATCGTGCTGTCCGGTACGCCGCAGGAACTGGAAAACTATCAGCGCACCGTGCAGACCTTCGACGTGGACTGGCTGCGCGGCATGTCGGTCGGCGTGTTCAGCCTGCAGCGCGCCAATGTCAGCGAACTGATGCCCCAGCTCGACCAGATGTTCGGCCCCAAGGGCGATACGCCGCTGGCCGGCATGCTGCGCTTCATCCCGATTGAGCGCACCAATGCGCTGGTGGTCATCAGCACTCAGCCGACGTATCTGCGGGAAGTTGGCGACTGGATCGCCAAGATCGATCACGGCGGCGGCAACGAGCCGGATCTATACGTCTATGACGTGCGCAACATCAAGGCCTCCGATCTGGCGCAGTACCTGGCGCAGATCTATACCAATGGCGCCGCGAACAACAGCGGCGGCCATGTGGGTCCCGGCCTCAACGAAGGCACGCTGGGCAATACCAACAACGCCTACGGTTCCGCCAGCGGCATGGGCAGTACGGCTGGCAGCTTCGGCAGCAGCACCACCGGCGGATTTGGCAACACCACGGGCGGGCTCAGCACCCACGGCGATACCAGTGCGACCACGGGCGGCCTGGGTGGCACAACGGGGACGGGCGGAACCACCACCGGTGGCAGTGCCTTTGGCAGCGGTAGCGGAACGTTTGGCAACAGCACGAATCCCAACAACAATCAGGGCGGCCAGCAATACAGCTCCGAAGACGGCAGCATCCGCATCAGCTCGGTCGATGCGAACAACCAGCTGATGGTGCGTGCGCGGCCTTCGCAATGGGGGGAGATCGAGCAGGCCATCAAGAAGCTGGACAACGTGCCACTGCAGGTGCAGATCGAGATGCGCATCCTGGAAGTGGACCTGACCGGCCAGTTCCAGTTTGGCGTGCAGTGGTATCTGCAAGGCCTCGCTGGCGGCACCAACAACGGCGATGGCACCTTTACGCCCGGCGACAAGACCAACCCGCGGCAAATTGGCCTGGGTCAGGGCGGCAACACGTACAACCCCGGTACGAGCACCACACCGGGCGATGCGCTTTTCTATTCGTTCGTCAACAAGAACTTCCAGGTCGCGCTGCGTGCACTGGAAGTCAACGGCAATACGAAAACCTTGTCCGCGCCGTCGATGGTGGTGTTGAACAACCAGGTCGCGCATATCCAGGTGGGTGACCAGGTGCCGGTCAACCAGACCTCGATCGTCACCGGTCTCGGTTCAACCACGCTGGGATCGACTGCAAGCAGCGTTACCTACTTGCCTACCGGTGTCATTCTTGATGTGCAACCCCGCGTCAATCCGGGCGGCCTGGTCTATCTCACGGTCCAGCAACAGGTCAGCAACACGGTGGGTGCGGCCAATTCGCAGGGCAACTACACCATCCAGCAGCGCGCGGTGGGCACGCAGATTGCTGTGCAGAGCGGTCAGACGGTGTTGCTTGGCGGTCTGATCCAGCAGAACGAGGACAACACCAATACGGGGATCCCCGGTCTCAATCAGATCCCGTTCCTGGGTCGCTTGTTTGGCACCACCAGTCGTAACCGCAGCCGCACCGAGCTGATCGTGTTGATTACGCCACGCGTGATCACCAGCAGCGAAGAGGCCAAGCAGGTCACCGACGAGTACCAGCGCAAGTTCGAGTCGCTGGCGCCGTTGCGCGCATCTGAAGTAAGTCACGTACAGCCCTGAACGGATTTCTGGGCGAATACTGAGTAAGTTTATGCTCGTCATCCCCGCAGCCCTCGAGCCCTTCGGTCGTCGAGAGCTGCCGGATGATGGAAAATTCGGCGTCCTGGGCTGATACGAATAGTCAAAAACATTTACTTCGAATCCCTCCCGATTGCCATAGACCACCGCAGCGCTGCAGACACGTTCGTGTATGAGCACGGTGAAACCAGGGCATGACGCGAGCACGTGGCGTCCGGCGTATGTCTGGCAATTAGCGCTTCTTCGTCAAGTTATCCGTAGCACGTTCGTCGCATCCCCTGCCGGCGACCCGAAGGTTGTCCTTGCGCGAGGGTGGATTGGGGTAGGAGGGGTGCCTTCGAGGACGTCGATAGAGGGCGAGCAGCCACCCCACTATCATGTACGCGATGAGTACGTCGCCTTCCTTCCCGATTACCCCGTTGCTGCCCGAGATATGCGCCTCGCTCGCGGCGAATCCGCGCCTGGTGCTGGAGGCGCCTCCGGGCGCCGGTAAGACCACGCAGGTACCCCCGGCCTTGCTTGGTCAGTCCTGGCTGGCCGGAAGCCGGATTCTGATGTTGGAGCCGCGCCGCATCGCTGCACGCGCCGCGGCGCAGTTCATGGCGAAACAGCTGGGTGAGGAGGTCGGACAGACGGTGGGCTACCGCATCCGCTTCGAGTCGAAAGTCAGCGCTGCGACGCGCATCGAAGTGGTCACCGAAGGCATCCTCACGCGCCTGATCCAGGACGATCCCGAGCTCGGCGGTTTCGGCATCATCCTGTTCGACGAATTCCACGAGCGGCATCTGGCGGGCGACCTCGGCGCCGCCTTGGCGCTCGACGTGCAAGGCACGATACGCCCCGACCTGCGCATCGTCGTGATGTCGGCCACGCTGGATGGAGAGCGCATCGCGCAATGGTTGGATGCGCCGCGCATCAGCAGTCCGGGTCGCAGCTTTCCGGTACGGGTGGAGTATCCGCCGGCACGCGTGCAGGAAGGCCTGGAGCATCACCTCGCCCGCATCGCGCGCCAGGCTCTGGACGAAAACGACGGCGACGTGCTCGCCTTCCTGCCCGGTCGTCGCGAGATCGCACGCACCCAGGTGGTGCTCGAGCAATCGCTGGCGCGTGACGACCTGGAGGTCGTCGCCTTGCACGGCGAACTCTCACTGGCCGAACAGCAGTCCGCCTTGAGTCCAGCCGAGCCTGGCATGCGGCGCATCGTGCTGGCCACCAACGTGGCCGAATCGAGCGTGACCTTGCCCGGCATCCGGGCAGTCGTCGATAGCGGCCTCGCGCGCGAGCCGCGCTTCGATCCGAACTCGGGTTTCACGCGGCTGGAAACCGTCAATATCTCGCAGGCGTCTGCCGATCAGCGTACGGGTCGCGCTGGTCGCGTCGCCGAAGGCAGTGCCTACCGCTTGTGGCCACAAAGCAAGCGACTTGACGCCTCGCGCACCGCGGAGATCGCCCAAGCCGAATTGTCAGGCCTGGCGCTCGAGCTGGCGGCATGGGGCATCACGTCAAACAGCGGTAATGATCTGCCCTGGCTGGATGCGCCACCGGTCGGCGCACTCGCCCAGGCGCGCGAGCTGCTGATGCAGCTGGCCGCCCTGTCACTCGATGGGCGCATCACCGCGCTGGGCCGTCAGATGCTTGAACTCGGCGCCACGCCGCGTCTTGGTGCGGCCGCCTTGCGTGCAGCGCCGGAACTGCGGGCACTCGTCGCCGATCTGCTCGCGCTGATGGAGGCGCGCTCTCCACTGCGCGGCGAGCAGGCGCGCAGCGACGACTTCCGTGCGCGCGTCAGCGCCCTGCATGCATGGCGCGATCGGCGCACCGCAGGTGCGCGTGGCGGTGTCGATACGGGGGCGCTGGCCGCAATCGAGCAAGCCAGTAAAGGCTGGCGTCGCCGGCTGGACGCGCGCTCGGCCGCCAGCGGCATGCCTGATAGTCACGCGGTAGGCGACTTGCTCGTGCATGCGTTCCCCGATCGCGTCGCACGCCGCGACGACAGCAATCCGCTGCGATACACCCTGGCCAATGGTCGTGGTGCCCGCCTGCATGAGAACACCGCCTTGCATGGCGAGCCCTGGCTGGTGGCACTCGATCTGCGCTTCGAGGCGCGCGACAGCCTGATTCTTGCCGGCGCGCCGCTCGATCCGCGCGTGCTCGAACGCGACTACCCGGCACTGTTTCATCGCGAGCGGTTACTGCGCTGGAACGACGAGCGCAACGCCGTCGAGGCCTATGAGGAACAGCGTTATGCCGCCATCGTGCTCGAACGTCGCAGCGTGCCTGTGAAACCTGAGGATGCCTTGCCTGCGTTGATCGCGGCGGTGCGCGCCAAGGGTATCGACGCCTTGCCGTGGAGCGACAACGCCCGTCGCCTGCGCGCGCGCATGCAGGCGCTTCGCGCGTGGATGCCGGAGCTTGGTCTGCCGGATATCTCGGATGCTGCGTTGCTCGACACCCTCGATGACTGGCTTTCGCCTTATCTCAACGGCAAGCGCCGCCTCGATGCCTTGAGCGCGGAAGAACTCTCGCAAGCACTCGGCACGTTGTTCGACTACGAACAGCGCCGCCAGCTCGATGCCCAGGTGCCCGAAAGCGTCACCGTGCCCAGCGGCATGAGTCGTCGTCTCGAATACGCCGAAGGCGAGCCGCCCGTGCTTGCCGTGAAGCTGCAGGAATTGTTCGGGCTGGCCGACACGCCTCGCGTCGCCAATGGCCGCATTCCCGTCACCTTGCATCTGCTATCACCCGCCGGGCGGCCGATCCAGGTCACCCAGGACCTGAAGGGTTTCTGGGAACGCACCTATCCCGAAGTGAAGAAGGAACTCAAGGGCCGCTATCCCCGCCACCCCTGGCCGGACGATCCGTGGACCGCCGCGCCGACGCATCGGGCCAAGCCGCGAGGTACCTGACCTCGCCGCATCGATTGGCGCGCGGAGATTCGAGTCAGGGCGCCCGACTCGCTTTCCACATCGCACTGTTTTGCGTAGCTCCGGCTTGCGATCCCGCTTCTTATCGACGGTTCAATACCACGCGGAAACCTTGATCGGGGCCCGCACCATTGGCCGCTAGGCTGCCCCGGAAGGCTGATGCCGCACTGAAGTCGGCGCCCATCCAGCCGCCGCCTTTCCATACCCGGCCATAGCCACTTGGACTGCCTTGTGGATTGGTTACGTTCGCTTGCAGCTCGCCGTTCCAGTCCCAGCACCATTCCCTGATGTTGCCGGACATGTCGTAAAGCCCCAACTCGTTGGGCTTCTTGCTGCCGACCGGTTTTGGCTGATCATGGTTCTGCTCGATTGGGGGCCAGCTCCACGCGCCGGATAAGCTTTCATCGCCCGAGTTTCGCCAGTACCAGGCGACGTCATCGATGTCGTTGCTGCCGCTATAGGTGTAACTCTGGCTTGATTGGCCACCACCGGCGGCATATTCCCACTCGGCTTCGGTCGGCAGTCGGTAACCGTTGGCCCCCGGGTTGATCGTGACCGTCCATCGCATATGGTCGAGATAGCCAAATCTCGGGTCTGGTTGGTTGTTTGGGTCTTGCTCGTCCTTGTTGATGTTGTAGTAGGGCTTCAATCCCTCTTTGATGCTTCGCTTGTTGCAGTACTCGATGCTGTCGTACCAGCTCACCATTTCCACCGGCAGGCTGTCGCCCTTGAACTTCGATGGATTGCTGCCCATCACGTCGAGCCACTCTTTTTGGGTGACGTCGTATTTGCCGATATAAAAGTCGGATATGACGACGCCCTTTCCGTAGTAGTTGGAGGTGGTGTTCTTGAACGTGCCGCCCTTGACCCATACGAAGTTGGCAGGCACGTCGCTCGCCGAGGCACGAGCAATTTGGGTGAAGGACGTCAAGCTGGTGACCATCACGATGGCCATCAAAAGCAGTGGTTTCTTCATCGAGAGCCTTGCGTATCCGGGTCGACGACCCGCATGCATGTGAACTGCACATACCCGGATGAGCCGTGACATCGCGCGTGCGCCGCATCGGCATCATGCGGCACGCGTCGGACTCTCCGAATCGTCCCTTGAAAGGCATAAAGCCGGCGGCTGGCGGCCGCCGGCTTCAGCGTTTTCAACACACCTTCACGGGATTCCTCACCACACCGTCGCGTTTACCTGGCCGCTGGCGCCGTTATATGCCTCGGTGGCCAGGATCATGTAGTTGAACGAACCCATGTTCATGCCCAGGCTCTTCCAGTGGCTGAAGTGGTTGCCCGTGGTGACGGTGCCATTGCTGCCGATCGATGCGCCGCCCCAGGCATCCAGGTACTGCTCGAACGTCGCGGTACCGATGATGGAGGGCTGGTTCACCTGCTGGTGCTCATACGTGCTGTAGGTGTGTCCATCGCTGGTCACGCTGCCTTTATACGTGGCATTCCCCGTATAGAGCGAACCGAACTCGGTGATGTAGTACTCGACGAGCGGGTTGGTGGTCCAGCCGTAGACAGAGATGGTGTTGTAGCCGCTGGCGGAGCCGACGTTGTAGCCGACGCTCATATTCCCGCCGGTACTCCAGCCTTTACCGCCCACCACATCACTGACACCCGACCAGGTTATGGCGTAGTTGCCGGCATAGCTGGATGCCTGCGGAAACGTCATGGTGGCCGAGCCGCCACTGCTATACAGCGAATAGTAGTAGCCGTTATTCGTGCCGGTACCGTTGTTGCTTACCGACTGGGCGTCGGCCGCCATGCTTGCGCCACCCGCTATGAGGGCGCAGAGCAGTACTTTTTGAACGCGCGACGAAACGAACGACATTGCGTGCATACGAATTATCCCCGTTCCTTGAGGGCGTACGACAACGACGCCACAGCAAGCGCTGTAGCGGACTGACGCAGCCGTCAATTGCTTTCAAAGTAGACGCATCGCCACCCGTCATGGGTGGCCCCCGTATTACCTCCCCGGCCGATGACGCGAGGAACGGAGCAACACCCGGCGCAAGAGCCAAGGTTGGCGCTCATCGTTGTCTCGGCGCGACGCCGAGGTAGACGCGGGACGCAGTTATGTTAGCGCTACCTTTAGTCGCACTTGAGTCTAAGCACGGTTTTTTTCCGCAGTCAACGAGTCAGCGATCGGCAACGGCGCATCAAAGTTCAATTCGCGAACTGCGACACATTATTCGGCGTGCCAGGCATCCGGTCCCCTGCGAAGTAGCGTTGCGTAGGCGTCGCCGCAGTCGGCGGCGTGGGTTCGAGGATGAGTTTGAGCATCCGGTCCTGCTTGAGCGGCATTGCGATCTGCCGGGTTTCTTGGTGCAACCGTCGGCTAGCAATACACTGCAAATCGAAAGCATGTGAGGTCGCCGACAGTGCGATCCAATGCATTGGCTGCTTCAAGTGATGGCGGACCAGCGCATGGGGATACTGATGAAACCACGTTTTGTCATATCAATAGCTTTGGCGGTCGCCTGCCCGTGGGTGGCGTCATGCCCGGCGCAGGGTGTTCAGGCAAATGCCGGTCAGGCGGGTGGCGCCTCGACTGCGCATCGGAGCAAGGTCGGCAGGAAGGTCCCACCCGTCCGGTCTCCATTGGATCTGTCGCTGGGCCGATGGCAGTCATCCACGTCGATATCCACCCTTGGGTATCACGCACCGATGATCGACCCTCTATATAAGCCAGGCCGGCTCGACGCGGGCCTCCCAGATGGCTCGGCGTACCCACGGCCCAGCTTGCCGTTGTTTACGCCGGCGGGCCCCACGGGGTTGGTGAAGGCTTCAAGAGCCGCGCTCGATTTCGCCGCGAGAGCGGTCCTGTCCATTGCCGAGTACCGACGCGGCAATACGGCATGGCAGCCCGCGTCACCCACTCCAATCTACCTTGCGGGCGACATCACGACCGCGCGAGCGGCCGCTGCCACGAGTTGCCAGGCCAGTGAACCCGCAGTCGCTGGGGCCTCATGTCTGGGCTACCTGCAACCTGTCTGGCCGCCTTGAGAAATCCGAGTGGCAGCCTGCTTTGAAACTGAAAGAGGGCCATCGTTTGAGCGTTGCAGGCGGTGTTGCTCTAGGCCAAGCGTGCTGACGCGATCGCCTTGGGCCAGCACTGGCGACCATCATCCACGCGTGTAGACTCCGACGAAGTCACCGACGTCCCCAGCGGTGCCAGGCAGGGTCTTTGGCTTGGTGCACGACTGACAGAAGAGCGTTTCCTCCCCCACGAGGTAGCTTCATGTTGATGCGATGCGTTGTCTTCGTGCTCCTCGTGATGGTGTTTGGGTCCGCATCCGCGCTGGATGCTCCGACACCGGCGCCCAACGTCACGGTGAAGGCCGATGCCCAGCGCACCACGTCAGCGGGGACGCAGTTTGTCGTTCCGGCGGATTGGACGATTCATACCGATGGCAACAAGATCACGCTGAATCCGCCCGAGCCCGGCTCGCAGGTGGTGCTGGTGGACGTGAAGGCGGCGGACGTGGACGCCGCGGTGGCCGCGGCGTGGAAGATT
The DNA here is from genome assembly GCF_026283925.1 of Dyella halodurans. Classification (GTDB taxonomy): domain Bacteria; phylum Pseudomonadota; class Gammaproteobacteria; order Xanthomonadales; family Rhodanobacteraceae; genus Dyella; species Dyella halodurans. Next base: position 168,808 of record NZ_JAPDPF010000008.1, read on the forward strand.
TACGGGCCGGCCAAGACCTGGCCGCTGCACGACGCTACCGACAGTGCGCCGCACGATAACTGGGACCGGATCAAGGTCTACAACTACGAGACTTCGGCCAATGACAAGCGTGGCGTGACGGCGGTTGCGTACCGCCACGATGGTGGCTACACCGTGCTTATCTATGATGTCGCCAGTGCGGTGGGCGAGAAGCGTGCATCGCAGCTGCGCGCGATTTCCGATCGCCTGCTGCCGAAGGGCTATAAGCGCGAGTCATTTGCCCACAAGAAGGCGCACCCCCTGGATGTCGAGCGCGTCGAAGCGCTGAAGGCTTTCGTGGAAGAAGCGCGCAAGGCCTATGACGTGCCGGGCGTGGCTATCGGCCTGATCGACCACGGCAAGGTGGTGTTTGCAGGTGGTCTGGGTGTGCGCGAGATCGGCAAGCCCGAGCCGGTCGATGCCGACACGCTGTTCATGATTGCCTCGAACACCAAGGCGCTCACCACGCTGATGCTCGCACGCGAGGTCGACCAGCATCGCTTCGATTGGGACACGCCGGTGACCCAGGTGATGCCATCGTTCAAGCTTGGAGATGCCGATACCACGCGCCAGGTGCTGATGCGCCACTTGATCTGCGCGTGCACGGGCATGCCACGACAGGACCTGGAGTGGTTGCTCAATAGCCGCGATGCCACGCCGGACACCGTGCTGAAGGCGCTGGCGGGCATGCAGCCGACGAGCAAGTTCGGCGAACTGTTCCAGTACTCCAACCTCATGGCCGCCGCCGCTGGCTATATCGGTGCGCACGCGCTCTACCCGCATATGGAGCTCGGCGCGGCCTACGATTTCGCCATGCAGAAACAAGTATTCGATCCGCTGGGCATGCGCCTGACCACGTTCGACTACGATCGTGCGCTGCTTGCCGATCATGCGACGCCGCATGGCCTGGATGTCGATGGCCATACTGCCGTGGCCGGCATGGGCGTCAATGATTCGTTTCGCGCGGCGCGACCGGCGGGCGCCGCCTGGAGTGCCGTAAGCGACATGCTGCGCTATGTCCAGATGGAGCTGGCCAACGGCCTGCTTCCCAATGGGCAGCGCTACGTGTCGGAGCCTGCGTTGCTGGAGCGGCGCAAGGCCAACGTGGCCATGGGTACCACGGCCACTTACGGCATGGGCCTCGTGGTCGATCACACCTGGGGCGTGCCGGTGGTCCATCACGGCGGCGACCTGGCGGGATTCCACTCCGACATGCTGTGGTTGCCGGAGCAGGGCGTGGGCGCCGTGATACTCACCAATGCCGACGCGGGCGTGTTCATTCGCGGACCGTTCCAGCGCCGTTTGCTGGAAGTGCTGTTTGATGGCAAGCCGCTGGCGCAGGGTGACATCGATGCCGGCGTGAAGCGGTTAAAGGCGCAGATTGCCGCGGAGCGGAAGCGCTTGACCGTGCCTGCCGATCCCACCGAGGCCGCCAAACTGGCGGACAACTACCGGAACGCGGCGCTTGGCAGCGTCCAGGTGCAGCGCGACAGCAAGCATGCGGTGTTTGACTTCGGCGTCTGGCATAGCGACGTTGCCTCGCGCAAGAACGACGACGGCTCCGTCTCGTTCGTGACCATCTCGCCCGGCGCGGACGGCCTGGAGTTTGTCGCCGCAGGGAAGCCCGACGGTCGCAAGCTGGTATTGCGCGATGGACAGCATGAGTATGTTTACGATGCGGTGAAGTAGGGGCGCGAGCCTCTGCGCATCGTCATTCCAGCGAAGGCTGGAATCCAGTGACTTTGCGCTGCTCGGCCCTCAAGGCGCTGGGTCCCAGCTTGACCAGCCCTTCGGCTGTTGAGAGCCGCTGGGATGACGATATGGGCGGGATTGTCGTTGACGATCTTCTTACGTGGTCGAGGTGATCGGTGATGTTGAAGCTCATTAGGCCGCTGTGTGTCGTCGCCATCTTGCTGGCTGCATCGACCGCCTCCGCGGACACCCTCAAGCTGCCGCAGATTCAGCTGGCGAAAACCATCAAGCAAACCTATCAGTGCGCCGATGGCAAGTCGCTGCAGGTGACCTATTTGAACGCAGCGAACGGCCAGAGCTTTGCCTTGGTTCCCGTCAATGGCAAGCCGCTGCTCTTCGTCGACACCGTGGCGGCGTCGGGTGTCCGCTACCAGGCGGGCCGCTACGTCTGGTGGAGCAAAGGCAACGACGGCGATCTTTACGACGTGATGCAAGGCGAGAACGCGGCGCCTGTGCTGGCGGGTTGTTCAGCGGTCAAATGATGCGTGTCTGCACCCCGGGGCAAGCCTGGCTGCGCCGGCCCCATGCCGATTAAGTCTTTCATAAGGCGGTTGCTGGATAATCGCAGAGCCGCCGCGGGCGGTTGCCCATTTGGCCTGGTGACGGGAGCTCTCGGTTCGTGCACATCCTTCTTGTCGAAGACGACGCGCATCTGGGTGACGCCATCCAGCGCGCGCTTGAGCGCCTGGGCTATACGGTGTCCTGGTTGCGGGATGGTCGCTCGGCGTCCAGTGCCATTCGCGACCGGACCGCGGATCTGATCCTGCTCGACCTGGGCCTGCCGGGCCGTGATGGCATTGAAGTGCTGACCGAGGCGCGTCGTGCGCGCATTGAGACGCCGGTGCTGGTGATGACGGCGCGCGACGGCCTTTCTGCCCGCGTCGACGGTCTCGATGCCGGCGCCGACGATTACCTGATCAAGCCCTTCCACGTGGAGGAATTGGCCGCGCGCATTCGCTCGCTGGGTCGGCGCATGCGCGGGCTGGCCATCAATCGCATGGACGTGGGTGCCTTGAGCCTGGATCTCGGTACCTCCGAAGTCACCTTCCGCGGCGAGGCGGTGGAGCTGACGCGGCGCGAGTTTTCGCTGCTGCAGGCGCTGATGGAGAACGCGGGGCGCCTGGTTCGGCGCGAGAGCCTGGAAAACTCGCTGTACGGCATTGATCACGTGGTCGGCAACAATGCCCTGGAAGTGCTGGTGCATTCATTGCGGCGCAAGCTCAGCTTCGAGACGATCCGCAACGTGCGAGGCTTTGGCTACATGATTCCACGGGATCCGAAGTGAGAGCGGCCAGTCTGCGCGAGCGTCTGCGCTGGTTGATTCTTGGCGTGATCGCCGTCGTGCTGTTGCCGTTGGGTGTCTACAGTTTCCGGCGCACGGTGCACGAAGTGGGCGAACTGTCCGATGCCCGCCTCGCTCAATCGGCGCGCACCTTGCAAGTGTTGATCGAAAACGGCGGCCTGTCGGCCTTGCAAGGTCGCGAAGCGGGGCGCGTCGTGGTAGTGCCCATCGCCACCAGGTCGGTGCAGGAACGCGTGTTGCACGGAGAAACCAACGAGTCGGAAGTTGGTTTCCAGGTCTTCGACCGCCATGCGCAACCGCTGCTGGTCACGGCCAACTTGAGCGCCTTGCCCCCACCGGAGACCGGCAGCGTGGGCTTCCGCGACCTGCAGATCGGCAAATACCGCTGGCGCCTGTTCACCCTGCCGCCGGACGCCGACGGCATCGTCATCCGCTCGGCCGAGCGTTACGACAGCCGCAGCGACATCACCGTGGCCTTGTGGTTTGAGCATGCCGTGGCCCCGCTGGTCGCGCTGCCGGTCCTCGCCTTGCTGGTCGGCTGGGCTGTGCGGCGCGGATTGAGGCCGCTGGATGAACTGGCGCAGCGCTTGTCCGCGCGCCAGCCCGGTAGCCACGACACGCTGAAGGTCGCACAGGCGCCACGCGAGCTGGAACCGGTGCTGGCGGCTCTCAACGAACAGTTTGCACGCCTCGAGGACGCACTCGAGCGCGAACGTCGCTTCAGTGCGGATGTGGCGCATGAACTGCGCACGCCGTTGGCGTCGACCATGATCAATCTCGAGAACGCCGAAGCGAGTCGATCCACGCGGGAGGCGGACGTAGCCCTGGCAGGCGCCCGCCAAAGCCTGGCCGCGCTGGCCAGGCGAGTGGAACAGCTGCTGTCGTTGGCGCGGCTGGAGACCAGCTCGCGCGCAGGCCATCGCGCCGAGGTCGACCTGGTCGAGGTCGCCACCATGGTCATCGAAGAACTTTCGACGGTGATTGGCGACACCGATGTCGAGCTGGACGTTGCCCTGCCTTCCGGACGCTTGCCGGTATCGGGCTATGAGGTGGCGCTGGCCGCCTTGTTGCGCAACCTGCTGGAGAACGCGTTGCGCCACGTTCCCGCCGGAGGTCGCGTGGAGCTGTCGGTGGCACGCGAAGGGGATCAGGCCGTCATCGATGTCATCGACAATGGCGAAGGCATCCCCCGCGAGCGTCGCGACGCCGTCTTCGCACGCTTCCACCGCGAAGCCAGCAGTCGCGGCGAAGGCTACGGGCTGGGCCTGTCCATCGTGCAGCGTGCCGCCCAATTGCACGATGCCCCGATCGAACTGCTCGATTCGCCACTTGGCCAGGGTTTGCGCGTGCGCGTAAGCATTCCGCTGGCGCGGGAAGTTTCGATCACGCCGGCGCCGGCCGGATAAGCCCGGGCAACGGGTTTCGCGGGCGTTGGCCCGCAACAAAGTTAACCCTAAGCCAAGTCCGCTAGGGTGTGCACTCCCCAGGTATAGCCAGGCTTTTCGGTGCTGCTTCCCAGACTCCATTGCTGCTCGGGCGTAACCGCATATCGGCTGCGGGCCGCCGTCCTCATCGCCGCGCTGCTGGGCGCTGGCCTGGCCGGTTGTGCCAGCTACAAGCCCTTGCCGTTACCCACGCAGGCGGAGTCCGCCTCGTCGCTGTCCGAACTGCATGGCTATGCCGGTACCACGCTGCCACTGGATGCGACTGCGGTGGAGCGCCTGGTGCTGCTGAACAACCCCGACCTGCGGACCGCGCATGCGCGTCACCAGGCGGCCCAGGCGCAGCGCCGGCAGGACAGCGTGCTGCCGAACCCCGTGGTGGGCGGCAGCGTCGGTTACCTGCTCTCGGGCGTGGGCGATGCCACCGCCTGGACCGCGTCGATCAGCCAGGACATCGCCGCGCTGATCACGCTCAAGCCACGTCGCGAAGCCGCCAAGGCGGCGGCCGACGAAGTCGACGCCGGCCTGCTGTGGGAGCAATGGCAGACGCTTGGCAAGGCGCGGCTGCTGGTGATCGGACTGGTCGAAGGGGACCGCCAGATCCAGTTGCAGCAGCAGGCGCTGGATGTGCTGAAGCAGCGCGAAGCGCGGATTACCCAGCAAGTCGGCAAGGGCAATCTCGAGCGCCTGACGGTCGAGCCGGATCTGTCCGCCGCGGCCGATGCGCGCGCGGCGATGGATGACTTGCAGCGGCGTCGCCTCGACCAGCAGCAACAACTGACCGCCCTGCTGGGGCTGAAGCCCGACGTGGTCGTGCCGCTCGCGCCCTTGGCGCGTGCGGACCTGGACGCGGCATCGGTGCAAAGCGAGGCGGCCACCATCAGCCGGCGCCGACCCGACATGGTGGCCTTGCAGCTTGGCTACCAGGCGCAGGACGCCAGCTTGCGCGCTGCCGTGCTCGCGCAGTTTCCGCCGCTGTCGATTGGTTACGACGCGTCCCAGGACAATAGCCGCGTGCGCAACGGCGGTCCGGCGGTGTCGTTCGCCTTGCCGATCTTCGACCGCAACCAGGGCAATATCGGCGTCGCCCGCGCCACCCGCGAGCAACTGCATCAGGAATATGTCACGCGCCTGGCCACCTCACGCGATGAAGTGAATGGCTTGCTGGCGCAGTACGCGCAGCTGCATGAGCAGTGGCTTGCGCTTGCTCCCGTCACCAGCGATGCCGTCAATGCCGCGGCCCGGGCCAGAACGGCGTGGCAGGCGGGGCTGCTGGACCTTCGTAGCTATGTCGATCTCGACGTGGCTGCCATCAACCGCCAGATCGCGATGATCGCGCTGGAGCAGGCCATGCTGGAGCAGCAGGCCGCGCTGGAGCTGCTGGTGGGACGTGGCATGCCAAGTTCACTTGACCAGGATGTGATTGCCCCATGATTTCCCGACTGCCATGGTTTGTTCCGGCCATCGCCGCCTTGGCGCTGGCGGCCTGTTCCGGCGGCGAGACACCCGAAACATCCGCCGTGAGTGCGGCCGTCTCCACCACGCCGGTGCGCCAGGGCAGCCTGCCCGACCTGGTCGTGGCCTATGGCACGGCCGGTCCCGCGGCTGACGCCGCGCTGGTGATGAACGTGCAGGCGGCGGGTCGCGTCACGCAGTGGGCCGTGACACCCGGCACACCGGTGAAGCGCGGGCAGCGACTGCTGTCGTTCGAGCTGGCGCCTGCCGCGGTGGCGGCTTATCAACAGGCGCTCAGCGCGCGCAAGCTGGCTGAAACACAGCGCGCCCACACGTCCGAATTGCTGGCGCAGCAGCTGGCTACGCGCGATCAGCTGGAACAGGCGGACAAGGCCTTGAAGGATGCGCAGGCCAACCTTGATGCCCTGGTCCAGCAACAGGGCAGTGCCGCAAGGCTCGAGCTGACCGCGCCGTTCGACGGCACGGTGGTGACCGTGGATGCCGCGCAAGGCGATGCGCTGCAACCTGGGGCGCCGCTGCTGTCCGTGCATCGTGGCGACGGCCTGGTGATTACCGTGGGCATCGAGCGCGAGGCGATGGAGCGCGTGAAGACGGGGTCCAAGGTCGCGTTGACGCCGCTGGATGCCGCCGAGCCGATGCACGGCACCGTGCGCCGGGTTGCGCGCGCCTTGAACCCGCATACGCACCAGCTCGACGTCGAAGTGGTGCCGGATGGCACGCCGGTCGCTGGCGAGGGTTTCCGTGCGGACATCGTGGTCGGCCAGGCCCAGGGTTGGCTGCTGCCGCGTGACGCGGTGCTTGGCGACGAAGAAGACCGTTATGTGTTCCAGGTGGCCGACGGCAAGGCCGTGCGGGTGCCGGTGCAGGTGCTCGGCGAATCGGACAGCACCAGCGTGGCCAGCGGCAAGCTCGATGCAAAGCGCCCGCTGGTGACCGTCGGTGCCACCCAGCTCGATGACGGCATGGCCGTTCGCATCCAGGCGCCGGACGCGCATCCATGAATAGCTCCACGTTTCTCGCCCGGCATGCCCGGGCCATCGTGATCGTGGCGTTTGCGCTCGCCCTAGCTGGCCTCGCCAGCGCCTTCACCTTGCCGGTGGGCTTGTTTCCGCAGGTGTCGTTTCCGCGCGTGGTGGTGGATCTGGATGCTGGCGATCGTCCGGCCGACCAGACCTCGCTGCTGCTGACGCGCCCGGTCGAGGAGGCGATCCGCACCGTGCCCGGCGTGGCCGGCCTGCGTTCGGAAACCACGCGCGGTTCCGCGCAGATTTCCATCGACTTCGGCTGGGGCCGCGACATGGTGGCGTCGACCCTGCTGGTCGACTCGGCGATTGCACGCGTGCTGCCCAGCCTGCCGCCGGGCGCGACCTATAACGTGCGGCGCATGGACCCGACGGTCTTCCCGATCATCTCCTATGCGCTGCAGTCGGACAGCATGTCGCCGGTGGCGCTGCGTGATCTGGCCCAGTACCAGATCGTGCCCTTGCTCGCCTCGGTGGAAGGCCTGGCCCGCGTCGACGTGCAAGGTGGCGAGACCGCCGAGCTGCAGGTCGAAGCTGATCCGCGCAAGCTCGCGCAATACGGCCTGAGCCTTGACGATGTGTCCAATGCGCTCGCCGGCGCCAACCAGCTGCAGGCGGTGGGACGCCTGCAGGATCGCAACAAGCTCTATCTGGTCGTCGCCGATCACTCGCTGAAGCGGATCGAGGCGATCCGCCAGGTGATGCTGAAGAACGATGCGCATGGCTGGGTGCGTCTTGGCGACGTGGCCACCGTGCGCGATGGCTACGTTCCGCAGTGGATCAAGGTGAGCGAGGACGGTCGTCCGGCCGTGTTGTTCAACGTCTACGAACAACCGGACGGCAATGCCGTGCAGATTGCGCAGCAGGTGCGCGACAAGCTGGCGACGTTCCGCCTGCCCGCGGGCGTCAAGCTCAGGTCCTGGTACGACCAGAGCGAGCTGGTGGTGGAATCGGCCAACAGTGTGCGCGACGCCGTGTTGATCGGCCTGCTGCTCGCCGCCGCCGTGCTGCTGCTGTTCCTGCGCAACCTGCGCGTGACCTTGATCGCCATGCTGGTAGTGCCGGTGACGCTTGCGGTGACGGTCCTGCTGCTGCAGGTCATGGGCATGAGCTTCAACATCATGACGCTGGGCGGTATTGCCGCGGCCGTGGGCCTGGTGATCGACGACGTCATCGTGATGGTGGAGCACGTCGCGCGTCGCGCGGGTGCGGAGGTGGGCGGCGGGCCGGATGCCGTGCTGCCGGCGGCGCGCGAATTCCTGGCGCCACTCACCGGGTCCAGCCTGGCCACCCTGATCGTGTTCATTCCGCTCGGTCTGCTCAGCGGCGTGACGGGTGCCTTCTCCAAGGCCTTGTCGGTGACCATGGCAAGCGCACTTACCGTGTCGTGGCTGGTGGCGGCATGGGTGGTGCCGCCGCTGCTGCGCCGGCTGGTCGACTTCACGCAGTGGCGGGACCCGGGTTTCAGTCACGAGAAGTGGCTGGCGCGCACCCACGCCACCCTTTACGACGGTCTGGGGCGCCGCCCCGCGTGGCTGCTCGCCATCGTCATTCCGTTGCTGATCGTGGGTGGCGTGGCCTTCACCCGGGTGTCGACCGGCTTCATGCCGGCCGTCGATGAAAGTGGCTTCGTGATGGACTACTACACCAAGCCCGGCACCTCGCTGCCCGAAACGGCGCGCCAGATCGGCCAGGTGGAGGACATCCTGCATCGCATGCCCGAGGTGGATACGTTCTCGCGCCGTCTCGGCACGGGTCTGGGCGGTGATCTGGGGCAGTCCTATCACGGCGATTTCTTCGTGCGGCTCAAGCCCGGGCATGAGCGATCCACCGAGGACGTGATGAGCGATGTGCGCGCGCATGTCGAGCAGGAAGTTCCCGGCGTGGACATCGAGCTGGCGCAGCTGATGGAGGATCTGATCGGCGACCTCACCGCGGTGCCGCAGCCGATCGAGATCAAGCTGTATGCCGCCCATCCCGAGCAACTGGTGCCGCAGGCCGAAAAGGTCGCCAAGGCGCTGGCCGATATTCCCGGCGTGGTCGACATCAAGGACGGCGTGCAGCTGGCCGGCGATGCGTTGAACGTGGATGTCGATGCCGACAAGGCGACGCTGGAAGGCATGACCGTGCAGGCGGTCACCCAGGCGGTGAACAATGCGCTCACCGGTGTGGTGGCCACCGAGTTGCCATCGGCGACCAAGAGTGTCGGCGTGCTCGTGCGCATGCCCAATGCGACGCAGTGGCGCATTCCGCAGTTAATTGCACTGCCCATCAAGGCACCCGATGGACACGTGTTTCCGCTGGGACGCGTCGCCTCGGTGACGCCAGTCACCGGCCAGCCGCAGATATCCCGCGAGAACCTGCAACAGATGGTGGCCGTCACCGCACGCATCGAAGGCCGTGGCATCGGTGCGAGCGTCGCCGACGTGAAGAAGATGCTGGCTCAGCCCGGCATGCTGGACGCCGATATGCGCTATGAGCTCGGCGGCTTGTACGAGCAGCAACAGATCGCCTTCGTTGGCCTGAGCAAGGTGTTCCTGATGGCGCTGGTGGCGGAGTTCGTGCTGCTGCTGTTCCTGTATGGCCGCCCGGGGCTGGCTCTCATCGTGATCGGTTGTTCGCTGTTCTCGGCCACCGCGGTGTTCATCGCGCTGTGGCTGTGCGGCGTGGATCTGAACATCACGGCGATGATGGGCATGACCATGATCATCGGCATGGGCACCGAAATGGCGATCTTCTACGTGTCCGAGTACGTCAACCTGTCACGCGAGATGTCGCCGTTCGAGGCACTGCGCGCGGCCAGCCGTGACCGACTGCGGCCGATCACCATGACGACGCTGGCGGCGATCCTGACCTTGTTCCCGCTCGCGCTCGCCCTGGGGCAGGGCGCGGGCATCCAGCAGCCGCTGGCCATCGCCATCATCGCGGGCCTGACCTTGCAGTATCCGCTGGTGCTGTTGGTGATGCCGACGCTTATCGGCCTCACCTTGGGCCGTAAGCAGCGCACCGCCGGGCCATGAGCTTCATGGCCCGTCAGCAACGCGTAAGCATGGCCTGGGTTTGATCGACGCAAGCTCCCTGTGAAAGACTAATGGGTCTGTAAGCGAGGCAGTGCAAGATCCGCTCATGAATTCCAGGCTTGGTCGTCTCGGCACGCTGCGGGTCTCGCCCGCGCTGCTGATGTTGTTGCTGCTGCCGTTGTTGACGGTGTTGCCTGCCGTGCCGATCGACGAGACGCGCTATCTGAGCATCGCCTGGGAAATGCGCCAGGGCGGAAGCTGGATCACCCTGCATCTCAATGGCTTCCCGTACGTCGACAAGCCGCCACTGCTGTTCTGGATGATCAATGCCAGCTGGAGCGTGCTGGGCACTTCGCTGTGGTCGGCGCGCGCGATGGTGTTGCTGTTCGGCATGGGTTGCGTCGAGCTATGCCGGCGGCTGGAGCGCCGCCTCGCGCCGGATGCCACGGGGCAGGCGGCATGGCTGCTGATGGGTTTCATCTTCTTCGCGCTGTTCAGTGGCGTGGTGATGTTCGACGTCACCTTGTGCTTCTGCGTGCTGCTTGGCTTCCTGGCTATCGTCAGCTATGTGCAGACGGGCAGCCGCGGGGCGCTGCTCATGCTCTTCGTCGCCAGCGTCCTAGGCGTGCTGGCCAAGGGGCCGGTGGCCTTGCTGCACCTGGCGTTGCCGATACTGGCGGCGCGCTGGTGGTCGGCCGCCGAGCAGCCTGCGTCCTGGCGCAAGGTCATCGCGATGGTGCTGGTCGCCGTGCTGGGCGGCTTGCCTACCTTGCTGTGGGCCTGGGCCGCCGTGCATAACCTCAGTGCTACCGATGCGCATAACCTGTTGCTGCGGCAGACGGCGGGGCGCGTGGTAGAGAGTTTCGCGCACAAGCGGCCCTTCTGGTGGTATCTGCCGTGGGTGCCGGTGCTGTTGCTGCCGTGGCCCATCCTCGTGCGCTGGCGCCGCGTGGCGGCGGTGGTGCGTGAGCAGTCCGGCGCCGCCGCGGCGCGCTTCGGTCTGAGCGCTTCGGTTCCGGCCTTGATTGCCTTTTGCCTGGTCAGCGGCAAGCAGATGCACTACCTGTTGCCCTTGCTGCCCGGCGTCGCCCTTTTGCTCGGCACCTGGCTCCGCCGAGATCGCGAGCTGCTGTCCTCCCGGCGCATGTGGGCCATGGTGGTCGTGTTCGCCGCCCTATGGCTGTGGTCCAGGTTCGGCAGGCCGCCGATGCCTCTTGTGGACACCAATGGCGACACGGCCATCTGGCTGCATCTGTTGTCGGCTTCGCTGATCGCACTGGCGGCGCTGTATCTGCTGATAAGCCGCCGCGCGCGTCCAGAGCGGCGGTCCACCGTTGCCATGCTGTTGCTCACCATGGCGTTGTTGCCGATCGCACGCGTGCAAGTGCTCGGTGCGATGGACCTGACCGACATCGCGCAGCGCGTCGCCAGCTTGCGCGAGCGCGGTATTCCCATGGCACGCTCGGATGACGAGCCGGGACTGATCACCTTCCTGGCCCGACTCCCCGAGCCGCTGGCCGCGGCGCCTGATCCGCTGGCGTGGGCGAAGCAGTATCCCGACGGTTATTTCCTGTTCTACTCCGGTCGCGGCCGTGTGCCGCCCGGCGTAGAAGACTCGGCGAAGTTCGCCAACGGATGGGTGGGCCTGGTGTCGTCGCGGGCCGCCTTGGCCAATCCCAAACTATTGGAGCGCCCGCCCAAATCGGCGCCCCGCTTGGACGTCAACTGACGATGCCGGTGTGCGGTGGCATATTGCCGAGGTCGTTGTTCACCACATGCCGGCCGGTATCGGCCTTGGGCTCGGCCGAGACATCGCCAATCTCGCCATAGACCACGCGATTGCGACCATCGCGCTTGGCGCGGTAGAGCGCGTTGTCGGCATCGATCATGAGCTGGCGCAGCTCGTAACCGCTGCGGTCGGTCGAGGCCACGCCGAAGCTGGCTGAGATCGATACGTCGCGCGTTTCGCCATCCGCGGGCGTTGCGGCGATGGCCAGGCGAATGAGCTCGGCTTTTTCGCGTGCCAGCGCCGGTCCGCATTCGGGAAGCAGGATCGCAAACTCTTCGCCGCCCAGTCGCCCGAATAAATCGCGCGGAAGCAGATGGGCCTGGCATTCGGCCACGGTGCGCTTCAGCACGGCGTCGCCGATGCTGTGGCCGTAGGTGTCGTTGACCAGCTTGAAATGATCCAGGTCCATCAGGAGCAGGCAGGCGCTGCGGGTGGATTTCGCCGCCTGCCGTAGCGTCAGTTCCGCGGCGTCGACAAAGTGTTGACGACTATAGATGCCGGTCAGGCTGTCCTGTTGCGCCAGGCGCATGAAGCGCAGCTGCGAGCGCTTGAGTCGATAAAGCCAGAACGCAATGGAAGCAAGCACAGTCAAAAGCAGCGCGATATAGAGGCGGCCGGTTTCAACGGCTTTGTGATCGAGCGCCCGCTGCAGCTGCAAAATCTCGTTCTGCTTGTTGAGCGTGTCTACCTGTAATTTGTTGGCGAGCAGTTTCTGTTTGACCGTCTGGTAGGCCAGTGCCCGTGCGCTTACATCGTTCAAATAGCCTTTGTCCGAGGCCATGAATTTTTCATGGTAGGCGAGTGCTGCACGTGCGTTGCCCTGCTTTGTTTCAAGCTGATACAGGATGTCGTATGCCTGAATCAGTGGCTCGCTGAATTCGTTCTCGACGGCATTTGCGATCGTGGCAAGGGCAAATTGGCGCGCCCTGGTGAGGTCGCCCTGTTTCAAATAGCTCTTCGCCAGCAGGATGTTGAAGAACTCCATCAGCGCCGGGTAGTGGTACGCCTCGACCTCTGCATAGTGCGCCTGTAGCAGCTTGATGGCGTTTTCCGACTGGCCTAGCTCGATATCCAGGCCCGCCAAATCACTGCGCAGCGCGTTTGCGAACAGCGATTCGCCACTTTGCACGCATACATCGATGCCTTGCTGAAACTGCGGCTGCTCTACGCGATCGGTGCTGGCGTGAAAGAGCGCATGCAGCTTCATGTAGGTCGCCTTGCAGGCGCTCTTTCCTGGAGGGACGTTTTGGAACATTTGCTCCGCATATTCGCCGGCCAGGTCGTATTGGCCTGCGATGATCAGAAACTGGGCAGCCTCGCCCTGCGCATAGAAGCGCGCCTCTTTGTCGCTAACCTTGGTTAGCAGGTTGTCCAGCTGGTCTAATTGGGCGAATCCATCTTCGTAGCGATGTCCAAAGCCAAGGATGTTGATCAGCGTGGCGGTGGCGCGGAGTCTAAATGGGGCGTACGGCGACTGTTCGGCAATTGCTTTGAGCGCAACGCCGGCCTTGGTGTAATTCCCATCGAAGGCGATCTGCCAGGCATCGAGATAGCGCACGTGCCATTGCTGTTCTAAAGACAGGCTGGCGATCTGTTGATCAAGCCGATCGAGGATGCTCACGAACTCGGGATGATTGGACGTCCTGACGCTTTCGGCACGCGCCAACAGCTGCGCAGCGTCGTCCGGCACAGGCACGGCCAAAGCGGCCGTGCCTGTGCACATGCCAATAAGCAGGAAGGCTCCTGCCAAAGGCTTGCGGCAAATGTTGCCTTGCCAAGGCATAAGGAGCTTAGGTCACTGCAGTGGCAATGCGATCGGCGTGAAGAGGTTCCACTCGCACCTTGCTCTCTGGCGATGGCTTTCCTTCCCCGTCGTCGTCCTCTTCCTCATCCTCCTCTTCCTTGCCTGGATCCATCTGGACGTGGAACATCGGTCCCTGGTGCAAGAGCGCGTAAAGCTCGGAGGTGCTCTTGGCAATAATGGCTGCGCCCAACGAGGCTTCGATCTGCGCTTCCAACAAGGCTACTGCTAGGTCGTCTTCTGAGGCTTGACGCAGCTGCGCGTCTCGGCCCATTCGTTCAAGAAAGTCGATAACGCCCGACATAATGAAATGCCCCCTGATTGTCGTATGTGCGACGAAGAACTGCTGAAGCTCCCCCATTCCCCCTGGCGTAGCCTAGCGGGCCGATCATATCCCGCTTTGCAGCCAAGTATGTCTAAGGCACGGCTGTTGCCGCTCCTGACCAAAGGTTCAGGGCTTATCCGGCCCCTGTGAGGCCACAAGAGGGGCCAGTCGGTTCGGGCGCGGCCCTATCGACCGTGCCCACTGAGCAGATATAAGAAACGAATATCTCTTAAATATTTATTACACGCCAGCCTGATACGCGGTTCCGGCCCTGGATGGAGCGGGATTGGCATGTCGTCAGGCGGTAATGGCGTGGCTATGACAGGCCTCCTTTGCCTTGTCGCCCTTGCGATCCTCCTGCGGTTCTTCCTGGCCCTCAGCGCCGTGACGTTCCTGGCCAGAATTGTGCCACGCACAGGCGCTTCGACTGGCCTGGCACCCGGGCTCACGGCGCTGTTGTCACCTGTTCGCGCAATAACGGCTCGAATACGGAGATATCGTCCAGAGCCGTCAGTCGAGCCTGGATGTCCGGATCAGCCTGCATGGGCTGGGCGGGGGGGACGGCCAGAGTATCTGACATGGTAAGTTCAGCCCTGGGCAGTTCGCTCAGCTTCAGGCGTTCGATCCGGGGCGACTGGATGGGCAGGGTGGCCGCGCGGTAGACGATGACTTCATGGTCCAGCGGATAGTCGCGTGCCAACACGTCCACGAGCACCTGCCGATAGGCGGCTCCGGTGGCGAACCGCTTGCTGGTCTGGTCGCCTGCCAGTCCGACCTGCCATAGAATCAGCCAGGCGCTGGGGTCAAAGCGGCGCCGATAGAGCATGAACTGGCTGGTCTCGAAATGCTGGCAACCGTACGTTCCAGGGTCGATGCCAACGTCGGCATACAAGCAGTCTTCGGATGAAATGCCCGGTTCCATATGGGCACGATAGCCTTCCTGTCGGGCCACTTTGATGGCCCGGTGGGGTGCCCACGCGAACACGCCCGGGTGACCGTAGAACACACCGCATACGCGCTTGCCCGCGCGTACTTCGGTCATGATGGCCTCGACCATTTGCCGGTACGTCTCTTTGCGCGATTTGCCCTCGCCGTAGTAGGGCTGCAGGCTGCGTACGTCAGGATGCATTTGGGCCAGCCAGAGCTCGACGACGCCGTCGGAAACGGCGGCGAACACCACCTCGGAGCTCTCGATGTAGCTGCGAGCCAGCGGGCTGATATGCGAACCGAGGGTAATGCCGATGCCAACGCAGGCGAGGCTGCCAGTCGAAGTGGGCGTGCTCAATGCGCAATGCTCCTGAGTGTTTGACGGGCTGCGGGCCGTCGGTTCCCTTGTCGGCGGCACTCAGCATACGTGGAGCGTCATGGCGGTTGCCACCGTGGCGAGTACAGGACCCTCCTGACCGTTCCTGGCTGACGGGCACCGCCATGCCACTTAAAGCGACTGCTGCAAGGGAAAATGGCTGGTCAGGAACGGCACCACGACCTCCAGAAAAGCTTCCGTGTGCTCGGCGTGCAAGCGGTGGCCGCTGCCGAGGTAGTGGGCGCTGGCGTGCGGGAGTTGCTTGGTGAGCAAGCCCATGCGCCGGGTGACAGCGCCGTCATTGTGGCTGGCCAGCAACAAACAGGGTGCTTCAATCTTGCCGAGCCCTTGCCACCAGAGCGGCATCGGTGAGCGCAACGCCGGCAGCACCGTGCGCGCCGAGCGAAAGTCGAATTCCCTGAGCAGCCAGAGTCGGGCGATTCTTCCAGCGCCAAGCTTCTGAGCGGAGCTCCACCACCCGGGTTTCGTCTGCAGGGCATGGAGTTCTGCCGCCTCGGCGGCATCCCTCGGTGGCACGGGGGCGGCTTCGATGACGATTCGATCGATGCGCTCGGGCAGGCGCATGGCCAGTCGCAAGGCGAGATGTCCTCCCAGTGAGTGGCCGACCAGACTCAAGCGCCGCAACCTGAGTGCGTCGAGCAGGTCGATCAGATCCCGCTCGAAGTCCTCCAGCGCATAGGTATTGGCCCAGGCGCTGCGCCCATGGCCACGAAGGTCGGGCACGATGACGCGCAACCCCTGTCGCGCAAGCGCACCGGCCAACCCGGCCCAACTGGTCGACTGGCTGGCGAAGGCATGGATAAGCAGGACCGGCTCGCCGCCATCGTTGCCAGCGGTGCGGTAGGCAAGTTGCCGACCTTGTATGCCGATTGTCTGGTGAGGAGAAAGGCGTGCATCCATGGTCACTCGATGTCGGCTGCAGGGCAGGAAGTCCGGGTTTCCCACGGTTCAACAGGTTTCGTTGCGCAGGCAGGCGAGCAGGCTGGGGTCGCTGCCGATCAGGTCGAAAATGGGCAATACCAGCTTCTTGCCGTTGTCGCTGTTGGTGAGGAGCACGGTGCCATTGCGGTCCTTCAGGCTGAGGTAGACCAGGGTGGCGACGCCTTCGTCCGAGCCGTCGTGCATCAGATAGGTGTCATCGCCAAAGCGGATCACCTCCCAGCCCAGCCCCATGCCTTCATCATCGGGGCAGCCTGCCTTGATCGGCATGCACTTCGGGATCTTCTCCCTCACCTGGATGCGAATGCGCTCCTGGGCCACCGCGGGCGTGAGGCCGGTGTTGTCGAGCACGGCCTGCATGAACCTCGCGTAGTCGCGCGCGGTGGTGTAGAGCATGTCGGATGCAAACGCCTTGTCGGCGATCTCGGGTTCGAGCAGCTTGCCGTGCGCGTTGGTCGGCACGGCGATCCGTCCCTTGAACCAGGGGCGGCCGGTATAGGCCGTGTTGGTCATGCCCAGCGGTTGCAGTACCTGGGCTTCCGCCAGCGTTTCGAACGGTGTTTGCAGCTTGTTCTCGGTAAAGCGTTTGACGTACTCGTAGCCTTCGCCGGAGTAACCGAAAGCCTGGCCTGGCGGTCGCTTGAACGTCAGTACACCACCGGTCATCCGGCGCCAGTTGGGAAAGCCGGTCTGGTGGCTTAGCGAGTAGCGCGGGGTCAGCAGCTTCGCGCGTTCGTCCTTGGCGATATCCGGATCGAGCCAGTATCTGTACATAGGCTCATCCAGCGCCATCTTGCCTTCGGAGACCAGGCGCAACATGACTTGTGCGGTCACCGGCTTGGTCAGCGACGCCACGTTGTAGAGCGTGGCCTCCGTGGCCGGCACGCCGGGGCTCTGCGAGCCGTAGGCCGCCACGAACACCAGCTGGCCGTTCTCAATATGCGCGATGGAAACGCTCGGCACCCCATTATCGGCCAGCAGCTTCGGCACCTGGCTGTCGAGCAGCGCATGCAGTGCCCGGGCGCGTGCGCTGGCAGGCGGTTCCGTCTTTCCCGCGCCGGCGCAGGCGCTCAAGGCCAACGTGAGGCATAGGGCACCGCAGATCGTCCGTGCGCGTTTCATGGCCTGTCCTTGCTTGGGGTGGTCGTTGGTTGCTTGCTCAGCTCGGCCCATTGGGCCAGCACGAAGCCGCGGTTCTGGATGCGCTGCGGGCGCGGTTGGCCATCGACCGAGGGGAACAGGCCGTGCGTGGGCGATACTCCGTCATCATCGGCACGTGCCGTGATGGCGCCATCGAGCCGATGGCCGTCACGAAGCTTGAGGTTGAAGCCGAGGACATAAGGGCGTCGCGCGGCATCGTCGATATGCAGGCTGCCCGTGGTGACGCCGCGCAGGAAGCCGCTCTTGGTGATGTGGGCTTCGTTGAGCAACGAAGTCAGCTGATCCTCGAGCGTGACCTTGATATCGCCGGACGGCAGCACCTGCAGGGTGATCGGGATGGCGCCCTGATAGGTGTCGACCGTCCCCTTCCATACACCGATCCACTCGTCGGGTGGTTCGAACGTCGTTGTGGTCGAGGAGGGGGATTTTGGCGCAGGCGTCCATCCGGGCAACATCGCTTGCATGATCTGGTCGGCGACGACGGGAGCCAGCCGTTCCTCGGCATTGGTGAGCACGACCACGACCAGATTCCTGGCAGGAATCAGGCGTAGCTCGGTGCGCACGCCAGGCATGTCGCCGTCATGCGAAATTACTTCATAGCCGGATTGCTGGCTGATTTCCCAGCCGACGCCATAACTCTTGCCATTGCCTTCATCCATCGTCGGCTGATGCATGGCGTCGATCAGGGCATCGGGCAGGATGGCCGCCTGGTCGGTCAGGTGGCTTTTCAGCTGGAACATGCCGAAGCGCGCCATATCGTGGGCGCTCGCGTAGATCGCCGAGGCGCCGTCATGATCGGTCTGATAGGGCGGAATGGGCTGCCCGTCGTGGCCATAGCGAACGGCTTCGAGGGCGCCCAGCCTGGCGGTCGTATCGACCGCGCTGCGCTGCATGCCAAGCGGAGCAAACACCGCATCGTGCATGACCTCGGCAAAGGACTTGCCCGCGAGCCTGGCGATGACGTGGTCGAGGATGCCGTAGCCGAGATTGGAGTAGCGAAACGTCTCCCCCGGCGGGGTCATGAGCTGGCCATAGCGCTGGATGATGATGTCGGCCGTGGGCCGCCGCCATGGCTCGTTGGCATAGAAGAACTGGTAGTGCTCGGGCAAGCCGGAGGAGTGATTGGCCACGCGTCTTACCGTGGCGTTGCGCGCGTCGCCAATCCGCGCGACCAGGGGCGAGTTGCCCAGGTAGTCATTGATCGGATGGTCGAGATCGAGCTTGCCTGCACGCACCAGCGTCATCAGCGCGGTGGCGGTCAGCGGCTTGGAGATGGACGCAAGCGAATACATGGTCTGTGCGGTGGCGGGCCGTTGGTGTTCCTTGTCCGCGAGGCCGAAGCCCTGTTCCCAAACGATGCGGCCATCCTGCGCTACCGCGACGGCAAGCGAGGGCACGTGCTGCTGTTGCAACTGGGCGGGGATGGAGCGGCGAATGGCCTCGAAGGGATCGCTGGGCGCCAACGCATGGGCGGCACACATCATGCCGGCAGCGAGCAGCACGATGCGGGGTGTGCGCAAACGCCCAAGGGTTGGAAAGCAGCTGCGGAGTGGACGTCTGACGCGATGCACGAACATCGGTGATGCTCCCCATCCTGTAGGAATCGCCACGCGCCGCGATGGCCGCCCCGAACTGCGATGCGGCATGCTGCCCCAAAGGTTTAAGCTGGTGCAGTGCCGTTCGTCCTGGCGACCCAGGTCGCGCACGCATGCCAACCTGGTGGCAGATGCCTGAAGGAGAGCCGTGATGCGACTGCTGCGTTTCATTCAAGGCGACCGCGAAGGCGTGGCCATCGATAGCGATGGCGGCTATCGGGCGCGCTTCGCGGGCGAAGCCGGCTACCCCGGTCCCCTCTCGTCGCTGGTGGGCATGAGCGCGGGCGACCTGGCTCGCGCCGCGGACGATCTTCGCGCCGGTGAACGCATCGATCTCGCGGCCGTCACGTTTCTTCCACCGTGCGGCGAGAGCGGCAAGATCGTCTGCCTCGGCCTGAACTATCGCGACCATGCCCACGAATTCGACTTCGAGCCACCGGCCTATCCCACCTTGTTCGCGCGTTTTGCGTCCAGCCTGATCGGGCACGAGCAACACCTGATCCGTCCGCGTGTCTCGGACAAGTTCGATTACGAGGGCGAGCTGGCGGTGATCCTCGGTCGCGGTGGACGGCATATTGCGCAGGCGGCCGCGCTGGATCATGTCTTTGGCTACGCCGCTTTCAATGACGGCTCGATCCGTGACTACCAGCTGCTCACACCCCAGTGGACCGTGGGCAAGAACTTCGACGGCACTGGCGCTTTCGGGCCGTGGGTGGTGACGGCGGACGAATTGCCGCTGGGGGCGACGGGCCTGATGCTGGAGACACGTCTCAATGGCATGGTCATGCAGCGCGCATCGACCAGCGACATGATCTTTGGCGTGGCGCAGACCATCGCCTTGCTCAGCGAGGCAATGACCCTGGATGCGGGCGATGTGATCGTCATGGGTACGCCGTCGGGCGTGGGCTATGCGCGCAAGCCGCCTGTATACATGAAGGCCGGTGATGTCTGCGAAGTCGATATCGAGCGCATCGGCGTCCTGCGCAATGTGGTGGCTGACGAGGCCTGAGGCCGTGGCACTGGAGCAGGAGGGCCGTGCCGTGGTTCCCTGGGCGCCCTTTCCCGGCATGGCCTCGCTGCAGTGATTGCACGTCTACTCGGTACCTTGCTGCGCGGACGCCGTGCCGGCGATCGACACCTGCTTTGCCGCGACTTGCCGGTGGAAGCCGGTGAGACGGCCTTGCAACTCGCGAGCACCGCTTTCACCGCGGGAGGAATGATTCCCGTACGGTACGCGGGCGCAGGCGTGGGTGCCAACGTATTCCCCGCACTGGCCTGGTCGGCCACGCCGCCCGGTACGGTCGAGCTGGTATTGGTGATGGAGGACCCGGACGCGCCGTTGCGGCGCCCGTTTGTTCACCTGATCGCCGCAGGCATCGATCCTTCTTTCACGCTGGTGGATGACGGCGGCCTCGGTGCAGATGACGGCGTACCGTGCGTGTTCGGCCTTACCACCTTTCGCCACCTGGGCTATAGCGGGCCGCGTGCCTTGCCGGGGCATGGCACGCATCGCTACGTATTCCAGCTGTTCGCCTTGGGTCGGCCGTCCGGGCTCGCGCAGGGCGCGCGCCGCGCTGCGTTGGTCGATGCGCTCCAAGGGAAGCTGCTGGCGCGCGGAACGTTCGAAGGACTCTTCGAGCGTCGCTGATCCTCGGTCAGGCGGCTGCCGGCTTCATGGCCGCCAGCGCCGCGAGCAGGGCGGTGCCATTAGGGCTGCCCAGGCCGGTGCAGGCGTCCCAGCCCTTGGCCGCCTTGAAATGGCCGTTGTTGCCCGAGGTGATGTCGTGGAATGCGCTTTGACCGATGCTGTAGAACGCTTCGTGGGGATCGCCCAGGCTGCTTCCCAGCTGCTGGTTGAAACGCGCAATCAAGGCAGCCCATAGAGGGGCCACCGCACTGGTGCCGCCGATGACTTCGTTGTTGCCGTCCACGCGCACCTCGTAGCCGGTATTCGGATCGGCGTCACCGGCCACGTCCGGCACGCCGCGTCCCACGAAGTTGTTTGCGCCTGCCGGTACCTTCGAGGTGCTTTGCCAGGTGGGCAGGGCAAAGCTGGTGCTGACGCCGCCGCCGGTCGCGCCTTCGTTGCTGGCCAGTTCGTTCCACACAACCTCGCTCTGGATCGCGCTGGCCTGTGCAACGAGCTTGGTGCCGCCACAGGCAAGGGCGTAGGGACTGGACGCAGGAAAG
Organism: Dyella halodurans; assembly: GCF_026283925.1. GTDB lineage: Bacteria > Pseudomonadota > Gammaproteobacteria > Xanthomonadales > Rhodanobacteraceae > Dyella > Dyella halodurans. The sequence goes on from NZ_JAPDPF010000008.1 coordinate 189,965, forward strand.
TCGACGTGCGGCTGGCCATCGCTCTCGCCATCGGTGAAACCGCTGTCGCCGCAGGCGACGGTCACCGTGACACCCAGCGCCAGGGCGTCCTGAAGCGCGGATTCCATCGCCGCGAGCGAGCTCGCCGCCCAGCTGTCTTCGGGGCCGCCCCAGCTGATCGAGATCACCGAGGGGTGGTTGGTGGTGTCGTGTGCGGCTTGCGAGATGGCTTCGTAGAAGCCCTGATCGGTATTCGGTGCGAAATACAAGGCGATGGCGGCACCCGGCGAGAGCGCGCCGACCACTTCGACATCCAGCATCACTTCACCATCCGCGTCGCTGCCGGTCTGGCTGCTGCCCCCGGCCACCGATACCTGGGTCACCGTCGGCACCGGGTTGATGCCGAGGCCCTGGATGTACTGGGTGAAGTCAGCCTGGGTGAAGCCACCGCCCAGCTCGAGCACGGCGACGGTCTGGCCACTGCCATCGGCGTTGGAGGGGAAGCTGTAAAGCTGGCCCAGTTGCACCGGCGTGTAGGTCACTGCGGGTTGCGCCGCAGGACGGCGGAAGTGGGGGCGCGCCACGGGTCGCTTGTCCAGGCCCAGCACGGCGATCACCTTGGACGAGAGATCGGCCGGCAAGCTCGGCTGGCCGTGGCAGCCGAGCATCTCCGCTCCACCGTCATCGAACTGATAGCGCCCCAGCGTCACGCCGAAAGCCTGTTGCAGCGCCTGCGGCGTGCCACGCAGATGCAGGACCCGCCGATGCGGCTCGCACCCGGTCTCCTGCAGCCCATGCTGGCGCGCAAAGCCGCGCACGTGCTCCACATCGGCGGGATCCGCCCCCCATTGCGCACCGAAGTCCTCGCGCCGGGGCGCCAGCTTGTGCGGCCACGCGGCAGGCGCGGGACGGTCGCCACGCCGCCGCAGCACCACGGTGACGTCGATGGGCTCGGTGCCTTCGTGCGGGCCCACGTATCGGGCCTCGGCGGCCAGGGGCCAATGCTTGCGATGGGCGGCGGTCGTGCTCATGGATCGGACTCCTTGGTGGGCTGGGAGAGACTGCATCGGTGAACGTGTGAGCCGGGTGATGCCTGGTGATGCCGTTCATGGATCATGGGCAATGGCGGTCTCACCGCCCGCGTCAATGCGTCCGGAGCGGCAGGCGCGGCGCGAGGCGCTAAAATGCATCGATGTCTTACGCGAGAGTCCGCCCATGAGCTTCCCTGCCGTCCGCATGCGCCGCATGCGCCGCCACGCTTTCTCCCGCGCGCTCATGCGCGAGAACACCTTGTTGCCCAGCGACCTGATCATGGTGGCCTTCGTGATTGAAGGCGAGGGCCAGCGCGAGCCGGTGCCATCGATGCCCGGCGTCGAGCGCCTGTCCATCGATGCACTGTTGAAGCTGGCGGGCGAATGCGTGCGCCTGGGCATTCCGGCGCTCGCCCTGTTTCCCTCGCCCGGCAGCGCAGTGAAAACCGAGGATGCGCGCGAAGCCTGGAATCCGCAGGGCCTCATGCAGCGCGCCACGCGCGCCTTGAAGGCGAAGTATCCGGAGCTGGGACTGATCGGCGACGTTGCGCTCGACCCGTACACCACGCATGGACAGGACGGCTTGATCGACGACGACGGCTACGTGATGAACGAGCCGACCATCGAGGCGCTGATCAAGATGTCACTGGCGCAGGCCGAGGCAGGCATGGATTTCGTGGCGCCGTCGGACATGATGGATGGCCGCATCGGCGCGATTCGCGATGCGCTGGAAAATGCCGGCTACATCCATACGCGCATCCTGGCCTATTCGGCCAAGTACGCCTCGGCGTTCTACGGTCCGTTCCGCGACGCGGTGGGTTCGGCGGCGAACCTGGGCAAGGGCAACAAGCACACCTACCAGATGGATGTCGGCAACAGCGATGAAGCGCTGCGCGAAATCGAACTCGACATCAGCGAAGGCGCCGATGCCGTGATGGTGAAGCCCGGCATGCCGTACCTGGACGTGCTGCGTCGGGTGAAGGACGCCTTTGGCATGCCCACCTTCGTTTATCAGGTGAGCGGCGAGTACGCGATGTTGAAGGCCGCCGTACAGAACGGCTGGCTGGACGAGAAGGCCGTGGTGCTCGAATCGCTCACCGCCTTCAAGCGCGCGGGTGCCGATGCCATCCTTACCTATTTCGCTATCGATGCCGCGCGGTGGTTGCGCGGGGAATAGGGGTTGCTTGATTACCTCCCTCAAGGACGCGTTGATAGCCTAGTCGTGATGGACATGGCGCGCTCTGTGCTCCTTCTCCCCTCCGGGGAGAAGGCTGGGATGAGGGGCGGGTGCTCGCGGTAGCGCGACAACTGAGCGTGGCTGCGAGGGTGCCGCTTACGCAGCGGGCGTTTCGACTGCCTGCCGGCAGCCGAGTCACTTTTCTTTTGCTGGCCCAAAAGAAAAGTAACCCAAAGAAAATGGCCTGAAGAGCTCGTAGCATTACGTTGGATGCGAGCCTGACGGGCGTGGCCAGCCGGACGGGTGTCGGCCCATGGCCGACACACAGCAGCTACACCGCAACGCACCTAGGCGGAGAGGGCTTAAGGCGTGGGCTTGCCGTCATGCCGCGACTGGGCTGGCGATAGCGCTCGGTTGTAGGGCTACCGCGAGCACCCGCCCCTCACCCCAACCCTCTCCCCGGAGGGGAGAGGGAGTTGGAGCGCGCCGATCATGCGTACGACGCAATCCCATTGCCAAACGACCAGTTCTCCTTGGTCGTTTCCAGCAGGCTGATGAACACGTCCTGCGGGCGCAGGCCGGGTTCGGTGCTCAGCAGTTCGGCGACGCGTGCATAGAACACCTTCTTCTGCTCAACGGTGCGCGTGTTGTTGCAGGTGATCTGGATGATCACCAGGTCGTCGGTGCGTGGGATGTCCAGATAGTTCGCGTCGTAATCGAACTCATCGGCATCGTGCTGGTGCACGAGGATGAAGCGGTCGTTCTGCGGCACGTTGAACGCCTCGATCATGGCGCGATAAATGCTGTTGCGAATGGCGGCAATGTATTGCGGCGGCTTGCCACGGCGAAGGCTGATGCGGACGAGGGGCATGGGGGGGAGTTCCTAGTGGTGGGCTTGCGGTTGGGAGATGTGACCGACGTGATAAAGCTGGCGATGTTCCGCGGCGAGGGCCGGGTCTGGCTCGTCCCACAACCGAAAGCGCACGCGCGTCCAGGTGGTGGGCTCGAATGCGTTCGCAGCGCCCAGTGCGCCGTGATCGAGATCGTCCTGCAAGGTCCCGTGCTCGTGCTCACGCAGCACATCAAGAGCCGTGTAGGGCGCAATGCGGACCACATCCCGCGTAGCGAAGCGGGCGAGGCGTGCATCCGGCGTGAGATAGGCGTCCCATACCGGCCAGCACTGGATGCTTGGCCAGCCAAAAGCCTGGGCCAGGCCGGCAAACATGGCACTGCCGAGAAAGCGCTGCATGGCGGCGCTGTCTTCCCATAGATAGAACGGCGCGTAGAGATTGTCCCGCGATGTCGCGCCACGCTCGGCGTAGAGATACGCCTTCAGGTGCAGGCCTTCGAAATCGTCCAGCACGTGTCCTTTGTCGGCGATGCGCTGGCGCACGATCGCCATGTCATAGTCGGCGGGCAGCACGAAGCTGTATTGCATCGCGATCATGTCGAGGCGGCTCCATCGGGGCTACGTACCGGATGACCTGTGCTGACCGCACGCGTCCAGCCGGTATGGGCCGCGACGGGCGTGGTCAGCCCGGCCATTTTCTTCCGGCCGGAGTCACGATCCTGTGGGCACAGGTCACGGCGAGCGGCGTCGTTCATGTGGTGGTTGCCCTGTGAGTTCGCAGGATTCCACTCTAGACTGGTCTTTTCATTCAGAAAAGCGGGAAATTCTTGATTGTCATTGCTGATAATCGGGATGATTGCCCGAGATCCAGGCGTGCGCAGATGCTTCGTCCAGCGCAAAAATTGACGGCCGCGATCACCATCCCGCCAGATCCTCCAAGGCTGTGTCGACCGCTATGATGGGGGCGGGGATTCCACGAGGGTGTACCGCAATGATGTTCGAAGGGGAGGGCTCAAGGCGTCACGAGCGCCTCTATGCCTTATGGCTGTCCGTGGGGCTCTTCGCAGTCCATCAGCTGCTTGAGCTGCTGGTCGCGTTCGCTTACCACCGCCATGTGCTGGACGTCTGCTACTGGGACTGCAAGTGGTATGCGGGCATTTCCCTGCATGGCTATGCACAGACGGCGACCGCGGCGAATCACCAGGCCAATTGGGCGTTCTTCCCGCTGTTTCCCCTCCTGGTACTGCTGATCAACACGGCAACCTCGCTGTCGATTCCGTTGGCGTCGGTGTTGCTCGGGAAAGTACTGTTCCTTTTTTCGATCTACGCTTTCATCGAGTTCGCGACGAGATACAGCGAGAACGTACCGCCGCTTTGCGCGGGAATGATTGTCGCGCTGAGTCCCTACGCCCTTTATGGCAACACGGGATATACCGAGCCGCTATTCCTGCTGCTGACCTGCGCGTTCTTCGTGTTCCTGAAAGACCGTCGATACCTGGCTTGCGGCCTGCTCGGCGCCTTGCTGTCGGCCACCCGCGTGCCCGGGATCTTCGTGGCGCTGCCCTACGCCGTGGTAGTCGCCCAACACTTCCTGCCGGCAAGCCGTGAGCAGAAGCTGGAAATGGTGCTGGGCGGCTTGCTAATTCCGCTGGGCCTCGCGCTGTTCATGCTGCACCTGCATGCCGTCACCGGCGATGCGCTGGCATTCATCCACGTGCAGAAGGCCTGGGGACGCCCGCTCAGCAATCCGCTGGCGGTGATCGTCGGCGGCTTCGAGCGCGGCAACATCCACCTGATCTGGGCGTTGATGTCGGTGCTGGCCCTGGTCGCCTCACTGTTCCTGATCTTCACGCGGCGGCTGACGCTGGGGCTGTTCTCGCTGTTTTGCACGCTGGTTCCACTGTGGACGGGATTGCAGTCGATGCCGCGCTATATCTGGTGGCAGGCGCCGATCCTGCTGGTGTTGGCAAACGTGATCAGCCGGCGGGCGACCATGATCATCTTCATGCCCATCTTCGTGCTTGGGCTGGCCTATATGTACATAGCGTGGATGGCGGTGAAATCATGGGTCGTCTGAGCCGTTTCTACCCGCTGCTCATCGTTGCCTTGCTGGTGTTCTACTTCGTGCTGGCGTTCTGGGTGCTGCATCCGACGGCCAGCGTGGCGTATTCCCAGTACTACCTCTCAGGCAGCCAGGCCGTCACGCCGCCCTGACGCGTAGCTCACGCCCACTGCGCAGGGACAAGGGGCACGCGATCCATGTGCGTGCGGTGGTCGGTTTCGCTTGACGGCCACCGGCGCCGGGCAGCAATCTCTTGCTGAAAAGCGGGAGCGACTGCGCTCGGTTTCCCGCGCGATGGGATGATCTATGCGACGTGTCACGTTCGATCTGGATGTCTTGCGCAGCTTCGTCACCGGCGTTGAGCTGGGCAGCTTTGCGAAGGCGGCGGAGCGCCTCGGACGCTCCACTTCAGCGGTGAGTGCGCAGCTCAAGAAGCTGGAGGAACAGGCCGGCACGCCGGTATTGCGCAAGTCGGGGCGGGGCATGGTGTTGACCGAGACCGGCGAGACCATGCTGTCGTATGCGCGGCGCCTGCTGGAACTCAATGACGAAGCCGCCACGGCGCTCCAGGGCGTCGAGCTGGAAGGTTGGGTGCGGCTGGGCCTGCAAGAAGACTTTGGTGAAACCCTGTTGCCCGAAGTGCTGGGACGCTTCGCGCGGGCGCATCCCAAGGTGCGCATCGAAGCGCGTATCGCACGCAATGCGGAGTTGCTTGATCGGTTAGCGTCTGGGCGGCTCGATCTTGCGCTGGCCTGGGACGCGGGCGCGGTGTCCCCGCATGCCGAACGCTTGGGCGATGCGCCGCTGCTGTGGATCGGTGGACCGGATGCCGAGGGCTTAACCGTACGCGATGGTCGTGACCCACTTCCGCTGGTGATGCTGGAAGCACCCTGTCTCATGCGCACGGCGGCGATCGCCGCGCTCGATCACGCCGGCATGCCCTGGCGCATCGCATTCACCAGCGCCAGCCTGTCCGGTATCTGGGCGGCGGTAGCGGCCGGCCTGGGGGTGTCGGTGCGCACGCCATTCGGCTTGCCGTCGAGCGTCCGTGCGCTGGCACCGCATGAAACGAGCTTGCCGGCGCTCGGCACGCTGGGGCTCTGCCTGCATCGTGCCGATGCCGAGCCATCACCGGCAGTCGACCGACTGGCGAACATCATTGCGCAGCAGTGGCAGGGATTGCCGCGTGTCATGTGATGGGCCGCACCGTCAACCCGGGGTGCGCCATCGGTTGGATGTGGTTTATTGCATGCAAGGGCGAGGAATAATGGCCGTTGCCCGAATGGAGCGCGCGAATGGATAGCCACCATTTCCTGCAGACGGCCCTGGTCTTTCTGGTGGCGACGGTCATCGCCGTACCGTTGACCAAGCGTTTCAAATTGGGCTCAGTGCTGGGTTATCTGTTGGCCGGCATCGTGATCGGTCCGCAGGAACTGGGCCTGGTCAACGACACCGCCGGGGTCGCCACCATTTCCGAATTTGGCATCGTGCTGATGCTGTTCGTGATCGGCCTGGAGTTGTCGCCGCAACGTCTTTGGGTGATGCGTCGTTCCGTGTTCGGCACCGGCGTGTTGCAGGTGCTGGCGACGGGCATCGTGATGGGCGCTGCAGCCTACTATCTGTTCGGTCTTACGGTGAAGGCAGCGAGCATCGTGGGTGGTAGCCTGGCCCTGTCGTCCACGGCGTTCGGCTTGCAGATACTCGCCGAACGCAAGGAGGCCGGCTCGCCCTATGGCCGCCAGGCGTTCGCCATCCTGTTGTTCCAGGACCTTGCGGCGATCCCGTTGATTGCCGCCGTGCCTTTACTGGCCAGCGCCTCGACCAAGCACGGCTTCGATCTCACGGCGGTCACGCGCATGGTGGGCACCATCATCGCCGTGATGGTGGGTGGGCGGTATCTGTTGCGGCCCGTATTCCGTTTCGTTGCCAAGACCGATTCGCTGGAGGTATCCACGGCCACGGCCTTGCTGGTGGTGATGGGTACCGCCTGGCTGATGGAGCTGGTCGGCGTGTCGGCGACGCTTGGCGCGTTCCTGGCCGGTGTGCTGCTTGCCGACTCCGAGTACCGGCATGACCTGGAGTCTCATCTCGAGCCGTTCAAGGGACTATTGCTCGGCTTGTTTTTCATCAGCGTCGGCATGTCGATGGACGTCACCTTGCTGCTGCAGCAACCGTTGCGCGTGGCCACGCTGGTCGGCTACCTGATGTTGATGAAGGGCGTGTTGTTGTGGCCGCTGGGTCGCATCGTGGGCGCGCTCGATCGCCGCGATGCCTTGCGTCTGGCCGTGCTGCTGGCCTGTGGCGGCGAGTTCGCCTTCGTGGTGTTGAAGCTGGCGCGCGAGCAGAACCTGATTTCCATCGAACAGCAGAACCTGCAGGTCCTGGTCATCACGTTGTCGATGGCGCTGACCCCATTGCTGGTCGTGCTGTGCGCCCGGGCGTTCGGCACCAAGCCGAAGAAGACCCGGGAGTTCGACACCATCACGGCCGATTCGCCGCGGGTGATCATCGCCGGCTATGGCCGCATGGGCCAGATCGTGGCGCGCGTGTTGCGCGCGCAGGGCATCTCTTTTGTGGCGCTCGACCCCTCGGTCGAGCAGATCGAAATGGTGCAGCGCTTCGGTGGTGCCAGCAACATCTTCTACGGCGATCCGGCGCGGCCGGAAATGCTGCGCGCGGCGAAGATCGACCAGGCCGAGGTCTTCGTGCTGGCCACGGACGATCCCGAGGCGAGCCTGCGCACGGCGCGCGTGGTGCGCCGGCTGTATCCGAAGCTGAAGATCGTCGCCCGAGCACGCAATCGCCAGCATGTGTGGCGCCTGATGGATCTTGGCGTGGATGGCCCGATCCGTGAAACGCTGTATTCCAGCCTCAAGATGACGCGACAGACGCTGGAGGCGTTGGGCATGACGCCGGAACTGGCGGCGGACCGTGTGGAGCGCTTCCGTCGAAACGACGCCGAGCTGCTCGCGCGGCAGTACCTGGTCTACGACGACGACGCGCGCATCGTGCAGACCTCGCGCGAAGCGCTCAAGGATCTCGACCAGCTGTTCCAGGCCGATGCCGAGCCGGAGCCCGCGCGCGAGCGCAACCGGCCCACCGGCGTGACGCCGGATGACAAGGATGTGACGCGCTAGCGTTGCGTCGGCGCGGCAACGTCGATCGGTGCGATGCCTTCGATGCGCGCTCGCGAGTGCGCAAAGACCATGCGCTTCATGCTCGCGCCGGTACACGCAAGGCAGACGTGGCAACTTTCGCCGCGTTCGCAACTCATTTCGACGCGAATAAGGAAAGATGGCGCGGCCGGGAAGCCGTGCCGTCGAGGGGCGGATCGCTTCCGGGATCGGGCGTGGCCCGACGCCGGCTCTTCGTGCATGCATTCGCGCGTTCCAGCCCATCCTGTCGTCATCCGCTTCGGCCGTCTTGGCGACACCATCTTGCTGCAGCCCTTGCTGCACAAGCTGCGTTGCCGCTACGGCAGGAAGTGCATCCTGGTATCGCTGGGCGACTGCTCGCGTGTGCTGTACGAGGGCCATGAGGATGTTGCCGAAGTCAGGCACTTCGACCAGCAGCATGGTTCCCTGTGGCTCAATCCGCGGCGCTTGCGCACCGCCTTGTCGATGCGTGCCATGCGCGGGGCACCGTTCTATATCTGCGAGCCCGACGTACGCGCACGCACCAAGGTACGCCCCATGCTTGCGCTGGCCGGCATTGCGAGCGAGCACTGCGTCTTTATCGAGGACCACCCGTTGCGCCCGGATGAGCACTGGGTCGACTGGCTGATGCGCTTTGCCGATGAAACACCAGACGCGTTCGCCGGTGTGCCGGGCGCGGGGCCTGGCCTGGCGCATGCGCCCCGCCTGGCACCTACCCAGGCAGAGCGCAACGGCGCTCGGGTCTGGCTGGCAGAGCGCGGCCTGGAAGGCCGCCCCCTGTTGCTGTTGCAGCCTGCGAACAAGCGAACCATGCGCTGGAATGGCGTGCGCCAGGCCGACGATGACGAAAAGTCATGGCCGGTCGAACGCTGGGCTGGCCTGGCCCGCGCGATGCTGCAGGAGATGCCGCAGGCAAGCGTGCTGCTGTGCGGGTCGGCGGCCGAAGCCGGCTATCTGGCATCGATAGGTGGCGCGGCCAGGCATGCGCAGGTGATCGTGCCCAAGGAGGGCGTGCCGCTGGGCTATCTGCGTGCGCTGATGCATACCGCGCACAGCATGGTGTCGGTCGACACGGGGCCGGCCCACCTGGCCGCGGCGGTGGGGTGTCCGCTGGTGGTGCTGTTCGGTAATCGGTGGCCATCGCTGTGGACGCCGCGCAGCGGGGTGGGCAGCGCGGTCAGCGTACTCGGTGGCTTGCCGCAGGTTGAGCGCGTCGACCGGATCGGACTGGATCAGGTGGTACAGGCGTGGCGGCAATTGCCGCCACGGCCGGAGCCTCTGGCCAGGAAGCTGGCCGAGGATGCCCTTCAGTCAGATGGCTGGGCCGGCTGCCGCAGCATCTGCCGCACGCTCGGGATCGACGAGCCGGCGCGCGCGGCCAATTCGTGAGCGATATCGACGTAGCCGATGGCGCGGGCCACGTCAGCCGCGGTGCGGCCAAACGCATCGGCGGCTTGGCGGTCGGCGCCGCGCGCCAGCAGCACGCGCGCCGGTGCCAGCATGGCGTGCATGGCGCAGGCGTGCAGTGCGGTGACGCCACGCTGATCCGCGTGTTCCAGCACGGCGCCGGCATCCAGCAAGACCGGAACCAGCGCGCCGATGTGGGTCGCGTCGCAGTCGCTGCCCGGGCGCAGGTGCGCACCCAGCAGCAATAGCAGTGGCGTCTTGCCTTCCTTGTCGGCCAGGCTTACGTCGGCACTGCGCTTCAGCAGCGCGTCGAACAGGCGCCGGGCACGCAGGCTGTCGTTGTACTCAAAGCCGAACTGCGCCGCGGCGTGCAAGGCGCCATGGCCACGCGCATCCACCGCGTTCACCTCGGCGCCGGCATCCAGCAACTGTTCGGCAATCTCGGGATAGCCCAGCGCAGCGGCCATCATCAGTGCAGTGGCATCGCCGGGCAGGCGTTGGTCCACGCTGACGCCATGCTGCAGCAATAGCGCGATCAACGCCTCGCGGCGTGCGCCAACCGCGGCGGTCAGCGGCGTCATGCCGTTGTTGGCGGCAAGCGTGGCATCCGCACCGGCTTCCAGCAGCAGGGCAGCGACGTCGCGGTGACCGGCGCCGCAGGCGTGCAGCAGGGCCGTGGCGCCTTGCTGGTCGCGCGTGTCCACTGCGAAGCCGAGTTCCAGCAGGCGCTCGACGGCGGTCAGCGCGCCAGCGGCGGCGGCCTGCGGCAGATCATCGTCCCGCAGCGGCCGGCGTGGACGCGCCCAGTCGCCCCAGTTCAACCAGCGCTGCACCGCGGCGTGTTCCAGTGACAGGCCGAGCGGCGTCTCGCCATTGGCATCGATCGCCTCGGGATCGGCGCCGTGCGCCACCAGCGCACGCACCAGCGGCAGCGCGTTTTCGCCGTGCTCCAGCGCGGCGAACAGCGGCGTGCGGCCGTAATGGTCGCGGGTATTGGGATCGCAGCCGCGCGCCAATAGTGCCTGCAGCAGGGTGGGCTGCCCAAAGGTGGCAGCCAGGTGCACCGGAGTGCGTTCGCGCGCATCCGCGGTAAACGGATCGGCGCCGCGCTCGAGCATGGCCAAAGGCAAGGCGGCGCCCTGCACGCTGTCTTCCAGTCGCAGCAGGGCCTGGGTCATCAGGCCCGCGCCGGCCGGCGTCGCGCCGGCCTGCAGCAGATCCTCCACCGCCTCGGTGGCGGCAGGCAGCTGTTGCAGCAGCGCGTCGAACAGGCGGCGACCGAGCGGCGGCAGCTGTGGCTCGCGCTCTTCGATGGTGTCGGCATCGTCGACCAGCTGCGGTTGCAGGCGCGCCTCGGGATCGAGGGCGTGATCGAGCAACCAGCGCCGCGCCGCGCCCAGGCCCGCTGCGGAGAGATCCAGATAGAGCTGGGCCAGCTGCGCCTGCGGCCATTCGCGTACGCGTGCCGCAAAGGTCGACACGATGGCCCAGTGGCCGAAGCGCAGCGCATCGAGCAGGTGCGCCGGGGTATCGGCGCCTTCCGGCAGCGCGTCCATGCTGAGGCTGGCGGGCAGCGGGGTTTCCGGGTCAAGCAGGGCGACCAGGTCCCAGCGGCCGGCAGCCGCAGCATGGTCCAGCGCGCTGCGCCCGTCGCTGCCGACGGTCTTGGGCTCGGCGCCCAGTGCAAGCAGGGCACGCACCATGTCGGCATGCGCGTGTGGCGATTGGCAGGCCAGAGTCAGTGCATCGCGTCCGTGGCTGTCGCGCACGCGCGCATCGGGCTGCGCTTCGGCCAGCAGTTTCACGATGCCCACGGCGCCGGCGCGCGAGGCTTCCATCAGGGCGGTGCTGCCGTGGCGATCGGTGAGTCCCACATCGGCACCCGCGGTGCGCAATGCACGCGCAATCTGTTCGTGACCTTCCGCCGCGGCGGCCATCAAGGCGCTGCGATGGCGCGCACATACGGCATTGACGGAGGAGCGGTGCTTGAGCAGCAGCTTGACGCCTTCCACATCGTCGTCGGCCACGCCAGCCGCGGCGACGATCGCCGGCTCGCCATCGGGCGGATTCGGTTTGGCGCCACGTTCGAGCAGGAACTTCGCCACCGGCCAGTTGGCTGCGCGGCAGGCGACGGCGAGTGGACTGAGGCCGGCCTTGTTGAGCGCATTGATGGTGGCGCCAGCGTCGAGCAGCATGGCCGCCACGATCGGTTCGCCGCTCAGCACGGCGCCGTGCAGCGGGGTATTGCCCTCGGTGTCCGCCGCGAGCGGGCTGGCACCGTTGGACAGCAGGGTCATCACCGCGTCGGCGCGGCCGTGCCAGCTGTCGCGGGTCACCGCGAGCAGGGGCGTGAGGCCGCCATTGGCGCGGTTCACGTCGGCACCTTTGGCGATCAGCGCACGCAACAGCCGGGTGTCGGGCAGCAAGGCCGCCAGGGTCAGCACGGGGCGCTGATCGCGCTCGCCGCTGGCTGCGATGGTGTTCGGATCGGCGCCCGCCTCGACCAGGGCCAGGGCGCGCTCGATGTCGCTGTCTCGTACGGCAGCCAACAGGGCGCGTGCCTGTTCCGGCGTGCCGGCGGTGCGCTCTTCCTCGCTGAGTTGCGGCACGGGCTTCGGCGCCGGGGCCGATGGTCGCGGTTCGACCACGCCGGCAGACGGCTGCCGCAGCGGGCGTCGCGTTTCGCACAACAGGGCGCGCAGGGTGCGATTGGCAATCACCAGGCAGCCCAGTGGCATCAGCACCACGCCATAGATGGCCAGCGCCGCCGTGCGCAGTTCCGACGGCAGCACGCCGTAGAGCCCGGTCAGCGCGATGGCGACGAAGGCCAGCACCAGCAGCGCGAACGCCGCCGGCAGGAAGTGTGTGAAGAAACGCTCCTCGCGCGACAGGTGGCGGCCAAACGTCAGGCTGCGCGCCGTCGCCGTGAAGATCCACGAGCCGTCGCTTTGCGCCGGATAGGCGTCATCCCACACATACACCAGCCCGAAGGCGGGCCAGACGCGCCACAGCGCCGTCAGCGCCACCATCAGCGCGCCCGCGAGCAGCAGGGCCGCGCCAAGGCTCGGCGCCTGGTTCAAGCGGAGCATGGGCCAGGCGACCAGCAGAAACACCAGCACCACGTAGCCGGTGAACATCACCAGATAGGCTGCGCCCCGGCGCAGCACGGTGCGGCCAAAATGAGGCTCCGGATCGAAGCCGATGGCATGGCACACCGCCGCCATGGTCAAGGCGTTGGCGATCAGCAGCGGGATCAATGCAAGCGGGTGTGCGCCGAGCGCGGCAATCGCCGTGGCGATCAGCCCAGGCACGAACCAGGCGAGTGCTTGCAGCAGCGGGGGCGGGCGACGCGTTTTTGAGTAGGCCATGGGCGCGGAGTATAGGAATCGTGACGAGGGCAGACGGTAATCCCGTGTTAACAGCGTCGATCGAAGTGACGTTCAACGATCGCGGCTGCGATCCTGCGGTGCGCTCTTGTAGGCGAGATGATTGGCAGCGGCGAGCGTCTGCTGTGGTGGCAGCTGCAAGTGCCAGCCCTGCTCGCGCAAATGTGCCATCACCTGCTGGGCATCTTCCTGGGGAAGCTTGCGCTGGTCGTTGAGCTCGACCTCGAGCACCAGGCGCAACTCGCCGAGCATCTGGGTGAGCGAATCCGGCAGGGGGCTGAAGTCGTCGCGGCGGCCCAACCACAGGTAGGTATCGGGCTTGCGTTGGCTGGCATAGACAAAACAGTGCATAGGGGCACCCATCGGCGCGAATCGTTAAGGAGGGCGCACCGGCATCGGTACGGGCTGCAAGGGTAGCAGTCCGTGGCGTTGACGTCCCTGTCACGGCCTGAACGCCGCGATCTTCGGCCAACGCCCACGAACAGGCGGCATGGGTGGCCATCCCCCAAGAAAGATTGCTGCAACTGCACTTGCAAGCCCCGCGGCGAGCCGGCACAGTGCCGGCCGGGGGTGTTAAACGCGCGTATGAAATTAGCGAAATCGTCAATCCTCCCGCTACGACCCGAGCCAGATCAACAATAAGCAGGAGCAATGCTGATGCAGATGTCTTTCCGTCAATTTTCACGTGCGGGCCGTCCGCTCACGCTTGCTGCGCTGAGCCTGGCCATCCTGGGGACGCTCGCCGCGCCGCAGCGCGCCGAAGCCAGCGCTTTCCAGTTGCATGAAGACAGCGCCGCCGCCATGGGCCGCGCCTACGCCGGTTCCGCTACGGCGGGGGGTGACGTGTCGGTGGTGGCCAATAACCCGGCTGCGATGTCCGACCTGAAGGGTACGTATTTCCAGGCGGACATTACCGCCATCAATTTCGGCACCACCTTCAGCGGTTCTGCGCATGACGCGCTGGGTCGTCCGATCAGCGGCGGCAACGGCGGCGACGCCGGCACCACCATGCCGGTCCCGGCGATCTTCTTTGCCACCCAGATCGACGACAAGTGGCACGTCGGCGCCGGCTTCACCGTGCCGTTCGGCTTCCAGACCGAGTACGACCAGAACTGGATCGGCCGCTACAACGCCATCAAGTCGCAGTTCACCTCGCTGGATGCCACCTTGTCGGTGTCCTACGACGTGACCGACAACTTTGCGCTGGGCCTGAGCGGCATCGCGCAGCGGACCTCGGCCGAACTGACCAGCGCCATCAACTACAACGCGGTCGGTCTGGGCCTGGTCAACCAGGCGGCGCTGGCGGGTGCGCTGACCCCGGCTCAGGCGCAGGCACTGGGCCAGCAGGTCAACACCATCATTCCGCCGGGTTCGGACGGTATCGCCCGCATCAAGGGTGACGACTGGGCCTATGGCTACCAGATCGGCGCGTACTGGAAGGTCACCTCGAACGACAAGCTGGCCTTCGACTATCGCTCGAAGATCTCGCACACGCTCTCCGGCACGGCCAACTTCACCATGCCGCCGAACGTGCAGGCGCTGCTGTCCAGCCCGACCGTAGCTCCGCTGCTGGCCGGTGCCGGCGGCGTGCCGTTCACGCGCACCGAAGGCACCGCGCCGTTCACCACGCCGGCCACCGCCACCGCCAGTTACTGGCACCAGGAAGAGAAGTGGGGCATCGGTTCCGACGTGTCCTGGACCAAGTGGGACGTGTTCAAGAACCTGACCGTCAACTACGCCAACCCGGCACAGCCGGCCAGCGTGGAACAGTTCAACTGGAAGAACAGCTGGTACGTGGCGGTCGGTGGCGACTACTACCTCAACGAAAAGGTCACGCTGCGCGCAGGCTTCGCGGTCGACACCACGCCGACCACGAACAGCACCCGCGACCCGCGCGTGCCCGATGGCACCCGCCAGCTGCTGTCGTTCGGTATGGGCTACAAGGCCAGCGAGCATTTCGTGCTCAATGCCTCGTACGCGCACATCTTCGTCAACAAGGCGACCATCAACGCGACCAGCTCCACCGGCGACGTGCTGACCGGCAGCTCGGACGACTACGGCAACCTGCTGAGCTTCTCGGCCCAGTACAAGTTCTGATTCGCCGAACACCGCGAGTCACGAACGGTTCCACAAAAAAACCTCCCCGCCTTGGCGGGGAGGTTTTTTTATGGGGATCGTGCCAACCCGACGCGCCCTTTTTTGTAGGAGCGCACCCTGTGCGCGAACACCCTACGTAGCGGTGACGCC
Source organism: Dyella halodurans (assembly GCF_026283925.1). Lineage (GTDB taxonomy): Bacteria > Pseudomonadota > Gammaproteobacteria > Xanthomonadales > Rhodanobacteraceae > Dyella > Dyella halodurans. The sequence goes on from NZ_JAPDPF010000008.1 coordinate 205,259, forward strand.
GTGGTCGCGCACAGGGTGCGCTCCTACATCGAAAAAACGCGGGCCGTCGGTCAGCCGTGGCGAAGCAGCAGCGCGAGCATGCGACGGAAGCGTGCGCCGTAAGGCGGACTGAGCATGCCGGTGCCATTGATGCGCGACTGGTGGAATACCGGCTTCATGTGCGAGAACGTGCGGAAACCGGCTTCGCCGTGATAACCGCCCATGCCGGAAGGGCCCACGCCACCAAACGGCATGCCATGCTGCGCAATGTGGTAGATCGTGTCGTTGACGGTGACGCCACCCGCATGGGTGCGTGACAGCACGCGGTCGATGCTGGCGCGGTCCTGTTCGAACAGATACAAGGCCAGCGGCTGCGGATGCGCAGCGACGTACGCAATCGCCTCGTCCAGCGTGTCATAGGGCAGCAGCGGCAGCAGCGGGCCGAAGATCTCGTCCTGCATCACGGCCATGCTGTCGTTCACGCCCGTCAGTATCACCGGCGGCATCAGCCGACGCGAAACGTCTTCCTGCGCCTCGCTGAGTGGCTCCAGGCGCGCGCCGGCGGCCACGGCATCGTCGCGCAGCTTGGCCAGGCGCGCGTACTGGCGGTCGGTGATCACGGTGGCGTATTGCCCCAGCGTGTCCAGCGAGGGATACAGCCGTGCCGCTGCCGCGCGGGCGGCGTCGACAAATTCGGCGACCCTTGCACGCGGAACCAGCAGATAGTCGGGCGCAATGCAGGTCTGCCCGGCATTCACCAGCTTGCCGGCCACGATGCGCTCGGCAGCGTGCGCCAGCCGCGCCGTCGGACCGACGATGGCTGGTGACTTGCCCCCCAGTTCCAGCGTCACCGGGGTGAGATTGGCGGCCGCGGCGCGCATCACGTGGTAACCGACCGCGGTCGAGCCGGTGAACAGCAGGTGGTCGAACGGCAAGGCCGTGAAGGCCTGGGCAACGTCCGCGTCGCCGGTGATCACCACCACGTCGTCGGGCGTGAAGTAGCGCGCCACCTGCTCGGCGAACAGCGCCGAGAAACGTGGCGTGTACTCGCTCATCTTCAGCATCACGCGGTTGCCCGCGGTGAGCGCGTCGATCAGCGGGCCGACGGCGAGGAAGATCGGGTAGTTCCACGGCACGATGATGCCGACCACGCCGCGTGGCTGTGGCAGCTGCGAAATGCTTGCAGGCAGGAACACCATGTTGGCGAGCCCGCGCCGCGGCCGCATCCAGCGGCGGCCCCGGCGCAGCGAGTGCCGCAGGTTGGACAGGCTCGGGTAGATCTCCAGCAGTTCGGTCTCCTCGACCGGGCGATGGCCGAAGTCAGCGCTGATGGCCTTGGCAAAGGCATCGCGCTGTTCGGTCAACATCTTCTCCAACGCCCGCAGGCGGGCGGCGCGCACCGGCCACGCAGGCATCGGGTCCTGCGCCTGCGCGTTGCGCAGGCGCAGGAAAGTGGCGTTGAGAGACTGGCTGGTTTCGGTCATGTCGGATCAGAACTTGGCATGCAATTCGACGCCGTACACGCGTGGCGGCGAAATGCTGGCGAACGGCGTGCCGAACACGCTGGTGCTGATGTTGTTCACGCCGGTCACGTACCGTTTGTTGAAGATATTGGTGCCATACAGTGCCACACCCCAGCGATCGCCGGCTGCGCTCCAGCCCAGGCGCGCGTCAGTGCGCTGCTGGCTGGTGCCGATCTGGAAGTTCGGGCTGATATTGCACGAGCCCTGCACCTGCGAATCGGAATTGCAGCGCGCCTTGCCACGATAGGCCTGCGACAGGTCGAACTCCACATCGCCGTTCGCTACATGATGCCATGTATAGGCCAGCGAGGCGGCGGCAGAGAACTTCGGCGTGCCGGTCGGCTGGCCGTCCAGGTTGGTGCCATCGGGCGCCGTCGCATTGCGATACGTGTCATCGATATAGGCGCCGTTGAAGCTGATGCGGAAGCTTTCGATCGGTCGCCACTGGGCTTCGAGCTCCAGGCCCTTCGCTTCCTGGTTGCTGCTGTTGACGATATAGACCGGCACGGCCGAACCGGCGCTGTTCGGGTCCAGCGCCAGCGACTGCAGGTTGTTGTAGCGGTAGTAGTACATCGAGGCATTCAGCAGCAGGTTCTGATCAGGGAACAGGCTCTTGATGCCGGCCTCGTAGTTCGTCACCGTTTCCGGTGCGAAGGTCGAGCCGACTTCCACGCTGTTGTAGCCGCCCGCCTTGTAGCCGCGCGTCACCGACACATAGCCCATGACATCGGGCGTGAACTTGTAGTCGGCCACCACGCGGGGGCTGAAATTGTTCCAGGTATTGTGGGCCGATACCGGCACGCCCACAAAGTTCGGGAAGATCACATTGCCGCCGAACGCGGCCAGCGCCATCTGCGCCTGCGGCGGCAGCAGCTGGGTGATGCCCAGCCCGTTGAGCCCGGCAATCACGCCGTCGAACGCGGGTGCGCTGCGCGGCATGTTGTACCAGCTGAAGTCCTTCTCATCACGCGTATAGCGCAGGCCGGTGGTGATGTTGAACTTGTCGTTGACATGCCAGATCACGTCGCCGAACGCCGCATACGCCTTGAAGTTGCCGTCGTTGCTGATGGCTTCGTGCCAGGGATAACCAAGCAGTGAGAACGGCAGGCCCATCGCGGCCAGCCCATTGGTGATGTCGGTCAGCGGCGTACCGACGCCAAGGACATTCTGCGCCAGCGTGTCGAGGCTGCTCGTATTGGTATTGGTCTGGCTCTGCTGGCGTGCCTGTTCCTGGTAGTAGCTGACGCCGCTCACCCAGTCCATCAGGTCGTTGTTGCCGGTGAGCTTGAACTCCTGATACCAGCTGTTGTTGTGTTCGACATTGGTCGTGTCGAGGTAGGTGACGACGTGGTTGGTGCCGTCGTAGTCGCCGCGATTGAAGGTGTCGAAGCCGCGCCAGGCCGTGGTCGAGACCAGGCTGCCCCAGCTGAAGGAATGATCGATCGACAGCGTGGCACCGTCGAATCGGCGCGTTTCCGCCGCGCCAATCGCGTCGTTGTAGAGCGGCGCGTGCAGCGGGTTGAGATAGGTGGTCGGATCGGCCGGGAACGGCGCGCGCTGGTTCGTGTCATTGGACAGCGGAATCAGGCCGATGGCGGGTTCCGGCGCCTGGTTCAGCTTTTCGTGATCCCACGACAGCAGCACACGGGTATCGTCGGTGATGTTCCAGCGATACACCGCGCGGGTGCCCCACTGGTTCGCACCGCCGTATTCCTTGCCGGTGGCGGCATCCTTGATCCAGCCGTCGCTCTGGTTGTCCAGCACGCTCAGGCGCAGCGCCATGTCCTTGTTGATCGGGATATTGAGCAAGGCGTCGGCATAGCGCTGGCCCTCGTTGCCGATGCGCACGCGCGCGTCACCCTCGAACTTGTCGGTGGGCTCGTTGGTGACGATGGAGATCGCGCCGCCGGCGGCATTGCGGCCAAACAGCGTGCCCTGCGGACCCTTCAGCACTTCGATGCGCGCGATGTCGTTGAACGCCAGCAAGGCGCCACCCGAACGCGCCGCATAGACGCCGTCGACGTAGACGCCGACGGCGGATTCGGTGCCGACACCAAAGTTGGAGGTGCTGATACCGCGCAATTCATACGTGGGCTGGGTTGGCTGGCTGGCGTCGACGACCAGGCCCGGCACGAAGATATCCATCTTGCTGAGGTCGGTCGCCGCCAGCGTATCGATCTGCTTGGCGGTGACGATCTGCAGCGCAATCGGCACCGACTGCACTTCCTGGGTGCGGCTCTGCGCCGTCACGGTGACGTTGCCGAGCAGCTTCGCCCTGTCCGGGTTCGCGGCGGTGCTGCTCGCACCTGCGCTTGATGTGTCCGGTGGTGTCTGCTGCGTCTGATCGTCAGCGAACGCGACGGCGGCATGGCTGCCGAGCAGACATACCGTGCCACCGAACAGCAGGCGGCGCAGGCAAACGGACAGCGGACGTGGACGCATGGTCATCACCGGTTTCTCCCCTTTGTATATGTAGAGCCGCGGTTTCAGCCCGCGGCTTGCAGAGCATTCAATGAATCGCGACGCAGCCCCCCGACTGCGCCGCGATCCATGCCTTGATCAGTGCAACGCCCTCACGGTGCACTGTGCTTCTCCCCAACTCGGGCATCATCACGCCAGGATCGGCCGAGTCCATGCGATACGGCAGGATGGAGTCGTTCGGAACGCCTGGCACGATGTCGAACATATGATCACCCGTGCCGCGACCGGCCGCGACGGGCGGCTTGCAGATGCCCAGGTGACGGTCTTCGGGTGCGCTCACGTCCAGCGTCAGCGCAGTCGTATTGGCCGCGCCCTTCGGATTGTGGCAGTGCCCGCAGTTGATATCGAGATAGGCACGCGCACGCGCGTCGAGCGACGCATGCGTGTCCATCCAGTTCGCGTTGCGCGGCGCTTCCGCCGGTGCTGGCGCGCCGGTGAGATAGCCCACCTTCATGAGATGGGCGAGCTGGTTTTCCTCACCGCCCGCGTAGTGATAGTCGCGGTTGAGATGGCGCGCCTTGGGTCCGATCGGATGGATCTTGCGCGTGACCCAGTCCTGCGCGTGGCAGCTGGAGCACTGGCTCTCGTCGGGCACCACATAGTTGAAGTCTTCGCGCTCGCCGGCATCGGCGACCAGGGTCAACGGAATCACCGCGCCGGTACGCGCCAGTTCGGCGTCGCTCTGGTCATCCTTCCACACATACGGGATGGCCGCCCAGCCCGCTTCGCGATGCACCAGGACGCGCGTCTCGACCAGGTGCACGTTGGCCAGGTCGAGGCCTTGTCCGGCGAAATCGCGCGAGCTGTCGTAGGTGCGCGCGACGTCGCTGAACTTCCCGTCCGCCGTCTTCGGGTAATAGAAGGTCTTGCTGATGATGGTACCGACCGGGAAGTCGAACGTATCGGTGGCGTCGTACTTGGCGGCGACGCCCTTGGGCATCCAGATCGTGCGCAGCTTGTGCGCGTAGTCGGTGAACAGCGGCGTGTTGAGGTCGTACGGCACCACGCCTTCGTTGAGCACGAGCTTGCCGCCGCGCACTTCCACGACATGCCAGTCGCTCAGCTTCGGTGGACGGCCCTCCGCCTGGAAGGCCACCGGATCCAGGCCACGGTGGCAAGCACTCACCAGCAGCAACGCCAGCAACAGGCCGGCACGCAAACAATACTTCATCATCGACGACTGCCTCAGGCTTTCGGTTCCGGATCGAGCACAACCGGCGGCAGCTTGGGCAGCGTGCACTGGTACGGCTTGGTGTCGGTGCTGGGATTCTTGAAGTCGTGCGGGCCGTCGGCGTTGATTACGCCCACGTCGCCGTTCTGGATGCAGAAGCGGTCGCCCTCGGGCGGCAGGCCGTTCACCTGCGTCTTCTCGTCCACATAGCCATCCCACAGGATGTCCGGGAACTTGCCGTTGATGCCGTAGACGGCGGTCTTCAATGCCTTGAACTTCAGGCCGTCGGGCGAATCGCCGCCACCCTTGAAGCGGTTGTCGTAGATGAAGATGCCCTTCGGGTAGGGGTTGTAGTCGGCCGCCACGCCCCGGGTGTTGTAGTAGTTGGTGGAGAAGTAGCTGGAAATGATGATATTGGCGGTCTGGCTGTTGGAGATGTCGTTGTCGAAGATCTCCACCTTGTCGTTGGAGTTCACCACCACGCCGGCGCCGCGCGGCACGCTGGCTACCGCAGCACCCTTGGCGGCGAAGTTGTCGGTGTTGTTGTCCACCACCTGGTTCTTGAAGATGCGCGTGCTGTGGCCGGCCTGCGACAGGTTCGGCATGTTGAACACCAGGATGCCGCCAGTGTTGTGCGTGGCCATGTTGTCGTAGACGTCGGCATTCACCGAATTCTCGATCTCGATGCCGGCCACGTTGTATTCGGCATGGTTGCGGCGTACCACGATGTTGTTGGACTGGCCGACGTAGATGCCCGCGTCGGAGGCGCCAATGACGACCGAGTCTTCAATGAGGACGTTCTGCGTCTTCACGGGGTACAGGCCGTAGGCACCGTTGGTGGTCTTGGGACCACCGGTCCATTCCACGCGCACGCCACGGATGGTGATGTTCCTGCCCTGGTTGATCTTCAGGGCATCGCCCTTGGTGTCTTCCAGGGCCAGGTTCTCGATGGTGAAGTCGTTGGCATTGACCAGCAGGCCTTCGGGGCCGACCAGTTGGCCCTTGAACGACAGTACGGTCTGGTCCTTGCCGGCGCCCTTGATGGTCACGCCGTCCGTGCGCAGGCTCAGGCCGCGCTGGAGATGGTAGTGACCCGCGGGAATCTCGATCACGCTGCCCGGCTTGGCGTCGAGCAACTGTTGCTGGAGCTTGGCCTCGAAGGAGGCGTCGGTGCTGCTCTGCGTGGGGGCCTGTTGACTGCTGCAGGCGGCCAGCAGGAACGGAATGATCACGGCCAGATGAGTTTTGCGCATGGTTGCCTTGCTTCCCCGGGTGCGACAGTGTGCTTGACGAGCCACTGTCTCGGAATCCGCTGGCGGCGGGGAGGGGCGTAGCAGCGGTGAAGGGGGGCAATTCGGCCAGCGTCGCTCCCCCGGATGACCGCGACGGTCAGTCCGGAGGAGTCGGGTCGCGCCTGGGCAAGCGGTTTACCAGCGGTAACGCGCCGATACGGTGATTTCGCGCGGATAGCCGTAATAGCACCAGATCGCGCTGTTGCAGGCGCTGACGTAGGTCCGGTCGAACAGGTTGGCGGCGGTGACCTGGAAGCGCCAGTTCCGCAGGTCGTAGTGGGCATTGGCGTCGTACAGCACATAGCCGCCGGTGCGGAACTGGTTGTTCGCGTCGCCGTAGTGCGCGCCGATGTAGCGCACGCCGCCGCCGAAGCCGAGGCCGGCCAACACGCCGGTATGCACGTTGTAATCGGCCGAGACCGAGGCCTGCTGCTTGGGCACCAGGGCGACCTGCTTGCCCAGGGTGGCATCGTTGGCGCGCGTGACCTTGGCATCGGTATAGGCGTAGGCGGCCGTCATGCTCAAGTAGTCGGTCAGCGCGACATTTGCTTCCAGTTCGGCGCCACGGGTGCGGGTCTGGCCCTGCTGCAGCGAGAAGAACAGGTGCTCGGGATCGACGGTGAGCGAATTCTTCAGCGTCAGCTGGTACACCGCAGCCGTGATCAGCGTGCGCCCCGAGGGCGTCTGGTATTTCACGCCGCCTTCGTACTGGTCGCCGGTGGTCGGCTTGAACGCGTTGCCTTCGAAGGTCTGGCCCACCGTGGTCATGAACGAATGCGAATAGGCGATATACGGCACCAGGCCGATGTCGGTGGTGTAGTTGAGGCCGAGGCGACCGGAGAAGGCGCTGTCGTTCTGCTTGTCCTGGGTGTTGGCGATCTGGTCGTCGACCTTGTTGGTCACCCAGTCGTTGCGTCCGCTGGCGACGAGGCCCCAGCGGCCCCAGTTGATCTGGTCCTGTACGTAGGCGCCGAGTTGTTCGAGCACGCTATGCGTGTGGAAGGTGTACGGCGTCGGGGTAATCGGCGCGCCGTAGACCGGATCGAAGATATCGATGGGCGGCGCGGCGCCGAAGCCGGACTTGTAGTCGTTCGTGCTGTGCAGGTAGTCCACGCCCATCAGCACCGTGTGCTGCACGTCGCCCTGGGCGAATTTCGCCTCGGCCTGGTTGTCCACGGCAACCACATGCGCCTCGTCCACCAGCGGATAGTTGTAGCGGTTGAGCGTGCGCAAGTCGTCCTGCAGACCCAGGCTGCCGATCGAACGGTGATCCACCGTTTCGTTCTGCACGCGCAGGTCCTGGCGCACCGACCACACCTCGTTGAAGCGGTGGGTGAATTCGTAGCCGAGCGACGCGTCGGTCTTGTGGTAGTAGTCGTAGTCGGGCTCGCCGGTATTGACGTCGCGCGGGATCTGGCCGTTTGGATTGGGGTAAAGCGTGCCCTGCGAGGGCAGGAAGCCGCCCACGCCGCTGGACAGGCTGCGCTGGTAGCGCGCCAGCAAGGTCAGCGAGGTGTCGTCGTCCGGCTTCCAGGTGAGGCTGGGGGCGAAGTAGTAGCGATCGTCCTGCGAGTGCTCGATGTTGGAGTCGCCCTTGCGGGCGAGCGCCACCACGCGCCACAGCCAGTGGCCGTCGCTGTCGAGCTGGCCGCCGGTATCGCCGGCCAGCTGGCGCTGGCGAAAGCTGCCCACGGTCGCCTCGATCTCCTGCGGCGCCTCCAGGCTGGGGCGCTTGCTGGTCATGTCGATCATGCCGCCCGGCGGCATCTGGCCGTACATCACCGAGGTCGGGCCCTTGTTCACTTCGACGCGCTCCAGGCCGTACGGCTCGATGCGCGAGTCGGCGGTCCACACGCCATTGGGCAGTGCCAGACCGTCCAGGAACTTGGCCGGGTCGTAGCCGCGGATGAGGATCCAGTCACTGCGCGGATCGGCGCCATAGCTGCCGCCCACCGCGCCGGCCAGGTAGCGCACGGCCTCGTCCAGGCCCTGCACGCCGTACAACTGCATGCGCTCGGGGGTGATGATGCTGACCGACTGGGGAATGTCGACGGTCGGCGTTTCGGTCTTGGTGGTCGAGTAGACGACATTGACAGCCTCGAGGGCGACGCTGTCTTTGCCGTCTTGGCTGGTGGTGGTCGTTTGCTGGGCGTTGGTGCTGTCGGTTTGCTCGGCTGCGAAGGCCGGGCCGGCGAGGGCAAGCGACATCGCGACCAGAAGCGCACTTCTGGGATAGGTGGCAGACATACGGGGCAACCTGGGCAGAAAGGAAGGGGTTGTGGCCCGTACCAGCGCCACCCGCTCTGACGGCGGATGGTTAAATGATAGTGATTCGCATTATTAGTTCAAGTTTTTTGATCAAGGCATGGGCCGGCTGGCCGTGTTAGGGCAAGCCCTGGCGCCCGATGCCGAGCGCCCGGATGAGCTGGGTGCGGTTGGGAGCCGGCGCCTGAAGGCATGTCTCCGGCACGGACAGTCCTGCCTGGCGCTCAGGCCGCCTGCTGGCGGGCGCTGCGCGGCGGCATGCCGGTCCAGCGCTTGAACGCACGGCGGAATTCGCGTGGATCGCTGAAACCGATCTCGAGGCCGATTTCCGCCACGCTCAGCGCACCGCCATGCAACAGTTCCAGTGCCCGCTCGGCGCGGACACGATCATGGATCTCGCGGAAAATGCGGCCGCCTTCGGCCAGCCGGCGGCGCAGCGAGCGCTCGCTCATATTGAGCATGCGGGCCACATCCGGCAGCCGCGGCTGCTGGCGCAGGTGGCTACGCAGCAGGCGCTCGACTGAGACGACGACCTCCTGTTGCATGCCACCGACACCGTGCTGTTGCGTGCACAGCGCGAGGGCCTGCTGCGCCGTCAACGGGTTGTGCGAGGGCAGTGGATGCCCCAGCCATTGCGCGTCGAGCACGACGCGGTTGAGGCGCGCGCCGAACACCAGTTCGCACTGGAAGTAATCAGCATAGGCCTGGACATGCGCGGGCCTGGCGTAGGTCACCTCGAGCCGGGATGGCCGGAAGTCGCTGCCCACCAGCTGGCGCGCGATGGCCAGAGCGCTGGAGAACAACTCCTCGCACAGGAACGGCAGCAAGGGCGGATCGTTGAAGCGTGGCCAGGCGGCCAGGGCCACCTCGCGCGGGCCGGCGACTTCGAAGCTGACATCGAGCAGGCTGCCGCTGACCCGATGGTGCGTGATGCCCGCGGTCATGGCATCGCCAAACGTGGGCGACGTCATCATGGCCAGACCGAGCAAGCCGAAGCTGCCCAGCGTCTCGCCCTGGCCGACCTCGAGCCCCAGTCCCGGCTCGCCCGTTGCCTGCAAGGCGCGACGTATCACCATCTGGGCCTGTCGATAGGACACGCGCAGGGTGGGGTCGTTCAGCTGGTCGCGGCGCAGCCCGGAACCGGTGAACCAGGCATCGCAGGAAAGGCCGCGCGAAAGCGCCAGCTGGGTGAGATGGACGAGGATGTTCGGTGGGGTTTCGGCCGCGGTATAGCGCGGGTCGGCGCCCGCTGGCGTACCCGTGGAGTCCTCGGTTGCTTGACCGGCCATGGCCGCAACGGACGTCATCTGCTTACTCCAGCCCCTGACGCCGGATAAGCCCGACGCCGACTTGATCTATATCATGCGGAGCGACCCTACCGCTTTACGCAATGCACCAACGGCCGCATCCTGGCGGGAGAACCCCCGGTGCAACGGCCGGGCCGCCGTGCGCTGCCGGGCAAGCGCTGATCGAGCCGACGCCCTATGGAATACCACCCACACCGCCGCGCCTAGCGGGGTACGGGTGTCGCGGTCTGCCATCGTTCGATCCACCGGTTCAGATCCGCCAGCCGCTTCGCCTCGTCATCGCGCAGGCTCATGCCGATGGCGACGCCGGCGACGTGGCCGCTGGGGTCCAGCAACATCAAGGTGGGGTAGGTGCTGACGCCGAGCGTGTCGATCAATGCCTGGCCGCCGTGGAGGATGGGCCAGGCGAAGCCGCGGCTGCCGGCGAACCGACGCGCCGTGTCCGCGTCCTCATAAGTGATGGCGACAAAGTTCATGTCGCCGTGCTGGCGCGCAAAGGCACTGAGCGTCGGCACTTCGGCGATGCATGGTGCGCAGTCGGCGAAGAAGAAACTGATCAGCGTATAGCGGCCCTGGTAGGAGCCTAGTCGTTGCGTGCCACCTTGCAGCGCCGGCAGCTCGAACGGCGGAAACGCATCGCCGCGCTTGAACGCGAATCGAGCGGGCTGCCCGGGTGTCTGGATGCGCAGCATGGCGGCGCCAGCCTGGCTGTCCTTGGTGCTGCTGAAGGTCTTGCCGTCGCCAAGCAGGCGGGTGAACGCGGCGTAGTTGATGGATACGCCAGCTTGATCGAGATAGCGCACGGTGGGTGATGCACCCAATTGCAGCGATGCGATCAGGCTTTGCTCGTCGCGCGTCTGCGCGGCATGCAGCGAGGTGTTGCACAACGCCGCCAGTAACATCCATCCGAGCAGTGGCGATGCACGTCGCAAGGGACTCTCCAGCGCTCCGTCGTCGATGACGGGCCGGCGCCTGTGCACCGGCCCGTGGTCGTGGCTTACTCGCCGATGGTCAGCAGCGATGCATTGCCGCCGGCTGCGGTGGTGTTGATGGTGAGCGTGCGCTCGCCGGCGAAACGCAGCAGGTAGTGCGGACCGCCGGCCTTGGGGCCGGTGCCGGACAGGCCTTCGCCACCGAATGGCTGCACGCCGACCACCGCACCGATCTGGTTGCGGTTGACGTAGCAGTTGCCCACGCGGGCGCGGCTCTGGATGTACTCGACGGTGTCGTCGATGCGGCTGTGGATGCCGAGCGTGAGGCCATAGCCGGTGGCGTTGATCTCGTCGACCACCTTGGCCAGCTCGTCGCCCTTCCAGCGGATCACATGCAGCACCGGGCCGAAGATTTCGCGGGTCAGCGTGGCCAGCGAGGGGATTTCGTAGGCGCGCGGGGCGAAGAAGGTGCCGTTGCTGGTGGTGGCCGGGTCGAGCTTCACTTCGCCGATCTTTTTCGCTTCCTTGTCCATGCGCGCGGCATGGTCGACCAGGATCTTCTTGGCGTCCTCGTCGATCACCGGACCCACGTCGGTGGACAGCTGGCCCGGGTCGCCGACCTTCAGCTCACCCATGGCGCCGGCCAGCATCGCGCAGACCTTGTCGGCGATGTCTTCCTGAACGTACAGCACGCGCGCGGCCGAGCAACGCTGTCCGGCGGACTGGAACGCAGAGGCGACCACGTCCTTGACGATCTGCTCGGGCAGGGCCGAGGAGTCGGCGATCATCGCGTTCTGGCCACCGGTTTCGGCGACCAGGGCGGCGATCGGCGCATTGCGGGCGGCGAGCGCGCGGTTGATCGCCCAGGCGGTTTCGGTGGAGCCGGTAAAGGCCACGCCAGATACGCGCGGATCGCGGGTGAGCGCGGCACCGACGGTGGCGCCATCGCCCGGCAGGAACTGCAGCACCTCGGCCGGCACGCCGGCTTCCTGCAACAGCTTCACGGCGACGTAGCCGATCAAGCTGGTCTGTTCGGCTGGCTTGGCAATGACGGCATTGCCGGCAGCCAGCGCGGCGCTGACCTGGCCCAGGAAGATCGCCAGCGGGAAGTTCCAGGGGCTGATGCAGACGAACACGCCGCGGCCGTTCAAGAACAGCTGGTTGCTCTCGCCGGTGGGGCCAGGCAGCTGTTCCGGATGACCGAACAGGCGGCGCGCCATGGTCGCGTAGTAACGCAGGAAGTCAGCCGCCTCGCGGATTTCGGCGATGGCGTCGGGCAGGCTCTTGCCCGCTTCGCGCACGCACAGCGCGATGAACTCGCCGCGACGCGCTTCGAGCTGCTCGGCCGCGTGCTCGAGGATGGCCGCACGGCTGGCGGCGGGCAGGCGATCCCAGTTGTGCTGGGCGGCGACGGCATTGGCCAGCGCCTTTTCGACCGTGGCGCTGTCGGCGCTGACATAGCTGCCGACGACCTGGCGACGATCGGCGGGATTGGTCACCTGCACGGTGGCGCCGTTGCTCTTGGCGCCCGGCACCAGCGGCTCGGCGGTCCACGGACCGGTCTTGCTCTGGATCGCCTCGGCGAGGGCCTTCAGTTCGTTGTCGTTGGAGAAGTTGACGCCCATGGAATTCTTCCGAAGTTCACCGTAGAGATTCACCGGCAGCGGAATGCGCGGGTGGGGGATGGAGGCGAAGCCGCGCACGGTCTCGCAGGGATCGGCGACCAGTTCGCGCACCGGCAGGCTTTCGTCGACCACGCGGTTGACGAAGCTGGTGTTGGCGCCGTTCTCGAGCAGGCGGCGCACGAGGTAGGGCAGCAGGTCCTCATGCGTGCCGACCGGCGCGTACACGCGGCAGGGCACGTTGAGGTTCTGCTTGCCGATCACCTCGGCGTAGAGATCAGTGCCCATGCCGTGCAGGCGCTGGTATTCGTACGGACGACCCTGCGCCACATGATGCACGGCGGCGATGGTGTGCGCGTTGTGCGTGGCGAACTGCGGGTAGATCAGTTCCACGCCCGCATCGAACAGCTTGCGTGCGCAGGCCAGGTAGGAGACGTCGGTGTTCGGCTTGCGCGTATACACCGGATAACCGGCCAGGCCGTTTTCCTGCGCACGCTTGACCTCGGCATCCCAGTACGCGCCCTTGACCAGGCGCACGTACCAGCGGCGGCCGCTGGCGCGCGCGGTTTCGATCAGCCAGTCGATCACGAACGGGGTGCGCTTCGCATACGCCTGCACCACGATACCCAGGCCATTCCAGCCCTGCAGCGAGGGATGCGCGAACACGTCGCCGATGATGTCCAGCGACAGCTCCAGGCGCTCGGCTTCCTCGGCGTCGACCGACAGCGCGATGCCGTGCTTCATCGCCAGCTGCGACAGCTCCAGCAGCTTGGCGCTGAGGTCGCGGCGGGCGATTTCGCGCTTGGCCACTTCGTAGCGCGGATGCAGGGCCGACAGCTTCACCGAGATCGACGGTGCGTCGGTGTGGTTGGCGAACGGACCGCGCGCGCCGATGGCGGCGATGGCGTTGCGGTAATCCTGCTGATAGCGCTCGGCGGTTTCGCTGGTGAGCGCCGACTCGCCGAGCATGTCGTAGGAATAGCGATACACCGCATATTCCTTCTGCGCGCAACGATCCAGCGCCTCGCCGATGGTGCGACCCATCACGAACTGGTGGCCCATGATGCGCATGGCCTGGCGCACGGCGAGACGAATCGCCGGCTCGCCCGCGCGGCCGACCAGGCGACGCAGCGCGCCGGTGAAGTCGTGGCGGGTTTCCTCCGACAGCGTCACCAGCTTGCCGGTGAGCATCAGGCCCCAGGTCGACACGTTGACGAACAGCGACTCGCTCTGGCCGAGGTGCTTCTTCCAGTTCGCATCGCCCAGCTTGTCGCGGATCAGCTTGTCCGCGGTGGCCTTGTCGGGGATGCGCAGCAGGGCTTCGGCCACGCACATCAGCAGCACGCCTTCTTCCGACGACAGGTCGTACTGGCGCATGAAGGATTCGACGGCGCTCTGGTCCTTGGCGCGCAATCGCACGCGGGACACCAGGTCGGCGGCCAGGTCGATCACCTTTTCGCGTTCCACCGGCGGCAAGGTGGCCTGCGCCAGCAGGTCATTGACCGCTTCGGTCTCGTCACGCAGCCAGGCCGCGGTGATGCGGGCGCGGGCCGGCTCGACGCCAGTCGGAAGTTCGGGGCTGAGTATGGGCTGGGTCACAGAGGCGTAGCCAAGGAATGCGGGGTGGGGAATCGCGGGATTGTACGCGGGGGTGGCGGCGCACGCATCCGTACGGCGTGTTGCAGCGCACGACACCTTTTAATAGGCATGCACAGGCGCCGCAGTTCACATGGGGGCGAGCAGGCTGCGACAAAAGCGCGCAGGCAGATGATTTGGCGTGGACTTGGATGCGGGTTGCGGCGTAGGGACGTGCGCCGGGTCACCGCTTGCGCGTGTTCCGTGTGAGCGTCGCACCCCCGCTGCTCCATGCTCAGCCTCGATCACGCAACAGGAAAGCGAGACTCAACAACCCACTAGCGCTATTCATGCCTGCTTCAAATCAAGTGGGTGCGGCATTCTTGCCCATCGAGGCCATCGCGGCCTATCATTCCTGCGTTCCAGGCACGCCGGATCCCCATGATCGTGCTTCGACCAGCAGCGGCCGGCTTGCCGTGCGCGACGATGTGGCTTAAGCCCAATCGCGCCCTGAGTCGCCGTGACTTGCGTCGTGTGATCGGGGTATTGGTGGCGCTGGCGTTGACGACGGCCGGGTTGGGCGCGTGGCAGGGGAATGTGTTCGCTCCGCTGTTTGCCCTGGTCGAGTCCTTTGCTGTGGCTTTCGCCTTGGGCGTGGCCTGGCGAGCCGGCGACCGCAGCGAGCGCATCACCCTCGACGAATCGTCGCTGGAGGTGCAATCCCTGCCAGGTCGGCGCAGTGCGCGTTTCCAGACTTACTGGGTACGCGTGCAGTTGCGCACCGGCAAGGGGAGAGCTCGTCTGCTGCTGACGTCGCATGGGCAGGAACTGGAGATCGGGGCCTTCCTCGCCGATGAGGAGCGCGCCGAACTGTCAAGGAAACTCAAGGTGTTGCTGGCCGCTATCAACGATCCGCAGCGCAGGTAGGTTCAACAAAGGTGCAAGACATGACATCTGGCGGCATCAGGCCTGGCAGTACCAAGCGAGTAGTCGCGGCATGCGCACTCATCGCCCTTGCAATGTTCGGTGGTGTGGCGATGGCCAATCCGCAGCCGGGCCAGTTGAACATGACGCGTGGCGCGTCCACGTGGTCTCCCGTTCCGTACTTCCTCAATAACGTCGCGCTCGGTGTTTGCGTCGTCATCGGCATCCTGGTGTTCGGCGCGATGTTCATCGCCATGTTCCGCTTCCGCAAATCGCGCGGCGCGGTGGCCGAGAAGTGGTCGCACAACACCACGCTCGAGATCATCTGGACCACCATCCCGGTGGTCATCCTGATCGTGCTGGCCTACCTGGCCACCGGCGGCCTGCGCACGTTCTCCGACACCACCGGCTCGCAGATGACCGTGAAGGTCACCGGCTACCAGTGGAAGTGGCGCTACGACTACGTCGACTACCAGGGCAAGGCGATCGACAAGGTCGGCTTCATGTCCAAGCTGGATCGCGAGAGCGACGAGACCCGCCAGCTGAATTCGGGCCTCGATCCGAACGCGGTGAAGGTGGACGGATACAACACCTACCTCATCAATGTGGATGAGCCGCTGGTGGTGCCGGTCGGCGTCAAGATCCGCTTCGTGATCACCGCCGGTGACGTGATCCACTCGTGGTGGGTGCCGGCGCTGGGCTGGAAGATGGACGCCATCCCGGGCATCGTCAATGCGGCCTGGACCAATATCACCGAGCCGGGCGTCTACCGTGGCCAGTGCGCCGAGCTGTGCGGCCAGGACCACGGCTTCATGCCGATCGTGGTGAAGGCCCTGCCGAAGGAAGAGTTCGAGAAGTGGCTGGCCGACAAGGAGGCGCAGGCCAAGCAGCCGGCGCCGGCGGCTCCGGCCGCCGCCTCGACCGCGGCCGCGCCGAGCACGGCGCAGATTGCACCCGACGCACCTGTTGCCCAGGGCCACCAGGGCTGATTCGTCAGCCCGCTTAACCGTTTCCGCATTTAGGTAGAGGTGCAAGGCCATGGCTCACGCAGCCACTCACGACCACCACGACGATCATCACGGCGCCCCGAAGAACTTCTTCGTGCGCTGGTGCATGTCCACGAACCACAAGGACATCGGCACCCTGTACCTGGTTTTCTCGCTGCTGATGTTCTTCATCGGCGGCAGCTTCGCCATGGTGATCCGCGCCGAACTGTTCAAGCCCGGCCTGCAGCTGGTGCAGCCGTACTTCTTCAATGAAATGACCACGATGCATGCGCTGGTCATGATCTTCGGCGCGGTCATGCCGGCCTTCGTGGGCCTCGGCAACTGGATGATCCCGCTGATGGTCGGTGCGCCGGACATGGCGTTGCCGCGCATGAACAACCTGTCGTTCTGGATTCTGCCGTTCGCGTTCGCGCTGCTGCTGTCCACCCTGTTCCTGCCGGGCGGTGGCCCCGCCGGTGGCTGGACCATGTACCCGCCGCTGTCGCTGCAGGGCAGCTCGACCGCCTACGTGGTGTTCGCGGTGCACTTGATGGGCATCAGCTCGATCATGGGCGCGATCAACATCATCGCGACCATTCTGAACATGCGCGCGCCGGGCATGGACCTGCTGAAGATGCCGGTGTTCGTGTGGAGCTGGCTGATCACGGCGTTCCTGCTGATCGCGGTGATGCCGGTGCTGGCCGGTGCGGTGACCATGCTGCTCACCGACAAGTACTTCGGCACCAACTTCTTCAATGCCGCCGGCGGCGGTGACCCGGTGCTGTTCCAGCACATCTTCTGGTTCTTCGGTCACCCCGAGGTCTACATCATGATCCTGCCGGCCTTTGGCCTGGTCTCGGAGATCATCCCGACCTTCGCGCGCAAGCCGATCTTCGGCTACAAGGCGATGGTGTTCGCGATTGCCTCGATCGCCTTCCTGTCGTTCATCGTGTGGGCGCACCACATGTTCGCCGTGGGTCTGCCGCTGGGCGGCGAGATCTTCTTCATGTACGCGACGATGCTGATCGCGGTGCCGACGGGCGTGAAGGTGTTCAACTGGGTCAGCACCATGTGGGGCGGCTCGATGACCTTCGAGACCCCGATGCTGTTCGCGATCGCCTTCGTGATCCTGTTCACCATCGGCGGCTTCTCCGGCCTGATGCTGGCGCTGGCTCCGGCCGACTTCCAGTACCACGACACCTACTTCGTGGTGGCGCACTTCCACTACGTGCTGGTGACCGGTGCGATCTTCGCCATCATCGCCGCGACGTACTACTGGCTGCCGAAGTGGACCGGCCACATGTACTCGGAGACGTGGGGCAAGATCCATTTCTGGAACAGCGTGATCTGGGTGAACGTGTTGTTCTTCCCGCAGCACTTCCTGGGCCTGGCCGGCATGCCGCGCCGCATTCCGGATTACAACGTCGCGTTCGCCAACTTCAACATGATCAGCTCCATCGGCGGCTTCCTGTTCGGCGCCTCGCAGCTGATCTTCCTCGGCGTGCTCGTCCACGCGGTGTGGTTCTCCAAGAAGAAGGCCGCCGACCGTGTATGGGAAGGCGCCAAGGGCCTGGAGTGGACCGTGCCGTCGCCGGCGCCGTACCACACCTTCGATGTGCCGCCGGTGATCCACGATCACGAGCTGGCTCACGGTCACGTCGAAGATTGATCCATGACTACCGCTCCGGCCTTGGCCGGGGCGGGCGGAAAACGCATTAGATGAATCAGCTGTCGAACGATCTGATCAAGGAAGCGCGCCAGAAGGGCGTGCGGCGCACGGCCCTGGTGGTGGGTGCGATCGCCGTGGCGCTGTTCCTGCTCTCGATCCTGCAAGGGCTGCATTACTCGTAAGCGTTACCGCAATCGTTATTCCTCCGTGGCGCCGGTGAGGCGTTCCGGGTTGAAGTTCCCCGCGCACTTCGGCGGGGGCGGAAGTAAACAAGAGAAATCCACGGGGTCTCACCATGGGTCATCAGCAAGACGCTTATTTCGTACCGGCCAAGAGTTATTGGCCGATCGTGGCCGCGGTCGTCATGTTCGTCACCGTGTTCGGTGCCGCGCACTGGCTGAACGCACCTCCGGGTGAGGCCGGCTTCGGCAAGACCATGCTGACGATCGGCTTCGTCGGCATCCTGCTGATGTTCTTCGGCTGGTTCCGCTCGGTGATCCGCGAATCCCTGGCCGGCAACTACAACAGCCAGGTGGACCGCTCGTTCCGCATGGGCATGATGTGGTTCATCTTCTCCGAAGTAATGTTCTTCGGCGCCTTCTTCGGTGCGCTGTTCTATGCCCGCATGTTCGCGGTGCCGTGGCTGGGCGGTGAAGGCCACGGCGTGCTGACCCACCAGTTCCTGTGGAACGACTACACCGCGGCCTGGGGCACCAACACCGGCCCGGGCCATGTCGGCGGTGACTTCCAGACGGTGGCTCCGTGGGGCCTGCCGCTGCTCAACACGCTGATCCTGCTCAGCTCCAGCGTCACGGTGACGATTGCGCACCACGCGCTGAAGGTCGGCCATCGCGGCAAGATCCTGCTGTTCCTCGGCCTTACCGTGCTGCTGGGCGCCACCTTCCTGTACTTCCAGGCGCACGAGTACATGGAGGCCTACCGCGAGCTCAACCTGACCCTGCACAGCGGCGTCTACGGCTCGACCTTCTTCATGCTCACCGGCTTCCACGGCATGCACGTGACGCTGGGTACGATCATGCTGGCGATCATCTGGCTGCGCGTGGCCCGAGGCCATTTCAGCAAGGATCACCACTTCGGCTTCGAGGCGGTGGCCTGGTACTGGCACTTCGTCGACGTGGTGTGGCTGGGCCTGTTCATGTTCGTCTACATCCTCTGAGGCGCCTCGGCGTCACAGCAAAAAGCCCGCCGGAAGGCGGGCTTTTTTGTGGGAAACCATGGCCCACGGGGCCCCTTCTGTAGGAGCACACCCTGTGCGCGACAAAGCGGCAGGACTGCCGCTTTGCACAGCGCAAGCTGCCCGAAGGGCGAGGGCCAAGGATGGCCCGAGTGAAAAGCCAACGGAGCGGTGACGCCGCGATCGCGCACAGGGTGCGCTCCTACAAAAAAGAGAAAAGCAAAGGCCCGCCAGGGCGGGCCTTTCTTCCAACAGGGTGTCGCACGCGAAGCGCTGGCGGCAGCGGGGCGCTACAATTACTGACCCACGCCGTGCGGGTGTATCCAGCCCATCCAGATGCCGAACACGACCATCAGGATGAGCAGCACCGACAAGCCGATGCGGCGGGTCAACGCCCACACCGTGCGCTTGCTGCCGTCCTTGTCGGTCATCATGAAGAACAGGGCCTGACCGAGATTGAACAGCACCACCAACAGCAGGATCACCAGCGCATATTTGTAGATGGTTTCCACGTGATAGGTCCGAACGCCTTAGACATCCGCAGTATAGCGGCCGCATGCGGTGCCTCCGCGTGAAGTGGTTGCGCCGCCCATCCTGGTTCGCGCTGCTGCTCACGGCGGCCGGCGCCTTGTTGTTCATACGCTTAGGCGTGTGGCAGCTGCATCGTGCGGACGAAAAGGACGAGCTTCTGCGACGGTATGCCGCGGCGGATGCGGCGCCGCTGCGCGACTTTGCCGCCGTGGCCCTGACGCCGCCGGCGAACGCCTTTGCGCGAGTCCATGTGCAGGGCGAGTACCTCGCCGATCGCGCCTACCTGCTCGACAACCCGAAGCACGACCAGCGCGGGGGGGTGGAAGTCTATGCGCCTTTCCGTCCGCGTGATGGCGAACGCGTGCTGCTGGTCGACCTGGGCTTCCTCCCTGGCAACGGTACCGACCAGGCGCCGCAGTTGCCGGCGCTGCCGGTGGGCGAGCAAACCCTGCAGGGCCTGTACCTGCCGCCGCCGGGCGTCGGCTTCGAGATGGGCGGTGATGCGCTGGCGCGCCAGGCGCACTGGCCCAAGACCACGATCTACCTCAACCTGTCCCAGGTCGCGACCGATTTGGGCGCCCAGCTATACCCGCAGGTGCTGGCGCTGGATGCGGATCCGGCCGCGATCTTTGTGCGCGAGCACCTGCTCGATTTCTCCTCGATGCCGCCAGCCCGGCATCGTGCCTATGCCTTCCAATGGTTCACCTTTGCCGTGGCGGCGGTGGTGATCCTGCTGGTGCTGCACCGCCGCCGCCCCACGAAACCGTCGGACAAGTCATGAACAAGCCTGATCCCGCCCTGCGCGCGAGTCGACTGAAACTGCTGTTGATCATGCTGGTGTTCGCCGCGCCCATGGTGGCGGCCGGCGTGCTCACCGTGATCGGCTGGCAGCCCAACGGCAAGGCCAATGGCCTGCCGATCGAACCGCAGCGCAACTTCGCCAGCGAGCAGTTGCAGGTGACCATGGCCAATGGCCAGCCCTGGGCATGGCGCGCGGACGAACCGCAGCTGACCCTGGTTGCCCTGGCCGGACCCGACTGCGCCGCCCAGTGTCTGGACGTGCTGACCAAGATGGCTGCCGCGCGCATCACGCTCAACCAGAACGCGCCGCGCCTGCGCCTGCTCTACGTGGGCAAACCCCCGGCCGATGCGGCCAGTAACGGCATGAGCAGCTACTGGCAGCTGGGCCAGGACAGCAAGGACCAGTTGGCACCGTTCCGTCCCAGCACGCCCGACAGCGTGGCGGCGTTGCTGGTGGAGTCCGACGGCACCGCCTTGTCGCTCTATCCCGCCGGCTTCGATCCCACCGGCTTGCGCAAGGACCTGCAGAAGGTTATCCGCTGATGGCTTCCCGTTCCTTGAGAATCCTGCGCGGCCTGGCCCTGCTCGCTGCCGTGTTCGCGTTTGGCGTGGTGATGTTTGGTGCGTTCGTGCGCTTGTCCAATGCCGGTCTGTCGTGTCCGGACTGGCCGACCTGCTATGGCAAGGCGAGCTGGCCGGAACACGCGCATGAGATCGTGCAGGCCAATGCGGCGTTCCCGGATCGCCCGTTCGAAACGAACAAGGCCTGGCGCGAGCAGGTGCATCGCTTCCTCGCCGGCACGCTGGGAACCCTGGTATTCGCCCTGGCCCTGATCGCCAGCTGGCGCCGCGCGTGGACGCGCTATGCGGTGATCGTGGGCGCCATCTTCGCTGCGGCCGGCGTGACGCTGTACATGCGAAACGAACACCACTGGTCCTTGGTGTTGTCGTGTTTCGCCATCGGCTTGCCGCTGCTCGCAGCGATCGGGCTGAAGCGGCCCGGGGCCTGGCGCATCAGCGTGCTGGCGCTCGCCGTGGTCATCTTCCAGGCCATGCTCGGGATGTGGACGGTGACCTTGCTGCTCAAGCCGATCGTGGTGATGGGTCACCTGATGGGCGGCATTACCACCTTCGCGCTGCTCGCTTATGCGGCGCTTCGTTTCGGCGGTGTAGGCGTCAACGACGAGCGCTATACGGGCGTGCGCAAGGCGGTCGTGCTGGGCATCGTGCTGCTGTTGGCGCAGATCGCCTTGGGTGGCTGGACCTCCTCGAACTACGCGGCGCTGGCCTGCGGCACCGATTTCCCCAAGTGTCTCGGCCAGTGGGCACCGCCCACCGATTTCCGCGAAGGCTTCGTGTTGTGGCGCGGCATCGGCGTGAACTACGAAGGCGGCGTGCTCGACATGGCGGCGCGCAGCGCGATCCAGATCGCGCATCGCATCGGCGCCCTGGTGGTGTTCTGCTATCTCGCGTGGCTGTCGCATCGCGTGTCGCGCCGCGGTCTGCGCGGGCAGGGCCTGGCGATTGCCGTGGTCCTGGTCACCCAGGTCCTGCTCGGCATCAGCAACGTGCATTTTGGCCTGCCGCTGCCGGTGGCCACGTTGCACAATGGCGTCGCGGCGCTGTTGCTGTTCACCTTGCTGGCCACGCTGGCGCGCACGCAGCGTCGGCATGACGACACTTTGCATTTTTCCTTTGGACACCACTGACGATGAGCAGCCGTTTCCACGAGTATCTGGAACTCACCAAGCCGCGCGTCGTCGCACTGCTGGTGTTCTGCGCTGTCATCGGCATGTTCCTGGCCGTGCCCGGCATTCCGCCGTGGCGCGCCCTGGTGTTCGGCACCCTGGGTATCTGGATGGCGTCCGGCTCGGCCGCCGCGTTCAATCACCTGATTGATCAGCGCATCGACAAGCTGATGGCGCGCACGGCGCATCGTCCTTTGGCCACCGGCCATCTCACGCCGCGCCAGGTGCTGGCCTTTGCGCTGACGCTCGGCGTGGTGTCCATGTTGATCCTGGTGTTCCTGGTCAATCCGCTTACCGCGCTGCTGACGTTCGGTGGTTTGATCGGCTACGCCGTCATCTACACCGCGTATCTCAAGCGCGCCACGCCGCAGAACATCGTGATCGGTGGCCTCGCCGGCGCGATTCCGCCGGTGCTTGGCTGGACCGCGGTGACCGGAGCGCTGCATCCGTTCGCCTTGCAGCTGTGCCTGATCATCTTCGTGTGGACGCCGCCGCATTTCTGGGCGCTGGCGATCTTCCGTCGCGACGATTACTCGCGCGCCCAGGTGCCGATGCTGCCGGTCACGCATGGCGTGGTGTTCACCCGCTGGCACGTGCTGTTCTACACGATCCTGCTGGTGCTGGTGACCTTGCTGCCGGCGCTGACGGGTTACAGCGGCATGGTCTATCTGGGCGGCGCGGTGGTGCTCGGCGCAGGCTTTCTGTATTACGCCGTGCGCCTGTTGAATCCGCCGGACGAGTTTTTCGCGATGAAGGTGTTCAACTATTCCATCGTGTACCTGATGGCGCTGTTTGCTTTCCTGCTGGTGGACCATTGGGTGATGGAGCCCTTGCTGCAGCAGGGGATGGTGTTGCAGAAGGCGGCTTAGCCCACTGGCGGTCGCTGACTGCCGGCGCGCTGTGGCTCCTTCTCCCCCTTGGGGAGAACGCTGGGATGAGGGGCGGGTGCTTGCGATAGCGCTAAAACCAAGCGATATCGCCAGCTTGCCGCTTACGCAGCGGGCGTTCCGAACCGCTGCCGCGGTCCGGGTCACTTTTCTTTTGCTGGCCCAAAAGAAAAGTAACCCAAAGAAAATGGCCTGAAGAGCTCATAGCATTACGCTGGATGCGAGCCTGACGGGTGTGGCCAGCCGGAAAGGTGGCGGCCCACGGCCGCCACACAGCGGCTACACCGCAACGCGCCGAGGCGGAGAGGGCTTAAAGCGTTGGTTTGCTGTCTTGTCGCATCTGAGCTCGCGACATGGCTCGGTTGTAGCGCTGCCGCGAGCACCCACCCATCATCCCAGCCTTCTCCCCGGAGGGGAGAAGGAGTAGAGGCGCCAAACCGGCGAAATCTCCCATCAACGCAGCCCCACCGTGTGCACCATGCACACCCGCTTCACGCGCAGCAACTTTCGTTCCCAAACGCGCTGTCATCGGGTTGACACTTGCGCACCGCAGCAAGACAATACGCGAGCCCCCCGGCGCCATGGCGCCCTGTGGGCCTCTGTCCTACCAAACAAAGGCATATGGACGTTTACCCTAGTCGCAACGTCGACATCCGCGAGCATCGGGTGCCGGCATTGCAAAACAAGTTGATTGCCTGCGGCGACCGCCTGCGGTCGGCTGGCGCTTTCCTAGACTAGGGAAGTCCGGCCCACCTCTGATGGCGCCGTCGGCGCCGTTACGAGGAGATGGGCCCATGAAGCTCCTTCGCGATTTCTTTCGTCTGCGCACCGCGGGACGCCAGTTGCTGGCCGGCCGTGGGGCAGAATCCCGCCGTTCCTGGACGATCACCGTCCCTGCGCCGCTGCATGAGGCAGCGGCTCCGGTCGTCATCGACATGCGTTGGAAAGCCGACGCTTCCCGCGGTCGCCCCGTCGCCCGTTGGCAAGAACATGTGCCGCCGCAAGCGCACCGTCATCTACAGCTGGTATCCAGTCACTGATGAAGCCGTCGTCGGCTCGCATCGATGTCCTGCGCAAGGGCTGGCCTCCGCCAGTCCCGTGGTCTCGATGGCGACGAAGGTCGTAGCGCAGGCATTGGCGTCACGCGCGGGGTAACCCCGCCGGCTCGCTGGTCCGCATCACATGTCACCGATTTCACGGAAGCGAGTCATGTTCAAGCACTCCACCCAGACCGTCACCGGCAAGCCGGCGGGCAAGAGCGCCGCCGCGCCGGTGCGCGTGGCCGTCGCGCAGGAAGCGTTCCGCCATAACGAGGCCCTGTACGCAGCGCTGGATACCAGCGCTGCCGGTCTCAACGAGGAACAGATCGGCGAGCGCCTGGATCGGGACGGCCTCAACGAGGTTTCGCACGAGAAGCCCCCGCATTGGTCGGTGCAGCTGCTGCGTGCGTTCAAGAACCCGTTCATCATCGTGCTGCTGGTGCTGGCGGCGGTTCAGCTGTTTACCGATGCCAGCGACCTGACCGGGCCGATCATCATCGCCGTGATGGTGGGCATCAGCGTGCTGCTGAGCTTCACCCAGGAATACCGATCGTCCAGGGCCGCCGAGAACCTCAAGGCGATGGTGCGCAACACCGCCACGGTGACGCGCCGCGCCTCGGACGGGCATAGCGAGCGCATCGAAGTGCCGGTGGGCGAGCTGGTCGCGGGCGATATCGTGCATCTGGCGGCAGGCGACATGGTGCCTGCCGACCTGCGCCTGGTTTCGGCCAAGGATCTGTTTATCAGCCAGGCCATCCTGACCGGCGAATCCCTGCCGGTGGAAAAGTCGGCGCCGGCGCATGCGCAGGCGTCCGACGAACTGCATGCCGGCGCGGCCGACAATCCGCTGGATCTGCCAACCGTGTGCTACATGGGCACCAACGTGGTCAGCGGTACCGCCACGGCGGTGGTGGTGGCGACCGGTTCGCGCACCTACCTGGGCTCGATCGCGCGCACCATCGTCGGCCAGCGCGTGCAGACCAGTTTCGATCGCGGCGTGAACAGCGTCAGCTGGCTGCTGATCCGCTTCATGGCGGTGATGGTGCCGATCGTTTTCCTGATCAACGGTCTGGACAAGCACGACTGGCTGCAGGCGTTTACGTTTGCGCTGTCGGTGGCGGTGGGCCTGACCCCGGAAATGCTGCCGCTGATCGTCACCGCGAACCTGGCCAAGGGCGCGCTGGCGATGTCCAAGCGCAAGGTGGTGGTGAAGCGCCTCAACGCGATCCAGAACTTCGGCGCCATGGACGTGCTGTGCACGGACAAGACCGGCACGCTGACGCTGGACAAGATCGTGCTGGAGCGCCACCTGGACCTGTACGGCGAGGAGTCCGACGAGGCGCTGGAATACGGCTATCTCAACAGCCGTTTCCAGACCGGCCTGAAGAACCTGATGGACAAGGCGGTGCTGTCCCATCGGGATCTTGAAGAAACCGCCACGCATTACCGCATCGTCGACGAGATCCCGTTCGACTTCCAGCGTCGCCGCATGTCGGTGGTGCTGGGCAATGGCGACGGCAACGAGTTGCTGGTGTGCAAGGGCGCCGTCGAGGAGATGCTGTCGATCTGTGCCTACGCCAAGGCCGGCGACGAGATCCTGCCGATGAGCGACGAGCAGCGCGCCGACATCAAGGCGATGACGCGCGGACTCAACGAGGACGGCCTGCGCGTGCTGGTGGTGGCGATCAAGCGCCAGCCGCCGGCAGGCCGCGCTTATGGCGTGGCCGACGAGAGCAACCTCATCGCAATCGGTTGCCTGGCCTTCCTCGATCCGCCGAAGGACACGGCAGCCACCGCCATCGCGGCGCTGCATCACCACGGCGTCGAAGTGAAGGTGATCACCGGCGACAACGAGGCGGTGACGCGCAAGATCTGCCGCGAAGTGGGCCTGGATGTGGAGCATTCCGCCCAGGGCAAGCACATCGAGCCGCTCGACGACGAGGCGCTGGACGAATTGGTCAAGCGCACCACGGTGTTCGCCAAGATGTCGCCGCTGCAGAAGGCGCGCGTGGTGAAGTCGCTGCAGCGCCAGGGCCATACCGTGGGCTTCCTCGGCGATGGCATCAACGATGCGCCGGCACTGCGCGAGGCAGACGTGGGCATCTCGGTGGATACCGCCACCGACATCGCCAAGGAGTCGGCCGACATCATCCTGTTGGAAAAGAACTTGATGGTGCTGGAAGAGGGGGTGATCGAGGGTCGCATCACCTTCGGCAACATCATCAAGTACATCAAGATGACCGCCAGCTCCAATTTCGGCAACATGTTCTCGGTACTGATCGCCAGCGCGTTCCTGCCGTTCCTGCCGATGCTGCCGCTGCAGATCCTGGTGCTGAACCTGCTGTACGACATCTCGCAGCTGTCGATTCCGTTCGATCGCATGGACGACGAATACCTGCGCAAGCCGCGCAAGTGGGACGCCAGCGACATCGGCCGTTTCATGGTGTGGATCGGCCCGGTCAGCTCGATCTTCGACGTCACCACCTTCCTGCTGCTGTGGTACGTGTTCGGCGCGAATTCGACGGAACACCAGGCGTTCTTCCAGTCCGGCTGGTTCATCGAGAGCCTGCTGACGCAGACGCTGATCGTGCACATGATCCGTACCCGCCGGATTCCGTTCCTGCAGAGCGTGGCGGCGGCGCCGGTGCTGGCCTTGACCACCGCGATCATCATCATCGGCATGCTGGTGCCCTATACCAGCCTGGGCGCGAAGATCGGCATGGTGGCCTTGCCCGGCGTGTACTTCGGCTGGCTGGTGCTGACCGTGTTGACTTACTGCGTGCTGACGCAGTTGATGAAGCTGGTCTATATCCGCCGCTACGGACGCTGGTTGTGACGTTGCCGCTTTTGCAGAGGGCGAAAGCGTAAGGCAAGCGTTTCATGGCTTGCTGCGTTGCTTTGCCGCACACGACGAGGGCACCTGCATCGGTGCCCGTGAATGATCACCTCTTCTCCCGTCGAGGGAGGGGCGAGCGCGACGCGCGTTCGATTTGCATCAGGGAGGCCACGCCATGAAAGGCACCTTCGCTCTACTCGACATTGCCGGTTACGTGGCCCTGCTGCTGTGGGGCACGCACATGGTCACCAGCGGCGTGCTGCGTGGCTATGGCAGTGCGCTGCGTCGCTGGATGGGGCGCTACCTGGGCCATCGTCCGGCGGCGTTCGGCTTTGGCGTGTGCGTCACCGCGATCCTGCAGAGCAGCACCGCGACGGGACTGATGGCCACCTCGTTTGCCGCCAGCGGCTTCCTGGGCCTGGCGCCGGGCCTGGCCGTGATGCTGGGCGCCAACGTGGGTACGACCCTGATCGTGCAGGTGATGTCGTTCGACATCTCGATCGTGGCGCCGGTGCTGATCCTGATCGGTTTCACCATCCATCGCCGCAGCGACGATGTGAGTTACGAGAATATCGGGCGGGTCGCGATCGGCCTGGGCCTGATGCTGCTCGCGCTGCATCTGCTGGTGATCGCGATGGCGCCGGTGGAAAACGCGCAGGTGCTGCATGCGATCCTGCAGAGCCTGGCCAGCGAGCCGGTGCTCGCCATGCTGGTCGCGGCCTTGCTTACCTGGGCCTGTCATTCGAGCGTGGCGGTGGTGTTGTTGATCGTGTCGTTGGCCAGCGCCGGCGTGATCGACGCGCCGGGCGCCCTGGCCTTGGTGCTCGGCGCGAACTTGGGTGGCACCATTCCGGCCTTGCTGGAAGCCCATACGCCGGTGGCCCGTCGCTTGCCGATGGGTAATCTGATGGTGCGCGCGTTTGGTTGCGTCGTCTGCCTGCCGCTGCTGCCGTTGCTGGCGCACTGGCTGGCGCCGCTGGGCGCGTCGCCGGCGCGCATCGTGGTGAATTTCCACACGGCCTTCAATCTGGCGTTGGCGCTGATCTTCATCGTGCCGGTGCAGAGCCTCGCCCGCTTGCTGGTGCGACTGCTGCCGGAGCCGCCGCAGCCCAATGATCCGGGCGTGCCGCAGTATCTCGATGTAGGCGCACTCGATTCGGCCAATGTGGCCCTGGCCAACGCCGTGCGCGAATCCATGCGCATGGCCGACATGGTCGAAGACATGCTGAAGGGGTTGGTCGAGGTATTCGGCAAGGACGACCGTGCGCGCGCGGCGTCGATCAGTCGCATGGACACGTCGTTGGATCGTCTCGGCGTGGCCATCCGCGAATACCTGACCGATCTCGGCGGCGAAGCCTTGAATGAAGAGGATGGCGAGCGCAGCCAGGAGATCCACGCCTTCGTCATCAACATCGAGCACATCGGCGACATCACCGCGAACAACCTGATGGAGTTTGCCGCCAAGAAGGCGCAGAGCGGGCAGGACTTCTCCGCCGACGACATCCAGGACCTTGCGGCCATGCATGCACAGGTGATGGAGAGCCTGCGCCTCGGCCTCACCGTGTTCCTGCGTGGCGACCTGCGCGCGGCGCAGCAATTGATCTCGCGCAAGGAAGTGCTGTGGCGCCTGGAGAATGAAGCGTCCGACCGGCACGTGCGCGCGCTGCGTGAGCGCCGCGACGCCGGTGGCGGCGACGTCTACCTGCGCATCCTGCGCGACCTCAAGCGCGTGCATTCGCACCTGGCCGCGCTGGCCTATCTGCCGCTGCAACGCGCCGGCCTGTTGCAGGACCGCCTGGTGCGCGAGCCGGTGAGCCCTGGCGCGGCGTGACCAACGACCAAGTACCGATAGAGGAGAAACCCGACCTTGGACCCTAGTCCTTCAAGCGATCCGTCGATTCCGCATACGCCGTACTGATACCGCCATCGCGTGCTCTTCACTCTGAAGGGCATCCCCGGATGCGGTAGCCGACGACGGCCCTGACCGCGAACCGGGGCAACTCGGGCTATTTCTCCGCCCTTGTCTTCCCCTTGTCGTAAAACTCTGCTCTGTGGTCTTGGTGATCGCGGTGCTTTCGCTCGAGTTTCCATCCCGCAAGGGGAACGTCATGTCCTTTCTTACCACCAAACACCTGTCCTGCCTGCCTGCCGCGCTCGCCATGGCGCTGAGCCTGGCCGCCTGCTCGCACTCCTCGAATGAAGCGACGCCGGCGCCCCACGTGATTGCGGATCACGGCGTGCTGCGGATTCCGGAAAAGTCCCCGCTGCGCTCCGAGCTGATCGTCCAGGCCGTCGAGATGCGCGAGATGCCGCACGCCATGACGTTCCCGGCCCAAGTCGAGGTCGATCCGGCGCATCAGGCCAATGTCCTGCCGGCGGTGACAGGCAAGGTGGTCGAGCTGAAGGTCGGCCTGGGCGATCACGTCACCCGTGGCCAACTGCTGGCGGTGATCGATTCGGGCGATCTGGCCCAGGCCTATGCCGACGTCGACAAGGCCAATGATGCACTCGACCTGGCCAGGAAGAGCCTGGAGCGTGCGCGTGGCGTGCAGCAAGCGGGCGGCAACGCCGTGAAGGATCTGCAGGCCGCGCAAAGTGGCTACAACCAGGCGCTGGCGGAAGCCGGTCGCGCACAGACGCGCCTGGCGGCCCTGGGTGGCGCGGGTTCGCATGTGGCGAAGTCGATGCAGGTCATCGCGCCGGTCAGTGGTTACATCACCGCGTTGTCGGTGTCGCCGGGCATGTATGTCAACGACGCCACCGCGGCCCTGATGTCCATCGCCAATCTCGATACGGTGTGGATCACCGCCAATGTGCCGGAGAGTGCGGTCGGCCAGGTCGCCAAGGGGCAGGACGTCGATGCCACGCTGTCCGCCTATCCGGACGAGGTGGTACACGGCAAGGTAAGTTTCGTCAGTCCCGTGCTGCAAGCGGATACCCGCCGCAGCATGGTGCGTGTCGCGGTGGCCAATCCGGAGGGACGGCTGAAGCCGAACATGTTCGCGAACGCGAGCTTCCATATTCCGCAGCCACCGCAGGTGATCGTGCCGGAAACGGCCTTGCTGATGAACAACGACAACATCAGCGTGTTCGTGGAAGTGTCGCCGTGGGCGTTTGAACGCCGCACCGTCGAGCTGAGCTATTCGGAGACGGCAGGCGCGCGCGTGACCCGGGGCCTGAAGGCCGGCGACCGCGTGATCGTGCGGGGCGGAGTCCTGCTCAATGATTAACGCGATCTTCCAGTTCTGCTTCCAGAAGCGGATGTTGTTCTTCGTCGTGACGATCCTCGTCGCGTGCTTCGGCTATTACTCCTGGACCCAGCTGGCGATCGAGGCGTATCCCGAGCTGAGCGATGTCACCGCCCAGGTCACCACCCAGGTGCCCGGCCTGGCCGCCGAGGAAATCGAGCAGCAGATCACCACGCCGCTGGAGCGTGGCCTTGCCGGTACGCCCGGCCTGGTCAGCATGCGTTCCAGCAGCACCTTTGGCCTGTCGCTGATCACCATGGTGTTCAAGGATGGGGCGGAGGACTACTGGTCGCGCCAGCGCATCATGGAGCGGGTGAGTCAGGTCACCCTGCCTGCCGGCGTGACGCCCGGTCTGGATGCGGTTTCCGGCCCTGCCGGCGAAATCTACCGCTATACGCTGGAGTCCAAGAGCAAGAATCTGATGCAGCTGTCGGAGCTGCAGACCTGGGTCGTTATTCCTGCACTGGAGAAGGTTCCAGGTGTGGCCAATGTCGATATCTTCGGCGGCTTCACCAAGGAATTCCAGCTGGAGCTGGACCCGGCCCAGCTGCTGCGCTTCGGCGTCAGCGTGAACCAGGTCAGCAGTGCGATCTCCGCCAATACCTCCAATGCGGGCGGCAGCCGCATTACCCGTGGCGAGCAGTCGTACATCGTGCGCGGCATCGGCATGGTGCATACGCTGCAGGAGCTCGGCGACATCGTGGTCACCCAGAGCAATGGCGTGCCGGTACTGGTGCGCGATCTCGGCAAGCTGCGCTATGGCCATCAGGTGCGCCAGGGCATTCTCGGCAAGAACAACAATCCCGACACCATCGAAGGCATCGTCGACCTGCTGAAGTACGAGAATCCCTCGCGCGTGCTGGAGGGCATCCACGCCACCGTCGATCAGCTCAACCAGCGCCTCGCCGCGCAGGACGTGCAGATCGTCCCGTATATCGATCGCGACGACCTGGTCAATGCGACCAAGGAAAAAGTCTTCCGCACCGTGATGGAAGGCGTGGGCCTGGTCTGCATCGTGCTGATCCTGTTCCTGGGCAGTCCGCGTTCGGCCCTGGTGGCGGCGGTCGCGATACCGATGTCGCTGGTCACGGTCTTCATCCTGATGCAGTTCACCCACATGCCGGCGAATCTGTTCTCGCTTGGTGCGATCGACTTTGGCGTGATCGTGGACGGCACCATCGTGGTGACCGAGGCGATCCTGCGGCGTCGTGAGGAAAAGCCCAACGAGGTGCTGACCGAAGACGATGTAATGACGGTGACCAAGCATGTGGGCCGCTCGATCTTCTTTGCGACCCTGATCATCATCACCGCTTATCTGCCGCTGTTCGCGTTCGAACATGCCGAGGGCAAGCTGTTCCGCCCGATGGCCTTCACCGTGGGTTACGCCTTGCTGGCGGCCCTGCTGTGCACGGTGACCTTGACGCCCGGCCTGGCCTATATCGCCCTGCGCAAGCCGCGCAAGATTTTCCACAACAAGCCGCTGGAGAAGCTGCAGGCGGCCTACCGTTCCAGTCTCGGACGTCTGCTGCACAAGCTGCCGGTGGCCTACACCGCGGCCGGGGTGACCTTCCTGGGCGTGTTGGCCCTCGGTGCAACGATTGGTCGCGAGTTTCTGCCCGAGCTGGATGAAGGCGCGCTATGGCTGCAGGTGCAGATGCCGTCCGGCCTGTCGCTGGACAAGGCCAGTGCGATGACGGCCGATCTGCGCCGTGCCGTGCGCGAGTTTCCCGAGGTTTCCTATGTAGTGACCCAGCTGGGTCGTAACGATTCCGGCACCGATCCGTGGACACCGTCGCACGTCGAGGCTGGCGTGGGCCTCAAGCCCTACAGCAGCTGGGCGAGTGGCGAAAGCAAGGCGGAGTTCCTGCGTCGATTCAATGCGCGCATGCAGCAGATGCCGGGGATCAGCGTGGGCATCAGCCAGCCGATCGTGGATGGCGAGAACGACATGATCGGCGGGGCGCATAGCCCGCTGGTGCTGCGTATCTATGGCGATGACTTCGGCGAGCTGCGCCGCATCGGCGGCGAGATCGTGGAGGTGCTGCAAGGCGTGCGCGGCACCGCCGAGGCATCGATCTTCCAGGAGCCGCCGATCCCCCAGCTGGCGATCACGGCAGATCGCGAGGCGGCGGCACGTTATGGCATCAATATCGCCGATGTCAGCGGCCTGATCCAGACGGCTATCGGCGGCGCGCCGATCGCGCAGGTCTATGTGGCCGACCGCATCTACAACGTGACGGCCCGGGTGCCCAATGCGGTGGCCAACAATATCGAGGCGATCGGCCAGTTGCCGCTCACCTCGGCCACCGGTGCGCAGGTGCCCCTGAAACAGGTGGCGCATATCGGCCTGGCCATGGGCGAAAGCACGATTGCGCACGAGCAGACCCATCGCCAGCTGACCATACGCATCGACAACCGCGATCGTGCGCTGTCGGAGTATCTCGCCGATGCGCAGAAGCAAATCGACGCCAAGGTCCATTTCGACAAGCAGAACTATCACCTGGAATGGGCAGGCACGTTTGAGAACCAGCAGCGTGCCGAGGCACGCCTGATCGTGGTGATGGGCCTGGTGCTGGCGATCATGGCGGTGCTGCTGTTTGCCGAGTTCGGCAAGTTGCACCAGGCGATCCTGGTGCTGGCCGTGGTGCCGCTGGCGACCGTAGGCGGACTGATCTCGCTGCATTTGCGTGGCGAGACCTTGAACATCGCCACGGCGGTCGGCTTCATCGCCTTGTTCGGCGTGGCGGTACAGAACGGCATCATCATGGTGTCGAACATCAATCGCGTTCGAAAGGAAGGGCTGCCGTTGGAGGAGGCGGTATTGGCCGGTGCGACGGAGCGCTTCCGGCCGGTACTGATGACCGCCACCGTCGCCAGCGTGGGCATGCTGCCGGCGGCACTCGCCACCGGCATTGGCACGGACGTGCAGCGCGGCCTGGCCACCGTGGTCGTCGGCGGCCTGCCAATCGCCACCTTGCTGACCTTGTATATCCTGCCCGGTTTCTATTTCGGAGTGGAGCGCTTCATCGAGAAGCACAAGCGTCGCGCCGCACCGGCGACGGGAGTCTGACCATGCACATCATCAACAGCGCAACGACTCGTCATGGCAAGCGCAGCCTGCTTGCCCTGGCCATCACCCTCACGCTCAGCGCATGCGCGGTGGGGCCGGATTACCAGCGCCCGCAGGCGCCTGCTGCACACGACTATGCGCCGACAGCGTTGCCGCAGACCACGGCATCGGCGCCGGGTGTGGGCGGCGGTGCCCAGCAGCTCGTGCAGGACATGGACATTCCCGGCCAATGGTGGACCTTGTTCCATTCCGCGCCGTTGAACGCGTTGATCGACGATGCGCTCAAGCACAATGCCGACGTCGAAGCGGCCCACGCGGCCTTGCAAGTGGCCTGGGAGAACGTGCGCGCCCAGCGCGGGGCGTTCTTCCCCAGCGTCAGCGCCAGCGTCGACCCCACCCGGCAGAAGACCGGCTCGGTGTTGTCCAGCAATGTCGCGTCCAACAGCACGCTGTACAACCTCACCACCGCCCAGGTCAGCGTGTCGTATTCGCCGGACCTGTGGGGCGGCAACCGCCGCCAGGTGGAGTCCCTGGTGGCCGAGGCGAATGCACAGCGTTTCCAGCTGGAGGCGACCTACCTCACGCTGACCAGCAACCTGGTGAATGCGGCGATCCAGGAAGCCTCGTTGCGCGCGCAGATCGACGCCACCCACCACATCATCGATGACCAGCAGCGCATCATGACGACGCTGCAACGCCAGCTTGCGCTTGGCGATGCACCCGAAGCCGCCGTCGCGGCGCAGCAGGCGGCGCTCGAGCAGAGCCGGGCCAGCCTGCCTCCGCTGGAAAAGCAACTCGACCAGCAACGCGACCTGCTCGCCGCGCTCAGCGGGCGCATGCCGAGCGACAGCATGGATGCCCGCTTTACCCTGGATGGATTGCAGTTGCCGGACCAACTGCCACTGAGCGTGCCTGCCCGACTGGTCGAGCAGCGGCCCGACGTGCGCATGGCCGATGAACAGTTGCACGCGGCCAGTGCGCAAGTCGGTGTCGCCATCGCGAACCGGCTGCCCAATGTGCAGATCACCGCGAATATCGGCAGTGCCGCCGACAGCGCCAGCAACCTGTTGGGCACGGGCACGGGCTTCTGGAATATCGGCGCCAGCATCACGGCGCCGATCTTCGACGGTGGCACGCTGAAGCATAAGCAACGTGCGGCCGAGGCGACCTATCGACAGAGTGAGGCGCAGTATCGCGGCACGGTGATCTCCGCTGTGCAAAGCGTGGCGGATGTCTTGCACGCCGTGCATGCCGATGCCGATGCACTGGCGGCGGCGGAACGTGCCGAGCGCGCGGCGGCGCGCAGCTTCGAGATCGCGCGGCATCAACTTGAGCTGGGCGATATCAGCGAAGCGACGATGCTCAATGCGGAACTGACCTGGCGGCAGGCGGAGATCGCGCTGATCCAGGCGCAGGCGAACCGCTATGCCGATACCGTGGCCTTGTTCCAGGCGCTCGGCGGTGGCTGGTGGAATCGGCAGGATGCAAGCGAGGTGGCGTCCTCGGCTGAGCCCACGCACCAGCCCTGAACCACCACGTTCACGGACGGCCTCAGCGCGAATCGGACGACGCGCAGGCCGTCCTGCGTTTATGCCGCCACCACAGCACCAGCACGACCACGATCACGATGCCGAAGAGGACCCACAGGCCGTTCTGGCCGCGGCGGATCCATTTGGCCAGCCAATCGTGGTTGTCGGCGCCGAAATAACCGAGATAGACCCAGATCGGCACGCTGATCAGCGCGGCCAGGCCATCGAGCAGGAAGAAACGCAGGAACGACACGCGATGGGTGGAGCCGGCGGTGATGTAGACGGCGGTGCGCATGCCAGGGAGGAAGCGCGCGAAGAACAGCAGGCGGTTGCCGTAGCGCTCGAACTTCTGCTGCACCTTGGCATAGCGCTCCGGCGTCAACAGGCGGGCGACGAGGCGCCATTGCCGAATGCGCGCGCCGTAATGATGACCCAGCAGGAACATGGCGGAATCGCCGGCCAGCACGCCGACCATGGCCACGGCAAACATCCTGTGCACGTTCGCATAGCCCAGCCCGGCGATCACCCCGCCGGCGACCAGGGTGATGTCTTCGGGCAAAGGCACGCCCGCACCGCACAGCAGCAACGCGATGAATACCGCGAAGTAGCCGTTCTCAGCGAACACGGTCACCAGTCGTTCAAGCAGTTCCATCTACATCCATGCCGGGGTCGTCGCCCATGCGGTAAGGGAGTGTCCGATGATCCCACACCAAGGCGCCCCAGCGCTTGCGGCAACGCACTGTTGAAGCCTGGGCAATGACCGTGCCGAGCACGTGGGGACGCGAGTGGAACCGCTCAGTCCGCGGGCGCGGCGGGCGGGACGCGCGCCGCCAGCAATTCGCGCAACTCGGCCTTTTCGGCGCTGTCCAGCGTGCCTTCGCGGCTTTTGGCGGTGAGCCATTCACGCCGCTGCGTGATGACTTGTTGTTCCATGCGCTGCAAGGCACCGAAGAATTCGGCGCGCTGTGCTTCGGGTTCGCCCACCACCATCGCAGCCATCAGCTTCTGCAGCGACGTGTATTCGGGACGTTCGGCAAAGTGCTCGACCAGCATGGCCGGGTTGATGCCGGGGCGCGAGCGCGCCAGGTCGATCAATTCGGCCAGCAGTTCCACGCCAGGCTTTTCCAGGCGCAGGAAACCGTAGGGGCGTTCCACCTGATCGGCGATGCCGGGCTGGGCCAGCAATAGTGCAATCGCACTGCGTACCAGTGAGCGCTGCACCACGATGGGTCGCTGCACCGGGCGTCGGGCGCCAGCATCGGCCTCGAGCACGGCGCGAGCCCCGGTGCGCTTTTCCAGTTCCTGCGCCATCAGGTCGCGGAAGGCGCCATCCGGCAGCTTTGCAATCAAGGGACGTGCACGCTCGGCCAGTCGTGCGCGGCCATCGAGGCTGCTGGTGTCCACGTCGTGGGCCAGTTCGTTGAAGAAGTATTCGGACAGGGGCGTGGCCGCTTTCAGGCGCTTTTCGAAGCCGTCCTTGCCTTCCTTGCGAATCAGCGTATCCGGGTCCTCGCCATCCGGCAGGAACAGGAAATACGCCTGGCGTCCATCACGGATGCGCGGCAGCGCAGCCTCCAGCGCCTTCCACGCGGCAGCGCGGCCGGCGCGGTCACCATCGAAACAAAACACCACATCCGGCGCGGCGCGAAACAGCACTTCGGTATGTTCGGGCGTGGTCGCGGTGCCCAGGGTGGCTACCGCGATGGGCAGGCCCGCCTGATGCAGCGCGATGACATCCATATAACCTTCCACCACCACGATGCGCGCCAGGCTCGGATTGGCCTGCTTCACCTGCCACAGCGCGAACAGCTCGCGGCCCTTGTGGAACAGTGGCGTCTCGGGCGAGTTGAGGTACTTCGGGCCCTGATCGGAACTCAACACGCGGCCGCCGAACGCGATCACCCGACCACGCCGGTCGAGGATGGGAAACATCACCCGTTCGCGGAAGCGGTCGTAGCGGTGCCCGCGCTCGTTACTGGCCACCATGCCGGCTTCGTTGAGCAGCTGCATGCGGCGATCGTTGCTGCCCAGCGCCTTGATCACGCCGTCAAACCCGGCCGGCGCCCAGCCGATGCGGAAGCGCTTGATGGTGTCCTCGTCCAGCCCGCGCTTGCGGCAATAGGCCTGCGCCTCGGCGTTCTTCGGCAGCTCGTTTTCGAACCAGCGCGCTGCCGCGTCGAGCAGGGCGTAGAGGTCGGTCTTGTCTTCGCGCGGGGCCTGGTCGTTGCCGCCTTCGCGCGGCACTGTGAGGCCGACGGACTGCGCCAGTTCCTCGACGGCATCCGGGAACTCCAGGCGCTCGTAGTCCATCAGGAATTTCAGCGCGCTGCCGTGTGCGCCGCAACCAAAACAGTGGAAAAACTGCTTGGCCGGACTGACATAGAACGACGGCGAACGCTCGTTGTGGAACGGACAACAGGCCGTCCATTCGCGGCCCGCCTTTTTCAGCGGAACGCGCCGCTCGATCACGTCGACGATGTCGACGCGAGCAAGCAGCTCGTCGATGAAACTGTCAGGGATACGTCCGCGCATTAGCCCTTTAGTGTAGAGGGTGTGACGCCTATCCGTGCGTGGCCGCGAATGCCCGCCTAGGCGTCGGGGCGACCCCTGCGCGCCCGGCTGGCCTTGCCCTATGCTGCGCCTGGGGAGCCTGAGGGCTTTGGGGGCGATCATGGGACAAGTGCTTGGAACGGCAAGGCCGGGCTTGCGGGTGCAGTTTCGTCCTGCACGGCCCGACGATGCGACGGTGGCGGTGCCCTTGATCTATAGCTCGGGGCCGGCTGCCTTCGACTATGTGTTTGCCGTGGATGGCGACGGCGCCGCCGAGCGTTTCCTGCAGCGCTGCTTTGTCGATGGCGCGGGTGAGTTTGGCTGGCGCAATCACTGGGTGGGTGTTGCCGATGACCGGGTGGTGGCGGTAGGCGCGGGTTACGGGGCAAACACCAAATGGCCGTTCACGCTCGCCGCTGCGCGGCAAATACTCGCTCATTACGGCATGCGACAGGGCGCAGGCGTGATTGCGCGTGGGCTGCGGGTGGAGTCGCTGATCCGTCCGCCCGAGGGCGACATGCACTACCTGGCCCATCTCGCCGTGGTGCCGGAGCTGCGCGGGCGTGGCATTGGGCGTGCCTTGATCGACCAGTTGCTGGGTACGGCGCGGGAGGCGGGCAGGCGGCGCGTCGTACTGGATGTGGCGACGAGCAATCCGGGGGCCGAGGGGCTTTATCGGCGCGCGGGTTTCAAGGTGATCAGCGAGCGCCGCTCACGCCTGGCCAATGCACACGTGCGCGTGCCCGACCATCGGCGCATGGAGCGCGTGATCGACTGAGTCGTCACTCAAATGGCCTTGATCAAGCCGATCATCACCAGCAACGCAAACAGGAACAGGACCACGAACACCGCGAAGAGCACCTTGGCGATGGTGGCTGCGGCGCCGGATACCCTGCCAAAGCCCATCCAGCCGGCAAGCAGCGAGATGATGAAGAAGATGATCGCCCACTTGAGCATGCGTCACTCCTTTGCGGTGGCAGGCAGCCAGCGTTGCGGCTGACGACACGACCGCTTTTAGAGGCCGGGATGTGAAGAGGATGCAGCGAGGACTTGTTCGCCGCGGGCGCGGCCGGGCAAGCTGCCAGCTCGGTGCAGCAGGAGTCAGGCCATGTTTCTTACCGCGCTGGTGATACGCAGGCAGGGCGCGATCGTGCGCAGCTTCGAGCGGGCCGGTGCCACCGGATCGGCATCGGCACGCACGGCGGCGGAACTGGGCCTCAAGCCGGATATGGCCTGGTATCAGCTGGTGGGGCGGGCGGTGCTGCGTTGTCCCGGGGCGGGGCGTTATTACCTGGACCGGCCGAGCTGGTTGCGCTTGCGCAAGCGCCGACGGATCACCGGGCTGTGGCTGGCCGCGGTGATCGTCCTGCTCATCGTGCTGTGGCTGTGGCTACGCGTGAAGGCGGCGTGATCAGCCCGCCAGGCGTGCCTTGATGCGGCCCGATACCACGCCCATGTCGGCGCGGCCGGCGGCCTTTTCCTTCACGGCAGCCACCACCTTGCCCATGTCGCGGGCGGAGCTGGCGCCGGTCTCGGCGATCGCGGCGGTGATCAGCGCGTCGACCTCGTCGTCACTGAGCTTGGCTGGCAGGTAGGCCTCGATCACCAGCATTTCGGCGCGCTCGACCTCAGCCAGGTCCTCGCGGTTGGCGGCCACGTATTGGGTCACCGAGTCCTTGCGCTGCTTGAGCATCTTTTCCAGCACGGACAGGGTCTGCGCGTCGTCCAGCTCGATGCGTTCGTCCACTTCACGCTGCTTGATCGCCGCCAGCATCAGGCGGATCACGCCCAGGCGATGCTTGTCGCCGCCACGCATGGCGGTCTTCATGTCTTCGGTGAGCTGCTGCTTGAGGGTCATGGCTTTTCCTCGGAAACACACAAAGCCGGCGTTGCTCGAGGCAACGCCGGCCGGTGCAGAACTTGAAGACAGCGGCAGCGAATGGACGCGCCAGCTGCCGAGCTACTCGGGTGCGGCGCCGCTGGCGCCAGAACCCTTATCGTCCGCAGGGCGGACGACGGGGC
The DNA here is from genome assembly GCF_026283925.1 of Dyella halodurans. GTDB lineage: Bacteria > Pseudomonadota > Gammaproteobacteria > Xanthomonadales > Rhodanobacteraceae > Dyella > Dyella halodurans. The sequence continues at coordinate 244,442 of NZ_JAPDPF010000008.1, forward strand.
TCAGTACAGGCGCGTACGACGCGACGTGTCGCGCGAGAGGCGGCGCAGGTGACGCTTCACGGCGGCAGCACGCTTGCGCTTACGCTCCTGGGTCGGCTTTTCGTAGAACTCGCGCTTGCGGGTCTCGGCCAGAACGCCGGCCTTTTCGCAGGTGCGCTTGAAGCGGCGCAGGGCAAGCTCGAAAGGCTCGTTCTCGCGGACTTTTACGCTGGGCATGGAAACTCCAAGTGTTAGACTGGCTCGCACTAACGAGCCGTTTGAATACGGTGAGCCGCGAAGTATAACGTGGAAACGACAGCATTTTCAAAGCCCCAGTCCAGCAAGCCTGATCTCAGGCCCGTCCTGGGCATCGAGACGTCCTGTGACGAGACCGGCGTAGCCCTGCTGCGCTGGGAACCGGACGCGCCTGGGCGCGGCCTGCTGTCACATACCCTTTACAGCCAGATCAAGCTGCACGCCGACTACGGTGGCGTGGTGCCCGAGCTGGCCAGCCGCGATCACGTGCGCAAGCTGTTGCCCCTGGTACGCGAGGCGCTGGCCCAGGCGGGCCTGACTCCCGCCGACCTGGGGGGCGTAGCGTACACCGCCGGGCCCGGTCTGGTGGGTGCCTTGCTGGTCGGTGCCTCGGCCGCCCGGGCCATGGCCTGGGCCTTGGGGGTGCCCGCGATCGGCGTGCATCACATGGAGGGCCACTTGTTGGCCCCGCTGCTGGAAGAGAACCCGCCGGAACCACCCTTCGTGGCCTTGCTGGTCTCCGGTGGTCATTCCATGCTGGTCGAGGTGAAGGCCATCGGTGAGTACCGCATCCTGGGTGACACCCTGGACGATGCCGCTGGCGAAGCGTTCGACAAGACCGCCAAGATGATGGGCCTCCCGTATCCGGGTGGCCCGGCCCTGGCCAGGTTGGCCGAACAGGGGCGTCCCGGCCTGTTCCGCTTCGCGCGGCCGATGACTGATCGCCCCGGTCTGGATTTCAGCTTCTCTGGCCTGAAGACGCAGGTGCTGCTGGCTTGGCAGAACTCGGACCACAGCGAGCAGACCCGGGCCGACATCGCCCGTGGCTTCGAGGAAGCCATCGTCGACACCATGCTGATCAAGTGCCGGCGTGCGCTGCAGGCCAGCGGTGCGAAGCGGCTGGTGATCGCCGGTGGCGTGGGCGCCAACAAGCGCCTGCGGGCGGAACTGGCCACGACGGGTGCCAAGGAAGGATTCCAGGTGTATTTCCCGCGCCTGGATTTCTGCACGGACAACGGCGCGATGATTGCGCTGGCCGGTGCGATCCGGCTGGCTGCCGGGCAGCATCAGGACGCGTCCGTGCAGGTATTTCCGCGCTGGGATCTGGAAACCCTGCCGCCGGCGAAGTGATTCGTTCGACGGCCGCATCCGTTACCCTAGAGCGCATGGATATCGTTTTCATCGAAGACCTGCGCATCGACGCCGTCATCGGCATCTACGACTGGGAGCGCCGCGTGCGCCAGACCTTGTCGTTCGATATCGAGATGGCGTTCGACAACCGCGTGCCCGCCGCGAGTGACGACATCGCGCTCACGCTCAACTACAAGGACGTCTCCAAACGCCTGATCGACTACGTGAGTGCGTCGAGCTTCGGCCTGGTCGAGACCCTGGCCGAACGTTGCGCCGAGATCATTCGCGAAGAGTTCGGCGTGTCGTGGGTGCGGCTCAAGCTGTCCAAGCCCGGCGCGGTGCGCGGCGCGAAGGCGGTGGGCGTACGCATCGAGCGTGGTACGCGTTCTTAAGATGGCACGTGTCTACCTGAGCCTGGGCTCCAATCTGGAGCCAAAGCGTTATCTCAATGACGCACTCGACGAGTTGCGCGTTCGCTTTGGCGAGCTGGCGGTTTCGCCAGCGTATCGCAGCAAATCCGTTGGTTTCGACGGCGCCGATTTCGTCAATCTTGCCGTGGGCCTGGATACCGAACTTTCGCCCGAGGCGTTGAACGACTGGCTGCACGCGCTCGAGGATCGCCACGGTCGGCGGCGCGATGTGCCGCGGTTCTCCGACCGTACGCTCGACGTCGACATCGTGCTGTACGACGATCTGGTGCGACGAGGCGAAGGTCACCTGGACATTCCGCGCAAGGAACTCCGGCACGCGTTCGTGCTCAAGCCGATCGCGGATATCGCACCCACGCTGCGGCATCCGCTCAGCGGTCTCACCATGGCGGCGTTGTGGGCCGCGTTCCCGGTGGATAGCGAGCCACTGGTGGTCGAGCCGCTGTAGGCGCTGCGCATGCACTGTCGCCCGCATGGAGCGGGTGATAGAACGCTCATGTTCTCAACAAGGAGGTAGCTCATGGCAGGTCGCTTTTCACGTAGCTGGAGCCTGATGAAGGCCAGCGCGGCAGTGTTGCGCTCGGACAAGTCGCTGTTGATGTTCCCGCTGATCTCGGGCATCTGCTGCCTTTTGGTGGCGGCCAGCTTTCTGATTCCCATCGGCTTGACCGTCGCGGCTTCCGGGCATGCCCTGGAAGGCCATGAGCGCGCCCTGTCTGCTGGCGGGTACCTGGCGTTGTTCCTGTTCTACCTCGTGCAGTACTTCGTGATCATCTTCTTCAACACCGCGCTGGCGGGCGCCGCCTTGATGCATCTGCGCGGTGAGCCGGCAAGTTTTTCGGCGGGCTTCGAGTTGGCACGTCAGCGCGTGGCAAGCATCTTCGGTTATGCGTTGATCGCCGCCACGGTAGGCCTGGTGCTGCGCGCGCTGCAGGAGCGCCTGGGTCTGATCGGCCGCCTGGTCGTCGGCTTCCTCGGACTGGCGTGGACCGTGGCCACGTTCCTGGTGGTGCCGGTACTGGCCAGTCAGGAAGTGGGTCCGATTGACGCGGTCAAGCGCAGCGTCGAACTGCTGCAGCAGACCTGGGGCGAAAACATCATCGGCAACGCCGGGCTCGGCGTGGTGTTTGGCCTGGTGACGTTCCTGGCGATCCTGGTGTCCGGAGGTCTGCTCGTTGGCGCCTTCGCACTGCAATCTGCGGTTGCCATCGTGCTGGCCATCGCGATCATCGTGATCGGCCTGACCTTGCTCGGCCTTATCCAGGCATCGCTGCAGGGCATCTATGCGGCCGCGCTGTACCGCTACGCCGAAGAGGGCCTGGTCGGCCACGGCTTCGACCAGGCGCTGCTCGAGCAGGCGTTCCGCCCGAAGAACTGACTTTATCGAGCATGTCGCGGGATCGGCGCACGATGGCGATACCGCTTAGTAAGGGCCAGTCGCGCAGGGGTAATGCCCCTGTCGACTCCTGCAAAAGTCTCGGTGTCGATGGTCTTGACGTTTCCGCTGTGCCGAGACCGCGTGCGGAGTGTTGCACGTGGCGCGCAACCCGCTCCATGTCAATGGGTGAATGATTTGCTGGCCCGAGTCATGCCAGGATCTGTTGCACGCGAGAATTCACGTCCAGTGTGCAGCCTACTTGTACCGCGCGGGATAATTACTTGCGACTAACGGGCGGTCTTTCTCGCCGTGGTCTTCTTGCTTGCGCGCTTGGCCATCTTCCGGGGTGCTTTCTTCGCCGCCTTGGCTTGCTTGGCGGGCGTGGAGGACTGTGCGGCGCCGCCGATGAGCAGGCTTTCCGCCGTCACGCCACGGCGCTTGAGCGCCTTTGAAAACCAGATCGGCTGACGGCCGCGGCCAGACCACGTCTGCGTGGGATCGGAAGGGTCGCGGTACTTCGGTGCCACCGAACCCTTGCCGCCTTTCTTGCCAGCAGCCTTCTTGCCGCGCGAAGGATAGACGTCGTCCAGGCTAAGGCCGCTGTTGGCCAGCAATGCATCGATTTTCTGCCGGATCGCCTGCACCTGCGTCGCATGGGCTTGCTGCATCTGGGCACTCGCGTTCGCGATGAGCGCCTGAAGTTCTTTCGGGGATAAGGTCTTGAGATCGATGGCCATGCGGATACCTTCGTGGGGATTTCTGGCTGAAGTCTAGGGCATGAGCGGCAGGGCCGTGTAGAAGAAGGCCGCGATGGTGATCGCGGCCGTCAGCACTTCTCATTGGATACAGGCGCCGAAGAACAAGCGTCATGCGAGATCGCGGCGCGACCATCACGGATCTCGCCTGGTGGTCAGGAATGTCACGTTTACACCGACAGCGTGCGACCGCCATCGACATGGATGATCTGCCCCGTCACGAATGGCGCGTCGCGCAGCAGCCAAAGCACCGCGCCTGCCACGTCTTCCGGCGAGCCGGCGCGTTGTAGCGGCGTGCGCGCGAGCATGGCTTGCTGATCGTCGTAAGGCTTGCCGTCGCTGGGCCACATGACCGCGCCTGGCGCGACACCATTGACGCGTATATCAGGGCCAAGGTCGAGTGCGAGTGAACGGGTCATGGCGGCAAGCGCGGCCTTGGCCATGCAATAAAGCGGATGCCTGGCGAGTGGGCGCTCGGCGTAGATGTCCACCAGGTTGACGATGGCGCCTCGTGCTTCGCGTAGCGCCGGCAACGCTGCCTGTGCCAGAAAGAAAGGTGCCTGCGCGTTGGATGCAAACAACTCATTCCATTGCGTGGGTGTCGCGCTGCCAACGGGGGTGGGGTAGAACGCGGAGGCGTTGTTGATCAGCGCATCGAGTCGACCATAGCGCGTCAGTATGCGTTCGATCATGCCGGGCAATGCATCGAGGTCGGCCAACTCGGTCTGCACCAGACATGTGCTGTCGCTGCGCTGACGCTCGAGTGACGAGGCGAGCAACTCCGCCTCTGCGGCAGAACGGCGGTAGTGCAGTGCCAGGTCATAGCCCGCGCCATGCAAGCTGCGGGCAATCACCGCGCCGACACGCTTGCCGGCACCGGTGATGAGGGCGACGGGACGCTCATGGCGTGGGCTCATGCGTGGGCTCCTGCATTGCGCGATGGAAGGCTGCGAGCTTGCCGCAAAGCGCGAGGTACGTCATCCCGAGGGCGTTCGACGCGTCACTTTGTGCAGTACGCGCCGGGCGAATCCGGTTCTGGGCGTGGCCGGCTCGGCATCGCTGGCCGGGCTGTCATCCGTTTCGATCGGCGCGCTGAACAGGGCGATGGTGGTACGCGCCACCTGTCCAGTGTCGTAGTAGGCATAGGCACCCACGCCAACGGCTCCCACCACTGGCAACCAGCGCGACAGGCCGTTGCCGACCGCGCGCTGAGAGACCTTCACGCCTACGCGTTTGGCGACGCGCGCGGCAACGGTATAGCTCATGCGCCGGAACAGCAGGCGATCGCCCACGCGCACCACCATGTCGCGGAACGCCTGTGCAGCGGTGTGGCGAAACAGACACCAGAGCATTTGCTCGCGTCCGAGCTCGGAGTGCTGGCCATACGCCGCCGCGATGTCGCTGACCATCTGCGCCTGGATCTTCCAGATGGCGATCAGCTCGGGCAGCACCGTGAGCCAGCCCAACGGACCCGGCGGCAGCGCCAATGAGCCAGCAGCCAGCGCTGCGCGTCGCGCGGCACGACTAGCCAGGCTTAGCGCTTCGCGTTCCGGGTCCTTGCTGCCACTGACGCTGCTGTCGGGAATCTGGCTGACGAAATCCAGGATCGCCTGGGTCACTCGGCTGTGATCGCTGGGTTGGATGACAGCCGGAAGCTGGGAGGAGGGCTCGGACATGGCGGTGACGATTCGCAGGTCACGGCAGCCGCCGCGAGATGACCCAGTCTAGGCAATCGGCGTGAAAGCGGGCTGACCCCGGCCGCAGGTCGTGCTTAACGCAGGATGTTGCGTCGCCAGGCATGACTTCTGGGGCAGGCAACTACCGGGCTCAAGTGGCAATGTTATAACATATCAAAAATAACAACTTTACTTTCCCGCCCGGAACCCTGATGAAACGATCTGTGCTTGCCTTGAGTCTTGCTGTCGCGCTGGGTGCAGTACCGGCTGCCTATGCCCAAACCAGCCCGAATGCGGATACCAGCAGTGCGGTAGCCAATGGCAGTTCTGGCGGCGCCGACCCGGGCGGTACGCAAACCACGCCGGCCAAGGTGAAGCAGCTCGGCACGGTGGACGTGTCTGCGGCACTCGACCAGTCACGCAATGCCTTGTCGCCTGACACCGGCAGCAGCCAGTACGTGATCGACCAGAAGGCGATCCAGCAGTTGCCGCTGGGCGACTCCACCCCGTTGAACCAGGTGCTGTTGCAGGCACCGGGCGTGGTGCAGGACTCCTTCGGCGGCCTGCATGTGCGCGGCGACCACGCCAATCTGCAGTACCGCATCAACGGCGTGATCATCCCCGAGTCGATCTCCGGTTTCGGCCAGACGCTCGATGCGCGCACCATCCAGAGCATCAAGCTGCTCGATGGCGCGCTGCCGGCCCAATACGGCCTGCGCACCGCCGCGGTAGTGGATATCGACACCAAGAGCGGCCCCGCGCTGGGCAACGGCGGCAGCGTTGGCATCACCGGTGGTTCGTTTGGCACCTTGAATCCGAACGCGTCGCTATGGGGCAGCAACGATCGCTGGAGCTGGTTCGTCACGGCCAACTACCTGGAGACCGATGTCGGCATCGAGAATCCGACCTCGAGCCGCAACCCGATCCACGATCACTCCAACCAGGTGAAGGGCTTCGGCGATATTTCCTATCTGATCGACAACGATACGCGCCTCAGCTTCATGTTCGGCGCGACCAATAATCGCTTCCAGATTCCCAACAATCCGAACCAGACGCCGCAGTTCGGCTACCTGGACACCGTGGATTTCAACTCGGCCGACCTCGATGAGCGCCAGCGCGAGAGCACGCGCTTCGGCGTGCTGTCGCTGCAGGGCAAGATCGGTCGCACCGACTACCAGGTGTCGGCGGGCCAGCGCTACAGCTCGGTCAACTTCAGCCCCGACGAGATCGGCGACCTGATGTTCAATGGCGTGGCGTCGACGATTGGACGCGCCAACCGGGCCAACACGCTGCAGGCTGATTTCTCCACGCCGCTGGGTGACAGCCATACAGTGCGCTACGGCGTATACGGCGAGTTCGAGCGCGGTGACATCAGCAACAACTCGCTGGTGTTCCCGGCCAACCCGGACGGCAGCCAGGCCAGCACCACGCCCATCGGCATCTACGACGCCACCAACCTGCTCGCGCGCACCTACTCGGCCTACCTGCAGGACGAGTGGAGCATCGGCGACCAATGGACGGTCAACTACGGCGTGCGCGGTGATCGCTATCAGTTGTTCCGCACCGAAAGCCAGCTCAGTCCGCGCGTTGGCCTGGTCTATCAGGCCACCGACAGTACCACCGTCCACGCCGGCTATGCGCGCTATTTCACGCCGCCGGCCACCGAGGTGATCGACGACAGCAATATCGCGCGCTTCAATGGCACGACCAACCAACTGCCCGGCACCAGCACCGGCAACAGTCTGCCGCTGTCGGAACGTTCGAATTACTACGACCTGGGCGTTTCGCAGCAGATCGGCTCGACGCTGACCCTGGGCGTGGATGCCTACTATCGCCAAGTGCGTCGCCTGCAGGACGAAGGACAGTTCGGCACCGCGCTGATCTTCTCCAACTTCAACTATGACTCCGGCCGCGTCCGTGGCGTCGAATTCACCGCCAACTACGACAACGGCCCGATTTCCGCGTACTTCAACGGCTCGCTGGGACAGGCCCTGGGCAAGCGCGTGATCACCGGCCAGTACAACTTCAGCCCGGAAGAGCTGGCCTATATCTACAACAACTGGATCCACCTCGATCACGACCAGAAGTTCACCTCGTCGGGCGGTGTCACCTATTCGTTTACCGACACCACGCGCGCCGGCGTCAACTACATCGCGGGCAGCGGCCTGCGCAGCACCGGCAGTAACGGCATTCCGAACGGCGAATCGCTGCCGTTCTACTTCCAGCTGAACCTCAATGTGGCGCACGACTTCACCTTCGGGAGCTTCGGCAAGGTAAAGACCCAGCTGGCCGTGATCAACGCGCTGGACCGTAGCTACGAGCTGCGCGATGGCACCGGCGTGGGCGTGGGCGCGCCGCAGTTCGGTCCGCGTCGCGGCGTGTACCTGAGCCTGCAGAAAGACTTCGACTTCTAAGCCCGGCCGGGCGCATCCCCGTCGCCGTCCTCACAGGATCGCGGCGGGGCTTGGGTTATTCTTCGCAGGTTTCCCTGCAGGCCATGCGCATGTCGTCCCGACTTCCCGACCCCGGCGCCGAAGAGCGCGCCCACTCCGACCGCTTGCTGGCGCACCTGCGCGAAGCGATTGCCGCGCACGGCCCGATGCCGTTCGCGCAATACATGGAGCGCTGCCTGTACGCGCCGGGCCTGGGCTATTACAGCGCGGGCAAGACCAAGTTCGGCGAAGCCGGTGATTTCATTACCGCACCGGAACTAGGCGAGCTGTTCGCGCGCTGCGTCGTCAACGTGGCGACGCCGGTGCTGGAGCTGCTGGGCGCCGAGGCCGATTTCCTGGAACTGGGTGGCGGCAGCGGCTCCTTCGCCGAAGCCGCGCTCAAGGCCATGGCCAGCAACAGCTCGCTGCCGCGTCGCTATCTAATCCTAGAACCCAGCGCGGACCTGCGCGAACGCCAGCGCGAGCGGCTCGCCCGGGCACTGCCCGCCGACGTGTTTGGTCGCGTGCAATGGCTGGATCGTCCGCCCGAGGAAGACTGGCGTGGCGTGCTGTTTGCCAACGAGGTGATCGACGCACTGCCGACCACGCGCTTCGCCATGCGCGCGGGCGAGGTCTACGAGGAATATGTCGCGCTGGATGGCGAGGGCCGCTTGATGCGCGTGGATCGTCCGGCCGACGCCTTGGTGTCCGGGGCCGTGCGACATGTCGAGCGCGATACCGAGATCCGCTTCGCCGATGGCTACCGTTCGGAAGTGCTGCCGCAATTGCCGTACTGGATTCAGGCGATCGCCGGTTCGCTCAGCGCCGGCATGATGCTGTTTGTCGACTACGGTTACGTGCGGCGGGAGTTTTACCTGCCCGAGCGCACCGATGGCACCTTGCGGGCCTACTACCGTCATCGTTCGCACAACGATCCGCTTTACCTGCCGGGCTTGAACGACCTCACGGCGTCGGTGGATTTCACCGCGCTGGCGGAGGCGGGCAACGGCGCCGGCTTTGGCGTCGCTGGCTATATGCCGCAGGCGCAGTTTCTTATCGGCAGTGGTCTGCAGGCGGCCTTTGAGGCAGCCTACGAAAGCGCCGCCGATGAGCAGGCGCGCTATCGCCTCGCCCAGGAAGTGAAAAAGTTGACCTTGCCCGACGCGATGGGCGAGCGCTTCCAGGCCATGATCTTCGTGCGCAACATGGACGTGGTGCCGCTGCCTGCCGAATTGCTGGAGGCAGATCAGGGGGATCGCCTGTAACGGCAAGTTTCCAACGGCACGAAAAAAAGCGGAGGCCGTGGCCTCCGCTTGCTCGCACGATTTACTGCATGCCCACGGGCGCCGTGGGGTCGGCCGCGGCGGGCTGTACCGGCGTGCTGTCGTCCGCTCGCTTGCGCATCAGGCCACTTTTGAACAGGTACGCGGCGGTCTGGTAGTAGGCCGCGGCGTCATCGACCTGGCCCTCGTCGATCGGCGTATTGGGCACCGCGTCGCCGTTGTCGAAGTTCGGGCGCACCTGCTCAAACAGGCGCTGCGGCTTCAGGATGCTCAAGGCCTCGCCGCGCAGATAGCCGAGCTTTTCGTAGGTGGCGGGGAATGCCCGTTCACGACCTGGCTCGAGCTGGAAGATATCCGCCCCGAAGAAACGGCTGCGATAGCTGAAATTCAGCAGGCCCAACACGGTCGGCATGATGTCGATCTGTGACATCTGGCGCGTCACCCGCTGCGGCGCGATGTATTTCGGTGCGTAGATCCACAACGGGATGTGGTAGCGGTTGATCGGCACGCTGGTGCGGCCGGCGCTGGAGGCGCAGTGGTCCGCCGTGATCACGAACACGGTGTTGTCGAAGTAAGGCTTGCTGCGCGCGCGCTTGATGAAGTCGGCGATGGACCAGTCCGTGTAGGCGACGGCAGCCTCGCGCGTACCGTCCTTCTGCGGCACGCGGTTCGCCGGCACGGTGAACGGGCGGTGGTTCGAGGTGGTCATGATGTGCAGGAAGAACGGCTTGCCAGCTGCGCTGGCGCTGTCCATCTGCTTAAGTGCGAGCGTATACAGATCTTCATCGGCCACGCCCCACACGTTTTCGTGATGGATCGTCTCGCCCTTGGCGATGTCGTTGCGATCCACCGTGTGGTAGCCGTTGTGGCTGAAGAAGTAGTTCATGTTGTCGAAGTAGCCGTAGCCACCATAGACAAAGTCCGACTGATAGCCGCGATCGTTGAACACATTCGCCACCGAGAACAGGTTCTCGTTGTTGTGTGCCTTGACGATCGAATCGCCCGGCGTCGGCGGCACCGACAGCGACAGCGCCTCGAGGCCACGCACGGTGCGGGTGCCGTTCGCGTAGAGATTGTCGAAGAACAGGCTCTGGCTGGTCAGCGCGTCCAGGTTCGGCGTGATGTCCTTCTTGTTGCCGAATTCCTTGAGGAAGTCGGCGGACAGGCTTTCCACGCTGATCAGCACCACGTTGAGGTGTTGCTCCGGCCCGGCATGGCGGATCTCACGGGTCAGGTCCTGCGGATCGTTGCTGATATACGTCGCCTCAGGCGTCTTCATCAGCTCGCGAACACGCGGGAACGCCTGCTCCTGCGGCTGCGTGCGGTAGAAGCGCGCGTAGTCGAGATGGCTGCTGCGGAAGGCGGCGACGAATTCATAGACACCGTTGCCGGCGAGCTCGTTGACGTAGGCGTTGTCGGAGTGGTCCTTGTAGGTACCCTTGACGGCCACGGCGGTGATCACGGTGAGCACCAACCACACCAGCACCACCTTGCCGCGCTGCAGGAAGCCGGTGCCGCTGTCGCTCGCGCGCAGTCCGCGCTTGCTGAGCCACACGATCACGACCGTGGCCAGGGCCAGCAGGGCCAGCCAGGTGCCAATCGGGTACGACTCGCGGATATTGCCGATCACTTCGGTGGTATAGACGAGATAGTCCACCGCGATGAAATTGAAGCGAGTACCGAACTCGCCCCAGAACACCAGCTCGGAAGCGCCCACGAACATCAGCCAGCACAGCAGCACCGCAGCGAGCAGATACAGCGCCCACTGGCCGGCGCGCGACAGGTAGGCGCGCTGCGGCATCAGCCACAGGAACAGCACCAGGGGCCAGGCGATGTAAACGAAGGTGATCAGGTCGTAGACCAGGCCGACGCCGAACGCATACATCCAATAGAGCGGATTGAGTGGCACGCCGCCGCCCGCCATGAACAGCAGCGCGATGCGGGTAAGCATGCCGATCAGTACATAGCCGATGGCCAGCCAGCCCAAGGGGCGAAAACGCTGTCGCAGCGCCGAGGGCTGCTGGGGTGCAATGGACACGGATAGCTCCGGGCTAGGAATGGACGCGCCGAGCTACCGGGGCGGTGCAGGCGACCCGCCGTCATAGGTGCGAGGGGAACCGACGAGCATAGCAGGCGAACTTAAGTGCGTAAGTTTAAAGAAAGCCGCCTTCCCGCAGCCTTTCCTGCCTGAGCACCCGTTCAGCTTTCCGCCCGGCTCAGGCTCGCAATTGCTGCGATCCGGGCCGCCGTCAGGGCCTCGCCGATGGCGGGACCCTGCAAGCCCTGGGCGATAAAGGGCTCCGAACTCACGGCCGCGGCCGTATCGCGCGCGCGCCGCAGGTAGGTGGCCTGCGGATAAGCGTCATCCGCATGCCCCAGCCGACCGCGTTTGTCCGCCTCGCATGCAGCAAGGAACAGGGCCAGCCGCTCAGGGCGGCGCAGCGCATCCAGCGACGACAGCAGGCGCAGCACGGTGGCGGGCTTCAGTTCGAACGCCCGATGCGCGTTGAGGTGCTCGCGGCAGACCTGTTCGGCCAGGGTGGCATGTTCCGTCGGCACCCGCAGACGCGCGACCAGGCGCCGCAGTGGCGCGACGCCGGCATGCTCATGGCCGATATGACGCGGCAACGCATCCGCAGGCGTCAGCGCCTTGCCCAGGTCGTGGGTGAGCGCACAGAAGCCGACCACGTCGTTGCCCGGCGCGATGCGCGCCGCCATGTCCAGCACCATCTCCACGTGGACGCCCGTATCGATTTCCGGATGGAACTCCGCGCGCTGGGGTACGCCATACAGCGCATCGATCTCGGGGAACAGCACGGCCAGCGCACCGGACTCGCGCAGCACGCGCAGAAACGCCGACGGCTGCGCCTCGGCGAGCGCCTTGCGCGTTTCCTGCCATACGCGTTCGGGCACCAGATGGTCGATTTCGCCGTCGCGCACCATCTGCTGCATCAAGGCCATGGTGTCGGGCGCCACGCTGAAGCCCAATGGCGCAAAACGCGCAGCGAAGCGCGCCACGCGCAGCAGGCGCACCGGGTCCTCCACGAAGGCCGCCGAGACATGCCGCAGCAGCCGCTGCTCGAGGTCGCGCGCGCCGTTGAATGGATCGACCAGCGCGCCGTCCTCGGCCTCGGCCATCGCATTGATGGTCAGGTCGCGCCGCGCGAGGTCCTCTTCCAGGGTCACCGTGGGATCGGCATGAAAGGCAAAGCCGTGATAGCCGCGCCCGGTCTTGCGCTCGGTCCGCGCCAGCGCATATTCCTCACCGGTTTGCGGGTGCAGGAAGACCGGGAAGTCCTTGCCGACGGGACGATAGCCCTTGGCCAGCAAGTCCTCCGGACGCGCACCGACAATGACGTGGTCGCGATCGACCAGGGGTTTGCCAAGGAGTTTGTCGCGGACGGCGCCGCCCACCAGGTAGATGTGCATGGATGGGATTCTGACATGAGGCGCGCTTGCGGCTGCGTGGATACGTGCCCGCCACGCCAGCGAACCTGTCATTCCCGCGCCAAGTGGACAGGCGCGAAGCACGCAGTACGGCCGTTTGAGCGCCGAGCTTCCAGCTCCTTCTCCGCTCCGGGGAGAAGGTTGGGATGAGGGGCGGCTGCTCGCGACAGCGCTACAACCGAGCCATGTCGCGAGCTCAGCTGCGACACGACAGCAAGCCAACGCTTTAAGCCCTCTCCGCCTCGGCGCGTTGCGGTGTAGCCGCTGTGTAGCGGCCATGGGCCGCCACTTATCTGGCTGGCCACGCCCGTCAGGCTCGTATCCAACGCAATGCTATGAGCCCTTCAGGCCATTTTCTTTGGGTTAGGCGGTGTCAATCTAGAAGTGCATCATCGATGGCTTGGGCGAGGTCATCACGCCCCAGCGCACGCATGATCATCTCCGCAGGGCAGTGGTAGTCGAGCGTGGCTCGCGGGCGCAGGTTCATCTCCCGGGCAATGGCATCGAGCTTTCGTTGGCTATGCACCGACAAGTCGGTGCCCTTGGGCAGGTACTGACGCAGCAGGCCGTTGGTGTTCTCGCAGATGCCGCGCTGCCAGGGGCTGCGCGGATCGGCAAAGTAGATCGCCAACCCCGTGCGCCGGGACAACGTCTTGTACAGCGCCATTTCCTTGCCCTGGTCGTACGTCAGCGTCTGGCGCAGCGCCGCCGGCAGTGGTCGGAAGGCTCGGCTGAAGCCCTTGAGTGCGTCCTCCGCCGAGCAGCCGTCCATCTTCACCAGCTTCAGGAACAAGGTGCGCCGATCCACTAAGACGCCGACCGACGATTGGTTGCGCGCCCCCTTGAGGAAGTCCCCTTCCCAGTGGCCCGGCAACAAGCGTTCGTTCGCCTCCGGCGGCCGGTCGTGGATGCTGGGCAGGTCGTGCATGCGGCCGCGCCGGTTGGCGCCCTGGCCCCGCGGGCGGCGCGCGCACTTGTGCTGGCGCAGCAGCGCCACCAGTCCTCGCCGCAGTTCCCCGCGCGGGGCGGCATAAATCGCGGTGTAAATCGTCTCGTGGGACACGTGCTTGGCCGGCTCATCGGGATGCTGTCGGCGCAGTGTGCGGCTCACTTCTTGCGGTGACCAGCGTCGGGCCAACAGATGGCGCACCTGGCGCCACAAGGCGCCGTCTCGATGCAACTTACGCAGTCGGCGCGCCTTATGAGCCAATCGGCGGGCGCGTTGACCGGCGCGCCGGGCGTCATAGCCGAGTGTCGGACGGCCCAGGCGAGGGTCGACCGATGGCTCACGGTGCCCGTTACGCGCCAGCTCCCGGGAGATCGTGCTGGGCGAACGGCCCAGCAGTATCGCCAGCTGCCGGGCGCTCTCCCCGCGCGCCTTGCCCACCATGATCGCGCCTCGCTCTTCGGCGCTCAGATGACTGTAGTTCTGACCCATGCATCACCTCGAAGGGGGTGTTGCACTTGATGTTAGAGACCGCCTTACTTTTCTTTTGGGCCAGCAAAAGAAAAGTGACCCGGACCGCGGCAGCGGTTCGGAACGCCCGCTGCGTAAGCGGCACGCTGGCGATATCGCTCGGTCAACGCCTGACCGCGAGCACCCGCCCCTCATCCCAGCCTTCTCCCCGTGGGGGAGAAGGAGTTCAGGGCGAAAAAAACCTCAACGCGGATGCGCCCTCGCCACCATCAACCTGCGCTGCCGCGCCGGCGCCTGCAGCAACACGGGCAGCCACGGCGAGAACGGTTGCGGCACGATGCCCAGTGCAGCGTAGCCATCCAACTTGCCCACGGAATCCGTGCGCAACGAGCGGAAGTTGTCCAGCGAAAACGGCTTGCCCGGCAGCAGTTCGGCAAATTGCGCCTGCAACCTGCCCAGGCTGTCGGGCAGGCCGATGATGCGCGTGCGCAGACCGGCCGCTTCCCGGATCTTGCGCACGATCTCTTCCAGCGTGAGGACTTCCGGTCCGTACAACTCGAAGCTGCGATCGAGACCAAGCTTGTCGTCGGCCACGCAGCGGGCGAATGCCTCGGCGACATCGCCCACCCAGGTCGGGGCCATGCGCGACGATGCGCGCGCCAGCGGTAGCGCGGGCATCTGGCGCAGAAGCTTGGCGAAGCGGGTGACCAAGCCGTCGCCGACGCCAAACATCACGCTGGGTTGGTAGATGGTCCAGTCGAGCGATGAGTTACGCACCTGGGCCTCGGCTTCACCCTTGGTCTTGAGGTATTGCGACAGGCCCTGGCCCGCCTTGAGCGCGCTCATGTGGTGCAGGCGCGATACGCCGGCGGCCTGGCAGGCGGCGATCACGCGCTGGGTCAACTCGACATGGGCGCGGCGGAAATCACTGTGGCCGCTGGTATTGAGGATGCCAACCAGATTGATCACCGCATCGGCGCCTTCCAGTTGCCGCCGCAAGGCATTGCCGTCGTAAATATCGGTGCTGCGAACCGTTACCCCGGGCAACACGCTCATTTCGCGCCGCTGTTCGCGGTTGCGCGAGAGCAGCAGGATGCGATGACCATCGGCGGCCAGGCGCGGCAGCAGATGGCTGCCGACAAAGCCGGTGCCACCCAGTACTACCAGTCGCTGTTCTTTCGTGGTCACGTCCAACCTCCGCCTCAATGGGTATTGCTCGATGTCCGGGCCGGCGCTTCGCTGCTCGCACCGCTGGCAGGTGCGACTGCCGTCCCGGCGGTGACTGGGGCAGGTGTCACGATCGCTGGACAGGTCACCAGCTTACGCTGAGTTTGGCCGTCCGGAAGGCGATACGCCCGGCCAATCGGCGTCAGCCGCTCGCTCAGTCCGACGGCCTTGCCGTGCTGGCGCCAGTCGTAGATCACGCTGAAGGCCATGACGCGGGCGACGTACTCGCGGGTTTCCTTGTAGGGAATGGTGGCGATGAACACGTCAGGCGCCAGGGTGCCGCGGACATCAAGCCATTGGTCGACCCTGCCGGGGCCGGCGTTGTAGGCGGCGCTGGCCAGCCATGGCGCGCCATTGAAGCGTTGTGCCATTTGCGCGAGATAGCGCGTGCCCAGCGCGATATTGGTGGCGGGGTCGTACAGCGAGTCGTCGCCAGCCCATTCAAGGCCATTGCGCTTGGCGACCAGGGCGGCCGTGCTCGGCAGCAGTTGCATCAGGCCGCGTGCATCGGCACCGGAGTGCGCGTCCGGCATCCAGGCGCTTTCCGCGCGCAGGATGGCGTAGGCCCACGACGGATCGATGCCGGCTTGCTCGGACTGACGCACCAGCCCATCTTGGCTGACCAGCGGGAAGCGCTGCTCGTAGTAGCGCAGCAGGTCGCCATTGTTGAAGCCGAACACGGCGCGGTCGTACCAGCCGCGACGGTAGGCCAGGTCGGTGGCCAATTTCACGGTTTCCACATCGGCGCCGTTCAAGGCCTGGTCCCACTCGCGCCGGGCCTGGCGCGGCAGGTCGACGGCGAACAGCTCGAATGCGCGCAACAGTCCACGGTTGGCCAGCAGTGCCTGTTCGCGCTGCGGATCGCCGTTGAGCGGCGACTGGCAGATCGCATAGGGCGCATCCACGCGATCGGCGGCGAGGAAGCCGAAGAACGTCGGCTCCTGCGCCAGCGAGGCAAGCAGGCGTTGCGCCTCCGCCCCACGACCGAGTTCATTGAGTGCGCGTGCGCGGAACCAGCGCCATTCGCCATCCTGCTGTTGCGTGGGTGGCATGGCATCGATCGCAGCGAGTACGGCGTTCCAGTCCTGCAGCGCGAGCGCGGCGCGCACGCGCCACTCGCGGCTGATATCGGTTTGCACGGAGGCGGGCAGCGCCGTCAGGCGCGCGATGGCGCTGGCGTCGAAGTCGGTGGCATGGAACAGGGCGATGGCGTACAGCACGCGATCGCGCTGCTCTGGCGTGAAGGTGAAGTGGCTCTGCAGTTTTTGCCAGCCGGCGTCTGCCGCGATGGATTGCTTCCGTGCAAGCCGCTCCAGCGCGAGCATGGCCGCCTGGCGTTGGCGCGGCGTATCCGGCCATTGCGCGGCAGCGGTTGCTGCGCCTGCGGGATCGCGCAGGGCCATGGCGATGCGCTGCGCCGCTTCGGCATCCTCGGCCGGCAACCAGCCGGCGATCGCGCTGATGGTGCCGCCCTGGTTCGCGTCGGCCGCGCGATCGATGCGCGACCACAGCCGTTCGGTGGTGAGCAGACCCTGGTCATGCGCGGCACTCAGTACTGGATCGCACGCGCTCGGCAGTTTGGGCTTGGCCCACAGCGCGGACACATCACGGTCGAAATCGAGCTGGGTGCCCTTGGACAGCTGCGCCTGCAGCGCATAGCAGGTGAGCGTGTCGTTGATGCCTGGCTGATAGAGCGCGAGATAGTTGTCCCAATCCTGGCGTCGCGCGAGTTCGAGCAGGAAGTCGCGGCGCAGGTCGCTGGCCGGAATCAGGCCTGGATTGCGCTTGAGAAAGTCCTCGACCCGTGCGCGATCCAACTGCCTGATGTCGTGCGTGAGCGCGGCGGCTTCCAGATAGGGGTAGAGCGGATAGTCCCGCAGTCCGCTGGCCAGGCTGCGCCAGCCGTCGCCACCTTGCTGGGCGGCGACATAGGCCTGCTTGAAGTCGGCGCGCTGTGCATCGGTGGGTTCGGCTGCCTTGGCATTGCTGGCCAGCAGTAGGACGGCCAGCACCATGGGTAGGCGTCGGGCAAGGCAACGCAGGGCTGCGCTGGGGGACATGGAAACTCCTCTTGCTGATTTTTGCCGAGCTTGGCGCAGTGTACTTCGCGTTTTTCGCGGGCACGGCGCGCTGTGTTGGCCGGGCAGGATGGCCAATGGCCGCTGAGCGTGGCGTGAAACACGACCACCGTGGGAAAGCGGCCGAGCCTCGCAAGTCCGTGCGGCCAGGGCGCGCGTCGAGCATGGTGGCGGGAGTCGCCTGTTAGAATGCGGCGCTCACGAGGCGCCGCGTGAGATCCCAAGCACGCTCTCAGGCCCATCTACAGGAAGCGCATGTCGTCATCGCCCTCGCCGTCGTCCCGCGTAGCACCGCTTGCGTGGCTGGTCCTCGTCGTCGCCGCGTTGTCCGGCGCACTCTGGTGGTGGATGATCGGCCGGCCGGTGTCCTTGCCCGAGGCGCCTACCTTGCGCATTGCCTGCGTGTCGTATGCGCCATTCCGCAAGCAGGGCGAGACCCCGCTCGATCTGCACGCCTTCGTCAGTCCTGAGCAGATCGATGCCGACCTGCGAGCGTTGTCGCAGCGCTTCGATTGCGTGCGTACCTACTCGCAGGGTTTTGGCCTCAACGCCGTGCCCGAGATCGCCGAGCGCTATGGCATGAAGGTGCTGATGGGCATCTGGCTGGGTCGCGACCCGGCCTCGAACGAGCGCGAAGTAAGCATGGGCATCGCCACCGCGAAGGCGCACCCCGGCGTGTTGCGTGGCGTGATCGTCGGCAACGAGGTGCTGCTGCGTGGCGAGCTGACCTCGAAGGCGCTGGCGGCCTATGTGAATCGGGTACGCGCAGGCATTCACGACACCCACGTGCCGGTGACCTATGCCGATGTGTGGGAGTTCTGGCTGCACTATCCGGAGATGGCGGATGCAGTGGACTACATCACCATCCATATCCTGCCCTATTGGGAAGACCAGCCGGTCGAGCCCAAGGACGCGCTGGCGCATGTCGCCGAGGTCTACGCGCGCATGAAGGAGCGCTTTCCGGGCCGCTCCGTGATGATCGGCGAGACCGGCTGGCCCAGCCAGGGCAAGCAGCGCCGGGGCGCTGCCGCCAGCCTGGTCAACGAGGCGCGCTATATGCGCGAATTCCTCCGCTACGCCGGCACGGTGGACATGCCGTACAACGTCATCGAGGCGTTCGATCAGCCGTGGAAGCGCGAGCAGGAAGGCACCGTCGGCGGCTACTGGGGCATCTTTGATGCCCAGGCGCGCCCCAAATTTCCCATGCAGGGCCCGGTGGTCGAAGAGCCACGTTGGTATCTGGGCTTTGCGGCCGGTGGGGTGAGTCTGCTGTTGTTCCTGCTGGCCGGGCAATGGCGTCGCCACTGGCATCGGGCCAGGGGTTGGCTGGCGTTGGCGGTCGCCGGTTTTGCCAGCGGTACCGCCATGGCGTGGCAGTTCCGACAGATCTGGTTCGCCGCCAACAACACCCTGGACTGGGCGGTTTCCCTGCTGATGTGCGTGCTGGCGTTCGCCACCGCGATCGGCCTGGCGCGCTGGGTCGCCGCGCGGCTGGCGGACGAGCCGCCGCCCAGCGCGCCGCAGCGTCGACTGCGTTTCGCCTGGATGTTTGGCCTGACCTTCTACGGCCTGCTGCTGGTCTTCGACGGCCGCTACCGCGACTTCCCGCTGGGCCTGTTCTGGCCGCCGGCGCTGGGCTATCTGCTGGCCGCGCTGCTGGAATCCGGGCGCAATGCCATCGTGCCGACGGTGGAAGAGCGCTTCCTGTCTTGCGCGCTGCCGCTGCTGGCGGCGGCGGTGGTGGCCCAGGACGTCGGCCTGAATCCCGCCACCTGGCTATGGCTGGGCCTGAACCTGGCGCTTGCCGCGGCGGTATGGATCGAGTGGCGCCGCAGCCGTCGCTTGCAGGCGCACCAGGCATAGGCTGCCGATCAGCAGGGCCAGCGCTCCCGGCACGAAGCAGTACAGGATCAGTGCGAACAGTCCGGTCGCGGTCGCCAGCCAGGCGGCCAGCGGTCGGCTCCACACCAGAGCCAGCGCAGCAGCGGCCAGGGCCACCCAGCCGTAGATGCCGATCGGCCAGTTGAAGATATTGCCGGTAATGAAGCCCATCACGGTCCAGTGCCGCACGTCGCAGACCAGCGCCTGGCTGGTTTCGCAGATGCGCGCGACATCGGTCGATTCGACCAGCCCGTAGCGTAGCGCGGCGGCGATGCCGCCAGCGGCCAGCACCAGCAACCAGGGCAGGGCGAGGGTGAGTGTTCGCTTCATCGGCGGAGTCTATGGGTGCGTGGAGCAATGTTGGCGGGCAAGCGGATTTCGGCCGCCAGGGGTAGATGATCGGAAAATGCCTGCGGCAGCGCCCATACCTTGTCGAGCTGGATCGCTTCCGAGGTAAGGATATGGTCCAGCGCCCGGCTGGGCTTCCAGCTAGGAAAGGTGGCCGGGGCATGCGGCGGGCGTACCAGGCCACACCTGGCAAACAGGTGCTTCATCTCGGCACTGCGCACGTCGGTATTCAGATCGCCCATCAGCACGGCGTGTGGATAGTCCTGCAGCACTTCGGCGATAAAGGCGAGCTGCTTGGCGCGGGCCGGCGCGCTCAACGAGAGGTGGGCGATCATCACCGCCAGCGCATCCGGGCCGTCACCAAAGCGGGCCAGCAGGGCGCCGCGGCCGGGAATGCGGCTGGGCAGCGGGTAGTCCAGCACGCTGGTCGGCTCGAGCCGACTGATCAGGCCATTGGCCGAATGCGCCAGCCGCGCCATCGGGCGGTTCGGCTGGTGGCTCCAGAACGGCATGCCGGCGGCTTCGGCCAGATAGCGTGTCTGGTTGAGGAAGCCTGAACGCAAGCTGCCGGCGTCGGCCTCCTGCAGGCCGATCACGTCGAACTGGGGCAGCACTTCGGCCAGGCGGTCCAGATTGTCCAGCTTGCTGCGACCGGGCAGCACTGCGGTGATGCTGCGCGTGACGTACTCGCGGTAGCGCTGCACGCTGGCGCCGGCCAGGATGTTGCAGCTCAGCAGCCGCAGGCGGCGCTCCGGGACTGCTGGGGGAGTGGATGGGGCGCGATTCATCGGGACAGGGTGGTCGCAGAGGGTGACAGCCACCATCGTGGCGTTGTCAGGCGCGCAATCATGCCCGTTTGCTTGTGAACAGGGGGCAAGCCCTGCGGCCTGCCCCCCTGGATTTACTTGCCGGCAAGCTCGCGCTTGGCCAGCCACTGGGTCAGCGCCGACAGTTCATCCAGGCTATGGATGTTGGCGCTGCGGTACTTGCCATCGACCACGATGGTCGGCGTGCCGTCCACCTGCCACTGCTGGACCAGCTGGGCGTCCTTGCGGATCTGTGCCGTGACTTCGTCGGAGCTGGCGATACGCATGAAGTCGTCACGCTTCACGCCGTGGCTGGCATAGAAGTCCGCCAGCTCGTCGAGCGTCGAGAGCGGGTAGTGCTCGCCGAACTTGGCCTGGAAAAGCGCCAGATGGGTCTGGTCCAGCACGCCCAGCTTCTTGGCGGCGTAGAACGCGCGGGCGTACGGCAGCCATTCGTCATTGAACGCCGCAGGCATCAGCTTGAACACCACGCCTGGCGGCAGCTGCTTGCGCATCTGGTCGGCCAGCGGGGCGAAATGCGCGCAATGGATGCAGCCGTAGGAGAACACCTCGACGACTTCCACCTTGCCCTCGTTGCTATAGCGGTGGGCAGGGCCGGCCAGGGTGATGTATTCGCTGCCATCGGTGTACGGGACCGGTTCGCCGGAGCCCGTGGCCGTGCAGGCACTGGCGAGCAACAGGCCAGCAAGCAGGCTGACGGCGCGCAGACGGGCAAAACGCTTGAACATGGAGCTCTCTCTTCGTAAAGGGCGGGTGGGAGGAATGTCTTCTCGGCCAGCGGCTTACTTGCCGGCCGCTTCCTTGGACACCAGCCACTTGACCAGTTCAATCACCTGCTCGTCGCCGCCGGCGGTGCCGCGGTCGAGGCGGTACTTGCCGTCGACCACGATGGTGGGCGTGCCTTCCACGCCATACGCCTTCACCAGTTCATCGGAGCGCTTGACCTTGGTGTTGATGGTGAACGAGTTCGCCACCGCCATGAACTCCTTCGGATCGGCGCCGAACTTGGCGTAGACCTTGGCGGCGTCATCGAGAGTGGGCAGGGCCGATGCCGGCTTGAGGCCACGGCCGCTCGGGGCCATCGCGCTCAGCTCGTTGGTCTTCCACACGGCGTCGTACATGGCGTCATTGGCCTTGTCGGCCACGCCCAGCGCCTGCGCGGTGAGGAAGGCGCGCTGCAGCATCGGCCAATTCTCCTGCGGCATGAACGAGGCCGGCAGGTAAGCCATCACGGCATCGGACGGCAGTTCTGCCGCCAGCTTGTTCATGGTCGGGTGGAACTGGTTGCAGGCCGGGCAGCCGTAGGAGAACACCTCGACCACTTCGATCTTGTCCGTGGTGGTGAGCTTGGGCTGGGCCGGTTCGATGCGGGTGTAGTGCTTGCCTTCCACCCACTTGCCGTCGTCGACGAACGGCGCGGCGGCAGGAGCCGCCGGAGCCGGGGCCGGCGCCTGGGCGGTGGTGCTGGCGGCGGCCGGAGCAGCCGTGCCGGTGGTGGCGGGCGCGGCGGCGGTCGCAGCTGCCGGCGGCTGTGCGGCGGGCGCCGTAGCGGCCGGA
>NZ_JAPDPF010000009.1 GCF_026283925.1 Dyella halodurans
GAGCTTCAGCTCGGCAAGCGCCAAGCGGGGTGCCCTTCTCTTTGGTTACTTTCTCTTGGGCACGCAAGAGAAAGTGACCCGGCCTCCGGCAGGAGGACGGAAGCCCGCCGCAGGCGAGCCAGGTCGCGGTAGGCCACACACAAAAAGCGAAAGGCGCTGGATGACTCGCTGCGCTCGCCCCTTCGGGGCCGCCCTACGGGCGTTCTGCGCGCTTCGCGCTTGTCCCGCTTGACCAGCCCTTCGGCTGTTGAGAGCCGCGGGGATGACGGTGAGGGGAGTTGCGAGTGTGCGGCGCGCTTCGCGTTTGTCCTGCGTTATCTGGCAAGACGGTGAACGGTAGCTAGGCGATCCAGCCGCCAGCCTCCCCGTCTCACACCGAAACAACATTCCTCAGCGCAATCTGATATCGCCACCCTTGAGGAGGCAGTGCGTGACGCGATGGATCGGGATGTTGGCAGGGGCCCTGCTGGTCCTGGCGCTTGCCGTGTCCACAGCAGCCGGACAGGCCGCTGGCGGCGCCGTGCGCACCAACGACTTCGTGGCGCGCATCGAACTCAGTGGCCCGATTGGTCCGGCTGCCGCCGAGTATGTCGACGACACCCTCAACCGGGCCACCCGGGAAGGGGCAACGGCCATCGTGCTGCAACTGGATACGCCGGGAGGCCTGTCCGACTCGATGCGCCAGATCATCGCCAGCATCCTCGCGGCGAAGCGTCCGGTGCTGGGTTTTGTCGCGCCGGAGGGCGCGCGCGCCGCTTCCGCCGGGACGTACATCCTGTACGCCTGCCAGCTGGCGGCGATGGCCCCAGCCACGCATCTCGGTGCGGCGACGCCGGTGCAGCTGGGTGGTGAAAACCCGTTGCCCCTGGGTAACGCCCCGTCCCCCGCTGGCTCGGCGGCGAAGCCGGTGTCCGATGCCGAGCAGACCAAGGTCATCAATGACGCGATCGCCTCGATCCGCTCGCTGGCCCAGCTCAACGGCCGCAATGCCGAATGGGCGGAACAGGCGGTGCGCGGCGCCGCCACGCTGACCGCGGACGAAGCCTTGCAGAAGCATGTGATCGACTTGATCGCCCCCGATACCGAGGGCTTGCTGGCGCGCGCCGACGGGCGCCGCGTGCGCGTGGCGGGCAATGAACTGATCCTCAAGACCGCCGGCTTGCCGGTACGCGACTACGCGCCGAACTGGCGCACGCATTTCCTCGGCATCATCACCAACCCGACCATCGCCTACATGCTCCTGCTGGCTGGCGTGTACGGGCTGGTGCTCGAGGCGTTCCATCCGGGCGCGCTGTTTCCCGGCGTGGCCGGCGCCATCTGCCTGCTGATCGGCTTGTACGCGCTGCAACTGCTGCCGGTGAATTACGCCGGCCTGGCGCTGATGGTGCTCGGTATCGGCTTGATGCTTGCCGAGGCGCTGGCGCCGTCGGTAGGCGCGATCGGTATCGGCGGACTGATCGCCTTCGTGGTCGGCTCGATCATGTTGTTCAACACCGGTGTACCTGGCTATGCGGTGAACCTGGGCGTGATCGGTGGCATCGCGTTTTCCGCGGCGGCGCTGCTCACCCTGCTGCTGCGGCTCGTCACGCGATCACGGCGCACACGGCCGTTCAACGGCGATGCGCAAATGTTGCTGGCGTCGGGAGAACTGCTGCAGCCGGTGGATGCCGGCGGGGAAAGTTGGGCGCGGATCGGTGGTGAGCAATGGCGCGTTCGATGTGAGTCCGCGCTGCCTGCCGGTGCGCGTGTACGGGTGGTGGGTCGTGATGGCCTGTTGCTGCGGGTAACGCCTGCCTGATATCCGGATGACCTAAGGAGACGTCTATGCTCGGCTTTGTCGGTGTAATCGTGGTGTGGATCGCTGCGCTGCTGTTTCTCTCAATCAAGGTGCTGCCGGAATACCAGCGTGGTGTCGTGCTGACGCTGGGCCGCTATACCGGCACCAAGGGGCCGGGACTGGTGATCCTGATCCCCATCGTGCAGCGGATGATGCGCGTCGACCTGCGGGTGACGGTGATGGATGTGCCGCCGCAGGACGTGATCTCACGCGACAACGTGTCGGTGCGCGTGAATGCCGTGGTGTATTTCCGCGTGATGGAACCGGACAAGGCCATGTTGCAGGTGGCGGATTTTTTCCAGGCCACCAGCCAGCTGGCGCAGACGCGCTTGCGTTCCGTGCTCGGCCAGCACGAACTGGACGACATACTCTCGCAGCGCGACTCGATCAATCACAGCCTACAGCAGATCCTCGACGAAGCCACCGACCCCTGGGGCATCAAGGTGAGCAATGTCGAGATCAAGGACGTGGACCTCAACGAGACCATGGTGCGCGCGATCGCCCGCCAGGCCGAGGCCGAGCGCGAGCGCCGCGCCAAGGTGATCCACGCTGAAGGCGAACTGCAGGCCGCGGAAAAGCTGCGCGACGCCGCCGCCATGCTGTCGCAGGAGCCGCAGGCCCTGCAGCTGCGCTATTTGCAGACCATGGCCGACATGTCCAACAGCGGCAAGGCTTCCACCATCGTTTTCCCGTTGCCGATGGACCTGATCAAGCCGCTGATCGACAGTCTGGCGGCCAAATAGACCCTGTCAGGCGGCAGGGCCACGTAGAATGAGCGGTTGCCCCTCACCGGATGCCCTCATGGCCCTGAATGCCACCATCTACAAGGCGGAGCTGCAGGTCAGCGACATGGACCGGCATTACTACGCCACCCATGCCCTGACCCTGGCGCGCCATCCCTCCGAGACCGAGGAACGCCTGATGGTGCGCCTGCTCGCGTTCGCGCTGTATGCCGACGAGCGGCTGGAATTCGGCAAGGGGCTCAGCGCGGACGACGAACCCGATCTCTGGCGCAAGGACTACAGCGGCGAGATCCAGCAATGGATCGAGCTGGGACAGCCGGACGAAGCCCGTATCCGCAAGGCCTGTGGCCGCGCCGAGCAGGTGGTGGTGATCAATTACGGCGGCCGCGCCGCGGATATCTGGTGGGAGAAGAACGCCAGCGCGCTGGCCCGCCACCGCAACCTCACCGTACTCGACGTGCCGGCCGATACCGTGGCCACGCTGACCGCCATGGCCGAACGCACGCTGCGCCTGCAGTGCCTGATCCAGGACGGCGAACTGCAGCTGATGGGCGATGCCGCCGGCAACGGTGCCGCCGTGCAGCCGCAGACGCGCATGGCCCCGGCCAACTGAGCCGGGCCGCTTGGCCCTCCCCTTGCCACGAAGCCCGCTCATGCCTGCATCGTCCCCCCTACCCGGTCTGGTCATCATTGGCGGCGGCCCGGCCGGTCTGATGGCGGCGGAAACCGCGCGCGCGGCTGGCGTGGACGTTGATGTGTACGAGGCGAAGGGCTCGGTCGGACGGAAATTCCTGATCGCCGGCAAGGGCGGCATGAACCTGACGCATGGCGAAGCCAAGCCCGCGTTCGTGCGGCGCTACGGCGCGCGCGCGCAGCAGATTCGTGCCTGGCTGGAGCATTTCGATGCCGATGCACTGCGCGAGTGGGCGCGTGGCCTGGGCGTGGAGACCTTCATCGGCAGCTCGGGCCGGGTCTTTCCCAGCGATCTGAAAGCCGCGCCCCTGCTGCGCGGCTGGGTCCATCGCCTGCGCGAGAGCGGCGTGCGCTTCCACGTGCATCACCGCTGGCTGGGCTGGAGCGACGACGGCGCCCTGCGCATGGCTACGCCAGACGGCGAGCGCCAGGTGAAGGCTGACGCCGTCGTACTGGCCCTGGGTGGCGGCAGCTGGCCGCAACTGGGTTCCGACGGCGCCTGGCAAGCGTGGCTGGGCGCGCGCGGGGTGCCGCTCACGCCGCTGGTGCCATCCAACTGCGGCTTCGATATCGGCTGGAGCGAGCATCTGGCCAGCCGCTTCGCCGGCGCACCGCTCAAGCCGGTCGCCATTTACTTTCGCGACGCGAACGGCATCGAGCACACGCGCCAGGGCGAATGCGTGATCACCGGCACGGGTATCGAAGGCAGCCTGACCTACGCGTTCTCCGGCCCCCTGCGCGATGCCATCGCCGCCCATGGCCAGACCACGCTGGAGCTGGACCTGGCCCCCGACCGACCGCTCGAGCGCTTGCAGCGCGACCTCGCCAAGCCGCGTGGCAGCCACTCCATGAGCGACCACCTGCGCCGCCAGACCGGCCTGACCGGCGTCAAGGCGGCCTTGCTGCATGAAGTGCTGACCCGCGAACAGTTCCACGACACCGACCTGGTGGCTCGCACGATCAAGCGCCTGCCGCTCACCCTGAAACGGGCGCGCCCCATCGCGGAGGCGATCAGCAGCGCCGGCGGCGTCCAGTTGGAAGGACTTAACCAGCAGCTGATGGTCTCCGCCCTGCCTGGCGTGTTCTGCGCCGGCGAAATGCTGGACTGGGAGGCGCCCACCGGTGGCTACCTGCTCACCGCCTGCTTCGCCAGCGGACGCCTTGCTGGTCAGGGCGCCGCCAACTGGCTAAAGCATTTTAGGGTTCACGCCGATCACTGAGCAACGCGTCGCAAGCCGGGAAATCCACGCTACATCTTTCCGGCGAGGTGCCGATACAGAAGCGACGCGAAGGCGTGCACGGGGAGCGGAAGGCAAGATGAAGGGCAATTGGTGGCGACTCTTCGCACGTGAACGCGCGCCGGCGACGCCTGCGCCGCGTCAGGTTGCGTTCAATCGCAATACGCCGAACCCCATCGAGGCCTCGCATGGCACGGTGTCGGGCGACGAGGTCGAGGAACACTTCCACCGCTTCATCCTGAACCTGCCGCCCAGCACGGAGGACAGCGCGACGCCTGCAGTGGAGCAGGTCTTGCTGCAGCGCCTGACCGAGCTCTGCGACAGTGGCCGCTTCGACGTGCGCAGCCTGCCGCGCATGCCGACAGTGCTGCCCCAGCTGATGCGCGCCATGAAGAGCGACAACCTCAATGGCGCCCAGCTGGCCAACCTGATCCGCCGCGATCCGGTGCTGGTGGGCGAAGTCATGCGCGTGACCGGCAGCATCACCTACCGCACCGCCCATCCAGTCGGCAGCCTGCAGCATGCGGTGGTCCTGCTTGGCCAGATCGGCCTGCGCCACGTGGTGACGTCGTATGTGATGAAGCCCATCCTGATGGCCAGCGCGGGCGCCAATGGGCAGCTGGTGGGGCAACGCCTGTGGGACCACGCCGAACGCAGCGCCCATGCCGCCGTCTTCCTCAGCAAGGGTCAGTGCGACCCGTTCGAGGCCTATCTTGCTGGCCTGGTCGGCTATAGCGGCCTTGGCGCCGTGGCACGCCTGCTGGAAAAGGAGCTGGAGATGACGCTGACCAGCTGCTCGTCCGCCTTTGTCGCCGGCTGTGCCCAGGTCGCCATGCAACTCACCGTGCAGGTGGGCCGCCACTGGGACTTGCCGCCGCCGGTGCAGGATGCGCTGATCGAGCACGCCGACAGCGGTCGGCATGCGATGGCCTTGCCGATGAGCCGCGTGCTGCATGCGGCCCAGCGACTGGCCATGCACCAGCTGCTCGCCGAACATCGACTGGTGGATGCGGAGGCCGACTTCAGCGACGGCTCGATTGCCCAGTTCCCGTCCATGCTGCTGGCGCGCTGCCAGCAGGACCTGCGCAAGAACTTCGCCACGCAACCGTAGCGTGCCCGCGCGTGCGCCTCACTCGGCCGCCGCGATACTCGCCCTGACCTGGGCCACGATCTCGAACGAACGGCAACGCGCCGCGTGCTCGAACACGTTCGCGGTGACCATCAATTCATCGGGACGATGCCGCGCCACGAACGCCTCGATGCCTTGCTTCACGGTGTCGGCGTCGCCGATCACCGCGCAGGCCAGGGCGCGTTCCACGCCGAATTTTTCGGTCGGGGTCCAGTAGCTTTCGATATCGTCGATCGGTGGCGGAATCAGCCCCGGCCGTCCACGGCGCAGGTTGATGAAACTCTGCTGTTGGGTGGTGAACAAGCGCCGCGCTTCCGCATCGCTGGCCGCCGCGACCACGTTGACGCCAAGCATCGCGTGGGGTGCCTGCAAGCGCGCCGACGCACGGAAGTCACGGCGATACAGCGCCAACGCTTCATCCATCGCATCCGGCGCAAAGTGCGAGGCAAACGCAAACGGCAAGCCCATGGCCGCCGCGAGGCGCGCACTGAACAGGCTCGACCCCAGCAACCACACCGGCACCTCGACACCGGCGCCCGGCACCGCTCGCACCGGCTGATCCGGCGTGGCCTGCTCGAAGTAACCGAGCAACTCCTGCGCGTCGGCGGGAAATGCATCCGCACTGTCGAAGTAGCGTCGCAAAGCCCTGGCGGTCGCGTGATCCGTACCCGGCGCCCGTCCCAGGCCCAGGTCGATGCGGCCCGGATAGAGCGAGGCCAGGGTGCCGAACTGTTCGGCCACCTGCAGCGGCGCATGATTCGGCAACATGATGCCCCCGGCGCCCACGCGGATGGTCGAGGTGCCCCCCGCCACATGGCCGATCAAGACCGCCGTCGCCGCGCTGGCGATGCCCGGCATATTGTGATGTTCGGCCAACCAGTAGCGCGTGTAGCCGAGGCGCTCGGCGCGGCGCGCCAGATCCAGCGTATTGGCAAAGGCCTGGCTCGCGTTGCTGCCTTCGGTCACCGGCGCCAGGTCGAGTACAGAAAAGGGGATCATGCTTGCGTCCTCGGCAAGGAAGCCACCGATGTGGGGACAGCTGCCGCAAATGCCAGCCCTGTCACGCGCCCCCACTCACTCGTCATCCCAGCGAAAGCTGGGATCCAGTGTCTTACGCCTCCCACGAAGCGTCCAAGCAAAAGCCAAAGTCGCTGGATCCCAGCTTTCGCTGGGATGACGGTGAGGAAATGAGGAGGCCTTCAGGAGACTCCTAGCCCACTACCGCATGACTCATTTCGGCGTAGTCTTTGCGCACCATCGTCGGGAGAGTCACGCCATGCTCCGCCGAACCTGCACAGCGCTTGCCCTGCTTGCCGTTACCCTGCTGCTTCCCGTCGCGGCCAGCGCCGCCTCCACCGACGACACCACAGCCCTGCTCCAGAAGGCCGTCGACGGTTCATGGCGCTCCGCACCGAACAAGGCACGCGATGCCTACCGGCATCCGGTCGAGACCTTGCAGTTCTTCGGCATTCGCCCGGACATGACGGTCATCGAGCTGTCGCCTGGTGGTGGCTGGTATACCGAGATACTCGCGCCCTTTCTTTACGAGCGCGGCCATCTGATCGAAGCCACGTCGCCGAAGGCGCAAAAATTCACCGACAAGCTCAAGGGCAATCCTGCCGTGTTTGGCCATATCGCCGGCATGGTGCCGTTTGCGCCGCCCGACCAGGTGCGGCTTGGCCCGGCAAATTCGGCCGACATGGTGCTCACGTTCCGCAATACCCATGACTGGCTCATCGACAGCCCCGACACGCTCGAGGCGGTCTTCAAATCCGCATTCGATGTACTCAAGCCCGGCGGCGTCTTCGGACTGACCGAACACCGTGCGAAACCCTTCGGCGATCCTCGCGTGACCGCAGGCGCGCTGCACCGCATCCCGGAGGACTACCTGATCGCGCTGGCACTCAAGACGGGCTTCCAACTGTCCGGCGTCTCGGAAATTAATGCGAACCCGAACGACCCCGAGGACATCAACGTCCATCGCCTGCCGCCGGACCTGGCCGGCCCCGCGGATGAACACGAAAAGATGAAGGCGATCGGTGAATCCGACCGCATGACGCTGCGTTTCGTAAAACCCCTGGCCGGCCACGCGCAGGCTGCTCGTTAGAGCCAAAAAAAGAGCGGCCCACAACGTGGGCCGCCAACGCGTCGCTCCTGTTGCTTACTTGCTGGTCGGCTTGTAACTCAGGTCGGCGTTGTAGCTGTCGACATGCGAAGACGATTCCTGCACGACATCGTTCAAGGACTTGCGTAGCGCCGCGGTATCGTCCTTGCCATAGACGCCCTCGACCATCTTCCACAGGGTTGGATTGGTCTCGTTACCCACTTCCCCCCAATTTTTGGCGGGAAACAACACGATGAAATCCGGCGCGCCTTCCGCGCCCATGCGCACCTTGCCGACCACGTAATGGCCGGGCCAGTTCGACTTGTTCGCAGCGGCGGTGATTTTCTTGACGTCGTCGGTGAAGGTTTCCGAGGCATCATGGCCCGGCTTGAGCTTGAAGTACGTCACCTCGATGAAAGGCGACGTCATGCCAGCGCCCTTGGCCATATGCGTCAGTTCCGGCATGACCTCGACGAATGCGCTGGTCTCGCTCTTCAGATGCGGATTGACGCTGGTGCGAAGTGCCTGGTCGCAGGCCTTGCCAGCCGCCTGCATCGCATCAAACGTTTCCCAGCTCACGGGCTGCGACGTATACGAGTAGCTGTACGTATCGCCCGTCTCGTGCGCCCAGGCATCCCAGCCGAACTTGAAGCCATGTTGGGCCAGGCATTGATTGAACGCCTTGGTGCCCGCTTCATAGGCTTGCTGGTCCGGCGGCGCCACCACGTCGGAGTAGACGCGGATGATGTTCGCCTTGCCCATATCCTGCGCGTACGCGGACGACATGCCTGCAAGTGCGATCGCGAGCGCCAGCCAGCATTGCGTGCTCTTCATGAAGACCCCCTCGGGGCGTCTGCCCCATGTGGTTTGGGTTGGTTTGACGACGGCACCCGTAAGACGCGAAGGCCGCCCACGACGACAACTCACAACAGGAGTGACTTGCTTGCCCTGATGGATACCCTCTTACGCATGGACGCAAGGGGAAACGAGCGCGCTGCGCACGCACCGGGCGCGCGCAAGCACAACCAGGCAGCGCGAAACCGCTGGTAACAGGCAGGCGGCGAACGGCGACATACGACGCATGACGTTTCTGGTTTCCCCTTGGCAACACCACGGATGCAATACGCCCGGCCAGGCCGAAGCGACGCGTCCTACGTCAAGGCGTATCGGTTGGTTGAGCAACGGCTGGACAGCGGCGCTCATTAGGGAGTCGTCGGGTTGGCCCGAAAATAGGCCAGAAAGCCTAGGCCGGCGCGTTGTGGCTGCTTTCCGGCCGGCTGGCGCGTCGCTGCGCGCCAGCCGTGCATCAATCGTGCAACAGGGGCGTGCCCATGGCGAACGATGCCTTGGCGATGCGGCCCTCGGCGATCTCGTAGATGCACAGCATCTGCATGCTGCCCTTGCCCTCGGGAAAGTTGCGGGTGACCTGTTCCAGATCCACCACCACCTGTCCCATCACGACCCGACTGAGCAGCCGGGCGTGCAGGTCGGGCTCCGCAAAGCGGACCTCGATGCGGCGGCGCAACTCGTCATGGCCACGCGCCAGCCTTTCGCCGTGCAGCACGTACTGCTCGGCGTCGTCCGCGTAAGTTTCGAGCCAGGCATCGACATCCTTGTCGTTGTATGCCTGAAGCTGCCGCTGGACCAGAGCGGCGGGATCGACCGTCATGCTCAGCGCATGATGCCGGTATGACCCAGCGAATATCGGCCCGGCTGCGGCCATACGACGAGGCCGTGCGGCTCCTGGCCCACAGCGATCTTGCGCACTTGACCGGTGGTGGTGTCGAAGGCATAGACAACGTCGTCGAAGCGCCCCGACAGCCACAGCGTCTTGCCATCTGCGCTGACGTTGCCCATGTCCGGGCTGCCGCCACCGGGAATCGGCCAGTTCGCCACCACCTTCTGTGTGGCGAAGTCGATCACGGACACGCTGCCCTTGCCGCCACGCGGGCCATGCACCTTGTTGGAGCCGCGGTTGGCCACGTACAACTTGCTGCCGTCGCGGCTCGGGTAGAGGCCATGCGTGCCCACGCCGGTCTTGATGAAACCGACCTGCTTGAAGCTCGCGCTGTCGATCAGGTAGACGCCGTCGGCCATCATGTCGGCCACGTAGAACGTCTTGCCATCGGGCGACGAGCGGATGTCCTGCGGCATGCCCTTCTTGGACAGATCCAGGTAACCCAGCACCTTGCGATTGACCAGGTCGATCTTGGTCAGCTTGCCGGTGAACTCGCAGGTGAAGATGACGAAGCTGCCGTCGATGCTGAACTCGGCATGGTTGATGCCTTTGCACTCCGGCGCGTCCAGGCTGGAGTGCAGCGCCATGGTGTGCGCATCGCGGAAGTCCAGGCGCGCGTGCGCCTCGGCCACCACGATGGCTTCCTTGCCGTCCGGCGTGAAGTACATGTTGTACGGGTCATCCACCGCCACCGGCTTGCCTGGCTTGCCGGTGCGCGCGTCGATCGGGGTGAGGCTACCGCTGCTCTTGCGCTCGGCGTTGTTGGTGACCCACAGGGTGCGCAGATCCCACGACGGCACCACGTGCTGCGGGCCTTCGCCCACCTTGAACTTGTCCACGACCTTGTAAGTGGCCGGATCGATCACGTAGACGTCGTTCGAGCGCAGATTGGGCACATAAATCCGTGCCGGGTCCTTCGCCACGGCGGGGTTCAGGTGATCGAGCCCGGCCTCGCTGTACATATTGGCGGGATTGATCACCGGCGGCATGCCGGGAACGGTGGTGACGGACGATGCCGCCAGGGCGTTGCCAGCCAGGCATGCTGCGGCAAGCGCAAGCGATGACAGGCGGAACAGACGGGATGAACGCAGTGAGTTAGCGATGGCCATGGGCATACAACGTATGAGTTGGGGGAATTCGGGTGTCGTTCCCGCGAGGGAATCAGCGCCCCTGGGTTTCTTTGCGGAGCGCGTCGACGGTATGTAACACAATAGCATCGATGCCGATCTGACCTAGCTCAGCCGAGGCCTTGCGCGGGTCGCCGCCGTAGACGCCATCGGCCGGGCCGAGCCTGGGACCGTGCTGGAGGCGATCGAGCCGCACCATCTGCGGCGCCACCGCCAGTTGCAGCGAGGTATCCGCCAGACCCGCGTGGGTACCGATTTCGTCATCGCGGAAACCACGCTGGCGCAGCATCTGGGCATAACCCTCCGACGAGGTCTGGTAGTACGCCGCCGGCACGATGGCGCGCAGCCTGGAGCCGGCCCAGGCCTTGTTGAGGCGGGCGGCGACCAGGTCGAGATCCTTCTGGTAGCCGCCGTGGTCACCCAGCAACACGATGGTGTGGAAGCCATGCGCGGCAAAGCTCTGCGCGGCGGACTCCAGCATCTGTTCGAACGCGGCATCGGAAATCGTGATGGTGCCGGGAAAGCGCATATGCGAGGTGGGCGGCGCGTAGCCGCCTTCCGGGACGTAGGCGATCACGGGGGCGACCAGCGCGTTGCCCAGCCCTTCCGCGATCTTCTGCGACAGATAGTCCACCCGCGCATTGTGCTTGCCGACAGCGATGCCGGGCCCGCTTTGTTCTGTACCGCCGATGGGAATGATGATGGTGGTCTTGCCGGCCCGCACTTGATCGCGGATTTCCGTCCAGGTCAGGTCCTCCAGCGAGACGGTCTTTGGCGTCGATTGCGCCAACGATGCCTGCGTGGCGAAGAGCAGCATGGCAAAAGCGAACGCACGCAGCGATGGGTGGCGCATCTTGGAGAGTCCTTCCGACAGGCAGCGGGCCGGCAGCGTGATGGCTCAGGGGAGCTCACGTCTGCACACAGTTGCATAGCTTGCCGCATATGGCCGCGCTCGACGAGATGGTGCGCACGTGGCGCTACACGGTCCCTTCATGTTGGCCGTGGTTCGTTCCTGCATGGCAACCCAAGCTGGAGGGTTTCTCGAGACACCTGCATCACTTGGATGAGGGCGGTCAGTCCGGCGATTGTCCCGGATGTCGCTCCTTCCACGCCGCCAGCGCCTCGTAGTACTGCGTCAGCGCTTCTTCGTAGAAATCGAAGATGCAAGGCACGCAGCCCTGGCCGCAGCAGTCGCCGGCATCGGGTTCGACAGGCTTTACGGGTGGCGGGTCGTTGGAGGGCGCAGGCGCGCCCTCCGTCACGTTGAGTCGTTCTGAATCGGTCAAACCATTATCCGGGCTTGCGGAATCGATAGACGAACTGGTCCGTATGACCACGTATCGACTTGTCGAATACCTTGATGTTGTGTGGATCGGCCGGGTTGCGCAGCACGTCGCTTTCGCCGTCGAACACGAAACCGACCGACTCGACCTGTTTCTTCACGATGGCCGGATCGATCCGGTGCAAGGTGTCGGTGTCACGCATGCCCGAGCCTGCTTCGGCCACGTGGTCCACGACCACGAACACGCCGCCGGGCTTGAGCGAGTCGAACACCTGCTTGTCGAACGTCACCGGGTCGACCTTGCCCATGAAGGCATCCGGGTAATCGTGGTAGTTCTGCGAGGTGAACACCAGGTCGACCTTCTCCGGCGTCTTGAACTGCGCCGCCGGCACCATCAGCACGCCGACGTTGTCGTAATGCGGTATGGCGACCAGCGCCTTGGAGGCCTGCACGTCGGACTTGGCCTCCTTGCCGTATTCGTTCGGCCACACGGCATAAACGCGCCCCGTCGGCCCGACGATGGCGCTGAACACGCGCGTGAAATAGCCACTACCGGGGATCAGGTCCACCACTTTCTGGCCCGGCTTCACCTCGGCGAAGGTGGCCAGGGCGGCGATCTTGCGGCGATCGTCATTGGCGCTGTCGTCCTTGCGCGCCGGATCGTTGATGGCCGCGATGACGTACGCCGGCACGGCGCCAGTCGTGGCGGCCTGTGGCGCAGCCACCGCGAGGGTGACAGGGAAAGCAAGAGCAACCAGCACTGCAAGAACGGTAGGACGCATGACGAACTCCGTAGTCAGGTGAGGGGCG
The DNA here is from genome assembly GCF_026283925.1 of Dyella halodurans. Taxonomy (GTDB): domain Bacteria; phylum Pseudomonadota; class Gammaproteobacteria; order Xanthomonadales; family Rhodanobacteraceae; genus Dyella; species Dyella halodurans. The sequence continues at coordinate 12,702 of NZ_JAPDPF010000009.1, forward strand.
TGCCATTGTGCGCCCCTACAGGGTAACCCGCGCCATGCCCTTTGGCATAAGCGCCTGGTCAATGCCTCCGCGTAACCCGCACGGAGACCTTGGCCAGGCCAGGCGCCTGCTCACGATCCATGCCTGGGCATGCGCGCAGCGTGAACAGGCGTCGACGGCTTATTTCGCCGAAGACGGACCAGCCACGGTGGTCAGCAGCACATGCCAGTAAGCCAGGTCGTCATAGAACGACTTCACCGGAATGCGCTCGTTCAGACCATGCGCAAACGCGTCGCTGTTCTTCATGAACAGGCCGCTGACGCCATAGGTGGGAATACCCGCGGCGCGGAAGTAAAGGCCATCGGTGGCACCCGATTCCTGTTCCGGGGTAATCGTCACGCCGGGGCGAATCGTGTGCACGGCCTTGGTGACCGCCGCCAGCACGTCGGGGCGCAATGGGGAGGCATCGCTGGAGATGGCCTTGCCGACCAGGTTCACTTCGACCTTCGGACCCACCAGGTCCTGCACCGTCTTCTGCACGGTGGCGACGGCCACGCCAGGGAAGATGCGGCAGTTGATGGTGGCCGTGGCCGATTGCGGCAGCGCGTTGTCGGCATGGCCGCCGCGCAGCAGGGTCGCCACGCAGGTGGTGCGGGTCTTGCCCACTTCCGACGGCTCGGCCGCCAGCACGTCAGCAGCCGCCTGGTTGTGCGGATCCTGCGCGAACGCGCGCATGGCCTCACCCAGCTTGCCTTGCGTGGTGGCGCCCAGTGCCTTGAACGAGGCCAGCGTGGTGTCGTTCCACATCACCGGAAAGCTGTAGCCCTGGACCTTCTTCAGCGCGTCGGCCAGTTCATAGATGGCATTGTCGGGCCGCGGCAGCGAGCTGTGGCCGCCCGGGTTGCGCGTGGTCAGCTCAAAGCTGGCATAGGCCTTCTCGGCCGTCTGCAGGCCATAGACCAGCGGTTTGCCGCTCTCGCTCAGCTCGCCGCCGCCGGCGTCGGTGTTGAGCGCGAAGTCGGCATCCACCAGGTCACGATGATGCTCGACCAGGTCCTGCATGGTGTCCTGCGTGGTTTCCTCATCGCCGGTGTAGACGATGATCAGGTCGCGCGTAGGCACGAAACCCTCTTTCTTCAAGCGGATGAAATTCGCCGCCAACACGGTGACGCCGCTCTTGATGTCCTCGGTGCCGCGCCCGAAGAAGTAGCCGTTCTCTTCCGTCAGCTTGAACGGGTCGCGCTGCCAGTCTTCCGGCTTGGCCGTCACCACGTCCATATGCGCCATCAAGGCGATCGGCTTGCCGCCGGTGCCGTTGCCGCGATAGCGCACCACCATGGCCGCCGTTTCGCCATGCGGAATGATGTGGATGTCCGATTCCGGAAAACCGGCCGCACGGAACTGGTCGGCCAGGTACTTCACCATCACCGGCACTTGCCCCTGCCCGATCTCGGTCTTGAACGCGATGAGGTGGCTGAAGATATCGCGCGCCTGGGCCTGGTTCGCGTCCAGGGTGGTGGCCTGGGCGGCGATGGCGACCGGCAGGGTCAGCAGTGCAGCGGACAACGGTTTGAACATGGAGCATCTCGCCAGCGTCGGAAGGAGGCGTGAGTATGTCGTGTTCAAGCGCCGGGATGCACCACCTGTTGCAAAGATATTTCAAGCCGTTTTGGACGGCCGTGTGGCGTTGGCTAGAGGGCGGAAAAGCGCCACGCATCCAGGGTCCGGTACTCCCCTCCGCCCACCACGCTGTGCAGCAGCGCGAATCCTTCCACGCGCCAGGTGATCGGGCCGATGGGGGCCGGCTGCGGCACCGCACCACGGCTATAGGCAAACGTCACATGCGGGGTGAAGTTGCGCGACAGTTGCGCGCCCAGCCCGGCCAGCAGCAGTGACTGGCGCAAGTCCTGCCACAGCGTCTGCAGCGCCGACGGCACATTGGAGCAGCGCAGCACGCAGGGCGGCTCGCGACCGTGGAAGCCTGCCGCATGGTCCAGCACCAGCTCGAACGGCGCGCAGTGCACCTTGCCGGCCGCGCCTATCGCCGCCGTGACGATATCGCTGCGCAACAAGGGGTGGTCGCCAAGAAAATGCAGGGTGGCGTGATAACGGGAGGGACGGATCAGCCGTGCCCGCAGGTGCTGCGTGGCCACCACTTCGCGCGCAGCACGTTCAACGTGCCCGCATACCGCCTCGCCCGGCAGCAAGGCAAAGAACAGCCGATGGATTGCCGCAGCTTCCGTCGACCCACCTCCCAGCAGATCGGCTTGGCTATCGGAAGGCGAGGAACGACGTGAGCCCATGCGCGAAACTTCAAAGGAAAGCAGCACAACATAGCGCAAACAAGCACGCCAGATAACGGCCCACCGCTGGCATCGCTGAAGACCTCACGCCCAGGAGAAGCCTGGCCAGCCGGCGCCCCGCGGGTTGGAGCAGACGCAACGGCTGCCTGGACCCGCCCCCGCGATAACAACGCCATCACACGGCGTTCCCCCTGTCGCGCAAGAATGTGGCCGGGTTCCCAGCCTGCTGCCATAGGCGGCGTCCAACCCGTTCCACCTCTGGCATGTGGGCACCTTGCGCCGGCGTGGCTGGAGGGTCAGATGAAATCCCGTTGCGTTTTCAGCACGCCGGACTTGGCTGGCGCGCGCGCCGCCATGGAAGCCGCCTTGCGCGCGGGCATACCCGACAACGACATCTCGCTGATCGCCCGCGACGATATCGAGCAGGACGACATTCCCGATCACCTGATGACGGGCCGCACCGACTTCTACCCCGCGGCCCTGCGCGGCGTTGCCTGTGGCGGCGGTACCGGGGTGGTGCTGGGCCTGGTCGCCGTGGCGATTCCGCCACTGGGCGTCACGCTGGCGGGTGCCGGCGCGATTGCCGTCGCCGCCGCTGCCATGGGGTGCTGGACGGGCGCCCTGGTCGGCTCCGAGGTGCCCGACGTCATCCATCGCAAGTTCAAGGCCGAGATTGCCTCGGGGCATATCCTGGTCGTCATCGATGGCAACAAGGAAAGGCTGGCGCTAGCCTCGCCGGCCGTCGAAGGTACCGGCGCCACGCACCTGCCGTTTCATGCCCGTACCCTGCTTACCTGATAGCGGGACGACCTCGACGGCACACCTGCGCGCTCACCGGAACGACAGGCATCGCGATGACGGGGCTACCCGCCGGCGCGAAAACGCCTTTTGCATCCCAGCTTCGTCGATGCGCTGACCTGGGTCATTCCATCACGAGGCAGTCCAGCGGCCCCACACACCCCGTTACCGCTGGGAGCGCCATTCGATGATGGCTCTCCAACGGGCCGAAGTGAGCCTGTGCGTTGTAGGTGGCGTAGTGCAGTTCGCTCACCGTCAGCGAACGAGGTGGCGAGTCGATGTCTCGCAGGCGTGCCCGCACTTGCTCCCCCGTCAGCTTGCGCCGGTACAGGCCCAGGGTGATGTGCGGAACATAGGCGGCCTGGCGTATCTCGCGGCCGGCGCCGCCCAACGCATGGCGCCATCGCGACAGTCGTCCCTGCGGGTCGCCCACCGGAATGAAGGCGGCGGTCGCGAAGCTGTCTACCGGTCCCAGGGGCAGCACGCAGCGCGCGCCGGGCTCCCGATCCAACTGCTCGATCTGGCGGCGCAGCTGCGCCGGCGTGAAGTCATCATCCGCCCCGCTCGTCGGTTGTTCGAAGCCACACACGAAAAGCGTGAGGTGCAGCTGCCGTTGCGGCATGGGGTGCAACCAGTCGGATAGTTGTTGCCGCACCGCGGCGACATAGCCATGCAGCGCTTCGTCCATCACCGGTGCCAACCACAGGCCGTATCGGACCCGCCCGCGATGCCATTCGGGGTAGTCGCGCAGGTCCGCGACCAGCGTTTCGGAGGGCCCGTTCCTGGCGTCAGAAAACAACATGGACGGCATGGTGTCGGCACGACGCGGGAAAGTAAATTGGCCGATTCCCCTCCACGCCGCCTCGGTCCCGGGGCTCAACGTGAAAATCACGACACTGGGAATAGCGTGCGTGGTCGCTGAGCGGCCTGATCCCAGGCTCGTTGCAGCACCCGTCACGTCTTTTGGCAAGCCCAGCCGACGCTCATCGAGAGACTCGCGGCATCGGCAAGGACAGGACCATGCGCGAGATCATGCTGAGATCGGCTGACGCCCCGGAGAGTCCGTGGACTTCGCTTGTCGCGCTGCTCCCCCATGTGTTCTGGGCGCTGGTCCTGGTGGGCGTGCTGCTCTGGATAGGTCGCGATACCCTGCGCGAGCTGCTCGGGCGCGTGGACAAGGTCAGCGTTGCGGGCGTCGAGCTGGAACTTCGCGACGATCTGCAAGCCGCCGCTGCCGCGCGCGGAAAACCCATCGGCAACGATGCCATCAGCAGGGTCGCCCGTCGATTGGCTGCTTCCGTCGGGCTGACCAAGGGTGCCAGGCTGCTATGGGTGGACGACGAACCCACGGGTATCGTCAACGAGTCGCGCCTGTTCGAACAGGCGGGCATCCATATCACGCGCGTAGCTACGAGCGCCGAGGCCTTCGCCAAGCTCGACTTGGCCAATTATGACCTGGTGCTCTCCGATATCAGCCGCGATGGCGACGACACGGCAGGCCTGCACTTCGCCGATACGCTGGCCGGCCGACGCAACGCGCCGCCGCTGATCTTCTATGTCGGCAGCGCGCAACGCCCCTGCCCGGAACATGCCTTTGGAATCACCGATCGCCCCGACGAGCTGATTCATCTCGTATTGGACGCGCTGGCCCGGTCGAGGAGCTGACGCATGTACATCCAGAAGTTCATCAAGGGCATTTCGGGAGAAGACCCCCGGGGACTGAGCTGGCCTGACGCGCGGCAATGGCTGGATGACGATATCGGCATCCAGTCGAACTGGCTGCGCAACGTGAAGTTCGGTGTGTTCCAGCCTAGCGACGTCGTGGCCGAGTTGACCGAGCAGCATCTCGATCGTCACCTGCATGACTATGACAACTTCGGCCACCAGAGCGCTTTTATCTCGCTTGCTTCTGGCTGCATCGAACGCGATGCGCTGCTCAGCGCGAACTTCATGTATTCGGCCAAGGACACCGCACTGGATTTTGCCACCCATGCGTTTGAACACCCGGGCACCTTGTTCTACGGCTGGGTCATCGTCGGGCTGAACCCCGCGGTTGAATTGTCGGCCGTCGCCGAAGCCGTGCGCGACCTCAACGTCTACCACCGGTGGTCGCGCTATCAACTGGAGGGCGAAATCACCGCCAAGGTCTATATCCCGGCCAATCAGATCGAGCGCATCGAATGGTGGGACCCCGCGGAGGACCGCACGGCTCCCACCGATGTCTATGAAAACCCGCACTACACACCTCCCTCGGCGATCACCAACATGCGGGAGTACTTCTGATGGAAGCCGTGCAGGATGCGCCGATGGGCACGACGGGCCGCATCGACTTTCTGGTACAGCGCGCCGACGCGCAAAGCCACAACAGTCATGTCGCGGACTCCGTCAGGCACGCTTGCCGGGGAACCTTGTTACGCGACGCAGCATCGATTGCGCTGATGCTCGAACGGTACGAGCAGGCGACCAGCCTGTTGCGCGCAGCAGGCGATGCCTGGGCCGGGATCGGGCTGTTTGCCGGGTACCTGCTGCTGCATTTCACCGACGGCCCCGCCTGGGTGTCGCGCTACGAAGGCGATCTGCTGCAGATCGCAGGCCTGTTTGAATGGCGCTACTCGAAAACCACGGCGCCGTCGCCACGGGCAAAGGGACGCGGCTACCTTGCCGCCGCCTCGTGGTCGCCGCGCCAACTGCTCAACCTCTATCAGGCCTTGCCAGATGACCCGCGGGCCGGCGAGCCGATTCAGTTCGTCCGCCACTACGCCCGAACCAGTCTCGATGATCTCGCGGCCACCACCCTCATCGGCGACCTCCGGGTAGCGGACTATCTGCTGGTTTGGGATGCGGCCGCCCAGGGCAATTTCGACGGGCCCGCCCAGGATGCCCTGGTGGCGCTGCTGGAGGAACGTGCCCGGCGCCTGCAGGCCGCGCAAGCGGATACGCATCATTGGTATCGAGGCATCCATCCGGCGGGCCTGGTCGACTTCGACCTGATGGCCCTGGGCGTCAAGGCCATCGAGAGCAGGGCCGCCGACAAACTCGACCACATCCTCCACCATGCGCCGCCGCTGGTCGCCCTGCCATGGACCGCCGCGCAGAGACTCCGCTCCATGGTCAACCTGTAATCGCCTGGGCTGGTCGGGCCGCGTACGCATTCAAGCAAGCATGGCGCCCCCTGAAAGAAGGCCTATCGCCATCGGCATGGCAGCTCACTAGAGTAGCGGCCCTGGACGCACGCCCTTGGAGACCCCGATGACCCGTACGCGCCACCCCGTTCTCGCCGCCACGCTCTGGGGCGGTTTCATTGCCGGCACCCTGGATATCGGCGCGGCCTCGGTGATCAGCGGCTACAACCCGCTGGTGATCCTCAAGTACATCGCCGGCGGCGTGCTCGGCAAGGCCGCACTCGCAGGTGGGCCGGCCATCGCCGTGCTGGGGATGTTGTTGCAGTGGGGCATGTCGATCATCATCGCCGCCATCTTCGTGCTCGCCACGCACCGTCACATTGCACGGACGCGCAACTGGCCCACCTGGGGCATCGCCTACGGCGTGGTGATCTTCTTCGTCATGAACTATGTCGTCGTGCCGCTCTCGGCGCTGCATGCCACGCCGCATTTCAGCACCTACAGCTTTATCGCCAACCTGTCCGCCATGCTGGTCTTCGGCTGGATCGTGGCGGTGGTCGCCAAGATCTTCATGACCGCCAGGAACGCGGTCGAAAACCCGTCGCTATCGGGCTCGCCGTGAAGCAGGCATCGTGACGGGCAAGAAATCCGCGCCGCCGGCTGCGCGCCAATGGTGCCTCTACCTGATCGAATGCCAGGATGGCTCGTTCTACGCCGGCATCACCAACGATCTGGCCGCGCGCTACGAGGCCCATGCTGGCGGGCGTGGTGCGCGCTACACCCGTGCGCATCCGCCGCGACGACTGCTCGGCGCGAAACCCTATGAGAACCGCGCCGCGGCGTCGCGCGCGGAGTGGGAGATCAAGCAGCTCCCGAAACAGCGGAAACTGGCTTACCTGACGGCGCCGGAAACGGACGACTAGGTTCGACCCGCACCGATGATGGCGGACACGCCATGCCTATCTACGCGATCGAAGCCTCTCTCCGGCCAGGGCGGCGCTATCGGCTCGCCGCCACCAGCAGCATCATGGGGCGCTCTTTCTCCTCGGCGAGTTCCGGGCGCAAGCTGACCTGTGCTTCGGTCGGTCCCCACTCCTCGACGTGGGCAATGGAAAAGCCGGTCCTGATCAGCAGATTGAGCAGCGAACCGATCCTGCGGTGCTGCTTGATGACCGCCTTGCCAAGCCAGTCGGTGACGCGCTTCCCTTCCACCTGGTAACTATCGACCGGCCAGACCTTGCGACCGCCAGCGCCTTCGATCCAGCCCGGATGCATCGACGCCATATAGATCGGATGCTCGATGGAAAAGATCATCCGGCCTCCCGGCACCAGGGCGCGATGAACGTTTTTCCACAACCAGGGCAGGTCCTCGACGTAGTGGAACGCCAGTGAGCTATAGGCCAGGTCACAGCTCGCTGCGGGCAGGTCGACCATCTCCAGATCGGCTTGTTCGTAGGTGATGGCGTCGTCCGTAGTCAGCGCCCGTGCCTGCTCGAGCATCTTCTCCGACAGATCCAGGCCAAGCACATGCTTGGCCCCCTGCTCTCGCGCCCAACGGCAAAACCAGCCGTAGCCACAGCCGAGGTCCACTACCTTGGCGCCTTGCAGGTTCGGCAGGAGCTCTCTTAGAGCCGGCCATTCCGGTGCGCCATCCAGACCCTCGATCGAGCGGTTAAGACGGCTATAACCGTCGAAGAAGTCCTGGTTGTCGTAGATGTTCTGCGTCATGGGCGCAAGCCTGCCTGCGAGCGTTGATGCGCGACTTTCTCAGAAATTTCGCGGGTCCGCCATGCCTCGCCAGTGGATATGTCGACCCTGTCAAATCACCCGCCCGCAACAGGGCTTCGCTTGCCGCAAGTCACGTGTTTTCGTCACATGGATTTCGGTGCCGAGCGCCTCAAGATGCCAGCGGGAGCAGGCTTCAAAGGGACGGCCGGCACGACGAGGCGCGATCACCTTCTCGTCCCCGCCGCTTCCGCCACAGCATGCCGCCGCGCAAAGAAAAGGCGATCCATCACTGGATCGCCTTGCCTTCCCGTTGAACGGCTATCGATCGACTACGACGTCTTCTTCAACAACGCCGTCAGTTGATCGAGTTGCGCACGGTAGCGGTCGAGCACCTTGGCGGTGACGACTGCATACTGATTCGCCTCATTCCAGCGGCGCGCTTCAAGTGCTTCGCGCACCCCGGGCACGGTCTTCACGCCATAGCCGGTCAACATGCCGGGCGCATAGATCATGTGCTTGAACCACGGACGCGTGGGCAGGCCGGCCGGGTCGCTCAAGGCCTGTTCCATCTGCCCGATCAGCGCATTCAACTGGCGCTGCTGCGCCTCGGGCATGTCGAAGCCCGTGCCGGCGCGTTCGTTGTACGCCACCTCATAGGCTTGCGCACTCTGCCTGAGCTGCTTGGCGGCCTGATCGAGCGGAGCGAGATTGATCTCCGCCACGTCGGAATCGCGTGCGGGTGCCGCCACCGGACGCGTGGGATCAGCGGCCAGCTCATACGCGTGCTGATCGAGCAACTGGTGCTGCTCCTGGGTGTCCGTGCGGGTGCTGTCGACCAGCTGGTGCAGCTCGGCCACGTAGCGATCCAGCGTGTCGCTGAAATCGCCGAAGCGCATGGGCACGACGCTGGCGTCGGCCGTGCGCAACACGATATGGCCGGCCATCTTGGACAAGGCCACGCCGTACTCGAACGTCGGATCGCCGAAGCGCACGTAGTGATCGAACGAATCGTAGCGCGAGTGGTAGATGCCGCCGTTATCGTCCTCGCCGCCGAAGCCAAGGTCGAGCGAGGCGATGCCCAGATGCTCAAGGAACGCGCTGAAGTCCGAACCCGAACCCAGGGCCTCGATCGGCAGGTCACCGCCCTGCGCCGCCAGCTTGGCATCGTCCTTCTGCCCAGGACTGGCGTTCTTGCCGTTGCCTTCCACCAGCATGCGGGCGCGCAGGCGTTCGCGCACGCTGACCTTGGTTTCCGGGTCGCTCACGCCAGCCGCCACCTGGTTCACCAGATGCTGCAGCGAGTGACTGCCGCCGGCATTCAGGAAGCCACGACCGTTGGTATCCGAGTTGAGGTACAGCACGGCCTTCTGCTGCAGCTCCTTGGCATGGGTTTCGGCCCATTCGGTCGATCCGAGCAGGCCCGGCTCCTCACCGTCCCAGCTGGCGTAGACCAGAGTGCGCTTCGGCCGCCAGCCTTCCTTGTACAGCGCACCAATGGCCTTCGCTTCGGCCATCAGCGCGACATTGCCAGCCAGCGGATCCCAGGCGCCGAACACCCAACCGTCATGATGATTGCCGCGCACGATCCACTGATCGGGCTCGCTGGAACCCGTGAGGGTGGCGATCACGTCGTACACCGGCTTCTGTCCCCAATCCGACAGCACCGTCATATGCACCGGCGCCGAGCTGGGCCCCACGTGGTAGGTCAGCGGCAAGGAACCGCGCCAGCCCGACGGCGCCATCGGCCCCGTCAGCGACTGCAGCAGCGGCGTGGCGTCGGCATAGGAAATCGGCAGCACCGGAATCTTCAGGATGGTTTTCGCATCCTTCAGCGCCAGTCGCTTGGCGCCCGGCGTCGAACCGATGCCGGGGGTCAGCGGATCGCCGGGGTATTGCTGCATGTCCGCGACCGAACCACGCTGCACGCCATCGGCCGGACGCCAGCCACCGTTCGGATAGGTATCGCCCTCGCCATAGCCGTCATCGCGCGGATCGGAATAAATCAGGCAGCCGACGGCGCCGTGCTCCTGCGCCAGCTTGGGCTTCAAGCCGCGCCAGCCACCGCCATAGCGCGTAATGACGATCTTGCCGCGCACGTCGATGCCGCGACGTGCCAGCTCTTTGTAATCGTCGGGCATGCCGTAGTTGACATAGACGAGCGGCGCGGTGACGTCGCCGTCACCGCCGTACACGTTATACGGGGGCAGCACGCCGTCCTTGATGCCCGAAGTGGCATCGCCATCCACGGCCGGCTCGTTCAATTTGGCGGTGTAGGGATGTGCACCCTGCAATTCCAGTGCGACCTTCTTCGGCGTGGGATACAACACGCTGAAGGTTTCGATATGCGCGTCCCAACCCCATTCGCGGAACTTTGCCAGCATGAACTCGGCATTCGCCTTGTCGTGCGGCGCGCCCACCTGGTTAGGCTCGGACGACATCTGCTTGAGCCAGGCGCGCTGGTCGGCGGGGTCGAGCTGCGCGTCGAAGCGCTGCTCCAGGCTGCGCTGATCGTTGGCGCCGAAGGGGGTAAACCCAAGCATGCCGCCGTCACCGCGACCTTCTTCGCCACTCGCCATGGCACTGCCAAATGTCGCCAGCAGGCAGGCCACCGTCAGCAGCGGCCGCATTTTCAATCGAGTCATGCCGTTCTTCACTCCCCAGGGGTTGATGGGCACGCAGTTCACCGTGTCGGCCAGAGCCGGCGCGCTGACGGCAGCCGTCCAAAAGCATTCGAAACAAACTCAGACTCGTCGCTCCCGTGAAGGCGATCAGCACTCCACCGCGACGAAACCCGTCACCCGCTCGCCACAGGCACGCGATTGTGGCCTGCGTGAGCTGGGGGACGGGATGCGATCTTCCCTGCCCTGTCCTTATAGCTTGCGCGGCCCTGAAGCCGCCGTAGGACAGAAGTCATGCATGCCTGGACCCTGGCCGCCCGGAGCCGCTGAAGTTTCCCGCAGGGGCGCCGATAACCCGTTCATGCCTCGATCACGAGGAGCCGCGTGGCCGCTTAGCCAAGGCCGCAGCGCCCTCGGACCCACCAGGACGGAATACGCATGCTGCAGTCGCCGCCGAACATCGCCTACCTCAAGGCCGCCTGGGCCGCTTTTGCCGGCATCAGCGGGCACAATGCCAAGCAGAGCTATGAGGCAGCCGGGCTGACCTTCACGCGCATCAACCACTCCACCCTGGTGCGCAAGAACGACGTGCAGGTCTCCACCATGCCGGTGCGCTATACGCGCCAGGACTTGCGCACGGGGTTCCTGGGTCGCATCGAGAATGAAGTGCGCAAGATCGTTGCCGAAATGGAGTCCGTCTTCTTTCGCGACCTGCAGCTGCCGGAAGGACACCGCCTGGTCGTCGAGCTTGAGGAATGCCTTCGCCAGCTCCGCCGCACGGGCAATCGCTCGCTGACCATCATGATCTTGCCGGACGATGCCGAAAGCATCGGCGCCGCGGCCGTCGTCGAAATGCGCGTCTTCCTGGATTCCCCTCGCGCCTGCGCATTCGCCTGCCTTTCCGATGCCAGCGGCGGCCATCAGATCGACCTGCTTGGCGGCGCCCCCAAGCGGGCACGCGTGCCGCGCGCCGAGGGTTATGCCGAGTTGGCGCGCCTGCTGACGGGGACCATCAACGAAGCGTTGACCGGCGCCTACATCAACCAGCTGGCCGCCTGAGCGCGCGTCAGTCGACCGGAATGTAGAGATCCGTTTCCGCTGCCGGATCCTCCGGCCCGGTAAAGCGGGCGTCGTATCGTTCAAACTCCACGCCCCCCGTGGCGCGCAAGCCCAGCCTTGCCAGCAGCCGCGTATGGATGGCCTGGAAACTGTCGCCGATCTGCGCTGCCGTGCCGCGATGGGTGAACACCACGTACGTCTGCGCCGGCACCTCGAACTTCACCATGCCCACGGGCACCGACGCATCGGCGAGAACGGGCAGGCCAGCCACATAGCGCGCGCTGCCGCCCGCCAACAGACGGCATACGCCATAGGCGGCCTCCGGTTCCGCGCGACCGACGATTTCGTGTTCGCGTGGCATGAAGCGCCGCCACAGCTGGCCAATGCCATCGACCGAGCCGCGCACCAGGTGTTCCATGCCCACCACGGTGAACGACGGCAGCGTCACGATCCGATGTTCCATGGCAACCATTTCCTGGCCGAGACGCGACGTTGGGGGCACGCAGCGTACGCGACCAAGGGGGCCTGGCGGCACCATGCAGCCAGCCACTTGCGCAAATCCTGGCAATCCCTTTACGCATGGCTGCTGATTCCTATCGGCTTCAACCTGCAAACCGGACAAGACCGAGGGGCTGCTCGGGATGACCTCCGTCAGGCGACCCATGGCTGATAGGCAGGGCTGGCTGGATGTTTGAGTACCCGCAATCCAGGCCGTAATTCGCTACGATGTCGCCGGACCATAGGCGGCAGGAAGCAGCGGCCGGCCGAAGCGGCACTATCACCAAGGATTACGTCTACCAGGGGGCTGGTTGTGGAACGATGGATTGGCAGTCACGCCAAGGTCTTGCTCGTGCACGTCTTTTTATTGGGTTCAATGTTTCCCATCGGCGCGACAGCTGACATCTACAAGTGCACGAAAGGTGGCGACGTCGCTTATCAGGAAACACCCTGCGAAGGTGCAAACGTGCAGGCCACGCATATCGAAGTGCGCGGCCTTGATCAATTCGTGGGCTGCTTTGTCACCACCCAAGGCCGCATTTCCCGTTCCATCGAAGTTCGCGCCAACGGTGCCGGGACCTACGAGTTGGTGGATGAAGGCAATCCGCTTGGGTCGGGCGTCGTATTGAAGCAGGCCACCAGTGAAGAGTTGGCAGCCGTAAGCAACGGGCTTCACATCAATATCAGTAATGGCCTTAGCCGGCACAGCGGCCAGACCAGTGCGTACACGTATACGACTCGCGTGGGCAATCGCTATGTCACGCGCACCGCGACGGCCGCACAACCCATCACGGCAGCGAGCCTGTACGGCATCTACAAGGGCTCCGATTCTTCGGGAAGGTCCATCGTCCTGTTGCACACGGGAGGCGGCGTACCTCAAGTGATCGACAAGACAACCTGTCCTTCTTACTGACGAAACGCGGCATCGGCTGCCGCGGCGGCGGCAGGCAGGCGGACCGGCAGCGGCCGCATCGAAGAAAAAACACACCAGGCGACAGGGGGAATGATGCGGCACTGGAGATTGCTGACGGCGTGTCTACTTTGCAGCGTCATCGCTGCGTGCGGCCAATCTGGCGAACAAACGCAGACGCAGACCTTGGTTCGGCTGCAAGAACGGGTGACGGAGCTGGAATCTGGCCAATTGCAAGCGCGGCAGAAGTTGGTAGACATGCAACGGGTGCTGGAGGAGACCGTCGGAAAATCAAGCCGCTGGATACTCTGGCGCTCGCCCAGAATCGTCGCCTCTTTCGCCCCCTCCATGGCCTTCTATCCCGAAGATGCTTTTTCAGAAAAGACGGCCTGCCTGGAATCGGCGCGCAACCGGGTCGATTCCTCGGGATGGATGACCACCACCCAGGAACCCCTGACCGCCACAGACCCCAGGAATCCCAGGGCTTCCGTGGTCTATTTGTGCCTGCCGGGCGGCATTCGCCCTAATCCGTCGCTTTGATTTGAACCAGGCAAGTCCGGGCCCGCTCACGCGCTGCGAGGATTTCGGTTGCGCGACGCGACAGCTTGATGAAGTCGTGCGGTGCCTGTTTCGAAGTGCAGCGTTTGCCGTGTACGGTCTTTCAATCGCCGAGCCATGGGCGCGAGTTTCACCGGGCCTTGCCTTGTTCGCGCGGATCGTCCGCCCGCGAGGATTTCGGCAGGTATGTGACCTCGAGCCTAGGTGACCGTCGAAAATGCCGCGCGCTGCAGTCACCGGAGAGTGGGGTTAGCTCAATGCTCGATCGACTGCGAGGCGTCAGCCAAACGTTGGGAATCACTGACCCAGCCAAAGTTGTCGCCCTCGCTATACATCACGCGCACGGTCGCCTCGTGATCGGCAGGGTCGTAGGCTGCGCAGGCATCGGCCAGCAGTATGCAGGCGTAGCCCAGGTCCACCGCTTGCCGCAAGGTCGAGGCGACGCAGCATTGCGTCGTATAGCCCATCAGCAACAGCGTATCGATGCCGCGCACGCGCAATACGGTATCCAGGGTGGTTTGATGGAAGGCGCTGAAGCCTGCCTTGTCGATGACAGGCTCCCCATCCCTGGGGCGCATATCGGCAATGACCTCGGTTCCCCGCTCGCCCTTCACCAGAAAGCGTCCCAGTGGCCCGGGTGAGCCGATCGCCACATCGTATTGACGGCGAAACGCATTGAGGTCGGACAAGTCGGGCGCATAGCACTCACGCGTGAAGAACACGAACATCCCGGCTTCGCGGGCCGCGGACAGTGCACGCTGGGCCGCAGGCAGGGCCGCCAGCAGTACCTCGATGGGCAAGCCCAAGGCCCCGGCACGCCCCTCGGGCAGGACAAAATCAGCCTGGAAGTCGATGCAGCCGAGTGCGGTGCGCGCGGTATCCAGTTCGATCGAGCGTCCGCGCTCGCAGGAAAGCTTGATGCGGGCCAAGGGCAGCCTCCGGATTGAGTCTGCAAGCGAGCCTAGCCGATTGTGGCTTGGAAACCACCGGCCTGGATGCAGGCGCCTGCATCGCGTGGCTTACCGACCCACCACGCCACGGAGCCTATTGGCACCGGCGACGCCATCCTCCATGGCGGAAGGCCTGGAGCGGCCACCCCGCTGTCGAGGTCGGGCCGCGTGCCGCGCAAGCCGATCGCGGGATGCTCAGCCGCCCGGCGTCTTCAGGCAATTGACCATCCACGCCTTGCCGTAGCGGTCCGTCAGCATGCCGAAGCGATGGGCCCAGAACGTTTCATGCATGGCCATGCCCACCTCCCCGCCCTCGGCCAGGGCCTTGAACGTGCGCTCGGCCTCGTCGGGCGTGTCGACCATGATGTTCACCAGTCCCTTCTGCGGCGGGCTGTGCGGCGGACCGTCGGCACCCATCAGGATGGCACCTGCGCTTTCCAGCTGCGCATGCATGACGCGGCCATGGAACTCGGACGGCAACTCCCCGGCCACGGGCGATTCGCCGAAGGTCATGCGCGCAGTGACCTTGCCATTCAATGCGGCGGCGTAGAAATCGAAAGCTTCACGGCATTGGCCGTCGAAATTGAGGTACGGAACGAACTGCATGTTGCTTGCTCCTGCGAGGGGACGTTATGGATAAGTCGTGATCCCGCCATGCTTGAAAGCCATGGGGCTGGTCACGCCGGAACGACAGGAATGTACGCCACGGAGACGCGGCTCCGGTTTCCACGGGCGCGCATCCCACGACTATGACGAACGGCAGCGGAGCAAATCGACAAATCATGGCGGGGCTGGGCGAAGCCGCCTTCAAGTCGATTCCGACATTCGACGAGGACGCCCCACATTTTGTCCGCGCGACGCGACGAAGCACACCGGCGCATCCTGGGACGGGCCTGCGATCACAGGCGTAGACGCATCGTGAACACCTCATCGTCTCGCGCGTGGGTGAGCCTACACGGCCCAGCCATGACGTCGAGCCACGTGAAACCGATCCCCAATCATGCATGGCAAGCCAAACTCCCGAATGCGCATGGCGCTGTCTTCACGTCGTCCTATGGTAAACAGCGGCACTCTTGCCCTGTTCGACGGAGCCTTTGATGACGACCCATTGCAGCCATCTCGCCTCGATCCAGGACGTCACGCCCAGCGCTCGTGGTTGCGAGGAATGCCTGAAGTCCGGCGGTGTCTGGCTGCACCTGCGCATCTGTCGCAGCTGCGGACACGTGGGCTGCTGCGACGATTCACCGAATCGGCATGCGACCAGGCATTTTCATCAAACGCAGCATCCGATCATCGAAGGTTACGATCCGCCGGAGGGCTGGGGCTGGTGCTACGTCGACGAAGTCATGTTCGACTTGCGCGACCGCATGACGCCTCAGCTCGGTCCGATTCCCCGCTACTACTGATCCGAGGACCGGCGCCATGGCGACACCAAGCAGGATTCTTCTGCAAACGACCATACCCACGGTCGAGGACGACTGGCACATTGGACGTTTCAGTCTCCTGCACGATTACCTCGCCGATCTGCGCGATGCTGCCGGCGACAACTTGTTTGAAGTCGTTGCGCGCGACCGCGATCCCATCGGCGCGCCAGACAGCGTGCTGTCGCAACTCGACGCCACTGCATTCGATGAGCTGTGGCTGTTTGCCGTCGACACGGGCGACGGCCTCACCGCCGAGGACTGCGAGGCGATCACGCGCTTTCGCCAGCGTGGCGGCGGCTTGCTGGTGACGCGCGACCACATGGACCTGGGCAGCTCGGTATGCACGCTGGGAGGCGTTGGCGACGCGCATTTCTTCCATTCCAGGCATCCCGACCCCGATGCTTCACATCATCATCGCGATGACACGTTCACCCCGAATATTCTCTGGCCCAACTATCACTCGGGTGCGAACGGCGATTTCCAGCACGTCGATATCAACGGGCCGTTGCATGCGGTGTTGACCGATCCGGATGCTCCCGGCGGCATGGTGCATTCCCTTCCAGCGCATCCGCACGAAGGCGCCGTGGACAAGCCCCGTGATGATCCATCGGCTCGCGTGATCGCCAAAGGCTGCAGCAAGCTCAGCGGGACCGAATTCAACCTGGTGGTGGCCTTCGAGCCGTCGTCCGATGGCGGGCCCGCCATTGCCGAATCCACCTTCCATCACTTTGCCGACTACAACTGGAATCCCTCGATGGGGGCGCCAAGTTTTGTCACCGAAGCACCGGGCGACGCCCTCGCGCACGCACCGGAGGCACAGCGCTCGATCGAGCGCTATGTCAGGAACCTCGCCTTGTGGCTGGCGGGTAGACCCGTCAATACGCCAATCGCGGCCTAACCGCCCCGGGGCGGGTCCAGATGGCCCCGGGATCTGCCTAGCCGGGCAGCTTCGCCGCGAGCACATCGACCTTTTCGATCGATGGTGGTGCGGACAACAACTCGCCTGCGTTCGCCATCAAGGCTGCCGCGACCTTGCCGGACAAATGCGCCTGCCGGCCGGCCTCGTTCGGGAACGCATCGAAAATACCGAAGGTCGATGGCCCCAGGCGGATGCCGAACCACGCCGTGGTAGCCGGCTCCTCCTGCACTAGCGCCAGCCCACCCATCAGGAAGTCTTCAACGGCTTGCTCTTTTCCGGGCTTCGCCTCCAGGCGAACGAACAACGCCACGTTGACCATGACATGTCTCCCGTTGCGATGAGGAGGCCACGATACTCCACGCATTCGGAAGATCCGAGCAGGCCAGGTCATCTAGCCGAGTGACTGGCTAGATATAGCGATCGGCAAGCGAATCCGTAGCCTGTACCAGGACGTCGACGATCGCCGGATCGGCGGCGCTATGGCCAGCCAGCACGATGTGCAGCCCGGCCTCGGGCCAGGCCTCGGCCAGGTCACAGGCATTCTTCACCGGGCAGATGATGTCGTAGCGCCCATGCACGATCGTTGCCGGAATGTGGCGGACGCGTTCGACGTCTCGCAGCAGCTGGTCGGGCTCCAGAAACACGCCGTGACGGAAATAATGAACCTCGGCGCGCGCCACGCCGATCGCCGCCTGCGGATCCTCGAAAATGCCAGGCTCCTGCGGATCGTGGACTAGGGTGGTACTGCCGCCTTCCCAGTAGCCCCAGGCGCGCGCGGCTGCGAGGCGCACGGCCTGGTCGTCGCTATCCAGCCGGCGCCAATAAGCCTCAACCATGTTGCCGCGCTCCTCCACCGGGATATGCGCCAGAAAGTGGGCCCAACGCTCCGGGAAGATCCAGCGGGCACCGCCGTCGAGCTCGTTGAACCAGCGCACTTCGGCGGGACGTCCAAGGAAGATGCCGCGCAGCACCAGGCCAAGCACTCGTTCGGGATGCGTCTGCGCGTAGGCAAGCGCGAGCGTCGAGCCCCAGGAGCCGCCAAAGACCACCCAGCGCTCGACCCCGCAGTGCTCGCGGATCGCCTCGATATCGTCGACCAGATGCCAGGTCGTGTTGTTGCGCAGGTCCGCATGCGGCGTGGACTTGCCGGCGCCGCGCTGATCGAACAGCACGATGCGAAAGCGCCGTGGGTCGAAGAAGCGGCGATGATAAGCCGATACACCCGCACCGGGCCCGCCGTGCAGGAAGACCACGGGCAGGCCATCCGGGTTGCCGCACTCTTCCACGTGCAACTCATGAATATCGTCGACGGCCAGGCGATAGGTCAGGTACGGTTCGATCTCTGGATACAGTTCGCGCACGGCAGGTCTACCCCAGGGTTTTGGCGAGCATAACCACGCCATGGCGGAACTTGGAAGCGCTGGGCTAGCTTGAAATCCCACGACGCTTCGCCGCCCTCGCCTGCGACAGCATGCGATTGCCCCGGCTATTGCGGCTGGGCCTTTTGCTTTGCGCGGGACCGACGAGAACCAAGTGGAGGGCGTTGGCCAAGCGGAGGGGCGTGGAACCTGACCTGCCCGTCATCGGGCCTGCGCAGACGGCATGCGCATGCTCAAGGCGTCGACGCATCCACGACTTCGACCGTCGTGACAAAGCTCAGCCAACGATCGGCGCGCTTGTCCCCGGGCACGATCAGCCTGAAGGGCGCGTCTTGCGCGAGCGGCTTGCCATCTCTCGAGTCCGCCAGGATCACTTGGGCATGGCCGAAATCCGGGTGCAGCTCGGCCGCGCTGAACACGACTTGCTGGCCGTCTGCCGCAGTGACCCGGACAAACCTGGAGAGGGCGCGCCCGACCAGCGCATCGCCTGACGCCACGCAGGTGCGGCCGACGATGTCTTCAAGCGCTACGCCTTGCCAGGTACTCGGCTGCTCGCCAGGCGCCGCCGCTTTTACGCTGGCGCGCGGCATGGATGCCAATGCCGCCTGATCGAGAAGATCCGCCGGCTTGCCATCCAGCACCAGCTTGATCGCCGGATGATTGGCCAGGCGCGACACAGGCTCCGCCGCATACGCCGACAAGGCGAGCCACGCAAGGCAGCTGAACATCCATCGAAGTCGCATGGCCCGGCCTTCCTGCGGCACGCCGCAATCGTCACTTCATGTCGCGCCATGGGTACATTCACCCTGCCCACGAGGCAACCACGGCTTACGCCGCTCCTGCGCGACTGGCGTTGCGAAACGTCGTATCGACTACCCGGCCTGCCATCCTTGCGCATGACCGGTCTGGCGGTACCGGGCTACTTCCGCTTTCTCAGCGGATCGAGCAGCGACTTCAGGCCGTTGTGATCAAGCTCAAGCGCCAGGGCCAGCAAATTGCCCAGGTCGCCGGGTGGAAAGCCCTTGCGCGCATACCAGGCGAGATAGGCACCAGGCAGGTCGGCGATCAGGCGGCCCTGGTACTTGCCATAGGGCATGTTGATGGTCACCAGTCGCTGCAGGTCTTCCGCCTTCATTTCGCAAACAACTGCGAACGGTCGGCAAAGGCCTTGAACTCCAGCGCATTGCCGCAGGGGTCGAGCAGGAACATGGTGGCCTGTTCGCCGGGCTGCCCCTTGAAGCGAATATGCGGGGCAACGACGAAGCGCGTGCCCCTGGCTTCCAGGCGTGCTGCCAGCGCCTGCCAGTCGTCCATCGACAGCACCACCCCGAAGTGGCGCACCGGTACATCGTCGCCATCCACGTCGTGTGCGGCGACAGCGCGCGCTTCCTCAGGGGCCAGATGGGCCACGATCTGGTGACCGTAAAAATCGAAGTCCACCCAGCTTTCGCTGGAACGGCCTTCCGGGCAACCCAGCAGCTCGCCATAAAACGCGCGCGCGTTTGCCAGCGAGGTGACCGGAAAAGCGAGATGGAACGGTGGCAGGTCGATCATGTCAGGGCTCTGCGGTAGGGGCACGCCTTATTACCATCCCGTCGCATTTTTACAAACTCTTCGCGACGCGGCCCGCGCCACCAATGTGGCCCGTGGTTTCGATGGATTCTCCCAACACAGGCCGTACCCCGCACCCCATGGGTACGGCGTCGACCGGACGAATCCACGTCAAAACGCCGTCAGGTTCGCTATGCTGCGGCTGCGGCGTCGGGTTCACTCCCGGGCTTGAAAGGATTGAACCCAACCTGGTTTTGAAAGTCGACCCTGCCCTGTTTTGATGCGAACGCCTGGGAGCCTCGTGATCCAAGTGAACTGCAACGCGAGCGATGGGCTTTTTGCACGCCATGGATGAACGCAAGTCCGACTCCAGTTGGGCGGCTGCCGTCTTCATCGCTTTGCTCACCCTGCTCACGGCGGCTGTCCTGTTTGCGCCGCGTTTCAAGCCCCCCACGATAGGGCCTAAGCTGATCCCGTCGACGCGGCCGATCCTGCCGATTGTCGAGCTGTGGCTGAGCACGGCAGATCGTCGGCTGAAGCTGATGCAGCAGCCTCCTATCGCGATGAGCGCCCGCGGCTCGGTGCCGGCCGATGTGGTCATCGACGTGCACCGGACCTACCAAACCATGGTCGGATTCGGGGCGGCGATGACGGACTCGTCGGCCTCGTTGCTGCAGAACAACCTGAATGAGCGGCAGCGCAGTGACTTGTTGCAGGAGTTGTATGGGCCACCGCCCAACCTCAACCTGAACATGATGCGCCTGACCATTGGGGCCTCGGATTTCTCGTTGCAGCCGTACACGCTGGACGATGTCCCGTTCGGCCAGGTCGACCCGCAATTGCAGCACTTCAATGTCACGGCGAATTTGCGCGACGTGATACCGACGGTGCGCGAGGTGCTTTCCATCCATCCTGAGCTGCGCATCATCGCCTCGCCGTGGAGCGCGCCGGCATGGATGAAGACCAGCGAAAACCTGATCGGCGGGGAGTTGCTGGAGCAGTACGAAAGTACCTATGCGGACTATCTCATCAAGTACCTCGACACCTACCGCGGCTATGGCATCCCGATCTTTGCCTTGACCCTGCAGAACGAGCCCGGCTTCATACCGATCACCTACCCGGGCATGGAAATGCCCGCGGCCACGCGGGCACGCATCGTCTCGCAATACCTGGGCCCGAAGCTGGCCAGCCGCAGCCCGAAAACACGCCTGCTGGAATGGGATCACAACTGGAGCCATCCCGAGCAGCCGTTGGAAGTACTGGCCAGTCCGGATGCTGCACGCTATATCGATGGCGTTGCCTGGCATTGCTACGAAGGCAGCCCCTATGCGGAGGGTCGCGTCCATCGTGCGTTCACTGCAAAGGATGCGTATATCACCGAGTGTTCCGGAGGCGATTGGGCGTCCAGCGTCAACGGCGAGTTGCTGTGGTTTTCGCGGGACCTGTTGATCGCCGGGATCAGGCAGTGGGCTCGCGGCGTCGTGTACTGGAACCTGGCGCTCGACGAGAATCACGGCCCGCATTTCGGCGGCTGCGCCGCCTGTAAGGGCGTCATCACGATCGACTCGCACACGGGGGCGGTGAGTCGCAACGACGAATACTACGCGTTGGCGCACTTCAGCAAGTTCGTCTTGCCCGATGCCGTCCGCGTGGCTTCCACCGATCCGGACAAGGGCATCGACAACGTGGCATTCCAGAACGCCGACGACGGCTCGATCGTGCTGGTGATGGTGAACAGCAATGCCGCGGCTCGCCTCGTTTCGGTGGCCGAAGGCCCGACCCGTTTCGAATACACGATGCCGCCCCGAAGCGTGGCGACCTTCGCATGGAACCCGGACCAGACCGGCGCATGGATGCGACGCATCCGCTCGTGGTTGAACAGAACCCGCTAGCGGGCCTGGTTGGCGGAAGCAAGAGCATCAGCTTGATTGATCTCGGAAGGATCTCGCCAAGGGTTGACGTTAATCAGCGCAGCGGATGATGCTCGAGGCTTGTCCATGATCGAATGGCAGCGCAAAAGCGTTTGCATTGGCTTGCGCAGCATGGCGGCTCACCGAGGGGTCGGCTTCGCCGCGGGGTCTGCCTAGCAAGATCTGCCGCAGCTCAAGAGCGCAGCGAAAGTTCAGCCTCGATTTCCACCGGGATATTGAACGGCAGCTCGGCCATGCCGACCGCACTGCGGGTATGGGCGCCGCGCTCCGCTCCGTACAACTCAAGGATGAGATCCGAGCATCCGTTGATGACCTGCGGCTGCTGGATGAATCCGGGTGCGGAGTTGACCATGCCGAAGACACGATGCCAGCGATGCACCCGTTCGAGGTCGCCGATGCTGCGCTTGAGGCTGGCGAGCATGGACAGCGCGACCAGTCGCGCTGCCTGGTAGCCCTCGCTTACCGAGAGTTCGGCGCCGAGCTTGCCGAACGGTCCGGCCATCAAGCCATCGGCGCCCTGAGGTCCGTGGCCGGAGATCAGCACTCGCGTGCCGCACACTTGCACGAACTCGAACGGCAGGCTCAGTCCGGCAGGTATCGTGAAGGGAGGCGGCAGCGTCAAGCCCAAGGCCGCCAGACGGGCATCGATGTCGCTCATGGCTGGTTCCTGATCACACAAATCTCGATGGCGATGGAGCTTCGGGCAAACGCAATCCGCAACCGCTGCAGAAGATTCGACCTGGGTCAAAGGCGGCCATTCTAAGCCAGCGCGCCGCACCTGCGGACGCCGTCGCCCGCAGGATCGAGAGCGCGACCGGGCGCGGACCCAGGCAATCTAAAGCAAGCCCAGCTGTGTCGCTTTCAAGGTCGCCGCCGCGCGCGTGGTGCACTCCAATTTACGGAACACGCTCTCGATATGCGTGCGCACGGTACTCGGGCTGATCGACAGCTTTTGCGCGGCTTGCTTGTTGCTCGCGCCAAGGCTGATCCAGCGCAGCACATCGCGCTCGCGCGCCGTCAGCAGGCTGCTCGACGGTGCGGCGACGGGCTTGCTCCTGCTCGCTCGCGGCACCTTCAACAGTGCGCGGACGACCTCCGCGTCGTAGCGACCGGCGGCCGCCTCGGCCATCAACAACGAAGCTGCCGCGCCCTCCTCCCAGGCCTCTCGCCATGGGCGCGCGACGCACAGGGCGGCCAGGGCCAATGCAGCCGCCAGGATGCGCCCTTCGATAGGAATGGTCCCGGCCCTGGCCTCGCGGTAGTAACCGGATCCATCCGGCCTCTCATAGGCATACGACGCGACTTCCGCCTCGCCGGCGAGGGAACCGATCTGCCGCGCAGCCCGTGCAGTCCAATACGGCACGAGGCGCACCCGCTCCCACGCCGACTCCGCCAGTTTGCCCGGGGTATTCCAGATCATGTTCGGCACCGCGGCACGACCGATGCCATGGATCAGCGCGGCGCGGTACACCTTCTGCTGGCGAGCCGAGTCCAGGCCCAGCTCGATCGCCGCGTTCAGGGCCAGCTGCGCCACGCGCCGCGAGTGCCCGGTCATCCAGGGCAGCTTCAAGTCGATCACATGCGCCAGGATTTCCAACGACGTGGTACGCCCGCAAAACGCCGTCTCGAGTGAACACGGTCCCGACAGCGTCGGATCGCCTTCAAGTTCCGCCAGCCATGACGCGGCGTTGTCGATGAGCAGCGAGGCCAGAGCAGACGGATACAACACCTCGGCACGCTGGCCGATCAATTGACAGGCCTGCTCCAGACCATACAGGCGATGGAAGATATCGAGGTCGCCGGCGAGCGAAGCCATGTAGACGGAGGCCGGCACCTGATCGCCGCGCAGGCCAGCGGGAGCCCCGCTGCCGTTGTGGCTTTCAAACAGATGACCCAGGGCGAACTGGGTCGCCTCGTCCAGGCCCAGCTCCCGGGCGATATCCCCGGACACCTCGCAATGGATGCGCGACAACGAGAGGAAGGCCGAACCGATGCCGCTGGTGCTGGAATGGGATTGAAAGCCGCCGCTGGAGGACTGGATGGCGAGCAGTGCATTGCGGCCAGCCACGTCGTCACCGAACAGCTGCGCGAACTCCGGCGCATTGGCGGTGCAGCCTGACCAGCGCAACAGCGCGACGGTCGTGGCCTCCGTGCAGGCGGCCTCATCGGCAGCCGCGGCCCTGGCCAGTTGCCCGGCCATCCAGGCGACCTTTGGCGAGTGATCGATGGGCTGCCCCATGGCGAGATCGCCCACGAACGCGATCGACCGGATCACGTCGAGCAAGGCCACGGCGGACACATCCACGGAGGATCGGGAGATGTTCATGGGCAGGAAGTCTAGCGCCACCGTCCCCGCGCCAACCTCGGTCATTCAACCGATGGTGCGTTGGGACGCCGGCGCGCAAGCTGCGCCCCAGATCAATCGCACCACCGGCACTCTTCCACGCGATGCATGTCCCCGTTCCGATTCGCCAACCAACCTCTGGAGTATCCCATGTACATCAAAGCTCTTGGTCTCGCCGCCGCCACCGCCATGGCCCTGGCCTCCACCGCCCACGCCGCCGCCCCCAAGGCCCAGGAAGCCGTCAAGAACGTCGTGCTCGTGCATGGCGGTTTCGTCGACGGTTCTGGCTGGCAGCAGGTTTACAACATCCTCAAGAAGGACGGCTACAACGTCACCATCGTGCAGAATCCCACCACCTCGCTGGCCGATGACGTCGCCATCACCAGGCGCGCCATTGCCAAGCAGGATGGCCCCGTCGTTCTGGTCGGCCACTCTTACGGCGGCGTGGTCGTCTCCGAAGCCGGCACCGATCCCAAGGTCCAGCGCCTGGTGTATATCGCCGCGTTCGCTCCCGACCAGGGCGAGTCAGTCCAGTCCCTGATCGCCAACCCGCCGCCGGGCGCGTCGCAGCCGCCTATCCTGCCGCCGCAGGATGGCTTCCTGTTCCTCGATCGCGCGAAGTTCGCGGCCGCCTTCGCGGGTGACGTCCCCGCCGACGAAGCCAGCTTCATGGCGGACTCGCAGGTGCCATGGGGTGTCCAAGCCCTCGGCGGCCAGGTGACGGTGCCGGCGTGGAAGTCGAAGCCGAGCTGGTATCTGGTCACCACGGAAGACCACATGATTCCGCCCCCGGCGCAGGAGATGATGGCCAAGCGCGCGGGCTCGACCGTGGTCGAAACGCGCGGCAGCCATGCGATTTATGTGTCGAAGCCGGAGGTCGTCGCCAGGATCATCGAACAGGCGGCGCTCGGCAGGAAGTAAGCGTGACCATGGAGCGGGGCGCAACGTGCGCTCCGCTTCTCGTTTTCGATGGACACCGCTGCCGCCGTGTTGAAGCGGCAGTGAAGATTCCGGAGCCACGTTTGCATCCCAATCGGGTGCAAGCGTGGTTCAGCGCTTCTGGTAGGGGTGGAAGATGTAGTTCTTCGCCTCTACCTTCACATGGCATTTGTGCCCGCAGTCGGCGAGCGCCGTGGGATCGACCTTGAATGTGTCGGATGTGACCTCGTAATTGAACAGCGCGTAGCCCCATCCACCGGTTTTCGGGAATCGCTTGCTGTCCTTCTCCATGACAAAGGCCTGCGAGAAGACGTCGGGCACATCCACCACGAAGGGGGCTTCGGTGCTCTTCTTCGGCTTCCACTGCAGCTTCACGATCTTGGAACCCTCCGGGAAGGGTTGACCGTTGCCGGGAATGCCTGACTTGTACGCCTTGATCATGATCGGATTGGCGACGATCACCTTGAGCACTTCGTCCGTGCGGGCGGACGACACCACCGACCAGTCCTCGTAGCCGCGGAAGTCAGCGAACGCGATGCCACCAGGCGATACCAGGGCGTACTTGTCATTGGTCTTGTCCTGCGCGTAAAGGGCGGCACCACCCAGGACGGCGAGCAAGCCCGTGACGACCGCGATCATGAGCGTTCTTTGGCGTTTCATGGCTGATCCTCGCTGGACTGTCGTGGATGAGCTTTGGATACCGGCGACTTGCCTATCCACGGCTTCGAAGGGGCGGCGTATCGCGCTGCCACCTCGCCTGGCAGGTGCAGCACATCCGTCGGGTGATTCGAGATCAAGCTGACGAGTGTAGTCAGCGCCATTTCATGGTCGCGTGAATTCGTCTTCGCGCAGGCGACGAATCGACCAACGAGTCACGCCGGCCGATGCGGACTTTGCGAGCAAGCGTCGCCTTGGCCTGGACCGAGTCAGAGAAGAAGACAGTTACCGCCTATGATGCGTGTCTCGGAGCGCACGAAGACCGTGCCTGATCCATTGCAGGTCATGCTTGGCCGTGCTCCAGCCGCTAGACCATGGCTTTGCCAGGAGAATGCTTCATGTCGATCACCCAGGGCGACGAGCTCACATCGATGCGGGCGACTGCCCCGCTCGTCCACTGCATCACCAACTACGTCGCCATGAATATGGCTGCCAACGTGCTGCTCGCTGCAGGAGCATCACCCGCGATGTTGCATGCGGAGGAAGAGGTCGCGGAATTCGCGTCACTGGCCAATGCACTGACGATCAATATCGGAACCCTTTCCGCACCCTGGCTGGCCGCGATGAAAGTGGCCGCAGCCAGTGCCAATGCTTCGGCGAAGCCATGGGTATTGGACCCCGTAGCCCACCACGCCACTGCGTTTCGGCGTAGCGCGATCAGCGAGCTGCTTGATCTCCGTCCCACGATTATTCGTGGCAATGCGTCTGAGATCATCACATTGAGCGGTGGACACAGCGCGAGCCGTGGCGTCGACAGCCTGGATGCCGTAGCGGCTGCCGAGGATGCCGCCGTGCGCGTGGCCAAGCAGCATGGATCCATTGTGGCCGTTACCGGGGCGGCCGACTTCGTGACGGACGGTGAGCGATCCGTCCGTTTGACCGGCGGATCGCCGCTGATGCCTCAGATCACCGCGCTGGGATGCTCGCTGACCTGCATGATCGGCGCCTTCGCGGGAGACCGCCCTGCCCGCTTGCTTGGCGCGACCGTTACGGCCTTGGCTTGCTTCAAATTGGCCGGTGAGCTGGCGGGCCAACAGGCGGCAGGCCCCGGATCGTTCGCCTGGCGCTTTGTCGATGCCCTGGCATCCATCGAACAGCGCGATCTGAACGCGTGGATGGGACACGGCGTCGTCACTCTCTAGTCACTGCAACGCCCCCGGCTGCGTCCTGGCAACGGCCAAGCGTCGGATGCCTCCCTATCGCCAGCATCCCGTTCTTGTGGGTGATTCCCACTGCAGACACGTGCCCAAGCTGTAACGACCGAGGCGCCGTGCGTCCACCGGCCATGACGGGCTGACCGCACGGCGGCTTCCGGGGGTTTCGTCGTGCTCGTGGCGCCAGGACGATCAGAACCTCGCCAGCGCTAGCCCTCCCTGCGCCCTGCCGCCACGTGGCCGACGGGGTTTTCCTGCAGTGCAATTCTTTTTTGTTCAATGACGAACAAAAAGCTTGACCGCAGGCATTCCGAAGAATATTATCCCTATCCGTACAAATATGACGCGTGTGCAATCCAGGCGCGCCACAGACACAGGAAACCATGCTCACGGCGATGCTTCGCCACCCTTATTGGAAGTCATACCTATGAACACCTCACGCTTCTCCACGCTTGCCGCGTCATCACACAAGCACATCGTCGCCCGGGCCCTGATACTGGCGCTGGGACTAGTCGGCACGCCATTGCTGGCTGGGCAGACCGTTGATCCGAATGGGCCGTCGCATGCCCCATCGCAGCGTCGGCCGGAACCCGCGTCGCACAGCGACGACCAGCGCATCGAGTCGGGCAGCCGGATCAACGGCCGTCTCGATTGGGACGTCGACTACCCGTCGCAGCTCGCGCCGCCGGAGCGCACCTCGCCTCGCGACGCAGGCGCGGTCGTGAGCTTGACCGCACCGGCTTGCAGCGCTGCGGACGAGTGCGCGCCTTGACCTCCATCGTCTCGGTCGTGGATCGCTTATGGGCCGGTGTCGATCTGCAAATCGATCCCGGCCTGAGGCTCTCGCCGGGGGCTGCAGGCCATTGGCTGATGCGGGCGTACTTACCCGGGTATCGGTGACACCTTGGTGCAATGGCGGTGGCCCTGCCATGCAGGTAGCCTCCAAAGGGATAGGGCGCGTTTCCACGGTGCGCCGTAAACCACCGGCAGTAAGGATGCGAGTGTCGCTTAGCACGCCTGGGACGTAAGCGATGCTCGGTGCCAGGCTGCCACGCGGCGAACCGTGCGGGGTTATGAGATCTCACCGGAGGCTGCGTTCTGGTACGGCTTGGCGCAATCCGCGCGTCGTATGTCCCACCGATGCACCGAGGCGCGCCGCCATGGCACTGCTGAGCAAGCTACCGATCGTCCCCGCGAGCTTCTTCGGCATTGTGCTTGGCATCGGCGGGCTGGGTGGAGCCTGGCGCGCGGCGCACCGCGTGTGGCACGTGCCGTCATTGATCGGCGAGGTACTGCTGCTCATCGCGACGCTGGTGTGGGTCCTCCTCTTGGCGCTCTATGCGCGCAAGTGGATCTTTGCGCGCGACCAGGCACTCGCCGAGCTCAACCATCCCGTGCAGTGTTGCTTCGTTGGCCTGGCCGGCCTGACGGCGATGGTGATCGCGATAGCGGTATTACCCTATTCGCGAGCGACGGCCCTGGTGCTGTTCGTGCTAGGCTTCATCTATACCGTCGCCTTCGCGGTGTGGTTGACCGGCAGTTTGTGGGAAGGTGGGCGGGACAACGCGAACATAACCGCAGCGCTCTATCTGCCCGTCGTAGGAGGCTCGTTTGTCGCGGCGGCTGCCGCGGCCGCCCTGGGCTACGCGGATTGGGGACTGCTCGCGTTTGGCGCCGGCGCCTTCACCTGGTTGGCCGTCGACGCCATGCTGCTGTACCGCCTTTATGCCTCCGAGGCCCTGCCGCCGATTATTCGCTCGACCATGGGCATTCAATTGGCGCCACCCACGGTGGGCGCGCTGGCGTACATCAATGTGGCCAATGCTCCGCCTGACATGTTCATTCACGCCATGCTGGCTTATGGCTTGATGCAGGCCGTCGTGCTCTTGCGCATCCTGCCGTGGATAGCGGCGCGACCTTTTTCGATGGGCTACTGGGGCTTCAGCTTTGGCGTGACGGCGCTGTCGACGGCGCCTTTGCGACTCATCGAGCATGGCGAGACCGGGCCGTTTGCCCTCATGGCGCCATATCTATTCATTGGCGGGAATCTGATTATCCTGCTGATGATCGTGGCGACCCTCCGCCTGCTATGGCAGGGCAAGCTGCTATCCACCTAGGGAGTGCGCCTGGGTGAACGCTTTGACGAGGAGTCAGCCATGATCTCAGCGATTTTCCTGATCACGCCCCGGCTTGTCAGGACGGAACACCTGGAAGATGCGCCGGAGCTGCTTGAGCGCGATGGCGTCATGTTCTCGCTGCGTGGTGGACCTCGGCAGCCGAAGCCAACGGACCGCGTCTGGGATTTCGTCGCCGTATATGCCCCTGACGAGCTGACGGAAGAGGAATTCCAGGCTCTCTACGAAGCCAACCGACCCCAGGTGCCGGAGTTGAATCTGCACTATTGATCACGCGGGCCGATCTCCAGGAGGCTTCGATGCCCTGAAGGACAGTTGAGCACAGCATGGGAATCGGCGAAGACTCAGGCGAAGTCGTGAAGATCGACGGTCGCTTCGCAGTATCCAGTCCAGTCCGGACCCTGCCAGTCAGGGTCGACACGCAATTGCCGATGCATATGTATCGGTGGATTGGCCTTGGCGCCTTCCATGCCGCGGCGAACGAAGCCGCCGGCTAGAGATCCAGTTGTAGATCGCCCATCGGCGACGAGCAACATATCAGCACCCGTCCTTCCGCCGGTGCCTCGAGAGGCTCCGTCGAGTAAGCCACCTGCCCACCGATCACCGCCGTCTCGCAGTTGTGGCAAACGCCAGTACGGCACGACCAGCGCACGGGCACATCGCAAGCCTCGGCTAGCTCCAACAGGCTGGGATAGTGGCCATTCCAGTGAACCGTGAGACCACTGCGCACGAAGGAAACAACGGCCCCCTCGTTAGCTTCGTCCTTCGGCGGGTGCGGGAGCGTGGCAGCCGTGGACGTAACGCCAGGTCGAAGAGCATCGAGCGTCCCGAACAGTTCCGAGGAAATGTTGGCATCTGCGTAGCCGGCCGCGCGCAGGCCGCTGCGCGCAGCCGACAGGAAGGTCGGTGGCCCGCACAAATGGAAATGCGCATCTTCGGGGATCTGTAGCGCCGCGAGTCTCGCGACGTCGATGCGCCCTTCGACATCAAACTGGATGCCGATAAGGTCAGTCGCCTCAGGCTGGCTAAAGCCGATCAGCCGCTTGAACCGACCCAGACGCGCCAGCAAGCCAGCAACTTCCTCGGCGAACACGTTCTCGTCGCCATTTCTCGCGCCGTACACCCAGTACACCATCCTTGGCGCGACATCGCGCCGTGCCGCCAGCTCATGCAGCATCGCCAGCAGCGGGGTAATCCCGATGCCCGCTCCCCAGAACACCACCGGACCCTGCCCCTCGCCCAGACAGAACGTCCCGCGAGCTGCGCTGATGCTCAACAGGTCGCCCGCGCGCACTTCGTCATGCAGGTAGCGACTGCCTTCGCCGGCGTCTCGCTTTACCGAAAAACGGTATCGCCCTGGCGTGGAACCATCGGAAATCGAGTAACTGCGCATCAACGGCAGACGAGGAGGCGGCGGCGTCAACTTGACCACCACGAACTGCCCGCCTCGTACGGGCGGCAGCGCCTCGTCGGCGGTCGCTTCAACCGTAAACGAACGCACCGACTTACTTTCGTCATGCGTCGCAGAAATCCGCACATCGCGGAAGCCTTGCCAGGCCGGCGGTTCGGCGGCAGCACCAGTGAGACCGGCATTGCCCCGCTCGGCCGGTCCGGCAGCGAGCAAGGCGGCGAACGAATGGCGCCAGCCTTCGCTAAGCGCCGGCATCCGCACGGCACGCTCGAGTTGCTCGCGCGGATGGCCAGGCAGGTATAGCAAGGCGTCCACGTCCGCCACGGTCATGCCATCGCCCGCCCGCTCCATCACGAACGTATCCCCCGCGCCCACGCTTCCCTCCTCTATCACCCGGCAGTAGAACCCCGGGCGCTTGTGCGAGACGAGCAGAGCTGCCATCTGCGGGTCGCCCATGCGGATCCCGACCCGATAGCAGGTCACCCGAGGCTGGGTGACTTCGAGAAGCGCTCCTCCGATGCGATAGCGGTCGCCAATACAGACCTCGTGATCGGGCAGGCCATCGACGGTGAAGTTTTCCCCGAATGCACCGTAATCCAGCGGCGCGCGGTGCAAATAGGATTCCCAGTATCGATACGACTCGAGTTGGTAGACCATCACCGCGCGATGTTCCCCGCCATGCCCTGCAAGATCACCCTGGCCATCGCCATCGATATTCAGGCGCCGAACCATCACGCGTCCTGTCACCGGGGTTTTCCACACTGCGGTATGCACCATCCTCCCCTGCCAGAGGATGTCTTTCGGCAGACCGACATTGACGGAGAGCAGTATCGCCATGATCCTGACCTCAAGCGCCACCTGGCGCTGCTGGCATGCGGCGAACGCCGTGACGCGCGCGCCTGGCGTCAACCGCATGTTGGCTAACCGAGGCCGGCGGACAGCCGCTTTGGCCGGGTCCGCCGGGCGTTCACTCACTTTTCCGCGGGATAAAACCGGGCAAGCCGGTATCGACAACCTGGTTCAAGCGGATCCTCGTCGTGATGTCCTGCTGCATCGCCTGTAAGGCGTCATCAGGCAGCGACGATACGTCGAAATTCTCCAGGATATGGTCAGGCTTGGTTGAGGTGGTCAGGAATGCCGTACCGCGTTGCAGCGCCCAGGCCAGCGCAACCTGCGCCGGCGTCTTGCCGACACGCTGCGCGATATTCGTGATCACCGGATCGTGCAGCACCCTCGGTTCCATGCCGTGGCCCAATGGTGCAAACGCCAGCAGCACGATGCCGTGCTGTTGGCAGAACTCGAGCAGCTCCCATTCGGGAAGATAGGGGTGGCATTCCACCTGCACGACGGCAGGCTTGATCCGGGCAGCGGCGACAATTTCCTTCACCGCGTCCAGGCGCACGTCCGACAAGCCGATATACCTGCACAAGCCTTCGTCGACCAGGCGTTCCATCGCCTGCCACGTCTCCAACAGGGTTACGCCGGAGTCATAGATCGGCCGACCGTCCTCGCCGGTCGGATACTGCTCGTCGCCCGGCACGAACGCGAACGGCGTGTGGATCAGATAACAATCCACGTAATCGAGTTGCAGGCGACGAAGACTCGCCTCGAGCGCGGGCTTGACGCGTTCCGGCCGATGATTGTTGTTCCACAACTTGGTGGTGACAAAGAGATCCTTGCGCCAGACCGTCCCTTCCGCGAAGGATTCCTGCAAGGCGGACCCGACCACGTCTTCGTTGCGGTAGATCTCCGCCGCGTCGATATGCCGAAACCCTGTCTCCAGCGCCACCTTGATGGCCTTCTTGGCCGCGACGGGATCGGCAATCAAGGTACCAAAGCCGAGGGCCGGTATGGCCCCCTTTCCTCCGGCGAGCGGAATAGTCGTGTCACGGAGGGTGTTGGAACGGTGCATGCTTGTACTCCATTGTGGTGCCACCTGTTGCACAAGTGGCGTAATCCGCCGGCGACGCTGCACATGGCACAGCAAGCCATCGCGATGTTGCATGTGCGCAGCGAAGTCGGTGGCTTCAGGTCATTCAGTGTCGCCAGGGCAAGCTGCGCAGCGTAGTCCGCGTGCAGCCGCCGCGACGTGAAAACTCGGGCAGTTGCGCGCGCGCCAACATTCATTGCGGCGCAAGCCCTGGCTCACCAGGTGCTTACTTGGAAGTCAGCCGTTCGCCGCGGTCTGCTGCCGTTCGCTCGAAGGCTTCACTCGCATTGCCACCAAGGGCGACCGATAGCTGCACGGTATCCAGATACTGCGCCGACTTCGCGCGGATCTGGCCGATCAGTGCCCGCTGGTAGGCCCGCTGCGCATCCAGTACCTGGAGCACGCCGGTCTCGCCTGCCCGGTAGCCTTCCTGATTCAAGCGAAGACTCGCCGCCGCGGCATTCAAGGCGCGGTCCTGCGCGGCGTATTCTTCGCTGTCATGGTTGATCGCCTGCAGCACATCGGCGACTTGACCCAGCGACTTGACGACCGTCTGCTGGTAGCCCGCAAGCGATGCCTTGTAGCCATCGACGGAGGCATTGCGATTAGCCTTGAGCGTTCCCCCGTGGAAAATCGGCCCGGTCAGCCCGGCGGCGATGCCCCACAAGGTTCCCATGCCAGCGCCTGGGCCAACCTGGCTGAGCGACGCCGACAGCTGCAGATGAGGGTACATGTCGGCCGTGGCTACGCCGATCGTAGCACTCGCTGCATGCAGCTGGGCTTCCGCCTCAAGGATGTCCGGCCGTTCGCGCGCAAGCTCGGAAGGCAGGCTGACCGGCAGGTGCGCTGGCAGCACGAAATCGTCGAGGTCAAATTCCGGTGCCACCCAATCGGCAGGGCCCTTGCCCGCCAGCACCGACAAGGCGTGGCGCGCGGTATCCCGTTGTTGCGCGAGCTGCGGCAGCAGGGTCTCATCCTGCGCGAGCTGGGTCGTGGCCAGCGCAATATCGACCTGCGTGGCGCTGCCGAACTGGTGCGCGGTGCGCACGAGCTCGAGGTTTTTCCGATCATCGGCGAGCAGCTGCTGCACCGCGTCCATTTGCGCGCGCGCCGAGGCAAGCGCGATGGCCTGGCTGGCGACGTCGCCGGTCACCGTCAGATAGGCAGCGTCGAAGCGGTGCCGCTGGAGCTCGGCCAAGGCCGTCCGTTCCTCGACCAGGCGCTTGGTGCCGCCGAAAATATCGAAGTCGAAGCTCACCGTCGGGCCGACCGCGTAGAAGTTGGACGTCGATGGCATGCCGGTGGCATCGGTCCGCTGGCGACCGGCCTGAGCACCGAAATCCACCTGTGGCTTCAGTCCACCCCCGGCGGCGGCAATGCCTTCGTCCGCCTGCGCGATCGTGGCATCCGCCGCTTCCAGATCGAGATTGCCTTCGATCGCCTTGCGCATCACTTGATCAAGCTTCGCGGAACGGAAGCTCGACCACCAATCGCCATCGATCTTCCGGTCGAAGTCGGCGTGCTGGCTGCCCACCGCCCCGCCACCGTCCGCCAGTTGGGTCTCGGCATCCACGTCGTAATGCTTCGACGCCGACGCCGCCGGCCGCTCGAAGTTGGGACCCACCATGCATCCCGATAGAAGCACGAGTGAGGACGTAGCCACCATGGCCATCCGGATCATGCGCCCGGACAGCATCGATCTAGCCCATTTCATTTTTCAGCTCCACGAAGGTCAGTGACTGGTACGCGGTTTGCGAAGAAAAAGCACAAGCGGACTCACCATCAGCATGGCGATCATCAAGAGCTTGAACTGGTCGATGACTGCGATGATCGCGGCCTGCCCGGTGACCAGTTCATTCATCAGCGCAAGCTGCATCCCCGCGAGATGGCCAGTCGCATGGGCAACGGCGCCGTAGGGCCTGAGGTTCTTGGCGAGCGCCAGGTGCATGCTCTGGGTATTGTTGTAGAAGTAGATCTGCACGATCGCGATGCCTAGCGTGCTGCCATACAGCCGCGACAGGTTGAAGAGGACGGTACCCGACGAGCGAAATGTCGGATCGAGCGTGCTGAAGGCGGCCCGACTGAGGGCGGGTAGCAGGATGCCGAGGCCGGCGCCCTGCAGGGCGCCCGCTGCGACCACCGCCCATGCATCCATCAACGGTGAATAACCAAGCATCCGCCAGTTGCCGTAGATCACCAGCGCCATGCCAGCCACGATGAACAGTCGGTTGTCGATCCTCGACGGCAGGCGCCACGTGAGTATCAACAAGGCTACCAGTGCCGCACCGCGCGGAATCGTCAGGTAGCCGGCTGTGTCGGCTGGATAACCGAGCAGTTCCTCGAGCATCGGCGAGGTGAGCGCCAGGGTCGGCAACAGGACGAAGCCGAACACGAAGAACATCACGGTGGAGAGGCTGAAATTACGATCCCTCAGCACCGCCGTGTTGAGGAAGTGGTCTTTCCTGGTAAACACATGCACGGCATACAGGTAGAAGCCGAGCACCGCAGCCGTGGCTTCGACCCAGGTCTCGGTCGAGGCAAACCATTCCATGCGCTCGCCGCGATCGAGCATCATCTGCAGCCCTGCGATACCGATCGAGAACGTCGCAAAGCCAAAGAAATCGAACGGCGGGCTTTTCTCGGCCTTCTTTTCCTTCAGGCAGACAGCCATGGTCAGGAAGATGGCGCCGGCTATCGGCAGGCTGAGATAAGAGAGCGAACGCCAGCCATGGAATTCACTGAGCCAGCCACCCATGGCCGGACCGCAGACGATCCCGAGCATGGCCGTAACGCTCCACACCGGACCGATGTGTCCATGTCTCAGCGGCGGCAATTCGTCCAACAGGATGGCCATCGATAGCGGAGCAAGCGTGCCGCTCGCGGCGCCCTGAAGGATGCGTGCGAAGACGAACTGAAGTGGCGTCGTCGCCAGGGTGGCGAGGCCCAGTGCGGCCGCGAAGATGGCGAGGGACGCCTGAAAGACCCTCTTCCGCCCGAACCGGCCCGCGAGCCAGTGGGTCATCGGCATCACGATGGCGCCTCCCACGATGTACGACGAGAACACCCAGCCGATCTCGTCATCCGTCATCGACAAGGCGCCTTGTACGTGAAGCACCGCCGCGTTCGGGAGCGAGATGTTGTACGCCTGCATGAACGTCGCGAGCAGGCCGGCTGCGATAAGGGCGCGATGCCGCCACACCACCCTGCTCGGGTTGACGAGGGTGCTCACCGGGGCGCTCCTATCGCAAGCGCCGCCTGCCGGGTATCGACGCGCACGTTCACGCTGATGCCGGAGTACAGCGGCCACCTGGCATCGGCGGCGTCCAGTTCGAGGCGTACCGGCAGACGCTGCACCACCTTGACCCAATTGCCGGTCGCGTTCTCGGGCGGGAGTACGGCGAATTCGGATCCGGTGCCGGGGCTCATGCTGACGACGTGCGCCTTGAAACTATGTCCCGGATAGGCATCGACATCGATTGTTGCCGCCTGGCCTGGTTGCATATGGGTCAAGCCGCTTTCGCGGAAATTCGCCTCCACCCACACATCCCGGCTCGACATCATCGAGAACACGGCGGCGCCGCCATTGACGAAATCGCCCACTTGCAGATCGTCGACCTTGGTCACGATGCCGTCGTCGGGCGCCACCACGTCGGCATAGGAAAGGTCCAGCCGCGCCCGATCCAACTGCGCCTTGGCCTCGCGAACCGTCGGGTGTTGATTGACGTCGATAGCCGGGTCGCCATTCAAACCGGCAATGCTGTTGGCCACCTGTTGCTGGACCGAAGCAATGTGCTGCTGGGCCACCTTCAGATCGGTTTCGGCCTGCTCGTAGGAGGAGCGTGAGGCGAAATCGGAAGCAAGCAGCGCCTTCTTGCGGTCGTACTCGCGTCCGCTGAAGTCGGCGGAATCCTTGGCGGACTGAAGCTCGGCCAACTGCTGTCGATAGCTCGCCTTGAGGCCTTCCACCTGAAGACGCGCACTGTTCAGCCGCGCCTCGGCCTGCTCGACGGCGATCCGATAAGGCTCCGGATCGATGCGAAACAGCAACTGGCCTTTGTGGACACGCTGATTGTCCTTGACCGCAACTTCCACCACCTGCCCGGAAACCCGGGCATTGATGGAGTCTTTCGCGGCCCGCACGAAAGCGTCATCGGTGGTCACGTACCGCTCGTCGGCCAGATATTTCGCCCCACCGCCAACGATCAGCAGGAGCGGCAGCGCGACCATCAGCGGCCAGCGCAGCTTCGCCCTGATACTCCGCTGCACGGTCTCGACCTGGTCGCCTGAATCCAGGCCACTAGCCATCTCATCGAATTGTTTGCGCATCATAGGATCCGAAATCAACGTGGGGACAACGCCGGCACCGGTCGTCGTTCATTGCTTTGCCGATGCCGTTCAGGCGCTCGTCGGCGCAGCCCAGCAAGGCTCGCGCCGGCTTGCCGCCCTTGCACCAGCGGCCGCCGCATGGCCAACCAGCGGTTAACGTGACACCTCTTCATGCCTTCGCCGGCGCGCAGTGGCCGGGGCAGCGTCGCGGGCTGTCTTAGCGCGCTTGCTTTTTGTACTGCCACGTATAATATTCTCGCAAAAGCTGGAGGTCAAGTTTTTTATGCGAATCGATACAAAACAAACAGAGGCAGCGAAAAGGCCCCGCGGGCGGCCTCGCGCCTATGAGCCCGAGGTGGCCTTGCGGCAGGCGGCCGACGCCTTCTGGAAGGCTGGTTACTCCGGCACCTCGCTGGACGACATCACGGCCGCGACCGGCATGAATCGACCGAGCCTGCGCGCGGCGTTTGGCGACAAGCACACCATGTATCTCAAGGCGCTGGCCGATTATTGGGACCTGAAATTTGCCGTGATGCATGAAGCGCTTGCGAGCGATCGGTCCTTGAAAGACACGCTGATGAACGTCTATGACGCGGCGCTATCCATCTATTTCTCTGGAGATGGCCACGCGCGCGGGTGTTTCGTGGTGGGAACGGCCATCACCGAAGCGGTCAACGATCCTGAGATCCAGGGCATCGTGATGGACGGCTTGCGCATGCTCGATGCGGATTTCGAGGCACGCCTGCGCCTGGCGCGCGCTGCGGGAGAGCTCAAGGCAGACGCGGATCCCGGCGCGCTTGCCGTGCTCGCCTCGGCGACCATGCATACGATTGCCATCCGTGCCCGTGCCGGCGCACCTCGCAAGGAGCTGAGAAAGCTTGCAAGAAAGGCGGTCAGCGTGATCTGCGGATGAGCAGTCGATGCGCGCCGGAGGCGTGAGGCGGTTCATGCCTGAGGCCCTTCCCGACATCATCGCGCCGCATCTGGCCGTGCTGTTCTGTGGCATCAATCCCGGATTGATGGCGGCGGCAACGGGACATCATTTCGCCGGACACGCGAATCGCTACTGGCGAGTCATCCATCTCGCCGGCTTTACACCGCAGGAAATCCGGCCCGAAGACGATCGCCTGATCCTGCAACACCATTGTGGCCTGACGTCGGTGGTCAAGCGCCCAACCGCGCGGGCGGATCAGCTGTCGCCCGGGGATTTCTTGTCATCGGCCGCCGGCTTCGAGCAAAAGATAGCGCGCTATGCACCACGTTTCGTCGCCTTTCTCGGCAAGGCGGCGTACGCCGCGCTTTCGGGTCAGCGGGAGGTTGCCTGGGGTTTGCAAGCCGCGACCATCAAGCGTTCTGCTGTTTGGGTATTGCCCAATCCCAGCGGACGGAATCGCGCGTTTACGCTCGATCAGCTGGTCGCGGCTTACCGTGAACTCTATCTGGCAACACGTCGGGGCTCAGCCTAAGACGCTCGTTGATTGACCGACGGCTGCCGCCAGCCTGGGGCACCATGGGCATGGGATGAAGTGCCCTGCCGGCCTTCGCATCAACGCGCGAAGACCGGCCTGCAAAACCATCAGGCGCTGGTCAGCACGGGGCCTGATACGTAGCGACTATTCGGCACGCGCCATCGCCACGGCAGCTCCTTGGCCAGCCGGATGCCGACGCGAGGTCCGCCCTCGAGGCCTTCGGGCGGCGCGACGCCGTCATCGACGATAGCGAAGCCATCGCTAGCGCCAACCAGATCGATGCCATTTTGCGCCCCGGTGATGCCCATGGCCTGCGTCAGGCGAGCCGGCCCCCGGCACAGGTCACGGTTCTTGGTCCCCCAGGGACGCGCCTCGCGCATTTCCTCCAGCCCATGCAGCGGTTCGATCGCCCGGATCAGCACGCCTTCCCCCGCCGGACTGCACACGCAATTGCAGCACCAGTGCATGCCATAGGTGAAGTAAACATACATATGCCCCGCGGGACCAAACATGATCGCGTTGCGCGCGGTCTTGCCACGAAATGTGTGCGCTGCCGGGTCGACCGATCCGACATAGGCCTCGACTTCGACGATACGACCTGCCCGACCATCGGCAGAAGCCAGGATCTTGTTGAGCAACTGGGGCGCCACCGTCGTGGCTGTTCGTTCGAAGAACGACCGCGACAAGATCGTCCCTGGCCAGGCCATCGCCTGATGAGATCCTTTGGACATTCGGCTGCTCCGGCCATCGTCTGGATGGCGACATTCTGCACATGCGGAATGTTGTCCCGTGGCCGAGGTATTTCAACCGAGCGAAGTGACTTCCGAGTATCAACGCCATTCGCAATGGCTAACGACCGCCTGGAGCGCGCGCACCATCGCAGTGCCCCGCCCTGCTCGATCAGCCAGAGGCGGCCTGCCACCACGACTGCTTCGTCCGGCGAGCCTGCCGCGCAATCGGCGCGGACGTTTTGGCCTCTCGCCGATTGCGGAGACCGGCGTAACGCATTCGTTCGCGCAGCAAACGGACGGTCAATTGCGCCGTATACATCGTCTTGACCAGCCTGCGGCAATTCTGCCGCGACACCACGGCACCAGCGCGTTGATCCCATGCTTGGAAGCTTTAGACCGCCCGTTTGCGCGGGCGGCCGGCTTCCGTGGCTTTGCCGCGATCGTTATGCCGCTGGTATCGACAACCCAAGGGGGCCAGCGCGGCCCCACCGACTGCGACACCCCATCCGAGCACAGGAGTATTCCGATGAGCAGCACCATCACCACCAAAGACGGCGTCGACATCTTCTACAAGGACTGGGGCACCGGGCAGCCCATCGTTTTCAGTCACGGCTGGCCCTTATCGGCCGATGATTGGGATGCCCAGATGCTGTTCTTCCTGAGTCATGGCTATCGCGTGATCGCACACGATCGGCGCGGGCACGGGCGCTCCAGCCAGACGGCCGATGGCAACGACATGGATCATTACGCCGCCGACCTCGCAGCGCTTACGGAAGCCCTTGATCTTCGCGATGCCATCCATGTGGGACATTCCACCGGCGGTGGCGAAGTGGCGCACTATGTGGCCCGTCACGGCCAGCAGCGCACGGCGAAGATCGTCCTGATCAGCGCAGTGCCGCCGATCATGCTCAAGAGCAAGAACAACCCGGACGGAACTCCGCTCGAGGTTTTCGACGGGCTGCGCGCACAACTCGCCGCCAATCGCGCCCAATTCTACCTGGACATACCCGCGGGGCCGTTCTATGGCTACAACCGCCCGGGCGCCAAGGTCGACCAGGGGATCATCCAGAACTGGTGGCGCCAGGGCATGATGGGCGGCGCCAAGGCGCATTACGACTGCATCAAGGCGTTCTCGGAAACCGACTTCACCGAAGACCTGAAGAGCATCCATCAGCCTGCGCTGGTCATGCATGGCGATGATGACCAGGTGGTGCCGTACAAGGACGCCGGGGTGCTGTCAGCGAAACTGCTGAAGAACGCGACGCTCAAGATCTACCCGGGTTTTCCCCATGGCGCATTGACGACCCATGCCGATGTCATCAACGCGGATCTGCTGGCCTTCATCCGGGGATAACGCCAAGTCGTGGGATGGGCAGTTGATGGTCGCATCCCGCGAAACGACCGCAGGACCGGGCCACGGGTGAACGCGTCGAGGAAACTGGCTCTCAAGGTGACGAAGGCCTTTCGCCATCTTGAGAAGTCTTTGGATGTGAGGCCGCGAAGCCCGCCGGGATTGGCGAAACAGGCGTTTACACGCAGGCGCTTGCCGCGCGTATTCGGCATACCAACGATCCAGCCAGAGTCAGCGCCGCTCGCGCGCTGCATCTGGCGTATTCTTGGCGATCCAGGCCGCAACCAACGCTGCGCCTTGCAGCGCTTGGCCCTGATATGCACACGGTCAATGACTGCGAAGGACAATCACATGACGACAAAAACCGAAACGGCCATCCTTGCTGGCGGTTGCTTCTGGGGAATGCAGGATCTGCTGCGGCGTTACCCGGGCGTGCTGTCCACGCGGGTGGGTTACTCGGGTGGTGACGTGGCCAACGCCACCTACCGTAACCATGGCACGCACGCGGAAGCGATCGAGATCGTGTTCGATCCGAGCCGACTCAGCTATCGCCAGATCCTCGAGTTCTTTTTCCAGATCCACGACCCGACGACGTTGAATCGCCAGGGCAACGACGTGGGCCTGAGCTACCGCTCCGCCATCTTCTATCTCGACGACCAGCAGAAACGCGAAGCCGAGGACGCCGTGGCCGATGCCGACGCGTCAGGCCTGTGGCCCGGCAAGGTGGTTACCGAGATTGCCGCCGCGGGCCCGTTCTGGGAAGCCGAACCAGAACACCAGGATTATCTGGAGCGCTATCCAAACGGCTACACCTGCCACTTCATCCGGCCGGACTGGAAGCTGCCCAGACGCGGGCAGTGATCCCGATCGGCAATGATTGAGCAATCACTGAGGATGCATCCATGAAACCCACTCGAATCGCGGCCGTCATGCTGCTGGCCGTCACTGCCCTGGCGCCCCTCGCAGGATGGACGCAGCAAACAGGAGTCCATCGCACCGACCTCCAGCGCCACGACCTCAGCATGCCGGGGTGGGAGGCTATCCAGGTACGCGTCGATATCGATCCGGGAGCACTCGCCCCCAATCATCGGCACCCGGGCGAAGAGATCATCTATGTGCTGGCGGGCACACTCGAGTATCAGCTGCAGGGCAAGCCCCCGGTCACGCTCAAGGCTGGCGATGTCCTGTTTGTCCCGGCGGGAGTCGTCCACAGCGCGAAGAACGTAGGCCACGACAACGCGTCCGAACTCGCGACCTATGTCGTGGAAAAGGGCAAGCCGCTGGTCGAGCTGGTCAAGTAAGCAGCAAGCATCGCCGCGATTTCCCGGGCAACGCTTACCGACGATGTGCATCGCTTGCGCACCGGCCTCGAGCTGAGGCCGGTGCGTATCCGGTCTAGTGATGACCGTTGGCCCAGGCGGGCGCCTCAGGCAAGGTCGTAGCGCGCCGCAGGCTTGTTGCGCGACAGGTTGGGCAGCAAGGCCTGACGTGCCGCTTCGTAGGCTGTCCAGTCCGCCGCGTCCGGTAGCGAGGGGACGGTGAAGGTCTCGCCCTGATCAAGGCCGGCCAGCGCCGCATCCACCAGGTCGGTCGCCGACATCACCATGGCGGAAGGCAGCTGGTCGACCGGATGGCCCGCCACGTCCCAGAACTCGGTGGCGATCGCGCCCGGCAGGACGGCCTGCACACGCAGGCCGTTGCCGGCAAGCTCGTGCTGGAGCGACTGCGTAAACGCCAGCACATAGGCCTTGGTAGCGCCGTACACGCCATTGAGCAGCTCCGGCGCCACGGCCACGATGGAGGCGACATTGATCACCGTACCGCCGCCGCGCTCGACCAGGCCCGGTACCGCCGCATAGGTCAGGCGCGTAAGCGCGCCCACATTGAGCGAAATCATCTCGGTCATGCGTGCGACGTCGGATGCCAGCAGCGGGGTAGCGGCGCCGAAGCCGGCGTTATTGACCAGCACCGAGATGCTGCGGTCCTCACGCAGCAGGTTCTCCACGCTGGCCAGTTCCGCGGGATCGTTGAGATCGGCCGCAAACACCTGGATCGAACGCCCTGTCTCGTCGGTCAGGCGACGCGCCAGCGCGTCCAGGCGCTGGCGATTGCGCGCCACCAGGATGAGGTCGTGGCCACGGCGCGCCAGGCGCTCGGCGTAGATGGCGCCAATGCCGGTGGAAGCGCCGGTAATAAGGGCCGTGCCCTTGTGCGAGGAAGTCATGTTGAGGTCTCCGAACGCGCCAGCGGGATGCCAGCGCCACGAGCACCTTTGTAGGCCCGATCGGTGTAGACTCAAATGTCTAATATGCCACCTTTTCTGCCATGCAGGAGACTTGCCATGCATCGCGTCGGTTTTGTCGTCTATCCCGGCATTCAGGCCATGAGCCTGGCCGCGGTGTCGGCGTTCGAATTCGCCAACCTCGCCATGGAGCGCAAGGTGTACGAGGTCCGCTACGTCTCCGAAACGGGAGGCCCGATCGTCGGCTCGTTCGGTATGACCATGCACACCGACGCGTTCGGCCGGCGCCGCTTCGATACCGTACTGGTGGGTGGAGGCGTGGGCATTCCCGCGTCGACGCCCGCGTTGCTGAAATTCATACGCCACGCCTCGCGCCATTCTCGGCGCGTCGCCGCGATCTGCACTGGTGCTTTTCTGTTGGCCGAGGCCGGTCTGCTCGACGGGCGCCGTGCGACCACGCACTGGCTGCTCGCCCGCGAACTCAAGCAGCACTACCCCGGGATAACCGTGGAAGCGGACCGCATCTTCATCATCGACGGACCGACATGGACGTCGGCGGGTATGAGCGCGGGCGTCGATCTCGCGTTGGCCATGGTCGAAAAGGACCTCGGCGCCGAGGTGGCGCGCACGGTGGCACAGATGCTGGTGGTCTATCACCGTCGCTCCGGCGGCCAGTCGCAGTTTTCCGCGCTGCTGGAACTGGACCCCAAGTCGGATCGCATCCAGAACGCTCTTACCTACGCCAGAAGTCACCTGCAGTCGGCGTTGACGGTGGAGGAACTGGCCGCCGCCGCGAACCTCAGCCCGCGGCAGTTCAGTCGGACGTTTCGCGCCGAAACCGGTCAGTCGCCCGCCAAGGCCGTGGAACACCTGAGGGTGGAAGCGGCCCGCCTGATGATGGAGCAGACGCGGCATCCCGTCGAAGTCGTTGCGCGTGAAGTGGGCTTTGACGATCGCGAACGCATGCGCCGCGCCTTCGTTCGGACCTTCGGCAAGCCGCCCCAGGCGATGCGGCGGCAGGCGCACGGGCCGGTAGCGCTCGAATCATCTGCAAACGAGACCGCGGCTGCTGCCTAGCCGAAGCGCCGCGCAGGCGGCGAGGCCTATCAAGGCAAGGTGATGGTCGCGATAAGGCCTCCGCCCTCGCGGTTGCCAAGCGTCAGGTTCCCGCCAATGGCGCGGGTCAGCTGTGCCGCGATGGCCAGGCCCAGCCCCGCACCGCCGGTGTCGCGGTTACGCGATGCCTCCAACCGATAGAACGGTTGCAGGACCTGCTCCAGTTCCTCATCGGGAATGCCGGGCCCACGATCCGACACCGCCATGCACAGGGCACCCTCCTCGTTGCGCCATGCGGCGACCTCGGCGACGCCTCCGTACTTGATGGCGTTGTCGATGAGGTTGCCCAGTACGCGCCGCAACGCCTCCCGGCGGACCATGGTGGGACCGCGAACCGACGCCACCAGGGAAACCGGCCGGCCCACATCCTGATAGTCGAACACGAGACTCTCGAGAAAAGCGCCTACATCCATGCGTACCGGCGTCTCGGCTCCACCATGTGCGCTACGGGCGTAGGCCACGCCCTCGCGCACAAGCTGCTCCATGGCGTGCAAGTCATCGAGGATCTTCTGTTTGGCCACCCCCTCTTCGAGCGCTTCGGCGCGTAGGCGCATGCGCGTGATCGGTGTCTGCAGGTCGTGGGAAATCGACGCGAGGATATGCAGGCGCTCCTTCAGATGGCGACGGATGCGTTCCTGCATTGAATTGAAGGCCGCCGCTGCCTGGGCAACTTCGGTCGGTCCTTCTTCGCTCATATGGGGTCCATCCGCCGTCGGCATCATGGACTCCGCGGCCTCGGCCAGATGGGTCAAGGGACGCGTCGCCAAGCGCACGGCGAGCCAGGTGCACAACAGCAAGAGCAGCATCTGCAGGACCAGCACCACAGGGAGCCATCGCGCC
Source organism: Dyella halodurans (assembly GCF_026283925.1). GTDB lineage: Bacteria > Pseudomonadota > Gammaproteobacteria > Xanthomonadales > Rhodanobacteraceae > Dyella > Dyella halodurans. The sequence goes on from NZ_JAPDPF010000009.1 coordinate 57,134, forward strand.
ACCGGCATGAGGTGCGGCGTGACGTCGAGCGTTAGCGGCTGACCATCGCGCAAGGTGAAGTGCACCTGGTAGCGCCCCGGCGCAGCGGCCACGGCGTCGCCATGCACGCGGAAATCGGCGCCGACTTCCTTGGCGATCAAACCCGTTACCGTACGCGAACGATCGGAGTTCAGCGGCGCACCGGGCTGACCCGGGCCGAGCACGAAGTAGTAATTGTCGCGTCGCAGGCGCCCGAGCCAGTTTGGGCGCTCCTGTGCCGGCAAGTGGTCCAGCACGGCGACGGACGTACCTATTTCATGCTCCATGGTGTCGAACATGACCGTGGTGGCGCTTTGATAGCGCTCATAGAACAGCAGCGCGAGCGAAAGGCCCTGCGCAAGCATCAGGCCGGCCAGGATGATCAGATAAAGCCGCGAGGCCATGCTGCGAGGCAGCCAGCGCCTGGCGACGGCCGGCGCGGCCTCGCTCATGCATCGCTCCCGGGCACGGTGACCGGCATGCAGAACACATAGCCCTCGCTGCGCACGGTCTTGATATAGGACTGGTCCTTCGCGTCGTCGTCGAGTCGACTTCTCAGGCGACTCACCAGCAGGTCGATCGAGCGATCGAACAATTCCGCATCCCTGCCCTGGGTCAGGTTCAGCAGCTGGTCCCTGGACAGCACGCGCTGCGGATGATCGAGAAAGACCCGCAACAAGCGAAACTCGGCACCGCTCAATGCAACGTTGGTGCCGCTCTCGTCGAGCAGATGACGCGCCGCGGTGTCCAGCCGCCAGCGGCCGAACGCCAGCGTGTCCGCCGACTCGGTGATGCGCAGGTTGGGCGGCAACATGCGCGTGCGCCGAATCACCGCCTTGATGCGCGCAAGCAGCTCGCGCGGCGAGAACGGCTTGACCACATAGTCGTCCGCGCCCATTTCCAGGCCGACGATGCGATCGGTCTCGTCATCCCGGGCCGTCAGCAGCAGGATCGGCACGGCGCGATGCTTGCCGCTGCGCAAGGTGCGGCAAAGCACCAGGCCATCGTCGCCGGGCATCATGATGTCGAGCACGATCAGGTCGAACGCCGACGTATCGAGCTGCGCAAACATGTCGCGTCCATCCACGGCGGCACTGGCACGCAGCCCGTTCTTGCGCAGGTAGTCCGCGACGCCGGTGCGAATGTCGTGATCGTCATCGACGACGAGAATGTGATCGATATGTTCCATCTCTACCTATTCCAAGGATTACGCCGCTCTCATGCCTCACGCATCAGGAGGCTTCGCCAAGCAACATCCGCACGCGCTTTTCGGTGTCTTCGTAGTCGCCCTCGCCGACATGGCTATACACGATGCGACCATTGCGATCGATCAGATAGATGGCCGGCCAGTAGCGGTTGTCGTAAGCGTTCCAGATGCGCATGTCATTATCCACCGCGACCGGCCAGGTGATGCTGAACTCATTCAAGGCCGCCTGCAGGCTGTTCGCGTCCCGCTCCTCGTCGTACTCGGGCGTATGGACGCCAACGACGACCAGGCCGTCCTTGCCGTATTTCTCATAGAGCGCCTTCGTGTGGGGCAGTACGTGAATGCAATTGATGCACTCACGCGCCCAGAATTCCACCAGCACGACCTTGCCACGCAGTTGTTCCATCGACAGCGGCGGCGAATTGAGCCAACGGTTCGCTCCCGTGATGTCCGGCGCCGGTGTTCCAGGCGAGTGCTCCTGTGCATGCGCCGTGCCCCAGACACTGGGCCAGACGGCGATGAAGACGGCGCTCAGGGCGGCCAGCACGGCGCCTAGACGCAGGATTTTCATAAGGCTTGCCTCGTGGACAGGGGACCGTGCCACAGCGCACCGCCCTACGGCTTATTGAATCAAGGCTGTTTATCTCAAGCGTGTCCGTTTTAGCGGCTTTTTGTATCCGTATGTACAGCGCCCCCGGACCGGGCTGCGCACGTCTGCCGGAACTTTTGTATCGGCATGTATCCAGCCCCCGTCGCGACACATTGCGATGCCTTTTGGCGCCCGGCGCGACACACCGCGGATACGTCGGAGCGGTTTCCTATGCCCACCAGCCGATCCTGCGCCACCACTCGGGGCGTGCGGCCATTCAACCAGGAAAACGATCATGTCCCAGCACAACGCTGTTCTCTACACCGGCAAGACCCATACCACTGGCGGCCGCGACGGCCAGTCGCGTAGCAGCGACGGTCGCCTCGACGTCAACCTGTCGCTACCCGGCTCCAACGGCAGCGGCACCAACCCGGAACAACTGTTCGCCGCTGGCTGGTCTGCCTGCTTCCTCGGTGCCATGCAGCGCAATGCGCAGGCGCTGGGCGTCCGCTTCCCGGCCGATGCCGCGGTCGACGCCGAGGTGGACCTCGCCAACACCGCAGAGAAGAGCTTTTTCCTGCAGGCGCGCCTCCACGTGAGCCTGCCCGGGCTGGATCGCGCGCAGGCCCAGGCCGTCGTCGATCTCGCCCACCAGACCTGCCCGTATTCCAAGGCGACCCGCGGAAACATCGACGTCGTCACCGTCCTGGTCTGAACCACGCTCCCTTCCGAGCTCTATCCCACGTATCCACGGAGAATCCCATGAAACGCACACACGCCACGCTCGCCGCCACCTTGGCCCTCGGCCTTGCCTGCCTCGCCTCGGTCGGCCACGCCGAGGACGCCAAGAAGCCGATGGAAAAATGCTACGGCGTCGCTCTCGCCGGCAAGAACGATTGTGCCGCCGGTGCCGGCACGAGCTGCGCAGGCACGGCGAAAGCCAACTACCAGGGCAATGCCTGGGTCCTCGTCGACAAAGGGACCTGCACCACGATCAAGACGCCCAAGGGCCACGGCTCCCTCGAGGCCCAGTCGTAATGGCCACGACCGAGCTGACCGCCATGCGGATGGCGTCATCGCGCGAGGCGAGCTCGACGCTCGCGGCCCGATGGTCGGGCGCCCTCCCGGACGCCTTGCTGCTCCTGGTCGCCCGCTTGGGCATCGCTTCGGTGTTCTTCCAGTCGGGTCGTACCAAGGTCGAGGGGTTCCTGACGATCAAGCCGTCGACCTACGACCTGTTTGCCTCGGAGTACCACCTGCCGCTGATTTCACCCGAGTGGGCAGCACGCCTGGCGACCGGAGCGGAACACCTCTTCCCGGTGTTGCTGGTACTGGGGCTGTTCTCACGGGTGTCCGCGCTCGCCCTGCTGGGCATGACCACGGTGATCGAGATCTTCGTCTATCCGGACGCCTGGCCGACGCACCTGAGCTGGGCCGGCTTGCTCCTGCCGATCATCGCGAGCGGTGGTGGCAAGTGGTCGCTCGACCACGTCTTGCGCCATCGGCGCGAACGTCGCGCAACGCAACGCCAGCGCACGTCCCCATCCCAAGCCCTTCCATCACGGGCACCGCAGGAAGTCCACCATGCGTAAATTGTTGAGTTTCACCCTTGCCCTCATGGCATCCACCGGCCTCGCGCATGCAGCCGATGCGGCGCCCACCGGCGTCAAGAACATCGTCATCGTCCCTGGCGCCTTCGTCGACGGTTCGGGCTGGCACGTCGTGCACGACATCCTGATCCACAAGGGCTACACCGTTAACGTAGTGCAGCCGCGCATCGACACCTTGCTCAACGACGCCGAGGCGGTCAACCGGCAGCTGCGCAAGGAAGACGGTCCGACCCTGCTGGTCGGCAGCGACTATGGCGGCGCCGTGATCACCCAGGCCGGCAACCGCGACAAGGTCAAGGGCCTGGTCTACGTGGCCGCCGTCGCACCGACCGTTGGCGAAAGCACGCTCCAACTGGTCGAGTCCATGCCCGAGCCGAGCAACGATCTCCAGGCCTCCTGGGACGGTTACATCTACGTCAAGGAAAAGCCGTTCGGCGCCGACTTTGGCGGCGACCTGACCACCAACCGCACGGACTTCCTGGCCGTATCGCAGGTGCCGGGAACGGTTGGCGCGCTCCGCGCCGTCACCGAGACAACCGCCTGGCGCAACAAGCCCAGCTGGGCTGTCGTGGCGACCGAAGACCGCGTGTACAGCCCCGAGCTGCAGCGCTCGATGTACCAGCGTGCCGGCTCCAAGGTCACCGAGATCAAGGGCAGCCACCTCGTCTACATGTCGCAGCCGGAACGGGTTGCGCAAGTCATCGAAGACGCGGCGACGAGCCTGAAGTAAGACCACAGCAACCACCACCGTCCCTCCGGACCCATCCCCAGGAGTATCACCATGTCCACTATCACCACCAAGTCTCGCAGCGGTTTTGCGGCCGCCGCCGCCGCTGTCGCCCTCGCACTCGCCTCGCTGCACGCACCGGCGCACGCCGCCGACCAAGGGTCGCAGAAGCAGGAGCCGGCCCGCTGCTACGGCGTCAATTCGTGCAAGGGCCAGAGCCTGTGCGCAACAGCCAAGCACGATTGCAAGGGCCTCAACGGCTGCAAGGGCCAGGGCGTCGTCGTGAAGACGCCAAGCGAGTGCACCGCCGCCGGCGGCACGCTGACCGAACCGAAGTGATCGAATCGCTGGACCCGCGCCACGCGGGTCCAGCCCTCGCCCGAGCCGATCAGGAAACTTGCCATGCTTACCACCATTCCCACCTTTGCCGGCTACGGACTCGGCTTGCGCCGCGAGCATTACCGCGACTTCCTCGAAACCGATGTACCCGTCGACTTTGTCGAAGTGATCTCGGAAAACTTCATGCTCGACGGTGGCCAGCCACGGCATATCCTCCGCCAGGTGCGCGAACGTCATCCCGTGGCCTTTCATGGCGTATCCATGTCGATCGGTTCTGTAGACGGACTGGATCACGACTACCTGCGTCGCCTGAGGATGCTGGTCGATGAGCTGGATCCGCTGTTCGTGTCGGATCATCTGAGCTGGTCACGCATCGATCGTTTCAACTCGCACGACCTGCTGCCGCTGCCCTACACCGAAGAGGCGCTGGATATCGTCTGCAACAACATCACGACGGCGCAAGACGCCCTCGGCAGATCGATGTTGTTCGAGAACCCGTCGAGCTATATCGCCTTCCCGGGACAGGTCATGACCGAATGGGAATTCCTCGGCGAGATGTCGCGCCGCACCGGTTGCGGCCTGCTGCTGGACATCAACAACGTCTACGTCAGTTCGCGCAACCACGGACTGGATGCGCATGCCTATCTTCGCGGGATGCCGCTTGAACGCGTACGCCAGATTCACCTTGCGGGACACACGCAGGGCGCCGGACTGCTGATCGATACCCACGACCAAGCGGTCTGTGACGATGTCTGGTCGCTGTATGCCGAGGCGACGACGATGCTCGGTCCGGTGGCAACCATGATCGAGCGCGACGATGCCATCCCTCCGCTGGCCGAACTGCTCGATGAACTCGACATCGCACGCGAGATCGGGCGGAACAAGCAGCGGCTATCGGAGGCGGCATGAACCTTTCCACGCTGCAACGCAACTTCCGCGATTGGCTTGTCAGCTCGTCCAGCGAAGCCACGCTACGCCAGCTTGGCACCAGCACCACGGCAGGCCTGGACGTCTACCAGAACAACTACCGCGGACAGTTGGTCGGCTGTCTTGAGTCGAGCTTTCCGCAACTGCGCGCCTGGCTCGGGCAAGAAGTTTTTTTAGAGACGGCGATCGCCCATATCGACAGTCACCCACCGCACGCCTGGACCCTCGATGCCTATGGCCTCGACTTCGACGAGACCTTGCAGGCGAGATTTCCGCACAACCCGGATCTTCACGAGCTGGCCTGGATCGAATGGGCGCTGTCGGAGTCCTTCGTTGCCGCCGACGTGACACCCATGTCGAGTGACGAATGGCAGACCGTAGACTGGGACACAGCTCGCATCTGCCTCCATCCCGGCTTGCGCCAGCGCACCGCCACGACCAATGCGGAGGCGATCTGGTCTGCGCTTCAGGATGGCGCCCAACCACCAGAAAGCGAAATGCTGCCGTCGCCGCGCGGCCTTATCGTCTGGCGCCACGGGTACACCTCCCGCCTCAGGCTTGTCGACACGATCGAACACGAGGCATTACTGTCGCTGCGTGAGGACAACCGTTTCATCACCTGGTGTGATGCCCTCGTCGATCACCTGGGCGAAGAAGCCGGCGTTGGCAAGGCCGGCCAGCTGTTCGCCGACTGGCTTGCCGCTGGCATCGTTACCGGAACGCGGTGAACCGCGGGCTTGAGGTGTATCGAGCCGAGCCAAGGTCGCCATCGGCGCGGCACCTGCCCTCCCAGTCGCAACGCGCACTCAACGATTCGCGGCAACTCGTTTCGCGGACCCAAACAACAGGCCTACTTATGCTTTGACTGTTGTTGCTTGCGATATTCGGGGACCGGCAAACCACCCCAGCCCCAGTTTTCCAGCTCCACTTCATCGATGGCGACAAAGGTGGAATCCAGCGGCTTGTTCAACACGTCGAGCAACAACTGGCTGACGCCCTTGATCAAGGCAGCCTTCTGCTCCGCGGTGGCAGCGCTAAGGCCAGGTGCTGAACCCTCGCGGGTAATTTTGATGTTCACGAAAGGCATGACTGTTTCCTCGAGAAAAGGGGGTGGACACCCTGCCCACCCCGCTAGTCCTTAGTGGCCGGCGCTCTGGCCACCGTCAACGTGCAGGATCTCACCGGTGACGAAACCCGCCGAGTCGAGATAGATCACGGCGTCGGTGATGTCGGACATCTCGCCCATGCGACCCACCGGGTGCAGGCCCGCGAGCACACCGTGCGTCTCTGGCGCATGCATCGGGCTCTTGATGATGCCCGGCGACACGGCATTCACGCGGATGCCGCGCTTGGCGTACTCGATGGCCATCGACTTGGTGGCCGCGTTGAGGCCGCCCTTGGTCAGCGAAGCCAGCACCGACGGCACGCCATCGATCGCGTGGTCGACCAGGCTCGTGCTGATGTTGACGATGTGGCCGCTGCCCTGCTTCTCCATCTCCGCCAGCGCGAGCTGGCTGATGTGGAAGAAACCGGTAAGGTTCACCGACAACACGTTTGCGTAGTCTTCAACCGTATAGTCCGTGAACGGCTTGGCGACAAAGATGCCCGCGTTGTTGACCAGGGTATCGATGCGGCCGAAGCGCGACAGCGCTTCCGTCACGATGCGCTGGGCCACGGCGCGGTCAGCGATATCGCCGGCCACCGTGATCACGTCGGGATCGCTGGACGGCTTGATCGAGCGGGAGTTCGCAACGACGCGGTAGTTGCGATCGCGAAAGGCCTTGACCATCGCAGCACCGATGCCCTGCGACGCGCCAGTAACGATGGCGACTTTCTGTTGGCTGTTCATACTGTGCATTCCTAGATAGGGGGAATTTCGACCTGATGTCTATCGGGCTTGTCGCTCCGATGGGTCTAATCTAGGCGTGCGGGGCGCATTAGCGAATCCCTGCTAGTCGGCAGACATTCTTCCGCGGCGCGGTGGAATCGGTACTTCGGTTGGCGCCTCCGCCTCCTTCGCCAGGCAAGCGAAACGCGAACGCAGGCGTGGCAGCGCAAAGTCGACGAAGGCGCGGACCTTCGGCACCGACAAGCGTCCATACGGCGACACGATGTGAACGGGAAGTGGCGCAGGTTCCGCATTGGCGAGCACGACGCGCAGCAAACCCTGCTTGATCTCCGACGCCACGTGGTAGGAGAGCAGCCGCGTCACGCCGTGCCCCTCCACTGCCGACGCAATGGCGCCGCGTACGTTGTTGATCACCAGTCGAGGGGTTAAGGCCACGGAACGAGGCACCGACGATCCCTCCAACGGCGGAAAGCTCCACGATTCAAGACCCATATGCGCCATGGCGATGATCTGGTGCTTGCCAAGGTCAGCGGGTTCCTCGATGCGCGGATGCGTCGCCAGATAGCGCGGCGAAGCCACGATCACCCGACGCACTTCACCAATGCGATGGGCCACCAGGGTCGAATCGGCCAGATGGGTGATGCGCAAGGCCAGGTCCATGCCTTCGTCAATCAGGTTCACTGCACGTTCCAGCATGTGCAGTCGAACGTTGACGGTGGGGTATTCGTCCATGAAGGCATCGACGATGGGCCGAAGAATCTGCACGCCGGCAAACACCGTCGCGGTGATGGTCAAGGTTCCACGAGGCACGGAACGCTCGCCCGCCGCGCTGCGGTCTGCTTCCTCCAGGTCCATCAGCAGTTTGCGGCAGGCCGTGGCATAGCGCTCGCCCGCCTCGCTCAACTTGATGGAACGTGTCGTCCGGTGCAGCAGCGGCACGCCGACATGATCTTCAAGAAAGGCAATCGCCCTGCTCACCGCTGCCGGCGATCGCCCGGTCTTGCGACTGGCGCCTGCGAGACTCCCTTCATCCAACGCCGCGACGAAGACTTTCATGGCATCTATGCGATCCATATACATTCCTAGCGGGTGCGCGATGGAGAACGGAGCCTGGAAAGTGTCCTACGGCCCTGCAAATTCGCCTAGCCATGGCCGACTCCCTGAAGTTCGACGTATCGTGCTCGCGAACCGGCATGCTGACAAACCCGGCCACGGCACCCCGTCCATGGCATGGCACCGGCCAGCCTCCCGTTGCGAGCGCCCGGACGGAAGGTAATCTTGACTACACGGGGATTTGCCCGGCGCTCAGGCGTCCGACCGAATGTCCGGGACAGCGGCGAGATGATCGTTGTTCTCCACGAGGTGATGACCGGCACCATCGTGGATGATCAACACGACCTGGTCGCGTGGCTCGCCGGTGAGCTTGCTGACTGCGTCGATCAAGCCGGCAGCAAGCGCCGGCAAGCGTTCGTCGGATCGCCAGCTACGCAGGTCGATCGTGAGTATGGCCAAGGTGGCCTCCAGGGTGGAAACGAGAGTCACCAGGCGCACTGGCGGCGTGGCGAGCCCAGCGCAGCCGTCGTGCATCGGGCCGGAGTGACGCCTTCTTCACGGCAGCCGCGTGCACCCGTTCAGGCCAGGGCGCGGTCCAGTTCGCCCTCGAGCGTCTGCATGAGCACCTGCGAGGACATGGAACGCGCCAACGGCGCAGCCTGGCCCGCCCAATGCGCGCCATAACCGGCATCGCCCGCCGCGCGCCCAGCGGCGTTCAGCGCCTTGCCGGCGTCGTAGGTGATCGGGTAAGCGGGAACGACATCGTCGGCCACGCCCGCGCCAAAGCGTGTGAAACGATTGGCCAGGCTCCGCGCGGGCCGCCCTGAAATCACCCGCGTCATCACCGTCGCATAAGCGGCCTCACTCGCCAGGGTCTTTCGATAGCCCGCATCCGCCAGCGACTCGTCGGTGGCCACAAACGCGGTGCCCAGTTGCGCGGCGCTGGCGCCCAGCGCGAGCACGGCGGCAATGCCGGCGCCATCCATGATGCCGCCGGCCGCAATCACCGGGACGTGCACGCTTTGCGTCAGCAGCCGGGTCAACGCAAGCGTACCCAAACGAGGGTCCTCCGCGTCAGGATCGAATACACCTCGGTGTCCGCCCGCCTCATAACCCTGGGCCACGACGACATCGATGCCTGCGTCTTCAATAGACCGCGCTTCTTGAACTTGGGTGGCCGTCGCCAGCAGCACGATGCCAGCGCCATGCAAGGCGGCGATCTGGTCCGGCCTGGGCAAGCCAAAATGGAAGCTCACCACGTGCGGCCGTTCTTCGAGCAGCATGGCAAGCATGTCCTCATCGACCAGGAAGGATGTGTAGATCTCCTTCAGCACCGACGGGGGCGACGCGCCTACCCCTTCGAATTCGGGGCCCAGTCGCCGTAGCCAGGCGGCCTGCTTGGCCGCGTCGGCCTGTGCCGGGCGATGGACAAAGAGATTCACATTGAGCGGCCCGTCACTCAGCCGGCGAAATGCCCTGATCGCCTGACGCGCCTGGTCCGCCGTCATGGCGCCCAGGCCAAGCGAACCGAGGCCACCGGCGTTGCTCACCGCGGCGGCCATGGCGGGCGAGGAAACGCCTGCCATCGGGGCCTGGATGATCGGCAGCTTGATGCCGAGCAGACCGAGTAGAGACGAAGGGACGCGAGTCGCCATTAGCTTTCACTCCTGCCGTACTGCCGCCAAGCCGTCTCGAAGATAACCAGGCGGCATGCCCGAAGAACCGTGTTGACGACTGAGTGCCCAGCAACCATTGCCACTTCGGCGCGAGCACTCATCCATCCGCCCACTTGCGCCGACTCTCAGTATCACCTGCTGTCCAACCTGACTCGCTCAGGTCGCACGACTCGTCTCCCGTGGGCGACTATCCTCCCGGAACCGAGCTTGCGAGAGCGCAACGCAATGTACGCTGGGCCCGTCGCGCAACGAAAGACCTGCCCAGCGGCAATCAGTATTCCGCCAATCGAAAGAATCGCTTCGAGTTCATCAGAGTGCCTGCGCTCGCCCCAACTTCGCGCCACACGACCCGTCATGCCGACGGGGTGTAGACAAATTCCACGCGTACTCCGCCGGGTTCGCGCACCATGCAGTGAACCCTCGGCCCCTTGCCCACCGGTTCGGGAGCAAACTCGGCCACCACGCCTGGCCAGGCCGATACGCGCGCAAAAAGCTCGCCAAGCGCCTCCTCACTCGGGGCCTTCAAGGCGACGTGATGCAGCCCAATGTTTCTCCGCCGATCGAACGCCGTATAGCCTTCGGATGCGTCGACTTGCCAGAGGGTCAGGCGGCTGGTCCCGTCGGATACGAACACGGCTGGATAAGCAGGATTCTCGCCAACGACGGTCCAACCAAGGCAATCCACGAAGAAGCGGCGAGAGAGTTCAAGGTCGGCCACGGTCAAACCGACGTGATCGATGCCCTTGGTGAGCGCGTCAGGATGTTGCATGTTTGGCTTTCCGTCGTCCTGGGGGAGCCAGCAAGGTTAATCGATAACGATGCCATGCGCGGGGAGCTGGGGTTCGCTGATCGAAGGCGAGCGCATCGGCCGCAGCACGCCGATGTTCGCTTGCGCCAACTGTGTGTGAGGTCTCCTTGCCACGCTTAGTGCAGGTGCGTCGTCGATGCGTTTGGACGTCCGTTCTCCGCTCACCGCAGCGCTTCCGTCAAGAGCAGCAGCGCGACCTGCTCAGGACAAGGTCCACGATGAGCGGCTCATCATTGCTGCACCTCACGACAACGGCGTTCCGTTGTAACCGTCGCGTTATTGTTCTGGTTGTTCCGCTGCACCTGATTGCCGACGACGCCACCGGCCACAGCGCCGCCCACCGTCGCCAGGGTCCTGCCCCGGCCGCCGCCAATCTGATTGCCGACGACGCCACCCGCCACGGCGCCGATGGCCGTGCCAGTAATACGGTTGGGATCATTGGTATTCGTCTGCCTCACCTGCACGTCTTCACAAACGACGCGCGTATTCGGAGACGCACTGCTCTGTGCCTGGGCCTGGCCGGCAAGAGCCGTGGCAAGCGCCAAGGCGAACGCACTGATCGCAAGCTTTTTCATGGGCGTCTCCAAGAGTCTGTCTCCTGCATACGCCCGAGTACGTGATGGCGAAGTTAACTCCGGCCTACCTCACTCAGGCTTAGTTTTGCCTTAGCTCGATAGCGCCTGCGACCCTGTCCACCCGCGCCTCGGCCCGGTGGCGCGGCGAGCAATTATTGTTGCGTGCGTTGCCCAAAAAGCCCCTTGGCCTCGCTATGCTCTGACAACTCCCAACCGGTCGCGATAGCCACCATGCCAGAACGTGTTTCCGCTACTCGACGGTTCATTGCTGTAGCACTTTTATCTCCCCGTGAAGGTCTGGCGAAGATCCACGTCGTCGACGTCGCGCCAGTCGCGAGAGCTTCGGCGCCGAATGGTGCCTTGATGGCCTGCCCCCCTGGCCCTGCTCGGGGAGGTGTGTATGGAAGGCTCTAGCAGCCACTGGCTGGTCGTTGGATTGACCGGGCAGACCATCTTTTCCGCGCGCTTCCTGCTGCAGTGGATCTACAGCGAGATCAAGCGCCAGAGCGCCATACCCATGATCTTCTGGTACGCCAGCATTGTTGGCGGCGCCACGCTGCTTGGCTATGCCATCCACAAGCAGGACCCCGTGTTCATTGTTGGACAAACGGGAGGCGTTCTCATCTACCTGAGGAATCTTCAGCTGCGCCTGCGCGAAAACCGGCAGCAACGCCATGAGGCCCTGAACTGATGCATATCGACAGCCAATCATTGTGGATTGCCGCGGGACTGGTGGGCCAGGCGCTCTTCGGCGCCCGATTTCTCGTACAGTGGCTGTATAGCGAGGCGCGCGGCAAAAGCGTCATACCCGGTGCGTTCTGGTACCTGAGTGTCGCGGGCGGGACGATCATTCTCAGCTACGCCATCCATCGGCGGGAGCCGGTTTTCATCATCGGAGAGACCGTGACCTTGCTCGTATTCCTGCGCAACCTGCACATGCTCAGAACGCGCCAGGCGCGGCACTGACCTTCCCATGGCCACTGCGCTACGCCTTGCCTCAAGGAATCCGAACATGCCCCAAAGTGTGCTCAATGAAGGCGGCTGGCGAGGCCTGACCGGGAGTTCGCGACAGCGGCCCCTGCTGTGGCTGATCTTGCTTGGGCTGGTACTCGGTTTCGCCTTCCAGGGCACGCGGGGGCTTTGGAGCCCTGACGAAGGCCGTTACGTGGGCGCCGCGCTGCAGATGCTCGATTCGGGCAACTATCTCGCACCCGCCTACAGCCCCAGCGAGCTGAACTTCTCGAAACCACCGCTCACCTATTGGGTCATTGCAGCATCGCTGCAGGTCTTTGGCCGAAACACCTGGGCGGCGCGAGCCCCTTACGCCGTCTCCTTCGTGCTGACCATGTGGGTGCTCTATGCCATGGGGAAACGGCTGGTGCCGGGGAAGCCGTGGTTGCCGGGCCTGATCTATGGCTGCACGCTGTTCCCGTTCTTTACCGCCAACATCATCAGCACCGATGTATTTCTAACGCTGTTTGAAGGCTTGGCCGTCCTTGGCTTCATACGTTCGATCGTGTTCGACAACGAACGCGATCGACGCCAGGGCGTGACCGTGATGTGGCTGGGCTTTGGCCTGGCCTTCCTCACCAAGGGCCCGCCAGGGCTGCTGCCCCTGCTTGCCATCCTGATCTACGCCGCCAGCCGTGATGGCTGGCGGGGCATGGGTCGCCTGTTCACGCTCGCTGGCATCGCGGCATTTCTGCTGGTCGGCTTTACCTGGTACCTGCTCGCTGCCTGGCGCTATCCCTGGCTGCTGCACTATTTCCTGCATCAGGAGGTGTATGGCCGCATCTTTACCGCGGTGCATCGCCGGCATCCGGGTATCTTCGGTTGGGCCGTGGTCTATCTCCCGGTGCTGATCCTCGGCTCACTGCCATGGTGGCCCGCCCTGACTCGCGCCGTGCGTTCCGGCATTTCCCAGACCCAGTGGAGCGACTGGTATCGCGAGCACGCTATCGAACCGTTCCTGCTGCTGTGGTTTTTGGTTCCTTTCGCGGTGTTCTGTCTTTCGCAGTCACGACTCCCGCTTTACGTGCTGCCGCTGTTTCTGCCGCTGGCGCTGCTGGCAGCACTTCAGCTTCGCGACAGCCTCGACCTGCAGGTACCGCGCCAACGCGTGGTGCTGTGCCTATGGGTGATCGCGCTGGTGGCGGCCAAGGGTGTGGCGGCTTATTCCATGCATCCGGCGGAGGACAATCGCCAGGCGGCGCGCGAAATCGCCGCCATGGCTCCGCTGCAGGACGTCGCCGCCGTCATCGTCATCGTCAATACGGACGCGATGTATGCGATCGAGGAACAGACGCCGTGGGGGCTGCGCCTGTATCTGAACAAGCCGGTGTATGGCGTCGCCTGGCGTGCACCCGAGGGGGCGGCATCGCTCTGCTCGGCGATACGCGACCAGCGCCACGCGCTGGTGATCGTCGATCACACGATTGATGCCTCGACCGTCCAACCTGCCCTGGCCAGCTGCCAGGTACAGGCCATGGACCCGCTCGGCACATGGCGCGGCAACCCGTTGCTGCGGGTCCAGGGCTGATCTCCACTTCACTTCATTTGCTCGAGAATTCTCAACGATGTGCGGAATCGGCGGCATTTTGAATCGAAGCATGGGCGAATCGACTCCCGCGATGGAGTCGAGGACCCGCGCCATGCTTCGGGCGATGGCGCATCGTGGTCCGAATGGAAACGCGGTGTTCTCGAGTCGCGACCTGGTCATGGCCGTCAACCGCCTGGCGATCCGTGGTGTCGACCAGCAGCAGCCGCCGTTGATCGAACATGCGGACGGCGTCGTCGTGGCCTGCAACGGCGAGATCGACAATCACCGCGAACTGCGGCACATGCTCGAGCAATGCGGGCACGTCATCCCCCAGAGCACCGACGTAGCCGTTATTGCACCGCTTTATCTGGAAAAGGGCCTCGCCTTCCTCGAGCACTTGCAAGGGGTGTTCGCCATCGCCTTGTGGGATGCGCGGAATCAGCGGCTGATTCTCGCCAGGGACCGCGCCGGCGAACGCCATCTCTACTACTCGACCTCCGACAGCGCCGTGTATTTCGCCTCGGAGCTGGCGGCCCTGGTGGCTGCCCAGGGCGCCAACGCCCAGCTCGATCCCGCCTCGCTGGCCCACTACCTGCGCTCGGGCTACTGCCCGTCGCCACGCAGCCTGTTGGAAGATCATCGCAAGGTCCGCCCCGGTGAAATGATCGTCATCGAACCGGCAGGCACGCGATATGCGCGCTATTGGACTTCGCCGATTGGCGTCGCCAGGCAGTCCGCGCCCAGCCAGGAAGCCTTCGACCAGATCTTTCGAAACGCCGTGCGGCGACAAAGCGATATCGATGTCGACTACGGCGTTCTGCTAAGCGGCGGCGTCGACTCCGCCCTGATGACGGCGGTTGCGCGCAGCCTGCGCCCGGACAAGAAACTCTCTGCCTACTGCATCCGCTTCGCCGAGGCGTCGTTCGACGAAGGCGGCCATGCCGCGCATATGGCCGCCCACCTCGGTTGCGACTTCGTGCCGGTAACCGTTTCCCCCAACGATGTGCCGGATGGCATTCGCCATCTGGTCTCGACCACGGGCGAACCCCTGGCCGACCCGGCGTGGCTGCCGCTGGCACTGGTGTGCCGACGAGCAGCCCAGGACGTGCGTGTCCTGCTCGCTGGTGAAGGTGCGGATGAGTTGTTCGGCGGTTATCCCACCTACCTGGGCGCGCACCTGGCCAGCCGCTACGCGCGGCTGCCCGGCGTCGTGCGAGCGGGCATCCAGCGCCTGGTCGAACGACTGCCGGTCAGCGACAAGAAGGTCACCGTCTCGTTCCTGCTGAAGCGCTTTGTGCGGGGCCAGGAGCTCGATGGCCTGACCCGCCACCTGCTTTGGACCGCCAGTATTTCGCCCGACTGGCTGCGTCGCCTTGGTGTTGAGCCGCCTATCGACTTCACCGACCACGACCTCGGCGCCGTCGTCGATGCCCTGCAGAACTATGACTTCGGACATTCGCTGCCCGATGCCTTGATGGCCAAGGCGGACCGCGGCGGCATGTGTCATGGCGTGGAGATCAGAGCGCCATTCCTCGATCAGACGGTGATCGAGTTTGCCGCAACCTTGCCGCTGGACGCCCGCGTCCACGGCCTCACCACCAAGGTCTTCCTCAAGGACTACGCCCAGCGCTACCTGCCCCGCTCCGCCGTCACCCAGCGCAAGCGTGGCCTTTCCGTACCGCTCTCGCAATGGCTTCGCGGCCCGTTGTACAACTGGGCGAGGTCACGACTGGCCAGTCGCGCGCTCGCCGGCGCCGGCATCGATACCGATGCAGCGCAGGCACTGATGACGGAACATTGCTCGCGTTCCAACGACCACGCCCGTGCGATCTGGACCCTCATCGTGCTCAGCGAATGGCTGGAATGGCTTGCGCGCACGCGTGCAACGGCGGGCGACGAGGTCCGCGTTCCGCCGGAACATCAATTAATGGCGGTCTGAGCCGCGCCGCCCCTCTCTCCGCCTCGACGCGGCGCGCCTGTTCTCCGCAAAACTACGTAGTGCGGGCAGGTACTTTTTCGCTGGTGCTCGGGACTCCACGGGTTTCTACTTTGCAGCGAGGCGCGCTGGCATGCGCTTGCCCGTCCGGCCTGCGTCCCATCCGGGCGACTGCAGATGGACGGACGCGCCATTCTCCAGCGGCCACCGGTCAATCGTCAGGTTGCCACGCTCCTTCACCGATCTTTCGCCCAGAGGAAGTCGACGCCATGTTCAAGCAAATCAAATTTGCTGCCTTGGTCCCTATCCTTTTCATGGTGGCGGCCTCCTCTTCCATTGCTGCATCGCCCTTGCTCGGCGCGCCCCAGGCTTCGTCCAAGGACCAGGCGAAAGATGCGAAGCTGAGGAACGACAGTTTTGCCGCATTGAATTCACTGTACGCATCGGAGCCAAAGGCCAAGGAGTTCGCCAAGAAATCCAAGGCCATCCTGGTCTTCCCGAATATCCTCAAGGCCGGCTTCATGGTCGGCGGACAAGGGGGTGACGGGGTACTGATCGAGGGTGGCAAGGTGGTGGGCACGTTCAACCTCTCGGCGGCCTCGTTTGGATTTCAGGCAGGCGCGCAGTCGTTCGCGCAAGTGATGTTCTTCACCACCAACGACGCGATCGCCTACCTCGACAAGAGCGATGGCTGGTCGGTCGGCGTGGGGCCCAGCATCGTCGTGGTCGACCAGGGCCTGGCCAAGACGGCGACGACCCAGACGCTTAGCTCGGATGTGTACGTATTCATTTTCGGGCAACGCGGGCTGATGGCCGGCGCGGGCGTGCAAGGCCAAAAAATCACCAGGATCAGAAACTAGGGCGGGTCATCATGCGTTCGCGTGCTGCCTGTGCCAGCCAGTGCGCCTCGCTTGTAGCGCCGTTTGCTTTCGAGGTGCGCGTCGCAAGGGCGGGTGCCCGGAGCTCGCGGCGCGAACGCCCAGCGCAGAGGCTCGCCAGCATGGGCGTTTGAACCAGAGCGCTGCTGCGGGCCACAGCGACATCCTGATCGCGCAGCCTCAAACGCTAGTGATCAGTCTGGATGACCGATGCAGCGACGACGGGATCGACGGGAATATTCGCCTCGATCCAGCTGGCAATGAACGCCTCCAGCGCCACGCGCGGCGGAACCTCGACACCGGCCTCTCGCACAAACGCCATGGCGGCCTTGATGAACGCCTGCCTCGACACGCTGGAAGCCTGTCGAGCCGCCGCCTGCCGCTGTCGCAGCTGGACGATGTGGGGTGATGGTTGGCCGGGCTTGGCGAATTTCTGGTAACGACGCAGCTCGGCAGCCACCAACTCGCTATCGAGCGATGCCTGCCACACCGCCTTCTGCGCCTTCAACAGCTGGATCAGGCAGCCGGCGGCCTTGGTCGGCGAACCCGTACCATCCGCAGCCAGCAGCATGCCACTCAGGGCCGGCGGCAGCGACGGGGTCGCCAGCAAGGGTTCGCCCTCGCCGAGATGCTCCAGCTGGCTGAGAAAGTCTGCGTGAGGAAAGGCTTTGATGGTGGCCATGATCAACCTGCATGGGGAGCGCAAACGACGAGTCTTTCACAGGCACGTCGCCAACGCCTCCCCGGCTCACCGTTTCGCACCGAGCTGCCCATGATTGGGGAGGCCTCGCCCTCCCCAACCGTGCCATGTACCTCAGGGATTGCTCGCCCTGGCCGCCAGGTCGCTGGCCGTCAATGGCCCGATCGACACGGTGTCCGTATGCGACGCGATGAATTCGCGAAATTCGAGCGATGCCTTCAAGCCGACAGCCAGCCCTTTGGCCTTGGCTGCGTCGTCCTCTTTCTTCTGTTGCGCGTCGGTCAGATCCGGAGCGATGGCGAGGTAGTCCCAGGAATCGCCCTGAAAATGCGCGTACCATTGCGCGCGTGGCAAGCCCAGCTGCTGATCGAGGGCATCCCGTTCGGCCATCCATTTGAGAAACGCCACGTGCTTGCCTGGTGCGACGCGATAGAGCGAAATCACCGCGCGGCCGGGCTCCTTCGTCGATGCGCCACCCTGCGCCACCACCATCGGCGCAGCCAGGGCCAGGCCAATGAACAGACATTTGCTGATCAAGCGATACATGGAATTCTCCTCGCGAATTCGTGTGCCAGAAGGCCGGTACGAACGACAACCAGGGAGCGCCGGTGTCACTCTCAAGCGGGGCGGGCTACACCAAACGAAGAGATTGCTAGGTCAAGCTACACCCGCACTCGGGCGCTGCGCAACAGCAGCGCTGGAGCGGGCACGGCGAAGCCAAGGCAGTGGTTGCGGCGACGAGGAAGCCGGGCCGCGTGCTGGGCCCGCACTGGCCTGCATGTAGACCACCGCTCGATGGGGATGCGCGCAAGGCGCGGACGCGATGGTCTTCGCGCCCGCGCTGGCCACCATGGGCCGTTTAGTTGGCCTTCTGTCCGCCGGGATGGGAGACGAAGCGAGGCGGCGTGGACCCGTCGGCGAATTGCCAAGCGCTGAGATAGGCGAGCTTGAGGATCTTCGCCATCTTCGGATAGTCGATCTTGTCGGCGGTATCGCTGGGATGGTGGTAATCCGGATGGAAGCCGGTGAACCACCAGAACGCCGGCACGTTGTGCAGCACGAACGGAAACTGATCGGAACGGAAGAACACGTTGAGTGCGTATTCGTGGTCGAAGCGATCGTCCAGCACCAGGCCGACCTGCTCGTTCTGTTTGGCCACGGTGCGCTGGTAGTCGGGGCTGTACGCCGCGCCAATCAGGTTGAGGCGGTTGCTGGTATCGGCCGGCACCTGGATCAAGCCGTCGGTCTGCGGACTGGGCTTTTCATCGCGACCAATCATGTCGAAATTGATCATCGCCCGCGTGGTATCCAGCGGACGCAGCGGATGCGCCGCCAGATAGTAGGCGCCGAGCAGGCCACGCTCCTCCGCCGCAAACACCGCGAACAGGATCGAGCGCCTGGGCTTGAGCGGATTCGCGGCAAACGTCCGCGCCAGGGTCACCACGCCGACCGTGCCCGATGCGTTGTCATCGGCGCCGTGCCAGATCTTGCCGTCACTCTCGCCATCGTGGTCGTGATGCGCGCTGATGATGATCGTTTCCGGCGCCAGCTTGGGATCACTCCCCTCGACCATGCCCACCACGTTCCACGTCGTCGCCTCGCGACGCGCGCTGTTGTGCAGGTGCAGGTTGATGGCCGTATCCGGCAAGGCCATCGAGTGCGACTTGAGGTCCTGGTCGATGGCGTTTTGCAAGGCGACGGGCGTGCTTCCGCTGGTTGCCAGCAGCTCGCTGGAGACGTCGGCCGAAATCAGCATGCTCGGTATATGCAGCGGGTTATCCACCAGCGCCTGCGAGGGAATCGGATTCGCGGCGTGCTCGGCGTGATGGCCGATGCGCGCGCGGATCTCCTGCGCCGAGGGATGGTTGTGGTTCGGCTCCGGCGCGATCAACACGGCAACGGCGCCATGTTCCTGCGCGTTGAGCACCTTGACGTAACCCGTGGCATAACGCGTGTTGCCGGTGCCATTGAAGATCGAATGGGCATCCGTCTCCTGCGGCTCGTGATCGAACACCACCACCACCTTGCCCTTGACGTCGAGACCGGCGTAATCGTCGTAACCCAGTTCCGGCGCGGTAATGCCGTAGCCGGCAAACACTACCGGTGCGTCGACATCGCGATCCTCAGGGTAGGCACCCGACACGTCGGGATTCTTCCAGTCCGTGTTCTTCCCTGCACGCTTCAAGGTGAGCCGGGTGGCCTCGGCATCGGGCCGATATTCCACCAGCGGCACGGCCAGCAGATAGCTGGGATGTCCTTGCGCATCGGTGGCAATGGGCTTGAGCCCGGCCTTGGCGAACTCCGACGCGACCCACTGGGCGGCAGCATCGTCGCCGGGCTGCAGCGATAGCCGTCCCTGCAACGCATCAGAGGCAAGAAAGCCGATGTCGGCTCGCAGGTCGCTCTCGCGTATCTGTGCGAGACCGGGCTGCTGGCTGGAAGGCGCAGCGGCAAGCGCCGCGGCGGACACGCTCGCGGCAAGCGCTAGGGCAACGATGGCTCGTGGCATGGGTACTCCTGAATAGCGCGGACGTCCGGATGTCCGCAAGTGGGGCCAATGAGGGTGCCATGCCGGCGTCGCCGCGGCAAACGAGTCGAGCCTTACCTGCGATGACGCCTCTTTGCGCGCACCACCCCACCCACGTCCGCGCGCCCTTGCGCGCCTGGCTGCCCGTGCACTGGCCAAGGAAGGTGACGCCATGTGATCGCCGGCGCAATGAATACGTATGCAGACGCTGGTTGCTGCATTGCGATGCTACCTACGATGCGACGCACACTCCGCTGCCCGGCTGGTTCCGGATCAGGCAGCGCTCCAAGGACGCTGGCCTTCGTGTCGCGAAGGCCACGGCAGCTCGTTGCACCCAACATCCCTGCGCCATGGACTGCGCACCCGCACGTCGACTCTGTGGCACCTGATCATCAACGAAGCAGGATGGAGGCAGACCCGCATGAAGTGCTCGAAGATACTCGCCGCCTTGTTGGTAGGCGCAAGCCTCGCCATCGCACCGATGATGCCCGCACGCGCGGCCATCAACAGCATGGGACTTGGCGCCAGCTATAACGCGCAGAAGACCAGCATCACGTTCCAGGTCTATTCCTCGCAAGCCACGCGTATCGTGCTGTATCTCTATGCGAGCGGTTACGGTGCGCAGGAATCGACGACCTATGTGCTCAGCCCGGCCGGCAACGGCGTGTGGTCCGTCACCGTGCCGGTGTCCGCCATCCAGGCCGCCGGCATCACCGGATCGGTTTACTACGGCTATCGCGCCTGGGGCCCGAACTGGCCGTACAACGCAAGCTGGGGCAAGGGCTCGCAGGCGGGCTTCGTTTCCGATGTGGACGCCAACGGCAATCGCTTCAATCCGAATAAGCTGCTGCTGGATCCCTACGCGCTGGAAGTCAGCCAGGACCCGCTGAACACCTCGAACCAGAACGGCAATGTGTTCGCCTCCGGCGCCAGCTACCGCAATATCGACAGCGGCACCTATGCACCCAAGGGCATCGTGCTGGCGCCGAGCGGACAGAGCACCGGCACCAAGCCGACGCGCGCGCAGAAAGACGATGTCATCTATGAGGTGAACGTACGCGGCTTCACCAAGCAGGATCCGAGCATTCCCACCGCTTACCAGGGCACGTATTACGGCGCCGGCCTCAAGGCGAGTTATCTGGCCAGCCTCGGCGTCACCGCGGTGGAGTTCCTGCCCGTGCAGGAAACCCAGAATGACGCGAACGACGTGGTGGCGAACTCGGATGCGAACCAGAACTACTGGGGCTATATGACCGAGGACTACTTCGCCCCCGACCGCCACTATGCGTACAACAAGGCGCCTGGCGGCCCCACGGCGGAGTTCCAGGCGATGGTGCAGGCGTTCCACAATGCCGGCATCAAGGTCTACATGGACGTGGTCTACAACCACACCGCCGAAGGCGGCACCTGGACCAGCAGCGACCCCACTACGGCCACCATCTACTCGTGGCGCGGTCTCGACAACACCACTTACTACGAGCTCACCTCGGGCAACCAGTATTTCTACGACAACACCGGCGTCGGCGCGAATTTCAACACCTACAACACCGTCGCGCAGAACCTGATCGTCGATTCGCTCGCTTATTGGGCGAACACCATGGGCGTCGACGGCTATCGTTTCGATCTCGCCTCGGTGCTCGGCAATAGCTGCTTGAACGGCAGCGCGGTGGCCGCCGCGCCGAATTGCCCGAATGGCGGTTACAACTTCGACGCCGCGGATTCGAACGTGGCGATCAATCGCATCCTGCGCGAGTTCACCGTGCGCCCGGCAGCGGGCGGCACGGGCCTGGACCTGTTCGCCGAGCCATGGGCGATCGGCGGCAACTCCTACCAGCTTGGTAGTTTTCCGGTGGGCTGGTCGGAATGGAACGGCGTGTTCCGTGACAGCTTCCGCCAGGCGCAGAACGAACTGGGCAATATGACGATCTCGATCGGCCAGGATGCGACGAACTTCTCCGGCTCCTCCAACCTGTTCCAGGCCAGCGGCCGTTCGCCGTGGAATTCGACGAACTTCATCGATGTGCACGATGGCATGACGCTCAACGACGTCTATGCCTGCAATGGCGCCAGCAACGCCCAGGCCTGGCCCTACGGCCCGTCCGACGGCGGCACCAGCACGAACTACAGTTGGGACCAGGGCATGTCGGCCGGCACGGGCACGGCGCTGGACCAGCGGCGTGCGGCGCGCACGGGCATGGCCTTCGAAATGCTGTCTGCGGGAACCCCGTTGATGCAGGGCGGCGACGAACACCTGCGCACGCTCCAGTGCAACAACAACGCCTACAACCTCGACTCGAGCGCGAACTGGCTCAACTACAGCTGGACCACCGACCAGTCGAACTTCTACAACTTCGCCCAGCGCTTGATCGCGTTCCGCAAGGCGCACCCTGCCCTGCGCCCGGCCAGCTGGTACAGCAGCAGCCAGGTGGTGTGGTACCAACCGAGCGGCGCCGTCGCCACCAGCAGCTACTGGAGCAACACCAGCAACTATGCGATCGCCTACACCATCAACGGGCCCTCGCTTGGCGACGCCAACTCGATGTACATCGCCTATAACGGCTGGTCCGGCAGCGTCACCTTCACCTTGCCGGCGCCGCCCTCAGGCACGAGCTGGTATCGCGTGACCGATACATGCAACTGGAACGACGGTGCGAACACCTTCGTCACGCCCGGCAACGAGGCCGCTATCGGCGGTGCCGGCACTACCTATAGCCAGTGCGGCCAGTCCTTGCTGCTGCTGATCTCGAAGTAAGCGGTGCAGGCCGTCATCTCCGCCATCGCGGAGATGACGGCGGCGGCCGGCGGCCATCGCTCGGCTAGGCCACGTCCGACCACATGCGCATCAGGTTGTGATAGCAGCCGGTCAGTTCCACCCGTGCGGCGGGATCGCCATCGGTGGCGTTGAGCCGCTGAATGCTGCGATCCAGGTCGAACAGCAAGGCACGCTGCTCGTTATTGCGCACCATGCTTTGCACCCAGAAGAAACAGGCCAGGCGCGCGCCCCGCGTCACCGGCGTCACCTGGTGCAGGCTGCTGGCCGGGTAAACGATCATGTCGCCTGCGGCGAGCTTGACCGACTGCGTGCCGTAGACATCCTCGATCTGCAATTCGCCGCCGTCGTAGCTTTGCGGATCGGCCAGGAACAGCGTGGCCGAGAGATCGGTGCGCAGCCTGTCCTGGCTACCCGGCACCAGGCGCACCGACCCGTCGACATGGCTGCCAAAGTGCATGCCGCCTTCGTAGCGATTGAACATCGGCGGGTACACCCGCTGAGGCAAGGTCGCACTGATGAACAACGGATGCCGTTCCAGCACGGCCAGCACGATGCCGCCCAACTCCCTGGCCATCGGCGTGTCTTCGGCAAGCTGCAGGTTGCGCTTGACCTGGGCGCCCTGGTGGCCGGCGGTGGCGCGCCCATCCACCCAGGGCGCCTCGGCGCTGTCCAGCCGCTGCCGGAACAGCTTCAGCTGTTCGCCATCGAGGACGCCTGGAATCACTACCAGCATGGCCATCGCTCCCTTGCGATCAAAGCCGATACGTCACGGTCAGCAGTTCGGTGGCGCCCAGGCCTGGGATCGAGCGGCCGCCGTCGGACTGGATGACCCCGACGAAATACTTCTTGTCGGTGAAGTTGAGCATGTTCAGGCGAATATCGTACTTCGGCTGATGGTACGCGACGGTGGCGTCCCAACGCGTATAGCCGCCCACGCTGACCAGGTTGTTGTTGGCCGCATAGCGCAGCGACTGATAGGTCGCGCCGCCCCCCACCTCCCAATGCTTGGAGACATTGTAGGTGTTCCAGACCGTACCGCTGTTGCGCGGCGTATTGGCCAGCACGTTGCCCTGGGTACCGTCCAACGCCTTGACGATGTCCGAATTGAGGTGCGTATAGCCCGAGAAGATCTGCCACTGCTCGGTCACCCGGCCGGTGGCACCCAGCTCGAAGCCGCGCACGCGCACGGTGCCTTCGAGTTCGTATTCGCCGGTTGAAGTCTGGGTGCGGGCATTGGTCTTGGTCACCTGGAACGCAGCCGCATTCAGCAGCAGGCGGTCATCGACAAAATCCCATTTGCCGCCCGCCTCGTAGGAACGGTTCTTCTCCGGCTGCAACGCCTGCGTGCCATTGGTGACGGTGAGCGTTTCCAGCGACGGGTCGAACGAGGTGCCGTAGGAAACGTAGTACGACTGTTCGTGGGTGGGCTGGAAGATCAGGCCGCTGCGCACGCTGGTGAAGTAGACGGTCTGATCGGCGTTGGCCGGCAGCGAGACGGTGTTGGTAAGGTCGGCAGCGAAGCGGTCGCGACGCAGGCCCGCCACCAGCTGCCACTGTTCGTTGAAATGCACCGTGTCGTTTGCGTACAGGCCGACCGTATCGGCGCTGCCCAGCGCATGGTTGCCGAGGCTGGTGGTGACATTGGCCGGCTGGGCCTGCACGCCCGGATCGAGCAGCGACACCAGCGGCAGGTTGTTGCGCGTATAGCCCTGGTTGTCGTAGTTGTCGTGGCCCAGCTCGAGGCCGGTGATGAGCTCATGATGCACGCTGCCGGTATCGAAGTTCGCCATCAGGTCGGTCTGGCTGTCGAACGAGCGGTCGTGGATCACGCGATCATGGCTGGCCAGCTGCACCAGCAAGTCCTGCAAAGGCAGGTCGGTGGGATTGCCGGCGGTTTTGTTGAGCGTCACGCCGGTATTGGTCACCACCGAGTTCGGCGCCGTCTCGCGCGCGTCCACTTTATAGGTGCTGTACTGCAACTGGCTGCGCAACTGCAGGTCGTCGTTGAAATGGTGATCCAGGCGCGCGCTGAACGCGTTGATTGTCTGCGTGGTGCGGTCGGTGGTGAAGCCGTAGTAATTGGCGTGGCTGACCGCGGCGGGACGACCATTGACCGGCGGCAGGCCGTAGTCGGGCTGATCGATATTGCGCTGGATCAGCGCTGACAAGGTGATCTCGGTGGGCGTGCCGATGCCGAAGCGCAACGAGGGCGCGATGCCACCGTCGTGATTGGAAACCACGTCGCGCGTGGAATGGATGTCCTGCGCAAAGACGTTCAGGCGCGCCGCGGAGGTCGCCGAGAGCGGCGTGTTGAAGTCGCCGCTTAGCCGATAGTGGTCCTGGCTGCCGACGGTGGCCGATATTTCGTCCAACGGCTGCAGCTCCGGCACCTTGCTGACCTGGTTGATCACGCCACCGGTCGAGCCACGCCCGAACAGCATCGAGGACGGCCCCTTCAACACCTCGACCGCGGCAAGATCGAAGGTATCGCGGTAGTACTGGCCACGATCACGAAAGCCGTCGAGGTAGATGTCCGTGCGCGCGCTGAAGCCGCGCAGATTGATGTTGTCGCCGATGGTGCCGCCTTCGGCCGCGGTGATGGTGATGCCCGGCACGTTGCGTAGCGCATCGGCCAGCGAGGTGGCGCCCTGCGCATTGAGCAGGTCGCGATTGATCACCACCACCGACTGCGGAATATCGCGCAGCGCGGTCGGCACCTTGGCGCCAATCGACGAGGCATCGGTGTCGTAGCTGTTGCCGATGACGCTGCCGGTGACGTGGACGGCACCCAGTGTCTTCGTCGCGTTGTCCGAACCCGCCGGATCCGGCGGCGTGGTCGACTGCGCCCAGGCCGAGAGGGGCAGAACGAGGGCGGCGGCCAGGGCTGCATGCAGGGGATGGGTTCGCAGGTTCGGCATGTGTGGTTTCGATGTGTCGATAAGACGTTCGGGGTCACCCCTCGCCTGCTCTGCCAGCCAGTGCGAAAGTAGCGAGACAACAACTGCAAATAAGAATGGTTGTCATTATCAGCATCAGTTATGCCATTGTGAAGCGCAATATTTTGCGTTCGCGCGTGCCTCTTCCTGGCCAAAGCCAGGGGTGCCAAGACCTGCGCCTGTCAGCACATTGGGGCGAGTCGCTAACCACCAGAGCGCGGACTTCCCTCTGCACATGCCAGCAGGGACGGAGTCCGGTGACGTGGCGCAAAGACCCGCGCCAGCAGCAAGCGTCCGTGCCGGCATAGGCCGGCACGGCGTGGGAAAGGATGGAAGGCGCGGTTCAAGCCCCAGGAGAGTGAGGGCTCAGCGCAGGCACCTGCGTTGAGCCCCCACGCCTGGGGTTTAAGCAACGTCGCCCTGCAGCAACGACAACTGCCTGCGCAAGGCCTCGTTTTCCGAAGTCAGCTCGGCCACACGCCGGCGCAACATCGCCAGCTCGCCTGGGTCGGCCTCCTCCGCCGCGTCCTGCGTGGCCGGCTCCTTCGGTGGCTTGCGACGTGCATCGCGCACGCGCTTGGCCGCTTGTTTCAGCTCATCGCTGCCGCCGATGGCGGCGGCGCGCTGCTCGTCCTCGGGCAGGCTGGCGACCGCCGCCGCCGCATTGATCGACAGCGTGCCCGACTTCACCGCGGCCACCACTTCAGGGGCGGCCTGCTTCTGGATCTTCTCGATCAATACCACCTGACTGTTGCTCAGGCGCGCCTCACGCGCGATCGCCTGGCGACTCGGCAACGGCGCAGGCGGCGCGGCAAGCGCAGGGGATGCGTCGGAGGTGGCTTCGTCTGTCGCAGCTTCCGCCTCGTCGCTTGCCGTTGGCGCCCGCGCCTCCTGCACGCGTGACTGACGCTCCGCCAGGATTTCCCGCTTGCGCAAGGCCAGCACGCCACGCTGGAAATCGGACACGCTACGCCGCCCCAGATGCTGCTCGATCATCCACAAATGCACATCGTCCATGGACTGGAAACGCGTGTTCTGCACGGTCTGGAACGGCAGATCGTGCTTGCGGCAGATGCCATAGCGATTGTGTCCGTCCACCAGGACATCGCCCCACAGCACCAGCGCATCGCGGCAGCCTTCGGCCAGCAGGCTGCGCTCCAGCGCCTCGTGCTCGTCCGCCGTCAGCGGGTCGATATAGGCCTTCAGTTCTTCGTTAACGACGATATCCATGGGTACTACCGGGCGCACAAAACGGGGGCGGCATTGTAGAGAAGCCGCGCCGGCTTTGCCCGTCTGCGCGTACGGCCTGCCTGCCGTGGCCGTGGGCAGCGGCCCAAACGGATATAGACTGGTCCGAGGTCACGCCCGCATCAGCGGCCACTAACTCCCGCGTGGCCAGCCCTTACCCAAGAGGCACCCGCATGAGCCGACCACCACTCCCCCCGTTCACGCTCGAAAGCGCCACCCAGAAAGTGCGCCTGGCGGAAGATGCATGGAATACCCGCAACCCAGCGCAGGTGGCCCAGGCCTATACGCCGGACAGCCACTGGCGCAACCGCAGCCAGTTCCTGCAAGGCCGTGAAAGCATCGAGGCGTTTCTTACGCTCAAGTGGCAACGCGAGCTCGACTATCGCCTGATCAAGGAACTCTGGGCGTTCCGGGAAAACCGCATCGCCGTCCGCTTCGCCTATGAATGGCACGACGACAGCGGGCAGTGGTATCGCAGCTACGGCAACGAGAACTGGGAGTTCGAAGACTCCGGCTTGATGAGTCGACGCATCGCCAGCATCAACGATGCGCCGATCGCGGCCGAGGCGCGGAAATACCACTGGCCACACGGGCGTCGCCCCGACGACCACCCGTCGCTATCGGACCTCGGCTTCTAGGGCCTCACCGGCGGCCGACTCTGCTAACTTGCGATCTTTCCGTCCCGGGGGATCTCCATGCCGCAGCGTCACCCTCTCGCGCTTGCCCTTGCGCTCGCCATCGCCGCGTTCGCCGTCAACGTGGCGGCGGACGAGGCCACGCCGGCGCATACGCCCAGCGCCAAGGAACTGCTGGCGAAGTCGAAGCCGCAGGAATGGCGCGTACCCGATCCGCAGAACCTGCTGGTGATGCAGCTGCCGCAAGGCAAGGTGGTGATCGAGCTGGCGCCGGATTTCACGCCGCTGCATGTCGCCAATATCCGCACCATGGCGCACGAGCACTATTACGACAACCTCGCCATCGTTCGCGTGCACGACAACTTCGTCACCCAGTGGGGCGATCCCGCCAGTGACGACAACGGCAACAACAGCAAGCTCAAGTCGCTGGGCTCGGCCAGGTCCACTTTGCCGCCCGAATACACCCGCCCGTTCGATGCCAAGCTCCCGTTCACTGCCCTGCCCGATGGCGACGTCTATGCGCCGGAAGTGGGCTTCTCCGAAGGCTTTCCGGTGGCGCGCAACAAGGCGACCGGACAGGAGTGGCTGACCCACTGCTACGGCATGGTGGGCGTGGGACGCGACAACGATCCGCAGAGTGGCAGCGGCAGCGAGTTGTATGCGGTGATTGGCCAGGCGCCGCGTGGACTGGATCGCAACCTCGCCGTGGTCGGTCGTGTGCTGCAAGGCATGGAGTTCCTGTCAGGCCTGCCGCGCGGCACCGGTCCGCTGGGTTTCTACGAACAGCCATCGCAGCATGTGACGATAAGCTCGGCGCGCTTGATGTCCGACCTGCCCGAGGCGCAGCGTACCAAGGTCGAAGTGCTGCGCACCGACAGCGCCACCTTTGCCGCCCTGGTCGAAGCCAAACGCAATCGCCACGACGACTTCTACCAATTCCCGGCCGGCAAGGTCGACCTGTGCAGCATCGCCATCCCCGTTCGCGAGGCCAGCACCTCCCGCTGATGTGCGTGAACACCGTCTAAGCGCCCGCGCTTGTAACGACACATTCTTCATTCCCGCCTCGCCACGATGGCAGGTGGGTATCAAGGCCATGCGCGAGCATGGCGGGAGTGCGGTGTGCGGCGCGGCTGGAAGCTAGGGTGGTTGATGGTCGGCGGCGTCGCGGCGCTGATCATCGTGCTGCTTGTCGTGATCACCACGTTCGACTGGAATCGGCTCAAGCCGCGCATCAATGCGCAAGTCAGCGAGACCATCGGGCGCCCCTTCGCGATCCATGGCGATCTCAGCGTGCGCTGGCGACGCGCCACCGACGAAGGCGGCCTGGCGCTGATTCCGTGGCCGGAGTTCATTGCCCGCGACATCACCATCGCCAACCCTGCCTGGGCCAGGCAGGCGACATTCGCCCAGCTCGATGCCGTGCACTTCCGCGTCGCGCCGTGGCCGCTGCTCATGCATCGCATCGACATACCGGTGGTGTACCTGACGCATCCCGTGATCGATCTGGAACGCGACGCGCAAGGCCAGGCGACCTGGGATTTCACCCCGGCAACTGCCACCGCGCCGTCGGCGTGGCAGCTGGACCTGCACGCGATCGGCTTCGATCGTGGGCATATCGCCGTGAATGACGCGATCAACAAGGCCGAGCTGCAGGTCGCCGTGGAATCGCTCCAACACGCGATTCCGTATGAGCAGATCGTCGAGCAGCAATCGTCCGACGCGCGCGAGCAGGCCAGCCGGACCGCCGGCGCGGCGGCGCGCAAGGAGCTCGCCAAGTCAGCCAGCGACAGCAGCGCTCAACCCGCCCACACACGCGCCACCTATCAATTCGCCTGGCAGGCGGACGGGCACTATCAAGGCGTACCCGCGAAGGGCAGCGGCAAGACGGGTGCGGTGCTGGCGCTGGAACAAACCGATGAACCGTTCCCGCTGCAGGCCGATATGCATGTCGGCGACAACCATATCGCCCTGGTGGGAACGCTCACCGATCCGCTCCACCTCGCCGGGCTGGACGTGCGCCTGTGGTTCTCCGGCCGCAGCATGGCCAAGCTCTATCCGCTGATCGGCGTCACCCTGCCCGACACGCCGCCGTATGCCACCGAAGGTCATTTGAGGGCGAACCTGAAGCGCGGCGCCAGTCATTATTCCTATGAGCATTTCCGCGGCCGCGTCGGCGGCAGTGATATTGCCGGCGACCTGGCCTACGACACCGGCGGCGCGCGACCGAAACTGAGCGGCCAGGTGACATCACAGCTGGTGATGCTGTCCGACCTGGCACCGCTGATCGGTGCGGACACCAACACCGACAAACAGCAGCGCGGCGATGCGACGCCGCAACCCACCGACAAGGTCTTGCCGGTCGAGCCGTTCCGCACCGATCGCTGGCGCGCCATGGACGTCGACCTGACGTACAGCGCGGCACGCATCGAACGCGGGGCCGCACTTCCCATCGAAGCGCTCTCCACCCATGTCGTGATGATCGATGGAGTCATGCACCTGGACCCGCTCGCCTTCGGCCTTGCCGGGGGCAAGGTCAATGGCGACCTGCGCCTGGATGGCAGCAGCACGCCCATGCGCGGCGCCACGAAACTCAATGCTCGCCACCTGCAGCTCAAGCAGCTGTTTCCCAACTTCGAGCCGATGCGCACCAGCCTGGGCGAGATCAATGGCGATGCCGCGCTGAATGCACGCGGCAATTCGGTAAGCGACTTGCTCGGCACGGCAAGCGGCGAGGTCAAGCTACTGATGAACGACGGCGCCATCAGCAAGACCCTGCTGGAGACGGCCGGCCTCAATGTGGCCAATATCATCATCGGCAAGCTGTTCGGCGACAAGACGGTGAAGATCAACTGTGCCGCGTCCGATCTCACGGCGAGCAACGGTGTGTTCGAGACCCGCTTGTTCGTCTTCGATACCGAGGATGCCGTGATCAAGATCGATGGCAGCATCAATTTTGCCAATGAACAGCTCGATCTCGATGTCCGCCCGAATTCCAAGGGCCTGCGCATCTTCTCGCTGCGCTCTCCCCTCTATGTCAAAGGCACGCTGAAGAACCCTGACGTGGGCGTGCAACCAGGCCCGGTGATCCTGCGTGGCGGCGGCGCCCTGGCCCTGGGTGTGCTTGCGACACCGGTGGCCGCGCTGCTGCCGCTGGTCGCCACCAGCAAACACGACGAGACCAATAGCTGCGCCGACGTCCTCGAACAAATGCGCGGCCCCTCCAAGAGCCAGCCCGTGCCCGCCAAGGCGACGCCAAAGGCAGCCACTACGCACTGACAGCGCCTGCCGTTCCCGCCGGCCTGGGTGCGACCGCTAGAATGCGGCGTTCCCCTCGCTCCGGCTCGTATTCATGCAACCCGTCACCAAGGCCCGCTGGCAGATCCATTTCTGCGTCCTGCTGTGGGGCTTCACGGCCATTCTCGGCAAGTTGATCACCTTGCCCGCCCTGCCTCTGGTGTGGTGGCGCATGCTGCTGGTGGTGGCGGCGCTGTTGCTGTTTCCGAGCGTGTGGCGCGGCCTGAAGACGATGCCGGCCAGGCTGCGCTGGGCCTACGCCGGCATCGGCGTGCTGGTGTCGCTGCATTGGCTGACGTTCTACGCCGCGATCAAGCTGGCGAACGCCTCGGTGGCGGCAACCTGCATCGCGCTCGGGCCGGTCTTCCTCTCGCTGGTCGAACCATGGATTGCGCGTCGCAAATTCGATCCGCGCGAGTTGCTGATCGGCGTCGCGGTCGTACCCGGCGTGGCGATGGTGGTTGGCGGCGTGCCGGCACAGATGCGTCTGGGTATTGCCGTGGGCGCGCTGTCCGCGCTGCTGGTGGCGTTGTTCGGCTCATTCAACAAGCGACTGGTCGAGCATGCCGATCCGCTCACTGTGACCTGTATCGAGCTGGGCACGGGCACCGTGTTCCTCACCTTGCTGGCCCCGCTATTGCCGCACGTAGGCCCCGCCTTCGTGCTGCCCAGCCCGCACGATGCAGCCTTGCTGATGCTGCTGTCGTTCGGTTGCACCCTGCTGCCGTTTGCGCTGGCCCTGGTCGCCTTGCGCCATATGAGCGCCTTCGGCACGCAGATGGTGACCAATCTGGAGCCCGTTTACGCGATCCTGCTGGCCATCGTCCTGCTTGGCGAGCAACGCCAGCTGGATGGCTGGTTCTACGCGGGCGTCGCTGTCATCCTGGCTGCCGTGTTCATCCATCCGCTGCTCAGCCGCCAACAGGCGGCTCCCTCCCAGCCCGAGTTGCTGGGCACGTCCGAAAGCCACGGCATCGTCGAATAGCCCCCAAGCCCGCACGACTGCGGCTAAAGTACGCCGGAACGAGCAGTCGGGTTCTTCCAACCTTGGCGGGGTGGCGAGGATGAGGCTCAGCAGCGTGCCGTCGGTCTTGCGGGTCGAGTGGTTCCTGGCCGTGAGCATGGCCACTTGTGTCGTGTTCCTGATCTTCGGCGACCGGCCGCTGGGCAGGCTGGATGAGCCGCTGCAGCTTGGCCTCGCCTTCGCCTGGTTGTTCTTCGTGATACTCGGCGCGGCGCTGGCCGTCGTGCGCCATGCCGACCAGCTCGGTGAGAAGCTGGGCGAGCCCTACGGCACGCTGATCCTGACCTTGTCGATCACCTCGATCGAGGTCATCAGCATCACCGCCATCATGTTGCATGGCGAGAACAATCCGACGCTCGCGCGCGACACCTTGTTTGCGGTCACCATGATCGTCCTCAACGGCATGGTCGGACTGTCCCTGCTGATCGGCGGATGGCGACACCGTGAGCAGCACTACAACCTGCAGGGTGCCAATGCCTATCTTGGCGTGGTGATTCCGCTCGGGGTACTGGCCCTGGTGATGCCGAACTTCACCGTGACCACGGCGGGGCCGACCTTGTCCTTTGCGCAGGAGTCGTTCATCGCGATCATCTCGGCGGGCTTGTATGTCGCCTTCCTCACCTTGCAGACGAAGCGGCACCGCGCCTACTTCGCAGGCTCCGGGCACGACGACGATACCCACGCGGCCGCTGGTCACCGCGCACCCACGCACCTGTTGACGCATGCCGTCCTGCTCGTGGTCTACATGGCCCAGGTGGTGTTTCTTGCCGAGAAGCTGGCCCACCCGGTGGATTACGTCGTTGAAACGATGAAGTGGCCGGCCGCCCTCGCCGGCCTGACCATGGCGGTGCTGGTGGCCACGCCCGAAGCCATTGGCGCGGTACGCGCCGCGCGTGCCAATCACATGCAGCGATCGGTGAATATCTTCCTGGGCTCGGTGCTGTCGACCATCGGCCTCACCATTCCGCTGATCCTGATGATCAGCCACCTGACCCAGCACCCCATCGTGCTGGGACTCGAACATACCGACCTGCTGCTCTTCACGCTGACGCTCGCCTTATGCGTCGTGACCTTTTCGAGCGGTCACACCAACATCATGCAGGGCGCCGTACACCTGATCCTGTTCGTCGCGTATCTGTTCTTCATCTTTCAGGGATAGCTGCAGCCGCTCTCGATAAATGTGCTGACCGGCCCCATCGATAACCGTGGGCAGAATGTCACCTGCCCCGTCCCCAACGCATGCCCCCATTCCCCGGAGAACACGTTCGATGAAGATTGTCCTGTTTGGTGCCACCGGCCATGTCGGCCATGCCATCCTCGATGAAGCCCTTTCACGCGGCCACGACGTAACGGCCATCGTCCGCGATCCGTCGCGCCTGTCGCGCGCCGATGCGCATCTCAAGATCGTGACTGGCGACGTGACGCGCCCGCCAAGCTGGCTGGACGCCGTCCGCGGCGCCGATGTCGTCATCGCCAGCCTCTCCGCGCGCCGCGACGGCACGCCCGACAGCATTCCCGGCAATGCGGCGACCCTGCTCGAGTATCTGCCACAAGCCGGTGCGAAGCGCCTCGTATGGGTAGGTGGTGCCGGCTCACTCGAAACCGCTCCTGGTGTACGCGTGGTTGACGATCCGCATTTCCCCGACGCGTGGAAGGCCGAAGCGAACGGCCAGGCCAAGGCATTGGACGTGTTCCGCGCCAGCACGTCCGACCTCGCGTGGACCTATGTCAGCCCGGCGGCCTTGCTGGAAGACGGCCCGCGCACTGGAAAGTATCGAGTAGGTGGCGACCAGCTATTGGTCGACGCCAGCGGCAAGAGCCACATCAGCATCCCCGACTACGCCATGGCCCTGTTGGATCGCGTGGAAAAGAACGACGCGCGGCGCCAGCGCATCACCGTGGCCTATTGATCCTGCGTGGCGGGCGGCTCTCGGCCGCCCGCCACGTACCACACGACTAATGCGAACCGTGATCGTCGTGATCATGGCCAGCATGGCTGTCGTGATCATCGTCGTGACCCGGCCCGCCCGGCTCGTCAGGATGCGCATGTTCGTGGCCACCGTGGCCGTTGTTGACCGGCACCCCCGCCATCGCCTCGAACGTGGCTTCGTCGAGCGTCGGCAGCTTGCGCACGAAGGCCACCATGTCCCAGATCGCCGCATCGTCGTGGCTCAAGCCCCAGGCCGGCATGGCAGTGAGCTTGACGCCGTGCTTGATGACCCAGAACGCCTCGGCCGCATCGTGCACGCCATGCCTGGACAGATCCGGTGGCTGCGGGTAAAGACCCGTGCGCAGCTCGGTTTCATGCATGCCTGGCGTGAGATGACAGGCTGCGCACATGGCCGCATAGTGACCGGCGCCACGGCGAATGCGTTGTGGATCATCCAGATCAGGCACGCTGATGCCGGAGGCCTGATGTTCGATGGAGCGGTCACGCAAGCTCGCAATCACCCGCGCCGTCAGCGGCCAATGCGGACGATCCGCCCCGATGTCATAGACGCCCGACCAGACAAACACGGCCGCAGCCGCCAGCGCGACCAGCGTAGACAGCACGATGGCAAAGACTTTCATCAGCAGTCCCCTCAAAACCAAAACCTGACACCGGCCAGCCACGTCGTTTCGCGTGCGTGCAGGCTAGTGCCATCCATCACGCCATCTTCGCCCCCGAAGCGACGCGTCCAGTTGATACCGACATAGGGGGCGAATTTCCGGCTGAACTCGTAGCGCAGGCGCAGGCCCGCTTCGACATCCGACAGCCCCGATGAAATACCGCGTTGCGGATCGTCCTTGCCGTAGAAGTTCAGCTCCAGCTTCGGCGCCAGGATCAGCCGCTGGGTGAAACGCAGGTCGTAGCTGGCCTCGAAACGTGCCGCCGTGCGGCCCTGCTCGCCGACGTAGAAGGTGGCCTGCGTTTCGAACCAGTACGGCGCCAGCCCCTGCACCCCAAACGCTGCCCACTGGCGGTTCGGTCCCTGGCCGACATCCTGGCGCAGGCCCAGCTGCCAGTCCCAGAAGCTGGTCCACGCATGGCTCCACAGCACGTCGACGCGCCCATCCTGGGTGCCTGCACCATTGCGCTCGCCTTCCGTCTTCAGCCACAAACGGTCGATGCCGTTGCCCCACCAACCCTCTGCCTCCCAACGGGTGGCGTAATCACCATTCGTGCTGCGGCCACGCTCCAGGCGATCGATCAGCAGCATGCCCAGCGGCGGTGACGGATTCATTTCCATCGCATCCGTCATCTCGGCAGGCGTCATGGCATGCATGCTGCTCGATGGCGGCGGTGGCGGCACATGGTCGTTGGGCGGACGTGTGTCCTGCACTGGCGGCTGCGACGCCACCGCATGATCCGCATGTGCATCATCGTGGTCGGCGCGCGGCTCCTGCGCTGCGGATGTCGACGTACCAGGCATATCGGCCATGTTCATGCTTTGTGCCCATGCCGAAACGGGCAAGGCCGTCAGGAGTGCCAGCGCGGCCGGTAGTAGTTTGAGACGGCTCATGCCACCACCACCTCGCGGAACATGCCCGCCATATGGAACAGCAGATGACAGTGGAAGGCCCAGCGCCCCGGGGCATCGGCGCTCACCCGGTAGCTCACGCGCTGCGCGGGCTGTATCACCACGGTGTGCTTGCGCGCCAGAAACTCGCCTTGCGGCGATTCCAGTTCGCTCCACATGCCATGCAGATGGATGGGATGCGACATCATCGTGTCGTTCACCAGCACGATGCGTACGTGCTCTCCATGACGTAGCCGCAATGGGCCGGCTTCGGAGGCCAGCACGCCGTCGAACGACCAGCGATAACGCTCCATATTGCCGGTCAGGCGCAAGGTGATTTCGCGATCCACCCGCGGCGATATCGGCGCATTGACCGAGCGCAGATCGGCATAGCTCAACACGCGGCGGCCATTGCCGCGCAGGCCGACGCCCGGGTCGTCGAGATTGTTGCGCGGCGTGGCAACGCGCATGTCCACTTCCGGCCCCGTCTTCAATGGAGGAGCGGCCTGGTCATGAGGCATGGGCATCGCCGGCATACCCGGCATGCCGGGCATCTCCATGGCCATGCCGGCCATGTCGTGGCTCATGCCTCCATGCCCCATGTCGCCATGTTGCATCGCCCCCATCATGTCGCTCATGTCGAGCAACGGGCGCGGGTCGAGCGCAGGCACCGCGGCGTCCATGCCGGCACGTGGCGCCAGCGTGGCGCGCGCGAAACCGGAGCGGTCCATGCTCTGCGCAAAAATGCTCCAGGCGCGGTCGGCGGTGGGTTCCACGATGACGTCGTAGGTCTCGCCATTGCCGATGCGGAATTCATCCACGCTCACCGGTTCGATCGCCTGGCCGTCTGCGGCAACCACGGTCATCTTCAGCCCGGGGATGCGCACATCAAAAAACGTCATCGATGCGCCATTGATGAAGCGCAGGCGGACCTTGTCGCCCGCATCGAACAGGCCCGTCCAGTTCCCCGCAGGCGTCTGGCCATTGAGCAGATAGGTGTAGGTGGCGCCCGAGACATCGGCAAGATCGCTGCGATCCATGCGCATGCGATTCCACATCTGCCGCTGCGCCAACGCCGGCGCCACGCCTTCGCGCCCCACATCCTGCAGGAAGTCGCCAACGGTCGGCTTGCCCTGGTTGTAGTAGCCGCTTTGCTTCCTGAGGTTCGCGTAGAGCGTTTCCGGCCGGGTATCCGACCAGTCGCTCAGCACGATCGTATAGTCGCGCTGCGCGGCATGGCGCTCGCCCTCGCGAGGCTCGATCACGATGGGACCGTACAGCCCGGTCTGCTCCTGGAAGCCCGCATGGCCGTGATACCAGTACGTGCCGGACTGATTCACGGTGAAGCGATAGACGTACTCCCCGCCAGGGGGAATGCCGTCAAAGCTCAGGCCCGGCACGCCATCCATATCGGCCGGCAACACGATGCCGTGCCAATGGATGGAACTCGGCACTGCGAGTCGATTGCGCACGCGCAGGGTTACCGGTTCGCCCTGCCGCCAGCGCAGCAAGGGCGCCGGCAACTGGCCATTCACGACGGTGGCCAGGCGCCGCTGGCCGGTGAAATTGACCGGCAACTCGGCGATGTCGAGTTCGAAATGATTGCCGCTCAGCTCGCTACGCGGGGCCACGGCCTGCGCCAGCGCGCCATCGCGCCACAGGCCAAGCCCGGCCGCTATCCCGCCTAGCGCCAATCCCTGTACGAAACGCCGCCGCGGCAGCTGGATGCCACGCGGATCTTGCTTGTCCATTGCATCACTCCGTCATGCGTGCCCGCAAAGCGGGCGCATCGAACCGGCCGCAGCGGCGGCCCCTTGCAGCGAACGGAGAATCAGGCGACCGGGGGCCGCAACGGAGGTTCGTGGACGGGCTGCGGCGCGTTCTCGCCACCTGCCATCCATCCCGCGTCAGGCGGCAGCGCATGCGGCAGTCCCGGCGGGAATGAACATGGCACCGCGGCCGTGGCATGCGCGCAGGCGCAATCCGGCGTCGCCGCTGCGGCATGCCCGGGCGCGTGGTCTGGCGTATCTGCCGCAGAATGCATCGTCATCGACATCGATGAACCCATCGCCGTGCAACACCCTGGTTGCGCCCAGGCCACGCTCGCCAGCGTCAGCCACGCGCACAGTGCCAGCGCGAATAAGGCGCGGCAGCGACGCAGGCGGCGAAAGAGGTGGCGCGACATGGCCCGAGCATAGCCATCCGACCAAGGCCAGCTCAACTCTGGAGTTGGCTTCATGAGGTATTCCGGCGCTGAAGGCGCGTTCCGGCACGCCCTGACTGAGCCGATTCCGGTGCCAAAAAACGCCACTTCCCACTTCCACCTATAATTGCCCGCCACATGGCGCCCTTCCCCTATGAACTACCGTCACGCCTACCACGCCGGTAACTTCGCCGATGTCCTGAAGCATTCGGTGCTGTTTGCGCTGATCGAGGCGCTGCAGGCAAAGGCCACGCCGTTTGGCTTCGTCGACACCCATTCGGGCAGTGGCTGCTACGCGCTCGACGGCGTGGAGGCCGGCAAGACCGGCGAGTACAAGGATGGCATCGTCCGCCTGCTGTTCCCGGATCTGCACCAGTCGCAGGAACACCACGCGGCCTTGCCACCGCTGCTGCGCCGCTGGCTGGACGCCATCCTCAAGCTGCCCGGCAACGAGCATGGGCTGAAGCTCTACCCCGGTTCGCCGCTGCAGGTCGCCCGCAGCATGCGCGACATCGACAGTGCCCAGCTGTGCGAGCTGCACCCCGAGGAAGCGGAGCGCTTGCGCGAGCTGTTCCACCGTGATCACCGCGTGCACGTGCACCAGCGCGATGGCTACGAGGCGCTCAAGAGCCTGCTGCCGCCGCCGGAAAAGCGCGGCCTGGTGCTGATCGACCCGCCGTACGAGGCGCAGGAATCCGAATATCGCGTGATCGAGAAGGCGCTCAAGCTGGCCTTGCAGCGCTGGCCCACCGGCATGTACGCCATCTGGTACCCGATCAAGCTGCGCAGCCAAGTGCAGCCGTTCCATCGCTGGCTGCAGCACTGCGGCGCCCGGCGCGTGCTGCGCGCGGAGCTGCTGGTGCGCCCCGACGACTCGCCGCTGCGCCTCAACGGCTCGGGCATGGTGATCCTCAACGCGCCATGGAAGCTCGACGACACCCTGCGCGAACCGCTGCGCGCCATGGCCCGCCTGCTTTCGCAGGACAAGCCGGCCCAATGGCGGCTCGACTGGCTGGTCCAGGATTCCCCCAGCTGAACGCGTGACGGGGCTCGCGCTACCCACCTACCGCCCCCTTCGCCTGCCCGTTAAGCTCCGCCTTGTTACCGCCTGAGATGCCGGAGCCCGCCATGCGCACACGCCTTGCCCATATCCTGATCCGCGGCGCCCTGCCGGCAAGCCTGATGCTGCTGGCCGCCTGCGCGCCCGCACCGATCTACAAGCCAACCACCAATACGGTCGCCATCACCCCGGACGCCGTGGCGCATGAGCCCGAACACTACGCCAACGCCGACGTGATCTGGGGCGGACGCATCGTGGGCGTGCACAATCTGCCCGATCGCAGCGAGATCGAAATCGTCGGTTACCCGCTCGACAGCTCGCAGCGGCCGAAGGCCGAGGGTGGCGGCTGGGGCCGCTTCATCGCTGTGATGCCCGGCTTTGTGGAACCCTATAACTACCCGTCGGGCGCACTGATTACCCTGGCGGGCCGCGTCAGCGGCAGCCGCGCCGGCGAAGTGGGCGAGGCCAGTTATGTATACCCGCTGGTGGGCGTGGTGCAGTCGCATCTATGGACGCCTGCCGAGATGCACAGCGGCCATCCGAACATCAGCTTCGGCTTGGGCGTCGGCGTCGGCATTCACTGATACGCGCCGCAGGATCGGCGCCGAAGCATCCTGAAAAACGCACTTGTACGAGACGTGCAGCAGCGCCTTGCCGTATCAGGTATTCAATCCGTAGGCACCTGCCAGCGCTTTCGACATCGCTACGCTGGAACGCTGACGGAATCGATCGCGTAAGAGGATGATCCGATGTCTGGCCACGCCAATTCGCTGAGGGCGATCCTGCTCGCACTCGGCGCGAATTTCGCGATTTTCCTGAGCAAGCTCGCCGCTGCCCTGATCACCGGTTCCGGTGCGATGTTGGCCGAGGCGGTGCACTCATTGGCGGACTGCGGCAACCAGGGTTTGCTGTTGCTCGGCATGCGCCAGGCGGATCGCCCTCCTTCTGACGAGTATCCGCTCGGCTGGGGACGCGCCCTGTATTTCTGGTCCTTCCTCGTCGCCATCCTGCTATTCAGCGTGGGCGGCATGTTTTCCATCTACGAAGGCATCCACAAGCTCTCCCATCCCGAGCCCTTGCGATGGCCGTGGCTGGCGATTGGCGTCTTGGCCTTCGGCGTAGTAGCCGAATCCTTCTCGATGCACGGCTGCCTCAAGGAAGTGAACAAGGTGCGCGATGGCCGCAGCCTGTGGCAATGGTTTCATGAAACGCGCTCCAGCGAGCTGCTGGTGATCTTCGGCGAGGATCTTGCGGCGCTGTTCGGCCTCAGTGTCGCGCTGGTGGCGGTGCTGGCCACCATGCTGACCGGCGACCCCAGGTTCGATGCGATCGGTACCATCGTCATCGGCGCATTGCTGGTGGTCGTCGCCTTCGCCGTGGCCAACGAAGTGATGGCGCTGCTGATCGGGCAAGGGCTGGAGCCCAAGCAGCGCGAAGCCTTGCTGGCCTTCATCAATGAACGTCCGGAAGTCGACGTCGTGCTGAACCTGATCACGCTGCAGATGGGGCCGGACGTGATGGTGGCGGTCAAGGCGCGCATGGCGCCCGCGCGGGATCAGCTCTCGTTGATCCAGGCGATCAACGAGGTCGAACGCGCCATGAAGGCGCAGTTCACCGATATCCGCTGGAGTTTCTTCGAGCCCGACGTGATGGACTAGGGATGCTTTGATTAACTCTGCGGACGCCTATGCAGAGTTAATCAGAGCATTCCGAGGACGGCTTGAGCTGCAACAAATCCCATTTGTTGCCATAAAGATCCTGGAACACCACGACCGTACCGTAGGCTTCCTCTCTCGGCTGTTCGCAAAACTGCGCACCGGCGGTTTTCATGCGTTCGTAGTCGCGCCAGAAATCATCGGTATGCAACAACAGAAAAACGCGACCACCGGTCTGGTCGCCCACGCGGGCCAACTGCTCCGGCGTGGACGCCTTCGCCAGTAACAGCCGTGTTTCAGCGGTGCCTGCTGGCGCCACCACCACCCATCGTTTGCCACCGCCCATATCGGTGTCTTCAAGCAACTGAAAACCCAATACGCGCGTATACCAGTCGATGGCGGCGTCGTAGTCGGCCACCACTAGGGCAATGCTTCCGATGTATTGCTTCACTAGCTTTTCTCCGCAGGCGCTGGCCAGGCACCCAAGTCCGCCTGCACCTTCTTGGTGAGTTTCGCGCGGACCAGGGTATAGGCCTGCCGAATAAAGGCTTCCAGCTCCGCCGTGGCGAAACGTTGCGGCTCGATCACCGAGACCCAGTGCGCGCGGGCCATATAAGGGGCGGGGATGATACCGGGCTGGTCGGTCAGCTCCAGAAACCGCTCGTCCTCCACCTTGAAGGACAGCCGGCCTCCCTCCGTGCCGTCCAGCGGCGTGACCACGAACATCTTGCCGCCTACACTGAAGACCAGATCGCCGCCCCATTTGATGTCGCGGGTCACACCCGGCCAACGGCCACAGCATTGCTCCAGCTGCTTGGCGGTCAGCCCGCAGGACGCCTTTCTCATGGTCTTTGCCTCCCTCGACGCCCCGGCAACGCCCGAAGCCCATCCAGCGATTCTGAAACGCAGGCATGGCTTTGTCTGCAGGGGCTCACCCCCTTGCCCGTGGGGACATGCGATGCGACAACTCGCCGCAAAATATGCCGACATTACAAGGCGTTCGTTCATGTTGCAGCGCACTCAATACGCTAAAGTATGGACATGAACGCCGCCATCGATATGACCAGCCACCGGCACGCCGTGGTGCCCCCGCGCAACCCCGAGCGCTTCGCCCGTCGCCACCTGACCAGCGCCCCCAAGGGCGAGCTGGTGCGGACGCACGACGGACGGGAACTGCGCTTGCGTGACATCGAACCAGGGGACGTGGCGGCCTTGAAGCGGCAGTTTGCCCGCCTGTCGCCGGAAGACATCCGCCGCCGCTTCCTGCACTCGATGAGCGAGCTGCCGGATTCGATGGCCCAACGACTGTGCCGTATCGATCCGGCCATCGAGTCGGCCTTCGTCCTGGTCGATGAAACCGTTACGCCCGCCGAGATTCGCGGCGTCGGCCGTATCTATGTCGATGAGGCCGCCGACAGCGCCGAGTTTTCAGTGCTGGTGGAACACGACTGGGCCCGGGTAGGCCTGGGCGTCCTGCTGATGCAGCGCCTGGTTGCCGATTGCCGCCGCCGTGGCCTGCACGAAATTTGGGGCTATGTGCTGCTGGAAAACCGCCCCATGCTGCAGCTATGCAAGGATCTGAGCTTTACCCGCCGTTTGCTACCGGACGAGCCGGGTACGACACAGATTTCCCTGCGGCTCTGATGCCTGCTGTTTGAGACGGCCGCCCCCGGACTTCCGGGGCGGTCGCGCTACACTTGCCCGCTTCCCGGCGCGGCACGATGGCCACGCCACTGAACAAGCGTCCGCATGGCCCATAAAATCCCGCACCCGTCCTTGCCCACCAGCCCCAAGCAGCGTCGTTTCTGGACGTCGCCGCACGGCTCCTCGCGCGCCTTGCTGGTGGCGGAAGCGGCGCGCAGCCATGACGGACTGCTGGTAGCCGTCACCCGCGACACCCAACGTGCCCATGCGCTGGAAGACGAACTGCGCCTGTTTGCCGGCGGGCTGCCGGTGCTGCACTTCCCGGACTGGGAAACCCTGCCCTACGACGTCTTCAGCCCGCATCCGGACATCGTCTCGCAACGCGTCGCCACGCTGTACCAGCTGCCAGGCACGCAACGCGGCGTGCTGGTGGTGCCGATCGCCACCTTGATGCAGCGCATCGCGCCGCGCAGCCATATCACTGGCTCCGGCCTGATGATGAAGAAGGGCCAGAAGCTGGACCTGGCGGCCGAACAGCGACGCCTGGAGGCAGCGGGCTATCGCAACGTGCCACAGGTCGCGGAGCCGGGTGACTTTGCCGTGCGCGGCGCGCTGATCGACATTTTTCCGATGGGCTCGGCCGAGCCGTATCGCATCGAGCTGTTCGATGACGAGGTGGAATCGATTCGCAGCTTCGATGCGGAAACGCAGCGCTCGCAGCAACAAGTGGAGCGCATCGAGCTGCTGCCGGCCCGCGAGTTCCCGCTGACCGAGAATGCGGCGAAGGACTTCCGCGCGAACCTGCGCGAGCGCTTCCCCATCGACGTGCGCCGTTGCCCGCTTTATCAGGATATGAAGGAAGGCGTCACGCCCGGCGGCATCGAGTACTACCTGCCGCTGTTCTTCGAGCAGACCGCCACGTTGTTCGACTACCTGGCCGACAACGCCGTCTTCCTGCTGGGCGAAAGCGCGCTGGAATCGGCCGAGCAGTTCTGGACCCAGACTGGCGAGCGCTACGATCAGCGCGCCCACGATATTGAACGTCCGGTACTGCCGCCGGCCGAGCTGTATCTGCCGCCCGAGCTGCTGCGCGAACAACTCAACAAGCGCCTGCGCATCGAACTCGTCGAGAGCGGCCATGAGCATGCGCAGTCCAGCGGCACGCAGCCGGCGCCCGAACTCCCGCTCAATCGCAAGGGCGAGGAGCCAGGCACCTCGCTGCGCCATTTCCTGGCCAGCTATCCCGGGCGCGTGCTGATCGCCGCCGATTCGGCCGGCCGTCGCGAAGCACTGATCGAACAGCTCGCCAGCGCCGGCCTCAAGCCGGATACCGTGGATGGCTGGCCGGGCTTTCTCGCGGTCAGCACCAAGCACGAGCTGCGCTTCGCCATCACGATCGCAGCGCTGGAGCAGGGTTTCGCGCTCACCGATCCCGCGCTCACCATACTCACCGAACGCGAGTTGTTCGGTGAGCGCGTACGCACGGAACGCAAGCGGCGCCGCGGCGCCGCACGCGATCCGGAAAGCATCATCCGCGATCTCACCGAACTGACCATCGGCGCGCCGATCGTGCACGTCGACCACGGCGTGGGCCGCTACCAGGGCCTGGTGTCGATGGAACTGGGTGGCATGGAGGGTGAGTTCCTCACCATCGAATACGCCAAGGGCGACAAGCTGTATGTACCGGTGGCCCAGCTCGGCCTGGTCAGCCGTTACACCGGCACCGCGCCGGAACTGGCGCCGCTGCACTCGCTGGGCGGCGATGCGTGGGAACGCGCACGCCGCAAGGCCGCCGAGAAGGTTCGCGACGTGGCGGCCGAGCTGCTGGCCATTTATGCCCAGCGCGAGGCGCGTGGTGGCGAGGCCTTGTCGATCGACCGTCAATTGGTGGAGGAATTCGGCGCCAGCTTCCCGTTCGAGGAAACGCCCGACCAGTTGCAGGCCATCGATGCCGTACTGGCCGACCTGGCCGCGCCGCGCGCCATGGACCGCGTGATCTGTGGCGACGTCGGTTTCGGCAAGACCGAAGTTGCCCTGCGCGCCGCGTTCGCCGCCGCTACGGCCGGTCGACAGGTGGCCGTGCTGGTACCCACCACCCTGCTCGCCCAGCAGCACTACCGCAACTTCGCCGATCGCTTTGCCGACTGGCCAGTGCGCGTGGACGTGCTGTCGCGCTTCAAGTCGACCAAGGAAGTGAACGAGGCGCTCAAGCGCTTGGCGGACGGCCAGATCGACGTGATCGTCGGCACCCACAAGCTGCTGCAGCCGGATATCAAGTTCAAGAGCCTGGGCCTGGTAGTGGTGGACGAAGAGCAGCGCTTCGGCGTGCGCCAGAAGGAACAGCTGAAAAAGCTGCGCGCCGAAGTCGACCTGCTGACCATGACGGCCACGCCGATCCCGCGCACC
The DNA here is from genome assembly GCF_026283925.1 of Dyella halodurans. GTDB lineage: Bacteria > Pseudomonadota > Gammaproteobacteria > Xanthomonadales > Rhodanobacteraceae > Dyella > Dyella halodurans. Next base: position 101,470 of record NZ_JAPDPF010000009.1, read on the forward strand.
TTGAACATGGCGATGAGCGGACTGCGCGATCTTTCGCTGATCGCCACGCCACCAGCGCATCGCATGGCCGTGCGCACGTTCATCGCGGCGTGGGAGCCTGCGTTGATACGCGAAGCGTTCCAGCGCGAATTGCAGCGCGGTGGCCAGGTCTACTTCCTGCACAACGAAGTGGACACCATCGAGCGCGCCACGCGCGAGCTGGAGGAACTGATCCCCGAAGCGCGCATTGGCGTGGCCCACGGCCAGATGCCCGAGCGCGAACTGGAACGCGTGATGGCGGATTTCCATCGCCAACGCTTCAACGTGCTGGTGTGCACCACCATCATCGAAACCGGCATCGATATCCCGACGGCCAACACCATCATCATCAACCGTGCCGATCGCTTCGGCCTGGCCCAGCTGCACCAGCTGCGCGGTCGCGTCGGCCGCTCGCATCACCGTGCCTACGCGTATCTGGTGGTGCCCGACCGCAAGGCGATGACCGCCGACGCGGAGAAGCGACTCGAAGCGCTGGCCTCGCTGGAAGAACTGGGTGCCGGCTTCACGCTGGCCACGCACGACCTGGAAATCCGCGGCGCCGGCGAACTGCTGGGCGATGAGCAATCAGGCCAGATCCAGGAGATCGGTTTCGGCCTGTATACCGAGCTGCTGGAGCGCGCGGTGCGTGCTCTGAAGTCAGGCAAGCTGCCGGACTTCGATCTCACCAGCGAGCACGAGACGGAAGTCGAGCTGCACCTGCCCGCCCTGATCCCCGACGACTACCTGCCCGACGTGCACACGCGCCTGACGCTGTACAAGCGCATCGCCAGTGCGCGTAGCGAGGATCACCTGCGCGACCTGCAGGTGGAAATGATCGATCGTTTCGGCTTGCTGCCCGATGCCGCCAAGCAGTTGTTCGGTGTGGCTGGCCTGAAGCTGATGGCCACGCCGCTGGGCATCCGCAAGCTGGATTTTGGCGCCAACGGCGGACGCATCACCTTCCGCGACAAGCCGGAGGTCGATCCCATGGCGATCATCCGCTTGATCCAGAGCCAGCCGCGCATCTACAAGCTGGACGGCCAGGACAAACTCAAGGTGAACCTGGAACTGCCCGGCGCCACCGAACGTCTGCGCGCTGCGCAGGAGGTGCTGGTTTCGTTGGGGGCGCGCCGGCCGGGGTGATGGTTGAGGCGAGTACCGACTCGACCACTAAAGGTCCCAAGCCCACCTACCGTCATTCCAGCGAAAGCTGGGATGACGGACAAAGAGCACTGGGAAGCCCTCGGCACAGCGACACAGCTGCCGTACTATCGCCCCAGGAACTCGTTCGAAAGGGTCGAACATGTTGTCCGAGGACGAACTGGCCTTGCTCGAAGCCATACGCGAGAGCGGCAGCCTCTCGCGCGCCGCGGTTCGCCTAGGCAAGGCCCCGTCCACGGTTTCGCATGCGGCGCGACAACTTGAGGCGCGCTTCGACGCCCTGCTGTTCGATCGCCGCCGCTATCGCCTGCAACTCACCCCGGCCGGCCAGGTACTGGCGCTGGAAGCCGCCCGCCTGATGCTCGATGTCTCGCGGCTCACCCGTCGCGTGAAGCAGATTGCCGGCGGCTGGGAAGATCGCCTGTGGCTGGTCAGCGATGAGTTGCTCGAGTTCGAAATTTTCACTCCGGTGATTCGTGCCTTCGACGCGCTGGAATCGGGCGTGGCGCTGCGCCTGACCCACGAGGTCCTGAGCGGCACCTGGGAGGCTTTGCGCGACGGTCGTGCCGACCTCATCATCGGCGCCACCAACGAGCCGCCCGCGATTCCCAAGCTGCGCTGGTTCGAGCTGGGCGTGATGGACTGGGTCTTCGCCGTCTCGCCGCGGCATCCGCTGGCCAAGGCGCAGGAGCCCTTGCAGCGCGAAACCGTCGCCCAGCATCGCGGCGTGGTCGTGGCCGATTCCTCGCGTAGTTCAGAAGGCCGTGCGTATGGCCTGGTCGGCGGCCAGGCCACGCTCGCCGTCCCCAGCATGCACGCGAAGATCACGGCGCAACGGCAGAATCTGGGCGTCGGCTGGCTGCCGCGCCAGCGTGTCGCCGGCCTGCTCAAACGCGGCGAGCTGGTGGAAAAGCAGATGGCCGATCCACGTGAGCCCAATACGCTTTATGTCGCCTGGCGCGGCGATCACGAAGGTCGTGCGCTGTCCTGGTGGCTGGACCAGCTACGCCAGCCACGACTGGCGAAGCGGCTGCTCAAGGGGCTGGAGATCAACCAGTAACCGGTGCACGCTCATGGGCAGTTACTGCACGTGATTGGACACCACGCCGAAGGAGGATGGGCGCATGACCCGCAATCGATCCATGCCGCCGGGCGTCATCATTCCCGAACTGGGCTATGCCGATGTGCGCACGGCCGTCACGTGGCTGTGTCGAACGTTTGGCTTTCGTGAGCGACTGCGCATTGGCGATCACCGGGCACAACTGCTGCTCGACGGCGCCGCCCTGGTCGTGACGTCAATGGCTGGCACACTGGACCTGCCGCACCCGGCTCATGCGATCATGGTCCGTGTAGCTGACGTTGATGGCCATTACGCGCACGCGCTCGAGTGCGGCGCGCACGTCAACGGCCCACCCGCGGATTTTCCCTATGGCGAACGCCAGTATTCCGTCGAGGACATCGGTGGCCACCGCTGGACGTTCTCGCAATCGATAGCCGACATCGCCCCGTCCGCTTGGGGCGGCAGTGGTTCGATATCACGTAAGCAGGATGCCCGATGATGCACGACACCCAAACGCCGACTGACGCCGCACCGGGGTTCCGAGCCAAGATGCTCATACGCCCCGGTATTGCCTGGATCACGGTCCTCCTGTTCCTGGTATTCGGCTCGGACTGGATGGCCGAACTCAACCAGCACTCGATCGGCCTTAGCCTGTTCGCCTGGTTGTTCTTCGTCATCGTATGGGTGGCGTTCGGCGTCGTGCACGAGGCGGAGGAGTTGGCCAGCCTGCTGGGCGAGCCGTTCGGCACCCTGGTGCTGACGCTGTCCATCGTGATCATCGAAGTGGTGCTGATTTCCGCCGTGATGCTGGGCGCGGGCGACACCTCCACGCTCGCGCGCGACACGATGTTCGCGGTGCTGATGATCGTGCTCAATGGCGTCGTCGGCCTGGGCCTGTTGATTGGCGGCATGCGTCATCACGAGCAGTCATACAACCTGCACGGCGCCTCGGCCTATCTCGCGGTGATCATCCCGCTCGCCACCATTGCGCTGGTGCTGCCGAACTTCACCGCGTCCACCACGGACGGCTCGTTGACGCCGCTGCAGGCGACCTCGTTCTCGATCCTGACCATCGCGCTCTACGGCATGTTCCTCTGGTTGCAAACCGGTCGGCACAAGGGCTATTTCGTGGCGCCGAAAGACACCTCGGACTTGAACGAACCGGGCGATCCGCCGCCGCCGCCGCGCAAGGCCAGCAAGGGCGAGCTGGCACGGCACATCGTGCTGCTGCTGATCAACATCCTGCCCATCATCATCCTGTCCAAGAGCCTGGCCAAGGTGCTCGACTACGGCATCGACGCCACCGGCGCGCCGCCCGCGCTGGGTGGCGTCATCATCGCCATGCTGGTGTTCACGCCGGAAGGCATTTCGGCCCTGCAGGCGATTCGTCGCGACCAGCTCACGCGCGCGATCAATCTATGCCTGGGCGGCGCAGCTTCCACGGTCGGCCTCACCGTGCCGGCGGTACTTGCCATCGGGCTGTTCACCGGCAAGCCGGTGGTGCTCGGGCTGCCGCCCGCCAGCATCGTGCTGCTCGCATCCACCCTGGTGCTGAGCGGCCTGACGTTCTCGGGATGGCGGACGACGATGCTGGAAGGCGCGGTGCACCTGTCGATGTTCGCCGTATTCCTGGTGCTGATCTTCAGTCCATGAGGTGATGCATCGACCTGCCACGCCGGCCAAGCGCCCGGGTGAATACGGAGCAGCCCGACGTCAAGCCTGCGCCGCCTCTCGCGTCCTGCTGCCGGCACGGACCAGGTAGTGCACGCTGAACATGTCGAGAGGATCGTTCCAGCTCTGCGCCACTTCCAGACCGGCCTTGGCGGCGAGATGGGCGAAGTCGGCCGGCGAATACTTGCAGCTGTATTCGACTTGCATGGCCTCGTCCTGCTTGAAGGTCACCTGCTGCCGCCCCACGCGCACCTTCTGCTCGCGCGTGCTGACGATAAAGGTTTCGATGCGCCCGGCCATGGTGTTGTAGTGCGCGCGATGACGGAATGCCTGGAGATCGAAATCGCTGCCGACTTCGCGATTCAGGCGCACCAGCATGTTCAGCGTGAACTCGGCCGTGACGCCGGCACGATCGTTGTAGGCCGCCTCGATCGTCGCCGTGTCCTTCTTCAGGTCCGCCCCGATCAGGATGCCGCCACCGTCGCCCATTTCGCTGCGCATCTTGCGCAGCAGGTCGGCCGCTTCGCGGGCTTCGAAATTGCCGATGGTCGAGCCGGGGAAATACAACACCGTGCGACGCGGTGCGCGCGGCGGGATGGGCAGGCGCAAGGCGCGGGTGAAATCACCATTCAGCGGCTGCACCGGCACGGCCGGAAAGCTTTCCGTCAAGCCTTCCACGCAGCGCCGCAGGGGTTCGGCTGAGATCTCCACCGGCACATAGGCCACGGGCGTACGCAAGTGTTCCAGCAGCATGCGTGTCTTCACCGCGTTGCCGCTGCCGTACTCGACCAGCCGCACGTCGTCGCCCAGCACGTTGGCGATGTCAGCGGCGTGCGCGGACATCAAGGCGATCTCGCAACGCGTGAGGTAATACTCCGGCTGCTCGCAAATTGCCTCGAACAACTGCGAGCCACGTTCGTCGTAGAACAACCAGGACGGAAGTTGCTTGGGTTTTCCCCGCAGTCCACGCTGGACGATCTCGATGAATTCATCAGTCGGCGGACGGCGTTCGTCGCCACGAAAATCGCAGGCTTGCATACTCATCGGTCTTGCCCCAGGCGTATCCCCATGAACTGCCAGCGCGCATGGGGAGGAAAGAAATTTCGATAGCTGGCGCGGATATGCTCGCGCGGCGTCGCACACGAACCGCCCCGCAGCACCCATTGCCCGCACATGAACTTGCCGTTGTATTCGCCCAGCGCGCCAGCCAAGGGCCGGAAACCGGGATAGCTGACATACGGCGAGGCAGTCCACTCCCACACATCGCCGAACATCTGCAGCAGGCCGGGCGACTGGGAGACGGGCAGCGGATGCAAGGCCCGCTCGTCAAGAAAATTCCCCTGCACCGGCAACGAAGCAGCCGCACGCTCCCACTCCGCTTCCGTGGGCAGGCGCGCACCGGCCCAGCGCGCGAACGCGTCGGCCTCGAAGTAGCTGACATGGCACACTGGCGCGTGCGGATCGATGGGCTGCTCGCCGGCCAGCGTGAACTCGCTGGCGAGATCCTCCCGCCAGTAGTATGGGCGCTGCCAGTTCTCGCGCCGCACGGTGTCCCAGCCGTCGGACAGCCACAGCGACGGCTCGGCATAGCCGCCGTCGTGCACGAACTCCGCATACTCGGCATTCGTGATCAATCGATTGGCCAACGCATGGGGCTGCAGCAGGACGCGATGACGTGGGCCTTCGTTGTCGAACGCGAAATCCCCGCCCTGGTGCCCAATCTCGACGATACCCTCGCGCCCCGCGATGAAATCCAGGCTCACCATTTCCGCACTGCCCCGGGGAGCGGGTCGCGAGGTATAGGCGGGCAGCAATGGATTCGATGCAAACGCATGCTTGATATCGGTGAGCAAAAGCTCCTGATGCTGCTGCTCGTGCTCGAGTCCAAGTTCGATCACCGCCAGCGTCTCAGCATCCACACCGCGATGCAGCCGTTCGCTCACCGCCTCGTCGACGCGCTCGCGGAAATCGTAGATTTGCGCGACGCCGGGGCGCGAAAGCAGGCCGCGCTGCGGGCGCGCGTGCATGGGGCCCACGCTCTGGTAGTACGAGTTGAACAGGTAGTGCCACTCGGGATGCGCTGAGCGGTAATCGGCATCCCGTTCCAGCACAAATTTTTCGAAGAACCAGGTGGTATGCGCGAGGTGCCACTTGGCCGGACTGGCATCGGGCATGGACTGGACCATCATGTCCTCGGCGCTCAACGGCGCGCACAGCGCCGCACTGCGATGGCGGATCCGTCGAAATCGCTGCACTGGCGCCTCGATGTCCGCCGCCGTCCGAACCACCGTCATTGGCGCCCCCATGGCGGGATACCGGCGCAACCGGCTCCCGAGATGTCGTGATGGATGTGGTGATGCCCGAACATTCTGCGCACCATGCCGTAGCAGTCGTTCAAACCATGTGATGCATCGATGGCGGAATACTGACAAGCATTCAGGATGGAAGCCCGGTCACAGTCCGGAATCATCGCCACTGAAACGACGAAGCCCGGCGAGATGCCGGGCTTCGGGGTCAAGCTCAGGGTCCTGGATCAGCGACCGTAAACACGGTAGCCGCCGTGGTGGTAGTAGCCGCCACCGCGCGGATAGTAGCCGTGACCGTGGTAATAGCCCCCTGGGCCCACCACGACGCCTACGGCTGGGCCGTAGACCACGGGTGCCGGAGCGTAATAAACCGGGGCGGGCGCGTAGACCACCGGCGCAGGCGCCGGATAGTAAGCCGGACCGCCGTAATAACCAACGCCCACGACTGGCAGACCGATGCCCACGCTCACATTAACGTGACCAGCGAAGGCCGGCGCCACGGCCACACAGCCGAGCAACATGGCGCTCGCCAGGACGACACGCTTGACGGAGGAAAGCTTTGACTTGTTCATGACCTGTTGTCTCCCAGAGGTGGCTCGATTCCGAGATAAGGGCCTATGCGTCGTAGCCTTACATCGTTCTTTGCCGGCATCAATGTTCTGACTTTTGCGCTGAATCAGCACTGAGTGAAATCGTCCGGTTACCTCAACGTTTACCCTGTTTGCGGACGTGGTTCACACTGCTGTTCCAGGGCGATTCCTGCGGGTGCAGGCGGAGCAGCCAGCAGCCATGAATATCGGCCCGGCGGGTGAAGTCGAACGGGATGCTGGGCGCGCTCCAGTCCTCGATCATGAACCGCTCATTCAGGGCTTCATGATCGAGCTTGAACTTGCGGAAATTGTTGGAAAACACCATCGCGCCATCGGCCGTGAGACGTTCCGCGCAGGCCAGCAGCAGCTTCACGTGATCGCGCTGCACGTCGAAGTCCTCGGCCCGCTTGGAGTTGGAGAACGTCGGCGGATCGACGTAGATCAGCCCATAACGATCCTTGTCCTGCTCGAGGAAGGCCAGGGCATCGGCCTGCATCAGGCGGTGCCTTGCACCCGTGAAGCCGTTCAGCGACAGGTTGCGCGAGGCCCAGTCCAGATAGGTGGCGGACAAGTCGACGCTGGTGGTATCGCGCGCACCGCCGGCCGCCGCATAGACGCTGGCCGTCGCGGTGTAGGCGAACAGATTGAGCACGCGCCGGCCCTCAGCCAGCTCGCCCACCTTGGCCCGCACCAGCCGGTGGTCGATGAACAGGCCGGTGTCGAGATAGTCGGTCAGGTTGACCAGGAAGCGCAGCCCGCCCTCGGCCACCTCGATGAACTCGCCACGCTGGTCGAGCTGGCCGTATTTGGAGCCGCCCTTGCCGCGTTCGCGGGTCTTCAGGCCGATGCGCTCGCGCGGCACGCCAAGCACTTCCCCAGCCACCCGCACGATTTCACGCAGGCGGTGGCGCGCGGTCTCCGGCGGAATATCGGCCGGCGCGCGATATTCCTGGATGTGCAGATAGAGCGGGCCACCGGTGTTGCTGTAGACGTCGATAGCGGCGGCGTACTCCGGCATGTCCTGGTCGTAGGCGCGCCAGCAGTGGATGTTTTCGCGCTCCAGCCGCTTGCGCAGATGGCGCAAGTTCTTTTCCAGGCGGTTGCGCAGCATCTGCGCGCCTTCCGACAGCGGCTTCGCCTCGCGTTGCACTTCTTCGCGAGCATGCAGCTCGAACACCAGCAACACGGTTTCGAGGGCGCCGTTATAGAGCGCGTATTTCTTCTCGGCGCGCAACGGAATCGCATGACCGAGCTCGGCATCGCCCGCCAGCACGGCGGCACGCCAGCCGGCAAAACGCGCGCGCAAGGCTTCGCCGATAGCGCGATAAAGCTGCGGCATCTCGTTGCGCTCGCCCAGGCGCTCGCCATACGGCGGATTGGTGATGACCAGGCCACGGCTGAAACCCGGCGGCGGCGCCACATGGGTGACATCGTGCTTGTCCAGCGTCAGGAAGCCAGCCACGCCGGCTTCCTGGGCGTTGCGCTTGGCCGTCTGCACCATGCGCGGATCGGCGTCGCTGCCGAAGAAGCAACTGCGCAAGCCGCTCAGGCCCGCCTCGGCGCGCTGGCGCGCTTCGTCCAGCACGCTGCGCCACAGCGCGATGTCGTGCTGCGCCCAGCCGAGGAAGCCGTAGTATTCGCGATGCAGGCCTGGCGCCACGTCGGCCGCCATCCACGCACCCTCGATCAGCAAGGTGCCCGAGCCGCACATCGGGTCGAGCAAGGCGCCGCCTTCGGCGTAGATCTCCGGCCAGCGCGCACGCAGCAACATGGCGGCGGCGAGGTTTTCCTTCAGCGGCGCCTCACCCTGCACTTCGCGCCAGCCGCGGCGATGCAATGGTGTGCCAGCGAGGTCGAGCGACACGGTGGCGCGATCGCGGCGCAGGCGCAGGTTGATGCGGACATCGGGTTCGTCGGTATCCACGCCCGGACGCGAGCCATCGCGCTGACGGAACTGGTCGACGATGGCGTCCTTGACCCGCTGCGCGATGAACTGGCTATGGGTGAGCTTGCTTTGCGAGGTGACCGCATCCACCGCCAGGGTGGCGTGTGAGGCGAGATGGGTCGACCAGTCGATGGACTGCACGCCCCGGTACAGATCGTCGTCGGTAGCCGCATCAAACTCAGCTAGCGGCATCAGGATGCGACTGGCCAGGCGCGACCACAGGCAGGCGCGATAAGCAGTTTCCAGGCTGCCGGAAAAATGCACGCCGGCCAGCGCCTCGCGCACGTCGGCGGCGCCCAGTGCGACCAGTTCGTCGCGCAGCAGGTACTCGAGGCCTTTCGGGCAGGTGGCAAAGAAGGCGCTCATGCCTCAGCGGCCACGTGATCGAGAAACAGGCGGAACTCTTCGATGATGCGCTCCAGGCTGACGCTCAAGCGATGGTCGTCATCGACCATCATCAAGGGCAAGCGATGGCGCTGGGCGAAAGCCAGCGCGTCTTCGGGCACGCATACGTCGTCCTGCCAGCCATGAATCAGCTGGGTGGGCACGCCTGCGCGCACCGCGAAAGCACGCGGATAGCCCGGAATGACATCGCTGGGCGCCGCCATCAGGAACAGGCCGGCCACCGGGCGTTCCAGCGAGGCCAGGCCCGATACGAAGGCGCCCATGCTCGAACCCACCAGGATCGGCGGCACGTCCAGCGCGTCGATCGCGCCAAGCAGCCGGGCGATACGCGGCGGGATCGAGCCGGCGTAGCCCAGGGTGTCCTCGTCGCGGTAGTCCGGTCGATGGGTTTGCCAACCCAGTGCTTCGGCGAAAGCGGCCAACGCGCTGACCTTGGTGGCGTCCGGACCGGAGTCTGAACCATGCGAAAGAATGATCTGGCCGCGCATCTGCGGTCTCCAAAACGACGTCTATCAGGCCGCGCATCGTAACAGGCGCCGTTCCGCGGGGCGTTCAGGGATGCTCTGAGTAACCCTGGGCATGCGAGACTGCCCGCATGCCGCTCACCATTCACGACCAGCCCCTACCCTATGTTTCCCTGCTGCCGGAGCGCCCAGCCAGCGCCGTCCAGATGGTGGTGATCCACTGCACCGAGCTGCCGGACCTGGCCACGGCCCGTGAATACGGGGAAAGGGTGCAGTACGAGAGCGGGACGGGCGCCAGCGGGCACTACTACATCGACCGCGACGGTTCGATCTACCGCTATGTACCGGGCACCCGGGTGGCCAACCATGTGCGTGGGCACAACCCCGACTCCATCGGCATCGAGCTGGTGAATCTGGGGCGCTACCCCGACTGGTGGAACTCCCACCACCAGACCATGACCGAACCGTATACGGCCGCGCAGATCGCCGCCCTGCGCGCCCTGCTGGCCCAGCTGCGCCAGGACTTTCCGAACCTGCACCTGATTGCGGGCCATGAGGATCTGGACACCGCCCGGATGCCGGCCAGTGACGATTCGAGCAAGGACGTGCCGCGCAAACTCGATCCGGGCCCGATGTTCCCCTGGGATCAGGTGCTTGCGGGGAGTGGCCTGCGGCGGATCGGCCCTGCTGACGACCGCCAGCCCTGAAGCACGCTCACCCCCGCGCCATGCCAGCCTGACTCCGCGCCAGCTCGACGATGGCCTGGATCGCCGCACGGGCCTGGGGGCTGTTGTGCCAGCAGGTTGCACCGACGGCGCGACTGATCTGATAGGTGAGATCCGCCGGGTCCTGCCCGGCCAGCTGGGATAGTTCGGCGAAGCCGATCTGCTCGAGGCGAGCCACCACCGTGGCGCCCACGCCCTTCAAGGCGAGCATCTGCCCCCGTTCCTCGCCTGAAAAACCGCCCATGTCCGTTGAGGCCCCGCATCCAGGACGACAGCCAGCATTCTGCGCCCCCTCGGGTGGGTCAAGCGGCCTTGCCTGGGCGAACGGCCCGGGTAAGGCCGCTATAATTGCCGGCCATTCACCCGCCGAGCGCCACCCATGACGGAAACCCATGTCCGAGAACTGGTCGACCTACTCGAACTCGAGCGACTGGAGGACAACCTGTTTCGCGGTCAGAGCCGGGACATCGGCACGCATTTCGTCTTCGGCGGACAGGTGCTCGGCCAGGCCTTGTCGGCCGCCCAGCGTACGGTCGAGCCACTGCGCGAGGCCCATTCGCTGCATGCGTATTTCCTGCGCGCGGGCGACATCGATGCACCCATCGTCTACAGCGTGGAACGCGCCCGCGATGGCGGCACGTTTTCCTCGCGACGGGTCGTGGCGATCCAGCACGGCCAGCCGATCCTGACCGGTTCGGTCTCGTTCCAGGTGCCGGAAGCCGGCTTCGAGCACCAGTCTTCGATGCCTGAGGTGCCGATGCCCGAGGACGTCGAACCGATGCATCCTCTGACCGCGGAAGAGCTGGCCAGGTTTCCGGAAAAGCTGCAGCGCTGGCTGGGCGTGGATGCGCCATTCGAGTTCCGTCATGTGTGGCCGCAAGACAAGCTGCACCCCACCAAACGTCCGCCCATCCAGCACATCTGGTTCCGCCTCACCGCTCCGGTCGGCGACGCCCCCTCGTTGCACCGGGCCCTGCTGGCCTACGCATCGGACTTCAACCTGATCGGCACGGCCACGCTGCCGCACGGCATTTCCTACTACACCCACAATGTGCAGATGGCCAGCCTGGACCACGCGCTGTGGTTCCATCGCCCGTTCCGCGTCGACGAATGGCTGCTGTATTCCTTCGACAGCCCGACGGCCCAGGGGGCACGCGGCCTGGCCCGTGGCCAGATTTTCAGCCGCGATGGCCGACTGGTGGCCTCCAGCGCGCAGGAAGGCCTGATCCGCCTGCGCGGCTAAGCGGACGCTTTGCCGTAAAATCGGGGCACGCTCCGGGCAGCCTGGCCGACACTGGCCGGCTTGCCCGCCATGCTGCGGCCTGCCCACGACACCCTCCCCCGGCCGGCTACGGCGACGAAGACAGGTTTAACCCATGCGCCAGCTCTATACCTCGCCCCGGCAGGAAAACATCGACCGTGTCGCCGCGCTGCTTGCTGAAAAGGGCATCGAATGCACGATCACCAACCGCTCCAACTGGAAGAAGCCCAGCTACCAGCGCTTCAGCTACTCGCAGCGAAACGAAGACCGCGACAGCTGGCCCCAGGTCTGGGTGAACAAGGCCGATGACTACACCGAAGCCCGCACGGTCTTGAAGGAGCTCGGCATCGAGCCCGTCATACGGCACGGCGAGGAGCTTGCCCTGGCGCGCAACCCGACACCCGAGGCCCGTCAGAAGAGCGTTGCCACGCGCATTCGCCGTATTGTCATGCTCGCGGTCGCTGGCGCGTTCGTGGTGCTGATGCTGCGCTACATGGGTGTCATCTAGGCGCAACATCACCCGGCTCACCGGTCGATCCGGTTTGGCGAGCAGGGCTACCTTCGCGCTCCAGCCCGCAAGGCCTTGCGACTTGGCCCAGGCACGAGCCCCGGCTGGGAGATAACGGGCCGTCCATCCCGCTCGTGATATAGGACTTTTCCTACTCACAAACTCCACCAAAGCGGACATAGAATCGTCCCATGCGCTCTGACCGTGTCCGCTTATTCCAAACCCTGCCGCACACCTGCGGCTATTTTGGCGAGCGCACGGCACAGAACCTGGTGATCGACCCGGCGGCGCCGCAACTCGACCAGCTCTATGGCCCGGCGCTGGAACGTGGCTTTCGCCGCGCCGGCGGCCATTTGTACTACCCGTACTGCACCAGCTGCCGCGCCTGCACGCCGTGCCGGATCGATGCCTTGCACTTCAGCCCCGACCGTTCCCAGCGGCGCTGCCTCAAGCGCAATGCGGATATCCAGGTGGTCGAGTCGATGGCTGGCTATAACGCCGAGCGACATACGCTGTACGAGCGCTACCTGCGTAGCCGACACCCCGGCGGTGGCATGGATGAGGCCGATGCCAGTGACTTCCGGCGATTCCTGACGGCGCCATGGAGTCCGACCATGTTCCTGGAATTCCGCCTCGGCAGCCGCCTGCTCGGCGTGGCCGTGACGGATGTCTGCCTGCAGGGACTGTCAGCCGTCTACACCTTCTTCGACCCGGACGAAACCGCGCGCAGCCTCGGCACCTACGCCATCCTGCAACAGGTCGCGCTGGCCCAGCGCCGCGGCCTGCCCTGGATCTACCTGGGCTTCTGGATCGCGGGTCATCCCAAGATGGATTACAAGCGGCGCTTCCGCCCGATGCAGATCCGCACCAGCGAGGGCTGGGTGGAGATGCAGGACGATTGAGTGCCGGGCTGCCGGCTGGGCCAGGTCGTGCACCAGCCACCTCGCCAGGCCAGCGTCGCTTGATCTTCGCCTTAGCTCTCCTGATGCGCGGTGGCAGCGGAAATCACCGGATAGGGGTGCAGTTTCACCAGCGGTACGGACAGGCCGTCATCGCCGACGACGCGACAATGCGTGCGGTCGAGCTGGCGCGGCTCATCGACACCGCAACTGTGCGCAATGATGCCAACCTCGTGCATCACGTTTTTGGCGTAGTGGAACACACGCTCGCTCTTGTCGGTCACCACCAGGCCACGCTGCAGCTTGGGATTCTGCGTGGTGATCCCGGTGGGACAGGTATTGCGATTGCATTGCAGCGACTGGATGCAACCCAGGGCCAGCATGAATCCACGCGCGGAATTGACGAAGTCCGCGCCCATCGAAAGCGCCCAAGCCACGTCGTAAGCCGCAATGCACTTGCCCGAGCAGATCACCTTGATGCGCTCGCGCAGGCCCTTGACGATCAGCATGTCGACCAATGCCGGCAGCGCCTCGTGCAACGGCAGGCCCACGCCTTCCATCAAGGTCTGCGGCGCGGCGCCGGTGCCGCCTTCCGAACCGTCGACGATGATGAAATCGGGCGCGCTTTCGATGCCGCGCTTGCTCACTTCGTCGCACAGCTCGGCAATCCACTCCATGCCACCAAACACGGCCTTGAAGCCGACCGGCTTGCCGGTGAGATCGCGTATATGCCGGATCGCATCCATCAACTCCTGCACATTGCCGATATCCAGGTGGCGGTTCGGGCTTTGCGAATCCTGGCCCACCGGAATACCGCGGATGGCGGCAATTTCCGGCGTCACCTTGGCCGCCGGCAGCAGCCCGCCCATGCCGGGCTTGGCGCCCTGGCCGAGCTTGATGCTCACCATCTTCACCTGCTTGTGCGCGCAGATCGCCAGCAGCTTGTCGTCGTCGAGCTTGCCGTCAGGCGTGCGCACGCCGTACTTGGCGGTGCCGATCTCGAAGATGATGTCGCAGCCGCCTTCGAGGTGATACGGCGCCAGGCCACCCTCGCCCGTGTCCATCCAGATGCCGGCCTTCGCCGCACCGAACGACAGCGCGCGCACGGCCGGCGCGGACAACGCGCCAAAGCTCATCGCGGAAATATTGAAGAACGCCGCGTGCTGGTAAGGCTCGCGTGCGTACGGCCCCAGCGTGACCGGCCGTGGCTCCACGTGCTTCTGGCCCAACGCGGGAAACGGTGCGTTGACGAAGAACGGCACGCCCTCGCCGCGCAGGTCGCGGGTGGAACCAAACGCATTGGTGTTGTCCACGTTCTTGGCGGCGCGGTAGACCCACAGGCGCTGGGCGCGGTTGAACGGCAGCTCTTCGCGATCGCTGGAATACAGGTATTGCCGGAAGAATTCGCCCAGGTGGAGGAACCAGTAACGGAAGTGGCCGATGACCGGAAAATTGCGCAGCACCGAGTTGGAGGTCTGGTTGCGATCAACAATCCACACCACCATCACCACGGCGACCAGCAATACCAGCAACAGCATGAACAGGGCGGCGAAGGTTTCAATCATCACCACCAGCCAGTGCGCGAATCCTGTCGGTTGCATCGTTTGCTCCAGTGGATGAGGCGCAGGGTCACTACGCCCGAAGTGCAGTTGGACCGGGCCACCGATCAGGCTGACCGCATGAGGCGAGCGTGGTTCGTCAGAGCTCCACGCGCAAGGCCTTGGCCGCGCGTATCGACTTGTCCTTGGCCGCCTCGATGCTTTCATCGCGCGCCAGCGTGACAGCCATGCGTCGACGACCTTTCACGGCGGGTTTGCCGAAGATGCGAAGCTGGGTGTCGGGTTCAACCAGGGCGTCGGCCACGTTGAAGTAACGCGGGGCTTCGCCGTCGCCCTCCACCAGTACCGCGCACGAGGCCGAGGGGCCGAGCTGGCGGATCGTCGGTATCGGCAGGCCAAGGATGGCGCGCGCGTGCAGCGCAAACTCGGACAGGTCCTGCGAGATCAAGGTCACCAGACCAGTGTCATGTGGACGCGGGCTGACTTCGGAGAAGATCACGTGATCGCCCTTCACGAAGAACTCGACGCCAAACACACCCCAGCCTCCCAGCGCCGCGGTGATGGCGGCGGCCTGGCGCTGTGCCTCGACCAGCGCGGCCTCGCTCATCGGCTGCGGCTGCCACGACTCGCGGTAGTCGCCGTCCTCCTGGCGATGGCCGATCGGCGCGCAAAAGCTCACCCCGTCACGGTGACGGACGGTCAGCATGGTGATCTCGTAATCGAAATCCACGAAGCCCTCGACGATCACCCTGCCCTTGCCGGCACGCCCGCCCGATTGGGCGTAATCCCACGCAGGCTGCAAGTCGGCCGGCTGCCGCACCACGCTCTGGCCCTTGCCCGATGAACTCATCACCGGCTTGATCACGAACGGTAGGCCTATGGCGGCGACCGCATCGCGGTACTCGGCCTCGGTTTCGCAGAAGCGGTAGCGCGACGTGGGCAGCTGCAATTCCTCGGCGGCCAACCGGCGAATGCCTTCCCGGTCCATGGTGAGCCAGGCGGCGCGGGCGGTCGGGATGACGTGCAGGCCTGCCTGCTCCAGCTCGATCAGGGTGGGCGTATGGATCGCCTCGATCTCCGGCACCACCAGATCGGGCTTCTCCTGTTCGATCAGTGCGCGCAAGGCGGCGCCATCGAGCATATCGATCACATGGCTGCGATGCGCCACCTGCATGGCCGGTGCGTTGGCGTAGCGATCCACCGCAATCACTTCCACCGCATAGCGCTGGAGTTCGATGGCAACTTCCTTGCCAAGCTCGCCGGAGCCGAGCAGCAGCACGCGAAAGGCATGGTCGGAATAAGGCGTGCCAAACGGCTTCATCGAAATCTCCGGAGGGGGCAAAGCACCATTGTAAGCGGCACCACCGTGCCGCGCTTCCACTCGCTGCGCACTTCACCTAGCGCGCATTGACGGGCGCGGGGATCGGGGGTTGACTGTCTGCAGTCTCCGTCCCCGCGGAATGACCATGCGCAACAGGATCGCCCCGTTCCTGCTGGTGCTGACGTTGTGCCTTGCCTGCTGGATCCGGGCCCTCGCCAGTACACCCGCAGCCGACGACAGCACATGGATGACCGTGCTGCTGGACGGCCGCAAGATCGGCTACGTCCATGTCGAGTACCAGCGCGACGGCGACATTGTCACCACCACGCAAACCTTGTCGATCGACTTGCAGCGCAATGGCAAGGACTTGCCCATGAGCAACATGACGCGCAGCGTCGAGAACAGCAGCGGCCAGCCCCTGGCCTTTGCGGCGCGCACCACCTTGTCGGCCACGGACAGCACCACCAGCGGCGAGCGCCAGCCCGATGGCCGGTTTATCGTCACCACGACGGTCGGCGGCGTATCGCGCCAGCAGGGCATGGATTGGCCCGCGGGCGCCCTGCTGAGCGAGGGGCAGCGCCTGGTGTTTGCGCGGACCGGCATGCGTCAGGGACAGCTGTACGAGATGCGCATGTTCGATCCAGCCAGCCTGCAGGTGGAGCTTGCGACGATGCAGGTAGTCGGTGCCGAACAGGTCACCCTGCCCGGTGGCATCACCACGCTCGAACACCAGCGCCAGATCATCCACTCGCCGCGCGGCACGCAAATCGTGGACCTGTGGCTGGACCAACGCGGGCGGACCCGCAAGGGCGTGCTCAACGTGCTTGGCCGCGAAATGGAAATGCTGGCCTGCGACCGTGCCTGCGCGCTGGCGCCCGAGCAGCATGTGGACATGCTCCGCGTGGCCATGGTGGCCTCGCCTCGGCCCCTCACGGCGTCGCTGCGCGGCGCGCCATTGCGTTATCGCATCAAGCAACCGGAGAGTTATGCGTCGCCTGTCATCGTCACCGATGAGCAGCAGGTGTCGAACCTTGGTCATGGCCAGTGGCTGGTCGAGATCGGTGGTGCCGAGGCCAGCCGTGCGAGACCTCCCCAGCCAGAGGATTCACGTCCCAATGCCTGGCTTCAATCGGACGCGCCGACCCTGCGCCAGCTCGCCGCCCAGGTGGTGGAAGGCGCAGCCGACGACCTGCAGAAGATGGAACGCCTGCGCCGCTTCGTCAGTGGTTACATCACGCCGCATGGGCTGGACGTGGGCTACGCCTCGGCACTGGAAGTGCTGAGCCATCCTTACGGCGACTGCACCGAATACGCGGTGCTGCTGGCCGCCATGGCGCGGGCCGCAGGGATTCCCGCGCGGGTCGTTACCGGCATGGTCTACAGCGATCGCTACGGCGGCAGGTCGCAGGTTTTCGTGCCACATGCCTGGGTACAGGCCTGGATCGATGGTCACTGGCGCAGCTTCGACGCCGCCCTGCGCCATTTCGACAGCAGCCATATCGCGATGGATACCGGCGACGGCGACCCCTGGCACTTCTTCAACGTCACCAACCTGTTCGCGCGCCTGCAGATCGAAGAGATCTCGCCGCTGCAGCCGATGCCAGGCCCGCGGCATCGCCACGCCAGAACGGGTACCCGCGGGCCTTGAGTGCCACTGCGACCAGCACTTGCAAAATGATATCACTTTGATATCTACTTCTCCCATCTAGGGAGGAATCACCATGAACGAACGTCAAGGGTTTTCGATCGCGGGCATCCCCACCATCGCGCTGTGTCTCGTGCTGGCGCTGGTGAGCGTCGCGCTCTGGACGAACATGATGCAAAGCGGCTCGGGATGGATCGGCATGCTGGGCCTCGGCCTGTTCGTGGTCACGCTCTTCATGCTGAAAGGCTTTTTCCAGGTAGCCCCGAACGAGGGCCAGGTACAGCAATTGTTCGGCAAGTACGCCGGTACCGTGCGCGAGGAAGGACTGCGCTGGACCAATCCGTTCTACAGTCGCCGCCGCGTCTCGCTGCGCGTGCGCAACTTCGAGAGCAGCAAGCTCAAGGTCAATGACAGCGACGGCAACCCGATCGAGATCGCCTCCATCGTGGTCTGGCAGGTCGTCGATACCGCCGAAGCCGTGTTCTGCGTGGATGACTACGAGAACTTCGTGAATATCCAGAGCGAGTCCGCACTGCGACAGATGGCGCAGCACTATCCCTACGACTCGCACGACAACGGCAAGCCCGCCCTGCGCAGCCACGGCGAAGTGATCAACAACCATCTGCGCGACGAGATCCAGGCACGTCTTGAAAAGGCCGGCGTGCAAGTCATCGAGGCGCGCATCAGCCATCTCGCCTACGCCCAGGAAATCGCCCAGGCCATGCTGCAGCGCCAGCAGGCCAATGCGATTGTCGCCGCCCGCGAGCGCATCGTCGAAGGCGCGGTCGGCATGGTGGCCATGGCGCTTGAACGCCTGCGTCAGCAAGGCGTGGTGGAGCTGGACGAGGAACGCAAAGCCGCCATGGTCAGCAACCTGCTGGTGGTGCTGTGCGGCGATCGCTCCACCCAGCCGGTGGTGAATGCCGGCACGCTCTATGGCGGCTGAGAAAAAAGCCTATCCGCTGCGTATCAGTGCTGCTGTGCTGGAAGCCATGCAGCGCTGGGCCGATGACGACTTGCGCAGCGTCAACGCACAGATCGAGTTCGTCTTGCGCGAGGCGCTGAGAAAGAACGGCCGCTTGAAACACGACAGCGCCGAACCCGTGGTCGACGACGAAGACGCTTAGCGCCGTTCGCGCGCTGCAGTCGTCGCATGTGACATCTCATCAGGAGTGTTCCATGTCCAGCCTGCCCTATGCCTCTCCACGCGAGCCGCAATGGAAGCTCGCGCTCTTGCTCGGTGGCGCGTCGGCCTTGGCCACGCTCGCACTGTTGCCGTATCTCGTTGCCAACCTGCCGCCTCCACCAACGTCATCCCAGCTGCCGGCATGGGTCATCATGCTGGGTCCCGTGGTAGAGACGGGCGTGCTTAGCTGGCTGCTGGCCTGGGCTGGCTTGCACCTTGGCGCACGTCACGCGCTCGGTGCACCGTGGCTACGTGCCTGGGTCTACGGAACGCCAGCACCGGCGGCGCGATCGCGCTGGCTGCTGGCCCTGGCGCTCGGTGCCCTGGTGGGATGCCTGGTGATCGGCATCGAGGCCATGGGCGGCCGCGCCCCATCATCCGCCATCGATGGCGCCAGCCAGGCGTGGCGCGGCATGCTCGCAATCTTCTATGGCGGCATCGTGGAGGAGACCCTTTGCCGGCTCTTCCTGGTCAGTGCCCTGGTATGGCTGCTGGCACGGATCAAGGGCGGAGCGGCACGTCCATGGATGTTCGTCACGGCGATCATGCTGGCCGCACTGTTGTTCGGCGCGGGCCATCTTCCCGCCGGATTCGCCATGGGCATGACCCCATCCCCGCTGGCCATTGCGCGCATCATCCTGCTCAATGCACTGGTCGGCATCCTCTGCGGCGGCCTCTACTGGAGACTGGGCCTCGAGCACGCCATGCTTGCCCATGTCAGCGCCGACATCGTGATACACGGAATATCGCCACTGCTCCTCAGCTGACGGGCCTGGGCGCGCGCCCAGCGTCGAGATTCACCGAGCGCCGAGCATTAATTCCACTTCCACGTTACCTGCACAAAACAGGGTTTAGCTTCGTCTGGCTGACGTGCCCTTGCATGACTCGCGCCCGTCTCAAAGACCATTCGATTCCTGGAGAACGCTCATGGCAAACGACTTCCGCCCATTGCCCGAGGGTCCGGTCCTGTGCGAAGCCTGCATCAAGGCGGGCCAGGAAGTGGAAATGCATCCGCATGCCGATCTGCCGCCTGATGCGGCGAAGCATGCAGAGCGCGAGAACACGGAATTGCAGAGTTACCGTTGCCCGGAATGCGAATCCCTGGAGATCTTCCGCGTCGACTGAGCTGGACGCGCCAGGCTAAGCTGGCCCAGGCGCAATCCCTCAGTTCGGCTTGATCGCCACCTTGAGCACGCCGTCGCGCTGGTTAGCGAACAACTCGTAGGCGGCAACGATGTCATCGAGCTTGTAGTGGTGGGTGACCAGTGTCCCCAGGTCAAGGCGGCCAGACGCCAGCACGTTCATCAGGCGACGCATGCGCTCCTTCCCGCCCGGGCATAGCGCGGTATAGATCTTGTGATCGCCCAGACCCGCAGCAAAGGCCGACAACGGAATGCTCAGGTCAGATGAGTACACACCCAGACTGGACAGCGTGCCGCCCGGCTTCAGCACGCGCAGGCTGGATTCGAAGGTTGCCTGCGTGCCCAGCGCCTCGATTGAGGCATCGACGCCACGACCGCCGGTCAGCTTCATGATTTCATCGACCACGTCGCACTGCTTGAAATTGAGCGTGACATCGGCCCCCATCCTTCGTGCGACGGCCAGGCGCTGGTCGTTGCCATCGACCACGATGATGGTGGTGGCGCCCAGCAGGCGCGCGCCTGCCGTGGCGCACAAGCCGATCGGCCCTTGCGCGAACACGGCCACGGTATCGCCGATCTTGATATTGGCGTTTTCGGCGCCCTTGAAACCGGTCGACATGATGTCCGGACACATCAGCACCTGCTCGTCGGTCAGGCCGTCGGGAATCGGGGCCAGGTTGGCCTGCGCATCGGGCACCAGCACGTACTCGGCCTGGGTGCCATCGATGAGATTGCCGAAACGCCAACCCGCCGTCGCCTTGTAACCATGGGGTCCGCACAAGCCCTTGGGGATGAGGTAACTGCCGTCCTGTGAAGGGTTGCCGTCCATGGCGGCATAGGAGTTGAAGTTGGGACAGATCGCGCCAGCGATCACACGCTGGCCTTCCCGATAACCCGCCACGGCGCTGCCCAGCTTTTCGATGATGCCCACCGGTTCATGACCCACGGTGAGGCCCTTGGCGACCGGATATTCACCCTTGAGAATGTGGATATCCGTGCCGCAGATGGTGGTGGTGGTAATCCGCATCAGCGCGTCGTTGGGACCAACATCGGGCAGGGGCTTGTCGGCAAGTTCGATGCGGCCGGGTTCTACGAACACTGCAGCTTTCATCATGACAGGCATGGGGCTATCTCCACTGCAAACACGCGCCGGAGCCGTCACCCGGCAAGTTGGCAAACACGTCTTCGAGGCGGCACGGCATCGTAACCATCTCGCTCCCGGCCAGACGGCAAGGCATGGCCGCGGAAAACCGAAAGGTATCGCTTACGCTAGTGAAGTCTGGGTGATCAGTTCCGCGGCTGCCTTGATGTGGACACGACCCTCACCCTTTGCGTGGCCGCGCAAGAACCGGATAGCGACTGGATCGTCCGCGCGGCAAGCTCGACGCTCCATCCGTTGGAGCATTGCCATGAGCTTCCGCATCACCGGCCTGCCTGCCGAACCTTTCACCGACTTGTTCTCGCTATCCGACGAGGCGTTGGCTGCTCGGCTGGCCGTGCGCGTGGTCGCCGATCACGCGCACGGTTATCCCTGCCGCATCAGCCTCACCGATGCCGAGCCCGGGCAGCCGCTGATCCTGCTCAACTACGAGCACCAGCCGGCGGATTCGCCGTTCCGCTCCCGCTATGCGATCTATATCCGCGAAGGCGAGCAGCAGTACGACGAAGTCGACCGGGTGCCCGATCAGTTGCGCCGACGCTTACTATCGGTACGCGGCTTCGATGGACGCGGCATGCTGCGCGATGCCGATGTGGCGCAGGGAACCGCACTGGAGCCGCTGATCGAGCGCCTCTTCGACGATGACCACGTCGCCTATCTGCACATCCATATGGCCCGCCCCGGCTGTTATGCGGCGCGTGTGGATCGTGCATGACGAGGCTCAGCGTGCGTCGCGCCGGGCTGCAGAACCCAGCGCCATGCCCAGTGCCATCCAACCGACGATAAAGGCGACGCCGCCGAGGGGCGTGATGGCGCCGACCCAGCGTGGCGCGCCCAGCGCGAGCGCATACAGGCTGCCGCAGAAAACGACGATGCCAAGCGAGAACGCGACGGTCGCCACGCGCCGCGCGCGCCCCTGAGCGACGGCCACGCTCAAGGCCAGCGCGAGCGCATGCCAGAAGTGATAACTCACGGCGGTATGCCACAACTCGCTGCCGCGCGCGTCGAGCACGTCGCGCAAGGCATGGGCCCCGAAGGCGCCCAGCAAGACGGCCGTGGCGCCGGCCAGGCCAATCAGCACGCCAGTGACGGAGACAGTTTGTCGCATGGTCTGCAGTTCCTCGGCGTGGCGGGCGCCGCCAGGGCGGCCGGTATCGTATGCTGACGGAATGATTCGCATCGATTCTCGCACGAAGCTACGCCGCGCCAGCCGCCTCGTGTGGCTGCTGGCACTGATCCTTGGAAGCCTGCTGCTGGTCGGCTGCAACCGTGATGAGTCGGTGCCGTGGCGGCTCACCAATGTCACGGGTCACATGCCGGACCTGGACTTCAAGCTGGTCGACGACCACGGCAAGCCCGTCACCGGCCAGGACTATCGCGGCAAGGTCGTCGTGCTGTATTTCGGCTACACGCATTGTCCGGACGTCTGCCCGCTGACCCTGGCCCAGTTGCATGTCGTGATGCAGCGCCTCGGTCCGCTGGCCGACGGCGCGCGCATCCTGTTCGTCAGCGTCGACCCCGCGCGAGATACGCCCGACGTGATGCACGCTTACGTGAATGCCTTCGACCCCCGCGCCGTCGGCCTGTCCGGCGCACCACGCGAGATCGAGGCCCTGAGCAAGCGCTACCGCTCGGCCTTCACCCGTGAACCCGACAAGGGCGACGGGCAGTACGAAGTCAGCCATAGCTCGGCCATCTACGTGTTCGACCGCGACGGCAAGGCACGACTGCTGGCAACCCCGGGCAACCCGCAAGACGACCTGGTGCATGACCTGCACCTGCTGCTGAGCATGGGAGCGTCCTCATGAGCTTTCGCTTGCCTGTCACGCGCTCCCTGCCCTTGCTGCTCGCCGGCATCCTGCTGGCCGGCGGCGTGCATGCCACCGAAGCGGAACACATCCGCGCGAGTCAGGCGTGGCTTCGCGTCCTTCCCGGCGACCTGCCCGCGGGTGCTTACGTGACGCTGGAGAATACGGGCGACCAGCCGGCCAGCCTGCGCGGCGCCGAGAGTACGAACTACGCCAGCGTCATGCTGCACCAGAGCAGCACGGAAGGCGGCATGGGCCGCATGAACGCGGTGGACCGTCTTGTCGTCCCTGCCCATGGCAAGGCGTCATTGGCACCTGGCGGCTACCACCTGATGCTGATGAAGGCCGCCTCGGCGGTGAAGCCCGGCGACAAGGTGAAGCTGGCCCTGGTCTTTGGCGACGGCAGCAAGCTGGATGTCGATTTTCTTGCGCGTCCGGCCAATGCCACGGATATCGGTGCTGGCGCGGAGCACGCCCACTAGGCGAGATGGCTCGTTGTAGGAGCGCACCCAGTGCGCGATCACGGCATCACCGCTACGTAGGCTCGTCGCGTACTGGGTGCGCTCCTACAATAAAACGTTAGTCCTGCGTGACAGATACCGGAGCCGGCCGTGCGCCACGCCTCGCTGGTCGCGGCTTGCGGCGAATGCGCCCGCTGCGCGACAGGCGTAGCCACTGGCGCATGGCCAGCAAACCGCCAATGGATTCGATGATCGCGGCGGGCACCCACATGATCACGCCGCCCACCAGCTGCGCGGTGAGCACGTTGAAGGTGAAGGCGCGGCCGCAGATCTCGAAGATCGGATAAAGGTCGGTCTTGGAAAACGTGACAATGGCGCCGGCGAGAATCTGCGGCGTCATGGTGATGCCCGGGGACAGCACGCGCATGCCCGGCGTCATGCGCCCCGGCGGCCGTGGACGATGGTCAAGTACCAGCCACCAATAGCTGAAGCCGCTGACCAGCATCGACCAGTTCATGAAGCGATAGATGCGCCAGTCGAGCATGGCCAGCGTCTGCATCGACGGCACCAGCCAGATCAGGATGAAGGCGACGAACAGCACTGTCGCCACCACCGGATTCAACAAGACGGCGCTGAACAGGCGCCACGGCCAGGAGCGCAGGACCGGTCGCAGCAGGCGCACGCGCCAGCCCAACGGCAAGCCCTTGCGCAATACCGAGCCCGGATAGGAGGCGATGATCAACAGCGGCGCCAGGTGATGCAGCAGCACCTGCTGGATGCGATGCATGAAAAACTCATGCTCGAAGAAGTAATCCAGATAGGTATGCAGCGACACGTAGATCATCGCCATGCCGATCCAGAACGCCAGTTGGCGACCGACGCTCACCGGCAGACGGCGTGCGCCACGCAGGTAGAGCACCCCGCAGGTCACGAAGATCAGCAGGAACACCCAGGAGAATTCCCAGGGCACGATCCACTTGAGCACGCTTGCCATCATTGATCAGACCCGGGCCGACTCACCGGCGATCTCCCAGCATAATCCCTTGCAGCCGTCGTCCCTGGATCACTGCCCTGCGACAGATTGCCGCCCGCATGCCGGCGCCCTTCCATCCTAGACCCGGCGCCGGCTGCGCATGGAACGGCGCCAGCCGTACAGCAGTCCCACCAGGGCCACCAGGGCGGGCACCAGCACGATATTGATGAACTTCAGGCGCAGTCCCAGCGCATCGATCTCTGCGTTGAACTGGTGCTGCACATTGCGCAATTCCTTGTTGATTTCCAGCTGGCGTTGCAGGAACTGCTCGATCTCGCTGCGCTGCTCCGCGCTGACCCCATCGCTACGCGCGGCCTTGGCCGGCTGCAGCTCGCTGAGACGGCTGCGCGTCACGGCCAGCTCGCGCTGCAACTCCTGTTTCTTGGCCAGGAATTTCTGGTCGGCCACGCTCTGCAAGGCCAACACCCGGGTAAACGGACGCTGTGAGCTGACCCGCCCGTGGATGGACAACAGTGCCGAGGAACCGCTGAGGTTGTCGGCGATATTGGTGATGAAGTCGCCATTGTTGGCCAGCGCGCTGAGCTGCGGCTGCCCCAGCATGCTTTGCGTATAGGACACCCATAGGCGATCGCTGAGCAGATCGGTATCGCCCACCAGGATCACCTCGGCGCCATCACCGGATGTCGCCAGATGGCCAGTCTCACCCGCACGCTCCGGGAAGGCGCTGGCGAACTGTCCGCGCAGGCGCGCCGCGATGACATAGTGGGCGTTGTCCGGCTTGTAATTGTCCAGCAGGTTGGCGGGATTGCTGATCGACTCGCGCACGCGCTGGCTCGACACGACTTGGGCATCGGTCGAGGTCTGCATCAGCGGCAACAGGCGCGACGAAGTGCCGGGCAACAGATCAAAGAAGCCGCTACTGGACACATTGACCCGTTGCAGGCTGGCGGTGATCACATCGTCGTGATTGAGCTCCTGCTGTCCCAGGCCCAACATGGCCGGGTGGCTCATCGAACTGTTGTCGGCCAGCTCGATGCGCAACGCCCGCGAGCGATCGAGCACGACCTTCTGTGGATCGTATTGCACGCCCCAGGTCGCAAACAGCTTAGGCAAGTCGGAATCGTGGTCGTCGGTCACGCCACTGCTGTTCACGAATGGCGTGTTGTCCATCTCCGCCAAGGGATCGACAAACACCACCAGGTGGCCACCGCGCAACACGTACTGGTCGATCGCGTAGAGCGTATCTGCCGGCAGATGCTTGGGATGGACCAGCAGCAGCGCCTGGATATCGCTATCGATGCCTTTCAGCTTGGTGGGATCGAGGGTCTTGATCTCGAACAGCTGGCCCAGCTGACGCATTGCCGTCCATGGCTCTTCGCCAATCACGGGATTGCCCTGCACCGGCAGGCTGCTGATCAGGCCGACGCGCGGCTTGGACGGCTGGTCCAGCTCATACAGCAGCTTCGCGATGTCGTATTCGAGGAACGTCTCGCGCGACGGATCGAACAAGGGGATGGCCAAGGTCTTGCCGGGCAGATGCCCATCGCCGTCGCCATCGTTATCCGCATCGGCATTGGGTGACAGCGTGCTGCCGACCAGGCCGAAAAACACCCGCTCGCCATTGGTGCCACCGCTGATCGGCGTCAGCCCATACCCCTCGGCACTGGCTTCGTCGTCGGAGTAAGGCACGGGATCGACGATCTGCAGGCGCAGGCGCCCATGCGATCGCGCGACCATCTCCTGCAGCATCTCGCTGACGCGTTGCTGGTAACTGCGCAACTGCGGCAGGTCGCGCGTGGCGTGTTCGGAAAAATACAGCGTGAGCTTCAGCGGCGCACGCAGCCCACGCACGATGTGGATGGTGCCCGGCGTGAGCGTGTAAAGATGGTCCGCGGTGAGATCCACCCGTCCCAGGCGCAGCCAGCGGCTACTGGCCAGCGTTAGCGTCACGAAGCCGATTGCCAGCAAGGCCAGCGCGGTCAGCAGGATGGTACGTCGACTCAAGTGCAGGCGCGCCATGGCTCAGGGCGTCCGCTTGAGATCGAGCACCAGCACACCGGCGGTCAGCCACGAGGCCATGCTCAACAGGAAGTACACGAGATCTCGCAGATCCAGCACGCCACGCGAGATCGCCTCGAAGTGCCGCAGCATGCTCAGATGCGCCACCGCGTTGACCAGCCGGCGTGGCAGCGCCCCCTGGAAAAATTCCAGCACCTGCGGCTGACCCACCAGGATCAGCAGGAAACACACCACCACGGTCAGCACGAAGGCCACCACCTGGCTCTGCGTCACCGCCGACAGGCAGGCGCCGATGGCCAGGAACGCCCCTGCCATCAACCAGCTGCCAACGTAGCTGGCGAGGATCACGCCGTTGTCCGGCGATCCCAGATAGTTCACCGTGATCCAGATCGGGAACGTAAGCAGCAGGGCCAGGCCGATGAACAGCCAGGCCGCAAAAAACTTGCCCAGCATGGCCTGCGCCAGGGTCAGCGGCAGGCTGAGCAGCAACTCCAGCGTGCCGCCCTTCGCTTCCTCGGCCCACATGCGCATCGACACCGCTGGCACCAGCACCAGGTAAAGCCAGGGATGCATCACGAAGAACGGCTGCAGATCGGCCTGCCCGCGCTGATAAAAATCACCCGCATAGAACGTCAGGATGCCAGCCAGCACCAGGAAGATGACCAGGAACACATACGCCACCGGCGTCACGAAATAGCTGCGCAGCTCGCGCCGCACCACCGCCGCAACCGGACTCATGCCCTGCCCTCGGCGCTGGTGGTGATGTTGCGGAACACCTCGTCGAGACGTCCACGTTCCAACTGAATTTCCGACACTTCCAAACCCTGTTGGCGCAACAAGGTTTCCACCGGCTCAAGAATGCGCTCGCCCGCCCGGGGGAACACCGTGATGCGCCCATCGAGCGGATCCACTTCGATCGACGCCACTTGCGGCAGGCGGCCCAACATCTCCTGCGATACGCCGCTGCCCGGCGCGCTGAACGACACGGCGCCGTGATAACGCGAACGCGCTTCCAGCTCGGCCGGCGTGGCATCGGCCAGCAGACGGCCGTTGGCGATGATCACCACGCGATTGCACAGCGCATGCACCTCTTCCAGCAGATGGGTGGAGATGAGAATGGTGCGCTCGCGCGCCATGGCGTCGATCAACTGACGCACGGTGTGCTTCTGGTTGGGATCGAGGCCGTCGGTAGGTTCGTCGAGCATCAGCACCGGCGGGTTATGCAGGATTGCCTGCGCCAGGCCGACACGCCGCCGCAGTCCCTTCGACAGCGTATCGATGCACTGGTCCAGCACGCTTTCCAGTTGCAAGCGCGCCACCACCTCTTCGAAGCGGCGATAGCCGGCGTCATGGCGCAGGCCGCGAATGCGGATGATGAAGGTGAGGAATTCGCGTACGGTCAGCTCGCCATAGCTGGGCGCGCCTTCCGGCAGGTAGCCCAGGGCGCGCTTGGCCTGCAGCGGCTCCTTGCGGACATCGTGGCCGCACACCCGCGCCGTGCCGGAGCTGGGCTCCAGGAAACCGGCGATCATGCGCATGGCGGTGGTCTTGCCGGCACCATTGGGGCCCAGCAGGCCCAGGACCTGGCCAGGCTCGGCGCGAATAGTGAGCGCATCCACCGCGGTCAGGTTGCCATAGCGTCGGGTGAGCTGTTCGGTTTCGATCATGTCCAGTCGAAGTCAGAGCGCGGGCTTCGCACGAAGCGTGCCGCCGGGTCGTCCAGCGACGGTCGACCCGCAATGTAACCGAAAAGTTCGACCACACCCCGGCGACGGGCTCGCGAAAATGAAAAGGCCCTTCACGGGGAAGGGCCTTCTCGATAAACCGCCGTAGGAGGCCGGCTTACTTTGCGGTGCTGGCGCTGGCCGGAGCGGCGGCGGTGCCGGAAGCGGCCGGTGCCTGGTCACCACTGTCGTCGAGGCTCGGCGGCTTGATGCCGGCTTCCTGCTCCGGGGTCTGGTCCGGAGCGGAGCTCAGCGGCAGGTAGACGTCGAACTCGGCGTAGCTCTTCACTTCGTCGCCCTGCTTCACTTCCGGCTTGGCTTCGATGTCGTAGAAGCGGTTCACCACTTCGTCGAACTTGTAGCCGTGCGTCTGGGCATAGGCCTTGAGCAGGTCGCGGGTCTGCGGCACGCCAGCGGCGGTACCGTTCCACACGGCCTTCAGGGCCGGGCCACCGAAGGCCAGGAAGGCGCGCACGTTGTCGTCGACGATCAGGCGGCCGAAGCGGTCATGACCACCCGGGGCATTGTTCTCCGGCGTGCTGGCGGCAGCATTGGCGCTGGTGCCGGCCTCGGCAGTCGTCGCCAGGTCCGGGGCCTTGGCCGGGGCCAGCTCCACGGTCTGGCCAGCCACGTTCAAGCTGGTCGCGCTGATCGGCATGCCGACGTCGAAGGTATAGGTCTGATCACCATAGTTGGTGGTGAAGATCACGCGCGGACCCACCACATTCACGCCAAGCTTCTTGGCGGCAGCCTGGATCTGGCTGACGGCCTTGTCGGTCGCGTCGTTCAGGGCCTCGAGACCACCCTTGCGCTCGATCGACGAGGACACGAGCAGCATTGGCGTGGGCTGGGTCTGCTCGATGTACGGGATCAGCTTGCTGTAATCGACGTTCTGCACCGAAGCCAGCACGTTCTGCAAGTCATTCAGGGTGAACTGGATGAACGCGTCCGGGTCGCCGTGGATGTACAGGTTGGCGTAGCGGTTGATCAGGTTGAAGCCGTAGTCGACGTCATACGACCAGGTGATCTTGGTCAGCTGACCGCGGCTGCCCTGACGATCGAGGTCGAGGGTGAAGTGCTTGTCGTTGCCGCGCCAGTCGTTGTCGACGTTCCAGACGATGGAAGCCTTCTTGGCGGTGGAGTCGACCTTGTCGAAGCTCGGGTCGGCCGACGCGATGGTCAGCTTGCCGCTACCGACCTTCGGGTCGCTACCGGTCCAGGTCAGCTCGGCACCCGGGCCATAGGCCTTGCCCGAGAAGTCGTACTTGATGTTCCGGTCGTACTGGCGCTGCACGGAGTATTCCGGGAAGCGACGGAGGTTGTTCAGCACGTCATAGACCTGACGCATGTCCTTGCCGACGACCAGCGACCTTTCCACATGGCCACTGCCAGGCATAACCAAGCCCACCACCACGGCCACCACGGCAACGATGATCAGGGCAACAATAAATTCAAGAACACGCATCATTCCAGGGTTCTCCGCACGTCTCTCTGTCTACGGCACAAGGCAGTCGCCGGGGACCGGCCAGCCACGGGAGATTCCCGAAGAATCGCATCGTGACAGGGGGTCGGCCAGCGCCGAAGCCTCCGATGGTACTTAATCGCGCGCAGGAACGCTATCGGGCCGTAAAGACTGCCTAACGGCCATTCTTCTGGGTATGGCGCAGGCCCCCTGCAGGCCCCGCCGGACATCAGACGATGCCCAGCTCCAGCGCCTTCAGGACGGCCCGGGTACGGTCACGCACGCCGAGCTTGGACAAGATGTTGGAGACATGGTTCTTGACCGTGCCCTCCGCCACTTTCAGGGAGTTGGCGATCTCCTTGTTGCTATAGCCACCGGACAGCAGGCGCAGGATCTCGGTCTCGCGCTCGGTCAGCGGATCGGGCTGCTCCAGGCTGGTGAACTGGTTCTGCATCCGCCCGACGCCGGCCAGCAAACGCTGGGTGACCATGGGCGCCACCAGGGAGCCACCGGCAGCCACGGTACGCACGGCCTCCACCAGTTGCTCCAGCGACACGTCCTTCAACAGGTAGCCGCGCGCCCCGGCCTTCAGGCCCTGCAGCACCAGCTGGTCGTCATCGAAGGTCGTAAGAATGATGGTAGGCGGCAGTTCGTTGCGTGCAGACAGCGCCTGCAGCACCTCCAGGCCGCTCATGTTCGGCATGCGCAGGTCCAGCAGCACCACATCGGGCTTGATCCGCGGAATATCCTGCACGGCCTGGGCGCCATCGGCGCATTCGGCCACCACGCGGATGTCCTCCGCCAGATCCAGCAGTGAACGGACACCCTGGCGAACCAGGTTCTGGTCGTCGACGAGACAGACGGAAATCATCGCGGATCCTCGAAGCAATGGTGGCCCATGTGCGATGCCCACGGGCTACGGGGAAGAACGATGCTGCTATCCAAGCAGTTCATTTTGGCACGAGCCAGGGGTAGTGGGGACCCCATTCACAGCATGCCCAAAGCGGGCGGCTCGAACCGCGACGGGGTATGCGCCAGCTCGGGTGCCTCCCCCAAGGGTAGGCGCACCGTGAGCGCAAACCCCTGATGCAGCGCCGGGTCCACCATCACGCTGCCGCCAAACTCGGCCAGCCGCTCGCGCATGCCCGAGAGGCCGTTGCCCGGCCGAAAATTCGTCGCGCCGCGGCCATCGTCGCGCGCGGCCAGCTCCAGCAGGTTGGCGTTGACGTAGTCAAAGCGCAGCCACAGGTTGCGGGCAGCGGCATGGCGGGCGGTATTGGTGATGATCTCCTGGGCACAACGCAGCAGCACCTGCGCCCGGCGCGGGTCCTCCACGCTGAAGCGCGGCGGCGTATCCAGCTGCACATTCAGTCCGGGCACGCCCTCGATCAGACTGCGCAAGGCCTGGGTCAGGTCGATGGCATCGTCCTGGCGCAACTCGCTCACCACTTCACGCACGTCCGAGAGCAGGTGCTTAGCCGTGGCCTGGGCTTTCAGGACGTGCTCGGCGGCCTGCGGATTGGTCAAATGACTGGCCACTTCCAGATTGAGGCTCAGCGCCGTGAGGTGATGGCCAATCAAGTCGTGCAGGTCGCGCGCGATGCGCATGCGCTCGGCGATGCGGGTGGACTCGGCCAGCAGGGCACGGGTCGCGCGCAGCTCCGAGTTGAGGCGCCGCTGAACCTCACGCTCCTCCGCCTGCAGGCTGGCGATCATCGAGGTAAAGAACACCAGCGCCGAAATGCCGAGATACATGCATACCTGCAGGATGGCCGTGACCGTGGTCCAGCCCTTATAGCTGGCGATGATCGGTATCAGCATGAGGTTCTGCATCAGCATCCACAGCAGGCCCGCCCCGACGGGCAGCTGCCACGGCAGCACCACCGCGATCACCAGCATCAACATGGCGGACAGGCCGCTCTGGCTGAACCAGCCCATGGCGATGGCCGAGCCCGTCAGGATGACCAGGCCGATCAGCCGCAGGACGGGGGGAAGTCCGGTCTGGCGGGTCACGCTCGATCGACGGGTCAGCAACAGATAGGTCACGCCGAACGTCAGGTAGGAAAAAATCCAGCCGGAAATATCCGGGTTGCTCCACCAGGAGTTGACCTGCGCCAGGCTCCAGCTACCCGGCAGCAGCGGCAGCGCCACGCACAGGTACGTGGTCAACCCGGCATAACGAAGTAAGCGGATGTGATTGATATTGGACCATGTCATACCCGGCATCATTAGCCAGGCGCCGTCGTGGTGCAATGCGTGAGAAGTCATTGCCCCTACCCTGCCAAAAGCCATGGCAGCTCGCGCTTTACGAAGGTTTTACATGGTGCGCCGTGATATGTGCGGCCCGTCGCCGCGTGCCATAATGCCGCCCGTCACGCGGGGCCGAACACCGGTCTTGTCCTCGAACCACACAAAGCGGAGCAACGAATGGCCCTTGCCATCCGCGACGTGCGAGAGCACGACCTGGATGCCGTACTGGCGCTCAACAACGCCGCCGGCCGCACCATCCTCGCCCTTGACGCGGCTCAGCTGCGCTACTTCTACGACCATGCGGACTATTTCCGCGTGGCCGAGATAGATGGCCATCTCGCCGGGTTCCTGATTGCGCTGCGCGAAGGCAGCGCCTACGACAGTCCCAACTACTGCTGGTTCTCCGAGCATTATCCGCAGTTCCTCTACATCGACCGCATCGTCATCGCCAACGCCTATCGCCGCCATGGCCTGGGTCGCATCTTCTATTGCGACGTCAACAGCTATGCCGAAGTGCGCGTGCCGCTGCTGACCTGCGAGGTGTTCCTGGAGCCACGCGACGACGTGGTGGTGCTGTTCCACGGCACCTACGGCTTCCAGGAAGTCGGCCAGCAACGCATGGGCGCCGACGGCCCGCAGGTCAGCCTGCTGGCCAAGGACCTGCCCAGCTACGCGTTCGTACGCGAAACCTATCTCGATCACGACGGCCTGCCCGACGTTCCCTGGCTGGCCGAGCGCCAGCGCCCTTCGACCCCTGATGCCCCCCAGCGCCGCCTGGCTGGGAAGCGTCACCCATGAATGCGCGAATGGATAATCAAGACGCCTGCGACCTGCGCTTCGGCCAGGTCGGCATTGCCAATGTACGCGTGCGCCGCGTCGACGCCGCCGCCCTCTGCGACGAGCTGGAGCGCCGCGTGCGCTCGGCGCCCCAGTTGTTCTCCCGCGCCGCGGTCGTGCTGGACCTGAGCCATCTGCGCGATCTGCCCGACGACGGCACCGTCGACGCGCTGCTGGAAGCCGTGCGCAGCGCCGGCATGCTGCCGGTCGGCCTGGCCTACGGCACCAGCGAAGTCGAAGCGCTGTCGCGACGCATGGGCCTGCCGCTGATCGCCAAGTTTCGCGCCGCCTATGAGCCTGCCGACGGCGGCAGCATCGCGCCGCCGGCACCGCCTGCGGCCACGGCGGAACCCGCGCGCCCCGCGGAGCCCGTGCGCAAGCAGGCGCCGGAGCCCGCCGCGCCGTCGCTGGGCGCCATGCATCACGACGGCACGATACGTTCAGGCCAGCAGATTTATGCTCGTGACCGCGACCTGATCGTCACCGGCGTCATCGCGAACGCGGCCGAGGTCATCGCCGACGGCAACATCCATGTCTATGGTGGCCTGCGCGGTCGCGCCATGGCCGGCGCCCAGGGCGACGAGAAGGCACGCATCTTCGTCTCGGACTTCCGCGCCGAACTGGTGGCGATTGCCGGGCACTACCGGGTATTCGAACAAATTCCGAAAGACCTCGAAGGCCAGTCTGTGCAATGCTGGCTCGAAGGTGAAAAACTGCTGATCGCCAAGCTGTGACGATCGCTTGCTTGCTGTTACCTACTATTAGAAAGAACTACGCGGAGATGAGCCTTGACTGCTGAGATTATCGTTGTCACCTCGGGCAAAGGCGGCGTCGGCAAGACCACCACCAGCGCCTCGCTTGCCACGGGCCTCGCCATGGCCGGCAAGAAAGTCGCGGTGATCGATTTCGACGTCGGCCTGCGCAACCTCGACCTGATCATGGGCTGTGAGCGGCGCGTGGTGTACGACTTCGTCAATGTCGTGCACGGCGAAGCCACCCTCAAGCAAGCCCTGATCAAGGACAAACGCTACGACAGCCTGTACGTGCTGGCCGCCAGCCAGACGCGTGACAAGGACGCCCTGACCCAGGAAGGCGTCGAGAAGGTGCTCGAGGATCTCGGCAAGGAAGGCTTCGACTACGTCGTCTGCGATTCGCCGGCCGGTATCGAGAAGGGCGCGCATCTGGCGATGTACTTCGCCGATCACGCCGTGGTGGTGGTCAACCCCGAGGTCTCCTCGGTGCGCGACTCCGACCGCATCCTCGGCCTGCTCGCCAGCAAGACGCGTCGCGCCGAGCGCGGCGAGGGCGCGATCAAGCAGCACCTGCTGCTGACCCGCTACAACCCGGTGCGCGTGGCCGTGGGCGAGATGCTTAGCGTCAAGGACGTCGAGGAAATCCTCGGCATCAACGTCGTCGGCGTGATCCCCGAGTCCGAGAACGTGCTGGCCGCGTCCAATGCAGGCGTGCCGGTCATCCTCGACGACAACTCGCTCGCCGGCCAGGCTTATGGCGATACGGTGGCCCGCATACTCGGCGAGGAACGTGCCCTGCGCTTCCTCGACGCGCCCAAGAAGGGCTTTTTCCAGCGCGTATTCGGAGGCTAATCGCGATGGGTATTCTTGATTTCCTGAAGCGCAAGCCGGAACCCACCGCTGTCGTCGCCAAGGAGCGTCTTCGCATCATCGTGGCTCAGGAGCGCTCCACCCGCGGCGCCCCCGACTACCTGCCGTTGCTGCGCAACGAGCTGCTGGAAGTGATCAAGAAATACGTCCACGTCGACCTCGAAGCCATCAATATCAACGTCGAGCGCGACAGCGGACACGAGATCCTCGAGCTTTCGGTAGCCCTGCCCGACCACGCCCAGCCCAAGGCTGGCTGATACCACGGCGCAGGCCTTGCCTGCGCCGTCATTCGCACGACGAGTCGCCGCCGCCCGGCGGCGACCTTTATCGCCATGTCCCTGCCCTCATCCTCCCCCGTCGACGAAGCCAGCGTGATGCGCCTGGGCGAACTCGGCTTCGCCACGCCAGCGGCGCTGCTGGCCCGCTATGGGCTGCGCCTGGCGCGGGTGGCGCCTGGCTGCCCGATTCCCGGCAGCTTCTGGGGTGACGAGGAAGCCGGCATCATCGGCACGACTGTTTACGCCCGCGACGACACGCCGGTGCACTCACTACTACATGAGGCCGGGCACCTGATCGTGCTGCCCGACGAGCGGCGCGCCTCCGTGCACACCGATGCCACCGACTCGATCGACGAGGAAGACGCCACCTGCTACCTGCAGATCGTGCTCGCCGACGAACTGCCCGGCGTAGGCCGCCAGCGCCTGATGACGGACATGGATGCCTGGGGCTATTCGTTCCGGCTGGGGTCGGCCCAGGCGTGGTTTGAGCAGGATGCAGCGAATGCGCGACTTTGGTTGATCGCGCGGGAGCTTCTGGATGAAAGTGGGGCTCCCGTTTTCCGCTGATTCCTAGCGCGGCTCGGTGATCTCCGTCTGCAGCTCCGTCTCCACCGTCGGCCCCAGATGCTGCGCCGCCAGCGGACGCCGCGTTATGGCGTGATACCAGCGCCAGGAGAACCAGCCAATCACGGTGAGCAGGCTCGCCCCAAGCGCCAGATACAGCATGTGGCCTGACAGCAGCGGCGACATCACGCCGGCAACGAAAGCGCACAGCAGCAGACTGGCAAACGCCTGCACCGATGAAGCACCGCCGCGCCGGTGCGGAAAGCGATCCAGCAACAACAGGGTCAAGGTCGGGAACGCCAGCTGCACGCCGATGCCGTGCAAAACCAGGGGCAACATGGACCACGGCAGCGTAGGCTCGCGACTCACCAGCGCGGCGAGCAGATGAAACGCGCAGGCGGCGAGCATGGAGCCGTAACCCAGGTTCACCGTGAACGCGACGCTGCGTCGACTGGCCAACCGACCCGACAACCAGGCGCCAACGGCCAGCCCCGTCACCACCGGCAGGAACAACCACGGAAATCCTTGGGCGGAAAGGTGCAACAGGTCCCGGATGATATGGGGCGCCGACGAGATATACAGAAACAACCCGGCGAAGTTCACCGAACAGGAAATCAGCAACGGCCAGAAGTGGCGATCCCGGCCGAATTCCAGATAGCCACCTACCAGCGTTCGAGGATGGAAAGGGGTCCGGGCCTCGGGCGGATGGCACTCGTCGAGAAACAGGATCAAGGCCAGGGCCAGCATCAGGGTGAAGCCCATCAGTACCCAGAAAATACCGTGCCAACCGTTGAGGAACAGCAATTGCGCGCCAACGATCGGCGCGATCACGGGCGCCACGCTGAAGATCATCATCACGCGCGACATCAGCTGCTGCGCCGCCGCCCCCGCCAGGCTGTCGCGAACGATGGCCCGCCCCACCACCAGGCCTGCACCGGCGCACATGCCTTGCAGGGCACGGCAAGCCAGCAACATGCCGTAGGAAGTGGACAGCGCGGCACCGGCCGAGGCCAAGGCATACACCAGCATGCCCGCGACGATCACCGGCTTGCGCCCAATGGCGTCGGAAATGGCGCCGTGAAACAGGCTCATCGCCGCATAGGTGATCAGATACACGCTGATCATCTGCTGCAAGCCCACACTGTCCACGCCAAAGCGCGCGCCGATCAAGGGAAACGCCGGAAAGACGGCGTCGATCGAGAACGGGCCGATCATCGACAATCCCGCGAGCAGCCACGGCAGGCTGCGCCGTATGGGACGCTGAGGTGAGGTCATGAGCATGGCACAGCTGGCGGAGAGCGCCGAGTATAGCGGCGCCCCAGGGCCCACGAATCATGACGACTGGCCGTTTCGAGGCGCGTCTCACGTTAAGCCCCGGCCCTGGGCGTCAGCCCAGCGCACCGATAACGGCTAAAGCCAGGGACCCATCGCCCTGCGGCCGACAAGCGGCTGGCGGCGCCGTCCCGACTTTATTTTTCGCGTTCCTGCTCGCGCACCTTGCTGCGTACGAACAGGCCAACCGCGATACCCGTCCCTACCATGATGATGCTGCCACCAATGGCCTGCCAGCCCACCGGTTCCAATAAGACGGCATGCAGTATCGGGTGCATAACAAGGCTTCCTCTGAAGGGGCACGGAAAACCTAGTACCGCCAGGACGTCACGCCTTGATTTGAATCACGGCTGCGCGTGAGGGTTCGCCGCATCTTGTTGAGCCGACCTGCGACTCACCCATGGCCGCCATCATGACGATCGGGCATGCATCGGCTAGCATGGCGCCCCACGGGGAGATGGCATGCCTCCCGCCCTCGCGTTGGCTCCGAGCTTGGATGACACGCGGAAGGGCAAACCACCTTCGGGTTGATGATGCCTGCACCACCGGAGCTTCCGGGGCGCAGGCGTGGGCCCTGTTTCCGGAAGTCCTTTGACTTGCTTGGGAGACGAACGACGTGGGCTACACCGGATTTATTGCCGTAGGCGTGGGTGGCGTATTGGGTTGCTGGCTGCGCTGGGGCCTGGGCGTGATGCTCAACCCGCTCTTTCCCACCCTGCCCCTGGGCACGCTCGCCGCCAATCTCGTTGGCGGCCTGTTGATGGGTGTCGTGCTCGGCCTGTTCGACCATTTCCAGACCCTGCCGCCGGAACTGCGCCTGTTTCTCGCCACCGGCTTTCTCGGCGGCCTCACCACGTTTTCGACGTTTTCGGCCGAATCGACCACGCTCCTGCTGCGCCAGCAATACCTGTGGTTCGGCGGACACGTGGCCATGCATCTGGTGGGTTCCATCGCACTGACCATATCCGGCATCGCCCTTACCCGCGCGCTGTTGCGCAGCTAGGGGGGCTCTGACTCATTCGGAGGAGGTATGAACCAGGAAGCCTTGCAGCAGGGTGTGCAACTGTCGTTTTACTGCCATACGCGCGCCCGCCACGACGGCGTGCTGATGTACGAGTGGCTGCTTGAGCGGGCCAAGAAGAGCGGCATCGGCGGAGGCTCGGCGTTCCGCGCCATGTGTGGCTTCGGGCGGCACGGCGTACTGCGCGAAGAACAGTTCTTCGAGCTGGCGGACGACCTGGCCGTGAAGGTGGAATTCCTGCTCAGCGAGGCGCAGGCGCAAATGCTGCTGGAGGCGGTCAGGGCAAGCGGCGTCGACGTGGTGTATGCAATCGCTCCCGCAAGCTTTGCGTCGCTGGGCAAGCCCTGAGCATCGGCGCCGGAGTTCCGCGAACGCTGTTTTCAGCCGCCCCCAGCAACGATCGTCGCCCATCAAGCGAGGTACGCATGAGCCAGGATTCCCTGAAGCAACGTGCAGCCAGCCTGCTCGAAAACGCCGGCATCCAGATCAACGGTCCCGCACCGACCGACATGCGCGTGCACGATGATCGCCTGTACGCACGCGTCTTCGCGCACGGTTCATTGGGGCTTGGCGAAAGCTATATGGACGGCTGGTGGGACGCCGACGACCTGCCCGGCATGTTCACGCACCTGCTCAACACGCAGCTGGACATGGAGCTGAAGACGCTGGACACCTTGATCGCCCACCTCAAGGCGCGCTTCATCAACATGCAGCGCGGCGACAACGCGTTTGAAGTCGCGAAAACGCACTACGACCTTGGCAACGATCTGTTCAGGGCCATGCTGGGCAAGCGCCTGGTCTATTCATGCGGTTATTGGGCCGAGGCAAGCAACCTGGACGACGCCCAGGTGGCCAAGCTCGACCTGATCTGCCGCAAGTTGAAGCTCAAGCCGGGGCAGCGTGTGCTGGATATCGGCTGCGGCTGGGGCGAAGCGCTCAAATACGCCGCCGAACGTTATGGCGTGCATGGCGTAGGCATCACGATCTCGCAGGAGCAGGCGGAATATGCGCGCGAGCTGTGCGCCGGGCTACCGATCGACATTCGCCTGCAGGACTACCGGGACATCGACGAACCGTTCGACGCGATCTTCTCGATCGGCATGTTCGAGCATGTCGGTGCCCTCAACTACCGCACCTATTTCGAAGTCGCCCGCCGCTGCCTGCGCCCGGACGGTCACGACGGCAGCGGACTGTTCCTGCTGCACTCCATCGGCACCAACAGTTCACCGGCCAGGCCGGATCCGTGGATCGAGAAATACATCTTCCCGAATTCGATGATCCCCGCGGCGGGCCAGGTTGCCGAAGCCGTCCAGAACCTGTTCGTGGTGGAGGACTGGCACAACTTCGGCGCCGACTACGACCGCACGCTGACGGCGTGGCGTGCAAATTTCGACGCGGCGTGGCCGCAACTGTCCGCACACTACGATGATCAGTTCCGCCGCATGTGGCATTTCTATCTTTCAGTGTCTACCGCCGTGTTCCGCAGTCGGCGCAATCAACTCTGGCAGATCACCCTGAGCCCGCATGGCGTTCCGGGCGGATATCGCGTGCCGCGATGACGCGGGCTTCGACGTGTCCGCGAGTTTTCTGCATCATACGCGGGCCAAACGCGCAAACTCGCGGCAGCAAGGGTGTGTCCACCCCTGATGATTCCGCTCCACCGACCGGGAACTTGCTTTGAAGCTGTTTCAACACTTAGGCGCGGCGCTGCTCCTCAGCCTGCTGCTGGTCACCACCGCGGTGGCCGCACCAGGCCTGTGGGTGGCGAAGAACGACCACGCCACGGTCTACCTGTTCGGCACCGTGCACCTGCTACCAACCGACACGAACTGGTCCTCGCCCCAGCTGGACCGGGCGCTGGCAGAAAGCCAGCGGCTGAGTATCGAGATCGTCGATGACGACGCTGCGTCGATGCAGGCGCTGGTGATGCAACACGGCATGGATCTCAACCAGCCGCTGTCGAGCAAGCTTGACGACAGCGACCAGCGTAGCCTCGAACAGGCCGCCGAAACCGCCAAGCTCCCCGGTGGCGCCCAGGCGCTGCAACCCATGCGGCCATGGCTGGCGGCGCTCACGCTTACCATGGCGCCACTGATCCAGGCTGGCCTGGACCCGAACCTGGGCGTGGACAAGCTGCTCAAGGCACGCATGCAGCAGGACGGCAAGCCGGTGGATGGACTGGAAACTGCGGAGCAGCAGATCCGCATGCTGGCCGACCTGCCCGAAGCGATGCAGTTGGACTTCCTGCGCCAGTCCTTCAAGGAAGTGGCCGAGGGTCCGGCCAAACTGCGCGAGCTGATCGATGCCTGGCGCGACGGCGATACCGCCGCCATCGCGCGCATCGAGGACGAGGACATCCGCAAGGAGAGCCCCGTGCTCTACCAGCGCCTTATCGTCGAGCGTAATCGCGCCTGGGCCCAGCTCATCGCCGAACGCCTGCAACAGCCGGGCGTCAGCTTCATCGCGGTCGGCGCGGGCCACCTGGCCGGACCGGACAGCGTCCAGGTACAACTGGGCAAGCTGGGCGTGGAAGCCTCCCCTGTAAAAAACTGAGCCCCCTGTAGGAGCGTACCCTGTGCGCGATCACGGCGTTACGGCTGCGTAGGCTTTTCACTCAGGCCATCCTTGGCCCTCGCCCTTCGGGCAGCTGGCGCTGTGCAAACCGGCATTCCTGCCGGTTTGTCGCGCACAGGGTGCGCTCCTACAACGGCGCGCTCGCCCCCGGCCCCTGGTTTCTGGCACCATCGGCCGGTTAAGCGCACGCCCCGCGCGCCACTCATCGACGTAACTGCATGAATCTGCAAGCCAATTACGAACAGATCCCGCTCAAGGAGTATGCCGAGCGGGCTTACCTCGATTATTCGATGTATGTGGTGCTGGACCGCGCCCTGCCCTTCGTGGGCGACGGGCTGAAGCCGGTGCAGCGGCGCATCATCTATGCCATGAGCGAGCTGAGCCTGGCCTCCACAGCCAAGCCCAAGAAGTCCGCACGTACCATCGGCGACGTCATCGGCAAGTTCCATCCGCATGGCGACACCTCGTGCTACGAGGCGATGGTGCTGATGGCCCAGCCGTTCTCGTACCGCTACCCGCTGGTCGACGGCCAGGGCAACTTCGGCTCGCCCGACGATCCGAAGAGCTTCGCCGCGATGCGTTACACCGAGTCGCGCCTGAGCCCGATCGCCGAAGCGCTGCTGGGCGAACTGGGCCAGGGCACGGTGGATTGGGTGCCGAACTTCGACGGCACCATGGAAGAACCGAGTTGGCTGCCGGCGCGCGTGCCGCACGTGCTGCTCAATGGCTCCATGGGCATCGCCGTGGGCATGGCCACCGATATTCCGCCGCATAACCTGCGCGAAGTCGTGAGCGCCTGCATCCGCCTGCTCGATGATCCCGACGCTACCGTGGCGGACCTGTTCGAGCACATCCAGGCCCCGGACTATCCCACCGAAGCCGAGATCATCACGCCACGCAACGAATTGCTGGCGATGTACCAGAACGGCACTGGCTCGTTGCGTGCCCGCGCCGTGTATCACATGGACGAGGGCAATATCGTCATCACCGCGCTGCCGCACCAGGTCAGCCCGTCCAAGATCCTCGAGCAGATCGCCGCGCAGATGCGCGCGAAGAAACTGCCGATGATCGAAGACCTGCGTGACGAGTCCGATCACGAAAATCCGATCCGCCTGGTGGTCGTGCCGCGCTCCAACCGCATCGATCCGGCCGAAGTGATGCAGCACCTGTTCGCCACCACGGACATGGAAAAGAGCTTCCGCATCAACCTCAACATGATCGGCCTCGATGGCCGACCGCAGGTGAAGGATCTCAAGCGCATCCTCGGCGAGTGGCTGAGCTTCCGCACCACCACGGTGACTCGCCGCCTGGAACACCGCCTGGCCAAGGTCGAGCGCCGCCTGCACCTGTTGGAAGGCTTGCGCATCGCCTACCTCAACCTCGACGAGGTGATCCGCATCGTCCGCACCGAGGACGAGCCCAAGCCGGTGCTGATGGCGCGCTTCAAGCTCAGCGACGAGCAGACCGACTACATCCTCGAAACCAAGCTGCGCCAGCTGGCCCGCCTGGAAGAGATGAAGATCAATGCCGAGCGCGATCAGCTGGAAGAGGAACGCGCGCGCATCAACGTACTGCTGAAGTCGCCGGCCAAGCTCAAGGGCCTGATCAAGGAAGAACTACGCGCCGACGCCGCGAAGTACGGCGACGATCGCCGCTCGCCGCTGGTGCAGCGTGATGCCGCACAGGCGTTGGACGAGAGCGCCCTGGTCGCCAGCGAGCCGGTTACCGTGGTGATCAGCCAGAAGGGCTGGATCCGCGCTGCCAAGGGCCACGACATCGACGCGGAAGGCCTGAACTACCGCGAAGGCGACAGCCTGCTGGCGTCAGCCAAGGCGCGCACGACGCAACAGGTGGCGGTGATCGATTCCACCGGCCGCAGTTATTCCACCGCCGCGCATACGCTGCCGTCGGCACGTGGCAACGGCGAACCGTTGACCGGCCGCTTCAGCCCGCCGGCCGGCGCCAGCTTTGACGCCCTCATCGCCGGCGACAACGAGACGCGCCTGATCCTGGCCACCGATCACGGCTACGGCTTCGTCACCCGCTTCGAGGCGCTGACTGGCCGCAACAAGGCCGGCAAGCAGATCATCACCTTGAGCGACGGCGCCAAAGTGCTGGCGCCGCAGATCAGTGCCGACCCGGCGCGCGA
The DNA here is from genome assembly GCF_026283925.1 of Dyella halodurans. GTDB lineage: Bacteria > Pseudomonadota > Gammaproteobacteria > Xanthomonadales > Rhodanobacteraceae > Dyella > Dyella halodurans. The sequence goes on from NZ_JAPDPF010000009.1 coordinate 143,590, forward strand.
TCGCATCGTGGTGGTGACCACCGAAGGCCATCTGCTGATGTTCTCGGTGGCCGAGCTGCCTGAGCTGGACAAGGGCAAGGGCAACAAGCTGATCGACGTGCCCAAGGCCAAACTCGCCTCCGGCGAGGAGCGCGTGGTCGGTGTGGCGGTGGTCACCGAGGGCAAGGGCGAGGTCACGCTGTACGCCGGCCAGCGCAAACTCACCCTGAAGTGGTCGGACCTGGTCGAGTATGGCGGCAACCGCGCCACGCGAGGCGGCGTGCTGCCACGCGGCCTGCGTCGGGTGGAGCGCATCGAAACGTCGGCATGATGCGAACGGCGGGAACTTCCCGCCGTCTTCGCGCATCGAACGGAACGTGTGCACACCGGTGGCGGTCGTGCGTTATCACCAGCACGTCTCCGGAGTTTTCCATGAAGATCATCCGAACCACCGGCCTCCTCGCCGCCTGCCTGTTGACCACGGCGGCCTGGGCGCAAAGTGCCGGGCAGCCACTGAATCTCAAGCTCCCCGCCAACGTGCCCGCCGCCAGCGCCTCGGCAGCACCTCCTGCCACCGTTGCCGATGCAAAATCGACGGCCAGTGCGGGTACGGCGGGTTCAGCCACGGCGCCAGCCAGCACGCCGCCGAGCGCCTATGCCAAGGACCCGCCAGGGACCTATTACGGCGACACCTCGGGCGCGATGGGCGATGCCCCCGCTCCGGCGCGCCAAAACGTGGTCACTTGTGACGACGCCACCTACAACCAGCCGCAAATCCACGGCGCGGTCAGTACCGGCGTGGTGGCCTCCAGCCATGGCAGCGGCAACTGGCAGTCGGGCGGCGTCACCATCAGCCAGGCCACCGGCAGCTGCGAGCACCCCACCGGCGGCATGAGCATCTCGGTGGGTGGCAGCACCGGGCACTACGGACACTGAGCCAGTTCGTGCAGGGCTGGTGGCTGGCGTCGCCTGTCAAGCCGAAGGCAGGCGGCTGTGCGACCTGAGCTCTACTGATTCACATCATCCCCTGCGGCAGCCAGATGCTTTCTCCTTGTCGATGTCACGTCGACAAGGAGATTCAAATGCAAACTTCCAACTGGGTTCCGCTCGGCGGCCTACTGGTCGCGCTGGGCGCTCCTGCCGCCCACGCCGACGCACTGCGCGATCAGGCCAGTTCGATCTTCAAACCGATACCGGACAGCGTCACGGAGGTGCAGGGCGAGGCCATCACGCCCGCGCAGATAGCCCTCGGCAAGCAGTTGTTCTTCGAGCCGCGTCTATCGAGCAGCCACATCATCAGCTGCAATACCTGCCACAACATCGGCACCGGCGGCGCCGACAACCTACCGACCTCGAGCGGACATGCCTGGCAAAAGGGCGCACGCAACTCACCGACCGTGTTCAACGCCGTCTTCAACGTCGCGCAGTTCTGGGACGGTCGCGCCAAGGACCTCCAGGAGCAGGCCAAGGGCCCGGTGCAAAATCCGCTTGAGATGCACAGCACCCCCAAGGCCGTCGAGCAGACGCTGGCCAGCATGCCGGAATACGTGGAGGCATTTTCGAAGGCCTTCCCCAACGAAAAAGCGCCGCTGAGTTTCGAAAACATGGCGCGAGCCATCCAGGCCTTCGAGACCACGCTGATCACGCCCAACTCCCGCTTCGACCAGTTCCTCAAGGGTGACGACAGAGCGCTCGACGCGGAGGAGAAGCATGGCCTCAAGGCTTTCATGGATCGCGGCTGCACGGCCTGCCACAACGGCGTCAATATCGGTGGGCAGGCCTATTTCCCGTTCGGCCTGGTCAACAAACCGGCCGACAAGGTGCGGCCCGTCGGCGACAAGGGTCGCTTCGAGGTCACCCGGTCTGGCAGCGACGAGTACGTTTTCCGCGCTGCGCCGTTGCGCAACGTGGCACTCACCGCCCCGTATTTCCATAGCGGCCAGGTGCAGGACCTGAAGGAAGCCGTGGCGATCATGGGCAATGCCCAGCTTGGCGCGGACTTGAGCAACGAGGAGGTCCAGAGCATCACGGCCTTCCTGAAGACGCTTACCGGCAGGCAGCCGCAGATCGTCTATCCCGTGTTGCCGCCGAGCACGAATGCTACGCCGCGTCCCGAATAGGCTGGGTTTCCACGCCGCGCCATGACGGGGGCCGGCTTGGAGGCGCCAAGAAACGTGGCGCTGCTATCAGCCCAACCGGTCCGATGCAGGTAGGCGGCTGGCTTTGGAGCCCCGACCAAAGCCCGCCCCGTGATGGCCTTGTCGCGAGACCGCCCCCTCACCCCAACCCTCTCCGCACAGGGGAGAGGGAGTAGGTCCAGGGCGGAACGTCGCGTCATCGTTCTCCCGAGTAGTGAGACAGGTTTCGGCAGGGTCGAAAGTTCTTGGAAAGGGTCGGCCGGCACACTGCTGGCATGGTTTATTGCATTCATGGCTTGCGCATATCGCGCCTTTTCCCGTCTTTCGCCCGTTGCCCCGGAGCCCCCGAGTGATTCAGAACGTCGAGTTCCGCCTCGAGGGCGGTCGCAGCGGAGTGCTGCTTATTCATGGCCTTACCGGCACTCCCACCGAAATGCGCCTGCTCGGCAAGGGTCTCAACCGTGCCGGCTATAGCGTCTACGGCATGCAGCTGGCCGGGCATTGCGGCGATGTGGATGATTTGCTGAAGACCGGCTGGCAGGACTGGTACGCCAGCGTCGAGGCGGCGGCCGAGAAGTACCGCCACGAGGTCGACCATCTGTTCGTCGCCGGCCTGTCGATGGGCGCCGTGCTGGCGCTCAAGCTGGCCGCCGAGCATCCGGAATGGGTCAAGGGCGTGGGCGTCTTTGGCGCCACCTTCCGCTATGACGGCTGGGCGATTCCGTGGGTCGGCAAATTCTCGTTCCTGCTGCCGTTCCTGCACAAATTCGGCATCGGCAAGCACCGCATGGTGCACGAGGCGGAGCCGTACGGCATTCGCGACGAGCGTCTGCGCGCGCAGATCAGCTCGGCCATGCTCGGTGGTGACAGCGCCGCTGCCGGCCTGCCAGGCAACCCGTGGCCATCGCTGGCGGAGATGTACAACATGGCGGCGGTGGTGAAGCGCGAGCTGCCCAAGGTCACCGCGCCCTGCCTGATCGCCCACGCGACCCAGGACGATATCGCCAGCCTCGAAAATGCGTACCTCGTGCAGCGTTCGGTGTCCGGCCCGGTGGAGATGCTCTTGCTCGAAGACAGTTACCACATGATCACGGTCGACCGCGAACGCCGCCTGCTGACCGATCGCGCGGCCGAGTTCTTCCGCCAGATCGCAGCCTCCTACGAGCCAGCCGCGCGCGCAGCGGCCTAAGGAGCCATAGTGACTCCTCTGGTCGTCACGTTGTGGCTGCTCAATGTCACCCTCGATACCGTTGGCCAGCTCGCCTTCAAGGCGGCAGCCAGCGATCCGCGGGCGGGTGATGGCTTCGCGCGCTGGCGTTACATGCTGGCGCGCCCGTGGATCTGGGTCGGCATCACGTCTTACGTGGCCGAGTTCCTGGTGTGGATCGCCTTCTTGTCGCTGGTCGACCTTTCCGAGGGCGTGCTGCTGGGTTCGATCAATATCGTCGTGATCATGATCGCCGGCCGCATTCTGTTCCGCGAAAAGCTCACACCGCTGCGCGTCACCGGCATCCTGCTGGTGACGGCGGGCGTGGCCATCGTCGGCGTGGCCGGTGGAGGCTGAACCCATGAGTCGCACTCGCTTCTACGCCATCGGCTTCACCATCCTGGTGCTGTTCGACACGCTCGTGCAGCTGAGCTTCAAGTACGCCGGCAACCACGCGTTTCCGCCCGAGGCGAACTGGGCCTGGATCGTGCGCGTGTTTGGCCATCCGTGGATCTACTTCGCGGTGATCGGCTACGTGGGCAACTTCTTCACTTGGATGACCCTGCTCAAGCACGCGCCGATCGGGCCCGCGTTTGCGGTCACTCATCTGGAAGTGGTCAGCGTGATGATTTTCTCCGCGTGGCTGTTCCAGGAGCCGCTGACCTGGCCGCGGGTACTCGGCGCGGCCGTGATCGTGGCCGGCATCCTCTGCCTCGCCTTCGCCGAAAGCGGCGCGCATCCGGAACACGATGCGCCCACCGAGGCCAAGGGTGCGCTGGGCGTCGCCGCGGGCGACTGACATGCCACAGGAGCTGCCGCCCACCGCTGGTCTGCCGCTTCGCGTCACCGACCTGCTGCCTGGCCGCGCGCCGTTCGCCGAGCGCGTCGCCCACTGGCTGGAGGTCGAGCAGCTGCAGCTGGAATGCTCCGGCACGGCCGCGATGGTGGTGGCGCTGCGGGCCATGCATCGCCTGCGCCCCCAGCGTGACGAAGTCGTGGTGCCGGCATGGACCTGCCCGCTGGTGGCCTTGGCGATCCATCGCGCAGGACTCCGGCCGCGGCTGTGCGATCTCGCACCCAATCATTTCGACATGGATGCCGCGCAGCTTGCCGCCCTGGCGGGCAAGCAGACGCTGGCGATCGTGCCTACGCACCTGGCTGGCCGTGTCGCCGACGTCAATGCAGCACTCGACGTCGCCCATCAGACCGGTGCCTACGTGCTCGAGGATGCCGCGCAGGCGCTGGGCGCCACGCAGGACGGACGCAGCGCCGGCCTGCTGGGCGATGCCGGCTTCTTCAGTCTCGCCGTGGGCAAGGGACTCACCTTGTTCGAAGGCGGCCTGCTGATGGCGCGGGATACGGTGATGCGCGATGCGTTTGCCGCCAGCCACCGGGCGACCATCCAGCGCGACCCCGGCATGGACTGGAAGCGGGCGCTGGAATTGACCGGCTATGCGCTCGCCTATCGCCCGTCGCTGTTGCCGCTTGCTTATGGTCGCCCCTTGCGCAGGGCACTGGCGGCCGGCGACCCCGTGGCCGCCGTCGGTGACGATTTCGGTCCCGATATTCCGTTGCACACCGTAAGCCGTTGGCGCCAGGCGGTTGGCGCGCGCGCGCTGAAACGGCTTCCCGACTTTCTCGAGGTCACGCGAACTCAGGCGTTGAAGCGCGTTGCGCAACTACGACAAATACCCGGCATTACCGTTTTCGACGACGCGCCAGGGCAACGCGGCGTGTGGCCGTTCCTGCTGCTCACCCTGCCCAGCGAGGCCATCCGAGATGACGCGATGCGTACGCTATGGACCGCCGGCCTAGGGGTCAGTCGCCTGTTTATCCACGCCCTGCCGGACTACGCCTATCTGCGCGATATCGTTGCCGATACGCCGCTGCCACATGCCCGCGACTTCGCCGCGCGTTCGCTCACCATCACCAACAGTCCGTGGCTGGACGACACCAGGTTCGCAGCGATCTGCACCGAACTGAAACGCGCCATCGCCAGCGCGCTGTAGCCAAGTTTTGAGATGCCACATCCTTGCTCGTGGCCGGAATCAGCCGGCGCTCGCTGGCCTCGCCTCAAGCAGAGCCAGGGCGTGACTGGCTCAGTCTGGTGGTCCCAGGGTTAGGCGCCGCTTGCGGCAATCGCGGCCAACAGCCGCATGTTGAGCGCGCGCTGCTGCGTCTGCCAGGCATCCAGTTCGCTCTGCGGAATCGGCGACTGCCCGTCCATGCCGCTGAGCAGCCGCTTCCACCACGTCGTGTATTGATACGCCGAAACCTCGCCATTGATATCGCTGGCAATGATGCGTCCACGCAGGGCTTCGATGATGGCCATCGCGTGCTGTTCTTCCAGCCGGCCCTGGTCCCAGTTGGTGCGCGCGGTGTCGACGCTGAACGCGTCCTTGTCGATCGACAGATAAGTCGCCTGCGGCGCCTGCCGCAGCTGCTGGACAAAAGCACGCGTGAGCGCATCCGGACCCTCGAAGCGATGGAACGCGTTGGCGAGGCCCCAACGACTGGCCCAAGCCACATCGACGTCCATGCACCAGTAGCTGAGCTTGCCGGCCCGCAGCGGGCGCAGATAGTTTTCCCAGGCATGCTTGGCGCCGATGTCGCCCGACGTGATGCCCACCACATGCACATGCGTCACGAACGGCAGGATGGCCACCCGGCGCACCCAGGACCCGCAATGAATGCCCCAGGGAAAGCGCATATTGTCGGGGTGGTTATCGAACACCACCAACTGGAACGGGCCGCGCGAACGCTGTCGCTGTACCAGCGGCCAGGTGAGATGGTGATAGTCGCCCGAGCCCATCAACACCGTGCCGTAGTCGGCAGGCATCCGCGCATCGAGATACTGGCCCAGCCGCTTGAACGTGCCCAGCGTGCAACCGAAGCGGATCGCTTCCTGCCAGTCCGACAGCGCCAGCTCGGTCGCACCGGGGATCGGCCCCACCGAGCTATCGAAGTCCAGAATCAGTGGATCACGCTTGCTCATGGGCGGCCCATTGGCTATCGCTCTCGAAGAACCGCCCCAGTCGCCGCGCCAGCATGCGCAACAGCGGATTGCGCAGGTAGATCGCGTGCCGGGTCAGGGTGAATTGTGCGCCCAGATAGGCCTTGATTTGCGGGTCGGTCCAGCCGGCCACGTAGTGGGTCAGACCCTGCGCGCGCGCCCAGGCCAGGTTGTGGAACCAGCTGGTGAAATACAGGTTCTGCTCGCGCGCCTGCGGATAGGCAAAACCCACGTACTTGTCGATCAGCTTGCCCCCCACGGCGAAACACAGGTTCCAGCCGATCAGCTCGCCTTGATGGCGATACACGAACACCACCCCGCCGTTGGCGGCGTCACGCAGCACCGCGGCGAAGAAGGCGCGGCTGAGCTTGTCGAAGTGGATCTCGCTCTGCGCAAAGACGTTCTCGTAGAGCCCGTAGTACGCGTCCACCACGGCATCGTCGGCAAACAGCGCGTCGCCGCAGCGAAGCTCGTCCACCGTGACCTCGTCCCGCTTGCGTAGCTTGCGGCGGATGTCCTTGCGCCGTCCTGAGGACAGGCGTGCGAGGTACTCGTCCTCGCCGGCAAAATCGATCGGCACATAGGCCAAGGCCTGCCCTTCCAGCAGCACGAAGCCAGCTTCCTGGCAGGCCTCGGCAAAGCGCCCGCACCATGCACCGCTGGCCGCGTCGAACAAGGGCGAGGCCTGCGGGATGTCCTTGACGATCAACAGCCGCTGGCCACGACCCAGCTGGTCGCGCAAGGCGGCAGGCAGGCGCCCGGCATCGGCGTCGCGTGGGAACAGCGCGTACTCGGACACGGTGGTGCCCACGAAGGCCGTACGCCAGCGCAGCAGCCGTCCCCACCAGCCGTAGCCGGGTGCGCGCACGATCTTCTGCCGGACCTCGGCATCGGCCGTCGTCAACAGGTCGAAGGGCGCCACAAAGGCCGGCGTGCCGGCCGCTTCCAGCACGCGAAAGTCGATGGGGGGATGCTCGGCAAACCGGGCGATCAATGCATCCGGTTCGAGCTGGTTAAGGTACTGCACACGGCTTTTCCGCTGGGTTCAGGCCCATAGCATACGATCCCCACCCCCAATACAGGCAGACCGGGTGCCGTATAAGGTTCGCGAAAGGCACCCTGTGCAGGATGGACTTACCGGTTTTTGCGCGTCGGGATTCTGGACATTACCCTGACGGTTCGTCAGGCTTGGGAAAGGGCATCGATCCGATGCTGCTAGACCTCGGCGCCATGGAATCCAGGAAAGTACACATGAGCACAGTTCAGCAGGACACGTTCGACATCATTGCAAAGCAGGCGAAGATCGATATCGCAACGATCACCCCGCAATCCACCTTGAAAGATCTGGGCATTGCTTCACTGGACGCCATCGAGGTGATCTTCGATATCGAAGAGCATTTCAATATCAATCTTCCCAACGAAGACACCGACCTCGAGAACGGCACGGTCGGCCATCTCGTCGAAGCCATCGAGCGTCAGCTCGCACAGAAGCCTGCCAGCGAATAAGCCATGCGCCGCATCGTCATCACCGGCATGGGTGCGATTTGCGCACTCGGCCATGACGCGCCTTCCACCTGGAAGGCGATGACCGAGGGCCGGTCCGGCATCGGTCCCATCCACCACATCAAGCCCGGTGAGCTGCGCAACGGTGGCATTGCCGCCGAGATCAGCGACTACGACCCGGCGAACTTTTTCGATGAGGCGCGCCGCGCCATGCTCGACCCCTTCAGCGAGTACGCGCTGATTGCGGCGAATGAAGCGATCCGCCAGTCCGGCATCAGTTTCGCCGGTGAATCTGCCGCGCGGACCGCGGTGGTGATCGGCACCGGCGTCGGCGGCGAGACGACGCGCGATGGGATGTATGAACGCCTTTACGGCGAACACCAGGGCCGCTTCCATCCGCTGAGCATCGTGCGCTTGATGACGAATGCGGCAGCCAGCCAGGTGAGCATGGTGCATGGCATCACCGGACCTGCCTTCGTAGTGGCCACCGCCTGTGCCTCGTCGAATCATGCCTTCGCCCAGGCTGCCATGATGATCCGTGCCGGCCTGGTCGATGCCGCGGTAGTTGGCGGCACCGAAGCCTGCATCACGCTGGGCACGCTGCGCGCGTGGGAAGCCATGCGCGTACTGTCGCCCGATACTTGTCGCCCGTTCAGCGCTGGCCGTCGCGGCCTGGTGCTGGGCGAAGGCGCGGGCATGTACGTGTTGGAAACGCTCGAATCGGCGCAGGCGCGCGGGGCGAACATCCTGTGCGAGCTGGTCGGCACCGGCATGAGTTCGGACGCGGGCGATATTGCCGCCCCCTCCGAAATCGGCGCCGCCGCGGCGATGAACCTCGCCCTGCGTGATGGTGGGCTGTCGCCTGAAGACGTGGACTATATCAACGCGCACGGCACCGGCACCGTCGCCAATGACAGCACCGAGACGCGCGCGATCCATCGCGTATTCGGCGCACACGCGCGCGAACTGGTGGTGTCCTCGACCAAGCCCATGCACGGCCACGCGCTTGGCGCGGCCGGCGCCTTGGAGCTGATCGGGGCTGTCGGTGCGATCCGTGATGGCATCGTGCCACCCACGCTCAATTACCTGGGCCCCGATCCGGCCTGCGACCTGGATTACGTGCCGAACGAGGCGCGTGCCATGAAGGTCGACGTGGCGATCAGCAACTCGTTTGCATTCGGCGGGCTCAATGCGGTGGTGGCCGTTCGGCGGGCGCCGTAGTCCACCTCGCCCCTCTCTGCGCTCCTTCGCGGGAGAGCTCTACCCCCTTCTCCCGTCCGGGGAGAAGGTTGGGATGAGGGGCGGGTGCTCGCCTTTGACGCGACAATCGAGCGCCATGGCCAGCTTGCCGCTTACGCAGCGGGCGTTCCGAACCGCTGCCGCGGTCCGGGTCACTTTTCTTTTGCTGGCCCAAAAGAAAAGTAACCCAAAGAAAATGGCCTGAAGAGCTCATAGCATTGCGTGGGATGCGAGCCTGACGGGCGCGGCCAGCCGGATAGGTGGCGGCCCACGGCCGCTACACAGCGGCTACACCGCAACGCGCCGAGGCGCAGAGGGCTCAAAGCGTGGGTGGCGGTGTGGTCCTGTGAGAGTCGGAATAGCACGGGCGTATCGACCGTCGGCCGGACCTGCTTTAAGTCCTCACCGCTGTGGCGCGTTGCGGTGTAGCCGCTGTGTAGCGGCCTTGGGCCGTCAGCTAGTTGCTTGCCCAGACCTTCCAACGCTTCTATCCAACGGAGTGCTACCAGCTCTAGGGGCCATTTCTTTGGGTTACTTTTCTTTGGGCCAGCAAAGAAAAGTGACTCGGCTGCCGGCAGGCAGTCGAAACGCCCGCTGCGTAAGCGGCAAGCTGGCGATATCGCTCGGTCAACGCGTCATCGCGAGCACCCACCCCTCATCCCAGCCTTCTCCCCAAAGGGGAGAAGGAGCAAGAAGCTCGGCGCTCAGTTGTCGCGCTACCGCGAGCACCCGCCCCTCATCCCAGCCTTCTCCCCGGAGGGGAGAAGGAGAAAGAGAAGGAGCTGGCGCGCGCCAGCCGACCCACTCACAAGCGCGAGAATGACCACGACTGCATGCGCCCATCCCGGTATGGCATCACACCGTGGAAGGGGCGCGGGTCATCGTCGAACACCAGCGGCAGGAAGTGCCTGTCACCCTCCCACATGGGCAATTCCATCAGGCGGTTGAGCGGCACCCACTCCAGCGTGCCTTCGGGATTGCTGGTCAGCGGCGTGCCGCTGAAGCTGTCGATGACGAAGATGAAGCCAAGCCAGTCTTCGCCTTGCTTGCCGAAGCCCGGCCAGTTGAGCGTGCCGCGCATGGTCATCGACTCGCAGACGATGCCAGCCTCCTCCAGGATCTCGCGGCGCATGCAGGCGGCAATGTCCTCGACCGCTTCCATCTTGCCGCCCAGGCCGTTGTATTTGCCCAGGTGCTGGTCGTCCTGGCGCGCGTTGCGGTGGATCATCAGCACTTGCCGTCGATCGGGCGACAGCACGTAGCCAAGCGTGGCGACGATAGGCATATAAGGCATGGGGCTGCCAGGTGTTGGGAAAGCGCCAGTTTAGAGCCTGTGCCCATGCTTCGCTTGCTTAGGCCTTGCACGAATCGGGCTGGGCCGGCGACCATCAGGGGTATGCACACGTCCTCCAACCGACGTCCATTCCATCGCCGCGTGGCCGGCCAGCTGCTCGCACTGCTGGTGCTATGCGGCAGCGTGGCCGGTTGTGCGCGGCAGACGCAGGCCGTTGATGGCAGCGAGCGCGTCTTCGAAGGGCAGAATTTCCGCGTGGTCAGCATCGACATCAAGCGCGAGTCGCTGAGCCTGCACTGGAAGGACCCGGACAGCGGCGAGCCCTACGCCAACATCAACACCTTGCGCCAATGGGGCATGTCGCACGGCAGGCGCATGCTGTTCGCCGCCAATGCCGGCATCTATGACCGTCAGTTCGCACCGCTAGGCCTGTTCGTGGAGAACGGCAAGACCTTGGTGCCGTTGAATCTCGCCCATGGCAATCCGTCCTCGGGCAACTTCTCGCTGCTGCCCAATGGGGTGTTCGCGATCTACCCCGACGGCCATGCCGCCGTGCGTACCAGCGCCGATTTCAAGGCCGACAACAAGCCAGTGCGATGGGCCAGCCAGTCCGGCCCGATGCTGGTGATCGATGGCAAGATCAACTATCAGTTCATCGACGACTCTGCGAGCCTGAAATGGCGCAGCGGCGTCTGCGCCAAGACGCCGCATGACGTGGTCTTTGCGGTAAGCGAAGCACCGGTGAATTTCCACACCTTCGCACGGCTGTTCAAGGACGAGCTAGGCTGTCGCGATGCCTTGTACCTGGACGGCACGATTTCGCAGGTCTACGTGGAGGGCGAAGGCTATGCCGGTGCGCCCACGTTCATGGTGAAGCCCTACGCCGGCATTTTCGCGGTGTTTGCCCAACCGACGCTTTGACGCCGACGCACGCATGCTGTCGGTCTTGATCTTCCACCCTCACCAACGGACCGACTGACGCGCGCCATGACCAAACCACGACGCTTCCGCTGGCTACGTTATTTGATCGGAACCTTGCTGATCCTGCTGATCGGCATCTTTGCCACCGGCTGGTTCCTGCTTGCCGGCAGCCGCGCGCGGCTCGATGGCGAGGTGCATCTGCGCGGACTCCAGGATGCCGTGTCGATCAGCCGCGATGCGCTGGGCACGGCTACCCTGCAAGGACAGCATCGCGACGACCTCAGCTATGCACTGGGCTATGTGCATGCGCAGGAACGTTTCTTCGCGATGGACCTGATGCGTCGCCTGCCTGCAGGTGAACTCTCCGAACTGGTGGGCAGCAAAGCGCTGGATACCGATCTCAACCATCGCCGCCATCGCCTGCGCAGCGTGGCCGAAGCCGCCTATGCCCAGCTCGACGCCGCGCAGAAGCACACGCTTGACGTTTACGCCGCCGGTGTCAACGCCGGCCTTGCCGATCTCCACGTGAAGCCGTGGGAGTACTTGTTGCTGAACGCCAAGCCGCAGGCCTGGCGTCCGGAAGATAGCTTCCTGGTCATCGCGGCGATGTACCTGGACCTCAACGGCGACGGTCGCAATGAGCGCGAACTGCATATCGCCGAATTGCGCTCGGTGTTGCCCGCCCCGCTGGCGGACTTCCTGCTGTCGCCCGATCCGGACTGGGAAGCGCCGCTGCAGGGTGACCTCTCGCGCCCGCCAGTGATCCCCGCTGCCGACGTATTCGACCTGCGCCAAGCGCCGTCCGCGACCAAGGGCGACAGCAGCGCGCTGACCGCAGCCCTGCTACCCGCCCTCGATGAAGCGCGGCCTGGCAGCAACAGCTTCGCCGTCGCCGGCAGCCTCACCGAGAACGGTTCGGCCATCCTCGCCAACGACATGCACCTGAGTCTGCGCGTACCCAATATCTGGTTGCGCACGCGCCTGCGTTACCCCGACCCCAGTGCACCTGGCGGCCAACGCGATGCCAGTGGCCTTACCCTGCCCGGCACACCCGCGCTGGTGGTGGGCTCCAATGGCCAGGTCGCCTGGGGTTTCACCAATAGCTATGGCGACTGGCTGGACTGGGTGCGCGTGCAGCGCGACCCGAGCGACGCGACCCGCTACAAGGTGCCTGAGGGTTGGGCCACGATCGAGGCGCACGACGAAGTCATCCGCATCAAGGACGCGCCGAGCCATACGCTGAAGGTGGAGGACACGCGCTGGGGCCCGATCATGGGCACGGACACCGACGGCACGCCCTTGGCCCTGGCCTGGATCGGCGATCGCCCGCGTGGCTACAACGTCAATGTGATGCAGTTGGAGCACACCGATAGCGCGCACGCCGCGCTCGACCTTGCGCCGACTTTCGGCATGCCGCCGCAGAACCTGCTGGCGGCCGACAGTGCTGGCCATATCGGCTGGACCGTCACCGGCAACAGCATGCCGCTGCGCAAGGGCTTCGATCCGCAGGTGCCGTCCGACTGGTCGGCACCCGATACGGGCTGGGTGGGCTGGGTCGAGCCGTCGCAATATCCACGCATCGAAGATCCCGCGGACGGTCGCCTATGGACGGCCAACAACCGCACGGTGGATGGTGCCGAGCTCGACCTGCTCGGCAATGGCGGCCACGACCTCGGCGCCCGCGCGCAACAGATTCGCGACGACCTGCGCGCGCGCAACAGCTTTACGCCGGGCAACCTGCTCGACGTGCAGCTCGACAACCGCGCGCTGTTGCTCACCCGCTGGCAACGCCTGCTGCAGGACACCCTGGCCAGCACACATGACCCCGAACTGGAGCAGTTGCGCCAGCTCACCGCCACCTGGACCGGCCGCGCCGCGCCGGAAAGCGTGGACTACCGCCTGGTGCGTGCCTTCCGCGACAAGGTGAAGGAGAACGTGCTGGCGCCGTTCGTGGCCCAGGTAAAGCAGCATCACGACGATTTCAGCTGGCCCGGCATGATCGACGCCGAGGCTGCCGTATGGGCCTTGCTGCGCGATCGCCCCGCCCATCTGCTCGATCCCAAGTACGACAACTGGAATGCGCTGTTGCAGGATGCTGCGCACCAGGTGATCGACGAGCTCGGCAAACAGCCGGGCGGCCTGGCCGCACGCAACTGGGGCGAGATCAATCGCACCGCCATCCGTCATCCGCTGTCGCGCGCGCTCCCCTCGTTCATCGGTCGCATGCTCGACATGCCCGATGAGGCGCTGCCCGGCGACAACAATATGCCGCGCGTTGCCCAACCTGGCTTCGGCGCGTCGGAGCGGCTGGACGCCATGCCTGGCCATGAGGCGCAAAGCATCCTGCACATGCCCGGCGGCCAGAGCGACAATCCGTTGTCGCCGTTTCACGGTGCCGGCCAGGAGGACTGGGTCAACGGGCGCCCCACGCCGCTGTTGCCGGGACCTGATCAGCACACGCTGACGTTGGCGCCTATCGCATCGTAGCTTCGACGGAAAGAAATCTCCGGGGGACGCAGTGCGCGAGTTTTGCTCCTTCTCCCCTTCGGGGAGAAGGTTGGGATGGGGGGCGGGTGCTCGCGGTCACGCGATAACCGAGCGCTATCGCCAGCGTGCCGCTTACGCAGCGGGCGTTTCGACTGCCTGCCGGCAGCCGAGTCACTTTTCTTTTGCTGGCCCAAAAGAAAGTAACCCAAAGAAAATGGCCTGAAGAGCTCGTAGCATTACGTTGAATGCGAGCCTAACGGGTGTGGCCAACCGGATAGGTGGCTGCCCACGGCCGACACACAGCGGCTACACCGCAACGCGCCAAGGCGCAAAGGACTTAAAGCGTGGGCGATGTCGTGGTTATCTGAGCAGCGGGACAAAGCTCGGATGTAACGTTGTCGCGAGCATCCGCTCTTCAACCCAGCAATCGTTCGCACACGGCCTGATAAAGCGACGGAAGCCTTTCCAGGTCGGCCACCGCGACACATTCATCCACCTTGTGGATGGTGGCGTTGACCGGACCGAGTTCGACCACCTCGGCACCCAGCGGCGCGATAAAGCGGCCATCGGAGGTGCCGCCGCCGGTGCTTTCCTCCGGTTCGATGCCGCACAGTTCACGGCAAACGGCGACGACGGCTTCGCGCACGGCGCCGCCCGGCGGCGTGAGGAACGGCTCGCCGGAGAGCGACCATTCGATCTGCCAGTCAAGGCCATGTTTATCGAGCAAGGTCTCGGTGCGAGTGCGCAGGTCCGCGGCGCTGCTGGCCGTGCTATAGCGAAAATTGATCAGCGCGGTCAGCGTGCCGGGAATGACATTGTTCGCGCCGGTACCGGCATTGAGATTGGATACCTGGAACGAGGTGGGCGGGAAATCCTGGTTGCCCTCATCCCAGCGCTCGGCCGCGAGTTCGGCCAGCGCCGGCGCAAAGGCGTGAATCGGATTCTTTGCTTTCTCGGGATAAGCCACATGCCCTTGCACGCCGCGCACGGTTAGCGTGCCCGACAATGAGCCGCGGCGTCCGACGCGAATCAGGTCACCGAGTCGAGCCTTTGACGAAGGCTCACCCACCACGCACCAGTCGATGCGCTCGCCGGTGCTGCGAAAATGCTCGGCCACCCGGCGCACGCCATCGAGATTGGTCGGACCTTCCTCGTCACTGGTGAGCAGCAAGCCGACGCGGCCACGGTGGGCCGGGTGCGCCTTGACGAAGGATTCCAGCGCCACCGTCATGGCGGCTACCGAACCTTTCATGTCGGCCGTGCCACGGCCATAGAGATGGCCATCGCGCACGACCGGATCGAAAGGATCGCTCGCCCATTGTTCGACGGGTCCCGTGGGCACCACGTCGGTATGCCCCAGAAAGACCAGCAGCGGACCACCATGGCCATGCGTGGCCCACAGGTTGTCGACTTCGCCGACGCGCAGATGCTCTACCTGGAAACCTGCGGCCGCCAGCCGATCACCCAGCAGCTGCTGGCAACCGGCATCGTCGGGCGTCACCGAACGACGACGAATCAGCTCACAGGTGAGATCGAAGACGGCAGACATGGGTTTCCCTCAAACAAATAAACGACGCGCGAGCCGCGCGTCGCGCTGCACGCAAACATAGGCTGCGCACTCTTCATCCGGTAAGCGCCACGCCCAGGAAGTGGCCTACGGCGTAGGTGACGCCCGCTGCCGCGACCGTGATCGCCAGTTGCCGCGCAATCGAGAACAACATGCTCCGGCCAGTGAACAAGGCCGTGCCCATGCCAATCAGTGCGAGGCCGGCAAGCGTCGAGGCGATGCACGCCAGGAAAGCGGCGCGGCCGCTCAGGAACAGATACGGCGCTACCGGAAACAGCGCGCCGAGCGCAAACAGGCAGAACGAGGAAATCGCCGCGCCGTAGGCAGAACCACCCAGTTCCTCAGGGTCGATGCCCAGGTCCTCGCGTACCAGCGTGTCGAGTGCAGTCCGCGGACGCTCCGTGAGATGTTCGGCCAGGGCCTCGGCGGTCTTTGGCTCCAGGCCTTTCTCGCGATAGATACCCGCCAGGCTGCGCGTGCCGTCTTCCGGCGCCACCGCCAGGCGTTCGGCACGTGCGGAAATTTGCGCCTGATAAAACTCGCGGGAGCTGTTTACCGACAGCCACTCGCCCAGCGCCATCGAACAGGCGCCCGCCACCAGCCCGGCAAAACCGGCAAGCAGGATCGCATGGTCCCCGGAGGCAGCACCGGCCATGCCCATCACCAGGCTGCCGTTGGAAACAAGTCCGTCGTTTGCGCCGAGCACCGCCGCGCGCAGGGTATTGCCGCTTTGCGTGCGATGACGCCCACTGCGCGTCGTCGGCGCCTGCGGCTCCAGAAAGTGATCGCGATAACCACTGCGATCCACCGGTGTGGGCAGATGATCGGCATGTTCGAGCCGAACCACCGTGGGCATCACGAACTCGGTGCCGAATCGGCGCGCGAACCAGGTCAGCACATGGACACGCACGCCGATACGCGGCGCGAGCACTTCGGCGCCGATCTGCTTAAGCCGATCTTCCCAGAACAACGCATTGGCGCGTTCGCCATCGGCAATGCGGCCATAGGCACGGCGCAGACGTTCGTCGCCGGCCAGCTCGGCCAGGCGATCATAAAGCGCGGCATTGTCGCGCTCGATGCGCAGGTTGCTGCGATAGTGGCGTGGCGAACGTGGCCTGCTCATCTCACTTGCCGAACAGTTTCTTGAAGCCGTTATCGGTAAAGCCCACGCTGACCGCACCATCGCCTTGCTGCACCACCGGGCGGCGGATCAACGCGGGATACTCCTTGAGCAACAGCGTCCACTCCGGGTCACTGCCAGGGTTCTTGCGCTGCGGCAGCAGGTTGCGCCAGGTGGTGGAAGACTTGTTGACCAGCTTCTCCCAGCCGCCCAGATGTTGCGCCCACTCTTTCAGTGTCGCCGCGGGCACCGGTTGAGCGCGATAGTCGACGAAAGCGTGTGCCACCTCGAAGCGATTGAGCCAGTTGCGTGCCTTCTTGCAGGTATCGCAATTGGGCAGGCCATAGAGCGTGAGAACTGTCATGGATTGGAATCCGTTTTCAGGCGCTGCTGCTTCAACATGCGCCAGATGAAATAGAACGCCGCCGCCGCACCCAGATGCTTGATGGTATGTCCGCTGACGATGCCACCGGTCAGTTGGAAGATCTCACCATCGAGTCTTTCACAGACAAAGGCGAAGGCATAGCAGACCAGGGCGGGGATCATCAGCCGGCGCCCGGTCCAGGGCGTCGGCAACCACGCCAGCGCCAGCAGGATCAACAGGATCGCACCGGCCTGCGCCATCAGGTAGGGCAAGAAGTTACCGCTGAACTTCCAATACACCACGCTGCCCATGCCAAGCAGGGTCAGCGCCAGCAAGGGCAGCAGCGAGCGCCAGTTAAGCCGCTCAGCGAAGGTCGCCGCGAGCAAGGGCATGAAGACCACCGTCATCGGCAGGCGGTCCCATACCAGCCGCGCATCCGACGGCGCCCAGTGGTAATAGCTGGAACCGAAAGCCGTGAGCAAAAGGCCCAGGAACATCAGGTCATAGCCATACCGCGACGCCGCCCCCATGGCACGCACGGCGGGCGTACGCATGACCGCCAGACCCGCCAGGCCGGCCAGCAGGAACGCGATATTGGAGGCGACATTGCCGAAGTTGGGCATGCCGAGCCAGGCGCGCTTGTCGGCGAAATCGTGATAGTCCTGCGGCTGCGCCACGGGCGGCAACACCAGGGCCAGTACCAGCAACACCGCGCCCAGCAACGCCAGTGCATAAGCACGACGTCGAATCACGCTGGGCAGCGGCGGCACTGGCGACTCCATCACTCGCCCAGGCGCAGCAGTTCGTTGATACCAGTCTTGCTGCGCGTCTTCTCGTCCACCTGCTTGACGATGATCGCGGCGTACAGGCTGTGCGTGCCGTCCTTGGACGGCAGGCTGCCGGCCACCACCACGCTGCCCGCCGGCACGCGGCCATAGCTCACCTCGCCCGTGGCTCGGTTGTAGATCCGCGTCGACTGCCCGAGGAATACGCCCATGCCGATGACGCTGCCCTTCTCCACGATCACGCCTTCGACGACTTCCGAACGCGCACCGATGAAGCAGTTGTCCTCGATGATGGTTGGATTGGCCTGCAGCGGCTCCAGCACGCCGCCGATGCCGACGCCACCGGATAGATGCACGCCTGCACCGATCTGCGCGCACGAACCCACCGTGGCCCAGGTGTCGACCATGGTGCCGGCCCCCACGTAGGCGCCAATGTTGACGTAGCTCGGCATCAGCACCGCGTCCCTGGCCACGTGCGCGCCACGACGGACCAGGGCGCCCGGCACGACGCGCGCACCCAGGCCCTGCAGCTCGGCATCATTGCCATGGGCAAAACGCAGCGGCACCTTGTCGAACGCCAGCGCCGGGCCGCCATCGACGACCTGGTTGCCATTGAGGCGGAAGTACAGCAGCACGGCCTTCTTGATCCACTGATTCACCGTCCAGCCGCCGTTGCCATCGGGCTCGGCGACGCGACGTTCACCGGACTCCAGCAGGTCGATCACCTGCTCCACGGCCGGACGCAGATGCGTATCGATCTCGGCCTGGGTCAGTGCGTTGCGGCGCTCAAAGGCGTCGTTGATAAGGGTTTCGATGCTTTGCATGGGCGTTCGCTGGCAAGGGGATACCCGTGCATGGTAACCGCCCTGCGGCCTTCGAGAAACGAGCAAGGGCCGTGGATTCCACGTGCCAGCAACGCTGCTCACGCCCTGCTCACGCCGCCGGCGCGCCGCGCTGGCTAGGCGCGCTTGGCCGTACCCAGTCTTTCCAGTAGCGCTTGCAGCAAACGATCCTGCTGCGCGATATCGAGTGGCGCATCGTGACGGTCGGTGATCAGGAAGAAGTCTTCCACGCGCTCGCCAAACGTGGCGATGCGCGCGTCATGCACGCGCACGCCGGCATCCGTCATCGCCTGCGCCACCGCCGCCAGCAGGCCGGGCCTGTCACTGCATACCAGGGCCAGGCGCGTGCGGCCGCCGACCGTGCTGAACGCGATCTTCGGCGCTGCCTGGAAATGCTTGAGGTGGCGGGACATGCTCCGCCGCGACGGCTGATGTACGTGCCCCGGCTGGGACAATGCACGATGCAGTCGCTGCTTCAATTCTTCCGCGCGCTCGGCGCTGGCCGGCTGCTGCGTGTCGGACTCCAGCAACAGGAACGTGTCCAGCGCCATGCCCGTGGGCGAACTGAGAATGCGCGCCTCCATCACCGACAAATGCAGGCGATCGAGCATCGCCGTCACTGCAGCAAACAGACCATCGCGATCAGGTACGTAGACAAACAGCTCCGTGGTGCCGCGGATCGACTGGGGATGAACCGCCACCAGCGGCGTGGCGCCTTTCGCCTGCAATACGGCTGCGGTCTGCCAGGCAATCTGCTCAGGGTGGTGACGCAGGAAGCTCGACTCGGGAAAGCCACGCCACACGCGCATGCACGCATCGGCCGTGAAGCCCTCGCCTTCCAGCAGCGTCAGGGCCTGTTCGCGACAGGCGCGCACCCGCGCCGCCGCGTCCGGCGGTAACTCATCCTCGCTGCCCAGCGCATAGCGTGTGGCGGTATAGAGGTCCGCCAGCAGGCGGTCCTTCCATCCATTCCACAGCTTCGGGCTGGTGCCGATGATGTCGGCGATGGTCAGCAGATAGAGCAGGTCCAGCCGCTCGCTGGTGTCGACGGTCTCGGCGAAGCGCTGCACCACGTCCGGATCGGTAATGTCCTGCCGCTGCGCCGTCGTGCTCATCAGCAGGTGCCAGCGCACCAGCCAGGCGACCAATTGCGTGTCGGCCTCGGGCAAGCCGAGCCGCCGCCCGAAGGCAAGCGCCTCTTCTTCGCCAAGCACGGAGTGATCGCCACCTCGTCCCTTGGCGATGTCATGGAACAGCGCGGCGAGCAGCAACAGCTCCGGCTGGGCTAGCGTGGGCCATATCTCGCAGGCAATGGGAAACTCCGCCGCCGCAGCCGGATCGGCGAAGCGGGCCACATTGCGCAGCACGCGCAGCGTGTGCTCGTCCACTGTGTAGACATGGAACAGGTCGTACTGCATGCGACCGAACACCGTGCCGAACGCGGGCAGGATGGCCGCAAGCAGGCCATGGCGGTTCATGCGCCACAACGCCTCCACCGCGGGAGCTCCCAGTCGAAGCAGGCGCAGGAACGCCGCCAGCACATCCGCATCGTCGGCGAGCGAGCGTTCCAGCGCCGCGGTGGCCTGGTGAATACGGCGCATCGTGTCCGCCGTGAAGCCGACGATGCCCTGCTCCCCCAGTCGCACGATGAAGGCCTCTACCAGGGCGGCGGGGCGGCGCATGAACAGGTCCGGATCGCGCACCGCAAGGCGCTTGCCGTAGCGGATGAAATCCTCGCCGACCGCCTGCGCGGCGCTTGGCGGCTCGAGCATTTCCTCGAAGCGCTCGGCGATCTGCACGCCCAGGCGCTCCACCTGGCTGGCGGCGCGGTAGTAGCCCTGCATGAATTGCTCGACGCCGAGGTTCTTCTCGTGTTCGTCCTCGAAGCCGAGCCGCGTGGCGAGCGCACGCTGGTAGTCGAATAGCAGGCGCTCTTCGGCGCGTCCCGCCTCAAGATGCAGGGCAAAACGGTAATGGCGCAGCGTTGCCTCGGCCTGCTCGAGCGTGTTCTTTTCCGCGGGGTCGAGCAGCCCTTCGCCGACCATGTCATCGAAGTCGTCCGCATGCGCCAGGCGACGACCCAGCCAGCGCAAGGCATCGAGTGTACGCAGGCCGCCAGGGCCATCCTTGAGGTTGGGCTCGAGGTTGTACGCCGTATCGTTGTAGCGCGCATGGCGCGCATCGCGCTCGGCCAGACGCACCGCCAGGTACGCGGCAGGCGGCCACAACGCCGGATCGGTGGTGATGGCGGTGATGCTCTCTTCCAACGCCGGGTCACCGACCAGTCGCCGGGCATCCAGCAGGCTGGTGAATACGCTCGCGTCGTTGGCCGCCAGCGCGCGGCATTGCGGCAGATCACGCACCGCATGCCCCACTTTCAGCCCGATATCCCACAAGGTGGCGAAGCACTGTTCCAGCGCACGCAGGCGCGCCGGGTCGGACGGCCCCACCAGGGCCAGCAAATCCACGTCCGAATAGGGAAACAACAAGCCGCGGCCAAAGCCACCGACGGCAAACAAGGCCGCGCCGGAGACCTCGCCCAGGCATGCACTCCACACGTGGGCGACGATGCGCTGCACCGATTCGCTACGCCGCCGCGCCAGTGCGCTGGCATCGGCGCCATCGCGAAACGCCGTGGCCAGGGCGCGATCGACGTCACCCAGCAATTGCCGCAATGCGCGACGTGCATCCGATGACACGCCCGAACGCGGCACCGCCGCCGGCAGGCGAGGCAACGGAGGCAACACGATCGGGGCGACAGGCATGGGCTCGGTGCGCGTGAGGCGGTTCAGCAAGTCTGCCACGCATGGGGGCGGGACGCAGGATCGATGCGGCGGTGATTGGAATTCCCTGCGGGAATAAACTCAAGGTAGCCAGCGGCCGATTGGACGCTAGCGAGCGGCGACGCTGGGGCAAACAAGATAAGCCGGCACCATTGAAACGGTAACGCCAGCGTGGCCCCTCACCCCAACCCTCTCCCCGGCGGGGAGAGGGAGCAGAGAAGGGTCGCCGAAGCGACCCTATTCAGCTCAGGGCGCGTCAGGCCAAGGGGTCAGGATCTCGAACCCATCGTCGGTCACCGCAATGGTGTGCTCCCACTGCGCCGACAGCGAATGGTCCTTGGTGACCACCGTCCAGCCGTCCGGCAGCTGCTTGGTCTGCGGCTTGCCCGCATTGATCATCGGCTCGACCGTGAAGGTCATGCCCTTTTTCAACTCCAGGCCGGTGCTCGGACGCCCGTAGTGCAGCACCTGCGGCTCGTCGTGATAGACCTTGCCGATGCCATGGCCGCAATACTCGCGCACTACCGAGAATCCGGCCGCTTCGGCATGCTTCTGGATGGCGTGACCGATGTCGCCGAGCGTCGCGCCCGGGCGCACGGCCTGGATGCCCTGCATCATCGCCTCGTAGGTGGTGTCGACCAGGCGCTTGGCCAGTACCGACGGCGTGCCGACGAAGTACATGCGGCTGGTATCGCCGTGCCAGCCATCCTTGATGACGGTGACATCGAGATTGATGATGTCGCCGTCCTTCAGCAGCTTGCCCGGGCTGGGAATGCCGTGGCAGATCACGTGGTTGACCGAGGTGCACAAGGTCTTCGGGAAGCCGTTGTAGCCGACGTTGGCGGGGGTCGCCTTCTGCACCTTGACGATGTGCTCGTAGGCGAGCCGGTCCAGGTCTTCGGTGGTGACGCCAGGCTTGACGTGCTCCTTGAGCATGGCCAGCACTTCGGCGGCCAGCTGCCCGGCCACGCGCATGCCCTGGATGTCTTCGGGGGTTTTCAATGTAACTGCCATAGTTCCGCTCACATGGCGTCGAACCGGCCGCATTCAAGCGATGCATGCCGGCGACTTGCCGCTACGCCGGCTTACCGGCTACAATTTCGAAGTTTTGCTGACCCCATGTGCCCGTCTCTACGGTTCCCACATGACGTCGCAATGCGAGGGAGATTGTAACCGCGCTGCGGCGCAAGCTCCCAAGTCCTTGAATGGACTACCAAACGCCACACACGTGTCGGCACCGCCTTCGGGGTGCCTCGGTTCGCCTTTACAGACAACAGGCTACCGCGGTCGAAGTCGGGGATGCGTGGAGGTCCCAACCCCCGGGCTCTTCAAGCCCTTAGCAATTGGAGTTACACCATGGCTCAAGTCACCATGCGTCAGATGCTCGAAGCTGGCGTGCATTTCGGTCACCAGACCCGTTACTGGAACCCGAAGATGGCCCCGTACATCTTTGGTGCGCGCGGCAAGATCCACATCATCAACCTCGAGAAGACCCTGCCGCTGTTCACCGACGCGATGAACTTCCTGTCGGCGATCGCGCAGAAGCGCGGCACCGTGCTGTTCGTCGGCACCAAGCGCTCCGCTCGTGAGCCGTTGGCCGAGGAAGCCGCACGCGCCGGCATGCCCTTCGTCACCGCCCGCTGGCTCGGCGGCATGCTGACCAACTTCCGCACCGTCAAGCAGTCGGTTGCCCGCTTGAAGGAGCTGGAAGCCGCCGAGACCGACGGCAGCTTCGAAAAGCTGGTCAAGCACGAAGTGCTGGCCCGTCGCCGTGAGCGCGACAAGCTCGAGAACTCGCTGGGCGGCATCAAGGACATGAACCGTCTGCCGGACGCGCTGTTCATCATCGATATCGGCCACGAAGACATCGCCGTGCAGGAAGCCAAGAAGCTCGGCATCCCGGTCATCGCCGTGGTCGACACCAACTACAACCCGGAACTGGTCGACTACGCCATCCCGGGCAACGACGACGCCATCCGCGCCATCCAGCTGTACGCCCGCGCCGCTGCCGACTCGATCCTGGAAGGCAAGGCCGCTGCGCCGGCCGCCGCCCAGGGCGACGCCAACGAGTTCGTCGAGCTGGACGAGGAAGGCAACCCGGTTGCCAAGGACGAGCGCAAGGCCGCTCCGCCGCGCCGCGACAACCGTGGTCCGGCCAAGAAGGGCGCCGGTGCGCCGCGTCGTGACGGCGGCCGTGGCCGCGGTCGTGGCGACGAGTCGTCGTCCGACGGCGAGTAAGCCTGCCCCGCCCCGACCCTCATGGGTCGGGGCGCATCAAAGATTTTTGAGGAACCCAGATGACTGCCATTACCGCAAAACTGGTTAGCGAACTGCGTGAGCGTTCGGGCGCCGGCATGATGGATTGCAAGAAGGCGCTGGTCGAGAACAATGGCGACATCGAAGCCGCTGTCGAATACCTGCGCAAGACCGGCCTGGCCAAGGCCGACAAGAAGGCTGACCGCGTGGCCGCCGAAGGCCGCGTCGCCACCGCCCAGGCCAACGGCCAGGCCGTGCTGGTCGAAGTGAACAGCGAAACCGATTTCGTCGCCAAGGCGCCGAATTTCATTCAGTTCACCAACGAAGTGGCCGCAGCCGTGCTGGCTTCCGGCGCTGGCGACATTGACGCCGCCAAGGCCGCCGCCTTCCCGGGCGCCGACAACGTCGAGTCCGCCGCCAAGGCCCAGACCGCCACCATCGGCGAGAAGATCGAAGTGCGCCGCGTTGCCCGCATCGCGAACGATGGCCCCCTGGCCACCTACTCGCACGGCGGCAAGATTGGCGTGATCGTGGCGCTCAAGGGCGGCTCGGAAGAGCTGGCCAAGGGCATCGCCATGCACGTGGCAGCCATGAACCCGCCGCACATCAAGGCCGAGGACGTTCCGGCCGAGTTCATCGCGAAGGAAAAGGACATCGCGCTGAGCCAGATGACCGACAAGGACAAGGCCAAGCCGGCCGAGATCCTGGAAAAGATCATCTCCGGCAAGATCAACAAGATCGTCTCGGAAGTGACCCTGGTCGGCCAGCCGTACGTGCTGGACACCAATGTCACCGTCGGCGACGCCCTCAAGAAGGAAGGCGCTGAGGTGGTTGCCGTGGCCCGTCTGGTCGTAGGCGAAGGCATCGAGAAGGTGCAGGAAGACTACCTGGCCGAAGTGGCGAAGGCGATGCAGGTCTAAGGACCTCGCCGTTGTCGGGCCCGGAAAAGCCGCGGGAAACCGCGGCTTTTCTGCTTTTTGAGAGCCGTTCCCGACCTACCCTCCCCACGCCGGATGCCAGCCCACCTCCGGGGCGGACGCCGAGCTCGAACCAGGACCGGGCCACCCGCCCCGTGACGGCATAAAACTCTTACCCGTTCGCGTCGCTGTCGTTACAATGCGTGCGTTTTGCCCCACACAATCCGGAGACCCCATGAGCGCTCAGCTTAACTATCGTCGTATCCTGCTCAAGCTCTCCGGTGAAGCCCTGATGGGCGAGGCCGACTACGGCATCGACCCGAAAGTGATCGGCCGCCTCGCCGACGAAATCATCGAAGTACAGAAGGCGGGCATCCAGATCGGCGTGGTCATCGGCGGCGGCAATATTTTCCGCGGCGCCGGCCTCGCCGCGGCCGGCATGGATCGCGTCACCGGCGACCACATGGGCATGCTGGCCACGGTGATGAATGCGCTGGCCATGCAGGACGCGATCGAGCGCCGCGGTGGCTTCGCCCGCGTGATGAGCGCGATCCCGATCCACGACGTCGCCGAGGACTACATCCGTCGTCGCGCGATCCGCCATATCGAGAAGGGTCGCATCGTGCTGTTCGCCGCCGGCACCGGCAACCCGTTCTTCACCACGGACTCGGCTGCCGCACTGCGCGCGGTGGAAGTGGGCGCGAACCTGCTGCTCAAGGCGACCAAGGTCGATGGCGTCTACACCGCCGACCCCGCACGTCACGCCGACGCCACCCGCTACGACCATCTCACCTACGACCAGGTCATCGAACGCAAGCTGGCGGTGATGGATACCGCAGCCATCGCCCTGTGCCGCGACCACGGCATGCCGCTGCGCATCTACGACATGACGGTCGCCGGCAGCCTCATGCGCATCATGCGCGGCGAGGCCATCGGCACGCTCGTTTCCGAGGACTGATCCACGCGGCTCCGGCCTGACCCGGAGCCGTTCCACCGCGGCTTCCGGGCCGACCCTGCCTGCTATACTCGCGGGCTTGCACGCTATACCGGGTGACTTCCATGCTTAACGACATCAAGAACGATGCCCAGACCCGCATGGGCAAGAGCATCGACTCGCTCAAGCACGACCTGACTCGCCTGCGCACCGGCCGCGCCAGTACGGCGCTGGTGGAGGGCATCAAGGTGCCCTACTACGGCTCGGACATGCCGCTGAATCAGGTCGCCACGATTGCGCTGGGTGACTCGCGCTCCATCATCATCACCCCGTTCGAGAAGAGCCTGATCGGGCCGATCGAAAAAGCCATCATGGCTTCGGATGTCGGCATCACGCCGACCACCGCTGGCGTGGTCATTCGCCTGAACATGCCGCCGCTGACGGAAGAGCGCCGCAAGGAGCTCGCCAAGCACGTGGCGCACGAGGGCGAGAATGCGAAGGTTGCGATCCGCAATGTGCGTCGCGATGCCCTGCAGCAGGTCAAGGATCTGCTCAAGGAAAAGCAGATCACCGAAGACGAAGAGCGCAAGGCCGAGGACGAGATCCAGAAGCTGACCGACCGCTTCGTCAAGGATGTCGACAGCGTCGTGAAGCACAAGGAAGAGGAGCTGATGGCGCTCTGAGCGCCATTGCCCTGCACTATGACCAGCAGCGCCGATCCTGCGCGAATACCGCGCCACATCGCCATCGTGATGGATGGCAACGGCCGCTGGGCGAAGCTCCGCCACCGGCCACGCACTTTTGGCCATAACGCTGGACGCAAGGCGGTCCGTGACGTGGTCGAGGGCTGCCTGCGCCAGGGTGTCAAGGTACTTACGCTGTTCGCTTTCTCCAGCGAGAACTGGCAGCGTCCGCAGGAAGAGGTCGGCGCGCTGATGGAGCTGTTCCTGCGCGCGCTGGACAAGGAAGTGGACGAACTGCACAGCAACGAGGTGCGCCTGCGTTTCGTCGGCGACCTCAGCGCGTTCGACAACGGCATGCGCCAGCGCATGACCGCCGCCATGGCGCGAACGGCCGGCAATGATGCGCTGCATCTGAATGTGGCGATGAACTACGGCGGCCGCTGGGACATCGTGCAGGCCGCACGCAAGGCGGCCGAGTCGGTGGCGCGCGGCGAACTGCGTGCGGAAGAGATCGACGAGGCCCTGCTCGGCCACTGGATGAGCCTGGCCGACCTGCCACCGCTCGATCTGTTCATCCGCACCGGCGGCGAATGCCGCGTCAGCAATTTCTTATTGTGGCAACTGGCTTACGCTGAGCTACATTTCACCGATACCCTCTGGCCCGACTTCGACCAGGCTTGCCTGCGCAGCGCCATCGAGGACTATGCACGCCGTGAACGCCGCTTCGGCCGTACCGGCGAGCAAGTTGCCCAGCGATAACCCAAGGACCCACATGCTGCTCCAGCGCACCCTTACCGCACTGCTGCTCGCTCCGTTGGTGATCCTGCTGATCCTGCTGGCGCCGAATGGGTTGTTTGCTCCCATTGTCGCCATCGCCTTTCTCGCCGCCATGTGGGAATGGACCAGCCTTTCCGGCTTTCAGGACACCACCCTGCGTGGCGCGCTGGTCGCGCTTACCGCCGTGCTGCTGGCCCTGTGCTGGTGGGTGCGCGATAGCGCCTGGTGGCCGCTGCTGATCGGTGTAGGCGTCGCGTGGTGGGTGCTGACGGGCCAATGGTTGCGTCACTTTGCCTTCGCTGCCGCGCCGACCCGCGAAAACCGTCTGATCAAGCTGGGCGCTGGACTGCTGGTGATCGTGCCGGCATGGGTGGCGGTGGTATCCGTGCACGGCTCGGGCGACCGCGGCCAGTGGTGGACCCTGCTCGCCCTGTTCATCGTCTGGGCCGCGGACATCGGCGCCTATTTCAGCGGCCGCCAGTTTGGCCGGCGCAAGCTCGCGCCCACCATCAGCCCTGGCAAGACCTGGGCTGGCGCCTATGGCGCCCTGGTGGCCGGCGCCCTGGTCGCGCTGGGTGGCGGCTTGCTGCTGGGCCTGCATGACGGCAAGCTGGCCGGCCTGCTGGTGCTGTCGGTGATTACCGTGGTCGCATCGATCGTCGGCGACCTGCTGGAAAGCCTGATGAAGCGGCATGCCGCGGTGAAGGACTCCGGCAGCCTGTTCCCCGGCCACGGGGGCCTGCTGGACCGCCTCGACAGCGTGTTCGCGGCCATGCCCGTGTTCGCGGCCGGCATGCTCCTGCTGAGCCTATGAACGCCTCCGTTTTGCGCAAGGTCGCCGTGCTTGGTGCCACCGGCTCGATCGGCGGCAGCACGCTCGACGTGATCGCCCGCCATCCGGAGCGCTTCCGCGCCAGCGTGCTTACGGCGCACAGCAATGTCGCGGAGCTGGCGGAGCTATGCGCCCGGCACCAGCCCGACCTGGCCGTGATCGCCGACCCTGCCCTGGAGGGCGAGCTGGCGCGTCGCCTGGCCGCGTCCGGGGTGCGCTGTGAGATTGCCAGCGGCCACGACGCCATCACGGCGGCCGCGTCGGGCACGCTGTGCGATACCGTAGTCGCCGCCATCGTCGGCGCCGCCGGCCTCGACTCGACCCTTGCGGCCGCACGGACCGGCAAGCGCCTGCTGCTGGCCAACAAGGAATCCATCGTGATGGCAGGGCCGCTGCTGCTGGAGGCGCTGGCCGCCGGTGGCGGTGAGCTGATTCCGGTCGATTCCGAGCACAACGCGATCTTTCAGTGCCTGCCTGGCGGCCGCCCCGAGCTGGCGCGCAGCGGCGTGCGGCGCCTGATCCTCACCGCTTCGGGCGGACCGTTCCGCGGCCGCACGCGCGCCGAACTGGCCGGGGTCACGCCGGAGCAGGCCTGCAAACACCCCAACTGGGTCATGGGCCGCAAGATTTCAGTCGATTCGGCCACCTTGATGAACAAGGGTCTCGAAGTCATCGAGGCGCATCACCTGTTTGGCGCCCCGGCTGAGGCCATCGAGGTGCTGGTGCACCCCCAGAGCCTGGTGCATTCGCTGGTCGATTACGTCGATGGCTCGGTGCTTGCGCAACTGGGCAACCCGGATATGCGCACCGCCATCGCCCATGCACTGGCCTGGCCGGAGCGCATCAGCGCGGGCGTGCCCGCGCTAGACCTCGCCTCCTGCGCACCGCTGGCGTTCGAGCAGCCCGACCTGGCCACCTTCCGTTGCCTCGCGCTGGCCTTTCAGGCGCTGCGCGCCGGCGGTGACGCACCGGCCATCCTCAACGCCGCGAACGAGGTGGCGGTCGAGGCCTTCCTGGCCGGCGGCCTGCCCTTCCTGGCGATCGCCGATCTGGTCGAGAGTGTCCTTACGGAACTGCCGGCCGAACCCGTGGTCGATCTCCAGTCTCTGAATGAACGCGACCGGACGGCCCGTGAAGCCGCCCGACGCATTCTCCGCAACCTGTGCTGACAAGCCTGATAAGCTCTTACTGATGAATCCTTTCTTTGGCTCGGTGTTCTGGTTACTGGTCACGCTCGGCGTGCTGGTCACCTTTCACGAATTTGGCCACTACTGGGTAGCACGGCGCTGTGGCGTCAAGGTGCTGCGTTTCTCCGTGGGCTTCGGCAAGGCAATCTGGAAGCGCATCGGCCGCGACGGCACTGAGTATCAGGTGGCCATGATCCCGCTGGGCGGCTACGTGAAGATGCTCGACGCGCGCGAAGGTGACGTCGATCCCGCCCTGGCTGGCCAGGAATTCACCAGCAAGCCGGTGTGGCAGCGCATCGCCATCGTCGCCGCGGGCCCGGGCTTCAATCTGATCTTCACCGTGGTCGCGTTCTGGTTCATGTTCATGCTGGGCAAGCCCGACATGGCACCCGTCGTCACGGCCGCGCCGCAGAGCCTGGCGGCCGAAGCCGGGATTCGCGCGGGCGACCGCATCCTGAGCGTGGACGGCAAGCCGGTGGCGACCTGGAGCGACTCCATGGATGCCGTGGCCAACGGCATGCTCGGTCGCGACCCGTTGCCGCTGCAGGTGCGAGGCGCGGATGGCTCGGTGCGCCAGCTGGTGCTTCCGCTCAACCAGCTGCCCGCGGGTGAGGATATCGGCCAATACCTGGACAAGCTGGGCCTGAAACTGGCGCCTTTGCCGCCCGTGGCCGCCACGGTTTTGCCGGGCAAGCCGGCCGAGCAGGCGGGCATGCAGGGGGGCGACCGGATCCTCAGCATCAATGGACACGCCGTCGCGGGCTACGAGGACTTCCAGGAGCTGATTCCGCAGGAAGCGGCCAAGTCGCCGACCTTGAACGTGCTGGTCGAGCGCGCCGGCAAGACCCTGCCGCTGTCGATCACGGCACGCATGGAGTCGCTGGAAGGCCATCCCCCCAAATGGGTGATCGGCGTGTCTTCGCTTGAACGGGAGCAGGCCGTGCTCCGCTATGGGCCGCTGAAGGCCATGGGCGCTTCGCTGCAGACCACCTGGAGCAGCACGGCCGCCACCTTCAACATGATCGGCAAGATGCTGACCGGCCAGGCCTCGACCAAGAACCTGTCCGGGGTGATCGGCATCGCCCAGGTCGCGAACGCATCGGCAAGCATGGGGGCCGGCTGGTTCCTGAGCTTCCTGGCCATGGTGTCGCTAAGTCTTGCGATTCTCAACCTGCTGCCGATCCCCGTCTTGGACGGCGGTTACCTGCTGTATTACCTTATTGAGTTGGTCAAGGGCAGCCCTGTCAGTGAGCGTGTGATGATGGCCGGCCAATATGTCGGCCTGGTCCTGCTATTCACGTTAATGGGGTTGGCCTTCTACAACGACATCCATCGCATCCTGCCCTCGTGACGCGCTCGGCTAGTGGCAAAAGCCGTGCAGTGCCCGCGGGTGATGGCGTGCCGACGTTTCGCGCTTCCACGTGCGCGACTCAACGGCATCGCGGTGGTTTACCCGGCGCATCTGGGGAAGATGCGAGCACCCTTTCAAGGCTGGGTTTTACCCGGCTTCACGCATTGATCGGGGCGGTCTTGGCCGCCTCATCGGAATAAACCAACGGAATCGACGATGAAGCGTATCGCCGCCCTGATCCTGCTTGCCTCCCTGTCCGCCAATGCTCTTGCATTCGAGCCGTTCGTCGTTTCCGACATCCGTATCGATGGCCTCAGCCGCATTTCCACCGGCACGGTGCTCAACTACCTGCCCATCAACAAGGGCGACCGCCTGACCAACGACGGTGCCCAGCGCGCAGTCCGTGCGTTGTACCAGACCAAGTTCTTCAGTGACGTCCAGGTCGACCGCGAAGGCGACATCATGGTCATCAAGGTGGTCGAGCGTCCCTCGATCGCCAAGCTGACCCTGCGCGGCAACAAGGACATCAAGGAAGAGGATCTGCGCAAGGGCCTGAAGGAAATCGGCCTGTCCGAGGGTGAGACCTTCGACCGCCTGTCGCTGGACCGCGTGCAACAGGAACTGATCCGCCAGTACTACAACCGCGGCAAGTACAACGTGTCGGTTGATCCGCACGTGACCAACCTCGATCGCAATCGCGTGTCCATCGATATCGAGATCCGCGAAGGCAAGGTCGCCAAGATCCAGGAAATCAATATCGTCGGCAACACGGCGTTCACCGACAAGGAGATCCGCAAGGGTTTCGAATCGGATACGCCGAACTGGCTGTCCTGGTATTCCAAGGACGACCAGTACTCGCGCGAGAAGCTTTCCGGTGACCTGGAGAAACTGCAGTCCTACTACATGGATCGCGGCTACGCCGACTTCGGCGTCGACTCCACCCAGGTAACCATCGCTCCCGACAAGCGCTCGATGTACATCGCCGCCAGCATCAAGGAAGGCGATATCTACACGATTTCCGACGTGCACCTGCTTGGCGAACTGATCCTGCCCGAGGATTCGCTGCGCCAGCTCGTGTATGTCAAGAAGGGCGACACCTTCAACCGCAAGGCGATCGAAGCCAGCTCGAACGCGATCAAGAACATCCTTGCCGGCATCGGCTATGCGTTCGCCAAGGTGACGCCGGTACCGAAGCTGGACAAGGACAAGCGCACGGTCGACCTGACGCTCTACATCGAGCCAGGCAAGCGCGTGTATGTTCGCCGCATCAACTTCCAGGGCAACACCCGCACGGAAGACGATGTGATGCGCCGCGAAATGCGCCAGCTGGAAGGCAGCTGGTTCTCGCAGCCGGCCATCGACCGTTCCAAGATCCGCCTGCAGCGACTGGGCTATTTCAAGACGGTCACGATCGACAAGGCGCTGGTGCCGGGCACCGAAGACCAGGTCGACCTCACGGTGAAGGTGGAAGAACAGTCCGCCGGCAGCCTGATGTTCGGCGTGGGCTATTCGCAGTACTCGGGCATCATCCTGTCCGCGTCGGTGTCGCAGAACAACTTCCTGGGCACCGGTGACAGCTTCTCGGTGGGCGCGTCGCGCAGCGATTATTCGACCAGCATCAACGCGAACTACTTCAACCCGTACCTCACCGACAGCGGCGTCGGCATTGGCTATAACGCCGGCTACAGCAAGTCGAACTACGGCGACACGAACTCCACGTTCGTGAACTACACCAGCAGCGTGAAGTCGTTCTCGAGCTTCCTGAGCTTCCCGATCTCGGAAACGGACAATATCCGTACCGGCCTGGGCATCAGCAGCAACAAGATCAACCTCAGCTACCAGTACCTCACCACCGACGTGAACGGCAACCCGATCACCGCGACGGAGAACTATTCGCCGCAGGTGCTGATCGACTACCAGAACGCGATTGGTCACGAGACCATCCACACCTGGGACGCGACCGTGGGCTGGACCCACGACACCCGCAATGGTTACTGGGCGCCGACCCGCGGCGGCTTGATCTCGCTGTCTACCGATATCGCCCTGCCCGGCTCGACCGTGCAGTACTACAAGATTGCCGGTGAGGCGAACCACTATTGGCCGGTGGGCAAGGGCTTCGTGCTCTATCTGGATGGCCAGGTGGGTTATGGCCAGACCTATGGCCAGACCTTCCCGAATGATGGTGGCAGCACCTATACGGCGGGCGAGAAGGTGACCTATCCGTTCTGGGAGAACTACTACTCGGGCGGTGTGCGCGACGTGCGCGGCTTCCAGGACAACACCCTGGGTCCCCGCCTGTGCGTAGGCACGACGGTCAATGCCCAGGGCAAGACGGTACCGATCACGCCGAATCCCGATGGCACCTGTACCGGCAGCGTCTACAGCTACGCACAGCCGGTCGGTGGCGCGTTCAAGGTGTTGGGCACGGCCGAGCTGTACCTGCCGCTGCCGTTCCTCAAGGACATCAACACCGCCCGCGTGTCGTGGTTCGTCGACGTCGGCAACGTGTACCCGACCTACTCGAGCTTTACGGCCAGCACGCTACGCGTTTCGACCGGTGTCTCGCTGCACTGGCAGGCGCCGATCGGCCCGCTGATCATCAACTTCGCGGTGCCCCTGCGTACCCAGTCGGACGACGGCCACTACGAAGAGCGCATCCAGTTCACCTTCGGCAGTCAGTTCTAACGCACTGATTTGCCCAGGAGTGAGGCATAAAGAGGGCGCGGCGATGCCGCGCTTTCTTTTTCTGGACCCCAGGGGTGCCCTGATCCGGTCAGAGCATCCCGCGAAGGGCTTGACGCCCTACAATGGTCCGATTGCAGGGAGCCATGCATGAGCACTTTCCACATCACCGTGGCCGAACTCGCCGAGCGGTTCGGCCTCGAATTTCGCGGCGACGGCGGGCGCGTCATTGACGGCGTCGCCACGCTGGCGAGCGCCGGCCCCAGCCAGCTGAGCTTTCTCTCCAACACCAAGTACGCGGCGCAACTGACCGGCACCGGCGCCGGTGTCGTGGTGATGCGCGAGGAAAACGTCGCCGACAGCCCCGTCGCCGCGCTGGTCGCGCGTGACCCCTACGTGGCCTACGCGAAGATTGCCGTGCTGTTCGAGCGCAAGCCGGCCGCGCCTCATGGCATCCATCCCAGCGCCGTGGTTGCCGCCAGTGCGCGGGTGTCGCCGACCGCCAGCATTGGCCCTTGCTGCGTGATCGAAGACGACGCGGTAGTGGAAGACGGCGTGGTGTTGGGCCCCCATTGCATCGTCGGTCCGGACTGCACGGTGGGCGCGCAGTCGCGCCTGGTCGCGCGGGTCACCCTGGTCGCCAGCGTCACCCTGGGCAAACGCGTGCTGGTCCACCCGGGCGCGGTGATCGGTTCGGACGGTTTCGGCCTCGCCTTCGATCGCGACCACTGGATCAAACTGCCCCAGCTGGGCGGCGTCCGCATTGGCGACGACTGCGAGATCGGGGCCAATACCACCATCGATCGCGGGGCGCTGGACGATACGGTGCTGGAAGAGGATGTCCGCCTGGACAACCAGATCCAGATTGCCCACAACGTCTACATCGGCGCGCATACCGCCATGGCAGGATGTGCGGCGGTGGCCGGCAGCGCCAAGATCGGGCGCTACTGCATGATCGGCGGCAACGCCGGCGTGCTGGGTCATCTGGAACTTGGCGACCGGGTTAACATTACGGCCAAAAGCCTGGTTACACATTCCATACGCGAGCCGGGTGAATATGCCTCGGGCATTCCGCTACAGGAGAGTCGCCTGTGGCGGCGCAATGCAGCCCGTTTCAAGCACCTGGACGAATACGTGCGCCGTATTTCGGCGCTAGAGAAGGACAAAAACAATGAGTGACCTCACCGTCCCCTTCCACCTCCCAGTGAACGTGGAGCAGATCCAGCAGTTGCTGCCCCATCGCTATCCGTTCCTGCTGGTGGATCGGGTTATCGAGATGGTGCCCGACGAAAGCATCGTTGCGATCAAGAACGTGACGATCAACGAACCGTTTTTCGACGGGCATTTCCCTGGCCACCCGGTCATGCCGGGCGTGCTGGTGATCGAGTCCATGGCACAGACTGCCGGCCTGCTCACCCAGATCTCGCGCCGCCTCAAGGGCAATACGGGTAGCCCGCTGTTCTACCTGGTCAAGGTGGACAACGCGCGCTTCAACGCCCCGGTCGTGCCAGGCGATCAGCTTCGCCTCGAAGTGACGCTCAAGCGCCTGCTGCGCAGCATGGGCCTGTTCGAGGCACGCACGATTGTCGATGGCAAGGTCGTGGCCAGCTGCGAACTGATGTGTGCCGCGAGGTCAGAGAAATGAT
Source organism: Dyella halodurans (assembly GCF_026283925.1). Taxonomy (GTDB): domain Bacteria; phylum Pseudomonadota; class Gammaproteobacteria; order Xanthomonadales; family Rhodanobacteraceae; genus Dyella; species Dyella halodurans. The sequence goes on from NZ_JAPDPF010000009.1 coordinate 178,097, forward strand.
CCATCCCACCGCGCAGATCGATCCTTCCGCCGTCATCGGCGACAACGTCAGTATTGGTGCTTACAGCGTCATTGGTGCCGATGTGCAGATCGGTGACGGCACGGTGGTTGGACCGCACGCGGTGATCGAAGGCCCCACACGCATCGGTCGCGACAATCGCATCAGCCAGTTCGCCTCGCTGGGCGGCGCGCCGCAGGACAAGAAGTTTGCCGGCGAGCACACCGAGCTGATCATCGGCGACCGCAACCTGATCCGCGAATTCGTCACCATCAACCGCGGCACCGGTGACGGCGGTGGCGCCACGCGCCTGGGCAACGACAACTGGGTACTGGCCTACGTGCATATCGCGCATGACTGCCAGATCGGCAACAACACCGTGTTCTCCAACTACTCGGCGCTGGCCGGGCACGTGGAAATCGGTGACTGGGTCGTCATGGCCGGCTTCTCGGGCGCACATCAGTTCTGCAAGATCGGCGCACACGCGTTCATCGGCATGGGTTGCCTGGTCGGCTCCGACGTGCCGCCGTTCGTGACCATGGCCAATGATCAGCGCGGCCGTCCCCGTGGCATCAACAGCGAAGGCCTCAAGCGTCGCGGTTTCGACGCCCCGCGCATCTCCGCGATCAAGCGCGCGTACCGCACGCTCTACATGGCCGGCCTGAGCCTGGCCGATGCCCGCGAGCAGCTGACGGAACAGGCCAATGGCAGCGAGGATGTGCGTGCCATGCTGGAATTCCTCGACCGCAGCGAGCGGGCCTTGGCGCGTTGATATGAGCTCCGCTCATATCAACCGATCAAGCACGCGCACCGCCCGTGGCGGCTGACGTCACCGTCATGACGGCCGTCGAAGCCACCACGGCATCCCCCCTGATCGCCCTGATCGCCGGAGAAGATTCCGGCGATCAACTCGGCGCCGACCTGATCGCCGCGCTGCGCCAGCGTTACCCCGATGCGCGCTTCGTCGGCATTGGCGGCGCACGCATGCAAGCCGTGGGCTTCGAGTCCTGGTACGACATCAAGGAACTTTCCCTGTTCGGCTTCGCCGAAGTCGTGTCGCACCTGCCGCGCCTGTTGCGCTTGCGCAAGGAGCTGCTGGCGCGACTGGTCGCTGCCAAGCCATCCGTGGTGGTCGGCATCGACGCACCGGATTTCAATCTCGGTGTGGAAAAGCGGCTGCGACAAGCCGGCTTGCGCACCGTGCATTATGTGAGCCCGTCGGTATGGGCCTGGCGCGAGAAACGAGCCGAGAAGATCGGCCTCAGCGCGGATCGCGTGCTGTGCCTGTTCCCGATGGAACCCGCGATCTACGCGCGGCACGGCATCGACGCCCGCTTCGTTGGCCATCCACTCGCCGATCGCTTTGCACTCGTCTCCGACCGTGTGGGCGCGCGTGCCTTCCTGCAATTGTCGCAGCATGCGCCGGTGCTCGCCGTGTTGCCGGGTAGCCGGGGCTCGGAAGTGACGCGCCTAGGCCGTACCTTTCTCGATGCGGCACGCCAGGTGGCGACCCACCTGCCCGGTCTTCGCATCGTGGTCCCGGCCGCGAACGAGCGCGTCAAGGCCAGCCTCAAGGCCTTGTTGGGTGACGTCGCCGGCGACGATGCCCCGACCCTGCTCGACGGCCACGCACATGAAGCGATGCTGGCGGCCGATGTGGTCCTGCTGGCGTCAGGTACGGCGGCGCTGGAAGCCATGCTGGCCAAGCGTCCCATGGTCGTGGGCTATCGCGTCTCGCCGGTGAGCTATCGCATCGCGCGCGCTCTCAACATGCTCAAGACCGATGTCTATGCCCTGCCTAATATTCTCGCCCGTGCGAATGGGATGGGCGACGACACCGTGCTCGTCCCCGAGCTGATGCAGGACGATTTCACCGCCGACAAGCTTGCCGCCGCGACGCTGGCACTGTTCCACGACAGCGAACGCCGCGGCGCTATCGTTGCAGCGTTCGAGCAGTTGCATCTGGCCTTGCGTGGCGATCTCGAAGGCCATGCCGGCGATCTCGCGGCCGCCGCGGTCGCCGAGCTGATCGAGGCGCCGCATGGCCGCTAGAAAGGTCGCCGCCAGCACCGCAGGCTTGCTGATTGCCGGCGTCGACGAAGCCGGTCGCGGCCCGTTGGCGGGTCCCGTGGCCGTTGCTGCCGTGATTCTCGATCCAGCCCACCCCATCGAAGGGCTCAATGACTCCAAGAAGCTGAGCGAAGCGAAACGCGAGGCGCTCTATCCCCAGATCATCAGCAGGGCCCTGGCGCACTGCGTGGTCATGGTGATGCCGGAGGAGATTGATCGGCTCAACATCTTCCAGGCCACCATGACTGGCATGTGCCGCGCACTGGCAGGGCTCACCCCCGCGGCGCACGAAGCCTGGATCGACGGCAATGCACTGCCGCGCGACCTGCCTTGCGCGGGTCGCGCGATCGTCGGTGGCGATGCACTGGAACCCGCGATCAGTGCCGCCTCCATTCTTGCCAAGGTCAGCCGCGACCGCTGGATGGTCGAGCTCGATCGCGAGCATCCCGGCTACGGCTTCGCGCTGCACAAGGGTTATCCGACGCCAGCGCATCTTGAATCGCTGAAACGACTCGGTCCCTGCCCGCATCACCGCCGCAGCTTCGCACCGGTGAAGCTGCTGGTGGATCAAGGCGTATTGTTCTAGTCGCGACAAACGGTCATCGCAAGCATCAACGAGGCCAAAATCAGCGCCTCCCAGCATGGCCAATGACCCACGCCGACGCGCGCATAGCGGCGTTAGAATGTGCTCGAGTAGCGGGAACCCGTGGCTCTCGACCAGGCTTCGCCAAAGCCGGGAACTAACCCAGGAGGTCGTTCTCTATTGGCAGCAAGCAGGTCTCTGGAGCAACCTTTTCCGCCATTGCTGCATCCCAACGGATACAGGAAGCGAAGTCACCGGGCCGATATCGCAAGCCCGCGCCAACACCACCGAAACGCCCGAATCTGCGGCGCGGTGCACTTCCGACAAGGCATGGACGCGCAATCGACCCGCGTGCCTTGTGCTTGTCACGCGGCCTTGAGACACCCACTACGCGCTAGACCGCAGGAGTCGTGTCATGACGCTGCCCAACCGCCCGCAAGACGCCGCAGCGCGCGGCGCACCCGAGACCTCCACCGCCACCCAGCTCCTCACCCCGGAGGAGCTCACTGCCATCGTCGACGCCGAGTACCAGCACGTCGACTATGACCTGCACCCGTTGGCCGTGCCGGGTCTCGACCACTACATCGACAATTCCATGGGAGACGAGCTGTTTCATATCTCCTGAACGATGAAAGCACCCCTGCCGACGACGGCATCCTGGCCTGCGATGCGTCGTCGCCGGGGCTGCGCAAGCTGCAGCTGCGCGCACGCGGGTAGCCGTAACCGATGTAGATCAGCACGCCTACCGAGCACACCACCGGCCCCGCCGGCACCGGCCGCTGCCCCCACGCCCGCTGCATCCCCTACAGCCGCCACACCGCCGCAAGCCTGATGGCTGGCCGAACGCCGGCGCATGGCCTGATGTCAATTCTTGCCCACCCCGGCCGGCAACGTTAGGCTGGGCATCCATTCTGCGCGCGCGCCATGTCCGTCCGCTTCGCTCACCTTCATTTGCACAGCGAATACTCGCTGGTCGATTCGACCATCCGCATCAAGGCGCTGGTCGAGGCCTGCGTGCGCGAAGGCGTGCCTGCGGTAGCACTCACCGACGACAGCAACATGTTCGCGCTGGTGAAGTTCTACAAGGCGTGCAGCGCGGCCGGCATCAAGCCGATCGGTGGCTGCGACCTGTGGGTCAGCGCACCGGATGATCCACGCCCCTGGCGTCTCACCCTGTTGTGCCAGAACCGCGAGGGCTATCTCAACCTGTCGCGCCTGGTCTCGCGCGCCTGGCGCGAAGGCCAGCACAGCGGCCGCGCGCTGATCGACGCGGCCTGGCTGACGCCGGAGGCCACGCATGGCCTGATTGCCCTGTTGGGACGCGAGAGCGAGGCCGGCCGCATCGCCGTGCATCAGGGCACCTCGGCGGCCGCGGGGCGACTACGTCCGTTTGCCGCGCAAATGGCCGATCGCCTTTATCTGGAACTGACCCGCTGCGGCCGCGAGGGCGAGGAAAACTGGAACATCGCCGCGCTGGCGCTGGCCGCCGAGCTGGATCTTCCGGTGGTCGCCAGCAACGACGTGCGCTTTCTCAAGCAGGATGATTTCGAAGCCCACGAAGCGCGCGTGTGCATCAACCAGGGCCGCGTGCTGGCCGATCCCAAGCGCCCGCGCGACTACAGCGACCAGCAGTACGTCAAGACGCCCGGCGAGATGGAAGCGCTGTTCGCGGATGTCCCGGAAGCGCTGGAAAACACCATCGAGCTGGCCCGACGCTGCACGCTGGAGCTGAGCTTCGGCACCTACTACCTGCCCGACTTCCCGGTGCCGGAAGGCCACGACCTGGCCAGCTATATCCGGGAGATTTCGCGTGAGGGCCTGAAGGAGCGTCTCACCGCCGCGCCCCTGGCCGCAGGTCGCACGCTGGCCGACTACGAGGCCCGCCTGGAACGCGAGCTGGACGTCATCATCAAGATGGGCTTCCCCGGCTACTTCCTGATCGTGGCGGACTTCATCAACTGGGGTAAGCAGAACGGCATCCCGGTCGGCCCGGGCCGTGGTTCGGGTGCCGGCTCGCTGGTCGCCTGGGTGCTGAAGATCACCGACCTCGACCCGCTGCAGTTCGAGCTGCTGTTCGAGCGCTTCCTGAATCCCGAACGCGTTTCGATGCCCGACTTCGACATCGACTTCTGCATGGATCGCCGCGACGAGGTGATCGACTACGTCGCGCGCAAATACGGCCGCGACCACGTCAGCCAGATCATCACCTACGGCTCGATGGCGGCGAAGGCCGTGCTGCGCGACTCCGGCCGCGTGCTCGGCATGGGTTACAACCAGGTCGACCGCATCGCCAAGCTGATCCCGCCACGGCCGCTTGACCTCACCTTGTCGTGCGCGCTGGGCCGCTCGGAAAAGGCGAAGAAAGAACCCGATCGCGTGGTCAAGGAATTCTGCGAGCTGTATGAGCAGGACGAGGAAGCGAAGACGCTGATCGACCTCGCGCTCAAGCTCGAGAGCCTGACCCGCAACGCCGGCAAGCACGCTGGCGGCGTGGTGATCGCGCCGACCCCGCTCACCGACTTCGCCCCGCTGTACTGCGAAGCGGGCGGCGGCGGCGTGGTGACCCAGTACGACAAGGACGACGTGGAAGCCGTCGGCCTGGTGAAGTTCGACTTCCTCGGCCTGCGCACGCTGACCATCATCGATTGGGCGGTGAAGGCGATCAACGCGCGGCGCGAGAAGACCGGCGAAGCACTGCTGGATATCTCCGCGCTGCCGCTGGACGACCCGGCGCCGTACGAGCTGCTGAAGAAAGCGCAGACGGTGGCGGTGTTCCAGCTCGAATCCTCCGGCATGCAGCGCATGCTCAAGGACGCCAAGCCCGACCGCTTCGAGGACATCATCGCCCTGGTGGCCTTGTATCGCCCGGGCCCGATGGACCTGATCCCCAGCTTCGTGGCGCGCAAGCACGGCCGCGAGGCGGTGGAATACCCCGACCCGCGCGTCGAGCCGATCCTGAAAGAGACCTACGGCATCATGGTCTATCAGGAGCAGGTGATGCAGATGGCGCAGATCGTGGGCGGTTATTCGCTCGGCGGCGCCGACCTGCTGCGCCGCGCGATGGGCAAGAAGAAGCTCGAGGAAATGGCCAAGGAGCGCGCCAAGTTCCGCGAGGGCGCCGCCAAGGACGGGCTCACCGGCGACAAGGCCGATTCCATCTTCGACTTGATGGAAAAATTCGCCGGCTACGGCTTCAACAAATCGCACGCCGCCGCCTATGCGCTGGTGTCGTACCAGACGGCGTGGCTGAAGGCGCATTACCCGGCCGAGTTCATGGCCGCGACGATTTCGTCGGACATGGACAACACCGACAAGGCGGTGACCTTCATCGACGAGTCCGAGGCGATCGGCCTGACGGTACTGCCGCCGGACGTGAACGCGTCGGAATTCATGTTCGTGGCGGTCGAGCCCAAGGTGATGCGCTATGGCCTGGGCGCAATCAAGGGCGTGGGCCAAGGGGCCTGCGAAGCGATTGCGGAAGAGCGCAAGCGTGGCGGCGCCTACAAGGACCTCGCCGACTTCTGCCGCCGCGTCGACTCAACCAAGCTCAACCGCCGCGTGCTGGAAGCCCTGATCCTGTCCGGCGCGCTCGATGCGCTGGCGCCCACCCGCGCCAGCTTGATGCTGCAGCTGCCGAACGCCATGAAGGTGGCGGAGCAGCATCTGCGCGACAAGCAGTCCGGCCAGAACGATATGTTCGGCGCGATGATGGGAAGTGTCGCGCCCGTCGTGCAGGTGGACCTGCCCACGGCACCCGAATGGCCGCTCGAACAAAAGCTGCAAGGCGAGCGCGACACGCTCGGCCATTACCTGTCCGGCCACCCCACCGACCCGTGGAAGGACGAACTGGCCCAGCTGTCGACCTGCCCGCTGGGCGAGATCGGCGACCGTTACCAGCCGCCCAAGCCGCGCAAGAACGACGACGGCGACAACAACCGCTTCCGTCGCGGCCCGGATACGCCATGGACCGTGGCCGGCATGGTCACCGCGGTGCGCAAGCGCGGCGAGAGCGACGCCTTCGTACGCCTGGAAGACGGCAGCGGCATCATCGAGGTGAGCTTCTTCGGCGAGCTGTACCAGCAGGTGGCGCCGCTGCTCACCCGCGACCAGATCCTTGTGGTTGAAGGCGGCCTGCGTATCGACGATTTCTCCGGCGGCGGCTTCGCCCTGCGCGCACGCAGCGCCCTGTCCCTCGGGGACGCCTGCCGCCGCTACGCGCGCCTGCTGCGCTTGAAGCTGAACGGGGTGGGCCCCGGCTTCATCGAGGACCTGCGCCGCGCCCTGTCGGGCTACCGCGGCGGGCGCGCCAGCGTGGTCCTGTACGGCTACCACAACCAGACCGCCCAGGCAGACCTGGAGCTGGGCGAGGACTGGCGCGTCGAGGCCATCCCAGAACTGCTGCGCGCCATCCGGGCCGTGCCGGGGGTGGAGGCGGCCAGGTTGCGCATCGTGAAGACGGACGAGCGGCCGCGGGGCGATTGAGCCCTTCAGCGCGGGATCGCCCGCAACGCCGACCCTCCCTCAACGTCATTCCCGCGGCTCTCAACAGCCGAAGGGCTGGTCAAGCGGGAATCCAGTGCCTTTGCCGTTGGACTTGTGACAGAACGGTGCCCCCTGAAAGGCGCTGGATTCCCGCTTTCGCGGGAATGACGACGCTCCCCTTCAAGATGCCCGATTCGCGCTTGACCAGCCCTTCGGCTGTTGAGAGCCGCGGGAATGACGAGTGCACCCCATACGCTCCCGTTCCCGCCTTTTTCCGCGGACCGGTATACTGCTCCGCTTCCGTGTCACGAATAGCACCGAATGAACCCCAACTTCCTCGATTTCGAACAACCCATCGCCGAGCTGGACGCGAAGATTGAAGAGCTTCGCCATGCCAGCCACGGGCAGGCGTTCAATATCGATGAGGAAGTCGGCCGCCTGCGCGAGAAGCTGAAGCTCAAGACCAACGAGATCTTCCGCAACCTCACGCCGTGGCAGGTCACCCAGCTGTCGCGCCATCCGGCGCGCCCGTACACGCTGGATTACATCAGCGTAATCTGCGAGGAATTCCACGAGCTGGCCGGCGACCGTGCCTACGCGGACGACGCCGCTATCGTCGGCGGCCTGGGCCGCATCAATGGCCGTCCGGTGATGATCATCGGCCACCAGAAGGCGCGCGACACCAAGGGCAAGGTGCGCCGCAACTTCGGCATGCCGCGCCCCGAGGGCTACCGCAAGGCCCTGCGCCTGATGAAGATGGCCGAGCGCTTCGGCCTGCCCCTGCTGACCCTGATCGACACCCCAGGCGCCTATCCCGGCGTCGGCGCCGAGGAACGCGGCCAGAGCGAAGCCATTGCCCGCAACCTGCTGGAAATGGCCGACCTGCGCACGCCCATCATCTGCACCGTGATCGGTGAGGGCGGCTCGGGCGGCGCGCTGGCCATCGGCGTTGGCGACCGGACCGTGATGTTGCAGTACTCCACCTACTCGGTGATCTCGCCGGAAGGTTGCGCCTCCATCCTGTGGAAGAGCGCCGACAAGGCCAAGGACGCCGCCGAGGCGCTGGGTCTTACCGCGCCGCGCCTGCTGGAGCTGGGCCTGATCGACAAGCTGGTGCGCGAGCCACTGGGCGGCGCCCATCGCAATCCGCATTCGATGGCCGTGCGCCTCAAGGCCGTGCTGCTGAACCAGCTGGACGAGCTGGAAGCGCTGCCGATAACGGACCTGCTCGACCTGCGCTACAAGCGCTTGCGCGGCTACGGCGCCTACCTGGAGTAAGCCGCCTTGGCCGGGGTGCGCGCACTGGACCATGTGAACCTGCGTGCACCTGCCGCGCTGATCGAGCGGCTGCGACGTTTCTATACCGACATCGTGGGCCTGCAGGAAGGTCCACGCCCCTCGTTCCGCTCCGGATCGCGCGGCCATTGGCTGTATGCCGGCGAGCAGCCGCTGATGCATCTGAGTATTTCCGCAGACGGCGACGGCTCGCCGCAACGCAGCGGCTGGCTCAGCCACTTCGCATTCGCCTGTGACGACCTGGCCGGTACCCGCGCCAGGCTTGATGCGGCCGGGATCCCGTACCAGGTCGATATCGTCGACTCGCTGGGCCAGGTGCAGCTCTTCCTCACCGACCCTGCCGGCCTTGGGGTGGAGCTGAATTTCCGCACCGACAAACGCTGATCACATTCGCAGCGTTACCATCGGCGCACCCTCGCCGGGAAATCGCCCTCATGGCCCACGAGCATGCCACCAAGCTTGCCGTCCTCATCGATGCCGACAATGCCCAGCCGGCCATCGCCGAAGCGCTGCTGGCCGAGGTCGCCAAGTACGGCACCGCCCACGTCAAGCGCGCCTATGGCGACTGGACCAGCACGATCCTGAAGGGCTGGAAAGAGCAGCTGCTGAAGCAGTCCATCCAGCCGATCCAGCAATTCGGTTATACCAGCGGCAAGAACGCCACCGACTCCGCGATGATCATTGATGCGATGGACCTGCTGTATTCCGGACGTTTTGAAGGCTTCTGCATCGTCTCCAGCGACAGCGACTTCACCCGGCTGGCTGCGCGTATCCGTGAATCCGGCCTGATCGTCTACGGCTTTGGCGAGCGCAAGACGCCTGACCCGTTCGTGGCCGCCTGTGACAAGTTCGTCTACACCGACATCCTGATCGCGAAACCGGACGAGGAACAGCCGCTCAAGCCGCGCACGGCCGCTCAGCTCAAACAGGACACCGTTCTGGTCAACCTGCTGCGCAATGCGCTGGAAGCCGCGTCCGATGACGATGGCTGGGCGGCGCTGGGCGGCGTCGGCTCGATTCTGACCAAGCAACGCTCCAATTTCGACTCGCGCAGCTACGGCTACCACAAGCTGAGCGAGCTGATCAAAGCGACCACCTTGTTCGACATCGAACGCCGCAGTTCCGGCGAGGGACGGCCCAAGGTGATCTACGTGCGCAACAAGACCAAGAAATCACCGCATCGTGAATAAGCTGATCGAGATCCTGCAACAGGCGCTGCGCCGACAAGCGCAAGGTGGCTTGTGCGTGGCGTACAGCGGCGGCCCGGATTCCACCGCCCTGCTCCACGCGCTGGCCCAGCTTCCCGAGGCCCATGCGCGTGGCTTGCGCGCCTTGCATATCGACCACGGCCTGCATCCCGACAGTCGGCAATGGTCGGAACACTGCCGGCAACTGGCCAAAGAGTGGGGCGTGCCATGCCTGGTGCTGCGCGTGGAAGTCGATCACGCCCAGGGCTACGGGCTGGAAGCCGCCGCACGCGATGCGCGCTATCGCGCCTTCGCCATGTCGCTGGTCAGCGGCGAACATCTGCTGCTGGGACATCATCGCGACGACCAGGCCGAAACCGTGCTGCTCAAACTGCTGCGCGGCGCCGGCCCGGAAGGCCTGGGCGGCATGCGTGAAGCGCGCGCGCTGGGACAGGGAAGCTTATGGCGCCCCCTGCTCGATGTACCGCGTCAGCTGCTGCGTCACTACGTCGAGGTCCACGAGCTTCCGTGCATCGACGACCCGTCCAATGCCGACAGTCGCCTCTCGCGGAATTTCCTCCGCCACGAGATCCTGCCGCGGCTCAGCCAGCACTGGCCGCAGGCAGTGGAGTCCATCGCGCATAGCGCGCGCCTGAACCGCTCGGCCACCGAGACCTTGGCGCGGCACTGGCGGGCAGTCCAGTTGGATATGGTCGATAGCGCGACCGGCAGCCTGGACGCTGCCCGCTGGCTGGCACTGGCGCCGGCCCTGCGCCATCCACTGCTCGACGACTGGCTGCATGCACGCGGCCTGCCGGCGCCAACCACGGCGCAACGCGAGCAGATCGAACGCCAATGCCTCGCTCGCGACGGCCAGCTGCCCTGTGTGCGCTGGGCCGGTGCCGAGCTGCACATATGGAAAGGCCGGTTGTGGGCGTTACCGCCGCAGCGCCGTGTCGATCCGCTTTGGCAGGCATCCTGGCTTGGCGAGCCTCTGGCCCTGCCTGACGGCGGCAGCCTGCTGCTGGAAGCACCTGCGCGGCTCGGGCAGCCGTTGACGGTGCGCCTGCGCCAGGGGGGTGAACACATCCGCCCGGCTGGCGATGCCCATACGCGCGAACTGCGCGATCTGTTCCAGCAGAGCGCCATGCCGCCCTGGCGGCGGACGGCCTGCCCCCTGCTGTATGCCGACGACGAACTGATTGGCGTGGGCGACCGCTGGCTGACGGAGCGTGGCGCCAGCTTGTTTCTCGCTGCTGGCGCGGCCCCGCGCTGGCAGCCCGCGTACTGAAGACCCGCGGGCCTGTGCGGGCTGTCGCAAGATGGCCGCCATAGCCCACGAAACGACTGGGCAAGACCTCACGCACATTGATTCCGCACGCCCCCTGCGCTAGCTTTGCGGGCCATGGCCAAGTCCGCTTCCGCTCCCGCCGCTCCGGCTCCTGCCGCTGACTTCGAACATTCGCTAGACGAACTCGAGCAACTGGTTGCGCGCATGGAAGGCGGGGACCTTAGTCTGGACGAGTCCCTTTCCTCTTTCGAACGTGGCATCGGCCTCTATCGCCATTGCCAGCAGGCGCTGGAAACTGCCGAGCTGCGCGTGCGCCTGCTGCTTGATCCCGATGCTCCCAACACCGCCGAACCGTTTGAACCCGAACTCTGAACTCGGCCGGGCTCTCAAGTCGCTGATCGCGCGCGCCGACGAGGCGCTGACCCGCTCGCTGCCGCCGGAAGACAGCTCCCCGGTCGAACTGCACCGCGCCATGCGCTATGCCGTGCTTGGCGGCGGTAAGCGGCTGCGCCCCCTGCTGGTCTACGCCGCCGGACATGCGTTCGGCGAAAGCGGTTCACGCCTGGATGCCCCGGCCTGCGCGGTGGAACTGATCCACGCCTATTCGCTGGTGCACGACGACCTGCCCGCCATGGACGACGACGCGCTGCGCCGTGGACGTCCCACCTGCCATATCGTCTTTGGTGAAGCCATGGCGATTCTTGCCGGCGACGCGCTGCAGGCGCTGGCGTTCGAACTGCTGGCGCATGATGTGGACCAAGGCGTGTCGCCCACGCGTTGCGTGGAAATGCTGCGCGTGCTCGGACGCGCCTGCGGCGCCGAAGGCATGGCCGGCGGCCAGGCGCTGGATCTCGCGGCGGTCGGGCGCCGGCTCTCGCTGGACGAACTGGAAAACATGCACGCCTGCAAGACCGGTGCGCTGATCCGCGCCTCGGTCCGCCTCGGCGCCCTGGCCTCGGCGGCACCCGACGATGCGCTTGAAGCGCTCGACCGGTATGCGCACGCCGTCGGGCTGGCCTTCCAGGTACGCGACGACATCCTCGACGTGGAAGGCGAGTCGTCCGTGATCGGCAAGACCGCCGGCAAGGATGCCGCCGCCGACAAACCCACCTTTCCGTCGATCATTGGCATGGACGCATCGCGCGAACACCTCGCACGACTGACCGCCGACGCGCTGGACGCCATTGCGCCCCTCGGCGAGCGTGGCGCACTGCTGGAAGAACTCGCCCGCTACGCCGCGGCACGTCAGCGCTGAGCCTTACGGCGGCGCGGCCAGACGAGCCGTCGTCAACCTGACGGCGACTGAAACGTCTACTGACAGATACCTCCGTTACCTGTCACTCCCCATGTCCTGCTTCTCCGCTGTTTTGCCGCGCCGCGGCGGCTTCCTGCTGCTGTCCGCATGCGCCAGCCTGCTCATCGCCAGCGTGGCCAGCGCGGCAACCCCACCCGCAACGGATTTCAGCGGCGCCTGGCGGCTAGACGATCGCAACAGCGACACGGCTGACACACTCACCACCGCGCTGCGCAGCGAGGCGCGCAAGGAGCAGGAAGCCAAGCAACAGCAAGCCCCGGCATCCGCCTCCTCCTCCGCGACGCCGCCAGGGAACAACGGTGGCGGGCGCCACGGTGGCGGCGGTGGCATGGGCCACGGCGGCATGGGCGGTGGCGGCATGGGTGGTGGCGGCATGGGTGGTGGGACGGGTGGCGGCGGCATGGGCGGCGGCCATGGCCGGCACGGCGGCGGCGATCAGCCCGGCACGAAGAGCCCTGCCGCCGACAAGGACCCCCTCGCAACGGCCACGTTCCCGATGCCGCCCTTGCTGAAGGTGGACTCGGTGCTGCTGGTGCAGCAGGACCCGAAGACCTTCCAGATCCATCTGAATGACGGCAGCCAGTTGACCGGCAAGCTCGACAGCCAGGCGCGGCAGTCGCTCAACGGCAACGCCATGGTGCGCGGCCACGTCGATGCGGGGCGCCTGATGTTCTCGATCGAATACGCCGACGGCACCCGGCTCGACCAGACCTGGCAGCTGTCTGCCGATGGCCAGCAGATGATCGTTACCGGTGCCTGGAAAGTACCTACGCTGGAGCAGCCGGTAACCTTCAAGCGCACCTACGTCGGGCTGCACTGAAACGAGAAAGGCAGCCCAAGGGCTGCCTTTCCCTCCCTCATGCCGGGCGACTACTTGATCAGGCGCAAGGTAAACGGGTAGCGGTAACGCACGCCTTCGTTGGCGCGGATCGCCGCGATGATGGTGAACACCAGCCACGCCACACCGACCACCACGCCAATGGGAATGGCCAGCACCACGCCCAGTCCCAGGGTCATCAGCGTCAACAGGAACAGGGCGATGCCGACGATGGCAATGGTGATGTTGAAATTCAGTGCCTCCTTGCCCTGGTCATTCACGAAGGGCATGGAGTCCTTCTTCACCAGCCAGATCACCAGGGGCCCCAGGAAACAGCCCCAGCCAAACCAGTGCCCGGTGACAATGCAACCCAGCAAGGCCGACAGATGGGCGAACAGCGCCCAGGTCCGCTCTTCGGCAGAAGGCGTGTCGGATGACGACGACTGGGGCCCGTTCGACGGCGGCGGTACGACAGACTCGGGTGGAACGCTCATGCGTGCATCTCCTGGTCGTAAAAGCCTGATTTTTTGTAACCGGCTCTAAGAGCCTGTTGACTATCTTCGCGTAGCCCAGATCCTAGCAAGTACGCAGGATTTTGCCGACTGGGCAACGCCCCTGGGCTGCAGGGGCGCGAGGACTATTCGCCGGCGATCGTCATCTGTTCCAGCAGGATGGAGCCCGTGAGGATATGCGAGCGCGGATCGACGTCCGAGCCCACGGCCACGATGCCTGCATACATGTCGCGCAGGTTGGCGGCGATGGTGATCTCCTCCACCGGGTAGGCAATCTGCCCGTTTTCGACCCAGAAACCGGCGGCGCCGCGGGAGTAATCGCCGGTGATGGTCGACACGCCCTGCCCCATCACCTCTGTCACCAGCAGGCCGGTGCCCAGGCGCCGGAGCATGCCGCTGAAGTCATTCGGCGAACCGTCATCCAGGCCGGGCTCGACAAGCAGATTGTGGATGCCACCTGCGTTACCGGTGGATTCCAGCCCCAGCTTGCGCGCCGAATAGCTGCCCAGCACATAACGGGAAAGCACGCCGTGCTCGATCAGCGAGCTGTCACGCGTCGCCACCCCTTCCGCATCGAACACGCCCGAGCCCTGGCCACGCAACAGGAAAGGCCGCTCCACGATGTTGAGCCACGACGGCATGACCTGCTTGCCCACGTGGTCGAGCAGGAAGCTGGCGCGCCGATACAGCGCGCCACCGCTGACCGCACTGACCAGGTGCCCGATCAGGCCGCGCGCGATCTCCGGCGCAAACAGCACCGGGCATTGCCGCGTCGACAGGCGCTGCGCGCCCATGCGCGACAAGGTCCGCTCGGCGGCCTTGTCGCCCAGCGCCTGCGCGCTGATGAAGTCCTGGGCCGAACGCACGCTGTCGTACCAGTAGTCTCGCTGCATGCCCTCGTCGTCGCCGGCGATCAAGGACAGCGACAGCGAATGCCGCGTGCCCCGCTCGCGCCCGAGGAAGCCATGCGAATTCGCATACACCGCCAGGCTCTCGCCCATCTGCACGCCGGCGCCATCCGAATTGGTGATGCCCGCATGCGCGCGGCCGGCGTCCTCGATGTCCTTGCCCAGCGCAATGGCGCCGGCGGTGTCGATGCGCCAGGGATGCCACAGATCCAGATCCGGGAATACCGTGGCCATGCGGGCAGCATCGGCCAGGCCGGCGGCCGGGTCCTCCTCGGTGTAGCGAGCAATGGCGCAGGCCTGGTCCAGCGTGGCCTGGATCGAGTCCGGATTCAGGTCCGCGGTGCTGGCCGAGCCCTTGCGCTGGCCGAAATAGACAGTCAGGCCGAAACCGCGGTCACGCGTGTGCTCGACCGTCTCCACGTCGCCCAGCCGCACGTTCACGCTCAGCCCGGTGTCGATGCTGGCAGCCACCTCGGCCTGGCTGGCGCCGGCGGCGCGGGCACGGCGGATCACGTCCTCAGCCAGCTGGGCCAGTCGATCGAGTTCTTCGAGGCTGCGGTCCTGGGTGGGGCTAAGTTCGCTCACGCGTGGGTTTCCTGGAGACTGACGGGTAGAATACGCGGTCCGACCCGCGCAATCCCCAGACATGGGGGTGGCGCGGACGAATGCAAAGAGCGTCCTGCGGAGAACGCCATGTCACTGACAGCCGGCATCTACCGTCACTACAAGGGCCAGCGTTACCGCGTGCTGGGCACGGCCCGGCACAGCGAGACGATGGAGGAAGTAGTGGTCTACCAAGCACTCTATGGCGATTACGGCCTATGGGTGCGCCCGGCCACCATGTTTTGCGAAACGGTGGACATGGATGGCGAACCGATTGCCCGCTTCGCACTGGAAGAGGCGGAGCCGGATGCGCTCGACCACCGCGACGCCACGCACTGAATGCCAAGGCCCCTGGGCCGACTAGCTGGAACCCATGCTGTGAACCGCAACTACACCGACGATCCCGATCACGACTACGGCCCCACCCGCACGCAGCAGCGGCGCGATGCGCTGGCCGTGCTCGCGCTGGCCAACCAGCTGGTCGAACTGCCGCCAAGCAAGCTGGCCAAGCTGGACCTGCCCGAAGACGTGCAGCGCGAAATCGCGCAGACGCGCCGCATCACCGCGCACATCGCGCACAAGCGACAGCTGGCATTCCTGGCAAAAGTGATGCGTCGTCACGACCCGGAAGTCTTCGACGGCGTGCGCGCGGCGCTCGGCGTGAACCGCGAGCGCCAGCGCCAGGAAACGGCGGCGATGCATCGCCTGGAAGCGATGCGCGATCGCCTGATCGCCGACACCGATGCAGTGATCGGCGAGTTGATCATCCAGCATCCGAATGTCGATCGCCAACACCTGCGCTCACTGGCTCGCCAGGCGAAAACCGAGCACGAAGGCAACAAGCCGCCGCGCGCGTACCGCGAGATTTTCCAGTTGCTCAAGCAGCTGGCTGAGGGCGAAGCGGACGAGGCGGAAGCGTCGGACGATGTGGGTGAAGGCGACGAGGAAGCGCTCTAAATACCAGGCAGGCATCGCCCTCGAAGCGCACCGACTCGAATCGCCTCACCGTCATCCCAGCGAAAGCTGGGATCCAGTGCCTTTCGCCGCGACGCGAGCCCCAACAAGAAAAGTCGCTGGATCCCAGCTTTCGCTGGGATGACGGTGGGGGGTATGACGGTGAAGGGGATGTCGGGGAAGCGGGAAGGCATTGCGGTGGCATCAACCCTTCGCACTGAACTGCGCGCAGCCATCCGCAGGCGATACCCAGGAATCGTGCAACAGGCAAAGCCGGCTGGCCGCGATGCTCGCCCCATAGGCTGATCCGAACGACGTCAGCCCGGGCATGCGCTGCTCCACGTTGCGTTGATCGTCCAGCCGATGACGGCAGCCAGCGCACGATGCGGCCACCGTGCCGAGGGTCGGCGCAGCGACGCCGGTGCCCTTCATCCGCCCAGCCCGTTCCAGTACGACGCGAACACGTGCACGGAAAGCACGTAGCCAATGATCACATTGACCACCACGCCGGCCGTGAAGGCGAACAGCGGCCGCCATCCGGTGGCACTGAGCGAACGCAGGCGCGTGGTCAGGCCAATGCTGAGAAAGCAGAACGTGAAGGCCCAGGTGCGCAAGGTGCTGATCGGCGCCACCAGGTCGGGCGTAACGATCTTGCGGTAATCGACGAGCGAGTAGTGGCTGGCGATCCAGGTCACCAGTGCCGAAGCCAGCACAAAGCCGAACACGAATTTCGGAAAGCGCGTCCAGATCTCGCGCACATCGGCCTTGGCCCTGACGGCATCGTCGCCGGTATTCCAGCGCGTGATCGCCACCCAGGCCAGCGTGAAGGCCCAGATGCCTATCCAGATATCACGCCCGACCACCTTCATCAGCGTGAACGCCTGCACGGCGGCATCGGGTGCACCGGCAATGGCGCCGCCGGCGTGGCGCGCAGCATCACCATAGGCCTGCGCCGCCGCGACACCGGCCGCGTCCGCGAACTCGGAGGTGCCAATCCATGCGCCCGCCACGGCGGTCGACAAACCCAGCGCCCGCGACGCGAACGGCAGCACGAAGATCATCACGATCGCCCACACCACCACCAGCGTGATGGCCACGGAGGTGTCTTCGCGGCGCGCGCGTACCGCGCCTCCGCTGGCAATGGCCGCCGACACGCCGCACACCGCGCCGCCGACGCCGAGTACCGCGGCAAAGCGCCGGTCCAGGCCCAGTGCCTTGCCGACGAGAAAGATGGTGAAGAACGTGGCGAGCGAGACGATGGTCGCCTGTCCCACCGCCACCGGGCCTGCCCATACCAGCAAGGTCAGCGGCAAGGTGGCGCCCAGCAGCACGATGCCCACCTTGATGTAGAACTCCACGCGCAGCCCCGACTGGAACCACTCGGGCAGCCTGACCGTATTGGACACCAGCAGGCCCAGCGCCAAGGCCAGCAGCGGCGCCTCGAGGTTGTAGCGCGACGCCTCAACCCAGGCGGATGCGGTGAAGATCAACAACGACACCACGAACAGGGTCAGGAAGGCGGGCAGGAAACGCGCCAGCGAATGCCCCAGCACCGCGAGCCCGGTGCCGAACAACAAGGCGAACGCGGCGAACAGCGCCAGGTAATTCGGCCAGTGGGCGGCAATGCCCTGCCCGGCCTCGGCCAGCGTCTTCCACTTCGCCGGCGCCACCGCCAGCCATTTCAGGCTGCTGCCGTTGGCGAACAGCGCCCAGGCCACCACGATCACCAGCAGGCCGATCCATACCGACCACCAGTCCTCGTTGGAAAACACGGCCCAGCGCGCGGGACGCGCGGCGGCAGCGCCCTGGGTGCCGGCCTGTCCCGGCAGTACACGTGTCGCTTCGCTCATTGCAACGCCCTTCACCGAAAGCAATGACCGGACGTCCAGACGTCCGGGCGGCCAACGGGAAGGGCCGCAGCGCACACTGTCCGCCGACCACCATTCAAAGCGAAATAAGGTTTTGTTCTATCGATATGCCCAGCTCTTTGCCCGAGAAGGCGCTCACTGCCCCTCGCCACCCAGATCGACGAAGGAATATGCATGGGCACGAGACTTCGCCACCTGCTGGTTGCCCGCGTCAAAGCGAGCCGCCTCGGAGAGATAGACATAGGCCACGGCAAACTGACGATAACGCTCGGCAGTCTGCCCAGCGGCCTCGAGCAGACTGGGCTTGGCGACGTCATCAAACACACGGCGATAGACTGTCCAGTCGCCATCGATGGGATCGGTGTGGTCAATCAGGGCTTCGTACGCAAATACGATCGCAGGGATGACGTGAAGCAACGGCTGCTTCGAAACGGACTGATCCACCTGCGAAAGAAGCCATTGCCGCGCTTCGGGGGTGCCGTGCCATCGGGACGACGTATAGATTGCCAATCGGGAGAGTACGGCATACTTGGTCGTTTCTATCTGCAATCCCTGCTTGGCTCCCTGCAACGCGTAGTCCTGGTCGCCAGTAGCGGTACCAATGGTAATCATGGTGGCGTACGGCACCGACAAATTCGGATTCAGACGAATCGCTTTTTCGACGTCACCGCGCGCGCGTTCCATTGAGTTGTCCATGCCATCGAAGTTCTCCTGCGGCGTATCTGCTGCACTTGCATCACCACGGGCTGCCCAACCGAGGTGTGTGTAGTTCCATCCACTCGTGGCATACGCGAACGCGCTATTTGGAGACTGCTGTTTCCAGGATTCCACCAATGCCTGCCGGATGGCGTCACCATTCGGAAAATTGGTCAACAGGAAATACCAGAACGCTTGCGGATGACCATTGGGATCGGCCTCCCACGACGATAAGCGCTGATCCAGCTCCTTCGCATGACCGCTCCTTACCAGACGATCAAATTCCGCCAGACTGACGGTTGGTTGCAGGGTAAAGCGACAGTAGGCGGCTACCCCGTCGCGCGACCAGTGACTACCGGGCGGATCAGGAAAATTCAGACAGCGCTTCATGGGATCTTTTAGCGCGTCCGCTTTGAGAGTCGCCGCCACGAAGGCCTTCATCTCCTGCGGAGTGAAGACTGCAAACGGATCTTTGGTCTCCTCTGTCGAAGGAGCCGGCGTCTGCGCTGGAGGTGCCACGACGCGCGGCGGCGTGAGCAACTGAGGCCCAGCGCTAGCGCCGCCCACAAAGGCAAACAGCAGCATCCCCACGAGCGCCGCATAACGCGACGCCTCTCTCGTTCGCTTCGATCTCATGTGCTCCCCCTGGCAAGTTCGACCTTCCTGAGAGGAAGGCGTATCCACCATCGTCACATAGGCCGGGGACGGAGGGGAGGCCCGTCATTTCCGACCGCCTTACCTCCAGACGATCGCTCAGGAAGCCGTGCCACCCACCGTCATTGCATCGACCTTGAGCGTGGGCTGGCCGACGCCGACCGGCACGCTCTGGCCATCCTTGCCGCAGACGCCGACGCCTTCGTCCAGCGCCAGGTCGTTGCCGATCATCGACACGCGGGTGAGCACGTCCGGGCCGGAGCCGATCAGGGTGGCGCCCTTGACCGGGCGCGTCACCTTGCCGTCTTCGATCAGGTAGGCCTCGCTGGCCGAGAACACGAACTTGCCATTGGTGATGTCCACCTGGCCGCCGCCGAAATTAACTGCGTAGATGCCGCGCTTCACCGAGCGGATGATCTCCTGCGGATCGTGCTGGCCGGCGAGCATGTAGGTATTGGTCATGCGCGGCATCGGCAACTGCGCGAATGATTCGCGCCGACCATTGCCGGTCGGCGCCACACCCATCAGGCGGGCATTGAGCTTGTCCTGCATATAGCCCTTGAGGATGCCGTCCTCGATGAGCGTGGTGCATTCGGTGGGCGTGCCTTCGTCGTCTACGCTGAGCGAGCCGCGGCGGCCGGCGAGCGTGCCGTCGTCGACCACGGTAACGCCCGGGGCGGCGACGCGCTGGCCGATGCGGCCGGCAAATGCTGAGCTGCCCTTGCGATTGAAATCGCCTTCCAGGCCGTGGCCGATAGCCTCATGCAGCAGCACGCCTGGCCAACCGGGGCCGAGCACCACCGGCATGCTGCCGGCAGGCGCGTCGACCGCGTCCAGATTCACCAGCGCCTGGCGCACGGCCTCATCGGCGAAGGCCATGGCGCGACCGTTGTCGATCAGCTCGCGATAACCATACCGTCCGCCACCACCGGCACTGCCCTGCTCACGACGGCTGCCTTGCTCGGCAATCACCTGCACGTTCAGGCGCACCAGCGGGCGCACGTCGGCGGCCAGCGTGCCGTCGGAGGCGGCCACCAGCACGGTATCCATGGTGGCGGCCAGGCTGACGATCACCTGCTTCACGCGCGGATCGCGCGAACGTGCATAAGCGTCCACTTCGCGCAGCAGGGCGATCTTGTCCGGATTGGGCAGGCTCTCGACCGGGTCGATGGCTGGATAAAGCTGGCGGGCCCCGTTCAGGGCCAGCGGCTTGCCGGCGCCGTTGCCGCCCTGGGCAATCGCGCGTGCTGCCTTGGAGGCTTCCAGCAGCTGCGGCAGCACGATCTCATCGGAATACGCGAAACCGGTCTTTTCGCCGCTGATGGCGCGCACCCCCACGCCCTGCTCGATCGAGTGGCTACCGTCCTTGACGATGCCCTCCTCCAGCAGCCACGACTCGCTGCGCGAATGCTGGAAATACAGGTCGGCGGCGTCGATTGACGGCCCCATCAACTGGGTGAACACGCGATCGAGGTCGTTGGCGGCGAGGCCACCGGGTGCGAGCAAACGACGTTCAACCTGCGCGATCAGGGAATCCATGAAGTCTCAACCATGTGTAAAGGACCGGACTCTAGCAAGTTGGGGCCCGATGCCTCGGTTTAAAGCCTGTCTGGCCAGGGTTTTGCGCCCGCCAGGCCGTTTCAGCGCGGTCTAGGGCGCCGTCCTGGGTGGCTGCAGCGCCCTCTGCTCCACGACTGCATGCGCGCCATCCCGCCGGCTCACGTCCCGCTGCTGGTCGCCGGCGCTGGCGCCGCTGCAGGTACGGGTACGGGTGCCGTGCCTTGCAGCAACGGGGGCGTCACCGGTGCCACTGGGGCTTCATGCTTCTCGACCAGCGTGATCGATGGCTTGTCCCAGCTGCCCGTGATCTTGTAGTGCGCACTCGCCACGTGATTGATGCCCTTGCCCAGCAGGCCCTGGGCGAGAAAGCCGGCTGCCGCGCCGATGGGGCCACCGACCACGACGCCGACCAGTGGCAGGCTATTCCCTGCATGCGGAGTAGCCAGCACCTGCAGGTCATAATCCTTCGCTCGCAGTCCGGTGCGTCCGCTGATAGAGATCTCGGCAGCGGGGCTGCGAATCTGCAGGTTCTCGGTATGGGCGTTGCCGTCGCTCAGCTTGAAGTCGCCGCCGATCGCGTCGAACGCCAGGCCCTTGCCAAACACGTCGCCGAAATTGAACGAGAGCCGGCGCGGCAGATCGAGCACCGACATCAGGCCAAACAGGCGCACCACGCCGGGGGTCACCTCAGGCATGCGTCCATCGGTGATATTGATGCTCAGCTTGCCTTCCATATTGGCCAGGTCCATCGCCGAAGGCGCACCGGGCCAACTGGCATCCAGCTTTGCATGCACCTTGCCACCTGCCAGCAGGCCCTCGAAGCCGAACGCGCCCAGCATGTCGCCCAGGTTGTCCGCCGCAAAATCGATCACCAATTGGGAATGGCTATTGCCGGCCGTGCCATTCCAGTCACCCATGCCGCTGATCTGCACACCGTGCGAAAGCGTACGCAACTGGTCGATGTGCATGCCACGGTCGGTTGGCCACGTTTCCAGACGCGCTTCGCCCAACTTGGAATCGCCGAAACGCAGATCACTCACCCACAGATGGAACGGCGGCAAGGCCGACGGCGTGATGCCGGTATCCGCCGGATTCGCCACCGGCGCCACCACGTCCGGCGCCGTCGCCACGGCTTCCGCGCCACCCTTCTTGGCGGGCGGCGAGACGTCCTTTGGCCAGTACAGCCGCTGCAGTCGCGCCGTCACGCCACGCTTGTTGAGATCGACCAGAGGAATACCAAAACGCCCGGCCAGTGCCGCGCTCTCGACATCGACCGTGAGGCCATCCGCTTGCGAGCTCGCCAGCACATGCATGTCGGTAAACGGATGGCCAAACACCATGGCCTGGTCGGCATTCACGTCAATGCTTTCGAGGCCCGGGCCGGAGTCCGTGCCGCTGGCAGCGGCATATTGAACCCAACCCGTCACGTCGAGCTTCGCGGCCCGACCGCGGACGCGCACGCCATGGTCGGGCACGGTGTCAGGTACGTGCGTTCCGAAGGCAAATGTGGCGGCCAGCGACTTGCTGCTGTTCTCCGGCAGGCGCAAACGCGCACGCACGACCTGCCCCAGGCTCAACTGCACGTCGCTGCCTGCGGTGGGCAGGTTCATATCGACATGCAAGGGCAGCGCAATGTCGGCGGACTTCTTCAACGGCACCGGAAATTTCAATGCCATGCCGGTGAGTGACGAGTCGACGCTCAATTGCTGCGTGGTGGCAGCCGTGCCACTGGTATGCGCAATGTTGAAGCCGATCGCGAAGTCGCTGCGGCCTTCGGCCACCTGATTCAACCACTCCAGCTGGCTATAACCCTGGGTCAGCTCATTCATGCTGTAGCGGCCGCTGAGCTTGGCGGCGAGTACCGTATCCGGCTTTCCGGTAGCGCCGGCAATGGCAAGGTCCAGCTTGGACGGCTGGCCATGAAAATTGGTCTCCAGTGGTCCGGCGTGGAAGCCCGCCTTGTCGAAGGTGGCGGGCCCCGTAAGCTTGTCCAGCTTGAGGTTCCACTCAGGCGCATTGAAGTCGACGCCTTTCAGCTGCGCGCGACCATCGAGCAGAAAATCCTTTGAGTCAGCCACCGGCAACGACAAGTGAAAATCGAATGCTCCCGTGCCGCCCAGGCTGAGCTTGGACAAGGTGTCAGCCTGGTGGATGCCGATCGGGCTCTTGCTTACGAACGCCATCATGCTGGCGCCGGTGCCGCTGCCGCTCACGTTGAGGTCGAGCACGGTGTTGCCCAATTCGGGAATAAGCGCGACCGCTCGATCGACCTTGTTGCCCAGTGACTGGCCAGCGCTCGCCTCCACCAGCAAACCGCCGTTGACGAAATTGGCGATCGCGCTCACGCCTTCGGCGCGCGGCCAGTCCTTGCCATAGTCGAACACCAGATCGTTCAAGACCGCACGCGCCTCGAAACGTCCTTCGTTGTGATGGAATGGCCAGTCGGCAAGATTGCCGCGCACCAGCACATCGCCACGATCGATCTTGCCGCTGACCAGCGCCCGGTCCAGCCATTCAATCGCGGCCGGCGACATCGAATCGATCGGCCAGAACAGCTTGGCCGCCGCTACATCCGCATGGCTAAGTGCGACATACATATCGAGGAAGGGGCGCCCACCGGCATCCGGGAACGCGATCTCGCCGCGCGCCTCGCCGCCGAAACCAGCGCCTTCGAACTGGAATGGATCCGTGCCGATGTGCCAGGCGTCGTCCTGGTGCCAGAACGCTACATCACCAACAAGGCGCGACATCAGCAACGGTTGGCGGAACGAGTGCGGAAAACGCATGACGGTCGCTTGCTCCGGCAGCGACAACGAAAGCGCCTCGGCGTCGCCGCGCAGCTCACCCTGCAAGCCATCCACGCCGGGCAGCTTGCCGACGGCGTCGATCGCCAGTCCCTTGAAAGCGACATCGAGTGTCTGCAAGCCGTCGGCCTTGCTCCAGTGCATGGTCGCCCGTGTCACTTCACCTCGCGGCTTTCCACCACCTACCCATTGGGCAAGGCCGGGTGACAGCTGCGGCTTCAACGCCAGCCACGGCACCAACGGCGCCAGCTGGAGATTTTTTGCCGCCACGTCGATAGTCGCCCGGTCGGTGCTCATGGACTGGAAGCTCGCAGCCAAGGCCCCCTGGTCATCGCCCGCCCACCGCAGCTCGTAGCTGTCCTGGCCCAATTTCAGTTCAGCCAGGCCGTCCAGGACAGGCACGTTGACGGTGGCGCCATCGGGGTTGAGCACGGACACTTGCAGGAGATGGAAGCGCGTCAGGTTGCGCACCACCTTGGCATCGCGCCAGTCGAGCCAGCTCTCCAGCGAACCGTGACCGCTTTCTACCGAATAGCCGCCCAAATCAATGGACGCGGACATCGCATGCAGGTCGACATCCGTACCGCTGATCCACACCTTTCCGTCAGCACCGTCCTGGCTGAAACTGCCGGCGCCGCGTAGACGACCGGGCGCCCCCTCCCGCCGCAGCAGGGCACCGACGCGCACTCGACCCCCTTGGCGACTCAGGCGCAGCTGATCGGCAATCAGCGTGTAGTGTTTGTTGACCTGGTTATCGGTGATTTCCAGCCGGGTGTCGCGCAACCACAGGCCGATCGACAACTGCCCGAAGGCGGGATTCTGGCGTTCCTGCCCACCCGCCAGGCCAATGCCGTTGATGTGCCAGGTGCCGTCCGCATCGCGG
The DNA here is from genome assembly GCF_026283925.1 of Dyella halodurans. Taxonomy (GTDB): domain Bacteria; phylum Pseudomonadota; class Gammaproteobacteria; order Xanthomonadales; family Rhodanobacteraceae; genus Dyella; species Dyella halodurans. Next base: position 202,577 of record NZ_JAPDPF010000009.1, read on the forward strand.
CTCATGTCCAGCTGCATGCCCCGCGCACGCAAGTTCACCAGGTGCCGCGTCGGCAACAGCCAGCCACCGAGGTCGAGCTTGAGTTCCGCTTCCGGGATATGCAGCGGCGCGCCGCCATCGCCCGACCCCACCTTGAGATTGCGCACCACGAACAGCGGGCCCGACGGCTGCGCATAGCCTTTCACGGACTCGAAGCTCACCGGCCGCTGCAAGCGCGCACTGAGCCGCGCGGCCACCCACTCGGGGTGACTCGCCAGCGTAGGCAGCAGCAGCTGGGTAAGGCCCATCAGCACGGCCAGCGAAATCAAGGCCACGCCGACGACCCAGCTCAATAGCCGGGCGCCCTGCTGCAGGCGTTTTTGCCAGATCGCGCTCACGGCTGGTTCACCACACGACATCCCCAGGGACGCGCGGCACGGGATGCTTACAGGAGGACCACATCGAACTGTTCCTGCGAATAATGCTCTTCGGCCTGAAAGCGTATGCTTTTGGAGATGAACTCTTCCAATTCGGCGACCGCGATGGACTCCTCCTCGAGGATGCGGCCGACCACCTTGGGGCTGGCCATGACCAGCAGTTTCTCGGTGTTGAATTGGCGAACCGCCCGGGTGATTTCCCGGAAGATCTCATAAGTCACGGTTTCGGCCGTCTTGACCGTCCCCCGCCCGCTGCAGGCCGGACAGGGTTCACAGAGCTGGCGCTCGAGGCTCTCGGTGGTGCGCTTGCGCGTCATCTCCACCAGGCCAAGCGCCGACATGGGATAGACCGTGGTCTTGGCATGGTCCCGCGCCAGGCCCTTCTCGAGCATGCGCAATACCTGCCGCTTGTGCTCTTCGTCCGTCATGTCGATGAAGTCGATGATGATGATGCCGCCGAGGTTGCGTAGTCGCAGCTGGCGCGCCGCAGCCTGTGCCGCCTCCAGGTTAGTGCGGTAAACGGTTTCCTCGAGATTTCGTGTACCGAGATAGCCGCCGGTGTTCACGTCGATGGTGGTCATCGCCTCGGTCTGGTCGACGATCAGGTAACCGCCCGACTTGAGCGGCACTTCTTTCTTCAGTGCGCGCTGGATTTCGTCTTCCACGCCGTACAGGTCGAAGATGGGTCGCTCGCCCGCGTAGTGCTCCACGCGATCGTCGAGGTGGGGCATGAATTTGTGCACGAACTTGACGACCTTCTCGAAGGTTTCGCGTGAGTCCACGCGCACTTTCTCGATGTCGTCATTGAGCATGTCGCGCAGGCTGCGCAGCGGCAACGAAAGCTCTTCGTACACGCGTTCGCCGACCTTGGCCTTGACGATGTTTTCCTGCACCACGCGCCACACCTTTCCCAGGTAGGTGACGTCGAAGGCCAGCGATTCGGCGGTCTGCTCCTCGGCGTTGGTGCGCACGATATAGCCCAGCCGAGGACTGCCGGGGACGTCCTCGCCGATCAGCGGCGTCAGTACGTCCTTCAGGCGCTGACGCTCGGCCTCGTTCTCGATGCGTGCCGAGATGCCCAGCGTGCGAGCATGCGGCAGCAGCACCAGGTAGCGCGAGGGAATGGACAGGTGGGTGGAAAGCCGGGCGCCCTTGGTGCCGATCGGGTCCTTCACCACCTGCACCACGATTTCCTGGCCCTCGTGGACCAGCTCGCTGATCGAAGGCACCTGGCCGTTGCCTGCCGCCGACAATTCGGCGCCATCGGCGGCGCCGGGCAGCGCCGGCCTCAGGATGTCCGACGCATGCAGGAACGCCGCGCGCTCCAGGCCGATGTCGACGAAGACCGCCTGCATGCCAGGCATGACCCGCTGCACCCGGCCCTTATAGACATTGCCCACGTAGCCGCGCCGGGAGGCCCGCTCCACGTGCACCTCCTGCAACATGCCGTTCTCTACCACGCCGACGCGAGTCTCGCGCGGGGTCACGTTGATCAGGATTTCTTCGCTCACCGGGCTCTCCCCTGGATGGACGATCTTTATAGCGGCACTACGCGCACACTGTCGATGCGTGTCGCGTGTCGCCGACGACAGTTTCGGCGTCATCCCTGGCTGGCTGCTCAAATACCCTAAAAATGGGGAGATTCATGTACCGAGCAGTGTTCCATTAGGTCACGCTGGCCAGCCGCCGTTATGCTTGCCAACGATGCGCAGTCCCATGCTTCCCGACCTGTTGCAGCCCGGTTTGGGGCTGGTGTTTTGCGGCACCGCCGCCGGCCGCCGCTCGGCCGCGGAAGGTGCCTATTACGCGCATCCCGGCAACCAGTTCTGGCGCGCCCTGCATGCCGTGCAGCTGACGCCTCGCCAGTTTGCACCCGCCGAGTTCCTGCTGCTGCCGGCGCTGGGCATCGGACTGACCGACCTGGCCAAGCACCATATGGGCAACGACGACGAACTGCCGCGTGACGCCTTCGACGCGCTTGCGCTACGCAGGAAGATCGAACGGCATGCACCCACCCTGCTCGCCTTCACCAGCAAAGCCGCAGCCCGTGCGGCACTCGGCCATGCGGTCGGCTACGGATGGCAGCGCGAGCGCATCCACGAGACCCGGCTTTACGTACTGCCCTCGCCGTCGGGACAGGCACGTGGGCACTGGGATATCGGCCCCTGGCAGGAGCTGGCCAAGGGTTTTCGTGCCCTGTGAGCCGGGCTCAGGAACGCGCGTAGTCGCCCAGCGCTTCGGCCAGATGCTCAAACAGCCGCCGCACCCGCAGGCTTTGGCGCAGATCCTCGTGCATCACCACCCAGGTATCCATGGACAGCGACAACTGGCTCGGCAACAGCCGGACCAGCTGTGAGTCACGTCGGGCCAGCTTGACCTGGGCCACGGCGATGCCGAAACCTGCCCGCAGGGCCGCCAACGCCGCCAGGTCGCTGTCGGTGCGCCAGGCAAAGTTATCGCGGGTATAAGGGAAGCCCTGCGGCCTCATGCGACGGATATAGGGCAACTCGGTATCGAAGCCGATCAGTGCATGGCTGGCGAGATCGGCGAGCGAGTCGGGGTGCCCGTAAGTGTCGAGATAGCGCTGATGGGCGAACAGCCCCAGCTCGAGCTTGCCCACGTGGCGCGCCACCAGCGCCTCCTGCGTGGGTTGCATCATGCGTATGGCGATATCGGCGTCGCGCCGCAGGATGTCCGCCGGCTGGTTCGACAAGGACAGCTCGATCACGATGCCGGGATGCCGCTCGCGAAAGGTCGTGAGCATGGCTGGCAACACCTCGGCACCGATGACCTCGCTGGCGCTGATGCGCACGGCACCGCTGACATCTTCCCGCCCTGCCGAGGCGGTACGCCGCATGGCCGCCGATGCGGCGGCCATGGCCTGGGCATGGGCTACCAGTTCGTGCGCCAGATCCGTGGGCGTCAGTCCCTGCGGCGAGCGGGCGAATAGAACCACCCCGAGTGTCGACTCCAGCTCGCGCATATGCCGCCCCAGGCTGGGCTGGGTCATACCCAAGGCGCGGGCGGCGGCCGACAGGCTGCCCTCGCGCATGACCGCGAGGAAGGATCGATACAACTCCCAGCCGGGATCGGGCTTAGTCATGCATATATGTATAGCAGCTCTTCGACGTTAAGCAATTTTCTTTTATGTAGCGGCCACGCATGCTGGCCCCAACTTCCTCGAGGACACGGTCATGAATGCACAGCGGACAGCCTTGGTCATTGGCGCCAACGGCGGCATCGGTAGCGAAGCCTGCATGGCGCTGCGGCGGCATGGCTGGAAAGTGCGCGCCCTGGTACGCACGGCGCCGGTCGAATCCGCACAGGACGGCGTCGAGTGGATCAGCGGCGATGCCATGCGCGCCGACGACGTGTTGCGCGCGGCCGAGGGCATGGAGGTGATCGTCCACGCCGTGAACCCGCCTGGTTACCGTGGCTGGGACCAGCTGGTGCTGCCGATGCTGGACAACACCATCGCCGCCGCCCGTGCGGCCGGTGCGCGCATTGTCTTGCCGGGCACCATCTACAACTACGGGCCGGACGCTTTCCCGCGTCTTACCGAAGACTCCTTCCAGCATCCGCCCACCCGCAAGGGCGAGATCCGCGCCGAGATGGAGCGTCGGCTGCAAAGCGCCAGCGCGAACGGCGTGCGCGTGCTGATCCTGCGCTGCGGCGATTTCTTCGGGCCACGCGCAGGCAACAACTGGCTTGCCCAGGGCTTGATCCGCGCGGGCGCCCCCATCAGGCAGGTCAGCTACCCCGGTGACTACAGGATTGGTCACAGCTGGGCCTATCTGCCCGACGTCGGCGAAGTCCTGGCGCGATTGCTGGATCGCGAAGCCGGTCTTGGCGCGTTCGAGAGCTTCCACTTCGGCGGCTATTGGCTGGATGGTCACGCCATGCTTGACGCCATCCGCCGCGCCACCAGCAATCCGCGCATCAAGGCAGGCCGTTTCCCTTGGTGGTTGGCGCGGATGGCATCGCCGTTCAACGAGACCATGCGCGAGCTGTGCAAGATGCGCTACCTGTGGCGCCAACCCATTCGCCTGGACGATGCCAAGCTGCGCGCCTTTCTTGGCGACGACTTGTATACGCCGCTGGAAGAGGCCATGGGTCGGGCCCTGGTCGGTGCCGGCTGCATGGCACCGACACCGGCCACGCCAGCGCTGCATCACACCGCGTGATGTCAGTCGATCGGCGTGTGCCGATACTTGATCACGTCACGCTCGAGTATCGGCGATGCCTTGTTCGACCATGACTGGCGGATATAGGTCACGACTGCGGCCACGTCGCTGTCGTTGAGCTGTTGGGCAAACGGTGGCATCGAGTACGGCCGCGAGTTGCCGTCGGTGACCGGCGAAAAGCCGCCGAGCAGTACGGCCCGCATCGCGTTGATGCCGGTCGGCTCGTTGACCGACGAATTGCCACTGAGCGGTGGATAGATACCTGCCACGCCCTCGCCATTGTCGCCATGACAGTCGGCGCAGCGCGCGGCATACACTTTCGCGCCCTGGGCAAGGATCGGCCTGGTATCGAACGGGGATTTGTCTTCCGGCGGCAAGGGACGCGGCGGCAGCGATTGCAGATAAGTAGCGATCGCACGCAGGTCGTCCTCATGCATGTGTTGCGTGCTCTTCGCCACCACTTCGGCCATCGGGCCGAACGCCGTGCCGCGTGCCGACTGACCGTTCTTGAGCAGATCGACGATATCCTGTTCGCTCCAGCCGCTCAGGCCACCATTGGCCTTCATGCTGAGATCGGGGGCATACCAGTCCTGCGCGGGAATCTGCCCACCGACCAGCGAAGGGCTGTTCTGCATGCCACCCAGGGCATCGCGTGGCGCATGGCATTCGTTGCAATGACCCAGGCCCTGCACCAGGTACGCGCCCCGATTCCATGCCTCCGACTGCGAGGGATCGGGCTGGTATACGCCTTCCTGGAAATACAGCGCGCGCCATGCCTTCAGATTGCTGCGGACGTTGTAGGGAAATCCCAGCCCCAGCGGCTTGGCGGGTTGATGCACCGGCGCCAGCGATTGCAGGTAGGCGAAGATGGCCAAGGCATCGTCGCGGCTGACCTTGGTGAACGAGGTGTATGAGAACGCCGGATACAGCAGCTCGCCGTGACGCCCCTTGCCACTATGCAACGCCTGCCAGAAATCCTCAAAACTCCAGTCGCCCAGGCCGGTCTCCCGATCGGGCGTAATATTCGGCGCGGGGATGTTGCCGAACGGCGTCGCCAGCACGCGGCCACCGGCGTAGCGGGCTCCGCCCTGCTCGGTATGGCATGACGCGCAATCACCCACGGCGGCGAGATATTCGCCCTTGGCGATCAGCGCGGGATCCTTCAGCGTGGCGGTATCGATCTGGCTGGCTGCCTGCGATACCGGCGGCGTCCTGCCACCACGTAGCCACCAGGCGCCGAACAGCACCAAGGCCAGCAGCACCACGAGGATGACGATGGAACGCATGCGCTTCATGCGCCGTCTCCCTTGTCGCCAAGCACGCCGCAATGCAGCGGCGGCGTCACGGAACCCGCTTCCTGAGCATGCATGTCCGCCGGCAGCTCACGCCCCGCCAGCCAGCCGGATACGGCGCTGATATCCGACGCGCTCAGACGGTTCGCAATCTCCGACATGCAATCCGGTGTCACCGTGGCGCGCGTCTTCGTGCGCCACGAACCCAGCTGGGAACTGATGTAGTCATAGGGCAGCCCCACCAGTCCCGGAATGTCCGGTTGCACGCCCGTCAGCTGACTCCCGTGGCAAGCGCTACATGGCGGAATCTGGCGCGCGGGGTCGCCGTGTGTGACCAGCTGCTCGCCGCGCTTGAGCGCGTCGGCAGAGAGCGAGGGCATCGGCGAGCGGCTATACGGCACTTCCTGGGCAGAGAAGTACGCGGCGATCTCCTGCATGTACGCGGGGCTCAGTTGCCGCACCGTGTATTCCATCGGCCCGTACTTGCGCAGGCCATCCTGGAAATCCTTCATTTGGCGCGCAAGATAGCCGGCCGGCTTGCCGGCCAGGCGCGGAAAGAATCCGCTTTCGGGCGTGCCTTCGCCGTGTACCCCATGACAAGCCGTGCACGCGGCGATGCGCTGCTGGATGGTGTCGGGGATGCGCGCAGGCGTCGACTCGCCCGCGTGTACGGCCGCGATAGCCATGACGAAATACAGGATGCACGCGCTGACGACACGCCTGGCCTGGCACAGCTTCGCTGAGAGCCGCTTCATGATGATTCCGTATCCGCGCCGCTAACCGGGAGATCATCCTGGCGAAGACACCAGGTGCAATGAGTCAGCCATCGCTGTGACAGGACCGCTCAGCGCCGGCCCGGTCGATTATAGATCGCCGTTGCGATCGAACGACGCCGAATACCGCCAAAGTGGGTTTTTGCGACATCGTGACGCAGCGGCTTGTCCCCGGCGCGCTGCAGGTCTTCGCGCGCTCCCTTGCATGGCGCGGGACGAAGACCATGATCGGCGGATCAGGCGGATGCCACCTGCTGGAAGGACATCACGGGCGACGTAAACGGCGCGGCGCGCAAGGCGTCGTGCAACAGCAGCGAAACGCAGAGCTGATCCTGGGTATCGCGCTGGTGTACCGTGCCGCCATAGATCTGCGCGCGATCGCGAATGCTCGACATGCCCTGACCGTTCGTCCCAAGCAGCGAAACCACCTGCTTCCATTCCAGCGCGGGCTTGCCGCGATGGGCCGGCACGGCGCGCGCGCAGGTCATGCGCATGACCACCCAGCCCCGCCCCTGCGTCTGACCACCGCGGATCTGCAGGCGGATGCGTCTGACCGGCTCCCGGGCCAACACATAGACCATCGTTTCGCAGGCCAGGCGATACAGCATCATATGGACGTCCGGAGCCAACAGCTCCAGCGCGCTCCCCGCCAGATCGCATTCGTACGTCGCGCCTACCAGGGACGCTGCCCGCAACAAGGGGCCATCCCGAAATGTCGCCGGCACGCCACGCTCCCGCCAGGTCCGCGGATAGAGCGCATCGGCGAGCCGATGCATCTCGTGCTGCGTGATGGCGGCGTGGCGGGAGTACATGTGCTCCAGATTGTCCGGCAGCACTGGACGCAAGCGATCGAGCAAGCGCTTTTGGCTGTCCCGCATCGACACGCCGATGCGTTCGAGCGCCTCGGCCGTCTGCCGCAACCGCAACTCTTCCTGGTACAGCCCTTGCTGCGCCAGTTCGAAGCCGCGTAGGGCGTCACCCGCGTCGCTCGCATCGTGCTGCGCCGTTTCCACGCGCGGAACAAGCCGTGAGCCGAGCAAGAGCAAGGTCGAAATGGCAAAGGCGATCAGCGTCTGCGCCTGAATCACCGAGGGATCGCGCACCACGGTTTCGGTCAGCTGCACGGCCACGCTCGCCAGCGTGCCGGCCGCCGCGGCACCCGGCCAGCCGTGCCGCAAGGTCATCCAGGCCACCGGCAGGAACATGGCAATACGGCAGACCTGCATGGTTTCCGCGTTACCCACGAACGCCAGCCACATCAGCAGCAGCAACGGCGGTACCACGCCGAGCGCACAGTCGGTGACGAAGCGCCCGCGCAGCGCGGCAAGCCATGCCGCCGGTGTCTTGATGCCTGGCAACCAAAGCCGCAGCGCCATCGCGGCAGGCGCCAGCGTCAGCGCGCCCATGAAGCCGCCGAGAAAATACCCGAGCAGGATACGGGCGGTGACCGCCGGCGCGTGTTGGCCGTGCGGCATCTGCATGGTCGCCAGCGTGGCGCAGCTGGCAAGGGCGGTTACCAGCGCTCCTACGAGAATCGTCGACAACGCCATCGCCATGTTGACCCGGCCATCGGCGTGGAAAAGCGGCATGCGACGACGGCACCAGGCAAACGCCGGCGCACTGAACAGGATGGGCGGTATCGACATCAGGCTGGCCCAGATCCAGCCGAAATCCTGCTGATTGCTCCAGCCCAGATAGGTGACTGGAATCGTCTCGCCCACGATCAGCGCTGGCCAGTAGCGGTACGGCACGAGCAGGAGGCAGGCCACGCGCAGACCGGCGGGCAGGTTCCAGTGCGAAACCGACATGCTGCGCAGAAGCATGTAGGACACGGCATAGGCCAGGGCCACAGCCACATGCCCCAACCAGCCGTCCCAGCGTGGGCGCATCCATGATGCGCCCCCTCGATTTTTCGCCATATCTTTCAAGCGCTGCCCGGGCCCTGTCTGCTGCATCCGGCAACCAAGGCCGGTCGTTGGTTTGCTCATGTCGCGCGGGTCGCGGCGACACCCGTCGAAAGCCTTTATCTCAACCGCACGCGTTGACGCGGATTTGATCACAAATTCATCAGTTATTCATCCCTGGCGCAAGGCCTATCCCAGCGGCTTCCCCGGCGAATCAAGCCGTGTTCACGCGCAGCGCTTCGGCATCACGCAAAAGAAAAGCCCGGCTTTAGCCGGGCTTTTCAGCATGACGAGGCGCCGCCTCTTGACCCACCGGGCAACCCGTCAGCCGCGCACTCCCGCCGACTTACGCACGATCAGCATCGCCAGCTCCAGCGATTGTTCGTAGTTGAGGCGCGGGTCGACCATGGATTTGTAGGCTCGGTCCAGGTCCGCCTCATTCAGATCTCGCGCCCCGCCCATGCACTCGGTCACGTCCTCGCCGGTCAGCTCCAGGTGCACGCCGCCCAGCCGCGTGCCGGCCGCCGCATGGATGTCGAAGGCCTGGTCCAGCTCGCCGCGAATATTGTCAAAACGGCGCGTCTTGTAGCCGTTCGAGGTGGTTTCAGTGTTGCCGTGCATGGGGTCCGCCACCCACAACACGCGCCGGCCCTCACGCTTCACCGCCTCGAGCAGCGGCGGCAGGGCGCTGCCGATCTGCGCATGGCCCATGCGATGGATCAGGGTCAGCCTGCCCGGCTCATCCTCGGGATTGAGCGCCTCGATCAACGGCAGCAACTGTGCCGGCGTGACCGACGGCCCAACCTTCACGGCGATGGGGTTGCGGATGCCGCGGAAGTACTCCACGTGCGCCCCGTCCAGCGCGGCCGTGCGCATGCCGATCCAGGGGAAATGGGTGGACAGGTTGAACCAGCCACGATGCCTCGGCACCTGGCGCGTCAGCGCCTCTTCGTAATGCAGCAGCAGCGCTTCGTGCGAGGTGAAGAAGTCGACCCGCGAGAAGCCGGCAATCGGACCGGCCAGGGTTTCCATGAAGCGCAGCGAGTCGCCGATCGCCGCCACCATGCGTCGGTACTCCACCGCCAGCGGCGAATGCTCGACCCAGGCCAGGTCCCAGTATTCGGGGTGATGCAGGTCGGCGAAACCGCCGTCGATCAGGGCCCGCACGAAATTCATGGTCAGCGCAGAGTGCGCATGTGCCTGAATCAGTCGCTGCGGGTCGGCGCGGCGCGCCGCTGGCGTGAAATCCGGGCTGTTGACCAGATCGCCACGGAAGCTCGGCAAGGTGACGCCGTCACGGGTTTCCGTGTCGGTCGAGCGCGGTTTCGCGTACTGGCCGGCGAAGCGACCCACCCGCAGTACCGGCTTTTTCAAGCCATGCACCAGCACCAGGCTCATCTGCAGCAGCACCTTGAGCCGATTGGAAATGATCGGGCTGGTGCAATCGGCAAAGCTTTCGGCGCAGTCACCGCCCTGCAGCAGAAAGCGCTGGCCTTCCTGCGCATCGGCCAGGGCCTGCTTGAGCGCCAGCACCTCCCAGGAGGTGACCAGCGGCGGCAGTGAGGCAAGTTGGCTGGTGGCGCGCTCGAGCTCGGCTGCATCCTCATACAGGGGCTGCTGCAGGGCCTGGCGCTGCTGCCAGCTGCCAGGGCTCCAGCCGGCTGGAACTTGAATGGATGCGGGGCCAATCGACATGACGTGGGACATCTGAGAACAACCCATCAGGCGCGCTTGCGCGCGGCCGCATAGACGGCGACAACCGCCAACAGAACGTACCAGGCGAGCGTCCAGGCCGGCATCGGCAAGCCGAATACGGGCTCGATCTTGGCGCACTCACCCGAACCGGTGAACACCATCTTGAGCACCTTGGCGAACGGGAAGGTATCCATCATGTAGCCAAGATTGGGGCCACAGGACGGAATCTGGTCGGCCGGCAGCGTCTGCAGCCACAAATGCCTGCCTGCGATGGCGACGCCAGCCAAGGCACCGACCAGAACTCCTACGGTATACACCCAACGACCGCCGGCGCGCGGCGCATGCAGGCCACCGATCAGGAAAAACACCGCCATCACCAGGAAGGCAATGCGCTGGAAGATGCACAGCGGGCACGGAATCATGCCCAGCACGTGCTCGGCGTAGAGGGCGTAGCCCAACAGCGCTGTACAGATGACGAAACCAGCGAGATAGGTAGTCCGGTACGACCAACGGAATGGATTCATGACGGCCATGTTGCGTTGCGAAAGAGCGACATTAACCGCTTGCCGCGACGCTGTCAGCCCTGCCCAAGCGCCTCCATTCGCCGCACCTACCTCTCTCTCTCCCTGTAGGAGCGCACCCAGTGCGCGACCGGGGTGCGGAGGGCTTTCCTAGTGAGGCGGCGTTTGTGGGAAAGGCCTGGCGACTTCGCTCCGTAGGCTTTTCGCGCACTGGGTGCGCTCCTACAGGAGGCTTTTCGCGCACAGGGTGCGCTCCCACACAAGAGTGACATCCCTGAAAAGCAAAAACCCCGGCAGGTAAACCGGCCGGGGTCTGCTGGAACACTTATGGAAACTGCTTACTCGGCAGCTTCTTCGACGCGCGGGCGATCGACCAGCTCGACGTAGGCCATCGGCGCATTGTCGCCGGGGCGGAAGCCGCACTTGAGGATGCGCAGGTAGCCGCCGGGACGCTCGCGGTAACGCGGGCCGAGCTCGACGAACAGCTTGCCCACGGCCTGCTTGTCACGCAGACGCGCGAAAGCGAGGCGGCGATTGGCGACGCCATCGGTCTTGGCGAGCGTGATGAGCGGCTCGGCGACGCGACGGAGTTCCTTCGCCTTGGGAAGGGTGGTGCGGATCAGCTCGTGCTTGAACAGCGACGAGGCCATGTTCTTGAACATGGCTTCGCGGTGGCTGCTCGTGCGATTGAGCTTGCGACCGGATTTCTGGTGGCGCATGGCGTTTACTCTCTAAAGTCTATTGTTATGAAAAGCCGGTCAGGATGAGCCGACTTCCCGCGGTTACCCGCTATTCGAGGCTGTCAGAACGCCTCGTTATAAGAGCACGGCCTCTATGGACCGCTATGGATTTCCGGTGGAAATGCGCGACGCATCCGCCGGTTCTTGCAAAGGATCGGGGCGATCGAAAAGCGATCGCCCCGTGAAACATCAGCCCAACTGCATGCCGTGGGACAAGCCCGGCGGCGGCCAGTTCTCGAGCTTCATGCCCAGGGCCAGACCACGACCACCCAGCACGTCCTTGATTTCGGTCAGGGACTTCTTGCCGAGGTTCGGCGTCTTCAGCAGCTCGACTTCGGTCTTCTGCACCAGATCGCCGATGTAATAGATGCTCTCGGCCTTCAGGCAGTTAGCCGAACGCACGGTGAGCTCCAGATCGTCAATCGGACGCAGCAGCAGCGGGTCGAAACCGCCCTTCTCTGCCTTGTCGGTCGCGCTCTCGCGACGCGAGAAGTCACCGAACACCGACAGCTGGTCGTTGAGGATTTCAGCGGCCTTGCGAACCGCGTCTTCCGCACCGATGGTGCCGTTGGTCTCGATATCCAGCACCAGCTTGTCGAGGTTGGTGCGCTGTTCCACACGGGCAGCGTCAACTTCGTAGGCCACGCGCAGGACCGGCGCGAACGACGCGTCGAGCTGCAGGCGACCGATCGGACGAGCTTCGTCGTCCGGGTGCTGGCGCGCGCTGGCCGGCTGGTAGCCGACGCCGCGACGCACCTTCAGGCGCATGTTGAGTGCGATGTCCTTGGTCAGGTGGCAGATCACGTGCTCGGGGTTGATGATTTCCACCGAGTGGTCGACGGCGATATCGCCGGCGGTGACCACGCCCTTGCCCTTCTTGGCCAAGGTCAGGGTGACTTCGTCACCCGAATGCTGACGGATAGCCACGTCCTTGAGGTTCAGCAGGACTTCGATCACGTCCTCCTGCAGGCCCTCAAGCGTGGTGTACTCGTGCAGCACGCCATCAATTTCCACCTCGACGATGGCACTGCCAGGGATCGAGGAGAGCAGCACGCGGCGCAGCGCGTTGCCCAGGGTGTGGCCGAAACCACGCTCGAGCGGCTCGACCACCACCTTGGCGCGGTTGGCTCCGAGTTGCTCGACGCTGAGGCCGCGAGGCCGCAGCACGCTAGTAGACGAAACTGCCATGCAGGGCTCCGGTTGATTACTTCGAGTAAAGCTCGACGATCAGGCTCTCGTTGATATCGGACGGCAGATCACCGCGGTCCGGCATCGACTTGAACGTGCCCTCGAACTTCTTGGCATCGACTTCCACCCACTGGGGGCGCAGGTCCATGGTGTCAAACACGGTTGCCGCTTCCTGCACGCGCAGCTGGGTACGAGCACGCTCGGTGAGCGCCACTGCATCACCCGGACGCACCTGGTAGGAAGGAATGTTCACCTTCTTGCCATTGACCAGCACAGCCTTGTGGCTGACCAGCTGACGGGCCTGGGCACGCGTCACTGCGAAACCCATACGGTAGACAACGTTGTCCAGACGGCTCTCGAGCAGGCGCAGCAGGTTTTCACCCGTATTGCCCTTGAGGGTCGACGCCTTGGCGTAGTAGTTGCTGAACTGACGCTCAAGCACACCGTAGATGCGCTTGACCTTCTGCTTTTCACGCAGCTGGTTCGCATAGTCCGACATGCGCATGCGCTTGTTGGCGCCATGCTGGCCGGGCTTGTTTTCCAGCTTGCACTTGGAGTCGATGGCGCGAGCCGGACTCTTCAGGCTGAGATCTGCACCCTCACGACGGGCGAGTTTGCAGGTAGCTCCACGATAACGGGCCATGGGTATGCTCCTTAGACTCGACGCTTCTTGGGGGGACGGCAGCCGTTATGCGGAATCGGCGTGACGTCGATGATGTTGAGGACCTTGTAGCCCAGAGCGTTCAGCGAACGCACGGCCGACTCGCGGCCCGGGCCGGGGCCCTTGATGCGGACTTCCACGGTCTTCACGCCGTAGTCGCCAGCGGCGCGGCCAGCCTTTTCGGCGGCAACCTGCGCTGCAAACGGGGTCGACTTGCGCGAGCCGCGGAAACCCGCGCCGCCCGCCGTCGCCCACGACAGGGCATTGCCCTGGCGATCGGTGATCGTGACGATGGTGTTGTTGAAGGAGGCTTGCACGTGGGCCACGGCATCCGTGACAACGCGCTTGATCTTCTTCTTGGTCTTGACCGGCTTAGCCATATTCGGGATCCGTTACTTCTTGATCGCGCGACGAGGACCCTTGCGGGTACGTGCGTTGGTACGCGTGCGCTGGCCGCGCACCGGCAAACCACGACGATGGCGCAGGCCGCGGTAGCAACCCAGATCCATCAGACGCTTAATGGCGATACCCACTTCGCGACGAAGATCGCCTTCGACGACATACTTGCCGATTTCGTGACGAAGCTTCTCGACTTCGCCCTCACTCAGGGACTTGATCTGCGTGGTGGGAACCACGCCCGCGTCCACACAGACCTTCTTGGCCCGGCTGCGGCCGATCCCATAAATGCTTTGCAGGCCAACCCAGACATGCTTCTGGACCGGCAAATTGACACCCGCGATGCGCGCCATGATGTACTTTCTCCGATGCGTTTCGTGCGCGGTAAACGCGCAATTCTAACCTTAATTAACCCAACAGGAAAGCCCTGCGGCACCCAGGTGCCGCCACTCTCCGATCCGGACCAAGCTCTACCACCCCAGCAGCCATCAGTTGCGGCGGAGATTGGCCTTCTTGAGCAGACTTTCGTACTGGTGACTGACCAAGTGCGCCTGCACCTGAGCAGTAAAATCCATCACCACAACCACCACGATCAGCAGAGAGGTGCCGCCGAAGTAGAACGGGACGTGCCAAGCTTTTTGCATGAACGATGGAACCAGACAGACCAGCACCAGGTACAACGCGCCGACACCGGTGAGACGGGTCATGACGTTGTCGATGTAGTCCGCCGTAGAGCGGCCCGGGCGGATGCCCGGAATCAGAGCGCCGGAGCGCTTCAGATTGTCTGCAGTTTCTTGCGAATTGAACACGATCGCCGTGTAGAAGAAGGCGAACGTGATCACCAGCACTGCAAAGACGATGTCGTACAGAGGCTCGCCCGGGGTCAACGCCTGGGTCAGTTCCTGCACCCAGCGCGCCGGATGCCCAGCGCCGAACCAGCTCGCCGCGGTTGCCGGGAACAACAGCAGGCTCGAGGCGAAGATCGGCGGAATCACACCCGACATGTTGATCTTGAGCGGCAAATGCGAGGTCTGGTTCATATAGGCCCGCTGCCCGCCGGAGCGCCGTGCGTAGTTCACGGTAATGCGCCGCTGGGCGCGCTCCATGAAGACCACGAACGCCGTCACTGCGAGAATCAGACCCACCACCATGATCATCTTGATCACGGACAGCTCGCCGTTGCTTGCCATGGTCAGGGTATGCGCCACCGCACCGGGCAGGCCCGAGACGATGCCGGCGAAGATCAGCAGCGAAATGCCGTTGCCGATACCACGCTCGGTGATCTGCTCACCCAGCCACATCAGGAACATCGTGCCGGCCGTGAGGCCAACCACCGACGACATGACGAAACCCATGCCAGGCGTATACACCACCGGCGCGCCACCCAGGGCGGTCTGCTTCTGCAACGCCATGGCGATGCTGAACGCCTGGAACGCCGCCAGACCGACCGTGCCGAAGCGTGTGTAGGTGGTCATCTTGCGACGACCTGCCTCACCTTCCTTGCGCAGGGCCTGCAGGCTCGGGATCACCGAACCCATCATCTGCACCACGATGGAGGCAGAGATGTACGGCACCACGCCGAGCGCGAACACCGAGAAGCGTGCCAGCGAGCCACCCGAGAACATGTTGAACATGTTCATCAGGCCGCCGCCCTGCTCGATGAGGTTCGTCATGGCTTCCGGATTGACGCCGGGAACCGGGATGAAGGAACCGAGACGGAAGACGATCAGCGCACCAATCACAAAGAAGATGCGCTGACGCAGTTCCGTCAGCTTGCCGAGCGATCCGAGCGATGTGCCCTGGGCTGACGCCACGTGATTACTCCACGCTGCCGCCGGCAGCTTCAATCGCTGCCTTGGCGCCGGCCGTGGCGAGCACGCCGGAAAGCTTGACCGCACGGCCGATTTCGCCCTTGGCGACGACCTTGACCTTCTTGGCGCGGCTGTCGATGAGACCGGCCTGGTGCAGGACGATCGCGTCGATCACGTCAGCCTTGAGGGAGGCGAGCTGGTACAGGAACACTTCCTGGCTCTCGGCCTTCTTCAGCGAACGGAAACCGACCTTCGGCAGGCGGCGCTGCAGCGGCATCTGGCCGCCTTCGAAACCGTACTTGTGGGTACCGCCCGCGCGAGCGTGCTGACCCTTGTGACCGCGACCGGCGGTCTTGCCCAGGCCCGAACCGATACCGCGACCCACGCGAAGGCGGGTCTTGCGGGAACCGGCGGCCGGCTTGATGTCATTAAGACGCATGATGCTTACTCCTCGACCCGCACCAGGTAATAGACCGTGTTGATCAAGCCACGCACTTGCGGGCTGTCCTTCAATTCACGGACATCGTTGAGCTTGTTCAGGCCGAGCGCCTTCACGCTCAGGCGATGACGGCTCTGCACACCGCGCAGGCCCTTGACCAGGCGCACGCGCACGGTGGCGGCGGTTTCGTTGTTCTTAGCCATTGCCCAGCACCTCTTCCAGGGTCTTGCCGCGCTTGGCAGCGATCTGCTTCGGCGAGGCAACGGCCTGCAGGCCCTTGATGGTGGCGCGCACCAGATTGATCGGGTTGCGCGAACCAACGGCCTTGGCCAGCACGTTCTTCACACCGACCACTTCCAGCACAGCGCGCATGGCGCCGCCGGCGATGACGCCGGTACCTTCGGAAGCCGGCTGCATGAACACGCGGGCTGCGCCGTGGTTGGCCTTGATGGCGTACCAAAGGGTGCCGTTGTTCAGATCGATGTTCACCATGTTGCGACGGGCGCGTTCCATGGCCTTGGAGATGGCGACCGGCACTTCACGCGCCTTGCCATAGCCGAAGCCGACCTTGCCCTCGCCGTCGCCGACCACGGTCAGCGCGGTGAAGCTCATTTGGCGGCCACCCTTGACGGTCTTGGCCACGCGGTTGACGGCAATCAGCTTTTCCAGCAGGCCGTCTGAATTTTCGCGATCGGTAGAAGACATGTTCTTTTCCGTATGCCCGGCGAACCGGGACTTTGCTTGCGGCTGAGCCGCTTGGAGTTGTAGGTACTTCAGGTGGAATCAAGCGCCGACGGTTGCCGGCGCCGAACTCCGACCGGCTTAGAACTTCAAGCCGGCTTCGCGAGCCGCATCGGCCAGAGCCTTGATGCGACCGTGGTAACGGAAGCCCGAGCGATCGAACGCCACAGCTTCAATACCAGCAGCCAGCGCGCGCTCGGCCACCGCCTTGCCGACGGCCTGGGCCGCCTCAAGGTTCTTGGTGCCCTTCAGGCCCTCAGCCACCGACTTCTGCACCGTGGAGGCCGCAGCCACCACGTTCTTGCCGGAAGCGTCGAACACCTGTGCGTACAGGTGCTGACCGGTGCGATGCACCGACAGGCGCGCGACACCGAGCGTACGGATGTGCGAGCGGGTCGACTTGGCGCGACGCAGACGGGATTCGTTCTTGTTCATAGTCATAGTTCCTGGAAGCGGATCGGCAAGTAGTTGCGGTTCTTTGTGAAGAGTGCGGCCATGGATGGCCGCCCCCACACGCAGGGACAGCGTACTAACTCACTTAAGCCTTCTTGGCTTCCTTCAGCGTGATCTTCTCGCCCGAGTAACGAACGCCCTTGCCCTTATAGGGCTCCGGCGGACGGAACGAACGGATCTTGGCAGCCACCTCACCCACGCGCTGCTTGTCCGAACCCTTGATCAGGATTTCGGTCTGCGTCGGGGTTTCGATGCTGATACCTTCCGGCGCTTCGAACACGACCGGATGGGAGAAGCCCAGGGCGATGTTCAGCGACTTGCCGGCCATCGAGGCGCGGTAACCCACGCCGACCAGCTCGAGCTTGCGCTCATAACCGTCGGAAACACCCTTGACCATGTTGGCGACCAGCGCGCGCAGGGTACCGCCGAACTTGTCGTCAGCACCTTCGGCAACCTGGATCGTGGCCACGCCGTTGTCGACGACCACGGAAGCGCCCGGAAGCGCGTGGGTCGACAGGGTGCCCTTGGCGCCCTTGACGGTGATGCCGTTGGCATCGACCTTGAGCTCCACGCCCTTCGGCAGGGAAATCGGTTTCTTGGCTACACGGGACATCGTCGGCTCCTTATGCGACCAGACCGATAACTTCGCCGCCCAGACCCTTGGCACGGGCCTGCGCGTCGGTCAGCAGACCGGCAGAAGTCGAGATGATCGAAATACCGAGACCGCCAAGGACCTTCGGCAACTCGTCCTTGCCGCGATAGACGCGGAGGCCGGAGCGGCTGATACGGCTAATGGTCTCAATGGCCGGACGGCCTTCGAAATACTTGAGCTTGATCTCGAGCACCGGCTTGCCCTCCTCGGTGGAGGTCTTGGCGTCGAGGATATAGCCCTCATTCTTGAGAAGGTTGGCGATCGCCACCTTCAGCTTCGACGATGGCATGTTTACGGCCTGCTTGCCCGTGAGCTGGGCATTGCGGATGCGCGTAAACAGATCGGCGATGGGATCAGTCATGCTCATGAAAACATCCTTCAGAGTGCACCGATATCCGAAAAACCGGAAATCAATTCAATTGTGAGCCGGCATAGCGCCGGTCTGCTTGATGCAGACCATCGACTATAGCAGCTTTTTCCGATTTTGCGAACATCCGTGCGTCAATCGCACCAACAGCGGCAGGCCCAGGCCCGCCACTGCATCGAGTGAGGACGGACCGAAGCCCGTCATCGCCCAGTTTGAGGTCTTACCAGCTGGCCTTGCGCAGGCCAGGAACGTCACCACGCATGGTGGCTTCGCGCAGCTTGTTGCGGCCGAGGCCGAACTTCTGGTACACGGCGCGCGGACGACCAGTCAGAGCGCAGCGGGTGCGCTGGCGAGACGGGCTCGCGTCGCGCGGCAGCTTCTGCAGCTTGGTCTGGGCTTCCATCTTCTCCTCGTAGGAGGCGGTGGGGCTCAGCACGATCGCCTTCAGTTCGGCGCGCTTGGCGGCGTACTTCTTGACGAGCTTGGTCCGCTTGATATCGCGGTTGACCATCGAGGTCTTTGCCATAGGTATCTCTCGCGTGTATCAGTTGCGGAACGGGAAGCTGAAGGCTTCCAGCAACGCCTTGGCTTCTTCGTCGGTCTTGGCGGTGGTGGTGATGGAGATATCCATGCCACGCAGCGCGTCGATCGCGTCGAAATCGATTTCGGGGAAGATGATCTGTTCCTTCACACCGAAGTTGTAGTTGCCACGGCCGTCGAAGGCGCGACCGGACACACCACGGAAGTCGCGCGTACGCGGCAGCGAGATGTTGATCAGGCGGTCGAGGAACTCCCACATCTGGGCGCGGCGCAAGGTGACCTTGCAACCAATCGGCCAGCCGTCGCGGATCTTGAACGAGGCGACGGAAACGCGCGCCTTGGTCGTGATCGGCTTCTGACCGGCGATCTTCGCCATGTCGGCCACGGCGTTCTCGAGCACTTTCTTGTTGCCCGCCGCTTCGCCCACGCCCATGTTCAGCGTGATCTTGGTGATGCGGGGAACCTGCATCACGTTCTCGTAGCCGAAGCGCTCGGTGAGCTTCTTCACTACCTGGTCTTTATAAAAACTTTCAAGGCGCGTCATGATTGATTCCTTACGCGTCCACGACCTCGCCAGACGAACGGAACACGCGGACCTTGCGCCCATCAGAGAGCGTCTTGGCACCTACGCGTTCACCCTTGTTCGTGGCGGGGTTGAACAGCTGCACGTTGGAGATATGGATCGAAGCCTCACGCTCGACGATGCCGCCGGCCTGGTTGGCCTGCGGATTCGGCTTGGTGTGACGCTTGATCAGATTCACGTTGGAGACGAACACGCGATCGCCATCAACGCGCAGCACGTCGCCGCGCTGACCCTTGTTTTTGCCGGTGATCACGAGGACCTGATCACCCTTGCGGATACGGTTCATGGTCTGATCTCCGCTCAGAGCACTTCGGGCGCGAGAGAGACGATCTTCATGAACTTCTCGCTGCGCAGCTCGCGAGTGACCGGTCCGAAAATACGGGTGCCGATCGGCTCGAGCTTGTTGTTGAGGAGCACCGCTGCATTGCCGTCGAAACGGATCAGCGAGCCATCGGGACGGCGCACACCCTTGGCGGTACGAACCACCACGGCGTTGTACACCTCACCCTTCTTCACCTTGCCACGGGGGATGGCATCTTTCACGGTGACCTTGATCACGTCACCGATGGCGGCGTAACGGCGCTTGGAGCCGCCGAGCACCTTGATGCACATCAGTTCACGTGCGCCGCTGTTGTCCGCTGCGGAAAGCGTGCTTTGCATCTGGATCATGTTTGCACCCTCCCTTAGACGGCAGCGCGCGTGATGATTTCAACCACGCGGTGATGTTTGGTCTTGGACAAGGGGCGGCACTCGGCGATGCGGACGAGGTCACCCTCGTTCGCGCCCAGGTCGTCCTGCGCATGCAGCTTGGTCGAACGTCGAATGATCTTGCCGATCAGCGGATGCTGTTCCTGGCGCTCGATCAGGACGGTGACCGTCTTGTCCATCTTGTTGCTGATGACGCGGCCCTCGAGGGTGCGCGTCTGCTTCTTGTTGTCGCTCATATCGGCCGTCCCTTACTTCTTGCCGCCGAGCACGAACTTCGTGCGGGCGATGTCGCGCCGAACGCGGCGCAGCTGGTGCGGCTGGTTGAGCTGGCCGGTGCCTTTCTGCATGCGCAGGTTGAACTGCTCTTTACGCAGATCCAGCAGATGCTTGTTCAGCTCTTCGGCCGTCTTGGTGGTTAGTTCTTTGATGGCCATATCACATCACCGCCCGGGTCACGAATTGGGTCTGGACCGAGAGCTTGGCAGCAGCCAGGCGGAACGCCTCGCGTGCAGTTGCCTCGTCGATACCCTCGATTTCATAAAGCATGCGGCCCGGCTGGATCGGGGCTACCCAGTACTCGACGCCACCCTTACCTGCACCCATTCGAACTTCGATGGGCTTCTTGGTGATCGGCTTGTCGGGGTAGACACGGATCCAGAGCTTGCCACCACGCTTGACGAAGCGGGTGATGCAACGACGGGCGGCCTCGATCTGGCGTGCGGTCAGCGCGCCGTGCGTGGTTGCCTTCAGGCCATACTCGCCAAAACTGACGAGGTTGGAGCAGAAGGCCAGACCGTCGTTACGGCCCTTGAACTGCTTACGGTATTTGGTTCGCTTAGGTTGCAGCATGGCAACTCTCCTTACTTCGCCGTCCGCTCGCGACGGCCTTCACCGCCCTCGCGACGCGCATCACGACGACCCTCACCACCCTCACGGCGCGGCTGGGACTGCTCTTCCTTCGACTCCTGGCTGATCTGGGACAGATCGAAGATCTCGCCCTTGTAGACCCACACCTTGATGCCGATGATGCCGTAGGTGGTCTTCGCCTCGGCGAAGCCGTAATCGATGTCGGCGCGCAGCGTATGCAGCGGCACGCGACCTTCACGGCTCCATTCGGAACGGGCAATCTCGGCGCCGTTCAGACGGCCAGAGACATTGATCTTGATACCCAGGGCGCCCAGGCGCATCGCATTGCCGACCGCACGCTTCATGGCGCGGCGGAACATGATGCGACGCTCCAGCTGCTGCGCGATCGACTCGGCAACCAGCTGCGCGTCCAGCTCAGGCTTGCGCACTTCGCTGACGTTGATGTGCGCCGGAACGCCCATCATGTCGCTCACTTCCTTGCGCAGCTTCTCGATATCCTCGCCCTTCTTGCCGATCACCACGCCCGGACGGGCGGTGTGGATCGTCACGCGTGCGGTCTTGGCCGGACGCTCGATGAGGATCTTCGAAATGCCGGCCTGAGCCAGCTTCTTGCGCAGCATCTCACGGACCTTAAGGTCGGCCGCGAGGTACTGGGCGTATTCGCCCTTATTGGCGTACCACTTCGAGTTCCAGTCCTTGGCAATGCCGAGGCGGATACCGGTGGGATGAACTTTATGACCCATCGTCTACGTCCTCAGTCAGTTGCCAACGACCACAGTGATGTGGCTCGTGCGCTTCAGGATGCGGGAACCGCGGCCTTTGGCGCGGGCGTACATACGCTTCATCGCCGGACCTTCGTCCACGAAGATGCGCGAGACCTTCAGCTCGTCCACATCAGCGCCGAGGTTGTTCTCGGCGTTGGCGACGGCCGACAGCAGCACCTTGCGAACAAGGGTTGCGGCCTTCTTGTTGGTGAATTGCAGCACATCGCTGGCCCGGCCCACGGGCATACCGCGGACCAGATCGGCAACCAGGCGTGCCTTCTGCGCCGAAATGCGGGCGCTGCGCAGGATCGCTTTGGCTTCAGTGCTCATCACTTGCCCTTCTTATCGCCGCCATGGCCCTTGAAGGTACGGGTCACTGCGAACTCGCCGAGCTTGTGCCCGACCATGTTCTCATTGACCAGCACGGGGACATGCTGACGGCCATTGTGGATGGCGATGGTCAGGCCGACCATCTCCGGCAGGATCATCGAGCGGCGCGACCAGGTCTTGATCGGACGCTTGTTGTTGGCGGAAACGGCGGCTTCCACCTTCTTTACGAGGTGCAGGTCGACAAACGGACCTTTCTTTAGAGAGCGCGGCATAATCGTTTCCTATTACTTGCGACGACGCACGATGAACTGCTGGGTGCGCTTGTTATTGCGCGTCTTGTAACCCTTGGTCGGCGTACCCCACGGGCTGACCGGATGACGGCCGCCGGAGGTCTTGCCTTCACCACCGCCATGCGGATGGTCGACCGGGTTCATCACCACACCGCGAACGGTCGGACGGATGCCCAACCAACGCTTGGCGCCAGCCTTGCCCAGCTTCTTCAAGCTGTGCTCGCTGTTGCCGACTTCGCCGATGGTGGCGCGGCAGTCGACCGGCACGCGGCGCATCTCGCCGGAGCGCAGACGCAGCGTGGCGTAACCCGACTCGCGGGCGACCAGCTGGACCGAAGCGCCGGCGGAACGAGCGATCTGCGCGCCCTTGCCCGGCTTCATCTCGATGCAGTGGATCGTGCTACCGACCGGGATGGCGCGCAGCGGCAGGCTGTTGCCGGCCTTGATCGGCGCGTCGCTGCCGGACACCAGGCGGTCACCCGCCTGCACGCCCTTCGGCGCGATGATGTAACGGCGCTCGCCGTCGGCGTAGCACAGCAACGCGATGTGCGCGGTGCGGTTCGGATCGTATTCAATGCGCTCGACGCGGGCGGCAATGCCTTCCTTGTCGCGCTTGAAGTCGATGATGCGGTAACGCTGCTTGTGACCGCCACCCTGGTGACGAACGGTGATGCGACCGTAGTGGTTGCGACCGCCGTTCTTGGTCTTTGCCTCGGTCAACGCCGCGTACGGCGCGCCCTTGTGCAGACCCTCGGTGCGGACGCTGACTGCGTCGCGGCGTCCTGGGGAGGTCGGCTTATGAGTGATCAGTGCCATCTCAATTCAACTCCTGGCTCAGGCCTTGGACGACACGTCGATGGTCTGACCATCGGCGAGGCGAACATAGGCCTTGCGCTTGCCCTGGCGATTGCCAGCGCGAAAACGGAAGGACTTAACCTTGCCCTTGGCATTGACGAGGTTCACCTGCTCGACCTTGACGTCGAACATCTGTTCCACCGCAGCGCGGACATCGGCCTTGGTTGCCTCGGGGGCGACCACGAATACGTACTGGTTCTTCTCGGCCAGGCGCGCGGCCTTTTCCGAGATGTGCGGCGCACGCAGCGTATTCAGAATGCGTTCGTTGCTCATGCCAGCCACTCCTCGATCTTCTTCACCGCATCGACGGTCATGACGATGTGGTCCGAACCGACCAGGCTGACCGGGTTCAGCGCCAGCACGTCCACCACGTGGATGTACGGGATGTTGCGCGCGGCCAGGAAGGTGGCTTCGTTGGCGTCTTCCGACACCAGCAGCACACGACCCGAGACCTGCAGCTCAGCCAGCTTGGCGACCATCGCCTTGGTCTTCGGGGTGTCGATGCCGAAGCTCTCGACGACCTTCAGACGGTCCTGGCGCACCAGCTCGGACAGGATCGAACGGATGGCAACGCGATACGACTTGCGGTTGACCTTCTGCTCGTAGCTGCGCGGCTTGGCAGCGAACGTGCGGCCACCACCGACAAAGATCGGTGCACGGTAGTCACCGTGACGGGCGCCGCCGCCCTTCTGCTTCTTGAACTTCTTGGTGGTACCGGACATTTCGCCGCGCGAAAGCTGCGACTGGGTGCCGGCACGGCCGCCCGCCTGATAGGCGACGACGACCTGGTGGATCAGGGCCTGCTTGAGCTCACCGCCGAACACTTCGTCCGACACGTTGAGCGGCTTGGCGCCAATAACATTGAGTTCCATGGCGTCTCTCCTCAACCCTTGGTCGTCGGACGGATGACGACGTCGCCGCCGGTAGCACCCGGCACCGCGCCCTTCACCGCGATCAGATGACGCTCGGCGTCGACCTTGACCACTTCCAGGCCCTGCTGCGTGCGGTTCACCGCACCCATGTGGCCTGCCATCTTCTTGCCCGGGAACACGCGACCCGGGGTCTGGCGCTGACCGATAGAACCCGGCGCACGATGCGACAGCGAGTTACCGTGGGTCGCGTCGCCCATGGTGAAGTGGTGACGCTTGATCGCGCCCTGGAAGCCCTTGCCCTTCGACACGCCGGCCACGTCAACAATCTGACCGACCTGGAACACGTCATCGGCCTTGATCTCGGCGCCCACGCTGTACTTGCCGAGATCGTCGGCAGACACGCGGAACTCCCACAGACCACGACCCGGCTCGACCTTCGCCTTGGCGTAGTGACCCTTCAGCGGCTGCGTCAGCAGGCTGGCGCGCTTGACGCCGGCTGCGACCTGCACAGCGCTGTAGCCATCGTTATCTTCCGTCTTCAGCTGGGTGACGCGATTCGGGGTGGCTTCAATCAGCGTCACCGGAATCGAGCGTCCATCTTCAGTGAAGAGTCGGCTCATGCCGCACTTGCGGCCAACTAGTCCGATACTCATCTTCGTATCCTATCTATCGCTCAGCCGAGCTTGATCTGAACATCTACGCCAGCGGCGAGATCAAGCTTCATGAGCGCGTCCACGGTCTTGTCGTTGGGGTCGACGATGTCCAAAACGCGCTTGTGCGTACGGGTCTCGTACTGGTCGCGGGCATCTTTGTCGACGTGCGGCGACACCAGAATGGTGTAACGCTCGATCTTGGTCGGGAGCGGAATCGGACCGAGTACCGTAGCGCCGGTGCGCTTGGCCGTCTCGACGATTTCGCTGGCCGAACGGTCGATCAGACGATGATCGAACGCCTTGAGCCGAATGCGAATCTTTTGGTTCGCCATAAACCGTGTCCTGTTATCGAAAGAACAAATACTGTGAACCGGGATGGCTTCTCGCCGCCCCGCACAACCCATTCGTCGCTGCAGTACTGCAAGTCAATCGCGACGAGCGACTACGTGCCGCATGATTGACCCTAAAAGACTAGGCAGGCCCTATTCGGGCCCGCCCAGACGGAAAAGTATAAAACACGCGAAATGCTTCGGTCAACAGAGCGTCATACCCCGTTGCCCCAAGCCTCTCTTGTGCACGACCATCCAGGTCAGCGAACTCGAAGCACTTCCTGTGCCTCATTTCGCAGTGTTGTCGACCGCAACCCAGGGTTCGTCGACGGGCAAGCCCTATACTATAGCTTAAGAATCGCCCGGAGGAAAGGCTGACTCGGCCTCCTCCGGCGATCCCTTCAGGCGGCCCTGCCCATCCGGGCGGGCCAGCCTGTGTCGCCGTCGTAACGACAGCGACTGGAACGACTTACTTGATGACCTTGGCCACCACGCCGGCGCCGACGGTGCGGCCGCCTTCGCGAATGGCGAAACGCAGGCCTTCGTCCATCGCGATCGGGTGGATCAGGGACACCACCATCTTCACGTTGTCGCCCGGCATCACCATCTCCACGCCTTCCGGCAGCTGGCAGGCGCCAGTCACGTCGGTGGTGCGGAAGTAGAACTGCGGACGGTAACCCTTGAAGAACGGCGTATGACGGCCACCCTCGTCCTTCGACAGCACATAGACCTCAGCCTCGAAGTCGGTGTGCGGGGTGATCGTGCCCGGCTTGGCCAGCACCTGGCCACGCTCCACGTCGTCGC